>NZ_AP019309.1:0-2400000 GCF_003925875.1 Intestinibaculum porci | reverse complement strand
AATATGTTGTATAATATTACATTATAAAAGGGGAATTCTATGGGAAAGAAAATATTTGTTTTTTTGATATTTGCTGTGATCAATAGAAGTGTAGACATAAGCTAATTATTTTCTTCATAGGATGACTCACTATGTTATCACTAAATATAAAAATGTGTTTAAACAAGATTAGCGTTTTCTAATTCATAAAGGTGATATTGTGCATTTTCATCATTATACGGACAATCTGATTGGAAATGGTCAGGATATAATGAAGACAAAGCCAATCTATAGACAATGTGTAATAAAATGTTTTAAATATTACAAATATGTTTATATCTAGGGCCTTTTTTAGAGGAGCAATGTTGCTGTTATAGAAAGTTGTAGGGAAAAATAATGATAAAGACAATGAAAAAATATCTTATTCAATGTTATATAATTTTTACGCTAGTAATATTACCGGTGATCTATCACAATTCCTATATTGACATACGTGACTTTAAGGTTGCGGTCTTTTGGCGGGCCTTTGCAGTGATAGGAATATTGCTTGGAATCAGTATTATTAATGATTTAGTTATGCTTGTTAAAGAAAAAGGTTTGGATGGGTTAAAAAAGTTGTTTTTAGAAAGTGTTAAGCCAATGGATTATGCATTATTAGGTTTTGGCGTAGTGGTGTTAATTTCTTCCTTAACATCTCGTTTTGGGATGCATGCTTTTACAGGTGATCTAACATTTAAGGTGGGTGGTTTTCTGCTTTTAGCAGTCATCTTTATGTACTTCATGATTTCTAAAATTGAAGCACCGCTGCCTATTCACTATATTTGGGCAGCACCTGTTCTCTTTTTGGAAATCACAGCTATTCTTAATTCATTAACGATTGATCCATTACATATGGCTTTACCGCAAATGACTTTATCTGATCGTGTGTATTTTATTTCTACGATCGGTCATATAGACTATTTATCAGAATATTTTTGCCTTTTTATTCCTTTCTTTGTGGCAATGCTTATTCGCAGTGACAAAAAGAAAGATCAGATCCTCTATGGGATTATAGTATTTTTGGGGTATTTATCTTCATTGCTTGTAAGGGCCAATGGGATGATTTTAGGATGTGTTTTTGGGTTATTTGTGATTGGTATTTACTGCCTGTCTCATAGTAAATATATGAAGGTATATCTGCTTCAGTATTTCTTATTTGTCTTTGCGGCATTGATTACAGATCTTATTAACCATCTTTATATCATTCCCTATAAACAGTTAGAGTTAGATGCCTTATCCTCTCATTTAAGCAATAAACTTTATCTGGTTATAGCTGTGATATTAGGAATACTATTAGTTATTGAGCATAAGGCTTCGGATGATACATTAAAGAAAGTTTATAAAGTTATGCAGAAAGTGATTTTAACTCTGTTTGTAATTGCATTATGCGGTTGGCTGATCTTCTCTATTTACTGTGTAGTGAATAACTTACAGTTACCAATCTTTAATAACCGTATTAATATCTGGCGTGGTTCTTTTATTAGCTTCCAGCATATGTCAATCAGAGAAAAATTCTTCGGTGTAGGTCCGAATTGTGTCTCTGCAATGTTAGATAAATATGCAGTTTATCAAGGCGTTTCACGTACGACTGCTCATAATGAATTGTTAGAATATTTCTTATCGACAGGAATTTTAGGCTTTGTTACTTATTTATCTTTTTGGGTATTATTAATAAGATCCCTCATAAAAAACAGCTATAAACCTTATGCATTAGCTTATTTAGCAGGTTTGGTTGGGTATGCTGGTATTTCATTAGTGGTAGGACCTTCCTTCCTTAATACTGTCACTTTATTTACATTACTTGCATTAGCTTCAAAAGAAGCTTTAAGTGAAGCTTAAGAAAATCTGAAAAGGCTTTAAATTAAAAGGGGATTCATTGACTTTCAATATTTCAGGGAGTACGATGAAATTATCAATGATGAATATGGAGGTAAGATTATGAATCTTAAAAAACAATTTGCATCAGTATTAACTGCTGCTGCCGTGTTAGGGGCGACACCAGCATTACCTATGAGTGTTGTAAATGCTGCTGGCGATACAGCTGATCAGTTGGCTACAATTACATCTGCAACAACACCATCAAGTCTTAAAGTCAAAGTTACAAAGACAAAGACAGCTAAAACAGTTTATGTTTTCCAAAAGGTGACAATTCAGTTATCGGGAGCTAAAAGTTTTAAGTCAAGCAATAAGAAAGTTGCGACAGTTACAAGCAAAGGTGTTGTGAAGTTTAAAAAAGCAGGAAAAGTCAATATCACTTTCAAGAAAGGCTCTAAGAAATACACTGTTACTTTTACAGTGAAAGCGGCAACATTAACTTTAAGCAAATCTAAGGTCACTGTTAAAGTAAAGAAATCTTATACTGTAAAAGCCAAGACTGTTAAGCCAGCTAATACAGTAAAATGGTCTTCAAAAAATGCCAAGGTAGCGACTGTGAAAAATGGTACTATCACTGGTAAGAAAAAAGGCACAACTTATGTTTATGCTAAAGCCAATGGTTTAACAAAGAGTGTTAAAGTCACTGTCAAATAGTTGGTTAAGAAATGGTCTTTCATAAGGCCATTTTTATTTTTTGGAGGAAACTTATGAAACGTTTTGGGGTTATGGGAGTCTTAATATGTCTCTTGCTTACATTATTTACAAATAAAGCATCTGCTCTAGCACCTGCTATGAGCGCTTATGCTAATGTGTCACAGATTGATATACATATCACTAATGAGTTACCAGGTACACTGTATGCGTATCCTGCTAATAGTTATCCCTCTGGTGATGCTATGAAAGGCATCAGTAAGAAAGATGATGGCTGCGCAAAAGTAGGTGACTATACGGGTGGCGATGCGCATTTCTATCGAGAACGTACACAAGCGGGAAAGGATCACCTTTATGATAAATACTATCTGATGAATAATGGCACTATTCTTGCCGGCCCTATTTATGTGAATGGACAGGATCCTTCTCATAATATTGCCTTTGCTCAGGATTCTATTAAAGGTCTCTTTAATGAAGATCTTGAAAATGTTGATGCTGCAAAAGATTTAGGTGTTTCCTCGATTACGGTTAATATTGACTTAGCAGAGTTATTCGCTGCTTCTCATGAAGGTGCCATTTCTTTTCAAAGTCAAGGGAAGACCTATTATTTTGATACTACCTATGTGAATAAGTTAGATCGCCGTATTGTTCCCGCTAGCACCAATCACATGAATGTGATGGCTGTCATTGCTGCCTGGAATCAAAATGGTACACGTTATCCAGATGAACTCATTTATAATGGTCATAAAGCTGCAGTTATTGGCACAAATACATCCAATACCGAAGGATTAGATGATTATCTGGCTATGATGGAATTTCTTGCTCAGCGCTACTCTCAGGATGAATCTCATGGTTTGATTCAAAGTTACATAATTGGCAATGAAATAGACTTTACGCCTTATTTCTATAACTGCGATAACTTAAATACCTTTATGGAAGAATATAGCCGAGCTCTTCGTCTAGCTTCCTTAGCCATAGGTAAATATGCCTCCGATACGGATGTTGTTGTCCCTTTTACGCATTACTGGTGTGGTGATGAAAAGAAGCTTGGAAAAGAAAACAGCGGGGCAAGTTTAAAACCTTATGATATGATCAATTGGCTTGCTAAAGTATCAAAAGAACAGGGAGATTTTAACTGGAACTTAGCCCCCCATGTGTATGGTTCGATGAATGCTAAAAGTAATATTGCCTATACGGATGTCCGCTATGGCGCCATTAATGGGGATATTCATAGCACTGAGCATCTTACCTACAGCAATATGGAACTTTTACAGGATTATTTATCTCAGGATTTATTAAAATATCAGGGGCATATGCGTTCGATTTATTTAACTGAATCAGGTGTTTCTTCAGATGATAATTCCACGGAGAATTTGAATAAACAGGCTGCTTCCTTTATTCAGACTTATTATAAATGTGCAATGCTGCCATTTGTGAAAAGCTATAATTATTATCGTCTTTATGATCATGCGGATGAGACGAAGAAACATTTATGTGTTGGCTTAATCAATGATCAGGGCGTTAAGAAACCTATTTATGATGTCTTTAAAGCTATTGATACCCCTTCAACACTAGAAGTGGCGGATCCTTATCTCAAAGAAATCAATTATTATAAAAACGGGACAAAACAGATGAATACCGAAAAGTTCTCTGTTGAAGGCTGGAAGGATGTTATGACTGTTTATGATAATGCTATGGATTGGAGTAAACAGTGGAACTTCTTCAATATTGTGAAAAAGTCTCAGCAGTCTGCTATTAATACAACACTTTATAATGCGGCTTCCGATGCTGCTCATGATAGCGATGCGGGAGAAGTCGTGGTCGCCCCAACCACGACAATGATAGGGATTAAGCGTTATCGCTGTATTCACTGTCGGGCCTGGATCAAAGATGAAACGCTCCCCGTCTTAAAAGTAGCAAAGAAGAAGACAAAAAAGAAAAAGAAGAAAGTCAAACGGAAAACAGTTTATATAGGACAAAAGGTAAAACTGCGCTATAAGGGAAAATATAAGTATAAAACCAGCAATAAAAAGATTGCGAAAGTGAGTAAAAAAGGTATCATCACCTTTAAGAAAACTGGAAAAGTGACGATTAAAGCTGTTTCTAAGAAAAAGAAGTATACGTTATATTATTTGGTCAAGAAACCACGGTTTAAACTCACCAAGAAAAAGATTGTTTTACGGAAACACAAAACAGCAAAAATCAAAGTGAAGGTGAATAAACCGAAGACAAAGATTAAATGGAAGGTTAAAAATAAAAAGATCGTGCGGATTAAGAAGGGGAAAATCCATGCCTTGAAAAAAGGACGGACAACTGTTTATGCAACAGCTCACCATATTACGAGAAAAGTAACGATTATCGTTAAATAAAGGTTATCTTTAAGGTAGCCGTTCTCTTGATCTTTTTATGTAAACGCTTTGAATTTATAATGAAAGGAAGAAACTTATGAAGAAATTAATATCGTTCATGGTCAGTCTGCTGATGTGCGTAAGCACATTACAGGTTGTGCATGCCCAAAGCACATATCGTTTTTTAGCATTAGGGGATAGTATCACCTAAACGCCTTATACTCCGCTAGTCTGGTACAATAACTGTGGTATGGGGGCTTCTACGGCAGAGATGGACTGGGTCCATCAGGTTCAAAATGAACTTAAGAAACACTATGATGAGGTTAACTATGACGTTAAGAACATCTACTGGCAAACCAATACAGGCATGTTACAAGTGGATGAAACAGAGGTTAAAGAGCTGAGTCAAAACCATCCATATAATTTAGTGGTTATTGAAAATACAGATCAGATCGGAAATAAAAAACTCCTCGATGTGTATGAGGAAAACTTACGTCATTTTGTCAGTGTGGTGAAACAGTATAATCCTCAGGCGACAGTGGTTCTGGTAATGGATTTCTTAGCCGATTTCCATTATCGTGATATGAGTATTCCTGAAAAGAGTACAACGATCTTAAACAATGTGGCAAGAGATATGAATTGTCATATTGCTTCATTACATCAAATCACGAAAAATCCCAATTATATGAATAAAATTGGTGGTATCCTTTATGATAAGGATGGCAACTCTTATACAATTACGCGTAAGGATGTGGCTTTGCATCCTAATGATCAGGGGATGAAATACATTGCTTATAAAGTTTTAGAGCAGGCCGATATTACTATGGATGTGGGCGATAGCTTTGCGGATTTATCAAATCCTTCCGTTGCCCCCAAAAATGGCTGGATTAATGAGAAGAAACATCGTTACTATTATGTCAATGGGATTATCGTGAAGGGTCTCTATCAGATTGGCAATGTTTATTACTGCTTTGATAAAGATACCGGGGCTTTGCGAAAGGGAATCTATAAGAAAAATAAATATACTTATTATGCAGATCAAAAAGGCAAACTGATTATGTATAAGCTTAATGGTCGCTATTATAATCAGGATACCCAGCTGATTGCCACAAAAGAAGGAGAAAAGATGGTAGCTCTTTTCTATGCTAAAGAATATCTTAAAAAGCATCCTTATAAAGGTAAAAAACGTCTCCAGCATTATTTCGATCAGATAGTGAAATATAAAAGTAAAAAGAAAGCGCGAACCTATACATTTAATAAAACGAATCCGGCATTAGTGGCCGTTGATTTCTTTAATGGTAAGAATAGTCGAGATGCAAAAGTTTGTGCATTTGCGTATCTTGCTTATGCTCTTGGACAAAAGAAAATTACCATTGCTTTACACAAAAAGACCAACTATGTTGTGATTGGCAAGACTTTTTATCAGCCTAATAAAGCCGATGGCTTTGCCATCAAACTTAAAGACAAGGTGAAAAAGCTGAAACTAATGAAAGCTCCCCAGATGAAGGCGGTCAAAACCAAAAAGCCGACTCGTATTGTCAAATGGGATGAGAAAAAGAAGAAACTCTATTATGACAATGGCATGGCTGTAACGGGTATTGCGGCTTATAATAATATGTTCTATGCATTTGATGGTCAAGGTCATTATGACGGTGTTTTAACAAATCTGTTAAGAAAGGCCGCAACGTCTGCAACGCCAATTGCAACCCTTAAGCGACTGATTGGCGAGCCTTTATCGACAAGTTATCATAGTAGCTGTTTTGGAACAGGGGATGATGGCTTACTAGTCTATAAAAACTTTATCGTTTCCACTTTCAGAAGTGCGAATGATGGGACTGAAAGTTATGTGGCAGTGAAAAGTACTATGCAGTGATGACTTAAGTCAACCTCAAAGGATCAGGAATGAAACTTGAATGCGGTTTGTTCTCGAGGTATACTTGAGGCGGATAGATTAATGAAAGAAGGAGAACGTTTATGAAAAAGAAAAATCTATTTTTTGTGATTGCTTTTTCAATGATCTTATCTGTTGTCTTCGCTAATCCAGTGAAGAATGTTTCCGCTGCAAGTAACACTATGAGTGTCAGCGTTACCGCAAGTAAGATCAAGATTAAGATCACCAAAGCTAAAAAAAGTGGGACACTTTATGCTTATTCTGCCAATGAATATGCGAAAAAGGATACCACTAGAGGTGTATCCAAATCAGTAAAAACAAAAGGAACAGCTTTAGGAAAAGTAAGCAAAGGTCAGTCTAAAACGATTACAGTGAATCGTTATGATGCCAATGGTCGTGATGGTTTATATAACAAGTATTATTTATTAAATGGTAATACGATTGTGAAAGGACCAATCTATGCGACTTCTATTGCCTCTGCTAAAAAGAGCATCGGTTTCACTCAGAAATCAGTGAAAGGTCTCTATACAGAAGGTGATGCATCTAATATCAAATATGCCAAAGATTTAGGTGTTTCATCAATTACATTAAACATTGATTTAGGCACATTGATGTATGCTTCTAAGAGCGTTGCTCCGGCTGATGCAACACCATATCAGGTGAATGGACAGACGTATTATTTTAATACCAGTGCTGTTAACTATTATGATTCTGTGATCCAGAAAGCTTCAGCCGCAAAGATGAATGTCATTGGTATTTTAATTGCCTGGACAAATAAAAACTACAATACTTATGCGAAAGCATTACGATATAACTCACCTAAGAGTACGATCACAATGGGTCAGAACACATCTAATGCTACTGGTCGTGATGACTTTATTGCGATGATCGAATTCTTAGCTCATCGTTATTCTCAGTCTAAAGCCAATGGTTATATCAGTACTTATGTATTAGGTAATGAAATTGACTTTACACATTATTGGTATAATACAAGCAACTTCAATAAGTTCATGGAAGAATATTCAAGAGCTTTACGTTTATCTAACTTAGCTATTAAGAAATATGCAGGTAATGTGAAAGTTGCTGTACCATATACACATTACTGGGCAAAGAGTGCCGGTCAGGTCTTCAAAGAATGTCCTGGTCCATCTTTCGCACCATTAAAGATGACCAACTGGTTAGCTAAAACATCAAAAGCACAGGGGAACTATGACTGGGCTTTAGCACCACACTGCTACGGCGTTGTCAATACAAAAGCACAGCAGACATTATCTGATAGTTCAATGGGTGTATTAACAGGTAACTATAAGACAACGAAAGAATTAACATTTACTAATTTAGAAGTCTTAAGCAGTTACTTAAATACAATTAAGTATAATGGTAAACAGAGAAGTGTATACTTAACAGAATCAGGTGCTTCTTCTGGTAAGATCTCGACAAAGAATCTTAAATATCAGGCGGCGACAGTCGCTTATGAATATTATAAAGTCGCTCATTTACCATTCATTAAATCATTCAACTACTATCGTTTAAAAGATGAGGCTTCAGAAGCAAAGAATGGTTTATCAGTTGGCTTACTTAAATCAAATGGTTCTCAGAAACCAGCTTACAAGGTCTATAAGCACATTGATACAAAGAGTTCTTCAGCCTGGACAAAAGGTTATCTGAAATACATTTCTTATAAGCGCAATGGAAAAGGTTCAGCTAAAAAAGCAACGTCTTGGAAGTCAGCTATGAATGTTTATAGTACTTCATTTAACTGGAATAAGAAATGGTCTTGGAAAAAGATCACTAAACGTTAATGATTCGAGGGAATGTCATTTATATGGCATTCCTTTTTTGCAAGGATATGTCGTTTTTGGCGAGATTGAAAAAAGCGGTGCTATAATGATGGTATAAGGAGATAAGAAAGAAGAGGAGGATTAACTATGAAGAAATTATTATCTGCCTTAATGACATCATCTTTATTATTTGTGGGAACATCACCTGTTTATGCGAGTGGTTATACTAGCGCTTATGCCAAGGTTATCAACAATCCCCATGGTGCTTTAAAGAATCAAATCAGCTATTATGAGAAATACATGGAAGAAAAGATTAATGTTGGACGCTATTTCACTTATGATTTAAATAAAGATGGCACTCCAGAACTTTTCTTACTTGGAAAAGGCAATTGGAAAGGTTTTAACTTTGTGGCAACGTATAGGAATGGAAAAGCTGTGATTCTTAATTCTCAATTTACCGTTCCTACGAGAATTAATAAAGCAAGGAATTGCTGGATTTCAGAAGGTCACTTATGGGGTAGCGGTGGATATCAAGAAATTCAGGCACTAGGCATTAAAAATAAAAAGCTTTATGAAAAAGCCTATTTTGATAACGCACCTGGGGACTACGAATTAAGAGAAAATGGTTATCGTTTGAAAGGTACAAAGGGAAACTATAATAAGCTGAGGAATAAATATTACAAAAATACTAAATCAATTTATGCTTTCAAATCATATAAACGCCCAAATTCTAGAGGCTTAACACATCAATCTAAATAATAAGAGAATAATACTGGGAATGTCATTTACATGGCATTCCTTTTTTACGCGTGTAGTGATAAAACAAACAAAGATGGAGGATATATTTATGAAGAAATATATACCAGTAATAACGGCTTCACTACTTGTTTCGGCAATGATGAGTATGCCGGTAAGTGCCAAAAACATTTCCGTTACAAGCTTTGGCGCTAAAGCAAATGACAAGAAAGATGACACCTATGCCATTCAAAGAGCAATTGATAGTGCACCAAGCGGGGCTACGGTGACGATTCCGAAAGGAACCTTCTATTCCCAACAGATCTATCTGCGCCGTAACATCACTTTAAAAGCCAGTGCCAAAACCGTTATGAAAAAGAAATTCTTTGCGAAGCATCCTGAAAATGCCTTTATTGTCTTCCATCCCTTAAAGAAGGGCTATACCGGCTTTAGTAAGGTCGTCATCGAAGGCGGTATTTGGGATGGTCAAATTCATAAGGATAATGCGACCAACTATCATAAAGGCATTGAAATTGATCATGGACATAATCTGACAATCAAAAATATGACCTGGAAGAACTTTTCGGGAATGCATATGATTGAAGTCAATGCTGTCAAGAATGCAAAGATTGATCATGTCAATATCTCTCATCATTACTTCTATAAAGGGACAAAGAGAAAACAAAACCTCATTGGCGGTCTAGCCATCGCATTTGATTCAGCCATTAAAGGGCAGGGGACGACCATTCCCTATGACCATACGACCTGCGAGAATATTACCGTTACCAACTGTTAATTAACCAATGTATTATCAGGCATCGGCACCCATTATAATGAACCACAATACTTAAAATACAAACATAAGAACTTTACAATCAAAAATAATACCTTCAACAAAGTACGAGGCGATGCCATTGAACTCTTGAATATCAATGGTGTCACATGTCAAAACAATAAAGGCAAAAACATTGCAAGATATCTTGTGAATTATGGTGACAATACCAACGAGAATATTTCTAATAATTGGAACTATGTAAATGGAAAATATGAACTGCAGTAACAGGACCTGATCGTCCTGTTTTATATTATTTTGGATATTTGTAAAGATGCACATTCTATTCAATTATCAATCACAGGGTTATCTCTGCTTTTCACAAATCCAGTATCTGCTGCATCGCTACTATTGTCGGTAAAATCAAAGAAGATTACAAAAGAGCAAAGTTATACACTTTACCTTAAAAACAATCGCTAAAAAAATCATCCGGTCGGTAACCGACAAAAAACTTCTTTCGTTAAATAAGAAGGTAAATCCATCGGTCAACGTAACAGCTAAGTGGGAAGATATTGCTAATATTATTTTTTGTAAAGGCCATTGCATTTGCAATAATTTCTATGTTTATAATCAGAATGAAAGGCAGAATTGCTGATTTGACGATTTCTGCTTTTTTGCGTAGAATAGCGTCAAGAAAAGGAAAAATGTTTGGGTTTATTTGCAGTCCCTATGAGATGATGGGAAGAAAGGAGTGCTATTATGAAGAAAAAATTAGCAATTGTATTACTCATGATTACACTTGTTTTCTCAAGTCTTTATCTTTATCAGAATAAATCTCAGGGTTCTAATCATCCAATGATCGTATCAGTCACAAAAAATCAGGTAGTGATTTCCCTTCATCGGTTAGGTGTGAGCGGTCATGCCTATGTATATGCCTATCATGCCAATGACTATTATTCTACTGATACAATAAGGGGTATAAGCAGTAGTGTGAAAAGTCAGGGAACCTTCATTGGTCGTTATCGCTGTGGGACAAATAGAACCTTTACGATTGATCGTTATACAAACGGCTATGATGCGTTATATTATAAATATTATGTTATTTATGAAAACACTATTCTTTATGGCCCGGTCTATGCTACAGACATCTTATCAGAAAATCAGAATGTTCGTTTTAAACAAAGTACGATCAAAGGGATGTTTGCGGATGCAGATCGGGAAAATGAATTCAAATATGCTGACGACTTAAACGTGAAGTCCATTACTATTAATATTGCGATTTCAGAGCTCATTTATTCTAACGAACCAGTCAATGGAAAAACGATGATGATTCCTAATGATGCTATATCGATGAAAGTGAATGGAAAAATGTACTATTTCCATAAAGACGCAGTAAGTGAATATGATAAGTATGTTCAGGAAGCTTCCAAACGTCATATGAATGTCATTGCTATTATCGCGGCCTGGAAAAGCGGCGGCTATTATACCACTTATCCTGACGCCCTTAAGTATGATTCCCCTGTCAGCAATACTCTGATGGGGACAAATACAGCTAATGATCTAGGACGTGAGTACCTTATTGCGACGATGGAATTTCTTGCCAAGCGTTATTCGCAAAATGCTCAGCAGGGCTATATTTCCAATTATGTCATCTCAAATGAGATTGATTCCACTTATTATTTCTATAACTGTCATGATCTCAATACCTATATGGAAGAATATGAAAGAACCTTACGTTTAAGCAACTTAGCAGTGAAAAAATATGCAGCGAATGCACAGGTTGTTGTGCCTTTTACCCATATGTGGAATGCTGCACAGAGTGAAGTAGATGCAGCGGCTTATGGCTATTGTCTCAAACCTAAAGAAATGCTCGATTGGTTAGCGCATTATACCAATGCTCGTGGGGCCTACGACTGGGCTATTGCGCCGCATTTATATAGTGCCATTAATACCAAAAGCAATTATGCCGGCAGTGATGTGGAGACGGGCAATTTGACGGGAGATTATAATACTTCAAAGATTATTACCTTCTCTAACTTAGAGGTATTAGGTGAATATTTAGATCAAAACAGCCTCAAGTATAAAGGGCAGATGCGCTCTGTTTACTTAACCGAAGGGGGACCTTCATCAGGTTCAAATACAAAAGAAAGCCAAAACCAGCAGGCAGCTAGCGTTGCTCAGGCTTACTATAAAGCCTCACAGTTATCCTTTATTAAGAGTTTTAACTTTTATCGCCTTAAAGATCATCAGGATGAAACGAAAGTTGGCTTATCATGTGGTCTCTTAGATGAAAAGAACCAGCCTAAACCCGTTTATGATGTCTATAAATATATTGATACGCCGGCGACTTATGATCACAGTGATCCGTATCTCACTTATATTCATTATAAACGTGATGGTCAAAAGGAAATCAGTGTCGCAGCCGGCACGCTTCATTCATGGCAGGATGCCATGTGGGTCTACACTTCTTCCTATAACTGGCCAAAAAAATATAAGAAGTCAGCGCCTTATATGAGCCATTAATGAAATATATTTGTAAATAACGATAGGCAAGGTTATAATAAAAAGGCAAACGGAGGTTCTTATATGAGAAGTAAAAAAATCCTCTCGTTGATCCTCGTGATTATCGAGTGTTTGGTATTTTATTTAATTTATACAGCATGGCATTTAAATCCGCCAATGTTTAGACAGGACTTAGGTCTTTATATTATCTACTTATTCGTCATGGGACATTACAGTATCAAAGATTCCCTTATTTGGGATGAAATTCGTAAAGTTTTTCTCGCAACGATTCTTTATATGATCACCTTTGCGATTATTATGCCTTCCACATTTGAAGGGGTGCCAAGACGTTATTTAATCTTCTTATCAACGATTATGTTCTTTGTCGATTTGTTTGTTTCTTACTTCTTACGCGTGGTCTTTAGAAGTGTCTTAAGTAAGAAGACTTTAGTAGTGGGTACCAGTGAAACAGCTTATCGTTATGGCTGTATTGTCAATGATAATAAATTCGCTATAACCGAAGTCGTAGGTTTCATTGATCTCAATGATCCCCACTATTTCCAAGAACAGTATGAAATGTCTGAAGAGTTATTTTATAACCGTGATGCCCATCATGTCTTTGACTATAAGAACTTTGATGTGGTCATCAAAGAAAATGATATCGATCAGATCGTCATCGGGGAACCTGAACTCTCAGGGAAAGATCTCAATACGATCTTAGAGCGTTCCGCTAAATTAGTGGATTCTGTCAAATATATGCCGGAAGACTATAACTTAGTCAACTTCTCTTCGGAAGTACAGGATTTTGATGGGATTCTCTTAATCAGTACCTCAAAAGATACCCCAAGTGTTTTTGATCGTTTCTGGAAGCGTTTCTTCGATATTCTGATTTCTTTAATTGGCTGCCTTATAACCGCCATTATGGCGATCTTTGTGAAGATCTCTTATATCAGACATGGTGATCATGATCCGATTATCTTTAAACAGAAACGTATTGGTTTTCGTGGGAAAACGATTACCATTTATAAGTTTAGAACAATGATCCCACATGCAGAAGAAAAGCTAGAGGAAATGATGAAAGTCAATAAAGACATTAGGGAAGAGTATCATAAACATAAAAAATTACGTTATGATCCTCGCGTCACCCCAACGGGGAAATCATTACGACGCAGTTCGATCGATGAATTTCCTCAGTTCTTTAATGTTTTAAAAGGAGAAATGAGCCTAGTTGGTCCACGTCCGTATTTACCAGGTGAAAAAGCAGAAATGGGTGATGACTATGATGTTATTATCCGCTCTAAACCAGGTATAACTGGCATGTGGCAGGCCAATGGCCGCAGTGATCTCGGCTTTAAAGAACGTATGAAGTTAGATGTTTACTATTATAAAAACTGGAACCTTTGGCTTGACATTATTGTGATATTTAAAACGTTTCAGGCCACTTTTACTAAAAAAGGTGCTCGTTAATAAAGGATATTCTTATGATTATTAATAATAAAAACGTAGAAGAATTACAACTGCATAAAAGTAACCCTGATTATAGTACAAAGAAAAGACAGGTTTTTATTATCGGTTCCAAGGGTATCCCTGCTTCTTATGGCGGTTTTGAAACCTTTGTAGAAAAGCTGACCGCTTATCGTAAAAGTCAGGATATTACCTATCACGTGGCCTGTTTGAGTAACCGTAATGGTCGTTTTATGTATAACGATGCCAAATGTTTTAACGTCTTTGTGCCACAAATCGGTCCCGCTAAAGCGGTATATTATGATATTGCGGCGTTAAAAAGATGTATTCAATACATTAAAGAACGCGATATCGAACATCCTATTATTTATATCTTAGCCTGCCGTATTGGACCATTTATTCATCACTACAAAAAACAGATTGAAGCATTAGGCGGTGAATTATACGTCAATCCTGATGGCCATGAATGGATGCGCGCTAAATGGAATAAAGCTATTCGTAAATACTGGAAGTATTCTGAGAAGCTGATGGTGAAACATGCCGATTTACTTGTCTGCGATTCTAAAAACATTGAAAGCTATATTCATGAAGAATATAGTGAGTTTCATCCTAAGACCACATTCATTGCCTATGGTTCAGAAACTTCGCCATCAACCTTAGCGGATGATGATCCTAACTTCCATAAATGGTTAGAAGAACGTCATTTAAGAGTGAATGATTATTATTTGATCGTTGGCCGTTTTGTCCCAGAAAACAACTTTGAAACGATTATTAGAGAATTCATGAAGTCTCATTCAACACGTTCCCTCGCGATTATTACGACTGCCAATGATAAGTTCTTAAGAGACTTAGAGAATCGTTTACACTTTGAAACCGATCCCCGTATCAAATTTGTCGGGACGGTCTATAACTCAGAATTACTCAAAAAGATTCGTGAAAATGCCTATGGTTATTTCCATGGTCATAGTGTTGGCGGTACGAACCCAAGTCTGTTAGAAGCTTTAGGCTCCACCAAAGTCAATCTTTTATTAGATGTTGGTTTCAATAAAGAAGTCGCTGAAGAAGCCGCTTTATACTGGAACTTAGAGGATGGTAACTTAGCGCATCTGATTGATGAAGCAGAGAAGCTAACCCCAACGCAAATTGAAACGTTAGGCCAAAAAGCAAAGCAGCGGATCAACATAGCTTATAGCTGGGATTATATTGTCACTGAATATGAAAAGCTATTTCTAAAGGAGTAATATGAAAGTACAAGTCTTAATGTCGACCTATAATGGGGAACGTTATTTAGAGCCACAGCTCAAAAGTCTTTTCAATCAGAAAGATGTCGATGTGTGCGTATTAGTGCGTGATGATGGCAGCACAGATGCCACCATCGACATTTTACATGCATGGAGCTTATCCCATGATTTAACCTATTACCAGGGTGAAAACCTTAAACCAGCCCGCTCCTTCATGCATTTGATCAGCCAAGCCGGAGAGGCTGATTATTATGCTTTCTGTGATCAGGATGATGTCTGGGATGATGATAAACTCATGATGGCTATCAACGCCTTAAAAGATCATAAAGAACCAGCTCTTTATATGTCCGCCACAAAAATAGTCGATGAAAATCTTCATTATATAGAAACCAAACCGGTCAATACGTATCATACTTTAGAAAATGCGATGATCAAAAATGAAGCGACCGGCTGTACCCAGGTCTTTAATGATGCCCTTTTAAAGGTGATGCAGCGCTATACTCCATCCTTTATTAAAATGCATGATTCCTGGATCACTCGTGTTACTTATGCCATTGGCGGCTTTGTCTATATAGATGATCATGCTTATATTAATTATCGCCAGCATGGCGATAATGTTTTAGGCTATAAAGAGCCAAAACTCAAAAAACTATTGGGCCAGTTAAAAGAAGCTTTTGGTGATCATGTGCGCATCAGACAAAACATTGCGTTAGAATTATTACAGGGTTACAGTGATCTGATCACGCCTGAAGCGATGCCTTTAATCAAAGCCTTCAGTGATTATCCCACCAATAAAGCTTCTAAGAGGTATTTATTACATGATCCCTTATTAAAGACCCCTTACAGTAATATCAATAAACGCATTCGTTTAGCCATTCGCTTAAACAAATTTTAAGGAGATACTATGCAATTTTACACGCTGATTGTCATTTATAATAAACATTATCAGGATTCTTCAAGCATCAAGAGTCTGTTTGCGACGGATGCTTATAAACAGGGAAAGATTCATGCAGTTCTCATTGATAACAGTACGCGTGATTATCATAATGCATCATTTAGCATCCATGATCATTGTCATTATTTATCGATGCATGGCAATCAGGGCTTATCAAAAGCTTATAATGCGGGTATCGATCTCTTTAAGGGACAATTAGAAGGACAGGCCGTTGTTTTATTTGATGATGATACAACCTTTGATAACAGCTATTTTGCGGCGATGGAAAAAGCTTATGGTGATGCGGATATTTACTTGCCTATTATTTATGATCAAAATCAAGCTTTGTTATCACCTAGTATTATGACCAAATACCGCTGCGTCTTAGCCTCTTCTTTAGAAGATATTACAGCTGATCATATCAATGGTATTAATACGGGGATGATGATCAAAGGGGAGATCTTCAATGATTATCGTTATGATGAATCTTACTTCTTAGATTATGTGGATCATGCCTTTATTAGAGACATGAAAGCCAAACATAAAAAGATTATTTATGTATCTACCATCTTAAAGCAGGATTACTCCTTAGAAGGACAAGACTATCAGTCCGCCATGAAAAGATTTGAAATCTCCAAGAAAGATATTTACAATTATTATAGAAAAGGTTTGATGAATCACATTGTTTATCATTATCTGATGCTTAGACGTAAGTGCAAGTATCTCAAAATGTATAAACATATATGTATATTATTGAAATAAGAGGATGATTATTATGAAACAGGATTCCCATTTTACATGGTCATTTGACCATGTGGTCTATAAAGATCTGAAAGAAAAATCAATAGAACTTTATGGTTATGTCGTTTCTCCGGAAGATATTCAATTTGAAATCTACGTCAATCATGTTTATGTTGGTTTTGATGCCACCATTGAACCCAAGATTGATTTAGAGAATGCCTATAGCTTCGCTATTACCATTCCTTTAAGTCGTGATCCTCACGACTTAAAAGTGATCGTGAAAAATGATCATTACATGGAACAAATCTTAGACATTCATCAAAAAGAAATCGATAAAATGACGATTCACGAAGATATCTTTATCCATCTAGAAAAATATGTTTATAACGATGAAAACCAGGCAAGTGGTTATGCTTATTCGACAAGAGGTCATAATATTTCTGTTAAAGTCTTAGATGGCGCAACCGAAATATCTTCATCACTTAAGCGAACACCACGTGTTGACTTAGTTAATAATCATATTGTCTCATCAAAACAAATGGATAGCGGCTTCTTCTTAACCTTCAAAGGAGAGAAAAATAAGAAATATACCTTAGTATTTGATGATGGTGTTTCCACTAAAGAAGTTACTATTAAAAAAGAAATCAAACCGAAGACCATTAAGATCTTAGCCCCAGCAAGTATTATGCGTGTCTATAAATATATTCAAACGTATGGGATTGCAAAACCTTTTGTCTATATCAAAGAAAGAGGCTTAAAACATGCCATTAAAAAGTTTTTAAAAGATCGTGATGACGTCAATTATGATACCTGGCTTAAAGGTCATTTACCAGATGAAGAGACATTAGAAAAACAAAGAGAACATGTCTTTGACAATTCCCCTAAGATTTCTTTGATTGTGGCCACTTATAATACACCGCTGACATTCTTAAAAGATATGATTGAGTCAGTAGAAAATCAGACATACCAAAACTTTGAATTATGTATTGCGGATGGCAGTGACAATAAAGATGTGAAAGATTATATCGAAAGTCATCACTATGAAAAAATCAAATATACTTATTTAAATGGTAATCAAGGCATTTCCGAAAACATGAATGCGGCCATGAAGTTAGCAACGGGTGATTATATTGGCTTCTTTGATCATGATGATCTCTTAACACCAAATGCTTTATATGAAATGGTGAATCTTATTAATAAACATCCCGATGCACAAATGATCTATTCTGATGAAGATAAAGTCGATGAAGAAGGCACACATTTCTTCAATCCAAACTTCAAACCAGACTTTAACTTTGACTTATTAACGAGTGTTAACTATATCTGTCATTTCTTAGTCGTCAAGAAAACGGTCATTGATACCATTGGTGCTTTTGATCATAATTATGATGGTGCTCAGGATTATGACTTTGTCTTACGCTGTGTCGCTCATTTAAAACCAGAAGAAATCTATCATATCCCTAAAATCCTCTATCATTGGCGTTTCCATGAACAGTCCACAGCCGCCAATGCGGAAAGCAAAACCTGGGCTTTTGATGCCGGCAAACGCGCTTTAGAAAACTTTTACGCTTCTAAAGGCATCAAAGCAACAGTAGAAATGGGAAGAGCAATGGGCCTGTATCGCACCCATTATGAAGTAGAAGGTCAGCCATTAGTCTCTATTATTATTCCTAATAAGGATCACTTAGAAGATTTAAAACGCTGTATTGATTCTTTGCTTTCTGCAACTTATAAAGCCATTGAAATCATCATTGTGGAAAATAACTCAACGTCTCCAGAAGTCTTTGATTATTATGAAACATTAACCAGTCAATATGAATTTATCAAAGTGGTGACCTGGGAAAAGCCATTCAATTATTCGGCTATTAATAACTATGGCGAATCCTTTGCACAAGGGGATTACATTCTCTTATTAAACAATGATACGCAAGTGATCACACCGAACTTCTTAGAAGAAATGTTGGGCATTTGTCAGCGTGAAGATGTTGGCGCGGTTGGGGCACAATTAATCTATCCAGATCATACCATCCAGCATGCTGGGGTTGTCTTAGGAATCGAAGGCATGGCAGGTCATGTCTTCCTCAATCATCCACAGGATGATTTAGGATACTTTGGTTATATCCAAAGTGTTCGCGATTATTCTGCAGTTACCGCTGCCTGCATGCTCGTTAAGAAATCAGTCTATGATGAAGTTGGCGGTTTATCCGAAGACTTACAAGTCGCTTTTAACGATATTGAATTCTGTTTACGCATTATTCATGCCTCTTACCGTATTGTTTATACACCATATGCTAGACTCTATCACTTTGAATCCAAATCACGTGGTGAAGAAAACAATCCAGAAAAGGTCAAACGTTTTAATAGCGAAGTCACTTATTTATTAAATAAATGGGGCGATTTCATTATGAATGGTGATCCTGCTTATAACCCTAACTTAAGTCTTGTTTATAAAAATGATTATCATCTTAAAGCCAATCCTGATGAAAATGAACTTGAGTGGTTCCTTTCTCAACATGGCTATCACAAGGACTCATAGCGAGTCCTTTTTAGCTTAACAGTTTTAGAAATGATAAAACAAAATAAGTCAAATCACCACGATTACGAGGATCGTTCGTAATCGTAAAGGCTTTATAATATGCTTCTTTATGAGCGTAAATACGTTGCGATAAGGATAAGGCAAGAGAGGGATTATCATCACATAAGTAATTGCTTGTCAGAAAACGTGATAAACGACCATTACCATCGTAAAAGGGATGAATATAGCCTAGTAAGTAATGAAAGAGACTCACTCTCATAAGTATCGGCAGACTTTCATCATTAAGAATCGTTAAGGCATGAGAGAGATCTTTAATGATTTGTGATTCTGGGTAAGATCCCTGATGAATACCCTGACTCCCACTATAAATGGTGACTGCTTCTTTACGGAAGAGCTTGCCATCAGGAAGGTCATGCGGATCAGGTACAATCAAGTCATCATATAATCTTCTTAATGCATAGACATTGGTGATTTTCATAGCTTTTCCTTCTTGTAAATTCTTATAGTGTTTTACAAACCCATTAAAACGTTTTTGTGAGAAATCATCTTCATGACATAATATACCTTCAATAAGGTGACTCGCCATGATTTCCTTTTTATAGTCATCATCTTGTATATTCGTTGATGTTATGTGTTGAATAGAGTCATTAATTTCTGGATCTAGATATATAAATGCTGGAAAGTGATCAATCTGGATAGGAATATGAATCGTTTGATTACTATGATAACGCTGCGAATAGATGTCTTTACCTTCATCAGGTAAAGTAAAATACAGTTTATATAACGAATGATAGCTCATAATACCACCTCAATTTTATTATGTGTGTTTATTCCCTTCATAGCAAGGCATACTTATCGTCTTTTTCTAACCTTGCGTATTTCGTATGATTTAACCATTTCTAACTTTGCGTATTTTGTATGTTTTGACTGTTTCTAACATTGCGTATTTTGTAATAATTCATTTTATGATATTTAAAAGTGACTATCGCCTTGAAAAATATTATAATTTAAGGGAAAGAGGAAATTGTATGGAATTAATAGATTATAAACAAATAGACAAAATGTTATGGGATCGTGAGTTAGTAAGCTTACTGACCCAAATATATCGTGAAGTCGGAAGATTAGAAGTGTATTTGAAACAGGGCAGTGAGGAACTAGAAAAAATGAAAGAGAGGACGATGATGCAAAATATCAGAAGTATGCATCTGATGGAAAAGATCAAAGTCAGTAAACCTAAGCTGAAAATATTAATGGGTGGGGAAGTCACTCATAATATGGATGAACATGAAGTGCTTGGGTATATTGATGCGTATCGTTATATTCATGATCAGGGAAAAGATATTGAGATTACTCCTAAGGCCATCTTAAAGATTCATCGTCAGCTTTATCGTTATACGAAGAACCCTTTTGCCGGTTTAACAAAGATTATGCATGATCCCCTTTGTGATCACCAGGGGGAAACTATTGATATGCCAAGTGCTCCCTTTGAAACAGGACCAATGTTAGAGGCTTTATGTAAAGATTATCGTGAGGATCTTCATGATCCCTTACTAAGAGTGTTAATCTTTATTTATGACTTTTTATGTATTTATCCTTTTAATGATGGGAACTTCCGTATGAGCTTTTTATTGCTCTCATTATTATTAAGAGAAAATGGCTTTATGATCGGGGACTATATTTCTTTGGAGGATAAGGTCTATAACCAGTTAGATGATTATGATCAAGCCTTAAAAGATGCAAAAGAAGATGTATGGGCCTTTGTAAAGTATATGTTAGGCATTATTTTGTCAGCCTATCAGGATTTAGAACATGCCTTAGCCTTTATGAGCAGTAAGCCATCAGCATTAGAAATGGTCAAAGAGGCTATTTCTAAACAAGAAAAACAGTTCACTAAACAGGATATTCGTGATTTATGTCCAACCTTAAGTGTGAGTTCAATAGAAGGGGGACTGCGTCATTGCGTTGCATCAGGGGAGATTATCAGACAAGGTAATGGCAAAAAAACGTATTATACCTTTCCCTTAAATGAAAACGGTTAGTAAGGTTATATACAAAAACAGGAAATGTGCATAAGAAAGGAGAAGGGGTATGCGTTACTATAAAACAGGAGAATTTGCGAAGATGGCCAATGTCTCTATTCGTACGATCAGGTATTATGATCAAAAGGGATTACTCAAACCATCAGCTATGACACCAAAAGGTTATCGCCTTTATAGTGATGATGACTTTGTCAAACTCCAGCAAATTTTATCCTTAAAATATCTAGGTTTTTCACTGGAAGAAATCTTCTCTATGACCATTAAAACCGATAGGGATTCTTTAAAAGAATCCCTATCCCTCCAAAATAAATTAATCACCCAGAAGATCAGTCATCTCAAAGCGGTGCAGACATCTTTAAAAGAAACTGAAAGTCTTTTAGACTCGAAAGAAGAAATCGACTGGAAAGCTATTCTTAATCTGATTCACTTATCAACCATGGAAAACGATCTTGTAGACCAGTATAAGAATTCTACGAATGTAGAAATCAGAATCCGTCTTCATGAGAAGTATTCTGTCAATCCAGTCCATTGGTTTAACTGGTTATATCAGGAATATCACTTACAAGGACAGGAAAAGATTTTAGAAATTGGCTGTGGTAATGGCTCTTTATGGAAAATGAATGAACAGTACTTAAGTAAAGACTTAGATATTACCTTAAACGATGTCTCAAGTGGGATGATTCACGATGCAAAAGAGAATCTCAAAGGATTGTCCCAGTTTACCTATCATCAGTTTGATGCTCACCATATTCCTTATAAAGACCATAGTTTTGATGTTGTCATCGCTAATCATGTGATGTTTTATCTTAAAGATATCCCTCAGGCTTTACGGGAAATCAAACGTGCTTTAAAGAAGGGCGGCTTGTTTTATGTCTCGACCTATGGGCGTCATCATATGAAAGAAATCCGTGATTTAACCAAGGAATTCAATCCTAAAGTTACATTATCATCCGTTAATCTTTATGATCTTTTTGGCCTTGAAAACGGGGAAGAGATATTAGCACCTTATTTTCATGATATAACTTTACAGCGTTATGATGATCACTTAGAAGTCACCGATATGAATGAGATTGCAAATTATATTATTTCCTGTCATGGCAATCAGTTAGAATACTTAGCCAAAGATTATGAAGGTTTTAGAAAACTCTTAGAAAGTAAAATGAAGAACCATAAGTTCTTCTATGTCACCAAAGAAGCGGGCCTCTTTATTTGTAGAAATGATTAAACAAAGCTGATTCAGTTCGGATTAATTATTCAATTTATATTTTGTGGCCCGTCCTTTGCCTACTTTTTCAACGATATGATCATCAATCATTTTGTTTAACAGACGTATCAGGCGATCTGTTTTCATACCGGTAACTTGTTCTCATTCTTTTCTTGAACATAAGTCTTTATTTTCAAGCTCCTTCATAACCAGATATTCACGTTGATGGCTTGCTTGTGTGATGAGTGGTAAGGTGACTGTAATTGAATTTTCATTGACTTGGAATAGAGGTTTACGCTGAAAATGTTTATAGGCTTCTTTAATACGTGTAACGCCTGTGTCCAATTTCTCAATCAAGTCGATTTTTAAAAATACGTCTGCAATTTTGGGATTCCTTAGATTCGAAATCATCGTATTTAAATATTCATATTGACTAAGAACCGCTGGAAGTCCGCCCGGTGAGGTGATTTCTATACGATCTTTATACATGGCAACCTGTACAGAAGAGGGAAGATCCCATTCTCTATGTACAATCGCATTTGCAAGTGCTTCACGAAATGCTTTTTCAGGAATTTGTTCAATATAGTTACGGGTCATGCCAGAAATAATATCATAAGTATAGTATTCTTTAAAAACTTCAATTGTATCTTCCAAAATCTTTAAAATAGAAGTATGAGAAAAAGCCTTTCTGAATGCTATTTGATCAATAGAATCACCAAATCTAATTCAATCAACACCTGGAAAACTATTTTGATCTGATAATAATTCCGCCGCAATATTATAAGTCGTGCCATTATAAAGGCCTAGTGTTTTCAAAACGTCTTCGCTGAGATGTTCAATATTGATATGACGACATAGCTGGGTTTCTAAAAAGTGAAATGTTAGATCCTGGCTACGTGCAGGTAAATCTTCAAAATCTTTGTGCATGCCTTCTAATGAAAGGCGTCGCAATTCTAAAGAACTGACAGGAATAGATGAAGAGTCATGACGCTTATACGCTTTTCCATTATAAAAATAGGGGGTTCATCACCTTTATAAACATCAAGAATAATTGTATTTTGAGGAGTGACCTGCAAATCATAATCAGGGACAGGTTTAATGTTATCGTTGATACTATTTGCAATATTGAGGCAAAACTGTTGAGGATTATCAATGCCAATGGTATGTCCCTCATCATCAATACCAAAAATAATTTGTCCATTATTATAATTAGCATAAGCCGATACTGTTTTTAGAAAGTTATTTGTCATTTTTTCTTTCATTTCTCGTTTCATATGATCCATTCGCCTCTTTTCTCTCTTTAATATATGACTTATGTTGAAGATGGCAAAGAAAATGTCAGTGAGATGAGAAACAAATATTACTGATGGGGATAATTGTTACGTAATGATGGGCATTTTTTATAAAATTGAGACTTTTTTTAAAAGAATAGCGAAAAATATTGACCCTTACGTAACGTCATGGTTTAAATATAGGTATGGAAAGAATAAAAGGAGTGAAAACACAGACATGAAGGGCATTATTTTAGCCGGTGGCAGTGGTACAAGATTATATCCACTGACACGTGTAACAAGCAAACAATTATTACCAATCTATGACAAACCAATGATCTACTATCCATTAAGTATCTTAATGCAGGCGGGTATTCGTGAAATCTTAATTATTTCTACACCAAGTGATTTACCTCGTTTTGAAGAATTATTAGGCGATGGACATCAGTTTGGTATTGAATTAAGCTATGTGGTTCAGCCATCACCTGATGGATTAGCTCAGGCCTTCATCTTAGGGGAAGACTTTATCAATGGTGATAGCTGTGCCTTAGTATTAGGGGACAACATCTTCCATGGCCATGGGTTAACGAAACGTTTACAAAATGCTGCTAGCCGCGAAGAAGGGGCAACAGTCTTTGGCTATTATGTCGATGATCCAGAAAGATTCGGGATCGTCGAGTTTGATGATCAGGGCAAAGCTATTTCGATTGAAGAAAAACCACAGCAGCCTAAATCTAACTATGCCGTGACTGGTTTATATTTCTATGACAAAAACGTCGTAGAATATGCCAAAACAATTAAACCAAGTGCCCGTGGTGAATTAGAAATCACCGACTTGAATAACATCTATTTGACAAAAGGTCAGCTCAATGTAGAATTATTAGGGCAAGGCTTCACTTGGCTTGATACGGGGACACATGAATCCCTTGTTGATGCGACCAACTTTGTGAAAACAATTGAAACGCATCAGCATCGTAAGATTGCCTGTCTTGAAGAAATCGCTTATAAGAATGGCTGGATTTCTAGAGACGACTTATTAGAAGCTTATGAACCATTAAAGAAAAACCAGTATGGTGCTTATTTAATGGATATTATTAATGGTAAATATATTGACTAAGGAGAAACAAACATGAACATTATCGTTACAGGCGGAGCTGGTTTCATCGGCTCAAACTTCGTATTCCATATGTTAAAGGCGCATCCAGATTACAGAATTATCTGCTTAGATAAATTAACATATGCCGGCAACTTATCAACACTTGAACCCGTTATGGACAACCCTAACTTCCGTTTTGTGAAATTAGATATCTGTGATCGTGAAGGTGTCTACAAGTTATTTGAAGAAGAACATCCAGATATGGTTGTGAACTTCGCAGCGGAATCACATGTTGACCGTTCTATTGAAAACCCTGAAATCTTCTTACAGACAAATATCATCGGTACATCTACATTAATGGATGCTTGCCGTAAATATGGTATTAAGAGATATCATCAGGTATCTACTGATGAAGTTTATGGTGATTTACCATTAGATCGTCCAGATTTATTCTTCACAGAAGAGACACCAATCCATACTTCAAGCCCTTATTCATCATCTAAGGCTGCTGCTGACTTATTAGTGTTAGCTTATCATCGTACTTATGGTTTACCAGTAACCATCTCAAGATGCTCTAACAACTATGGTCCATATCACTTCCCAGAAAAATTAATCCCATTAATGATTATCAACGCTTTACATGACAAACCATTACCAGTTTATGGTAAAGGTGATAACGTGCGTGACTGGTTATATGTGGAAGATCATTGCCGTGCCATTGATTTAATTATCCACAATGGTAAAGTCGGTGAAGTTTACAACGTCGGCGGTCATAACGAAATGAAGAACATCGATATCGTTAAGATCATCTGTAAAGCTTTAGATAAACCTGAATCATTAATCAAACACGTAGAAGATCGTAAAGGTCATGACCGTCGTTATGCCATCGATCCTACTAAGATCCATAATGAATTAGGCTGGTTACCAGAAACTAAATTCGAAGATGGTATTAAGAAAACGATTCAGTGGTATTTAGATAATAAATCATGGTGGGAAAACATCATCTCTGGTGATTATCAGAACTATTACCAGGACATGTATGGCGATCGAAAAGAGGTTAACGAATAATGCGCGTATTCGTAACTGGCGTTGCTGGACAGCTCGGTCATGATGTCATGAATGAATGCGCTAAACGTGGCTATGAAGGCATTGGGACTGACTTAAAAGAAACTTACAGCGGGATTCAGGATGGCTCTTATGTCACAACTGCGCCTTACGTTTCATTAGATATCACTAATGCAGAGGCAGTAGAAAAAACGATCACCGAATTACATCCTGATGTGATTGTACACTGTGCAGCCTGGACAGCTGTTGACGCCGCTGAAGAGAAAAAAGATCTTGTCATGAAGATCAACGTTGACGGAACCCAGAATATCG
The DNA here is from genome assembly GCF_003925875.1 of Intestinibaculum porci. Lineage (GTDB taxonomy): Bacteria > Bacillota_I > Bacilli_A > Erysipelotrichales > Coprobacillaceae > Intestinibaculum > Intestinibaculum porci. The sequence goes on along the minus strand of NZ_AP019309.1, from coordinate 2,373,524 downwards.
CCAACGCGGCTAAAGCTATTGATGCCAAGATGGTTTACATCTCAACAGACTACGTTTTCAATGGACAGGGGACAACCCCTTGGGATCCGGACTGTAAAGACTATGCACCATTATCAGTTTATGGTGAATCGAAATTAGGCGGCGAATTAGCGGTTTCTAAAACCTTAGATAAATACTTTATTGTTCGTATTGCCTGGGTATTTGGCCTGAATGGCAATAACTTCATTAAGACAATGTTAAAGGTGGGGAAAACCCATGATACCGTCAAAGTCGTTAATGACCAGATTGGTACCCCAACTTATACCTTGGATTTAGCCCGTTTATTAGTGGATATGATTGAAACAGAGGAATATGGTTACTATCATGCCACAAACGAAGGCGGCTATATTTCATGGTATGACTTCACCAAAGAAATCTATAAACAGGCTGGTTATACAACCAATGTTTTACCAGTCACAACAGCGGAATATGGTATTTCTAAAGCAGCACGTCCATTTAACTCACGTTTAGATAAGTCTAAACTTGTTAAACATGGCTTTACACCATTACCAGACTGGAAAGATGCGCTTGCGAGATACTTAAAAGAAATCAATATTGAGGAGTTATAATTATGGGACAGATTCAAGTAGAAAAAAATGTCGGCGGCATTGAAGGCTTACATATCATTACCCCAGCCGTCCATGGCGATAACCGTGGTTATTTCACAGAAACTTATAACCAGAAAGATATGCATGAAGCAGGCTTAGATATGGTTTTTGTACAGGATAACGAATCCTCAAGTACAAAAGGCGTATTACGTGGCTTACATTTCCAGAAACAGTTCCCACAGGGAAAATTAGTACGTTGTATTAAAGGTGCAGTCTTTGACGTAGCGGTAGACTTACGTGCTAATTCTCCAACTTATGGAAAGTGGTTTGGGGTTGAATTAACTGAAGACAACCATAAACAGTTCTATATCTCAGAAGGTTTTGCCCATGGCTTCTTAGTTTTATCTGATGAAGCAAAATTCTGTTATAAAGTAACAGATTTCTGGCATCCAGGAGATGAAGGCGGATTAGCGTGGAACGATCCTGAAATCGGTATCGTTTGGCCACATCTTGAAGGGGAATATAAAGGCACAGCCAACCCAGATAGCTATCATTTAGATGATGGCACACCATTAAACTTCTCAGATAAAGATAAGTTATGGTTACCTCTCAAGGAAACATTCAAATTCTAATTTTATGTCGGTCTTAACAGGCCGGCTTTTCATTTACAAAACTTTCAAAAAATTATAAGATGAGAAACGGAGGTCTTTATGAAAAAGAAAACATTCTATCTCACACTCATCATTTTACAGCTGGTCTTAGCTGTTTATACCGGCAGTCAGAAGAAGTCTTTCTTTGGGGATGAAATCTTCTCTTATGGCTTAGCCAATAGCGAAAACTATTCATTTTTAGGGAAACAGTCAGCCACTCAGGTTTCTCACAATCATGGCTGGGTTGATCAAAGTTATTTTAAAGATTATGTCACCGTTCAAAAGAAAGATGCTTTTACCTATGATGCGCCTTATCGTAATCAGGTCAATGATGTGCATCCGCCGCTTTATTATGTCTTATTACATACCATTTGCTCATTATTCCCTAATTCCTTTAGTAAATGGTATGGCTTAGGCCTTAATATCGGGATCCTCATCATTATTGATTTACTGCTTTATCACATCGCTAAGTATTTTCTTAAAAGTGAACTCAAAAGCTTATTAACAGTCGCTTTATGGTCCTGCTCAGCAGCTGGGTTATCTGATATCATTCTGATAAGAATGTACCTGCTTTTAACCCTTGCTTACTTAGTCTTTTTACAGATGCATATTAAGATCTTTAAAGACCATTCCTATACTGTAAAAAACTTCTTATTGTTATTCTTTAGCGTCATGTTAGGTGGTCTTACTCATTATTATTTTTATCCCTTTGCCTTCTTTATGGCAGCGTCGGTATGCGTTTATTTATTAGTTAAGAATAGAGGAGCTTTATTAGCTTATATGACCTCATTACTTGCTGGCTTTGCCTGCAATTTAATGATCTTCCCCGCCACCTTGACCCATGTCTTTGGCGGTTATCGCGGCACCCAGGTCGTCACTAACTTACAGGGACGCACAGAAAATGTCTTTACCAAGTATTACTTGGGCTGGATCAATAACTCCATGTTTGGCGGCCTGATGCTTTATGTATTTGCGATCTTCTTTATTGTTTGTTTAGTGATCTATTTAAGACAGAAGGACATCAAAGTCAAAGATCATATCAGTCCCTTATTTACCCTTTATAGCTTTACCACAATCATGAGTGGAATCGTTATTATCAAAGGCTCACAAATGGCTCAGCCACGCTATATCTATGCCCTCTATCCATGGCTGGCACTACTTATTGTCGGTATGCTTTCACTCATTGTTCAAATGTTTAAAGTTAATACCCATACCAAAGGTTTCATTCTATCCGTCTTAACCTTATTCATCGCTGGCTTATCCATTTATCAGTACAATGTTGACTGTCTATATAGTGATTATCCCGCTATAGAAGCGAAAGCCAAAAGAGTAAAAGGAGCCGACTGTCTGATTTATCAGAATCCAGGCTGGACTGATTTCTATACGGCGATGCCATTAAAATTCAATTATGATGAATCTTATTTCTTCACAAGCCAGGAGATCCCATCCTTATCAAAGATCCTTGCTAAACGTCAATCAAAAGATCAGATTGTCGTTCTCTTACCTGATTCCTTTACCAAATCACAGGTTAAACAAACCATGAAGGTTATTTGTCAGTCAACTCATAAAAAGCATTATCAAGCTGTTTATAGTTATTATTCCCAAGCTTTCTTATTATCTTAATCCTTTCCTTGCGGAAAGGATTTCTTTATGCCTTCAGTCGTGCTAGGATACAGTTATGAGGTGATGAATTATGCATAGTGATGTAAAGATGATAAGTATGCAAATTAATAACTTTATGAACGTGAAAAATGGATCTATTCATATGAAAGATCATATCCTTGGTATTTTTGGACAAAATGGTTCTGGGAAAAGTGTAGTCATTCATGTCTTCAATATTTTAAAATATGCCCTTATTAGTAAACCGATCGCCGATGTTTATAGCTCATGTATTGCTTTAAAAGCTGATCAGACAACCTTAAGTTTTAAATTAATGGTCGGAGAGCATCATGTGACCTATACATTTTCTCTTCGTGCTATGAATCAGGAAGGTGAAAAGAAAAGACTCACAATTTCTCATGAAAGACTTACTTATGATAAAGTTGTGATTGATACAGACACAGAAGAACCTTTTATCCTGCAAGATAAGCCCTTTTCATTTGATGATCCACAAAAGCGGATTGATCAGCTTGTCGCCAAAGGCTTATGTCACAAGAGGGGACAATCTTATCTGTTTTCCTCAAAACTGCGCTCAGCTTTAAAGAAAAGTGAGATTGTCTGTATCTTAAAGCGTTTAGAAGATTATGGACGAAATGAACTTATTGTCGATGATCCCATTATGCAAAATGACGATACGCTACAATTATTTGGGAAAAACAACTTCCATGTATCGTTTGCCCTTGATGGTGTAACATCAATCCCTGAAAATTTTTTAATGGATGCTCAGTCGGCTATTGACAAACTTAACATCGTTTTACCCAATTTGATTCCTCATCTCACTTTAGGATTACAGGTGATTGGGAGTCACTTAAATAGAAAGAATGAAGTAGTGGCTGAATGTGAATTGGTATCACACAAAAACGAGGAAAACATACCTTTATCAAAGGAATCAGTCGGTATTAAGAAACTTCTCTCGATCACATCGTTATTTTTGCAAAGCTTTCATCATCCTTCTAGCATGATTGTCATTGATGATTTAGATACTTGCATTTTTGAATATTTATTAGGAGAAGTATTACGGATCATGATGAGGCAGGGGAAGGGACAGTTTTTATTCACAGCTCATAATTTAAGAGTCTTAGAAGTCCTTGATCAAAGCCAGGTAATCTTTACAACAACCAATAATGAAAATCGTTATGTTTATTTAACACATGTTAGAAAAAATGAAAATCTGCGTCAATATTACATCCGAAATATCCTGATCGATGAACAGAAAGAAACACTTTATGACTATATCCCAAACTTTGACATCGCCATTGCTTTTCTGGAAGCACAATGAGATCCACGTGTAGTGGATCTCATGAGGAACCCTGTTTCATCTGGGGTTCTTTTTTTAATTCAATTGTTAGGCCTAAAGGATATAAGTTTTTTTCAAGAGTATCTAAGCGGGGAGAGGTTATATTAGCTTCAAGACGGGCAATAGAAGATTGTGGTAAATGGCAAAGTTTCGCTAAATCACGCTGTGATAAACCTAATTCATGACGACGATCAATTATCGCATGGACAAGTTTTGTCTTCTATTCGCATTTTTTTATATTCTTCATATCTAAACCTGCTTTCTTGTTTTTTATTAATGCATTCATAATTTTACCTGATATGCAATAATCGTGTTAATGTTGGGCCATCAGCTTCACATTTTAAATTATATGTTATGTGAATAATACGTTCTAATTTTGCCTGCTTTTCTTCTTTCGTGAAGACGGGATTATGGATGATCTCATGAATCGGGGGCAAGGAATCAATCATGAATGAAGAGAGGAAATCTTCAAAAGCAGTGATGAAATGCACGCATTCCGGAGTTAAGCTGTGAGTTGTGGTGTATTGCATAAGGGAAGCATAGATGGTCAGATATGCTGTTTCATCACTTGTAACAGTGCGTTTAAAATCATGCAGACAGCGCTTTAAATACTGCGTCGCCCCGGGCTGATCTTTTTGTTTAATAAAAGTTTCATAGCTGCTGATGCGTGAGAGAAAGGGATAATCGAGGAGGTCAATGGATAAGGGGGAGATATGTTTTTGAATGATGAAACGATGCATAATTTCCTTTTGTGAAGCGTTCATCATCATCTTTAAGATATGTAAGGATAAGCCTTTATGATGTGGTTTATCTTCTTCTAAAAGCACTGTATAGGCTGCCAGGGAGTCAATCAGGATATCTTTGACGAAGTGTTCGAGATCTTTTTGAATAAAGCTATCTGCTTCTTTCGCGTCTGGAAAAGACTGATAAAGCGGGAGATATTCTTCGATATAACGACGTCTTTTAATATCTTTGCTTTTAATGAGAAAGAACTGATCATCACGTGAGTGAATGGCATAGAGATGATCACGATAGACCTGATGTAAGGGGGCTAAGATGAGTTTTTTATAAGGTGTATTCATGACAGGCATCCTCCTTATTAAATCATTATTATTTGTGTTTATGTATAGACAAATGTGTCTAACTCACATTATCTAACCAATAAATCTTAGAATATTTCCAAAGCACTTTGCATTTTCTTGCGTTAACTTTCTTGCAATTTTTTGTTGGACTTTGAAAATTAAGAGCGTTTTGTTCTGGATATAAAGCTGTTACATACCCTCTATGTGTTTCACCGTTCATAAAAGTGTACTCAACCAAATCCCTTTGTTTAATTCCAAGAACATTATCTGTCTTAGCCTTACTTTGTCTTCGCATAGGTTTTATTACCCATTCTTTGATTTCACATGTGTCTGGTCGCAGGTCTGTGATACATATGGCATCATTAGAATGTGATTTTGCAATACCCCAGTCAATACGCTTATTGGCTGTATCACCTCCGTTGGTTAAATGTAACATTCCTAATTTTGATAACTGTTCTCTCAGCCATTTTTTACCTATCATTACATGCTGTGCGTAATTCAGGTTCTTATTGTCAGAAGAATTTAACAAAGCGAAGTATCTGTTCATATATAATTCTTCTACTCCTTCTGTTTTCTGGTGACATCCTGTACATAACGTAATAAGATTACCAAGCGTATTTGAACCTTTCAGTCTTCTTGGCTTAATGTGATGAACCTCTAATCTACAATTAGATTTTCCACATTCCATACATTTGCAGCCGTCTCGTAAAATGACAGCTTTACGGATATTCTCGTCCAGTCTGTTTGATTTTTGATATTGCCACCGATATGGTTTATAGCCATCTGTCAATGCTCTTATATCAATAGCAACATCTTCTAACCAATAATTCGTTATATTTATCCATTTGTTAAGTTGATTGATAACTCTTATTGTTGCTTGACGTTTTTGCAAAATACTTGGTGCAATTCTCACTTTTCGTTTAGAGGATTTTCTGTTGTCAAATCTCGCTGGTCTATATCTTTTATGATCACGGTGATAACGCCTAAATCCACGTCTAACGTCCATAAGATGTTTTACATCATTACGCTGTTCAATAGTTCCTTTAAAAATGACTTTGTTTCGCGTCTGACATTTCTGTACTAATGCGACACCAACATGAAGACCGCCGTCATCTATTCCACAACGAATTTCATCTTTGCAGATTTCTTGATCTGGAATTTTCTTTTTAAGTTGTATCACCATTGGATATTTGCTGACCAATGTTGCTCGTTTCTTACGAATAAGAAACCAAGCCTTCTGTTCTTTAGTTGGTGCTAATTGTTTATTATTAGCATCCAATACAAAAGCATAACATGTCATTTCTGACACCTTCCTTTCGGAGCATTTCTCTTCGTGCCAATATCGAGCAGAGGACATGTGTTTCCCTGTTATCAATGCAGGACATTAGCATTGTTTCTTGGTTCGCACTCACAGAGCTTTAGACTGAAGATTACATCTAAAGGTGTGTCTTTGCCTTACTGCTTAATATAGTTCATATCTGCAACATATCTTTCGATAGTAGCAGTCACTTAGGCTCGAAACCTATTGTTAAGCCATAGACAAGAGACTTAATGTGTCCTCTCTTATCTATGTTTACGTACATATTTCTATGTTTTTGATTGCTTAACAATTAGTCCTGATGAGGGATCACCGAATCCACTAATAAGTCTTCTAAACAGTTTTGTAAATGAATAGTGATGGGAAGATCGGTATCATAGAGATGATCCTGTTTGATGTATTGGTAATTCACTTTCGAAGTGATCGCATCCTCAATGCAAGAAAGAAACTCCCATAAAACAAAGTCCATCTTTTTAATTTTAGTCATTAAGGTATGATGATAGGCACATAAGTCATCTATTGATGTTTCAAAGAAACATTCATTGGTAAAACGTTCAACTGCTACCATTAAATAGATATTACTTTCATCTTCACCATAGCGATTACGAATATAATCATACGTTTCTAAGCTGTAACGTACGGTTTCGGGGTATTTTTCTTTAGGGCAAGCATGTTTCCGTAAATAACGCATAGTAATCTCATGGGCAATTGTTTCATGAATGGTATGAGCCACAAAAGCCTTAGTATCATCACAGTCATTAAGACAGGATTCTTTAATGAGTAAATCATAATATGTCAAAGCCTGATCTGAAAGCTCCTTAATAGAATACGCCACATCTTTACGTAAGGCGCGACTGCTTAAATATTTCATTGTCAGATTTTCTGGAATATTGAGATGATAATCATGAACCATTGGTAATTTTATAAGTGACATAGGTAACCTTCTTTCTAGACAAATAAATACACCGCGTAAACACGGTGTATGTGTCTGACAGTGTGTATTGTAAACATTGGAAGAAGTCGTGGATGAAAAATCTTTCCCGGTGAGGAGGTAAATGATAGAAAACACGGAAGATATTCCGTAAAAAAACCATTAAAAAGGGAATGGAAAAACGGGAATCCAACAAAAAACGTTGCAATAAGGCATGTAATTTGGGAAAGCTCATCTATTATTTTTTTCACTGCCAGAATCAAGAAGTTTTCTTTCTTGATAAGTCTACTTTACCACTGTTTGCGCTTACTTTTGTGACAACCTGCGTAACAGGTCGCAATTTGACGTTAAAGGTATTGCATGTTTGAAAAAGTGCTTTATAATGGGGATAAATAAAGGAGGATCAACGTATGAAGGTACTATTAGCAGGGGGAGCAGGCTATATTGGCTCTCATACCGCCTATACATTAACGAAAGCAGGGCATGAAGTTATCATCGTGGATAACTATGCTAACTCAAGCGAGGAATCGATTCGTCGCGTGGAACAGCTTACTGACACAAAAATTAAACACTACGAAGCGGATGTGCGTGATCATGATAAATTATCTGCCATCTTTGATGAAAATGATATTGACTGTGTAATTCACTTTACTGGATTAAAATCCGTTGGGGAATCCGTTGCCAAACCATTACTTTACTATCGTGTTGATTTAGATACAACCTTAACACTTTTAGAAGTCATGAGAGCACATAATGTTAAACATATTGTCTTCTCATCAAGTGCGACTGTTTATGGCGCTGAAAATGAATCACCATTATATGAAACCAACAAGAAGGGGACATGTACAAACCCTTATGGCTGGACCAAATGGATGATTGAACAGATCTTATTAGATACCGCCAAAGCGGATCCTGAATTATCCGTTGTTATTTTACGTTATTTCAACCCAATTGGGGCACATCCAAGCGGCATGATTGGCGAAGATCCAAAAGGAGTACCAAATAACTTAATGCCTTATATTTCGCAGACAGCCATTGGCAAACGTGATCATTTAACCATCTTTGGTAATGATTATCCAACGCCTGATGGCACATGCTTACGTGACTACATCCATGTTATGGACTTAGCTGATGGTCATGTCAAAGCGGTTGAATATGCGATGTCTCGTAAAGGCACGGATATTATCAACTTAGGAACGGGTCATCCTTATTCTGTCTTAGATATCGTTCATGCTTTTGAAAAAGCCAATGACTTAAAAGTGAAATATGAAATTGGTCCAAGACGTGCCGGCGATTTAGCCATTTGTTACTCAAATGCTGATAAAGCAAAAAAAGTATTAGGCTGGGAAGCGAAACGCAGCCTCGAAGATATGTGCCGTGACTCTTGGAACTGGCAAAAACATAACCCTAATGGCTATGAATAAAACTTATTCATGTGATAAATAAATTACATATCCTATCATTCATTGTGAATTTGATTATAATTGGCATGTGCATGTGATTTCACATGACCAATCCATGATCTCTACAAGATCAGGGAGGATAATGATCAAGAAAGCAGGTGGAACTATGAGATGTCCTTATTGTGGAGAAGATAATCCTGATTCAGCGTTTGTCTGTGAACATTGTGGACAGCCCCTTAAGCGCAGTAAACGTGAATACGTTGAAAAACTGCAGCGTGAGGAAGAAGAAAGCAGCGATGACTTCTTTGAAAAGAACATTTATCATGAAGATATAAACGAAGAGCCCGAAAGTGAGCAATCCGAAACTTTTGATACACAAGAACATACGGATTTCTATAACCGGGAAACAACCCCAGAAACAGCTTTTCATCTTGAAGAGGATGAGCCTCAGGAAAACAAACAGGGCTTCGCATTCGATGAAGAAGAACCTTACGAAGATATTGAAGAACCGAGAGAACACGGTTTCAAAGTTTATTTTGCGCGTTTAAAAGATTACCTCTTCCCGCCTAAAGATGAGCATGAAGAAGAGGATCAGGAAACGCGAGAAAATCGGCAGGGCCTCAAACATAAGGTCAAAAGCTTTGTTATGGATCGTGATGAAGAAGATTATGATCAGGATAAAGAAGCCACGAAAATCTATCATCCTGGCGATCCCATCGAGGTGAAGCCACGTCGCAGCATTCGTCTCATTCCGTTTAAAGTCTTAGGCTTAGTCTTAGTCGTGGCATTGATCTTTGGCGGTATTCTTATGTCAAAGAAGAAAAGTACTTCGACAACTACAACCGAAACGTCTACCAAAACAACGACGAATAAAGCGAAGAAGACAATTTCTTCAACGCCAACGATCGCTTCAGTTGCAGCTTCTTCAACACTCCAGAGCAGCCGTTTTAACTATAGTCCCTCTGTCTTAACCGATGGGGATCCGACAACTGCCTGGAACGAAGGCGCTGATGGTGATGGGATTGGGGAAACCGTTACTTTTACCCTTAAACAAAAGTCTAAGGTCACTTCAACGAGCATCTACAATGGCTATGATAAGAGCTATTCCATTTACTATCGCAATAACCGCGTGAAATCTTGTTACTTCATCTTCGATGATGGCAAAGAATTCCGTACTTTAAATGATTATTATAATCGTCAACAGAAACTGACCTTCTATAAGGTCCATAAGACGAAAAAGATTACCATCAAAATCGTCTCTGTATATCGCGGCAGCAGTTATCATGATACCTGCCTCTCAGAAGTCAGTTTCGCTTAAGGCATCTTCGGATGTCTTTTTTTATTGAGTGAAGTATTTTGTTTTGGAATAAGATCAAGATTAAGCGTAAAATGGAAGTAACATTGGAATCTAATGATTACAATAATTGTTTTTTCACTTATAGTCAGCTGTACTAGACATTCTGTTAATGAGGAAAATAATCTTATTGCTGGAAAGAATATAAACGATCTCATTGATTATATTGATTGGCATTATTAAATACTGATGAAAAGAGTGTAACGATAAAATATCTAATAATCAATGAGTATCGATGAATATAAAATCGGATATGCAGAATAGGGTTTTTTAAATATGTAAGTATTTGATGATTTTGCAGTGATCATGAACATAAGTCATTTTAGGCGTGGTGATTCATTTCGTGTATTATTACCTTAGGAGGAGCTATGACAATATACAATATTAATTTAGGCATTGGCTGGGCTTCTAGCGGCGTTGAATACGCCCAGGCTTACCGGGCCAAAGTCTTAAGAAAAATTCATCAGAACGCTAAGTTTATCTTTATGGATATGTTCCAGTATGAAAATATTGAACATATGACGCGTAATATCGGATTACGTGATGACGAAGTCATTTGGCTTTATCAGTACTTTACCGATCAGGAAATTGCGCCTACCACATATACTGCGCAAGTGTTAGAAAGCACTTTTGATCGCAGTGATTATCAAAAGGAGGAAAGAGAAGATCGGATCGTCTATACCTTTCCCGATGAACGCTTCTATACCGCGTATTTAGTAAGACCCCATTCTCACTTTATTCATCGCGTGGAATACGTTTCTCGCGGGAAACTCATTCGTAAAGATTATTTCACATATGATCGTCTCTTTACCGAGTATTATGCGCCTAAAGATAATAAAGCTTATCTGTATCGTCGCTGCTGGTTGAATAAAAATGGCACCATTGCCTTAGAAGAAATGATCGATGGCGAGAATGTTACTTATCGTGTAGGACCACAGTTTTTCTTCAATAAAGAAGATTTCATTGGCTATTTCCTTTCCTGTCTTAATTTTCAAAAGGGCGATGTCATGATTATTGATCGTTCCACCGGCATGGAAGGGGCCTTACTCAAAAATCGTGGTCAGGCGAAAGTAGGCGTAGTCATTCATGCGGAACACTTTAATGAAGACCTGATGGATGAATATAATATCCTCTGGAATAATTATTATGAATACAGTTTTGATCAGTATCAATATGTCGACTTCTATATTGCCTCAACGCGTCTTCAAGCTAAGACCCTCAGAGAGCAGTTTGCCCATTACTATCAGGCGACACCGCGGATCGTCACGATTCCGGTTGGTTCAATCAGTGAACTCAAACATAATCCTGAACGTCGGCATCATGCCTATATGACCGCTTCTCGTTTAGCAAGTGAAAAACATGTCGATTATCTCGTTGAAGCCGTCGCTTTAGCGCATGAAGTTATTACAGATATCACCTTTGATATATATGGTCGTGGCGGAGAAGTGGAGCTTATTGAAAAGACGATCAAGGAGCACAATGCCTCATCGTATATCACCATGAAAGGTCATCAGAAATTAGATGAAGTTTTCAAAAACTATGAAGGCTATTTATCGGCCTCAGGCTCCGAAGGATTCGGCTTAACGCTCTTAGAAGCGGTCGGTTCCGGCTTACCGATTATTGGCTTTGATGTCACTTATGGCAATACCACTTTTGTGAAAGAAGGACAAAACGGCTACCTGATTGAAAAAGGCGATGATGAAGACAAACACAGTCTTGTCTTAAAGCTGTCAGAGGCCATTATAGCCTTAGCCAAACGTGATGATTTTGCGGCGATGGCTGATGTTTCCTATGCCATTGCGAAAGACTATCTTGATGAAAACGTCCAGAAAATGTGGGCAGAACTATTGGAGGATGTACAATGATTTATTTATTTGAAGACTTTGATACTTCGTCCCATGATCTCTATCAGTCCTTAAAAGCAGCGGGCTATGATTTTACCGCCATTGCTTTTCATGATGATGGCTTTTTACCGGAAGATGTGCTTTCCCCTTATAATCTTTATACCCGTGATACCACGAAGCAGCGTTTACCGCTTTATTTCAATAGAGTCGCCTTACCGCCTTTTTATGAAGTGCGAGGCACCGCTTCTTCTGGTGAAATTTATGATGGAGCGATCTTACGTGGCCGCATTTTCTATGCTTCACCCAAACGTAAACGTTATATCAAGATTATTGATCACTTATCACCAAATGGTCAGGTGATCGCTAGTGATCATTATGATGTCTATGGTCATCGCTTTGCCCAGACCAGTTTTGATGCACATAATCATCGCACTGTCAAAACGTATTATGATGTCCATGGTGCAGAAGTCATTGTAGAGAATTTCATGACCGGAGATATCATCTTAAACAAGCAGGGGAAAATGTACATTTATAAAAATAAGATTGATTTTGTGAAAGCAATGATTCATGACTTAGGCTTAGATCATGAACGCATTGTTTATAACTCATTATCCTTACCATTCTTCCTCTCTGAATCAATGCTGACGTTAGATACCAAACCAGATCTGTTATTCTGGCAGGAGGAGATCAAGGAGACCATTCCGGGGAATATGCAGGCTATTATTCAAGGCCGCAGTAATCGGACATCCCATATCATTGTCCAACGCCGTGATGCTTATCAGAAATTATTAGCTATGGGGGTTTCATCAGAATTAATTGACCCATTAGGCTTTATCTATCACTTTAGTGAGACATCACCTGATTATAATAAAGCATTAATTATGACCAATTCTGATCAGCTTGAAAGTATTGAGACAATCATCAAAGGATGCCCTCATATCCAGTTTTATATTGGGGCTATTACTGAAATGTCAAGCAAGCTCTTATCATTAGGCGCTTATGATCATGTCCATCTCTATCCTAATATCAAAGAACATAATGTGAAAAAACTCTTTGAAACATGCGGTCTTTATTTAGATATCAACTATGCCAATGAAATTCTTAATAGCCTCAGAGAAGCATTTGTTCATCATCAGGTCATTTATGGCTTTGAAGAAACCTTACATGATCACACTTATATTGAAAAATCACATATCTATACGAAAGATCAGGTTGATGAGCTTGTTCATCTCTTAAATCAGATAGATGAAACAACTTATCAACATGAATTAGAAAAACAGGAAAGCAATGCTTTCGCGTCAATAAAAGAAGATTATCAACATATGTTAGGAGAATTATAATTATGAAAAAAATATTACAAATGGTTATCACTGCCGGTATGGTCCTTTCTATGAGTAACGTTTACGCCAAAAGCGGATTAAATAAGACCAAACTGTATCTTTATACTGGTGAGAAAGCAACTTTAAAAGTGAAAGGTGCAAAGAAGATCAAATGGTCATCGACAAATAAAGCGATCTCAGTGAAAAAAGGCGTTGTTCAAGCGCATAAGGCCGGGAAAGCGACGATTACAGCGAAAGCCGGCAAGAAAACTTATCGCTGCCTTGTTCAGGTAGTGCGTCCTTTAAAGCTCAATTTTACCGCTTCAGTGGTTGAACAGAAGATTGTCATCAAGACAACCGCAAAAGGCGGCTTTGGTCGCACAAAGTATCAGTATGCTTATCACTATCAGGGCAAGAAAGTAACGTTGACAAAGTATACGAAAGCAAAATCAGCATCCTTTTCAATCAAAGGCAGCGGGAACTATACTTTAGAAGTTACGGCCAAAGATCAGCACAATAAGAAGACGGTGAAAAAAGCCACTTTGCAAGTCACCAGTCAAAATACATCAACAGCGCCAGCAGCGACAACGTCTGATACGGCTTCTCGCACAATGCAGTCACCAGATATTACAGCCATGACAGCAAGTAAGAAAAACATCTTATTAGGTGATGAAGTGACAGTGCAGGGCAAAGTTGATCATGCTAACGATAAGACTGCTTATAGCATGAAAGTCACTTTAGATGATGGCACGATCATTGCCCAAAACAATGCGCACAATATCACTTTTAAAGTCAATCAGGTCGCTCATTATACCATTACATTAACCGCAACAAATGAAGACAATTTATCAGCCGTGCGCGCTTATGATTTTACAACCCAGCAGCCGCTCATGCAGCCAGGTACGATAACAACCTCAAAAATCGGAAAAACAGTGCAGTGTTTTGTCCAGTATGCCCATAGTGATATTAAGTGGACGTATACATCATCAAATCCGAATGTCGTAACCGTTGATGGCAATGGCTTAGCAACAACAGTAGGTAAAGGCACGGCAGAAATTACCGCTTTTTATAACGGTTATACGGCTTCGCAAAAATGTCTAATAACGGTTTCTTAGCAGATTTGTGGTCCTAAGAACATTTTCTTTATATGAAATGTGATAATCTTGGAACCAAGGAGGAGATACCTATGAAAAGTCAAGCAGGAAAAGTCTTTTCCATTGCAGAGAATAATCCGAGTGTTCCCGGATGTACCATTTCCAGCAAGGAAAATGATCAGTTATATACATTCTCATTAGCCCCAGAGACAAGCATCAGTGAAGAAACCTATGCCCGTCCTAAATTATGGCTGATGATGAAAGGCATCATGGAAGTGACCAATCATCATGAAGTGATTGCGACACTTCATGAAGGAGATTTATACTCTGTACCGCTTCATACACCAATTGGCGTGGTCGCCAAAGAAGAAGCCATTTATGTCGAATGTGAAGGAGGAGAAACCATGAATGCAGTAACCGCAGGTCAGGTAATGGCCTTAAAAGATTTAGTACCTTATCAGGAAGGAAAGATTATTAACAGAGATATCATCAATAACGAAACAACGAAGTTTGTCATTATGAGTTTTGATGCCGGTACTGGTTTAAGCGAACACGCTGCCCCAGGCGATGCTTTAATCTTTGCCTTAGATGGTGAAGCCATCATTACTTATGAAGGTGTTGAACACCGTATTCATGCGGGTGAAAACTTTAAGTTCGATCACAATGGTCGTCACGCTGTCACAGCCGATCATCAATTCAAGATGGCCTTACTCATTGAATTAGCTGATTAGTGGAGTCACATGACTCCATTTTTTGCGTATGAGTTCATTTATGGATGTATGTTAGAATTTAAAAACGCGATTGGAGAGTGTATTATAAAGTGCTCGCAAGACTTTGAATGAAGAATCAAAAGCCATGAGTATTTCTTTAGCAAAGCTCTTTCTGATCATACTAAACGTTTATAAGAATTACCTTTTCTAAAAGGCAAATAGATCGGCACAGCAGCCGATCTATTTTTAGCAATTATAGATTGAATCATCACCATGCCCTCTTAGGATCCAAGCTTGCTGAGCTTTCACTTTTTTGGCAAGGGAAGCATTGACTCTAACCTTCTTATAGGTAACAGTTAATACGGGCGTTTTATTTTCACTATCGTAGTTGTTATATTTTACAGCAGTGGAAGATTTTAATAATCCATTGCTGTATTTGTTTTTAAGAGTAATACTAGCAGAATCATCACCGATATACACTGGATATTTATAAATGATATTACCTTTTGCATCATATTTAAAAGTAAAGTAGCCACTTTTTACAAGTAAACCGTTTTTATAAGTGTTCTTTTCAACTTCTTTTTCTGCTTTCTTTGAATCTGAATCTTTCGAGATTT
This sequence comes from Intestinibaculum porci, assembly GCF_003925875.1. GTDB lineage: Bacteria > Bacillota_I > Bacilli_A > Erysipelotrichales > Coprobacillaceae > Intestinibaculum > Intestinibaculum porci. The sequence goes on along the minus strand of NZ_AP019309.1, from coordinate 2,357,659 downwards.
CCGTTCTTTTTACAATATTTCTTCCTTTATACTTATATGTTACAGTTCCTTTTGTGGTTATACCATATCCCTTATAAATATAAGTAAGCTTGTTTAATTTTGATCCCTTATAAGTAGGGGTAGCCACTTTTGTTACGTTTTCAGTGGCTTTAATAAATGATTTTATAATACGGTTATTTTTATAAGTTAAATTTTGGACATAGCTGACATTATAAGCTTCATCTGTTCCTTCATCACCTGTTTCTTTTATAGTTGCGATTAATCCGTTTTTATTATAAGAGATTTTTTTATCCGGAAAATTGCTTCTATCCTTTATAGTGATCTACTAAGTACATAGTTTTTGTAGCTGCATGTACTGGTGCAATGGTTGTAAAGATCATTGCAGCGGAAAGTACTCCCATTCCTAAAGTCATAAATTTCATAATATTCCTTCTTTCTTTAAATCCATGTGACTATTATACACCTTTTTGTAACCGTTTTAACAATTTCTACGACTTTGTATAAAAATATCGCATACTGGAGTATCACCCAAAAAGATGAGTCACACGATATTAACTATACTAGTATCTTTAGAAATAGAAACGTAAGTGAAATGAAATATATAAAGCCTATCGGTTTACTTGGATATTAACTAAATATAGCTATTATAACAATAAAAATAAGAAAATAGAACAATAACGATATAGATGATAAAAGATGTTTCATCTTAAATGCCAAAAGCTCTAAAAAAATAAATATTTCCTCACTTTGTGACTGCTATGTGACTGCGTGTTACTATACTTTAAGTTGTAATAGGGTGAAAGCGTATACATTCACCTGGGACAATAAGAAGGAGGAAAATTTATGGACAGGATGAAACGATTTGCTCGTAAAACTGTTTCCTACGTTGTAGCGATGACAATGGTCTTTTCCATGATGCAAATGAGTGTATTTGCACAAGGCGAGACAGTATCTTCAGAGCCTACAACAACTGCTGTTTCTGATCAAAACTCAGTAACAGCAGAAACAGAAAATAATAATGCAAATACAAGTCAAACCAATGAAGAATCTCCTCCTGCTTCGAATGAGGCAACTGAATCAACAAAAGTTGAAGAAAAAACAGATGCCAATAAGTCAAGTGGTGAGGACCCGTCGGCAGCACAAAAGGCCGCTGAAGAAAAAGCTAAAGCCGAAAAAGAAGCGGCGGAAAAAGCTGAAGCAGAGAAGAAAGCTGCACAGGAAAAAGCAGCAGCTGAAAAGAAAGCCGCTGAAGAAAAGGCAAAAGCTGAGAAAGAAGCAGCGGAAAAAGCTGAGGCAGAAAAGAAAGCTGCAGAAAATGCGATGCCGGCACAGACTTTTACTGGTTCAACGAGTCAGTTAAAAGTAACAGCTAGTGTGGATGCAAACGTATTCCCAAATGGCACGGAAATGAAAGTGACTCCCGTTAGCTCAACTGTCGCTAAAAATATTGCAAAGAAGACAGTGAAAGATGACAAAGTCATTACTGATGCTATTGGGGCTGATATTTCTTTCTTTAAAGATGGTAAGGAATTACAGCCAGCGGATGCGAATGCCGTTCATGTTAGTATGACGTTAAACAAGAGTTTAGATGGACAGGATTTCAAAGTTGTGCATCAGAAAGATAGTGGCACAATTGAGAAAATGGCTGCATCAGTCAATGATCATAAAGCTACATTCAATGCGAAAAGCTTTAGTATTTATATCATTGCCGGTGAGAATGATCCCGTCATCTCAACTTACAAATTCTATGATGGTGATACAATTATTTCTGAGTATACGCAGAAAATTAAAGCTGGCGATACCTTAAAGAAGCCAAAATCACCGGAGAAAACTGGTTATAAGTTCTTAGGATGGGCAACTGCAAAAGATGCTGCAAAACCTAATTTTGACGCTTTCAAAGAATATAGTGAAGCTGAAATTGATGGTAAAGAACACAATATTTATGCAGTCTTTGAAGAAGTTCATTATGTATTCTTTATGGATAGTGCAGCTGAAGGTGCCCGTGTCTTCACAACTAAGGAAGGCAAAGAAGGAGATAAAGTATCTACTACTGATATCAAATTAGACTTAGCCTCTGATCAGTCAGTAACTGGCTGGTATAGTGATCAAGCACTGACTCAAAAAGTAGAAGATACAATTACACTTGGAACAAGTGATATCAGATTATATCCAAAGATTGAATCTGGTCACTATATCACTTTTAAAACTGGTAAGAACGGTTCTTATATTGAACCTAAGTTCTATGCCGCAAAAGAAAATGTGACTAATGATTCATTACCTACACCAAAGCGCAAAGGTTATACCTTTAAGCATTGGTCTATAACAGAAGATGGAACTAAATATGTTACTGGAAATCCATTATCAGAAGATATTACCCTTCATGCAGTCTGGGAAGCTGATGATACAAACTATTCGGTTGTTTTCTGGCAGCAATCTATTGATGATAAAGTCAATTCAGCTGATGCAGAGAAAACATATAAAGTAGAAAGTTCTGTTCCACGAATTGCTAAAACTGGTGAATCAGTTTCCGTAACTGAAGCAGATAAAAAGAAGAATTATACTGGTTTTATATTTAAGAAAGCAGATTCAAGCAAAACTGTAACTGCTGATGGTAAGACAACATTGAATGTTTACTACGATCGTAAAGAAGTTACGTTTATTTTCCATTTTCCTTCAGGGTCAAATGAATTTGTAAATGGTGGGAAAAAGTATACCGGTTTATACGGTCAAAAATTTGATGATTGGCCTACCTCTTATCATCGATATGGTTACAAATACTCTACTTTATGGGGTTATGGTAAATACTATGAATGGTTGAATCAATATGAAAATACATTATCTTTCTTGGACGCTTATATTTCTCCAGATTTAACGAAGGATACAATTCATTTTTATCCTGTTCAGAGAAAAGGTGCATCTGTCAATTTCTTTAAACAGCAATTAGATGGTTCATTTAGTTTAAGCCCTGATAAGTCAGTTGAAATGGATGGAGGTACTTTCTATATAACGGATAAGTACACTGGTTTTACAGCATATCAGTATAAAGCTGATAATGGTGATTGGAAAAAATTAGATAAAAAGAATTCGGATGGAACTTATGATGACGGTATCTCTTATACAACTAATCTTGATATTCGATTTAAACGTAATGATTATAACTTAGAGTACTATAACTATGATCATGAAGATAAGTCAGTAAAAGTTAAATACGAAGCTCCATTATCACAGTATGCTAATTATACCCCTACAAGACCATCATCATTAGATGAAGGTTATACATTTAGAGGCTGGTATAAAGATGAAGCTTGTACTGAAGAATTCAAGTTTGACTCAACAATGCCTGCTCATGGTATTAAGCTTTATGCAAAATGGGCAGCGGATCCAGTTGATGTGAAAGTACATCTCAGTCTGAAAAATGATGAGACAACTACAATTGAAGATTTGGATTATGCAAGTACTATTTCATTAAGCGATTTACCAAAGGTTGTTGATGCTGATGGTAAGACATTAGTAGAAGGGGATAATGGTCATACTGTAACAGTACCTGAAAACTATCATTGGATTGGTTGGGCTACTAAGAGTGATGACAGCTATACACTTTATAATTTTAACAATGAATTACATGGTGATTTAGAACTTTATCCTTACTATATTAATACAAGCAAGTTTATTGTTAACTACAGTGCTGGAACTGGCAGTGGAACAGTGACTGATGATAAGAAGTATGCAGAAAATGCTTATGCGGATGTAAAATCAGGATCTACTCTAGACGCTCCTTCTGGCAGCAAGTTCTTAAACTGGCAGCTTTATAAATTTGTTGATGGGGAATTAAAGGCTACTGATGAATACTATTATCCTGGTGATAAAATCAAGATCACTGGCAATATTCAGTTAGTGGCACACTATATTCCATTACCAACAAAAGTGAACTTACTGTACTATGCGAATAACTCATCTTCAAGCGATGCGGTTTATGCTTCTAATGAGGATCTGGAAAACAATGCACAGTTAATCATTGCGGATGGATCTAATGTAGCTAAGCCACAGGTTGGTAATGGCGTGAAAGCGATCTTTGATCACTGGAATACCAAAGCTGATGATGGTGGTACAACTTACAAACCTGGCATTAAGGTTGGTATTGATGAAAAAGATCTGCCTAATAAGCTTTATGCTCAGTGGCGTTATGAAGTGACTATTACTGGTCAATCAAAATCTGTTACTTATACTGGTGAAAAGCAGAGCGTAACAGGTATTGTAAATGACACATTTACTATTGAAGGCAAGACAGTTACGATCGATGATGTGACAGCGAAAGCGGAAGGCATTGATGTTGGTGAATATGCAACTACGTTTACATTTGGAGATAGTTATAATGATCAGGTTAAAGAAATCAATGGTTTTAAAGTTAAAGTGATTACAAATCCTGGTACGTTAACGATTACCCCGAATGAAACAAACATCAAGATTGCTTTAAAAGATGCTTCTAAGGTTTATGATGGTAAAGCATTAACTTCAAAGGATGTTGATGTAACTGGTTTACCTGAAGGCTTTAAGGTGAATGTAGAAACATCTGGCTCACAGCTAGATGCTGGAGAAAGCAAAAATACGATCACTTCTTATACAATCACTAAAGGTGATCAAGATGTTACAAAGAGCTTTAAGAATATTGAAGTTTCTAAAGATGCGAAATTAACTGTTACAAAACGTCCAGTTACATTAAAGAGCGAAACAGCTTCTAAAGAATTTGATGGTAAGCCTCTTACAAGACCTGCTGTCACAATCACTGCTGGTGATTTTGTCAAAGGTGAAGTAGAAAGTGTCGAAGCAACTGGTTCAATTACTAAAGCTGGATCTATACCTAATACCATTCAAATTAATGGTGTTACTGGCAAGTATAAAGATACTAACTATGAGATCACAAAAAATGAAGGTACTCTTACGATTACTAAAATTGCTCAGAAGGTAACTTTTACCGCTGCGAGCGATCATAAAGAATATGATGGTACAGCTTTATCTAATGAAGCTGTTACAATGTCAGGTTTACCTGATGGGTATAACTTTACAGCAAGTGCAGTAGGGTCTGTAACTCATGTGAATGAAGGTAAAGTAAAGAACGTTGTTAATAAAGATTCCGTTCATATTTACAAAGAAGGTAAGGATGTTACCAATCAGTTTGCAGATATTCAGTATACTGATGGTGAATTATCCATTACACCACGTAAGCTTACACTGATAAGTGCGAGTGATCAAAAGCAGTATGATGGAACTCCATTAACAAATGATACCGTTACATATGATGCTTCTCGTATCTTAAATAATGATATCCATGATATCAAAGCGACGGGTTCACAAACTGATGTTGGCGCATCTGATAACACAATTTCTTATAAGATCGAAGATAATGTGAAAGATGATTACGAAGTTAAAGAAGAACTTGGTCAGTTAACCGTTACTAAGAGTGAAAAGAAAGTCACAATGAAAGCGGATGATGCAAGCAAGACTTATGATGGTACACCTTTAACAAGTGATTTATTTACAGTATTAAATGGTCTTGATACGACAATCTTTACAGTGACAGCTGATTCTCATGGCTCCATCACTGATGCTGGTTATACAAATCATACAATAGACAATGTTAAGATCTTTAAGGATGGTAAAGATGTTACTGATTGGTTTACACATATTACTACTGAACCAGGTCTCTTAACAGTTCAGCCACGTCCAGTCACGATTACGACAGGATCAGCCTCTAAAGAGTTTGATGGCATGCCATTAACAAATAAGGAGATCACTGTTGGTGATATGGGCTTTGTCGACGGTGAAGCCACTGTTCGTACTACTGGTACAATAACTGAAGTTGGTTCTACCGAAAATACCTATGAAATTGTCAAAGGCGAAGGTTATAAAGATGGTAACTACGCTATTACTAATAACTTAGGTACTTTAACAATCAAAGATAACGAAAAGACAGAAATTACGATTACTGCTAAGAGTGATTCAAAGACTTATGATGGGACACCGCTAACAGCAGGTTATGAAGTAACAGGTCTAAGTGATAAGCTATTTACGATTGAAGTGAAGACAACAGGTTCAATCACTGATGTAGGTACAACTGATCATGTCATCGATTCTTATATTATTAGAAACAATGATGGTAATGACGTGACTGGATCATTTAAGAATGTTAAGAAAGTCACTGGTACCTTAACTGTTTACAAACGTCAGGTTACTTTAACAAGTGAAACTGATTCTAAAGCATTTGATGGTAAGCCATTAACTGCTCCTCATGTGACTGTTTCTGGTGATGGTTTTGTGGAAGGTGAAGTTGAAGATATTAAAGCAACCGGCACAATTACTGATCCGGGATCTGTTAAGAATACAATTCAGTACACAAAAAAAGAAAACTTCAAAGCAGGTAATTACACTATTACGAAGCATGAAGGCACTTTAACAGTTAACAAGAATGCGGCTGAAATCGTTGTGACTCCAGGTAGTACCTCTCGTAAGTATGATGGTACAGCCTTAACAAATGATGCTGGCACAGTGACTGGCGTTCCTGATGGCTTTACGTATAAGCTGCATACAAAAGGAACAATCACTCATGTTGGTTCAGTCGATAACGAAGTGGATACGTTTGTCATTGAGAAAGATGGCAAAGATGTTACGAAATACTTTAGCAATATCACTTATAAGACTGGTACATTAACCATTACGCCAAGAATTGTTGCAATCACTTCTGGCTCGAATACATTTACTTATGATGGTAAGGAACATGCTTATGATCACATTGAAGTGACTGGTGATAAAATTCTTGATAAGGATATCAAAGAAATTCATGCGACTGGTGCAATTACAAAAGTTGGTTCTACGACTAATACAATTGCAATCACGCCAACGGAAAACTTTGTAGAAAGAGATTATACTTTTACCAAAGTGGAAGGTACTCTTACTGTTACAAAACATGCTGATGAAGTTGTTTTAACAGCTGGCAGTGATACAAAAGTTTATGATGGTACACCTCTTACAAACAAGACGTTTACTACTGATAATCTTTCTAGTGATTTTAAAGTATATGCGACAATTTCTGGCTCTATTACTGATGCTGGTAAAGTGGAAAATGTGATTACTGACTATAAGATCATGAAAGATGGCGAAGAAGTTACTGATCAGTTTGATAAGATCACGACCGTCAAAGGTACTTTAACTGTTACTAAACGTGATGTCACAATCACGAGTGCATCAGCTACAAAAGAATATGATGGTCAGCCATTAACCAATATGACAACGCATGTGACTGGTAATATTATCAATAATGAAATTTCTGCGATTCAAGCAACGGGATCACAAACAGATGTTGGTCAGTCAAAAAATACGATCAAGTATGACACAAGCAAAGATTTCAAAGCTTCTAACTATAACTTAACAGTTCATCCTGGCACTTTAACAGTGACTAAGAATACGAGTGCTAAAATTGTAATTCAGGCGGCCTCAGCATCTAAGATGTATGATGGTCAGGCATTAGAAAACCCTGAAGCAACGACAACGGGTTTACCTGATGGTATTACAGCTAAGGTGACTGTTGAAGGTGAAATTACACATTATGGGACTAAGGCAAACTTAGTAAAGGACTATCATTTCTACAAGGGTGATCAGGAAGTCACTGACTACTTTGATACACCGGAAGTGAATGATGGTGTCTTAGAAATTACTAAGCGCAGCGTGACCTTAAAATCTGCCTCTGATGAAAAAGAATACGATGGCACAGCCTTAACCAATGCAAATGTGACAATCACTGGCGATGGTTTCGTGGAAGGCGAAGTCAAGGAAGTCAAAGCTATTGGTTCTATTACTGATGTTGGCAGCGCTGAAAATACAATTCATATCGAGAAAAATGATGGTTATGATCCATTAGACTATACGATTGAAGAAAATCCAGGTACTTTAACGATTACGCAAAATACCACTGCGAAGGTAAAAGTGACTGCAGATAGTGCTTCGAAAGTTTATGATGGTCAGGCCTTAACGAAGGATACTTATAAAGTGACTGGTTTACCTGAAGCGTTCCAAGTGAAAGCGACAGTAAGTGGATCTATTATGAATGTGAAAGATTCTCCAGCAGTGAATAAGCTTAGTGAGATCAAGATCTTCAAGGGTGATCAGGATGTCACGAAATTCTTCAAATATATCGATCATGAAGATGGCAGTTTAACAATCACGAAACGTCACGTCGTTATTGAAAGCGGCAGTGCGAAACGGGCATACAATGGTTCACCGTTAACCAATGATAAGATTACAGTCTCTGGTGATGGCTTCGTCAAAGGTGAAGCTAACGCGAAGGCAACCGGTACAATTACTGAAGTTGGAACAACGGCTAATACCATTAAGATTGAAGAACATGATGGTTATTTAGCAAGCAACTATGATATTGAATTACATGAAGGCACATTAGAAATTACCCCTAATACAGAAACTATTACAATTAAAGCTGCTTCTAAGGAAAAGCTTTATGATGGTACAACACTGAAAAATGCGTCTTATGATGTAACTGGTTTACCAGATGGCTTTACCGCTAAAGTGACAATTAAGGGTGAAATTAAGAATGCTGGCAGCATCTCCAACAAAGTTGAAGATTATAAGATCTTAAAAGGCGATCAGGAAGTGACTGATCAGTTTGCGAATATCAATATCACACATGGTACTTTAACTATTAATAAACGTCATCTCACTTTAACGAGTGAAACGAAGTCTAAACAATTTGATGGCACACCATTAACAGCGCCTGATGTGAAAGTCACTGGTGATGGTTTTGTGAAAGGTGAAGTTGAAGATCTGAAAGCGACGGGTTCGATTACCAAAGCGGGTTCTATCGATAACCCAATCACTTATACCAAGACGAAAGATTTCAATAAGGATAATTATGTCATCAAAGAAGAAATTGGGACGTTGACCGTGAAGAAGATCGCTAAAGAAGTTACGATTACTTCAAATAATGCCTCTAAACTTTATGATGGTACAGCTTTAACGAACAAAACTTATACTGCTGATGGTTTACCAAATGGTTTCACTGCAAAAGCTGAAATCACAGGTACAATCACTGATGCTGGTAAGACAAAGAATACAATCAAGTCAGTTGTCATCATGAAAGAGGATAAAGATGTCACTGATCAGTTTGATTCTATTACGACTAAAGAAGGATTACTGACTGTGAATAAACGTCAGGTTGTCTTAACAAGTGCAAGTGCAAGCCGTGAATATAATGGCTTACCATTAACAAGACCGACTGTCGATATGACTGGTGATGGTTTTGTGAAGGGTGAAGTAACGGATGTGAAAGCAACGGGTTCGATTACTGAAAAGGGCAAAGTCATTAATACCATTACTTATCAGACACATGATGCATTTAATAAAGAGAACTACACGATTACAAAACAGGAAGGGACTTTAGAAATTACAGCAAGCCATGCGAAGATTCATGTTCGCGCTGCTAGTGATGAAAAAGTTTATGATGGGACACCATTAACCAATGCGAACACAACGATTGAAAACTTACCGGAAGGCTTTACTTATAAAGCAACCGTTAAAGGTACAGTGACTCACGTTGATGAAGGCACCGTTGACAATAAGATTACTGAGATCCGTATCTATAAAGATGATCAGGATGTCACAAATCAGTTCGATGCTATTACGCATATGGATGGGACATTAAAGATTACTGCGCGTCCACTCACTATGACTTCTGCAAGTGATGAAAAGGATTATGATGGTATCGCTCTGGCAAATGATAAAGTCACGGTAAAAGGCAAGATCTTCAATGATGAAGTCTATGACATTACGGCTACTGGTGCGCAAATTGAAGTCGGTACATCAGCTAACACGATTGTTTATAAGATGACTAAGCATGCTGAAAAAGACTATGCAATCACCTTAGAAGAAGGCCTCTTAACAGTTAATCCACATACAGCTGTCATTACGGTAACGGCTGGTTCTGATGCGAAAGTTTATGATGGCAAAGCGCTCACGAGTGATACATTCACGGTTGAAGGTTTATCAGATAACTTACGCGCTTATGTCACAACTGATGGCTCTGCCACAAATGTTGGTGACAAGGGTGAAAATAAAGTCAATACCGTGGTGATTATGGATGGTATGACCGATGTAACAAGATACTTTGCAAATATTAAGACTGTTTCTGGTCAGTTAACGATTACGCCACGTCATGTGACATTAAAGAGTGAAAGTGACCATAAGGTTTATGATGGTAAAGAATTAACAAGACCAGAAGTGAAGATTTCTGGACAGGGCTTCGTTGCTGGTGAAGCAACCGCTAAAGCTGTTGGTACAATCAAGAAGATCGGTAGTGTTCCTAATACGATTGAATTAGCAACAACGGATGCTTATAAAGAAAAGAACTACAATCTGACTTATGATCTTGGCACTTTAACGATTCTCGCAAATGAAAATGCAGTCGTTGTCAATGGCTCAAGTGTAAGTAAGACTTATGATGGTAAGGCATTATCTAGTGATAAGGCTGACGTCATCCTGCCAGAAGGTTTCGAAAACTACAAGGCTGAAGTCAAGATGACGGGTACAATCACGAATGCTGGTAAGATCGCTAACAAAGTAGCTGACGTCATCATTAGAGATGAAGACGGCAACGATGTCACCGATCAGTTCAAGAATATTACAAAGAATGATGGTTATTTAGAAGTTACCCCACGTAAAGTTACACTGACAAGTGAAAGTGTAACGCGGGCTTATGATGGTACGCCATTAACGGCAAAACATGTCACTGTAACGGGTGATGGCTTTGTCGATGGTGAAGTTTCTGATCTTAAAGCTACTGGTTCTATTACTGAAGTTGGGACAATAAGCAATGCCATCAGCTTCCAGAAGACCGATGCTTATAAAGATAAGAACTATATCATTACCAAGAGACCGGGCAGCTTAACTATTACAACTGCACAGGTCATTATGCATATTACTGCAGCGAGTGATGAAAAAGTTTATGATGGTCAATCATTAACGAATGATGGTTATACCGTAGCGGGCGTCTTACCTGGTATGCATATTGAAGCGACGATTAAGGGTGAGATCACCAATGCTGGTGAAACTGAGAATAAGGTGACTGCTTATCGTATTATGAAAGGTGATCAGGATGTAACTGATTTCTTCAATACTGATGATGAGCATATGATGATTACTGATGGCACGTTAACCGTTAAGAAACGTCCAGTAACCCTGACATCAGCAACCTTAAAGAAAGCTTATGATGGTACTGCTTTAACCAATGGCGATCATCAGCTGAAAGTAACCGCTGGTTCTTATGTGGAAGGCGAAAGCTTCAAAGCTGGTTTCACTGGAAGACAGTTATTGGTTGGCTCTTCTGACAATACCTTCACATTAAGCAATCATACCGCTAAACTTGGTAACTACGATGTCAAGAAAGAATACGGTCAGTTAACAGTGACGGATGATGTGGATGATGACAAAGTTGTCACGAAATCCCATGATGCGGAAGAATACAAGTTAGGTGACACGATTCATTTCGAAATCAAGATCAAGAATATTTATGATGAAGTCAAGACCCTGAAAGTGACAGAACTCCCAGGTGTTAAGATCACATCAGACATTCCTGAAACCTTATCCGCTGGTGAAGAAATCACTCTGAAAGCAACGTACATCGTGACGGAAGAAGAAATCAAATCTCAGCAGTTCAAGAATAAAGTGGATGTCTCATTAGGCAAGACTTATAAAGGCACTGATGAAGTTCCTGAACCGGAAATCGATGATGCGAAGCCAAAACTGAAGATTACTAAGACCGCTGAGCAGAAAGAATATAAGTTAGGGGATACCATTACTTATAAGATTCATGCGAAGAATACTGGTAACTTAACCTTAACGAATATCGTGGTTAAAGATGATCTGACGAAGTCTTCATGGACCATTGCGAAGCTGTTACCAGGAGAAACCTCACAGGATCTCATCGCAACTTACAAAGTTACGGAATCTGATATCAAGGTTGGTAAGATTGTGAACGTCGCTACAGTCGATCGCATTGATGATCCAACACCAGATAATCCTGATGATCCAGCTCCTGAAGTCACACCTGGCAAGGAAACCGTCGACACAGAAGAGAAGAATCCGCATATCACGATTACAAAGAAAGCTGATGAAAAGAAGGCTTACAAGTTAGGCGAAACAATTCATTACACGATTCATGCAACCAATGATGGTAACTTAACATTAACGAACATTGTGATTCGTGACGATCTGACCAATCAGCAGTGGACAATCCGCTCACTTGCTCCTCATCAAACATCTCAAGACTTCACCACGACTTATGTCGTAACGGAAAAGGATATTAAGAACGGTCATGTGGCTAATGTGGCAACGATGAAAGATGTCGATGACCCAACCCCTGATGATCCGACTGATCCTGATCCAAAAGATGAACCGGGTAAAGAAACTGTTGATACGGAAGAAAAGAATCCTCATCTGACTATTATCAAGAAGGCCGATGACACGAAGAAGTATAAACTTGGTGAAACAGTCACTTACACAATTTCTGCCATCAATGATGGTAATTTAACATTAACGAATATCAAGCTCGAAGATGCTTTAACCGGTGATACATGGACTATTAAGAAATTAGCGCCTCAGGCGACTTCTGATGAACATGTTGTGACTTACACGGTTACCGAAAAAGACATCATCGCTGGCAAGATTAAGAATATCGTTACTATGAAAGATGTCGATGATCCAACTCCTGAAGATCCAAATGATCCTGATCCAAAAGATAATCCAGGTGAAAAGACGGTTGAAACAGAAGATAAACATCCGCATCTGACAATTACAAAACAGGCTGACACAAGTAAGCAGTATACCTTAGGTGATACGATTACTTACACGATCAAAGCGAAGAACGATGGTAATTTAACATTAACGAACATTATCCTGAAAGATGATTTAACGGGTGATACATTCACTATTGATAGTTTGAAACCTCAGGAAGAATCTTCAAACTTCACTGTAAACTACAAAGTGACACAGCAGGATGTCAATAAGGGTAAAGTCACAAATGTGGCAACCGTGAATAAAGTTGATGATCCAACTCCTGATGATCCTACTGATCCTGATCCAGAAGTGACTCCGGGCAAGGAAGAAGTAGACATCACAAAGACAAATCCAAGTGTGACAGTAACGAAGAAGACGACAAGCACACCTAAGGATGGAAAAGCATATCAGCTTGGTGAAACGATTACTTATGAAATCACTGTCAAGAATGATGGTAACCTGCCATTATCTGCTTTCAAACTTCACGATGATATGACCAATGAAAACTTTGATGTCAAAGCCTCAAAACCAGGTGATACACAAAGCTTCACAACCTCATACAAAGTGCAGGAAGCTGATATTGTAAAGGGTAAAGTGATCAATAATGCGACTGTTGATACAGCAACATTAGAAGATCCAACTCCTGATAACAAGGACGATGAAGTGAAGATTACGGATGGTAAGACGGAAGATAATACGGAAGCTTCTCATCCAGCTGTAGTGATCACCAAGACAACAACAAGCAGCCCAGCTTCTGCAAGCGGTTATGAAGAAGGAGATACGATTTCTTATCTGATTACTGCAACGAATACTGGTAACTTAACGTTAACGAATGTGGTTGTCGAAGACCCATTAACGGGCGGTAAGTGGACAATTGAAAAATTATCACCAAATGCTCAGGAAACATTCGTAACAACTTATGTTGTCAAAGCTCTTGATGTGACAAGAGGAAATGTTGTGAATACAGCGACTGTAACAAGCAGCGAAGATCCAGATCCACAAAAGGATCCGGAAGTCACTCCAGGCACTGTTATAACGCCAACTTCAAAGACCACAATTATTGATGAATCTGGCGATGGTACGATGCCAACACAAAATACTCCAGAAACACCAACCATTGCCACACCAGCAACTGAAGAATCTGGTTCCGGCAAACAGGCGACACAGAATACGCCAGACACTGATACGAGTGTCGAAAAGGAAACTGTGCCAACCTACAATACGGATAACACGACACCTACTGTTGTCAAGACGACGACTTATGATACAGGTACGGCGCCAACGACAACGACTGAAGCTGTCAAGACCGGTGATGAAACTGAAATCACGATGCAGATGATGCTGATGAGTATCGCATTAATTACCCTGCTTGGCGTATTAATTGCGACGCGTAAGAAAAAAGAGAATAGAAACTAAACGTACATAGTTTTAAACTCCCTTCAGAGACGTTAGAGCATTTGCTCTAACGTCTTTCTCTGATTGTACGAAAAAGACCAGATCATGAGATCTGGCCATAGTAATAAGATAAAATTCAAGGGAGATCTCCGAGAGAACTCCCTAGCATCTGAATCGGGACCCCTAGACGAATTCCTAAGCCTAGCGATGATCCGATTGCTATCGAAATTATAATAACATGTTTTAAATAGAAATCAAGGATTTTTAAAAACTGAGCCTTTCTGAACCGCTGAACTGAACTCTTTCTTTATATGTCTGGTAAAATTAGATATGGTTAATATTTTTCCAGTTGTGAGGAAAGCCCATTTTTCGATAAACTTTTTTGATACTCATTGTATGAGTATGGCTATCTAAATTTTGAAATAAAATTTTTAATTTGTGATAATAGGAGTTGAACTCTTTTCGTGAAAGGAAGTATTTTAAAGTGATTATTAGTCCAAAATATGATTTCCTTGCTTTCTCTGAAAGATGAAAGTATTGCATTAATGGCATTCCTGGTGGCATGCTAGAACAAATATAAGCGTATAAACGTTCATCATGAGCACAAATATTACGAATATTTGTGAGGTATTCCATAAACGCTGATAAATCTTGAATTTCTAATGATGGTGCTATACTTTTGGATATGAGAGTTTGTTCTCTAGAATTCATGTTCTTATACATTTTGCTGCATGTACCAAAAGAAATAAAATTGATGAAGACCCATAAAGGGACATGTTCTATTGATTTGATGTAATGTTTATGGGATGTTTCAGTTCTACTGGCTCTATTATATTCTTTTTTAAGAATGATAATAGTTCTATTTACATTCTTTGTTCTGGTTTGATCATAATTTTCGGCATATAAATAGGCATTGGGGGATTTATGAAATTGTTCGAAGTAATAAGCAAGGTTGGATTTAAATTTTCGTTCAATGATGAAAAGGTATTTAAGGGTGAGTATTCGTAATTCTCGGTCAAAATCATAGAGGGGTTTTAATTCTTCAATGGTGGTATTGGGTTTAAATACTTCGTGGTGATGAGGATCCTCATTGATCCGCTTATAGTCTAAGAAGAGCTCCTTATAGCCATTGATGAAATTGTAATAATTGCATTGGCTTAACCATTTCTTGGCAACTGATGGATTTTGAATTACTAATCCTTTGGCTTTGAGAATACGAATTTGATTTTCAAGAGTTTGAAAATTTTTTTCTGAATGAATAAGAATCACTTCCTCGTAATTACAGGATAACACTTAGATTTGTGGTTTACAATTTCAAAATAAGCAAAATATAAAATCTTTTAGCATCCTTTCTTCTTCTTTGCAAGTGAATCTTGAAAAAAGACCGTTTTCTAATATTCTCTTTTCATATGACCTATACATTATTGATATGGTAAGTGAAAAAAATCGTAAAATCATGCGACTTTACTTGAGTGAACATAGCACTGAACCTATAATGAACATAGAAATCATACAAGGAGGTACAAATTATGTGTACAGTAATTTCGTTTGCTACGAAAGATCATTATTTTGGAAGAAATCTTGATTTGGATTTCTCCTATAACGAAAGTGTGACGGTCACACCGAGAAACTTTGTTTTCCCAATGCGTGCACGTGAAGATCTCACTACCCATTATGCTCTGATTGGGATGGCGACAGTTTTAGGCGGTTTCCCTCTCTATTATGATGCCACCAATGAAAAAGGTTTATCCATGGCTGGACTAAACTTCCCTGGGAACTGTCATTTCTTTGATTTACAGGAAGGCAAGGATAATGTCACATCTTTTGAATTTATTCCTTACATTTTAAGTACCTGTGAAACCGTTGCTCAGGCGCGAGAGAAGTTAGAAAACATTTCTATTTATAACGAACCATTCTCGAAAGAAATGCCAAATGCCACATTGCATTGGATGATTAGTGACAAGAACGAATCAATTGTAGTTGAATCTATGAAAGATGGCTTACATGTTTATGATAATCCGGTTGGTGTTATGACCAACAACCCACCATTTAACTATATGATGTTTGCTCTCAACGATTATGCATCATTATCACCAAAACAGCCAGAAAACACGTTTGGTACACCATTAGAATTATATTCACGTGGAATGGGCGGCCTTGGTTTACCAGGTGATTTATCAAGTAAATCAAGATTCATTAAATGTGTTTACACAAAACTGAATTCTCTTTGCGGAGACAGTGAAAATGAATCCGTCAACCAGTTCTTTAAAATCTTAGGTTCCGTAGAGCAGCAGAAAGGCTTATGTGAAGTGAAACCAGGTGCTTATGAATATACCATTTACTCATCTTGCTGCAACGTAGAAAAGGGGATCTATTATTACACGACCTATAATAATAGCCGTATCCATGGTATTGATTTGCATGATCATGATTTAGATGGCAAGGAATTGACAAGTTATCCGCTTGTAACTGAAGAACCATTTGCGATTGACTCACGAAAATAATGAAAACGCAGGGAAACCTGCGCTTTTTAAGTGTGATTGAGGATTGCTTGCTATAATCAGGGTTGCAATAAACATTAAATTCGATAAAATAGTGATTTATAGATAGACATACTATTAAATGTCAATAGAAAATATGAGGGGAGTTGATTGTGTTAATTATATAAATTAATTGAATCTTTGTTTACTCTGATTCTAAAGCCAAGTGAGTTTGTCTTGGATTAGAGGTGAGTACTACAAATATGTAGTATTAAAAATTGCAAAAAGAAAACGTCTTAGTGTGTATAAATGTGAAAGTTGTCACAAGTTATTGAAATATATGTGCATTATATCAAAAATCTACATACAGTATTGTTCTTCTGAGTCATTTCCAGTAAAGGTAAAATCATGTACTACACCATTTTCATCAGAATATTTGTAAATACATCTTCTTGTCTTTTCTGGAATGTCAGTAGTAATACTTTGGAAGAACGTGGCTCGGGTATCTTCCGGAAGCTTCATGAGATCCTCATAAAGCAGTACGAAATCACTATCATGCTTAAGAATAGCGTAAATATAACGTGCCATCTTATTGGCAACAGCTACTATTGCAAGCTTATGGCGCTTCTTATTGCCGTTTTTAACCCTTGCAAACAGGTTGGCAAGGTATGGATTATGCCGTCTGGCATACTCTGATGCCAGGTATATAGCGTGTCTGAGGATAGGCGATCCCATTTTGGAAATCTTCCCATGGGTATCAACTGATGAACCTGATTTCTTATTTCTTGGCGTTAATCCACAGTATGATGCAAAGTTTTCCGCTTTCTTGGAAAGAGCTATGTCATATACCTCACCAAGAATCATAGCTGCGGATTCTTCACCAACGCCGATTAATGTCTGAAGACGCTTAAATGCAGGCTGCTTTGAAGCGCGATTAACCATCATTTTCTTGTAGTTTCTCCTTGTCTGAAGCAGATTTCTGATACTGCTGACCATTTCAGCGGTGACCAGTTCAGCTTCCGCAGGAACATTAAGAGTAACAATGGTATTTTCACAAAGATCGAACAAATCGTCTATTTTAGCTTCCTTACAGCGATGCTTAGAGGCCTCGTAAGCCACATTAAAGACTTCATTTTTAGAAGATTTAATGATATGATGTGCAGTAGGATATGCCTCTAAGATTGCAAGCGCAGTCGCAGAACGTATTGAGAAAACAGCGGTAAGCTCCGGGAAGAACTTTTCACACTGTGCACTCAGTCGATTGTATTCAGCATTTAGCTGTTTATTCAGCTGCTGATAGCGATGCGTCAGAAGTTTTAGATTCGCATGTCCTTTTTTGTTGTTTTCTTCGTTGTAATTAGGAGCTTTTTCAACATAACGTGCATCATCATCAGTTGCGCACATCTGTGCAATAGTCTTAGCGTCAAGTGGATCGGATTTGGCATATCCGTGTGCATCGCGCCACCTGTCAACGAATTTAGTATCCAGAAACTTAACTGCTTCACTTTCCTGGAGATGATCGCGTATATACATATAGACATTGTCAGAGTACACGCCTGTTACTTCCATTGTGAAAAGAACGCTCAGGCAGTCTTCATCTTTGTAATGTCTAACGGTATCGAGGAACTCATCGACACCTGGCTTGGTGAATTTAAACTTTATCGCCTTTCGAACAAATTTGGATTTAACATTTCTATCTCTGTTACGTTTATAAATGGCAGCATCTGCTTTGCCTTTAGAAACGTCTAAACCGATAAATAAATCATATTGTTTTGAAAAGATATTGTTTTTCACGATAAGTACCTCATTTCATAAATTGATAGTAATTTGTTTTGAACTGCACCTCTAAGCCAAGACAAACGCAACCTCGAAAATAAGAAGACAATGCAAACAAAGCTTCAACAAACTCATTAGGGTATAAAGAACTGTTTTGGCTGAGGAATAAGTCTATGTGAAGCGGACATCCCATAGGGGCCGCAAGGAGAAAGAATACAACCTTAGGTTCAAAACAGAATCTATTATCCTGGATTTGAAGTGTATATTCAAATCTAAAGAATCATCAATTATTAGCGATGATTCATTAATCAAATTACAAACATATTATACGAGGAGAAATTTTATGTTAGACACATTTAAAAGAATCCATAAAGTGTTCCTGATTATTGGCCTCATCCTCTTTTCAGTCTATGCGGTCTCAACGAATACGATGATCAAGAACTTATCCTGGTATGTATCCTATAAAGAAAACGTTACAGGAGGATTACTGATCTTTTTTCAAATATTAGCGGCGAGCGCCTTAATTTATCAGTTTGGCAAGGAATGGTGCGAGACGCATTATGCCCTAATCAAAGAAATTCCACTCTTTCTTTTTGATCATTTGCTGCTGATTGCGGTGGCAGTATTCTATTATTGGAATATTATGAAAATGCAAAATGCTGGGGCCATGAATAATGTCATGATTCTCTCCCAAATGTTTTATCTGTTCATTGCTGTGAGTATTCATGATTTTTATGAATATCTGCCTTGGCTATTAGGCACGCATATTGCGATGATGGGACTGACTGTTGTGCTCTTTTTGTTGCATATCCTGCCGGATGTCACTTATGTGCGATCAAGCAGTATGATGGGACATTCCTGCGGTTATATCTGGCCGCTTGATTTTGGGGCTCATCTTTTGATGATCGTTTTGCTTTATATCATCTATCGCCATGATTCCTTTACGCTCTGGGAGTTTATCATCATTAATATTGGTAACTTCTTCATGATGAAAGTGACGACCGCGAAAACCGATACCATCATGATTTTTGCGGCGAGCTTAGGAGCTTTTCTATTAAGCACGGAAATGGGACATCGAATAATTGGAAAAGTGCTTAAGTTATCTTACCTGGAAATGATTTGTGCGCCGCTTGTGACGCTTTATTTTGCGGTTTTCTATCAGCCTGGTCAGGCAACCTGGGAAAAACTCAATGCTGTTTTTAATCATCGTTTTCAGCTCCAGCATCAAGCCATCTCTCGCTATGGTTTGCATGTCCGGGGGACGTACGTGAAGTGGCGCGGCTTTGGCTCAGGGAAAAAACCAAGTTTAAGTAAATATAATTTTGTCGATAATGCTTATTTAAAGAGTATGATTGATTTTGGTTATGGTTATACTATTCTTTTCATTGCTGGCTGTTTATATGGGGTACATTATTTCTTTGAAGAAGAGAATTATAGCGGCGTCCTGGCTTTTGCAATTTTATTTTTGTTTGGCTTTCTCCAGCATCAGCTAGCTTATCTGACTATGAATCCGCTCTTATTTGTCATTAGCGGAGCGATGTTAATAAGAATGTCTGATGTCTATTCATTCATTATTTATAGAAAGCATGGGTATTAGTATGAAGAAACTTGTGATAATTGTAGTTATGGTTTGCGCTTTATATGTTTTAAGCGGTTATAAGGTGTACTCTCATACGACTTTCACCAATGCCGACATTTATAATGTCGCAGGAGAGCAGGGGATTTGTGCCACTGATGATCATTTCTATAATAATGGCTCTTTTAAGTTAGTGAAGTACTCGCCAAAGATGAAACAGCAGCTCTATGTCAAAGTGAAAGATGCCCCTCAAGGCATCAATCATATTGGTGATATTGCGACGGATGGTCAATATTTATATTTATCGATGGAACACTATGATGATGCGACGAAGGATCATCAAGGGACCAATCAGTTATGTATTGGCGTATATGATAGGAATACGCTGAAATATCGTCACTCCTTTCCTTTAGATGCGCGTAGCGGACAAAAGGAAATTGCAGGAGTCGCTTATCGAGAAAAAGATCATTGCCTGTATTTAGCGAGCTGGCTAGATGATGAAAGCTCTCAGTATATTTATCGCTATTCCCGTCAGGGACAGTATTTAGGAAAATATCATCTTCAAAATATGCCGTCTCATATTCAGGGATTATCTTTTTATCAGGATGAACTTTATATTACGGCTGATGATGGTGATGCCAACAGAAATGCGTCTGATCATGTTTATAAAACCAAACTGAAAGATGGGGCTAAGCTTTCCCAGGTCCTAACATTAAATAATGTGCGCGATCAGGGAGAAGTCGAAGGTATTACCTTTAAAGATCAGAAGATGTATGTTCTTTATGTGCGCGGGACAAGAGTGGTAGACGGACGACGCATTGGGTTAAAAAAAGGCTATCAGCGACCGGTTTATGAGATTTACAGTTATGATATGCACATGCATTATGTCACGATTCGCCATAAAGTACGTTTAAAGTTAGAAAAATTACTGGCAAAATTTTAGACAAAATGATGATTTTGTAAAGATAGGAAGGGAAACCTCTTATCTTTTTTATAAACATATGAGTTTTTGTTCATTTTCACGAAAAAATATGATATAAAGTATGATGAAAAATGGGAAATGAGTTGAGAAAAACATGTTCTATAATTATTTAGTCAAAGGGTTAGGAATTGGTATGATCTTTGGTGCACCTTTTGGGGCTATTGGTGCACTTGGCATTGAAAGAACCGTCGCCCATGGCCGTAAAGCCGGTATGGCTACCGGTGTTGGGGCTGGACTCGGGGATGTCATCTATGCGATTATCTGCGTTTTAGGTTCATCCTTAGTCAGTGATTTATTAATCCGCTTTAATATTCCGTTATCTATTTTAGGCGGCGTGATTGTCATTGCCTTAGGCTATACAACCTATAAAAATAAATCGATGAAAGTCAAAGATACGAAACCCAATCAAAACTGGATCTACTTTGGTTCGAGTTTTGCCTTGGTGATGATGAATCCATCGATGATCCTGCTTTATGTTTTCGCCCAGTCTTTTGTCGGAGCGCCAAAAGTGGATAGTCTGCTTAAAGCCGGCTTGTTATTAGCGGGCATCTTTGGGGCGATTGTGTTATGGTGGTTAGCGCTTTGTCTAATCGTTGGTGCCTTCCGCAAAAAGATTACTGATCGGACTTATGCGATTATCAATACCTGTTTAAGCGTCTTTTTGATGCTGTTTGGGGTTTTTGTGATCTTGCGTCCATTCCTTTTAAGATGAGAAATTCTCATCTTTTTTTGCATTTTTTATTAAGTTTATGTAAAATGGTTAAGCAATAGTTGAGGTTGCGTATCTATAATAGAAAAATGAAGTGGGGTGTTTATGATGAATTTAATGAAAAAGCTGACAGTTTTCATGCTTGCATTTGCCTGCGCTATGAGTCTAGGCATGCAAAATGCATCGGCTGCCACAAACAAAAATGTAAAATTCGTTACAAAAACGAATAAATTTAACGTTTCTGAGCTGCGTTTAACGCCTAAAAAATCTTTTAAACTAAAGGTGAAAGGCAATAAGAATAAACTCACTTGGGCGTCTGGCTATAAAAAAGTTGCGACGGTCAATAGTAAAGGAAAGGTGACTGCCAAGAAAAATGGTAAAGCCACCATTACGGCGACGGACAAGAAGAAAAAGATTGTCTATAGTGTTGTCTGCCGTGTTTCTAAAATTGGTCTTCCAGCAAAATCGATTGGTTATTTAGGATCAAGCACACAGCTTGTATTAAATGGAACCAATAAGAATGCGGATAGCTGGTCAAGCAGTGATCCTAACATTGCGACAGTGGATACGGAAGGTAATGTGACGGGAGTAAGTGAAGGCACCTGCAGCATCAGTGCGGTTTATCAGGGCTTAACATATTCAACGACCTTAACCACTAAACATAAAGTCTCCTTAAATAAGAAAAAACTGACTCTTGGCAAAGGGGCAAGCGAAATGCTGACCATTGCCAACAATGTTTACTGCAAAGCCATCAGCTGGACATCTTCTAATAAGAAGGTAGCTACAGTTGACAGTAAAGGGAATGTTTATGCAAAGAAGAAAGGCAGTGCGGTTATTACTGCAAAAGTAGATGATCAGGCTGTAACTTGTAAAGTAACGGTTAAAGATGGCACATGCTTATCAACTTCATACATTATTTTAGTGCCTAAGGATTCGACGACTCTGACCTTTAAAAACAAGGGAAAGAAAAAAGGTAAAATTACCTGGAAGTCTTCAAATAAGAAAATCGCAACGGTTTCTAAAAAAGGAAAAGTGACTGCGAAAGCACGCAGCGGTAAGGTAACGATTTCTGCTAAGATGAGTGGAAAAACGTATAAAACAACAGTTCGTGTGCGTAAAGCTAAGATTCCTAATCCTTTAACTGTCAGAGTCGGTACAACTTATCGTTTGGCTTTAGCCGGCGTAAAGAGTAAAACCAAATGGACATCTTCTAATAAAAATGCGGCTAAAATCTCTTCAACGGGTACATTAACTCCATTAGCATATGGTGTTACGACCATTACCGCTAAGGTTAATAAATATACTGTAAAACAAAAGATTCATGTGACAGATCGTTATAAAGTCACTTATGATCCAAATGCGAAAGCCTTTGGGAAAATCGCATCAAAATCTTATTTCCCAACTGATCGTTTTAAACTGCCAACCAAAGGCTTTGATCGTCCGGGTTATACCATCAGCGGCTGGAATACCAAAGCGGATGAGACCGGTACTCAGTATAACGCTGGTCAGGAAGTTTCTAACTTATCAAGTACTGATGCTGAAGTGACGCTTTATGCTACTTATGCTGCAAAACCAGGTTATCCTACAGCAAGTGAACCATGGCGTCAGTTAAGCATTGCGGGTATTGATTCTAAAGGGAACCTTTATAAATCTTCAACTTATTTATCAACGACGAAATATACTTCAGTTAAAGAAAAGTCTTATTTCTCAATTGATGATTTCATTAACTACCAGATTGCCTATATCAAATTTAATGAAGATGATCTTTCAAGCTTTGTGATTAAATCAGGCTGGAAATCATCTGGACAAATCTTAGAACCAGGTTATAAATATTTATTTATGATCCGAAAGGTTAATAAGAAGACATTCAGCACCGCTGATGTTATTCCTGTTTCTAACTTATTGCGTTTTGAATCAGCCACTACGAATATGAATACAAAGGCTGTTGATTATGGCGCACTCTATGCAGCGCATCGTGGGTATTCTTCTAAGTATCCAGAAAATACAGCTTTAGCTTTTGAAAAAGCTGGCGAAAGCAAACGCTTCTGGGGGATTGAATCAGATGTTTATAATACTGCTGATGGGCAGTTAGTTATGATTCATGATAACAGTTTGAATCGAACAACGAATATTTCTTCAGCGGATCCAAATTATGGTAAGGGCATCAATGATTTGACATATAGTCAGATTGAATCTTACAATATTAAAGGTGTCAATAAGAAAGACTATAACTACGTTTATAGTGAAAGAATTCCAACTTTAGCGACTTACTTAAGTACCTGCAAAAAGTACAATAAACATGCTATTCTGGAATTAAAAGGTCTCAATGATCCAAAGTACTATACCCAGATCATTGATGAAATCTATAATGCTGGGATGCAAAATGATACAACTTTAATTTCATTTAAATTTGGTTATCTGGAAAACATCAAAAATACCATTCCAAGAGCGAAAGATATGCCTGTTTTATTCCTCTTCAGTAATGCATTAACGGATGATGATTATACGTATTTATGTCATTTCACCAACGCTGGTATTAACATCAAATCAACTGCTGTCACTACCGATCAGCTCAATAAAGCTAAAGCTTTACACTTAAGTTTTGCCATTTGGACGATTACTTCTAGCTCTCAGGCTACAAATTTAGTGAACCAGGGCAGCGGTATGGTAACGGTAAACGATGAAGGCGTTGCGGATGAAATTGAACATGAAACTAATGGCAAGGATACAGGTGATCAGATCACCAATCAGAATCAGCCATCAAATAACAATACCAATATTGCGCCAACGACGCCAACCGATATCAAGAAAGATGATTCTACAGCACCAGTTGACGGAGAATCAGCTTAAAACAGCTTCTATTAGAGACGATTGTGAAGACAATCGCCTCTTTTTTTAGAAATATTTAAGAATTTCTTTCCTCTTTCCTTTAGATTTATTCCATGCAATGCAATGCTTTCAAGATAATTTATTGATCTGTTGAGTATTGTATAGATAACGAGATTGATATAGCTGAGATGTATATCATATAGCAAGAAATATGAAGAAATGCAAATTTTGTTGTATAATACGGAAATATCTTGAAAGAGAAGCCTCATGGTGTATAATGAGGCTTGACTAAAAATAAGGAAGGTATTGATTATGAAGAAAAATGGTAAATTACTTGCCTGGAAATTTATATTGCTTATTCAATTTGTAGCTTCATGCGCATTAGTTCTTTTTGCACACAAAATGGACGTTCTGCCACAGAAAGCACTCATTGAATTAGTCATTGTCTTAGTCATTGCTTTAATATTAATGGGCTTATTAATGAATCCTAAGACTTTCATGAGAAAAAAGAATAATGGACAAAACGAAGAAAAGAGAAAACGTACACCGCAAATCAGCACTTCTGTCCTGATTTATAATACTATTGGTAAAATTATTTCTCTTATCATCAGTATCGTTTTATTAGTTGGGGCAGTTTATTGCACCAAAACGACAAAAGCCGTTAAGAAAGTTGCCGGTAATACGACGACAGTCACTACCTTCAACTTATATGTTATGAAAAACGATAATTATACCAAGCTTTCTGATCTGAAAGATCAGTTTATTGGTTTTGTACCAAGTGTTTCAACCGATGCGTATACACAGGCTTCCTCAAAATTAAATGAAGCCCTCTCTTATAAGACAAATAATTATAAACATACGGATGATGCAGCTGATGCGCTTTATAAAAGTAAGGTAGAAGCGGTCTTCTTATCGGATGCATATGGTACCGTTATGAAAAAACGTCATCCAACTTTTGCGAAAGATACCAAAGTCTTATGGTCGGTAACGATCACCACAAGTGATAAATTAGCGGCCAGCGATAAAGATATTACGAAAGAACCATTTGTTTTATATATTGCAGGAGTGGATTCACGTCATTCCATCACTGAAACATCCCGTGCCGATGTGAATATGCTCATCACCGTCAATCCAAAGACGCATCAGATTTTATTGACAAGTATTCCTCGTGACTCATTTGTCCCATTAGCGAATACTAACTATCAGTTCAAGGATAAGTTAACCCATGCTTGCCTCTTTGGAACAACAAACTCGGTAAAAACAATTAATCATCTGATGGATTTAAATATTGATTTCTATGCCCGCGTTGGTTTCAAGATGGTTATTAAATTGGTAGATGCTGTTGGCGGCGTCAAGATCTATTCAGATAAAGATTTTGTTCCATGGACTGACCATTCTGTGCATGTGAAAAAAGGCTGGCAGACAATGAATGGTAAGACGGCTTTAGCCTTTGCCCGTGAACGTAAAACCTATGAAGAAGGGGATCGCCATAGAGGGGCCAACCAGCAGGCTGTTGTTAAAGCATTGATCAAGAAGATTTCTTCTTCTTCAACGTATTTAACGAAATATGATGAAATCGTTGATGCGATCGCTGGTTCATTCCAAACTAATATCACTGCAACACAGTTAAAGTCATTAGTGAAATATCAGTTAAATAAGTCACCAAAATGGCAGATGATGTCTTCTGTTCTCAATGGAGAATCAGAAAAAGTGACTGGTGGTTATATGATGCCAAATACAGCTTTATACTATATGATTCTTAATCAGTCTAGTATCAATGAAAACCGTCAATATATTGTGGATATGCTGGCTAATAAAAAGATTACTGTACAAAAAGATCAGACGCTTGCTACGGCTGAGGATACAGATAATTCTACAGCTTCATCGAATACTTCAAGTGCATCAAGCACTGCCGCGAGTACAACGACATCAAATAGTTCAACAAGTACTTCAAACACAAGTACGAATTCATCAAATACTACTGTGAATAATCAGACAACAAGACGTACTTATACAAATACCAATCGTACCTCTAACTATCGTAAGACTACGCGCTATAATAGTTCTCGCTATCGCAGAGCTTATCGATAGAAATCTCCACTTTCCTGCGGGAAGGTGTTTTTTTGTGAAAAAATAGGAGAATTATTGCATCATTTAAGGTGAATATGATATAAAGGGAAGAGAAGAGCGCACCAATTCCCCCTACAATATAAAAGGGAAATGTAGTATAATGGTGACGCAAAAATCAATCAGACAATTTATAAAAGGACTTATTATGAAAAATACTGTATATAGAAAAATTTTATCTGTATTACTAGTGGTCATCGAATGTATTATTTTCTATGCCATTTTTGTGGCGATGGATATCAATATGAAATTACTAAGGCAGTCGATTGGCTTGTATGTGATTTATATGATCCTCTGTGGTCATTATAGTATTAAAGATGAACTGATCTTTGATGAAATCAAACATGTGTTCCAGGCGACAGTCATTTATATGATTACCTTTGCCGTGATCATGCCATATTCTGCCCATACCGACAAACGTCGTTACATTATGATTTTGGCAATGATCATGTTCTTCGTATCAATTATTCTTAATCGTACATTGCGTATTATTATGCGTCACTTATTGACAAAGAAAACAATTGTCATTGGGACGAGCGAGGATTCTTTGCGTTATGCGCGTCTCTATAATAATAACCGTTTTGCGATTACCGAAGTGTTAGGCTTTGTTAATCTCAACACCGATCCGCGCTTTGATCAAAAATTTGATAACGTAGTACGAGAAGACTGGAACCGTTTCTCGGATGCCCCAATCTATGATTATCAGGACTTAGCGAAGATCGTTAAAGAGCAGCGTGTTGATCAGATCACGATTGCCGACTCAACTATGAATCAGGCAACCTTTGATTTAGTCATCAAAGACTGCATTCCGCTTTGTGATTCGATTCAGTATATGCCTCAGGATAACCACATGATGAACTTCTCAAGTTCTATTCATGATTCTGATGGCTTGCTGTTAATCAGTGCCTCACGTAATAAAGTATCTATTTTCTCACGCTTTATTAAGCGTACTATTGACATTTTCTTTGCCCTTATTGGTACGATCATTACCATCCCATTAGCCCTGATTGTGAAAATTATCAATCTCGTTCATGGTGATCATGGTCCTATTTTCTATAAACAGATGCGGGTCGGCCGTAATGGTCAGCCATTAGGTATTTATAAGTTCCGTTCAATGGTTACGAACGCTGATGAAGTATTAGCACAGTTATTAGAAAGTGATCCCGCGGTGAAAGAAGAATGGATCCGCTCTGCAAAGCTGAAAGATGATCCACGTATTACTCCAGCAGGGAAATTTTTACGTAAAACATCGTTAGATGAATTCCCACAGTTCTTTAACATCCTGAAAGGAGACATGAGTCTGATCGGCCCGCGTCCCGTTATTAAAGAAGAACTAGAATGGTATGGTGATCGCGTTGATAAATTCTTATCCGTTCGCCCGGGCTTAACCGGCTACTGGGCATCCCATGGCCGCAGTGATGTCGATTATCCGGAACGCTGTGATCTAGAGCTTTATTATATAGATCATCAATCAATCTTAATCGATATGGAAATAGTCATTAAAACGATTACGGGAGTCTTAACAGGAGAAGGTGCACGCTAGTGAAAAATATCAAAGTCATTATTGCAACACATAAAAAATATCGGATGCCCGATGATCCGATGTATCTGCCAGTACAGGTCGGCAGTGAAGGAAAAGAGGATTTAGGCTACCAGCGTGATAACGTTGGCGAAAACATTTCTACTCTGAATCCTTATTTCTGTGAATTAACCGGATTATACTGGGCTTGGAAAAACTTAGATGCCGATTATGTCGGCTTAGCACATTATCGCCGTCATTTCAAAGGCCAACAAAAGGCGAAAGATCCTTTTGATGAAGTGTTAACGTTAAAAGAAACGGATGCTTTATTCGATCATACGGATATCATTGTTCCGAAACGTCGTATGTATTACATTGAAACGATTTATGATCATTATACCCATACGATGATGGGAGAACCACTAGACGCGGTGCGGGAAATTATTGCGAAAAAGCATCCTGATTACTTAGCGGCTTTTGATAAACATATGCAGGAACGCAGTCAACATGCCTTTAATATGTTTATTATGAAGAAAGATAAGTTTGATGAATACTGTACCTGGATGTTTGATATTATCTTTGATCTTTATGATGAATTTAAAGATGTTGACTACAATGCTTTTCATGCCCGCTTCCCAGGCCGTATTTCCGAACGTCTGTTAGACGTTTGGCTGATGACCAAGGGATACAGCTATGAAGAAGTGCCATTTATCTATATGGAGAAGATCAATAAAGTAGCGAAAGTGAGCGGCTTTTTGAAAGCCAAGCTCTTTCATAAAAAATATGGAGAAAGTTTTTAAGAGAAAAAGTTTATGGCAAAATATGATTATTTAGTAGTAGGTGCTGGCTTATTTGGCAGTATCTTCGCCTATGAGGCAAACAAAAGAGGAAAGAAAGTCTTAGTCATTGATAAGCGAGATCATGTGGCTGGGAATATCTATACCAAAGAAGTGGAAGGCATTAATGTCCATATGTATGGTGCCCATATCTTCCATACTTCCAACAAAGAAGTCTGGAACTATATCCAGCAGTTTGCAGAATTCAACCGTTATACCAACAGTCCAATCGCTTACTATAAAGGACAGGTGTATAACTTACCATTCAATATGAATACCTTCTCTAAACTTTGGCCTGATGTTAGAACACCAAAAGAAGCGAAAGCAAAAATTGCGGCCGCCATTGAAGAAGCAGGTATTAAACAGCCAAAGAACTTAGAAGAACAGGCGATTTCCTTAGGCGGAAAAGAAATCTATGAAATCTTCGTGAAAGGCTATACGCAGAAACAGTGGGGCCGTCCATGCAGCGAATTACCAGCCTTTATTATCAAACGTTTACCGTTTAGATTTACCTATGATAATAACTACTTCAATGATGCTTATCAGGGTATTCCAATGGGTGGTTACACGCAGATCATTGATAAGATGTTAGAGGACATTGAAGTGCGTCTCAATACGGATTTCTTAGCGCATCGTGAAGAATTAGAAAACATCGCTGATAAGATTGTTTATACGGGGATGATTGATGAATTCTACAACTATCAGTTTGGTGAATTAGAATATCGTTCATTACGCTTTGAAACAGAAGTCTTAGATGAAGAAAACTATCAGGGGAATGCAGTTGTTAACTACGAAGAATACGAAATCCCTTATACGCGTATTATTGAACATAAACACTTCGAATTTGGCACCCAGCCAAAAACCGTTATCACCCGTGAATATCCAGCCACATGGCATAAAGGTGATGAACCATACTATGCGATGAACGATGACAAGAACAATAGCTTATATGCTAAGTATAAAGCCTTAAGTGATCAAGATGGCAAAGTGATCTTTGGCGGTCGTTTAGGCATGTATAAATATTTCGATATGGATGATACGATTGCCGTAGCGTTAGACTGCGTCAAAAAAGAATTACAGTAATGTGAGGTTGCGACATGGCAGAAAAAGACGGATTTAAAGTTCTTAAGATGGGTTTTGATGAGGATAAAGTGATTTATGTCAAAGGCGAAACACTGAAAAAGCTGCAGCACGTCATCCTTGGCATGTTAAGCGATTTTATTGAAGCCTGTAAAGATAATAATATCAATTATTCCTTATCTGGCGGCTCGATTTTAGGGGCAGTACGTCATCAAGGCTTTATTCCCTGGGATGATGATGTTGATATTAATATTTCACGGAAAGACTTTAATAAACTAAAAAAAGTCTTTCCTCAGGCGCTTGGGGATAAGTATAACTTATATGCTCCAGAAGATGCCAAAGGACATGGGATGTCATTAGCCCAAATGAAAAAGAAGGGGACAGTTTATCGTTCCTTCAATGAATTAGATAAAGAAGATTCAGGCATTACAATGGATTTATTTGTCGTCGAAAATACGCCAAACAATGCGGTTTTAAGAAAACTGCATGGGATGCTTTGTCTGGCTTATGGCTATATGTTGACTTGTCGAAAGACGTATGAAGACTTGCCAGAAATCAAAAAGTATGTCAAAGAAGGGGAAGCTTTAAAGACATTTGAAAAGAAAGCAAAAATCGGTTCTTTCTTGCGTTTTATGTCCTTAGATCATTTAACCAGACGCACCATTTCTATTTATTCGCTCTGCCACAATGATCATTCCAAATATGTGACGATTCCTAGCGGCCGCAAGCATTACTTTGGCGAAATGCAGGAACGTGATCACTTATTAAAAGTGAAAGAAGTGCCTTTTGAAACGATCAAAGCCAATATTCCAGAAGATCCGGTGCCTTATTTATTAGCCCTTTATGGCAAAACCTATATGGAAGTGCCGCCGGTTGAAAAACGTGAACAGCACCCATTAATGGCTTTAGACTTAGGAGAAGGAGAAGACAAATGAGTGAATTTCCAATGCAAAAATTACATAAAGTCGAACTTCTCTTAGCGAAAGAGTTAGATCGCATTTGTCAGAAATATGATCTTAAGTATTTCATGTTAGCGGGGACGCTCTTAGGCGCGATCCGTCATAAAGGTTTTATCCCATGGGATGAAGACATGGATTTTGGCATGATGCGCAAAGATTATGAAAAGTTCTTAGAAGTCGCACCGCAAGAATTAGATCCACAGGTCTTTTTCCTGCAGACGTTAGATAGTGATGATCATTATCCCAAAGCCTATGCCAAGTTACGCTTAGTCAATACTCATATTAAGGAATATACCATGCGTAACTGTGACTGTATGGATGGGATCTTCATTGATCTTTTCCCGATGGACTTCGTTCCTGAAGATCCGCAGGCGCAGAAAAAAGCCCAGAAACAGCGTTTCTTATGGAATGCGATGTTAGATTTTAAATGCGGGAATGATTCCATTTTGAATCATAAAGAAGTCATTCGTAAAACTTTACGTTTTGCCTCTCATTTCTTTAGCCGTAAGCATATGGTCAATAAAAAGAAAGAAATCTATGGCCATGTGAATGATCAGCCTACTGATCAAATCGTCACAGCGCAAGGCAGTTATGGTTATTTTAAGGAAATTATTCCTTATGCCTATACCAAAGAGATTGTTTACTATCCTTTTGAAGATTTACAGTTACCTGGCTTTAAAGATTATGATGGCTATTTAACAAGCTTCTATCATGATTATATGCAGATTCCTCCTAAGTCAGCCCAAAACAAGCATACGATCTTAAAACTTGATTTTGGACCTTATGAATAGTGTTAAAGTACAAGCCTATACAATCAGTATTCAATAATATAAATATAAAGTAGTGTTTATAAATTTCATAAATTAGATAGTTATGATGGAGAAGGAAAAACAATGAAAAGAGTTATTACTTATGGAACATTTGATATGTTGCATTATGGACATATCAATTTACTACGGCGCGCAAAAGAATTGGGCGATTACCTAATTGTAGCCGTATCAACAGATGAATTTAATGATAAATGTAAGTCAAAGAAATGTTATTTTTCATATGAGAAAAGAAAAACCTTAGTAGAAGCGGTTCGTTATGTAGATTTAGTGATTCCTGAAGAGAGCTGGGATCAAAAAATAAAGGATGTTCATGATTATCATATTGATACATTCGTTATTGGTGATGACTGGAAGGGAAAATTCGATTTCTTAGAAGATGAAGGCATTGAGGTCGTTTACTTGCCACGCACACCAGAAATATCATCAACACAGATTAAATCTGATTTGAATGAAAAATAAAGCACATAATAACATTTACGCTGTTATAGAGTGCTTGTTAGGAGAGATCTATGGAAACGGAGAACAAAGTTGGAATAGTACTGGTTACATATAATCGTCTAAAACTGCTATTACAGGCAATAGACGCATTATTAAACCAGACATATCGCAATGCGGATATTTTAATTATTAATAATGCGTCTACAGACGATACTGAAGAACAGTTAAAACCCTATGTCGAGCGCGGAGATATTATTTATTTCAATACGGGTAAAAATCTTGGTGGAGCTGGCGGCTTTAATTATGGACTCAAAACTGCCTATGAAAAAGGGTATAAGTATTTTTGGATGATGGATGATGATTCTATTGCTGAACCTGATGCATTAGAAAAATTGGTAAAAGCTAGTGAATTCATGAAAGGAAAATACAGTTATTTATCAAATTATGTTTACTGGCGCGATGGCTCGCCTTGTAAAATGAATGCGCCACAGATCGCTGATGACTGGATGCAGGATGCCAATCTTTCATATGATGGACTTATTCGTATTCAAAGAGCCACATTTGTTGGTTTTTTTACCAATAGAGAAATTGTTGAAAAGGTTGGATTACCAATTAAAGAATTCTTCATCTGGAGTGATGATACGAATTATTGCTGGCGTTGTAATAAAATTGCTCCTGGCTATCTTGTCAGTGATGCAAAGGTCGAGCATCGTATTGTAACGAATGCAGACGCGGATATTGTAACTGATGATACGGATCGATTATCACGGTATGTGTATGCATTTAGAAATAGGGCATATAATTATCGGATGGTTGGAATTCAAAGTAAATACAAAATCTATGTCCTTAGAAAATTCCTGCAAATATTAAAACATAGCAAAAATGGAAAGTGGAAAAGAATTCGCGTTATGATGAAAGGTGTTCGTCAAGGGAAGCATTTCAATCCCCCAATCGAATATGTAAATAAACGCTAGAGGATCTAGTAATGAAGAAATCTAGTTTAAAGAGGACAAGTTTAAAGAAAAATCTCGCTTTGAGTATGTTTTATCAGATTCTTAAGATTATCACGCCTTTCATTACAGCTCCCTATGTTTCTCGTGTTTTAGGGGTTGCCAATCTTGGTATTTATAGTGCTACAAATTCAATAGCAATGTATTTTACGTTATTTGGCGGACTTGGGACAGTCACTTATGGAACGCGGGAGATTGCGCGTGTTCGTCATGATGAAAACCAGCGTTCACAGCTATTCTGGGAAATTGAAATTTTATCGGTGATTACAACTACGATTTCAATTGTCGTATGGGCTATCTTTACAATGTTTAATACGCAATATCGCGGTTACTATCTGGTTCTTACTTTTAACCTGCTGGCAGTTATGTTTGATATTTCCTGGTTTTATGCAGGCATTGAAAAATTTCAGTATACTGTCGGATGGAACTCATTTTTTAAAATTGCTAGTGTGATCGCTTTATTTATCTTTGTCAAGAAACCAAGTGATTTGCTGGTTTATATGTTTATTATGGCTTTCCAGAATTTCGCAGGAAATGTAGGCATGTGGACAGGCTTGCATAAGTTTGTTCATAAAATTGATTTTAAGACAGTTACATTAAAGAAACATTTCCATGAAACGCTTGTTTACTTCATTCCTACCATTGCAACAAGTGTCTATAATGTTATGGATAAGACAATGATTTGGGTTATAACCAGAAATGCGAAGGAAAATGGTTTCTATGAAAATGCAAATAAAGTTCTTGATATGACGAAAACATTAACTTTTGTAGCATTAAACAGTGTTATGACTTCGCGTATTTCTTTTCTTTATGCGCAAGAACGATTTGATGAAATTAAAGAAGGCATTCGTAATTCAATTGACTATGTCTTATTCATGGGCATTGGTTTTCTTTTTGGTCTAGCTGGAGTAGCACATGTATTTGTACCTGTTTTCTTTGGCAAGCATTGGGATAAAACAGCTGAACTGTTGATTATTATGGCCCCTGTAGTAGTCATCATCGGGATTAGTAACTGCTTAGGAGCCCAATATTATACGCCAAGCGGACGTCGAAAAGAGAGTGCTAAGTATATTATTATTGGTGCCATTACAAACTTTATTTTAAATAGTTTTATGATCCCATTTTTGCAAAGCTATGGGGCTGCAATCGCTACCGTGATTGCCGAAGTTGTAATTACTTTCTTTTATGTCAAAAATGATGCCGGCTATCTTACATGGAAAGATATTTTCACCAGAGGCTGGAAGAAACTGATTGCTGGCAGCTGTATGTTTGGTGCTATCATGCTAGTGAGATTGCTAATTCATCAGCAAGTGATTTCCCTGCTTTTAATGATTATTGTCGGTGTTATGGTCTATGTTGGTATTTTATTCATGCTTAAAGATAGCTTCATGGATACTGGTAAGATATTATTAAAAGTAGCAAAGAATAAGAAAAAAGCGAAAGGATAGTCAGGAATGAATAAATTAAATCATTTGAAACAAAATCTTCTTGTAATTCTTGCCAATGAGAGGATCACTTTTTTAATCTTTATTCTCTATTATATCGGTCGCATTGGTGCTTATACGACCTTTGGAACTCAATGGCCGATTACTGATAAAGGGTTTCAGCTCTTAAGAATGTTAGGGGCTATCTATTTTGCCCTACAAACTATTAGGCTAGGAATGGGATATCTTAAGGATAAGCATTCTTTAAAGCAGATAATGATTATGGTAGGATTTTTGATTCTCGCTGTTTCTATGGGAATAAATGTCTTTGTCTATGGATCATATTTGTATTTAACAGATTTGCTGATCGGATTTACATTATCGCATATTTCACTGAGAAAGAATCTCAAGGTTCGCTGTTATTTGTTCTTTGGCGTATGTATTTTTATTCCATTGCTTTGTGCCCTGGGCATTTTGACGAACCTCATGACTTTGCGTGGTGAAACAATGCGTTATGCCTTAGGGTTTGACTATACGACAAGAATATCTGGTATTTTTGGTTTTGCGACACTATACTAC
Organism: Intestinibaculum porci; assembly: GCF_003925875.1. Lineage (GTDB taxonomy): Bacteria > Bacillota_I > Bacilli_A > Erysipelotrichales > Coprobacillaceae > Intestinibaculum > Intestinibaculum porci. Next base: position 2,322,276 of record NZ_AP019309.1, on the reverse strand, counting down.
TGTTGCCTGAAGCGTTTTGACTTGAGGTTTGAAGAGATATTCATGCTGGTATTCTCATCGCTGTTGATTAACCTCTTAACTGATACACGTACATATTTCTTCCTTGAATTAGGATTCGCTCTTTTAGCAATTATGAAACACTATCGTCTGATTGACCGTTTCAAAAAAGTTTTCTTAGCAATAGAAACATTGTTCGTACATTTTATGCCATTAGCAAGTATTATGACATTGCTACTGACATTATGTTATCGTTACGGTGGTATTTTTGTTAAAATTGATAAGGTTTTATCAAGCCGCCTCTCTCAGGTTTATGCGGATCTGATTAACTATGGATTATATCCTTTTGGGGTGAAGTTCTCAATGTATGGTAATGGCGGTTCCCAGGTGAATATCACCAATTTGTTTGGTTCAAACTATGTTGATGCAGGCTTTTTACAGTTGCTGATTCTCATTGGTTTTGTCCCATTTATCATTACAATTATCATGATGTACTTTAGTATTTTTCATTTCTATCAGAAGAAAATGCATTATGAACTGTTCATAAGTTTCATAATTGTCTTTTTGTCTATGTTTTCAGCTGGCATGATGAGTGCTGAATCAGTTATGTACATTTTAATGTTCTATGGCTTAAGAGAAATATATAATGCAAATAGGAGGGTTCAAAGTGAATAATAAATTAAATTATATCCTGCGGACTCTTATGGTCGTTATTCTGACTGTTTGTCTGGTTGTCATTGCCAGGATGTATAAATCGTTACCTCATGATAATTACGTTTTTGATTCAAAGACATATGATGAATTTGATTTAAATCAGCTTAACCATTTTGCTTTTGAAGATTATACTGTCACGGATCAAAAGATAACTTGTCGAGGCTGGTTTGCTTTAGATAATGCCAAAGCTTCAGAGTGTAAAGAAATGCAGGTTTTTCTTGTCAGCAAAAATACGCATATGTTCTATAAGATGAATACAATTCGTCAGAATCGAAATGATGTTGATACATATTTACGTAAACGTATTGTCAATCCTCAGGAATATTTAGAGAGTGGCTTTACTGCTTATATTAATCGATCAAAACTTCCTGCAGGAGTATATGACTATTATATTTATTATCGTGCAGATTCAGTAAAGGTTATGACGAAACTGCCTTATCGAATTCTTATTTAGGAAGGTACATAAACAATGAAAAAAAAGATAATGAAAGCTTTTATTTCCTGCATGATAATAGTAGGAATCAGCGGTTGTAAGTCAGCTAACAGTAATGCTGGTAAATCGGCTTCAGATCGTGGTAGTACAATTGTTTTTGGGATGGCAAAAAGTAATGCACCTTATTCTTATTATAAGAATGGTAAACTGACGGGATACGATATCGAAGCAGCCAGGGCGATTGCTAAAAAGATGGGCTATAAGGCGAAATTTAAAGTGATGAATAGCGCCTTATTGACTAAGGCCCTTGATCAAGGAGAGATCGATGCAACTGGTAATCAGCAGGTTGTTGAATATTTACTTAATACCAAGAAAGATGAAAAACCGCCTTATTGGTTTACACCTGAATACAAGTTTTCACGTCTCGTGGTGGTAGCACGCAGCAGTAACACATCAATTAAACATTTCGATGATATGAGAAATTTAAAGATGGCAATGACGACAGGTGACTTCTTTGAGCAGTCAGTTCTCAGCGATGGAGGTATTATTGTGCCATGTAAAGATTTTGATGAATGTGTTGATAAAGTGCTTAATAATCAGGCTGTTGGAACAATGAATGATCTTCAGACATATCAGTATTATCACAACAAATACCCTGGAAAAAAGGTGAAGCCAGTTGTTATCTCTGCTTCATTGTTCCCAATGACATTTATGTTAAGTCAGGAAAACGAAGACTTAAGCAATAAAATGACCAGCGCTATTAACAGTTTGCAATCTAATGGAACGTTTACAAAGATTTCAATGAAATATTTCCATCAAGATATTTCAAGAAAGGATCGGTAAATATATGGTAGATTTAAAAATTGAATTACCTCCTCATTTTTTAGAAGGTGAAATGCGTAATGGCTATGAGGTCACTCCTCAGGCTAAAGCATTGTGGGCTATTGAATTAGATTTATTGGCTGAGTTTAATCGTGTATGTAAAAAGTATGATTTGAAGTACTCAGCCACTGGCGGAACAATGTTAGGTGCTGTTCGTCATCATGGTTTTATTCCTTGGGATGATGATATCGATTTAATGATGCTCAGAGATGATTATGAAAGATTATGCAAGATTGCGTCTGCCGAATTCAAAGAACCTTATTTCTTTCAGACTGAATATACTGATCCTGGCAGTTTGCGGCGTCACGCTCAGCTGCGTAACAGTCAGACAACGGCAATTAGACAGGTAGAAGAGCAATGGCACTATTCATTTAATCAAGGAATTTTCATTGATATTTTCCCAGTTGATGCGGTCATTGATGATAAAGAGAAGTTTCAAAAACAGCGTAATGAAGCAATGGCGATGAAGAAATCATATATGGAAAAGGCCAAATGGACAGTACGCTATCATGATGGTCCTAATGTATTTAAGAATGTTTTAAAGAGAACTGTTAAGTTAGCAAAGAATGTGATTCATAGAGATCATCTCGATTATCAAAAGGATTACCATCGCTTTGAAAATATCTGTGCTCGTTATAATAATGAAGAGACAAAATATTTGTCATTATTAAGCTTTCAGTTTGATAATCCAAAACATTATAAGACACGAGCAGGTTGGCAAAATATTGAATATGTGCCTTTTGAATTTATGAAGATCCCAATTACAGCGGATTATGATGAAGTCTTAAAAATACAGTATGGAGATTATATGGTCATGAAACAGGTTGGTGCTATTCATGGTGATCTGATCATAGATACGGACCATTCTTATAAAGATTATTGGAAAAGAGGAAATAAGAAATGAGTAAAATTGGTGTATTAGGTTCTGGTACCTGGGGGATGGCTTTAGCGAGAATGCTAGCAAATTCAAATCATGATGTGACAGTTTGGTCAGCCCTACCACAGGAAATTGATCATCTCGTGGCAACACATAAGCATCCAAATCTGCCAGATATGGTTATTCCTGAATCTTTGAAATATACGAAAAGTATTGAGGAGATCTGTCAGGGCCGAGATATTTTGTTATTTGCAGTGCCTTCAGTCTTTGTACGTTCAACGACAAAAAATGCTGCTCCTTATATCAAAAATGGTCAAATTATTGTCGATGTTGCTAAAGGTATTGAAACAGATACTATGATGACAATGTCACAGGTGATCAGGGATGAATTGAGAAAGGTCAATAAAGAAGCGAAAGTAGTAGCTCTATCGGGTCCAACCCATGCCGAAGAAGTCGCTATTGATTTACCTACGACTATTGTTTCTGCTTGCCCTGATTTAGAAACAGCTGAATATGTTCAAGATGTCTTTATGAACACTTGCATGCGTGTTTATACGAATCCTGATGTGCTTGGTGTAGAATTATGCGGTGCCGTAAAGAATATCATTGCTTTAGGAACAGGTATTGCAGCTGGACTAGGTTATGGCGACAACACAAAAGCTGCGTTAATGACAAGGGGCATGGCTGAACTAACGCGTTTAGGTACAGCTATGGGTTGTAATCATGAAACTTTCTCAGGCTTAGCAGGAATGGGTGATTTAATTGTCACGGCTACTTCTGTACATTCTCGAAACAACAAATGTGGTCACCTTATTGGTCAAGGAAAAAGCGTAGAAGAAGCAAAGAAGGAAGTTGGCATGGTTGTCGAAGGTATTAACGCTATTCCAGCAGTTATGCAACTTGCCAAGAATTATCATGTGGAAATGCCAATTGTCAATGCGGTTTATGAAATCATTGAAAAGGGTATTTCACCTAAAGATGTTGTCATGAAGCTCATGAGTCGTGATAAACGTTCTGAAGTAACACACTCTTTAGCGGATGTTCATTTTGAACAAGCCTTATTAGATAACTCCCATCATACCGGGATGCGTCGTGTCATTACTTACGGGACTTTTGATTTATTACACTATGGACATATCAACTTACTTAAACGTGCTAAAGCTTTAGGTGATTATTTAATCGTAGCTTTATCAACGGATGAATTCAATTCGTTAATGAAAGGAAAACACACTTATTTTAGCTATGAACAGCGTAAACAGTTACTTGAAGCGATCCGTTATGTTGATTTAGTCATTCCAGAAGAAAGCTGGGAGCAGAAGAGAAGTGATATGCATGAATATCATGTCGATACTTTCGCCATCGGTGACGACTGGGAAGGCAAGTTTGACTTCTTAAAAGAAGAAGGAGTCAATGTCGTTTATTTGCCACGGACACCGGAAATTAGTACAACTCAAATCAAAGAATCGCTTCATAAGAAGGATTAATCCTAGGTTCATCTCGCTTGAGATGAACCTTTTTATGAATTGGATGAATTTAAGCAAATATTGTTAATGGTTATTGTTTTTAATCATTTGCTTTAGTTACAAATTGGCAGCTCTCATAGTTATGCTACATTTAAGGAATTTTAGGTTATTATGTGAAAATAACGAAATTTGAACTTTTCTTTATTGGTGGTGTATAATACCACTGTTTAGATTATGTAAACGAAAGGAAAAGTTTATTTATGAAAAGAAATAAGAATAGTCAACCAGGCAAAGTCCGTATTATCTTGGCTTTTGTCTTTAGTTTCCTCTTTCTGTTATTAGGCTTAGCAGCCCGCTGGGGCTCCGCTACTTGGGGAAACTTATCAATGGATGAATTGATCTTCACGTTAACCCAGCCATTAACCGGCACAGGGCAGGGGATGATCCCTAATTTTATTAAGGCAGCGGTCATTCCAACGATTGTCATTATTGTTTTATCAATTCTGCTCTATCGCTTCTGCGCGAAGCGACAGCATGCCAAAGCCATGCTCAATATTATGTTTATTGTCTCATGTTTAGTCGTATGCGTATTTGGTTATGGCTTCTTATCTAAATTAGATATTATCAATTATCTGATTGATCAAAACACCGAATCAACTTTTATTAAAGATAACTACGTCAATCCGAAAACCGCACAGATTACCTTCCCATCCAAAAAACGTAACCTCATCTACATTTATCTGGAATCGATGGAAATGACTTCCTCAGATAAGAAAAATGGCGGCGCGTTTAAACAGGATGTGATTCCTGAATTAACCAAGTTATCAAAGGAGAATGAAAACTTCTCGGGGAATACATCGACTTTAAATGGCGGGTATTCCTTACCTGGATCCACGTGGACGATGGGGGCCTTATTTGCCCAGAGTTCGGGGCTGCCACTTAAGACTGATTTAGGGCAAAATGCGATGCAGACCCAGAAGACATTCTTCCCAAGTTTAACAACTTTAGGCGATATTCTCGCTAAACAAAATTATCATCAGACTTTTATGATTGGTTCCAATGGCGCTTTCAGCGGCCGCAGTACTTATTATAAGGATCATGGTAACTTTGATATCGAAGATTATAATGCGGCGATCAGGGAAAAAGAAATTCCTAGCAATTATAAAGTTTTCTGGGGTTATGAAGATGAAAAGCTGTTTGCCTTATCAAAACAGAAACTTACAAAATTAGCGCAGTCTTCACAGCCTTTCAACTTTACTATGTTAACGGTAGATACGCATTTCCCAAATGGCTATAAATGTCGTTTGTGTAAAAATGAGTTTGATAGCCAGTACCTCAATGTGATGGCATGTTCATCAAGACAGGTTACGGCATTCGTGAAATGGATTCAGGCTCAGCCATGGTATCAGAATACCACAATTGTCATCAATGGGGATCACCCAACGATGTCTAAAAGCTATACTTCAATGGTGCCATCAAGTTATCAGCGGAAAACATATACAACCTATATTAATGCGGCCGTTAAACCGGCAACTCATAAACGCCGCACTTATGCGACGATGGATAACTTTCCAACAACTTTAGCTGCTTTAGGAGCGACGATTAAGGGCAACCGTTTAGGGTTAGGGACAAACTTATTCTCTAATACGGAAACGTTAAGTGAAAAGTACGGTTATGAGAAAGAAACGCAGGAATTAAGACGAACATCTAGCTACTTAGATTCTTTAGAAAAGGTAACGGACACCACCGCTGCGAAAGAGTTCTACTATAACGAAGCGAAGAAGTTTGGTCATAAGACGTTATTAGAAGTGAAGAAAGTCGATGGTACGAAAGTCACTGCACGGATTACTGATTTTAGACATGATAAAAAGATTGCCCGTGTCAATTTACGTGCTTCTAAAAATAAGAGCATTACGCCTTATATCAGTACGACAATGAAGTGCTTAGATGCCAAGAATGCGATTTATGAAGCAACGATTGATGTCGCTTCATTAAATACAAAGAAACTGTATATTGAAGTTTCCTATGATGATAAGGAAAATATCAATTATCCATTAGCAAGAAAACAAGTAACATTAAAGTAAAATGACGTGCCTAGCGGCACGTCATTTGCATCTTAATTTGATTTTGGCATAATTAGGTTAATCGCCTGATGCAGACATTTGATTTCTAATGGGAAGGTTGAGCCCTCTTCACCATCAACATCATAGAGAATATCTTTATCACATTCGATATGAATATTCGAAGCCTGCACATAATCAATACGTGAATTGTCTAAGAGCTTTCCAATCGCTAAATCTTTTAAGGCATTTAATAATTCCGCCACATTAGACTTCTTGATAATTAATAAATCTAACTTGCCGTCTTCAACACTAGCAATTGGGGTAATCCCTTTAAAACCGCCGACAGACTGTGAGTTAGCAACTAAGAATAAGCTGGCATCTTCTTCAAACTGCGCTTCATCAGCCGTGATCTTTAAATGTAAGTTCATCGCTAACTGCTGTGGCAGCTGGGAGAAGCCGGCAATATAATAAGCTAATGGGCCCCACGTATTTTTATCTTTACTCTTAACCTGGAAGGCGATATCACTAAACATCCCGCCCGCTACGACATTGGCAAAGATTTTTCCCTGTACTTCACCGACATCGATCTTTTCGGTATGGAAATCATTGATCATATCGACAAAAGGCTGAGATTTTAATGGTAAGTTTAAGTAATTGGCAAAGTCGTTCACGGTCCCTGCTGGAATCAGCGCGACAGGTGTTTCACTGCCTGACTTGATAATACCGCCTAAACATTCATTTACGGTGCCATCACCACCGACTGAAACGATGAAATCATACTCACCTTTCTTAACGGCACGGCATCTTTCAAAAGCATCGTTATTGCCCTTCGTAAAAAACGTATCCACATGATCGACCTTGGTCTGTAAAATCAGGTCGCCAATAAAGGTATTCAAACTTTTATGAAACGCCTGTGTCCCTGACACAGGGTTAATAACAAATAAGCACTTCATAGGTTTCCTCCAATCAATACCTATAGTTTACTAGAAATTTTCATAGTGGTAAATATGCAATTTTACAAAAATGACTAGCTTTCTTAACAGAAACGAAAGATTCATACGAGAATTTTTATAATTTCTCCCCATTTTCATAAAAAACGTGTACAATAGGGAGAGGGATAAGGAGGTCATTTTTTTATTTGTGAAGTACATCGTTTTTTGATATAGTAGAGACAATAAGTAAGGAAAGAAGGAAATATATGAATTTACCAAATAAGCTGACCGTGATTCGCTTGCTCTTGGTACCGGTATTTATTGTGGTTTACCTAGTACCTGAGGCATTGTCAATGCATGTGCCGGTCTATCATGTTTTAGGGACGAGCATGTCACTGGTAGATATTCTATCATTCGTCATTTTCGCGTTAGCATCCATCACTGATTTTCTTGATGGCAAGTTAGCAAGAAAAAATAATTTAGTTACCACATTCGGCAAATTTGTCGATCCTGTCGCTGATAAGATGTTAGTCAATTCAGCCTTAATTTTATTAACTGTTGATGGCAAAATTCCTGTCGTCTTATTAATTATCATGGTTTTAAGAGATACATTAGTGGATGCGGTTAGATTTTTAGCCGCTAACCATAATATTGTCATCGCCGCAAGTATTTGGGGCAAAGCCAAAACCATGACCCAGATGGTTGCCATCTGTCTGCTTTTACTCAATAACCCAATCTTTGCCTATATTGGATTACCATTAGATACCATCCTGATCTATTTAGCAACGATCTTCTCAGTCTTCTCAGGCATCAATTATCTTAATGGCAGTAAAGAATTTATTTTAGAAAGCATGTAGGAGAAACATATGTACACAATTAAAGATTTATATGATTTAGATCATACCTTAGCTAAAGATTATTTATCACAGTTTACTTATCCTTGGGAAGCTTTAGCCGGCATTAAAGAAATGATTGTCAAACTTGGTGAAAGCTTACCAAAAGAAGAATACAATGAAGTCAAACCACATGTTTGGGTCCATAAAACAGCGACTGTTTTTGATTCTGCTTATTTAGGTGATCCTTGCATCATCGGTCCGCGCACCGAAGTACGTCAGTGTGCTTTTATCCGTGGAGCAGCTCTTGTTGGCGCCGACTGCGTAGTTGGGAACTCAACCGAATTAAAGAATGTCATCTTATTCGATCATGTGCAGACACCTCATTATAATTATGTTGGTGATTCCATCTTAGGTTACTATTCACACACTGGTGCTGGTGCCATCACTTCTAATGTGAAGTCAGACAAGAAATTAGTCGTTGTGAAAAATGGTGATGAAAAGATCGAAACAGGCTTAAAGAAGATGGGCGCGATGTTAGGTGACTATGTCGAAGTTGGCTGTAACTCAGTGCTCAATCCTGGAACCGTGATTGGTCGTCATTCTAATGTTTATCCAACCTCATGTGTGAGAGGCGTCATCCCAGAAAATTCCATTTTCAAAAATAATGGTACAGTCGTTACGAAAAAGTAACGGCTTTTTTCTTTGATTTAACGTTTACTATTATAAACGCTATTGCGAACATGCCTTCTCTTTCATCTTTGCTGTACAATTTTGGCGCTTTGTATTATTTTGAGTTCCGGTATTCAAAAGAAATATAAAATATAATCAGATTCGAACAGAAATATTCGAAAAAACTTATTCACAATTTTTAATTGAAAAAACTGCATTTTTAAAAGTTATTCACCGCCATGAATCTTCTCGGCGGTGATTTTTGACTGTTTCTATAAGATATTCACAAAAGGCTGGACTTCACGCCCTAGTTTTAGTCGTTCTGTCCACAAAGGCTAAAAAAATTGGAATGATAGACACCACAAGACAGTGGGCAATTTTTCCAATTTCTTTTGAATTATTGCGGGAAATCTCACTTTTCATTTATAATAAAGTTGAGTAAGTAAACATAATAAAAAGGAGACTTCCCCTATGAGTTATTATACTACAGACGTATACGAGATAAAAAGAGAAATCACCATATTCAGTTCCAAAATATCAAAAAATTTAAAAAAGGCTACGAGCAACTTCGTGCTCGATATGCAGTATGGAATAGCCAAGAAAACTTCTGTGCTTACTACCGAAATAGCTAGAGCTCTTGATGAAAGCATTAAGTTAAAAAACACATCCGAAAGACTTTGCGATAATATGGAAAACATAGAAGAAGACGAAATTGAAACGATCAAAAACAACTACTACGCCATCGTTAGAGAAAATGTCTTTATCGATAAGGATGACAAGGTTGTTGTTCTGTTTGATGACAGTGAAATCGCTAAGCCATATGGCAAAAAGTTCGAGGACCTTTGCCGTGTAAGAGATGCAAGTCAGCCCAAGACAACACTAGTTAATGGATATCATGTTTGTGAGGCGGTGGCGCTCTCTTCAAACAATAAACAGCCGATACCATTATATAGCTACATCTATTCTACTGATTCTAATGGACATAAGTCTATGCCTGATGAAACGATTAAATCACTTGACGCAATGAAAACCATACTTAAGCATCCTATTTCAGGCATTTTTGATAGAGGATATGATTCAAATACCTTCTTTAAATATTTTGCAGAACACCCGGATGATGACTTTGTCATTAGACTTAAGGGTAATAGAAATGTAATCGTTAAGGGTCATGAGGTTTTGGTTTCAAAAATGGCGGAAGATCGAAAAGGAAAGGTTAATATGACGCTGTTCTTTGAAAGTGAAAACAAGGAAGTTAAGTTGTCCCATACAAGAGTGGGACTCCCATGCATTGAAGGCAGCAAAAAGGCATATACAATAATTTTTTGCTACGGACTATCAGAAGAAGAACCACTTTTACTCATCACAAACAGACATGTTAATGATAAGAAGGATGTAATAACAATAGCTAGAGAATATTTTTATCGCTGGCGAATTGAGGAAAATTTCCGACACACTAAGTCTGAATATGATTGGGAAAATATGCGTGTAAGAACGCTTAAGAAAATGAATGTGCTGAACCTCATGCTTATGATCAGAGTCGGGCATGTAGCGCTAATGGCGAACAAGGTTGATGAAAGCCTCTTGGCGATAAAAATGATTGAAAGAAGTAAATCGCTTAGAGCTGATGTGTGCGTATGGATCTATCAGATCACTAGGGGGATAAAGGAAGCTCTAGCATATGCCCAAAAGGGAATTCAACACTTTAAGCATATAGAGAAACGAAAACCTAGCAGGCAGCTTGAAATTTGGGAGTTTCTTTAGGAAAACAGCAAATACGTAGCTTAAAAGGTGCTAAAAAAGCAGTAAAGTTTTTAAGTACGCAAAATTAACAAGTTAGCTTGGCAATATCCTAAATTAATGGTTTAGGACCACATATACATAAATTATATAGCACAAAATTATTTTGAGGTTGAAAATCAGCATTAAAATACCGGAACTCAAATGTATTATACGTTGTTTTCATATCGTCTTTATGTTAGAATTTTCCTGTTAAAGGAAAGAAAAAATCATGAATGCAATTAAAAAATTAATCCATAATGAAGCCTTTAAATACTTAGTCATTGGCGGCTGTACGACGCTTGTCAATCTGGTTGTATTTGGGCTGCTTGTCCATATTCACCTCAATGTCACGATTGCGAATATTATCTCGATTGCCGTATCTATTTTATTTGCCTATGTGACCAATAAACTGATTGTCTTTGGCTCTCATTGTGACAGCTTTGGTGAAGTGCTCATAGAATGTGCTAAATTTGTAAGTGCGCGTTTATTAACGATGGTCATCGAAGTCGGCGGCGTGTATTTATTTGTGAACATCATCGGCCAGGCGGCGATGATTGGAAAACTTGAAACTCAGGTTATTGTCATTGTTGGCAATTACTTTATCAGTAAATTTTTTGTGTTTAAATAGGGAAGGAGTCTATCATGTCTCAGGAAACAATCTCCCTCGTTGTACCCTGTTACAACGAAGAAGCAACCATAGAAATCTTTTATCATGAAGTCTTAAAATACGAAAAACAGATGCCTGCACAGCTGGAATTCTGCTTTGTAGATGATGGGTCATCAGATCGTACCATTGCCATTTTACGAAAGCTAGCGGCGCAGGATTCACGCGTTCACTATGTCTCATTTTCCCGTAACTTTGGGAAAGAAGCGGGCCTTTATGCGGGCTTAGAGCTTGCAACGGGTGATTACGTGGCGACAATGGATGTGGATTTACAGGATCCGCCATATTTACTGCCGGAAATGTATCGCATCGTCAAAGAAGAAGGCTATGACTGCGTTGCCACCAAACGTTCTACCCGTAAAGGGGAACCCGTCGTACGTTCTTTCTTTGCCCGGATGTTCTATCGTATCATTAACCGAATGTCAGATACCGAAATCGTCGATGGGGCACGAGATTATCGTTTTATGAGTCGTCAAATGGTCAATGCAATTATTGAAGATGGCGAATATAACCGTTTCTCTAAAGGAATCTTCTCATGGGTTGGCTTTAACACCAAATGGCTGTCTTATGAAAATATTGAACGTTCAGCAGGGCAAACCAAATGGTCATTCTGGGGCTTATTTAAATACTCTATTGAAGGTATTCTGGCTTATTCAACAGTGCCGCTTTATATCTCTTCATTTATTGGCGTAGCTTTATTTATTTTATCCATCATTGCTTTTATTTTTATCATCATCAAGAAACTTGTTTGGGGTGATCCTGTTCAGGGCTGGGCTTCGATGGTTTGTATTCTGCTCTTTTTAGGCGGCATTATTCTCTTATGTTTAGGTATTATTGGTCTTTATGTCTCTAAGATCTATCTGGAAACGAAGAAGCGTCAGATTTACATTGTAAAGGAAAAGAAATGATGAAAAAACATCTTATCCCGCTTTACTCTTTACTCATTACAGCGCTGTTGATTACAAGTTATATGCTCTTTATGGGTTATGCACCTTTTGGCATCAAAACCCTCGCTTCGCATGATGCTTATATTCAGTACTTAGAGCTCTTTGCCCATTTTAAGGATATCCTTGAAGGCCAAGCCTCCTTAGCATCAAGCTTTGCGAAAGGCATTGGCGGAGAGGGGATAGGTGTTTATAGCTATTACCTTGCTTCGCCTTGGTCTTTACTTGTGACGTTCTTCTCTAAAAGCAGTTTACCTGCTTTTTATAATATGTTAGTGATCATCAAGTTATCCTTAGCCTCGTCTCTGATGACTTATTATTTAGACAAACGTTTTGCCCTTAAAGGCTTATTATCATGCCTGTTAGGCTTATCCTATGGTTTATCACAATATGGTTTGGCTCAATCCATCAGCATGATGTGGTTAGACGGCATGTACATGATGCCGCTGATTATGCTGGGGATAGACCACTGTCTTCGTGATAAAAAGATTGCTTTATTATCCATCAGTGTAGGCTTAGCGATTATCTTTAACTGGTATGCGGGAGCGATCTGCGCTCTGATGAGCATTCTTGTCTGCGTTTTGGAATTACTTTTACAGTATTGTGATGATCATCAGTTAAAAGCCTTTTTTTCATCACTAGGACGTTATATTTTTGCGATGATCGCAGGCGTGATGATCAGCGGTATTCTCTTTATCCCTACGGTATTAGCGATGCAGACCAATAGCCGTTCGTCTTTTGATTTTTCGCTTTTAGCGCCAACATTAAGAGCTTCGATGGTCACATTAGTCTCCTCTTATTATTTAGGCGCTCAGTCCACAGAACAGGTTGTCTCCTTATATATGGGCACTTTGCCATTGGCGGGGACACTGGCAATGTTATATGCCAGACATATCACGAAAAGCGAGAAATTGGTTATTGTTCTTTTTTTACTGATGATCGCTTTATGTTTCTACTTTCAGCCATTTTATATGGTTTTTAGCTTATTTGTGAAACCAGGTTCTTTCTGGTGTCGTTTCTCTTATATTGGCACGGCTTCTTTAGCGATGATCGCCGGCTTCTACTTCAGTCGCCGAAAGATTGATGATGCTCCAATAACTTATGGCTTGATCGCTTTTATGGGCTGTTTTCTCTTATTATCATATAAAAATATCACTGCTTTGAAAGTTACGACTTTAGCCATGATGCTGCTGATTGGTTTGCTTTATGATATGAGTAAAGATCGCAAAGTGTTTATGTGTGTCATGAGTGTATTATGCGTCAGTGAACTGACGATCAATATGCATGAACTCTTTGCATCAATGAAAAATAATGAATCAGATCACTTTGCGCAATATGTGCAAGCAGGCCTCAAACAAAAACAGGCCCTTATACATTATGATGATTCCTACTATCGGATCAATCAGACAGAAGGGATGTTGACAAGTCCCCTGCATACAAGCGCTTATCTCAATGATGGTTATCTCTTTCATGAACCTACGCTCACGAGTTATGTTTCGGCTCAGTCAAGTCGGACATTAGAGATGTTAGATCATCTTGGTTACCGCCAGGTCGCTTCACGCATGACCATTGTGACAAATAGTGTCTTAACCGCGGATAGTTTACTAGGTGTGAAATATGTTTTATCTAAAGCTCCTCTTGAAGGATTCAATAAAACGACAATTCCTCTCTATAATGGCCGCAGAGTCTATGAGAATCCCTATGTTTTGCCGTTAGCTTTTACATATAAAAATCAGCCGAAAAGGTGGTCACATCGTAATTTATTTACGTATACGAATGCGCTTTACAGTATGCTTGCAGGAAAGAAGATGACACTTTATAAAAAATGCCATTATACCAAACAAGTTGGAGATCATAAAGTCACCTATACCATCATTAAGACTAAGGATTCTATCCTTTATGGAAATATCTATACTACAAAACATATGCTTGGCGCATTACAATTGGGAAAGATCAAACAAGGGTATTCAAGCTTTTTAGGTCCATCAGTATTTTATGTACCGGGGAATAAAGTGACTTATACTTATCAAAAACAAGCAAAGTTTTCAGAGGATTTCTATGCTTTAGATATAAATGCGTTCAAGCAAGCCTCACAGCGCATTCAAAAAAATAAAGCGCAAATCATGCATTTTAAAGATGGAAATGTGCAGGTAAAAGTGAATGCGAAAAAACAAACCTCATTATTTTTAAGTATCCCCGCTGATGCGAACTGGGAGGCTTATGTCGATGGTAAGAAAGTGCCTATTCAAAAAGTGGATCAGACATTTATGTCTATTTCACTTACGCAGGGCTCTCATACCATTACATTAAAAGCGCATATTCGTGGCTTTATGCTTGGCCTTTGCTCATCATTAGCTGGTTTTTTACTCATTATTTTCTATTCTGTTTTACGAAAGGAGAAGCATTATGCATAAAAAGAAAAAAGGATTATATGGGTTTAGCGCCCTGATCCTTCCTATGCTCTTATTAATCGGTTTCTTTGCGCTGCGCGGTTATGTGCCTTTTGGTCATAAAACCATTGTCCAAGGCGATGCCTACCGCCAGTATATTCAGCTCTTTGGTTATCTCAAAGACGTTTTAGCGGGGAAAAGCGCTCTTTCTTATAGCTTATCGAAAGGCTTAGGAGGGGAGAATATCGGTGTCTTCAGCTATTATTTAGCATCTCCTTTCAATCTTTTGGTGGTCTTTTTTCAAAAGTCTCAGCTGATTTCTTTCTATACATTACTCGTTATTCTAAAGTTAGGTTTAGCCTCATTAACGATGTATATCTATTTAACGAAACGTTTTGAAAAGCTGAATTCTCTTTACGCGACACTTTTAGGCATCGGTTTTTCCTTATCGCAATATGGCATTGCTCAGTCTCGCAGTATTATGTGGTTAGACGGCATGTATATGATGCCGCTTATGATGCTTGGCGTATATCAAAGCGTCCATCAGCGTAAACCGTATTTATTAGCCATTTCCACTGGTTTAAGCATCATCTTTAACTGGTATGTTGGGGCCATCAATTGCCTCTTTAGTATTGGTGTCGCTGCCTTTGAATTACTTGCGCTTTTAGCAGATCACGAAGGCATCAAAGCCTTTTTCAAAGGCTGGCTCAATTATATCTTCGCGATGGCGGTGGGCGTTATTTTAAGCTGCGTCCTCTTTTACCCCACGTACTTAGCGATGACGACCAGCTCCCGTTCAACCTTTGATTTTAGCTATTTTGCGAGCGTTATGCGTTCTAATATGTTAAGTGTGATCCCTTATTATCGGATTGGGACGATCTCCACAGCAAAAGATGTTTCGCTTTATAGCGGCGCTTTGGCTTTACTAGGCACTTTGGGCATTATTTATAGCCGTAATATCAAATTATCCAAAAAGATTATTTCCATTTTATTTATGGCTTTGATCTTACTATGCCTGTATTATCAGCCGCTTTATATGGTCTTTAGTCTTTTTGTCAATCCGGAATCATTCTGGTGTCGTTTCTCTTATATTGGCACAGCCTCATTAACGATGTTAAGCGGTCTGTATTTTAGTGAACGTAATACGGATGAAACCCCACTCATGATCGGCGCTTTCGTCTTTGTCATTGCCTTTCTGATTTTATTGCGTTATTTCCATATGCCTTGGGATGTCTATGCGCTTATGACGGCCGGTATTATTCTAGTGGAAGCCATTATCTTAGATGTGATGAATTTCCAAATGTATGTCCCCGTTTTAAAAATCGTCACCTGCCTAGCCGTTATGGCCGAATTACTCATGAATATCAATGGCATTTATCAGGTGCAAAATACGCCTGATGCGCGTATTTATCAAAACTATGTCACGCAGGGCTTAAAACAGATTGCGGCGATCCAAAAACAGGATCATTCCTTTTATCGGATTTCCCAGACAAATGGGATGGAAGTCGTTCGTAACAATCTCAATTCGTTCTATGATGATGCTTACTTAATGAACTATCGCAGTTTAAACAGCTATGTCTCAACCCAGAATTCCCATACACTTTCATTTTTAAATGCCTTAGGATATAAGAATGAGGTAGATCGTATGTCAATTGTGAATAGCAGTATCTTAGCGGCGGATAGTTTATTAGGGGCTAAATATATCATGTCCAAAACCCCATCCAAAGGTTTAAAGAAAACATCTATTCCTGGCTATAATGGTCGCACTGTTTATGAGAATCCTTATGTTTTCCCACAGGCTTTTACTTATAAGAAAGCAGAAGTCTTGCGTTATGATGGAAATCCATTCCGTTATACTAATAGCTTATTCTCAATGATTTATGGTAAGAAAATCACACTTTATAAGGAGCTAAAAACTGAGACAAAAAAACAGGGAAAATCCTACACTTATACGGTGCATTTACCAAAAGAGGATCATTACGCCATCTATGGAAAGATCTTAGCGCCGCACTATATGAATGCGACTCTCAATGTGAATGGCAACTATGAAACCGATTATATGGTCTGGTTAGCTCCGCATATGTTCCCTATTCCTTATAATAAACATGACAAAACAGCCTCTGTCACCATGACTTATGAAAAAGAAGACGAGACAAAAGCAGAATACTATGCCTTAGATCTTCATGTGTTAAAGAAAGTGCAAAAGGCGCTTCAAAAACGGGCACCAGCTAAATTGTCAATTATTAACACCAAAATTACTGCACAAGTCGAAGGTAAAATAGGTGAAAAATTGTATATCGGGGTGCCGGCTGATGCCAATTTGACCCTTTATATTAATGGCAAGAAAACCAAGAAAGAAAAATGTGAAGAGGCGATGATCAGCGTGCCTTTACAGGAAGGCAAGAATAACATTGTCATTACCGCTCGGGTACGCGGCTTGAAGAAAGGTTTATTAATGAGCGCGATCGGCGTGATGATTCTTTTAATTTATACCTATATCATGCGCCGCTTACAGAGAAGGGAAGCGAGGGCATGAACTTCAGACATCTGATTGCCATTCTTGTCGTCAGCTGTTTATTGATCGCGGCGGGCATCTATCAGTATTCCGAACATGGTTTGACGTCGATGGTCAATGAAATCTTTGGCCTGGTGAACTTATCACCAAATGAATTGACTTTAAATGTCCATGGGACGAAGCTGCTGAAACTCAATAACACAAAAGAAAAAGTGAAATGGGTCTCGGCGAATGCGAACATTGCCAGTGTCAATAAGTATGGCCGAGTCTTTGCCCATCACATTGGTGAAACGACTATTTATGCCGCCACTAAAGTGGCAAGCTATAAATGTCATGTCTTAGTGGATCGCAGTTATATTCATATGATTGACTGTGTTGGTGACAGCATCACTTATGGCACGGGCGTTGTCAAACAGCGTTCCCGCTACAGTTATCCCTCTTTATTAGATGATGCCTTTTCTTATGATGTGTATGTTCATAATTATGGAGCACCATCCCATACGATGCAGAAGGAAGGGGATCTTCCTTATGAAAAAACGGGCTTTCTGAAAAAAGTGGAACATGACCAGCCCGATGTGATTCTCTTGATGCTTGGCACTAATGATGCCAAAGATTATAACTGGAACAAGATGCGCCTGATTCGTGATTATATTGTCTTTGTGGAAAGACTGCAGAAGCTCACCAGCCATCCTGATGTCTATCTGATGATCCCTCCAGCCACCTGCATGACGCATCGCGGGAAAGCCACCCATGTCGTTGCCGATTATGTTGATGAACTGCCGGATCTGATTACAAAAATCGGGCAAATCACCCATACTCATGTGATTGATTTATACCATGTCACAAAAGGGCATAGTGATTATTACTTTGATAAAATTCATCCCAATGCTTTGGGCAATCAAAAGATCGTCCATAAAATTGTGCAAACGTTAGAAAAGGAGTATTACTTATGATGAAAAAAATGTTCACTGTCTTACTCATCATGGTCTTAATGCCGATTATACCGGTCCATGGGCAAAGCCGGATGGTCATTCGGCTTGATAACTATGCGGCTTTAAACAAAGCTTACTATGCATTTAAAGCCAAGAAACGTAAGAAATTACGCCTAAGAGAATATGATCCGCAAGTGACCAAATTATTAGAAAACGGCCAAAAGAAGAAAGTCAAAGGCTTTAAGTATAGTGCAAAAACCAATACTTTGACGATTACGAAGGTCAATAAACCAGCTTTAAAGCTCAATATTTATAATGCGGATGATTTCTTAAAAATCAAAATTGTTGGCAAAGTCCATCTGCGTAATATCGAAATGGCTGGCAAACGCAGTGTGCTCTCTTTTTCTGGCAAGAAGGGGACATTGATCTTAAGTGATCATAAACAGGTCTTTACCGATCCGCATGAAGCATTGATGACTTTTAATAACTTCAATCATATCAGTATCGCCTCATCGTTAAAGGTTAAGATGACCCGTATGAAAGTTTCACCATTACTTTCTTACTCCTATGTTGGTAAGAAAAATGCACAGATCTTAGCTTTCAAATCAATGACCAAAACAAAAAAGAGCTTCGTTGATGAAGCTCCGATGATGAGTATCATTCACCAGGGCAAAGCCCTGACGATTAACGGTTAGCTTAGGGCTAATCGTTTTTTTTAACGATAATCGCTGAAGTGGATGACGTAACTATTGTCATTATCGACAGACACCTTCTGGGTGAAGTTATAAGTCTGACCGCTTTGAACATTGAATAACATGATCGTACCGCTCTTGACGCTATGGCCTTTACTATCGTTGATGCTGTAATTGATAAAGACATGATTATCATTATCATCCGTGCCTAAGTTTTCAACTTTCACTTTACCCGTGATGGTCGCCGACGTACTGTCATCATCTGCAGTTGAAGTTACATTGACATTTGATAAAGTGGTGACTGCTGATAGGTGATCTGAGGTATAGGTTGAGAAGGTCCCTGGCAGATCATTATCAATCGTGAAGCTGGCACTATTGTCAGTAACTGTGACGGTAATCTCAGCACTTGTCTTATTGACGTTATCTTTTAATGTTAAAGTGGCGGTGCCGGCTTTTAAACCATTTAAGATGACTGTCTTGCCGTCATCTGAAAGATTTGCACTGACAATATCTTTATCCGCATTTGTAATCGACATCTTTGACACATCAGTTTTCGTCGTATACGTTAAGGTTGTATAAGCGCCCTGGGCGAGGGTGACCTTATTTGATGACACAGCTAACGTAGCTTTTGTGGTTGTCCCTTTTTTACCAATCTTTACATAACATGAATAATATGTTTTACCAATCTTGGCACTGACATACACATTACCATTTTTTACAGCGGTAACTTTCACGCTGTTTTTCGTCTTTTTTGATAATTTGACGCGGCCATTGGATGCCGACCACGCTGCTTTTGTCTTGGTGCCAGTTAACTTTAACGTGAAACTTGTGCCCACCGTCAAAGCTTTGGTTGTGCTATTTAACTTGATTGTTTGTTTTTTTGCTTTTTTCGTCGCTTTTTTCGTTGTCGCTTTCGCTGTTACTTTGGTATTTGTTTTCGTAGTGGTTTTCGCATTGACCGCACTGACTGATAAACTCATCGTACATGTCATCATGCTGGCGATCATTAATTTCTTGAATTGGTTCATAATCTAGCCTCCATTGCCCTTTATCCTAGCACCTTGCCGTCATTCTTGCAATTCACAAATAAAAATCACACAATTGCTTGTGTGATTTCTCTTTATAATAAGCCTGCAACGGCTGCGCGAACATCGTTCATTGAAGCCGTTGGTTCAAAACGCGCCACGACGTTACCTTCACGATCGACGAGGAATTTCGTAAAGTTCCATTTAATTTCTGGGTTGTTCTTATAATCTTTATCAATCTTCTTTAACATCGCGCTCATCATCAGAGCTTTAGGACCTTTGCCAAAACCGTTAAAGCCTTGCTTTGATTTTAAGAATTTATAAAGATCAAGAGCATTTTCACCATTCACATCAGATTTTTTCATCTGTGGGAACTGGGTATGATATTTTAAAGTACAGAATTCATGGATTTCTTCATCCGTGCCAGGCGTCTGACCGGCAAACTGGTTACATGGGATATCTAAGATTTCTAAGCCCTGATCATGGTAAGCTTCATACATGTCTTCTAAGTCTTTGTACTGTGGGGTAAAGCCGCAGGCCAGTTGCCGTATTAACAACTAAAACAACTTTCCCAGCAAAGTCTTTCATCGATACATCTTCATTTTTATTATTTTTTACACTGTAATCATAAAATGTCATAAACATTACCTCCTTGATTGATTGCAATTAAATTGTACACAACTTAAAAGCAAGAGTCAAGTTATTTTCCTCTATCCATTTAAAAAAATGTCAAAAACCTATATAATGGTTCTAGCAATAAAAACGAGAGAAAGAGTGATTGTATAAAATGGATGCAAACAATATCAATAACCAAAATGAAAATAGGGAAGTGCAAGCCGATGCGACGAACGCGGAAGCGAAAATCGGTGCCACCTATTATTTAACGCTTAAAGAAGCGATGGAAACCGTGCAAAACGGTGAAACGATTACACTTTTACGTGATGTGCCGCTCCAGACGATCGCTAACAGCGATAGCGATCTTACTTTAGATTTAAACGGTCATCAGGTTTTTAAACATACATTAAGTTTTTCAGGTCATGCGACCATTCGCGATAGCGTAGGGGGCGGAGCCATTATTTCCGATGTTTCCAACAGCGGCACTTTAAAGAATTACGCTAAAGTTGCTGGCGTGTTGACCAACACCGGGCATTTTATGAATAGCGGCACGGTCGATAAACTGATCGGTGAAGATGGCGTTGTCCATAACACCGGGGTCATTACCAAAGGGACGCTGCGCGGCGGCGCTTACCATGGGGATTTAGATCATATTGATTATGTCATTTCTATTGGCGATGTTGTTTACGGTTCATTAGCGAGCGCCGCGAAAGATGCCAATGTGGCCGATGAAGATCTCACCATCTTCGTTCATGAACGTTCGACTTTAAAAGAAACGGTGACCCTCAAAAATCCTGATGTTGCGATCACCATTGATATGAATGGCAAAACCTTCCTCAATGGGACGATCAATATTGCCTCTAAGGTGATGGTCATCGATTCCTCAAAACGTAAAAAAGGCAATATTTTATCAAATATTGCCGTGGAACATGACGGTGAATTACATATTGAATCGACCGTTTCCGGCAACATCAACAATGAAGGCACGGTTATCAATGATGGCTTAATGGCCGGAACCAACTCGAACTTTGGCACCCTCATCAATAATGAAGAAGGGGAAGTCACCGATACCCTCATTTCTGAAGGGAAAGTGCATAATGAAGGGGAAATGGATTATCTGTATGTCCGCGGCGGCGAAGCGGATTCGACGGTCGAAATTCGTAACGTTACCGTTTTAGCGGGACATTATCAGGGCGAAGTGGCAGCCGTAGAATGTAAAGCCGCGATTGGCGATACATATTTTGGCGATGCTTTTGAAGCCATTGATATGGCCAAGACAGCCAGTGAAAAAGTGACTGTCGCGCTGTATAAAGAAACCAAGTTAAAAGAACCTCTGGTCATTGATAATCCTAAGGCGCCGATGGTTTTAGATATTCATGGTCAGGAAGTATCGGGTGAAGATATCGAAATCTGCAGCGATGTTTCCATTATCAACTCATCGGAAAAGAAAGCTGGCGCCTTATTTACCAATCTCATTGTCCGGGAGAAAGGGATGCTCCGCTTTGACGCTGACGCGACAAAGAGCGTGGAATGTTTTGGCAAGATTATTAATGATGGCGAAATGCCTTATGTCATCGTCCATGCCGGCAATGTCAATAACCATGGCACAGTCAATAAAGCCGTGCTAGAAGCCGGGGCGACGTTCACTGGTTTAGCGAAAGTTATCAACTCGGAAGCGATGATTGGCAAAACCCATTACATGACTTTTCAGGAAGCCTTGGAGGCGGCGATTACCAATGAAAACAACTGCACGTTATCTTTATTAATGGATTACAGTATTGAAAAGGAGTGGGTCTTAGCGCCTAAAGCACTGATGACCTTAAATCTCAATAACCATTCGGTCACTGGCGGACCTTTATCCATCAAAACCCAGGTTTGCCTTGATAACTCTGGCGAACAGGGCGCCTTTGAATGTCCGATTATTAATACCGGCCGTTTAGAAAACAAGGCTCCATTAATGACCACCTTAGATAACTCCGGGACCTTAATCAATGATGCTAATATTAATGAAGTCATCAATACCGGCACCATTGAAAATGGCTTTGTCATCACTTCACTGCAGATGCGCAGCGGGGAAGTCCTTAACAAAGGGACGATTTCTCAGGTGATCCATAACGCTGGAGAAATTAATAACCAGGGTGCGATTGACAATTTGACGATTGAAAATGAACGCGTTGAAGTCGAAGGGCATAATCCGGAAGTCACGAACGCAAATATCAAAATTGATAATGCCTATTATACGAGCTTAGAAGGGGCTATTGATGATATGAACAAAGCAGAGCAGGACGTGACGGTTGGCTTTGTGAAAGACTTAGAAATCAAACAGCCGCTGACTTTAAGCAATAAGCAGGCCAAAATTACCTTTGCCCTAAATGATCATACTTTAAGCGGGGAAAAACTGCTCATTTTGACGCCTGTGACCTTTGTTCATGGAACGGTTGATAATGACATTGAAAACCAGTCCACCCTCGTTAACCAGGCCACGATGACCGGTTATGTTCGCAACTTAAGTGAAGCGATCAATGAAGGCACGATGGGGCGTTTAGACAATAAAGAATCTTTTACCAATAGCGGGGAAATCGATACCTTAGTGATGAAAGAAGGCACTTGTGACAATCAGGCCACAATTCGCAATTTAGCGATGGGTAAAGGAAAACTTGACAGCAGCGGCGTCATTGAAGTGATCTCGCAAAAAGGCGGGAAAATTAAGAGCAGCGGTGAAGTCGGTCACTTAGAAATAGTAGATGGAGTCTTTACCGGCAAACTAGAATCCACGAATGCGCCAATGAAATTAGGGGATACCTATTATGCGCAGGTGAAAGAAGCCATTATGGCGGCCTTAAAGACTCAGAAACCTGCAACCGTCACTTTAATTGATGATTTAACGCTCAAAGAAGAATGGATCATTCCTGAAACGAAATTCCTTTTAACCTTTGATTTAGGCGGTCATACGCTAAGCGGGGAACGCATTACCAATAATGGCCGATTCACCCTGCGAGAAGGCCGCGTCAATAATGTTTTTGTCAACCATGGCAAAGCAACGCTAGAAGCGCTCATGGATGGCGACATGATCAATGATGGGTCTTTAACGATTTTAGATACCTGCTCAGCGGCTATTTTAAATAAGAAGACTTTACTTAATAACGGCACGCTCAATGCCGTTAATAATGAAGGCACCCTGACAAATAGCGGGTCCCTCAAGACCCTCACAACTATTGGCACAGTGACCAACCATGAAGATGCGATTATTGATGCGCTTGTACAAAATGGCGGAACACTCACGAATGAAGGGCTGATCCGTAATGATCAGATGAGTGCCGGCACGCTCACCACCAGCGGTGATGTGCATTACTTAAGCGAAAGCGGCGGCGCCGTTACCAACACGGGTGAAGTGGATACCCTTAATTTAACAGCCGGCGCTTACCATGGCCGTTTACATAGCACCAATGCGCCAGCCCATATTGATGAGGATTATTATCCAACCTTTGAGGCAGCTATTGATGTCGCCAATAACGCCGACAAAGATGTGACTGTTTCGGTTATTGATGGCGTGATTATTAACAATCCATTATCGATTGGCGCTAACGATCATCAGATTATCATCGATTTAGGGAAATATTCCTTATCTGGCGGTCCTTTGACGACCTCTTACAAAGTTGAATTTGTATCGATGGATGGGACGATTAAAAACCGTATCATCAACAAAGGTGATTTGGTGTTAAAGACGAATATGAATGGCGCTTTGACCAATGAAGAAAAAGTGCTCAACTATGGCATGGTAGCGAGTCTGATTAATAATGGCGATTGTGACAACCAGGGAACAGTGGCGCAGGTTGCAAACAATGGTCACTTCCTTAATAAAGCGATTTTAAAGAAAATCACCAATACGGCGGAAGTTATCAATGCCTCCCATATTGATGAAATCGTGCAAAATAATGGAACTTGTGATAACCAGAAGTTCATTGCCCATTTCTTTATGAATAAAGGGCTTTTAACCAACCATAGCCGCGTCGTCGCTTTAAAACAGTTTGGCGGGGAAGTCGAAAATAAAGCCCAGGTTGAACACTTGGATATGGAAGCCGGTCGTTATGTTGGCCCAGTAGAGGTCAGCAATGCCATTGCGGCGATTAAAGATGTCCGTTATGCAAGATTAAATGAAGCGATCGAAGATGCCAATAAAGCGGATGAAGATACCGAAGTCTCTTTACGTGATCATGCGCAGGTCTTAGATCAGTTAACGATCGGTAATCCTGATCATGTCATCACTTTAAATACCAATCAGTCTAATGTTGTAGGGGAATTATTAACCCTCAAAAATGAAGTGCATTTCACTGGTTATGGCAAAATCACCAATGGTTTATACAATACTGGTACGTTGGTAAGTGAAGTTTTAACAACTGGCGAAGTGATGAATGAAGGCACCCTCATTAATAAAAAGAAAATGAATGGGACGGTCAATAACCGTGGCAAGATGGTCAATGAAGACAGCGTGGAATCCCTTATTAACCGCGCGACCTTAGATAATAAAGGGACGATTCAGGCCTTTACCCAGACGGCTGGGGAAACCCGTAATGAAGGTTTAATGACCGATGTGATCTTAGATGAAGGGACCTTACATAATGCCGGCACTTTATCACGCATTACCCAAAAAGGCGGGCAGTCTTTTAATACGGCGACGGTTCATACGTTATTATTAAGCCGCGGCACTTTTAAAGGCAGCGTTGAAGATACCAATGCCTTAGCCCGCATTGATGATGTTTACTACCCTTATTTAGAAGATGCGATGCAGGCCGCATCAAAGGCGCAGGAAGATGTCACTGTGACGCTTAATAATGATGTCGTGGTTGGAGATGATCTGATCTTAGATAATGCGTCTCATTTATTAACGTTAGACTTAGATGAACATCGTTTAGATGGCGGGGCGATTACTTGTGATCATGACACCATGATTGTCAACGGGACAATTGGCAATAACGTTGTCAATAAAGGCACTTTAAAGGCCAATGCGACATTTGAACAAAATGTGACGAATACGGGGACATTCATGCTTGATGGCCATGTGAAAGGAATAATCACCAACAGTGAAAAGTTAACTGTCAATGGCTCAGCAAATGAAGTAGTCAATACCCGCTCCCTCACCAATGAAGGCATTATTGCATCGATCCATCAGGATGAAGGCACTTTAGATAATAATGGTTCCATTGAAAAACTGACCTTAAATGGCGGCGGTCTGATCAATGGCGGCGGCAGTCATATTGCGACGATCGCCCAGCAGGATGGTTCCGTCACGAACTTTGGTGAAGTCAGTCATTTAGAAATGGCAGGGACAATGGTAGTCTTTAAAGGCAATCCACCTGTTCAGACTAACGCTCAGGCGAAGATTTTAACGAACTATTACTTGCTCGCTTCAGCAGCCATTGATAGTGCGAACCATACCCGTGAAGGTGTCAAAGTGATTTTAAACAATGATGTGGAATTAGAGAAAGATATTCTTTTCTATAACACTGAAAAAGCGGTCATCTTAGACTTAGCGGGACACCAGTTAAGCGGTGCATCATTAACTGTCGCTAGCGAAGTTACGTTCATGGGTGAAGGAACGATTGCCAATCTGATTGATGTCACTGGCCTTTTAACAAATGAAACATCATTAGACAATGAAGTCTCAGTGCATGGTCAGCTCATTAATAAAGAGCACTTAGCGAGGGTCATCGTCGATGGGAAACTGACTAACGAAAAAGGCGCAGCCATTGAATCTGCAGATTTACATCATGCCATTCTTACAAATAAAGGCCATATTGCGACCTTAAATGGGGAAGAAAGTGATGTTGAAAATGAAGGCTACGTGCAAAACTTCTTTGAAGTATCGGGCACGGCGATCAATACCGGTGAAGTCAAGAATGTGACAATGGAAGCCGGCACCTTTACCGGCAAGGTTAAGGATATGAGCAATGCGGCCCATATTGAAGAAACGTATTATGGCTTATTCACTGATGCCTTAAAAGCGGCGACGGATGGTGAAAAGGATGTCACCTTAGTCTTAGATCGTGATACTGAGATTGCTTATCCAACAGATTTAGGAGTGACAAGTCATCATCAGCTGACGATTGATTTTCATGGTCACAATATGACTGGGGCACCATTACAGATTGTCGATCCTGTCTCTTTCGTTTCTGATGAAGATGCCAGCGTTGAAAATACGATTGAAAACCGCAGTCAGTTCACCAATGGCATTATTCTTAATAAAGAGATCAAAAACTATGAAGAGTTTGTCAACATTGGCGCTGTCAATGGTCAGGTGGAAAACCGGGCAACGCTGCTCAATAAGAGTCATATGGCGTTAGTCATCAATGAAAAGAAACTTACTAACGAAGGCGTCATTGAACATATCACCTTCGATGAAGGACTCGTTGATAACATCGGGATTACCTCTTCGCTTGTCATGAAGAGCGGTAAGTTAAGCAATGAAGGAGAGATCACTAACTTCGTTATGAATGATGGGGAAAGTATCTCAACTGGTAAAGTAAGCAGCTTAACGATTACCGGCGGAACATTTAACGGCACGGTGGAAGAAACCAATGCCTTAGCGCGCATTGATGCCACGTATTATCCAACTTTCGAAGACGCGCTGCTCCGCTCAGAAAAGGCGGACATCGCCCATACGATTACGCTTTGCGGCGATATTGCGGTAGCTTCGCCGTTAACGATGCATCATCAGGAATCGCTGATGATTGACTTAGCGGGCTATAAGATGCAGGGGGCTGAATTAACCGCCGCCAATGATGTGCGGATTGTAGATAGTCAGCATCACGGCGCCTTATTAAATGCCTTAGTCAATAAAGGCACACTTTGTCTCGAAGTGTTAGCGCAAGGGTCCTTAACGAATACCTCATACTTTAATAACCGTGGTCATTTAACGGCTTTAGTCACAAATAATGGCACGATGACGAATGATGGGGAAATCGATCAGGTGATGAACTACCAGCGCATTGAAAACAATAGTCTGATTCATCAGCTCAATAACCAGATTGATTTAATGAATAATAAAAATGGGGTTATTGAAAACTTGGAATCTAAAGGGACGATTAAAAACAGCGGCATGATCAATCATCTGCATATGATGCAGGGCCATGTCGATAGTGACGGCGTCATTCAGACAATCACCCAGGAAAGCGGTCAGATCATCGCCAAACAAGTGGTCGATCATTTAGAAGCGATCGGCGGTCATTTCACGGGTGAAGTGAAAGAAACCAACGCGCAGGGCTCTATTGCATCCACCTATTATGCGACGTTTGATGAATTGTTAGAACAGGCCATGGCGGCCACAGAAGATGTGACAATGACCCTGAATAAAGATGTCACGTTAGATAAAGATCTCTTATTAACGAATAAAAATGCCCAGTTAACCCTTGATTTGAATCATTACAGCATGCATGGTGCTTCGATTACGACGATCAATGATGTGGTTTTAGCCAATAGTCAGGGCGTCGGTTCGCATATTGATAATGAGATTTCAAATAAGGGCACATTAAGAATTGATGTCGAAGTCAATGGCTTCATCGTCAATGATGCCACTTTACGTAACGAAGGCCGTTTACGGAAAGTGAAGAATAATGATTTACTCGTTAACCATGGTACGATCAACGAACTCATCAATAATGAAAAAACCGAAAATACTGGCAAGATGGCGATTGTCCGCAATAGCGGTCGTTTCACCAATGGTGAAAATGGTGATTTGGATCTCTATCATCAGGATGCTGGCGAAACTGTCAATAAAGGACGCATCAACGATGCGACCATTGAAAATGGTTCTTTAAGCAATACCGGTGTGATTGTGACCTTATCACAAAATAACGGCGCCGTTGATGACCAGGGTGAAATCAAACATGTGATTTTAACGAGCGGGACTTATCAAGGAACCAACGATGCCATTGATAGTGTCGCCAAGATTGATACGCATTACTATGGTTCGTTAACGAAAGCTATTGAAGCGGCTAATAACAGTGATGAGGATGTCACAATTGTCTTAAGTCATGATGTCTTTGGCGATCATCTTTATGAAATTGCCAATACCCGTCATAGCATCACCATTGATTTAAATGGCTGGAGTATTCATGAAGGCGGCTTAAAGATTTTAAGTCAGGTTAAAGTCATCGACAGCCATGGTCATGGCAGCTTAGATGTGCCGGTCCTTAATAAAGGTACTTTAGATAATGAAGCAAGCTGTGATCGTGATGTCCGTTCCACGGGCTCATTAGTCAATAACGGCTATATCGATACGGTTTATAACCAGGGGACACTGACTAATAATGGACAGTGTGATACCATTATTTTACAAGGCGGTCATGCGACGAATGCGAAGTCTGCGGGCATGATTGATATCCGTAAAGGGACTTTCCTCAATAACGGGGAAGTCCAAAGCGCCTACTTAGATGGCGGCAGCTTACGTTCTAAAGGAACGTTAGGTTCGATTACCATTTATGATGGCTTATTTGATGGTGAAGCCCAGTTTGTCGATAACTATGCCGATAATTAAGGAGGGATTAGATGCAGACCTGTCCAAAATGCGGGGCACCACTTGAACAAGTGTACAGCCCCGAGGGCATTTCTGAAAAATGCCCGCAATGTGATTATCACCATGATGAATTGGCTGATTTATTAGCTCAGACAGATTTTGAAAAAGATGAATCAACACCTATTGATCGCTTGTCCGCTTCGCAGCGTCGTCATTATATGTTAAGTATGACGATGACGCTCAAGCTGATGACGATTCTCGAAGGCCTTTTAGTACTTTGTACACTCATTTCACTGCTTTTTAGAAATGCCCTTATTTCTTATATCTTTTTAGGAGTAGTGCTGATTATTGCCGTATACCTCATTCATGGCTATCTCAACATTCGCCGACGCTTAGGTTTGGATTCAGAGGAGCAGGAAATGATTATCATCGATATGCTCAATCAGGACTATCAGATGAAATTGCTTAGTGAAAAGCATAAGACTAAATTAGGCTGCAGCCTCGCTTATCTGAAGTATTTACGAACCTTAAAGAAAGAAGGCTTGCCTTATCGCTTTAAAACCGATCCGCTTTATCATGATCGGATTATGTCACGCGTGCGTAAAGAAACCAATATGAATCGGCGTATTGAAATACAGAATTATAAAAACACCATTGCGTCCTTGTATAGTCAGCGAGAAGAAACACTTAAGCGCTTAAAAGCATCGATGTTTAAAGATTATGGCTACCATGTGGCAATCAGTTTTAAACTTGGCATTGTCATCATCAATGGCCATGAGTATCGCTTTGATGAAATCAATAGTGCGGAGATGATGAATCATGTCTATGATGATGAGGAAGAAGTGGTGATTAAAGATGGCTATTTCAAAGCACCGGAAGATTTCAATGTTTTACCCCATTCCCAGGATGCAATGAATAAGCATGATAAAGTCACTTATGATGAAGAGTCAGGGGTGTATAAACATTATGCCTTTGTCGAACCAGTCACTGAAATGAAAAAAGTGAAACGCTGCGACGCGATGAATATCATCGTCGAAACTTACAACGGCAAAGAAATTATTCCGATTATTGATCAGATGATGGATGTCACAACGCCAGCGTATATCGCTAAGCAGAATGACTGTTATAACGTCACGGGCGGGCTGCGTCGCGTTGCCCGCGCGGGCATGCCAAAACAAATTCCTGACTTATTAGCAGATAAGCAGGTGGCAAAGTTAAGTGAGGAAATGGAAAAGACGCAGGATCAGCTGATCCAGTTATTAAAAACGCCGGTCGTTTATAAAGTACCGGAAGAATATCGTGAAAAGGAGTGATATCAATGACAAAAGAAGAATTATTAACGTGTATTGAGAAAACCAAAGACGCCGATAGCTGCTGTGAAGAGCTCAAAGAAGCGTGCGAACACTATTTAACAGCCGTCGGCACTGCGGATGAAAAAACCGCGGCCAAGGCGCTTATCAAAGAGGCGCAGGAAGATGTCTGCAGCATTGATGATTATCTTGGCTTTGTGGGCAGCGACGCTGCGAAAAACATCTTTGGTGACGCGTTGCCAGGCATGATTGAAGCCGGTCAAAAAGCCAAAGCAGCGGGGGAAAAACATTGCTTATGCGATGCCTGTCAAAATGGCGCCAAGATCATTGCTTATCAGGATTTATTAAAATAAGCGAAAGGACATTGAGTCTCAAAAACTCAATGTCCTTTATTCATCTATGACAATTGATGCGTTCTTTTTATAAAATGATACGCCGTAACAGCAATGTCATTCAATTAAGCTGAAATTGCGACGAATGATCTGAAAAAGCTGAGACCGGCTATTCAGTTAACCAAAGTTTCAGACTGTGAGAATGCGAAACATGATCCAATTCTCATGGTCTGTTTTTTTGATTTTGCTCATTTAGCTTTATCCTAAGTAAATTGATGTAATTTGGCATAATATCCCTATATTTATTAATTTCCTAATTATTCTTGAGATTTTGAAAAATTATGATACCCTAGTGTTCAGAGGAGCTAGTGACTGGGGTCTTATTTTTCGAGTGAATGATCTTCCAGGTCTGATTGGGATTACAAATTTCTTGATTCTATTTATGAGTCCTTTTTCAGAAATAGTTCCCTTAAGAAAGAGATGTACATTGGTGATTGCGACGGCAAAGTTTGCCTTCGTTTTGTGTGCAACTCTTTTTTTGTTTTTCTCATACTCTTCAGCTTTCATATCAGGAATATCAACACTATTCGTAATAACACTTGTTACGTTAAACATGATAAGTTTCGAATATACTTCTTGCAGTATGCCATCAACTTTCTTTGAATTGAAATATTTTAAACCTATTCTATATTTCAAATTAAAAAATGATTGTTCTTGAGACCATCTTAAATGGTAGAGCTCTTTCATATACTCAAACGGTATTTCTTCCTTGCTTAAATTAGTGACAAGAGTTACAAAGTTTTCATCATCAAGCTTTATGCGGACAACTCTGTAGCTTATTACGTAATCATCATTACTCCATGTATCAATTTGTGGGAAATCGATATTTGAATTGACCAATGCATATTTTTTTCGATCGCTATTATAACGTTTATTGCTTCTTGTCAGTGTAACGCTGACTTCCTGGTCTAATTCCTCATCTGGCAAATCAAATCTTTTTAGGATTGAACTACGGATATTAATATCCTTAGACCTAATCACAAATTTTTGTCCTTTCTCAATAAAATCAGCCATCAGTTTGTATGAAACATATCCTCTATCACATACAATAATTGATTTTTCTGGGTAATACTTTCTTTCAGTCATAGTAATCAAAGCACCAGGTTCTCTTTTTTTGTTAGGTGTTGTCATTTCTGCGTCCCAATAGACTCCATTAAGGCAGTCATAAAGAGCATTGAGGTGGATCTGACAAAAATCCCTTCCTTTTTTGCTTTTAACGATTAACTCAGGATGATCCTTCATAAAAGGAATGTTCAAGTCGGAGCCATCGCAGGCAATGATATAGTAGCCATTAAATGTGTTCTTAGGTTTGATAGTCTGATTGAAAAGCGTCATTACTCTGTTAAATGCATTAGGCTTTATTTTATATCTCTGCATGCAGAAAGCTGAAGCTTGAAACTCCATACCTTCAGGCATCTGCTCACAAATCTCAGATCTGATGGATTTTCCTTCCTTGTGAATGAGAAATCTAATAATCATATCAGCTGGAACTTTACGGCTTCTTGTCATATCAGATACAGGATCAATAACATAACATGCAATATTGTCTGTAACCATCTTAATCGATTTTTCCAATGCCAAATTCACCCCTTCGGGGGTAGTATTAAAAGCACAAGCCTCCGTTTCATAATCAAAATTTCGTTCTTTATCTTGTTTAGAAATCATAAGTAAAAATCCTCCTACAATTTCCTTCGGATTATGAATTTATTCCGGAATTTTGCTTGTCAAGTCTTTTTTGCATTATTTTAAAAATAAAAAAGCCAGGCCACTCAAGTAGAATTGAGTGAACTGGCTCAAAAAATGCTTAACTGAATGACATTGCCGTAACAGTGGATTTTTCGATAGCCTTGCCTCTTCAAAGATTGGGCATAGCCCTTATTTCTTATCTGCGATAAAGCGGTGAGAGCACTGTCTTGGCGCTTTTGATCACTAGGCGCGACTTTACATTCAATGATAAAAGCCGTACTGTAAACATCGCCAGGAATATAGGCAATATCAAAGCGACCTAATCCCGCTTCACGGTTAGATACGAGTTCTACTGAGCTTAGTAAGCCAATTAACATCATATGATAAGAGTTTTCATTAAGCGTATCATAGTAACTTATCGTTTTATTCATAAACGCGTTAAGAAGTAAGGACGCTTCGTTTGGATCACCACTCAGAAAAGCATTTAAAATCTTTGGCCCATAACTTCTTTTCTCTTCTTTAAACCATTGATTAAAAGTCCTTGTATAAATTTCCTTGATTTCCTTATTAGGAATGGAGAGTTCATAGCAACCACTGCGGACTTCTTTTTGATATTTTAAGTAGCCTGTGAAAAGTAAAAATGAATAAATATGATCAATAGAATCTAACTCACGATATGTTAAATCGCCATGGATTTCCTTGACGATCGGATGATCGTTAACAAGGGCATCAAATTCTTGCTTCATAGAAGCATCAGCTTTTGAAATATAGTGATAAATAATATCATTCCCACTCGTATTAGCCCAATAAGAAATTGGCTTTGTGGTGTTGCCGTTATTGATATTTTTTAAGTAATTCATAACACTCCAGGGATTATAGATATCTGCTTTACCGAAGTGATAGCCATCGTACCAGTCTTTGATTTGATGGCTGTATTGCGTTAGCGAAAAGGCCTGGAGTAAGGAATTGATCTCTTCCTGTGTAAAGCCGAAGTCAGTCGCTGTATTGTTATCAAAAATAGAATGAACTTCTAAATTATTCATACCTGTAAAAATACTTTCTTTCGCAATGCGTAAGCATCCTGTAAGAACAGCTTTTTCCAAGAAGAGATTCGATTTAAAAGTTTTTGAAAAAAGGATTTTAAAAAAAAGAGCCATCTTGTTATAAAAAGTGTATTCTGAGTCATGATACTTTAAGTCAAATGCATAAGCATTTTGTAATGGAACATCATATTCATCAATTAATATAATAACCTTTTTCTCATAATGCTGGTAAAGAGCAACTGAAAGTGTATATAAAGATAATTCGTAATCTTTATCATTTGCCGTACGATTCCAATAAGACTGTAAAAGGTACATGGTATTCGCATCAATTTTTGAGGAATGTAAAAGTTCCTGATGCATTGATAAATAATGGGCTACACTAAACTTAAAATCATAAAGTGCGCTTTCGAAATCTTCTCCAATCATATCTTTCAATGTAAGCATTATGACAGGAAATTGATTTTGATCTTTCATAGCAATGCTGTGAGTGATTTTAAGATCATGAAACAAATAGGCATTATCTTTTTCTTTGATACTATAAAAATACTTTAACATACTCATATTCAGTGTTTTTCCAAAACGTCGCGGCCTTGGAATCAAAGAAATCTGATCATCCATAATATGCTCAATGAGCATGGATTTATCGACAAAATACATATTTTTATCGATCATTGTTTTAAAGTCATCTGTTGAATTAGGAATTCTTTTCATACACTTCACTCCTTTCCTTTTCATTATAACACCGAATTTTACTTTCAAGAAGAAAAGCAGGTATTACTGTCAAAAAGGGACTGATGAGGAGCTGTGTAAAGAAGCAGTAAAGCTTTTGAAAAAAAGCGGTAAGGACTGTTGTAAATGCGGCAAGAGTGTGTATAATAATAGAGGTTTAAATAAATAAACAAATAGTTTAATTAACTAAACTTAGAACAGGGAAGACATATGGAGATTGGACATAAGATTAAAGAACTCAGATTACGCAATGATTTAACATTATCAGAATTAGCGAGCCGCTGTGAAGTGACAAAAGGCTTTTTATCACAACTAGAAAGGGATCTTACAAGCCCGAATATTACAACCTTAGAAAATATCTTGGAAGCGTTAGGGACGAACTTAACGGAATTTTTTTCGGAAGAGCCAGAAGAACAGGTGGTCTTTAAAAAAGAAGATATTTTCGTCGATAAGCGGGACAATGAAACGATCGAATGGATCGTTCCCAATGCCCAGAAAAATGCCATGGAACCGATTATCGTGACCATCAAACCGCACCAGAAAACCAGTGTGATCTCGTCGCATAACGGCGAAGAGTTCGGCTATGTGCTCAAGGGGCGGATCATCTTGGTGAGCGATCATCAGTATAAGGTGAAAGCGAAAGAAGTCTTTTATATTTCTGGTAAGAAAAGTCATTATCTCTACAATCCGACCGATCAGGACGTGCGCGTCTTATGGATTACCAATCCCCCTATGTTTTAAGAGAGGAAATGCGATATGGATGAAAAAAAGAAAATCATTGAATTTAAGCACATTGTGAAAAGTTTTGATGATCAGGTCGTCCTTAAAGGAATTGACCTGGATATTTATGAAAATGAATTTGTGACCCTGCTTGGTCCATCGGGCTGTGGAAAAACAACCTTACTTCGTATTTTAGGCGGCTTTATTGAACCGACCGAAGGCGCCGTTTTATTAAATGGTCAGGATATTAAAGATCTGCCTCCTTATAAGCGTGAACTTAATACCGTCTTTCAGAAATATGCCTTATTCCCGCATATGAATGTCTATGACAATATCGCTTTTGGCTTAAAGATTAAGAAAGAAGCGAAAGATGTCATCGATCAGAAAGTTATGCGAATGTTAAAAATGATTGGGTTAGAAGGCTATGAAAAGAAAGATATTACCTTAATGTCCGGCGGTCAGCAGCAGCGTGTCGCGATTGCTCGCGCGCTCGTTAATGAACCAAAGGTATTATTATTAGATGAACCACTATCAGCCTTAGATGCGCGCCTTCGTAAAGAGATGCAGTATGAACTCAAGCGTATCCAGCAGGAAGTCGGCATTACCTTCATCTTTGTCACTCATGATCAGGAAGAAGCCTTAACGATGTCGGATAAGATTGTCATTATGAAAGATGGTGAAATCCAACAGGTCGGCTCACCAGAAGATATCTACAATGAACCGGTTAACCGTTACGTTGCTTCCTTTATTGGGGAATCCAATATTATTCCTGGCGTGATGGTAGAAGATAAGAAAGTGAAATTTGATGATCAGGTCTTTGACTGTGTTGATGTCGGCTTTAAAGACAATGAAAAAGTCGATGTTGTGTTACGTCCGGAAGATATTGAAATCGTCCCTAAAGATCAGGGAAAATTAACTGGGGAAGTGCTTTCCGTCTTATTTAAAGGGGTCCATTATGAAATTATGGTGGAAACCGTACCCGGAACCACTGTTACCGTCAATATGCATGTGATGAATAAAAATGCGAACGTCGTGAAAAAAGATGATGAAGCCATTTCTGCCAATGATTTCTACTTAGACTTAGAAGATATGGAAGGAATTGATGAGAAAGAAATCATTGCCCGTGCTGATGCGCAGGCGTGGAGTTTAACAAGTGATGACTATTTATCGATTGCGAAAGTAGATACCGATCTTAAACAGGAAGTTGGCGAATATCATGTCACATTCTCCACTTCATCAGGCTTATCGGTCACTCGTAAGATCCGTGTCATCGACCAGCGCGTCGTTGAAAATAAAAAGGCCAATGAAGCGATTTCCGCTTTTAACTTCTTTAAAACAACTGATGAAATTCAGGAATCGATGACTTTAGATACCGATTTAATGGTATGGGCCAATGCCCAGGCCTGGAAATTAAATAACGAGGATGAAACGGTTGAACTGTTCGTTGATTACGATTTTGATCAGGAAACGATTAAGGAAGGCGTTTATCCCGTCACATTCTCGACGACCGGGCGTGAATTTAAAATTCATACCACCAAATATGTAGAAGAAGGCAAAGAAGTCGGCTTAACCTTCGAACCAGAAATGATCCATGTCATGGAAAAGATGGGCTTTTAAATGAAAAAATTCAAACAGTTAGTCATTCCCTATGTGGTTTGGGCGGTTTTGATGTTATTGCTGCCGATGCTGCTGATTGCACTTTATTCGGTCATGAAGCAGGGCAATGCCATCTTACCTTTTAAAATGACGTTTCATAACTATGCTCGTTTCTTTACGGATGCGGATTTCTTACTGATCCTAGGACGTTCTTTATGGATTGCCGTTAAAACGACGATTATTTGTTTATTACTTGGTTATCCCATTGCTTTCTTTATCGCCCGTTCCGGCGAAAAGTTAGCGCGTAAACTCGTCTTACTGATTACCTTACCAATGTGGATCAATATGTTAGTTCGTACTTATGCCTGGATTGGTTTATTATCGAATGATGGCATTATCGTTTCATTCCTGCATTTGCTAGGCTTTAAAAATGTCAACATCCTCTATACCGAGACAGCCGTTCTGATTGGGATGGTGTACAACTTCTTACCGTTTATGATTTTACAGATTCAGACCTCGTTATCAGAAATGGATCATTCATTGCTTGAAGCGGCAGCTGATCTAGGGGCCAATAAACGAGAAACCTTTAAACGCGTAACTCTGCCATTATCAATTTCTGGGGTAGTATCGGGGATTACACTGGTGTTCCTGCCAGCTGTCAGCTCCTTCTTCATTCCGAAGTTATTAGGCGGCGGACAGTATTTCTTAATTGGGAATGTCATTGAAAACCAGTTTATTACCGTTGGTGAATGGAACTTTGGTTCCGCTATTTCCATGATTATGGCGGTCATTATGATGATCTCAATGTACTTAGTACGTCTCGCTGATCGTCGCGCTGGGAAGGAGGAAGCTTAATGAAAAAAGAAAAACGCTATTTTGGCACCGTCCTCATGACGCTGATTCTCATTTTCTTTTATCTGCCGATCCTCTTTATGATCGTTTTCTCATTTAATAGTTCCAAGTCATTAACCCATTTTACTGGCTTTTCCTTACGCTGGTATCAGGCGATGATCAAGAACCATTCGATGATGAACTCCCTTTATGTGACTGTTATTATCGCCTTTTTAGCGACCGCGATCTCAACCATCGTCGGCACGGTTACAGCGATTGGCTTATCACAGTCAGGAAGACGCATTCGCCGTTTCATTAGTATTATGGATGATTTCCCATTAATGAACCCGGATATCGTCACGGCGATTGGTCTCATGTTACTGTTTATTACGTTCAATGTGCCCAAAGGTTTTGTGACCTTATTATTAGCGCATATTGCCTTTTGTATCCCTTATGTTATTTTAAGTGTGATGCCGCGGGTGCGCGCCCTGGATCCTAACTTAGCGGATGCGGCGATGGACTTAGGAGCAACGCCATCTTATGCCATTACTCGCGTCATCGTGCCAGAAATTATGCCAGGCATTATCGCTGGCGCTCTCATTGCTTTTACGATGTCGTTTGATGACTTTATTATTTCTTACTTCGTTACTGGCCGTGGAGTGAAAAACCTATCAATCATGGTTTATACGATGAGTAAGCGTGTCAATCCAAGCGTCAATGCCATTTCAACGGTTGTCGTTATTCTTATTACGATTATTTTAACGATTGTCAACATCGCCCCAATGATGGCGAAAAAAGCGCGTGAAAATGCGCCAGAAGGGGAAATGAAACAGCGCAAAGTCTGGCCAAAGGTAACGATCGCTGTGGCCGCCTGTGCGCTTCTTGTCGCCAGCGTTTATGGCTTAAGAAGCAATGGCAATCAGCCTTATTCCGGACAGACCTTACATATTTATATGCCGGGGGAATATATTGATGAAGACTTAGTCTCAAACTTTGAAGATAAAACCGGTGCTTCGGTGGTTATTGATAACTTTGATTCAAACGAGCAGATGTATATCAAAGTCGCTAATAAAGAAGCCTATGATATTCTCATTCCAAGTGATTATATGATTCAGCGATTAATTGGGGAACATCTGTTAAAGAAGATTGATCAGAAACAGGTTTCTAAAAACTTAGCCTCGCTCAATAAAGATATTCTGAATATTGCTTATGATCCGGGCAATAAATATTCTGTTCCTTACTTCTGGGGCAGTGTGGGAATCTCGTATGACAAACGCAAAGTGTCAAAGGCGGATTTAGATCGCTATGGCTGGAGTATCTTCTTACAAAAGAAATACAAAGGCGATATTTACATGTATGATAGTGAACGTGATTCCTTTATGATGGCTTTAAAAGCCTTAGGCTATTCAATGAATACCAGCAACACCAAACAATTAAAGGCTGCTTATAACTGGTTAGCGAAAGTCGTCAAAACGATGAAACCTGAAATCGTCACGGATGAAATTATCGATAACATGGCGCAAGCGCGTAAAGCGTTAGGTTTAGTCTATTCGGGCGATGCGGCATCGGTGACCACGCAAAATAAAAATGTCCGTTTCTATATGCCAAAAGAAGGAACAAATATCTGGGTGGATGCGATGGTTTTACCAAAAACCTGCAGTCATGAAAAACTCGCTTATGCATTCATGAACTATATCAATAGTTATAAAGTGGCGAAAGCCAACTCCAAGTATATTGGTTACACCTCGCCAGTCGTTAAGGTTGAACAGACACTTGCGAAAACGACGTTTAAAGGCGTTGAAGCCTATACGCCCCGCTCAAGCTATGCAAAAGATGAAGTCTTTGGCTACAATGATAAATCACGTAAAGTGATTGCCGACTTATGGTCACGGGTCAAAGTGGTCGCTTCCAATGCGAACTAGGAGGTCCTTATGAAAAAATGCAATAGTATTGATAAAGTCCTGATTCGTTTAACGTTTTATATGGAATTCTTTATTTCCACAATCTTAGCGGTGACGGTCTTTATTGCGGCGATCTATCTGATTCTCGATATTCCGCATCTTATTAATAACAAGCTGCTTACTTCCGGGGTCCATGAGATTCTTTCTTACTGTTTCAATCTGATTATCTTAGTTGAATTTATTCGTATGCTTGTAAAGCATTCGATGGAGAATGTCATTGAAGTGCTGATTTTCGCCATTGCCCGTGGCTTGATCGTGGATCATGCCAATACGGTCTCGTTAGCAATCAGTATCTTAGCTTTGGCTGTTCTCTTTGCCGTACGTAAGTATCTGCTTTTACCAGATGATTTCATCTCTGATGAAGAAAAATATGAACATCAACAATAAACTCCGCATTTGCGGAGTTTATTTGCACTTTACAAAAAAGAGATTTTCTTTTTTATGATAAGCTTACCTAGAGGTGAGACAAATTGAACGTCATGGAAATGTATCATGCTTTAGATGAAAAGACCAAAGAGCAGATTGCTGAGGACCTCAAGATGAATATGACAGTGATTGATTCGAAACAAACTTTTGATGAGCTGTTAGTGATGTTCATGGTCATGAGGACGTTAAAAATCATGCTTCCATATACTTCGTAATATGATAAAATAACGGCCATAGGAGGAACTATGAAATTTTACTTAGCACCGATGGAAGGTATTACGACCTATACGTATCGTAATACGGTTCATAAATACTTTGATCATATTGATAAATACTATACGCCGTTTATTGTAGCAACCCAAAACTTACGGCTTAAAAATAATGAAAAACGCGACATTTGCTTTGATCATAATCAAGGCCTCTATGTCGTACCGCAGATTTTAGCCAATAATGCGGATGCGCTGATATGGGCGATTGCTGAATGCCAGCGCTTAGGCTATCATGAAGTGAATCTGAATTTAGGCTGTCCTTCGCCAACCGTAGTTACCAAAAGACGCGGTTCAGGGATGTTAGGGGATCTCAATGCCTTAGATGAAATGCTTGATCGTACGTTTAAAATGATGCCACAAGGGATGTCGCTTTCCATTAAAACGCGCTTAGGCATTGAAGATACCTCACATACCAGAGAACTCATGCATCTCTACAATAAATATCCTCTTAGTGAGCTGATTATTCATCCTCGCTGCACAAAGGACTATTATAAAAAGCCTGTGCATCTTGATGACTTTGCTTTAGCGCTGCAGGAATCCAATCATGAGATTGTCTATAACGGCAATATCTTAGATGTCTATTCATATAAACAGTTTCATGCGCAGTTCCCTCAGGTCAAAGCGGTGATGATGGGACGCGGTTTAATCGCGGATCCGGATTTAGTGCATCAGATCCAAACCGGTGAAGTGATTGATAAAGAGGTGCTCTTAGCTTTTCTGATGGAACTTTTTGATTTGTATAAGGTACGCATCGATGGCGTGCGTAATACCTTAATGAAGATGAAAGAACTGTGGTTTTATTTACAGTCATTATTTATCTTTGAAAAGAAAGACCTTAAAAAGATTCTCAAAGCCCGCACGGAGGAAGATTATAAAGCAGCCGTCACTTATTTTATTTCCGTAAGTGAGATCGATCCGCGAGAAAAAAGAGATATTCATTTTCGTTAGGAGGAACTATGGAACATAAAGGACATTTACTGACATTTATTATTGCCCCGTTATTAACGGTTTATGTGAAAAACTACTTGTTTCATCATTTGGGGCTGATCACATCCCAGATTACCATCAGTGATCCGACTTTAGTTATTACCAGTGTGATTTATTTGCTTATTGCTTTGATCTTTTATCACTGCATGACCATGTATTTTCATAACATTATTCATAAAGTGCTCTGCCTCGCCTATATTGCACTTTTTGTTTATTTATGCGCCGCCAATATGCATCTTATCCAAAGCGTCATCCCCGCATCTTATACCGCTTTTCTCTATGATGAAATGCCTTTGTATGCGATGTGGACTGGTTTTTGCATAATATCGTTAATAAAATATTAAGAATTAGGAAATTCCTACTTGAAACCGATGCCATTTGGTACTATACTATGGTTGTAGAAAGAAAGAAGGAGATTCCAAAATTCTAGATAATATAAATCATCACAAAGAAAAGATATGTTCTAATCTGAAAGTATTATAACCCGATCTTATAGAGACAAGCATGAAGACTTTCTTCAACACACGATCAAACGTTAATGGTGATCGATTTTAAGGAACTTAAAGGATGAGAAGGTAGTGTAATACGAGTAGATAGGATGTATCTTTTTTTGTATGCTTTTTTATTTATGGTAAAATACATTTGAGGTGGAAATTTATGGATTACGTATTATTTGAGGCTTCTTTTCAGGAAAGCTTCATTCCCGAAGTGACAAAAGAAGAGCATAGTCTCGATCATACCAAACTAAGCCGCAGCATCAAACGCTGCCTGATTCAGGTAATGACAGAGCGCGACGGTTTAGAAGATGGCGAAGGGAAAGATCCCGTTGAAAGAGCGATCAGGGTGCTAACCCTCTTTACCCATTTTTATGATTACTACAAGCTAAAAGGCGGCAAGTATCTCAATGATAAGCAAGCCAAACTGAAGCCAACCCTTGACCTTAAGATTCTCTCATTACTCAACTCGTATGAGATAGCCTTACCGATCAAATGGCCATATGTTGGTAAGAAAGAACATATCGTCATTGGCGTCAGTTATCTCGCTTCCCGTTTTTTAAACAATAAAGAAGTCGATGAAATCATTACCGAGACAATGTTAAAAAGAGAAAAAGAAAGGAATCTAGGGTCAACTACCCGCGACTGAAGTTGCAGGCTTGTCTCGCGCAGGCCTAAGACTGGCGTCGGTACATACGTACTAGCTGATTAGCCTAATGTGCCTTAGGCACTACGTTATCCGCAAAAATACAGGCACCAGGGGATTCTTCCCACGTCCCTCGCTCTGCGGACATGCATTAAACATCTCTGACGGGCAGGAGAAGTGTGCATGTCATACACAACTGCGGATAACCTTGGCGATGGGAACCACCCCGAAAGGGAGAAGCTGCATATATACTGCCTCTGGCAAGCGTATGCAGGCGTGCGTAAGCGCACACTTATTCATCAATCTTAGCTCAGCTGATTAAGTTTATATATTCAAACGTTATTATTTTACAGGAAAGGAGGAATTTCCATGAGCGTATGCGTTGTAGCGCCGGATAAAAAGCTGCTGATGCCGACAAGCGAGTACCGTGCAAGAAAGCTGCTGAAAAGCGGCAAGGCTGTTATCTTTAAGTATAAGCCGTTCACGATCATGCTTACAAGAATCGTAAGCGAGAATATGCAGCCGATCGAGTACTGCTGCGATACGGGATACAAACATATTGGTGTATCCATCAAATCAGAAAAACACGAGTATTTTGACTGCCAATTTGACATGCTTCAGGATGAGAAGAAGCGGCACGATGACCGTCGGAAAATGCGCCGCGCAAGAAGAAACAGGCTTCGCTACAGAAAGCCCCGTTTTGATAATCGGACAGCTTCCAAAAAGGAAGGATGGTTGGCGCCGTCGCTGAGAAACATCCGTGATCAGCATATCCGTATTTTTGAGCGGTTCCTTGAGGTCATGCCGATAGTCTCAGCCACGTTTGAAATGGGCTCGTTTGACGTCCACGCCATGCATGAGTTTGAGGCAACAGGCACCGTGCTTAAAGGCGATGATTATCAGAAGGGGCCGCGATACGGCATGAACACGCTGAGAAAAGCCGTTTTCTATCGTGATAATTACACATGCCAGGTGTGCGGGGAAACCGCGGATGAAGGCGCTATTCTGAGAGTGCATCATATCGGCTTCGAAACAGGCGATCATACGAACCGCATGAGCAATCTGCTGACCGTCTGCACAAAATGCCATACTTCGGCAAACCACAAGCCGGGCGGAAAGCTGTACGACCTGAAGCCTAGGACGAAGACGTTTAACGGCGCAGCCTTCATGAACGCTGTCAGATGGCAGATGTTCAGAACGCTGAAAAGCACCCACCCTGATTTAGAATGGCACATGACATATGGCGCTGCTACGCAGGAGGCAAGAAGAGTCCTACACCTTGAAAAGTCGCATGCCAATGACTCCTACGCCATGGGAGAATTCTATCCAAGACGCAGGACGCCTTTTATGCATTTTCAGAAGCTGAGACGGAATAACCGCATCCTTGAAAAATTCTTTGATGCAAAATACGTTGATGCGCGAGACGGCAAGACAAAGAAAGGTGCAGAGCTGTCATGCGGACGCACAGCCAGAAGCGAGTCAAGACACTCCGAGAAGAACCTTCGCGTATTCAGAGAGCGGAAAGTTTCGAAAGGCAGACGCGTGATCAGAAGAAGCCACTATACACTGCGTCCTGGCGATACTGTTGTTATTGGCGGAGAGAAGCATAGGGCAAAGGGCGTTCATAACAAAGGCACATATGTTGTGACAGACGCGAAGAAGTCAGTGCCTGTTAAGAAAGTAGAGAAGATTATTCATGCAGGTGGGTATATGCCTGTTAAATAGAGAAGGAGGATGGCACAATTCCTCCCGCGAATGAATTCGCAGGTATCTTTGTGCCTATATATCAATGAAAGATATTTATTTTACTAGACATGGACAGACCTTTTGGAATGTCGAGAACAAAATCTGTGGAGCAACTGATATTGATTTAACGCCGCAAGGCTACGCGCAGGCGAGAGAATTAGGAGAGAAAATCAAAGCGAAACAACTACCTATTGATCTGATTCTCTATTCGCCTTTATCAAGAGCCAAACATACGGCTTTAGAAATTGCGAAAATCACCGGTATTCCGGCGATTGAAGAGCCGCGCCTTAAAGAACAGAACTTTGGCCGCTTTGAATCAATGCCGCGCCATAGTGAAGATTTTGATGAAGCCAAAAGCCATTTCGTTTATTCTTTTGACGGCGGGGAGACGATGCTGCAACTAGCGCAGCGCATTTATAATGTCTTAGATGACTGTAAAAAGCGTAATGAGACAGTTTTACTTGTTGCACATAATGGCATTTCGCGTATGGTGCGCTCTTATTTTTATAATATGAGCAACGAAGATTTTGCCTCTTATGGCATAAAAAACTGTGAAATTTTAAAATTTACATATCCGGATGAAAAATAATAAAAAGCACTTGAAAGCGATTTCAGATAGTGCTATATTATAATT
Organism: Intestinibaculum porci; assembly: GCF_003925875.1. Taxonomy (GTDB): domain Bacteria; phylum Bacillota_I; class Bacilli_A; order Erysipelotrichales; family Coprobacillaceae; genus Intestinibaculum; species Intestinibaculum porci. The sequence goes on along the minus strand of NZ_AP019309.1, from coordinate 2,277,872 downwards.
AGTAGAAGGGGAACCTTCGTAAATAGATACTTCGGTGGAAAAAAGTGAAAAGACGAGCAAACAAATAGGGTAATATCTAGGTAAAGCTTGAATAATCCTCCAAAATGAATATTTGCAGGATTGAGGGAAAATAGTCCAAGAGATGTGAAAGTCGTGAGATTTGTGGTCAGGACACTTGGACAAACAAACACTGAAGTATCTTTTTTGCGCTTTGAGAGGAGGTATTATGGCAAATTTAGTGGAAACGATTCGTAAACGTTTTGGAGATATTGATACTAAAAGAGATGAAGGACTGACATCCCCGCGTGATATTACGCGCTTAGATGATATTCGTTATGGGGAAGATCCTATGCAGGTCTTAGATCTTTATTTACCGCAAAACATCACCCCACCTGATCCGGTTATTGTGCATGTCCATGGCGGGGGCTGGGTATATGGTGATAAAGACCGTTACCAGCATTACTGCATGTCCTTAGCGCGGCGCGGCTTTGCCGTTGTGAATTTTTCTTATCGCTTAGCGCCCGAACATACCTATCCGGCCAGTTTAGAAGATACGGCTTTAGTCATGGACTATCTTTATAAAAATGCGGCGATGCTGCACTTGGATTTACATCATGTTTTCATGGCCGGTGATTCAGCTGGCGCCCATTTGCTTTGCGATTATCTCAATGCCCGCACCAATCCGGCACATAATCAGTTTGCCTTTATTCATCAGGATATTAAGATCAAAGCAATATCCCTGAACTGCGGCGCTTATATGTTTGCGGATGACCAAAGCAAGCAGCTAATCACTTGCATGTTAGGGGATCATGACATTCAAGAAGTGGAAATTTTGTCTTATGTCAATAGCGATTATCCGCCCGTGCATTTAGTTACCTGTCAAGATGACTTTTTAAGAAATGATGCTAAGGCGCTCTTAAATGTTTTGATCGACAAGCATATTCCTACAACGTTTCATTACTATACGAGCAAGGAAAGAGATGTTTTACACTGTTTCTTCCTAAATATAAAAGATCCTCTCGGCTGGCGAGCCAATGAGGATCTCTGCAACTATTTTAAGACTTTTCTTTAAGAAAAGCACGCACCGCGTCTAACTGTTTATTCGCCGCCACGCGCCCCTCTTCATAAACACGAATGAGTTCCCGGCGCGCTTTGGTATTGGCAGGAATATGAAGCGGTTTTTCTGGCGCAATGACCAGCAGTTCACCAGCCTCTTCCCGCGCATAGATTTCCTGAGTAAGACGGTTATAACGATGATGACGAGATTCCATATCTTCAACGAGAGGGATCTCGTTTTTATAAGCGCGGGCAATCAAAGGCATCAGCTTACTGCGCTCTTTCACATAATCTCGCGGCTGCGTTAAAATGAGGACATTACGATCATAGCCTAAGCTTTCAAAGTAATGCAGGGGAATGGCATCAGCGATCCCGCCATCAAGCAGCCGTTTCCCTTCAATGACAACGGGTTTTGAGACTAATGGCATCGAAGAGCCCGCCCGGACCCATTCCAGATCATCATACAAGGCATCATGCAGCTGATGATAAACCGGTTTGCCGGTATCAATGTCAGTTGCGACACAGTAAAAAGCCATCGGATTCTTTTGAAACGTCGCAAAATCAAGCGGATCAAGAAAGTGGGTCATATCATGGTAAGAAAACTGGGCATCAAACATATTGCCGGTATGAAGAAGGGAAGACCAGGAGCCATAACGATCATCATCGATATATTCGAGATTATAGCGCACCGCCCGGCCGATTTGTTTGGATTTATAGTTGACGCCAAAACATGCTCCGGCAGAGACGCCGATGGCGCCATCAAAGGGAATATGGTTTTCTAAAAGCACATCCATGACCCCGCATGTGAAGAGGCCACGCATGGCGCCGCCTTCTAAGACTAAGCCTGTTTTCATGATCTTTCACCTCGGATCACGACTTTTGCGCGATAACCTAATGTACGATCCACTAAGTTTTCTAATTCTTCGCCTTTCGCAAAATGATCGAGATTACGGATGACCAAATCCGTGTAATAGCGCTGCACACTCTCCCAGTGATAACCGCCGGAAGCATGTGGGGTGATGATCACATTGTCCATATGATAGAGCGGGCAGCTGCTTGGTAATGGTTCCGGTTCAACCACATCTAGGGCGGCACCATAAAGATGATGACTTTCTAAGGCTTTGATTAAAGCCGCTGTCTCAATCGCGCTGCCGCGTCCCACATTAATAATGACGGATCCTTCTTTCATAGCCTCAAACATTTCTTCATCAAATAAATGAATCGTTTCCTTTGTCTCCGGCAGGGAAAGGAAGACATAATCCGCTTTACCAATATGCGCTTTTAAATCATCTGTCGTATATAATTCATCAGTGTAGGCATCTGTTTTTCCAGGATGTTTTTTAAAAGCTATGATATGGGTATCAAAAGCTTTGACACGCTTGGCAAAAGCATGGCCGATATCGCCATAGCCGACGATTGCGACAGTGCTTTGATAAAGCTCTTTCCCAATATAAGAGGGCTGCCATTTACCGGAAAGCTGATTGGTAAAATAGAAAGGGAAATTCTTATTGATGGCAATCAGCATGCCTAAGGCATGTTCGGCAATCGTTGGACCATAAGAGCCTGAGGCATTGGTTAATAATGTATCAGGATTTAAGACACCGTCATCAAGAAAACGGTCATTGCCGGCACTGTTTAAAAGCAGGGCTTTTAAGCGAGGGGTATTTAAATTGAGAGTATGAGCGGGGTTGCCAATGATGAGATCGGCCTCATCGATCTCACTTTGTGTAAGCGTCTTGGCAGGTTTATAAAGGAAATGCCAGTCGGGCTTAGAAGCGATAATCCGCTCCACATTTTTTTGATCAATTTCTGCACAAATAATAATATTCATAAGGTCCTCCTTTTTTGGTATTGTAACACAATCACTATGTGCGAACAGGCTTTTTTTACAAAATGGCGGCGGGAAAGCCCACGGCTTTAGCCGTGGGATGAAAGCCACCTTTTTCCTCTATAAATGGGTGCTCTGTCAGTTTGTCTGCAAAAAAATTAAAAAAATTAATTTGATACTGTTGTGTGATATAATACAGCTATGAACAGATACAGAAGAACAGCCACAACCGTGTCGTTTATCAACTACCATTTTGTTTTCTGCTCTCGCTACAGAAGAATATTTCTGATTCCGAAGCTTGAGGAGCGTTTTAAACAGATCACACGCGATGTATGTGCCGAAAACGGTATCGATATTCTGGCTATGGAATGCCATATTGATCATGTGCATCTGTTTCTAAGTGCTCTGCCACAGATAAGCATTCCCGAAATAATGAATCTTATCAAAGGGCGCACTTCATACATCATAAGAAATGAATTTCCTCAAGTACGATTTATGCCATCGCTGTGGACAAGATCCTATTTTGTCAGCACGGCAGGTAATGTCAGTGCAGAAACAATCAGATGGTATGTTGAAACCCAGAAAACCAGGTCACAGAAAGGAGATGAATACCATGCATACAGTAAGACTTAAGCTTGAAACGGATAAGGAGCAGAGAGATATGCTCGAACGGAGCTTCCATGCACTGTCACATATCCATAATGTTCTGGTTGCTCATGTACGTAAGCTGCTATGCCAGCTGGAGCATAATCATGAGTATCAGGACATGCGTGAAGCCTATATTGATCTGCTTGGCAGAAAGAAGCTCTCCAGAGAAGAGGAGTGCCAGAAAAAGGCTCTTTCGTCAGGAATGAAAGGGATTCGTGAGTCGCTGGGCTTAAGCGAGTATGCGCTTCAGGCATACATCAAGGTATGTGCGAAGCAGTTCAAACAGCTCCTTTCATCCCAGCAGATTCAGAAGGAAGCTACGCGCGTATACAGAAGTGCTCAGGCTTATCTTTTCAAAAATGGCAAGTCAGTGCACTTTAAGAAGTACAGAGATTTCAGTTCCATTGAAGGAAAGTCTCCGCAAAACGGTGCTGTGTTTGACCCTGAATCATTCACAGTAAGAATGAACGGGCAGACCATAATCGTGAAGCTTCCAAAGGATGCCGATTCCGCCGAATACATCTGTGAAGCTCTCAATGACAGCATTTCATACTGCACGATTTCAAGACTGATGTTTCCTAACGGCTGGCACTACTACGTAATTATAACGCTGAAGGGCGATGCTCCAAAAAAGCTTATCCCTGGAAACAGGACAATAGGCATTGATCCGGGCGTGTCAACAATTGCAGCTGTGGCTGATGATGAAGCCTGGCTTGAAGAGCTGGCTCCCAGGACACACGCTTATGCAAAGAAGCTGTCTGACATTCAACGGCGTATGGACGCATCAAAGCGAGCATCCAATCCGTCTCACTACAACGCAGACGGCACAGTAAACAGGCAGTGCCGTGAGCCGTGGGTTTTCTCGAAGAACTATCTGAAGCTGCGGGACTTATACAAATACCTGCACGGATGCAAGTCACGCTATATAAAGTGTTCGCACGGTGCTCTTGCCAACAGGATCATAGAAGCCGGCACTGATATCATTGCCGAGAAAATGAACTGGAAGGGACTCGCCAGACGCTCGAAGAAGCAGACTGAGACAACTGATAGAACTATGGAGGTTACAGACAGTGCCGGAAATCGGAAGCAGATCAGGAAGTGCAGGCGCAAGAAGCGCTTTGGAAAAAGCCTTAGCTCCCGCTCACCAGGACTGTTCATGAGCATTCTTGAAAAAAAAAGCCTCATTCTACGGCGGCAGCGTCAGATACATAGATACAGCGAAGTTCAGAGCGAGCCAGTACTGCCATGATACAGGCAAGTACGTCAAAGTGCCTCTGAGCCAGCGCTCCAAACAGATAGCCGGGATCGCTGTACAGAGAGATCTGTACAGTGCATTCCTCATTCGTCATGCTGATGCATCGCTCAAAAAGCCGGACAGGGATATGTGCAGTGCGATGTACTTCTCTTTCACAGGCGTGCAGGATATGCTTATTGCACGCATGCAGTCAACCAACATCTCGATGCCTCAGTGCTTCGGGTTCTGATACAAAGTAAAAAAACGGGTCAGACATCACCCGCTCTTCTAGGAAATTAGAGGCTCGCCTTGAAATCCCCATAGAGGAGGAATCCTGAACAGCGAAAACGCATGTACAGAATGAGCATTTATGCCATTCTGCCATGAGGCCTATATCTTCATCTATACGGTGTGGTGATGGCAACCGCCCTCTAAGGAATCCCACGGCTTTAGCCGTGGGAGGATGTCAAGATGTGAAATGGGATACAATGAAAGAAAGGAGGGCTTTGCCTATGAGTCGTACAATTATTGAATTACATTATAATGGAGATATCCACTTCGATGTCGAAAACCTGCCTGCCGGCATTTCCGCTGATGTCTATTTAGGATTATATGAAAAGCTGTATACGCAGATGATGGATGATTTCTTCGAATTTGAAACGTCTCAGGATCGCTTAGAAGTTTCTTATTCGGTCTTAACAGATTTACATCGTCTCATTGATGTCTATCAGCTGCGCCGTAGTGAACTGCCATCTTCATTATCCGATTTAAATATTGAAGTGAATGAGTTTCGGGCAATTATGGAAATTGATGAAAATAATGAGATTTCCATTAATTTCTTAGGCGAGGTAGGGGCTCAGGAAATTGTCGTCGGTTTAGCCATTTTGGCCGGAGAAACCTTGAATGTCGTCGATGTGAATACGATGTTAGTCGCCTTAATCTTCGATGTCACACCGCCAGAAAGTGAGGATGTCGTCAACTAATGAGTAACGTTGATTTACATATGCATTCGACTTGTTCGGATGGCTCAGATACGATCGAAGAACTTTATCGCCATGTCCAGCAGGCGCATATTCATACCTTTGCTTTAACTGATCACGATACGATCAAAGGTATTGCAAAGGTAGAGGCAATGATTGAGCCAGGTGATCATTTTATCCGCGGCATTGAGTTTTCCGCCATCACTAAGTATCGTGAAGTCCATATTTTAGGTTATAACTATGATCCGTCTTCGCCCGCTTTATTAGCCGCTATTGCCGAAGGCAGAGAAAAGCGCAAACGTAAGTTAGACAATCGTTTAGATTATCTCAAAGAGCATTTTCATATTGTCTTTGACAGCGATGATGTGGCTTATTTACATAGTCTTAATAGCGCCGCTAAGCCGCATTTGGGACGGATGCTTATGAAATATGGCTATTGTCAAAGTATCAGTGAAGGCATTGAGAAATATATCAAAGGCTGTCCTGGCGATCAGGATCGCCTTGATTATCGCACCGCGATTACCGCTATTCGCAAAGCTGGCGGAATCGCCATCTGGGCCCATCCCCTTGGCGGTGAACACATGCGTCATTTTGAAAAATGGGAGTTAGAGCGTCAGTTAGACCTGCTTTTAGAAGCCGGTATTCAGGGAATGGAATGTTACTACTCACGGTATAATGAAGAAGAAATCACTTTGCTTTTGCAAGAAGCAAAGCGCCATCATTTATTGGTGAGCGGCGGCAGTGATTATCATGGTGCTAATAAAAACATTCCATTAGGCACCTTGAATAACTTTGGCGAAGAGGTGAAAATAGAGCAGTTAACTCTTTTGGATAATTTACTAAAATAATAAATAAACTTACTATGATTCGATATATGCAAAATATGCGATAATATTTCTTGAATAAGAAGAATAAGCTCACTATAATAGGATTAACTTTTTAAGGAGGAACTATTGATGGCACAAGTATTACCATTTCGGGCTATTCGCCCGCATCAGAAAGCGGCCGCTGATGTCGCTGCTTTACCTTATGATGTTTATTCACGCGCCGAAGCGAAAGAAGCGGTGAAAGGACATCCGCTTTCGTTTTTAAATATCGATCGTCCCGAGACGCAGTTTCCTGATGATCATGACATGTATGGGAAAGATGTTTACGCCAAAGCTAATGAGATGCTCGAAGAGGAGCGCGCTGAAGGCATTTTTATTCAGGACGAGCAGCCTTGTTACTACGTGTATGAACTGACCATGGATGGGCGCGCGCAGAGCGGACTTGTGGCCTTATCCTCTATCGATGATTATTTAAATGGCGTCTGCAAGAAACATGAAAACACGGTGGCCAAAAAAGAAGCCGATCGTATCCATCATGTTGATACGACCAGCGCGCAGACAGGGCCAATTTTCTTGGCGTACCGCGCTCAAGAAGCCATTGATGCCCTCATTGCCAAGGCTAAAAAACAAACACCGATTTATGATTTTACCGCGGATGACGGGGTTATTCATCGCGTCTGGATCATTAAAGAAGAAGCGGATATTAAGGCGCTTAAGGATGCCTTCGCGCAGGTGCCTTGCACGTATATTGCCGATGGCCATCACCGCGCTGCTTCAGCGGTCAAGGTTGGTCTCAAACGCCGAAAAGAGCATCCTGATTATACAGGAAATGAAGAATTCAACTATTTCTTATCGGTTTTATTCCCTGATAATCAGTTAAAGATTCTTGACTATAACCGCTTTGTGAAAGATCTGAATGGGTTAGATCAAGATACGTTTATGAATAAGTTGAGTAAGATCTTTACGATCACGCCAAGTGATCAAAGTCATCCCACTCATAAGGGACAGGTAAAAATGTATCTCGATCATAGGTGGTATGCCTTAGATGTCAAAGACGCGATTGCTAAGGTGCGTGATAACGATCCGGTTGACCGCTTGGATGTCGCTTTACTACAAGATGAAGTATTAACACCTATTTTAGGAATCAAGGATCCCCGCACTGACGAGCGTATTCATTTCGTTGGCGGCATTCGCGGCCTGGGTGAACTCGTAAAAGATGTTGATCAGCTGCCTGGAAGCGTCGCTTTTGCGATGTATCCAACGCAGATCAGTGAACTTTTAGCGGTCGCTGATGCCAAGCGTCTGATGCCGCCGAAATCAACGTGGTTTGAACCAAAGCTGCGCAGTGGTTTGTTTATCCATGCTTTTGAACGATAAGAGGAATCTTATCGTTTTTTTATGGCTGATTTGATGTGAAAATGATAAGATGGGAATAGGAGGTGGCGTTATGTTCACAAAGAAAATGGGCGCGGCATTGTTAAGTGTTATGATGATGACATCACTCACGGCCTGCAGTCCTAAACCAAAAGTGAAAACGACAGAATCAGCGGATCAGAGTATTGATCTGACGAATTTTAAGGTGACCATTCCCCAAAAAACATATGTTTATGATGGGAAACCCAAAACCCCAAAAGTTACGGTGACAAGCGGGGATAATGATGCGTTGAAAGAAGGCACGGATTACCGTGTAACGTATTCCAATAACACGAAAGTGGGCACTGCTGATATCACTATAAAAGGTTTAAAAAATTATAAAGGTACGCTGCATCAGACGTTTACGATTGTCAAATCTTTAAAGAAGATTGATGAAACAGCGCTTAAAAATATCCTCAATGAAATGATTGTCTTTGATAGCGGAGATTCCGGCTCAAGTACCAAAGTTGTTGAAGCAGCATCCGATTTACTCACGTATGTGGCGCAGATCAACTTAGCGAAGGCGGATAAAAAGGCTTTAACCAAAGCCGTTACGTCATGGTATACCGGTTTAACAAAAGAGCAGCAGGCCACTTTAGATGGCAACAAGGATTCGATTTTAGATACCGCCGATGGGATTATTGCTCATTATAAAGATTACAGCGATAGTTTAGAAGATGCGGGCGTCTTAGATCAGACCAAAGAGACGCTGAAAGTCAAACATCTTAAGGATGACTGGAAAGCCCTTAAGAAGTTGCTTGAAAAAGTGAAATAGGTCACAAATAAACAAATGTAAAAATAATCTATAAAACATGTGACTTTTTAAGAAAATGTGTTATACTGTAGTCGTTAAATGGATTATCCATTGACTTGTTTTCGGTTCCCGGAGACAATTCTATGACAGGTGCAAAGATTAATACTTCCCTTTACTTATTAAACTGCGGCGTCAAGCCCATATCTGTCATAGAACCTAAAAGCTAAAGTCGCTTCGGCGGCTTTTTTTATATTCTCAAAAGGATGCACGTGGTAAAATAGCATCAGGAGGTTTTTTACAATGAATAAAAAAGTAGTTATTTTAAATGGCGATAAAATGAATTTTGATGGCGTGTTAGATTATCAGATCTTATCGGATCAGGTCACGGTCTATAGTGATACGTCCACTGAGGAAATCTTAGGCCGAATTGAAGAGGCTGAGGTTGTTGTGACTAAGGAATTAAGCGTGCCAAGTGAAGTGCTGATGCAGTTTCCAAAAAGTGTCAAACTGATCGTCGAAGCAGGAACCGGCTATAATAATATTGCTTTAGAGGCAGCTAGTGAAAAGAAGATCACCGTCTGCAATATTCCGGCTTATTCCACCAAGCGGGTGGCGCATACAGCGATCATGTTTATGCTCAATTTATCATCAAGCATGCAGGTGCAGATGAAAATGTTAGCGAAAGGGGATAAACGTAATTTTACGCAGCATTTGATGGTTCCTCACGTCGAACTCAATGATAAAGTCTTAGGTGTTTTTGGCGAAGGACACACGGGCCGTGAAGTGATTGCCATTGCTCAAAGTTTAGGCATGAAGGTTCTGGTGCATACCCGTCATCCTAAAAACACGGAAGGTGTCACCTATGTCACCAAAGAAGCATTATTACAGCAGGCAGATTACATTTCTTTGCATACGGCTTTAAATGGTGATACTTATCACATGATTGGCAAAGAAGAATTAGCTCTGATGAAGCCTTCAGCTTTTCTGATCAATACAGCGCGTGGGGCGCTCATTGATGAAGCGGCCTTGATTGAGGCTTTAAAGGCCCATACGATTGCCGGGGCGGGCTTAGATGTTCAGGAACATGAACCCTTATCCCCAGATTCACCGCTTTTTGATTTAGATAATGTCATAATTACGCCGCATATGGGCTGGAAAGGCAAAGAGACAAGAGAGCGATTATTATCAATTATTAAAGATGATATCGATGCTTTTGAGAAAGGAGCACCTATTAATGTGGTCAACACATTAAAATAAATGCTTATGAGACTGGTTTTAGATGAATTTATTGAAGGTGCCATTCGTCCTGGTTTTACCCCATTTTATATTTATAAAATTATTGTCAATACGGTGCAGGTCGGAACGTTGGTTTTTCGGTTAGGCAGTGATGAAGAGCATCGTTATGATGGGCACATTGCTTATACCATTGATGAAATTCATCGTGGTCATCACTATGCTTATGAAGCCTGTTTATTATTGCGTAAGGAGATTCGTCAAGCGGGTTATGATCATGTCCTGATTACCTGTGATCCAGATAATATCGCTTCTAAAAAAACGATTGCCCGCTTAGGGGCTGAATATGTCGAAACCTTACCGGTGCCAAGCACTCATCGCAAGTTTTTTACACCTCAGGAACATGACAAAGAAATTTATATATGGAGGATGCATTCGTGAAGTTTATCCATTTAGCGGACTTACATTTAGGGCGCCAGTTACATGGCTATGCCTTATTAGATATTCAAAAAGAGTTGCTGGAAAAGGTAACAGCTTATATTCGCGATCATGATATTAGGGTGGTGGTTATTGCTGGCGATGTTTATGATCGCGCTATTCCATCGCAGGAAGCGGTCACGTTACTAAGTGATTTCTTATCCACTTTAATTCTTGATTTACATGTGAAAGTCTTAATGATCGCTGGTAATCATGATGGTGCGGATCGTTTAGACTTTACTTCTTCGATTCTCGAAAAAGAAGGTCTTTATATTTGCGCCAATGCGAAAGCGCAGATGCCTTATGTCGAAATTGAAGATGTGAAATTCTACTTATTACCATTTATCAAACCATCTGGTGTTCATCAGCTCTTCCCTGAGGCCCCTCGAGATAATTATCATGTGGCTTTAGCTTATTATTTAGATAAGCAGGATTTAACCGCGCCAGGCAAGAAAGTCTTAGTAACCCATCAGTTTGTCGGACATCATGCCCAGACCAGTGATTCTGAGTTAACCTTATCAGTGGGCGGCACAGAAGTTATTGATCCAAAGATCTTTGAGTCCTTTGATTACGTTGCCTTAGGCCATTTACATGCTCCGCAGTATGTTGGCCGCGAAACGATCCGCTACAGCGGGTCGCTTGCGAAATACTCTTTTGATGAAGCGCATCAGAAAAAAGGCTTCCTGGTCGTTGATACGAAAGATTTCTCAAGCACCTTTGTGCCTTTAAAGCCAAGCTTAGATGTCCGGGTACTAAAAGGCAGCTTAGATGAACTCATTCATCGGCAGGACGCACATAATGATGATTTACTAGCTGCCGAGCTTTCGGATGAGAAAATTATTCCTCATGCCATTGACACATTAAGGACTTATTATCCTCATATTTTATCGATCAGTTATCCGCAAATTGTCACGACAACGCATTTTGATAAACATTCGATGAGTGAAATCCAAAGTAAAAACGCATTGGATTTATTTATTGATTTCTATCGTGATATGACCATGCGAGAGCCGGACGAAGAGGAAATTCAGCTTATTAGTACACTATTGGAGGACAACGTATGAAACCACTTAAATTAGTCATGCAGGCCTTTTCTACTTATTTAGACAAAACGGAAATTGACTTTTCCGGCCTCAATAGTCAAGGCCTTTATCTGATTTCTGGGGAAACCGGAGCCGGCAAGACCACGATCTTTGATGCCATCTGTTTTGCCCTTTATGGGGAAACTTCCGGCAGTGATCGCGGCAGTGATGTCTTCCGCAGTCAGTATGCCGATTTAAAAACGCCAACGATTGTTGAACTGACTTTTGAACTTGGCAAGAAAAGGTATATTGCGACCCGAAAACTCGTTTATACCAGAGGCGGTCATTTACGCTCTAACCATGATGATACAAGTCTGATTTTCCCTGATGGCACGGAGTTAACTGGAAAGAAACAGGTCAATGATAAAATCAGGGATCTCTTACAAGTCGATGCCAATCAGTTTAAACAGATCGTCATGATTGCCCAGGGGGAATTTTCCAAATTACTGACCGCTTCCAGCAAAGATAAAGAAAAAATCTTCCGGGATATTTTTCATACCGAAAAATTGCAGCGTTTAGAAAAGACTTTAATGATGAAAACAAGCGAATTAGGTAAAGAAACCTCGGATATTCATAGTGCTCTTAATGGGCAATTACGGGCGATTGATCCGGAGATGAGTTATACGATTCATACCTTAGATGATTTAGCAAAAGATTTAGATCAGCAGAAAGCTGATTATGCCGTGCTAGGAGAGACCTATCATCAGCAGGAAGAGACTTATCAGACAATCTTTGATCGTTATCAAACGCAAAAAGCAGTGAATGAAAAAGTCTATGCCTATAAGCAAGCCAAAGCGCATTATGAATCCTTACGTTCACAAAAGATGGAATTCCAGCAAACAGAGCAAAAGATTGCCTATATCAAGCAGGCTAAAGATTTGCAGGTATTAGAAAAAGAGAGTCTCCGAGAAGCGCAGGAATTACAAAATTTAATGCATGAAAAAGAGCAGTTAACGGCCAATCAAAAGAAGCTTCAGGAAAAACTGGATATGTTCCAAGTTGAAAAAGCTAAGCTGCCAGCATTAGAACAGGCGATTGAAGAGGCGTCAATTCAAAAGGCAGAATTAGAAAAAAGCGTTGCCATCAAACAGGAATATGATGAGAAGACAAATGAACGCGCGCGTTTATTAAAACGTTTAGCTGCGCAGGCACAAAAGGAAGCTGCTTTACAGCGCAAGCAGCAAGACCTTGAGGAAACAATCAGGCAAAATAATGAAGCGTTAGAAGCACAAGAGACGCTGCATACACAGCTTCAGGATCTTAAAGATGCTTTGATGCAGATGCAAAATGAAAAGATCGCGAAACTGGAAGAAGCAAGCCTGACGCAGGATGAATTCCATCATAAAGAAAATACCTATTTGGATGCGATGCAAGTGTATCAGGATGCCAAAAGCAAAGCGGATGCGGCGGAAGCCTATGCTTTAGAAGTACGTTTAAGTCGTGATCGTAACAGTGCCGGCATTTTAGCGGCGCACTTACAAGAAGGACAGCCCTGTCCGGTGTGCGGCGCCCTCCACCATCCCCATTTAGCAGCGATGGAAGGGACGAACTATAGTGAAGAAGATTTAGAAAAGGCGCAAAAAGAAGAAAACAAATACAAAAAGATTTTAGTGGAAAAAACAGCCAGCAAAAGCAGTGCCGAAACATCGGCTAATGAAGCGCGCGAGCGTTTAAAAAAGTTGTGTGAGGACTTAGCTATTGACTGGAATGATCAGGATCGTTTACCGTTAAAAGATATTCTCACGAAAAGATTGTTTGCGGCGCAGCAGGAATATCAGGATCAGCAAAAAGAAAGTCAGCGTTTAGAAGCGCAGCTGAAAACGCTGCAAAAGCTCAAAAAAGATCAAAAAGAGCATGAAAAGAAACTGCAGGAATATGTCACTAAACGTAATCAGTTATCGTTAGAAAAGGCCAAAGCGGAAACGAGTGTGCAGGCGTTAAGCGAGCGTCTGCAGGCGATTGCCGAAAGCCATCCGCATTTAGAGGCAATTGATGAAAAGCTAGCAGAGATGACGCAGCTATTAGATAAGCATAAAAGAGAGAAAGCCAAGATTGAAACGAAGGAAAAAACGCTTCAAGCTCAAAAAACGCAATTAACAACTTCCCTTGCTGATAACGCGCAGCGTTATCAAAAACAAAAATTGGTTGCTGCTAGCAAGCAGGAAGCGTTTGCCTCAGCGTTAGATAAGCAAGGCTTTGATGAAGACTTCTATCATAAGATGTGTTTAGAAATTGATCATTTAAAAAAACTGGAAGATGCGCTTGCTCAGTTTAAAGCATCCTATAGTCAAGCGGAAGGCGCATTAGCGCAGGCAAAAAACAATGGCGGAAATGGTCAGCTGATCGATTTAGCCCCATTAGCGGCGCAGGTAAAAGAAGAAAAAGAAAAATTAGAGACGCTTTCTAAGACATATAATCAAAAGGAGAAAACGATTGCCGATCGAGAAAATCTGATGAGTGATATGAAGAAGCGTGATGCGCAGTATCAGAAACTGCAGAAACAGTATCAGCTTTATCATCATCTCGATGAAATGATTCGTGGGAAGAATGATTCCAAAACATCGTTTGAACGTTATGTTTTGCAAGTGTATTTCAATGCGGTTTTACAGTATGCCAATGTCGAACTCAAACGTTTAACCAATGATCGCTATGAATTTGTCATTCGAGAAAATGTCAGCGGGAATGCTGGTGCGGGGTTAGACTTAGATGTCATCGACTACCAGTCGGGGGAATCGCGTCAGGTTAACTCGATGTCTGGCGGGGAAAAGTTTAAAGCGGCGCTCGCCTTAGCTTTAGGCTTATCACAGATGATCCAGTCGCAAGCTGGCGGAATTGAGCTCAATGCCCTCTTTATTGATGAAGGCTTCGGCACTTTAGATGCTGAATCATTAGAAACAGCGATCGATGTGCTCATTGATATGAAGTCGGACAATAAAGTCATTGGGATTATTTCCCATGTGGGGGAATTGGAAAACCGTATCGATGCGAAAATTGAAGTCTTCAAAGGGCCAAAAGGTTCTCATCTGCGCTTAGATCTCTAGATTACGCTTTATATTTTTGAATAATTCGTATATAATAACACCGTTAAGAAAGGGGTACAATTATGGCCAAAAATATTAAAAATGATGCCATTACATCAAGAGATGATGATTTTGCCCAGTGGTATACCGATGTCTGCCGTAAAGCAGAATTAATGGATTATTCCAGTGTCAAAGGGTTTATCATTTATCGTCCATATGGCTATGCTATGTGGGAACAGATCCAGCAGTTTATGGATCGCCGATTCAAGGAAACAGGACATGAAAATGTCTACATGCCAATGTTAATTCCAGAATCATTATTACAGAAAGAAAAAGATCACGTGGAAGGTTTCGCACCAGAATGCGCGGTCGTAACCAGAGGCGGACAAAACGAACTCGAAGATCCGCTGATCGTGCGTCCAACCAGTGAAACACTCTTTAGTGAACATTATGCGAAGATTGTCAAATCGTATCGTGACTTACCAAAGAAATACAACCAGTGGTGCTCAGTTGTCCGCTGGGAAAAGACGACCCGTCCATTTTTAAGAGGTTCAGAATTCCTCTGGCAGGAAGGGCATACAGTTCATGCAACGGAAGAAGAAGCACGCGCAGAAACACTGCAGATGCGTGATGTTTATGTAGAAACTTGTAAAGATTTACTAGCGATTCCACTGATCACCGGACGTAAGACCGAACGAGAAAAATTCGCTGGGGCAGAAGAAACATATACCATCGAAGCATTAATGCATGATGGAAAAGTGCTTCAGTCGGGGACTTCTCATTACTTTGGTCAGGGCTTTGCGAAAGCCTTCGGTATTCAGTTCCTGGATAAGGATAATAAGCAGAAATATATCTACCAGACGTCATGGGGTGCTTCAACGCGTTTACTTGGTGCGATCATCATGGTTCATGGTGATGACAATGGGTTAGTATTACCACCAAGAGTGGCACCAACGCAGGTTGTTATTGTCCCAATCCAGCAACAGAAGCCAGGGGTTTTAGATCAAGCCAATAAAATCTGTGAAAGCTTAAAAGCCAAAGGCATCCGTGTGAAAGTCGATGATTCTGATAAATCTCCAGGATGGAAATTCTCAGAAGCGGAAATGCGCGGTATTCCAGTGCGTATTGAAGTCGGTCCTCGTGACTTAGAAAAAGGTGTCTGCGTCGTTGCTAAGCGTAATGATGGCGTAAAAGATACGATGACGATCGATGAAGCATTACCAGAAAAGATCATTGCCTTAATGGATCAAATTCATAATGAAATGTACGCCAAAGCTGAGGCACATTTAAAAGCGCACATTACGGAATCTACGAACTTTGATGAATTTGGCAAGATCTTAGACACAGTGGGCGGTTATATTAAAACGCCATGGTGTGGTGATGATGCTTGCGAAGTCAAAGTCAAAGAGGCTTATCAGGCGACTTCACGCTGCTATGAACCAAACGAAGCGAAAGAGGACGACGTTTGTCCTTGCTGCGGGAAAAAAGCCAAACATATTATCTACTATGCCAGAGCATACTAAAAAGTCGGATCATTCCGACTTTTTTGTTTACTTATGCGTATGCCAGTAATAGGCATCATCTAAGCCGGTGTAGGTTTCATTACGTACTAAAATCCCATATTCGACAATGGTGGAAAGACGCTTACTGATCTTTAGCCCATGATTATGATCTCTGATTTTCTTTTTCACATCAATATAGTGATACACCTTTGTCTTTTGATTATCTAGAAAATTTCTTCCTCCTGTCTTTATTGTATCCGGAGCAGTTGAAAAAAGCTCCCAAAACGGAGCTTTTCGTGTTATTTGTATTTATAGAAGCCTTCACCGGCATTAATACCGGTTTTTCCTTCGTCGATGTATTTCTTTAACATCGCCGCAATCTTGCCGGCATTAGAATTTGGATCTTTCGCTTCAGGTTTCATGATGACGATATTATAAGCTGTTGTTAAGCCGACAATATCGAGAATTCTAAATGGTCCAGCTGGTGCCCCCGTACCGAGCATCCAGGTTTTGTCGATCGTTTCTGGATCCGCCACATCGTTAGCTGCTAAGTATTCAGCAGCTGTTAAAAATGGCACTAACATCGTATTAAGGATGTAACCAGGCTGCTCTTTCTTTAAGCATAATGGTACCATATGGATCGCTTTTGCAAAGTCCACGACTTCATCGTAATATTTTGAATCTGTACCGGCATGGCCCATGATTTCGGCCGTATTGTTTTTCCAGATTTCATTAGCGAAATGTAAAGCTAAATATTTTTCTGGACGGCCAGTATAAGACGCAAACGTGCTTGGCAGCATCGTTGATGAGTTGGTGGCGATCACCGTCTTGTCTGGCAGATATTTTGCCATTTCGGTGTAGAAAGCAATTTTCTGCTTAGGATCTTCAGCGATACATTCAATGACGAAGTCAGCATCTTTAAACGCTTCTTCATAGCTGGTGGTGAGGGTTAAAGAATCATGCGCCTTGATGGCTCTTTCTTTCATCGCATCAATTTCTTCATCACTTAATTTATCCGTGGCGAAGCCGCGAGGATAAACAGTGGATGTTTTCATCGCTTCTAAGGTATCGACATAGATGTCTTTTAAACGTGCTAATTTAGGGGTAGCACGGCCGATCGATGCTTCTGAGCGCAGCCAAATTGTTACATCAAACCCCCAGAAAGCACTCTGGTAGGCAATCTGTGAGCCGAGGACACCGCCGCCGGCTACCACTACTTTTTTAAAATTCATAATAATGATCACTCCTTTGATTTTTCTCTACTTTTATCTTACCAAAATTACAAAACGGATGCACTGAAAATGCATTCAGTTGTAAAAAAGGGGAAAGGTCACTATAATGAGTGGTAGAACATAATATGTGCAAATAATACATATTTGTGGTAAAGTAAGGCAGGTGTTACCATGAGACAGAAGCGGATGGCGCTGATTAATGATATCACGGGTTTTGGACGCTGCTCGATTGCCATTATGGCGCCGATATTATCGGTTATGAAAATTCAGGCAGTGCCGATTCCCACAGCGATTTTAAGTACCCATACCCAATTTCCTATTTATTATTTTGATGATTATACGGATAAGATGGAAAACTATATACAAACCTATAAAGATCTTCATTTGACTTTTGACGGCATTGCGACGGGCTTTCTCGGTTCAGAAAAACAGGTTGATATTGTCATTGACTTCTTTAAAAATTTTAAAGGGGCAGAGACTTTAGTAATCGTTGATCCGGTGATGGGGGATTATGGTCACCTCTATAAAACCTATACGCCGGCCTTAGCGGATAAGATGAAGGAATTAGTGCCGTATGCGGATATTTTAACGCCGAATTTAACCGAGCTTTGTTCATTACTCAATGAAACGTATCCTGATCATGTTCCAGATAGCGATGAGCTTAAAGAAAAGTGCGAACGCTTAGCTGCGAAAGGGCCGCAGATGATCGTCATTACTGGGATTATTATGAATTCAAGGCAGATCAAGAACTTTATCTATGATCGCGGTCACTGTTTTGAAATTATCGTCAAACGTATTGGCGGAGATCGCAGCGGCACCGGTGACGGGATCACAAGTGTGATCGCCGGTTCTTATATGAATGGGCACAGCTTTTATGAATCAGTCAAGAAAGCCTGTGACTTTACAAGTCAATGTATCGGTTATTGTGAGAAAAACAATGTGCCGAATATTTATGGTTTAGCATTTGAAGAATATTTAAGTGAATTGGGGGAATAAACATGACCATTTTATATACCGTCCATCCCGGTGGACAATATGTCAATTTAGAAAATATCAGTGATGAGGAAATGCAAAGCGGCATTAAAGTGTATGTCAATGCGACCAACCGCTGCCCATGTTCCTGCACGTTTTGTCTGCGCACGAAAAAACATATGGCCGAAAGCAATACCTTATGGTTAAAACGCGAACCGACATTAGAAGAAATCTTAGCGGCGTTTAAGAAATATGACTTAAACAATTTTAAAGAAGTTATTTTCTGTGGTTTTGGCGAACCGTTAGTCCGCAGCGATGATCTGATGCAGGTGGCCGATTATATTAAAAGTATCCGTCCGGATTTACCAATTCGTGTCAATACTGTTGGGTTAGCCAATCAGGTGCATAACCGCGATATCATACCAGAATTAAAAGGGCGCATTGATACCGTCTCAATTTCTTTAAACACCCCATCAAAAGAAGAATACTACAAATTGACGCGCTCAAAATTTGGCCCTGATTCCCAGGATTACATGCTCGCTTTTGCGAAGGAATGTAAAGATTACATTCCGCATGTCGTCTTAACAGTTGTGGATCACGTGATTTCTGATGAAGAGATCGCGCAGTGTCAAAAGATTTGTGATCGCTTAGGTGTCACCTTAAGAGTGCGTCCGTACGAGGAGAATTAAACATGCAATACATGACAAGAGAAGATCGTTATATTGAACTTGAACATATGCCTAATACCAGAGATTTGGGCGGTTATGAAACGCAGGATGGACACTATACCAAGGCCCATCACTATGTTCGCGCAAGCGGTCCATACTTATGCACGGATCATGATCTTGATACGCTTTATGATTATGGCGTTAGAGTCGTCATTGATTTACGCAGTGATTTTGAAAAAGGTGTCATGAAATCACGTCTTGCGCAAGATGATCGTTTTGAAAATATTGAAATCAATCTGATGGACAGTCAGGTGGTCAAGGTTGTCCCTGATGAAGTGCGTGAATATCGCGATCTTGGCGGTGTTTATATTTATGCGTTAGAAGCGCATAAAGAGCAGATCAAAGCGGTTTTTAAGGTCTTTTTAGAGCATCTTTATGACTGTGTGCTTTTCCACTGCTCGGCTGGTAAAGACAGAACAGGCATTATTGCGGCGTTATTATTAGATTTAGCAGGTTGTCATGAATATGATATCGTGAAAGATTATAGTGAATCTTATGCCAATAATGAATCAATCAATGAAGAGTTAGACAAGATGATGGATGAAGATGCAAAAGATTACTTACAGTCTTCACCACGCTATATGATGATCATGTTAGATTATCTGCATGAACATTATGGCTCAGCGCAGGCGTATTTAGAAAGCATCGGCTTAAGTGAAGATGAGGTCATGGATCTTAAAGATTCCTTCATTATTTAAAAGCTAAAACATTTTATGACAAAAAGTGAACAGTCTTAGGAATACGATAGACAAGCAGCTTAATATCGGAAACGAAAAGCTGTGGGAGAAAAATTTATCGTGGGCATGGTTATGTATTGTTCTTGATTGTCAGCGAGAGATTTGTATAATTATTTTGTGAGGTGAAATAAATGGACTATTTTGATAAAATTAAAGAAGCGTTAGCGGATAAGTTAAACGGTAAAGAATTGACAATGGATTCTTCTTTCAAAGATTTAGGCATTGATTCCTTAGACTTAGTAGATTTAGTCTTTGCCTTAGAAGAAGAAATCGGTACGACTTTTGAAGATGATGAATTGTTATCGATTAAAACAGTAAAAGATTTATGCGACTTAATTGATCGCAAAACAAAAAAGTAAGAGAGCAATCTCTTACTTTTTATATACTTTACGGGCGATTTTATCAAAGCCAGGAATATTGTAAAGTACTTGTGGATGATCTTTATAGAAGAATAAAATAATTCCAAAGTACACGACCATGGCAATCATAATCGCTAACATGAGCGGCAGGAAGACACGTCTGGTGAGCGAGAATAAAAGCGTATAGACAAGGTAAGTCGCCACGCCCATAAGCAGGGCAGCGATCGTTGGAATAACGAAGACGCGTTTCCATTTGTATTTAAAGCCAACGATTTTTAATAATGCTTTCTGATTGGTAATACACATCTGGAAGGCATAAACAGTTGTCCCAATCGCTAACATATAAAGGGAATAACGTAAATAGCGATGCGGCATTCCTAATAATAAAACGCTTAATAAAACAACATGGACGATTAATGCCACAACGGCATTTTTCAAAGGAATATTAGGCATTCCTAAGGCCTGCAAAATCCCGTTGGAAATTGTGGAAATGCCATAGAATACAGTCGCGATCGCACCAATTTTTAAAGTCGTGGAAGCGAGCATCAGAGTTTCTCGCTGCGGGAAGAGCACGCCCATGATCGGGTAAGATAAAACGGCTAAACCGACAGCGCAAGGGATAATGACGAGCATTGATACCGAAATGGCATTTTCAATAGCGGCGCGGACAGCTTTTATATCTTTTTTGGCGTAAGCTCCGGAAATAGCCGGAATCGAAGCGGTTGACATCGCACTCGCTAAAGCGACCGGGACATTCATTAAGACCGTATATTTTCCGGCGTAGACACCATAAGTAGAAACGCGGGTAATGCGATCTAAGCCTTTGAATTTCATGATCGAATAGAAGATTGACATATCGACGACGGTGACTAAGTTATAAACACAAGTCGCGATAATAATGGGTGTGACAATATTTAAAATGGCTTTAAAAATAGCTTTTGTACTATCGGCATGGTCATGGCCCGTTTCCATTGTCATACTTGAACGTTTTGACAAGAACATCGTGAATAAATAGATCAGGGCAATCATGACCCCGGCGCCTGTCCCTAAAGCCGAGCCGCCAGCCCCTAGCTGCGCGGAGACAGACTTAGGCAAACCGGCGCCGATGCTGCGGATAAAGAAATAAGCCGCGCCAACAGAGACGATGGCATTAAAAATCTGCTCTAAGATCTGGGAGACCGACGTATAAAGAGTCGTATTGTAAGCCTGGAAATAACCACGCATAACGCCCACTAAACCAGATAAGAAAATGGTTGGGCATAAGATTCTTAAGGCAAAAACAGCTCCGGGATCGACGATCCATGGCGCTAAAATAAAAGTAATGATGGCCGCAGCCCCAGCTACGACGGTAATATAGAGAATCGCACACTTGAAGATTTTTTTCGCATTGGCATATTGTTTCAGGGCGATTTTTTCACTGACAAGCTTTGATATGGCGGTCGGGATGGAATACGAGGAAATCAGCAGGATCATGGCATAAATATTATAAGCGGTTGAATAATAGCCGTTCCCTTCATCTCCAATCATCGCAGTTAACGGACTGCGGTATAAAACCCCGATAATACGGACAATAATACCCGCAATCGCAAGAATCCCAGCTTGCTTGACGATTGACTTTTTGTTCATCTTTTTCTCTCCTTCGCCAAAAAGTATATCACAATGATAGGGTGTCTTCTACAAAATAACGTTTCACGATGTAAAAACGTTGGAAAACGATGGAAAATCATTTAATGAGAGCGTTTCTATGATATAATAAGGCAAACTGAAATAACGGAGGAACATATGGAAAATAAAGTTATTGTGGCGCTGGATTTTCAAGACCAGCAGGCCGTTGCTGATTTTTTAGACAAATTCGCAGGAGAATCGCTCTATGTCAAAGTCGGCATGGAACTTTTCTATGGCGAAGGTCCAGCCATTATTAAGATGATCAAAGATAAAGGACATAAGATTTTCTTAGATCTTAAGTTACATGATATTCCACATACTGTGAAACAGGCGATGAAGCAGTTAGCCCGTTTAGATTGTGATATCGTTAATGTTCATGCCAGCGGCTCGGTGGCCATGATGAAAGCGGCTATTGAAGGCTTAGAAGAAGGCAAAGTACATGACAAACGTCCGTTATGTATTGCCGTGACTTGTTTAACATCTTTAGATCAGGATGTCTTAGATAATGAATTAGGTATTCATGAACCGTTAGAAGATGTTGTTGTCCATTTAGCGAAAAATGCCCAGGCGGCTGGTTTAGATGGCGTGGTCTGCTCGCCGCTAGAATCGAAACCGATTCATGACGCTTTAGGAACAGATTTTTTAACCGTAACCCCAGGAATTCGCTTAGCCGGCAATAATGTCGATGATCAAAAACGTGTAACCACGCCCGCGAAAGCGCGCGCGTTAACCTCAAGTTATATTGTGGTGGGCCGTTCCATCACCGCCGCTGCGGATCCCGTAGCTGCTTATAAAGAAGTTGTGAGACAGTTTGAAGGAGAGTAGAAATATGAACACTGCAGAAAAAATTGCGAAAGATTTATTAGATATCAAAGCGGTCTTTTTAAGACCAGAAGAACCTTTTACCTGGGCTTCCGGAATTAAGTCCCCAATTTATTGTGATAACCGTTTGACTTTATCTTATCCAAATGTGCGAAATGATGTCGAAGATGGCTTAGCTGCTTTAATTAAAGAAAACTTCCCTGATGTCGAAGTCTTAGAAGGCACATCAACGGCTGGCATCGCGCATGCGGCTTTAGTGGCTGAACGTTTAGGGCTGCCAATGGGGTATGTTCGCGGCAGTCACAAATCACATGGCCGTCAGAATAATATTGAAGGTGTTGTTAAAAAAGGGATGAAGGTTGTTGTTGTGGAAGATTTGATTTCCACAGGCGGTTCTTCTTTGGAAGTTGTTGAAGCGCTGCGTGAAGCTGGCTGTGAAGTGTTAGGCTTAGTTGCGATCTTTACTTACGGTTTACCAGCAAGCGTGGAAAACTTTGCGAAAGCCAACTGCAAGTTTGTCACGTTATCTAATTATGACACTTTATTACCAGTGGCAATTGCCCATAACTATGTTTCTCATGATGCTTTAGAAAAACTGCAGGCTTGGAAAAAAGACCCACGTGATGAATCCTGGTTAGATAAATAACTTGATTATGACTCGCAAAAGGAGTAATAATATTATTTTGTCTAGGAGGAAAGAAAATGATTGATGCTTGTAAGTTTGTTCTGAAAGAGAACTTTCAAAACCTCTTTCGTATTTATTCCATTGCGAAGTATCAGGTGTTAGCGGATATGCGAGATTCCAAACTCGGCTTATTCTGGAACTTTGCCAACCCGGTGATCCAGTGTTTAACGTACTGGTTTGTCTTCGGGTTAGTCTTTGATCGAAAGGATGTCGATGGCATTACCTATATCTGGTGGATGCTGGGCGGCATGGTCTGCTGGTTTTTTATCTCACCTTGTATTACTGATGGCTGCAATGCGATTTTCAAGAGGATCAATATCATTACCAAAATGAAGTTCCCGGTCAGTGTATTACCGGCAACAGTCATCTTTGCGAAGCTTTTTGATCATTTTTGTCTAATGATCATTTTAACAGTCTTGCTTGCATGTGGCGGTTATTATCCTTCATTACATTGGTTAGGTTTAGTCTATTACTGCGTTTGTGCGATCATCTTTACCATTTCATTATCGATGACCACATCCGTGCTCAATATGTTAGCCCGTGATACGCGTAAGCTCGTTTTGGCATTGATGCGCCTGCTGCTGTATATGACTCCGATTTTATGGGATATCAAACGATTACCAGGGGTCTTGCAGCGCATTATGTTAACGAATCCAGTGTACTATATTGTCGAAGGGTATCGTGACTGTTTCTTCTACCATAAAGGGTTTATGTATTATAAATATTCGATGGTGACCTTTTGGGTGATTACCGCATTCTTATTTGTCTTTGGCTCAACGATGATGTATAAGTTTAAAGCCAAATTCGTAGACTTTATTTAGGAGGATGACGAATGGATTCCAATATTGCAATTGAAGCGCGCCATGCTTCTAAAATATACGAATTACGAGGAAAAGAGAAAAAAGATGAAGGCGTTAAGTTTTACGCCTTAAAAGATCTTAACTTTACTGTGCAAAAAGGTGAAGTTGTCGGTATTTTAGGTACTAACGGTTCCGGGAAGTCGACCATGTCGATTATCCTAGCGGGGATCTGCGATCCTGATGAAGGCGAAATGATCGTTAACGGCTCACAGGCCTTAGTCGCGATTAATACGGGTCTCAATCAGCAGTTAACCGGAATGGAAAATATCGAACTGAAAGGGGCTTTGTTAGGTTTATCAAAACGACGTATTGATAAAATTAAACAGGGGGTCATCGATTTCGCAGAAATCGGGGACTTCCTCTATCAGCCCGTGAAAAAGTATTCGAGTGGTATGAAATCCCGTTTAGGCTTTGCCATTAACTTATGTCTGGATCCAGAAATTATGATCGTCGATGAAGCGTTAAGTGTCGGTGATAAAGGCTTTGCGGCTAAGTGTCTGGAAAAAATGAAAGAATTACGTGATCAAGGCAAAACGATCATCTTCATTTCCCATAACCTCAAACAGGTACGTGACTTCTGTGATACCGCGATGTGGATCGAAGGCGGGATGCTGAGAGAATATGGCGATATCGATGAAGTCTGTGATCGCTACGCGGAATATGTTGATTACTATAATGGCTTATCAGGTAAAGAGAAAAAGAAAGAACGTGATCGTAAGTTTGCTCGTCGTATTATCAAAAATTCTAAACGTTCATTTTTAGATAAAGTCTTTGCGGCGATCCGTTCAAGATAAGGAGGAACTATGCGTTCAAGATAAGGAGGAACTATGCGTTCAACGAGAAGTATTATTATTGAAAATGTGGCTATAAAACGTATTATGGTGCATATCGATGGGGAAAATACGAATCCTCACTTAACGGTGAAAGCCCTTGTTTTACGTGACTATATCACCAATACCATTTTAAAACCAACCAAGATTACGTGGGACGGGACGCATTTTCACCTTTCTTTTAATCTGATGTCGATCAATCATGAAACACCGCTGCCAAGTGGCGACTGGTATCTCATCGCCATCGATGGCAAAGATCATAGCCATGAAAGTTATCCGATTCCTTCTTTAGTGGAAGCGATGGGCGAGCGAACTTTCAATATTTCTAATCAGTACAATGCGTATTTTGATAAAAGTGCGAAAAACTATTATCATGCCGAATCAAAAATCGATCAGGATAACTTATCCTATTTCTTAAAAATCGATTACTCGAAACCGGCGGTGCCATTAACCTGGCTGCAGAAAAAGAAGAAAGCGCATAAAAAGCGAATGCATAATTTAAGCGTCTGGGGCTTTGTGAAAACGTTTAATTTCTTTAAGCGTTTTAATAAACCGGGCGGTAACCGTCTGCTTTTTACCTCTTCATCACGGAAGGAATTAGGCGGGAATGAAGCCTTTATTTATAACCGGATGGTGGAACGCGGTGTCGACAAGCAGTTTCAGATTGATTTTTCCTTCAAGGAAAATATCAAAGACCGCCGTTCTTTTTTCAATAAGTTTTCGTTCACCCGTAAATTAGCGATGGCCAATATCATCATTTGTGATGACTATCAGCCAGAGCTTTATCATGTGGACTATGCGCCGCATACCGATATTATTCAGGTATGGCATGCCTGCGGGGCCTTTAAAACCGTTGGCTTAGAGCGTTTAGGCAAACCCGGTGCGCCCGCGTTTGATACCCGCGTGCATAAATGTTACACAGCAATGTGTGTCTCATCACAGTTAGCGGCGGCCCATTACGCCGAAGCATTCGGCATTGAAGAACATAAAATTATGCCTTTAGGAGTGCCGCGTACAGACATCTTCTTTGATGAAAACTATAAAAAGAAAGTCATTCCGGAAGTGTTAGCATCCTTCCCGCAGATCAAAGGGGCGAAAGAAGTCATTATGTATGCTCCGACTTTTCGCGGGGTGAATGCCCGCACCGCTTCTTTTCCGATGGATATGATAGACTTTGAAGGGATCGGCGCTTATTTAAAAGCTCATCAGTCGATTATGCTTATTAAGATGCATCCTTTTGTCCGGGAACCTTTACCGATTCCTGATGAATTTAAGGATGTTATCATTGATGCTTCTTCGTTTAGAGAAATCAATGATATGCTTTTTGTGACGGACTTGCTGATTACTGATTATTCATCGGTGATTTATGAATTCTCATTATTTAGAAAACCAATGCTTTTCTATGCTTTTGACCGCATGAAATATGAAGCAGATCGCGGTTTCTATGAACCGTATTCAGAAATGGTGCCAGGCAAGATTGTCCGCACTTCGGAAGATTTATTAAAAGCGTTAGAAAAACGTGATTTCGAATTTGAAAAAGTCGATCCATTTGTGAAGAAGAACTTCCGTTATACGGATGGTCATTCAACGGATCGTATTATTGATACATTACTATTAAAGAAATAGTGGATATCGTTGATATCCACTTTGTTTAGGAGGTAAATCTTATGGCTAAAAATCCTAATAATCCCGGCCGTAAAGTCTTTGCCCATCCGACTTATAAAGATTTTAAAACGACCTGTTTACATCCTCACGAAACGATTTCTGTTGTACCCAAGATCATTGGCCCAGGCGGCGTGATGCAGGCGCCGATTCACTATGTCAGTGATAATCCGGATATCTTAAGGGTTGATGAAAAAGGTCAAGTCACTGGCTTAAAAGAAGGCTATGGCGAGATTCTTGCTTATGCTTGCGGAAAACTGGCACGCATTGGCTTAGATGTCATTGATGTGCCAAGAGGTATTAAAGCTTTTACTGGTCATCGCGGTTTTCGTAAGTTAGCACCAGAAAATACGATGCCTTCCTTCCAGTTAGCCTTGGATGCGGGGGTCGACTATGTCGAAACGGATATTGCGGTTACGAAAGACCGTCAGCTCGTTTTATTCCATGACAAATCATCAGTGAAACGGATGTTAGACAGTGAGAAATCAGTCAATGAACTGACGTTTGACGAAATCCGCGCTTTGCCTTTTATCGGCGGGACAAATCATGAGGAATATTCTGATTTACAAGTGCCGACATTTGAAGAATACTTAACTTTAATGGAAAAAAGCAATGCGGCGCCGATGATTGAGTTAAAAGATGAAACCTTATGCGGTGAAAACGAAGATTTATTAGTGACGATCAGAGATATGATTGATGCCCATCATTTAGGAAAGAAAGCGCGGGTGACATCAGCGCTCAAAGAGAATCTGCTCGCTTATGAAAAAATCAATCAAGGCCATGAATTGTGGTATATCTTAGAAGAGGATTTTGATGATCTTGATTTACTTGTCACGCATCACTGGAATTATTCGATCAAGAAATCAAAAGCCAAAAAAGATTTTTGTCAGAAAGTCTTAGATGCTGGTTTAAAAGTCGATGTGTGGATTGTCAATGATCCAAAAGAAGCGAAAAAGTACCTTTCCTGGCCGATTACTTCAATGACAAGTGATGTCATTGTTTATAATCATTAAGGTTGTCGAATAGGGAAAAGTGTGCTATTGTACAAATGTCTTTTCAAGGAGGAAGTATACAATGATTTATGCAGAAATACTTGCCGGCGGCAAAGGAACTCGTATGGGTAACACAGCTATGCCAAAGCAGTTTTTAATGTTAGGAGATAAACCAATCTTTATTCATACTGTTGAACAGTTTTTATTAAATACAAAAGTCGAAAAGATTCTCATCTGTACACCTAAGAAATGGATGGCGTATACCAACGATACGTTAAAGAAGTATATTGCCAATCGTGATAAAATCGTCGTTGTTGCAGGCGGAGCTTCACGTAATGATACCATTATGAATGGGATCAAATATATTGAAGATAACTATGGCTTAAACGATGATGATGTCATCTTAACCCATGATGCCGTGCGTCCATTCTTAACCCAGCGGATTATCGATGATAATATTGAAGGGGCTTTAAAATATGGCGCAACTGATACGGTTGTCGAAGCATTCGATACCATCGTGCATTCTAAAGATGGGAAAATCATTACTGACATTCCTGTCCGCAGTGAAATGTATCAGGGTCAGACACCACAGTCTTTCAATATTAAATTATTAAAGAGCTTCTTTGAATCTTTGACTGAAGATGAAAAAGAAATCTTAACCGATGCCTGCAAAGCCTTAGTTATGAAAGGCACTGATGTGCATTTAGTTCGTGGGGAAAGTTATAATATGAAAATTACTACCCAATATGATTTAAAAGTCGCTAATGGTCTGGTAGAAAGACAGAATATCTAATGATTAATACAGTTTACCGTCTTATTGCCCCTAAATCGATTCGTGCCGATTTCGTTGATTTAAACATTGATGAAGAAAGAGTTATTATCAGACCAACATATCTTTCCATCTGTGCAGCGGATGAACGCTACTATACCGGTTCACGTGGGGAAGTCGTCATGAAACAGAAATTACCAATGGCTTTAATTCATGAAGCGGTTGGAGAAGTTGTTTATGACCCAAAAGGAGAATACAAAGTTGGCACTCAGGTTGTTATGGTGCCTAATACGCCTTATGAAAAAGATCCTGTCATCAAAGAAAACTATCTGCGTTCCTCAAAATTTAGAGCGTCAGGCTTTGATGGTTTTATGCAGAACGTTGTTTCGATGCGTCGTGATCTCATCATTCCATTTGATTATGATCCAAGCGTAGCCGTCTTATTAGAATTATGTTCTGTTGGCATGAATGCCGTGGAAAACTTTGATGCCCATGCCAATGAAAATCGTGATACGATCGGAATTTGGGGCAATGGCAACGTAGGTTTCGTTACGGCCTTAATCTTACGTAAGAAATTCCCGAATGCTAAGCTTTATGTTTTCGGGGTTCAGGAACATAAGAATGATTATTTCTCATTTGCGGACAAGACCTTCTTAGTTGATGACATTCCTGATGACTTAGTCATTGATCATGCCTTCGAATGTGTCGGTGGCCGCGGCTCTGAAGCAGCGATTAACCAGATCATTGATTATATCAAACCACAGGGAACCATTAACCTGATGGGGGTTTCAGAAAAACCAGTCCCTATTAATACGCGGATGGTCTTAGAAAAAGGGTTAACATTACTTGGTAACTCACGTTCTAACTATGACGATTTCAAAAAATGCGTTGATTTAATGTCAGAAAATGATGATGTGCGTGAATATTTATCAACCATCGTCTCAGAAATGGTCTACGTTCATTCCATTGATGATATGATTCGTGCTTTCGAAGATGATGTCAATAATGATTTCAAGACTGTTATGAAATGGGAAATCTAAAAGATTGGGAACTTCTCAATCTTTTTTCATGGACAAAGAAAGGATAAATGTATTAAACTAGAAGGCAGGTAGAAAGGAGATTGCCATGATCAGTTTTTTAAAGCGTATTTATCAGATCCTCAGGCAGCTTGATTTGATCGTCTATTATATTTATTACGCTACGCATCATAAAGTCATGAATCGGCAGGTGCTTTTCCTTTCCCAGTCACGCAGCCGCTTAGATGGGAACTTTGAGTTCATTGCCTCGGCTATTCGCGATGATTACCTCATTGAAACGGCCTTAGGAGAGCTTCATGATCGGAAGCTCTTAGCCTATAAAATGGCCGTCTCCCATTACATTATTGTCGATGACTTCTGCCCGATCATTTATCCGATTCCGCTTCGTCATAAGACTCAGCTGATCCAGGTCTGGCATGCTTTAGGGGCGTTTAAAACCGTCGGTTATGCGCGTAAAGGCAATAGCGATGATCGCTATTCCTTAACCCATCGCAATTATTCTCATGCGATTGTCTCTTCACCAGCGATTGTGAAAGACTATGCCTTAGCTTTTCATATGAAGCCAAAGAAGATTTTACCTATTGGTATTCCCCGCAGTGATGTCTTCTTTCATGACGATCAGAAAGCGGCTATCCGCGCCTCTCTTTATGAAGAATTCCCTCTTCTAAAAGGGAAAAAAGTCATTCTCTTTGCGCCGACTTTCCGTGGTAATAACGTTTATAATGGCTATTATGATTATGATCATATCCATTTTAAACATCTCCAGGAAGCGTTAGGGGATGACTATGTCTGCATTATTAAAATGCATCCTTTTGTACAAAATCATATGAAAGAAATTCTCGATCCGCATTTCTTTATCGATCTCTCAAGCCGTCGGGAAATCAATGATCTTTTAATGGTCACAGATATTTTGATTACGGATTATTCTTCCGTCATCTTTGAAGCGGCTTTATTACCGATTAAGACGATTTTCTTTGCCTATGATTTAGAAGAATATATCGCTTCACGTGATTTCTTCTATCCTTATTCGTCTTATACTTATGGCCCGGTCGTGAAAAATGAAGAAGATTTGATTACGGCGATTCGTGAAGGAACGATTGATGAAAAGAAGAAAGCAGCGTTTATTGATTACTTTATGTCATCGTGTGACGGTCATGCGACCACTCGGTTTGTCCATACATTATTAGGAGGACAGGATTTATGACAATCATCGTCAAATGTGGGATTGGTTTTCTCAATGTCATTTTCTTTTTTATGAAATGCCTGCCAGTCCAAAATAAAATTACCTATATTTCGCGGCAAATGGACACGACGCCAGTAGATTTTGAGATGGTTAAAGAACAAATGATTCAGGATCATCCGGAGTATAAGCATGTGATCTTAGCGAAGATGATCCATCAAGGACTCTTTTCTAAAATTGGTTATATCTTCCATATGTTTCATCAGATGTATCATATTGCTACCAGCAAGGCTGTGATCCTTGATACTTACTGTATTCCCATCAGCATCTTAAAACAGCGCGACAGCTTAGTCGTCATTCAAATGTGGCATGCCTTAGGCGCTTTTAAAAAGTTTGGCTATTCTATTTTAGATAAGCAGGAAGGTTCCTCTTCGAAAATGGCCAAGCTGATGTCAATGCATCGCCATTACACGTATGTGTTGACCTCATCCGTCGCCGCGCTGCCTTATTTCGCTGAAGCGTTTGATGTTGATAAAAGTAAGATGAAAGTCTATCCTTTGCCCAAAACGGATTTATTAGTCAACAAAGCGTATGCGAGAGAGATCATGAACCAGATCGAAACAGCTTATCCGCGTTTACGCCATACCCATAAGGAAATCTTAGTGTATGCGCCAACGTTCAGAAAGACGCACGATCATCTCAAAGAAGCGATCGAAGCACTTATTGAGCAGGTTAACTTTACCCGTTATGAGCTCGTGATCAAATTACATCCGTTAACTAAGTTTACGATTAGCGATCCCCGTGTCATCGTGGATACAAAGTTTAGTTCTTTGGAATTCTTTTATGCGGCGGATGCCATTATTACCGATTACAGTGCCGTGCTCTTTGAAGCTTGCATGTTAAAAAAACCAATCTACTTTTATGCTTTCGATTATGATGTTTACACTAAGAGCCGCTCTTTCTATATCGATTACAAAGCGCATATGCCCGGGCCGATCTGTTTTACTGCGAAAGCCTTAATCTCAGCGATTAATCGCCGTGATGCCGATGTCCAAAAAGTCGAAGACTTTGCGGATTTAATGGTGGCTCCTTGTAAAAGATCTTATACGAAAGATTTCTGTGATTTCTTAGTTTCTTCATTAAAGTCATAATCACATATTTCCACATCATGAAAAGGCCTTTGTTCGTTGATGAACAAAGGCTTTCGTGTTAGAATGAACACTATAGGATGTGAAAAAAATATGGAAAAATATTTGAATAGAGGAAAGTATTTTACAAGGCGACTTTCCGGCACCGAAACAGCGATGGGCTATCTGATTGCCTTACCTGCGTTTTTGTTCTGTGCGGTTTATGTCTCCAGCGCTTTAGTGAAATTTGTTTTTCTCTCACTAGGAAAAAGCGTCAATTACTATACGGTCAATACCGCCGTTAATCTCGTTGATGATCTGCTGATGTGGCTGCTGGTGGTCTTTATTATGCGCAAGTTTCTGAAACGTCAGGCAGTCGATCTTAAGAAGAACTTCTTAGTGACACTCTTCTCGGGCGTCGTGATCGGCTATATCTTGTGTGTGTTGGGTAATACAATTGGAAACTTGTTATTACGTTTTTTTACTTCAACGACAACGAGTGTCAATCAGAGTGCGATCAATTCTCTCACAAAACAATATCCTTTAGTGATGATCTTTATGACTGTGTTTTTAGCCCCGGTTACTGAAGAGCTGATCTTTAGAGGCGTCGTCTTCACCAGTGTTCGTGAACACTCACGCGTGCTCGCTTATGTTATTTCCGCTTTGCTTTTTGGTTTTATCCATGTCATGGATTCTGTTTTAGCGGGAAACTTAAGTGAAATGGTTCAGATGATTCCTTATACGGTTATGGGCTTAGTCTTCTGTTATATGTATGAAAGTACCAATAGTATTTATGGCTCTATATTGACGCATATGACACAAAATGCCGTTGCTATGTTTTTCTTATTGCAGGCTGGTATGTAAACCAGTCTTTTTTAAATACCTAAATGCAAAAAAACAGTCTGCAACTTGCAGACTGTACACATCAAATGGCGGTCTGAACGGGGCTCGAACCCGCGACCTCCGCCGTGACAGGGCGGCATTCTAAACCAACTGAACTACCAGACCATTTCCTTGGTGCATGCTTAGTATACTAAAGATTACTTTATTCGTCAACATGTTTTTTAAGAAAAATAATAGTCTTATGAAAAGGTTTTCGTTATAATTAATAAGCAAAGAAAAGAGGACCTATATGAGTAAAAAGAAAATAACCTTAGATGAAATCTTAAAGCCGGTGATTCATGAAGATTATTTAGAGCAGGTGGCCTATGTTCATAAGCTTATAAAAGCCGGCACTTTAAAACCGATGAAAAGCAGTCGGGGCAATGGCAAATCCCCGGCATTGGCTTTAAAATACTGGCTGATTGAAGAAGATCAGGATTATTCTGCCTATAAGGCAGAATTAGCATATCTCTATGCGCCGCCGCTTTCATTTACTTACTACCGCAATCATGTAGATGTTTATGTAAAAGAGCGAGAGGATGTCCAGGCTTTAATGACCTTCTTTTTAAAACATAGTGATAAACTGAATATCGCTGTTTCGGAAAATGAACGCAGTTTTCAGATCTTTCACCAGGAAAAGTATTTGAAGTCCTCCGCGGGGAAACGTGTTCTTGCCCATTGCGAGATTTCCTTAGAAGATTTGCATCTCACCAAAACGGCCGAACCGTTTGCTTATTATGCCAAAACGCGAAAGCATCCGCAAACCTTACTCATTATTGAAAATAAAGATCCATTTTGCGGCATGCGGGAGCACTTATTAGCGGGACGCAGCACCATTATGGAGGTGCCTATCGATACACTGATTTATGGGGCGGGAAAACGTATTCTTGCCAACTTAAAAGACTTTGAAATTGCCAGTGAACCTTATATGCGTGATCCATCTAATACCTATTATTACTATGGGGATCTCGATTATGAAGGCATCTTTATTTATGAAACACTATCTAAAGGTTTTCCTTATCCTCTTAGGCCTTTTGTCCCCGCTTATCAAAAGATGCTAACAAGTGATGTGGCATTATTGCCGCTTAGTAAGAAGGATCAGAATAAGCATATTGCTTCGCGCTTCTTTTCGTATTTTTCAAAAAAGGATGTCGAAGCGATGAAGGCTATTTTATCAGCTGGTCGTTATGTGCCTCAGGAATACTTAACGATCAGTGATTATTAAGGAGAGCTTATGAGAGATTATTTACAGCAGTTTCCCCGCCGTATGAAAACAGTGGGACTCTATGCCAAGCTGATCAATAATATTATTATGAAAAACCGCTGGAGCAGTTATGGCTTAGAGGATGTCGATTTACGTATTAATATTGTCTTTAGCGTGCTGCTTCATATTATGGAATACAATTTACGAGATCAGGACTGCAGCTTAGATGATATCAGTGATTTTGTGGAAGAAATCATGGTCAATGATTATGGTATTGACATTATTCCTGATGATGCGCGGATCCTTAGTGATTTTATCGTTAATACCGTATTATCTAATGAAGGCAAGGTCATGCGTTTTACTGGTCATAACTATACCACAGGAGAAAATCAGGACATTCCTGTTTCTTATATTACCAACTATGCCATCGCCAGTGATACCGGACGCAAAACAGCCTATAAGATGACTTATGATGGCTATAGTCTGGTTTTAGGGACGATGGAAGTGGAAGATAATTTAAAGATTCCTATTTCTGAAATGATCCTCCAGCAACAGATTGAAAACCAGGATTATGAAAAAGCTTTGGTTACTGTCAAACAGATCTTTGCCCAGTTATTAGCTTTAATTGATAAGCTCGATCAGGCCGAATTACGTATTAAACGGAATGTGGCGGCTTACTCCGTCGAGGATTATCAGACGCTTATTAGTGATAATGAGAAGATCATGAAGAGTGCCCATAAGCAGCTCAATGATCACCGGCAGGCGATCAAAAACAAAACTGAGACTTTACTCGCTTCAGATGTCGATCTGACTGATCCGGAGATTGCCAGCAAGATTCATGCTTTAAATGAGATGGATGAGATCTTAAAGAAAGAGTTAGAAACGATTCAGAATATTTTAAAGAAGAATTTGAGTTATTATCAGTTATATATGGAAGCGGTAGAAAACCAGCTGATTACACCAGAAGTCAAACGTTTCCAGATCAAGACCGATTTATATGATCGGATCATTCAGGATCCTGATGCGATGGGCAACTTTGATCTCTTTTTAAAGCCATTGCTTTTTAAGAAGATTGATAAGATGTTAAATATCAATAAAGTCTTTGATCTGCAGATGACGCTGGCACCTAAAGAAGAAGCGACCAGTGATGTTTTTGAAGACATTGATGAAGAAGCTATTCTAGAAGCGCAGCGCTTAGAAAAAGAAGCAGAATATCGCCGTTATCATGATGCGATGCTTATCTTTATGCGTTATCTCAAACAGGAAAAGACGATCACGCTCTCTTCTTTTAGCGATTATTTAGGGGAGCATCCTCGCATGACACAAAAGTTTATGCCGGATTTAGAAACTTTAAAAGGTTTATTAGTCAGCTTTTTAAAAGCGGATGTGATTGATGTTCATGCCATGCGTCATGAAGCAACGATGATTGATGAAGAGTTTTTAAGCTTTGAACTCAACCGCATGGTACTTACTATTGTCAACGAAGAACATCTGTCAGATATTCAAAAGATTAACTTTACCAAAAGGGCAGAAGATGCCACCTTTATCTATAAAGATGAAAAGCAAATTCGCTGTACCGATTTAACGATCACAATTGAGGGGGAAGATGCATGACACAAGAGACATTTCAAAAGGCCGCTGACCTTTATGCCTACTTATTAAAATATCATCAGTTAGAACGCGATGATGATCGCACTTTGTATCAGGCTTACGTGGAAGACTTAGAAGTGCAGAAAGCCGTCAAGCGTTTAGGCGCTGCGGCGCAGTTTGATTTAGCTTTATATGGGAATACTATTTATCTTATTCCCCAGCAGGATAATACCACCTTCGGCTATACCCGTTCAGAATTAAAAAACCGTTTAGTGGGCAGTAATGCCAGCTATGAAGCGTATAACTTAGCAATGTTTATTATTCTTGTCTTTTTGATGGAATGTTACGACGCGAACGGAGAAACCAGCAAAGCCCGTGACTTTATGAAAGAGGAAGAATTAGAAGATTTAGTAGAACAGTACCTCAGAGAAGGCAGTGCGCTTTATAGTGAAGAAGAAGAGAAGAAGATGGGGATCAGCTTCCATAAACTTTATGAACACTATAATGCCTTATCCGGCTCGGAAAGTTTAGGGGCAAAAGTGAAAACTAAAGAAGGCTTTATTTCGAAAATTATGAGCTTTTTAAGTGCCCAGCAGCTCGTCGATTATGTTCGCGAGGATCATATGATATTATTGACGCCCAAGCTCAATGCCTTTATGGACTTCGATTTATTAAACCGCACCAATTATGATCGCGTTGAAGCGATGTTTGAAACTATCAAGGAGGAACACCATGAGTAAGATCAATGCCATTCGTATTATTAACTTACATTATAACCATGACTTGAACCAGATCGATGATCTGATGATTGAAGCCAACGGAGAAAATACTTTGATCAATTTAACGAACGGCGGGGGAAAATCGACATTGATTCAGTTAATTACTGCTTTGTTTGTCCATAAACGTTACCGTAACGTCAACCAGGGCGGAAAAGACCGACCTTTTGGCGATTTCTTTACCGTTAATCATCGCCCTTCCTTTTTGATGGTGGAATGGCTGCGCGATGATGGCGTCAGTAAAGTCATGACGGGGGCGATGGTTTACCGCATGCCAGGTTCTATTAATGAAGGGGAATCATTAAAAATGTGGAACTTCATCGGGGAATATCGCGATGGGGCAGAATATGATATTCGTCATATTCCAGTCATTGAAACGAAA
This sequence comes from Intestinibaculum porci, assembly GCF_003925875.1. GTDB lineage: Bacteria > Bacillota_I > Bacilli_A > Erysipelotrichales > Coprobacillaceae > Intestinibaculum > Intestinibaculum porci. Next base: position 2,241,327 of record NZ_AP019309.1, on the reverse strand, counting down.
AAACGTCAGCCAATTACCTATCAGAAAGGCAAAGATCTTTTCAATAAGTATCGCGATCGTCATAAGATGTTTGTCTATGACATGAATGAAAATCGTCAGGCGAGAAAGTATTTTGAAAAACTCGATGAAAATAAGATTCCGCCAAAAGAATGGGAAAGCATTATTCATAAGATCAATGAAGATGAATCAGGAGTAGTCAAGATGTTTAGTGATTGTACGACAGCTCCGGATTTATTAAAAAAGGTCTTACTGCCGGCGGTGGAAGATAAACTCAATACCGAAACGAGTCATATGACGAAGTTCCAGGAAATGACGGAAGCGTATATCACCCAATGTTTTCAAAATGCCAGCAAGATTGAAGAAAACAATCAGGCGCAAAGCTTTGAAAATGATTTATCCAAGATGCAGGATAAAGGTCATGATCTGTATGAAAAATGGCGTCAGGAACAGGATGATTATCATACGATCTTAGGTTTTAAAGAGGCGTTGAATAATGCATCTGTTGACCAAAATAAAGCTGTTTTAAAACAATCTGATGAGATTGATGATTTGCATCAGCAGCAAGATGATCTGGATTTTGAAGAAAAGAGTTATGAACTGATTACCGCCAGTAAAGCGTTATTAGCACAAAATGATGCTTTAACAAAGGTGCAAACCGAAGAAGTGGAGACAACGCGCAAACGGGAAGAGACAAATGACCAGATTCATATTCAGGAAACGGCGCAGGCTTATGCGCGCGTAGCTGAAGCGAAAACGGCTTTAGAGAAAATTCAGTATGAAATGGATTATGCGAAAAAAGACCGGGCACCTCTAGAAAAAGAACATGATGGTTTAGGCTATCACTTACAGACGTATTATCAAGGCGCTAGTGCGCAGATAAAGCAGCAGCTCACAAATGCGCAAAGCGAAAGGGCGCAAACGAAAGAAAAACAGCAAAAGGTGAAAGAAGACTTACGGCAATCACAAAAAGCGTTAGCGCAGGTTGAAAGCCGGATCGCTTCACTGATGAGTCGCCAAAAAGATTATGATCACCGGGAAGCGCGCTTTAATAAACGTTATGATAAGCATTATACGCGTTTATTAAATGGTCTTTATGAAGAGGGCTTTTTAGAAAGCGAAAAGGCCGATTTTCAAGCGAGGATGACAAAGCATCAGTCCCGCCAGGAAGAAATGCGCGTGGCGCTGGTGAAAACCAAAAGTAAACAGGAACATCTGACGAAAAGAAAAGAAAGCAATGCCCAGGAAATGACGAAAGTGATGATTGATCAACACGAAGCAAAGCAGCGTCAAGAGGCATTAGACTTACAAAAGCAGGAACGTCTCAAGATGTTAAGATATGTGGATTTGGCGAGTGAAGATGTCTATGATCGGGAAAAGATCAATCAAGCCTTAGTGTTAAAGATGAATGAGAAAAGTCAGGAGATTGCCTTATGCAGTTTAGATATTCACAATATTGATAGTCGTATTTCACGTTTAGAAACAGGGCAGAATGTCGTATTACCGGATGCTTTGAAAAAACTGTTAGAAGATCATGGGATTAACTATGAATATGGCGGTCAGTGGTTAAAGATGGCGACATCAAGTGAAAAGGTGCGTCATAAACTGATTGAAGCCCATCCGTTTTTACCTTATGCCATCGTCATCAGTGCCCAGGACTTAGCGATGCTGAAAGATATGATGCAAAACGGTGCTGATCTCTATAGTGAGGAACCGATTCCTTTTATTACTTATGAAGCCCTGCAAAGCCGTAAGAAGGCTGATCAGGATATCTTTTATACCTTGCAGGATACCTCTTTCTATATGCTTTTTGATGAAAAGTTATTAATTGCGGAAGAGTTAGGCAAGGTGATGGCCTCATTAGCAGCGAAACGTGCACGCTATGAAGATAAACAAAATACGATGAATAATGAGTTAGAGCACTTCCAGGCGATGAAAGTTAAACTGTCTTCACAGGATTTAAGCAGCGAGACCATGGCGGAAAGCGAGCGTGTTTTAGCCTCGTTAGAAGAGAAACAGCAGGCGTTACAAGCACAAGGCGTGAAAATTCAGGAAGAGTTCAAAGAAGCCGGGCAGATGATTGAGGATTATAATCGTGAAATGCAGGCTTTAGCGCTGCATTTGAAAGATTTAGAAACGGCCTTGAAAGCCTTTGAGGAATTATGTGGTGATTACGCTGAATATGTCAAACGCAAGGATGCCATCAGCCGTGATTTGAGTGAAAAAGCGCGTTTAGAAAATCAGTATGATGAGGAGCAAAAACAGGAACAGTTATTAAGTGAGAAGAGTAGTCGATTAACAGATGATATCTATAACCTGAAAAATACCTTACATGATTTACGCTTAAAAGCACAGAGCTATCAAGGGTATACGAAGGAAGAAAAAGATGTTCCTTATACCAGCGTAGAAGAGATGGAAACGCGTTTCTTAGCCTTAGATCAGCGCTTATCACATGAACGTAAAGACCTAGAAGAGCGTTTAGCGGAATGTCTGCATCGGCATGAGCAGGAAATCGATAACTTAACATCTTTAGTGACCCGTTATGGACTAAATGAAGATGATTATGTATATGTGACTTATGATCGCGAAAAAACGCTGCATCTGACAACGCAAAAGAAAACGCTAGATCGTTTGTTAGAAGATTTACGCAAACGCGTTGCGCAGGAAGAAAAGAAAACGGGGCGCCTTGAAGCAAAGAAAGAAACAATTGTCAATACCTTGCGGGAGAAATGGCCCGGGAAAACGCCATTAAGTGAGGATGAGATTAAACCGCAGGATTACGCGCAAAGCCGTCAGCGTTTGCGTGCGCAAATCAAGCAGGAAGAAGAGACATTAAATCGTTTGCAGAAGCGTTATGAATTAATGAATCGGATTCTCACGTCTTTAGATGTCTATCAGGGCGAAGGAGCGACACCTTATGAAGAAGATCTGACATTACTCGCTGATGAAAATTTGTTAAGCACATCTAGCATGTTAAAAACGACGTATGAAAAGGCGAAAGAAGAGCGTAATACGAAAATGACGATGTTTGTCCGAATCTTTGATGATACGCGTCATAATCCTGCTTATCGTAAAGATATCTTTGTCCGTAGTCTCAATGCCATTAACAAAGCTTTAGATGATGCGATGAACCAAAATGATTACTCTTTATTAACGTTAGCGATCACCCAGGTGGTTCACAGTTTCCATCAGTATACTGAAGCGTTAGTAGCGACGATGGACATGTTAGCGAAACAAAAGAAAGAACATGTTGATAGTTTGTATAACTATGCCCATATGCTTTATGAGGAAGTCGATAAGATTGATAGTCATTCAACGATTACGCTTGGGGAGCGTTCGCATAAAATGTTAATGATTCACTTGCCAAAGTGGGATGATGTGAACCAAAGCGGACAGGAATCCTTTAATTATACGCATATTGATGATTTTTATAATGATTTATGTGAAGGCGGTGTCAAGGCCTATCAGGAGGAACTTGCTGGGAAAAATAAGAGTCTGCATGAATATGTTCGTAATCGTTTAACAACGGCCAATTTGTTTGAACATGCTGTTGATCTTCATGATTTAACGATTAAAATCTGCAAAGTTACATCCGCCTCTACCTCTATGCAGCCGATTCACTGGCAGGAGGCGATCACGAAGTTCTCTGATGGGGAAACGTTCTTAACCTCATTTATTGTCTTAGCTTCATTGCTCTATTATATGCGCTATAACGATACTGATTTCTTTGCGTCGAAAAATGATGGAAAAGTGCTTATTATGGATAACCCGTTTGGCAAAGCCAGTGCGGTGCACTTATTAAAGCCGATGATGGAAATTGCGAAGAAAAATAATATTCAGTTAATTTCTTTGACCGCTCATGATGATGAAACGATTCGTTCATGTTATGACAATATCTATGTTTTAAAACTGCAGCCATCAGCGCTTCAGCCGGACAAGAAAAAGCTGATCGCCAGTGAAGAAGTGCATAAAGGCACGCATGTCATCATGGAAGAAAGTCATTTAACGATTACCAACCTCATAAAAAATGGGGCAAACCTCTAGTAATTTCATAAGTGATGTTTTATAATAGGCTCCGTTAAGGAGGCATATACATGCAGATTAAGAAAGCAATGATGTCTGGTTTAATCGCTGCGATGGTGATCACACCAGCGTTCAATCCGGTCTTTGCGCAGGGCGCAGATACCGCTGATACAGCTACAACAACAACGACAACAGAAACAGTAAAAAATGGGTTACAGGCTGATGGCACTTACTATGAAAATGGGGTGCAGAAAAAAGGCTTAGTGACCATTGATGGACATAACTATTATTTTGATGAAACAACCGGTGTGATGGTGAAAAGTGCATGGGTTGGTGATTCTTACTTTAATTTAAAGGGGATCCGTTTAGAAGATGGTGACCACAGCGTCAAAGGGAAAGATCATTATTTCTTCGTAAATGGCGTGAAAGTCGTCAATACCTGGGAAGGCAATGCTTACTATGGTGATCAGGGCGTTCGTTATGAAAATGGCGTCAAAACCATTAAGGGAGAAACCTATTATTTTAAAGATGGCGCAAAAGCCGTCAATACCTGGTATAAGGATCAGTTCTATGGCCCAGAAGGGACAATTGTGAAGAGCGCTTACGCCGCCAAAGGTGATATCAATGTCTATTTAGATGAAGATGGTCATTTAGCGACAGGGATGTTTGCGGTTAATAATGCTTATGCTTATTTCACCAAAGGGGTGAAATCAACGGCTACAAAATGGTTTACTTACAACAAGAAAAACTATTATTTAGTCAGTGGGAACGCCGCTACAAGCTTTAGAAAAATTGGTAAATATTATTATAACTTTGCCTCTAACGGGGTATTAAAAACTGGCTTTGCGACAATTAAAGGAAAACGTTATTACTTTAAAACAACGGGTAAAGCAGGGGTTAAAGGCCGCGCTTTAACTGGTTTATTCAAAGTCAAAGGGGCGTACTATTACGGTTCAAAAAATGGTGTTTTAGTCACAAATAAAACATTAAAATTAAATGGTAAGAAATATACTTTTAATAAAACTGGTAAATGTACAAAGGTGGCAGCCATTCGTAAATTAACAGGTATGGATGCAAAAGCGCAGAAATATACGTCACCAACAAAATATTTAATCTTAGTTAATAAATCTTCCCATACGGTAGCTATTTATAAAGGCTCACAGGATAACTGGAAGAAAGTGCGTTCTTTCTTATGTACCGTTGGGAAACCTTCAACGCCGACAACATCAGGTGTCTTCCATATCGGTCAGACGAAAGGAAAATATGTCAAAGCCAGATACTTTGATTCTTATCCATCACGCTGCTGGTATCCAACCCGTATTCATGATGGTTACATGTTCCACTCTGTCCTTTATAAGATCGCTTCTAAACCAGGGGCACTCAATAATGGAACATTAGGGGCAAACTTATCGCATGGCTGTATCCGTTTAGCCATTAATAATGCTAAATATATCCATGATGTCATCCCAGCTGGCACAACAACAGTTATTTACTAAAAGTGAGAGAAGGTGTATTTGCATACATCTTCTTTTTTTTCGGTCAAAACCTGATATAATGAAAATGATTGTGAGGAGGAATACAGATGAGATTACTTTTAGCGGAAGATGAGAAATCTCTTTCTCATGCCTTGTGCAGTATATTAGAAGATAATGGTTATAGCGTGGATGCTGTTTATGATGGGCAGGATGCCATTGACTTTGCCTCCAACGATATTTATGACATGATGATTCTCGATATCATGTTGCCAAAAAAGAACGGCTTTGATGTCTTGAAAGAAATAAGAGCGGCTTCCAATATGATTCCAGTGCTTGTCTTAAGTGCGCGTTCATCCGTTGATGACCGTGTGCGCGGGCTGGATTTAGGAGCTAATGATTATTTGACGAAACCTTTTTCACCGAAAGAATTATTGGCGCGTATTCGCGTGTTAAGTCGCGTGCAGTATACCCAGCGTGATGATATTCTTAATGTTGGAAATATCAATCTGGATCGTTCAAGTCATGAATTATCCTCAACGGTCGGCTCTTACCATTTAGCGAATAAAGAATATCAGATGATGGAATTGTTCATGAGCCATCCTAATCGGGTCTATTCCATTGAATTTTTTATCGAAAAGATCTGGGGCTATGATTCCAATGCGGAAACCAACTTAGTCTGGACTTATGTTTCTTACTTAAGAAAGAAACTGAATGCGCTGCATGCGAATATTAAGATCAAAGCCTATCGTAATACCGGCTATTCTCTGGAGCAGGCTGATGATTGATCAATTAAGAAAACGTTTTGTGAAGATCGCCGTGATCGGCTCATTAGTCGTCGTTGCGATCTTTCTTTCGACAATTATTTTATCAAACTATTATATGACCCGAAAAAATGAAAATCATGTTTTAAAAACCTTAACATCCTATTATGCGAAAACTGGGACCACGGTGACGTTTGATTCTGATGTGCCTTATGAAAGTCGCTATTTTGTAATGATCTATGATGCTTCTGGCAATTTAATTGAAATGAATACGACAAAAGTGGCGGCGATCAAAAACAGTGAGGCGATGAAATATGGCATGCAGGCTTATAAACAAAAAAGTCAAAATAATCGCTTAGACTATTTACGTTATGCAAAAACGAAACATCAGAAAGAAACAATTATTGTCTTTTTAAATTGTGCGACATCAATTCAAAATTTTAAAGAGTTAATCATTTATTCGATTAGTATATCCCTAGCCGGGCTGTTAGTTTTCACGCTGCTTATTTTGACTGCTTCAAAGCGGATTGTGCGTCCTTTTGCGATCGCTCAGGAACGTCAGCGTACTTTTATTTCTGATGCTGGTCATGATTTGAAAACACCGATCACGATTATCGATGCCGATAGTGAAGTACTCAAATCCAAGTATGGTGATGATGAATGGGTCTTAGATATCCAGCATCAGGCTTATCGCATGAAGACGTTAACTGAAGATTTGATCTTCTTATCAAAGTTAGATGAACATCCGACTTATCAGATGATCGATTTTCCAATTTCCGATATTTTAGCGGAAATTGCGCAGTCCTATGCGTCTTTAGCCAAGACGCAGCATAAAGCTATGCATATTACGATCGAACCTAATTTATCATTTTGCGGGGATCAGAAAAATATTGAAAGATTAATGACGATCTTATTAGATAATGCCGTGAAATATTCACCACGTCATGGTGAAATCCAGGTGACTTTAGAAAAGCAAAAGAAGTTTTTAGTCTTTACGGTTTATAACACGACAGATAATATCAAAAGGGAAGATTTACCTAAACTCTTTGATCGTTTCTATCGTTCGGATAAGTCTCGTAACTCCGAAACGGGCGGCTACGGTATTGGCTTATCGATTGCGAAAAGTGTTGTCGAAGCGCATAAAGGCAAGATTCATGCCACCACCAGTGATGAGAAATCCTTAGCGATGATTGTCATTTTACCGGTTTCTTAACATCCAGTTTCTGGATGTTTTTTAAGTTTCACTTGCATTTTTAATGATAGAATAGCAACTGCAGGAAAGGAATGATTGTGAAATGAGATTAAAAGCATTGTGGATGATGCCAGCGTTAGCATTGACGATGACGTCATTGCAGTTAACACCGACCTATGCGGCGGTGAAACTCAGCGCGAAAAAGGCATCCATTGTGAAAGGGAAAACGAAGACGCTTACCATCAAAGGGACCAAAAAGAAAGTAAGCTGGTCTTCCTCAAATAAAAAGATTGCCTCTGTAACGAGTAAAGGCAAAGTCAAAGGCTTACGTGCCGGTAAGGTGACAATTAAGGCCAAAGTGAGCGGTAAAACCTATCGCTGCGCTGTGACAGTTAAAAATCCGAGCCCTTATATTTCACCAACGTCGGTCACTTTAAATGTCCGTGGCAGTAAAACCTTAAAACTTGCTTACAACAAGAAAAAAGTGAAATGGTCTTCATCCAATAAGAAAATTGTGACCATCAATAGTAAAGGAAAAGTGACTGCCAAGAAAACGGGCAAAGCGACGATTTATGCGAAAATTGGCAAAAAGCGTTACAGCCGTAAAGTGACAGTTGTTAATCCTAAGTTATCAGCATCAAAAGCAACGATTTATGTTGGCGCTAAGAAAACGCTGAAATTAAATAAAGCTTATGGCACAGTTAAATGGACGTCTAGTAAGCCAAGCGTCGCGTCGGTAACCGCCAAAGGGGTGGTCACGGGGCAGACCGCCGGCTCTGCGACCATTAAAGCAACGATCAACGGCAAAGCTTATAGCTGTAAAGTTACGGTTCCAGCGATGTCTTTAACAAAGACAAGCGTAACCTTAACAGCAGGGCAAAAGGTTGATGTGAATATTCGTAACTGTAAAGCAACGGCGGTTTGGTCGTCGGCTGACAGCGCCGTTGCAAGCGTTGTAAAAGGGGGCATCATTACTGGAGTAAGTGCCGGGACAACAACGGTAAATGCCCAGGTGGGGACAACAATCTTATCAACACAGGTTACGGTCAATGCACCAGCCGCACCAGTACCAGTCACAACGCCCAAGACATCATTTGATACCGTGCGCACAACGACAACGGCAGGGGTTGTAGGGCAAACAATCAAAGTCACTTCGACATTAGGATCAAGCGGCACTTATACCTCTAGTGATCCAACAACTGCCTTAGTTTCTAAAGCCGGTTTAGTGATGCCGCTTAAAGCGGGGACTGTCACCATTACCAATACAAAAAATAATGCGGCCATGACGATAACCATTACCGATCCGGGTAATGTGGAAGTTGGCGTTGATGTGTCTTATCATAATGGCAATGTTGATTTTAATAAGATGAAAGCAGCGGGGGTAGATTTCGCTATTATCCGTGGCGGCAATACGTTAAAGAAATTATCGACTACTAACAGTGATGGCATTGACTTAAACTTAAAAACGAATATTGATAAAGCGGAAGCAGCCGGCATGAAATATGGTGTCTACTGGTATATGAACGCCAGCAGTAATAGCGGGCTGATGACAACAGATCAAGCGAGCGCCCAGGCGACGATGTTGGCAACGTACTTATCACAATATAAGACGAGTCAGTTTACGATGCCGATCTATTTAGATTTAGAGCAGACTTCGGCTTTAATAACGGGGTCTAATGCCAGTGAAAAAGTGGCTAACTTACAGACCATTGTCGAAACGTTTACCAATACCTTAAAAGCTTATGGCTACAACAATATTGGTATTTATTCTTCAACTTCATGGTATAAGAACTACTTACAGTCAGCTTACTATGTGACAAACTTTAATTCTTTATGGCAGGCGCACTATGGCTATAATTCAGTCACCGGTTCTTCAATGACAAATTATACGACGATTCCATCTTATACCTATAATGGCGTCACGTATTATCCTGATTTATGGCAGACGGGTTCTGATTTTAAGATTGATGGCATCAGCGGCTATGTCGATATGAACTATAAATATAATTAGAAATGTCAGCTTAAAAACTGACATTTTTTGACATCTAGGGAGAAATGTCTTATACTGAAAAAGCATATGGAGGGCAGACGATGAAGTTATCAAAAACAATTTTTAAAGCAGCCCTTGTTTTCGCAGTGGCAGGCAGTATGACCATGCCTGTACAAGCCAAAACAAGAGTGCGTTTAAACAGAACAAAACTTTCAGCTATTCAGGGCAAGAAGTATTCCTTATATTTAAAGGGAACACGTAAAAAAGCTAAGTGGAGTACAACTAAAAAATCGGTTGTAAAAGTGACTTCGAAAGGGAAGCTGACAGTTTTAAAACCAGGTGTCGCTTATATTAAAGCGAAAGTTAATAAACGTACTTATAAATGTCGCGTCAAAGTTTTAACACCAGTCTTATCGTTAAAGAAGACAACAATGGTGATTGGTTCAAAAAAGACTTTGAAGATCAAATATAATGCCAAAAAGGTGAAATGGACCTCAAGCAATCCAGCGGTTGCGAGTGTATCGAAAGGTAAAGTGACGGCAATAGCTACTGGCAGCGCCACGATCAAAGCAAAAGCTGGCAGTAAAACGTTAAGCTGTAAAGTCACCGTACCCCAGGTGAGCTTAGCAGTCTCGTCATTAACGATTACGCAGGGCGAAACAGCGACGTTATCTTTAAAAAATAAAGGTACCACGACAGCTACATTTACTTCGCTTAATCCAGCGGTCGCTACGGTTGATGCCAATGGCATTGTGACCGGTGTAGCGCCAGGCACAACACAAATTCAGGTGGCAGTTAATAATAAAACTTTAACGTGTAATGTGACTGTCAATGCCCCTGATACGCAGACTGAAACACCAGCGGTGACACAGTCAGGCAATAAAGCGCCAATGGCTTCCAGCAAGACATCCAGTGATCCTAATGTAACGCCAGCCACCAATGATGCCAGGACGACTACGCGTACTACTTATACAAACGGGGTTGTCGGGCAGTGTGTCAAAGCGAGCGTAAAATTAGGCAAAGGCAGCTATTCTTCCAGTGATGACAGTATTGCCTTAGTCTCTAAATCAGGCTTAGTGATGCCATTAAAAGCTGGTGATGTGACCATTTATAATGATTCCACTGGCGATTCTTTAGATATGACGATTACCGATCCCGGTAATGCGAAAATTGGTGTCGATGTCTCTTATCATAATGGCAATGTTGATTTTAATGCCTTAAAAGCCGCCGGCGTGGATTATGCGATTATCCGTGGCGGGAATACATTATCAAAATTAAAAACAACCAATAGTGATGGGATTGATCTCAACTGTAAAACAAATATTGATAAAGCCGAAGCAGCGGGTATGGATTATGGTATTTACTGGTATATGAATTCTTCTGACAATAAAGGTTTGATGAGTGTTGAAGAAGCGCAGGATCAGGCGGAAATGTTAGCAAGCTACCTGCAGGGCTATAAGACTTCGCATTTCACGTTGCCAATCTATTTAGACTTAGAGCAGAAGAGCGCTTTATTAAGCGGGGATACCAAAGCGGATAAAGCTGACTACCAGCAAGGCTTATGCGAAGCCTTCTCAGCGAAGTTAGCGGAATATGGTTTTACCAATGTCGGAATCTATTCATCGACTTCATGGTACAATAACTATTTAGCGAATGAATACTTCATGAGTTCATTTACTTCAAGATGGTTAGCGCATTATGGCTATAACTCTGTTTCTGGTACAAAGTTAGGCGGTTATACGGCTGTTCCTTCCATTACCTATCAGGGACAAACCTATTATCCTGATTTATGGCAGACGGGTTCTGACTTTAAGATTGATGGCATCAGTGGTTATGTCGATATGAACTATAAATATGATTAGAAGCTTTAGGGCTTCTTTTCTTTTACCTTAAATACGCTTTGAGTAATATAAAGTAACATAAAATCATAAAAATAAATATTGCGTGACCTTAAGAAAGCTGGTACATTATAGGTGAAAGGAAGGGAGCCTTATGAAAAATGTTGTTAAGAAATGCGGGATCGCATTGATTACTAGTGTCTGCTTTTTAGGTTCATTATATGCGCATCAGGCTGATGCGGCTCAAGTGACATATATTAAGACACTCAAGATCGCAAAAGGGAACTCCTATACCTTAACAATTAAGGAAAGAAAAGGGAAAATCAGCTGGTCATCAAATAAAAAGAAAATTGCTGTTGTCAATAAAAACGGGAAGGTTACGGCAAAGGCATCTGGCATCGCCAAGGTGACAGGAAAAATCAAAGGGAAAAAATATACCACTACGGTCAAGGTTTATAACGGCTCAAAAAGTGCGGTACGTTCGTTAACCAATCCAGTGAATAACAGTGGCGGCCAGTCAACGGTCAGCGGCAGTTATCAAACGGCTTTAAAAGGCGTCGGCAAGGCGATTGCGAAACGTGATACCAAGGTGACTGTATTATTGAATCAGGCAACCAGTGCCGGCAGTTTTACGACCGATTTAATGTCCGCGGCCCATAACTATATCGATGATTATGATTATTTATCATTACGTTCTTATGCCTATAGCGCGACGACATCAGCAGATGAAACGGCCATTACGTATACCTTCAGTTATCGGATCAGTGCTTCCTATGAGAAAAGCTTTCAGAAGACTTTAAAAAAGACAGTTTCGTCATTACATTTAAAGGGAAGTACAAAAAATAAGGTGAAAACGATACATCAGTATATTGTCAATCATACCGACTATGTCAATGGTGGCTATACTGCTTATAATGCGCTGATTGATCATGGGGCAGTGTGCGAAGGTTATGCTTTATTATTTTATGAAATGTGCAATGCTGCGCATATTCAAAGCCGTGTCATGACTGGAACGGCTTATGGCTCCTCTGGCTCAGGCAATCATGCCTGGAATATTGTGAAAATTGGCGGTAAGTGGTATAACATCGATGTCACTTGGGATGATACTACGGATTCTTCTCAATATTATCTGAAGAATAAGAGTAGCTTCCCATCTCACTATGCGGATACCCGTTCATGCGGCGTACTTAATTCGCTTACGATGGCTTAGAGTGTCTTTTAACGTAAGGCACTCTTTTTCTTTTATTCTTTCTAGAAAGCGATTACAATGAAGATAGATAAGGAGGGATTCGATGAAGAAAATAATCATTGTTTTATGCATGATGTTAATGAGTATGACACCGATCTATGCACAGGAAAAAAGTTTGACAACTTATGTTGGTGCGCTTAATTGTTTTGCGGTTGATGATGATGTGACATTAAAGATTGATATCGCCCATCCAAAGATTATGAAAGTCGTCAATGGCAATTCTATTATGGCGACTAAGGCTGGGCAGACAACCATGAAGGTCACGATCGATGAGCAGGTCTATCCTTTCAAGGTCATTGTCAAAAAGAAAAAGCTTGTCGCTTTTAAAAATCTGAAAGATCGCAAAGCCTGGATCGGCAAGATGAATGAGAAACAAGCCAAGAAAGCTTATAAAGAGGCGCTTGTTCTTGTCAAACAGGCTTTATCGCCAAATAAGGAAAAGACTTTAAAACGTTTGACGCTATTATTACGTCATTATTTTGATCAAATGGCTACCTATAATACAAAAGGCAAACACTATAATGATCCTTATGGTTATTTTGTCGATCATAAGGTGACCTGCGCCGGGGCGACGCGAGCGACAGGCTTATGTCTGAATATTCTTGGCTATCGCTTTGAACATGTCAATGCGAATAAGTATGATCATCAATGGGCCCGTACGAAAGTGGGAAAGTCTTATTATGCTGTTGATCCGTTTACTTATATCTGCGCCAAAGAGCCAGGGGTCAGACAATTACCGAAAGAAATGACGAGCGATCTGATGGATGATTCGTTATTTGAAATCAGTTTATAAATAAGACAAGTATAATTAGATAAAAACTAAAAATAATATAAAAGATTTTGGAAACTCAATAAAATATATTGACACTTTTGCGAATGTGTGTAGAATAAAAGTACACAAACCGATGACGTGGAGAAGGAATGAAAGCAGTGCTAAGAGAGAGCCTGGAGGATGGAAACAGGCAGTAACCTTTTGTTATATGGACCACTGAGGGCGAGGTCAAAAGAGTAATCTGAGTATACCTCGACGCATGATTCGCGTAAGAATCAGTGATTTGATAGAATCACGAGAGCACTTTTTTAGTGAAGCAAGGTGGCACCGCGGTTTAACCGTCCTTGAAAGATGATATGTACACTTTCAGGACGGTTTTTTATATAAAGTTTTAGGGAGGCAATAGTATGTATAGTCCATCACTTGAAGAAATGAAAGCATTAGATCATCAGGGGTATCGACAGATTCCACTGAAAAAGGAAATTTATAGTGATTTCTTTACACCTATTATGGTCTTGAAGAAATGTAAAGCTGTGACCGATCACTGTTTTATTTTAGAGTCTCATGAACAGTCATCGACCTGGGGGCGTTATTCCTTTATCGGTTATGATCCGAAACACGAAGTGACCTGTAATAATGGCCGTTTAACGGTTGACGGCATTGACAAAGGACGCAAAAATCCAACTAAGTTCTTACGGGAAGTGATGCAGCGTCATAAGACGATGAAATTATCCGGCTTTCCAACCTTTACGGGTGGCTTTGTCGGCTTCTTCGCTTACGATTATCTCAAGTACAGTGAACCGACTGTCACTTTTGGCAACAGTTCCAATGCCCATTTTAAAGATGTCGATCTGATGTATTTTGATGAATGTATTTGCTTTGATCATGAACGTCAAAAGATCATGATTATTGTCAATGTCGATGCTGATCATATTGAAAGTGATTATCCGAAGAAATGCCAGCGTATTGAAGAAATCGAACGGATGATCAAAATGGATTATATGGATATGAGTGATCCATTACGACTTAAGGGGCCTTTTATGCCTATGTTCTCGAAAGAAGAATACTGCGCGAAAGTGGAAGAAGTGAAACATCATATTGTCGAAGGGGATATCTTCCAGGCGGTTTTGGCTAACCGCATCGAAGCGAAATGCTCCGGTTCTTTACTTGATACCTACAGAGTTTTACGTACTACCAATCCGTCTCCCTATATGTTTTACTTCTATTCTAGCTCATTAGAAGTGGCGGGGGCTTCACCAGAAACCATGGTTAAGCTTTCCGGTGATACGCTTTATACCTTCCCGATTGCCGGCTCACGGCCACGTGGGATGACGGAAGTGGAAGATCGGGCTTTAGAAGAAGAGTTAAAACACGATGAAAAAGAATTAGCTGAACATAATATGTTGGTGGACTTAGGACGTAATGATTTAGGCAAGATCTGTCAGATTGGTTCGGTCAAGGTACATAAATACAAAGAAATCATGAAATTTTCCAAGATTATGCATATCGCATCGGAAGTGCAAGGCACAATCAAAGAAGGGGAAGATGCCTTAAGTGCGATTGAAACGATGTTGCCGGCGGGAACATTATCAGGAGCGCCTAAGATCAAAGCTTGCTCAATTATCGGTGAATTGGAAAAAGTAAAACGCGGTATTTACGGTGGGGCTATCGGTTATTTAGATTTCACTGGGAATATGGATACCTGCATCGGCATTCGTTTAGCTTATAAGAAAAGCAATAAAGTGTATATCTGTTCCGGAGCGGGGATCGTTTATGATTCAAAGGCGGAAAATGAATATCAGGAATGTCTCAATAAAGCGGCGGCTGTTATTGAAGCCTTAAAAATTGCGAACGGAGGGATCGACGTATGATTCTCATGATTGATAACTATGACAGCTTTGTCTACAACTTATATCAGCTGCTTGGCTCTTTAGGCGAGGAGATCAAAGTGGTCCGTAATGATGCTATGACAATAAAACAGATTGAAGAGATGCAGCCGGAAATGATCGTTTTATCGCCCGGCCCAGGGCGTCCAAGTGAGGCGGGCGTCTGTGAAGAGGTGATTCGCACGTTTTATCAAAAGATTCCGATGCTAGGTATTTGCCTAGGCCATCAGGCATTGATCGAATCCTTTGGCGGTCAGATTACATATGCGAAAAAGATCATGCATGGTAAATCTTCACTCATCACTGTTGATGAAAAGGAGCCGCTTTTTCAAGGCTTATCATCCCGCGTTGAAGTAGCGCGCTATCATTCTTTAGCCGGGGATGAAAACAATTGGCCGGACAGTTTAAAAATTATCGCTTATAGTGACGATTACGAAATTATGGCGATTAAACATAAAGATTATCCCGTTTATGGGTTACAGTTCCATCCCGAATCGATTCTTACCAAAGATGGACCACAAATGATGAAAAACTTGTTAAAGGAGATTAGACAATGATTAAAGAAGCAATTATCAAAATCGTCAATAAAGGTGATTTAACTCATGATGAAGCCTATTCCGTCATGAATGAAATTATGAGCGGCGAAACTTCACCAACGCAGAATGCGGCTTTCTTAGCTGCCTTATCTACGAAATCAACGAAAGCGGAAACGATTGATGAAATTTCCGGCTGTGCTGCCGCGATGCGTGAGCATGCGACACCAGTTCCTCATCCGGGCATGGATGTTTTAGAAATTGTCGGGACTGGCGGTGATGGTGCCCATACTTTCAATATTTCCACAACCGCTGCTTTTGTCATTGCGGCAGCGGGCATTAAAGTGGCCAAACATGGTAACCGCGCGGCTTCCAGCTCTTCGGGAACAGCCGATGTACAGCAGGCTTTAGGGATTAATATTGACCAGAGTCCAGAAAAAGCGTTACAGCTTTTAAAAGATGTCGGCTTCTGTTTCCTCTTCGCACAGAAGTATCATGCGGCGATGAAATATGTCGGGGCGATCCGCAAAGAATTAGGCTTTAGAACTGTCTTTAATATTTTAGGCCCACTGACCAATCCAGCTAATCCATCATATTTCTTACTAGGTGTTTATGATGAATATTTAGTGGAACCAGTGGCGAAAGTTTTAGATCAGTTAGGTGTCAAACGGGCTTTAGTGGTTCATGGCTTAGATCATTTAGATGAAATCAGTGCTTCTGCTCCAACATTAGTGTGTGAGCTTAAAAATGGCTATTATCGTACGACAACGATCAAACCAGAAGACTTCGGTTTACCACAGGGCACGAAAGAAGAATTAGTAGGCGGCTCACCCGCGGATAATGCGAAAATTACTCGCGGTATTCTTGAGGGGACGATGACTGGCACAAAGCGCAATGCCGTTTTACTTAATGCCGGCGCTGCTATTTATGTTGGCGGAGGCGCTGACAGCATCAAAGAAGGCGTTAAAAAAGCTGCTGAACTGATTGACAATAAAAAAGCTTTACAGGTTTTAGAGGCTTATATTGAAGCATCTAATAAGTAGGTGAGAAGATGATTTTAGACGATATCGTCGCAAAGACGAAAGAAAGAGTTGCAGCGGAAAAACAAGTGATCTCTTTGGCAGAGATGAAAGCTCTCGCTAAGGCGCAGCCGATCACTGATGATTTTCCTTTTTATAAAGCTCTTTCTAAAAAAGGTTTATCCTATATTTTAGAAGTCAAAAAAGCTTCACCAAGCAAGGGATTGATTGCACCGCATTTTGATTATGTGGCAATTGCGCAGAATTATGAAGCGATCGGTGCGGATGCTATTTCCGTCCTCACGGAGCCCGATTTCTTTCAGGGGGATATTCGTTACCTGAAGGAGATCACCCAAAATGTCTCGATACCGGTTTTACGAAAGGACTTTATCATCGATGAATATATGATTTATCAGGCCAAAGCCAATGGTGCCAGTGCGATTCTGTTAATCACCGGGATCTTAGATGATCAGACCCTTAAACGCTACCTGGATGTAGCGCATCAGCTTGGCTTATCGGCGCTCGTTGAAGCGCGTAATGAAACACAGGTGAAACGCGCGTTAGCGAGCGGCGCCAGGATCATTGGTGTCAACAATCGTGATTTACGTGATTTCACCGTTGATATTCATAATTCTTTGCGTTATATGGAGCTGATTCCAGATGATGTTGTATTCGTTTCGGAAAGCGGCATCGAGAAAAGGGCACAGACCTTAGCATGTGAAGAAAAAGGGGCAAGCGCTGTACTGATTGGTGAAACATTTATGAAAGCGCCTGATCAGCGCGCCATGTTAGCAGCGTTAAAGGGGGAAGAGACATGAAAATTAAAATTTGCGGGATCAGCCGATTATCTGATCTCCCGGTTTTAAATAAAGTTCATCCGGATTTTGTTGGGTTTGTCTTTGCCCCTAGCAAAAGACAGGTTTCACTTTTAACGGCCACGAGATTACGCAGCGCTTTAGAGGCATCGATTCCGACGGTTGGCGTTTTTGTCGAGGAAGATGCAGCCTTTATTAAAGAAGCCATTGATGAACATATCATCTCTTATGTACAGCTTCATGGCCGTTATGATGAAGAAAAAATCAAAACGATCAAATCATATGGCGTGCCTGTCATTCAGGCGCTGCCTTATACCGAAAAAGAAGTTGAGACAGCTGCCGATTACCTGCTTTTTGATAATCTTAAACCAGGCAGCGGGGAAGCTTATGATTATACGCAAGTGAGCGCGAAAAAACCATTTTTTCTCGCTGGCGGTATCAATATCAGTAATATCGAGGATGCTCTTAAGACAAATGCTTATTGCATCGATGTCTCAAGCGGTGTCGAAACTGAAGGCATCAAAGATGCCATAAAAATCGAAGAAATAGTAAGGAGAGTCAGACAATGAGTCAAGGAAGATATGGAGAATTTGGGGGACAGTATATCCCTGAGACTTTAATGAATGAAATTCATCATGTTGAAGAAGCATATGAATTTTATAAAAATGATCCCGCATTTAATGAAGAATTAAATACCTTATTAAGAGAATATGCCAATCGGCCATCACTGCTTTATTATGCGGAGAAGATGACGAAAGATTTAGGCGGAGCGAAAGTGTATCTCAAACGTGAAGACTTAAACCACACCGGATCGCATAAAATCAATAACGTTTTAGGCCAGTGCTTAATGGCGAAAAAAATGGGCAAAACCCGTGTCATAGCGGAAACCGGCGCTGGGCAGCATGGCGTTGCGACAGCGACAGCAGCGGCTTTATTAGACTTAGAGTGTGAAATTTTTATGGGTAAAATGGATACGGATCGTCAGGCTTTAAATGTTTATCGTATGGAATTATTAGGTGCTAAGGTCCATCCTGTAACAACTGGGACAATGACCTTAAAAGATGCCGTTAATGAGGCTATGCGTGAATGGTCTAAACGAGTGGATGATACATTATATGTCTTAGGCTCAGTCATGGGACCTCATCCTTTCCCAATGATGGTACGCGACTTCCAGTCTGTCATTTCTAAAGAAGCCCGTGAACAGATTTTAGAAAAAGAAGGCAAATTGCCAACCGCAGTTATGGCCTGTGTTGGCGGCGGCTCAAATGCGATGGGGATGTTCTACAACTTTATCAATGATGAAGGCGTACAGCTGATTGGCTGTGAAGCAGCGGGACGCGGCGTGGATACAGCAAAAACAGCAGCCACGATCGCCACCGGTACGATGGGAATCTTTCATGGCATGAAATCTCTCTTCTGCCAGGATGAATATGGACAGATTGCACCTGTTTATTCTATCTCTGCTGGTTTGGATTATCCCGGTATTGGCCCTGAACATGCCTATTTGCATTCGATTGGCCGTGCGAGCTATGTGCCAGTTACGGATGACGAGGCGGTCGACGCATTTGAATATTTAGCGAAAACGGAAGGTATTATTTGTGCGATTGAATCCGCTCATGCCGTTGCCCATGCGCTGAAGATTGTGCCAACGATGAAGAAAGATGATATTGTCATTATCTGTTTATCAGGACGCGGAGATAAAGATGTGGCAGCCATTGCCAGATATAGGGGGAAAGATATCCATGATTAGTATTCAAGAGGCATTCCAGAATAAAAAAGCATTCATCGGTTTTATTACCGCTGGGGATCCGGTCATCGATAAAACCAAGGATTATATTCGTCAGATGGCGAAAGCGGGCGCTGCCCTTATTGAAATTGGGATTCCTTTTAGTGATCCAATCGCCGAAGGGCCAACTATTCAAAATGCCAATGTCCGGGCACTCAAACATCAAGTAACCACTGATAATGTCTTTGCGATGGTCAAAGAGCTGCGTGAAGATGTCACTATTCCTTTCTGCTTTATGACTTACTGTAATGTCGTTTATCATTACGGTTATGATGCGTTCTTTAAACGCTGTCAGGACGTTGGTGTACAAGGTATTATTATTCCTGATTTACCATATGAAGAAGCTGATGAAGCGATTGATGTGGCGGTGAATTATGGCGTCACTGTTATTTCGATGATTGCCCCAACCTCTAAGCAGCGCGTTGAAATGATTGCTAAAAAAGCCAAGGGTTTCATTTACCTGGTCTCTTCAATGGGTGTCACCGGAGCCCGTTCGAATCAGTCATTTGCATCTAACTTAGAAGAAATCGTTGGTCATATTAAAAGCGTAACAGATACCCCGGTAGCGATTGGCTTTGGGATTCATGAACCAGCTCAGGCGAAAGAAATGGCGGCAATCGCAGACGGCGTCATTGTCGGCAGCGGTATTGTCAATCTCATTGCGGAAAACGGTGATCATGCTGATCAGGCGGTTTATGATTATGTAAAAAGTATGGCAGATGCCATTAAATAAGGAAAGCGGCTCTTTAAAGAGTCGCTTTTTTGATCAAATATGTTACAATAGCCAGGGAGGTTATTATGTATCAGCTTATTGCATTAGATATGGATGGCACCCTGCTTGATGATCAGAAACAGATTCTGCCATCAAGTGCGGAGGCTATCAAAAAAGCTTATAATGCAGGAAAGATTGTTTGTTTATCAACTGGTCGCGGCCTTGCCGAGTTAGCTGATTACCAAGAACTCTTTCCTTATTTATCATATGGCATTTTAATTAGCGGTGCTTGTTTGTATGATTTTGTAAATCAGCAAGTTATTCATGAAATGCCCTTAAAAGAGAAAGAAATAAAGGCTATTATTGATGCTGTTAACAATCGTGATATCATGCCGCAGCTTTTAACAAAGGAACGTAGTATTGCCTCAGCATCACACATTCGCCATATTGAAGATTACCATATGGCTGTTTATCGTAATATGTATGAACGCGTCTGTGATTTTGTTGATGAGCCGCTTCAGGAGGCGTTAACTCTTTCTGATGTGTATAAAATCAACTTATATCATACCAATACGCAGGAACGCGAGGAGACTTATCAGCGATTAAAGGATTTACCATTATCCTTCGCTTACGCCGAAGAGACATCGCTAGAGATTAGCCCATTACATGTTACAAAAGCTTTAGGTTTAAAGACATTATGTGAAAGATTAATTTTGCCGCTCTCGCAGACGATTGCGGTCGGGGATGCCCCTAATGATTTGGAAGTCTTAAAAACAGCCGGCTTAAGCGTAGCGATGGGGAATAGTCGTCCAGATGTTTTAGAAATATGTGATCTTGTCACCGATGACAACAATCATGATGGCATTGCTCATGTTATTGAAACATACTTATTGTAGGAGGAATTTATGAAACATAATATTATTGTGAAATGGAAAGATCGAGAAACCAACAAACGTATTGAACAGATTAAGGCGATCTTTAATGAAACTTTGAGTATTCCAGGTATTCATGAAGTGACTTATACCTTTAACTGTATTGATCGTCCTAATCGTTATGATCTGATGATCACGATCGATATGGATGAAGAAGCGTTAGCAGCTTATGATGCTTCAGATCCGCATCACGAGTGGAAAGAAACATTTGGCGATCTTATCGAAAAGAAAGCTATCTTTGATTATCAATAGTTCATTTTGGATTCACAAAGAGAAGGTAATATAGATGCTGTCAGGAGACTGACAACAAGCAAACATATAAATTTCCCTTCCCTAAAATGTAAACAAAGATGTCAATCATAACAAGACATCACGAAGACCTGCTTTCCCAGCAGGTCTTTTTAGTCATCTGTCATCGCTTTGTCTAAATTGAATGTAATAGATCACTTTTTTATAAAATTTCTTCCATTTTTTGTCAGATTCTTGTGAGATTTGCAGGGTAAAAGGTCTTTAAGTATATAGAGAAAGAAAAATGATAGTACTATTTAATGATTTTCTCGAAAGGAGAAGATATATGAAACCTAAAAAGCAAGGTCAGGAACAGGCAATGTTCAACTACCTTGATGCCAATGCAAAAAAGATTATTAAGAATGTTGATGTGTTATCATTGATCTTAGGCAGCTTAGTTGAAGATTTCAAAGAAATGGATGAAGGACAGCTCAAAGCCTATTTGACACCGATCCAAAATAATGTCAAAAACTTCAGCCCTCAGGTCCAAATGCAAAGCACAGAACTGTTTATTGGCAAAAACAAGTGTATTCTTGATACCTTATTTGCCTTTAATAAAGGCAAACAAGGGGCACTGCTTGTGGATATCGAAATGCAGAGTACGAATGATTATTACATGGAACTGAGAAATGTGCAGTACTGCACGGCGGTGCTGGCACAGAGTCGCTTTAAAAAGAATAGAATGGATAAGCTGTTTGTCATCTGGATCAATATGGCACCGCCTCATAAAGATGAAGGCATCATTATGGTGAGTGCACAAGCGCGTTTTGATCCACAGCATCAGAGATATGTGAAACGCCGCGGCTTAAGAAAATGTCCAACGTCAATTATTGTCAATCTTTATGATATTCGCAAGCCGCGCATTGATGCCATTAAAAGTGAGAAGCTGGATCTTATTGCGGTTTTATCCACAATTTTCTCGGTGACAATTGATTACAAAGAAAAAGATGCTATACTGAAGGCAAGAGGATTTCATTACGATGAGAAGATGAGAAAGGAGATGGAGGATATGGAATCATGGAGCCGATATATTTTCAATAGTATGAAGCCGATGATGTTTGAAGACGCCAAAAAAGAGGTAAGAGAGCAGGCTTGGGCTGAAGGCATGGCTGAAGGCATGGCTGAAGGTCGAGAAAAAGGTCGAAAAGTAGGCCTTAAAGAAGGTCGTGAAGTAGGCCTCAAAGAAGGTAGAAAAGTAGGCCTCAAAGAAGGTCGTGAAGTAGGTCTCAAAGAAGGTCGTGCTGAAGGTCGCTTAGAAGGTGCAATGTTGCTTAAGAAAGTCAATCATTTGTTAGCGAAAGGTATGAGCGATGAAGAGATTCTTACGTCTCTTCCTAATGTCACTGTTGATTTTGTGAAATATGCACGTGAAAGTTATGAAGAGGATCATCAGCTTTAAAAATATTAATGAAATGATTTCTTAGAAGGGACTTGCCTTAAGGTGAGTCCTTTGTTTAAAAAAATGATGTGTTCATTTTCACTTCACATAAGAACTGTATATTAAGCGTTGTCAGGAGACTGACAACAAGCAAACATATAAATTTCCCTTCACTAAAATGTAAACAACGATGTCAATCATAATAGAGACATCACGAAGACCTGCTTCCCCAGCAGGTCTTTTTAGTCATCTGTCATCGCTTTGCCTAAATTGAATGAAATAGATCACTTTTTTATAAAATTTCTTCAATTTTTTGTTAGATTCTTGTGAGATTTGCAGGGTAAAAAGTCTTTAAGTATATAGAGAAATAAAAAGATGCTATACTGAAGGCAAGAGGATTTCATTACGATGAGAAGATGAGAAAGGAGATGGAAAATATGGAATCATGGAGCCGATATATTTTCAATAGTATGAAGCCGATGATGCTTGAAGACGCCAAAAAAGAGGTAAAAGAGCAGGTTGTAAAAGAAGTAAGAGACGAAGTTATGAAAGAAGTAAGAGACGAAGTTATGAAAGAAGTAAGAGACGAAGGCTATAAAGAAGGTGCCAAGGCACTGATGAAAGTGTATCATTTCCTGGCGAAAGGAATGAGCAATACGGATATTCTCAAGGCTCTTCCAGGGGTCTCAATTGAATTTGTGGTGGAAGCACGAGATAGTTATGAAGAGATTTTAAGTCTCGAAGCTCAGCAAAAATGATAATAAAAGGAAGGGATTTGTCAAATGGCGAGTCCCTTCATAATTTTGTGAGTGATGAGATAACGGAAATACGATAATTACGGTCCATGCTTTCATTTTCGACATAAGCGTAATAACCGCCATAAATGATATAGGAAAGCATGATATGTTTTTCTGGTGAATTTTTATATTCTGGGCGTAATTGAAAAAATAGTTCAGTAAGCGCCTGATGCACTTTCTTTGGTAACATCACACTGCGACTGCCGGAAAAGACAATATCAATTAAATGCTGGTTTTCACCATAGGCACGAAAGACTTCCTCGGTAAAGGCACCAGGATCATCGAAGGCGCACTCAGTGTGGGAAATACTATTGGTGATGCGCCGCACTAAATCATTTTCTACCTGATCAGAAAGATCATAAATGTCCTGATAATAGACGTAGAAAGTTGACTTGTTGATTTCCGCAACTTTACAAAGATTTGTGACCGTCATCTTTTCGACGGGTGTATGTTTACGAATGTCGATAAAAGCCGCGATGATGGCACGTTTGCTTTTAGGCTGCTTTTTCATAAAAAATAGACACATGTCTAAAAACGTTGGAAATCCGACACTTTTAGGGAATTGATGGTGTCTTTTTCACCTCACTTCTTTTATATTATAAGTAGAAATTAGACGAGTGTCTATATTTGAGGAGGTTGTAATATGGATTTAGGCAATTTTTATAATGGAAACTCTTTTGATGTCCACTACTACTTAGGAGCTCATTATAAAAAAGGTGAAGGAACAACGTTTCGTACATATGCTCCAGCTGCTGAAAGAGTTTGCCTCATTGGTGAATTTTCAGACTGGCGTGAAAGAGAAATGAACCGCTGTGAAAATGGTCAGTTCTGGGAAGTGACAGTACCTGATGCGGCACCTGGACATATGTATAAATATCGTATTTACCATGGCGGTAGTTTTGTCGATCATTGTGATCCTTATGGTTACTATGCAGAGTTACGTCCTAATAATGCATCTATTATTTATGATTTATCAGGCTATACATTTGAAGATGAGAAATGGATTTCGCAGCGTCATGATACAACTCAGGAACCTTTGAATGTTTATGAAATGCATTTTGGTTCATGGCGTAAAAAGGGTGATGAAGAAACTGACTGGTATACATACACTGAAATGGCCGATTTACTGATTCCTTACTTAAAGGAATATGGCTATAACTATCTGGAAATCATGCCATTAAATGAATATCCAAACGATTTATCTTGGGGCTATCAGCCAACTGGCTATTTTGCGCCAACTTCAAGATATGGTAAACCAAATGAATTGAAATACTTCATTGATCAGTGCCATCAAAATAATATTGGCGTGATCTTGGACTTTGTGCCAGTACATTTTGCGATCGATAGTTTTGGCTTAGCGAACTATGATGGCACGCCGCTTTATAACTATCCTAACAATGCGGTGGGAATGAGTGAATGGGGGACTTGTAACTTCCAGCATTCCCGTGGGGATGTCTGCTCATTCTTAAATTCTTCTGCATATTACTGGTTAAGTGAATATCATTTAGATGGGTTGCGTTTAGATGCAGTCGGTAATCTGATTTATTGGCAGGGAGATGCCGGACGCGGGGAAAACCGCGATGCTATGCGCTTTATTCAGAAATTCAACACCGGCTTAAAACAGCGTGTGCCAAACTGTCTGCTTTTTGCGGAAGATTCTTCTTCCTTCAATGGTGTGACGAAACCGGTTGATCAGGGCGGTTTAGGCTTTGATTATAAATGGGATTTAGGCTGGATGAATGATACGCTCGACTTCTTTATGAAAACACCAGATGAACGAAAAGACTGTTATCATAAGTTAACATTCTCAATGATGTACTTCTATAACGAACACTTCATTTTACCATTCTCACATGATGAAGTCGTTCATGGCAAAAAGACAATCGTTGATAAGATGTATGGCGAATATGAAGAACAGTTTGCCCAAGCTCGTGCCTTATACATGTATATGTATGCGCACACTGGCAAACAGTTAAACTTTATGGGTAATGAATTTGGTCAGTTACGAGAATGGCATGAATTCAGAGAACAGGATTGGGATATGTTAAAATATCCAATGCATGATGCTTTCCATCAGATGATGAAAGATTTGAACCATCTCTATTTAACTCATGATGCGTTCTGGAAATATGATTATCAGGAAAAAGGTTTTGAATGGATTGATTGTCATCAGGAAGATAAAACCATTTATGTTTTCAAACGTATGAGTGATGAAGAAACGATTGTCTGCTTCTTCAACTTCTCAAATAAAGATCAGATTTATACATACAAGGGAGAAGAAAAGACTTTAACCCTCTTGCTTGATTCTAATAATGAGAAGTATAATGGAACTGATGAAGATGTAGTCATTGAATATGAAGTTGATGGTGAAACAGAAGTTTCGCTGCCAGCTTATACCGCGATGTATTTTATTGCCAAGTAAGAAAAGATGCCGTTAGGCATCTTTTGTATTAGGGAGGGGAGAATATGAAAAAGCTTATTGTTTTAGTAATGGCGATAGCCATTGGCTTAGCTTCTTATTTTTACTTTAGCAGACCTCATCAAAGCATTGAAAAAATTGTTCAGCAGCCGCTTGTGAAAACAAGTAAAGCGACGATTACAACGCATTATGTGAAGAGAGGCAAATATGCTCTTTATACAAAAGTATACTTACCAGCAGTGCGGGCAAAACTGCCTTTTGTCATTATTTGTCCGGGCTATTCCGCTTCTTATAAAGATTATGAAATTATTGCGAAAAAGTTATCTAAAGCTGGGATCGGCGCAGCGGTTTTTGATTTTGTCGGAGGCAATCTGCACTCTGCCTCTGGCGGAAAGATGAGTGCGATGTCACCTTCTTCAGAAGAAAAAGATTTAACGGCATTAATTCGTTATTTTATGAAGCAGGGCTATTGCGATCAGCATCATTTCTATTTAGCTGGCCATTCTCAAGGCGGGCTGATCGCTTCCCTTGTGGCGGCGAAAAGAAAGGATATTCGCAGTTTATTCCTCTGCGCGCCAGCATATAATATTCCAGATATGGTGAAACTTGTAGCGGTGCCGAAAAAAGGGAAAACAATGCGTGTTGGCAATGGCGAAGTTGGACATCAGTACATTCAGGAAATGAAGGCGATCAAGATGTATAAGGATGTGAAAGCATATACCAAGCCGGTGTACATTTTTCATGGCACGGTGGACTTAACGGTTCCGATTTCTTACTCATGGGATGCGAAAGAAGCCTATAAAAATTGCCATGTTTATCCTTATGCTGATGAATGGCATGTCTTTTCTCATGAAGCTATTTCAAAAATGTGTAAGAAAGTCATTCACGTCATCAATAAGCAAAAAACGGAGAAATAATTTCTCCGTTTTTAAATGAATAAAGGCTGTACGTTTTTGAATGTCTGACCATCAACAGTTGTAGCGACATAATAAATAGATCCATCGTAAGGTTTATAATAAATATCTAATTCATCTATTGTCTCTAATTTAATATCTGATGCTTTTAAATGTGTTTTTACAATAAGTTCAATATCATCTGCATTCGCAATGAATGGATTGGATTGAATCTGAATATTCGCTTTCATACAAGTGCCTCCCATTTATCGACCTCGATGTCATTATATTTCAATTATATACGATAGGCAAACGTTTTGTAAAAATATTGTAAAAAAGAACATTTTCGCTTAAAATTGTAGCGAAGGAGGACTTGAAATGTCACATATTGAAAAAGCAAAAGAACTTAGAGCAATCGTAACACCACATTATAACTGTGCCCAGGCGGTGGTGATTCCTTTCGCTCAGGAGGCTGGATTAACTGATGAACAGGCTTATAACATTGCTCGAAACTTTGGCGCAGGGATGAAGATGGGCAGTGTCTGTGGCGGGATTACTGGCGGCTTAATGGTTTTAGGATTATTTGGCGTTGATGATCCAGCAACGATCAAAGCTTATTATAAACATTTTACTGATCATCATGATGGTTTACTGAATTGTAAAGATTTATTAGCAGTTTCAGCGAAAAAAGGAGAAGTCAAGAAGACGCATTGTGATGGGATGGTTTATGAAGCGATCATGGCAGTCGAAACAATTTTAAAAGAAAAAGGTAAAATCGCATGAATCTGATGACTGATTTAGAGCAATATACGCCCTTTAATGAACAGGAAGCATGTGATGTCAAAGAAATCTTAAGACGCTTAAAAAGCGGGGAAGAGCTTTATACCCGTGATAATGCGTCCGCTCATTTAAGCGCGAGTGCATGGGTCGTTTCACCGGATAGAAAAAAGGTACTCATGGCTTATCACAATATTTATGATTCCTGGTCATGGCTAGGCGGACACGCCGATGGCGATCATGATTTATTGGCAGTAGCTATGCGCGAAGTAGAAGAAGAGAGCGGGGTGATTGCCCATCCGATTTCAAAGAACATTTATTCGGTAGAAATCCTAACCGTCGATGGTCATGAGAAACGCGGTCATTATGTCTCTTCACATCTTCATCTTAATATTACTTATCTCTTGGAAGCGGATGATACAATGCCACTGCGTGTTAAAGAAGATGAAAACAAAGCGGTGGCTTGGTTTCCGATTGATGAAGTCTGTGATCATGTCAGTGAGAAGTGGATGGCCGAGCGTATTTATTCTAAACTTAACAGTCAGCTGTAATGAGCTGCTTTGGGAGGTATATTATGGCAGAAGAGCAGTCTTTCGGAAAGAATCCGCTTACTTATCGGAGTATTGAAAAAATATATTGAGATACCATTGAAGAGCGTCTTCGCAAATATACAAAAGATGAACTTGCTGTTATTTGTAATCGCAGCCATTTTGATGTATCTGCTTCACAGCGAAAAGAAGAAGTTATTGCGTAAATGGCAACGCTTATTTGCGTAATACAAATGTGCAGGTCACACTAAAAAAAGATAACTTTATCTTGAAACGAGGTCGTAACCTCGTTTTAAAATACAAAAAAACGATTTCTTTTCAGAAATCGTCAGTAACAAGATGGTGCGGTCGATGAGACTTGAACTCACACGGGCTAATGCCCACAGCCCCCTCAAAGCTGCGTGTCTACCATTCCACCACGACCGCATTAATGATTAAGCACTTGGTGCTCAATCATTATAACAAATAGTTTTTTGAATGACAACTACTTTTTGATTAAATCATACAGTGCTTTCGCATAGATCGCTGTTGATTTTAATAATTCATCAAGTAAGATCGTTTCATTATCTTCATGCATGTGATTATCACGACCAGGGAATTCCGCTCCAAAGGCTACACAGTTTGGCATTTCTTTGGCATATGTACCACCGCCGATGACCTGTGGGTGATGATCATGATCATTTGTATATTCGACATAAGAAGCATGTAATTTAGTGACTAATTCACTGTTAGGATCAACATATAAAGCATCCGTATCATTGTGCTTTTCATTAAAGCCAACTTCTTTAGCGTGTGACATTAATGTTTCTTGGAGTTTTTTATGTGTTAATTCGTCAGAATAACGGATATCTAATTTGATTTGGGCATGTCCTTCTTTATAGTTTAAGACTCCTAAGTTAACGGTTGTGGTCCCTAAACGGCCTTCGTTAGCAATCCCTAATGCTTTACCGCTGGTATCTTCAAAGAAATAACGATCCACAAAATCGACTAAAGCATTTTTTGAAATACTATTGAGATAATGGCAGAGATAAACGACTGCATTAATGCCTTTTTGAGGCATTGAACCATGGGCAGAGCGACCGTTGACTAATAATTTAACGACATTGCCTTCTTTGCCAATCATGCCTTTTAAACTGTATTGTGCTAAGAAAGCTTTAAATGAAGCTTCATAGTCTTTGACATCACCTTTGAGATAAGCTTCCGCGACTGATGGCACAACATTAAAACGTTTACCGCCATAAATGCCGATAATATCATGCTGTGAGAAATCTCCTGAAAGGGTATATTGAGAAATGGCTTTTTCACCATAAACAACTGGGAAATCTGCATCAGGAGTAAAGCCCATAGCTGGATAAGGACGATGTTTAAAATAATAGTCCACGCATGATGAGCCGTTTTCTTCATCACAGCCAAAGATGACACGCATCTTATAGCGACGATCAAATTGCATTCTGTTAACGATTTTAGCAGCGTAGTAAGCAGCTAAGAGTGGACCTTTATCGTCAGCGACGCCACGTCCATAGAGACGATCACCATCTAAAGTGGCATCAAACTGTGGATAGTTCCAGCCGGTTTTGTTGACTGGGACAACATCTAAGTGGCCTAAGATCCCAAAGACGTCTTCTCCTTCACCAATATCAATACTGCCAGCATAACCATCGACATCATCTGTTACAAAACCATCACGTTTCCCAATGGCTAGCATCGCATCAAGCGCCTGACGGCAGCCAGCACCAAATGGCTGGTTTCCTTTCGCTGTTGATTTATCTAAAACAGATGGAATCTGACAAAGTGTTTTTAAATCTGTTAATAAATTTTCTTTTTCTTTTAAGACCTCATTATAAAAATCGATCATTTTATTCACCTCCGTACCATTATAACATTTTTTAATAACATTTCATTATTTTTGATTGTCATCATGAAATGATGGTATGATGTAAAAAAGGAGAAAAATTATGGAAGAGCAAGCGATCAGATTTCATATTACTGTCAAAGCTATTGTTATTTATCAAGGAAAAACCCTGATCATGAAAAGAGTACGTCCATCAAGTGATGGCCTTGGTTACTGGGAATTGCCAGGAGGAGGCTTAGAATATGGGGAAACGCCCCATGAGGCTTTAAAAAGAGAACTTCATGAAGAAACAGGATTAGAGATTAAGATTTTAAAACCAGTTTATACTTTTACGGCGATTCGTCCGCATTATCAGACTGTCGGCATCGGTTTTTTAACCATTCCGACGAATGATCATGTGGTCTTATCTGATGAACATACGGATTATAAGTTTGTCGATGAAGAAGAATTAAAGGAAAAACTCGATGCCCATATTTATAATGATATTGTCAAAGCGATTGAAGAATATAATGATTTAGTTGATTATCATCAGCTCAAACAAAAATAGAGTCAGGAGATCCTGACTCTTATTCTTTGTAAGCGTATAATATACACGTCTTTCAAACTCCTTTTGATTTTGGGATAATTACCCTGAAGTCAAAAGGAGGTTTTATTTTATGAGACAAGCAACGATTGATAAATGGATCGATATTTTCAAACATTATAATCCTGGAATGAGAGTTAGATATTACTGCAAGCAAATTGGTGTTAGCACCAGCTCTTTCTATAAAAAGAGAAAGTACTTTTTGTCACAGCCTGATCTGGCGGCATATATTCAGCTTGATTATGATGAAGTTATTAGCGAAGGCGCAGAAATGGATCATAGCGAATCATTAGGCACCGATCAGGAAAGCTTATATGATAACGAAAAGGCTTTAGATGTCATTGTGCCTCTAATGGTTGTTCCTGATGGTTCGGACCCTGACAGTTGCGAAAGTATGACTAAT
The DNA here is from genome assembly GCF_003925875.1 of Intestinibaculum porci. GTDB lineage: Bacteria > Bacillota_I > Bacilli_A > Erysipelotrichales > Coprobacillaceae > Intestinibaculum > Intestinibaculum porci. The sequence goes on along the minus strand of NZ_AP019309.1, from coordinate 2,210,409 downwards.
AACACAGAACTTTTTACCAGCGTATGCAGCGGCTCTGTTCTTGAAATTAATGTTGGTACGATTAGGTTAAGGTGCAGCACCGCCATACCGGAGGCGGATCTTATAAAACTGGTAAAAGTGTGTGTGGCAATATGAATTTCTTAGGAGACGATATTAAGCAGATTTTTGTATGCACGGAACCGGTTGACCTGAGAAAAGGCATTGACGGCTATGCAGCCATCGTTCAGTCTATCTTCCACAGAAGTCCGATGGATCATTGCCTATACATCTTCTGCAACAAATCACACAATAAAATTAAGGCGCTCTACTATGACAACGCCAGCACAGGCTTTTGGCTGCTTTACAAAAGACTGGAAAAAGGAACGTTCAAATGGAAGATATCATCTGATGGCAGCTATGCGGAGATCAGCGAGCAGCAGTTCAGATGGCTGATGGAAGGACTCAAAATAAACCAGCCAACGGCATTCAAAAAGATAGAAAGGCAGTATGTATAAATTAAAATTATTACGATTATTACATCATATTTCTTCATTTTAGAAGATATTTATGATATAATATTCTTATGAATAAGATATTAAAAATGATAGATAAAATCTGCACAGGTATGCAGAAAGGAAATGCAGACAATATAATAAAATCTATGACGCGCGAAGATCTTGAGACTATCACTATGCTTTTTGCGTCCAAAGTTAATAATCTTACAGAAATTATTCTCTCAATGAAAAGACAGTCATTTGGACGAAAGAGCGAGAAGTTCAATCCTGATCAGCTCAATATCTTTGAGCTTCTTGGATTAGAGGATAATACCGTTGTGATCGTAGACGGCGATGATATTCCTGATGGTGCTAAACAGGCAAAAAAGAAGCCAAGAAAGCCAAAAGGAAAGGCTCTTTCTGGTTTGCCAGTAAAAGAAGTGCATTATAACCCTGACAGCACTGTTTGTCCGATATGCGGCAAGGAGATGCATGAAATCGCTCCTACCGTTATTAATGAGTTAGTGTATATACCTGCGGAAATCTACATTAAGAAAAGTATTTTCCATAATTTTGCATGCTTTAACCAGCACAAGGATTGCGATGAGTCTAATAATGATCATCTGAAGATATATCACAGCAGTCAGCCTGTACCGGTGACTCTTTTTGAAAAATCGGCAGCCAGTCCAGCTTTTGTAGCCCATACCGCTTATGATCTTCTTAAGAAGTGTGTGCCTCTTTATCGCCAGGAGAAGGCCTATAAGGATATGGGCTACAATATCTCCAGAACGCTTCTTAGCAACTGGCTATGGCGAAGCATGAATGAGTATCTGCGTTTTATCGTCGATAAAATGCGCCATGATTTCCTGAGACTTAGTTTTATCCACCTCGATGAAACAGAGCTAAAAGTCCTTGAGGAAGTCAAGCGCGGGACTAGAAATTCAGATAGTTATGTCTGGATCGGCATGTCCGGAGAAATAGAAGACAAGCAGATGGCCATCTATTCCTACGGACCTGGACGAAGCATCAACGAACTTAAAAAAATGCTCATTATTGACGGCGAGCATTTTTCAGGAACGGCAGTGACCGATGGATATACCGTTTACGATAACTATACCGATTTTTCAGGTCACGCAGGGTGCTGGGCTCATTATTCAAGTAGAATTATTATTCTAGACAAACTGACAAGCGCTTTTATTTAATACTGCTTTCAAGTTTTTTCTTGAATAATCATTTAAGAAAATCAAGATCATCTTTAATTTCTTTTGGATTCGCTTCAGGCTCTATCGCAAAATGTTCTTCATTCCATTCCTTTACCTTTTTATCAACCATTGCTTGATTTACCCTTGCATAGATCATTGTCGTTTCTATTGATGAATGACCAAGAATGCTTCTAATAACAGGAATGGAAACACCGCTTTCAAGCATATGGGTAGCAGCTGTATGGCGCATCGTATGAGGTGTGTAATTACCGTTAAACATATCAGAATATTTATCTTTTGCCATCTTCTGATATTTTTTAAATATCTCTTCAATTGCAGAAACAGACATTTGTTCATTTGTCTGCGAATTAAAGACATATTTTGAATTTCTGTACTGTCTAGGCTTCGTTTTAATATGCTGAAGCAGAAGTTTGTACATCTTTTTATTGATTGGAACAATCCTTGCTTTTCCTCCCTTTCCGTGAAGAGTGACATAATATTTTCCATTACGAATGGATATATCAGTAGTCGTTAGATCACATACTTCCTGTGCACGTGCCGCAGTGGAATACATAAAAGAAAGCAGGACCTTATTTCGTCTTTCGGTTGGCTTATTAACATCAGGCAGTGATAAAAATATTTTGACTTCTTCTCTTGTCATAACCTGTCTCATTTTAACTGGTGCCTTTTTTACAGGCAATGATAGAACAGCATTTCTGAATATAACGGCCGCATCAAAGTTACGTGACTGAGCATATTTAGAAAATGACGACAGTGCCGAAAGTCGCTGGTTTCTAGTTGAAGCGCTGTCATTTCTACTGCTTTCAAGCCAGAGTAGAAAGGCATTTAGATGATCATAGTCAAGACTGCTGAAACTGATCTGATCGGGTTCTAATTTATAAACTACTTTAAAGAATTCAAATAACAGTCTGAAAGTTGCCTTATATGATTTGATGGTATTATTGGATAGTCCTTTTGTATCTGGAAGATAAGTTTCAATATAGTTTCTCAATGCGTTAAGCAGTTTATTAGTCCTCATCATTTTCCACCTCCGGCAGAATATCTAATATTGATTCTGAAAACAATTCAACTTCATCAGTAAATATATCAGGACTGAACTTAAGATATTTTTCGGTTTCATCTAAGCTATCATGACCAAGATAGATTGAGAGATACGGAATATAATTATCAATTGGTATTCCTTCAGCTATCAATTTTCTTAAAGAATTAATTACGAAGTAGTGTCTCAGACAGTGAAGGCATGGACCTCGTGTTTTATATCCAGAGTGATCATAAATATTAAGCTTCAGCAGTACATTATGAAATTTATTTGCAACACTCTTATACTTCATTGGCTCATTGTCATTCAGTGCATTTGGAAAAATATAGGATTCAGGATTGGATATATTCATAGCGTCGATATATTTTATAAGCATTTTAGATACGGAAAAATTTAACGGAACAATACGCTCCTTATAATTCTTACCCTTTCTAATGATGATAGTGTGCATCTGAGGATCAAAGTCTCCCAGCTTGATATGTAGCGTTGCAGAAATACGTGTGCCGCTGCTTATCATTATTCTGATAATCATAGGCATTTCGTACTGCAACAATGGATTCATTCCTTTTTCCAAGGGTAGATTATCAAGATATTCAAGTATTTCAGATATCTCATCATCACTGAAAATATATGGAACATAATCATCATGATTTTCTGGGAGTTCTGGCACAAAGATCTTGTATCCGATGCTGTTAAGATAGTTGATGAATTTGCGAAGAGCTATCAGTTTATTTATTACCGTTGATGTTTTTCCAGTAATTGTCCTGATAAATGATGTAATTTCCATTTCGTTAATTGCAGAAACATCCTTCAATGTACTCTTAGAGAAATATTCATTAAATTCTCTGATTATTTGCTTGTAATGATAGAAGCTATAGGTACTCAGCACTTTCTTGCGTATATCAAGATAATTTTTTGAATCAGTTAATAAATCACTGCATGTTTTCATTTTTATCGTCGCCACCTAGGAATTCAAGAAAGGAGCCACTTGGATTCTTAACTTCGATTGCACATTTTCTAAGAGTTTCAATATCAAGGGCTGCATAGTGTTTTACCGCATCACGGTCTTTGTGACCGAGTATCTTACGAACAGTCTCATAGGAAACTCCATCATTTACCATTGATGAAGTCATTGATGATCTGATGGAATGAGGTCCATGTTTCTTGTTTTTAATATCAATTCCAGCCTTCACAAAATAGTAGTCAAGTCTATGACGTAAAATTCCGGTAGTAACTTTTCTCTTTGGAGAATTAATAGATTCAAATATATACTCAGCCCCACTGTTCCCAGATGCTTCGAGATAGTCATTAATTGAGTCCTTAATTACTGGTAGAAGAACAAATTCCTGTAAGTTTCCACCTTTATTAAGATTGAGACATATCTTATTATGTTTAAAGTCAAAGTCCGCTATTTTTAAATTAACGATGTCACCGGCTCGCATGCCAAGTCGGGTGTCTAAAAGTATCATCGCATAATCACGCTTTCCGGTAAGTGTATTGCGGTCAATGACAGCTTCAATCTTTTTGATTTCTTCGATAGTATAAACAGTTGGATAAGGTACTTTATTTTTTGCATATGGAATGAGATTGGCATAATCTTCAGAAACTGAACCTGCATCATGAAGATAAATAAGAAACAGCCTGATATTATTCCACTGATCATTATTTTTAACATGAAGAAGTGCTGCTGTGGTATCACGAGCATCAAATGACATATCGAATATTCCGCTTTCTTCGATAAGCCTTAGAAAGAATATAGCAGCAGCTCGCTTACTTGAAATCGTCCAATCCGAATTATTTTTTTTACGGCAGTACTTTTGATAGCCATTAATTATTATTCTATGCAAAGCGCTTAATGCTTCTATAGGATCATCCTTGGGTTCATATAAGTGATATTCACCCTGGAGAAATTCATTAAATCTTCGCATATAGAGTTTAAGATACAGCATATCTTTATATGAGAGAGGCTTGGAATGTTTGTAAATATATCGCTGAATTATCTTATCAGCGTCAGCTAAATGGTAGTAGATGGATTCATTATGTTTTAAATCGAAAAGCCTTATCAAACCGCATCTATATTCGTTAAGTGTTGATGATTTGTTATAGCCTTTAATTTGGAGAAAATCAATAAATTCGTCAATTAGAGAAATCGTAACAGTAACTTTAACAGAATCGTTTCATATAATCAGCTCCTTAGATTTTATACTCTTCAATCTCAGTATAATTATTATCTGAGATACCTTCAATAAATATCAATAATATCTTAATATTTTTAATTTCCTTGAATAAAAAAAGAGCATGAATAATGGGCCTTATTCTAGATCTAGAATAAGGCCCATGCCAGACGCTACATCGAGGATGCGATGAAGATCCAGACTAATATCTATAAAGAATTTCATAATAAGTCTACGAGTGACGATCGCAGGCATGAAATTCTAAAAGATAATCCAGCTTTCGGCCATCAGCTTTGTCTACTGCAGATGATCGGCAAAGTGTTCGGTTATGAACGTAAGCTGAAGGGAAAGAACGCTGGGACAGATGAAATACTAAAAGTGCGTGAAGAACTGGAATTACCTATTTTAAAAGAAATTCACGCTAAGATACTGGAAATTCAAGAAAAATTTCTGCCTTCCGGTAAGTTTTCGGCTGCAATGAATTATATTGTCAAGCAATGGAAAAAACTGCTGTATTATATCAGTCATCCAGAAGTCCCAATCAGCAATAATCTTATTGAACGTGAAGGCGTAAAGCCGTTTGTCATGACACGCAAGAACGTACTCTTTGCAAATTCAGTAGAAGGCGCTGAAACCATGATGAACTGGTTCACTCTCTTCACTTCAGCAAAGATGAACAATCTTGATTTTGAAAAATATATTACATATGCGCTATCTGAGCTTTCCATTCACAAAATGACGCAAGAGACAATCGAACGTCTTCTGCCATATTCAAAGTCATTGCCAGACGACATAAAGATATCTAATAACAGCCAGGAATAACTCCCTGGTTTTATTGTACCGCTAACCAATTTATCTAGCCACAGCATAATGAGAATCGCATATCCTCGATTAAATCTTTATAACCGATCCTAGGTAGAAATAACTTTAGCGGTTTACTCAGATTATCTGACTAACAGCCGCAAAGTATTTCTTAGAGTATTATATCCTTTGTTTGGTTGTATGTCTATGAGCAAAGGCCAGGAGTTGGCTGGAAAGATGACGTGTTTATAATACGCTTACTATTCTTTAATCATTTTATTACGGAGATGACTGATATCAATATACTGAGGAATACCATTCGCATAATTGACATGCACTTCACCCTGAATGAGTGGATAGAGATAATCATGCAGAGCAGGGGTGATATCATTATGGTCTTTATTGATCCATTCTACTGGAATTTTGTGCTCTAAGTTGGCTACTTTAGTGACATCTAGTGTTTCACATTGAATCTGATAAGGTGTATCACTTAAACGTTTCACGACGATCATTACGCCGGTTTCACCACTGATGGCCTGCTTAACAGCGAATTCACCAATCTGGAAGGATTCTTCAATATCCGTGCTTGAGGCGATATGCATAGCACAGCGCTGTAAGACGTTTAATTCAATCGAACGGACTTTACAATGGAATTCTTTATAAACAATGGATTCTAAGACTTTGCCAGTTCCGGAGTGGAGGACATGACCAAAGGCATCGCGCTTTGTATATTTAGAATCCTGATCTAAGAAATTTCCTTCTTTATTACGGATCCCTTCCGATACCGCAATAATAATAGAAGATTTTTCTTTAAACTTTTCATGAATATCCGCTAAAAACTTATCTGTGTCAAAAGGCACTTCTGGCAGATAAATGAGATCCGGCACAGTGGCGCCGTTTTCTCTTGCTAAGGCACTAGCGGCCGTTAACCAGCCGGCGTTACGTCCCATGATTTCGACAATTGTGACTGCGTTTAATTTATAAATCGCACTGTCATAGAAAACTTCTAACATACTGCTAGCTACATATTTCGCAGCCGAACCAAAACCTGGTGTATGATCGGTGCCCATTAAATCATTATCAATCGTTTTCGGGATACCGATAAAACGAATTGGAGAATTGATCGCTTTGGCATAAGTGGATAATTTCGCAACGGTATCCATCGAATCATTGCCACCGATATAGAAGACATCGGTAATATCCATAGCATTAAATTTCTTAAAGAGCTTTTCATATGTGCCTGGCGCTAAAATAATATTCGGTAACTTAAAACGGCAGCTTCCCAGATACATCGCTGGGGAGTTTTTAAGCTGAGTGATCTTATCTGAGGAATCAAAGATTTCTCCTAAATCAATATAATGATCTTCTAATAAACCTTTAATGCCATTGATCATTCCATAAATATGATCATAACCTTCTTCTTTACAGCGTGCGACAATACCCGCTAAAGATGCATTAATCGCGACGGTTGGTCCACCCGACTGACCAATAAAACAATTTCTACTCATTACATGTACCTCTCTTCACCTGTATTCTAGCAAACTCATGGATTCTTGAAAAGAGAAAACGAACATACCGTTGAAAAGCAAAAATGACGGATAACAGGCAAAAGCTAAAATAAGCTATCGTATTTGATATAATTGATTGTGTAATATGAATGACTAGTCTGCATGTTATATGAGGAGGATAAGAATATGTTAAAAAAATTAATGTTGTCTATATGTTGCTTTAGTTTATTATGCTGTATAATGTACAAAACTGTTTATGCAAATGAAAAAATTAATGTTAATAATGATCAATATCAAATTGATTATAGTCAAAATGGTGATATGAATAAAACTATTGTTAAGAATGTAAAAGGAGAAATGTCAATCGCAGTTTTTAATCGTACTACAGGAGTGTTAACTGTAGATGGTGAAGAAGTCAATTATTCAGTTTATCAGCCGACCGATATTAAAATAGAGAAACAAAAGATAATCATGAGAGCAGCCGCAAGTGATTGGACTCCTGTATTAGTGGCAAAAGGGTTGAATTTTAATATGTCTACTCTATTCAAGTCAAGTGCTCAAGTTATTTCTACAATTCTAAGTTTAATGGGATATCTTCAGCTCTATTTTGGACAAGATGTTGTTACTTATATTATTAATGATGTTCTAAGCAAAGCAGCTTTAAAAGTGGGATCAAAAATCAATGTCATTTATTCTTATGATTGGTATAGGACCAATAAACCTGTATTATTACCCGGGGCTACAATTAAAACAATATGTTCTAGATATCAAAATTATCGAGCAACACTGAAATATGGTTCTAGAACTTTTTCTAAAGTTACGCAAAAGAAAGGAAAATGGTGGAGTGGACAAAAACCATATTAATGAAAAGTAATATGAAAACAATTTGTATTATTGAAGATGATGATCAGTTTATCGTTAAAGAGAAAAAATGGATTGAAGAGATGATTGGTCGATGTACCTTAATCTTTGAACCTAGAGAAGCTGACCTGTATTTGATTGATATTGAGGGTGATATTGATGGAATAGCCTTAGCGAATGATCTTCGTAAAATTGATCCAACAGCGTTCATCGTCTTTATCAGTTCACATTCCGAGTTGATCTTTGATGCTTTAAAAACAATGCCTTATTACTTTGCAAGAAAAGATCATGAAGAAGATATTCGTTATATCTTTAGGAAGATTAAAGAACGATGGGAAGAAAAGACCTTGATATTAGAAAATATCAAGGTGCCATTCGTTCAGATCTATTATATCGAAAGACAAGGTAGTTATCTTAATATTACCACTCAGGTTCATACCTATAAAAAACGAATGAGTTTAACTCATATCTTAGAAGATCTCGATAATACATTTGTCCTCGTTAATAAAAGTGAGATTATTAATGTCAATCATGTCAAAGATATTAAGAATGAAGCGCTTATCATGGTTGATGATCATATGATTTATATGTCACGTTCGAAAAAGAAGGCTGTTACAACTTATATTTTAGCGATGAGAGAAGGGATCTTGTGAAGATCATTGGCTTGCTTTGTGTAATTTGTCTGGCAAATTATTATTATTTTCATAATCTTCGTAAAAGTCTCCTCTTTCTATTTTCTAGCAGTCTTTACTACATTGTAATGTTACGACTAGAGATGCCGACGTTTTTAAGTGTCGTCATGTGTGTGAATGTCGGCTATATGGTAAGTGCCTGCTATACACTTGATCGTTTTGTCTTAGTGAATTTGCTAAGTTTGCTTTATGTAGAAGTCGACCTGATTCCTTTACCCTATGTATTTATCATTGGCCTTTGCTTATTAATGGTCGGTGTCTATCGTAATATCTTTGCTTTTATAAAAAGATGTGATCAGCGAGAAAGTCTCTTTCTTGGCTTGATTACGCTGACCTTAAGTGTACTTTTTAGTCTTATCGGCAATATGCGCTTAGATTTATTAGATCGTGTGATCATTATAACAATTATTTATACGTTAACTATTTTTAGCTATAAGGCTATTATTATATATCTTAATAAGAAAGAGGAGAGCATTGAGGCGATGAGTCAACAAGAATATTTAAAAAGGATTCGCCATGATCTAAATTATGCAATCAGTTTACAGTCAAATTCTCTTGATTCACTTAAAAAAGTCAGTAAAGACATAGATGAACTCTTATATGGTCAAGATTCATTTATATGTGTGATTAAACAAATGGCACAAGATCATCATGTGTCTTTAAGTGTGATAATGGATGAAAAAATATCTCTAAATAAGCAAAACTATCAGCGCTTTATCGAGGTATACGAGATAATATTAGATCATTGTCAGGATAGTTTATCTTTATCGATGGAAGAAGGAAATCAGTATCTTCGTGTTCGCTTTCGATTTCGATTAAGCAAGAATATTCCACTAAATGGTGATGATCTCATGGTGAAATTTGATCATGATTATTGTATATACACTTTGATTTTAAGAAGGTGAGACTATGAAGGGAAGAAAAGATACCATTATTATTTGTCTGTTTGTGCTCTTGTTTATGAGTGCTTATGCTTTGATGATGTTAAGTCATCAGGGGATCATCTTGTTTTTTATTGGAGGTCTTGCTTTTGGCTACTATATACTATTTATTCGTGATCCTTCTTGCTTTCGCCATAATGTTGATACCAAATTAACACATCGCATTCTGATCTATATTTTTGTTAGTCTCTGTTTATTGCTGACAACGTATTTCATCTATAAGCTATAAGAATATTTTTGAAGTAAAAAATTTTTGGCAAAATGATAAAATATCTATTACACAGTAGTAATAATCAAAATATAAAAAAGTGCGATGATAGGATTAGAAATAAGAATGATCTATTTTTAAGAAATAGTTTTTATTTTTATTGAGCACAATTGAATTGATTCTGTGCGATTGAAAACGCTACAAAAAGGCATGGCATTTTATTTGTAGTGGTTGTATAATAATGCATAGGAGGTTATTAAGGATATGTCAAAACAATATTTATCTATGGATGGTAATACTGCTGCCGCTCATGTCGCTTATGCGTTTTCAGAAGTAGCAAGTATCTATCCTATTACCCCATCTTCACCAATGGCCGAACATGCTGAAGAATGGGCATCTCAAGGAAAAAAGAATATCTTCGGATCAACAGTAAACATCGTTGAAATGCAGTCTGAAGCAGGGGCAGCTGGGGCTGTTCACGGCGCTTTACAGGCCGGCGCATTAGCAACGACATTTACCGCATCACAAGGTTTGCTGCTGATGATTCCAAACCTTTATAAAATTCAGGGTGAATTATTACCAGGTGTATTCCACGTTGCTGCTCGTGCATTAGCAACTTCATCATTAAACATCTTTGGTGATCATCAGGATATTTATGCTTGTCGTCAGACAGGGATCGTTATGATCTGTTCTCATTCTGTTCAGGAAGTTATGGACTTAGGTGGCGTTGCGCACTTAGTGGCTATTAAAGCTTCCGTGCCAGTAATGCACTTCTTTGATGGTTTCAGAACTTCTCATGAAATCCAGAAAGTAGAAGTTATGGATTATGACACATTAAAAGAATTATTAGATTATGATGCTTTAAGAGCATTTAAGAAGAGAGCTTTAAACCCTTACTTAAATCCAGTTACACGTGGTTCTGCCACTAACGATGACGTTTATTTCCAGACTCGTGAAGCACAGAATGCGCATTACGAAAAAGTAGCTGATATCGCTGCTGATTACATGGCTAAGATCTCAGAAAAGACTGGTCGTCATTATGCGCCATTCACTTATTATGGTGATCCTGAAGCTGATCGTATCATCATCGCTATGGGTTCTGTTACTCAGACTGTCGAAGAAGTGATCGATACATTAAATGCCCAGGGTGAAAAACTTGGTTTAATTAAAGTACATTTATATCGTCCATTCTCTGCTAAGTACTTATTAAAAGTCTTACCAAAGAGTGTTAAGAAAATCGCCGTTCTTGATCGTACAAAAGAAATGGGCGCAACGGGTGAACCATTATACTTAGATGTATGTGAAGTCTTAAAAGACACTGACATCGAAGTTATTGGCGGCCGTTATGGTATGGGTTCTAAAGATACCACTGCCAAAGCTGTTAAGGCTGTCTATGATAATTTAGCAAAAGACAAACCTCAGCATCCATTTACAATTGGGATCGTTGATGATGTTACTCATTTATCACTCACAGAAGATCCAAACTTCCATGTAAAAACTGATGCTACGCAGTGCTTATTCTATGGTTTAGGCTCTGATGGTACAGTTTCTGCCAATAAGTCATCAATCAAGATTATCGGTGATAACACTGATTTATACTGCCAGGCTTATTTCGCATATGATAGTAAGAAAGCCGGCGGGGCAACACGTTCTAACTTACGCTTTGGTCCAACACCAATCCGTTCAACTTACTATATTAACGCCGCAGACTTTATCTCTTGCTCATTAGATAACTACGTCTTCAAATATGATATGTTACGTAACTTAAAAGATGGCGGACGTTTCTTATTAAATACAGAATTCAGCAAGGATGAAATCGCTAATTACTTACCAAATCGTGTTAAGAAACAGTTAGCAGAAAAACATGCAAAATTCTATATCATCAATGCGACTAAGTTAGCTGAAGAATGCCATATGGGTCGTCATACTAACACCATCTTACAGTCAGCTTTCTTCGCTTTAAATCAGAACATCTTACCATTAGATGAAGCCATCGCTAAGATGAAAGAAATGGCTAAGAAATCTTATGGCTCTAAAGGTGATGCAATCGTTGAAGCAAACTACAAAGCAATTGATGCTGGTAAAGATCAGGTTGTTGAAGTCCCTGTAGATCCTGCATGGGCTGACTTAGAAGTTAAGAACATCAGAAAAACAACTGGTGATGAATACTTCGATAACTACGTTGCACCAATCGATGCTCTTGAAGGTAACGACTTACCAACAAGTGCTTTCTTAGATAAATTAGATGGTACTATGAAGAATGGTATGGCGATCAAAGAAAGACGTGCCATTGCCGTATCCGTTCCTAAATGGAATAAAGATAACTGTATCCAGTGTAATAACTGTTCAATGGTATGTCCTCATGCAACCATTCGTCCATTCTTATTAACAGAAGAAGATATCAAGAATGCACCTGAAGATATCTCTAATGATGTCTTAAAACCAATGGGCAAAAATGTTGATGGTTTATCATTCCGTATTCAGGTTTCTCCAGATAACTGCGTCGGCTGTACTTTATGTGTACAGGCTTGTCCTGGCAAGAAAGGTGAAAAAGCCTTATCAATGGTTCCTGTTCACGATGAACTGAAACATGGCGATTTAGCAGCTTGGATGTATGAAAACGTTGAATATCGTGATGACAAATATCCTCAGACAACAGTTAAGGGTGTCGGCTTCATGAAACCTTACTTCGAAGCTTCTGGTGCCTGCGCTGGCTGTGGTGAAACACCTTATTACAGATTAGCTTCTCAGTTATTTGGCTCTGATATGAGAATTGCCAATGCAACTGGATGTTCATCAATCTACTCAGGCTCTTGTCCATCTACACCATTCACTGTTGATCATAATGGTCATGGTCCAGCTTGGGCTAACTCATTATTCGAAGACAACGCTGAGTTTGGTTTCGGTATGAAATTAGCTGAAAACTACAAATCTAAGAGAATCTTAGAAATCATTGAAGCGAATAAAGCTGATGTAGAACCAGAATTAGCAGAAGTTTTAACAAAATATGAAGAAGCTAAAGGTCATAGAACTGAAGAAAAAGCACTTTATGATGAATTAGTTGCGAAAATCGAAGCTTCATCTAATGAAGGTATCAAGGAATTACTTGATATGAAAGAAGATTTAGTAACGAAATCTCAGTGGATCGTCGGTGGCGATGGCTGGGCTTACGATATCGGTTACGGAGGCGTTGACCATGTCTTAGCTAACGATCAGAACGTAAATATCTTAGTTCTTGATACAGAAGTTTACTCAAATACTGGTGGACAGTCTTCTAAATCATCACAGGCTGGTTCTATCGCTAAGTTCACTGCCAGCGGTAAGAAAGTTGCTAAGAAAGACTTAGCTCAGATTGCCATGGCTTATGGACATGTTTATGTTGCTCAGATCGCTATGGGTGCAAACCCAATGCAGGCAATCAAAGCCATGAAAGAAGCAGAATCTTATGATGGTCCATCATTAATCGTTGCTTACTCACCATGTAACGAACATCATATCAAGAAAGGTGGTTTAGCTAACTCACAGTTACAGGAAAAACGTGCTGTTGAATGTGGTTACTTCAACTTATTAAGATATGATCCTAGAAAGACTGAAGAAGGCAAGAATCCATTAACAATCGATTCTAAAGCCCCTGACTTCACGAAGTTCCGTGACTTCTTAATGTCAGAAAACAGATTCTCTCAGTTATTAAAGGTTAATGCAGAAAATGCCGAAGCATTATTCGCTAAGTGTGAAGCTGATGCGAAACGTCGTAGAGCAAGAGCTGAAGCTTTAGCTAAAGATTACGATGCAGCTGAATAATTGAACTTAGGAGATCCTCATATTGGGGATCTCTTTTCTTCACTTAATTTAAATTTTAAATATGTTGCAAGAAAATCCTGATTTTTCCTATCATTATTGAAAAGTGTTGAAGTTGGTGTTACTATGCTTATGCAGCTAGAAAGCATTGCATCAAAACGAAAAGGTAAGGATGGCTAGATCCTTACCTTTTAAAGTAGCTTACACTCAAGATTTATTATCGTTTAAAACGTTTGTCAAGCTATTAGCGTAGATGCTAGAAAGCATTGACATCACCTCCTTTCAAAGAAGGAACGAAAACAATATCATTATATCATTTTAAAAAGATACATAAAGGAAATTTGTGAGTAAATATATATTGATTGAATAGGATTGATTTCTCGTTTAATAATTGAAATTGATTATCTTAACACAGGATGAAGAAATGTGTGCTGATAGTCAGAATAATGTTTAACCGGGGGCTGATTTGTTTTATGATGGCAGTCAGCTGCCAGGAACACCGATTTAATGAAGAGGTCCTTCGGGATCTCTTTTTGCATGCGATGCAAAGGCGAGTATCCCGCCAGTTAATAATAGACAGCTTGAGGCAAACATCAGATAGAAAGCAATCCCCTTAGTGGCATAGATATATTGAGGTCTTACTTGATCATATGAGAAGATAACATAAAGGGTCAAAAGAAAAGAACCAATAGCCGGGAAGATAATGATTTTCTGACGTAATAAGGCAAGTATGATACATAATACTGACAAAAACAGAAAATACAGACCATAAGCGGTTTCAAATAAAGTATAGACTTTTGTGGTATTGATGATGATCATTGGTGTGGTAATGGTAAAAAAGGGTAAGAAGATGGTAATGAATAATAAGAAGGATCCAAATAAGGATAATAACTGCCAGGGCTGTAAAGGTTTATGATGGGAATGAGCAGTATCATGCACATAGGGATCGTGATGTAATTCTTTCTTACAGTAGGGACAGTATTGCGCATCATCGGAAATGGGCTGACCACAGTATTTACAAAACATATTTTTCTCCTTTTGAAAGGGGCTTTGCGCCCCTTTGTTTATTTTAATATTTCTTTTTGAATAGCATCTAAGTCTGCAGTCTTAGAATTGTCAGTAAACTGAATGGTAATCGTATCCTTGTCATCATAGCGTGGGATGATATGGATGTGGAAATGATGAACTGTCTGACCAGCTACTTCTCCAGCGTTGGTTAAGATGTTACATCCCGATGCGCCTAAGTTTTTCACAATCTTATTCGCTAACATAGCCGCGACCTGAAAAACGTGACCAACCACTTCAGGATCAGCGGTTAAAACAGAATCAAAATGCGCCTTAGGAATAACAAGGGTATGTCCTTTCGTTGTCTGAGATAAATCTAAAAATGCGATGCAGGCGTCATCCTCGTAAACAATTTTACCAGGAATTTCTTTCGCTGCAATTTTACAGAAAATACAATCTTCCATACTATGACCTCCTTACAAGTATTTTACTTCTAAATGAAACCTTTCGCAAGAAAAGAAAAAGAAGGCATTGCCTTCTTAGTCCTTAATATAGTTTTTGTTGATCTTTTTGATCGCTGCTTTTAACTTCTTATCATATACCGTGAACTTATATTTGTTTAAGTAGTAAACTTCAACATCTGAGCTGGTATCAGATAAGTTTGTTAAAGCGGTGATGATCTTATCTTTATTCGCTGTTTTGTCTGTGTTATAGACATATACCACAACGAACTTATTCGATGATTGTCTGATTGCTGTTTTGTAAACACCATCTTTACTCATCGCGGAGAATTCACCAAGTTTTGCCTTGATGCTCTTATTTAATGTACTGGTACTTGTTTTAGTTGTGACCATCTTGTAATCAGTTGCATTAGATTTGTAAGTTTTGTTCTTCATTAATTTGTTGAAGGCTTTTTCATCCGTTGCCTGTTTGATTAATTTGATGGCTTCTGATTCCTTAGAAACAGTGATCGCTTTAATATAAGAGACTTTATATTTCTTGATAACACTGTTGTAGTTATCAGTGAAATATTTCTTTTTTAAAACTTCCTGCTTTGCTTCTGGAATAACTGATGCTTTTTCAAAAGCAGAGACACTAGAATAGCCCATCGTGGTTGCATAAGATTTTAATGAACCCATGTAAGAAGCATATTCTTTTTCTTTGCTTTTCACAATCTTATCAATATCTGACTGATATTTTGAAGTAGGGATCAGTTTATTAACGATGCCATTGTAAGCATCATCGACAATTTTCTGTGCCCCGGAACTTTTTAACATGTTTTCGAAGTAGCCTTGCTTCGTGATGGTGACATCACCGGTGATCAGTTTCTTGTTGTCAGAAACTTTCACGCTGTAACCATCATTATTGGAAGTGAGGACATACCCGGTGATTCCGCAAGCGATTAAAATGACCACTAAGACAATTAAAGCAGCGGCTTTTTTCGTAAATTTGAAGGTATGTTCATGTTTGACTTCTACTTTATGCACTTTACGGAATGACGAATAATCAGGCTCTGCAGCCGGTGTTTTCTTTTCTGCCATGCGTCTTACTTCCTTTCCTTAGCCCGTGCGGCTAACTGTTTTTTGACGTATGAAGTAACAGCTTTCTTGATCTTCGCATCATGATAAGAAACTTTATATGTATTGAAGACTTTATAAACAAGATAGTTATCATACGTTAATAATGGAGAATCGATCGTGACATTCTTTAATTCTTTCTTAATTGCAGCTTTATCGGTAGAATCACAATGTAAGATATAGAAAGCACTTGTGCCGGTAATAACTTTAGATGTCTGACCTGCTTTTAATTTTAAAGCCTGGGTCGCCACGTCACTTGAATAAGTAGAACTTAAAGAGTTGGTCGTATCAATGACACCTAATGACCCATTAGCACTTGCTGTTGAGGTATCAGAAGAATACTTCGCAGCGACGCTGCCAAAGCTCTGTCCTTCCTTTAATAAGGCCTGAACTTCTTTTAAGTTCGCTTTTTCATCCTTGCTTGGTGAACTTGGATTCGTTGAACTGATGGCGATGATCGATAATTTACGTGGCGTTGCCATTTTGTAATAGTCATTATAGACTTCATCAAAATGGGCTTTGACGTATTTCTTCATCATTTCGGCATACTGAATCGAATAAACAAGTTTCTTTTTATAATCACTGATGCTTGAATACTGACCTGATGATTTTAAGTCATTCTTCAATGCGGAAAGAGCTTCGCTTTCACTCGAATACTGCTGTTTATAAGAGCTTAAAACGTTCTTATACATATCTTCAGCGCTCTGCTTCATATCGTCTGTGGCAGGGAACTGCTCATCGATCAGCTGATCTAAGACATATGAGAAAAGGGAAGAATCTGAAGAAGCGGCAGTGCTTAACTCATTGTAGAGTTCATCGGCCGTTATATTATCGATTGAAGTGCTCGCTGCAACAGATTTGCCGTCCACTGTTTTGCCAGTTGTACATCCTGTTAACAAGATCGCACTTAATGCGATGGCCGTTAATTTTTTGGCTCTCATATTGACCTCCTTATAGATATTCACTAGGGAATCTTACCATAAATAAGGGGGCTTTTCAATAAAACGTACAAATTCCCATCATTCCCCACAGTGTTAAAAATAAACATACTAGGAAACAGGGAAAATAAAAATATCAAATGATTTGCGCTTGCGGGGGCAATAGTTTAGAATAACTAACGAGGTGAAAATTATGTCAGTATTAGATATTAAGGATCTCCATGTCAGTGTGGAAGACAAGGAGATTTTGAAAGGAATAAATCTAACTATAAAAACTGGGGAAACCCATGCATTAATGGGCCCAAATGGAAACGGAAAGTCAACCTTACTTTCCACGATTATGGGTCATCCAAAATATACCGTGACATCAGGCTCCATTACTTTAGATGGGGAAGATGTGTTAGCCATGAGCGTTGATGAAAGAGCGAGAAAGGGCCTTTTCTTAGGAATGCAGTATCCCGAAGCGATTCCTGGTGTAACCAACAGTGATTTCTTACGGGCGGCAATCAATGCGCGTCGTGAGGAACCAATGAAACTGTTCCAGTTTATTCGTAAACTTGACAGTGCGATCGATGAATTACAGATGGATGAAAACTTAGCCCATCGTTATTTAAATGAAGGCTTCTCAGGCGGGGAAAAGAAACGTAATGAAATCCTGCAAATGAAGCTTTTAAATCCTAAATTTGCTTTGCTGGATGAAATTGATTCAGGCTTAGACGTTGATGCCTTAAAGATCGTCAGCGATGCTATTAATAATATGAAGTCAGATGAATTAGGATTAGTCATCGTATCACATTATGATCGTCTTTATGAATTAGTCAAACCAACACATGTGCATGTCTTAGTAGATGGCAAGATCGTGGTTGATGGCGGTTATGAAATTGCGGAACGTATTAATAAGGAAGGCTTTGAATGGGTCAAAGAACTAGGCGTTGAACTTAAGGAAGAACAAGACGAAAATATCAAAGGCGTACCTTCAATGTTAGGCACTTGCGCCGCAAAGGTTGTCACTGATGAATCTCAAAATTAGTTATGATCATTACATCGTTATTAACGATGGCCAAGTGACAGGGTCGAACCTTCCCGACAATGTCTCTTTTGATCATGAAACTTTAACCTTAAATTTAGGCGCCCCAATTACCTTACACGTGATTGTCATTTTAACTCATGACTACACTTTACATTATCATGTGGGTGCGCATACGAAAGCAGAAGTCATTGAAACGCGTATTATGAACGCTGATGCCACGCTGATGCGTGACTTCGTCATTGATGAAAATGCATCCTTCCATCTCTTTAATGAAAATGGCGGAAATGATTTACATACGCAAAACTATGTTGATACCGGGACAATTGCTCGTGATGCAAGAGTGGAAATGGGCTACGCTGAATTATCAGAAGCGCAGGTCAATGCCGATTATCATTATCATTTAACGGGTGTCAATGCGTCAATGCATGTCCGCATGGCAATTCTGGCAAAAGATGAGCAACGCAAAAAATATCGTATCAATATCGAACATAATGCTCCCCATACAACTGGCGTGATGGATAACTATGGGGTTGCTAAAGATCGTGCACACTTAGATCTCGATGGTTTAGGCACGATTAAGAAAGGCAATAACGGCAGTGAATCGCATCAGACCAATAAGATTATGGTCTTTGATCCTACTTGCTTTGCATCGGCTAATCCTTATTTATTTATCGATGAATATGATGTAGCGGCTTCGCATGCTGCCGCGGTTGGCCGGATGGATGAAGAACATCTCTACTATTTACAGAGCCGCGGCCTTACCAAACGTCAGGCCATGCAGCTCATTACATATGGTTATCTTAAACCAGTTATTGAAATCGTCGATAACGAAAATCTCAAAGAACGCTTTGAAGAAGCGTTGACAAAGGTAGGTGCTTAACATGATCGATGTTGAAAAAATTCGTCAGGATTTCCCAATGTTTAAAAATCATGTGAAGATGCATGATCATGATCTGGTCTATCTTGACAACAATGCCACAACCCTAAAACCACAGTGTGTAGCGGATGCCGTTTATGGCTATTTAACTGAATATACATCTAATGCCGAACGTGGCGATTATGATTTATCACATATCGTCGATACCAAATTCGAAGGGGCACGTGAAGATGTTCGTCGTTTCATCGGCGCAAAGGATAAACGTGAATTGATCTTTACAGCTGGTTCAACCGACAGTTTAAATATGGTTGCTTACGGCTATGCTTTACATCACTTAAAAGAAGGCGATGAAATTCTTTTATCGCTGGCTGAACATGCCTCTAATACTTTGCCTTGGTTTGATGTGGCGAAGATGACTGGCGCTAAAATCAAATATATTGATTTAGATGAAAAAGGCGCAATAACCATTGAAAATGTGAAAAAAGCCATTACCGATAAAACTAAGATCATTGCTTTAGCGATCGTTACCAATGTTATGGGGTATGTCATTCCCATCCATGAGATTACCGCTTTAGCGCATAAACAAAATATTGTTGTCGTTTGCGATGGAGCACAGTCAGTGCCGCATATCAAAACCGACGTAGTCGCTGATGATATCGACTTTTTAGCATTCTCAGGCCATAAGATGTGTGGTCCAACCGGGATCGGTGTGCTCTATGGCAAGATGGCTTTATTAGAAGACATGAAACCAGTACGTTATGGCGGCGGTTCAAATGCCCGCTATGAAGCGGATGGGGAGTTATCCCTCAAGAGTATTCCTTATCGCTTTGAATCCGGCACTCCGAATATTGAAGGTGTCATTGGCTTAGGCGCTGCCGCATGTTATCTTGAAAGCATCGGCATTGAAAACATCCATGCTTACGAAATAGAGTTACGTAAGTATGCCATTGAAAAACTGAAACAGGTTGATAAAGTCGAATTATATAACCCTGAAGCGACGGGTGCTATTGCGATGAATATTAAAGGGGTCTTCTCACAGGATGCTTCTTCTTTATTCAACACGTATGGCATCGCTGTGCGCGCAGGGAACCACTGTGCGAAAATCTTAAAAGATTTCCTGCATGTCAATGCGACAGTCAGAGCTTCTTTATATTTCTATAATACGAAAGAAGATATCGACACATTTGTAGAAGTATGTAAGAAAGGAGATGACTTCTTAGATGCGTTCTTTGGATAATCCGCTGATTTTAAGAGAAATCATTATGGATCATTATGAAAATCCACGTAATCATGGCATCAAAGATGATCCTGCTTATATCAAAACAAACATGAACTCCGAAACGTGTATTGATAACATCGATGTTGAAGCAAAATTCAATGGCGATGTTATTGATGATGTCCGTTTTGACGGGGAAGCTTGTGCGATTTCCACTGCTTCCACTTCGATCATGACGGAACTCGTCAAAGGCAAAACGACAGAGGAAGCGCGTGATTTGATGAAAAACTATATGAACATGATCTTTGAAAAAGATTATGATGAAGATAAGCTTGAAGAAGCGATTGCGTTTAAAAATACGCATAAACAGGCTAATCGTATCAAATGTGCGACAATTGGCTGGAATGCTTTAGAAAAGCTTTTAGAAGAACATGAGAAGGAGGGGAAATAATGGCTGTAGATAAGACCAAATATGATGATATCTCCTCAGATAACAGTGCTGACTTCATTGACGAAGAAGTAGCAGTGTTTAAAACGCCAAAAGGGTTAAATGAAGAAACAGTGAGAGAGATCTCCAAAATCAAAGGAGAACCAGACTGGATGTTAGCATACCGTCTGAAATCATTAAAATGTTTCTTGGAAAAACCAATGCCAACCTGGGGCGTTGATTTATCGGATATGGATTTCGATGAATATACGTATTATCTCAAACCGAGTGATCATACGACTGATAAATGGGAGGAAGTCCCAGAAACTATCAAAAATACTTTTAATAAATTAGGGATTCCCGAAGCGGAACAGAAGTTCTTAGCCGGGGCGAGTGCGCAGTACGAATCAGAAGTGGTTTACCACAATATGTTAGAGGAAGTGCGTGAAAAAGGCGTCATTTTCTTAGATATTGATTCTGGTTTAAGAGAATATCCGGAAATCTTTAAAAAGTATTTTGATACGGTTATTCCTTACAATGACAACAAGTTCTCCGCTTTAAACGGGGCAGTCTGGTCAGGCGGTTCATTTATTTATGTACCCCCTGGAGTGACTTTAGAAAAGCCATTACAGTCATATTTCCGTATCAATAGTGAACGTATGGCCCAGTTTGAACGTACCTTGATCATCGTTGATCACGATTCCCATATTCATTATGTTGAAGGCTGTACAGCACCAAGCTATTCGAAAGATTCGCTGCATGCCGGGGTTGTGGAAATTGTCGTTGGCGAAAATGCCAGCTGCCGTTATACCACAATTCAGAACTGGTCTAAGAATATTTACAACTTAGTCACGCAGCGTGCAAAAGTTGCAGCGCACGGCTCAATGGAATGGGTCGATGGGAATATCGGTTCAAAAGTGACAATGAAATATCCTTGTTGCGTATTAGCTGGCGAAGGCGCTAAAGGCTCTGTTATTACGATTGCCGTTGGGGATAAAGGGCAGATCATTGACTCGGGCGCTAAGATGATTCACTTAGCACCACATACATCAAGTCAGATCATTTCGAAGTCCATTGCCCGTAATGGCGGTCATGCGGACTTCCGTGATTTGGTGCGGATGAATCGGAAAGCATTCAATGCTAAATCTAAAGTTGAATGTGATACCCTCATTCTTGACGAACAAAGTGCCTCTAATACAATACCTAATAATGTCATGCTCAATAATGAATCAACGATTGAACATGAGGCAACGGTTTCTAAAGTTTCTGAAGATCAGCTCTTCTATTTAATGTCTCGCGGTTTGACTAAAGAGCAAGCGACCGAAATGATCGTGATGGGCTTTATTGAACCTTTCTCACGAGAATTACCAATGGAATATGCGGTCGAATTAAATCAGCTCTTAAAGCTGGATATGAGTGACTCCGTTGGATAAAAAACAGGCACGTAAAGCCATGATTCAGAAACGTTTCTCCTTAGATGAAGAAACGTTTCTTGCTTTTAGTGCATCCATTCGTCAGACTTTAGAAGAGACCGAAGCCTTTCAAAAGGCGCACAAAATCGCTATTTATGTCAGCTATAAACATGAAGTTGATACCAGAGAACTGATGAAGCGTCATTTTTCTGATAAAGACTTCTATGTGCCGCGCATTGATCAGGATGATCGTATGCGTTTTTATCATATTCATTCTTTTGATGATTTAGCACCAGGCTTCTTTGGGGTTGATGAACCAATGACCAATGAAGAATTAGATGAACCTGATTTGATTATAGTGCCTTTATTACTCTTTGATGAAAAGCGCAATCGCGTGGGGTATGGTAAAGGGTATTATGATTATTATATGAAAGAAAGCAAAGCCCTTAAGGTGGGCGTAGCTTACAGTTTCCAGCAAGTGGAAACGACTGAGCCGCATCCTTTAGATGTGCCATTAGATTTGATTATTACAGAAAAGGGAATTATTTGACAAGTAAACAAGACAAGACTACACTTTTGATGAGGTGAAGAAAAATGTTAAATGAAAAAGTCAGTACTTTGATTAATGAACAGATCAATAAGGAGTTTTACTCAGCTTATCTGTACTTAGAATTTGCGAACTACTATTATGATCAGGGCTTAGATGGTTTTGGCCACTGGTATGATATTCAGGCGCAGGAAGAAAGAGATCATGCTTTGTTAATGAGAACATATTTACAAAACAATGGTCATCGTGTAACCTTTGATGTCATTGACAAACCAGAAGCGACGCTTAATAGCTTAGAAGATCCTCTTACCCAGGGCTTAGCCCATGAAGAGTATGTCACTAGTCTGATTAATAAGATTTATAAAGCAGCGAAAGATGTTGATGATTTCAGAACGATGCAGTGCTTTGACTGGTTCGTCAAAGAACAGGGGGAAGAAGAAAAGACAGCGGATGATCTGCTCAAGAAGTTCAAACTCTTTGGCAATGATCCTAAAGGCCTTTATGCATTAAATCAGGAATTATTAGCGCGTGTTTACACCGCTCCATCATTAGTATTATAAAAAGATCACTGCGGTGATCTTTTTAAATGCGTAAAGCTAAGTAGAATAAGACGGCATCTTCAAAATGACGGGGATTCAAATGGGTTTTAGAAGCGATTGTATTGAGTCTTTGCTGGATGGTGTTTTTATGGAGATAGAGGGCTTTCGCGGTCTTCGTTAAAGACATCTGCTGATCATAATAAACTCTTAAAAATGCACAATCTTCTTCCTTTAAAGGGGAGAGGATTTTTTGTTTATATGCTTTTTTCGGGGCTTCTTCTAGCGAGCTTAATAAGATTTCAATCGTTAAATCATCAAAACAAAGCCATTGGGTTTCTTTGATGGCAGCTAATGCGGTTAAGCTGCCTTGGTAAGAAATGGCCGCATCTTTTAACATTCTTGCTTGTCCAATTCCGCATTTTAAAGCGGGATTTTGTTTGATGAAAGTTTGCATTACGGATAACTGTTTTGCATATACGTCATCCTCAATACAGACAATAAAGCTTTTCGGATACATATAAGCATACACTTCTTGATTGAATCGCTGACATAAAGACTGCAGGCTGCTTTCCATTCGGGAAATATTGACATCCTGAGAAAAGAGAAATGTCATGATGCGATAACGTTTCTCATGATCAAGATGGAAATGTTTGAGGCTGTCTTCAAAGTACTCGCGATTATCAACTTCACCAGTCGTAAGAGCGCGAATGAGGTAACGCTTTTGTAAATCGAGGGAACGATTGACCTGCGATAATTCCTGCTCATGTAAAAGCAGCGCGGTGATGCGCTCAGCGAGATGCGCATAGCGGCGGGCTTCTTCGGGCGGAGCAGTAATACCGACGACGGCAATGATTTGCTGGTGATAAAAGATGGGAATATTGATCCCTTCCCGGGCCCCGTTGAAATTATCGTCTAAGCCTACTTCTAAGGTTTTACCGGTTAAAGCGACCTGATGACCAATTTCGTGGTAAGTGCCAATCCGTTTAGGATTGGTGGAAGCACTAATCATGCCCTGAGTATTAATGAAGTTAATATTGTAGCCGCAGACATCGTGAATAGTATCGATAATCTGCTGGGATAAGGTATGTGAAATTGCCATAAGTCCTCCTTGTTCTTTATAACATAAGCATAAAAATATAAACGCTTAAATATGGTATATGTACTATATCATAACTTGTTAAAAAATTCTATAATACGTATGAAGATAAAAAATAAACAAGGAAAGGTATAAAAATATGAAAGTAGTAACAGCGATTGATTCTTTTAAAGGATCCTTAACATCTCTTGAAGCTGGACATGGCGTAGAAACTGGATTTAAACGCGTTGATTCAGCGATTGAAGTCAATGTGCGCCCTTTAGCGGATGGCGGGGAAGGTACTGTTGACGCATTAACCGAAGGCATGCACGGTGATAAAGTTTATGTCCAGGTGACGGGGCCATTAGGGGATAAAGTCAACTGCCCTTATGGCATTATTGCGGAAAGTCAGACAGCAATTATTGAAATGAGCGGCGCAGCGGGCATTACTTTGATTCCGCGTAATCAGTTAGACCCAATGAAAGCCACCACTTATGGGGTCGGCGAAGTGATTAAAGATGCCATTAAACGCGGCTGTCGTCGTTTCCTCATCGGCATTGGCGGCTCAGCCACAAATGATGGCGGTGTCGGCATGTTAATGGCATTAGGGTATGATTTTTTAGATGCTCAGGGGCAGCCTATAGCTTTAGGCGCGCAAGGGCTTAAAGATTTAGATCATATTGAAACATCCCATGTTTTACCAGCATTACAGGAATGCAGTTTTAAGATTGCCTGCGATGTAACAAATCCGCTCTGTGGAGCGCAGGGGGCAAGTGCCATCTATGGACCACAGAAAGGGGCCACTTCCGCTCAGGTCTTAGAAATGGATGGCTGGTTAGCGCATTATGCGAAATGCGCGCAAGCATTAGATGATACGATTGATGCCACATATCCTGGTACTGGGGCAGCTGGCGGTCTGGGCTTTGCTTTTAAAAGCTTTTTACAGGGAGAGTTAGTTTCAGGTATTTCCATGGTTTTAGAAGAAACAAAATTAGAAGATGCGATTAAAGAAGCGGATCTTGTCATTACTGGTGAAGGCCGCTTAGATGGGCAGACAGCGATGGGAAAAGCACCGATTGGTGTTGCCCAGTTAGCAAAGAAATATGACAAACCAGTGATCGCTTTTGCCGGCTGTGTCACTAAAGATGCGACTCTTTGCAATAAGCATGGCATTGATGCCTTTTTCCCGATTATGCGTAAAGCGACGACTTTAGATGAAGCGATGAATCATGACAACGCCCTTAATAATTTAGCGGATACCGCGGAACAAGTCATGCGATTAATCATGATGAAAGGAACAAAATAAATGGCTCAATTTACAACGTTAGGAGCACTGATTGGCTTAGCGCTCTCAATTATTCTTATTATTAAAAAATTCCATCCTGCCTACTCCCTTATGTTAGGAGCTTTAGTGGGCGGTTTGCTGGGCTCGATGAATCTTGATTTAACCGTCAATACAATGATGACCGGCGCAGCAAGTATGATGACCTCCGTCTTACGTATTTTAACTTCCGGCATTTTAGCAGGGGCTCTCATTAAAACCGGCTCTGCCGAAAAGATCGCCGAAGTGATTGTTCATAAACTGGGGCGTTCACGTGCTTTATTTGCGATTGCTTTATCGACAATGATTATCTGCGCGGTTGGCGTGTTTGTGGATATTTCCGTTATTACGGTCGCCCCGATCGCTTTAGCGATTGGCCGTGAAGCGGGCTATAATAAAGAAAGTCTTTTATTGGCGATGATTGGCGGCGGAAAAGCTGGCAATATTATTTCTCCAAATCCTAATACCATCGCCGTTTCAGAAGCGTTTAAAGTAGATTTAACTGCGTTAATGATCAAAAATATCTTACCAGCGATCGGTGCTTTGATCGTGACAGTTCTTTTAGCAAAGCTGTTATCACGACGCCAAGGCTTATTGGTCAATGAAGAAGATGTCGATTTACCAGGGCGCGCTTTGCCTTCCTTTATTCAGGCAATTGCCGGGCCAATCGTGGTGATTCTTTTACTCTCGTTAAGAAGTATCAATGTTACAGTTGATCCGATGATTGCCTTGCCGGTAGGTGGGTTGGTCTGCACGTTAGTGACTGGCCATATTCGCAATTTGGTGATTTTAGCGAATATGGTTTAGGAAAAGTCACTGGCGTTTCCATTCTGCTTTTAGGGACGGGGACAATTGCCGGCATTATCAAAGCCTCAGCATTGCAGGGGGATGTCGTCCATTTACTTAATGTCCTCAATATTCCGGCTTTCTTATTAGCGCCAATTTCTGGTATTCTGATGGCGGGCGCCACCGCTTCTACAACCGCGGGGGCAACCGTTGCCTCACAGACTTTTGCCTCAGTTTTACTCGCCAAAGGGGTTCCCGCTTTATCAGCGGGGGCAATGATTCATGCCGGAGCAACGGTGATCGATTCACTGCCGCATGGTTCGTTCTTCCACGCAACCGGCGGTGCGGTCAATATGGATATTGGTGATCGTATGAAACTGATTGCTTTTGAAGCGATTGTTGGCTTGACGAGTACAATTTTATCGGTACTTGTTTACTTGATTGCCTAAAATAGCGGCTAAGACATAGCGTCTTGGCCGTTTTTCCATTTGGAAACTCGTTGTGACTATTTTCATAATATGATATAATGATACTATATTTATGTGGCAATAATGTAAGTATGGGGTGAATAACAAGTGATTGAAGAAATTTCAGATAAAATATTACGCGGCCAGGATGTCAGAGCGTCACTCATTGCCTTAAAAAATACGCTCAGTGATGACGTTGAAATCAGAGATGAAGGCCTTTACAACAAATTGGTTGAATTATTAAAAGATGAGGATCCCAAAATTCGTAAGAATGCGGCTATTTTACTTGGCTCTTTTAAGAAAACAGGGGTGAAAGAGATTCTTTTAGATGGCTATCATCACGAACTGATCGAGTTTGCGAAGGAAGGGTATTTAAAAGGCTTAGCGAAACAGGATTGTAAAAGCATTTTAGGGGAATTAAAAGAGATTCAGGAAGCTTTGGTGAATGATGATCATGCCGATAAAAAACATATTCAAGCCCAGTTAAAGATTTTAAATCCGCTGATTCGCAGCTATGGCAGCCACAAAAAGAAAATGGTCAAGCTGTTACATAAGGATGTCGATGTCATTTTAACGACGCTGCCTTATTATCAGTTTACGCTTTTTGAATATGTGCTTCACTTAAAATATAAGCCTGTTGGACAGGGTGTTTTAGTGCGTACTAATTCGGTTTATGATCTGTTACCGCTAAGAAACTATAAAGATATGATTATTCCTTTAAAAGGCTGTGCCTTAATGGAAAAAGATGGTCAGGTAATTGCCTCACAGCTGATCCAGTCAAACTTATTAGAACTCTTAGATAATCTTTTTGATAATGCGGATAAGTTCTATTATAAGATTACTGATACATTTAGAGAAAAAGATCCAAAACTGATGGATACTGTCTTAAAGACCATGTTAAAGGCATATCCAAATAAATTATTGAATGCAACAAGGAATTATGAAATTGAAATTCTTTTAAAAGAATTACGTCCAGGGAAGATCAGTGCCTATTTGAAATTATCTATTTTACATAATCCGCGTTTTGATTATCGTAAAGAAGTGATTTCTAATTCCATGCAGCCATACGTGGCCGCAACACTTATGGAACTAGCGAAACCGTATATGATTGACTATGCGAAAGTGTTAGATCCTTTTGTCGGCAGTGGGATTACTTTAATCGAACGCTGCATGATGAAACCGGCACGCTTTGCCTTAGGATTAGATATTTATGGCAAAGGCCTTGAAGCCGCAAAACGAAATACCAAAGCAGCTCAGCTGCCAATTAACTATGTCAATAAGGATGCGTTACGTTTTGTCAATAGCGATCTGTTTGATGAAATCGTGACAGATATGCCAACGTATGCGCAAATGCATGATAAGAAATCTTTAACGCATCTCTATGATGGCTTCTTTGAAAGAATTCGCCGTTTAGTCAAAGCAGGTGGGTATGTCTTCTTATATACGAGCGAAATTGCTTTGGTTGAAAAGAATCTGCGTTTACAGAAAGATTACTTAACTTTGATTGAACATTACGATGTACCAAGAGGGAAAAATCTTCATTACTTCTTTATTATTCAGGTGCGCTAGAGGAAAACACAAAAGTTTTCCTCTTTTTTTAATTTCTGCTTGAAACCGCATACAAAAGTGGTTATATTGTAATTAGGATAAAGATTAAAGAAAGAGAGGTATAGACCCATGGGAACGTAAAACGTGCGATGGCACGAATGTGAAAGTCTGGTGAAACTGTCGAGTGTTTGAAAAAAATCTTAAGAAGGCGCACTTGAGGAAACACAAATAGTAAAAGTAATCAGATCATAAAAACGTTACTTTTAATTTTTCGAAATTTTCATTATTTCATGAGAGTGGTGAAATACCACTCCTCCTTTCTAAATTTATAATGAATCAATGAACACACAGTAAAGGACGAGGTATAACTAAACTGGTACCATTGTCAAGGACTATTTATTGACAGTGACGACTTGTTTTCAGCTCACAAAGGATGAGGGCAAGATTCAATTGAATCTTGCCCTCATTTTTTCGCTTCTATTCATCCATATCAGGAGTTTTATTGTACGACAAAAAGAACCACTCTACGTGATTTTTTAAACAAGAAGTGGATGACTTGATGTATTATTAATAGATTGCTCCTGTTCTGTTCACATACGATAGCTCTGGATAATTCTGCCAGTTTCTAGGATAGTACAGTGACTTGATCACTGAATCGGATGCCTTGGTTAGGAACTTGAGTGCTGTATTCGTATCAGCCAATAGCGTATCCAGTTTTTCTACTTCTTTCGTATTTTCGTCAATCAGTCTCTGTAGCTTATTGATTCGAGCTAGAATAACCTTCTGATCCTTCTGTACCACTTTGAAAGGATGCTGTTCGCTCTTATACTCATAAGATGATTCACCAGACTCGTTTTGCTTGCTTCTGCGTCGAGCTCTTTCAGCACGCGCTTGTTCGCGTCTGGATTCCAGTTCTTCCTGGGTGATGAGTTCTTTGGCTGAGACGCCGAAATAAACATCAGTCTGATAAATGCCTTCAGTAATATAGCGATAGTATTCTTCAGGAGTCTGTCCTGCCAGATCATACTGAGGTATTACTGTATTATACTGTTCCATAAAGTTTTTGATCATGGTTTCAACCGTATCAAAGTTAGGACATTTTTCAACTAATTCATTTAGAATAGATTTCATTCTTCCAAAAAAAGCTTTCCATTGGCGCATTATCGAGGCTGTTTCCGCGTCTGGATACTGACTGAATGAAGCCGTCATCTTCTAGAATTTCTCTGAATTCGGTGGAAAGGTATTGAGAGCCGTTGTCTGAATGAATATAGACATAAGGCTTTTTTCCATTTTCCTTCATGTATTTGCATGCCTTCTCAATTTCCTTTTCATGAAGATCCATCATCATGCAATAAGCTCTTTCAACGAGGGTAACGTCCATTCTTTTAGAAATATGCCATCCAAGAATTTCATTGGTAAATGCGTCCTTAAATACGCATAGATAAGAGATGTTTTTATTGCCGTTATAGGAAATATAAGTGATATCAGTGAGAATAACCTTGCGCGGGTCTTGTCTGAAGTATCTTTTTACGTAATCGTTAACGTTATAATAAGGATGGTTGTATGTTGCCTGTCCCTTGTAGGCATCCTTATGGCGTAGGTTGGGGAACAAATTCAATTCCTGCATCAGACGCGTTACTTTTTTTTCACCAACCGGCTGACCATTGATATTAAAATGCATGCGAGTAAAAAGAGCACAGAATGTTCTTCGCCCAGGCACGAAGCCAAAGGTTTTGACGATATCAATCATCTTATCCTTTATCATCTCATCTTCGGTAGCCTTTTGAATCTGGCTGGCAGATGGATTTTCACGTTTTTTCTTCCAGCACCTGTATTTTCTTGAAGTGATTTCAAATATCTTGCAGGCCTCACTGATTTTGACATCAGGATGATCTCTTATATACGTATCTGCGAGAAGACATTTATCTACCGCTATTTCTCGTTCTTCGATGATGATACCTTCACCAGCAGTTTTGAGCCCTTTTTTTTTACGACTCCAACAACTGTTTCCAGATAGTCAATGCGTGAATTAAGATAGTCAACCATTTCCTGATCGGAAAGATTGCCAACCTGATCACGCGGAACCATGCCGCTGACCTTCTTGGGCTTGCGTGCCTGTCCGCTGGCAGCGCGACCGGCAGCTGCGTAGGCGCGATCTTCTCCTAACGTGTTTACATCGTATCCGAGTGTCTTGTATGCCTTAATTGGTGACATGCCGCCATCCATCAGCTGTTTCATGCGGGCATAGAATTCCCTTGTGTAATAGATTCTGCCATCTGTTACCTTCTCAGTGTATTGGTTTTTAGAAGCCTCTTCTAAAGCTTTTTCCAGGTTAATCTGCTTATTTCTTTTTGCCATAATGCTTTCCTCCGCCTGATATGTATTTATTGGTGTCTGTAGTATATCATGACAGTATCAGGTTGGCACGCGCTTTAGCTCTTTTTGTTGCAAGAGCCTTCGTTTTTTCATACTTATCAGTTTCCTTGGACATGTATAAATCAAACTGCTCAGGCGGCATGGCTTCAAGATACGATTCGTATTTCACGGGTGTCATTTTATTTCTTGTCCACTGTGGTCTCTCGTTGTTGTAGTATTCCACATAGGAAAGCACCATTTCCCTCAGCTCCTCAATGGAACTGCAGCTGGTATAGTCACATTCATCCTTGAAATGGCCAAAAAAGCTTTCCTGTGAACTGTTGTCTTCACAGATGCCTCTTCTGGACATTGATTCTCTGAATCCCAGCTCCTTTACCTTTTTCTGAAATGCTTCATTGAGATACAGTGCCCCCTGGTCGCTATGGAAGATGGCATTATCGCGAAAGGTGTAGCGTTCAAGCTGCTTCAGCGTCTCCATAGTCATTGCCGAATCATTGTTTTCGCTCACCACGGCAGCTAATATGCGCCCTGTTACCGCATCTTTGACTGCTGAAAGATAGCCTCTGCCATTTGCTCCAAAAAACAGATAGGAAACATCAGTGAGAATGTGCGTAAAAGGCATGGCCAGTCTGAATTTTCGTTTAAGAAGATTAGGGCACTTGTATTTTTCAAGATGCTCACGAGCAGCCTTAAGGGACTGACGGGGAGCTCGAACTCCTGAATTAAGTCCATGCTTTCTCATCAGACGTGCTATTTTCTTAATTGAAAAGCTTTTGCCTGTAATCTCAGGCATCATCATGTGGATAGTTCTCTTGCCTTTGGGATAGCCTTTGTAATTCATTGTATCAATAATGGCCCTGACCTCTTCTTCTTCATTCTGATTCCTTAGCTCTTCATATCTGCCGTAGGCATCGTTTCTTAAAATAGAGTAGAAGGTGGATCTTGACAGGCCTGCTTCACTAATGATTTGGCTTAAAGGCATAATGTGACTGTCCGCTAACGAGTCAAGCATTATGAAGGCTTCTCTTCTTAGGCTGGCGCTAAGATCCCATATGCATTGGGATATAGACTTCAGAAAACAAGCCATTTTATTGTATAGTGCCTCATAAAGATTTAGGGCAATGGCTTTGAGTCGATCAGATGAGCCTGCCTCTAAATGAATGGAACATGTATGATCAGATTGAGTAATTTGCTTTTTTATGCGCTGTTTCGTGGAGATAGTAAGAATTGCAGAATCAATATCAAAGATTTTGAGAATATCATTAATGTGCATATCAGAGAAAATTGATGCCTCGCTGTAGAATACATCCGTCAGTTTGATTCTATGTGCAGTTATCCTTTCAACCATTGGGTGGTCTGTATATTCTTCGATTATATTCTGATCAAACGTTTGCTTTTCATGCGGCTCAATATCCCCGTCAAATACTCTTTTTAGCGCATGAATACGCTGATAGCCAATTCGTTCTGGATCAAAGCCATCTGATTTAAGGACATCCTCGATTGCCTGATCAGGATATAAGCTATAGAGCTTTTCAGTATAGTCTTTTGAAAATGAAATGCCACGACGTGCGCGAATGAATTTTCCGGTCGAGACGAGGAACTGATCATAGTTTTTATCTGTTTTATTACGTTTGGCAGAGTTACCCATACGTCCGTTAGTAGGTTTCCCATCGCGTTTAAAATTTCTTTGAATACGACTAATAATTTGTGCGTTAAAGAGAGAGTAGTCAATGCCATTTTCCTTCATGACCTCTCTAATTGATGAAATGCTTTTATATTTAATCCATCTCTCCCACATCATGATCCTGAATTCATAGGTAAATGAAATACGATTTGATCTCACCAGTTTGACGAATTTATTGGCTGAAAGTATTTTAATGGCTTCATCAGATATTACAGTTCCTTTAGACATAACAATTATTACCTTCATTACAAAAAATGGCACCATAGGTTAGGTGACATTACTGTCAATGTAATGTTCCTTTCTATGGTACCATTTTAAACACTCGTCCTTTATTGAAGTTAAAAAGATATTTTCAAATTTCGAAAATAAGATATTTTCAAATTTCGAAAATAAGACTTGAAAACGATTACATTTATAATTATAGTATAAGTAGAAGAAAGAAAATAAAGAAAGTTGAGGGATAGACCCATGGGAACTTAAGCGCCAGGTGTGGCTATAATACACGAGTCGATCAGTAGTGTAAGAAATGAAAACTCATAAAGTACATAATAACTATTACAGTGAAGTTGTTTCCTCATCCCAGTAACCTTAAACAAATAAACTGTAGAAATAAGTACTATTTATGAATGATAAGTCATGTTGACTTTCCAGGAGTTGTCAACTACCCGCGACTAAAGTCGCAGGCTTGTCTCGCGCAAGTCTAAGACTGGCGTCGGTACATATGTACTAGCTGATTAGCCTAATGTGTTTCGGGCACTACGTTATCCGCAAAAATACAGGCACCTGGGGATTCTTCCCACGTCCCTCGCTCTGCGGGCATGCATTAAACATCTCTGACGGGCAGGAGAAGTGTGCATGTCATACACAACTGCGGATAACCTTGGCGATGGGAACTACCCTGAAAGGGAGAAGCTGCATATATACTGCCTCTGGCAAGCGTATGCAGGCGTGCGTAAGCGCACACTTATTCATCAATCTTAGCTCAGCTGATTAAGTTTATATATTCAAACGTTATTATTTTACAGGAAAGACATACTATTAAATGTCAATAGAAAATATGAAAGGAGTTGATTTTGTTAATTGTATAAATTAATTGAATCTTTGTTTACTCTGATTCTAAAGCCAAGTGAGTTTGTCTTGGATTAGAGGTGAGTGCTACAAATATGTAGTATTAAAAAATTGCAAAAAGAAAACGTCTTAGTGTGTATAAATGTGAAAGTTGTCACAAGTCTTTGAAATATATGTGCCTTATATCAAAAATCTACATACAGTATTACTCTTCTAAGTCATTTCCAGTAAAGGTAAAATCATGTACTACACCATTCTCATCAGAATATTTGTAAATACATCTTCTTGTCTTTTCTGGAATGTCAGTAGTAATACTTTGGAAGAACGTGGTTCGGGTATCTTCCGGAAGCTTCATGAGATCCTCATAAAGCAGTACGAAATCACTATCATGCTTAAGAATGGCGTAAATATAACGTGCCATCTTATTGGCAACAGCTACTATTGCAAGCTTATGGCGCTTCTTATTGCCGTTTTTAACCCTTGCAAACAGGTTGGCAAGGTATGGATTATGCCGTCTGGCATACTCTGATGCCAGGTATATAGCGTGTCTGAGGATAGGCGATCCCATTTTGGAAATCTTCCCATGGGTATCAACTGATGAACCTGATTTCTTATTTCTTGGCGTTAATCCACAGTATGATGCAAAGTTTTCCGCTTTCTTGGAAAGAGCTATGTCATATACCTCACCAAGAATCATAGCTGCGGATTCTTCACCAACGCCGATTAATGTCTGAAGACGCTTAAATGCAGGCTGTTTTGAAGCAAGATTAACCATCATTTTCTTGTAGTTTCTCCTTGTCTGAAGCAGATTTCTGATACTGCTGACCATTTCAACGGTGATCAGTTCAGCTTCCTGAGGAACATTAAGAGTAACAATGGTATTTTCACAAAGATCGAACAAATCGTCTATTTTAGCTTCCTTACAGCGATGCTTAGAGGCCTCGTAAGCCACATTAAAGACTTCATTTTTAGAAGATTTAATGATCCTATATTTTACAGTTATAAAGTAATTAAAGGCGAAATATATTGATGAAATCAACGTATTTCGCCTTTTCTTCTGTCATTTCAATTTAGTACTATTTTTAGAATTTACTACTCTTTGAAATTTTTTTAAATTTTTTTGTTGAATGATCTTTCTTGATGGTTGAAAGCCGAAAATTTCGACTAAATCGTCAACTAGCGGTGTTCTGTTGAATGCTGGAACATAGTATGTTCCGTTCAGGTGAGATATGTTAAGGTCGCGAAGCGTGCTGAATATTTCAGTACACGTATATTTTTCATTAAGGAACTTCTTCTCAAGAAGTCTGTAGACCAGCAGCGCAATGAAGCATGTTAACAGGTGACCGCTTATGGAATCCTCCTGCTGCACATACATCGGTCTTGTTCTCAGCTCGCTTTTCATTATTTCGAAGCTTTCCTCAATTTCCCATCGCTGCTTGTTGGCATTGATGATTAGCGACAGGTCATCATCCTCAAGATCGGTTGTTACTGCATAGAATCCATCATACTTTTCCTCTTCTGCTATTTTGGACTCGTTAATTTCATACACTTTTTCCTTCGCCACCTCGCCATCTTTGGTAATGGCCGTTTCGGTAATGTAGTAGCGGGGATCTCTCTGATTGGTTTTAGTGAGCTTGCCGGGATTTTTAAGAAGCTTTCTGGCTCTTTCAAGTTTCTTGTCCCTTATGTGCTTCTGATAGACCGCAAATTTTCTCGAGTAGGTGACAATAATCTGCTCTTCCAGGATGTATTTTGTCTTTGATGATGCTGTTTTCTTTGTGGTCTTTTCCCATCGCTGCTTGTAAAAGACGAGATCACTGATCTTTCTTTTCTTTCCCTCTATTTCAATGGTTTCCTTGTCTGCAAGATCATCAAGATTGTATGTATCCGGATATCCCTGAAGCTTCCATCCGTCATGAGATACGGCCCATTCCTTAAGTGGCTTTTTCAGCTTTTTTATAGGCTGGGTGACTATAAAGGCGCCATTTTTCTTCATGTCATTGTAGACCTTGTTTTCCCACCCGTTTAATCCTGCATCAGCGCATACCACGAACTTAGCGACTTTAAATTCATCCTCGATCTTTGCTTCCAGCTCCCTGAGCGAGAACTGCTCATTCTTGTTTCCCTGGAATACGTAATCAGCTAGCGGAAGCCCGTCCGCATCCATGAACAGTCCATACTGCACGATAGGATTTGGTCTGTTTTCCTTGCTTTTCCCGTATTTTCTGAAATCGTCCTCTTCCTCTATTTCAAAATAGAAGTTGGTGCAGTCGTAGTAGAGAACTGAAGTGTTCTTCTTGAACATCTTAGAGCTGTTTTCATAAAGCTTCTTTTCTATGAGGTAGCGCTCATTGCACAGCGGCTTCAGGGAGCGGTAGACATCTGCAAGGGAATAGGTCGGCTCCTTCAGAAACTTCTTGGCTGATTCATAGGAAGACTTCTTTGATGACGGATAGATGACTCTGGTGCAGACTAGGTCGACAAGAATGTCTGTCAGATCGTATTTAAATCTGTACTTCTCGGAAATTTGTCTGCAGATGTCAGCTATTCCCAGGGAACACAGAATATTTCTTATATAGAGATAGCCGATGTTGAAGACGTTCTTTGAGTTCAGATCAATAA
Source organism: Intestinibaculum porci (assembly GCF_003925875.1). Taxonomy (GTDB): domain Bacteria; phylum Bacillota_I; class Bacilli_A; order Erysipelotrichales; family Coprobacillaceae; genus Intestinibaculum; species Intestinibaculum porci. The sequence goes on along the minus strand of NZ_AP019309.1, from coordinate 2,174,176 downwards.
GGTCATTAGCGCCGATGCTTATGTTAATGACACTTTTGTCTTCCTTGTCTTTCTTTCTAAGCTCATTGACGTAGGCTTTCAGGTTCTGCATTACCACGTCGCGTGAATCAGTGTTGTACTTCTCCATTAGCGACTTAAGATTGCCCAGTCTTTCAACGATGAAGGTGGTGCTCTTCTTGGTGTCGTGATTGTAGTAGTCCTCAATGATTGTGAACGATTCGGAATATTTTGATTTTGATACTTTCAGTCGCTTAGCCATGATGTCGTCCTCCTCATCACCAATTATATCATAATTACCGAGATAGTACTAGATTAAAAAATGAAATATTTGACAAAAAAGTGTTCAAAAAAAGAGCAAAAATTGAATTTTGCTCTACTCAAACTGTAAAATACCCGAGTAACAATGGTATTTTCACAAAGATCGAACAAATCGTCTATTTTAGCTTCCTTACAGCGATGCTTAGAGGCCTCGTAAGCCACATTAAAGACTTCATTTTTAGAAGATTTAATGATATGATGTGCAGTAGGATATGCCTCTAAGATTGCAAGCGCAGTCGCAGAACGTATTGAGAAAACAGCGGTAAGCTCGGGGAAGAACTTTTCACACTGTGCACTCAGTCGATTATATTCAGCATTTAGCTGTTTATTCAGCTGCTGATAGCGATGCGTCAGAAGTTTTAGATTCGCATGTCCTTTTTTGTTGTTTTCTTCGTTGTAATTAGGAGCTTTTTCAACATAACGTGCATCATCATCAGTTGCGCACATCTGTGCAATAGTCTTAGCGTCAAGTGGATCGGATTTGGCATAACCGTGTGCATCACGCCACCTGTCAACGAATTTAGTATCCAGAAACTTAACTGATTCACTTTCCTGGAGATGATCGCGTATATACATATAGACATTGTCAGAGTACACGCCTGTTACTTCCATTGCGAAAAGAACGCTCAGGCAGTCTTCATCTTTGTAATGTCTAACGGTATCGAGGAACTCATCGACACCTGGCTTGGTGAATTTAAACTTTATCGCCTTTCGAACAAATTTGGATTTAACATTTCTATCTCTGTTACGTTTATAAATGGCAGCATCTGCTTTGCCTTTAGAAACGTCTAAACCGATAAATAAATCATATTGTTTTGAAAAGATATTGTTTTTCACGATAAGTACCTCATTTCATAAATTGATAGTAATTTGTTTTGAACTGCACCTCTAAGCCAAGACAAACGCGACCTCGAAAATAAGAAGACAATGCAAACAAAGCTTCAACAAACTCATTAGGGTATAAAGAACTGTTTTGGCTGAGGAATAAGTCTTTCTGAAGCGGACATCCCATAGGGGCCGCAGGAGGAAAGAATACAACCTTAGGTTCAAAACAGAATCTATTATCCTGGATTTGAAGTGTATATTCAAATCTAAAGAATCATCAATTATTAGCGATGATTCATTAATCAAATTACAAACATATTATACGAGGAGGAATTTCCATGAGCGTATGCGTTGTAGCGCCGGATAAAAAGCCGCTGATGCCGACAAGCGAGTACCGTGCAAGAAAGCTGCTGAAAAGCGGCAAGGCTGTTATCTTTAAGTATAAGCCGTTCACGATCATGCTTACAAGAATCGTAAGCGAGAATATGCAGCCGATCGAGTACTGCTGCGATACGGGATACAAACATATTGGTGTATCCATCAAATCAGAAAAACACGAGTATTTTGACTGCCAATTTGACATGCTTCAGGATGAGAAGAAGCGGCACGATGACCGTCGGAAAATGCGCCGCGCAAGAAGAAACAGGCTTCGCTACAGAAAGCCCCGTTTTGATAATCGGACAGCTTCCAAAAAGGAAGGATGGCTGGCGCCGTCGCTGAGAAACATCCGTGATCAGCATATCCATATTTTTGAGCGGTTCCTTGAGGTCATGCCGATAGTCTCAGCCACGTTTGAAATGGGCTCGTTTGACGTCCACGCCATGCATGAGTTTGAGGCAACAGGCACCGTGCTTAAAGGCGATGATTATCAGAAGGGGCCGCGATACGGCATGAACACGCTGAGAAAAGCCGTTTTCTATCGAGACAATTATACATGCCAGGTGTGCGGGGAAACCGCGGATGAAGGCGCTATTCTGAGAGTACATCATATCGGCTTCGAAACAGGCGATCATACGAACCGCATGAGCAATCTGCTGACCGTCTGCACAAAATGCCATACTTCGGCAAACCACAAGCCGGGCGGAAAGCTGTACGACCTGAAGCCTAGGACGAAGACGTTTAACGGCGCAGCCTTCATGAACGCTGTCAGATGGCAGATGTTCAGAACGCTGAAAAGCACCCACCCTGATTTAGAATGGCACATGACATATGGCGCTGCTACGCAGGAGGCAAGAAGAGTCCTACACCTTGAAAAGTCGCATGCCAATGACGCCTACGCCATGGGAGAATTCCATCCAAGACGCAGGACGCCTTTTATGCATTTTCAGAAGCTGAGACGGAATAACCGCATCCTTGAAAAATTCTTTGATGCAAAATACGTTGATGCGCGAGACGGCAAGACGAAGAAAGGTGCAGAGCTGTCATGCGGACGCACAGACAGAAGCGAGTCAAGACACTCCGAGAAGAACCTTCGCGTATTCAGAGAGCGGAAAGTTTCGAAAGGCAGACGCGTGATCAGAAGAAGCCACTTTACACTGCGTCCTGGCGATACTGTTGTTATTGGCGGAGAGAAGCATAGGGCAAAGGGCGTTCATAACAAAGGCACATATGTTGTGACAGACGCCAAGAAGTCAGTGCCTGTTAAGAAAGTAGAGAAGATTATTCATGCAGGTGGGTATATGCCTGTTAAATAGAGAAGGAGGATGGCACAATTCCTCCCGCGAATGAATTCGCAGGTATCCTTGTGCCTATATATCAATGAAAGCAAAAAAAACGGGTGCCAGTGGCATCCGTTTTATTCTGTCGTTGTGGAATCAGCTGTAGACTGTGTACTTGACGTATCTGTTGACTGATCGCTGTTTGTATTACTTGAAGATGAGTTATCATCAGATGTTGTATTCGTGCTCGCAGAGGAATTATCACTTGACGCTGATGATGTGTCATTTGATGTGCTCGTTGAAGAACTGTTAGATGAAGAATCATCATTGGTACTTGCTGATGAGTTATCAGATGATGTATTTGAAGATGTGTTATTGTCTGACGAGCTGCTGGTATTGCTTGACTGCGATGTGTTGGATTTGTTTTCATGCTCTGCTAGTTTTTGCTTTGCTTTATCTTTTGCTTCTTCGACAATATTAGAAGAGTTGCTCATGAACCAGTTATATGCTTTATATCCAGCTGTCCCAGCACCACCGATCAAGCCGGCTACAACGACTGCTTTAACAGCTTTAGAAGCTGCGGAAGTAGCGCCTTTAATGGCTCCCGTGGCTGCTCCTTTAGCGAGCGTGCCGCCAGCTTTGCCAAGCGTGCTGGCTGCTTTTTTCGCTGCGGAAGAAGAATGTGAGCGCGTTGCTTGACTGGAACTTGCTCGGCGTCCTATGGATCCTAAAGTTGATGTCTTTTTGGAGCTGGAAGGATTAGAAAAGTTAATAGTAATGTTTTTACCTTTCTTTTCTTCTTGTTCTTCCTGCTGGTTATATGCATTTTCATCATAGTCAGCCGCGTGTCTTGGACCGGTCTGTCTAGGTGTTTCGTCGTTATCGTTAAATGTAAATCTCTTTGCCATAGTATCACCTCATTAAAATATTTGGAGTTGAGACTTAACTCATTAGCTATTATATGCATAGGCGAGAAAATTACAATACGATTACGATAAAATTCTTTTCAAAATCGAAAAAAGCGTGATGGAAAGCGTAAAAACGTAAAATTATGTGAATTATAAAAAGGTGACATAAAATTGATCAGATCACATAATTTTAAGAAAAATTTAAGCTTTGTTTGAAGTTCCTTTTTTAGAATAATGGTAGTGTTCAATGAAGGAGAATCACCATGGTAAAGAAAATGCTTGCTCTCATGACAGCGATCTGTCTCAGCTTTGGAGCAGTAGTACAGACTTATGCAAAATCCTATTCGATCGCCTATCTGAAAATTAAAAATGTCACTTATACCGGCAGTGCTATTCGTAATATGCCGAAAGTTTATAATGAAAAAGGGAAACGGGTTCCTAGCCGTTATTTTTCGGTGATTTATGACGGTGATACGACCAATGCCGGCGTTGTTGAGGTAAGCGTTCATGGAACAGGCAAGTATGACGGCTATGCGACGGGCAGCTATGTTATTCGGAAACGTTCGATTAAACAATGTAAAGTCAGTGGTCTGAAATCCTATGATGCAAATCAGGGCTTTACTAATCAAGATCTTGCTATTACGTATAGGGGACAGGATGTCAGTTATCGTCTTTACTATGATTACTCTGCAAAACCAGGAACACATACGTTAAAAATAAAAGGTTTAGGAAATTTCACCGGAACCTTAATTAAGAAATACCGCATTTATGCGACAGACTAACATAAGGAGTGGGAAAGCGTGAAGAAAAAAATCATATCTCTAGCATTGGCGCTCGTAGTGGTACTTGGCGAGACGATGCTGATGAGTGTCAAGACAAGTGCCTTAAGTATCGATGATGCGAGCGTCTTTTTAAAACAGCAGACAGCCTCAACCTGTACACTGGTTTCCGCTGCCATGGCATTACGTCGGAAAGCCTTATTGATGGGCGACGCTAACTGGGCAAGTATTACTGAAGACAGCTTAAAGCCAGTAGCCTGGAGCAATGGTTTACTCCATGACTTCAGCTATGCCACCGCGGATTACACATATACCATTTCTTATGGTGATGTCGATGGTTATGGCAATGCTAGTGATATTACTGGACAGGATAAAATCAATGCCTTAAATAATTTATTAGCAGCCCATCCGGAAGGTGTTGTCATCTATGCTCGTAATGGCGCTAATGGCTATACTGAAAAGAATCACGCAGTTTTGTTAACGTCTTATGTCAATAATGTGTTTTATGTAGCAGATCCTGCTGGGGCAAGTACTGCTGGCTTGATTACGATCGATCAGGCTCTACGTGTGAACGTCGAAAATGTCGCTTCTTATTGGTACGTATCAAACGTCACAGCGAATAATGCGCCCGTTGCCGATTCCGCTGCGACAGCTCAGGATCCAAGTGCGCCAGCCGCTGCAGCACCAGCTGTGACAGCCCTTGATGACGGCATTGTTTCATTATCGAAGACATCTTATACGTATAATGGCAAAATCAAAAATCCTACTGTTAATGTGACACTGAATAATAATGCATTAACACGTGATGTGGATTACACTGTTTCTTATGCCTCAAATCGTAAAAGTGTAGGCAAACATAAGATTGTCATTACAGGTATTGGCGGTTATAGCGGTACTTTAACGGCCACTTACAAGATTTCTCCGAAAAAAGCAAAAATCACTTCTGTCTCTGGAAAGAAGAAAAGCGCATCAATTAAATATGCGTCACTAGCTGGCAATGTTAATTACCAGGTGGCTTATCGTAAAGCGGGACGTGTGAAGTGGAATTATACATATACGAAAAGCGCTAAGAAAACCGTGAAAAATTTATCGCGATCATCACGTTATCAATTCAAAGTACGCGGCTATAAAAATGGCGCGTATGGAAAATATTCAGCGGTGCGCAGCGTGAAAGTGAAGTAGACCAGGCAACTGGTCTTTTTCAATTTCATAGTATGAAAATAAATTACATATAGATGAAACCTATGAAACTATTTACCGAATAAGCGATAACTATTTTAGAATATGAAAACATATGCTATAATGTGGGCGATTGGAGGGGACAGGATGAGTTTTCATCAAATACATATTGGTGACATTATTGATGTCACAATTACGGGGATCCAGCCTTATGGGGCCTTTGCATTACTGCCGGACCATAGCAGCGGCCTGATCCATATTTCTGAGATTTCTGATCGTTTTGTCAGAAGTGTTGGAAACTATGTATCGATAGGAGAGACAATCAAGGTTAAGGTCATTGATATCGATCCTAAAACTCATCAGGCGAAACTTTCACTGAAAGCTGTCGCGAAAAGCCGTCGTAAATGTCGACGTCATCGTCAGCTGATTGTGGAAACACCTAAAGGTTTCCAGCCACTTAAAGAAATGTTGCCTCGGTGGATCAGTCGAGGCATCAATAAGGAGGAAGATGTATGATCAAGGTTGATTTAAGTCATGCCAAATTAGCTGAAGACTTGAATGATTATAAGGATAAGGTTGCAGAAATCCATGATATGATTCACAACAAAACGGGTGCTGGCAACGATTTCTTAGGATGGGTAGAATTACCTACAAACTACGATAAAGATGAAGCTGCTAGAATCAAAGCAAAAGCTGCTGAACTTTCTAAAGAAATCGATGTATTACTCGTTTGCGGGATTGGCGGCAGCTACTTAGGTGCTCGTGCAGCTATTGAAGCCATCAATGGTTTATATCCAACAAACAAAGTAGAGATCTTATATATCGGTAATACATTCTCATCTACTTACTTAGCACAGATCAAGGAATATGTAAAAGACAAGGAATTCGGTATCAACGTTATTTCTAAGTCTGGGACTACCACAGAAACATCTGTTGCTTTCCGTATCTTCAAAGAATTACTGGAAGAAACAAAAGGTAAGGAAGTGGCTGCAAGACGTATCGTCGCTACAACTGATGCTCATAAAGGTGCATTAAAGACATTAGCTGATCAGGAAGGCTACGAAGAATTCGTTGTCCCTGATGATATCGGTGGTCGTTACTCAGTATTAACAGCCGTAGGTTTATTCCCAATTGCCATGGCTGGTATTGATATCGATGCGATGATGGAAGGTGCTAAAGCTGCTCAGGATCATTACAATAACCCTGATTTAGCTACTAACGATGCTTACAAATATGGCGTTGCTCGTCAGATCTTAGGTAAGAAATATCCAGCTGAAATGTTCGTTACTTACGAATTACAGTTAAGCAATGTCGCTGAATGGTGGAAACAGTTATTCGGTGAATCAGAAGGTAAAGAAGGCAAGGGGATCTTACCTCATTCAGCAGTCTTCTCAACAGATTTACACTCATTAGGTCAGTTTATCCAGGAAGGTTCAAAAGTCTTATTTGAAACCGTCTTAAAAGTGACTAAACCTCAGTTAGACTTAACTGTTCCAAGTGATCCTGATAACTTAGATAACTTAAACTACTTAGCAGGCAAAACTGTTGATTATGTCAACAAGAGAGCTTGTGAAGGTACAATTGATGCCCATGTCAATGTCGGTGGCGTACCAAACATTGTCATTGAATTAGATGAAATGAATGCTTATAGCTTCGGCTATATGGTTTACTTCTTCGAAAAAGCATGTGCTTTATCAGTTTACTTATTAGGTGTAAATCCATTCAACCAGCCAGGTGTTGAAGTTTACAAGAAGAATATGTTCAAATTATTAGGTAAACCAGGTTACGAAAAATAATTTTACGAAGGTGTCTGTCATGGACACCTTTTTTTGTACTTATTGAGCTGAGTTCATGACTTTTCTTCAATAATCATTCTTAAAAACGAGGCACTTGCCTTTTTGTACTAAAACTTTTTTGTCTTATTTGAGAAAAGGCGTTGACACATATGAGGTTGCATGATATATTATATAAGCACTGAAGCGGGGGTTTAGCTCAGTTGGGAGAGCGTCTGCCTTACAAGCAGAGGGTCAGCGGTTCGAGCCCGTTAACCCCCACCATTTTTATATCTTGCCGGCTTAGCTCAATTGGTAGAGCAACTGACTTGTAATCAGTAGGTTGTGGGTTCAAGTCCTATAGCCGGCACCATTTTTGGGGAGGTAGCGAAGTGGCTAAACGCGGCTGACTGTAACTCAGTTCCTTTTGGTTCGATGGTTCGAATCCGTCCCTCCCCACCAGTCGTTGGGCTATAGCCAAGGGGTAAGGCAACAGACTTTGACTCTGTCATTTCGCTGGTTCGAATCCAGCTAGCCCAGCCATCCTGCGACTCGCTAGCTCAGTTGGTAGAGCATCTGACTTTTAATCAGAGGGTCAGGGGTTCGAATCCCCTGCGAGTCACCATTCCCTATATGATCTAAAGCTTACCGAAGGGTAAGTTTTTTATTTGCATAAATATGAATGAACATTCATGTTTAAGAGCATATGACTTCTCTTTATAAACGACATGCGTTATAATAACAAGCGAAATGAGGTGGAACTATGGATACAGTAAATAGTACAAATGAAACAGAAAAGAAATTTGCGACCAGTGATGATCCTGAAACTGAAAAAAAGATCATTGAAGTTATTAATAAATTAAGACCTTACTTGCAGCGTGATGGCGGCGATCTTGAATATGTCAAATTCGAAGATGGTGTTGTTTATGTCCATGTATTAGGGGCATGTTCAGGCTGTATGTTCATCTCTGATGATATTAAAGAAGGTGTTGAATTAATCTTAGTCGAAGAAGTGCCTGGGGTTAACGAAGTCATTGCTATTTAATATGTTAACGAAGTCATTGCTATTTAATATTTAACGAAGTCATTGCTATTTAATATTGACAACAAAGATGAACCGTTTATAATGATCTATGTTATACAAAAATAATTAAAGCTCTTATTAAGAACCACATAGATGCGGATCGTTTTAAAGTGGTGGCAACCCTTTTGATAGAAGGTGCCTGAACCAAGCAAGATTTGTCTTGAACAATAAGAGGAAATGCTTTGAGCTTTCCTCTTGAAAGCTTTTTTTATTAACTAGAGGAGGAAAAGCATGAAAGAAAAGATTTTATTTACTTCAGAATCAGTATCTGAAGGACATCCTGATAAGGTTTGTGATCAGATTAGTGATGCTATTTTAGATGCCTGTCTGAAGGAAGATCCTAACTCACGTGTTGCATGCGAATGTTTCACAACGACAAACTTAGTTGTCATTGGTGGTGAAATTACCACTAACGCTCACGTGGATTATGAACAGGTAGCTCGTGATGTCTTAAGAAAGATTGGTTATACATCAGATGAATTAGGTATTGATGCTGATCATTGCCGCATTGAAGTTGTGATGGATACCCAGTCAAGCGATATCGCTTTAGGAACCAACAACGAAGTTGGCGGAGCTGGTGACCAGGGGATTATGTTTGGTTATGCGACCAACGAAACCAAAGGTTATATGCCATTACCAATTTCTATTGCCCATCAGTTAGTGCGTTATGCTAGTGAATTACGTCATGAAGGAACCTTCAAATGGGCTCGTCCAGATATGAAATCACAGGTTACGATTGATTATACGGAAGAAACACCTAAGATTGATACAATCTTAATGTCGATCCAGCATGATCCTGACTTTGATGAAAAAGAATTCAAACGTTTCATTAAAGAAGATATTATGGATAAAGTCGTTGATGATTATGGTTTAAATCATGACTATAAGGTATTTATCAATCCGACAGGTCGTTTTGTGATCGGCGGTCCACATGGTGATACTGGTTTAACTGGACGTAAGATTATCGTTGATACCTATGGCGGATCTGCGCATCATGGCGGCGGGGCTTTCTCAGGGAAAGACCCAACCAAGGTAGACCGTTCAGCAGCTTATATCTCACGTTATATTGCGAAGAACTTAGTCGCCGCCGGATTATGTGATCGCTGTGAAATTCAGTTATCATATGCAATTGGGGTAAAAGAACCAACTTCTGTTTTTGTGGAAACTTATGGAACAGAAAAGGTGTCAAGAGATGTCATTTTAGAAGCAATCAAAAAGGAATTCAATTTGACTCCACAAGGGATTATTGATACACTCAACTTAAGACAGCCTATTTATTCAAAAACTGCTGCTTATGGTCACTTTGGAAGAAAAGAATTCCCATGGGAAAAGCTTGATAAAGTGGATACCTTAAAACAGTACTTAGATTAAGAGGCTCTGCGTGAGTCTCTTTTTTTACAAGGAGTGATTGCATGGATATTAAATTAATAAAAACACGGGCAAAACAGGAACTTATAAAAAATAAAGAAGGGCTCATTCGTGTTGTTCTTATTGATGGGTTCATTCTTTTGATTCCTGGTTTCTTTACCGCTAATGATTATACGACAATTATTTCACTGATTGTTACGCTCGCATTTTTAACAGTGCCTCACGGTCTAGTAGTCAGCGGCCTGAAGTTTATTAATGGTCAGGGTGAAGAAGTCGATGAAAGCGATAGTATGGTAGGTCTTAAAAGATGGCGAGAACTCTTGCCGACCTATGTTTTAAATGTCTTATATGTCCTCTTATATACGCTTATTCCCGTTATTGCGATGATTATCGTCTATACGATGAGTGGCGGTTTCCTCACCAGTAATAACATGATTTCTATGGGGCTATTAGGGGTGGCAGCTGTTGTCTTGGGTATTTATGTAGCTTTTCGCTTGTTATTAACACCTTATCTTTTAGAAGATTATGGGATGAAGAAATCAGAAGCAATCAATGCCTCAAGAGAACTGATGCGTGGTCATGTCTTTGATTATGTGAAACTGGTGCTTTCCTTCCTGCCTTTTATCATTATTCAGGCTCTTATCACTTATGGTTTAACCTATGTGTTAATGCTTGGTTTACCGGCTTTTGTGGTAGAAATTATTGTCAGTGTTGTCTCATTGATCATTGGTGTTTATACCTATTTACCATTATTAACGGTATCAACAGCTGTCTTCTATAAAGAGCTTGCTTATCGTGCTTATCATTGAGGGGTCATGTGACCTCTTTTTTAGTGTGTTATGATCTTTTAACGAAATTTTTATAATATGATAATAACAAGTGATTTTTATTTATCGGTATAGTATAATATAGGTAGAAATTCAAAAGGAGGTATTCATATGAAAGTTAGTATTAGAGGAAAGAATATTACCGTTACACCAGGGATCCAGGAAAAGGTAGAAAAGAAACTTTCTAAGCTCGACAAATACTTTATTACTAAAGATGTAGAAGCAAAAGTATTAGTCAGAACTTATCCTACTGGTCAGAAAATTGAAGTAACGATTCCTACAGAATACGTCTTATTAAGAGCAGAAGAGGTGAATGATGATCTTTACGATGCGATTGATTTAGTCGTTGATAAGCTTGAAGGTCAGATCAGAAAGTACAAGACAAGATTAAGCAGAAAGTCAAAAAATAATAAACTTGCATTCAATATCGCTACATTAGAAGAATTAGAAGATGATGGCGAAGAAGATGTCATCGTGAAAACAAAGACCATTAATCCTAAACCAATGGATATGGAAGAAGCAATTATGCAGATGGAATTAATCGGTCATACATTCTTCGTATATCTTGATACGGAAAGCAATAAAGTCAGTGTTGTCTATAAACGTGATAATGGCGGTTATGGCTTACTGGAAACGGAATAACAAATATGTAAAAGGGGTCGCATTGATCCCTTTTTTAAAAGGAGCTAAAAATGGATATTACAGAAATGCGAATGCAGGCTAAAATGCACCTGCGCAATCATAAACTGACAATGATCTATATCTGCCTGATCATCGGTTTGATCAATTTCATACCTAATGTTTTACCAAATACAACAATAGGCAATAGTTTATCACTTATTTTGATTTTGCTTTTGGTGCCGATGAATCATGGTTATGTCACTAGCTCTCTTAAGTTTGTCAGAGGCTTAGGGGATCAGGTCGATGAGAAAAAAGATGGTTTTGTTGGAATATTGCGTTTTAAAGACGTGTTGTTAACAAATAAGTGACTTTCACATATAAGCTCCGTATTTATCCCTTTCAAGCGATGTATTGAACATCAGGATATATGTATATTTGCTAAAATATATAGTACCTGGAGGTATTAATATGGAAATTCAAAACATTGCTGCTAACTTATCTAATATTAAACTAGATCAATTTCAAATTGAACAGATTCTTGATATGGTTGAGGAGTATATTGAAGCTAATGAAACTGCGTCTACACCTATCATAGAGCATTGCCCAAAATGTCCTGAAAAACATCCTAAAATGATCAAAGCAGGACACACAAAAAGTGGCAAGCAAATGTATAGATGTAAAAGCTGTAATAAACGCTTTGTAGCGGATACCGGTCAATTAACTTTCTATTCACATCAGAGCCTTTCAAAGTGGAAAATTGTTCTTAAAGATACACTCAACGGTTTAGCTTTACGCGAAACTGCATTCAAAATCGGTGTGCATTATGTAACTGTATTTAGAATGCGTCATAAGCTACTTCATTTCATTGAAATGATCCTAGCTAATGATTCTGTAGGTGATGTAGCTGAAATAGATGAGAAGTACATCCTGGCGAGTCATAAAGGGACCAAGCTGGAAGGCGTTGATCCTCGAAAACATGGATCAATAGCACCGAAACCAGGCATAACTGATATTCTAGTATGTATTATGACCGTAGTTTCCCGAGGCGGAAATACATTTATTCACACCTATAATACCGGTCGACCTACTGACGTGAATGGCTATGAATTTTGTCAGCATATTGATAAAGAAAGCTACTGCTTTATAGATGGTATCAATATTTATGACTGGAGTCTGAAAAAACGAAATTGCGGCGTAAAGCATCTAAAACTCGATGAGTATACAAAAACTGATCATTTGAATACTGTAAATGGACTTCATTCATTTATTGAATCAGAAATCATCTATTATAGAAATATATCTACAAAGTATATAAATAGATATAACTCGTTATTTATGATCCAATATAATTTCAGAAAACTCAATATCAGCGAGAAAGTTACAAAGCTTTTAGGGATGCTGAGACAGCATCAGCAATATTTCTACATTCGCCAACTCAGTAAAGAAAGTATATTTAAGTTTAGCAATAGTATATTTGATCTGTAAAAATAAAGTTAATGGAATTTATGACTCGTAGAGAGATATTAAATTGTGCGCTATCAACTAAAAATCATACCAAGTCACTAAATTGTTAACAACACGTTTAAAGATCTTTTTACAACGTATTTCCTGCAGGAAGTATTATCTGCTTTACCATTATTAATTGTCGGTATTGCGGGGTTATTGCTGAATGCAGCGAGACTGCATGATTTACCAAGCTTACTTGCGAATCCTTCTGCTTATATTGCCTCAATGAATTTAGAAAAGATTCCATCCTATTACTTTGTTTTGGTCTTTGCATCTTTATGTTTAACTTTTTGGTTAACTATGCGTTTGGCGATGACCGGCTATTTATTAGAAGCCAAGGGCTTTAAAAACTTTTCCGCCTGTAAACAAAGCTTTCAGATGATGAAAGGCTACTGCTGGCAGTATTTTAAACTGCTTTTTAGTTACATCCTTTGGATCTTTTTAGCGATGCTTTTACAAAATAGTATTATGTCCTTATTACCTGGTATCATTGGTGCCTGCCTTGCTGGCGTTGTCTCGGTCATGTTTCAGGCTTATACATATTTGCCAGAACAAAATGTGGCGGTGGCTGTGATGTTCATGCGTCTTTTGAATATTTATAATATGAATGATGATAACCTCTAGATCCTGCGGGATCTTTTTTATTTTGGCACACGAATATACATTGTATGATAATAAAAAATAGAGAAAAGACAAATAAAGTCTATAGAAATAAGAAAATAACAAAATAATAATAAAATTATATTGAATATTGTATACAACAAGAGTATAGTGTAACTATCCTAAAGGGGGAATATTTATGGATGTCAAAAAAATAGTAAGTTTTGGGTTATGTGCCGCCATGATGGCTGGTTGTTCTAGTGCCTCAAAAACCAATAACGTTTTTCGCTATGCGACAGAAACAGATATTATGTCAATGGATCCGACGATTGGGACTGACGGGACTTCAATGGATGCGATGCATGCCATTAATGATGGCTTGGAAATGTTTGACCGCAATGGAAAAGTTGTAGCTGGGATCGCTAAGAGTTATGATCTCTCTAAAGATCATAAGACTTATACTTTCCATTTACGTAAAAATGTCAAGTGGGTGGATTACCAGGGGAAAACAGTTGGCAGCCTGACCGCTAAAGACTTTGTCTATGGCTGGCAGCGCATTATTAAAAATGCTGGTGAATACGCTTATATGCTTGGTTCTAGTGGCGCTAATATCAAAAATGCGGATCAGCTTATTAATAAAGGAACAAAAGCAAGTGCGAGTGAACTTGATACCTTAGGGGTCAAGGCAAAAGATGACTATACGCTAGTCGTGACGCTTGAACAGCAGGTACCGTTCTTTATTTCGTTAATGCCATTTGGCGCTTTCTATCCGGAATATCAGAAATATGTCGAAGCGAAAGGTAAAAAATACGCTTCTAACTATAAGAACCTGATTTCTAACGGAGCTTTCATTATGACCGGCTGGACGAAATCAAAATCCGCTACTTTTATCCGCAACAAAAAGTATTGGAATGCTTCGGCTGTCCATTTATCGAAAATGGTATGGCAGTTAGGCTTAGACGCAAAGACTGCAGCGGCTTCCTTTGACGCAGGAAACCTCGACTATGCGCCATTAACCTCTTCATTAGTTGATAAATATAAAAATCAGAAGACTTTTACAACGTTTGCGGATGGGCATTTACATTACTTAGAACCAAACATGAAAAATAAATACCTCAAAAACTTCTATATCCGTAAAGCCTTATCTTTAGCAATCAATCGCACAGAGTTATGCGATAAAATCTTAAAAGATGGTTCAACAGAAGCCAATGGTTTTGTACCTAAGGATTTATGTGCTTCACCAAAAGGGGTGGACTATCGTAAAGATGTCAAAGAAGACTATACAAAGTACAATTTAAAAGAAGCTCAGGCAGCGTTTGATAAAGGCTTAAAACAATTAGGGAAAAAATCGATAACCTTATCCATTTTATATGGGACCGATGAAATTGCGATGAAAGATGTGGCGGTTTATGCGCAGTCATGTTTCTCTAAACTGAAAGGCTTAAAGTTAAATATGGTCGCAACGGTTAAACAGGATCGTGTCAATAACCGTGAACCGAAAGGGCAGTTTGATATTACTGTAACACGCTGGGGTCCAGATTATGCCGATCCAACAACTTATCTCAACTTATGTGAAACAGGGAATACTTTCAACCGCGGAAAATGGTCGAATAAGAAGTATGATGCTTTAATGAATCGAGTTCGTAAGGAGACAAATATTTCTAAGCGCTGGGAAGATATGAAGGAAGCAGAAAAGATTGCGATGGAAGATTATGCCAAGATTCCTTTATTCGATAAAGGCGGCGCGGCTTTATGTTCTACGAAAGTGAAGTATCTTGTCCATAAACCAGTTTGTGTCCCTTATACATTTGCATACGTTGAAATGAAATAATTACAAAAGACGAAAGGTGAAACAAAATTCACTTTTCGTCATTTTTTTGTGAGATTAAGGGGATTAATCTTCTTTAATATATATAGAGGGAGAAATGAGATCCCCCTGATAGACATCCTGTTTGACCATCAGTTTATCAATATCATTAAGAATTGTAGTTTTGTTAATCGACCATTCTGGTAAATACAGTTCACTAACCATGGCATCACCGGTTAAACGTTCAATGACGACGTGGTCAGGGATTAGACGGAGCTGATCCACGACTAAGGCAATATACTCTTCACGAGAAAGGGTAGGAAATGGCTTCTCTAGATATTCGTAATAAAGCTTGGTATGTTTCATGATATAAAGAGAATGAATCTTTAGGCCTTGGATATCGAGTTTGCCGACTTGCCGCGCTGTCTCTAACATCATTTCATAAGTTTCTCCCGGCAAGCCATTGATGATATGGACACAGACATCGAGATGATACTTACGCAAAAGGGCTAACCCTTTTTGGAATGTCGCAAAAGTTTCACAGCGATTAACTCGCTTGGCAGTTTCATCATGAATTGTCTGCAGACCTAATTCGAGATAAACATCTGTTCTGGTGTTGAGATCCGCCAAGTAAGCGGCAATCTCTTCGGTAATACAGTCAGCGCGCGTCGCAATGGCAATGCCGACAACATGATCTAAACCGACAAAAGGTTCAAAGCGTGATTTGAGAACATCTACCGAGGCATAGGTATTTGTATAAGCCTGAAAGTAGGCGATAAAAGCGCAGTCTGGCCATTTCCGGCGCATGATTTGAGACTGTGAGACAAACTGGGTCATTAAGTCATCATTTACATCACCGGCATATTCTCCCGCCCCTTGGGAGCCGCAAAATGTGCAGCCGCCATAACCGAGTCGACCATCACGATTAGGACAGGTGAAATCCGCATTTAAGGTGACTTTGGCCACTTTCTGATGATATTTGGTTTTTAAGAAATAGTTATAAGTATGATACCGCTTGTTATCAAGGGTGTATTTAAATAAATTTTTCATAGGCTGATTATAACAGGTTGTCACAATGAAATGAAGGTGAAAAGATGAACCATCACACAATTCATCAGGGCTTAGAAGGCATGATGAATATCGATGCATTTGAACGGCGTTATAAGCAGACACTGTTATTATGCGAAGCTGTGGAGCTGCTCTCGCCTTATCAGTTACCTCAGGCAACGGGAGAGATTCTCTTTGTCGATGGGCGCGGTCTGGAAGATCCGGAAACATTCTTACAATTCTTGCAGGATTTATCTTCACAAAAGCTGATTGTTGTATTAATGGATGAAGAATGTTTATTACAGCGTTACTGCGTATCTATTGAACAGTCTTTATCAACGCATCAGTGCTTTTGGCTTTTATGGCTGTGTTTCATGATGATGTTTGCCTTTGTATTTGGCATGCATTATCGTTATGATGATCTGCATTACAAGCAGGCGATGACTATTCCTCAGGCTATTGGTGTTAGCAGTAAGAAAAACGTAATCTTGCATCCCAGGTCAAAAGATACCTTATATACGAGTAACGCGCATTATCGTTTATGCGGTTTATCCTATGATCACAAGCATTATCAGATGAATACAACTTTACGTATTTATGATGAAACAAAGAGTGTCACGCAGGTGATCAAAGGGCGCTTACCGAAAAAAGCTTATGAGATCGTCTTACCGATGAATACCGCGTTGCAATTGCATATTGATCATTTGCCAAGTTTTCCTTTAACGGTTTATTATGCGCGCGGTCGTAAGGTTCGTGGCACTAATGTAATCGTGACTGGTTTGGTAAAGCGAGCGACGCATGATGTTTTTTATAGTACCCCCAATTCATCATGTACAAGAATCTCTCAAGCCTTTCATCAGAAGGTAAAACCAGATTATGGCATTATTTATACATCTGGCAAGATGGATCAAGGGTATCGTTTTTATCAAAGTCATTATCCTTGGTATACTTTTCGACGTTTGGATGTCGCGCAAAGGAACAAGACATTAGATATGTTTTGCGCTGTATTAGGAGAAAGTGCTTTTTTTATGTTAATGCTTGGCATGCTTTGTTTGCGTAAACAAAGGGTAAAGAAACTGTTATCAGTATCCGTTTTTGCCTATGGCTCAAGTTTACTTCTGATGGCAATGATCATATCTCTCTTTAAAATGCAGGTGCAGGCTTCTTCGATTAATCAGGCTTTCACTTTATCCGTTGATTTAAAGCCTTATATTTTGATCTTGGTGCTCTTAACGCTTACTAGCTGTATTACGCATCTTAGGAGTGTCAAGCGATTTTGAAAATGTCCTGATTTTTTTTAATTATTAGCACCATATAAATGGGCTCTGATTGAAGAAGAGTATAACTTCCAGCTATTCTGTCTCCAAGGATGGTCAATTGGTGGTATATACTTCTTCTTTTCTTTTTTCAGCTCTGGTCTTACGTCAAAGTTTTTTGAATATTCTTCCCAGTTTTCAATTTCACGAATATTGTAAAGCTTATCATTTATATTGGCATAAATTTTGCCATCTAAACACTTAATCACCATGACTTCGGTCCCTTCCTTAAAATACACATCTGCTCCAGTACTAGTCACAATCATATAGTGAAGGTTATGATACTGAAAGCTATGTCCCTTATCAATTTTTCGATTTTCAATAATGGTTAATGCTTTATTGATTTGTGCTGGCGTCAATTGCTTTTCATACACATTTTTGGTACTATTGAGACGTAGAGCAAACTGATCATTGAACTTCTTAATATAGCTGTGAAGAAAATGATTAGCCTGTTCTATCGTTGTAATACGAGCGCGTCTTAATTCTACTGGCAATCGTGATTGAAGTGTTTGGTTAACTCGTTCCACGCGGCCCTTAGCTTGAGCGACGCTCGTTGTTTTTATTTCTATACCAAGCTGATGCGCTGCGTAGGCAAACTGGGTGAAAGTATCCTCGTTGTCTAAAGGCGCATTTTTTCGTTTATATTCAAATACAGTGCGTCTGTCGGTATAAAATAGGGCTGGTACACCTTTGTTCAGAAGGATCTGTGAAACAACGCCATAATAGCCTTTAAGTGTCTCCTGGTGGTCAAAATAAGCACCAACGATTTCTCCTGTGGCATCATCGATTGCAACATGCAGATGCCATATATCAGAGCCGTTCCATTTGTAGGAGCTAGCGTCCATCTGAATCATTTCACCGGCATATTTGCATCTTGGACGCCTTGGGTGAGCTTCAGACTTTTTCACTTTGTAAATCACTTCCTTGATTTTATTCTTTTCTTTTTCACTTTTTACGCTTTTAAGCTTCAATTTCATCAGCTTCTTATGCTGCTTCTTTGTTTTTTTGCGAGCTTTTGGCGAAAGAATATTTTCCTCTCTAAGCCACTTATTCACAGTTGTATCACTAATCTTCACACCAAGTTCCTCAAAAACAATCTCAGTATAATGTCTAAAGTTGGTATCGCTGTATTTGTCTTTATATAAACCAATAATCTGTTTTTTCATTTCGGGAGAAAAAGCAATAGCAGGCTTACGATCTTTGTTCTTGTGCTGGAAAGCAGCCTTTCCTTCTTGCTTGTACCTAACGATTAATCTGTTCACATTTCTGACAGTGCAATGAAGCTTTAATGCCGCTCTCTTTTTGTTCCCGTTTGTTTCTACTAGCTTTTTAATAACTTTGTATTTGTATTCTTCCATATTATTTAACTCAACCTTTCTCATGCAATACCTCCTCGTCTAATAGTAAAGTTAGGAGGATATTTTAACATACTTATTTGAATCTATCATTCAGGACACTTTCTTTCTTGGTACATAAAGACAATATCATGTTTGACTCACATTACTAGCTGTATTACGCATCTTAGGAGTTGAAGGGCTTAAAAAAATGTGTTATAGTGATGAAGACATTTGAAATCGTTGAACAGGAGTAGTAATAATGTGACATTGCAGAGAGCCTATGGGTGGTGGAAATAGGTATGGTGAAATTATGAACTCACCTGGGAGATGTATCCGTGAAAGCGGATATCGTATGACTGCGTTAAAGTTATTAAGTGCATGACTGGTCTCATGAATTCAGGTGGTACCGCGAGAAATTCGTCCTGAAACATGAGGCCTTTTTTGTTAGGAGGAAAGAAAATGAGTTACGATCACATCAGTGTCGAAAAGAAATGGCAGAAATACTGGGCTGAACATGAAACATTCAAAACCGATGGCTATGATTTTTCAAAGCCTAAATATTATGCCTTAGATATGTTCCCTTATCCATCAGGACAGGGTCTTCATGTCGGTCATCCAGAAGGCTATACCGCTACCGATATTATCTCTCGTATGAAGAGAATGCAGGGCTACAATGTCTTACATCCAATGGGATTTGATGCCTTTGGGCTGCCAGCTGAACAGTTTGCGATTAAAACTGGTCATCATCCCGCTGAATTTACTTATAAAAATATTGAAAACTTTAAACGACAGATCAAGTCATTAGGTTTCTCTTATGACTGGGATCGTGAATTTGCGACCAGTGATCCTGATTACTATAAATGGACCCAGTGGATCTTCACAAAATTATATGATGCTGGTTTAGCTTACGTCGCTGAAATGCCTGTTAACTGGTGTCCTGAATTAGGAACTGTCTTAGCTAATGAAGAAGTCATCGATGGCAAGAGTGAACGTGGCGGCTATCCGGTTATTCGTAAACCAATGAGACAGTGGGTTTTACGTATTACGGAATACGCTGAAAAACTGTTAAAAGATTTGGATTTAGTTGACTGGCCAGAATCAACCAAGGAAATGCAGCGTAACTGGATTGGAAAATCAGTTGGGGCTAACGTTGTTTTCAAGATTAAAAATACAGATAAAGAATTCACGGTATTTACAACCCGTTGTGATACTTTATTTGGGGCAACTTACTGTGTTATGTCACCAGAACATCCATTCGTTAATGAAATTACGACACCAGAACACATCGAAGAAGTCAAAGCTTATCAGGATGCCGCAGCGCGTAAATCTGATTTGGAAAGAACTGATTTAAATAAAGATAAAACGGGTGCTTTCACTGGTGCTTATGCGATTAACCCAGTCAATGGCAAAGAAATTCCAATCTGGATTTCTGACTATGTTTTAGCTGGTTATGGAACTGGTGCGATCATGGCCGTTCCGGCTCATGATACGCGTGACTATGAATTCGCTAAGAAATTCGATTTACCAATTATTCCTGTTCTTGAAGGCGGCGATATCTCTCAAGAAGCCTTCACTGAAGATGGTGTTCATATCAACTCAGAATTCTTAAATGGCATGGGTAAACAGGAAGCCATTGATACGATGTTAAAATGGTTAGAAGAACATCATTGCGGGAATAAACAGGTTACTTATAAGTTAAGAGACTGGTTATTCTCTCGTCAGAGATACTGGGGTGAACCAATTCCAATTATCCATATGGAAGATGGGACAATGCGTACAGTTGGTTTAGATGATTTACCATTGGAATTACCAGCTACTGATAACTATATGCCAAATGCGGAAGGGGAATCTCCTTTATCCCATGTAACGGACTGGTTAAATGTGGAAATTGATGGTGTTAAAGGTAAACGTGAAACCAATACAATGCCTCAGTGGGCTGGTTCTTGCTGGTACTATATCCGTTATATCGATCCTCATAACAATGATGAAATCGGTGCTAAACAGTTATTAGATCACTGGTTACCAGTTGACTTATATATCGGCGGGGCTGAACATGCTGTCTTACACTTATTATATGCAAGATTCTGGCATAAATTCTTATATGACATTCATGTTGTCTCAACTCCAGAACCATTCCAGAAATTATTCCATCAGGGGATGATTTTAGGTCCTAATGGCGTTAAGATGTCGAAATCTCGCGGCAATGTCATTAACCCAGATGAAATCGTTGAAAAATACGGTGCTGATACATTAAGACTGTATGAAATGTTCATGGGTCCTCTTGATGCGGCTAAACCTTGGTCTGATACAGGGGTAGAAGGTTCAAGAAGATGGTTAGATCGTGTTTATCGTTTATTTGTCGAATCAGATAAAGTGACTGATGAAAACTCTGGTGAATTAGACTTTATCTATCATCAGACTGTGAAGAAAGTGACTGAAGACTATGAAAAATTAGCATTCAATACTGCGATCTCACAGATGATGATCTTCATCAATGATGCTTATAAAGCAAAATCACTTTATAAACCATATGTTGAAGGGATCACACAGATGCTTTCATGTATCGCGCCACATATCTGTGAAGAAATTTGGGAAAAATTAGGACATGATGAATCATTATCTTATGCCCCATGGCCAACTTATGACGAAAGCAAATTAGTTGTTGCCGAAGTGACAATGCCAGTGCAGGTCAATGGTAAAGTGCGTGCAAAGATTACGATTGCAAAAGATGCTTCTCAGGAAGATGTCAAAGCAGCCGCTTTAGCTCAGGAAAACGTTAAGATCCATACGGAAGGTAAAGAGATCAAAAAGGTTATTGTTGTACCAAATAAGATTGTCAATATCGTCGCAAAATAAGCTTTTGGTTTAAAAATCTGATAACGTAAACTGATTATGTCTAAGTATCGTATACGTCAGGCAGGGGTCTAACACCTCTGCCTTTTTTATTATAATTTTTAGGTCATGAAATCGTAAAAAACGGAATTTTTATGAGGGAGATTCTCAAATTAATAACTATTTATTGACAAGAAGAGTCATGTTGCTATAATGGGACTATAAAATACAAAAGGATAGAGGAAGCGATGCATCAGAGTAATAGAGGGAGCTGGCAGGCTATGAACTTTATGAAAGGTAATCATCGCCGAAAGGGTGAAGCGGCAGTGACATCCTTGGTATTATGGGAAAGACTCATAATACTCCTTCGCAAGAAGAGGCGTTATCTAATCGTTAGGGCTATACGATAACGTATAGCTTTTTTCTATTCTTGAGGGAAAGAAGGATGTTTATGAAAAAAACTTGTGCAGCACTTTTAGCAGGTGCACTCTTATTAACAGGATGCGGCAGCTCAAGCTCTTCCTCAGATGCTAAAAAAGATACATTTACCGTAGGAATGGAAGCTGCTTACCAGCCATTTAACTGGCAGACTTCTAAGAAGACCGCCACTTCTGTCAAGTTAGAGGGCGGCGCTGGTTACGCTGATGGTTATGATGTTGTGATGGCGAGCAAGATTGCAAAAAAATTAGGTAAGAAATTAGTTGTGAAAAAGATTGCCTGGGATGGTTTACAGCCTGCTGTTGCTTCAGGGGAAATCGATGCGATTATCGCTGGGATGACAGCGAATAAAGATCGTGAAAAGGGGTTAGACTTCACAACTCCTTACTATCAGTCAGACATGGTTATGATTGTTCGTAAGAACTCTAAAATGGCTAAATTCACTGATATTCAGCAGTTTGGCGGTTATAAGGTTTCTGGTCAGAAGAATACTAACTATGATACAATCATCGATCAGATCAAGAATGTCAAACATCAGACTCCTAAAGCAACTTATCCAGAATTAGTTGTGGCCCTGCAGCAGAAGGATACCGATGGTATTACTGCTGAACAGCCAGTAGGTAATGGAATCTGTAAAGCGAACAAAGATTTAACAATGGTTAAATTCAAAAAGGGTCATAACTTTAAAGTAGATACTTCTGTATCGATTGGTTTAAAGAACAATACACGTAAAACAGCTGAATTCAAGAAAGTGCAGAAAGCGTTAGATTCTATTTCTCAGAAAGAACGTTTAAAGATTATGGAAGAGGCTGTCAATCGTGCCCCTACATCTAAATAAGGAGTTATTAAATGAAAATTGATTTTGGTTATGCATGGAATCAGCTTGTCTCTAACTGGCCATTATTCTGGTATGGGATCAAGATGACAGTGGCTTTTGCCTTAGTTGGGACATTAGCTGGTTTAGTGCTTGGCTTAGTCATCGGCGCTATTCGTACCTTACCGATTGATCCGCTAGATAAGCCAGTTACACGTTTCTTTAAGTACTTAGGACATGTCATTACAAGTTTCTATGTCTGGGTTTTTAGAGGAACTCCAATGATGGTTCAGGCCGTCTTCCTGTATTATTTACTGAAACCAGTCTTTAACTGGTCATCCTTTACCGCTGGGATGTTTATCATTTCAATCAATACAGCTGCCTACATGGCAGAAATTATCCGTTCTGGGATTCAGTCTGTCGATGTTGGTCAGACCGAAGCTGCCAAAGCAATCGGTTTATCCAACTTTCAGACAATGACATCAATTATCTTCCCGCAGGCGATTAAAAATACGTTCCCTTCATTAGGTAACCAGTTTATCGTCAATATCAAGGATAGCTGTATGTTAAATGCCATTGCTGTTACTGAATTATATTTCCAGGCAACCAGTGTTGCCGGCAGTAACATGCGTTATATCGAAGTCTATTTGGATACGGCAGTGCTCTATTTAATTCTGACAACTTTAGCAACATTATTGTTAAACTTCACAGAAAAGAAAATCAATAAGACAACACGCGCAACCATTAAGGATAATTGTGCTTAGGAGGAACGTCAATGGAAGAAGTCATTCAAGTTAAACATTTAGAAAAACACTTTGGCGATCTCAAAGTCTTAAAAGATATTGATTTTACTATTAATCGTGGACAGGTTGTTACGATTATTGGTTCGAGTGGGAGTGGTAAGTCAACATTATTAAGATGTATCAACTTACTGGAAATCCCTGATGCGGGAGAAATCCTCTTCAATGGTGAAAATATTTTAGGTGGTTCGATGAAACCAGCAGCCTACCGCTCAAAAGTAGGAATGGTATTTCAAAACTTCAACTTATTTGCGAATAAGTCAGTTTTAGAAAACTGTATGATCGGTCAGATCAAAGTTTTAAAGAAGTCTAAAGAAGAAGCGAGAGCTGAAGCTATGAAACAGTTAAAAGCTGTCGGTATGGATGCTTTTGCGAATGCTTCTAGTACGACTTTATCGGGTGGACAGAAACAGCGTGTGGCGATTGCCCGTACACTTTGTATGAAACCAGAAGTGATCCTTTTTGACGAACCAACCAGTGCGCTTGATCCAGAAATGGTCGGAGATGTCTTGGATGTTATGAAAAAACTGGCTCAGGAAGGATTAACGATGGCAGTCGTTACGCATGAAATGCAGTTTGCGAAAGAAGTCAGTGATGTGGTTGTCTTCATGGACCAGGGTGTTATTTGTGAACAGGGAAGCTCTGATCAGATCTTCAATCACCCACAAAAAGAAAGAACAAAACAGTTCTTATCAAGATTTATGAATCAGTAAAGGCGTTGTGAATGCAACGTCTTTTTTGATGCATATCGCTTTTAACGAGCGTATAATAAAATTCATGAGGAGAATTGATAAGATGAAGAAATTACAAAGCGCTTTATCAGCAATCTTAGTGACGGGGATGGTGATGAGTTCTACAGTCCATGCAGCGCCATATAATGGCTGGAAAGCACAAGGGAAAAGCAACTATTATTATGTTAATGGGATTAAAGTGAAAGGTCTCTATGCGGTGAAGAACCGTTATTATTATTTTGGGGCAAATGGCTTATTGAAAAAGGGTACTCAAAAAGTAAAGGGTGTTACTTATTATCTCAATGATAAAGGGGTAATGCAGATGCGTAAGGCTGGCGGTGTTTATTATAATGCTCATAATCAGCCGATTGATCCGATGGATGGTTATGAATATGAAACGATTGAAAAAGCCAAAGCAATCGTTAAAAAGATTACGACCAAGAAAATGAGCAAGAGTGAAAAACTCTTAAAATGTTTCAAATGGGTCCAGCATTTCCATTATAAAACACCACGTAAGTTTAGTTTTAAGAAAGGCTGGACAGCGATCTATGCCAATGATCATTTCAATGGCGGAGATGGCAACTGTCATTCAGATGCGTGTGCCTTTGCTTATTTAGCTTATGCCATAGGCTATAAGAATGTTTATGTGGCTAGTGATTCAAAAAATCCTAAGTTAGAAGTGCATAGCTTTGCGGAAATTAATGGCAAAGTCTATGATACACTCTTTGCAGAATCAAAAAGTTTTAAGAAAAACTATGGTGTCTCTTATAAGACTTATGTTGATGGCAAAGCGACAGCCCAAAAGATTCCTTATGCGACGATGAAAGCGGTCAAGACTAAGAAAAAGATCAAGACGGATCATAAGTATTTCAATAAGAAAGACAAAAAGCTTTATTTAGCGAATGGCAAAGCTGCCACGGGAGTAAATGCTTTTAAAAATACGTTCTATGTTTTTGATGATTTAGGAAACTATAACGAAGCTTTAACAAATAAATTAAGAGAAGCAGCTAAGTATAAAGCATCCATTGAGTCTTTAAAAGCATTACTGGGTGATCCAATTTCTACTACTTATGCGCCAAGCTGTTTAGGGTCAGGTCAGGATGGCTTATGGAAATATAAAAACTTTACTGTAGCTACATATAAAGCTGATGCTGGTCAGGAAATATATATGGGTGTCAACGCAAATAAGTAAAGGAGCAATCCTTTACTTGTTTTTAACGGGGAAGATATGAAGATGAATAAAGGAAAAAGTATTTTATCGGCTATGTTAGTTGCTGGCATGATGATGAGTTCCACTGTTTATGCGGCACCTTATAATGGCTGGAAAAATAAGTCTTATTATGTCAATGGGATGAAAGTGAAAGGTCTTTATGCCGTGAAAGATCATTACTATTACTTTGGCACAAATGGTGTTATGAAAACTGGTAAACAGAAAATAAAAGGCAATACATATTTTCTTGATGATCAAGGAATCATGCAGATGCGTAAAAAGAGAGGTGTTTATTATAATAGCCACAATCAGCCCATTGATCCATTAGATGGCTATGAATATGAAACGATTGAAAAGGCTAAGGCTATTGCCAATAAAATTACTACTAAAAAGATGCGCAAGAGTGAAAAGCTTTTAAAATGTTTTAAATGGGTCCAGCATTTCCATTATAAAACCACCCACGTTTTTAACTTTCATAAAGGCTGGACAGCGCTCTATGCCAATGATCACTTCAATGGCGGTGATGGTGACTGCCATTCTGATGCCTGCGCTTTTGCATATTTGGCTTATGTTATTGGTTATAAGAACGTTTATGTTTGCTGTGCATCAAAGAATCCAAGAGGCAAAGCTCATAGCTTTGTAGAAATTAATGGTAAAGCTTATGATACTCTCTTTGCAGAAGTCAATGGTATGCGTAAAAACTATGCCGTGCCTTATAAAGTTTATTTTGCGCCAAAGAAAACCGCGCAAAAGATTCCTTATGCGACGATGAAGGCCGTTAAGACAAAGAAAAAGATAAAAATAAATCATACGTATTTCAATAAGAAAGATAAAAAACTTTATTTAGCGAATGGGAAAGCGGCTACGGGCATCAATGTGTATCAGGATAACTTCTATGTCTTTGATGATTTAGGAAACTATAATGAAGCGTTAACAAAGAAACTAAGAGAAGCCGCAAAGTATAAAACATCGATTGATTCTTTAAAAGCGCTTATTGGTGATCCAATTTCTACATCTTATGCGCCAAGCTGTTTAGGCCCTGGTCAGGATGGCTTATGGAAATATAAACACTTTACCGTGGCTACTTATAAAGATGAAACCGGTAATGAAATCTATATGGGCGTTCATAGTGCCTAAAGTGAAAATGTTGTGTCTGTCGTAATGATAGGCACATTTTATTTATGCGTTCCGATTGCATTTGTACTCAAAAATTTATGTGAATAAAGAAATGATATAATTGGATATGGGAAAGGAAAACTGTGATTTCTTCTTTCTTACCAGTGCTTATGTAACCAGGGGTATAATAGCATTATCAAATGTGGGTGCTCAATTCGTGCTGTTACACTGATGCAGTAAGTGATTTCTAGATGGATACGTTGAAAGGAGAAAAGTATATGAAGACTATTTACGAACTATTAAAGAGTAATGAAAATGATGAATTAGGAGAATTTAAAGAATTCAGATCTTATGCGTTTAAGGAATATCATCAATATCGACAATATTTAAAAACCTTTGGGTGATTACTATGGGGATTTTGATAAAATTATGTATCGTATGCATGCTCACTGTCCCGATGGTATTTTTGAACGTTTTTAAATCGCTCTTCATGATGTAAATAGAGGCGATATGCAGGCATTTCATGCTTTTCATAGACTCTATCTAAATGGCTATGGAGCTGCTGATTTTGTACGCTTTTTAAAACCAATTGCCAATCAAAATGACGAAATTATGCAAAACGTATGTAAAGAAGTCCTCTATCATTCACATGATATCGAAGCGGTTAAATACGCTTTAATGTTACTAAGTCTGACGAAAGTGCCAGAATCTATGAAAGAGGATATAAAACTCTTTATGGAGGGTGAAGACTTTACTTACTTTGCTTTATTAGCATTTAAAACTTTTGGTCATGTCAATCAGGAAATCATGGCATTTATTAAGAATGATGATTCCATCTATCATGAAAAACGTGATTATGGTATCAGGCTGCTTGATGTGAAAACAGCAGAAGAGCGAGAATGGCTGATGTATGAATGTCCTTATAGTTCAAGCTGTGAAGGAAAAATCTTTGCTGAGTCAGGGGCTTATTCTCTTTTAAAAAATCATACACCTTTAACTGAAAAGCAGTTTCATGCCATTGGCAGTATGCTCAATACGTATTATGAATTTGGCGTAAGTTCAATCATTGTATCCTTTGATAATTAGGTTGATTTAGTTGCGTTTTATATTGAAGAAGCCAAACGGATGACTTTAACACTCCGAGATGTCAAGAATTTGGTGGAAGTCAAAGAGGCTATTGAACGTGATGATCCAAAAATGTATCAGAAAAAATTTCAGTCATTTTTTGAAATTAAGATGATCAGAGATGCTGTGGAAGATGCCTTAGATCATGCGCGGGGATATGGCGCAGCCATCTATTAAATCTCCAGCCGAAGATGGAAAAAATCCAAAGCTTTATGATTTATTCATGAATAAACTCACTTTGGAAGCTAATTTATCAGGTCATTTCAAAAATGAGCATGTAGATTTAAGTTTATTCAAATAAGATGAAGAGCGTGGGATAGGTCTCACGCTTTTTTCGTGTGTCAAAGGATGATCTGTGGTAGAATAGTGGTAGTTTAAAAAATTAGGAGTGATCGCAATGGAACCTTCATTAGATAATAGACAATTAGAAATGCTTTTTGATATTGCAAAAGAGAAAGAAAATAATGATGTTATGGAAGAAATCTTCCGTTTGATTTCTGAGCAGGCTTACTTTCTTACCTGTGTGAACTTTAGTAAGAAGCCAGTGATTCAGAAAGATGGATCGTTATTATTGGAGAAAAATACCGACATTAAGTTTCCTCTTTTAGCAAATTCTGCTAAGGAAACGTATTATCCTGCTTTTTCATCACGGATGGAGTTGGATTTATGGAAACAGGATTTAGAAAAAACAACAGTTTTGACGTTATGTATCGATGATTATGTAGATCTTTTAAGAAATGACCCAAGTGTCAGTGGGATTGTCATTAATCCTTTTAATCAGAGTTTTATTGTCTCAAAAGAGATGTTAGAACATGTATTAGATGTTCGCCATCAAAATAAACCATTTGATAAACGACATACAATCTTACAGGATCTGCAGCGAGGACAAAAATAACGCTCATGTGAGGTGGTGATATTATGTCAAATATTCGCTTAAATCATATGTTTCGAAAGGAAATGAATTTTCGTGAACTAGGCGGCTATCGCAGTCAAAACGGCCAGCATATTAAAGAAGGGATCTTCTATCGCTGCGCGGCGTTATCAGAAATGAATGAAGAAGAACTGCGCCATATTCAGGAACTGGGCATCAAAGTGATTATCGACTTACGTTCGCATGACGAAGTCAAAGAGCATCCTGATCCAGAGATTCCTGGAATTACGAATATTCATATCTCAGCGATGCGCGATAGTGAAGGCAAAGATATTGACTTCTCACCGCAGTCGATTATTAAGATTGCCTTAAAGAAGCGGGAACGCAATGTCGCTGAAAGTACGATCGATCGCTTCTATGATTTCCTGATCTTTCATAATACGGCTTATCAGAAACTCTTTGCCTTATTATTAGATAAACAGGTCCCTATTTTATTTCATTGTACCGCCGGGAAAGATCGGACTGGTGTCGCTGCTATTCTCATTATGTTAGCGTTAGGTGTTAGTGAAGAAACAATTGAAAAAGACTATTTGCTGACAAATAAGTATCGTCATCGTTTGATTGTGAAAAAGCATAAGGCTTATCGCTTGCTTGGTCATTTTTCGAAAAATATGCGGACGCTTTTAACCTTCTCAGAAGGAGTCCTTCCTCATGGCTGCGATTTTGTCTTTGAAGAGATTAAAAGACACTATGATTCTTATGAAGAGTACTTTCTGGATAATTATGGTTTATCATCTGAGGATCTCGCAAAATTACGAGATTATTACTTAGAATAGGGAGTTGTCACAAGGATAACTCCTTTTTCATATATTTTCTAAAATAAGACGAAAAAAGTTGATAAATTCAACAAAAAATAGTTGCAATCGCTTACAGGTGAGACTATAATGGAATTAGAAAAAAGGAAATCTACATTCCTTTATACAAGATACTTTGACAAAGCTAGGATAAAGTCTAATCTTTGATAGCTAAACGATCAGGAAAAAAAGATTGCTTAACGATTTGCAAAAGGTGATCCCTCCAATAACAGTATAGACTATGGTATATAGAATTACTCTTTAATTTTTTACAGGAAACTCAATGATTTATTTTACTAGAATAAAGCCAATTGTCTATGGAACTGTTATCTGTCAATAATGATCGTGATCATCGTCGTGATTGACGAAGAAATGTTCAAAGTATCTTTTTTTCATGCTTGAAGCGTTTGATTAAACACTTCAATTTTTTGAATGTAAAGAAAATTGATATTTTATAAAAAAATAAGGTCAAAAAGCTTTTCTTTTTTCATAAAGTTGTTACAATAACCATTGTTACAAACTTATTGAGTAGGGAGAGCAAAAATGAAAAGAAAATATTTATACATCGGATTAGCTGTTCTGGTGGCCATTCTTGTGGGTATTATTGCTTACTACAACATTGCGAACAAAGATCGTTGGTATAACAATACCACTATTAACGGGATCGATGTATCGGGGTTAACTTTACAGCAGTCAAAAGATAAAATTCAAAAGTCATTAGATGGTTATACGCTCACTATTAAGGGACGTAATAATGGCACAATGACCATTGATGGCGATGACATTAACTATAAAGCAACTGTCAGCAAGAAAATCGAAAATGCCTTCAGTGATGCGCACAAAGGTATTTCTTTTCCATTTAAATCTTATTCATATTCCTTAGTGCATGATGTCACTTACAATGCCTCTAAGTTAGCGAATGTGATTAAGAAATCTGAACTTGTAAAAGGCAGTAAGACATACAAGGTCAGAGCACCTCGTCCTGTTTATATTGCTTATTCAACAAGCAAGAAGTCTTATCAGGTCAATGATGCAGAACCGGGGAATACCATTGACACTGACGGTTTGACAAAAGCCGTTGTGAAATCTTTTAAATCAGTTTCTAAGACTTTAGATATTTCTACTTCTAAATACAATTCATGTTATAAAACAGCGAAAGAAACGGCGTCTCGCTCTGAATTACAAAACCGTTTAGCTGCTTATAACAACAAAGGCTTACGTTATATTACTTGGACCATTGCGGAAGGTCATACTGAAACAATGACTCCTGATGACATTGCGAAAATGCTTTACTGGGCTAATGGCAAAGTCGCTGTTAATGATGAAAAGCTTCAGGCTTATGTGGAAAAACTGTGTTTAAAATATAAGACTGTCGGTCAGAAACGTACTTATACTTCCCATACTGGTAAAAAGTTATCAACCACTGAAGGTGACTATGGCTGGCGTGTTGATTATGCCAAAGCCATCGCACAGGCTCGTCAGGCAATGAATAAAGCTATTCCACAGGATAGCACAGATGCTTATGTCAAAGATCAGTCTGAAGATAATATCAAAGCTGTCACTTTAAAATATGACATCCCTTGGTATTCTAAATCAACTTACAAGATTAACTGGAATAACTTCAAAGATGACTGGGATCAGAAAAACTATACCGAAGTCGATTTAGGCGCTCAGATGGTTTATGTCTTTAGAAACGGTAAAGTTGCTTATAGCACACCTTGTATCTCAGGTAAACCTGTTCCTGGACGTAAAACAACGACTGGTGCATTCTTCATTAAAGAACATCAGATGAATCGTACTTTAATTGGTGAAAACTATCAGACACCAGTGAAATACTGGGTACGTATTACATGGACTGGTACGGGCTTCCACGCTGCACCATGGCAGTCATGGGGTTCATGGTCTCCATCATACTATAAATCAAGAGGTTCACATGGCTGCATCAACCTTTCTATGGGTTCAGCTGCCAAGATGTACTCAATCACTAAATATGGTGAAATGGTCTTCATGCATTATTAATTTGTAAATCTACAATAAGAAATGAAATAGAACCAAAATGAAATAAAAAGCAGAATTTGTGAAAAATCATCTACAATAAGCTTGAAATGAAAGACTAAAATCATGATTTTTAGATCTACAATAAGAAATGAAATGAAAGATTAAAAACAGTCTAATTTAAAACTTTTTAAGCAATAGATGTACACATCTCTGCTTTTTATTAGTTGTATGATATAATTTATGTAGAATGAACTGAGAGGTGATAATGTGCCTAGACCGAGAAAAGACGGTGTGAATCTGAACTTAAAAATTGATAAGCAAATATATGATGATTTAAATGATTTCAGTACCTATTCTGGACAAACAAAAACGTTCATAGTGGAAAAAGCCTTGAAGGAGTACATGACCAAATATGAACGTATGAAAGATATGTTAAAAGATGATAATGACTGATGGAATCCATAGCTATAATTGGCTATGGATATTTTTTTATAATAAGCCGTGTTGAAAAATGTTGATAAATCTACATAAAACGATTATACTACTATTAGAAAAAATCATATCTTTTTGCGGTATTTTGTAATTAATCGCAAATCAGAAATATAATCTGCCACTTTGGCCGAACCTAAATTATTTAAATCGTCAATAATAGCAACACGATTATCTAATAGCTGTGCGATGTTTATGTTTAATGCGTCTGCTATGTTTGCAGCCGTTGAAAGTTTTGGATCTGATTTACAAAGTTCAATATCCCCAATCGCTTTTAGACTGTATCCGCATTTTTTGGCAAGCTGTTCTTGTGTCATTCCAATTTGTTTACGTATGCGTCTAACGTTTTCACCGAAATGAGCTACTAGATCATTATTACTAAAGTTATCCATTAAATCCACCTATCCTTATATAAGGATCATACATGAGTTATTTTTTTTTAGAACATAACAAGAAGTAAACTACCTAAATATAAAAGAAAACTACGCGTAAATTGTATAAAAATCTACCTTAATACTAGTGAGAGGAGAATTTACATGATCGAAATTAGAAAAGGTATACGCTTAAGAGGTAAAAACGAAGACTGGAGAGTTATTAATGTATCTCAAAACAGAGTAACTGTTGTTGATCTTACTAAAGCTAGTCTAAATATTAGCCAATTGCTCTATTCTAATATTATTAAGAGCATTAAATCTAATGATTTTTACATTTTTGATGAAAATGTAATTGATTTGAATAATATAAATTTTTCGAAAGAGGCAAAAGAAAAATTTGAAAAGCGTAAAAAAGCAATGAACATGATGGAACAAATATTCGGTCCAGATTATCTTGAAATTAAGACAAGATCATCAAGCCGAATTATTAACAAGATTATCAATGAGTGTGGAATGTCAGCACCTACTTTTTGGAGGGTATTGGGAAACTATCTTAAGAGCGGGAAGAAAGATTATTCATTATATGATAAGAGTTATTTTTCTAAGTCACAAAGAAGGGGTTCAGGTGGTGGGAGAAAGCTTGAAAATGGTGATTCAGCCTTCCATAGAAATGAAGAAGATAATACTCGCATGAGAAAGTGGATGAATAAATATTTAACTGCAACTAGTAAAGAGTATACGCTTGAATACTGTTATATTAAGCTTCAGGATGAATATCGTGACAGCAATGGAAATCTCGGAGAGCCGGGCACATATCCATCTATGAGACAATTCTCATACTTTATTAATACTTATGCTACGCCCGAGCAGCTGGAGGCAAAGAAGACATCAATGTTAGAAATGAGAAATAATAAGCGACTTCTGAAAGGTGATGTCAATGAGGGTGTTTATGGACCGATGGATTTAGTTGAAATTGACGCCCATGAGGTTGATGTATCACTTGTTTCTAATAATGATTATCATCTCGTTGTAGGACGCCCTATTATCTATTACATGATTGATAGAGAAACAAGAATGATTGTTGGATTTACGGCATCTTTTGATAATAACGCAGTCATTGCAATGAATAGAGTATATGAGTGCTTAATTGATCCAAAGAGTGAGCTGCTTATGAGACATCCCAATGCTCCTAAATATGCAATTCCATATGGAATTCTTCCTGAAAGAGTGATGACTGATAATGGTTCAGATTTTGTATCTAAGGAAGCAAGAAGATGTGCTAGAGCATTAGGAATTAATTTTTGTTTTTCACCAGCAGGTGTAGCTTCTCTGAAACCGATCGTTGAACGTTCTTTTGGAACTTTTGAAAAGATGATCGATCCAATGATGCATAAAGCCGGACTTATTAAGAAGCGCCACGATTCCGATCATCACAAGAAAGCTGTATTAACAATTGATCAGTTCAGAATTATGGCTGAAGATTTCGTTTATTTTCACAACACAACCATTTGTGAAGGAATTCCTTATACAAAGGATATTTGAGTTCCGGTATTCAAAAGAAATATAAAATATAATCAGATTCGAACAGAAATATTCGAAAAAACTTATTCACAATTTTTAATTGAAAAAACTGCATTTTTAAAAGTTATTCACCGCCATGAATCTTCTCGGCGGTGATTTTTGACTGTTTCTATAAGATATTCACAAAAGGCTGGACTTCACGCCCTAGTTTTAGTCGTTCTGTCCACAAAGGCTAAAAAAATTGGAATGATAGACACCACAAGACAGTGGGCAATTTTTCCAATTTCTTTTGAATTATTGCGGGAAATCTCACTTTTCATTTATAATAAAGTTGAGTAAGTAAACATAATAAAAAGGAGACTTCCCCTATGAGTTATTATACTACAGACGTATACGAGATAAAAAGAGAAATCACCATATTCAGTTCCAAAATATCAAAAAATTTAAAAAAGGCTACGAGCAACTTCGTGCTCGATATGCAGTATGGAATAGCCAAGAAAACTTCTGTGCTTACTACCGAAATAGCTAGAGCTCTTGATGAAAGCATTAAGTTAAAAAACACATCCGAAAGACTTTGCGATAATATGGAAAACATAGAAGAAGACGAAATTGAAACGATCAAAAACAACTACTACGCCATCGTTAGAGAAAATGTCTTTATCGATAAGGATGACAAGGTTGTTGTTCTGTTTGATGACAGTGAAATCGCTAAGCCATATGGCAAAAAGTTCGAGGACCTTTGCCGTGTAAGAGATGCAAGTCAGCCCAAGACAACACTAGTTAATGGATATCATGTTTGTGAGGCGGTGGCGCTCTCTTCAAACAATAAACAGCCGATACCATTATATAGCTACATCTATTCTACTGATTCTAATGGACATAAGTCTATGCCTGATGAAACGATTAAATCACTTGACGCAATGAAAACCATACTTAAGCATCCTATTTCAGGCATTTTTGATAGAGGATATGATTCAAATACCTTCTTTAAATATTTTGCAGAACACCCGGATGATGACTTTGTCATTAGACTTAAGGGTAATAGAAATGTAATCGTTAAGGGTCATGAGGTTTTGGTTTCAAAAATGGCGGAAGATCGAAAAGGAAAGGTTAATATGACGCTGTTCTTTGAAAGTGAAAACAAGGAAGTTAAGCTGTCCCATACAAGAGTGGGACTCCCATGCATTGAAGGCAGCAAAAAGGCATATACAATAATTTTCTGCTACGGACTATCAGAAGAAGAACCACTTTTACTCATCACAAACAGACATGTTAATGATAAGAAGGATGTAATAACAATAGTTAGAGAATATTTTTATCGCTGGCGAATTGAGGAAAATTTCCGACACACTAAGTCTGAATATGATTGGGAAAATATGCGTGTAAGAACGCTTAAAAAAATGAATGTGCTGAACCTCATGCTTATGATCAGAGTCGGGCATGTAGCGCTAATGGCAAACAAGGTTGATGAAAGCCTCCTGGCGATAAAAATGATTGAAAGAAGTAAATCGCTTAGAGCTGATGTGTGCGTATGGATCTATCAGATCACTAGGGGGATAAAGGAAGCCCTAGCATATGCCCAAAAGGGAATTCAACGCTTTAAGCGTATAGAGAAACGAAAACCTAGCAGGCAGCTTGAAATTTGGGAGTTTCTTTAGGAAAACAGCAAATACGTAGCTTAAAAGGTGCT
Source organism: Intestinibaculum porci (assembly GCF_003925875.1). Taxonomy (GTDB): domain Bacteria; phylum Bacillota_I; class Bacilli_A; order Erysipelotrichales; family Coprobacillaceae; genus Intestinibaculum; species Intestinibaculum porci. The sequence continues at coordinate 2,138,361 of NZ_AP019309.1, read as the reverse complement.
AAAAAAGCAGTAAAGTTTTTAAGTACGCAAAATTAACAAGTTAGCTTGGCAATATCCTAAATTAATGGTTTAGGGCCACATATACATAAATTATATAGCACGAAATTATTTTGAGGTTGAAAATCAACATTAAAATACCGGAACTCAAAAAAGGATATGATTGACTATGGAATTAAACAAACCCCTTGCGATACCTGGCGTCACTGTGTAGAAAATAAAGGGCAGCATCCAAGACAAATTGAAGATTTCGATGCATTTCGTATTGCTCTTTACAAACATAAAAAAGCTTCAATTACTCGCTATGGTATTCTTGTTGATACGATGAAATATATTGATTTAAGAAACCGAAAACTTGAAGAAATGTGTTTTCTTAATGAAAGAGAAAAAATTGAAGTCGCTATTAACCCAGCTACAGTTAATTATATTTATTACTTTCTTGATGGCGTATGGTCTCGTGCATGGCTTAATCCTGATCTTAAGAGTCAGGCATCATTCATTAATATGTCTGTCGCGGAAGCGGAAGCTTATCGAAAGAAAATGGCTGTACAAAAGAGAGAAGCACTTCAGGAAAAGCGTAACCAGAAATCTGAATTTTATCAAAAACATGAGAAAACTATTCTGGATGCAAAACGTGAACATTCTGGCAAAGAAAATGATACGAAGCATATCAAAACAGCCAGAGAAAAAGAAAAGCTTATTGAACAAAAGAAACTTGGTCAGAAGAATATTGCTGCTGACAGCAATTATGATGGTAATGAAAAAACAAATTCAAATGACTTAAACAAGCCTTTAGATGAAAATACAGTATCTGATGAAAATACGTTTATTGATAAAGGTCCAACATTAGATGATGCTGATGACAGTACGTCATTTGACGATGATTATATGAAATATATGGAAGATCTTTAAGAGAGGTGTAAATATATGGAAGAAAGAAAATATACGACACCTGAGATGCAGTATGCATTTCAAGAGACATCTGGTTATTCAATTGTTTCAGCAGAATATATTCAATGTGAAGGAAAAGCAAAAGGGAATCCTCTTATTGAGGCTCTTCCCCCGCTTCTTAATGAAGAAGGAAGAAAGGCTACCTTTAATCATGGTGTTATTCTTCCTGAAAATCTTGATGAAATGAGTTTGCAGCAGAAGCTTGATTCACTTGAATGCTTACTAGATTTTAGAACAGAGTTGCCAATGGATAGCAAGTTTGAATACCACTTCCATAAGGCTATTCGAGAAAGTTATCTTAAACGGGAAACTATGCACAGCAGCCAGTCTAACATAAAAGTGCATACAGGTGATGGTGTGATTGAACAAAATCAAAAGTTAATTCCAACAAATATGTCAGAACCCGTTGAAGGAATTTCAATAACAGGCATAGGAGGATCAGGAAAATCTACATCAGTTAATGCAGTGCTTGATCTTTATCCGCAGACAATTATTCATAATATGGGAACGGTTGATCAGTTTGTTCAGATACCTTATCTGATTGTTAACATTCATCCTGATTATAACATTGGAAGTGTGTATGAGGCTATTGGTGAAGCAATTGACCGTGCATTGAGGAATTTAACTCCTTATTATGAAAACGAGGTTTTTAAGGCAAAGAAACTAGGAGATAAAGAACGGCTGATTAAGAACTATATTAATGTATTTCATGTTGGAGCATTGATACTGGACGAAATTCAAATGTTAAGTTTAAAGACAACTAAGCGCGGTTATAGCATTAGCAATTTTCTGGTGTTAGCTAATGAAACATCGGTAGCTCTTGTGGCAATTGGAACCAGAGAAGCTTTTCTTAGACTTTTTGATGATCCTCATAATGCCAGACGTTTTGCCCATAATATAAATTCAGAAGTATATGTGGAAAATAAAAGGGCATTTGAGTTTATTCTAAGAAGACTTTGGAATTATCGCTATTTTACAAATCCCGTAAATCCATCTGCTAAAATCATTGATGCAATGTACGAAGAAACGCATGGAATAATAAATATGCTGATGATTTTATGGGCATACATTCAGACGCAGTATATGTTAAAGCCAACTGAAATCACAGCTGATTTTATAAAAAAATGTAGCAATCGGTCAATGGACTTATTGAAATTATCAATTGATTGCTATGATTATAAAAAAGAATCTATAAGCATGAAAAAGGCTGTTAACCAGATGATTGCTGCAATTTCCGAAAGAGGTCATGCAGGCAACGATGTGGGAGAAATTGTTGATGTGGCAAGAACACAGGCTTATGTTGAGGAAAAGATCCTTGAACTTTATCCCGAAGTTTCCAAAAAGGCTATATTTAATTCTTTTACAAGAGCATTAAAACTTTCTGGAGGAAAATTTACATCTGATAGCGCTGCAGTAAGAGAAACTTTGAAGGCTATTAGTGAAATGCAGAAGATTCATATGGCAACATCTCAAAATAACGTTCATTCGCTTATTGAAGAAATAAATAGTGAGGAAGTGATTTTTAAATGATCATGACTTTTATATCACCTGTTGAAGATGAAACATTTTATTCATTTATGAGCAGATTAGCAGAAGCTAATGGAACAAATTATCAGCACCTGTCAAAGTATCTTGATGTAGCTGGAAGCTATGATCTGATAAAACATGAAACGATGACTATTTTGAATAAAATAGAATTCCCATTGCCAGCAGATGAGATTCTCATGAAGCATACATTATTTCCGTTAATTGCTCCATTATTTAATGACATAACACAAACAATGTGGATTAATGGATTTGAAAGAAAAAGACATAAGTTTCCTAAGATGATACCTTTGATTAGAAATCATTACAATGGCACAAACATTTGCCCTATTTGCCTAAAAGAAGATTTAACTACTTATAATAGGCCTTTATTTAGGAGAAGTCACCAGGCACCTGGTGTAACAGCATGCTGGAAACATGGTGTTAAACTGGTTGCTTATGGTACAGAAGATATGCATGTTACAAGAGCTTCAGATTTTGAACTAAACTTTGCAAATTTCTGCCATGAGTTGCTGAAAACAGATTTACATTGTAATTTTCAGGATATTACATTTTATCTTAGAGAAATAATTGAAACAAAATTTGTAAATAAAAAAGATTGTATCTCTTTGATTGAGCATACTATCCCTGATGGAATGCTGACAGGCCCTGCTGAAAAAATTCTTAATAGAGTAATCTTTAAAAGTAGTACCGGGACAACTGCTCCTTTAAATATTCTTTTGTTTGAATTTGTCTTATCTACGGTTTCAAATATACGAAATCGGTTTGAATCTGAAAAATGTCATTTAAATGTAAGCAAAGATTATGAAGTTTTAAAAAGTTATGGATTATTTTCAGTGGTTCAGCATAACTGTGGTGAACGATTCCTCGCAACTGAATATGGTTTTAATGCTGGCTGGCAATGTCCTCATTGTGAAAATGCGAGAAATGATGAAGAAAAGTTCATTGAGGTTGCTGAAAATGTTAATCCTGATTACAAGATTTGCTCTGAATATTTAGGACCGCAAAAGTTTATTGAAGTGAAACATAAGTGTGGATTAATACATCACATTCGCGCAAAATACATGCTGGAAGAACGTGTATGCGAATGTGAAAAGGGTCCAACTTTAAGTGAAATGAAAAGTCTTGTTGAACAGAACGATTTCAAACTGCTTTCCGCTGAAAAAACCACTAGTAGATCAACAACGGTATTGAAGATAAAACATACTAAGTGTGGACATATTTTCTTTAAAACAATGTCTAATTTTCAAAGAAGCCCATATTGTTCCTACTGCAGAAGCATTGGTTTCTCAGTTGCTATTCTTGATTTAACTATTAATAACACTGACGAATATAAAAAAGCAGTCGCTGATCTCACAGGAGATGATTATACTGTTCTGACAGGGATTAGCACTTCAGGTCAGGAAAATGTTAAAATCAGATGTAATAAGTGTAAAAAAATAATTGTTATGCCTGCTAGAGACTTCCTGGTTGGTCGCCGCTGTCCGTGTGAAAAGAACCCTTATGGAGATGAATTTCCTGAATTTGTCCTTGAAGCTTCAAAAAATCTATATCATGTTCGTTCAAAAGAAGCCAAAAACAGTTTTGATGTATTTAATAGTGATGGAAAAGTAGTACTGGAAAATGTAAGTAAACTGCTTATACTATCTGAGCTGCGTCGACCAACACAATCAAAAGTTTTACCGCTTCCTGATGATGTTAGAAAAAAGGTGAAAGATGTGCCAATAGGAATTCTTCCATATATTCGAAATACCATTGCAGAAAACCCGAGTGCTGACTATACTGCCGAAAGTCTATCAAATGAAAATTATTCTATATACGATCTTAATATGAAACTCTCTTTTCTACAGCGTCGTGGTGAGCTATACAGAGTTAGTGAAGGTGTTTATCATGATGTAAATGATCCTGATTTTGACAAAAAGAGAATAATGCCAGAAAAAACATTTGAAATACGAGATTTATTATGGATTCTTGTGAAAGATAGAAATGATTCTTACACAATTTCTGAGCTTTCTGATTTGACTGGATATTCTGTTTCACAAATTGGAACCGCGTTAGTAAGTCTTGATCATCTTAAACGCATTCACCGCGTGGCTATGGGTACGTATGTTACAGGGGCTGGTAAAGATTTTGTTACTGTTCCAGATCAGGTTCTTGAATATGTAAAAGAAAACTTAAGTGAAGGTGAATTCACTGCATCAGATATTAATATTCCTGATTTAACAAGGCAACAGATAACCGATGCCTTAAAAAAATTTCCACAGAAAGGATTGGCGAAGAGAATTAAAACAGGTGTTTATATGTATACCGGTAAGGATAGAATCCGTGAGAAAACAATGGAAGACACTGTTATGGACGTAATAAATAAAGACATTGTCCGTGATTATACGCTCAAGGATTTTGAGTTTCTGGATAAACCAAAGAATCAGTTGAGTTCAATTTTATCTCGGCTTGTACGAAAAGGATATCTTTATAGAGTAAGCAAAGGTGTTTTTCATAGTACTGAAGATGTCAAGGAGGAGTAGATATGGCACGAAAACCTAGTAAAGCAACGAAAATTTCTAAAGGTTATGGCCGCGGCAACGGTAAAGACTATTCAGCATGGGAACATGCAAATGAACACCCTAATGGTGCTGGCACAAGAGTTCAGGCGGTTGACTGGAAAACTGGAAGAACCGTTGATTTGCTTTCTCAGGGAGAATACAGGGTATGGTTATGGCTTCGCTTCAATGACGATGTGGTTGATATTAATGAGCAGTATCCATTAGATAAAAATGAAACAGACTATATCGCCTCACTGCTTGGAGTTGGCTATTCAAAAAATCCAAATTATATTATGTCAACGGATTTCCTTGTTACATATAGTGATGGACATAAGGAAGCAATCTCGGTAAAGCCTAATAAGAAAGCACTAGAGAACAAAAGAAAGTTTAATAATACCTGCATTGAAAAGGTCTACTGGGAAAATCATGGAATTAAGTTTCGTATGGCATACAGTGATAACATTGATCGAAGAATAACAGATAATATCAGACTTGTAACCAGATACTATGATCCTGATAGTGTTATCGATAATATAACCGCAATGAAGCATTTGATTGCAACAAAGCGGTTTGCCATTGAGCTTAATCAAATCATTGATTATAAAGCATTAGCAGAATCTATTATTAACGATGAAATTATGAATAAAATTGAGAAAGAAAAACAAATGAATAAGCGTAAAAAATTAGTTGATGATATTTTTGGAAAATGAGACTTATTTATAACAAAAGGGCAGGAACATAAACTCCTGTCTCTTTTAATCACAATAGCTATGTATCATTTTATCTTAAAATATTTCATTATGAAATGCCGAAGTAAATATATTTATCCACAAGGCAAGAAACGATAAGAACATATGATAAAATATTCAATGACATAAGAAACAAATCACAATAGTTAATCAATCATGTTATAATAAAATTACTACGGAGGTTAAAAATGGATATCAGTACAGCAGAAGAATTTGAATTAAATTTAAAAAATATGAACAAGTCAGTATTAAATATTCTTTTGAAGGATATGACCATGGAGCGAAATATTATCTTCGCAACTGATGTCTATGCCTCTTTAGGCTATAAAGATACCGATGAAATCACCAAAGATCGTATTTTCTGTTATGCTCTTAACTGTACGGCAAACATCAAATTCATCAATGTCGTTATCGAAAGAAATACAAACATCAGATAGAAAAGAAAGCTGATTTGTGATACCATATGTTTGTGTATTTTTTGAATAACTGATCATATAAATATTATACACCAAAAAAGGGAGCTGAATTCATAATTCAGTTCCCTTTTTTGATATAATCAGGACTGTTATAACGTTTTGATCATCAAACTTCACTTTTTATCATTGTGATAGTTATTTCTTAATGTTACAGCCCCTTTTAACATATATCGTTGTGATATGATAAAGATGATCATCTTTAAATGCGATTAAAAGGTAAATCAGAACAGAGTGCTTATGAGTTATAATAATTATAATGACATTTTTTTAGTTCCAGACATAGTATAGTCAATGCCAGCAACAGTTAAGATACATTTCCCTTTAAAGTTCATATAGGTATCAGTGTATGATGAAACTGATACAGATGGATGAGAATAACCTGTTGCTCCATATGATCCAGAGCAACTTGTAATAACAGGCTTATCGTATCCATTGCAATGTGATTTATTAGATTTATCTAATTTAAAATATACGTTTACATAGAAATCAATACTGGCATTTAAAGCGTATGAGTTGACAGGATAAGAAGTCCCTTTACAAATAATATTTGCCCGATAGGTTTTAAAATAAGAATAACTTGTTGGTCTTGCCCGTCTTGGAATTTTAGGATTTTGGTCATATCTAGAATCATAAACAACTTGACAATATTCTGGATGCAAATCAATTGAACTGATATTTGATAAATTATTGTTATAAGCTTTTAATAAAACACTATTTTCTTTGGCAGAAGATTTTGTAATCGATAAACATAAAAGCAGCGTGCTGCACAGTAAAATAACAGTAACTTTTTTAAACATATTATTTTTTTCCTTTCTTTCTTTTTACTCTCATAAAGATATCAATGATAACAGCTATTAAAACAAGTAAAGTGATCAAGCCCATTCCTAACATGAAACTTGGTGAATAACTTTCTTTCTGATGATTTGTTAAATAATAATAGGTATCAATCACAATTAAAGCACCAACCACAATTAAACCAAGGTAAGTCATGGCAACACCCATGGATTGCCCGGCCTTCGTTAACTCTTTGGTCCGCTTAGGATCGTAGTAGCTTTTTTTCTGAGACATAGAGTTCCCTTCTTTCTTTAATAAATAATCAAAATATAAACCTTGTTTAAGCACTCAATAATTACCTTAATCTACTTAAAGTATAATTGATTTTATTTCAATTTACAATAAATTGGTGCCCAACGGTCATTTTTGGTGCCCAACGGTCACGATTTATTGATTTTTTTTTAAATTGTATGAAATATTATGAAAGCCCAATAAAGAGGAGTATAATAGGAATATGGCAAGAGTCTAAAAAGAAAGCGTTAGTCAGATCGGATAATACGACAGAAAGTATACAATGTTTAGAAAAGTATAAAAAATGGCTTGGATTTATTGACAGCTTTAAAGTAAAAGTATATAGCAATGTCAACAACCGATGAGACAAATACATTGAAGGGAAGTAGTAAAAGCGAAGGACATGCTGACGACGTTTTGAACTCATCCCGGAGTGGAGCACTGAAATTGCAGTAGGTAGCTACGGAACTTGCGACCGTTATCACGCTAGAGTATAACTTTTTCGAAAGCGTACTCGATAAGGTTGGCATCGTGAGGTGTCAATAAACTGAGGTGGAACCACGAAGCATATCTCTCGTCCTCTTGCTATAGTATATGTAGTAGAGACGAGAGATTTTTTATAAGGTTGGAAAGGAGAACAAAGAGAAATGATGAATTATCAGAAGTACAAGAGATTTGAAACCATCAGTCTGCCAGATCGTACCTGGCCAGACAAACATATCGAGAAAGCGCCAATCTGGTGCTCAGTCGATTTACGTGATGGGAACCAGGCTCTTGTCACACCAATGAAGATCGAAGAAAAGGTAGAGATGTTTCAGACTTTGGTAGACTTAGGCTTCAAAGAAATTGAAGTTGGTTTTCCAAGTGCCAGTCAGATTGAATATGATTTCTTACGATTATTAATTGAGGAACATCTGATTCCTGATGATGTCACAGTTCAGGTATTAACGCAGTGTCGTGAACACCTGATTCGGAGAACCTTCGAGGCCTTAAAAGGATTGGATAAAGCGATTTATGAAAGGTGGCAGATGTATTATCCATCCCAGATTTAAGAAATCAGCTGATGAGCAGGCAAAAAGAACAAAGTCGAAGGCTGAGGTTTTTTTCCGCAGGCTACGCATGTGAACGTCGTAAGAGAAATGTGTGATCTGCTGGAAAAGGAAAATCCGGGATGCTTTGATGACGATAGCAAAACGTTCATTGATCTTTACATGAAATCAGGACTGTACCCGGCTGAGATTGTCAGAAGGCTTTATGCGAGTCCTAAGATGAAGCAGAAGTATCCTGATGACAGTGAGCGTCTTCAGCATATCTTTTCTAAACAGGTTTATGGGCTGGCACCAACTTCGATTATTTACAGGATTGCCATGAACTTTATCTTCGGCTTCGATACTAGTCATGAAATGGATCGTTCACCGGTCTATAATGGCTTCTGGTATAAACAAACTGAATGATATGCTGTGCTCACAGGCGTTCAGCTTAAATATCATCGCTTTTGATGATGGCTTAGTTTTCCTTTATATGTACTGAAATCGTTTGTGGATTTTGAATTTGCACCAGAAATCAAAATTTTAATGATAAATTTCCTTTTCTGGGCGTTTCACAAACACTTTGATAAGTTCTTGTGAAAATGCATGAAATGAAAATAACGTTGATTTTATCGTATAAAAATAAAGTTCAAAGTACGAAAAGTACATTATTTTAGGTGATGTACTTTTCAAATAATGATGGTTATATCGACGTAATTTTGATTTTTTGAAAAGTCGCTATTTTTTCAGAAAAGTCATTAAGTTAAAGGAAAACTGATGATCTCGGTCATTAAGCCGTGGGATGAAAGCCGCTAATTTGTAAATGTAAAATTATTTTACAACAATCAGCACCACTGTGCAAATGATGCTTTAATATTTTAAATTTTAAATTTTTTGCAAACGCGAGATATTCTTAATTTTTTATTAAAAATGACCATTAGGAACCAAAAATGACCGTTCGCACCCATTTTATTGCTTTTTATTTAAATATTAATTAAAATGTAAGTAGAAAGAGATTTAGATTCATCATTTTAATCTAAGGAGGTTGATTTTATGATTATTTTAATTTTTATCATTATCATTCTTGTAGCTCTTATTGCAATTGCGCTTTATCTTCATTTTTCTAAAAAGCCAGAACCGGCTTATGATCCTGAACGAGTTAAATTAGAAAGAGAGAATGAAGAGAGAATTGCGAAAGCAAGAATGGAGGCTGACCGTCAGGCTACCAGAAATTTTTTTAAATGAATTTTTAAGTTGAATCAATTAGGTCTCTAGCTAGAGACCTTTTGAAAACATTTGAATTATCATAAGCCATTAAAGTACTCCCTTATCACATTAATTGAAAAGATAATTGATATGAAAAAAATCTGGAATATAATATGTCATCATCAAGAACATTATCGCTATCTGAAATCACTTATGATGTTGATTACAATCGTTTTTTACTTCTATTTGATGAGCTTTACGAAACATACTATAATAGTAGCGACGATTGCCCTTATTATTTGTATCATACAAATATACTTAATTGATTATGTCTTTTATCTTCTTGACGAACATGATCACTAATGAAATATGATTGAAGAGCGTTAAAAAATGGCGCTTTAAAGTAGCATAGGCTATCCAGTTTTTTGGGGTTTTTCAAACCGTAGGGTTTGCACCTCCCCACGAAAACTTATAGGCCTTTGGAGTAAATAAAACTCCCACTATACTGAGCGCATTGTTAGCGAAGACTCACAGTCTGAGAAATCTGGCTGATGGGTCTTCGCTATTATCCTGGCTGTTTTGATGATGATTCAAAGACGTTCATTGATCTCTATATGAAATCAGGATTGTACCCGGCTGAAATTGTCAGAAGGCTTTATACGAGCACTAAGATGAAGCAAAAGTATCGTGATGATAATGCTCGCCTGCAGCACATTTTCTCAAAGCAGGTTTACGGATTAGCGCCAACTTCCATCATTTACAGAATCGCCATGAACTTTATCTTCGGCTTTAATGCTGGTCATAAAATGGATCGCTCACACTTTAAACTGTGCAATACGCTTCCTTATGCCGAAATGGATGCTGGAAGAAAAACTTGAAGAACTGTTTGGAAAGGAAAATTAATAATTGCAAAAGGAATTATTTATGTGATGTCAACGGTTGTTCCTGGAAATTAAAATAGGAAAAACATGATCTGAAAGCTTTGAAAATAGAATGTGGATGGATATATTGGAAAAATAAAGATGGTGGTTCGATCGATATCTATAAAAACAAATGAAAAATTATTGAAATACGGTCTAGTAAAATGTTTCTATTTCAACTTTATTGTAGATTTACACATGTTGATTTATAATTCTATTTCATTTGAATTGTAACTGCATATTTAATACTTTAATATTGTATTTTATTCCTTATTGTAGGAAACAATACAAAAGTAAGGAAAAGTGGCAGTTTTATTTCATCCCTTATTGTAGAGTGACATAATTGTCAATCTACAATAAGAAATGAAATAGAACTAAAATGAAATGAAAAGCAGAGCTCAATGATCTAAGCTCTGCTTTTTTTTAGAATAAAGGACTTTACAATAAGAAATAAAATAATATTTTAAAAGTGAGGCGGCGTTTGAAAACGCTGTCTCATTTAACTAATCTTAGTAAAAAAGGAATTCCAAAATAATAGAATATGATAATTTATGAATTATATAACCTTATAATATTATTAAAATAAGGGTAAAGCAGTTAATCAGCTTTGTGCACGACTTTTTCATAAAATCTTAATATAGAATTTACTTTGGCAAATTTGTGGTGCTTTGATCAATGAAAATATAGTTATGCACATAGCGTGCATAACATCTAAAAATATGAAAATGATAAAAATAAAAAGCAGGCAGTTAGTAGGAATGCAAGAGATTGGACATTCCTTTTTTACAGACGAAGTGATAAAATAAAGGCAATGGAGGAATTTCACATGATGCTTTCATGTGAAAGAGATTCATCAAATACTGATCGGAATATTTATTCTCATAAGTATCTTGGTGATGCATCATTTTATTTGTGAGGAGAAATTGTATGAAAAAGACTTTATCGGCTTTTGCGGTGGCCTTAGTGCTTTCATCACTAATGAGTATGCCAGCGGGCGCCAAAACCATTTCAGTCACCAGTTTTGGAGCGAAAGCAAATGACAAAAAAGATGATACGGCTGCGATTCAAAAAGCGATTGATAGTGCGCCAAGCGGGGCGACGGTGACGATTCCTAAGGGAACATTCTATTCCCAGCAGATCTATTTACGTCGCAATATTACTTTAAAAGCTTCTAAGAAAACGATTATGAAGAAGAAATTCTTTGCGAAACATCCAGAAAATGCGTTTATTGTTTTCCATCCTTTAAAGAAAGGGTATACGGGCTTTAGTAAAGTGACGATTGAAGGCGGCACCTGGGATGGCGGCATTCATAAGGACAACGCAAAGAATTATCACAAAGGGATCGAAGTTGATCATGGTCATAACTTAAAAATTAAGAATATGACCTGGAAGAACTTCTCAGGTATGCATATTATTGAGGTCAATGCCGTGAAGAATGCGACGATTAATCATATTAATATTTCTAATCATTATCTTTACACTGGTAAGAAGAGATCACAAAATTTAATTGGCGGTTTAGCGATTGAATTTGATTCCGCTATTAAAGGGCAGGGAACCAGCTTGCCAAATGATAATACAGTTTGTACAAATATTACGGTATCAAACTGTCAATTAAACAATGTATTATCAGGGATTGGCTCTCATCATAATGAGTCACAGTATTATAGCCATATGCATAAGAATTTTACTGTAAAGAATAATGTGGTCAATAATGTACGTGGCGATGCGATCGAACTTGATAACATCAAGAAGGTGACATGCAGCGGTAATAAAGGGAAGAATATTGCCCGTAACTTTATTGATTATTATCATTCTGATGATGTCAATTCTTCAAATAACAGTGCTACTTGTAAAGCTTATGGCATTGATGTTAGAGAAGGCGGTAAAGTCACTTTAACCAATGAAAACTTCCCGGATGTTTATGCTTACTTTGGCTCACCAACTATTACGGCTAATAACTGTGTTTTTGCAGGAGTTGTTGATCATTAAAGAGAATCAGTTCTTTTGAACTAAAAAGCACTTTACAAACGAAGAGAGAAAAACTATAATAAAACACGTAGTACAACTACATAGTCTTTGGGGCAGGTGAGATTCCTGATCGGCGGTGATAGTCCGCGAGCGTAAGCATGAACTGGTGTAACTCCAGTACCGACGGTATAGTCCGGATGGAAAAAGATGATGTGTTTATATTTTAGAACTTTTTCAATTCCCCAGAGTATAGTCTCTGGGGGATTTTTTTTCGCATCATAGGAGAGGAAAAAATGCAAAAAAGAAGACTAAACACAAGAGCCATCACGATGATGGCAATGCTGGGGGCGATTGCGGCGATTCTGATGTTCTTTGAAATCAGTTTGCCATTCACGTTAGAGTTTATTAAACTCGATTTCTCAGATTTACCTATTTTATTGAGCGGGTTCTTATTTGGCCCAGCCTTAGGGGCAGTGACAGCGGTCATTAAGATTGCCTTAAAGTTAGTATTTAAGCCAACCTCGACAATGTATGTTGGGGAATTATCCAATTTAATCTTAGCGATCTCATTTGAAGCGATTGCCAGTGCTTATTATCGTAAACATCGCACGAAAAAAGGTGCGGTTATTGGTTTGATCATTTCAACACTGTGTACCAGTGTGATTGCGGTTATTTCAAACTGGTTAGTGATTTTCCCATTCTATGTCGAAATGTTCCATATGTCGATGGCGAATATTATTAAAATGGCCCATGCGGTGGCCCCTTGGGTTTCTAATGAATTAACGATGTTTACAACGAGTGTCTTCCCATTCAATATTGTTAAGTATGGGTTAGTCTCATTGATCACGTTCTTTATTTACAAACCATTAAGCGGTGTGATTAAGAAATATATCCAGTAAAAGTCCTGCGTAAAGGACTTTTTTTAAAAAACTGATGAGGAATAACCACTTTTGTTTTATAATAGAAGAGTCTCGATTCATCGTCTTAAGGGTATTTATAAAAAGTTAAGGAATATTATTATGATATTCATAAAATGTATCATTTGATTCGTATTTTATACAAAAAACTAAAAATAAATATTGATTAATGACGAAAACAAAGGTATTCTATTAAAAAATAAGGGAGAGAGAAAGAAACTATGCTTAAAGTCGTTAAATTTGGTGGTTCTTCATTAGCTGATGCAACCCAGTTTAAAAAAGTTTATAACATTATCAAGGCTGATGAAAGTCGCCGTTTTGTTGTCCCTAGTGCACCAGGGAAAAGAAATAAAGAAGATACAAAGGTGACAGATCTTTTGATTTTAGCGTTCTCACATCGTGATGAAGCCGATTTTGAGGAGATCTTTAAAACCATTAGGGGAAGATATCAGGCAATTATTGATGAATTAGGGTTAGATTATTCCTTAGATGAGGAATTCAAAACCATCCATGATGCGATTAAAGCAGGTGTTGGTTTTGATTATGTCGTCTCACGAGGCGAATATCTCAATGGTCTATTACTCGCTAATTATTTAGGTTTTGACTTCATTGATGCGAAAGATGTCATCTGCATTGATGAATCAGGGAACTATGATGCGAAAAAGACGGATCCATTATTAACTGCGGAATTAGAAAAACATGAATATGCGGTTATTCCAGGTTTCTATGGCATCAGAAATGATGACTCAGGAGAAATTCAAGCTTTCTCAAGAGGGGGCAGTGATGTCACAGGTTCGATCGTCGCTAAATGTGCTAATGCCAATTTATATGAAAACTGGACAGACGTATCAGGCTTTTTAATCGCTGATCCACGGATTGTGAAAAAGCCATTACCAATCGAAACGATCACATATGCGGAATTACGAGAATTATCTTATATGGGGGCAAGTGTTTTACATGAAAACTCCATTTTCCCAGTGCGTTCGGCAGGTATTCCTATCAACATTAAAAATACCAACCGACCTCAGGATCCTGGCACTTTGATTGTAGAATCAACCGTGCATCGTCCAGCCCATATCATTACCGGGATTGCTGGTAAAAAAGGATTTGCGACCGTATCGATCGAAAAAGATATGATGAACTCAGAAATCGGTTTTGGTCGTAAAGTCTTACAGGTCTTCGAAGAATATGGCTTATCCTTCGAACATATGCCATCAGGTATCGATACCATGACGATTATCGTCAATACGAAAGAATTCATTAAACATGAACAGGATATTATTTCTGGCATTCATCGTGCCGTTCATCCGGATAAGATTGATCTTGAATCCGATTTAGCATTAATTGCCGTTGTCGGACGCGGGATGAAAGCCAACCGTGGCACTGCGGCGAAACTGTTTACCGCTTTAGCGAAAGAAAAGATTAATGTAAAGATGATCGATCAGGGCTCTTCCGAATTAAATATCATTGTTGGGGTTCGTAATGTTTACTTCGAAGATGCGCTTCGCGCGATCTATAATGCTTTCATCGTTGAGGAAGAGGAAGAATTCTAAAAGATGCTTACTGGGGTCTGAACTAGACCTCAGTTTTTTACGTCTTAGAAAAGATATGTTTAAAATGGGGAAGGTGATAAAAAATGGATCAATACAAATATAATATCAAAGAACATTTTAAATTAGCGACGATGATGATTAAAAGTCATTGTCAAAATGATCAGAAACGGCTGAAAGAATACGATTTGGTGAATCCTTATCGAGAAAAACGTGAAACAGTCCTGCGCGCAGCCATTATGAATAGCGCGAAGGTGAAGGGGCCCCTAAAGATCTCAATACAGGATTAGCTTACCTCAAAAAGCAAGAGATTGTGGCGATTATACTGGCGCTTGGCTCATCGATATTTTGGCATCGTCGCCGCGTGATCTTGATCAGGCCTTTGCGAAATATGCTAAGCATTGTGATAAAAATGAATATGTTCAAATTGGCGAATGTTACCTGGAAGGGGTGGCGGTTGAACAAAATACTGAGCGGGCGCTTTCTTATCTCAAAGAAGTCGCTAAACGCAAAGTGCCAAGAGCGATGGCTTTATTAGGTGAAATATATTTGTTTGGACATTACGTCGAAAAAGATCTTGAGCAGGCGATTGATTTACTGCATTTTGCCGCAAAATATGAAGAACCTCGCGCCTTAATCCTTCTTTCACGCTGTTATCAGCTTGGCTTAGGAAGCGAACAGGATTGATTCCTTCTATGATCACTTTCAAGATGCTGATTAAGATTCTCTGATACTTTCAGAGAATCTTTTTGATTATATCGCTTTACATTTTTTATAAAGCCTCTATAATACAAGTAGATAACCCCTACAGGGGGTGGGGAGGTATAACATGAAACAAAAATTTGATGTTATGGGTATGACATGTGCTTCATGTCAGGCTCATGTTAATAAAAGCGTTTCACACTTAGAAGGTGTACGGGACTGTAATGTCAATTTGCTTTCAGAAAATATGGAAGTGGATTACGATGAAAGTAAACTGAGCAGTGATGATATCATTGCGGCGGTTCGTAAAGGCGGCTATGATGCCGCGCTGGCAAACAGCGAAAAAAAGGAAGCTGTCTCATCGGACATTGCAAGCATCAATGCCCGAAAAGATGAAGATCTCAAAAAACGCAAGCGGTCTCTGATTGCGTCATTCATCTTTACCGTGCCATTATTCTACTTATCAATGGGTTCCATGATGCATTGGCCAGGTATTCCGGATATCTTTTTAGGTCATGCCCATATGATGATTATGGCCTTAACGCAGTTGCTGTTATGTATGATTGTCTTAGGCATCAATAGTCATTACTTTATTGGCGGCTTTAAGTCATTATTCCACTTAGCTCCTAATATGGATTCTTTGATTGCTATTGGCTCTGGTGCATCCTTTGGCTATAGTGTCTATGCGATGTATATGATGGCTTACTATATGGGTAAACTTGATTTGAATAAAGCGCATAGCTATCATATGAGTTTATATTTTGAATCAGCCGCAATGATCGTCACTTTGATTTCCTTAGGGAAATATTTCGAAGCCCGTTCGAAAAAGCGAACCAGTGATGCCATCAATGCTTTAGTCGACTTAGCACCGAGCCAAGCGACACTGCTTGATCATGGTGTAGAGAAGATCGTTTCCATCGATGATATTCGTGTCGGTGATCAGGTTGTGGTAAAAACCGGGGAAAGCGTCGCTGTCGATGGAAAAATTATCGATGGCAACGCCTCGATTGATGAATCCATGATTACTGGGGAATCGATTCCTGTTGATAAAACGGTTGGTGATTTAGTGATTGGTTCAACGATCAATAAAAATGGTCGGATCATTGTTGAATGTATGAAAACCAATGAAGCCTCCACCTTATCGCAGATTATTGCCCTCGTTGAAGAAGCCGGCAACTCCAAAGCGCCCATCACTCGTTTAGCTGATGTCATTTCTGGTTACTTTGTTCCTGCTGTGATTGGCATTGCGTTATTGACCTTTATTGCCTGGATGGTGCTGGGGCAAAGCTTTAACTTTGCCTTGAACTGCGCCATTGCGGTACTTGTTATTTCCTGCCCTTGCGCGTTAGGCTTAGCGACGCCGACAGCGATTATGGTTGGAACTGGCCGCGGCGCGAAGTTAGGGATCCTCGTTAAAGATGCGGAAACTTTAGAAAACACGTCTAAAATTGATACCGTAGTATTTGACAAAACCGGCACCCTTACTTATGGGAAACCGCAAGTCACGGATGTCGAAGTGTATGATGAACGTTTGATCGACTATGCTTTATCATTAGAAAGCTTATCATCGCATCCCTTAGCGAAAGCGATTTGTGAATTTAAAGAGATCACCCCATTAACTGTTACTGACTATCAGGAAATTCCCGGCGGCGGTCTTTCCGGAACGATTGCTGGAAAAGCCATTTTTGCCGGCAATAAACGTTTAATGGACCAAAAAGGTATTCCTGTTCAAAGCAAGCATGATTATGCGAAGGAAGGCAAAACAGTTTTATACTTTGCTATTGATGGGAGCTACGCGGGCTTAATGGCTTTAGCGGATGAAATCAAAGAGGAAGCCAAAGCAGTGGTGCATGATTTACAGGAACGTGGTATTAAGACTCTTATGTTAACAGGCGATAACCAAGTCACGGCGCAGGCGATCGCGCATCAGCTTGGCATGGACGTCAAGGCAGAAGTTCTGCCAGCGGATAAAGAAGAAGTCGTGCGCAGCTTACAGGATCAGGGCCATCAGGTGGCGATGGTTGGTGATGGCATCAATGATGCGCCAGCCTTAACGAGAGCCAATATCGGGGTTTCTTTCACCAGTGGTCTGGATATTGCCATTGATGCGGCAGACGTCGTCTTAATGAAAAATAATCTGCATGATTTGGTTGTGGCTATTGACTTATCTCATGCAACCATTAAAAATATTAAAGAGAACTTATTCTGGGCATTATTTTATAATGTCATCTGTATTCCCGTTGCGGCGGGGGTCTTCTACCATGCCTTTGGCTGGCAGTTATCACCAATGTTAGGTGCCTTTGCGATGAGTTTTTCATCCGTCTTCGTCGTTTCTAACGCTTTGCGTTTACGACTTTTTAAACCGGCAGCCTATGAGGAAAATAAGCAAGTACATGAGAAAAAGCATGTGCATATAGAAAATGATAAGGAGGACGTACCAATGCGTACATTTACAAAAGAAGAAGCTGATAAAACGATTGATGTTGAAGGAATGATGTGTGAAAACTGTGTTAAACATGTCACCAAAGCTTTGACAAATTTAGGTGAAGAAGCGATCGTTTCTTTAGATGAAAACAAAGCCTATGTAAAGGGTGAGGCCAGTGATGATGAGATCATCAAAGCGATTGATGAAGCAGGTTACAAAGTGACAAATATTACCGCTAAGAAAGCTTATGATAAAGTCATTGAAGTGCCTGATATTATGTGCAATAACTGTGTCAAACATGTCACCAACGCTTTAAATGCCTTAGATGGCGTGGCAGCGAATGTCTCATTAGAAGACAAGAAAGCTTATGTCACATTAAGCAAACCAGTTGATGATGAAACCCTCAAAAAAGCCATTGAAGATGCTGATTATACCGTTGGCAAAATCTATGATTAGGTGATTGTATGAAAGCTGATCATAAAAAAGTCGAACGCTATCTCAAAACGGCCAGAGGGCAGATTGATGGCATTTTGAAAATGATGGAAGATGACCGTTACTGTATTGATATCTCCACTCAGCTGATGGCGACGATTGGTTTACTGAAAAAAGCCAATAATGAAATCTTAGCGGCGCATATGCGCAGCTGCGTCTTAGAAGCGGTTGATGAAGAAAACCGCGAAGAAAAAATTGAAGAAATGGTCAAAGTGATTGATAAGTTAGCTCAGTAGGGCTAACTTATTTTTTCATTTTCACATTATTACAAAAGGGCTTGATTTCTTTAATAATTATGCTATTATATGTTCATATAATTTGAATATCAAATAGTAAGAGGAGGGTTCTTATGACATTCGCTATCACATTGATCTTTTGCGGTTTTGGTGCATTATTCATTTATAAATTCCTTCATTATATTCATACAGATATCAATCGTGCCAGTTATTATATGGCTGGTATAGCACTATTAGTGTTGATGTTCATATTATATATTCTGGCTTTTGTCAGTCGCCTTAATACACTCATGCCTGAGTTGACTTTCGCCCTGGGCTGCGCTTTTTATTTAGTCGCGGCGATCACCGGTGTTTTTCTGATTCGCTATGTGAGTGTTTATTTATCGAAGTTTGTGAAAGAGGTTAATCATTTTTAACCTCTTTTTTTAACGTCATCGTTTTTTTGGAGTATACTAAAAGTGGTGATGTAAAATGAAGAATGGAGTAATTTTCCAAAGTTTTGAATGGTATACCCCGAAAGATCCTCATCTATGGGTAACCCTCAAAGAAAAAGCGTCCGCCTTAGCGCAGGCGGGCTTTAGCGCCATCTGGCTGCCACCGGCTTATAAAGGCATCGGCGGTGAGAATGATGACGGTTATGGGGCCTATGATCTTTATGATTTAGGTGAATTTGATGCCCATGGCAGCATCCGGACGAAATATGGTACACGTCAGGAATACCTCGATTGTATTAAGGCGCTGCAGGATGCTGGCATTGATGTGTATGGCGATATCGTTTTAGATCATAAGATGGGCGCTGACGAAAATGAAATGGTGTCTGCCAAAGAAGTCAACGCCAGTGATCGCTATCAGGTGGTATCAAACGATCAGCAGATTGAAGTGGCCACGAAGTTTACATTTCCGGCTCGCCATGGCAAGTATTCTGATTTTACCTGGAACTGGGAGGATTTTGATGGCATCGATTATGATATCAAAGGTCATAAACACGCCGACTTTCTTTTTGACAGTAAAAGCTGGAACAATGGCGTCGATGATGAAAATGGCAATTTTGATTATTTAATGGGTGCTGATTTGGACTTTTCCGTTCCAGAAGTACGCGAAGAATGCATAAAATGGGGGAAGTGGTATTATGATACCACGCATCTGGATGGTTTCCGCTTAGATGCGGTTAAGCATATCAGCAGTGATTTTTATAAAGAATGGCTAAGCGCGATGCGCGATTATACAAAGCGGGAAATGTTTACCGTGGGTGAATACTGGCATGGTGATTTGGGCCATCTGATTCATTATTTAATTGCCGTGAATTATGCAATGTCGCTCTTTGATGTCCCGCTGCATTATAACTTTTATAATGCCTCACATTCCAATGGCCTTTATGATATGCGCCGCATTTTTGATGGTACCTTAGTCTCCTTCTCAAGTGATTATGCGGTTACTTTTGTGGATAATCATGATACCCAGCCTTCACAAGGTTTACAGTCTTTCATTGATGACTGGTTTAAGCCGCAGGCTTACGCCTTGATTTTATTACGTCAAGCCGGCTATCCTTGCGTTTTTGCGGGGGACTATGATGGCATTCCTCATGATGGGATTGCTCCCAAAAAGGATTTGATTGATGAGATGCTTGATTTACGTATGCATCATATGAGCGGGGCAATGCATGATTATTTAGATCATCCGGATTTAATCGGCTGGAGCTTTGAAGGGGAGAACACTGCTGGCTTTGTCGTCTTATTAACCAATGCACGAGGCGGTAAGAAACGAATGTATGTCGGCACTAAGTATGCCAATGAAACATTTTATGATGGCACCCATTACGTTAATATCAGTCAAAATGGGGAAGGGATCTTCCTCGTGAATGATGGCAGTTTAAGTATTTATCATCTGGAAGGAGAAGAGACATGGCATTAGAGAGATTTATTGAAGCACAAAATAAAGATTTTACGAGAGCTTTACAAGAAGTGAAAAATGGACATAAGACCACGCATTGGATCTGGTATACCTTCCCGCAGTTAAAAGGATTAGGCCGCAGTTACAATGCTCAGTATTATGGCATTGAGGGCTTAAGTGAAGCCCGCGCTTATTTAAAAGAGCCGTTACTTAAACAGCGTCTCATTGAGATTGCGACTGCTTTTTATAATGTCGAAGGGCGCAGTGCAGCCGAAGTTTTTGGCATCCTGGATGCGAAAAAAGTACAGTCCTGTATGACCTTATTTCATAAAGCCGATCCGGAGATCCAAATTTTCAAACAGGTTCTTGATAAATATTATAATGGCGAGTTAGACTGGAAAACATTAGAAGGCTGCTCTTTAAAAATAGCTGTTTTCTGCGGCTCAACTCATGGCAAAGATCCTGCTTTCGCAAAGGCGGCGAAGGAATTAGGCGCCTGGATTGGTGATCATCATCATACCTTAGTGTATGGCGGTGGTCATGCTGGTAATATGGGGGATGTCTCACTATCTGCCTTAGATCATCAAGGCCAATGTATTTCCGTTTCTCCATTATTTTTAAAACGTGAAGAAGATCCGCGCATCAAACATCATATCGATGTAGAGACGTTATCAGAGCGTAAAGACAAGATGATTGAGCTTGCCGATGCCTTTGTGGCATTGCCAGGCGGCCCCGGCACGTTAGAGGAAATCAGCGATGTCATTTCTTTAGTGCGTTTACGTCGTTTAAATGCCCCTTACTGTTTTTATAACGTCAATGGCTTTTATGATCCGCTGATGCGTTTTTATGATGAGATGGTGGAGCAAGGCTATTTCACCAGCCTTCATCGCTCAGAAGTCCACTTCGTCGATTCGTTAGAAGAATTGACAAAGATTATTGACTCATAATTTTGTATTATAAGAAATAATCGTGATCAAATATTGTATATCATAAACTTGTATTGCACTTTTATGATATCTCTTGTATAATTTTCTCACACAAAGGGGGCTTTCTATGAATTTAAAAGGAAAACATTTTTTAACATTAAAAGATTATTCTAAAGAAGAAATTCTTTATTTAGTTGATCTCGCAAAGCAGCTAAAAGAAGAAAAAAAGGCAGGCGAGTATCACTATCATTTAAAAAACAAGAACATCTGTCTGATCTTTGAAAAGACATCCACCCGTACCAGATGTGCTTTTGAAGTAGCTGGCCATGATGAAGGAGCCCATGTCACTTTCTTATCTAATTCCCAGATGGGTTATAAAGAATCCATCGAAGATACAGCTAAAGTGTTAGGCCGTATGTATGATGGCATTGAATTTCGCGGTTTTGCCCAGAAAACTGTCGAAGATCTTGCCAAGTATTCCGGCGCTGTCGTTTGGAATGGTTTGACTGATGTCGATCATCCTACGCAGACTTTAGCGGATTTCTTAACGATTAAAGAACATCTCAATAAACCATTAAACGAAGTGAAATTTGTTTTTGTTGGGGATATCCGTAATAATGTGGCTTATGGTTTGGCTTATGGGGCCTGCAAAGTCGGGATGGACTTTGTCTTATTAGGTCCTGATGCCTTGCAGGTGGATCCAGAGGTACAGGCATACTGTGAAAAAGAAGCGAAGGCTTCTGGCGGATCATTTACGATCAGTCATGATTTAGATGTCTTAAAAGATGCCGATGTTGTGTATACTGATATCTGGGTTTCCATGGGCGAGGACGAATCATTATATGCGCCTCGTGTAGAGATGTTAAAACCATATAAGATTACTAAGGAATTAATGGCCAAAACCGGAAAAGAGACAACTTTATTTATGCACTGTCTGCCATCATTCCATGATTTCGAAACCGAGGCTGCCCGTCTGAAAAAAGAAAAAGGTCTCGATATTCGTGAAGTTGAAGATGACGTGTTTAGAAGTAAACAGTCGGTTGTCTTTGATGAAGCTGAAAATAGAATGCATACCATTAAAGCAGTGATGGTTGCCACTTTAGGCGATTAAAAAGCAGGGGGCTTCCCTGCTTTTAACATGTAAAGACATATTTTGTATCTGTTGATAAGTCTTCATTATAGACAAAGCCAATTTCCTGAAATTCCTTTAACAGGTTTATATCCGTAATTTGGTTAAGCGCCATATAACGCACCATTTCCCCGCGGGCCATTTTTGCTTTGGTAGCCTTGGTAATAAGCTTGCCGTTTTTCATTTCTCCAAAGACGATCTCGATGAGCTTGTCACCATCCTGTAAGTAATTGGTAATACACTTGGCATATTCTTTACTGGCTAAGTTAATAATCAGATGATCGTCATCAATCACCTGTTTATAAAGGGTATCCTCCCAGAAATCATAAAGCGAATGGGTATCATTGAATGCACCTTTATTTTGCATTTCTAAGCGGTAAGGGGTGATCCCATCAGAGGGCTTTAAGACCCCGTAAAAACCGGAGAGAATGCGTAAATGATCATTTAAGTAGTCTAAGGCGCCCTGCGTCATGATATTAGCTCCAATATGCTGGAAAACCAGGCCGTCATAGGCGAATAAAGCGGCGGTTAAACGCTGATGTAAATCCATTACCTCAATGCGCTTGAGATTTTCCTGAACCAGTTTATCACTGCATTTCCATAAGGCTTTGGCCTCATCAAAGGATAAAGCGCGTAAATACTTTTCCAAAACAGCGGTTTTTTCAAGTAAAGATGGCGCGCTTAATCCCGGTGCTTCTTCATCGATGCGCATCTTTTTGGCAGGGGATAAGATGATTCTCATAAGACCTCTAACATCTGCTCAGGATTATCTTTCGCTTTGACTTTCTCGAAAGCTTTGACGATGATGCCTTCTTCATCAATCAGATACGTGGAACGGACGATGCCCATATAGGTGCGTCCATACATCTTCTTTTCCTGCCAGACGCCATAGGCGTCAATGACTTTTACTTCCGGGTCAGAAAGCAGGGTAAAAGGCAAATGATATTTTTCCTTAAAATTCTTATGCGATTTGATGGAATCTTTAGAAACGCCTAAGACAATCGCGCCTTTTTCCTGAATTTGCGGATAGAGCTCCGCAAAATTGCAGGCTTGGGTTGTACAGCCTTTGGTATTATCTTTGGGATAGAAGTATAAAATCACCTTTTGTCCTTTGTATTCACTTAAAGTATGCATGACACCATCCTGATCAGGTAAACTGAAATCGGGTGCCTTTGTTCCTATTTCTAACATATATTTGTCCTCCTGTTCCTATTCTAACATAATCATCATGTATAAAGGCGTAAAATGCGTTAAAATAGGAATATAAGGAAGTGATTATATGAGAAAACCAGCATCTTTACAAAAAGGTGATACCATTGCGGTTGTTGCACCATCTTTTGGTATCCGCAAAGAGGAACATGCCATCTTAGCGCAAGCGATTAAAAATTTAGAAAAGAAAGGTTATCATGTAGACATTTTAGAGAATGTCTTTAAAAGTGATGGCTTAGGCATTTCCACCAGCCCAGAAAGCTGCGCCCAGGAACTCATGGAAGCCTATGTAAATCCACAGTATCAGGCGATCATCTCTGCTAGCGGCGGGGAGCTGATGTGCGAAACACTTTCGCATATGGATTTCGTTCAACTCAAAAATGCATCGCCCAAATGGTTTTGCGGTTTTAGTGATAATACGAATATGACTTTTACGCTTAATACGTTGTGCGATGTAATGTCCATCTATGGGCCCCATATCCTTGACTTTGCCTTGATGAATAAATGTACCAGGGAAGCCTTAGGGATGATGCAGGGAACCTGTCACCATACGTCTGATTATCCTTACTACAGCCTTGATGATTTTGCGAAAAAGCCCAAAATAATAACTGCCTATCATCATGGCCAAAAGGTTGATTATGTGCAAATGAAAGGAGTTCTGCTGGGGGATGCTTGGATGTATTAGCGAATCTTGTAGGTACCCGCTTTGATCAGGTCAAAGAAAAAGATGAACATCATGTTATCTGGTTTCTGGAAGCCTGTGATCTTAATCCCTTAGGGATCAGACGTGCCCTTTGGCAGCTTAAAGAAGCTGGCTGGTTTAAGCATATCAGTGGTCTTATGCTTGGCCGACCGCTTTCAGGCATGGGTGTGACCATGCTTGGCGTTGATGAGTACAATGCCGTCTTAGATATCTTTCAGGATATCGATATCCCGATTCTCTTCGATTGTGATTTTGGTCATATTGGTCCGACTATGCCTATTATTTCTGGTGCGAACGCAAAGGTGACTTATGAGGAACGTTTGAAAATTGAATATTATTATAAATAAAAAGGGCAACTGCGATTTATGCAGCTGCCTGTTTTTTATCTCTTCGTTTTTTAAGAATGATGGAACAAATGATGACAATCACCAGGACGCATACACTGGCGATCCCAAATGATAGCATCAGATCTGGTGCCTTGTACCATTTTGTAACTTTAGCGATCTTCTTAATCAATAAGGCGATGGCATAACCTGTTGTGGCACTGCCGCCTAAAGCGAAGAATGCTTTTACCCATACTGGGAAGACTTCAGTAAAGAGAATGATTAATGCAAGTATACATAATGAAACAAATACACTAATTACAAAATGCATTGTTGAGCCTCCTTTATAACAGTAATAAAATACCATAATTACCCCCTTATTGCAATAACAGTTTTTTTTATGGCATTTAAAGAATCTTTAGGCTATAATGGCAATGAATTAAGGAAAGGACGTATATATGAGAAATCGCAGAAATAAATATTCTTATGGCAGAAACCGTTATTCTTATGGGCGTCGGCGCCGCTTCGGCTCAGTACGCTGGGATCGTCTGATTCCCGTCATTGCCGGTATTGTGATCGTTTTAGGCATTGTATTAGCGTTCAACTTCTCGCGCTTACAGCTCGCGACGAAAGGATATTCGTGGAGTGAACAGAATGCGATCTTAGAGTTAACAAGTGATAAGATTTCCATTTTAACCCATGAAGATAAAGTGGATCATATTAAGACATGGATTGATTTATCGAAAAATGTCTCATTGTATGATGATTATGAAAAGTATTATAGTTATTATCCAAAGATGGATAGTAAAGATGTCGTGAAAACGATTGATAACTACTTTACCAATTATGTACCAAAGTTAAAGACCGTTGGTTACACAAACAGTCAGTTATGGACCGTTTTAAAAGATGCTTCGGAATCTGATTTGGCCTATTTGGTTAAACACAAATATTCTTATAATGATATGAAGCCTTATAAAGCCGTTACTGGCTTCCAGTATCAGGATATGGATAAATATATCAAGTTATATAATCAGAAACATAATTACAATTATGCTGTGATCTATACAACATATCCATTTATCTACAGCTCTAATAAGGTGACAAAAACATATCGGATTCAGAATCCTGCCAACTTATTAAATATCGTGAAAAAAGGCTTTACGCTGCCATCCGATTATCAGCCAAGTGATTTAGTGATGCCAGATAAAGCTTATATCTCAAGTGAAAACGGGCATCCTCAGCTTCGCAAAGTTGCTTATCAGGCTTTTGTGAAAATGGCGAAAGCGGCGGCTGCGGATCAGGAATACTTATTATTAAACAGCTGTTTCCGCAGCTATAGCGAACAGCAGAAGATCTACCAGCAGATGGAAACAAAATATGGGGCAGCCTATGCAGCGATCAATGCAGCTTCCCCAGGCTCTAGTGAACATCAGACCGGTTTAGGGATCGATATTACCAGCAAGAGTGTTGATACGAAGAAAGTCGCTGTCTTTGGCTTTACTTCAGAATACAAATGGTTAAAAGAAAACTGTTATAAATATGGTTTTGTTATCCGTTATGCATCTGATAAAACAAAGATGACGGGGATTACCAATGAACCATGGCATGTCCGTTATGTCGGCACGAAAGCCGCTACATTAATGCATGAAAAGAACTGGTGCCTTGAAGAATATGTCTTATATACAGGACAACTGCCACAGTTAAAGTAGAAAGTCTGGGCCATCCAGACTTTTTTTGAGGAGGATGACTATGTATACGATGGTGGAATATGTTCATGAAAGGATGAAAACGTATCCTAAACATGATATCGGCGTTGATTTTACAATGGGGCAGGGCAATGATACCTTAGCCTTATCAAAGATCTGCAAAGAAGTGTATAGCTTTGATATTCAGGAGGAAGCTTTAAAGGCGACAAGAGAAAAAGTGTCTGATGATCATGTCCATCTGATTTTAGATGGTCATGAACATTGTGATCGTTACATTCAGGAATTTGATATTGGCATCTTTAATTTAGGGTATTTACCCGCTCATGATCATCTTATTACAACGCATCAGGAAACGACGATGATCGCCTTAGAAAAAGTGGTTAAAATGATGCGTCAGGTGCTCTTTGTGGTTTGTTATATCGGTCATGAAGAAGGGACTAGAGAAGCGCAAAGCGTGGCAGATTACTGCGCGCAGTTAGATCGTCATTGCTATAATGTCGCCTTATTTAAGATGCTTAATAAACCATTAGCTCCTTATGTTATTGAAATTGAAAAACGTTAAAACCCGGCTTATTATGCCGGGTCTATTTATCATCTATTGTACTAATACATATTCAAATGAGCCATCAAGTGGATAGAGTACCTCATCTCCGTTGACAATATGGGCCAAATTACCTTCATTGATGTATCCATTCCAAGTGGCGACGACCGTGACTTTCTTTGCTAAATCGTCTAAAACATTTTTTAAGTCATCGTTGAGGGCATCATATAATGCGGCTTTGTTGTCGATTAATAACACGTCAAAACGGTAATTCTTTAAAAATTCCTTCATAGTTGTCTTCAGATCATGCTGATCATCGGTGAGGACCTTTGAAAAGTCAACGATTGGAATACCTGTATTGTGTGAATATTCCTTTACTAATTTCGACTTGCCACTTCCTGGCTTGCCGACTACAAGCACTAGCTTGGGATGACCATTATATGATCCCTCAATTGCCTCTACTAAACTGTCCATGGGTTTAATCCTGCTATAAATGGGAAAAAGGGATTTATAGCTTTTCCTTTCGTATTTTCCTGATGTTTTTGTATTCATCCCACTCATGTCCCTTGAATCGTCTGGGATAGCGTATATATCCTTTCCAACTACTTCTATTATAAGAGTATCCGCTTACATAAAAAAGGAAAAACGACATTTAAAAAAAAATAATTAAAAAGGAGGCCGAAGCCTCCGTAATGGTTATTTTACAACAGTGACATTAGCAGCCTGTGGCCCGCGATCGCCTTCAACGATATCGAATTCAACAGTCTGACCTTCTTCAAGAGTCTTATAGCCGTCTGCATTGATTGCGGAAAAATGCACGAAGATATCTTTTGCCTGTCCTTCAACAGTAATGAAACCATAACCTTTGTCCGCTTTAAACCATTTTACTTTTCCTGTAGTCATTTTGACATACCTCCTTGAACTTGCACACATTCTTTATTTCCAAAATCAATGAATAAGCCATTCATAAATCTCTAAAATACGTCTTGAAATGCTAGAGGTATAGTAACATATCGCGGTTTGAAATTCAAGAAGATAACACAAAATATTATCACTCATTTCGTGAAAATAGGAAATTACCGCAGGAATGTGTCAATAATTTCATAATTCGTGAAATGTTTTCTAGATTATGTTATTATGAATACATAAAGGTAGGTAATAAATATGATCAATAAATATGCACAGCTGATTGTGAAAAAAGGATTGAATATTCAGAAAGGACAGGACCTCGTCATTACCGCAGATGTGGAATGTGCGCCATTAGTCAAAGCCGTCGCTAAGGCTGCTTTCGCGGCCGGAGCCCGCGATGTTATTCCCCATTATGTTGATGATGAAATCGCCAAAGCGCGCTATATGCATAATGATGTCGACTATTTTAAAGAAGTGCCCAACTATTTAGTAGATTTACATAATGATTATGCTAAAAAGCATGCAGCGGTTTTATCGATTACAAGTGAAGATCCCGAAATGTTTAAAGAAGTTGATCCGATGAAGATGCAGACGCGCATGAATACCATGCATGAAGCCTGCAAGTTATTCTATGATCACTTGGATCTGATGATTGATCGCTGGTGTATCGTTGGTGCACCATCTAAGCGCTGGGCTAATAAAGTATTCCCGGATATGAGTGATCAGGAAGCGCTCGAAGCTTTATGGCAGGCAATCTATCATGTCTGCTATGTCGATACCCTTGATCCATTAAAAACCTGGGATCTCCATCGTGTCTCTTTTGAAAATCGTGTCAATAAGCTCAATGCGATGAAGATTCGCTCATTACATTATACCAATAGCTTAGGCACGGATTTAACGGTTGGGATGAATAAAGATTACTTGTTTGCGGGAGGCGGCAGCTATACGACTGACGGCCTTTATAGTTTCCCTAATATGCCAACCGAAGAAATCTTTACTTCGCCAAACTTCAAAGATGTCAATGGCATCGTCTATGCCTCATTGCCGCTCAATAATAATGGCACATTGATTAAAGACTTCTCTTTGACTTTTAAAGATGGGCGAATTGTCGCTTATGAGGCAAAAGAAGGCTTAGAAGCTTTGCGCAGTATGATTGAAACAGATGAAGGCTCCCATTATTTAGGCGAAGCAGCTTTAGTGCCTTATGATTCACCAATTTCGCAGATGGGAATCCTATTTTATAATACACTCTTCGATGAAAATGCGGCTTGTCATTTAGCAATTGGTAAAGGCTTTGCAGAATGCTTAAAAGATGGTGTAGGAATGAGTAAAGAAGAATTATATGCCCATGGCGTTAATGATTCTTTAAATCATGTGGACTTTATGATTGGCACCCCTGATTTAAATATCGAAGCCACTTTAGAAGATGGCTCAAGGGTGATGATTTTCAAAGATGGTATTTTTGCTATTTAATCAGATTCTTTTTACTTCATGAACTTATTTTATTAAAATAATAGGTAGAGGTGATGTTCATGAAGAAATTACTTGTATTATTGGTGATCTTCAGCCTTATTACAATAAACAGTGTCCAGGCGGAAGATCTCATGTACTATGGTCAAAGCAATGAGTATGGCTACAGCTTTCATGAAGGAAAACGAAAAATCGGCGCTTTAACTTTGCAGGCTAAAAATGGTCAGGTCATCTATCGCTATGGCAAGAAAAACATGACGTTAAAGACCGATCGCATCATTGTCAGTCGCCTTCAGGGCTATTTCTTAGAAAAGTTGGATCGGGAGACACCATTTAGATATCAGTATTATTATCAAATCAAAAAGATTATCTTTAAAACAGGTCAACAAACGACTTTGTATGAGGGTTTATCAGAAGATCAAGGTGTGCTTTTAGAGATGAAGTATAAGCAGAATCTATATTTGTTAAACTTACCAATGCAGTCGGAAAACTATGGCTATATGGTCTTTGATAGCAAAACGAAGAAAATGGCTTATCGCTCCTTTCAGTATGTCAATCATCCGTTAGCTTTTTATAAGCAGTACTTTGTCACCCGCAGAGAGGAACATGAATTGATCTTAGGGCAGATCGTCCATAATAAAGATCAGCTGATCCGTGTTTTAACAACCAAGTCTGCGAGTGATCAAACAGCTTTTGTGAAAGGGTCGATCTACTATTTTACAAGCGTGCGTCAAGGCCAAAAAATGCGCATAAAGCTTATTAAAGAAACGCTCAAAGGAACGAAAAAGACCATGAAAACGTTTAAAAACGTCGAAGACTTTAGGATCATTAGCTTTGATGCCCATGATATGAAAGTACAAGTGAATGCGAAAACAAAATACCTTGCTTATTAAAGTGGTGAGAAATTCTCATCACTTTTTGGCGTCTTGAAGGGAATTTATTGACAAATGAAGGGGGATGAAATATCATACATTGATGTGTATAAAAAAAGGAGGAAAATATCATGTCTGCATTCACAGATAAAGTGAGCAAACGGCGTACGTTTGCAATTATTTCCCATCCGGATGCTGGGAAAACAACATTAACAGAAAAGTTCCTGTTATACGGGGGCGCGATTCAGGAAGCTGGGATGGTTAAAGGCAAGCAGCATATGCGCCATGCCGTTTCAGACTGGATGGAAATTGAAAAACAGCGTGGGATTTCCGTTACCAGTTCCGTTTTACAGTTCAATTACGGCGGTTATTGTATCAATATCCTAGATACGCCAGGCCATCAGGACTTCTCTGAAGATACTTATCGTACCTTAATGGCGGCTGATAGTGCCGTCATGGTCATTGATGCATCTAAAGGGGTCGAAGATCAGACGAGAAAATTATTCAAAGTCTGTGCAATGCGACATATTCCAATTTTTACCTTTATTAATAAAATGGACCGTGAAGCCAAAGATCCTTATGAATTGTTAGAAGAAATCGAACAGGAATTAGGCGTGGAAACTTATCCGATCAACTGGCCAATTGGCTGCGGGAAAGAATTCAAAGGGGTTTATGAACGCGAAAAACGCGAAGTCATCCGCTTCGTCGCCGCTTCTAAAGGCGCCCGCAATAAAGCTGAAGAAATCATTACGGCTGTGGATGATCCAAGCTTAAAAGAAGCCATCGGCGATGACTATTATGCGACGCTGCAGGATGATGTGGAATTATTAGATGGTGCCGGAGCTGTCTTTGATTTAGACCGCGTCCATGAAGGAAAACTGTCACCCGTTTGTTTTGGCTCCGCGTTAACCAACTTCGGGGTTGAACCATTCCTTGAACATTTCTTAGATTTCTCAACGCCGCCAATGCCTCGTATGAGCGACGAAGGTCCGATTGATCCGATGAGTGAAGATTTCAGTGCCTTTGTCTTCAAGATTCAGGCCAACATGAACTCACGTCATCGTGACCGTATGGCCTTCATGCGTATCTGTTCGGGTACGTTTACCAAAGGAATGGATGTTTATCACGTTCAGGGGAAAAAGAAAATTAAACTCAATCAGTCCAAATCCTTAATGGCCGATGAGCGTGAAGAAATTCAGGAAGCGTACTCTGGTGATATTATCGGGGTTTTCGATCCTGGCATCTTCTCCATTGGCGATACCATTGTGACAGGCAAAAAACATTTTGCCTTTGAAGGTATTCCAACCTTCGCACCAGAACATTTTGCCCGTATTCGTAACCGCGATACGATGAAACGTAAACAGTTCGTCAAAGGGATTACCCAGATTGCCCAGGAAGGGGCGATCCAGATCTTTACCGAACTGGGCGGCGGTTTCGAAGAAATTATCGTCGGCGTCGTTGGGGTCTTACAGTTTGAAGTCTTAGCGTATCGTTTAAAGAACGAATACAATGTGGAAATTGTCAATACCCCATTGCCATATCAGTTTATCCGTTGGGTTGTAAACAAAGATATTGATGTCAAAACTCTAAACTTATCTTCGGATACGAAGTATGTCGAAGATTTAAAGGGCAATACTTTACTGTTATTCTCTAATACCTGGGGTATCAACTGGGCTACGGAACGTAATAGCGGTCTGGAATTAGCCGAATTCTCGAAAAACTAATGAAGAAAAAAGCGCATATTGATATCAAATATCTGCTTTGTGCCTTGTACTTAGTGGTCTATTTATTAGGCTTCTTTGTCATCGAGCATGTTTTAAAGCCAACCCATTATCATATTTTAACGACGCCGTTAGATTATCAGATTCCTTTTTGTGAATGGATGATTTTCTTCTATTACGCGTGGTTCCCTTATATGGCTTTCAGTTATCTGTATACCTTCTTATTTGATCAGAAGAATTATCTGAAACTGATTACCTTTACTTTTAGCGGGATGACGATCTTCTTGATCGTTTCCGCCGTTTATCCCAATATGTTAGATTTACGGCCAGCCCATTTACCGAATCGTAATATTGCCTGCATATTAACAAACTTTATTTATTTCATGGATACGCCAACCAATGTCTTACCAAGTATCCATGTCTATAATTCCATTGGCTTTGCCTTAGCTTTAAGCCACAGCGATCATTTAACCCATAAACAAAAAATCTTTTCTGACCTTTTATGTTTTATGATCTGTATCTGTGTCTTCTTCGTCAAGCAGCATGGCATTATTGATGTCCTTTTAGCGATTCTCATGGCGCTTGTTTTCTATATTATCGTTTATCGTCAGGATCTCTACATTTTCAAAAAAGATTATCATAACCGCTACAAGCACTAGATTTTATCTAGTGTTTTTATTAAAATGAAAAAAGGGGGGCTTTAGCATGAAAATTTTAGCCGCATTTGATTCGTTTAAAGAATCCATGACTGCTTATCAGGCCGGAGAGGCTGTAAAAACAGCATGCGCGGATATGAAAGATGTCCCGGTCACGATTAAACCGCTCGCTGACGGCGGGGAGGGAACAATGTCCGCTATTAACTCTGCCCTCTCTGGCACTATTCATGAATTATTTGTGAACGGACCAGATTTTCGCAACGTGGGTGCCCAGTTAGCGATTATTGGCGATCTGGCCATTATTGAATGCGCGCAGGCGTGTGGCCTGGAATATCTCAAAGAAGAGGAGAAAAATGGCGCGTTGATTACCAGCTTAGGTGTCGGGGAAATGATTCGCTATGCGGCCGAATATGGCGTGCATACGATTGTCATCACATTAGGCGGCAGCGCCTCTAATGATGGCGGGATGGGCATGTTAGCAGCGTTAGGTGTGCGTTTTTATGATCTAGATGGCGGGCTTTTAATGCCAGTGGGGGCATCCCTGACAGCGATTGATCATATTGATTTAGGAACGCTTCATGAACGTTATGGACATATTACTTTTAAAGGCCTTTGTGATGTCGATAATCCACTTGTTGGCAAAAAAGGCGCCACATATGTCTTTGGGATGCAAAAAGGCATTGCGGAAAATGACTTAGCTCGTTTAGATGCCGGCATGCGTCGCTATGGCAAATTGTCGGCGCAGGTGAATGGTCAGGATGATCTTTTTACGGCTGGTGCCGGTGCCGCTGGCGGACTGGGCTTTGCGATCGTCAATTATTTAAAGGGCACCTTAACATCGGGCATTAACGAAGTGATGCGATTAACCCATTTAGAAGAGGCGGTCGCGGAGTGTGACCTGATCTTAACGGGCGAAGGGAAGATGGATGCGCAGACGTTGATGGGGAAAGCGCCGCAAGGTGTTTTAAAGCTGGCTTTAAAATATCATAAGCCGATTGTGGCTTTCGCCGGGCAAGTCAATCATAAAGACACACTTTTACAGGCTGGTTTTAGCGATGTGCGCTGCATCAATCATGATGATATACCATTGATGATGCAGCTGCGTGAAGGGATGACATCACTAGCCAAAGAAGTGCGTCAGTATTTAAAGGAGACCTATGATGTATAAAGTCAAAGAAGAAATGACCCTCATGGACTATTTATTAAAAGAAACTGGGAAAAAGCGTAATGCCTTGAAAAACGCCTTGAAATATGGTCAGGTGTTTGTCAATGGAACGGTGCAGACCAATTTTGCCTTTCCGCTCCATAACGGGGATGAGGTAACCATCGGACAAAAACAAAGTCTTGCTTTTCCGATTCTCTATGAAGATGAGGATCTGATTGTCATCAATAAGCCAAGTGGTCTGGTGAGTGAACAAACGATGAATAATAAAAGCAAAACCGCTTATGCGATCGTAAAGGATTATTTAACGAAAAAACATGAAAAGATCTTTCTTGTCCATCGCTTAGATCAGGAGACATCGGGCGTTTTGATGTTTGCGAAGAAGAAAGCTCTCTATGAGGCGCTGACTAAACATTGGAATGATTATGTGAAAGTGCGCAGCTATGTGGCGATTGTCGAAGGCAAGGTTATCAAAGGCGGAACAATCAAAACCTGTTTACAGGAAAATAAAGCAGGTAAAGTCTACGTCGCAAAAGAAGGCAAACAGGCGATTACCCATTATCAGTCAATCAATAGCAGTAAAGGGTATACGATGATGCAGATCACCATTGATACCGGGCGTAAGAATCAGATTCGCGTCCATATGGCGGAGGTGTTACATCATCCGATTTCTGGTGATGTCAAATATGGCGGTCACAGAAATAGCATCCATCGGGTAGCTTTGCATCAGGATGTCTTTGCCTTTGTGCATCCATTGACGCATAAAGAAATGACCTTTAGCGCCGATGTGCCAGAAGATTTTTACAAACTGGGCTCAACTGGTGCCAAAAAATACAAAAAGACGTTGACAACGTACGTTTTCACGTGTATATTGAACGAGTAAATAAAAAGTGGAAAGAAGAAGTACCTACTTCTCGCCCGATTGATGATGTCGATGGGCAAATGTCACAAGATGAATTCTTCGAGACAGTGGGTGCATTATGCGCTCACTTTTTATTTAAAAATTATTTGAGGAGGTGGCTTTTATCAGAAAGTATGACAAACCACAAAAGAACGAAGATTTGGTGAATGAAAGAATTAGATTTAGAGAAGTTCGTGTCGTAGATAATCATGGCGAACAGGTGGGCACAATGAGTTCCCGCGAAGCGCAGGCAAAGGCGAATGAAGCAGGCTTAGACTTAGTGTGTGTAGCCCCAAAGGCGAAACCACCAGTATGCCGTATCATGGATTACGGTAAGTATCGTTTTGAACAGCAGAAGAAAGCAAGAGAAATGAGAAAGAACTCTAAGGCTGTTTCTTTAAAGGAAACGCAGCTTTCACCAACGATCGATGTTCACGATAAAAACGTCAAATTAAAGCGTACCTTAAAATGGTTAGAATCCGGTGATAAAGTCAAAATTGCCGTTCGTTTCAGAGGTCGTCAGATGGCGCATATCGATATTGGTCAGAAGATACTTGATGATTTCGTCGCAGAGTGTGCTGATTACTGCGTCATTGAAAAGCCAGCAAAACTTGAAGGGCGAACACTGACGGCGGTGCTCGCACCTAAAAAGTCAAAAAAGTAGGAGGAATTGACAATGCCAAAAATGAAAACACATAGCGGTCTTAAGAAAAGATTAAAGAAGACTGGTAGCGGAAAATTAAAGAGAAGCCATGGTTATGTTTCTCACTTAGCTGCAAACAAAACACATAAACAGAAGAAACATTTAGCAAAATCTTCAACAGTGCATCCTTCAGATTATAAGAGAATTAAATCAAGAATCTAAGGAAATATAGGAGGATACAACAATGGCAAGAGTTAAAGGTAACTATACAACAACACGTAGAAGAAAAAAGAGCTTAAAATTAGCAAAAGGTTATTTCGGTGCTAAACATAAATTATATAAGACTGCTCATGAACAGGTTATGCATTCTTATAAATATGCATACAGAGATAGAAGACAGCTTAAGAGAGAAATGAGAAAATTATGGATTGCACGTATCAACGCTGCAGCTCGTATGAATGAAATCTCATACTCACAGTTAATGCATGGTTTAAAATTAGCAAACGTTGAAATTAACAGAAAAATGTTATCAGAAATCGCAATCAGTGATCCTGCTGGGTTCACAGCAATTGTGAATACTGCTAAAGAAGCTTTAGCAAAATAATAACAGTGAAATGAAGATCACTTAGGTGGTCTTCTTTTGTTTTTGAGGTGAAACGGATGAAAATCAAAACGATTTTGCTTTATACGGTTTTATCACTCAGTTTACTACTTTGTGCGATCCTTGGTGTTTTCTTAAGTATTCAGCGGATGTATAGCTTTTTTCAGGATGCTAGCCTCGTGAAAGGCATTGATGTTTTATGCGGTCTCTTTATTGTCTTAGGAGACTTCTTACTGCTTTTAGGTGAACGGGCATATCTTAAAAACCATCATACATCCTATTTACTCCAATCGCTCATTGTGATGGCTAGCGGCGCTTTTTTGCATGCGGTGAGTGAAGTGATGAAAGTCTTCTTCAATGTTTCGAAGGAACGCATTTATTTCAATCGTGTTTCGATTGTCGTATTGTCCATCGCGCTGATGATCTTAGCGGCGGTATTATTTTTCATTTTTAATGATGAGCGCTATCAGATCTTAAGAGGGCGTCTATTTGTTCTTTTAGCGGTGACGACCACCTTATTAATGACCAATGCGATTAATGTCACTTATCATCATTTGATCAATTATGCATTGCATATTTCCTTACCAATTAGTTTACTGGTTTATACGATCATGATCATATTGCTTTGCGTCCTTCGTGATCGTGAATATTAAAACACCGCTTCATGGCTGAAACGGTGTTTTTCGATACAAGATAGAAAAGAGTAAGCTGAAGGCAAAAGATCCCAAGATAAAGCAAAGGCGATGGCTAAGAACAGCTTTATAATGATGCACTTCATAAGCGCTATAAAAGATATGCGTATGTGGCACAACATAAATGGCAGGATCGGTTGAGCGATGACTAAACAGACTTTGGTGCTTATACCCCTGATAAGTATAAAGCGGGTAGCTTAGCCCATCGCGAGTCGTCATCGTTACCTTATCAGATCGCGCTTTGAGCGTTGCCTTTGAGATCTTATTAAAAAGCAAATCCTGCTGGTGCATAAGCGTCATAGCGCCGATGCCAAGACAAAGGATACAAAGACAAAGAAACTGCACCTTGCGCGTGAAGAGACCGCTTAAATCAATGTGATTGAAAGATTCCGCTTGCATCCATAACCTCTAAGGCATGTTTAATCGTCTCATCATCCTGCACTAAAGCCATCCGGACATAACCTTCGCCATGGGTGCCAAAGGCATTGCCAGGGACCACTAAGACGCCGGTCTTATTGAATAAATCATAAGTAAAGCTTTCAGCATCCTGATAATGATCAGGAATTTTCGCCCACACAAACATGGTTCCTAAAGGCTTCTCAATATTCCAGCCAATGGCCTGACAGCCATCAACGAGTAAATCACGGCGATGACGATAAGCATTACGGGTTTCTTCAACGCATCGCTGATCACCAGTGATCGCTTCAATAGCGGCTTTCTGAATTGGCAGGAACATGCCATAGTCTAAGTTCGATTTTAAAACTTTGATTTCATCAATCAGATCTTTCCGGCCGATCGCAAAGCCAATGCGCGCACCCGCTAAGCCATAGGTTTTAGAAAGGGAATTAAACTCTAAGCCAACATCTTTGGCCCCTTCATATTCTAAGAAAGAGTGCCCTGGCGTTGTATAAAGTAACTCAGAATAGGCATTATCGTGTAAGACGATGATGTCATATTTTTTAGCGAAGGCGATCAGGCGATGATAGAAATCATCATTGGCGATGGCACATGTAGGATTATTAGGATAAGAGACAACCATTAATTTGGCTTTCTTTGCCACCTCTTCATCGATAGCCTCAAAATCAATTAAATAATCATTTTCCTTTAGTAATGGCATATAATGCACATCAGCGCCCGCTAATAATGGTCCATCACGAAAGATGGGATAGCAGGGATCCTGCACTAAGACAATATCTCCAGGATTGATCAAAGTGAGGGCTAAATGAGATAAGCCTTCCTGGGAGCCTAATAAAGAGCTGACTTCATTTTGCGCGTCAATTTTAACGCCGTAACGACGCGCGTACCAGGCGGCCACAGCATTTTGTAAATCCGTCAGATCGGTAATGGCATAGACATAATTTTTCGGGTCTAAAGCTTCTTTCGATATGATTTCACGAATTCTTAAAGCGGGGGGAATATTGGGGGCCCCAATGCTTAAGTCGATAACTTCTTTTCCTTCTGCGCTTCGTTGATAGCGCATTTTTGCGAGCGTCGTAAAAATACTTTCCCCAAAGACGCTCATACGGTCTGCGTAGTTCATATGTTTCACCTCGCTGACATTATAAACGATCTGTCTCTAAAGCGCTATAGGCAATCTGTCACAGGGCCTGTAACGCTTTTTTTGAGGTGAGACGAGAAAAGGCGCAATAAACGTTCACACAACTTGTAACAAGCTTAAAAAAAGACGTGCTAGGATATAGGTGAGGTGAGAGTTATGAACGTTTATCTTTATACCAGAGATCTCCAAATTGCAAAAAGTGTAAGCGCTTATTGTGACAACTATGATGATTATGAATCTTATCTTATTAAGGTTCTCCACCTCCAATCTCAAATTATGGTTGTTTATGATGACGGGTTACTTGACTTAAAACGATTGCGCTTTGTCATTAAAAATGGCAAACATCAGCTGATTTTTCTTTCTAATGATGCCTTGCGTCTCTACAAAGCCGAGCGCTTTGCGGCATTGGTCCATAAGAAAACGCCTAGTATTTCGGTGCTTCTTTTTTCAATCCACCTTTTAGAAAACGACTGTTGTTTCTATGACACGTCAATGAAAAAGCACTATATTCCATATAGCGAGATTCTGATGATCAGACGCTTAGCGAAGACATATCTGGTTTCTAGTGAAAAAGATGACTATACGGTGAATGCTTATTTTATGTTTTCACCGTTTGCATCCTTGCATAAATTATGCAGTGTCGGCCATGGCCTCTTCATTAATCTGAATAAAATCCATTATATGACGGCTTACCGACTCTATTTTGAAAATCATCAGAGTATCGTACTCAATGCCCACATCAAACAAAAAATCACTGATTATTTAACGGAAGATCATCCGTAAAATCCGTTTATAGCTCTCACCGGCTGTTTCTTTGTTTGATTGGTAAAAGATATTTTATGATAGGATAAACGTGTTTGGGGGATATCTTTATGTATACACAGAAATTACTTATTTATTGTCATGAATCATGTCGTTTGCCGGCTGATCTTGAGCAGCTGAGGTTAGAGTGCGACGGTCATGTATTAA
Organism: Intestinibaculum porci; assembly: GCF_003925875.1. Classification (GTDB taxonomy): domain Bacteria; phylum Bacillota_I; class Bacilli_A; order Erysipelotrichales; family Coprobacillaceae; genus Intestinibaculum; species Intestinibaculum porci. Next base: position 2,099,010 of record NZ_AP019309.1, on the reverse strand, counting down.
CTAATTATTTGGATTACTTACTAGAATTAAGTAATCCGCTCTATACCAAACGGATCTTTATCGATGATGGTTATCATAAACTTGATGAATTCGCGCTATTTCTTGTCAGTAATCATTTAAAAGTGCAGCTGATTGGTTTAACACGAAAGCGTGAAATAGCCTTCGAAGAGGCTTATGTTCACTATTTGAAAGGCGTCAAAGGAAGTAATGAAGCAGCTGATACCTTCTTTGTCTTCTATGATGAAAATCATCGCTTAAAGAAGCTTTATAGCCGTGACATTTATTATGTCTATCATTTAGCGGATCTTTATTACATTTATTCCCGTCGCGGCTTACTTAAAACAAATGACGAGCATTTTGTAAAACATATGAGTACTCTGAAAAAGGCGGGATTCTTAAGCTTTTCAAAAGATGCTTATCTGAATACTCAAGTACCAAAGAAACGATAAGAAAAGAGGTGAGGTTATGCATTACCTGATTTACCAGAAACATCCTTTGTCAAATGAACGTGTACTGCACAAGGAAGGAGGCTTGATTATTACCATTACTGACAATCTTTACGATTTCGCAAAAGAATTATTTCAGAAACACTATGATCGTTACCTGTTTTATGACGATGGTGACACCTCGCTGAATGAATTGGCGATTTTGGCTTACAAAACGCAAAAACATATTGAATTTTTAGAAGGCAGTTACTTACGTCATCAGGAATATGATCAAAAAACGATGAATCTTTATGCGCATCATCGCGTCGTATAATGGGGACTATGCTCTCTGCAGGGAAAATCAGAGTTATTATCTCCAATATCATGGAAAAACAATTTCCCAGGAGAGCAGTCCTTCATTAATCAATCTTTGTTTGTTTTATGCCCATAAGCCTTCTCTTTTAGAGGTAATGTATTCACTCCCTGATGAGCAGGAAGTGATGCATTATTTTTCTCTTCAGGAGCTCATATGGATTTACCATCGTAAACCCTGGGTGGTTTTGTATCTTAGAAAAGAGAACGTGATTATTACCGAGAAAAGCTTTCGGCTTTTCAAAAAGCAAGTAAAAAAAGATACGATTATTCGCATCGATAAAAACTGTTATATTAATATGACGGTGATTGATCAGCTGATCAATCACCAGGTTTATATCGGGAAGGCGTGTTTTACCATTACGCCACATTATTTTAAAAGCTTTATCGAAGCTTATATCAATCGGAAATATTAAAAAAGCGGACCGTTTGGTCCGCTGCACTGTTTCATGGAGCCACATGCCGGAATCGAACCGGCATCTTCTGCATGGCAAGCAGATGTAATAGCCGTTATACGAATGCGGCATTTCTCAGTGCTCCTATAGAATACCAAAAGCAGCCATTCCTGTCAACATGATTTTTCAAAAAGTTTTATTCATTAACCCGCTAGGAATATATAATTAACCTTGCATAAGATTTCCTCGTAATGATAGAATGAAGGCAGGAAGGGGGATCTTTGTGAATGAATTAAAAGCAGCATTTCCAAAAACCATTCCCGTGATGTTTGGTTATGTCTTTTTAGGAATGACCTATGGGGTTTTGATGGTGACCCATGGTTTTCCGATCTGGCTGCCTGTTTTAACCGCAGCGATTATTTATACTGGTTCGATGGAATTTTTGATGACCGATATTCTCTTATCATCATTTCATCCGTTTTCGGCCTTTATGACAGCCTTAATGATTGGTGCGCGCCATCTCTTTTATGGTTTGGCAATGTTAAAAAAATACCACGGCGCAAAAGGGTATAAGTTTTATCTCATCTATACGACGAGCGATGAAACCTTTGCGGTGAATTATGATGCGTATGTTCCGCCAACCCTTAATCGTTATCGTTTTTATTTCTTTGTCTCACTGCTCGATCAGTTATACTGGATCGCTGGCTGCGCTTTAGGGGCTTTTTTTGGCTCTCTGATCTCCTTTAATACCGAAGGCTTATCCTTTGTCATGACGGCAATGTTTGTCTCGATTTTTATGAGCCAATGGCTAAAAGATGGGGATCGTTTAAAAAAGCAAGGAAGCTATTGCTTTAAAGATTACGTGATCATCCACGGCCCGCAGCTGCTTGGCTTAGCTGGCTCGCTCATTTGTCTCATCCTTTTTGGTCCGGATCGCTTTATCGTTCCGGCAATGATGACAATTCTTGTCTTCTTATTGCTTTTTAGACGATGCTATGAGGAGGATCCAGTATGAAAATGACGATGATGCAGGCGATCATTACTGTCGCCGTTGTGGTTCTGGCGACGGTTTTGACCCGTTTTTTACCTTATCTCATCTTTCCGGAAGGAAAGCCTATTCCTAAAACAATCCAATATCTTGGTCAGGTTTTAGGTCCGGCAGTCTTTAGTTTATTAGTGATTTACTGTTTACGTCATGTAGAGTGGTTTACAAGCAGCTCTCATGGTATGCCGGAAATCATTGGCGTGGTCGTCACGGCGCTTGTTTATAAGTTAAAACGTCAGATGATTTTATCGATGGCCTTAGGCACAGCGGTTTATATGGTTCTTGTCCAGTTTGTTTTTTAAAAAATTGCAGATCATTCTGGTGAATGCACAGATCATGTGCGATCCCAACTGCAGGAAGGTCATCTGATGGAAAATGTTTGTTTACGGGCTGATGAATCAAAAAGCGTAGGAATAGGTTTCCTACGCTTTTTGGCTGCTTAAAGAGATAATTAAACAAAAAAACGAACCTTTCGGTTCGTACACTATTAAATGGAGCCACATGCCGGAATCGAACCGGCATCTTCTGCATGGCAAGCAGATGTAATAGCCGTTATACGAATGCGGCATTTCTTAGTGCTCCTAAAGAATACCAAAAGAAGAGGAAACTGTCAATGAAAAATTTCAAATAATAAAGCTATGATATGAAAAAGTGTGATAAATAGGAGAAAATTACATATAAAAAAATAAGCTTCATCGCGTGATGAAGCTTAAACTTTTAGTTTGGATAGAAACCAGAAGGTTTATCCGAAAGATCAATCATGATGTTTTTCATTTGTGTGTAGTGCTCTAAGATGACTTTATGGGTTTCACGACCGATGCCCGATGTCTTGACGACGCCAAATGGGGCACCTTCCGGAATCTGATTATAAGTGTTAACCCAGACACGGCCCGTTTCAATCGCGCGAGATACGCGAATGGCACGATTGAGGTTTTCGCTCCAGACCCCGCCGCCAAGACCGTACTGCGAATCATTAGCCATGGCAATGACATCGGCTTCATCTTTGAATTTGATGATCACTGCGACAGGACCAAAGATTTCTTCCTGAGCGACACGCATGTCGTTGGTGACATCTACTAAGAGGGTAGGGGCCATAAAGCTGCCTTTCGCATAATCGCCTTCTGTTAAGGCATAACCGCCGCAAGCAACATGGGCACCTTCCTTTTGACCGATTTCGACATAGCTTAAGATCTTATCAAGCTGACGTTTATTGATCTGCGCGCCCATCTGTGTTGTCGGATCTAATGGATCACCAACTTTCACAGCATTGAAACGTTTGACCGCTTCTTCGACGAAACGATCATAAATACCTTCCTGGACAAAGACGCGGGATCCTGCGCAGCAAACCTGTCCCTGATTGAAGAGAATCCCTAACTGTAAGCCATCCATGGCTTTTTCAAAGTCGCAGTCATCAAAGAAGATGTTCGCTGATTTTCCGCCTAATTCTAAAGTGCTTGGAATGAGTTTATCAGCGGCCGCTTTAGCGACGCTGCGGCCTACTTCCGTCGAGCCGGTGAAGGCAAGTTTAGAGATTTTTGGGTGATCTAATAAGAACTGCCCAGAGGCTGAGCCGCGCCCAGTGATCACATTGAAAACGCCAGCAGGGATGATATCCTGTGTTAAGCGGGCTAACTCTAAGACCGATAATGGAGTGGTACTAGAGGATTTAAAGACTGTCGCATCGCCGCTCGCCAAAACAGGGGCTAGTTTCCAGGCTGCCATTAGGAAGGGAAAGTTCCAAGGAACAATCTGCCCGACAACCCCAATTGGTTCTCTTAAGATGAGACTTAACGTGTTGCTATCAAGCATGGTCGCCTGTCCTTCTTCAGCGAGAATACAGCCGGCAAAATAACGGAAGTGATCGGCTGCATAAGGAATATCAATCGTGAGCGTTTCACGGATTGGTTTGCCATTATCCATGGATTCTACGCGGGCTAAATATTCTTTATTGGCATCGATGACGTCAGCGATGGCATTAAGAATTTTCGCCCGCTCTTTGACCGTTGTATGTTTCCAGGTCGCAAAAGCTTTCCAGGCTTCTTCAACGGCTAAATCGACATCTTCCTTTGTGGCATCCGCAAAGGTTGCTAAGGTTTCGCCGTTAGCCGGATTGGTGGTGGTCATCGTGGCACCATTGCTGGCATCACGCCACTTGCCGCCAATATATAATTGATATGTATCTAGTAAATGCTGATTCATATTTGTCCTCCTCGTTTTAAGAATTTGTGATCACTATGATAAAGGGCTATCACTCAGAAGACAAATGATATGCTCACAAAAATATGTGAATAATATATTTAAGTAAAAGATAAAAGTAGATAAAAAAAGAAGGAACAAACGTTCCTTCTGCACTTTCAAATGGAGCCACATGCCGGAATCGAACCGGCATCTTCTGCATGGCAAGCAGATGTAATAGCCGTTATACGAATGCGGCATTTCTTAGTGCTCCTATAGAATACCAAAGCCGCATTCTTTTGTCAACAACAATTTAAGATTTCTTGTTCTTGTTCTTATCGCGTCAATTGATTTTCGAAATTCCAGTTAGATATTTCTAACGTGAATTCTATCATTCACTTATTAATCCTTATGTTTTTTATGAATTTAGTTATTCAGTTATTTTAAAATGTGATAAAATTATCATGATATTAAAGTGTTAAACTAAATTCGATTTGGAGGTAAGGACAAAAAAAGATGATGAGTTAACGCCCTGGAAAAGCTTCTCATCATCTGTCCAACAAGACAATATGATAGTAATACACACCACGCCTGTTTTCAAGTATAAAAGTTTAAATATGCATTTATGTGATGGTTCCTTTTCCTTCAATGATAAGATTTCCTCATGCTTCAAAGAGCTCATTAGAAATTCTTCTAGTGCAGAGCAGAAGCCTGAGCACGTCTTTCCTGACTGCGCAAATAACCACTTATGGAACAATAACTTTTCCGTTGCCCTTTTAGTGCGCTCTGATAACAGATTCTTTTTCAGACTGGTTAAAAAGCTTTATGAAGCTTGCCTTTCATCAACTGAACTTGCTTATGACATCATGCTTTTCATCAACGCCACCTATTCATATATCATGAACACCTTCTCTGCAGAGGATATTGTGAGAACAATACCCGATTTTTCTGATGAGAACGCACATGACTGGATAAAATTCGGGCATTACAAGAAGATCGTAAACATTAACGATACTCCTTATGAATTTCAGCTTCAGCGCATCTACTCCAAAAGCCTTCATAAAACTCATGCCGTGTTTCCGCTGGGAATTATCCCTTTTATGCGTGAAAACCTTTTTGATATCCTTCTATACCTGCATCAGATCTTTCACGGCGACAGCAGCCTTGAGGATTTTCATGGTCGGCTTAGAGCACTCCTGGAATATCTTTATGCAACCCCTAAGATCAATAAAATGAGTGATAATTTGCTTTCTAATCTTATATGCTCATTTATCGCTGATCACTTCAAAGATTTCTATCAAAACAGTTTCATGACCGTTACTAAAGGTCTCACCAAAGATTGCGTAAAAAACAGCTTCCTCCGCGATGATGTTGCCTGCCCATTACCAACATGGGAAAAATGTGAATCCGCCCTGACGGTGTTAAACTTCTTTGTAAAGAAGCGGGAAACCGCCAAAAAATAGAAAAAATATCAAGGAGGTGGCATTAAACATGTCAAATATCACAAAGAAGGCGGCTATTAAGAACGATAGCCGAGAAATCAATGGGACTATGCGCCCTTCGAAAGGCAAAAAACGTTGCAGAAAGCTTTCAGAAGTCGAAGAGGACGCATTAATGAGAAGACTCTATCCCTACACATTAATTGATTACTGCTACCAAACAGTAATGCAGGAAGGTGATAAGAATGGAAAGAGCCGCTAAAAAGCCCATAGGATATCAGAAGCACATAACTTATGAGCTTCGAGAAAAGATTGAAGCAGGTCTCAAGAGCGGCCTTAATAAGGCCCAAATTGCCAAGACCATTCATAAAGATCCAACTACCGTCGCTAAGGAAATTCGGAATCACAGAACTCCTTCAGGATCGCCAAGCAAGGCACCCTTTGACTGCGCCAACTACAAAAAGTGCACAAGAGGACGGGAGTGCAGAACCAGCCATGAGGTGTTCATGGAATGCACTGACTACACCCTGTTTAAATGCAATCAAAGGGACAGATCACCGGGCGTCTGCAACGGCTGCACCAAAGCCCCCAGCTGCAGATTCTCAAAATACTACTACAGAGCAGATGTGGCCCAAAGAGCATACGAATATATGCTTAGGGATTCGAGAATGGGCTTCAACCTCACCTATTCAGAGGCTCAGTGGATGGCTGATATCATCAAGCCTGAGCTTGAACAGGGCAAGTCACCGTATGCAATTCTTAACGAGCATCCTGAGCTCAAAATTTCCGAAAAGTGCCTGTACAACTATATTGAGCAGGGTGCATTTGAACAGTTTGGAATCAATAGCCTGGCGCTCAGAAACCAGGTAAAGAGAAGAAAGATGCCTAAGGTACGCGCTAACCAGTACAGAAAGCGCAAGGACAGCGGCTATTTAACCGGAAGAACATTCAAGGACTTTCTTGAATACAACCCCCTTGTGGCCGCACAGTACAGCATCAATCATAGCGTTAAGCTCTATGATGGTGCAGAACGGCCTGATAGCGAGCAGGCAATTGATCATCCTGTCGGCTATATCCTTATGGATACCGTTTATAATGATGTTTCTAACGGCCCGTTTATTCAGACTTTTAAGATCATGCCAGGCGGTGTATTTCTTGCCGTCTATCATGATGAAAAAACAGCTGAGGAGATGGTGAATGGCCTTGACTATATTGAAAAGCTGCTTGGCCCGGATGTATTTATTAATAATATAGGGTCTATCCTGACTGACAGAGGCAGTGAATTCTCGCTGGCCGATGAATTCGAAGACAGAGAGTCAGGAACATGCCGAATCTTCTACTGTGATGCGATGCATTCAAATCAGAAGGGATCACTTGAGAACGAGCATCTTGTTTTAAGATATATCTGCCCTAAGAAAAAGGATCTCCGCAAGCTTGGGCTTGTAAGTCAGGAGGCCCTTAACAGAGCCGTTAATAATATCAACTCCTACTCCCGCAAGCTCTATGGCGGCAGAAGTCTCTATGAAAACACGGCTTTCATGATGCCGGAGATCTATGAGGCTCTAAAGTGCAAAGGCTATAGCCAAATCGATAAAGACAAGGTGGAGTTAAAGCCTTCAGTTTTAAAGAAAAAGTAATCAAAAAAATGTGGAAATAAGTCCTTCACAGAAATGTGAGGTGCGAAGTTCCACATTTTTCGCTACAATCTTTTTTCATTATTAGCAATCAATTTAGTAAAATCAGACATGTTTTGACCTCTGAATTTCTAATAAGCGCTAACGAATTCCTTTAATAAAGGCATTTGTAAGACAAAACTACACAAAACCGGAATTTAAATTTAAGCGGAATTTACTTTTTCAATTGAGGCTTGTTCTTATCGTAGATGATCTTTAAACCTTTAAAGGTTAAGTCGGGATCATAGATGTCAATAAGATCTGTTTCATGGGCAATAATCTTACCAAGACCGCCGGTCGAAATGACTTTCATATGAGGATCGCCATATTCTTCTTTGATCTGTTTAATGATATATTCGGTCTGGCCAATATACCCAAAGACAACCCCAGCCTGCATCGATTTGACGGTATTTTTTGCAATGATGCGATCGGGTTTAAAGATTTCAATTTCCGGCAGCTGAGCAGCCATCGAAGAAAGTACGCCGGCGGTAATGCCGATGCCGGCACTGGTGGCCCCACCTAAAAATTCACCTTTTTCCGAAACGACGTCATAGGTTGTGGCAGTGCCAAAGTCAATGACAATACAAGGACCGCCATAGGTATAATAAGCACCGACGGCATCGACCAGGCGGTCAGCCCCTAACGAAGAGGGATGTTCAATCTTGACGGAAATCCCTGTTTTGACGCCCGGGCCAACAAAAGTTGGGGTGACATGGGCATATTTAATAATGGAGCTGGAAAATGAATAGTTAATTTTAGGCACTACGGATGAAATAATGACATCTTCGATATCGGCCATTTTATAGCCGATGGCATTCATATAAGAGGCGATCATGACGCCATATTCATCTGAGGTACGCTGAAATTTGGTGGTTAAGCGGTAGTTATCGATGAGCTTATCATCTTTGTAAAAGCCCATCGTAATATTGGTATTGCCGATATCGACGACGACTAACATGTGTGTTCCTCCAGTTTCATACATTTTCTTAAAATCAGATAGCCAAGTTCTTCTTTGCTTTTTTTCTCAATAGGTTCAATGGCCTCTTTGGTGATCATGGTAATGATATTGGTATCACCCTGGAAACCGGCACCGGCAGTTTTTAAAGAATTGGCAATAATCATATCCGCATTTTTCTTAAGCAGTTTTTCTTTCGCATTTTCTAAGAGGTTTTCCGTTTCCATCGCAAAACCGCAGATGACCTGATGGGGCTGTTTGTTTTTTCCTAACTCTGCGAGAATATCAGGATTCTTTTGGAAAGTGATCGTTAAGGTGTCACCTTGTTTTTTGATTTTTTCCGTTGCGATTGATGCTGCGCGGTAATCACCAACCGCCGCAGCCATGATGATATAATCAAAGAAAGGTGCTTCTTTTAGCATCAGCTTTTCTAATTCTAACGCCGAAGTGAATGATTCAAAGCTGACATAAGGGGGCTGCGCTAAAGCGACCGGACCGCTTAATAAGTGGACTTTGGCGCCTAAAACGAAAGCAGCGCGGGCAATGGCGTAGCCCATCTTGCCGGATGAATGATTGGAAATAAAGCGGACCGGATCCATCGCTTCCTGGGTTGGACCGGCGGTCACGAGGACGCTTTTACCGGCTAAAGGATGATCGCTCATAGCGTAATCCATCATCAATCGCAGCGACGTATAATCGGTTAATTTGCCTTTGCCGACGACGCCACAGGCGAGTAAGCCGACATCACTTTGTGCGAAATAGACGCCATCTTCCTTTAAAGTCTGGATATTTCTTTGGGTTGCTTTATTTTCCAACATATGGGTATTCATCGCTGGAGCGATGAGCTTGGGGCATGTGGCCGCTAAAAAGCTGGCGGTTAGCATGTTATCCGCGATACCGTTGGCGACTTTCGCGATGGTATTAGCGGAAGCGGGCACGATCATAAACAGATCCGCATCTTTGACTAAATCGATATGAGTAATCATCCCGGGTTCATCATCAAAGACATCAACGTAGACTTTTTTCTTGGTTAAAGCCTGAATCGTCACAGGGGAGACAAATTTTGCGGCCGCCTCTGTGAGGATGACTTCCAAATCAAAACCTTCTTTGAGAAGGTCGCTGATAAACTGAACGGATTTAAAGGCCGCAATGGAGCCGGAAATCCCTATGACAATTTTTTTCATAACTATCCTCTCTTGACTTTAAGCAGAGCTTTGGAAACGGCGACGGCAACAATCGCGCCGACCACGGCTTCAAGTAAGCTCTGGGTACTCATTACAGAAATAAAATAAGGTGCTAATGACGCAAAACTGCGGCCTAAGGCTTTGGCATAGGCCTGGCCGAATAAAAGATAAATCCCACCTAAAACCAGGGCTGTGTTGGTCAGAGCACCTAAAAAAGAGCTCACAAACATCCCGGCAGTAGGAAAACGGTTTTTCATCAGACGATACACTTCACCAGATACAAATCCGATTAAAACGCGCGGCACGATGGCGATCACGGCGCTTAAAATATTACCACTGATAAAAGGCGAGAAGGCAAATGAAGTGACGGTAGGATTAATGGTGTTATTGAATAAAGAAAATAAGCCAAAAATCAATCCGACCAGGCAGCCTTCTCTGGTTCCTAAAACGATCGCCGCAATAATGACGGGAATATGAAGGGTCGTGGCTCTTAAGGGTCCGATCGGAATAAATCCTAAAAAGGGAACCATCACCAGGACGGCTTCAATCGCCATAAAAAGGGCGAGATAGGTTAAGCTCTTTGTTCTTTTCATATAAAATTTTTCCTCCACTGTTGCTCAAATGATGCAACGCTTTCTATAAATTTGTCCATCCCTTAGCGGTTGATGCCAAAATGGTCATCACAAAAGTGCTAACTTCAAGACATTCTTATTATAAACGACGACTTTTAAAATGCAATAAAATTGCGATTGGTAACTATATGAAAAAGTATGGTATTTTTTCATCTTTCTGCAAATATCATGCAAAGGGATAGAGAATTTGATAAGGTGGTGGTGTCGAAAAAAGAGGAGGATTCTATAAATGAAACAGTTACCTAAAGATTTTTACTGGGGCGGCAGCGTCTCATCATTCCAGACGGAAGGTGCCTGGGATGAAGGAGGAAAGGGCTTATCAATCTATGATGTGCGTCCAACCCCTGAAGGCCATGCGGACTGGAAGGTAGCGATTGATGAATATCATCGTTATAAAGAAGATATCCAGTTAATGAAACAGATGGGCTTTAACTTCTATCGTTTCTCAATTGCCTGGTCACGTATTATTCCTAATGGTGATGACGAAGTCAATGAAGAAGGCGTTGCTTTCTATAATAACCTGATCGATGAACTGATCGCGAATGGCATTACCCCAATGATCACTTTAGTGCATTTCGATATGCCTTATAAATTAGTTAAAGAATATAATGGCTTTGCCTCTCGTAAAGTAGTGGATTTATTTGAACGTTATGCGCGTGTCTGCATGCAGCGTTTCGGTGATCGTGTTAAACATTGGATGAGTTTCAATGAACAAAACTTACATGCCTGCAGTTTAATTTACTCTAATGCGGAAAAAGTGCCTGAAGGCGAAAGCAAAGCAAAATTCTTGTATCAGGTTGCACATAATGTCATGATCGCTCATTGTAAAGCGGTAAAAGCGTTAAGAGAATTGGTACCTGATGCCAAATTTGGCGGGATGACCACGATTACTCAGTTCTATCCCGAAACAACCTCTCCACAAAACAACTTATTTGTCAGACAGATCAGTGATTTAGTCAATTACTGGACGGCAGAAGTTCAGGCAACTGGTAAGTATCCATATTACTATGAAAACTATTTAAAAAATCGCGGCTGGATGCCAACCTTCGAAGAAGGCGATGAAGAATTATTGACATATACTTGTGATTATTTATGTTTCTCATATTATAAATCAAATGTCTTATCAGAAGGGCACTTAGATATGACAACACCATATAGTGATATTATGGATCAGCATGTCGTGAAGAATAAATATCTTGAAGCGACACAATGGGGCTGGGAAAAAGATGCCATCGGTTTGCGTCTGGTCATGAATGATATGTATGAAAGATGGCATAAACCACTCTTCATCTTAGAAAATGGAATGGGTGCCCGTGAAGAATTAAATAGCGAAGGCACCGTTAATGATGATTATCGGATCAAATATCATCGTGAACATATCCAGGCAATGAAGAATGCGATCTTAGAAGATGGCGTCGCATGTTTGGGCTATATCACTTGGGGGCCAATTGATATTCCTTCTTCTTCATGCCAGGTGGCGAAACGTTATGGCTTCGTTTATGTCAACCGTACGGATGAAGACATTAAAGATTTAAAACGTATTCCTAAAAAATCATTCTACTGGATTGCGAAAGCTTTCAAATCTAATGGTGAAGATTTAGATTAATTGATTTAAGCATGGGCTCATGTTAAAATAGGGTTAAGAAATCAATGGATTTCGAAATCGGAGAACCAGAGCCTTAGTTGGATATAAACAGAGGTGGTAAAATACTGCCTCTGTTTTCTTTTGTGAGGAGGAATGCTTATGCACTTATACACAGTCATGCCAGATTATCTGGATTATTTAAGAAAAAATCATAAAAACATGTTAAAAAATGAGATAAGTGGCATCGTGATCAGACTTTCTCACTGGATTTATTTTATTCCCATCACGGATTTAAGTGATCGTGATTTTGAAAACGGCCGTTTGAAAAGATCTACACCAGCGATCTTGAGATTATATGATGGTCAGACCGGAATTGGTAAAGCCATGCTTGCCAATATGTTTCCAGTTCCTTATAAAGCGATCATACCGCTTCTTCTTAATAACTATGATCAAAACACGCAAAAGCTCTTACAAAAACGTCTTGATTATATTCATAAAAATCAAAAGCGACTTGAAAAAGCCGCATTACGACTTTACAAACAAAAGGTGAAAGGCTATGCGCAGTCATATTTAGCGGTGACATTAGATTTTCCAGTTTTAGAGCAGGAGTGTGCGAGATGGGAAGAAACACACTTTGGGAAACATTATAATCGTTATCCGGATGAAGATTATTTTATCGTAAATCCTTATCATGAAGGCTTTACGTCCTATTATTTGATGAATAAGAATAGGAAGGTCGCAAAAGTCATAATGAATAATGCGACACAGAATATCGTCAAGATAGAGGAGGTTTTGCATGAGGACTATGCGCCTTTAGAAGGCTTTGTGCATCATCATTTAAATGCGCAGGCGCTCACCTCATGGTTTCGTGGCCGCGGCATTCCGTCCTGGCGTGATGGTCTGGACGAATTATTATACAATTTACATATAAAAAACGGCTTAGAATTATTAAATGTGGCTTATGGCTTATCACTTTCAGATCAGTACTGGCTGAATCCTGTAAACGCACCATTATCGTGGCAAGATATTAATTTCTTTGATCATGATTTTCATTCTCATGATTATCAGGAAGCAACTTTTGACGGAAAGATAATGTTAAAACAGCCGGATTTGTTTACACCGAATAATACTTCTGATGGAATGTTAAAAAATCATGGATTGTAGGCGAAGATCATCAGCGCTATTTATTAAAGGGCTCTTATAAAGCAAAAGGCTTTGAGCCATTTTGTGAAGTGTTAAGCACGTTTTTAAGTGAAGCTTTGCAGCTTCCCTATGTTCCTTATACGGTTACATATTTAGGCGATGTCGTTGTTTCGCAGTGCCCTTGCTTTATTGATGAAAACACTGAGCTCATTACTGCCTATGCCTTATTAAAAAATGCGGAAATTGACGATTTGCCCGCCGCACGCTCGTGACTTTAGTCATGAGTAAGGCGGGCTTTTTTATAAAAAACGTATAAAAACTTATTTTTTTATGCACATATGGTATAATATAGGTATGAAAGAAGATATTTATACAACTGATTTTTCAGATGTTACGCATGGAAGAGGATACGTGTATTCTCTTCAGTATCATATCGTGTGGGCCACCAAATACAGAAGGCCTGTTATTATCGGCTCTGTTGAAGCCGACTTCAAAAAGGATATCCGTGAAATTGCAGAGGACCTTGGCATCGGCATCATTGCCATGGAAACTATGCCGGATCACATCCATATGCTCGTAGACTGCAGACCGCAGCTATGCATATCGGACGCAGTAAAAGTTCTCAAGGGAACTTCGGCATGGCGCCTTTTCAGATCACATCCTGAAATTAAGTCACAGCTATGGGGCGGACATCTGTGGAATCCGTCTTATTTTGTGGCTACAGTCAGTGACCGCACCAGAGAGCAGGTGGAAACATATATCCGCGGGCAGCGCACAAAACGCGGAGTTGGCGGACGCCCAAGAAAGAAGAGATAAAGCAGGAAGGAGGAGTACGCTATGGATCAGGGAAACAAAGATGTTACGCGCTATATAGTGCATACAAAAGGCATATCACAGCAGGTGTCACGCTATATCAGAATGACATCTGACCTTTATCATGCTACACTGAACTATGTTATTAACGTCTGTGTTTCTCACTGGGATGAAATCCGCGGTCTTGATACGCTGGACGCAAAAACATATGTTGAGAGCCTGATTCACAGCACAAAAAACAGAAGTGCGCTCTACTCTTCGTTCGACAGACTATATTATAAATTTCCTTCATATCTCAGAAGAGATGTGATCATGCGTGCGATTGGCCATGTGTCATCATTCGTATCAAACACTGAACGATATGAAGACATTCAGTATGCTCGCGTCAGTAACGGCATGCGGCCAACCAAACGTCATGCGCCTAAGTTCTGTGCCGGGCCGGATATTGCGCCTTCATTCTACAAGGACAACATGTACGTTCCAAACACTGACGGATCGCTTTCCGTTAAGCTGTGGAACGGGAAGGACTGGTGCTATTATAGAATCAAGGTTAAAAGCAGCGATGCTCATTATATCTCAAAGAAGATGGCCGACGGATGGAAAATGGCATCGCCGTCCCTTGTGCGCTCATTTGGTCACTGGGTTTTTGCCTATGTGCTTACCCGCAAAAAGACCAGTCTGAGAGAAAATGTGAACGTGATCGTCGGCGTTGATCTCGGAATAGGAAATGATGCTGTGTGTTCGGCAATGCTGCCTGACGGCACTGTTACTGCAAGACGATTTATAAGACTTGCAGGTGAGAAAGACCGTCTGGAACATCTGAGACACAGAAAAAGAGGCATCCGTGCCCAGTCCGGCAGATACGCTTCACTCAGTCACATCAATACAAAGATACTCGGCACGAATATGAACATCGCATGCCAGACAGCACATCAGATAGCTGCCTTTGCTGAAGAAGTTCACGCTGATGCTGTTGTGTTTGAGCATCTGAGCAGAAATTTTAGGGGCTCCGAAAAAACAGCGCAGTGGAGGAAGATGGAGGTGTTCCACAAAACATGTGGAATGCTTCACCGCATCGGTATCCGCTATGCTACAGTCAGTCCGAAATATACATCTCGCCTTGCCTTCGACGGTAGCGGGAGGGTTAAGCGAGGTCATGAGATTTCAGAAAATACGCCGTATGATGTATGCCAGTTTAAAAGCGGCAAGATGTACAACTGCGATCTTAACGCCAGCTATAATATAGGCGCACGCTATCTGATGCGTCTCCTTAAATCCACTCTCGTAGAAACTGAGTGGTCGCGCGTTACGGCAAAAGTCCCTGACGCCGCGAAGAGAACCAAGATTACCCTTTCCGTGTACAGACAGGCTCTTGCAGTCTGCTCTGCGCCGGAAGAGTAGTCAGCATGGCAGCCCTGCCGTCAGTGCAGCTAAGCTGTCTGGAACTATAAGTTTCAGTCAGCGAACCAGGGAAACCGGTTCGGGCATGTTGCATGCAGGGACAGGGAGTCATCATTTCTCCTCTGCTTCTTTTGAGGCGGAGGTTAGAGATGCCCGCGGCTTTAGCCGTGGGAGGTTCACTTAGTGCATAAGTCACCTGAAGATCTTTATGCAGATTATAGAGAAATTCTAAACAAACACGAAGTGCCTCGTGCCTTTGAGTATCTGACAAAGATGTTCATTTTAGATTACCTGATGATCAATTGTGATCGTCACTTAGGCAATTTTGGTATTATTCGTGATGTCAATACGCTTAAATGGCGATCTGTTGCACCGATTTATGACTCAGGGCAAGCAATGGGCAGTCAAAAACAGATTTACGAGATGAATTTTGAAAATGCATATGGCACATTCTTTACTAAGCAAAATAGGGATTTTGATGAAATCCTTCATATTGTTTTAAAAGAACATAAAAGTATTGATTATGCTGCCTTATATAGGGCATCACAGCGATGGATTGCGCTTTTGCATGCGCATCAGGAGCGTGCTTATATTGCAGAAGAACGGATTGAAAGATGCGCGCAGGGATTACACCTCCGTATTGAAAAATTAAAAGTATACAACGAGAATCTTAGGTAGATTCTCGTTTTTAAAACATTGAATTCATGAAATAGGAAGACTATCATGAAAGATAAAGGGGGAGTTTCATGAAATCTATCCGTCATCCAGAAAAGCTGATCAGTTACTTTAGACGCGAAGCACCGGTGCTATTCATCGTCACGATTTCTGGGCTTATTTATAATATTGGCATGGCGGCGGGACCTTATTTCCAGGGCCAGCTTGTCCAAGGCTTATATGATCTTTTACAAAAGAAAATAGAAGCCATCGATTTAGTGCGCTTAGCGCTTATTTATATTTTAGTGATTGCACTCGTGCAGATTTTTCGGGCGATCAAACGTTTCAGTGTGCGCATCTTTGCCAATCATACTTCAAGAACCATGCGCCGTTTACTTTATAATGCTTTATTGCATCGGCACTTAGGTGATGATACGGGCTCCCTGATGACGAAGGCCATCAGTGATGTGGATAGCTGCGTTGAAGGTATGCGCAAGTTTACCACCGAAGTCTTTGATACCGGTGTTGTCATGATTGCCTATTTAGCGATGCTTTTTTATTATGATGTCCGTTTAACGCTTTTAGCTTGTCTATTTACCCCGTTGGCGTATATCATTGCCAATTTATTAAAAAAGCAGGTGGTCAAAGCCAATAAAGCCTATAAGGAAAGTGAGTCGATTCTTAATACGATGACGATGGATCGCATTACTAATGCTTTGTTATATCGTGTTAATGGCCGCGAAGAGAGGGTCAATGCGCGGTATGAAAAGCAATTATCTGATTATGAACATAAAAGTGCGATTTCGAATATCTTTGAAGGGGCTTTAACTCCGTTGTATGATGCGATTGCCATGTTTGGCGTGGTCCTGATTATTTATTTTGGCGGTCGTAATGTTTTACATAGCGGCTGGAAAGTCTGGAATTTAGCGAACTTTACAACCTTTTTAGCCTGCTTTACCAAATTAGCCACAAAAGTCTCCCATGCGGCTAAACTCTTTAATGCGGTGCAGAAAGCGCAAGTTTCCTGGGGGCGTCTGCAGCCTTTAATGGCTGATCCTATTCATGACAATTATCCAAATCATCTCAATGCTTTAGAAGATTTATCTTTTGATCAGGTCATGGTGTATTATCCTGGTCATCAGGAAACGGCTGTTAGTGATATAAACATGACCTTTCATCAAAATGAAATGATTGGTATTACCGGTGAAGTCGCCAGCGGGAAAAGCTTACTAGGGAAAGCGCTCATTGGCGAAGCCAATTATCAGGGGCGTATTTATATCAATGGGCAGGATCTTAAAAGTCTTCCGCCCCATGATAGGCATGGAACGATCACCTATATGGGCCATGATCCAATGCTGCTAAGTGACAGTATCGCTAACAATATCAGTTTAGGTGATGAGATCGACGTGGCTGAGTATTTAAAGCTCGTCTGTCTAGATGAAGAGGTCAGTCATTTTAAAGATGGTATGGATACAATGATTGGCAATGGCGGTTTAACGTTATCGGGCGGTCAGGCCGCTCGCGTGGCATTAGCACGTGCGTTAGCGCACGTAAAACCTATTATCATTTTAGATGATCCTTTTTCTGCGGTCGATGAAGCGACGATGCAAAAGATTTTGGATCATTTAAGAAAGCTGTCTGGTCATATCATTTTACTCATGACCCATCGTCTCAGCATTTTGCCGCAGCTTGATCAGGTGGTTTTTATCGATGACCATAAAGTGCAGGTGGACACGCATGATGCCTTAATGGCTAAAAATGTTCATTATGTCAAACTCATTGAAGGAGGAAAGGACCATGCGTAAGATTGTAAAAGAGGTTATTCATGCCCATCAGCGTCTATTTATCCTGATGGTAGTGCTGATAACTTTCAGTATTACCACGTCATTATTACCACCGTTAGCACTAGAAAATATTGTCAATCATCTGACAACGCAAAAAGATGTTTCCTTGCTTTTGGCTTTAGGGTATTTAGGCTTGATTGTCTTAAGTGATCTTTTCGCGTCAATGCAAAATATGGCGATCACAGTTTTTGGCCAGAAACTGACCCATGGTATGCGCAGTGCCTTAGCCAAAAAGCTTAATCAATTGCCAACTTCTTATTTGACAGATCATGAAAGCGGGGAGATCGCTTCACTCTTTGTCAATGATGCGGATACCATTGATAGTCTTTATAGTGATGGCATTGTGGGAATGCTGGCAGATGGCTTTCAGCTGATCGGCCTTTTGATTGTAATCTTTACGCGTAGTATTGGTTTAGGTCTGATCGTCTTGATCGTTATGCCAATCATTGTCTTTCTGACCAGATATTTTCAGAAATCTTCTTTGTCGTCACAAAAGCAAAATCGCGCGGCGATAGCAAAAGTCAATCATCATATCCCGGAAACACTGCGGGTCTTATCAATGATTCATATCTTTGAAAAAGAAGATTACATGGAAAATAAATATGATACATACATTGAAGATTCTTACCAGGCCCAAAACAGATCAAATTTGTTGGATAGTGTCTATTCACCAATGATTCTCACCATTCAAGCCATTGTCATCGGTTTACTCATGATCGGAGCCGCCCAAGGCTATAAAATGCGCTTATTATTTGGCATCAGCGCGGGCAATGCGGTTGCTTTAATGGCCTATATCGGACAGCTTTTTGCCCCGTTAGAATCGATTGGCATGGAAATCCAAAGCATTCAGGAAGCTTTAGCGGGGATGAGTCGGATGCAGGATTTTTTAAAGATTGCAGAGCAAAAAATGCCAAGCTATGAAGGCGTAGGACCGTATATCCATTTTGATCATGTGACGTTTGGCTATAAGGATGAACCGGTCTTAAAAGATTTTTCATTTGATGTCGCAAAAGGGGAACATGTCACTTTTGTTGGCCGGACCGGTAAGGGCAAGAGTACAGTGTTTAAGTTATTGTTAGGTCTCTACCAGCCATGGCGTGGTCAAATTTTACTAGCCGGCCACACGCCTGATTTACATAATGCCAATCAGCGTCATTTTATTGCTTTATGTCAGCAGGGCGTGACTCTGGTCGAAGGAAGCGTGAAAGATCAAGTGACCCTTTATGATGAGACAATCACTGATGAGATGATTGAAAAGGCTATTACCATGGTGTCTTTGACTGATGAAATAAAGCGTTTGCCTAAGGGACTTGAGACGCCGATGAAAGATGTCAATTTCTCTCAGGGGCAGCTGCAGCTTTTAATGATCGCCCGCAGCATCGTCTGTGATCCGGAAATTCTATTATTAGATGAGATGAGCGCTTCACTTGATAAGGAAACAGAGGAAAAGGTGATGCATGCTTTAGATCAGGTGAGTAAAGGGCGCACCGTGCTTTCTATTTCCCATCGGCGCTCCGCTCATGATGGACGTTTAATTAGGCTTTAATCTATACAATTAAGATAGGTTAATAGGGTATTTCGCAAATAGTGATAAAATAGAGATAAAAATATTCACATTGAATGCGAAAACATAAAAGATGTGAATATAAAATGATAAATTAAAAAGTTTACAAATTTACTTAAAAAGTCTTTAAAAAAAAGAAGTTTAGCGATATCATATAGACAGGAAAATTTGTTTCCGAGGGTTAAAAAACTCTAGATCGCGTCATGCCATTTGTATGGTAGCGGATGGCAAAAGGGACGTAAATAAAAACAAGGAGGAAAAACAATGATCTATAGTAGTGAAGTGCAGAACATGTGCACTGTTACTCAGGGAGCTCATCATGGATGTGCACCTATCCCAGAAGAAGGAAAATGGGTTTACTCTAAAGAAGTATCTGATATCAATGGATACACTCATGGTATCGGCTGGTGTGCACCTCAGCAGGGATGCTGTAAATTATCTTTAAATGTTAAAGAAGGTATTATCGAAGAAGCTTTAATCGAAACTGTTGGCTGTTCAGGTATGACTCATTCTGCAGCTATGGCCGCTGAAGCATTAGTAGGTCGTACAGTTCTTGAAGCATTAAATACTGACTTAGTATGTGATGCCATCAACACTGCAATGAGAGAATTATTCTTACAGATCGTTTACGGTCGTACTCAGTCTGCATTCTCTGAAGGCGGCTTAGTTGTTGGTGCTGGTCTTGAAGACTTAGGTAAAGGTTTAAGATCAATGGTTGGTACTTCTTATGCAACAAAAGCAAAAGGCCCAAGATATCTTGAATTAACTGAAGGTTATATCACTCGTAACGCTTTAGATGAAAACAACGAAATCATCGGTTACGAATATGTAAACTTAGGAAGAGTTATGGATATGGTTAAAGATGGTATGGATGCAAATGAAGCCATCAAGAAAGCCACTGGTACATATGGTAGATTCGCAGATGCTGCTAAGTACATTGATCCAAGAAAAGAATAATAGGGGGAGAATAAGATAATGGCAATTACATTTGAAGGTTACGAAAGACGTATTAACCAAATTAACAAAACTCTCAACGAATATGGAATCAAAGACATCGAAGAAGCGAAAAAAATCTGCGACGATGCTGGTATCGATGTTTATAACATTGTAAAATCAACTCAGCCAATCTGTTTTGAAAATGCTTGCTGGGCTTACACTGTAGGGGCTGCTTTAGCATTAAAACATGGTGATAAGAAAGCTGCTGATGCCGCTAAGACAATCGGTGTTGGTTTACAGTCATTCTGTATCCCAGGTTCAGTTGCTGATGACCGTAAAGTAGGTTTAGGTCATGGTAACTTAGGCTCAAGATTATTAGACGAAGAAACTCAGTGTTTCGCATTCTTAGCAGGTCACGAATCATTCGCAGCTGCTGAAGGCGCAATCAAAATCGCTTTAAACGCAAACAAAGTACGTAAGAACCCATTAAGAGTTATCTTAAACGGTTTAGGAAAAGATGCTGCTAAGATCATCTCACGTATCAATGGTTTCACTTATGTAGAAACTCAGTTTGATTATTTCACTGGTGAAGTCAAAGAATTAAGCCGTACACCATATTCTAATGGTGATCGTGCAAAAGTTAACTGCTATGGTGCAGATGACGTGCGTGAAGGCGTTGCCATCATGTGGAAAGAAGACGTTGATGTTTCTATCACTGGTAACTCTACTAACCCAACTCGTTTCCAGCATCCAGTAGCTGGTACTTATAAGAAAGAAAGACTTGAAGCAGGTAAGAAATACTTCTCAGTTGCATCTGGTGGTGGAACTGGTCGTACATTACATCCAGATAACATGGCTGCTGGTCCAGCTTCTTATGGTATGACAGATACTATGGGTCGTATGCATTCAGATGCGCAGTTCGCTGGTTCTTCATCAGTTCCTGCTCACGTAGAAATGATGGGCTTAATCGGTATGGGTAACAACCCTATGGTTGGTGCTACTGTTGCCGTTGCTGTTGCAATCGAAGAAGCATCTAAATAGTTTTTTCTCGAAAGGAGATGAGCAATCATCTCTTTTCTTTTTGCTTAATTTAGCAGCTATTTATTGACAGTGCTAAAATGATGGTGTAAGATACCTTTAGCAGTTAAATATAAAGAGTGCTAAAAAGGAGATATCAAGATGAGTGATAAAAAACAGTTTAAATCAGAATCTAAACGTTTGTTAGATTTAATGATTAATTCAATCTATACACATAAAGAAATCTTTTTGAGAGAGTTAATTTCCAATGCCAGCGATGCATCAGATAAGATGTACTATAAAGCTTTAAAGGACAATATTCAGGGCTTCTCAAGAGAAGACATGGATATCCGTATCGATACAGATAAAGAAAAACGTACCATTACCATTGAAGATCATGGGATTGGGATGAATGAAGCGGAACTTGATGAACATTTAGGGACCATCGCAAACTCTGGCTCTAATGAATTCAAACAGGCCATTGAAGATGGCAAGAGCGATGTCGATATCATCGGTCAGTTTGGGGTAGGTTTCTATTCTGCTTTCATGGTCGCTGATAAAGTTGAAGTTTTCTCTAAGAAATATGGTGATGATCAGGCTTACGTCTGGGTTTCTGATACCTCTGATGGTTATGAAATCTTGCCTTCTAGCTTAGATCATCATGGCACAAAAATTGTTTTACACTTAAAACCTAATACGGATGATGAAAATTATGATCAGTATTTAGATCAGTATGAAATTGAAAGACTGGTAAAGAAATATTCAGATTACATCCATTATCCAATTAAGATGGATATGACAGTCTCTAAGAAGAAAGAAGACAGTGATGAATACGAAGATGTGACGGAAACCAAAACTTTAAATAGTATGGTGCCACTCTGGAAACGTAATAAGAAAGATATCACGGAAGAAGAATACAATGATTTCTATAAATCAAAATTCAATGACTTCGAAAATCCACAGCGCGTCATGCATAACCGTGTTGAAGGGGCGGTCACTTATGATTCCTTATTATTCATTCCATCAAAAGTGCCAATGAATTACTTCTCAAGTGATTATGAAAGAGGCTTACAGCTTTATTCCCGTGGTGTCTTCATTATGGATAAAGCGAAAGATTTAGTCCCAGAACATTATCGTTTCGTTCGTGGGTTAGTCGATTCTCAGGATTTAAACTTAAATATCTCTCGTGAAATGTTACAAAATGATCGCAGCATGAAGCTCATTGCGGATCGTATTGAAAAACGTATTACCAAAGAATTAACGGATATGTTAAAAAATGACCGCGAAGGTTACAAGAAGTTCTGGAAGAACTTCGGCATTCAGCTGAAGTTTGGTATTTATAATTCCTATGGTATGTTAAAAGATAAGCTGCAGGATTTATTAATGTTCTATTCAGCCAAAGAAAAAGATTATATCACATTAGCAGAATACGTTGACAAAATGCCAGCAGATCAGAAAGAAATCTATTTTGCCAGCGGGGAAACCGTTGAAAAGATCGATTTATTGCCACAGGTAGAAACAGTGAAAGATAAAGGTTATGATATCCTTTACTTAACTCAGGATGTGGATGAATTCTGCTTACAGATGATGCGTGATTATAAAGAAAAACCATTCAAGAATGTTTCTCAGGGTGATTTAAATATCGAATCTGAGGAAGAAAAGAAAGAACTGGAACAGGAATCTACGGATAACAAGTCATTATTAGAGACAATTAAAGATGCTTTAGGCGATAAAGTTGTTGATGTGAAGTTAACCTCACGTTTAAAATCACATCCAGTCTGCCTCTCTTCAAGCGAAGGGGTATCCTTCGAAATGGAAAAAGTCCTCAATGCGATGCCTAATGCCGAAGCTCAGCAGGTGAAAGCGGGTCGTATTTTGGAAATTAACCCTAAACATGAATTGTTTAATGCCTTAAAGTCCGTTTATGAAAAGAATCCTGATCAGGTGAAAGACTATGCCTCAATCCTCTTTGATGAAGCTTTATTAATTGAAGGTTTCCCAGTCGAAGATCCAGTTGAATTCTCTAATAAAATTACCTCTTTAATGATTAGCGCAAGTAAATAATTGATGGTGCACCTGAAAAATGGTGCACTTTTTACATTTTTGCCACATCTTTGCCACATCACAACGTTATACTAGCCTCAAGAGATGTGAAGAAGTCATTGATTTATATAGGCACATCCTTATCACAATCATTCCCTAAAAGCACCGTGAAACATACCTTGGTCCCTACCCGTTTCACAAAGTTTCTTGTCCCTAGGTGAATGTGCCAAACGTTAGGAGCGACTTCTTGTGGGTACATCTCTTTTTATTGTATTTTTTAATGTTTTATCATATAATGAAAATAGATTTGAGAAGAGATTCTTAAATTTGCTCTCTATACATTCCTATGATTTACAAACATATCTGTATTAGAAATCTTTTTTTATATTGTAAAGAGGTGAAATGAATGGCTTGGGAAAACAATTTTGATGCCCGAGAACTTGATGCCGGCTATAAAATTTATGAAGCTGGCAATGTTATTCATATTAAAATGGCTGATCATCTGATTGAGGCAGATGTTCTTGATGGTGATGTTGATCATGTCATGATTAAACATATGGGTAATAATATTACGGCGATGGACTGCGAATGTGAACGCGGCCGTGAAGGCCATGCCTGTGCCCATGAAGCCGCCTTGTTATTTGCCGTCGAAGATCGCTTAGAAGATGAAATGCGTGTTGATCCCCATGATGTCGAGGATTTATTAAACTTCGTAAATGAACAGGAAATGAAAGACTTTTTATCAATCCTGCTTAACGGCGATGGGGAATTGCTCAAACGTTTTAAAAAACTCGTGCGTTATGATGAACGTCAGGAAGCGAAAACCCGCGCTCAGGTGGAGAAAGTCAATGAGGAAATAGATGCCATTATGCAGGGCTATCGTGACGATAATCCAAAGTACGAAAACTCCCAGGTGATCTATTTGTCCCATCAGATCGCCGATTACTTTTTTGGGGAAATCCGCCAGCATTTAGAGCCTCATCTTGAAAACTTCTTAGAAGCGCATGCTTACTTACATGCTTTTGAAGTGATTGATCATATGTACAGTCAGCTAGATGGCTTCTATTATGAACATGCCAGCAATACGATTAAAAACTTTATTCGTGATCTTAACGTTTATTATAAAAGAGCCATCGGCGGGATTGAGAATCAGGATGAAGTGTATCAGTTAATTACAGCTCATGCGATGGAAAAAGATGCCAGCATCTTTAGAGATGATTATTTCTACTTACTTAATCATGCTTTTGAAGATCGTTATTTTGCGCGGTCACTCGCGCTTGCTAAGCAGGTCATCGACTCCTTTGATGGCAAAAAAGCGATGGAACCTAAAGAAGAGAAAAACTACGAGCAGTGGGTGTTATTTTACTTACGCTTGCTGATTCGCGCCAACAATAAGAAAGACATTCGTATTTTAGCGATGAAGAACTGGAAACATATCAATATTCGTCGTTTTTTTACCGAATACTGTGCCACCCATGATGAAACCAAATGGCTGATGAACTATATCAAAGAACAGATTCCTTTTGAAAAAGATCCCCACTCGGTTTATTATGATTACTATTTCTTAAAAGAATTATATAAGAAAGCCAATATGCGTAAAGAATACTTAAGATCTTTGGATCAGATGTTTACTATGTATGGTGATCATCACTTTGAAATCTATCGGGAGATTAAACTCAATTCTTCCAAAAAATACTGGCCGCAAAGTCGCATGAAATATTTAGATCAGATCGATGATCCCGAGGCGAAGGCTTACTTACTAGCTATTGATCGGGAATATGATGCCCTCATTAAGATGATCAATAGCACGAGTGATTTAACCGAGGTTAATAAGGCGCGCGGCTATTTGAAAAAAGAACATCCGGAAGTATTAGTCAATGCTTATAAACGCATTGCGAATAATATGGTGAAAAAAGCTGGTACGCGGCAGCACTATAAAGAGTTAGCTGGTATTTTAAGAGCGATGATTGATTTAAAAGGCGGTACGGATCAGATTGAATACTTAGTCAGTCATTACTGTGAGAAGTATCCAAGACGTAAACTGATGCATGAAGAGTTATCGCCGCTTTTAGTTGAAGCGAAAGCGATTGATGATTTATCATAAAGCCTTCACAAAAGTGCGGTAATGCTTTACACTTAAAGCAGGAGGGATGCCTATGCGTAAAATAGATGACAAGTTAACTGTAAAAAAGTTTATGGCTTTGTATTATTTGTGGCCTTATTCCAATCATTCTTTATTAGCGAGCTTAGCTTTATTAAAAGTGCCGGGAACTGTGCGCATTATTGAAGGACATGCTCTCATTACAGCGATTAAGGAGTTGAAGAAAAATATATGATCATTGGAAAAATTATCGCTTCGCTGCTCTTTCTTGTGTTAGGTGTTGTACTCATCTATATCGGTATAAAGATTTTGATGCTGCGCAGTGTCATTGATGATTTTCATCGTCAGGTCGAAGAAGAATATCGCCCACAGATTGCCGAACTCAATGAGACAGTCGAGGATGCCTTTGCGTCTCTGCAGGATCTTAATGATGTGATCGCTTCAACACATAAACTCTTTACCAAACTCTTAAATATCTTCTTTAAAGATCGTAAAGTGCGTCGTCAAAAGTATTGATTTCGTTTAGTCACAAATAGAACTTTCTCATTTTCGCTTTTTTAAACAATATCATGTATACAAATTGTGCTTGACAATTATCATGATTGAAGTATACTAAATACATAAATAAAAACTTGATGACGAAGAAAAGTAATTTTTCAACCGGTGGCAAGCGAATCAGTGATGGTGGGAGACTGAGACATACGAGGAAAATGAAACGTACTTCCGAAAGGCGATCCTGAAATGAGTAGGGATTGCGGTGTTCCGCCTTAAGGAGAGAGTGGATATCGATTGATATCAAGAAGAGTGGTACCGCGAATACGTTTATATTCGTCTCTTGCGTAAGGCAGGAGACGTTTTTTTGTTTTCAAGTGAGAGGGAAAGAAGGATATTCAATATGAAAAAATTAGTAAAAGTAACTTTATCAGCGGCGATGATCGCAACTTTAACAGCCTGCGGTTCATCCTCATCAACAACATCAAATGGGAAAAAGACAGTGACCATTAATATTGCCACTTCACCAGACTATGCACCTTATGAATCATTAGATAAAAAAGGCAACATCGTTGGTTTCGATGCCGACATGGTTAAATTATTCCCATCTTATTTAAATGATAAGAACACAACTTATAAATTCAAATGGAATCAGATGTCATTTGATAACATCGTTTCACAGGTTCAGGCTGGTCAGGTTGATGTCGGTGTTTCTGGCTTCACATATGATAAGAAGAGAAAAGTAGAATGGTCTGATCCATATACTGCAACTGCTCAGGTAGCCGTTGTCAATAAGAACTCTAAGATCAAGACTGTCAAAGACTTAGAAGGCAAGAAGTTAGCAGCGCAGTCTGGTTCAACAGGTGAAAAAGCTGCCAAAGCCGTTAAGAATGCAAAAGTATCTTCGGTATCAAATGCTCAGGAAATCTTCTCTGCATTAACAGCAAATCAGTATGATGCGGTTGTCGTTGACTTAGCTGTTGCTAACAACTATGCCAAAGCGCAGAACTTTAAAGTCTTAAGCCAGTCATTATTAGATGAAAAGAACTACATTATTGCAAAACAGGGCAATAAAAAGATGATCAACTTAATGAACAAAGCTTTAACGAAGTTTTTAGCTTCTCAAGACTACAAGAAATTAACAAATAAATACGGCTTAAAGAAGCTTGAAAAGTAATTCATAAATATTAGGGGGTATTCTATGTTTCCAGCTCTTGGCACCATCTTTACACCAGGGAATCTGCTCTACTATTTTCAGTTTGCACTGATTTCCTTAGGATTGGCGGCTGTTTCACTGGCCATTGGGTTTGTCTTAGCGGTTTTATTACAGGCTATGCGTATGTCAAACTCAAAAATCCTTAAAGCTATTTCTACGTTCTACATCGAAGTTATTCGTGGGACGCCAATGTTAGTTCAGATTTCTTATATTTTTACCGTTATTCCACTGATTATCGGACAGATGACCGGATCGGTGATCCGTCCGAATCAGTATCTCATCGGGGTGATTGCCATGAGTATGAATACCGCTGCTTATCAGGCCGAATATATCAGATCCGGGATCAATGGGGTGGCGAAAGGCCAGTGGGAAGCCTGCTCAACCTTAGGGTTATCAAGAGCCGACACGATGCGTTTCGTCATTCTGCCTCAGGCCGTTAAGCTGATTATTCCTACCTTAGTCAACGAATTCGTTGTCTTAATCAAGGATACATCATTACTCGCCACGATCGGGGCAGTAGAATTATTCCAGGCCAGCAAAAATATCGGGAATACATATTATGATTATATGTCAGCCTATACGTTAGTTATTCCATTCTATCTTGTCATGACATTAACAATTTCTTATTTATCTAAGAAATTAGAAAAGAGGTTATCTGCTAGTGACTAATACAGACACAATGATCAAAGTGGATCATATCACCAAACAATTCGGTAAATTAAAAGCCTTAAATGATGTCTCTCTGGAAGTCAAAAAGGGAGAAATCGTTTGTTTGATTGGCCCTTCTGGTTCCGGAAAATCAACGTTAATCCGCGCGATTAACGGTTTAGAAGTTCCGGAATCTGGCCACATCTATTTCGAAGGCGAACTCTATGATGCAAAAAACAAAAAGAAATACGCGGCGCAGCGCGGCAAAATGGGCTTTGTTTTCCAGCATTTCAATCTCTTTCCAAACATGACAGTGTTAGAAAATCTGACCATCGCGCAGACGCGCGTCTTAAAACGCAGCGATCAGGAAGCGAAAGATATGGCGATGAAATACTTAAAGCGTGTTGGTCTCGATGATAAAGCATCGCAGTATCCTAATAAACTTTCTGGTGGTCAAAAACAGCGTGTAGCGATCGCCCGCAGTTTATGTATGAATCCGGAAATCATGCTTTTTGATGAACCAACCAGTGCCTTAGACCCAGAAATGGTGGAAGAAGTTTTAGAGGTTATGCAGGACTTAGGTAAAGAAGGGATGACGATGATCATCGTCACCCATGAAATGGGCTTCGCCCGGACGGTCGCTGACCGTGTCATCTTCTTAGAAGATGGCCAAATCGTTGAGGAAAATAGTGCGGAGGCGTTCTTTGATCATCCATCAAGTGATCGTGCCAAACTTTTCTTAAGTAAGGTTATGCACTAATGCATTTAAAAGAATTCAGCGTTGAAACATGGATGACTGAGCATGAAGGGAGTTGTCGGTACAACTTGGCAGATACCTGCATCAAAGCCATGTCTTTACGCGAATTAGAATCATTAACCCATGAGGATATCATAAATCACATTTATGATATCCCTTTAGATTATGGACCGATCCAAGGATCCCAAGAACTCAAAGACGCCATCCTCACCCTTTATAAAACTGGCGATCATGATAATCTCGCCATTACCCGCGGTGCTGTCAATGCCAATCAGCATGTGATGGACACCATCTTAGAACCTGGTGACCACATTGTGGCCTTAACCCCAGGCTATGAACAGTTCTATACCTATCCGGCTTCACTCGGCTGTGATTACACTTTAATTGAATTACAGGAAGAAAAGCAGTGGGAGCCTTCAATCGAAGACTTTAAAGAAGCCATTAATGATCGTACCAAAATGATCATCCTCAATGCGCCTAATAATCCCACCGGCACCATTATCAAACAGGATCTGATGGAGCAGCTCATCGCTTACTGCCAGAGAAGATCTATTTACATCTTAGTTGATGAAATCTACAAAGGGATTAATCCGCAGGTTTACTGTGATTCTGTCAGCGATCTCTATGAATTAGGGATTACCACTTCTTCATTAGCGAAGATCTATTCCTTTGCCGGCTTACGCTTAGGCTGGATCAAAGCTAATAAAGCGCTTATTAAACAAATCAATTTCCGTCGTGATTATACGATGATTTCCACGGGGGCCATTGATGATTATCTCACCTGTTGCGTTTTACGCCACAAGGAGGAAGTCTTAAAACGTTCCCGTGATATCGTCTCTAAAAATATAGCTATCTTAAAAGAGTATCTTGCCTCTGAACCATTAGTGAGCTGTGTTATTCCGCAAGATGGAACGGTCGCGTTCTTACATTATCACGCGCCGATTGATTCAAAAACGCTCTGTGAAGAGCTGCAGGCGAAGTGTGGGGTCTTCTTTGTCCCAGGTGCTTGCTTCGATCAAGAATATTACTTACGTTTTGGTTTTACCCAGGACCCACATATTATAAAACAAGGCCTTTCCTTATTAAGTGCCTATCTGCATGAGCAGACTGATTAATTCAGTCTGCTTTTTAGATACGAAAGTCTCTTAATTATTAAAATAAACGTAAATAATGGTGAACTTTAAGGGCAAAGGTGCTGAATTTTCTTTGGAAATTCCTTTTCATTAGCGGCGATATCGTATATAATGATAAAACAGGAAGGAAAGTGAAGGAAATGAAGATTCGTCTTAAAGATCCGTTACCGGATGAAATCATCTTTATTATCCATACAAAAGCACATGAATTAAAGAATGAAGGTATTCAGAGAATTGATGCTGACGACATCAAATCATATCTTTATAATGTGAAATGGAAAGATAGAGTGACAGTTGAATATTGCGATGTTATCAATGATATCATGTCTCTCAATTTTTCTGAGTTATTTGATTTTTTAAGAGCGAAAGTGATTGTTGATGCACGTAAGAAAGAAATTACAGATTTCAATGATCTGATTTTTAAATAACTGCCTCGGACAGTTATTTTTTTATTTTGGAGGAACTATGAAATATAAAATAGATCAGCTGTCTAAAACCAGCCAGATTATCAAGGATTATCATGTCAATCCCTTATTGGCGAAAGTCATTGAGGAAAAAGGATTAAGCTTAGAAGCGTATCAGCAGATGATCAATCCGCGTCTGATTTATCATGACTTCTCTTTATTTACGGAAGGAGAAATGGCCTTAGATCGTATCTGGGAGGCCATTGAAAAAAAGGAAAAGATTGTCATCTATGGGGATTATGACTGTGATGGCATTTTAGCTACATCCATTTTAGTGCAGGCTTTTCATGAATTAAATATCCATGTCGGTTTCCATATTCCCAATCGTTTTGAAGATGGCTATGGTCTCAATGTCCATCGCGTGGAGCAGATGGCTGAGAAAGGCTACAATCTCATTATTACTGTCGATAATGGCATTAAGGCGTTTGAAGCCGTTGAAAAAGCCAATGAACTAGGAGTGGATGTCATTATTACCGATCACCATACCTTTGAAGGCGATGACTATCCTGATGCCTGTGCCATTGTCCATCCGAAATTAGGGGATAGTTATCCGATGAAAGAGATCTGTGGCGGTTTTATTGCCTATAAATTAGCGGCGGCTTTATTAGGGCATCATGATCCCTATTTATATTCTTTAGCGGCGATTACGACGATTTCTGATATGATGCCTTTGCGTGATGAAAACCGCAGTGTTGTCAAACGCTCTCTCGCTTTCATGGCTGAGAAACATTATCCTCAGTTAGATCTTTTACTAGGGAATCAGCGCTATTCAACAACCTCGATTGGTTTTACCATTGCCCCCAAAATCAACGCCTTTGGGCGCTTGCCGGAAATTGTCAATCCGAATAATTTGGTGAAATTCTTTCAGAAAGACTGTCCCATGCGCTTTATGGAAGCGGTCAGTGAAAATGCGAAAAAGATTAATACAAAAAGACAGTCGCTCACCAATGCGCAGTATGAAGAAGCGATGCAGGAAGAGCACGAACATTGTCTCTATTATGCCTCAGAAAATGTTCATGAAGGAATTATCGGTTTGATTGCCGGTAAATATACGAGAACCTACGAACAGCCGGCATTAGTCATGCATTATGATGAAGAGAGTCAGACCTATAAAGGATCGGCCCGCGGGGTCAATGGCTTCAATATTTATGAATTCTTTGATGCCCATAAAGATTTACTCATTCAGTTTGGCGGTCATGCCATGGCGGGCGGCTTTAGCGTGGCGCAAAGTCATTTCGAAGACTTGCATCAGGCTTTACTCAAAGATATCGATGGTCGTGATTTCAACGCGGAAAAAGTTGTCATTCCGGTTTCTTTTGAAGAACTTACCATTGATAATGTCAGCAGTTTAGAAGCGTTAGAACCTTATGGACAAACGAATGAGCAGCCGTTATTTATTTTAAAGGATGTCACCTTTGATGGTTTGCGTCAGTTAAGTGAAGGCAAGCATCTGCGTTTTGATAAAACGCTCGAAGCAGGCCGTTTTGCGGCTCTTTATTTCGGCAAAGGGGACCGTTATGAAGACTATCTCAATCAAGAGCTCACGATGGTCGGTACTTTATCAATCAATGAGTATCATGGTTTTAAAAGCGTCAATATGATTATCGAAGAGATCGTTAATGATGATGATTTAGAATTTGCTTAATCCTTAAAACTACTTTGTTTTAGAGGCAGGATTTGGTATAATAAATAAGTATTTAGGAGGACGTATTTATGGATTTAAAAGATTATGTCGCTAGTATTCCTGGCTTTCCCAAAGAAGGAATTATTTTCAGAGATGTCACACCAATGTTACAAAATGCGGAAGCATTTAAGGAATCAGTGAAACAGATCTCTGATTTTGCAAAAGATTTAAACATTGATGTTGTCGCTGGGCCTGAAGCCCGTGGCTTCTTATTTGGCTGTCCAGTCGCAATCGAACTTGGCGCTGGCTTTGTCCCTGTTCGTAAACCTGGCAAACTGCCAAGAGAAGTTGTTTCTAAATCTTACGATCTCGAATATGGATCAAATGAAATTCAAATGCACAAAGATGCTATCAAAAAAGGTGATCGTGTCTTAGTCGTTGATGACTTGCTCGCTACCGGCGGAACTGTCGAAGCAGCCATTGACTTGATTGAAGAAATGGGCGGCATCGTTGCTGGCGTTGCTTTTGTCATTGAATTAAAAGATCTGAAAGCAGCGGATCGTTTAAAAGCAAAAGGCTACAACGTTTGTTCATTACTAAGTTATTAAAAGAGACAAAGCCGTCTCTTTTTTCATAATAGGGGGTGTATGAGTGATGACAATTAAAGGTGCAAAAGATCAAGTCACATTTGAAGATGTGAAAGAGCTCGCCTCTACCTATATCACTAAAAAAGAAAGCATGGATCTGATTCAGCGAGCGTATGACTTTATTATGGTCAAACATAAAGGTCAGAAACGCCGCTCCGGCGAACCATATACCATTCATCTGATTTGGGTCGCGTATATTTTATGTACCCTGCAGACGGGGCCGATGACCATTGCGGCAGGGCTGCTTCATGACGTCATGGAAGACTGCGATGTGCCACATGATGAGATGGTGGAACGTTTTGGGGAAGAGATCACATCCTTAGTCGAAGGTGTCACGAAAATCAATAAGATGCCTTACATGGAAGAAAGTGAAATCTATGCGGAAAATCACCGTAAGATTTACATTGCCATGGCGAAGGATATCCGTGTCATCTTAATTAAATTAGCGGACCGTCTGCATAATATGCGGACCCTGCAGTATATGCCTCCAGAAAAACAGCAGCGTATTGCCCGTGAAACGCTGGAAGTTTATGCGCCGATTGCACATCGTTTAGGGATTAATGATATCCGCGTGGAATTAGAGGACTTATGCCTCTATTACTTAGATCCAACAGCTTATCATGAAATCGTTGACTTGCTTGAACAGAAAAAGAGTGAACGTAAAGAGCATGTCGATAAGATGATTGCCTCGGTTTCTAAGCTGCTTGATGATCATCACTTAGAATACCGTATTAAAGGGCGCGCGAAACATATTTATTCGATTTATAAAAAGATGGTCATCAAACATAAACGTTTTGATGAACTTTATGATCTTAATGCTTTACGTATCATTCTGAAAGAAAAAGTGGAGTGTTACGAAGTGTTAGGGATTATCCATGAAAAATATCGTCCTTTACCAGGCCGTTTTAAAGACTATATTGCGATGCCAAAACCAAATATGTATCAGTCATTACATACGACGGTGATTGGCGAAGGCGGCCATATCTTTGAAATTCAGATCCGTACCGAAGAAATGGATGAACTCGCTGAGCGCGGGGTCGCTTCGCACTGGCGTTATAAGGAAGGCAAGAACTATAGTGCGAAAGCTGAACAGAAGGAAATCGGTGAGAAATTACAGTGGTTATCAGACTTTATTACCATCAGTGATGAAGTCAAAGATGAAAAAGCCCAGGAGTATTACAATACCCTTAAGCGCGATATCTTTGAAGCCAATGTGTACGTTTTAACGCCCCAAGGGAAAATTATCGAATTACCAAACGGTTCGACGCCGATTGACTTTGCCTACCGTATTCATACTGAAGTCGGCAACCATGCCGTCGGAGCCATTGTCAATAATGTGATGGTGCCAATTGATACCAAATTAAAGACCGGGGATATCTGTGAGATCAAAACCAACAATGCGGCCAAGCCAAGTGAAGACTGGCTGAAGTTTGTTCGCACGGCGAGTGCGCGTAATAAGATTCGTGCCTGGATTGCGAAATCCGATGCTGAAAATTCCAAAGAATTTATCGAAGAAGGACGCCGCATTCTCCGTGAAGAAATCCGCAACCGCGGTTTAGATGAAAAGACCTATCTTGATCCAGAAACTTATCGCTCTTATTTAGGTTCTTTTGGCGCCCGGAATTTTGATGAGATCTTAACCTCGATTGGTAAGCGTCAGGCTACGGCGGGGACATTATTAGAAAAGGTTGCACCACAAAAGCGCAGCTTCCTTGATAACTTATCAAAGATGCTCAAGAAGAATCAGAATTATGCCAGCAATAATAAGAAACATCAAAAGAGTATCGGCATCAGCGTCAAAAATGTCTCTGGTTTAAAGATGCAGTTAAGTAAATGCTGCTCACCGATTCCGGGCGATCCAATTGTTGGTTTCGTTTCCAAAGGGCAGGGAATCAAAGTCCATCGTGCCGATTGTCCAAACGTGGCCAATATTGATAAAGGCCGTCTTATTGATGTTTACTGGGATTATACCAACTTAGAAAATAAGCGTTATAATGTGGACTTAGAGCTCAATGGCTTAGATCGGCCAAACCTCCTCAATGATGTGGTGACGTGTTTAGGTTCATGCAATGTCAATATTCTCAATATCAATGCCGGCATTCATGATTTGGATGCGATTATTAAACTGACATTATCAGTAGATAATGCCGAAACGCTTCAGCAGTGCATTGATAACTTGAATAAAATTCAGGGAATTGCTACAATAAAACGCGTGATTCATTAAGGAGTTTGAATATGAAGAAAAAGAATGCAAATACGCTGATTATTATTGTGGTTATTGCTTTATTAATCGCTGGTTTTGGCTATTTTGGGTATTACATTAAAAAGAAGATGTTTAATACCGACTATATTGGCTGTTATGAAAAGATTGGGAAGCTGGAAAAGGCTTATCATAACCAGAATACCAATCCAAAGGGGGATATGACGTTACTGAAAACGCTAGTAGAAAAATATGCTCCTAAAGCCAAAATAGAAGATGAAACAGCGTCATCCTTAAAGGTGCGTGATTATTGTGATTATAAAGGTGTCGTTACGTTTATCTTTAACGGTCAGGATGTGATGGGGCGCTGCGCTAAGCATGAAGATAAATATCTAAAACATCAGGATCATGGGGTTCGCGCTTATCATCACGCGATCTATTTAACGACAACTTTTGATGAGGATACGAAGCTTGATCCTTCGTCGCTCCAGCAGGCTTTCTTCTACTATGAAGATGGCCGTAAATACGGATCGTACCCGCAGGTAAAGATCGGTGCGAGCCGCTATGCGTTAGTGCCTTACTATGATATAAAAACACGTCAGGTGACAATTATGGGAGTGAAAAACCTCAACCCATTTACGGCTAATGGTCTGCATTTAAGAAAGATTACAGCGGCGGATGCAATCTATCTGCCAGGCAAGAAAGCTTTTGCTTTAGGTCACTATCAGATGAACAAAAAGATCACCGTTTCTGATGATCTTCATAAAGCCAAAGATTACATCTTCCCTGACGATGATGATTAAAGGATGAGCAATCATCCTTTTTCTGATGGGAAAATTTGGGATGGTAACGCTTGGATTGTAAGGAATTTGTAAAATTCGCGAATGGATCTTGCAAAGCTTTTGATTCTTAGTACAATGAAGCCAAGGAGGCGATTCTTATGCGTGATTTAGATTACTTAAAATTATTAAGCCGTCAGTATCCTACCAAGGAAGCGGCGAGTACCAAAATCATCAATCTCAAATCCATTTTAGCTTTACCGAAAGGCACCGAATATTTCTTTTCTGATTTACATGGCGAAAGTGAAGCTTTCATTTACATGATGAAAAGTTCTTCCGGTGTTGTTCTTTATAAAATTAATGAAACCTTTGGGGATCTGCTTTCTCCTAAAGAGAAAGCGGATCTCGCCAATCTGATTTATTATCCGCGTCATGGTCTATCGACAAATCATGATGAAGATGAGCAGGGCTGGCAGAAGACCACGATCAATCGTTTGATTGCCGTCTGCAAAGTTGTCTCATCAAAATATACCCGCACGAAGGTCTATCGGAAGATTCCAAGTGAATATGCCTATGTCATTAATGAACTGCTGCATATTGATGCCAGTGATCCGGATAAGAAACTGTACCACCAGGAAATTCTTAATGGCATTATTGAAACGGGTTTAGGCGAAGAAATGATTGTGGCTTTATCCCATTTGATTCAGAATTTAACCATTGATGCTATTCATATTATCGGTGATATTTTTGATCGTGGTCCCCATGCTGATAAGATCATGAAAGAGCTCATTCGTTTCCATGATGTTGATATTGAATGGGGCAATCATGATGCCCACTGGATGGGGGCGGCGGCTGGCAATCCGCTCTGCGTGGCGAGCGTGTTACGTATTGCGACCAACTATAACTCATTTGATGTTATTGAAGATGGCTATGGCATTAATATTCGTCCTTTATCCGAATTTGCCGGCAAAATGTATGGGGATGATCCATGTGACTGCTTTATGCCTCATCTTTTTGATCGTAATATTTCCGATCAGGTGGATTTACGTTTAGCGGCCAAGATGTGTAAAGCCATTACCATCATTATGCTTAAACTAGAAGGGCAGATGATCGGCCGTCATCCGGAATATCACTTAGATCATCGCTTGCTGCTAGAGGCGATTGACTATGACAAGAAAACAGTGACCATTGCAGGTGTCACTTATCCGCTTAAAGATGGTCATTTTCCCACTATTGATCCAGCCCATCCGTATGCTCTCACCCCAGAAGAGAGCTCTCTGATGGATTCTCTTGTGTACAGCTTTACCCATAGTGATGTCCTCAAGAAACATATTGAATTCTTCTTTACCAACGGCTCGATGTACAAGGTCATTAATGGCAATCTGTTATTCCATGGCTGTATTCCGATGAATGAAGATGGCAGTTTTGCGACGGTCGAAACCTTAGAAGGCCCTTATTCCGGCAAAGCCTTGATGGACTACTTCGAACGCAAAGCGCGACAGGCCTATTTTAGTCAGGATGTTTATGCCACGGATATTTTTTATTATCTTTGGTGCGGTCCTGCTTCACCATTATTTGGCAAAGATAAGATGAGTACCTTTGAACACTGCCTGATTGAAGATGTAAAAACGCATGTGGAAAACTACAATGCCTATTATTCATTGAGCAAACAGGAAGAATATGCGGATCTCATCCTGAAGGAGTTTGGTATTGATCCGCAAACGGGTCATATTGTCAATGGCCATGTCCCTGTCAAAGTGAAGAAAGGCGAAAAGCCGATTCGTGCTCATGGCAAAGTCTTTGTCATTGATGGCGGCATCTCAAAGGCCTATCATTCTAAAACCGGGATCGCCGGCTATACCCTGATCTTTAATTCCCATCACTTAGCCTTAGCTGAACATCATGATTTCGTGCGTGGCGGGGATAACACACCGAGTATTGAAGTGGTGGAATATATGCACCATCGCTTACGCGTCGCCGAGACGGACAACGGTGCGGCCTTACGCAGTCAGATCCGTGATTTATTAGAATTAGTGGAAGCTTATAAGAGCGGTGTGATTAAAGAGCACCAGTTAGAGACGGATCTGTCGTACACAACATTACCTTAATAAGGACTCATAGAGTCCTTTTTATATTCCCACAATTTCCCATATTATTTTTAAAACAATAACATAATAATATGAAACGATGAAAGCAGGAAAAGCGTCGATCTTATCTTATGAAGGAGAAATGCATATGAAAAAAACACTTGTTTTATCATTACTTATGATCTTAAGCAGCCCCACTCCTTTATATGCCGCTACACCACAGCTCAATGTCTCAGCCATGAAATTATATGTTGGCAACCGCTACACGTTTAAGATGAAAAATAATCAGGATCCCGTCACCTGGAGCATTAAGAATCCCCGCATCGCCACCGTGAATGATAAAGGGGTAGTGACCGGTCTTAAGGCCGGCACAACAACGCTTGTCGCCACCATTCAAGGGCGACACTATAAGGCGCGGGTGAGCGTTTTACGCTCCCACTTGGATCGGCAGCGCGTGTATTCCTTTGTCGGGAACACGACGTATTTAGAAGTCAGCAAGCTCTGGGGGAGTGTCCCGAAATGGTCAGCTAACAAGAAACTTTTTAAGCTGACCGCTTATAAGGACTTTTGTGCGATCAAGGCATTAAAGCCCGGGACGGGGACGATTAAAGCCAAAGTGAAAGGGGAAACCTATACATGTACGATCACGACCGTAAAGGCTTTAACGTACAATGATTTTTATGTCAAAAACACCTCTAAACTTGATGGCTACTCGCATTATTTCGAGTATACGAAAGCGCATGGACGCAGCTATTACTGGTATTTCAATGAGGACAATACCAATGATCCGCAGGATGATCGCGGGATTGTAATGGGCTCTCGTTTATCTGATCTGTGGAAAGCGTATGGCGAAACAACCTATCGTATCACTTTTAGTGATCAGGCTGATTTTGCCAATGATGCGTATCATAATGTACCATCAAGCCGCGCTTATCTCAAGGTGATTTACTTTGCGAAGCTGAAGGGGCATATGTGGTATAAGATCTTCTATTTTGACGCGCATAAGAAGGTCAATGGCATTGTCTGGAGCAATAGTGAGAATGTTTTATAGATCATAAGGGGCAAGCGCCAAGTGGCGCTTGCCTGTTTTTAGTTGATTTTAAAGGGGACTTGTTTTATAATCAAACCAGATTCTGAGAAGAAGATTAAATAGTTGAATTATGATAGAGACATCATGGCTGGTGGAAATGATGATAAGGACACTATGGGACACTTTGGAGAATGCGCAAGCACGCTTTCCAGCGTTAACGGAGAGGGCATGGCAACATGAACTAAGGTGGTACCGCGTAATATGAGAGTATGACGTCCTTAGAAAAGGGCGTCTTTTTATTTGAAAGGAGATATTATGAAATACAGTGCACCAAGAGGAACCGTGGATATTCTTCCTGATTCCTGTGAAAAGTGGGAAAAACTCGAAAGAATTTTAAGAACCGTGGCTTCTAATTACCACGTACGAGAAATGCGTACACCGATTTTTGAACACACGGAATTATTCAATCGTGCGGTCGGCGACACATCGGATGTCGTGACCAAAGAAATGTATACATTTAGTGATCGTAAAGGCCGTCTGATGACTTTACGTCCAGAAGGGACAGCTGGCATTGCCCGCGCATATGTCGAAAACAAAATGTATGCTTTACCAGAAAAACTGACAAAAGTATTCTACATGGGACCAATGTTCCGTTATGAACGTCCACAAAATGGCCGTCAGCGCCAGTTCCATCAGTTTGGGGTGGAAATGTTAGGGGTGGAAAGCCCTTATGTTGACGTGGAATGTATGATGATGGCATTAACCGTTGTTAAAGCGCTAGGTTTAAAGAATGTGACTTTACACCTCAATACGTTAGGGGATGCCGATTCCCGCGATGCCTACAGAGCAGCGCTGCAGGATCACTTCAGACCGGTTTTAGGAGAATTATGCAGTGACTGTCAGGCTCGTTTTGATAAGAACCCATTACGTATTTTAGACTGTAAAGTCGATGCGCATCATCCAGCGATGAAAAGCGCTCCTAAGACGATTGATTTCTTAACGGACAGCGCGAAAGCGCATTTTGATAAAGTGTGTGAATTATTAGATATGTTAGAAGTAGACTATGTCATTGATACCAACTTAGTGCGTGGTCTTGACTACTATTCTCATACTGTTTTTGAAATCATCTCTGATGATCCAAAATTAGGCTCTGGGTCGACGGTTGGCGGCGGCGGCCGTTACAATGGTTTAGTGGAAGAATTAGGCGGTCCAGCAACGCCTGGTGTAGGTTTTGCCTTCGGTATGGAACGCTTAATGATTGCCTTAGAAGGAGCGGATGAAGAAGAAACGGCGGGCATTGATGCTTATGTTATGCCGCTTGGTGATGAGGCGAAAGATGTCGCAATGCAGATTGTGGCGATGTTAAGAGCTAATGGCTTTGCGACGGATATGGATTATGCCTCAAGAGGTTTAAAAGGTCAGTTTAAATCGGCTGATCGTTTCAAAGCTGCTTATTCCATTATTTTAGGGGAAGAAGAAGTTCAGGGCGAATTTGTCCAGATGAAAAACAATCGCACCAAAGAGCAGACGAAAGTTGCTTTTGAAGATATTGTGAAAACATTAGAGAAAGGCTTAGGTTTAGAGTAATGAAACGTACACATAACAATGGTGAATTACGGTTAGCTGATGCAGGAAAAACGGTCACTTTAATTGGCTGGGTTGCGAAAAAGAGAAACATGGGGGCAATTGCTTTCGTGGACTTACGTGACCGTTATGGGATCACGCAGTGCGTCTTTGGAGAAAACTTCAATGATGCAATCAAAGATGTTAAAAATGAATATATCTTACAGGTAACAGGCAAGGTCTTAGAACGTAGTTCTAAAAACCCAAAGATGCCAACCGGGGATATTGAAATTGAAGTGTCAGAATTCAAGGTTATTAACAAGGCGAAACAGCCACCAATTATCGTCGCTGATGAGACAGATGCAAGTGAAGAAACCCGTATGAAATACCGTTATCTTGACTTACGTCGACCAGTTTTACAAAACAAAATTATCACTCGTGCGAAGATTGTGAAATCGATTCATGAATTTTTAGATAACGAAGACTTCGTAGAAATTGAAACACCTTACTTAAACAGATCGACACCAGAAGGGGCACGTGACTTCTTAGTGCCATCACGTGTGCATAAAGGAGAATTTTACGCTCTGCCTCAGTCACCACAGTTATTCAAACAGTTATTGATGGTGTCTGGTTTTGAAAAGTATTATCAGATTGCCAGATGTTTCCGTGATGAAGACTTACGTGCGGACCGTCAGCCAGAGTTCACGCAGGTCGATGTTGAAATGTCTTTCATGGATACAGATCAGATCTTAGATTTAGGCGAACGGTTAGTCGCTAAAATTATGCATGATGTCAAAGGTATTGATATCGATTTACCATTACGCCGTATGACTTGGCATGATGCGATGGAAAAAT
This sequence comes from Intestinibaculum porci, assembly GCF_003925875.1. Taxonomy (GTDB): domain Bacteria; phylum Bacillota_I; class Bacilli_A; order Erysipelotrichales; family Coprobacillaceae; genus Intestinibaculum; species Intestinibaculum porci. The sequence goes on along the minus strand of NZ_AP019309.1, from coordinate 2,058,119 downwards.
ACGGGATTGATAAACCAGATACTCGTTTTGGCTTAGAATTAGTGAACTTAAATGAAACGGTTAAAGATGTTGATTTTGCCGTATTCAAGAGCGCAATAGACGCCAACGGTCATGTCAAAGGGATCAATGTGAAAGGGGAAGCGGGCAACTTCTCACGTAAGAAGATTGATGCCTTAGGTGAAATTGCGAAGAAATATAAAGCCAAAGGCTTAGCTTGGTTAAAGATAACCGCTGAAGGTCCTAAAGGTCCAATTGCGAAGTTCTTCAATGAAGAGCAGATGGCACGCTTATGTGAAGCGATGGATGCTCATGATAATGACTTACTGTTATTTGTGGCCGATTCACATTATATGGTTGTCTGTGATGCGTTAGCAGCGATCCGTAACCACTTAGGGAAAGAACTTAAATTATATGATCCACATACCTTTGATTTCTTATGGATCGTGGATTTCCCGATGTTTGAATATCGTGAAGATGAAGGTCGTTACTATGCGATGCATCATCCGTTCACACGGCCAAAAGAATCTGATTTAGATAAGATCGATACCGATCCAGCGCACTGCTTAGCTGATGCTTATGATATCGTCTTAAATGGTTTCGAATTAGGCGGCGGCAGTCAGCGTATTTATGATGAAGAATTACAGGATCGCGCGTTTAAAGCGTTAGGCTTTACGCCGGAACGTATCCGCAGTCAGTTTGGCTGGTTCGTCGATGCCTTCCAGTATGGGGCTCCACCACATGGCGGTTTCGCTTTAGGCTTAGACCGTGTCGCGATGTTATTAACGGAAAGCGAAAGCTTAAGAGATGTTATTGCCTTCCCTAAAAATACCAGCGCGAGTGATCCAGTCACTGATGCACCAGGCGTTGTCGCTGATGAACAGTTAGAAGAATTAGGCATCGAGGTGTGCGCAGATGTTAAATCAGAAGAGAATTAATCTCGTTTTAAAACGGATGGCTGATTTTGGTTATGATCATTTTCTGATCACCGAACCAGAAACGATTGATTATTTAATCGGTTATCTCAACTATCCGCATGAACGTACATATGTGATGGCCCTTTCTCAGGAAGGGGACCATCGCCTCTTCTTCAATCAGCTCTTTTATGTAGATGAAGATCTTGGCCTGCCGATTACCTGGTTCTCTGATGCTGATGATTCCTTAGCTTTGATCGCTTCTTATTTAAAAGACGCAAAGCATGTCGGCGTCGATAAAAATATGCCAGCGCGCTACTTATTGCCGTTAATGGATAAAACATCAGCGACTTATGAAGTCGGCAGTGCCTGCGTCGATTTAGTGCGTGGGGTTAAAGATGTCCATGAACAGGAACTGATGATCAAAGCGAGTGAAATTAATGATCAGGCGATGGCGCAAATGAAAGATTTGCTTTCTACTGGTCAATATAGTGAAAAAGAAATGGATCCTCAGTTATTAGCCATTTATAAATCTTATGGCGCGACGGATCATTCTTTTGAACCGATTGTCGGTTATGGAGAAAATGGGGCGAATCCGCATCATATGAATGACGGGACAATGTTAAAAGAGGGAGATAGTATTATCGTTGATATGGGCTGCGTTTATGAAGGTTATTGCAGCGATATGACGAGAACATTCTTCTATAAGAAAGTATCAGATAAGCAAAAAGAAGTGTACAATCTCGTACTCAAAGCCCAGTTAGCGGCTCAGGCAGCTATTAAACCAGGGGTCCGCTTAGCGGATATTGATCGCATTGCTCGTGATATTATTACAGAAGGCGGCTATGGTCCTCAATTTAACCATCGTCTAGGCCACTTTATTGGCCGTTTATGTCATGAAGCGGGAGAAGTCAATGCGACGAGCGATATTATCGCTGAAGAAGGGATGATCTTCTCCATTGAACCAGGGGTATACTTACCGCATGAGTTTGGTGTCCGCATTGAAGATTTAGTCTTAGTGACGAAAGATGGTGTCAAAATCTTAAACCACTATCCCAAAGACTTACAGGTCCTTGGGTAAAGGAGGCTTACAATGGGAATGGTTGTCCAAATCTTATGTATTGTCATGATGGTCTGGTATTTGATTCCAGTGTTCACGGCGCATGTGCTTAATAGCGGAAATGTCTGCGGTATTTTACTTTTTATGCTCATTTACAGTTATGCAAGGCATTTCCACCAGGTCAATCGTTTTCTTATTTTAAAGCATGCCAAACTTGGCATGCTTGTCCTCGCTTTAAGCCTGGTGATATGTGTCATGCTGACAAGCAGCGCGCTGGCGATCGCCCAAACAAGTAAACGGCCAGGTCAAGAAGGAACCGTAGTTGTCTTAGGCTGTAAAGTTGGCTCACAATTAGCCCAGAGCCGCATTGACACTGCCGTTGCTTATATGAAGTACCATCCTGAAGCGTATGTCGTCGTCACCGGCGGCACCGGTCGTGATGAATATATGAGTGAAGCGGAGTATATGCGTCGTCAGATGGTCTATGAAGGTGTGGATAGTGCTCATATTGTCATGGAACAGGAAGCGAGAAATACCTATGAGAATATGAAAAACACGTCTATTCTTTTAGGTGAAAAGAATCTCAATGAGCATATCATTATTGTTTCTAATGACTTCCATTTATACCGCAGTGACTACTACGCGAAGAAGAATCATCTGACATATGATAACTTAGCCGCGCCGACGCCCTGGTATCTTTTGCCAACTTATTTTACGCGTGAGATGATTGCGGTATTACATATCTGGTTAAGCTAATTTTATAGAGACGTTAAAATAGTTTTGTGTTAAAATAACACTGAGGTGAATAAACATGTATTATTTTGTAGGAATTAAAGGTTCCGGTATGGCTTCCTTAGCGGAAATCCTTCATGATTTAGGCTATGAGGTAGCCGGCAGTGATATAGATCAGTATATCTTTATTGAAGACGAATTAAAAAAGAGACATATCCCTATTTATTCATGGAATAAGGATAATATCAAAGACGGCATGCATGTCATTACCGGGAATGATTTCGATCGTTCCAATCCGGAAGTGGCCGCGGCTCAGGACAATCCCAATGTCATCTGTCAGAACTATTGTGAATTCTTAGGTGACTTCTTTAATAACTTTATTTCTATCGGGATCGCTGGTACGCATGGAAAAACCACAACAACAGGAATGTGCTATCACTTATTCAAAGATTATGACAAAACCAATGTCTTAATCGGTGATGGAACTGGCTATGCGGTCAAAGATGCCAAATACTTCATTTCCGAAGTAGATGAATTCAGAAACCATTTCAAACATTACTATAATGACTATGCCCTTATTAACAATGTGGAATGGGATCATGTCGATTACTATAAGACTTTCGATAGCTATAAACAGGCTTTTGAAGATTATGGCAATCGGGCGAAAAAGAAGATCGTCATCTGGGGTGATGATCCATACTTACCACATATGAACTGGACTAAGCCGGTGATTAAATTCGGTTTAAAAGATGGCAATGATATCCAGGCGCGTAATGTCATTAATAATGAGAAAGGTTTAGCTTTTGACGTTTATGCACATGGTGAACTTTTCGGTCATTTTGTCTTACCATTCTATGGAATCCATACATTATATGATACCTTAGCTGTTATTACTTTAGGTTACTTAGAAGGTATGGATGCCAAGTTTATCCAGGAACATTTAGCAACCTTCCAGGGCGTGAAACGTCGTTATACGGTAAAGACATATGGTGACTGTGTCTTCGTTGATGACTACGCCCATCATCCAACGGCTATTAAATATGTCATTGATGAAACGCGGATCAGATATCCGGGCAAGAAGATCGTAGCTGTTTATCAGCCCGACCGTTTCTCACGTGCGTTACGTTTTGCGAAACGCTTCGCTCAGGTTATGGATACTGCTGATTACCCATACTTTGTCGACTTCCCAGCCAATGCGCATAAGGAACCAGGCATCGATATTGATGTAACGGAAATTACGCAGTATATTCCACGTGCTAAAGTGGTAAAGGAAAACGCTGAAGACGCCGCTAAATTAGCACAGTATGATAATGCGGTCTTCTTGTTTATGAGTCCAAAGGATATTTATAAATTAGAAGATTTAGTCATTGAAGCGAAGAAAAAGGCCGACAAGTAGGCGATAATTAAAAAAGAATCATAGTTTCTCGGATGTTCTCCGAGAAACTTTATTTTAAATATTGTAAAGTTAGCTTGAAAGCGCTTGAATTTTGTGCAATAATAGAAGTAATTGAGAGGAGATATGACATGAGTATATTTGATATATGTCTTGCGTTTCTGATTCTAGCGGGGGCTTTTGCCTTGATCTGTTTAGGAATTACGCTCTTAAAGACAGCGCAGACATTGAAGGATGTCAGTCATTTATCACAAGATATCGATATCACCGTGACGAAAGTGAATAAAACGGTTGACGATGTGAACTATAAAATGGATCAGCTGAATGCCCCTGTGGAATTCGTTAACAACATTTTTACTAAGAAAAAGAAGAGTAATAATGCCGGCTTACTAGGGACACTGGTTGGGCTGAAATCATTTTTCAAGAAAAAATAAAAGAAAAGAGAGGTATTGCACATGAATTTAGGTAAGTTTTTAGCGGGCGTGACGATTGGCGCCATTGCCGGTGTTTTACTCGCTCCGAAAAAGGGCAGTGAAATGCGGGAAGATTTGAAAGAAAAATGCGAGAAGATGAAAGGTCTCACCAAGGAAGACGTGGAAGCGATCTTAGGGGAAACGATTGAGAAAATGAAAAAATCTGCCGATGAATTTGATCGTGACGCATTCAAAGATTCGACCAAAGAAAAAATCGAAGAGCTGCAGAAAAAAGCCGAAGACCTGTTAGAAAAAGTCAAAGATTCTGATTCTTATGACAAAGTCGCAGCTGGCGTTGCGAAAGTTATCGATCAGTTAAATGCTTTACTTGATAACCTGAAAAAGCAGGATGATCAGGGCATTGTTCCAGATAGCCATGTCGATGAGCAGATCGATGAAGTAGAAGACGAATTAGACGAAATCATTAACGAATTTGATAAGTAGGAGAAGACATATGAAGAAGACAACAATCTATGATGTTGCTGAGGAAGCTGGGGTATCCTTAGCGACAGTATCGCGAGTCATTAACGGTTCAAACGTTGTTAAACCAGCCACCAGAGAGCGCGTCCTTGACGCCATTAAGAAATTAGACTTTAAACCTAACCAGATTGCGCGTGGATTGGCGACTTCTAAAACAACATCCATTGCCATTGTCTTTCCGGAGTCATTATTCGCTCATGTGAAAGATATGATTGGAGGGATCGGTGATACTGCGCGGACACTCGATTACAATATCTCGATTTACACAACCGAAGAAATTGGGGATGGCAATCCCGTTAATAGCGTTTTAGAAAAAGTCATCAAATCACGTGCTGATGGGGTCGTATTATTCAACAGCGACAATGTGGATAATGAAATTGAAATGATGAAAAAATACAATGTTCCAACTGTTGTGATCGGCTATGAAGTAGAAGATGATAACTTATGTTCTATTTCCGTTGATGCGAAGTCTATTTCTAAAGAAATCACCAATGATTATCTTGATCGTGGTATTGATGATATCATTTTTGTGAAACCACGTCAGAATTTAGTGCGCTTAGATGAGTTTGCAGATGGCATTAAAGAAGCCTTTGCGGCCCATGGTCTCACTTTTGGTGATGAGCGGATTATCTCTACTTCAACACATTATGAAAAGAGTTATCCATTCTTCCAAAATTATTTCAAAGATCACCGTCATCAGCTTGTCTTAAACGGTTATGATAAAGAAGCTGTAGCGGTTGTCAATGGGGCTCAGGATAATGGCATTGCCATTCCTGATGATATGGAAGTCATCGGGATGATGAATACCAGCTATTCCATTATGTCTCGTCCGGCTTTAACGACGATTCATGTGCCAGTCTATGAACTTGGTGCTATGGCCATTCGTTTATTAACGAAAATGTTAAATGGGGAAGAAATCACTGAACATAAAGTTATTGTCTCAACTCATTTGATCAAAAGAAATTCAACCAAGTAACGCCGATTCTCGGCGTTTTTTAATTTTGTTTGATTCCTTAATGTAAATTTTAACATAATTGAGTATAATAAGGAGACAAAGGGGAATCATTATGCATGAAATATTAGAATATTTAAAAGAAACAACCGATACCTATGAACATCGGATTCACTATTATATTATCGAAGGTTTTCGCTGGCTAGCGATTTCCTTAGTGGTCGGCGTGGTCTGCGGCGTGGTCGGCTCACTATTTGCGCAAAGCGTCACTTATGTCACCACTTTAAGAATGGCGCATCCATGGTTATTGTACTTTTTACCGATTGCCGGGATTGTAACTGTCTTTATGTATCACAGCTTTAAAGTATCTGGCAAAGGCACTAATGACATTATTGATGCGGCCAGAGAAGGGGAAAAATTACCTTTCTTACTTATTCCAGCTATCTTTATCGGCACCGTTTTAACGCATTTATGTGGCGGCTCTGCCGGCCGTGAAGGGGCAGCTTTGCAGATTGGCGGCGATTTAGCCAATGGTGTTGGCCGTCTCTTTAAACTCAATAAAAAACAAATGGGGATCATTACCCGTATCGGGATGGCAGCCTTCTTCTCGGCGTTATTTGGAACGCCCGTCGCGGCAGCCGCCTTTGGGACGATGATGATCAATGTTGGCTCCATTTCCTATATGGTGATTTTCCCCGGCTTAATCGCTAGTATCTTAGCCTGTGATCTCTCATTGCGTTTAGGCGCGACAGCCGTGCGCTTTCCGTTGCACATTCCAGCTTTTCACTCCCTCATGAGTGTTCGGGTCATCATTTTATCTTTAGCCTGTGCCATCATTTCTGTCTTCTTTATTAAGATGCTCTATTTAGGGCGTTATTTATATGGTCGTTATATAAAAAATCATTATATCCGTATTATTGTCGGCGGCTGTCTGATCATCGCCTTAACGACGCTTTTAAAAACGACGGATTATAATGGTGCGGGGATGAATGTCATCGGGGAAGCGATGAAGGGGCATGTCCATCCCGCCGCTTTTTTCTGGAAGATATTATTTACCAGCATTACCCTGGAAGCGGGCTATAAAGGCGGAGAAGTTGTTCCTTCCTTCTTTATCGGTGCAACATTTGGCTGCCTGATGGGGAAATTACTAGGTATTCCCGCTGGCTTTGGCGCCGCTTTAGGGATGGTCGGTGTCTTTGGCGCCGCTACGAACTCGTTTCTAGCGCCGGTCTTTTTAGCGGTAGAAGTTTTCGGCGGTGATGGCATCCTCTATTTCGCCCTTTGCTGCATCATCTGTTACATTTTCTCTGGCTATTCAGGACTTTATTCGAGTCAGCGCATCATTTATTCAAAACTGAATGCCTCACGTATCGATGCGTCGCCTAATACTTATCATACTGGGGATCGAGGTGATCTGGATTGAGTTTATTAGAACGTTTACGGAATCGTCGTTATGATGGCAATGCTTTGATTCAGGATGTTCTTAAAACGATCGATGAATCGCATAACTATGTCAAAGTCCGTTTTACCCCGGAATATGTCAATCTCGAATACTGGGTGAAAGAGCCGGAAAAAATGGTTACGGAATTGAATTTCTATTTCAGTGATTACAATCTCAAAAATGTCAAACAGCCGACATCCGTAGAAATGCGGAACTATGTCTTTACCCATATGGCCTTACGGGAACATCATTGTGCCTACAATGATGAAGCCTGGCATAGCTATGAATTTAGTGAAGTGGTGCCATGTATTTATCCGAAAACCCGTTAATACATTAAACATTCTTTAATAAATCGCAAGAAAACCTAAAAATTTCTGGTCACATAAGATATAATATCTCCTCAGGAGGGAATTATTGTGAGAAAGAAATGGATAGGTTTTTTTATTGTCTTGTCTTTAATGTTTGGTCTTAATATCGGACCGGTTCATGGGGCAGGCACGAAATGGGTGAGCGGTTTTAGTACCAATCAAAAAACCGCAAGCACTTATGATGTCGATGAAGAAGGCGCTGGTGTGGCGATCGATGGGACCATTCATGTCCAAGGCATTGAAAAAGATGATGATGGTTATGCCTATGCCTGGCAGGCTAGCAATGATGATGTCACTTTATCAGATCCATCAGCGAAAGATGTGGATGTCAAAGGGGTTAGCGTTGGGGATGTTACTTTAACGCAGACAATTTATCAGCCCCTTGCAACATCACAGACACCAAATAGCAGTTATCGTGAAGACACGGATGCACCGTTTGCTTTAAATCTCAGCAGCGTCGTTATGATGCCCAATGATACGGTGACTTTAAAAGCCAATAAAACCGTTACTTGGTCATCATCTGATGAAAACATTGTTAAGGTAAATGCGGGACAAATGACAGCTATAAGTATTGGTCAGGCGGTTATAACAGCAACTGATGCAAGTGGTCAAAGTGTGACATGTCATGTCATTGTTGGCGGAAATGTGGTGGAAACCCATACGATGAATCTGACCGTCACAAATCCGCAGCTGCATGACGTACTTTATGCGATTCAGTTTTATGAAGCTAATTACGGCACGCTCCAAATGGAAGGAGCCAGCAGCGAAGGGGCTGAAAGAGTTATTTATGGGACGAGTAATCCCAATGTCATTTTAGACGAAGAAGGGAACTTCCGCGTGTATAAGAACTTAGATGCAGATCTTTATGCTTATGTTGATGGCAAACTGTTAACGGCGAAGATGAAGATTACGCATCCGATTCCCGCTTCTTTAAGAGATACGATCTTAAAGAAGGGTATGTCAAAAACGATCAATCCGCTTCGCTTTAGCGGTTTGACAACTGTTGATGTGAGCGGCACTTCAAATGATGCCTTAACTTTTGATCAGAATGTTGTCACCGCCAATGATTATGGTAAGTTATCAACGATGATTACCGGTGATAATGCCAGCTTTGTCCGTGATTTCTGGTGCGTTAATGATACAACCTACAATATCATGAAACAGGCTTTTAAGATCTATGATCAGAAACGTCACTACTCTCAGCCAAAGAGAACACAAAAACGTTATGTGGATTGTTCAAGTTATGTTTGGCGGGTGTATAAACAGGCTGGCTTCACCTTAGGATCAAAGTATTATCCGCCAACCGCCGCCGAAGAAGCGCGCTTCTTAAGTAAGAAGAAACGTTTATCAGCGCCCACGAAAAGCCGTATTGATGCTTTAAAACCAGGCGATCTTTTATTCTATTCTTCAAAGAAGAATGGTCGTTATAAAAACATTACCCATGTGGAGTTATATGTTTCTTCAGGGGCATCATTAGGAGCGAGTGGTCCTTATTACGGGGATGAAGGCGGCTGCGTGGCTCAGGGCACTTCGGTCAATTCAAATTTAGTTGCTATTGGTCGTCTCTATGATGAAAAGACGGATAGAGCGCCACGTGCTTCAAAAATTAAAAGCATCAAAGCTAAGAAAAATAAAGTAAAAGTTTCATGGGCCAAAACACTAGGCAGCGGGGTCACTTTACAGCTTTCACAAAGCAAAGCCTTTAATAAAAAGACGAAAACAATCAAAGTGTCGCGCTTGAAAACGTCCTCGACGATTGCTTATACGACAAGCAAGAAGGTCTATGTGCGACTCCGCGCTTATAAAGCAGGAGTCGGCAGAACGTATTATTCCTCATGGTCAAGCGTGAGACGGGCGAAATAAACAGTCAAGCGTGAGACGGGCGAAATAAACTTGACAAACAAACACAATTTGATATGATGAAAGAGCGTTGAACAAGAGAAGTACGCATTGGAAAAAGCGTAGAGAGCTAGCGGGTGGTGCAAGCTAGCGGGGACTGATGCTGAATACACTTGGGAGCTGCTAAATGCAAAGTTTAGCCGGAGAACATTCTTCGTTATCAAAGAAAGTGCGTACAGACATGTACGAATAAAGGTGGTACCGCGAGAATTCGTCCTTTGGGAGGAATTCTCTTTTTTATTTATAAGGAGGAAAGCAATGGGTATTTACGAGGAACTGGAATGGCGAGGCTTGATTAAAGATGTCTCATCTCCAGATTTAAAAGAAAAATTAAATAAAGGCGGCATGACATTCTATATTGGAACGGACCCAACGGGAGATTCTTTACATATTGGTCATTTCTCTTCATTTTTGATTTCGAAACGTTTAAAAGAAGCTGGCCATCATCCGATTTTATTAGTGGGCGGCGGCACTGGTTTAATTGGTGATCCAAAACCTAATGCGGAAAGACCAATGATCACTTATGAACAGGTCGAACATAACTTTAACTGTTTAAAGAAACAGGCAGAAGATATCTTTGGCTTTGAGGTTGTCAATAACTATGACTGGTACAAAGATATGAACTTCATTGATTACTTAAGAGATTATGGTAAGTATTTCAATGTCGGCTACATGTTAAATAAGGATATTATCCGTCGTCGTTTAGATGAAGGGATTACTTATGCCGAATTCTCTTATATGATCTTACAGGCGATGGACTTCTATGTTTTACATCGTGATCATGGTGTCAACTTACAGGTGGCTGGTCAGGATCAGTGGGGCAATATTACGGCTGGGATCGAATTAACCAGACGTAAATGCGGTGATGAACTGTATGGTTTCACCATGCCATTATTAACGAAGAGCGACGGTACAAAATTTGGTAAGTCAGAAGGCAAAGCCATCTGGTTAGATCGTGAAAAGACTTCACCTTATGAACTGTATCAGTTCTTTATTAACTCCGAAGATGAAAAGGTCATTGATTACCTGAAATTCTTAACGTTCTTACCAAAAGACGAAATTGAACGTTTAGCAGAATCAAATCGCACAGAGCCACATAAACGTGAAGCGCATAAAGCCTTAGCACGTGAAGTTATTACCTTCTTACATGGGGAAGATGCTTATAAAGAAGCCTTAGATGTCTCACAAATGCTCTTTAGCGGTCAGATTCGTGACTTAAGCTATGATCAGGTGAAATCATGCTTCTCCAATGTCCCTAGCGTTGATGTCGATGAAGATTTAATGATCCTCAATGCCTTAGTCAAATGCGGCGCCGCTTCTTCTAACCGTGAAGCACGTCAGTTCGTCAAAGGCGGATCAGTGATGGTTAATGGTGAAAAAGTGACCGATGAGAAGTTCGTTGTCTCGAAAGAACATGCTTTTGGCAATAAAGTTACTGTCATCAGACGTGGTAAGAAGAAATATTTCGTTATTAATCATAAGTAGTCGTGGAGAAATCCACGGCTTTTTGGTATGATGGAACATGGTGAGAAAAATGAATGGACTATTAATTATCAATAAACCCAAAGGCATGACATCGCATGATGTCGTGAATATCGTTAGAAAAACCTTACATACGAAAAAAGTCGGCCATGCCGGGACCCTTGATCCTGATGCAACGGGCGTACTAGTGGTTTGCGTCAACAAAGCGACTAAAGCGCTGCAGTTTTTAACGGCCGAACATAAACAGTATATTGCGACCTTATCACTTGGCAAGGCGACGGATACTTATGACGCTAGCGGCACGGTGTTAGAAGAAAAGCCGTTTACTGGCTATGCCGATTTAGAGGATGTTTTGCAGAGTTTCATTGGCGAGTCGATGCAAAAGCCGCCAATGTATTCAGCAATTAAAATTCATGGCAAAAAGCTTTATGAATACGCGAGAGCGGGTGAGCATATCGATGTACCGGCAAGACCGATTGCAATTCAAGATATTCAGTTGTTAAAAGAAGAAAACAATGAGATTACGTTTCAGGTCGATTGCTCAAAAGGTACTTATATTCGCTCTTTATGCGTTGATATCGCTAAGAAGCTGGGTTATCCCGGCTATATGAAAGATCTCATACGTACACGCAGCGGGGACTTTACGATTGATCAGGCGATCACGTTAGAAGATTTAGCGGCCGGACGTTATACGATCATGCCGTTAGAAGAGGCTTTTGCATCAATGGATCGTCTTATTTTAGAAGATGAAAGCATCGCCTTGAATGGCAAGAAAATTCATCAGAACATTGATCATCAGGTGGCTGTTTATAATCAGAAAGGACAGCTGTTAGCGATTTATGGGCCTGATGGCAAGGGCCAGTTAAAAAGCTTAAGGGGGCTATTTTAATGGAAACGGAAACCCTTAAGTTACATGAAATAAAACAAAGTACACAAAATTATGTCGTAGCGATTGGTTTTTTTGATGGTCTGCACTTAGGCCATCAGGCGCTGATTCGGGAAGTCTTAAAAGTGGCGAAAGAAAAGTCTTTGATGCCGGCTGTAATGACTTTTCCTAGTCATCCTTTAGCTGTTTTAAATGGTGTGAAAACCACTTCATTAACATCGCTAGCGGATCGTCTTGATCTGTTAGAAGCGATGGGCATTGAAAAAGTCTTCCTCATTGATTTTAATAAAGAAGTGGCAGCGCTGAGCGCGCAGGCTTTTATCGATGCCTATCTTATGCCAAATAATGTCAAACATGTGGTTGTCGGTTATGATTTTCGCTTTGGTGATCACAATAAAGGGGATATTCATGATTTAGATCATCAGTCGTTTGCCTTAAGCGTTGTCGATCCCATTATGTATAACAAAGAAGAGAAAGTCTCTTCGACTTTTATTAAAAACCTGTTAACGCAAGGGCATATTCGTGATGCCAATCGTTTATTAACGCGTCCCTTTACAATTAAAGGGGAAGTCATTCATGGCAAGCAGCGAGGCCGTCTGATGGGGTATCCAACCGCAAATGTCGATTATGATCACTACTTTGTCCCCAGACGCGGCGTTTATGGCGTAAAAGTAAAAGTCAAAGGACAAACGTATGACGGTATGGCTAATATTGGTCGTAATCCGACCTTTGATGATATTTTTAAGGACTCATTAGAAATCTATATCTTTGATTTCCAGGATGATATTTACGGCGAAATGATGGATGTGTATTTCTATGCTTTTACCCGTCCGGAAGCGGTTTTTAAGAATATGGAGGAATTAAAAGCCCGGTTAGACGCCGATGCTCTTGAAGTACGGGAATTAATGAAACAATTTTAAGAATAAGTAGTGAAAGTCTAAAAAACTTTCACTCTTTTTGTTTTCATGAAAGCAATTTCATTTTATAATAATCATGTCAAAAAGGGACAGGGTGATGTTATAAAGTCACAAATATAAAAAATAAATGTGACAGATTATATTATGTGACACTTTACAAGATCTTTTGAATTTGATACGATCGACGATGTACTTTTTTGAGGAGGTGAAAATCATGGATGAGAAAATGTTAATGACATTAGGTTTAGAGTTTTTTGAAGCTTTACTTTGCATGGGCTATGCGATTTTTACTTATGCCACGCTGCAAAAGAAGGATGAAGGCCGTTATCTTTGGCGCAGTTTACTGAATAATGCCATACTTGTGTCTTCAGAAGCGATTTTCTCGATGTATCGCACTCTTCCCAATCAAGTCAGTCATTTGTTTACAGTGGTCTCGCTCTATATCATTATCGTCACTCAATTTGTGATTTTTCACCTGATCAATCGTTATATTTCAATGCGCTCTCGTGATTATAAAGGCATGCGACTCATAGATGGGATACTCGTTGCCTTATTCGGGCTATTAATAATGAATCCCATTCATGAGCTCTATTTTCATTACACCCCAAATCGTAATTTAGTGCTGGGGGTTATGTTTACCATCAGTATCGGCATGGCAACGCTGATTTTTCTGTGGAGTATGCTTAAGATGATGATCAACTATCGACGCTTTCAGAATTTCTGGTGGATCGTTTTAATGTTTTCATTAGCGCTGCCATTGATCGGCTTACTTTATGAGCTCTCTACGGGATATTTATTATGGTTCCACGTCCTTAACACGGTGGCAACGATTAGTGTTGTCTCGGGCTACATGATTCTTAATCGCCAAATGCTAAGAGAGCGCTTGACATATCGCATCCATCAGCGAAGGAGGAAACATGTATGAGAAGACTCCAAAATAAAATGCTGCTGGTGATGATTATGGGCATTTTGATCTCTTCACTAGTGAGTGGAATGATCTTTACCTACGCGACGCGCAATACTATTAACTATGATAGCCAGCAAATTCTTAATTTAAAAGCCATACATGCCAGCTCTGAGCTGTCGAAAAAGATTTTGATGTGTGAAAACAATAATGAGTTGATGGCCGGCTTTATTACCAAAACGATTACAACGATCAGCAATGTCACAGACTATCACTACTCGGCGGCAGATATTGATAACTGGAATGGCTTAGCCTGGAGTATGGTGGAAGATACACAGGATATTTCAGCGATTGGCTTTCATTTTAATCCCTCATTTATTCATCGGAAAAATGCTGGGTTTCTGATTTCTTATAATAATACGACTGGCCGGATGGAAAATTTATCATCAGATTATGAGGATAGCTTGAAGCCGCGCACTGAGGATGGTTTTCTTTCTCCTTACGCCCAAGCTGTTTTAGCGAAGAAAACAATCTGGACTGTCCCTTATTACAATAAGATTAACGGCATCTATTCGATCACGAATGCAAAGCCGATTTATATTAATCATCAGCTTGTTGGTGTTGTTTTCTGTGAATTAGATTTTGATCGTATCGCCAATAATACCAATAGTATTTCGCTTTATGAACATGGCAAAGCGATCTTAACGGATCGCTATGGGCAACAGCTCAATTATGGCGGGGCGATGGTCAATGTGCCAAACAGCTTTATGAAAAAAGTCGCTAAACAAGGGAATTATGAAGCTTTAGTGAAGCTTAATGACACCCAGACATATCTGCATGCCCGTCGGGTAACTGATAATATGTATATGATTGTCACCGTACCGCAGACAGATGTTTTAGCAGCGCGTAATCGCACGATCTTTACCGTTTTATTCTCGATCATTTCACTTTCCGCGGTGTTATGTTTAATTGCGGTGACGATGGTCAATAAGCTCTTTAGAATGGCCTGCAAGGATTCCTTAACCGATGCCAGCAATAAGATTTCTTATCAGGAATACCTGAAAGAATTAGAAAAACGCATTGCTTATACGCATCGCAGTTATGGGGTCGCCGTCTTTGATATCAATCATTTAAAAGCAGTCAATGATGAGCAGGGACATATGGCCGGCGATCAGCTGATTCGCGATGGCTATGAAGTCATCCATCTCTGCTTTCCAGAGGATGAAGTTTTCCGTATTGGCGGAGATGAATTTGTTGTTGTCTTTGATGATCCTGATTTGAAAAAAACACGTAATAGTGTTGAACGCTTTAAACGCATCATGGATAAGCGGGCACGAGATTTTGCCTCTAGCAGTCAGGTTGTCGTTTCCTGCGGTTATAGTGAATGGCAGAGGGATGAACATTATCGTGATGTCTTTAAACGGGCAGATCATGATATGTATAAAGAAAAGGCCAAATTCTATGCTTATAACCCGCAAGTGGACAGGCGACGTTAAAAAAGTGAAAAAGCCGTTGACTTTAAGGCTTAAATCCTTATAATAATGCTTGCGGCTATCACTAGGATGAACGCACCTCCGGTCGTCCACCTTGGGATACGCTAAGTTGATAGAAAGTGGAGGATTAAAAATGTTAACTAAAGAAGAAAAAACAGCTATCATGAAAGAATATGGAAGAAAAGAAGGAGATACTGGTTCGGCAGAAGTACAGATCGCATTATTAACTGCAGATATCAATAAATTAAATGATCACTTCAAAGCTCATCCAAAAGATCATCATGGTAACCGTGGTTTATTAAAGAAAATCGGTCGCAGAAGAGATATGTTAAGATATCTTAAAAATGAAGACCTTGACCGTTATACAGCATTAGTTGATAAACTCGGCTTAAGAAGATAATTTATACAGGGGAACATTGAATGCAATGTTCCCCATATTTGTATGAATGATAGATTTTATTGTGGTAAATTGTGCCACGGGGCACAATTGTGAGGAGAGAAAATGGCAAAACAAGTATTTACAACAGAATTCTTTGGCAAGAAACTGACTGTTGAAGTCGGTGAGCTTGCAAAACAGGCCAACGGCGCCGCATTAGTGCGTTATGATGACACCGTTGTCTTATCGACAGCCTGTGCGGGAAAGGAACCAAAAGATGTGGACTTCTTCCCATTAACCGTAACGTATGAAGAAAAAATGTATTCCGTTGGGAAAATTCCAGGCGGCTTTTTAAGACGTGAAGGTCGTCCAAGTGAACACGGCACCTTAACAGCGCGTATGATTGACCGTCCAATCCGTCCATTATTTGCGGATGGCTTCAGAAATGAAGTACAGGTCGTTAACACCGTTTTATCGGTTGATCAGAATGCCTCACCAGAAATGGCTGCAATGTTAGGGGCAAGTATTGCTTTATGTATTTCGGATATCCCATTTAATGGTCCAATTGCTGGGGTCAATGTTGGCTACATTGATGGTGAATATACAATCAATGCCGGTCCAGAAGCAATGGAAAATAGCGAAATTAACCTTGAAGTCGCTGGGACAAAATTCGCAATCAACATGGTGGAAGCTGATTCTAAAGAAGTCTCTGAAGAAGAAATGCTGGAAGCGATCATGTTCGGTCATGAACAGATCAAGAAACTGATTGCCTTCGAAGAAGAAATCGTCACGGCAGTCGGCAAAGAAAAGATGGAAATTCCACTATTCTCATTAGATGAAACCATCGTTCACGATGTCACTGAAGTAGCGAATGACCGCATGAAAGCAGCTATTTCTATTCCTGGCAAATTAGAAAGATACGATGCTATTGATGCTTTAAAGGCTGAAGTTGTCGCATCTTATGAAGAAAAAGATTACGAAGACTTTGCTGCGCATGATAACACTATTAAACAGGTAAAGATGGTCTTAGATGACTTAGAAAGAGAAGAAGTGCGTCGTCTTATTACGGAAGAAAAGATCAGACCTGATGGTCGTAAAGTAGATGAAATTCGTCCGTTAGATGCCCAGGTTGACTTATTACCACGCGTGCATGGTTCCGCTTTATTTACCCGCGGGGAAACGCAGGTATTATCAGTCGTCACTTTAGGGGCGATCTCTGATGAACAGAAGATTGATGGCTTAGGCAACGAAACCGAAAAACGCTGGATGCATCATTATAACTTCCCACCATATTCAGTTGGTGAAGTCGGCCGTATGGGGGCCCCAGGTCGTCGTGAAATCGGTCATGGCTACTTAGGCGAAAGAGCCTTACGTCAGGTTATGCCAAGCGTTGAAGAATTCCCATATACGATCCGTGCGGTTGCGGAAGTTTTAGAATCTAATGGCTCTTCTTCACAGGCTTCGATCTGCGCTTCTACAATGGCTTTAATGGCTGCAGGTGTGCCAATTAAAGCGCCTGTTGCCGGGATCGCTATGGGCTTAGTGACTAAAGGTGATAACTATACCATCTTAACCGATATCCAGGGGATGGAAGACCACTTAGGTGATATGGACTTTAAAGTCGCCGGGACGACAAAAGGGATCTGCGCCCTGCAGATGGATATTAAGATCGATGGGATTACACGTCAGATCTTAGAAGAAGCATTAGCCCAGGCTAAGAAAGCGCGTGCTCAGATCATGGAAGTTATTACTAACTGTATCCCTGCACCACGTGATCATTTATCACCATATGCCCCTAAATATGCGACCATGCGTATTGCCGTGGAACAGATCAAAGATGTTATCGGTAAAGGCGGCGATACAATCAATGATATCATCGCTAAGTGTGATAATGTATCGATCGATATCGATGAAGAAGGTTTAGTGACAATCTATCATTACAATCAGGATGCCATCGATCGTGCTAAGAAGATGATCGAAGACATTACCCGTAAAGCCAATGTCGGTGAAATCTATGACGGGAAAGCTGTCCGCGTAGAAAATAACTATGCATTCATCGAATTATTCCCAGGGACAAACGGCTTCTTACATGTCAAAGACGTCGCTTGGGAACGTACTGAAAAAGTATCTGATGTCATCAAAGTGGGTGATATCGTGAAAGTTAAAGTCACCCAGATTACCGATAAAGGTGTGAATGTTTCTCGTAAGGCATTATTACCAAGACCCGTTAAGAAACATCATGACCATAAAGAAGAAAATAAGAGCGAAGCATAAGATTATGAGTAGAATTATTCTGGCGAGTTCTTCGCCACGAAGAAAAGAACTGATGGCACGGGAAGGCATCGACTTTATCGTTGATGCAGCCAGCATCGAAGAGGTGTTAGATGAATCTTTAAGCGTTGAAGAACGCTTAAAGAAACTCGCTCTCGATAAAGGCATGCCGATTCATGAAAAATATCCGGATGATGTGGTGATTGCGGCTGATACAACCGTATATCATCATGATCAGATCATCGGTAAAGCGCATTCCCGTGAAGAAGCTAAAGCGATTCTGACATCATTATCCAATGATCGTCAGATCGTCTATACTTCTGTCGCTATTTTCTTCCCTGAGGAGACCTTAAACTTTATTGAAAAGACGACCGTTGTCTTTAAAGATATTACCGACAAGATTGATGATTACCTCGATACCAATGAATGGGTTGGGAAAGCAGGGGCTTATGCAATCCAGGGTAAAGGTGATCGTTTGATTGCGAGTGTTGATGGTGATATCGATACGGTCATTGGCTTACCAGTTAAGAAGATTAAAACGATTTTACAAAATCATCATGTTTTATAAGAGAATCCACAAAGCGATTCTCTTTTTTAGTATGGAAACGCAAATTTTTGAATAAGTTTCTTTTTATTTTGTGAAAACGTTTGTATAATAAGAATAGCGAGGTGAGGTACTTTATGTCACAAACAGAAAGTTTCAATCATATGCTGGTAAAAAAAGGCATACAGCATCAACCGTTACCGGTGACTTTATCAAGTTTGGAAGATGATCTTCAAATGATTGAAGATTCTTTATTAAACGGCGCTTTTGATCAGGCTAAAGCCTTTGCCCAATCGATATTAGATGCTGATCCCTGCAATCATCAGGCTTATGCTTATATGGTTTTAATTGATCGTCAGATGCATTCTTTTGATGAACTCTTAGAAGCAGGGGAAGCATTAGATCGTGATCTTAATTATAAGAAAGCTGTTTATTATGGAAATCAGGAACTTGCTCATTTCAATGCGCTCATTAAAGAGAAGATCTTTAATGCTTCATTAGAAAAGATCTATTATCAAAGCATTTATGCTTATTTAGAACAGGATTACTTCACTTGCAAAGTCAAATTGGCTGCAAAACTCAAAGAAGCGCAGATGTTTGGTTATACTCATGGCTCTTTTTATGAAAAATTAATACTTCTTAAAAATGCGGCAGATACAAAGTATGCCGCGCAGAAAGAGGAGTATATTAAATTTTACCGTGATGAACTCACCAGTTTTGTTTATTTTCGCAATCTGCTTGTCGATATTGATTTCAAGTATGATACAAGTTATAGCCGTGATTTAGAAAGAATTATTGAGTGTCATCATCGCTATCTTAAAGAGATCCATCAGGGGCATTTTCATAAGAAGCGTTACGATATGAATTATGAAAAAGAATGCATTATGAATGATATTCAAAAGCTCATTGATGGCTATGCGGCTTTGGATCAGGAAAGATATGAAGAAGCTTATAAACTTTTTCGTCAAATGGGAGACTGCTTTCATGTGGATGAAATCCGCAACCAGGCGAAACGTTTAAGTAAATTGCAGGAACGTTATCATTATGCGCTCACTGCCTATAAGGAAGCCCGTTATTATCGTGCGCTTAATGCCTTTAGCCTCTGCTTAACCTATAAGGATAGCGCACAGTATTATCATCAGATCAAAGATATTCTTATTACGAAAGCAATCTTTCTCGTTAAGATCGTGGCCTTGATTGATCTATGCTTTTTTATGTATATGCTTTATTCGAATATGCCAAAGTAGGAAAAAAGGACTATAATGAGGATATAGGAGGCGATGATATGAAAAAATTATTCGCATTCACTTTATCTTTGGCTATGATGGTGGTGCCAGTTTATGCGCAAAGATCACTTTATCAGGTGGGAAAAACATCGTATACCAACATTGAGCGAGCTTTAGAAAAAGCCAATGACAAACAAAATATTGTGGTAAAAAGTGATATCACGAAGCCGAAAGACCTCACTTACAGTCTTAATAAAAAAGTCACGATTGATGGTCAAAAACATCGATTTACCAGCAAAAAGATCACTGTTTATAAAGGTCAGATTACCCTTAAAAACAGCTATCTCAAAGCATCGATTATTACCGTGAATAAAGGCGCAAGTTTAACATTGGAAAAGAGTCATGTCCAGGCGGTGATTATTAATCATGGGACCATTTCTGGTGATGCGGCGACGCTTAAAGCTAGCAAGATTGAAAATTTTGCGAAGATGACAATGATTAAAACGACGGTTAATGGAAATATTTATAATCTTAGTCAGTTACTTATTAAAAGCGGCACTTATCAAAACATTGTGCAAAACAATGCCCCTAAAGCGTTATTAACAATTAAAAATGGAACCTTTAAAGAATTATCTGTTTATAGCGGCCTTGTCAATATCAGCGGTGGCAATTTTACCGGTGAAACTTCATTCTATCAGGAAAAAGGGAAAGTCAGCGGCGGCACATTTAATGTCGACCATCTCACAAACTATGCCGATGGCATGCAAGTGACCGGCTCAAATTTAAAATCAATTGTGATCTCATAGAGATATGGATTTTTTGTCCATATCTTTTTTTATTTCTTCTTGCTTGCCATGTGATAAAATATGCATAGGCTTCATGGAGGAGAAATATTATGAAGAAAAGGATAAGTTTGATTGTTTCGCTGATGATGATCATTTCATTAGCGACGATGCATTCCGTGCATGCAGAAATACTTTATGAGACAAATTGGGAATCGCCGCGAGAGCATATGATCATGGTTGGTGTAACTGGTGATCGCTATGCCGGTTACAAGGAGCGGATTATTCATAAGTTAAATATGTTGCGGTACACGGCTTGCCGGGAACATGAATGTGATCCTAAGATTAATTTATATCCCGATAAAAATTATAGATATCACTTAAAAGACGATTATGGTCCCAATCCAACAGATGAGCAGCTATCAGAAGAAAATGAAGATTATCGTCCAATGACATGGAGTGACGTTTGTGAACATGCCGCAGAAATAAGGGCTAGTGAATTAGCTTTACGCTATGGACATACTCGTCCTACTGGTGATGATTTTTCAATGAACTTTGATGGTGTCGACAAAAACAATACATGTGCCGAATGCTTGTATAATACCACAAGAATATATAATGACCCATGGGCACTCTTTGAAAAAGCAATCGATAAGTTTGCGGCAGAAAGAGAGGCCTATGATGCCTATATCAATGGGAATGAAAGCAAGACAACAGCTGATTTTGGGCATTATGCTATTTGTATTAACCCCGCGAATGTGCATGTCGGGATGTCTGCTTTAGCTATTGCGCAAGGCGACACGAAGCAAAACTATCAAGGCATTTATAAAAGTTTTGTCAGCTTAGAAGCAGGCTATGCCGTTCAGAAAACCTCAACGCAAGAGCGCAATAATAGCGGGCGTATGACGCAAAAAGTGGAAATGAGAGAAAACTATGTCGACGCGATCAAAGGCCCTGATGATATGATAATTGATGATGATGTGGCGCATCCATCTTCTATCTATGTGGGGATGAAACGAATTGATGATCCTGATCATGATCCGACACTTTCTTACTGGAAAGTATATGATGGGTTATCCTCAACTTCCAGCAATGAAAAGGTAGCAACGATGGATAAGAAAGGGATCGTTCATCCACGCGGCACTGGGACAACGACGATCACAGTTAAGGTGAATGGATATACTTGCAGTTTTCCGGTGACGGTCACTCAAACCCATCAGCATCAACATCACTATCAGGAACAGGTCATCAAAGCGGCGACTTGTGAAAAGAATGGGGAAAAGAAGCTGATATGCTCTGACTGCGGAGATGAAAAAATCGAAACGATTCCTGCTTTAGGCCATAAGTACGGCGTTTGGACATCACTTGATGATCAGCAGCATCAGCGTATTTGTGAAAATGATCAAACGCATGTTGAAAAAGAAGATCATGACTTTGATGGCGGGGTTATCACCAAAGCTGCAACTTATCAGGAGGAAGGTGCTAAGACATATACATGTAGAGATTGCGGTTTCACGAAAACCGAGACGATACCAATATTAACACATGTTCATAACTATCAGCTTACAAATACGAAAGCTGCAACGTGTGATGAAAAAGGTATGAAAACGTACACTTGTACAATTTGTGGTGATCGTTACACAAAAGACATTCCCGTTTTAAGTCATGATTATGGCAACTGGCAAAAATTCAATGATCTTGTTCATGAACGTGTCTGTAAAAATGATCATAATCATGTAGACAAGCAGCCTCATCGCTATGATGAAGGGAAAATAATCGTAGCGTCAACATGTACACAGACGGGGGTCAAGATTTATACTTGTCAAGATTGTGGCTACACAAAACGTGAAAGTATTCCGACCATAGAACATGACTATGATGACGGCCAAATTGTGGTGGCACCTACGTGTGTCTCGAAAGGTGTTAAGGTTTATACCTGCAAAAACTGTGGTCAGACGAAGAGTGAGGAATTAGATTACGATTCCCATAACCATCCTACTGATCAAATCACGGTGGTGAATAAAAAAGAGGCCACGGCGACTTCGGAAGGATACACAGGTGATCAAAAATGTAGGACTTGTGGTCAAATAGTAAAGAAAGGGACAACTATTCCTAAAACAAATCATACACATACATGGAATCATGGGACGATTACGAAAGCAGCATCATGCATTGAAGCAGGGGCAAAAACTTATACATGTACGATTTGTGGTGAGACAAAGACTGAGACAATTCCCGCTTTAGGCCACGATTATGGTGAGTGGGAAAAGTATGATGATCTTATCCATAAGCGTGTTTGTAAAAGAGATATTCATCATGTAGAGAAACAGTCTCATCGTTATGATGAGGGGCAAGTCGTGATCACGCCAACATGCACGCGCGTAGGAGAGAAAATCTATATTTGCCAGGATTGCGGCTACATGAAACGCGAAAATCTTTCTAAGTTAGATCATCATGACTATGATGACGGTAAGATTGTGGTGGTCCCTACTTGCACCACGAAAGGCGTTAAGGTTTATACCTGCAAAAACTGTAGTAAAACGAAAAGTGAAGAATTAGATTATGATCCTCAAAATCATTCAGGATCACAAGTTATTAAAAATAAGAAAGAAGCGACTGCCACCGAAGATGGTTACAGTGGTGACTTGGTTTGTAATGGCTGTGGTCAAATAGTAAAGAAAGGAACTGTTATTTCTAAAACTGGTCATTCTCATAGCTGGAATGAGGGTGAAATGACAAAGGAGCCATCTTGCACGCAAGCAGGAGAGAAGGTTTATACTTGCTCTGTTTGTCTTGAAACAAAGGCAGAAAGTATTCCGGCTTTAGGTCATGACTATGATGATGGCAAGATGACGATTACGCCAACTTGCACAAAGAAAGGTGAAAAGGTTTATACCTGCAAACGCTGTGGTGATGAAAAAACAGAAGCGTTACCAATGGATCAGAGTAATCATTCTTTAGAGCATTTAAGCGTTCAAAATAAGAAAGAGGCTACGATCACGGAAGAAGGATATAGCGGTGATGTGATCTGCAGTGATTGTTGGACAATCGTAAAAGCGGGAACAGTTATTCCTAAACTTGCATCTAGCAATGAGAATAATCCGGGAACAGCTGATCAAAATAAGGAAGCTGCCAATACGGATGACGCAAAGAAAACGTCTGATGAAAAGACAAATCAGACTGCTGGTAGTGAATCTGATCAGACAAATACCAATGTGGGGAATAAACAAGATGAAACTATAACGCCAGTGAATAAGGAAACGACTCAACAAAGTCATTCGTCTTCTTATGATGGTAATGGTACAAATGAGAAGCAAACAAAACAAACGGCAGATCTTCATAAAAATGAGCAGGTGGTAACGAATGCAATAAGTAATAATGCGCAAAAGAATGATAAGAATAACGGAAATACAGAAGATCATTTCTACAAGGGTAAAAGCGCACAAACACTTGAGCAGGCAGTCACTGCGCAGACAAAGATGATTGTGGGATTAAAGAATGATCATGATATTAAGGAATCATCGTATCGGAAATTAACACTTAAGGTTAAGAAAAGAGCGAAAAAGAGTTTACAGTTAAGCTGGAAGAAGTTACCGGGTCGAATGACATATCTTGTTTATGGCAATCGGTGTGGTCATCGTTATCACTTCTTAAAGAAGACAAGTAAGACAACGTATAAACAAGGAAAATTGAAAAAAGGCACGTACTATAAATACTTAGTCATTGCTCTTGGTAGTAAAGGGCAAAGCGTTGCCATATCGAAGGTGGTGCATGTCGCAACGAAAGGCGGCCTTTATGGTAATGTGAAAGCGATTAAGATGAAAAAGACTCTAAAGCTTAAGAAGAAACAATCTTATAAGTTACCGTATAAGCTTGTTTATGATGCGAAAAAGAAGAAGATCCATCGCCCGATCGCTTTAGAATCTTCCAATACTAAAGTGGTGAGCGTTCAGAAAGGAAAAGTGCAAGGGAAGAAGAAAGGTATAGCTTATATTTATGTTTATGCCCAAAACGGCGCTTATGCGAAGATAAAAGTAACAGTCAAATAGGTATCAGAAGGTGATGATCTTAGGATTGTCACCTTTTTAAAAAATATTTTAAAGAATTAGCACTCGATACTTGACTGTGCTAAAAATGAGAGTATACTATACTTAGCACAAGAAGAAAGAGAGTGCTAAAAGGAGTGATAATTTATGAATGATAAATTCACTGAAGCAATGCAGAAAACATTAAACAATGCAGCGAGCATGGCCATGAATTTGAATCAGCAGGTTATTGATGTCGATCATTTCGTCTATGCCGCGTTGGAGGATAGTTCTGGCATATTCTATCGTGTTTTAAATCGTTGTGGCGTTAATATTAATAACTTAAAAGATGACCTGAATCGTAATATCAATGCGAAACCTTCGGTTGCGCATGTGACTGAAAATGATTTACGTTTCAGTTATGATATGAATAATTTATTAGGTGAAGCCAACAAAGTGATGCAGAAATATAAAGATGAATATCTTTCTATGGAACATATGTTAGTGGCTTTATTTAACGTGAATTCTACAAGTATCAGAGCTCTCATTGATAAATATCGCCTCAATAAGCGAGAAGTAGAAAAAGTGATTAAAGATATGCGTGGGGACCACCATGTCGATAATCCTAATCCTGAAAACAACTATGAAGTATTGGAAAAATATGGTCGTGATTTGATCAAGGATGTCCGTAACGGGAAGATTGATCCAGTTATTGGCCGTGATGAAGAAATTCGTCGTGTTATTCAGATTCTGTCTCGAAAGACTAAGAATAACCCAATTTTAATTGGTGAACCTGGGGTTGGTAAAACAGCCATCGTCGAAGGTTTAGCTTGGCGTATCTTTAAAAACGATGTACCGGAAACCTTAAAGAACAAAACATTATTTGAACTGGATTTAGGTTCATTGATTGCTGGTGCTAAATATCAGGGTGAATTTGAGGAACGTTTGAAAGCTGTCTTAGGTGAAATTCAGAAATCTGAAGGTCAGATTATCATGTTCATCGATGAAATCCATCAGTTAGTTGGCGCTGGTCGTACGCAAGGTGCGATGGATGCGGCTAACTTATTAAAACCAATGTTAGCACGTGGTGAACTGCACTGTATCGGTGCCACAACATTAGATGAATATCGTCAGTATATTGAAAAGGATGCGGCTTTGGAACGTCGTTTCCAGAAAGTTATGGTCCAGGAACCAGACATTGATGATACGATTGCCATCTTACGTGGTTTAAAGGAACCTTTTGAATCACATCATGGGGTTCAGATCACAGATAATGCGATTATCGCCGCGGCCCATTTAAGTGATCGTTATATCACGGATCGTTATCTGCCAGATAAAGCAATTGACTTAATTGATGAAGCCTGCGCAAGTGTTCGTATGGAAATTGACTCTATGCCAGAAGAACTTGATACGTATACCCGTGACAAGAATCGTCTGGAAATGGAACGTATTTCGATCGAAAAAGAAGATCAGAATGATGATACCAGAGCCCGCATGGAAGAAATCAAAGGCAAGATTGCCTCTTTAAATGAAAAGATTCAGGGCTTAACGGATAAGTGGAAAGAAGAAAAGAAAGGCTTAGACCGCGTTAAAGACTTAAAGAATCAGAAACAGCGTTTAGAAACGCAGATGAGCGAATATGAAACGAGCGGTAACTTAGAGGAAGCTTCACGTATTAAATACGAAAAACTGCCAGCTATTGAAAAAGAAATCGAAAACTTACAAGCTAAAGAAGCAGATGATTCCTTATTACATGAAAAAGTGACCGTGGATACGATTAGTGAGGTCATCTCTCGCTGGACGGGTATTCCAGTTTCTAAGTTAATGGAAAGTGAAAAGGATAAACTCTTACACTTACAGGATATCTTAGAGAAACGTGTTATTGGTCAGGATGAAGCTATTTCTAAGGTTACTGATGCCATTTTACGTAGCCGTGCCGGGATCAATGATGAAAACCGTCCTATTGGTTCCTTCATGTTCTTAGGTCCTACTGGTGTTGGTAAAACAGAAGTTGCCAAAGCTTTAGCGGAACAGTTATTCGATAATGAGAAGAACATTGTTCGTATCGATATGTCTGAATATATGGAGAAATACAGTGTGTCTCGTTTACTCGGTGCCCCTCCAGGATATGTTGGTTATGAAGAAGGCGGCCAGTTAACCGAAGCGGTTCGTCGTGCCCCTTACAGTATCGTCTTATTAGACGAAATTGAAAAAGCCCATCCAGATGTCTTCAATGTCTTATTACAGTTACTTGATGATGGTCGTTTAACTGATTCGAAAGGGAATGTCGTTTCCTTCAAGAATACCATTATCATTATGACTTCTAATATCGGTAGTGAATACTTATTACAGGGGAATACGCCAGAAAATCAGGCCAAAGTTAAAGAGGAATTAAAAGCCCACTTCAAACCTGAATTCTTAAACCGTATTGATGAAATTATCATGTTCAACTCACTGAACTCTTCAGTTGTTTACAAGATCATTGATAAGTTCATTGGCGAACTCGAAGAACGTTTATCTGAAAAGAAGATTACGTTAGAGATTACCGATGCAGCCAAAGAAGCCATTGCGCGTGATGCTTTTGAACCGGCTTTTGGTGCTCGTCCAATCAAACGTTATAT
Source organism: Intestinibaculum porci (assembly GCF_003925875.1). Lineage (GTDB taxonomy): Bacteria > Bacillota_I > Bacilli_A > Erysipelotrichales > Coprobacillaceae > Intestinibaculum > Intestinibaculum porci. The sequence continues at coordinate 2,030,883 of NZ_AP019309.1, read as the reverse complement.
CCAGACGCACATTGAAACCAATTTAGCTAAGGAAATGATTAAAGGTACCATTACGGAAAAATCCCATGTCATTATTGACTACAATGGTGACTTTGTCATTCGTCAGGCTTAATGACAAGACCTATGTTTGTGCATAGGTCTTTTTGGTTTCATGAAAGTTTTTGTGTTTTTGAGCCTTTTTTAAGTGCGAATCCGCTTTTACTTTCCTTTTTTGATAAAAAAAGGAAACTGCCTGTAAATAAGCAATTTCCTTTCCTTTCGATAGATCATAGTTATGTCAACTTCGCATATCATCCTATGTCAGACGATACAATCAACGGCTATAAAGATAAAGCCATGAATAGCGAAATAAGTAACAGCAAATAACTGTGGGAAAATAATCAATGGATTTTCGCAAAAAGAAGGACACGAAGCGATCGCTATTTAGTGATAGAATGTTTTGGACTAAATGGCATAGTCACATTTTTTATCACATCGAAAATTCGGTCATTATCACTGGAAAAGTGCTTGGCACTGTCTATATTTCAGCTTTAACGAAAGATCACGCAGATCTTTGGCGTGATGGGAATGAAAAACACGGAGATGTGCATAGGTATTGAAAGATATTGAGCGTACAGATGGTTAGGTGTTTTGATATTATTTGTGAAAAAAACAGAAGCCTGAAGGAATATGAAGTCATCCTCCATGTTTTTTCCTCAATTGAAAAAGTAAATTCCGCTTAAATTTAAATTCCGGTTTTGTGTAGTTTTGTCTTACAAATGCCTTTATTAAAGGAATTCGTTAGCGCTTATTAGAAATTCAGAGGTCAAAACATGTCTGATTTTACTAAATTGATTGCTAATAATGAAAAAAGATTGTAGCGAAAAATGTGGAACTTCGCACCTCACATTTCTGTGAAGGACTTATTTCCACATTTTTTTGATTACTTTTTCTTTAAAACTGAAGGCTTTAACTCCACCTTGTCTTTATCGATTTGGCTATAGCCTTTGCACTTTAGAGCCTCATAGATCTCCGGCATCATGAAAGCCGTGTTTTCATAGAGACTTCTGCCGCCATAGAGCTTGCGGGAGTAGGAGTTGATATTATTAACGGCTCTGTTAAGGGCCTCCTGACTTACAAGCCCAAGCTTGCGGAGATCCTTTTTCTTAGGGCAGATATATCTTAAAACAAGATGCTCGTTCTCAAGTGATCCCTTCTGATTTGAATGCATCGCATCACAGTAGAAGATTCGGCATGTTCCTGACTCTCTGTCTTCGAATTCATCGGCCAGCGAGAATTCACTGCCTCTGTCAGTCAGGATAGACCCTATATTATTAATAAATACATCCGGGCCAAGCAGCTTTTCAATATAGTCAAGGCCATTCACCATCTCCTCAGCTGTTTTTTCATCATGATAGACGGCAAGAAATACACCGCCTGGCATGATCTTAAAAGTCTGAATAAACGGGCCGTTAGAAACATCATTATAAACGGTATCCATAAGGATATAGCCGACAGGATGATCAATTGCCTGCTCGCTATCAGGCCGTTCTGCACCATCATAGAGCTTAACGCTATGATTGATGCTGTACTGTGCGGCCACAAGGGGGTTGTATTCAAGAAAGTCCTTGAATGTTCTTCCGGTTAAATAGCCGCTGTCCTTGCGCTTTCTGTACTGGTTAGCGCGTACCTTAGGCATCTTTCTTCTCTTTACCTGGTTTCTGAGCGCCAGGCTATTGATTCCAAACTGTTCAAATGCACCCTGCTCAATATAGTTGTACAGGCACTTTTCGGAAATTTTGAGCTCAGGATGCTCGTTAAGAATTGCATACGGTGACTTGCCCTGTTCAAGCTCAGGCTTGATGATATCAGCCATCCACTGAGCCTCTGAATAGGTGAGGTTGAAGCCCATTCTCGAATCCCTAAGCATATATTCGTATGCTCTTTGGGCCACATCTGCTCTGTAGTAGTATTTTGAGAATCTGCAGCTGGGGGCTTTGGTGCAGCCGTTGCAGACGCCCGGTGATCTGTCCCTTTGATTGCATTTAAACAGGGTGTAGTCAGTGCATTCCATGAACACCTCATGGCTGGTTCTGCACTCCCGTCCTCTTGTGCACTTTTTGTAGTTGGCGCAGTCAAAGGGTGCCTTGCTTGGCGATCCTGAAGGAGTTCTGTGATTCCGAATTTCCTTAGCGACGGTAGTTGGATCTTTATGAATGGTCTTGGCAATTTGGGCCTTATTAAGGCCGCTCTTGAGACCTGCTTCAATCTTTTCTCGAAGCTCATAAGTTATGTGCTTCTGATATCCTATGGGCTTTTTAGCGGCTCTTTCCATTCTTATCACCTTCCTGCATTACTGTTTGGTAGCAGTAATCAATTAATGTGTAGGGATAGAGTCTTCTCATTAATGCGTCCTCTTCGACTTCTGAAAGCTTTCTGCAACGTTTTTTGCCTTTCGAAGGGCGCATAGTCCCATTGATTTCTCGGCTATCGTTCTTAATAGCCGCCTTCTTTGTGATATTTGACATGTTTAATGCCACCTCCTTGATATTTTTTCTATTTTTTGGCGGTTTCCCGCTTCTTTACAAAGAAGTTTAACACCGTCAGGGCGGATTCACATTTTTCCCATGTTGGTAATGGGCAGGCAACATCATCGCGGAGGAAGCTGTTTTTTACGCAATCTTTGGTGAGACCTTTAGTAACGGTCATGAAACTGTTTTGATAGAAATCTTTGAAGTGATCAGCGATAAATGAGCATATAAGATTAGAAAGCAAATTATCACTCATTTTATTGATCTTAGGGGTTGCATAAAGATATTCCAGGAGTGCTCTAAGCCGACCATGAAAATCCTCAAGGCTGCTGTCGCCGTGAAAGATCTGATGCAGGTATAGAAGGATATCAAAAAGGTTTTCACGCATAAAAGGGATAATTCCCAGCGGAAACACGGCATGAGTTTTATGAAGGCTTTTGGAGTAGATGCGCTGAAGCTGAAATTCATAAGGAGTATCGTTAATGTTTACGATCTTCTTGTAATGCCCGAATTTTATCCAGTCATGTGCGTTCTCATCAGAAAAATCGGGTATTGTTCTCACAATATCCTCTGCAGAGAAGGTGTTCATGATATATGAATAGGTGGCGTTGATGAAAAGCATGATGTCATAAGCAAGTTCAGTTGATGAAAGGCAAGCTTCATAAAGCTTTTTAACCAGTCTGAAAAAGAATCTGTTATCAGAGCGCACTAAAAGGGCAACGGAAAAGTTATTGTTCCATAAGTGGTTATTTGCGCAGTCAGGAAAGACGTGCTCAGGCTTCTGCTCTGCACTAGAAGAATTTCTAATGAGCTCTTTGAAGCATGAGGAAATCTTATCATTGAAGGAAAAGGAACCATCACATAAATGCATATTTAAACTTTTATACTTGAAAACAGGCGTGGTGTGTATTACTATCATATTGTCTTGTTGGACAGATGATGAGAAGCTTTTCCAGGGCGTTAACTCATCATCTTTTTTTGTCCTTACCTCCAAATCGAATTTAGTTTAACACTTTAATATCATGATAATTTTATCACATTTTAAAATAACTGAATAACTAAATTCATAAAAAACATAAGGATTAATAAGTGAATGATAGAATTCACGTTAGAAATATCTAACTGGAATTTCGAAAATCAATTGACGCTCCATGTTTTTTTACGCGCGGGAGGAGTTAAAGGCTTTTCAGGACTAGGGAAAAATGGTAGAATGTCTTGCGGAGGAGAGCCGGAATATGCAGAGATATTTTGTGAAAAACAGTCAAATTCATGATGGCATAGTCGATATGGATCCCATCATGCATAAACATATTGCGAAAGTGATGCGCATGAAACAAGGGGAAAAAGTGATTGTCACTGATGAATCAGGACAGTTTTTTTTAGCGACAGTCTTTGATTTAGAAGGTGGTCGTCTGATTTTAGAAAAAGCCTTGGATGAAAATAATGAATTAGATGTCGATGTCACCTTGGTATACGGGATGCCGAAAGGCGATAAGTTTGAATTTGTCTTACAGAAGGCGACAGAATTAGGGGTTACTAAGATTGTGCCGTTTCTTTGTGCGCGCTCTCTGATCAAAATGGATGAAAGCAAGTTCATGAAAAAGAAACCGCGCTATGAGCGGATTATTCAGGAAGCAAGTGAACAGTCACATCGTAATATCTGCCCGGAAGTGATCGCGCCCATTCACTTGAAAGAATTAAAGGATTACTTATCAGAAGTCAATGTGGTGGCTTATGAAGAATCAGCTAAGCAGGGGGAAGTCAGTGCTTTCCATCGGGCGTTAGAAAAACTAACGACTTCCATTACCATTATTGTGGGGCCAGAAGGCGGCTTTGATGAAAGTGAAATTACCGCGATGAAAGACTTAGGGATTACCCCAGTTGGCTTAGGTAAAAGAATCTTGCGCAGTGAAAGTGCACCGCTTTATATGTTAAGTGTGATAGGATACGAGAGGGAATTAGCATGAAGATCATTGATAAACTCAATAAAAGAGTCAAACCATTAAATTATAAGAAAACACATATCTATCGTCATATTTTGAAAAATGATGAATTGTTAGATGAAGTGGATGTTGATTCTCGTCCAAGTGATGAAATCGATTTATTTTATTTAGAAGTACTCGTCAATGCGCTGCTTAATCGGAAGGCTATTATTGATGCTTTTGATGAATTTAAATGTGAAGATGGCGGTGATATGTATGACATGTTAGAATATGGTGAACGTCAGCGCCTTTTTAACCAGGATATCAAACCATTATTAGAACGCCTGCCGCATTTTAAAACCAATGCCGGTGATTCGATTTATATTCCTTGCTTTAATCCCGAAATTAATACCTGGTATCGCAATGATATTCAGCGTGTCTTTTTGAATCAGCATAAGAATATCATTGAAAAACAGGATATCTTTTTAGATACCCCGGAAGATATTTATGGCATGAGTATTTTTAAAACAGATTTTTCCTCATTATTAAATGTCTATGAAACCAAAGAAATCACTGTTTATTATTCGGTAGAATTTACGACTCTCTATTTCTTCGATCGCCCCAACAAACGCTTCTTATATGCCCTGCGTGTTGAAGGAGAGAAAACGACCGAAAAGATTACCGGGAAAGATTTGCAGGTTTTAGCAATCTTATGTATTGAAGAAAATTATGGTGATTTACTTGACTACATGGTTGGCAGAACCTTTATTGAAGAAAAATTATATAAGAAACTTATTAAATCAGTATAGAAAAGGAGTGAGCCTATGCCCACAGTTGCATTTCATACTTTAGGCTGTAAAGTCAATACTTATGAAACAGAAGGAATGCTGGAACTTTTTGAAAAAGACGGCTACACCAGCAAAAACTTTGATGAAAAGGCTGATGTCTATGTCATCAATACATGTACCGTCACTAATACTGGCGATCAGAAATCACGTCAGATGATTCGTAAAGCCAAACGGACCAATCCGGATGCGATTATCGCCGTGGTTGGCTGTTATGCCCAGGTTTCCAGTGATGAAGTCAAAGCCATTGATGGCGTTGATATCGTTATCGGAACGCAGCATCGTAATAAAATCGTCGATTATGTCAATGCTTATAAAGCAAAAAAAGAAACGATCGTTGACGTTGAAGATGTCATGAATCTTCATCAGTTTGAACGCTTGAAGATTTTCTCTTATGAAAACCGTACCCGTGCATTCATGAAGATTCAGGATGGCTGTAATAAATTCTGCACCTACTGCATTATTCCTTATGCCCGCGGCGGGATTCGTTCCTGCAATCCGCAGGAAGTGCTTGAGCAGGCTCAGCGTCTGGTCGATAACGGCTTTAAGGAAATTGTCTTAACGGGCATTCATACCGCTGGTTACGGCAATGATTTAGAAGATTACAGCTTCTACGATTTACTCAATGATTTAACCCATAAAGTCAATGGATTAAAACGTTTACGTATCTCATCTATTGAAATGGGTCAGATTACTCCCGAGATTATTCGTTTGATCGATGAATCCCCAATTATTGTCGATCATTTACATATTCCTATTCAGTCCGGGTGCGATAAGATTCTTAAACGCATGAATCGGACCTATACAACATCTGAATTTGAAGAAAAACTCAATGCCTTAAAGAAAGGACTGCCAAGCTTATCTGTGACCACAGATGTGATTGTTGGTTTCCCAGGGGAAACCGAAGAAGACTTCATGACCACGTATAACTGGATCAAGAAGAATCACTTCAATCAGCTTCATGTCTTCCCTTATTCACCACGTAAAAATACCCCAGCGGAAAAGTTCAAGGAACAGGTGCCAGGCGATGTTAAGAAAGATCGTGTCAGACGGTTAATGGCCCTTTCTGATGAATTACGCACCGAATTTGCGTCATGGCAAATGGGCAAAGACTTAGAAGTCCTGTTTGAAGAAGAAAAAGATGGTTATATGCAGGGGCATGCCTCTAACTATCTGCTTGTGAAAGTAAAAGATCCTGCCATTCATGAAGGCGATATTCATACCGTAAAGATCACGGATCGCATCGGCTATGATTTGGTAGGTGAATTACATGAAAAGGGTTAATGAATTATTTGATGTCAAAGAAGACTTTAAGATTATTTCTCTCCATAGCGATTCTCGCTATGTAGGGAAAGATTCGGTCTTTTTTTGTATTGAAGGTTTAACAACTGATGGTCATCGTTATGCCGATGATGCGGTTTTCCAGGGGGCTAAAGTCATTGTCCACTCCAAACCGCTTAAACGTAAGTATCCTGGTGTTCTCTATATCCAGGTGAAGGATGTCTTAGATGAACTCAACCGCGTCGCCAATATTTTCTATGATTATCCGTCTTATAAGATGACCGTGATCGGGATTACTGGTACCAGCGGGAAAACAGTGGTGGCTTTAACGATCCGTGATGTTTTGAATCATTATTTAAAGATGGGCTATATTGGCACCAATGATGCCCAATATGGTTCCACTGTCATTCAGTCTTCGTATACAACTCCGGAGACAATCTTTTTGCATCGTACGCTTAATGAAATGGTTAAAAGTGATGTAAAAGGTGTTACAATAGAAGTATCGTCCCATGGCTTGGCGTTAAAGCGTGTTGATTCGATTGATTTCGATATAGCCGTCTTCACCAACATTCATGAAGAACATTTAGATTTTCATGGCACGATGGAAAACCTGATGCGAGCGAAAATGAAACTCTTTGAATTAGTCAATGAGAAAGGCTTTGTCATTCTCAATGCCGATGAAGTGCGCTTTAATCATTTCTTAGCGCAAAATGCAAAGATCAAAGCCCATCGTCTGACTTATGGTATTGATCATAAAGCGGATATTATGGCGAAAAATGTACGTGTCTTTATTGATCATACGGAATTTGATCTCTTTATCAAAGATGAGGTGTATCATGTCAATGTGCCGCTTTTAGGCCGATTTAATGTTTCTAATACCTTAGCCACATTAACCGTGTTAATGGCTCTTGAAATGCCGATTGAACAGATTGTCTCGGCCATTGACTATATCAGTCCCGTTGATGGCCGGATGGAGTTATTAGAGACCCATACACCATTTCATGTGATTGTGGACTTCTGTCAGTATGTCCATGCTTATGGTCAGGTGTTCCGCTTTGCGAAAAGCGTCATTAAACCAAACAGCCGCATTATTGCGATTATTGGCGTGCCAAGTAAAAAAGAAATTAATAAACGCAATCGCATTGCAAAAATAGCCAATAAGTACTGCGACCAGGTGATTTTAACCCAGGAAGATGATCGCGATGACAATATGTTAGACTCCTGTGAAGCAATGCAGGATTTATTAAAAGAGACCGTTTCGGTCATTGTGACCGATCGCCGTGTCGCGATCTATCAGGCTATTGAAATGGCCTGCAATGAGGATTTGATCCTCATCTTAGGCAAAGGCCATGAGCAGTTTATGAAATCATCAGTTGGCAATCAGCCTTATCCGGGCGATAAATATATCGCATTAAAAGCGGTAGAAGAGATTTTTGGAGGAGGAAAAGAGGATGAAATATAATAAATTCATCGACCACACATTATTAAAACCACAGGTGACCAAAGCCGATATTACGCGTATTTGTCAGGAAGCGAAAGACAATGATTTCGCTTCTGTCTGCGTCAATCCGTACTGGGTGCCTTTCTGTGCAGACTTTTTAAAGGATTGTGATGTTCATGTCTGCACTGTGATTGGTTTCCCATTAGGTGCAACATCGACAGCGTCAAAAGCTTTTGAAGCTAAGGATGCTTTAGCACATGGCGCTGATGAAGTTGATATGGTCATTAATGTCGGTGCGTTAAAAGATCATGACGATGCAGCGGTTGTCAATGATATTAAAGCTGTTGTTGAAGAAGCACATAGCGCTGGCAAGATTACCAAAGTCATTATTGAAACCTGCTTATTAACCGAAGAAGAAAAAGTGCGTGCCTGTGAATTATCCGTTCAGGCGGGCGCTGAATTCGTCAAGACATCGACTGGGTTCTCAACTGGCGGAGCCACGGTCGAAGATGTTGCTTTAATGAAGAAGACAGTAGGCGATCACGCTAAAGTGAAAGCTTCCGGCGGGATCCATACCCGTGAAGAAATGTTAGCAATGATTGATGCAGGGGCTAGCCGTATTGGCGCTTCAGCTGGTTTAGCGCTGATCAAAGAAGACTAAAACGCAAATATCCTCAATTGAAAAAGTAAATTCCGCTTAAATTTAAATTCCGGTTTTGTGTAGTTTTGTCTTACAAATGCCTTTATTAAAGGAATTCGTTAGCGCTTATTAGAAATTCAGAGGTCAAAACATGTCTGATTTTACTAAATTGATTGCTAATAATGAAAAAAGATTGTAGCGAAAAATGTGGAACTTCGCACCTCACATTTCTGTGAAGGACTTGGCTCTCAGGAAATTGATGGGGTAAGTCATAACTAACCAAATTTATTAAGTTAAATTGATAAGACCCCATAATCTCTTGGAGACCTTTAGGAAGATGTATAAACAATATACATCTTCTTTTATTTGTTATGTCTATATATTTTCAGTATGTTTGTTTAAATCCAAAATACAGCTCAGTCATGCTTGCTAATTGAAATATTAAAAGAAGGAAATAACGAGTCTCCTTCTTATTATGCTGTTTTCACTGCATTCAAAGCGATACAGTTATGCACATTTTTAGAACTGTACATCATCATCCTGGATGGCATATTCAAAATCCCTGTCGTTTTCTTCGGAAACCATCTGATCATAATATGATGCTACGCTGTAGGGGAGTATCTTGTGCATAAGAGTCATATATCTTTCAGGATATACGTATTCAATCTGGCTGATTAAATCTGATACTTTATTCATGTATAATTCTAACAGGTTATCCTCGTCAAAAGGCTTAATGATATCACTGCTCATTGCCTCTCTTATATCCTTCATGAGGCGGGGATCATCAATAAGCATCTGATAAATATTAATGTTTTCATCCGATGACATCAGTTCCTTTATTTTCTTGCTGCTGGAGGTTGCGCTTAGCGCTGTTTTGATTCTGGACAGTGAATTAGCGATATAGGTATAGTATGCTCCCATCGCTTCTACGCTGCCGTCTTCGTACATTTCCGGATCATAGTCATCATCCTTCTCTGTAAGAGGATCTGAGCTGATTTCATAGTCTTTCATTGCCATAGTTAATTCTCCTTTCCTGTATATGAATTGACTTGTAAAAAATCCTCATTTGCAGCCACTGGACTGCCAAATGAGGAGTAATGAAAGCTTATAAGCCATTCCCAGGCATTATCCAGTGGCTTAGTAATTAATGATGCATCTCTGATGTATATGCGTTATTCAGTTGTCAATGTTTAATGTTGATGATATAAGTGCCGGCACGGCTTTAAAAATGATTCTCATTGCAGAGACGATGCGTTGACATGATCGCTAATGCCGCGGAGTATATACGTGCCGGTAGTGCGGCTGCAGGGTTCATGATGAAGCATCATTATTTGCTTGTTTTTTTAGATTTATTGCTGCGATCATTATCGTCATCAATTCTTCTTTTAGGCGTATAAGGCATGTAGATTGGCGTATCTGTGTTTATCGCAAAGAGGCAGCGGTTTCTGAATCTCTGGAAGTTTCTCACACCGTTTGAAGCCCTCTTTACGTCTTTGATGATTTTATTCCGTGATTCAATTTTCCCGGTCGAAATATGAGTGCCCGTATCGTCAATAATGATGAACGAATTGACGATTGATTTTTTCCATTCGCTGAGGGTGCTGGCATATCCGCATATTTCAGGAACGTTAGACATTCTCAGTTCTCCAATCAGGGAATTGAGCGCTTCTCTGGCTTCATTGTAGCTGATTGTGTGGTAAAACGCTCTAAGCTTGTCGTAGAAGTTTTCTGCTTCAGCCAGATCAGGATTGGTTTCAATCAGAAGGTTATGGATATCATAGAAATTGAGATATCTGCCCAGCTTTTTGTTCATCTTCTTTGCTCTGTTAGGATCCAGGATAGGCAGCTCCTCATCGTCAGCGTGCTTGCCTTTTTTCTTCTTTTTTTTCTTGTTATCTTTGCTTTTATATTCATCAGACTTCATCAGAAGCCAGTTCCACTTGCTGAGAAGATAATGCTGGATGTCATATTTATTCCATTCGGGGTTGAGATACTTGCGGCCGTTAGGGGTAGTGAGATACTTTTCGAGCTTGTCACGCTTATTTTTAGCGGCCTTCATTGTATCAACTCGCAATCCTTTGTAAATTTCTGTAAAAATCTGAATGATGTGAAATTCATCGCAGGCATGGATAGCGTTAGGAAAGCATATCCTGGTGATTTCACGATAGGTTTTCCAGCAGTCAGAGCAGATGATTTCAACTTTTTCACGCTCCTCCCGGGGAATAAGAGTGAAGTATCTGACAAGATCCTCCTTTCTTCTTGTTGGCAGAATGTCGATGATGTCCTGCGTTACAAAGTCCATGATAACGCACGCATACTTTGAATCGCGGCTGTCAACGGCATGAACTTCGTCGATTAGAATATACTTGGGAAGCGGCTTTCTGGGAATCTGAACGTGTCTGTCAAATATGATCATTACCGAAGAGGCAGAAATATTAAACGTTTTGGCGACATCCTCATAGCTCAGTTTAGGATTTCTCAATGCAGTCAGGACATTATACACGGTCAGCACACTGATTGTGGAATGGCCTTCTGAGAAGGGGTTGTCTTCATTAAATGTTTTGCCGCATGCAGTGCATTCATAGCGTCTAACATGGTATTCAATATAGCAGTTGATGTTGTGAAAGATCGAATGGGTGATCTTCTTGGTGTGATAGCCTTTGATTTTCTTGGTGGGCGTGGTGCAGTACGGACATTCGTGCTTTCTTGCGGCTAGCGTAATAAAAACGTAAATGCCGTCTGCCTGATGAATGCATGAAAGATCCTCAACGTCTTCTTTATGCAGGTTGAAAAGCTGGAGAATGAAATCCCCATCTATTAAGCCGTTTTCACCAGGGATTATGTCGGCAAACACTATTTCGTTATCGTTGCTTTTCTTCATTTATGACCTCCTGTAAGCTTACAATATCATAATAGAAGGAAATACTTACTAACTCAAAACATGTCGTGTGAGAGTTTTATTTTTGAAATATACGCATAGAATTATAATGATTCTAATAAGAAATTAAGAGAAAAAACAGATAAATTTGTCAGACGGCAACCACCAGAGTTTCGCACTTATCAATGAAGTGTCCTCTGCAGAAGGCCATACATGCGCTAACGTAATCAGTGATGCGGTGAAGCCTGATGACATTGGTCAGCCATCGGATATATGCTTCGCTGTAAGGAAGATCATCGGTATCGCCACTGATCACTGCATTCAGATCTTCGGAAGAGATCTGATGATACGGCACCATAAAATCAAAGAGCACAGCGTGTGTCATGCCGGTTCTTCCAGAGCGGATGCGCATAATTCTGTATTCAACGGGTTCTCCGTCAATGTTCACATATCTTGTGTAGAATCCAAACACAGTGAAGGTGTCGTTATATAGCTTTCCTAAAAGCTTTAGGACATTAAGTCTGGCGATTATTTTCATGGTTACTATTCACGGTTAGATATAGTTGATATATAAAGTTGTACCTAAAAAGAGCACGGAACGGTGCCCGTGATACGGCCTTGTTTTAATTGTAGTAAAGAGGTATGTAAAATGTATACACAGCGAAATGAAGCATGATGTTAAATCTGATTTCAGGTAATGGCTATGATACCTTATTCCACCATTATAACGGTTTGTCGATTCTCAGGAGAGATCTTCCCCTGAGAATATTTCTTTTACCGTTATTGGATCACCTTCATAAAGTCGTATCATTGCATAGATCTCATTTATTCCGTTTTTCCTGCAGGTTTCTATATACGTTTTGGCATCTGCGTAATACTGAGCGTTTTGAATATTTTGGAACTGTCCTGATGATCGCATATGGCTTTTTACGACTCTAAGTCCGCGTTCTGCGCAATTATTGGTTGTCGGAAGAGTGAAATCATTTACCCAAGCAAAGTAATTATCATAATAATCACGTATACGCTTAATTAGCGTCTTCTCGGATCTTCCAAAGTATGCATCATAATCTTTTTTGTTTCTCTTTTCCGCTCGGTTGAGTATATCATTAACTTTTTTGTTAAAGTTTTCAATAAATTCATCACTAAAGCGAGTCTCTCCCTTGTTTATGGCTTCTTTGCGTTTGTGGATGGTATCGGAAATAAGATCTTTCAGTTCCATAAGCTCATCATGTTTTGTATCAATAGCGATTTTTTTGAGGTCACGCTGAAGGTGCTGATTGCATTCAAGGTTGCCAAACTTGAATTTAGCGTTATAGTTCACTTTATTGTGATCATGCATCGTTTTTTGCTCTTCAGTGAGTAGTGTTAGGACTTTGTCTTCTTCAATCCCTTCAAGATCTTTCTTCTCATGAGCCGTATAATATGAGAGTGTTTCATCTCCGTAAAAGCGCAGGCAGCCTTTCTTTGTATTAATATTGATAACAGTGTCATCCCAATATACGAGAGTTCTTTGGAGCATTAGATTCTTTAAAACTATACGGAACTCAGATAACTTTTTTGATGCAATCATAGGAAGTTTTGCAAGGTAGCCTTCTGACGGACTTATTTCTCCGTTTGTGATCCCCTCAAAAAAGGTTTTAACCTTGTTAATAGGAACATTGCAGGTATTCATTAGCGATAAGCCAACGGCCTGTACTGCCGTCCCATAGTGACAGGCTGATCTTTCATTAGGCTTCAGGCCAAGAAAAAATGTAGTCCCGCAGCTTCCGCATTTGTATTGATAGAAAACCTTTTTGAGGTTTATAGGCTTGATGCTAATAGTTTTCTCATATACAGCTTTAGTTTTGCCGGTGAAAACAAGTTCATGAGAACCACATTTCGGACACTCAGTTGCATCATCTGCCACATATTCAATTTCTTCGTCAATATCATCAGGAATACCGAGTTCACTTTTAGAATGTCCTGGCTGACCTCCAATTTTTCTGTCAGTAGGCTCTCTGGAATTGATGCTTGAGTTATATTTTGCTTTTCCTATAGGAGTAGACGCAGTAGGAATACCAACGGTAGTTGAGTCATGATTGCTTATGGCATTAAGATATTCAATCTTGTCTTTCAGTCTGTTAATTTCATCATTAAGATTTCTAATCATTTCATCTTTTTCAAGACAAAGCTGCTTTAATTTTGCGATTCTGTTATCCCTGTATTCAAGCTTCTGTTTTTTGGATTTCAGTTCTTCATTACAATCGTAAAGTCTTGTTTTAAGGTCACCAATCTTTTTGCATGCTTTATCATATTTTACTGATAGTGTTCCTAAAGAATCCATTGATTTACTCCTTGTTAATCATCATTATTAAGAATTGATTCAATTCTATTGATCTTGCTGGTAAGCTTTCTATTAGCCGCCTTAAGCTGTTTGATCTCATCATCTCTGCTTGCAATAATTTTTTGCATATCCTCAACCATCTTTTTATAGGTTCTTCTGCCGCTTGCTTTTTCTTCATTTTCAGCTGTATTTTTATCAGGATTAGGCTTTCTCCCTCGCTTTTTGCTTGAAGGAATAATTTCTCCAGTTTCCTCGTCTACAACGCCAAGGTATTTGCGTTTTGCTCTAGGCTGTTTGAGCTCAGGATTCCAAACTGAAACAGATTCATAAGCATATTTCTTGCCAGTTTTCTTGTTTGTCACATAAACAATTGCCATCTTTTCTCACCCCCTTGTTACTATATACAGTATATCATATAACTAGCTTAAAATAAATAGTAATTTACATATAATTTAAATTTATTAGAGACTATGTTTGCTGAAATTATCAAGAAAAAGAGAATACTTTTTTGGTTGTCAGGAATAAGACACTTGAATTGTTAATACATGACTATAAATCACTTTAAAAGTTATAATAAAAGGGTATCCCATATATGGATATACCCCTAAATAAAGACATTATTCAATTTTTAATCTTTCAGCACTGTGAATAGTAACTTTTCATGTATTCAGATGGAGGAAAAGGTTTGCTTTTTTTAGGTCTTTGTATTATACTCATATTGTTCTTATTGGACAGATGAAAGCTAAGTGGTCAACTTAATGGGCTTTCATCTTTTTTTGCCTTTCTTAGGAATTTGATAAACTGAGCAATTTGATTTTGCTGTTCTATATCTCAAGTATATCAAATTTCAGGCACCCCAAAAACATAAACCGCAGCTGTAAAAGAAAAAAGTCTTTGAGAACATAACCCCAAAAACTTTTAAAGCTAGCCAAAACCCCAAATTAATATAGAGACTCAAGGACTTATTTCCACATTTTTTTGATTACTTTTTCTTTAAAACTGAAGGCTTTAACTCCACCTTGTCTTTATCGATTTGGCTATAGCCTTTGCACTTTAGAGCCTCATAGATCTCCGGCATCATGAAAGCCGTGTTTTCATAGAGACTTCTGCCGCCATAGAGCTTGCGGGAGTAGGAGTTGATATTATTAACGGCTCTGTTAAGGGCCTCCTGACTTACAAGCCCAAGCTTGCGGAGATCCTTTTTCTTAGGGCAGATATATCTTAAAACAAGATGCTCGTTCTCAAGTGATCCCTTCTGATTTGAATGCATCGCATCACAGTAGAAGATTCGGCATGTTCCTGACTCTCTGTCTTCGAATTCATCGGCCAGCGAGAATTCACTGCCTCTGTCAGTCAGGATAGACCCTATATTATTAATAAATACATCCGGGCCAAGCAGCTTTTCAATATAGTCAAGGCCATTCACCATCTCCTCAGCTGTTTTTTCATCATGATAGACGGCAAGAAATACACCGCCTGGCATGATCTTAAAAGTCTGAATAAACGGGCCGTTAGAAACATCATTATAAACGGTATCCATAAGGATATAGCCGACAGGATGATCAATTGCCTGCTCGCTATCAGGCCGTTCTGCACCATCATAGAGCTTAACGCTATGATTGATGCTGTACTGTGCGGCCACAAGGGGGTTGTATTCAAGAAAGTCCTTGAATGTTCTTCCGGTTAAATAGCCGCTGTCCTTGCGCTTTCTGTACTGGTTAGCGCGTACCTTAGGCATCTTTCTTCTCTTTACCTGGTTTCTGAGCGCCAGGCTATTGATTCCAAACTGTTCAAATGCACCCTGCTCAATATAGTTGTACAGGCACTTTTCGGAAATTTTGAGCTCAGGATGCTCGTTAAGAATTGCATACGGTGACTTGCCCTGTTCAAGCTCAGGCTTGATGATATCAGCCATCCACTGAGCCTCTGAATAGGTGAGGTTGAAGCCCATTCTCGAATCCCTAAGCATATATTCGTATGCTCTTTGGGCCACATCTGCTCTGTAGTAGTATTTTGAGAATCTGCAGCTGGGGGCTTTGGTGCAGCCGTTGCAGACGCCCGGTGATCTGTCCCTTTGATTGCATTTAAACAGGGTGTAGTCAGTGCATTCCATGAACACCTCATGGCTGGTTCTGCACTCCCGTCCTCTTGTGCACTTTTTGTAGTTGGCGCAGTCAAAGGGTGCCTTGCTTGGCGATCCTGAAGGAGTTCTGTGATTCCGAATTTCCTTAGCGACGGTAGTTGGATCTTTATGAATGGTCTTGGCAATTTGGGCCTTATTAAGGCCGCTCTTGAGACCTGCTTCAATCTTTTCTCGAAGCTCATAAGTTATGTGCTTCTGATATCCTATGGGCTTTTTAGCGGCTCTTTCCATTCTTATCACCTTCCTGCATTACTGTTTGGTAGCAGTAATCAATTAATGTGTAGGGATAGAGTCTTCTCATTAATGCGTCCTCTTCGACTTCTGAAAGCTTTCTGCAACGTTTTTTGCCTTTCGAAGGGCGCATAGTCCCATTGATTTCTCGGCTATCGTTCTTAATAGCCGCCTTCTTTGTGATATTTGACATGTTTAATGCCACCTCCTTGATATTTTTTCTATTTTTTGGCGGTTTCCCGCTTCTTTACAAAGAAGTTTAACACCGTCAGGGAGGATTCACATTTTTCCCATGTTGGTAATGGGCAGGCAACATCATCGCGGAGGAAGCTGTTTTTTACGCAATCTTTGGTGAGACCTTTAGTAACGGTCATGAAACTGTTTTGATAGAAATCTTTGAAGTGATCAGCGATAAATGAGCATATAAGATTAGAAAGCAAATTATCACTCATTTTATTGATCTTAGGGGTTGCATAAAGATATTCCAGGAGTGCTCTAAGCCGACCATGAAAATCCTCAAGGCTGCTGTCGCCGTGAAAGATCTGATGCAGGTATAGAAGGATATCAAAAAGGTTTTCACGCATAAAAGGGATAATTCCCAGCGGAAACACGGCATGAGTTTTATGAAGGCTTTTGGAGTAGATGCGCTGAAGCTGAAATTCATAAGGAGTATCGTTAATGTTTACGATCTTCTTGTAATGCCCGAATTTTATCCAGTCATGTGCGTTCTCATCAGAAAAATCGGGTATTGTTCTCACAATATCCTCTGCAGAGAAGGTGTTCATGATATATGAATAGGTGGCGTTGATGAAAAGCATGATGTCATAAGCAAGTTCAGTTGATGAAAGGCAAGCTTCATAAAGCTTTTTAACCAGTCTGAAAAAGAATCTGTTATCAGAGCGCACTAAAAGGGCAACGGAAAAGTTATTGTTCCATAAGTGGTTATTTGCGCAGTCAGGAAAGACGTGCTCAGGCTTCTGCTCTGCACTAGAAGAATTTCTAATGAGCTCTTTGAAGCATGAGGAAATCTTATCATTGAAGGAAAAGGAACCATCACATAAATGCATATTTAAACTTTTATACTTGAAAACAGGCGTGGTGTGTATTACTATCATATTGTCTTGTTGGACAGATGATGAGAAGCTTTTCCAGGGCGTTAACTCATCATCTTTTTTTGTCCTTACCTCCAAATCGAATTTAGTTTAACACTTTAATATCATGATAATTTTATCACATTTTAAAATAACTGAATAACTAAATTCATAAAAAACATAAGGATTAATAAGTGAATGATAGAATTCACGTTAGAAATATCTAACTGGAATTTCGAAAATCAATTGACGAAAACGCAAATATTTTTTATAAATAGTTTAAAATGCTTGCAATTCGATTTGACTTCGCGTATAATCTCGTTGTACTTTATGAGTAAAGGGGGGAAAGTTCAATGGCAAAGACAGTAGTAAGAGAAAACGAATCTCTAGATGATGCTTTACGTCGTTTCAAAAGACAGGTATCTAGAACAGGAACCCTTGCTGAAGCTCGTAAGAGAGAATTCTATGTAAAGCCTGGTTTAAAAAGAAAAATGAAATCAGAAGCTGCTAGAAAAAATCAGAAAAGAAGAAGAAGATAAAAACATTTGGAGCCTTGCGGGGCTCCTTTTGTTTTGGAAAGAAATTGACGACTATCCTTGAACCATTGTAAAATAGAGATATGAAAAGGTGAGTGTGTTAATGGAAAAAATCATAAAATTAGAAGATTATACTATGGAAGAAATTCAGACCTTTGGCGGCCCTAATGAAGAACATTTAGCCCTTCTGGAAGATGAATTTCATGTTGACTTAGTCATCCGCGGGGATGAACTGCATATTTCTGAAAGTAATGAACAGTTGGAAAAGGTCATTCATCGCTTATTAGAGATGACCAAGAAACATGTGCGTATCTCAACGAAAGATATTATGTATACGATTGGGTTATCGAAAACATCATCCTTAGATGAGATGGATCAGCTCTATACGTTAAAGATTGCGCGCACCGTCACAGGCAAAGTTATCACCCCAAAAACCATTGGTCAGAAAGAGTATTACTATGCTTTAAAAGACCATGATGTGGTCTTTGCAATTGGTCCGGCTGGAACCGGGAAAACATATATGGCGGTCGTTTTTGCCGTGCAGGCATTAAAGAATAATCAGGTCAAAAAGATTATTTTAACCAGACCAGCGGTAGAGGCCGGGGAATCTTTAGGCTTTTTACCAGGTGATTTAAAAGAAAAGATCGATCCGTATTTAAGACCGCTCTATGATGCCCTCTATGATATGTTAGGGCAGGAGACAACTGAACGGATGATTGAAAAAGGCATTATCGAAATTGCCCCATTAGCTTATATGCGTGGCCGTACTCTTGAAGATGCATATGTCATCTTAGATGAAGCGCAGAATACGACGGATAATCAGATGAAGATGTTCTTAACCCGTTTAGGTTTTAATTCTAAGATGATCGTTACGGGGGATATTACGCAGATCGATTTACCTCATGGCGTGCGCAGCGGACTTCGTCGCGCGGTGGCGTTATTAAAAGGCGTGAAAGGGATTAAATTTGTCTTCCTGTCAGCCACTGATGTCGTGCGTCATCCGGTGGTAGCGAGAATTATTCGCCGTTATGAAGAAGCAGAAAAAGAAGAAAGAAGGGATCAGGAATGATTAAAGGATTAGCCATGAAAAGCGTTGCCTTAGCGTTAGTATGCAGCGGCGTTGTAGGCTGTCAAAATGAGCAAAAAACGGTGGCGAAAGAAACGCCGACAAAGGTCAAAACAGTGACGCGTCAAGCAAAAACAGTGAAAAAAGCAAGTAAGGATGTCTATATTACGTTATCAGCAGCGGGTGATACCACCTTAGGAAAAGATCCGAAACAATCCTACAGTCGCACTTTGCCAGCTTATTATGATCGTTATGGTTCTTCTTATTTCTTGAAAAAGGTTGCCCCTGTCTTTGCGAAAGATGATGTCAGTGTGGTTAACTTTGAAGGCACATTAACGAATGTGGCGACGCCAATGAAAAAAGCCTTTACTTTTAAAGGACCCGCTAAATATATGGACATTTTAAAGAAAGGTCATATTGACGTTGCGTCCTTTGCTAATAACCATTGTAAGGATTATGGACAAAAGAGTTATAGCGATACCTTAAAAGCATTTAAAGACTATCAGATGACTTATGCCTCTTTTGAACATGTGGGTGTTTATCAGGTCAAAGGGGTGAAGCTAGGTTTTATCTCCGTTGATTTTAACCAGGCGATGCCATTTGGATCGATGCCTTATGCGAAACGCTTGATCAGAGATGGGGTTAAAAAATGTAAGGCGCAAAAGACCAATGCTATTGTCGTGAGCATGCATGGCGGGATTGAAGGGACCCATAGCTTAACATCTTTACAGAAAGATTTAGGCCATTATGCGATCAACCAGGGAGCAAGTTTAGTACTTGGTCATCATCCTCATGTCTTACAGGGGGTAGAACGCTATAAAGGGGCTTATATTGCTTATTCTTTAGGAAACTTCTGCTTTGGCGGAAATACCAATCCTAAAGATAAAGAAACGATGATTTTACAGAAGACGTTCCATTTTAAAGATGGCAAACTGATAAAAGACAAACAGTTAAAAATGATTCCATGTCGTTTATCATCTGTCACCTATAAAAATGATTATCAGCCAACGATTGTCTCAGGCGCCGAAAAAACGCGGATCATTCACCATATGAATAGCTATTCCAAGTCTTTAGGGGTAGGATTCAAGAATGATGGGAATGTAAGATAATTATCAATATAATAAAATATTATTGACATATACAGGTGCAAGCTCTATACTATAAAGCATAGAGATGCCCAGTACATTGAGTGAGGCTGGGAGTCGTGAGCCTACGCGTTTCAGAAACGGTGCTTCGCTCAGTGCGCTGGATTAGCCGAACACAATTGAGTCATATCAGTAAAAAGCCGAAGCGATTCGGCTTTTTACGATCTTAAGACAATTCATCGATTCATTTTTCTTTAAATACAAAAGTGAATAAAAGATTTCATAATTTAATAAACCCTTCTTTTTATGATAATTTTCTTGTAAATAACTTCAAACTATGCCATAATAGCACAGTATTTAAAGGAGAGTTTACATGAAAAAGTTAAGAAAGTTACCACTTGCAGGGCAAATTTTCATTGCCTTAGTACTGGCGATTATTGTTGGTCTGCTCATGCAAAATCAGGCTGCGATCGCCAATAACTACATTAAACCTTTTGGAACGATCTTCTTAAACTTAGTGAAGTTTATCGTTGTGCCAATCGTTTTATTCTCGATTATGGCAGGGGTTGTTTCGATGAAGGATATTCGTAAAGTCGGCAAAATCGGGGGAACCGCTGTACTTTACTACACTTTAACAACCGCTTGTGCGACAACCATCGGTTTAGTCATTGCCAATTTAGCGAAGGGCTTTTTCCCAAAACTCGCGACGGGCAATTTATCGTATACCGCTTCTAAAGCGCCTTCATTAATGTCAACAATCGTCAATATCTTCCCAGATAACTTTATCTCACCAATGGTGAACAACAACATGTTACAGGTCATTGTCATGGCGTTAATTATTGGCTTTGCGATTATCTTAGTAGGGGAAAAAGCTGAGCCAGCTATCAAAGCGATTGATGTGCTCAATGAAATCTTTATGAAGTGTATGGATATGATCTTACACTTATCACCAATTGGTGTCTTCTGTTTGCTTTGTCCGGTTATTGCGGAAAATGGCGCTGTTGTCATCGGCTCTTTAGCCAAAGTCTTATTGGTGGCTTACCTTTGTTTTGCGATTCATGCTGTGGTTGTTTACTCGATGGCTGTCCGCGCCGCTGGCGGATTAAGTCCATTAGAATTTTTCAAAGGAATGCTGCCAGCAATGTTATTTGCCTTCTCAAGTGCTTCTTCCGTAGGGACGCTGCCGCTCAATATGGAATGTGCAGAAAAGTTAGGCGCTTCGAAAGAAGTTACATCTTTCGTCTTACCATTAGGGGCAACCATTAATATGGATGGAACAGCCATCTATCAGGGTGTCTGTGCAGTTTTCATCGCTTCATGTTTCGGCATTAACTTAACCTTTGGTCAGATGATCACCATTGTCTTAACGGCGACCTTAGCGTCTATTGGCACGGCTGGGGTACCTGGCGCGGGGATGGTCATGTTAGCGATGGTCTTACAGTCAGTCGGCTTACCTGTAGCGGGTATTGCCTTAGTGGCTGGCGTCGATCGTATCTTCGATATGGGTCGTACCACTTTAAATATTACTGGCGATGCTTCTTGTGCGATCATTGTGTCACACTTACAGAAAGCCCGTGCGAAGGCGAAGGAAATGGCTTACGCAGATTGTTAAGAGAGGACATTCAATGGTCCTCTTTTTTGTGCTATAATGAAAAAAACGAAGGAGGGGTCCTATGACAATCGATCATATCATCACATATATTGAAAAGACCTTACATGGCACCATTAGTTATGAACTCCCTCGTTTTCCTTCTTATGGTGTTTTTTTATCACCAGAACATCATTGGCTAGGTTTACTTATGAAGGTAGGGAATCATGAATACTTTGATCTCAAACTCCAAGGAGAAGGGCGCCATCTCATTGGCACGCCTCCTTGCACTGCTCCCCATCAGATGCATTCTATGGATTGGGTTGGTATTGATTTGAGCGCTGATTCATCACAAATCATTGCTTTGATCAAGCAGGCTTATGCGCCTTATTCACATCAAAGCGGGATGCCGATGGCGATGAAAGAAACCATCATCGATGGCTATCATGATGTGAAGCTGCCTGTGATGAAAAATCGCCGTATTAGTCAGATGCATGCAATGTATTCCACGTCCAAATCAGAAGCGCGAAACTTTGTTGATCAAGCCAGAGCGATGAAAAGCTATCGCCCCAGAAGACAGGTCGCAGCGCCGTTATCCGCTTTTAAATCCTTACAGGAAATGAATGATGATGAGATTGATACTTACTATCGTTTGCGTTCAAATTTTATGAAAGAAATGTATCATCAGCGTGATCTTAATTATGCGAAGCTGTTTGCCTGTGAACTCATCAATGGTCTGATCAATAAAGATCACATGTATGTTTTAGATCATTTAGAAAGCTTAGCAGACTTTTTTAAAGATGTGTATTTTATTCGCCTGGTGCATGATTATAAGATGGTCTATAATCCAGGCAGTGTAGGGTCTTTACAAATCTTAGATGGTGATCTTGGGATCCTTTATAAAGAGACCTCTGACGATCAGCTTTATGAAGGCGTCTTAGTGAAATATGGCTTATCGCAGAAAGTGTTAAACAATAATAAAATGCTCTTTTGGTATCTCAAGCCAGCATTAGCGAAAAGCTGTATTGCCGAGAAAGAAGAAGCGTATACGCTTTTTCCCGGCAGTCTGTACTTGCCAATCAATCATCCCTATCATCAGACGTATTATGAAAAGAATACAAGCTATCAAATCAAGGGGAGGCAGTGTTTCATCACACACTTTGTGCTCAACCAGGAAAAACTCACAACCTGCATCAAAGAGATTCAGGAAGATATACGCTCTTATCATGCGCATCAGATGCTGCATGGCGCGCTTGCACCAGCGATTGATCATTTCCTGAGCGAAGATTATGTGTATGTTTATCCGCTAGAAGATCGCACTTTTCGCATGCCGCGGGTCTTTGTGCCGCGCGTCTTAGAAGAAGCTTTACGTTTAAGCAAAGGGATGAGCAGAGCGCAACGTTTCTTATTTGTGGGCAAAGCGTTAGTGGATTATGTGCCTCATCGTATGCCTGAGCTCGTCAAAGCGGATTTCAAATCTCCCTTCACTATTGATTATTTCACGTATGCGCAGTGGTTAACATATTACTATTTACGTGATGCCTTTCGTAAGCATCATGATGAACGTTTGTTTAGCTATGGCTATGGGGTTATGTATATCAGCGAAATCTGCAATGATCTTGATTTGTTTACGTTAGAAGAGCGCATGCAGGAAATAGAGATGATTCAGCCGCTGATTATAAAATATCGGATCTATCCCACAGTATCTGATCATTTGGCGATGAACTATATTCTCTATCATCAATTAGGCGAGCCCTATCGTGAAAAGCTGTGTGCTTACATTCGCCAAACTTATTTTTCTGGTGATGATAGTTTGATCTATTATATTCATGAAGAAGATACAAAAGAAGATTATTTACAACGTTTGAAAGACCATGGCGTTGCCCATCTCACCAGCGTTGCTTTTAAAGGGCATGATACACTTTATCAGGATCTGCTTTTTACTTGCCTTAAAAAGCTGCAAGCATCGGAAGCGTATTTATCTTATATCACCATCACTTATAGCCGCCGGGCCCCGTTCACACCGCTCTTTTTTGCCCAGGACTATGCCAAAGAGAATGAGATTGTTCTTGATCCTTTATTAAAAGCGTGTTATCACGAGTCTGATGACGACGATTTTGCCATCCTTGTCAGACAGAAAATAAAAGTGAATAAGCTATCAGCGGTAATAAGAGAAATTGACAATCAGGCACGTAAGATCTATCATCGCGGAAAACCGTTAAAAGAAGGCAAATTACCAGCAAAGCTGATCTCTATGATTCAAGAGGTATTAGCATCTTATAAACCGTCCAAGGAAACCAAAGCAGTCATTCAATCAAAACCCATTGCCATTGATTTTAGTGCGCTTGAGCAGATTCGTGAAGATGCCCATATAACAACGGAAAAGCTGTTAACCGAAGAAGAGAGGGCCTTATCAATTGAAGATGAAGAAGATTTACTAGCTGATGAGATAAATGAGGCATCATTTGACAATCCAACACATTTAAGTAAAGAGGCTTTTACTTTCCTGACAATGTTAATGAAAGGGCAGGATGCCTCTGACTATTTAAAAACCCATCATTTGATGGCTTCCGTTTTAGCGGAAGAGATCAATGAAAGTCTCTTTGATGAGATTGGTGATAATGTCATCACATTTGAAGATGACCAGCCGATGGTTGTGGAAGATTACTTAGAAGATCTTGAAGATTATTTGCATACATAAGAAAGGAAGATGTACATGGCAGAAAAACGTATTCCCAAAAGAATCGCTCAGGCGGTCCTCAATTCACTAAAAGGCGGGGTTGTCCCGCGGATTGGCTTGTCTTATATCGCTGTTGGCCGTCGCCAGGAAATCGAAGCGCTGCTTCATGATGTGGATATTATCTCTGAAGGCGGGGCAACATTTCGCTTTATTGAAGGACGCTATGGCGCCGGGAAGTCCTTCCTTTTACAGACTATTCGTAACTACGTGATGGATCGCGGCTTTATCGTTGTCGATGGAGATTTATCACCAGAAAGACGATTACAAGGGACCAAAGGGCAAGGGTTAGCCACCTATAAAGAATTAATTCGTAACTTATCCACTAAAACAAGGCCCGAAGGCGGAGCCTTAACCTTGATTCTAGATAAATGGATTAACAATGTCCGCAGTGAAGTCGTCCAAAGCGGGATTGATTATGATCATCGTGATTTCTCTAAAGAAGTCGAAAAACGCATTCATGAAGTCATTAACAGTTTAAATGAACTCGTTCATGGCTTTGATTTTGCGCGCCTGTTAACGATGTATTATCAGTCCTTTGTCGATGAAGATGATGACACCAAAGGCAAAGTGATCAAATGGTTCCGCGGGGAATATACAACGAAAACGCAGGCCAAAAGAGAATTAGGGGTCAATATCATTATTACTGATGATGACTGGTATGAATATATCAAGTTATTCGCTTATTTCTTTAGACAGGCAGGCTATAGCGGACTCATGATGATGATCGATGAACTCGTCAATATTTATAAGATCCCTAATAGTATCACTCGTCAGTATAACTATGAAAAGATTCTGACGATGTATAATGATACTTTGCAGGGGAAAGCCAAGTATTTAGGCATTATTATGTGCGGCACCCCGCAGGCCATTGAAGATCAGCGTCGCGGTGTTTATTCTTATGAAGCTCTGCGTTCGCGTTTAGCTGCGGGTAAGTTTTCGAAAGAAGGGGCGCGTGATATGTTAGCACCGGTCATTCATCTGGATCCTTTAAAAGCCGAAGAAATGTTAGTGTTAACGGAAAAACTCAAAGCGATGCATGAAAGTCTCTATAAATATACATGCAAGCTTGATGAAAAAGACTTAGCCGCTTTTATTCAGGTAGAATATTCTCGCATTGGCGCCGATACCAATATTACCCCACGTGAAGTGATTCGAGATTTTATTGAACTGTTAGATATTCTTTATCAGCATCCTGAGATGACCCTTCAAAGCCTTATTGAAGAACATGCCTTATTTGTCGATGAAGACAAAACAAAAGAGGATGATGACTTTGCGGAATTTACCTTATAAGGGGGCTTTCGATGAATGTATTTGAGCGCTATGCGCCTTTTATTCAAGATTATATTTATAGCCATGACTGGGAAAATTTACGCGGCATTCAGGTGGCGGCCGGGGAGGCCATCTTCAATACTGATGATCATGTCTTACTTTGTGCCGGCACCGCTTCCGGTAAAACCGAAGCGGCTTTCTTTCCGATTTTAACTTTAATGGAAGAAGATCCGCCATCTTCTGTCGGCGTGCTTTATATTGCCCCTTTAAAAGCCTTAATAAATGATCAGTTTGAGCGATTAGATGAACTTTGCGAGGAAGCCCATATTCCCGTCACCAAATGGCATGGGGATGCCTCATCGAGTAAAAAGCGGAAACTGCTTAAACATCCGGCAGGAGTCTTACAGATCACCCCGGAATCTTTAGAAGCGTTAGTGCTAAAGAAACATATGGAGATTCCTCATCTCTTTGGGGATCTGCGCTTTATTGTCATCGATGAAATTCATAGCTTGCTTCGCGGTGATCGCGGCGGTCAGACGTTTTGTTTATTAGAACGCTTATCGCGTTTAGCTGGTGTCAATCCGCGCCGCATCGGCTTATCGGCGACCATTGGTCAGCCGGAATTAGCGGCGGCCTTCTTAGCGCAAAATACTGATCGAAAAACCCAGATTCCTAAAATCCAAGGTGAGAAAACCCGCTGGCGTTTATCGATGGAACATTTTTATAAAGAAGGGGATCAGGCGGCGAAAGGCCAAGAAGTCGAAGCTTTACCGCTTGAAGCACCCACCGATCAGGCGCCTCGCAACGCTAACGATGCGATGGCCTATATCTTTGAACATACCCGCGGGAAAAAGTGTTTGGTCTTTACTAATAGCCGCGAAGAGTGCGAAGCCGTTTGTCAGAGTTTACGCTTGTATTGTGAATACAAACATGAACCCGATCGTTTTCTCATTCATCATGGCAACTTATCGACATCTTATCGCGAAAGCGCCGAAGAGGCGATGAAAGATGAAGATACCTATATGACCACCTGTGCCACCGCGACGCTCGAATTAGGCATTGATATTGGTCGCTTAGAGCGCGCCTTTCAGATTGATGCCCCCTTTACGGTCTCTGGCTTTTTG
The DNA here is from genome assembly GCF_003925875.1 of Intestinibaculum porci. GTDB lineage: Bacteria > Bacillota_I > Bacilli_A > Erysipelotrichales > Coprobacillaceae > Intestinibaculum > Intestinibaculum porci. The sequence goes on along the minus strand of NZ_AP019309.1, from coordinate 2,004,170 downwards.
CAGCGCATGGGCCGTACCGGAAGGCGCGGCAGCCCAAGTGAAATGTGGTTTGTGATGCAAGAAGAATATCCCGAAACCCGGGCCATGCTGCCGGAAAAAGTGCCCTGGACGCTCATTCAAGGTATCGCCTTAGTACAGCTTTATATCGAAGAGCGCTGGGTCGAACCGCCGCGTTTAGATCGCATGCCTTTTAGTTTGCTTTTCCATCAGACGATGAGCGAACTCGCTTCATCAGGCCCATTAACTCCGCGTGATTTAGCAAGACGCATCTTAACCTTAGCGCCGTTTCATAATATCAGTCAGGAAGACTATAAAGTGTTATTACGGCACTTATTAGAGACCGATATGATCGAAATGGATGAACATAAGCAGTTAATGGTTGGCTTAGCGGGAGAACGCGTGGTCAATAGTTATAAGTTTTATGCCGTCTTTCAGGAAAATGTTGAATACAGCGTCCACGCTGATTCAAAAGAGTTAGGAACGATCGTCAAACCCCCGCCAATTGGTGAAAAGATTGCCATTGCCGGCCGGGTCTGGGTCGTCGATGATGTGGATCATGAACATCATCATGTCTATGTTCATGTGGTCAAAGGGAAGATTCCTGCTTACTTTGGCGATGTGCCTGGCGATATTCATACGAGGATTCTTTTAAGAATGAAACAGGTCTTATTAGAAGATACCTCTTATCGTTACTTGCGTCCTAATGCGGTCGTCCGTTTAAAACAGGCGAGGGAAACCGCGCGTAATGGGGAATTACTTGCTCAAAGCTTGATTCCATTGGGTAAGAAGATGTACTGTTTATTCCCATGGCTTGGCACTTATGCCTTTTTAGCGTTAGAGCGTTTCCTTAAATTAAAATGCGGGGAGCGTCTCCATTTACGTAAGTTATCCTCTTCCCGGCCATACTTTATAACTTTTACAATGGACGTTTCAATGAAAGAATTTTATCAGATTCTCTATGAAGAGGCCTGCAAGGAATTTGATCCGTTAGATTTGGTCTATGAGAAAGAAGTTCCCATCTTTGATAAATATGATCGCTATTTACCTGATGAACTCGTCAAGAAAGGTTTTGCCTATGGCGTCTTAGATGTTAAGCAAATGATCCAATATGTCAAAGAGGTATTGTATTTAGAAAAAGATCAGGTAGAAGATGATTATCCACAAGACTTATACAAGGCTGTTAACTAGCCTTGATAAGTCTTTTTTTGAGGTGTCTGTTTTTTTACGGGTTTGCGCTTTTTATGGTGTACAATAAATAAAAGGGGGCAGTTTATGTATATCGGAGACATAGAGAAAAAGATCTTTCACACGTCACAGTGTGAAAAGGTCAAAGAAATCAATCATCAGACGTTTTTCTTTATAGAAGCAGAAGCGTTAAAAGAACATTATCATTACTGCCCTTATTGCGCAGCGGTGATGGCTTATTACCATCAGGATCGTCAAAATATTGATGATTTTGTTAATGATTATCACCTCTCTTTTCACTTTAACAATCAAGATGGCACAATTGATGTAATGACAAGGTATAGCCGCTGGAAACTTTATGCCAGTGATCGTAAGCTGAGTCTTTATCATCATAATGAATTTGCAACCGATTTTGATGAAGCCACAAAGATCAAAGATTATCATCGTCAGCATGTTCATAAAGAGAGTATCATCGATTATTTGCAGTACATTATCTCGCATGATGCTTTTCGCAAAAATAACCCTTACGAGCCCCCGCAAACAATGAAGGATCGCCATCTGACTAAAAACTCGAAAAAGTATCGTAAAGAGCAGCGACATATTCGTAAGATCAAAGGGAAGATAACGGCCAGGAAAGTAAATGAGCTGCTTAGAGATCTTCATAAGTAACACATAATAGCCATTTATCATAAAAACTGTGATATAATGACATGTGGAAGTAGTGATTTTATGAAAACAAAAAGAAAATATAAGCTGATTCTTTTCAGCGTTATGTTAATATTAATCATCCAGAATCTGATCGTTCATGTCACAAAGTTTGGACAAATACCATCGGTTAATCTTAATCCCAAAGTGACTTGTCAGGTGATTCACAATCATCATCAGAAAAATTATACGATGACCGATATTCCTCTTGGTAAACGGGGAGACACCTTTATATATCGTGTACCAATCCCCAAAAATGCACAGCGTGTGGCGTTATGCTTTACCCAAAAACATTCACTTGTGAAAATTGCGATTGGTAAGCATCTTATCCAAGGAAAAAATCTTACATTAAAGGATCCGCATCATATCATTGGTAATCAGCTTTTTACAATTCCGCTTTTACCATCAGATGCCGGAAAGACGATTACAATTTATGCGCATCATGTCGAAAAAGATCGATCGAGTCATTTTACATATTTTCGTTTAATGAATGTGACAAGGGCACGGCTGTATCCCTTGATTGGCAATAGTCTTGTCACCTTGATTTTTGTCTTTACCCTAATGGGAAGTATTTCTATTATGGGCACATCCGTCGTTGGCGCCATCATTTCTAAGCGGGAGATGATTTCTACCTTTTTATTAGGTCTGTTAGTCTTTATAGCATCGCTTTGGCAATTAGCTGAAAAAAGGATACTCTATATTTTTTTCCAAAACTATGCCTTTTGTGCTCAAATTGAATATTATACTTTTTATATTGGTGTCGTTTTGTTGTTTCTTTATTTATCAACGCTGCATCAAAAAGGGAAGATGTATATAATAGATATCATAACGGCTGTGTTTTTTGCCTTATTTATCATTGGTTTACATTTTTTGGCGATCCTTACAGGGCATGTCATCGTTGATTATGAACAGCTTATTTATTGCGTCGCCGCTTTCCTTTTTCTCATATTGCTGATCGTTGCCGCGAGCGAGCGTCGAAAGACCAAGCAAAAGCATTTTTATTCAAATGTACTGATCCTCTCAACAGTATTAATAATTACCCACGTTGCTTTAGGAATGACCGACTGCGTATTACCAGGCCGTATTCATTACGCGAATATGGCGGGTATTAATTTATCATCGATTGCTTTAATAATCTTTTTCATCGCAGTTACTATTGGCAATACTGAAAAGTTCCTTGACTTAGTAATGGCGCAGGTAGAAAAGAAGCAGTTAGAACATTTTGCATATATTGATTCTTTAACGGGTATTCCTAACCGTCAGTTTTGTGAAAAATTAATGAAAAAGTTAACGCAGGGCTATGCTATTGTCTTCTTGGACGTCGATTATTTGAAAAAGGCCAATGATCGTTATGGTCATGAAATGGGTGATCGGTTATTAAAGATGATGGCCCACATTATTAGTGAATCCGTTGATCGAACGTATGGCTTTTGTGGCCGCTGGGGCGGTGATGAATTCATTATGGCCTTCTATCATGAAAAGGATATGAGCGACGCTCTTGCAAAAATGATAGAGATGATTGATACTTATAATCAGAAACAGCTCTTTCCTTTTACACTTTCCTTATCTTATGGGATTGCAAAAGGCAAAGAAGGTATAACACCAGAACAGGCGCGCGCACAGGCGGATGCCAATATGTATATCTTTAAGCAGCAGCATCATCGCGCCAGATAGACGAGGAGGAATTTTTATGAACATTACCATTGTCCCAACATTAAAAGATGTCCTCAAGCAGTTAGATGAAAAAGCGCAAAACAGATTAATCCATAAAATCCTGAATCAGGCTTCTCTTGATGACTGTTTAACATTATTAATTCAGTATGACTTCTTTATGAAGGCTTATCTCGTCTTACCAGATTTAGCGATTACCGCACTTGATAAAATTGCAAGAGGGGATACAAAACTCAAAGGACGGGAAGTGTATGCTTTACATCATTTTGTCCATTTAGGCTATATCACGATCAATGAGGATCTTTATATCTCACAGGATTTATTAGAACGCTTAGCCGCCGTTGATGAAGGGCTGAAAACCCAAAGAGAGTTATCTGCTTATTGTTTATCAATGCTGGAATATGTCTCATTACTTTACGAAGATATTTCTATTGATGCTTTAATCAATGTAATGGCTGATAAAGTCCGTATTAATAGTCATGACTTACGTATTCTGATTAAGAATGTTGATCCTGATGAAGACTATGTCCACTTTGAAGAAGATCATTATGTGAGCACTATTCCTCATGAATTCTATCTTTATAATCAGTCAGATGATGTTAATCAATCCTTATTCCATGATTATAGGCGTTATGGCTTTTATGCGTCTCAGCCTTATTTAGACTTCATGAATACTTATCGTCAATTATCTCAGCGTAATGATTACTATGTCAGAAGTGTAACGCATCATGTCTTCCGTTTATTAGCCTTAGGAAAAGATGCCCAGACAATCTACAAATACGTGACAAGAAAATGTCCTGAGTTAGATTATGAAACATATCATAAACTTGATCGTCAAATGAGACGTTGTCTCTAAGAGATATAGCATGAAAAGATTATTATCATGTCTTTTATCACTGATCTTAGTATGTTCAATATCTACTGTCTCAGCGCATAAGCTTAAACGTTATCCGACTTATCATGTTCATATGGTCGTTGGAGAAAACATGTTAGCAGCGGGAAAACAATACGTCAAAAAGATGCACTTTACCAATACTAATTCCCGTATCATATCCATTGATCGAGGCATGTTCTATGCCGTTCATCCCGGTAAAGCAGTGATCACAGCGCGTGATCACACCCATTTATTTACCTGGAAGATTAACGTTTCTAAGATTATTGCCTGTAAATCAATAACATTTAAAAAGAAATATCATACCATCAAAGTTGGTCAGACAAAGTACTTACCAGTCACGTTTCATCCTGGTAATACCACTTATCAGGCTTTAACTTATAAAGCCTCAAATAAACATATTCAAATCTTATCTCATGGCTCTATTAAAGCTATTTCACCAGGCATTACTTTCATTACTGCTTATTCCACAAATCATAAAAAAGCTGTTTGTCAGATCACAATAAAGAAATAATTCTCTTTACTCGTTAGTATTCATGCTAACGAGTTTTAACGTTTGATGAACATGAAATGCAATATTACACATATTCAATGAGGTTGCCTTATATGGGATCGTCGCAAAAAGCCAATATGTTCACTTGAAACTATGCCAAGATCAGGTTTACATCTCTTCCGCTTATGCTCAAAAATATCATCTTAAAAAAGGGATGACGCTCAAAGTCAAGGAGCCCTATAAAAAGCGGACCTATACCTTTAAGATCTCAGGTGTCTATCATTATGAGGGGGCTTTGCGTCTTTTTATGACACAAAGCAAACTGCATAAGACATTAGGCATTCAAAGTCAGCTGACATCATGGTTTACAAATTATTGATGACCGCCTGTTAAAAGAAGTGTGGGAAGCGGCTGTCCGCAATGAAATGAGTGGTTTTTTACCTTATGACACGTCTTTGTCTACCATCATCCTATTAGCTGTAGCCGGTATAATTTTACTTATTGGTATTCTCTTTTTAGAATATCACCGAATTCGTCATATTCCTATGGAGATGGCTTTAAAAGGACATGAGTAACAAAACGATCAAAGGGGTTGCTGTAAGCAACCTCTTTTGGACGCGCTTTCATAGAAAACATGGAAAAGGTGCTCTTAAGATTTTTGTGACCATGCGCTATTTGTACCAGGCACAAAAGGAAAGGTATATAATAAACTTAAGAAAGCTAACTATATAAAAATCAAGTAGTTTTATGAAAAAGTTTGAAAATTTTATTTGATTTCAGTTAGTATACAAATAGTATATAGAACCTTGAAAAATGAATAGTATGCGAGATTATTCACAAATCTGTGATGCAAATCTCCTATAGCTTTTTGCGAAGTTTTCAAAAAAGATATGTAAAAAACATCAAAGAAGCTGAAGCGTCTACTTCAGCTTGTCTGGATCAAAGCCTTCGCCAGTCGCAAGAATGTGGAAGATGATCCTGAGAAGCTTTCTTACGCAGTGGCCCTGTGCACACCTATGGCTCTTTCCTTCGCTGATCTTCTTGTCATAGTAGTCCTTGAAGACCTTATTATTGTTAATGACAGGCGTTATTATCTGATAGAGTATCTTTCTCAGATACTTGTTGCCTTTCTTGGATATTGAGCAGTGCTTAGCGTCAAACTGGCTTGATTCGTAGTGCTTTGGAGCTACTCCTGCAAATTTTGTAAGCTTTGCTGCCGAATTGAAGTTGCCAATGCAGCGTATTTCAGCTAGAATGGTGGTACAGGAAAGGTGTGAAATTCCTGGAATGGTTAACATAGGAGAGTTTGTTTCTTTTGACAGCTCTTCTATTTTTTTATCCACTTTTTCAAGCTGCTCTGCTACCACAGTGTACTGATCAAGTCGGGCCTCAAGGGCGTATTCCTCGCCTTTATTTGCCTGTGCAACCGAATTTCTTGCTAGTGCCTGGAGGTCCTCAGCAGTAAAGCTAACGCCTCTTCCTCGGCCGTTATGCTTCATTGCTTCCTTGATATCGGTAATGTCAGCTTCGGCAATGTTAGCGGCTGATTTAAAGGTCATAAGGATCTTCATATAGGTTTTGCCATAATGGCCGCCAAATAAGCTGTTGTATTCGGGAAACAGGATGTCCAGCGACTTCTGTATTTTATTGCCTATTGGACACAGCTGTTCCGTAAGATCTGCGTGCAGACGCGTAAGACTTTTCTGCTCGTCCATGGAAAAGAAGGTCATATCAACCTTTCGGTAAAGCTTCTTTCTTGCTGGATATGCTAGAATATCTGCAATCTGCATTGAATCCTGCTGATCATTTTTTGTGATGTTTCCGGTTAACTTTCTTTCTGCATCTGTCTTTGAAGGGTTAATGAGATACGTGCTGTATCCTTCTTTAAGAAGATGATGGAGAAGATTGAAGTGATAGTGTCCGGTATCTTCCATGCCGACTCTCAGATTTTTTTCTGAATACGGTTCTAGAATTTTGTCGAGCTTCTTGAATCCTTCAAAGTTGTTGGTGAAGGATGTCGGCTTGACTAGCGGAACGCCTGTATCCTGATCAATGACTGAGATGACATGGGAATTCTTTCCAATGTCAATTCCTGATGTAATCATAGTTAAGTTCCTTTCGATTATAGATTTTGTGACTGTGTTGAACCCACAGGGCTTAATCTGCAAATCCTGGTTCGAAATGCGAGTTCAAAGACTCATCTAACTGATGGTTGCTGGTGAATAAGTCTGCGGTATGATACTTTCTTAAGTAGTCAAAGCTACAGGGAGGGATATAAATCCACATACACATTCACTTTTTCAAACATATACTATTTCTAAACAGTAATCAACTACGTATATAAAGTTGATAGAAAGGAAATGTATATTCCTATTAGCTAGATGAGCTAATTAGAATATACCAGAAGGGATATCAATGATGAAGAGAATGATCAGTTTCATGATCAGTGCTTTGCTGATCGGGACATCGTGGTCCAGTGTATCAGCTTACAATGCGACTTTAAAAGCGAGTCATTTTAAATCCGATCGTTGCGATCTTAAATGGAATGCATTTGGCAAAACGTACACCATTTATCGAAAGGCTGGCAAGACGTATAAAAAAATAGCGACGACCAAAGCTACGCATTACACGGATCGCAAGCTTGATGATCGTAAATCCTATACCTATTTTGTGAAAGCAGGACAAGTAAAATCGAATAGAGTTACAAAGCGCTATTCCCATGTGACTTTTGCGAAAGAAAAAACGTTATGGGATCATAACATGTCGAAAGTACATAAGAAGGCTGTCAGTGATTATGCGGCACAGTTTGTAAATACTAAGCTGCAAAAAGGGATGCCAACGGCTATTCAGCTTGCGCTAGCGGCTCGTTGTGTATATAAGCAGGCTTCTTATGAACAGTATATTAAGCACCATACCTCGGTCTCATATGGGCCAGTGAAATATCATAGAGCTGATTGTGGCGGTTATGCTGCTCTTTTTAAAGCTTTATGTGATGCCATGAAAATTGACTGCTGGGTCGTTCAGCCGGGCATTAATGTCGACAAGGTGTTGACAGCGCATATCTTCAATCTAGTGAAATATCATGTGGACCTGCAAATTATCTCAACCATCACACCGCAAATTAATTCACCTTTAAAATAAAGCTTGTTGATTGTGATATTTTGCCGATTTCGCTGATATTAAAAGTCAAACCGTAAATTAATTCATCTAAGTATCCCTTCACTCTTAGCCAGTTTACTTCTTTTAAATGTCGATATGTCATCTCTAATTTATAAATAAATTTACGTTTTATCTGATGTTTATATGGTTTTGCATGATGGGTTATTGTTTAATTATGTACTTAAAAGGGCGTTTGTTTATTACGCCCTTAACTGTGTGTGCCGGGCATGGCGCACATCTTGTTGATGTGAAATCAACTACGGGAATCTACCGCCAAGTATAGTGAACCGCAAGTTTATAGCAGTGATGTTATGGATGAAGGAAGCGGTGTAGCAAAATCCTTGTGGCTACGAACAGAAACTGAATTAGGCCTAGCTGTTGGGTAAGGCTGCACATCAAGCCAAAGCCCTAAAGGGTAGACGTATATATCAGTAAGGTAAATTCAGAGCTAGTGAGGATTCAAATGTGATGTGTGTCCTTACCCCGAGTACGAGAGGGAGTATCCTTGAAGGATGCCTAAATCTCAATGCTCTTTAGGGAGATCTAGTGGACGATGAATTCCTGAATCTTTTAAACAGTATGGGTGAACGTCGGACGAAAAAGGTTGCCACTAGAAGTCAGCTGAGGTTGTAGTAGATAGAGATATCGAAGGGCCTAATGTTACATAGTGCTAATTCACTATTTGCAATATTTAGATAGTCCGCAAGTTAGGTGATCCGCTGGATAGGGCGTACCTTGTCTATGATCAAATACCGAAGCTGGGATGTTTCTAAATAATCTACTATAGAAGGAGAAAGCAGCAATGAATCTAACAGACAAGATTTTAGATCATGAGAACCTGATGCGAGCACTGCATCAAATGTAAGCGTATGAGGTAATATCCATGAAATTAGTTATGCCTTCTATTAGAATTATTAATGTATCAAATTATTCTAATAGGGAGGCTTTTGCATATGTATTTTTCGGAAAAGGATTGCAAAATGATCATTAAATGGACTGGCATTATTGAAAATCAGGGAAAAAGCGGTCTTTCCTTAGCTAAATGGTGTACCAAAAATAATGTTGGTTTAAGTACACTGTCACATTATAAAAAGATTATCAGGGATCTCATGATAAAACACGGAATCAGCACCTACAGTGATTTAAGATCACTGGCAGAGCGCAGCTGCCAAAACAATAATATTGACCCGTATCGGGGTGACGGCAACGGCACTTTTTATTCTGTTGATTTAAATGACAGTTCTCCTCAAACCGGTAATAGCGTCTCCAAATCGTCAGGAGTGAGACTTCAGAAGAATGGATTTGTCATTGAGATTGATTCACATTTTGATGAAGAAACGCTGACAAGAGTTATGGCGGTGGTTAAAAATGCTTAGAGAACTGACAGGCATCAAAAGAATTGTAATAAGAACCGGAAAGACTGATCTGCGCAGAGGCATTACCGGTCTGGCTTCAGTTATAGCCGCTGAATATCATATGAATCCGATGGAAAAAGGAACCATTTATCTTTTCTGCGGTGGCAGAAGAGATCGTATCAAGGGGCTTCTTTACGAAGAAGGCGGATGGGTTCTTATCTATGTCCGACTTTCAAAAGGAAGTGCCTTTCAGTGGCCTAGAGATGATCAGGAAGCTCGTGATATAACGCGTGAACAGTACGAAAGACTGTTGGACGGATTTACTTTGGATGGTACAATAAATAAGCGCTGATAAAGGAAATATCACTCCTCTGATGGTAATTCAAAACTGAACAATATAGTGATATTATATTCGCTTAATATCACTATTATCTTGAATTTTAGTCTTCATAGTGTTATAATAGTATATAGGACGAGGTGATGGAATGGCTATCATCAAACAGACCAACAAGACTACAGGCATTACCTATGTCTACGAGTCTAAGAGCTACTGGGATCCTGAAAAGAAGCAGGCTCGCTCCAAGCGAAAGCTGATCGGAAAAATTGATCCCGAAACCGGCAAAATGGTCCCCACCGGCAAAAAAGGTCCACAGAAGAAAAAGAGCGGAGAACCTTCAGCTGCCGAGAGGAGACAGTCAGCCGAATTAGCCAGACTGAAAAAGGAAAATATGGATCAGATGATATTAATCACTGATCTTCGCAAGCAGATAGAATCATTAAGCAGCCAGAACACAAAATTAAAGCAGCTGATTAGTGAGATCAGACAGCTAACCGTATCGTCAGAGGAGATCTAAACGTAACACTATGAAGGCAGACAGCGCATATTTTAAACAGCAACTGAATAAAATGAGTTATGCGGACCTGATTGCGGTTGCTTTAAAATATTATGAAGAGTGCTGCGGATTACGTGCCGAACTGGATGAATTAAAAAACACATTCAGCTACACAGCCGATGAGCTTAAGAAGGTTAAAGCCGAATGCGAAGATCTAGTTATAAGAGTTAACACTCTTAATCATGAGAATACCAGACTTCAGAATCAGACGGATGAGCTCAAAAAGAATCGCTTTGGAAGAAAGTCTGAAAAGATGAATGGCAAAATCCACGATGATGAGTTTAGCGACCCTCTTTCGGAAGAAATGAATGAAAGCGACTGTGATGGTAAAAAACAGAATAATAATGACAGCCAAAAATCCAGGAAAATAAAAAGACCTGCCTGCAGGCAGCTAAACAGGAAAAAGAAGACCAGACAGATACCAGAAATAACGATTATTGACTTTGACAGGGAGCGTATCGATAAAGAATACGGCTACGGCAAATGGACATTAAAAGGCTGGAACATATCCGAAGAATTTATGTTTATTCCAGGAAATCTCTACAGGGTATATGTCAAACGCCCAGTGATCAGAGTCTATGACGATGATGATACTAATGATTTACGCGAAGTGGCACTGCCGGTTAATAAGCTGATGTTAAGGAGCAAGGTTACGCCTTCACTGCTGGCTTTTATCATGTCTTTCAAATTTGTGCTGGGAGTTCCCCTGGCAAGGCTGTCAAGGGTTCTGTCATATCAGGGAATCAACCTGTCAAAAGAGATAATGTCAGACTGGGTCATTAAATGCACTGACAGATATCTAAAGCCAGTCTATAGCGAGATAATGAGACAAATGGCCTGCCGGACATACACCCAGATTGATGAAACCTATCTGGAAGTCATCAATGACGGAAGAAATGCGGGAAGCAAAAGCTACATATGGTGTCATATCACTGGCGAATTTGAAGAAGAGCGGCCGCTGGCAGTCTTCTGCTTCGAGCTGACAAGATCAGCGGATCACCTTCTTGAGTTCTATGCGGATCTTAACGACGGCACAATCCATCTGACATCTGATGCCTACAGCGCCTATTATAAGCTGGCTTCGGAGAAAAAGGATCATGTAATACTCGGCGGGTGCTTTATGCATCTGAGACGCAGACTGTACAAGGCATATGAAGTGAAATTTAAAGCGGTAAAGGATAAAGAGCTTCTTGAGGAAAGCCCCGAAAAAAAGTGTCTCGATATGATCGGTGATCTTTACAGCGCTGATGATGATGCCAAAGAACTTACCGCCAAGGAAAGAGCTAAAGTCCGAGACGAAATCGAAAGACCGCTTGTCGATGCATACTTTGATTATATCAAGTCCCTTGATATCAGCAGCGGCACTTTTAGTGAGGAAATGGAGGATGCGGTGAGCTACAGCCTCAATCATGAGGATGCATTCAGAGTGTTTCTTGATGATCCAATGGTTCCAATCGATAACGGTGAATGCGAACGCAAGATTCGTAATATAGCCATGGTCAGAAACAATAGTCTGTTCTGCTATTCCATCGGCGGCGCTGAAACGCTCTGCATCATTATGACGCTTATTGAAACTGCCAAGTCAAACGGCTGCGATCCGCATACGTATCTGGAATATCTTTTCGAAAGCTCACTTGCCCATGCCAGCGTCGATATTAGCGAATATATCGATGAGATGATGCCCTGGTCAAGCGAATACCAAAAATTCGAGGAAGAGAGGTTCAGCAGACCGTTAGGGAAAATACCAGACTTCTGCACTGAAGAGCCTGAAATGCCAGTTAAAGCTGATGTGGATACTGCAAGAGCTGAAAGACGACACGCAATGATGACAGAAAATATAAATAGCACAACATCCAGGCCAGCGGCTTAACAGCCGCCGGCCTAGGAGTGCTTGTTTTGGGTTTTATTAATATCCCGGGCAAAAAGAATTGCCTTAATCGATTAATATGCAGCCTGCTGAAGACAGCTGAAAGATCATAAATCTATGCAAACACTAACCAGACATAGTACCGCTAGCAGATCAGACTATGAAGTTATATCTTTATTACACTGATCCAGCCCGCAGCAGCCTTCAGGCATAACAAAAAAGTAAAATCAATACTCTGAATAAGATGTCATTAATATAACTTAGCCAAATTAAACACCCCCGGCAACACTGTTAGCAGCAGTAGCTGGGGGATTTCCATTAAAAGTTATATTTATTCAAGTTAGAGAGTAACCGGTTTAAAATCAAAAATCATGCTTATATAGATTTTAAATTATCATAATTTTGTAATTATGGATATTTAATCTAACGCTTACCATCAAATTAAGAATAACAAAGGAAAAGCAGGAATTGATGGCATGTCCGTCGAAGAATTGGACCTGTATTTCTTTGGACATGAAGAAGAGATCTGTGCTCAAATCAGAGAAAGAAGATACTGTCCTCTTCCTGTTAAGAGGGTTTATATTGAAAAGCCAAACAGCAACAAAAAGAGACCGCTTGGAATCCCTTCGGTTGTTGATAGGGTTATCCAGCAGGCAGTCGCTCAGCAGTTGTCTGAAATTTATGAGCCGTTGTTCAGCGAGCATAGTCATGGCTTTAGACCTGGGAGAAGTTGCCATACGGCAGTCCATGAGGTCCTTGGTTATCTTAATGCAGGATATGAGTGGGTCGTTGACTTGGATATTGAGAAGTTTTTTGATACAGTCAATCAGGACAAGCTCATATCCATTATTAGAGAAAAGGTGAACGATAGGAATATTCTTCATCTTATCCGTTCTTTTCTCAAAGCCGGAGTGATGGAGAATGGGATAATATCACCTACACCGCTGGGTATGCCTCAGGGCGGACCCTTAAGCGTGATCTGCAGTAATATATATCTTGATAAGCTCGATAAAGAGTTAGAGCAACGAGGATTAAATTTTTCGAGGTACGCTGATGACACATGTGTATACGTAAAAAGTGAAATGTCAGCAAACCGGGTGATGAAATCAATTAGCTCATGGATAGAAAGAAAGCTATTCTTGAAGGTTAATGCAACAAAAACCAAAGTTGTACGCCCCAACAAGAGTATATTTCTTGGCTTTACGTTCTTGCATTATAAAGAACAATGGAGATGTAAACCTGCTGATGATAGAAAGAAGAGACTTTATGACAAGCTTAAAGTGGTTCTTTTGAGAAAAAGAGCTGTAGCCCGCACGCTTGCAGATACAATTACGAAAGTCAATCAAATACTGAGAGGATGGATTAATTACTTCCGTATTGGTATGATGAAAAGCTTTCTTATTGAGTTGGGCAAGTGGTTACGTCACAAGATCAGGGTTATCATTTTAAAAATGTGGAAAAGACCCAAAACGATCTTTAGACATCTTACATATCTGAATAAGATTATGCATTGTCATTTTTCATTCGATGATATCTTTAAAGTAGCTAATTCGCGTCTGGGATGGTACCGTAATGCAACCGGTAATGTTGTTAATTTTATTTTAAGTCCTAAATTTCTTGAGAAAGATAAAGGAGACTGCCCAGGTTTGGTCAATCCCCTTAGTTACTATCTAGATAAATTGTGCATAATGTAATGTAGCGCCATATACGAGATCCGTACGTATGGTGCAATGGAAGGGGGATTAATTTCCCTCTATCCTATTGCTTAAAGTAAGCGTTCTTCTATTTTAAGATTTGGTTATTTATGTAGGAAGGTAAGAAGATAATGGTGTTATCAATATTCTTTTTCTTCAAAATCGAAAGCCATTGGAAAGTACATGGAAATTTCGCTTATGGCTCGACTAATCAGAGTTGATACCTCCATGTTATTTGTCTGGCTATATATAATTCTTTTATTAACCGCATCCCTTTCAGGAGACTGAATACATTTCACTACAAAAACCTCACCATAGATATTATCAATAATTATTACTGGTCTGCTTTTCAGATCACAATTTAAATAATAATACTCTCTTGTTAGATAGCACGTATATGTGCTTTCGTCTTTCGTATGTATATCAAATGAGAAAGACAGGCTATAAAGCATATTATAAATTTTTGCTTTTACTGGCTTGTTTTTTTATCTACAGCCCAAAAATCAATTTCATTCATATATTTGCCTCCGTATTTGCTTTTAATTAATTACTTTTTATCATTGTCGAACAGGCTTTGCTGTCGCCAGCTCACTTCATTTTTAATTTTTGAATTCATTATCCACGATGTAATCAGTGACGCCATTGACTGATGCTGTTCAAACGCATACTGATGAAGTCTTTCATAAACTTCCACTTCTAATGAAAATGAAACCATTTTTCTTTTTTTACTCATTTTTGCTTCTCCTTCTGAATAATATAATCATCATATAAGGATCATATAATCTTTATATATCGTTTAGACTCTTGCTTCCTCGTTTGCCTCCATAATCACATCGGTATTAATAGGACGGCATTCATGGTTCATGCCTATGATCAGGCTTTTGGTTATAATTGCGTTAAGCACTCGCGTCGAACCCTGCATCAGAGAATGAAGTGTGTGATACGACTCTGGTGTGAAGAGCTCCTTGCTGCAGTGAACAAGTGCCAGACGATCCTCAACGTATTTTTTTACTTCATCAACAGTGAATCCCGTTAGGGTATAGTGCATATTAATACGCTGACGAAAAGGCTCAAGAGCCTTAGCTCTAAGCGTCTTCTCAATTATCGGCTGGCCAACCAGGATGAGCGTACAGTAATCTTCGGAATCAAATGCAAAATTCATAAGCATTGTAAATTCCTGAAGAACCTTTTTTGATAAAAACTGCACTTCGTCTATTACAATAATGACATTAATCTTGAATTCCCGGGTATAGTTTATAACTACACCTCATCTTCATGCCTTTTTAGGTGAAATTTTGGTACCCAATCACTGCCTCTTTTTGTGTATGAAAGTGGGCATGAAATATTAAACGCATTATAGATATCATTAGCTCTTTTTTGTGGCTCTTCAACTGAAGTGACTGTCTTGTAGACGAGGCACTTCTGATTTCTGAGTCCCATGAATATGCCTTCCTGGTTGGTTGCAGTTTTCTTTGTTTTCTTTTGGATATACACGTTAATGGTTGCCGCAATCATTGATAATAACAGGTGACCTCTTACTGCTTCTTCGCTATGAACGCGAAGTGGTGTCAGCTTAGATGATCCCTTGCTTAAATCAAAGTACTGCTCAACCAGCTGTCTAGTATAGTAGGCAGGAAGCACTTCTTCAATTGGGAATGGAAGACTTGAAATCAGTACAAAATATCCCATTGATTCAAGCTTTTTTTGGATCTGCATAGTTGACATTTCTTTGCTCTTATTCAGACACTTATGTATTTCATGATCTACCTGATCTAGATCATATCCTAGAAAAGCATAAGCCTTATGTCCATCACCAATGCTAACTTCGATCTGTTTGATATAGACGACTCTATCACTATATTTGACCATATTTCTTTCCTGCTTTAGTTCGGGACCGTATTTATTGATCAAATCACGATATAGTCTATATTTCTCAGGCAGTCTCATCAGGAAATCGATGTTAGCTCGATAAAGCTCATTAATATCCTCAAGGGTATAATAACCAGCATCACTAAGAATATAGTCTGTTTCAATATTGCCTAAATTATCAAGTACATTTACTGATCTGATCAGTGTATTCATATCAACGATATTGCCTGGAATAATTCTAAACATTAGGGGATAGCCTGTATCTCTCTGAAGTGTTGTAATCATTCTAGCCTCATTGGAAACCTTCCCATTGTGGTTACTGATTGCAGTTAATGGCATATGAATACTGTTAGGAAGCCCTGTGCTGTCAATGATTATAGCTTTATCAGACGAAATGTTTTCTTTGATCCACTTCATATGATTTTCAAAGAATTTAAGGACATTTTCTGATTTGCCAATTGATCTCATAAAGTCACTTATTCTCTGAGATGTGAGATTAGCCTTTGGATAAAGAATGCTTTCAAAGCTCCCTTCATACCAGGTATTGGCATGACAGTTAGCAGCGTTGGAAATGACATAGTAGGCAACCATTGCATATAAGGTATCTTTGTTTTTATAGCTGATTTCATCAATGACTTTGTCATATCCCATATGATGAATAAGCTGATCTACGAAGTAGGCATCGCCATAATCAAGAATAGTACGCTGTCTTTTGCGCTTATCAGGCTGAACATCAGATACATAGGATTCATCAGCTTCACCGAATTCACCAGTTTCAGGATCATAGGTAAACATGCCTCTTTCTTTATTGAAAAAGATATTGTTTTCCTTATCGATAACCTTGCCTAAATGTTTAGCACCTTGCTTAACGATCTTGCCGTTTTTGCGGACTGATTTGCCAGGGATTTTAGCATAAAGTGTTCCATTAATTGTCTGATAACTGAGCTTCATATTAGCACCTCTTTTGCATGAGTAGTTATAAATCTAATTCTTTATAACTACATTATACTATATCGTGCTAATTATTTCAATGTAAAAATTCAATTTATAGTGATGTTAACAACATAATTCTATATATTAATCCATCTAGAAATCAGTGTAGTTAAAAACTGTTCTAGGGAATTCAAGTTAATGTGATCCTTATAAAGCTTTGCTATCTCTTCCTGGATTTGCTTGAAGAGCACCGCTTTTCGGCTGTTATCTTCAAGTCCAAGTGCATCATTGAGAGTCTTGTAAAAGTCCAAAGGCGTAATAGTTGTCATGCAAATGTAAATAATTTTATATCTGCTTTTATCAAGGCCGTAAATTACGCTTCTTAGCGATGAGGTTTTGCCCATTCCCGGATCACCCATAAACAGGCCTATTCCGCGATTTTCAATCAGAAAATTAATCCTGTTTTTCATTTGCAGATAATCGTTGGACTCAAATAAGTTGTTGGATGATATTTCCTTTGTAAAAGGGTTATAATCCATGCCGTAATAAGTTGTAAATTCCATTTTTGTTTCTCCTGTCGTTAGTAAATAATTTCTTCTCTTCTTTTTTTGCTGTTTGATACCTTATCTGTCTTTTCCAGCTTGATTTTTTCTTTGTTGGCCGGATCATAAAGATAAACGCGTTCAGGGTTGCCTGGCTCATACTGAATAATCACCATTGAGCCGCTATACTTTGCAGGGGCATCAAATGACATATTCATCACTTTGACGCTGCTGTCTGCGTTTACTCTATGCTTTTCTTCATAAAGAAAGCAGTTTTCAACCCATTCGTTGTATTCATTCTTGCGAATATTAGCGGCCTGATGCGGGGAGATATCATGCATATCCTTCATAAAACGCTTCATTGGTGTATTACAGTTATCATCACGGCCAGTCAGGCCACCATGCTCAGTCCTGTTATAAACAGCTATCCATTCGCGAAGCTTTTCATTGAGATCATCAATATTTTCGTAGGCTTCCCCATTATCCGCATTTAACCACTGCTGTCTAACCCGGAGAAAGAACCTTTCGATTTTTTATGTAGACTTCCACATAAAAAATTTTATGTGGAACTTTTAATTATGTGGAAGTTTAATGCTATGCCTGTATAGCACTGAATAATTGCTTTTTTTCTTCCGCATAATATTTAGAGGAAGCTAAAAATGACTGACCCATCGTCAGTCATTATAAGAGTAAGTACTTCATTTGAGACCGAACATTCTCGCAATTTCATCATCTTCATCCCATTCCGGATCAACAAGTTTATCTTTTTCAATCTCAATAATTTTTTTCATTTTTTCTTTTGACATTTGTGCATAAATCTGTGTTGTTTCAAGATTTGCATGTCCTAGAATCCGGGCTATTTGTTCAAGCGGTACACCATCCTGATAAAGATGTGTGGATCGGCTTCTTCTGAACATATGAGGATGTATGGAAGTTAGATCAGTTATTCTTTGAGCCTTCAGTCGGGCAGTGATTTCATCGAGCATTTTTTCAACTGTTGAATTTGAAATCTTATCATTATTTCCTTTGATACAGGTATAAAACAGGTATTCACACTCACCTCTGGAATGATATTTTCTAATGTACTTATTAAGATACTGTGCTGCTCTCTCACTCAAAACAATAATTCTTTCCTTATCTCCCTTTCCGCGAACATGAATATATGGAAGATCTTCATTGCTTAAAAACAAATCGCACATTTTCAGGTTTGTGAGCTCAGAAATCCTCATTGCAGTATCATATAAAAGAATGATGATCATTACATTTCTTGATGACTTTCTTGTCTTTGATGCTTCGTCAATAATCCGCCTGATAAGATCATCATCAAGGACCGGTCTGATTCTAACCGGTGCTTTCAGAGATGGTATGCGATCTATTTTTATGCTTATGCTCACGTATTTTGTATCACATTCAGCAATGTATTTGAGATAAGTCTTAATTGCAGCGATGCGCTGGTTAACCGTAGTAATTGCATATTTTTTTTGGAGATAATCTCTATAGTCAAGAATAAGATCAACAGTTATATCTTCTGTTTTGAATTTAAGAAGACTAATTTGTAATTCACTGTTGATGTATCTTCGAAAGATGGTTAGGGCATCACGGTAGCTTTCAGCAGTCTTACTGCTTCTTGAGAGCTTTTCTGTCAGATATGCGGTCAAAAAATCCGTAGCATATGCAAAAAACAGTTCAGAAAGAGAAGGCTTAGCCATCATCGCTCACCTCCGGATAGATATCGCGTGTCTTCGTGACAACACACTCATAGCTGTCATAAACCATATGATAATAGTACCATGTGGACTTATGGTTCTTGTGGCCCATTTGCTTTTCAAGATATGGCATTAGTTCATTGAGGTTTTCGCCGTTTTTGATCCATCCGTCAATCACATGTACACAATATGAATGACGCAAGGAATGCGGCACAGGATGATAGTCAGGGTTCGTGTAACCCATTTTACGGATAACTCTGCTGAAGTAATCAGCGACAGTTGAGCTCACGATATGCTTATCAGCCTTTGTGCTTGGGAAAAGCCATTGAGAGAGGGACTTTTCATTAAAGATTTTTTTCATGTAATCACTCATCATTGAACTGACATCATCGCTCATGTAAACAAGACGGGTAAGCTTGTTTTTTCCATTTTCTACAACTATTACATTCCTCTTTAAATCAATATGTTCATGCCTAAGACTTACTGCTTCGCCGACTCTCATTCCAGTCGTATACATAAGCCGAAACAAAACTGGCATCATGTATCTGTAATGATGTGATTTCGTACGGAAATACTTGTCCAGTTCTTTAAAAAGATTAATGATTTCTTTTCGGGTAAACACAAAAGGAACAGTCTTAACTACTTTTATCGAGGTTCTGGATACATGTGCCTGGACACCAATCGAATTCAAATAGATGCAAAAGATGCGCACTGTAGATATTCTTTTAAGCTGGGTCACGTTTGATTCCGTTTCTCTTCTTTTATCCCACTCATCTATTATTTCTTTAGTCAGAATCTTTTGATTATAATTTTTTTCCGCAAGAAATCTGTCAAACATGTAAAGCTTATCAAAAGTTGAGGCTGAAAATCCGTTGCTTATCCGGTAGCTGATGTACTCACTGATGTATGCTCCATAAATGCTTAATGTCTCTTTCATTTCATTATTTCCTCCATTTCTATGCCATCAAGCGAAAGGGGGCATTTTTTCATATTCTTTTCGTCAAGTGATACATATTTTTTGACGTTCTCAGTATCTGAATGCCCAAGCACCGCCGCAGTATTATTTAAACCAACGCCACTCTTGATTCGATCCGTAGCGAATGTCTTTCTGATAACGTGGAATCCGTTTGGACTTTTCATTCCAATATTTTTGGAAATTCTTCTTAGTATTCCAACGGCTACTGATCTGGTTAATGGATTGTGAGGGGCTGAACATGACAAAAATATATACTCTGAATCTGATTTGGGACGTCCCATCTTTACGTAT
Organism: Intestinibaculum porci; assembly: GCF_003925875.1. GTDB lineage: Bacteria > Bacillota_I > Bacilli_A > Erysipelotrichales > Coprobacillaceae > Intestinibaculum > Intestinibaculum porci. The sequence goes on along the minus strand of NZ_AP019309.1, from coordinate 1,983,939 downwards.
CTGTAAATCGCATTAGCCACCTCAACAGGCAAATGTGTAATAATCTCTCTCTTTGTTTTTTTCTGCATGACCGAAATGGTCATATCCTTAAGTGATACGGAACTGAATTTTAAATTAACTATGTCCGTAATTCTAAGTCCTGTTCTGAATGCAATAAGGTACATTGCATAGTCTCTGAGGTCCTTGCTTTCATGATGCTTTTCCTGGTAGGAATCCATCGCTCTTATAAAGGCTTCATCAAGCACCTTTGGCTGAGATTTAACCGTCCTTGTGTTTCTTAAGAATACAGACGCATAAAGAGGCTTGAATGAAAATGTGTCGCTTAAATACCGGAAAAAAGTTCTTGTTCTGCATAGATAAGCATTTTTTCCTTCTCCAGTCTGATGGTGATCATTCTCGCTAAAATATTTCAGAAATGAGTCATCCATTTGATCATAGGATGATATCCCATATGATACTGCATGTTCAATAAGCCTTATAATACAGCGACGATCCATATTAATAGTATTTTCTGCATATCCAAGCCGTTTTCTGTATCTGATAAAGCTTTCCGCATATTCTTTTGCCCATACAGGTAATGATTCAAGTGCCTTTTTCCTGATGAATTTCCGGGATGAGAAACTAACATTTCCTGTTTTTATAAGATCAATGTATTTGGATAAAAGTCCATAAACAACACCTGAGTAGCTATACATATATTCTCTAATGATCGTGTAGGCCCAGTAATATGCAGCGTCTTTAGTAAATGACAGGTCATTCATGTCACAGAACACTAAGAACCTTGTGATTGATTTATAAATATATTCATATTTGTGCGAATGGTCTTTATAACCGTTTGATTTATAGAGCAAAGCAAGTTTCTTGATTTTATCTGATGAAATATAATCCTGAGGGTCAAGTGCTTCATCCGGACTGAAATTTGGTATTGTATTAGTGTTCATAAACTTCAAAAGGAATTCGAAATATAAGTGACCATATGAATCAAAAATAACAGAAGGTTTTATAGCTAAAATATTATTGCATTCACAGTACTCAAGAAACAATCTGATTGTCCGAAAATAGTCATAAGGGTCTGATGTATTATTGTGGATTTCAAATATCATATTATAGTAATCGTAAAAATCATAGTAATCAAGATTGGCAAGAGATTTGCAGGACTTATTCTTGAGAACATACAGCATCTCAAGAATCCTAGTCTTAGTAGTCTTATACCTTGGTTCAGTTAAATTTTTTTGTTCAAAATATTCATCAACAATCATGACGTCATGATCAGTTATATGATCCTCATAAAACTGTAAAATATTACGCATGACGGTTGGAAAAATAAAGCCGTATTCCTGATATGCGTAGAAGAACCCCATGATTCTTTTGATGCAGTCAATCACATCATTAGAGGAAATGCACTTGAGAATTGAATTTACTCCTTCTTTATCCAGAGATCCTCCAGAATTAATGAAAATAATTATATGATCAGCTGCTCTTATATATTTCTTGACACGCCCAGGACTGCTTGCAGAATATGTTATTATAATTTGTTTGATTTCATTTATGATTTGAGTGTATAGTCATCGCTCATGTGTTAAAGCTCCTTTCATATTATTTAGTTTAAATTATTATCTAGTCCCTAAATAACATATAAGTATGAACTGATTATTAATTATGCAGAAGAAAAAAAGCGATTATTCAGTGCTATACAGGCATAGCACTAAACTTCCACATAATTAAAAGTTCCACATAAGATTTTCGCTTTCCCTTGGGGAGTGTATGGCTTGCAGTAAACAAGCTTCGTTCCCAAACGTGCGCTAATAGACTTTGTCGCCGCGTTCTTGTAGCTTGATCCATTATCAAGTATCATTACCTTGCTTCTCCCGTAGCGCTTAACAGCTAATTTCCACACTTTGTGAAAATTGACGGCGTTATCATTAAAGAAAAATTCAGCACCAACTATTAATCGGGAGGCATCATCGATAATCGCTATCAGATAGGTTCTCCGCACCTTGCCGTTCTCATCTTTGACATAAAGAGTATAGGCTGTATCAGCTTCATAACCATCACAGGCATGTTCATATTCCCAGGCTCTTCTTTCCGTCTTAGCCGGATTTAAATCTTCACGAATGCCATTCTTTTTGATATATCGCTGAACTGTATCAACAGACACATCGCCTTCAGACATAATGCCTGCCTCTATCATTCGATCGTAGATCAGCTGTCCAGTAATCTTAGGATGCTTTACAATCTGGTCAGTAATAAAAAGCTTAGCTTCATTATTAAGTCTTCTTGTTTTTCCAAAGTCACTTCTTTGCTTTGGCATAAGTCCTTCTATGCCATGTTTTCTGTAAAGAAATGCCCAGTATTTATAAGTTTCGGCCTTAAATTTATGAACGCTTCCGTCAGGAAATACAACCTCATGATTTTCAATGCGCTTATAATATTCCGAATGGTTTTCACCGTTTAATGTTTCTGTGATTACAGGCGCAATAAGGGCATACTTAACCTCTGCAATCCTTTTGTTTCTCAGATAGACATCACTATCATTGCTCACTTGCAAGGCAGAAATGCCTCTTGGTTTATCTGTTTCGCTCAAAATATATTCCTCCTTCTCATATTTTTAATACATCTATATTTTATATGTGTTGCCAGAAGGATGTTATTGCCACGGTATTGCAGGTAGAAAACATATCATTATTAATTTATTTTGAAATTATTGTCGATTTTTTATCAGGTGAAGTAATTTGCGTTAGTATCTTCAAATAGTGCACATGATGTAGCTGCATAAATTCTGCTCATAAGTTCATACAGATCAGATGATGCACGATCTAGGAAGTCCATCTCATAGGAATCCATTACATGTATATAAATGTTGTAATAGGCTTTATATTGCTTTAGCCATCTGTAAAATGTGGTCTGAGGGATCTGATACTTTTTAAAAAGCTCAGAAAGCTTCATCTTATATTTAATTCGATCAATCAGAACATGAAGGATAAACTGAATGGAATATTGTTCATATGGTATGATAAAAAGATAAGGCAGGACAGCATGATATCCGCATTGTTTGCAACGCAAAAGAGGAACTGAAATTCTATACAGTTCCTGCTTGCTATTTTCGAGCATTATTAAGTTTCTTTGGTATCTTTTTGAGCTTGCGGAAAGCTTACGGCATTTGCACTTCTTTTTTCTTCTGGGTTTTCTCTTGTGTTCGCTGGTGCATGAGGGTTCAGTAGCCATTAAAGAGATCAGCTTATTTACATCTTTAATACCAGCATCCAGAAGATTAAATGATTTATTTTTAAGAATTTGAATATAGAACTTGAATAAAATCTTATTTTCCTGTAGCATGTACGTGTGCTAGATCTTCAAAGTTGAGCGGCCAAACTCATAGGCTTTGAGGATCTGTGCCTTTCTAAAAAATTGATATGTTTATTCTATCACATATCATAGTGAAATAATTAAAGGTTATCACAATTTGCGGTTCTTAACCGCATGAATGATAACCTTTTTTATATTATTAGCTTGCTATTAAGTTGTTTCAATTTGCGGTTTACGAGCTAAAAGTAAATTGCACACTCTGCGGGTCCACAATATCAGGGAAAATGGTACGAAGTAGATGCGGAAGATGGAACCCTTGAGTTTGAAGACGGAGACTGGTTATCAAAAGTGAATAAGAAAGGAAAATGGGTTTATAAAGATGCGTTTGAAAAAGCTGTAAAAAAAGAGAAGGTGAATGTAGATACAAGCATCAAAGTGCAACATATTCCTCATGTTGAGCCCACCTATAAAGGATATGATGATGAATATGCAAACATGTATCTGCTTAATTGGGGGTCTGTCGATGCGGCTACGTATAATGATGCGTTGTCCTATTTCCAGGGGTATTTTAAACTGATGTCATCAAAGGGTAAGAGTGCTTTTGCGGCGTCTTATCAAAAATTAGGTACACAATGGCAAACGACCGTGCAGCTTTTTGCCCAGAAAAATAGCAGCGAACTTGCCCAGTTTAATGAAGCTGTGAACCTCTATAAATCCGTAACGGCTGAACATCACAGTCCTGATGATGATGTCACTTTGATCATTGATCATCTTAATGACTGGAATGGATCAACACGCTTGACGCTTAGACTCAATTATGAAGAATACAGCAATTATCGTGTTGAATATGTCTTTGATATCAATGGCAATATTGTGAGTCGAGAGGGAAATCCAGAACGGACGCTCAATGAAATCAAAGAAACCTTGCATATGAATACGGATGAAGAAGAAACGATCATCGATGAAGAATAGGAGAAATGTCATGAGAGACATTTCTCTTTTTTCAAATTAATTATTTATAGTTTTGTTTGCATATTGAGTTAGATAAAGCTAACTTAAGAAGGAGGAAAAACATGAAAGTTGTCTATGCATCAAGAACTGGAAACGTTGAATCGATTGTCAATCGTTTAGGCGTTGCTGATCCGATTCAAATTGAAACAGGTGGAGAAGAAGTCCATGAAGACTATATCTTATTCACTTATACTGATGGGTATGGAGATGTACCTGTTGAAGTAGATGATTTTTTAGCCGCTAATGCGAAAAATCTGAAAGGTGTTGTGGTGTCTGGAGATACTTCCTATGGTGAAGCCTTCTGTGGTGCCGGCAGTGTGATTGCAGAGCAATATGGTGTCCCTGTTTTATACAAAGTAGAAAACGAGGGCAGCGATGATGATATTGCGCAAATCAAGAAAGTGATCGCTTAGTTTATGCCCACTGATGGTTTATTATTTCAGGAAAAGTTAACCAATAATGCTGCACCGACTCTTTGTGCCATTAAAATAGCTTCGCTTTTTTCAATCAATAAGACAGAAATCCAGAATTATCAAGCCTGTATCAAATACTTTAACCAATACTTACATAACTTCCGATTACACATGATGATACTTAAAAATACAGGTGACCGCTTGCTGATCTATGTTTATCGATATGATCAATTATATAAGCTATTACAAAGAAATCAAGTGAAAGACGTATTGCACTCCTTAGGATATCCGTTAGAGACTGTCCCCCAGACACTCGGTATCCTCAAAAGAAAAATTAATAGTAATCAATTCCCACACGAAATAGGTCTTTTTCTTGGTTATCCGCTTGATGATGTGATCCATTTCATGAAGCGTGAAGAAGCAATTTACATTGGCTACTGGAAGGTGTATGGCCATTTGAGAAATGCTCTTAAAACCTTTAATAAATATGACTGCGCAAAAACTTATCTGAAATATAAACTATCTCACGGATGTGATCTCGCTGATGTCCTCATCTAACTCGCTTATGACTCATTCACTTAATAAACTTCCATGTATTTTCAAAAGGCCATCATTATGACAATGTCATTCAATTAAGCTGAAATTGCGACGAATGATCTGAAAAAGCTGAGACCGGCTATTCAGTTAACCAAAGTTTCAGACTGTGAGAATGCGAAACATGATCCAATTCTCATGGTCTGTTTTTTTGATTTTGCTCATTTAGCTTTATCCTAAGTAAATTGATGTAATTTGGCATAATATCCCTATATTTATTAATTTCCTAATTATTCTTGAGATTTTGAAAAATTATGATACCCTAGTGTTCAGAGGAGCTAGTGACTGGGGTCTTATTTTTCGAGTGAATGATCTTCCAGGTCTGATTGGGATTACAAATTTCTTGATTCTATTTATGAGTCCTTTTTCAGAAATAGTTCCCTTAAGAAAGAGATGTACATTGGTGATTGCGACGGCAAAGTTTGCCTTCGTTTTGTGTGCAACTCTTTTTTTGTTTTTCTCATACTCTTCAGCTTTCATATCAGGAATATCAACACTATTCGTAATAACACTTGTTACGTTAAACATGATAAGTTTCGAATATACTTCTTGCAGTATGCCATCAACTTTCTTTGAATTGAAATATTTTAAACCTATTCTATATTTCAAATTAAAAAATGATTGTTCTTGAGACCATCTTAAATGGTAGAGCTCTTTCATATACTCAAACGGTATTTCTTCCTTGCTTAAATTAGTGACAAGAGTTACAAAGTTTTCATCATCAAGCTTTATGCGGACAACTCTGTAGCTTATTACGTAATCATCATTACTCCATGTATCAATTTGTGGGAAATCGATATTTGAATTGACCAATGCATATTTTTTTCGATCGCTATTATAACGTTTATTGCTTCTTGTCAGTGTAACGCTGACTTCCTGGTCTAATTCCTCATCTGGCAAATCAAATCTTTTTAGGATTGAACTACGGATATTAATATCCTTAGACCTAATCACAAATTTTTGTCCTTTCTCAATAAAATCAGCCATCAGTTTGTATGAAACATATCCTCTATCACATACAATAATTGATTTTTCTGGGTAATACTTTCTTTCAGTCATAGTAATCAAAGCACCAGGTTCTCTTTTTTTGTTAGGTGTTGTCATTTCTGCGTCCCAATAGACTCCATTAAGGCAGTCATAAAGAGCATTGAGGTGGATCTGACAAAAATCCCTTCCTTTTTTGCTTTTAACGATTAACTCAGGATGATCCTTCATAAAAGGAATGTTCAAGTCGGAGCCATCGCAGGCAATGATATAGTAGCCATTAAATGTGTTCTTAGGTTTGATAGTCTGATTGAAAAGCGTCATTACTCTGTTAAATGCATTAGGCTTTATTTTATATCTCTGCATGCAGAAAGCTGAAGCTTGAAACTCCATACCTTCAGGCATCTGCTCACAAATCTCAGATCTGATGGATTTTCCTTCCTTGTGAATGAGAAATCTAATAATCATATCAGCTGGAACTTTACGGCTTCTTGTCATATCAGATACAGGATCAATAACATAACATGCAATATTGTCTGTAACCATCTTAATCGATTTTTCCAATGCCAAATTCACCCCTTCGGGGGTAGTATTAAAAGCACAAGCCTCCGTTTCATAATCAAAATTTCGTTCTTTATCTTGTTTAGAAATCATAAGTAAAAATCCTCCTACAATTTCCTTCGGATTATGAATTTATTCCGGAATTTTGCTTGTCAAGTCTTTTTTGCATTATTTTAAAAATAAAAAAGCCAGGCCACTCAAGTAGAATTGAGTGAACTGGCTCAAAAAATGCTTAACTGAATGACATTGTCATTATGATGGCTTTTTGAATGCTTTTTCACAAACTCTCATTTTGGATGAGACTTTTTTGATATAATAGAAGTGGTGAGAAATATGGAAAATAAGTATATGAATATTGGAAAATTTGCGAAAATCAATCATATCAGTGTCAATACTTTGCGTTTATATGATCAATGGGGGCTTCTGACCCCTAGCTATGTGGATCAAGAAACTAACTATCGCTATTATACGATGAGACAGAATGCCCGTCTTGATCTGATTACTTATATGAAAGAATTAGGGATGAGTTTAAAAGAGATCAAAGAAGTTTTAGATCAGGAAGACTTAAATCTGATTGAAGCGGTGCTGATCAAAAAAAGAAGAGCGATAGATCAGGAGCTTTCCGATCTCAAAAGGCAAAAGGCAGCCGTGAGCCGAACGATTTATTCCCTAGAAAGGTATCGGAAATCTCCTATAGCTGGCACACTGACGACGGAGTTTATTGATGAACGCCATTATTATGAAAAAACGGTTTCTAAGAATTTCTATGATTATGATTCCGATACCTATGAAGAGATCTTAAAAGAATTCAAAGATCAGTTATTACAGTCCAAGCTGCCACAGGTGTATTACTGTAACGTGGGAACATTTCTCTCGCGGGAGAACTTTTTGAAACAGAAGTTTGAGACCTATCAGAGTTTTATTTTTGTCGATGAAAACTTCCCCGATCAACAAAATGTGAAAACATTAGAGTCCGGCATGTATGCCTGCATTTATATGGATGATTTCAATAATGAACGTGATTATGCGAAAAAACTGTTACAGTATTGTCAGGATAATCACTATGAAATCATTGGTGATTATCTTTGTGAAGTGCTCATTGAAATGTTATTTTTTAACCACGAATCACGTAATATGTACTTACGTTTACAAGTTCCTATTGCTTTTCCAAAAGAGGCTTGACTCTCATCTTAGATGAGGGTTTAGACTATATGCAAGAGGTGATATGACATGAGAAAAATAAGAGTTGTACAGTATGGCTGTGGTAAGATGGCCAAATATATCTTACGTTATTTATATGAATCAGGATGCCAGATTGTTGGCGCGATTGATGTCAATCCAGCCGTTGTCGGCATGGATGTAGGAACCTTTGCCGGCTTAGATGTTGAACTAGGCGTTAAGATCAGTGATCAGGCAGATGAAGTGTTAGATACCTGCAAAGCTGATATTGCTGTTGTTACTTTATTCTCTTTAGTAAGCGACTGCTATGATCATTATGTCAAATGCTTATCAAGAGGTATTAATGTTGTTTCTACATGTGAGGAAACGACGTATTCCTGGACCACCAGTGCGGCTTTAACCAACAAGTTAGACACCATTGCGAAAGAACATAACTGCACGTTTTTAGGAACGGGGATGGAAGATGTCTTCTGGGTTAATATGGTTGGTATGGTGGCAAGTGCCTGCCATAAGATTGATAAAATTGAAGGTGCCGTTTCCTATAATGTCGAAGATTACGGTTTAGCTTTAGCAAAAGCACATGGTGTTGGTTTAACACCAGAAGAATTTGAAGCTCAGATAGCTCATCCAGAAACCATTGAACCATCGTATGTCTGGAACTCTAATGAAGCTTTAGCGCAGAAGATGGGCTGGACGATCAAGAAACAGACCCAGAAATGTGTACCATATTTTGAAGACAAAGATCTCTACTCTGAAACGATGCAGGCGACGATTCCTAAAGGAAACTGTATTGGTATGGCTGCCGTTGTCACGAGTGAAACCTATCAGGGACCAGTGATTGAAACACAGTGTATTGGGAAAGTGTATGGTCCTGATGATGGCGATATGTGTGACTGGAAGATCACAGGTGAACCTGATACAGAGTGGCATGTGGTGAAACCAGCAACTGTTGAACATACATGTGCCACCATCGTTAACCGTATCCCTAGTGTCTTATTAGCACCAGCAGGTGTTGTTACAATGGATGAATTAGAAGATATGGATTATCTCACTTATCCAATGGAATATTACTTATAATGACGTAACCGGGTAACCCCCCGGTTTTTTTGATGGCTGGCTATAGCTTTTACGATTATTACATTTATTGACATCTTGTTCACATTGCATTAGTATAAACCTATCAAACAGATAGGAATTGAGGGTTAATGAGTGTAAGAAGAGTTTTTCAGGATCCGGCGGGGTTTGCCGGAGTTGGTGATGTCCGCATCGAAACGATGGTCAGACATTATGATATTACCCTTGATCAGGAATTCGATGATCAAGATGGACTAGAAACCCGCTATATCCTTTTATTAGATGATACGCTGCCCGTCGCGACCTGTCGCCTCCATTTGGAAAATGAAGCAAAGATTGAGCGGGTGAGCGTTTTACCCGCTTATCAGCATCAGGGTTTAGGGTCAAAGCTATTACAAGAAGCGGAAGCCTGGCTGAAGGAATTAGGATATTATCATATTGTCATCACTTCTCGTGATGAAGCTGTTGGTTTCTATGAAAAAAATGGTTATAAGCGCATGGACAAAGCGCCGCTTGACGCGGGATTATTTGTTTGCATTTATGTGGAAAAAGAATTGGGGGAATAAAAATGGTAAGAGAAAGACCAGTAGAGACAGAAAATGAAGTAGATGCTCATGGCGCCTTCGTTAGACAGAAAAACAGATTTACAACGCCATTTGGAGATAAAGAAGGAGAGTTACCAGTGGAAGCGGGACGCTATCGTCTGATTTGGGCGAAAGGATGTAACTGGTCGAATCGTTCATCCATCGCTATTGAGCTCTTAGGTTTAGAAGATGTCGTGAGCGTCAATTTAGTCGATGGCGGCGATCACTTTGCAAAGTATGGCTGGGCCTTTGATTATGATGAAGGGGGCAAGGATCCTATTTTAGGAGTCAAGTATTTAAGTGAACTCTATTACAATACCGATCCCAATTATCAAGGTCGCTGCACAGTGCCGGCATTAGTGGATATTAAAACTAAGAAAGTAGTTAATAATGATTATCATCATTTAAGCAATTATTTTGAAAAAGATTTCAAAGCCTTCCATAAAAACAAAATTGATTTGTATCCGGAAGAATTAAGAGATGAAATTGATACTTTTAATGAATGGCTTTTCCATAATATCAATAACGGGGTATATCGCTGTTTCTTTGCGCAAAGCGTTGAAGCTTATGAAGAAGCCTACAATGATTTCTTTAATGGCTTAGATGTCTTAGAAGAGCGTCTTAGTCAAAAGCGTTTCCTCTTTGGTGATTATGTCACTGATAGTGATATTCGCTTTTACGTTACCTTAGCGCGTTTTGATGCCCATTATTATCGTAACTTAGGACCAATCAAGCATCGTATTGTCGATTATCCAAACATTTGGGCTTATGCCCGTGATCTCTATGAGATTCCGGCTTTCAAGCATAATACGTATTTCCATTACTACGCTGAAGAAGATAAGGTGCCTAACACGATCTTCCAGTCTTTTAATGCGAGATTCTGGAAAACCTATGATTTTGAGGGCTTATGGTCAACACCGCAAAACCGTAAAGCCTTAAGTCAGACACCGGAAAGAAAATTCAAGGAGGAAAAGTGAGATGCGTGAAAAGAGTTTTGAACAGACCCATAATGGGAATATTGCAACGAGTGAATCGGTGCATGAAATTAATCATGAAACGGGACAGTTTGTCCGTCAGAAAAATAGATTTACCACACCTTTTGGTGATCAGGAAGGGCAACTGCCGGTGGAAGCGCACCGCTATCGTCTTTTATGGACACCGCTTTGTCCCTGGGCGCATCGTCAAAAGATTGCCTTTGCCCTTTTAGGACTCGATGATGTCATCTCAACCGGGACAGCCCATCCTCACCGCAGTGAAAAAGGGTGGTCTTTTGCGAACAATCCAGGTGGGGTGGATCCAGTTTTAAAGATTCATTACTTGCCAGAGATTTATGCGGAAACGGATCCTAATTATACCGGCCGAGCTACAGTGCCATGCATCGTGGATGTGAAGACCCGAAAAGTCGTGAATAATGATTACTTTAATTTAACGTACTATTGGGAAACAGCCTGGAAACCATTCCATAAAAAGGGGGCTCCTGATCTTTTCCCCAAAGATTTACGTGAAGATATTAAAGCACTCAACGATGTGATCTTCAATGATGTCAATAATGGTGTTTATAAAGCAGGCTTTGCGGAAAGTCAGGAAGCATATGAAGAAGCTTTTGATGCTTTATTTGCCCGTTTAGATGAATTAGAAGAACGCTTATCGCATTCGCGTTATCTTTTTGGTGATCGCTTAACCGATAGTGATATTCGTCTCTATGTTACTTTAGCTCGTTTTGATATCGCTTATTATCCCGTTTTCTTATGTAATCAAAGACGGCTGATCGATTATCCTAACCTTTGGAATTATGCCAAAGACTTATATAGTATTCCGGCATTTAAAAATACAACGCATTTTGATGCGATCAAATATTATCATCACAATGAATTTGGCATTCTGCCAAAGGGACCTGATCTTTCTTTATGGGAAGAGCCCAATGATCGCGCGGAAAAGTTTGGAGGAAAGTAAATGAAACGATTATCTTTAAGTTTATTAAGTTTAGCATTAGCAGGCAGTTTAACCGCCTGCGGCAACACTAACAAGAGTCAAACGGATTTTACAATGGCGATGGGAGAAGATATTTCTTCTTTCGATAGCGCCAGCATCGCTGATGGCGGCTCCATCCAGGTGATCAAAGCGGCCACGGAAGGGCTGATGAGTCATGGCAAAAATGGTGAAACCATCAATGGCTTAGCAGAAAGCGTTGAGACCAGTAAAGATGGAAAAACTTATACCTTCCATTTACGTGATGCCAAGTGGTCCAATGGCACAGTGATTAAAGCCGATGACTTTGTTTATGGGTTTCAGCGTATCTTTAAAGTAAGCGGCCCTTATATTTATATGTTTGGTTCTGCTGGCGCTAATATTGTCAATGCAGATAAACTCATGGGGGAAGCCTTAAGTAAGAAACTGACTGACAAAGATTTGAAGACCTTAGGTATTACCGCGAAAGATGACAAGACCGTTGTCATTAAGTTAACCAAACCAGTCCCTTACTTTAAACAGTTAATGACCTTTACGTGCTTTAGACCTATTAATCGTGCTTTTGCCCTAAAGCAAGGCAAAAACTATGGCCAAAATCCTAAAGCTTATTTGTCAAATGGTCCATTTAAGTTAGTCTCATGGGTCAAAGGATCGAAAGCTGAATTTGAAAAGAATAATACTTATTACAATGCGAAAAATATTAAAATTGATCATTTAACGATTAATTTAGCGCAAACTGCGCAAGCAGCGGCAGCGGGCTATGAAAACGGAAAAGTTGATATGTTCTTCCCAACTTCTTCTGTCTTAGACAAATATAAGAATAAGAAAGGCTTCAGTTCTTATAATACCGGCTTTGAATATTACTTATTACCGAATTTAAAGAATAAAGCCTTAGCCAATAAGAATATTCGTCAAGCTGTCTCTTATGCTATTAATCGTGATGACTTTGCGAAGTCCATTTTCAAAGACGGTTCGACAGCGGCGACGGGCTTTGTCCCTAGCGGCGTCGCAACGTCACCAAAGAAAGTCGATTTCCGTAAGGATGCCGGTGATTATAAAGTATTCACCTACAATCAGGCAAAAGCTCAGAAGGCGCTCAATAAAGGGCTCAAACAGTTAGGAAAGAAAGTCATCACTTTAAGAGTACTCTATGGAACCGATGAAACACTCATGAATCAGTTTGCGACATATGTCCAAAATAGTTTAAGCAAACTGAAAGGCTTAAAAGTTGAAGTCGTTGCCACAACGAAACAGGATCGTGTCAACAATCGTCAGAAAAATGGTGATTTTGATCTCTCATGTACCCGTTGGGGCCCTGATTATGCCGATCCAACAACCTATTTGAATTTACTTGTCTCAAGCAATGGTGATAACTATGGTCATTATGCATCGAAAGCTTATGATGCAAAAATGAATAAAGCCTATAACAGTCGCAATGTCAATAAACGCTGGAAAGCGTTAGTCAGCGCTGAAAAAGTGGCCATGAATGATTTAGCTGTTATTCCTGTCTTTAACCAGGGCGGAGCTCAGATGATCAATCCTAAGTTTGGCGGTATTTATACAAAACCAATGGTTGGGACAATCTTCAACTACGCTTATTTAAAATAGATTCCAGGCAGCCAAATGCTGCCTTTTAAATTGGAGAATTCTCCGTATTATTTAGATAAATTATAAAATATGTCTAAATGTTTTGCATAATGATATCAAATCAATTATATTTATAGACAGAAGGAGGGATTGACTATGTTTTCAATCATTTTGAAAGTTGTTTTGGTCATCATTGTGCTTTTACTCCTGGCATCCACCATTAAAATTGTGCCGCAGGAAAAAGAGTACGTGGTGGAAAGGTTAGGAAAGTATTCTCGCACGCTTAAAGCGGGGATCAATATTCTGATTCCATTTATTGACAGTGTCCGTCGAAAAGTGGATACCCGTGAGAAGACGGGAGACTATGAACCACAGCCAGTTATTACGAAAGATAACGTTACGATTCAAATTGACTCGGTTATTTACTATCACATTTTTGATTCGCATCTTTATACTTATGGGGTTGTTAACCCAGAAGTCGCTTTAGAGACATTAACTGCGACAACCCTGCGTAACCTGATTGGGGATTTAGAATTGGATGAATCCTTGACTTCAAGAGATGAAATCAACTCTAAAATGCGTGTGATCTTAGATGAGGCGACTGATGCCTGGGGCATTAAAGTCAGCCGCGTAGAAGTCAAGAATATTATTCCGCCAAAGGATATTCAAAATGCGATGGAACGTCAGATGCGTGCAGAGCGTGAAAGACGTGCCTTAGTAACGGAATCCGAAGGGCGTAAACAGGCGGAAATCCTTAAGGCTGAAGGGGAAAAAGCTTCCTTAGTCTTACGCGCCGAAGCGGAAAAAGAAGCAGCCATTGCGAAAGCGCAAGGACAGGCGGAAGCGATTAAACTGATGTATGAAGCGCAGGCAAAAGGGATTCAGGAAATCAATAATGCGAATCCATCCCCGGCATATGTTCAGTTAGAAGGCTTCAAGTATCTGAAAGACTTAGCTAATGGCCAGGCTACGAAGATTATTATCCCAAGTAATATGGCATCCTTAGCGAGTACCATTACCAGTGCAAGCGAATTGATCAAAGGTGATCCACTCAATGTCAATGTCGATGTCGAATCACCAGAGCCGGATCCTTATGCGCACTTACGGACTGAGCATGATCCAAAAACCCATCGCTATGACCAGCAAACCAAGTAGGAGAATCTAAGGATTCTCCTTTTATGTGACCAAAATGAAAATAATATGAAACAATTTAAGAACAGTATTCGGAAAGATCTCCGTAATAAGATAAAAATGCGTCAATAATTAAGGTCACATATAAAATTAAAGTCTTTTATATCAAATATTCAAGAAACTATTTCAATTATGCATAGAAAGCGTTAACATAAAACTAGAAATAGGGGCTTTTATATGCATTCAATAAAAAGTAAAATCATCTTACTCATCTTAAGTGCGATGGTAACCATGGCCTTACCATTAACGCTTATGAATTTTCGTAATATTGAAAAAATGGAAACCAGCAGTGCCAAAGAAACGCTTAACGCAAAATGTCGTTTGAAGAAAAATGAAGTCGATCAGCTGCTTGTGCGTTGTGAAGACTTTGTCAATGGCAGCGCCAGCGTGCTTAAGAGTACCATGACAAAAAATGATTGCCACAATGCGGACAAACGTCAATGGGAATTATCATTATTAAAAAAGATGATGGCAGAAAATATCAGTCAAATACCTGTTGTGGCTGGTTATTATGTACACTATAATGAAGATCTCGTCCACGGGAAAGAAGGATTCTGGTATGTCAAAAGTCACGATCGTTACATCCCTAAAGCGATTACCAGTGCGACGGATTATAAAGCTAATCAAACCAAATGGAATGCCTGGTATTATGCTCCATTAAAGGCAAAAAAAGGTACCTGGGTGAAACCTTACTATAATGCCAATGCGACAATGAATTTGATTAGTTATGGGATGCCAGTTTATATTGAGGGTGAATTTTGCGCTATTATTGGTATTGATTTGAGTTTTGAAACCTTAGCCCATTACTTTAATCATACCTCTGTTTATCAAAGCGGCAAGGCATTGCTCACGGATCATCAGTTCAATACCTTATCAGAATCTGTCACAATCAGTTCAGTAACGGAAATTAAAGGCATTGATCTGCAAAAACTAAAGAAGACGTCCACTAAAAATGATGTGATTGATTGTCAGTTCCATGCGAAAAAGAGTGTTATGGCTTATACGACGCTTAAAAATGGTTTGCGGGTCGTGATGTTAGTGCCGCAAAAGGAAATCTTTGCGAAAAGAGATCAGGCACTTTTAGACACCGCATTCATCGCCGGCAGTTTATGGCTGCTTTTTATCATCATCGGTTTCATATATGCTTACCGGATCACGCGGCCGCTGCATCGTTTGACGCAGGCTGCTCAAAGTATTTGTGAAGGAGATTACCATACGCAGTTAGATGTTAAGGGGGATGACGAAATCGCCCAGTTAACGAAAGCTCTGAATAGAGCCACGGAATCCGTCTTTAAAAATGTCAGCTATGTCTCTAATCAGGCTTACCAGGATGAGCTTACAAAAGTGAAAAACTATAATGCCTATAAGCGGAAGATCGAAACCCTTAATGATGCGATTGATTTACATTTTGCGAATTTCGCGATTGTGATGTGTGATATGAACAGGCTCAAACAGATCAATGATGAGTATGGTCATGAAAAAGGTTCCTTAGCTATTAAACTGATGTCAAAAGTCATTTGTGATATATTTAAACATTCACCGGTTTACCGCGTTGGCGGGGATGAATTCGTCGTCATCTTAGAAAATGATGATTTAGCCCACATGCATGAATTGCTTACACAGTTAGATCCTTATTTAGTAGATCGTGATTTTTCTTTAGAAAGTCCTTGGCTGCAAGTGGCGTTTTCTATGGGGGCATCGCACTATATCCCAGGGGTTGACAATCATTATAAAGATGTTTTCCAAAGAGCGGATGCAAAAATGTATGCATGCAAGAAAGCCCTGCATGCAGAAAGGAAATAGTATGGACAATGTAATCTTTTTAGATTGTGATGGTGTCCTCAATAATGCGACAACGCAGGAAGTCGTGGAAGCAACGGGCTTTATTGGCGTGGATACCCATAATCTCTTACAGTTATATCGCTTAGTGAAAAAGAGCCAGGCTACAATTATCTTATCAAGTACCTGGCAGAATGATCCGTTGATGTTTGAATATCTGAAAGTCAAATTACATCACTATCAGATGAAAATTATTGATGTCACCCATGAAAAAACAATTTATCGCGGTGCGACAATTAAAAAGTATATCTTAGAACATGGGATTACAAATTATGTCATTTTAGATGATTATCCTTTTGAAGACTTCTATACCATGCGGTTAGATCATCATTTCGTGAACACCGACTTTAAGTACGGCTTGACGAGTCATGATGTGGCTAAAGCTTTAGAAATTTTGAAAATCTCATGAAATCACGCCTTTCTTCTCTTATAATAGGGAAGGGAGGCGTTTGTGTGTTTAAAAGAATTTGTATTTATATCTTAGGTATTTTCATCCTTGGTTTAGGCTTAGTCCTCAACTCGAAAACAGGCTTAGGGGTTTCACCTATTATTTCCGTGCCTTTTGCTTGCTCACAGATGAGCAGCTTATCGTTTGGCAGGTGTACGAGCATCGCTTATATCGTTTTGGTAATCATTCAATTACTTGTTTATCGTAAGATCACTTTAAGTGTCCTCTTACAGATTCCCTTTTCCTATCTCTTTGGTTTATTAATCGATTTTTACAATGCGTTGCTACCAATTTCTCATCCTTCTTTTATCGTCGCGTTTTTCATTTTACTGCTTGCCATCTTCTGCACCGCTTTAGGGGCCTTTCTGATGGTCAATATGGAACTCATCGTGAATCCCGGCGATGGCTATGTCAATGCCTTTGCGAAAGTAACCGGGAAACCTTTTGGCAAGGTCAAACTGATCACCGATTGTATCATGATTACGATCACTCTGGTTTTATCATTATCTTTAGCTGGGCATATTTATGGCTTAGGTCTTGGAACAATCCTGGCAGCGATGTTAACGGGGACAACGATCAGTGTGCTCGATCACTTTTTAGGACGTCAGCTAGCCGTCATTGTCTTGCGATCAAAAAAGGGCTAAAAAGCCCTTTTTAAATAGAAAAGAGAAAGGCGTGAACCTTTCTCTATTGCGCATTGCCGGCAGCGTTTGCATTGCTTGAGGCCGCTTGTGAAGCACTTGATGAAGTCGATGACTTAGAGGTTGTCGACTTATTTGTCGTGCCGGAAGCTGCACTGCTTTGTGTCTGTTTATTTGTCGTAGCGCTATTGTTTGTCGATTGCGTATTGTTTGAACTGTTAGCTGTTGATGAATTGCCCGCTGAAGACTGACTATTGGTATTTGAACTGTTTTGTGACGTGTTTTGATCTGTATTTGTATTACCATTAGTATTCGCGTTGTTTTCAGCGTTGTTTGTATTACCAGTGGTTGTCGAATTGTTGGAATTCTGCGTTTTACGACGACGATAATAAGACGAACTTGAGTAAGATGAAGAATATCCTGAAGGGATGCTGGCGTTTTCGAAGTGTGCCGTTTCCTTTCCTCTTAACATATAAGACTGGATCGAACGCCAGATTTGTACAGGGGCCATGCCGCCGTAGAGGGATGTATCTTCAGGGTCATCATTACCACACCATACGGAAATAGAATAGTAAGGGGTATAACCACAGAACCAAGCATCTTTATTACTATTTGTGGTTCCGGTTTTACCAGCTGCGTCAGTAGAAGAGTAAGCTGACCAGTTCATGGAACTTGCTGTCCCTTTCGTAATGACACCACGTAAGATACCAGTCATCTTCTGTGATGCCGATTCACTATAAACACGTTCACTTGCTGGTGCTTTGTAGATTTCTTTTTCATCTTTATCTTTAATAGATGTTAAACAGTCAGCCTGCGTGTAAGAACCATAGTTAGCTAAAGTTGAATAAGCATTGGCCATTTCATAGGTTGTGGCCCCAGTGGTGAAACCACCTAAAGCAGAAGCTAAGCCATAATCACTTGGCATCACGGTATTAAATCTCATTTTTACGAGTTTATTTAAACCGACCGTTGGTGTAACCTGATCATAAAGATAGATCGCACAGCCATTGACAGATTTGAAGACAGCCTGCGCTAAGCTCATCGAAGAGCCGCCCATATTTTGGATGCTGTAACCAGATTTTTTACGATCATAAGCTGTTTGCACATCAATATTTCTTAATGTAGAATAAGCTGTTTTCCCTTGTTCTAAAGCAGGGGTATAGACAACTAATGGTTTAATGGCCGAACCTGGCTGACGTGGTGACTGATAAGCACGGTTTAATGAATACGATGAAGTATTACTGTCCTGACGACCGCCGATGATGCCAACCACTTTATGGGTTTTGTTGTCAATGACGGTTAAAGCGCCTTGCAGCTTGAACGAACCATTAGAAATACGTGTTGAGTAACGGGCTAACTGTCCGTTCATTAAGATCTGTAACTGTTTCTGACGCGCAGAATTTAAAGTTGTTTTAATGGTATAGCCTTTTGTATAAAGGGTTTCTTTCATTGCTGCATATTCACTATTATATTTTTTCTTATAAGCGTTATAGGCATTTGTGGAAGCCCGTTTATACTGGAACTTAAAGCCATCTTTCTTCATTAAATAAAGAATTGTGGAATGGATCGCATATGTTGTCGCATAATCAGAGATTTCAGCTGTTTTTCTCTTGGCGATTGTAATCTTTTCGTTTGTAGCTTGCGTGTACTGCGCTTTGGTAATGAGCTTGTCATCTAACATCGCACTTAAAATACGGTTACGACGATTGATGATTCCTTGTGAGTTTTTATAAGGGTTGTATAAAGCGGGACGGTTAGGAATGGCTGTTAAATAAGTCGCCTGACCTAGCGTTAACTGATTGGGCTTCTTATTAAAGTAAACGCTCGCCGCATCCGTAATCCCATAAATATTGTTGGAGAAACAGCAGGAATTGACATAGTATTCCATAATTTTCTTCTTGCTGTATTTCTTCGTGATGTCCCTTGCTAAAAAGATTTCCTTAATCTTTCGCCCGATGCTCTTTTCTCTTGTCAAGTAGATGGTACGTACTAACTGCTGGGTGATCGTTGATCCGCCCTGTGTCATTGAACCGTTTTTAATAACGGAGACAAGGGCACGCAGTGTCCCGCGTAATGAGAAGCCATTATTTTTCCAGAAGGTCTTATCTTCGATGGCGATAAAGGCATTGACGACATCCTTAGGAATTTCGTCATAGTCGGCATAAGAGCCGCCAGTATCACCTTTGAAAGAATAGAGCAGCTTGCCAGTAGAGTCATAAATCTTTGAAGGATTACTCAAAACGAAATCTGACTCCTTGCTTTTCGCCGCAATTTCCGCTGCTTCAGAAGCGTAGGAAGGTAAAAATTTGCCATCGATCTTTAACGTTACGGCATTCGCTGCCGCAAAGAAGAGCACAATGACAATGACCACCACAAAAGCGACATATGATAAGCGTCGCAGATGACCGTTTTGAATGCGGCTCATCGGCAGCTTGCCCTTACGCTTTGGGGGTCTTTTTCGATGTACATATTGTTTTCTATGTGTTTTTCTTCTCATAACTTACCTCAATCCTTTGTAAATTCATTTGATCATATCCATATTACAATAAATAACCTCAAATGAAAACAAAAATCACCTCTTTCCCCATGTTTTCTCCGCTTAAAGAGGCTTTATTCACACACTTTTTTAGAATTGTGTGAAATGCGTTTTGATTTTCTTTACCGCTTCATTATGCTATGATGGGGTGGGAGGAAATTGTATGTCAATTATTTCAAAAGTATTAGCCACTTTAGTCGCTCTAGAGTTTTTCTACATTATGTATTTAGAAACCTTTGCGACTTCATCTGCTAGCACCAGTCGTGTCTTTAAAATGGATTTAAGTGAATTATCGCGTGATTCTGTCAGTACACTTTTTAAGAACCAGGGTGTTTATAACGGTTTAATCGCCATCCTGATTCTTTTCAGTGTCTTTGTCTTTCCAAGTAAGACGTATACGATGCTGTATATGGGGTATATCATTTTAGTCGCTGCCTTTGGTTCATTAACGAGTTCAAAAGATATCATTCTTAAACAGGGCGGGCTGGCTATTATTACACTTATTACATTACTTGTTTTGTAGATACGTTAATATCTTTTTATGGGCGGTAGGGATCGCGAAGGTCTCTATCGTTTTTTGATCGTAAAAATGTTCATCTTTTTCTTTGGCAATAAAGTGATAAACATGCATATGCCAGGTTCGGTGGGTAAAGACATGTTTAAAGTCTTTGATGCTTTCTTCGACGCTTAAAGAAAGGCCATAGTCCTTTTCAAAAGCTTCCATAAAGGAATAAGGCGATTCTACTTCATACTGGATCAGACCATACATATTTTCTAATAAGCCTTCTTTATTTTTAATGAGCATCAGCTCATCTTGATAAGTAATGACGCCGGTAATAAAGCTTAATTCCTGCTTTTTGATCTTTTTGATATTAATCGGTAAGACTTTTTCTTCATGATATTTATATGCCTGACAGCAGCTTTGCAGCGGACAGGCTTCACAAAGCGGATTTTGTACTTTGCAGATGGCATTAGCCAAATCCATCAGTCCCTGATTATACTTTGCTGAGTCGTAGCCTTGGATATAACGATTAGAACGTTTCGTAATTTCTTTGACCGTTTTCGTCTCTGCAATATTATCATGCAGGCGATCTAGCCGCGATAAAACGCGCAGCGCATTGCCATCAATAGCGGCGTAGCTCTGATGGTAGGCAAAAGAGCAGATCGCACTTGCTGTATAGGGACCGACGCCTTTTAAAGAGAGGACATCCTCATAGGTTTGCGGGAAGATCCCATGAAATTGCGCCATAATTATCTGCGCTGATTCATGAAGATGTTTGCAGCGCCGGTAGTAGCCTAAACCTTCCCAGTATTTATACACTTCATCTAAGGACGCTTGCGCTAAGGCTTCAACGGTGGGAAACCGCTGCATAAAGCGCGTGAAATAAGGGATAACCGCAGTCACGGTTGTCTGTTGGAGCATAATTTCACTCACCCAGATGGCATAAGGGTCATCGATATGACGAAAAGGCAGATCCCGATGATGGGTATCATACCAGTTAATTAATAATTCCTGAAATTTCATTTGTATCACCAGGACGTATTATATCAAGATTCTCGAAAAAAGTTATAAAAATGCATATTTGTGAGCATCAGTTCACACAAATTTCATATTCAAGTGTATAATGAATGAAAAGAGAAGCAGAAAGGAGGACGTTTATGAGTAAAATCGAAATTCAGTGCAACAATCATCAGGCCTGTGCAAAAGACGTAGAGACATTCGTAAAAAATGAATTAAAAGCGAATGATATCCGTTTAAACACAGTCGCAGACTTAAATATCTATTATAAGCCTGAACATAATCAAGTCTATTATGTGGCAACGACTAAAGATGGCCGCATTTATCGTAATATTGAACCATTAGAATTCGCCTAACAGGCTTATATATATTTAAGGAGAAGGGGAAGTAATTCCCTCTTTTTGCATTTAAGAAACTTTATATAGACCATGAGTTTCCTATATTTACTCTTGATAACTTTGATGATATGATAGAGGTGAAAAAAGGAGGTCGAGTGTTATGAAGTTAATAATCGCGATCGTAAACAATGATGACAGCAGCACTGTTCAGTCAGCATTGACTGAAGGCGGCTACTTTGTCACAAAATTAGCTACTTCCGGGGGATTCCTGAAGAAAGGGAATACGACATTCTTTATCGGAACTGATGACGATAAAGTGGATGGTGCTATTGAAATTATTAAGGCTAACGCCAAAAAACGCGTTGAGAAAGAACCTACTGTTCCACCAACAGAAATGGGTGAATTCTTTACCCCAATTATGGTCGATGTATTAGTCGGCGGGGCGACCGTTTTCGTCTTAAATATTGATAGATTTGAAAAATTATAAGAGGGATGGGGACATCCCTTTTTTTAAGGAGCAATCATGGAAATACAGTTATTATCAAAACGTAATGAAGCCCAGGTATTAGATGTCATGAAGACCTACCAGATGAATTATTCATTTTATAATCCCGGTCAGGTCTTTTTATGCGCCATGGAAAATGGCCTTCTTTATGGCTTTGTCGATTTATATAAATGTGAAGACGTCAGACTGATTTATGCGATGCCTGGCTCTCGCCAGGTGGAAGTCTTTGCGATCTTATTACAAGCCGTTGAACGCATCGGTTATGGGCGGATTCTCTTACATACCAGTGAAGCGAATATTCCCTTTTTTACAAACTTTGGCTATCATCACGAAGGACAGGGACGAATGGTAAAGATCTTAAATGAAGATCATCATTTTAAAACCTTCGAAGAAGTGCAGGCTTTTATTGACAGCCAGCCCATGCGGGTTTATAGCTTAGATCATTTTAAAGATTTCGCGAGAAATCATTTTAATATTCAATATGTCTTAAAGGCGGTGCATATTGGCGGCACAAATGGCAAGGGGTCCACCGTTAATTACACTAAAGAAGTCTTAAAAACAGCCCATTATAAGGTTGGCACCTTCACTTCGCCTTCATTAGATGAACGTTTAGATATCATCAAAATCAACGATGAACCAATTCCTGAAAAGGTCTATGTTAAATTAGCCAATCGTTTTATGTCTTCTTTTGTGGAAGGTGAACTCTCTAAATTTGAGATGGAAGTCTTTATGGCGATTCTCTACTTTATTTATAAAGGGGTTGATGTCTCTTTATTTGAAGTGGGCTTAGGCGGCACTTTAGATGCGACTAATATCATTGGTCCATTACTAGCTGTGAATACGAACATTGGCTTAGATCACACCAATTACTTAGGCGATACGTACAGCGAAATCGCGCGCGCCAAAGCGGGAATTATCAAAGATGGAGTTCCTTATATGACGGGGGAAACGCGGTTAGAATGTCTGGATGTCTTCTATGAAGAAGCGCAAAAACATGGCAGTGAACTGATTGTCATCGATCCGGTTACCGATATTGAAGTAGTAGAGGACCAGTTACACTTTGATTATCATGGCTATCATGTCACTTTAGATACGACCGCGCGCTATCAGGCGCAAAATGCGGCGTTAGCTATTAACATCTTAGAAACGATTGAAGAATATTTTCCCTTTACAACCAATGATTTGCTGACGGGTTTAAAACAGGCGCATTGGGCTGCCCGCTTTGAAAAAGTCCATGAGCATCCACTGATTATTATTGATGGCGCCCATAATAAAGAAGGCATGGAAGCTTTTTATGAATCAGCGAAAGCTTATGCGCATCCACATATTATCTTTAGCGCCTTAGGCGATAAAGATACCCATCATATGTTAGAAATCTTATTAAAGCTTACAGATGATATTGTCGTCACGCAGTTTGATCATCCCCGCGCTGCCACGGCTAAAGCTTTAGCAGATGATTTCCCCGTCCAAATCAATGATCACTGGCAAAAAGCCGTTGATGACGCCTTAACAATGAAAGAGCGGACGATCTTTATTACGGGTTCTCTTTACTTTTTAGCGAAAGTGCGTCGCTATCTTCATACGAAAGAGTAAGAATCTATCCTTAGAGATAGGTTCTTTTCAGTTTATGCAAATTTACGGACAGTGCTTAATAAGATTCTTATACTTGAGGTAAAGAGGTGTCGAAAATATGTTAAAAGAAGGATTTTTATGGGGCGGGGCTGTCACTGCCCATCAAAGTGAAGGCGGCCACACGATGTATGGCAAGGTGAGAGCAGTTTGTGACAATATTTGTCAACCAGAATTTGGTGACTTTAAAGATGGCATTGATGAAATTCATCGCTATGAAGAAGACTTTGCCTTATTTGAAGAATGCGGCTTTACCTGTTACCGCTTTTCGATTGACTGGTCGCGGGTATCTCCCGATGGGATTCATTTCAATGAAGAAGCCTTAGAATACTATGATCGCTTCATTGATGCGCTGATCGCTTATGGGATGGAGCCGATGTGTTCACTCTATCATTTTGAAATGCCACAGGTATTAATGGATGAGTACAATGGTTTTTATTCGCGGAAAGTTGTCGATATGTTTGTAAATTATGCTTATAAGATGATTGATCGTTATGGCGATCGCGTTAAGAAATGGATTTCTTTCAATGAACAAAATGGGATTGCCTTTATCAATGATGAGAAATTTCTCTATGGGGCGAAGTGTCCCGAAGGTGTTGATTTCCAGACTTTTGTCAATCAGCTCATTCACAATACCTTTGTGGCGCATGCGTTAGTGGCGAAAAAAGTGCATACGATCAAAGATGCCCAGATTTTAGGAATGATTATCTATGCGCCGGTGCAGGCGAAAACCTGTGATCCTCGTGATGTGAGAGCGGCGATGGATCATAATGCCATTACCGAGCAGTATCTCTATATGTTCACTCATGGTGAATATTTGCCTTACATTTACCAGAAAATGATCAAAGAAGATAAGCTGCCAGAAATGGAAGCAGGGGATCTGCAGTTACTAAAAGAGAATACTGTGGATATGCTTTCCTTAAGCTATTATTTCTCTCATGCATATAGCGCACAGGAAGGGGAATGTAAGAACCCTTATCTGAAAGAAAGTGAATGGGGCTGGCCGATTGATCCGACAGGGTTATATTTAGGCTTACGTGATATTTATGATCGTTATCGTTTACCAATTATGGTGGTGGAAAATGGCTTAGGCGCGAAAGATATCTTAGAAAACGGCACTGTTTATGATGATTATCGTATTGACTATATGCGTGCACATATTCAAGCGGTCAAGGAGGCGGTTAGTGATGGCGTCGATTGTCGTGGCTATTTAATGTGGGGACCGATTGATATTTTAAGCAGCCACGGCGAAATGGCTAAACGTTATGGCATCATTTATGTCAATCGTGAAGATCATGATCTGAAAGATATGAAGCGTTATAGAAAGAAATCTTTCACCTGGTATCAGAAAGTGATCGCTTCCAATGGTGAAAAACGTTACTATTCACAGTGCTGAAAGATTAAAAATTGAATAATGTCTTTATTTAGGGGTATATCCATATATGGGATACCCTTTTATTATAACTTTTAAAGTGATTTATAGTCATGTATTAACAATTCAAGTGTCTTATTCCTGACAACCAAAAAAGTATTCTCTTTTTCTTGATAATTTCAGCAAACATAGTCTCTAATAAATTTAAATTATATGTAAATTACTATTTATTTTAAGCTAGTTATATGATATACTGTATATAGTAACAAGGGGGTGAGAAAAGATGGCAATTGTTTATGTGACAAACAAGAAAACTGGCAAGAAATATGCTTATGAATCTGTTTCAGTTTGGAATCCTGAGCTCAAACAGCCTAGAGCAAAACGCAAATACCTTGGCGTTGTAGACGAGGAAACTGGAGAAATTATTCCTTCAAGCAAAAAGCGAGGGAGAAAGCCTAATCCTGATAAAAATACAGCTGAAAATGAAGAAAAAGCAAGCGGCAGAAGAACCTATAAAAAGATGGTTGAGGATATGCAAAAAATTATTGCAAGCAGAGATGATGAGATCAAACAGCTTAAGGCGGCTAATAGAAAGCTTACCAGCAAGATCAATAGAATTGAATCAATTCTTAATAATGATGATTAACAAGGAGTAAATCAATGGATTCTTTAGGAACACTATCAGTAAAATATGATAAAGCATGCAAAAAGATTGGTGACCTTAAAACAAGACTTTACGATTGTAATGAAGAACTGAAATCCAAAAAACAGAAGCTTGAATACAGGGATAACAGAATCGCAAAATTAAAGCAGCTTTGTCTTGAAAAAGATGAAATGATTAGAAATCTTAATGATGAAATTAACAGACTGAAAGACAAGATTGAATATCTTAATGCCATAAGCAATCATGACTCAACTACCGTTGGTATTCCTACTGCGTCTACTCCTATAGGAAAAGCAAAATATAACTCAAGCATCAATTCCAGAGAGCCTACTGACAGAAAAATTGGAGGTCAGCCAGGACATTCTAAAAGTGAACTCGGTATTCCTGATGATATTGACGAAGAAATTGAATATGTGGCAGATGATGCAACTGAGTGTCCGAAATGTGGTTCTCATGAACTTGTTTTCACCGGCAAAACTAAAGCTGTATATGAGAAAACTATTAGCATCAAGCCTATAAACCTCAAAAAGGTTTTCTATCAATACAAATGCGGAAGCTGCGGGACTACATTTTTTCTTGGCCTGAAGCCTAATGAAAGATCAGCCTGTCACTATGGGACGGCAGTACAGGCCGTTGGCTTATCGCTAATGAATACCTGCAATGTTCCTATTAACAAGGTTAAAACCTTTTTTGAGGGGATCACAAACGGAGAAATAAGTCCGTCAGAAGGCTACCTTGCAAAACTTCCTATGATTGCATCAAAAAAGTTATCTGAGTTCCGTATAGTTTTAAAGAATCTAATGCTCCAAAGAACTCTCGTATATTGGGATGACACTGTTATCAATATTAATACAAAGAAAGGCTGCCTGCGCTTTTACGGAGATGAAACACTCTCATATTATACGGCTCATGAGAAGAAAGATCTTGAAGGGATTGAAGAAGACAAAGTCCTAACACTACTCACTGAAGAGCAAAAAACGATGCATGATCACAATAAAGTGAACTATAACGCTAAATTCAAGTTTGGCAACCTTGAATGCAATCAGCACCTTCAGCGTGACCTCAAAAAAATCGCTATTGATACAAAACATGATGAGCTTATGGAACTGAAAGATCTTATTTCCGATACCATCCACAAACGCAAAGAAGCCATAAACAAGGGAGAGACTCGCTTTAGTGATGAATTTATTGAAAACTTTAACAAAAAAGTTAATGATATACTCAACCGAGCGGAAAAGAGAAACAAAAAAGATTATGATGCATACTTTGGAAGATCCGAGAAGACGCTAATTAAGCGTATACGTGATTATTATGATAATTACTTTGCTTGGGTAAATGATTTCACTCTTCCGACAACCAATAATTGCGCAGAACGCGGACTTAGAGTCGTAAAAAGCCATATGCGATCATCAGGACAGTTCCAAAATATTCAAAACGCTCAGTATTACGCAGATGCCAAAACGTATATAGAAACCTGCAGGAAAAACGGAATAAATGAGATCTATGCAATGATACGACTTTATGAAGGTGATCCAATAACGGTAAAAGAAATATTCTCAGGGGAAGATCTCTCCTGAGAATCGACAAACCGTTATAATGGTGGAATAAGGTATCATAGCCATTACCTGAAATCAGATTTAACATCATGCTTCATTTCGCTGTGTATACATTTTACATACCTCTTTACTACAATTAAAACAAGGCCGTATCACGGGCACCGTTCCGTGCTCTTTTTAGGTACAACTTTATATATCAACTATATCTAACCGTGAATAGTAACTGAAAAACTTTAAATTTGCGCTTTTTTCCTTGTATTTTTACTTTTTCTATGGTAGCCTAGTTAAGCTTAGAAAGAGAGAACATACATGAGTAAAATTAAATTTAATGAATTACCTTTATCGGATGATGTGTTAAGAGCCATCGATGAAATGGGCTTTACAACACCAAGTAAGATTCAGGAGAAAGCGATCCCCGAAATTATTAAGGGACGCGACCTGATCGGTCAGGCGCAGACGGGCACGGGCAAGACTTTAGCCTTTGGGTCAGCGCTTTTGTCAGAGTTACATCATAGTGATCATATTCAGGCGATTGTATTATCGCCAACCCGCGAATTAGCCAGCCAGATTTATGAACAGTTTAAACGGATTGGAAAATATACTGATTTACGTTTTACCTGCGTTTATGGCGGCAGTGAAATCGAAAAACAGATTCGCACCATTAAAAGAGGCGTCGATGTGTTAATTGGGACACCGGGACGTGTAATGGATTTAATGCGTCGGAAAGTGGTCAAATTAGATCATTTGGTTTACTTTGTTTTAGATGAAGCAGATGAAATGTTAAACATGGGATTTGTGGATGACATTGAAACGATTTTATCAACGGTTCCAGAAACGCGTCAGACTGTGTTATTTTCGGCAACGATGCCTGATGGCATCAAAAAGATCGCTTCAAACTATATGAAGCATGATTATTTACATATCCGCATTAAAGAAAAACAGCAGACCGCGACGACGGTCAAGCAGTTCTTCTATGTGGCGAAGCCAAAACAGAAGTTTGAAGTGTTATGTCGTATTTTAGATTCCCATGACATTGAATCGGCGATTATCTTTTGTAAGACCAAACGCAGCGTTGATGAAATTTCCAGCGAACTGCAGGCGCATAATTACAATGTCGAAGCGATGCATGGCGATATTTCTCAGACCACGCGTATGCATACCTTAAGACGTTTTAAAGATCATAAGATCAAATATTTAATCGCCACGGACGTTGCAGCCCGCGGGATTGATGTCGATCATGTCAGTCATGTCATCAACTATGAATTACCTCAGGAAGATGAATTATATGTCCATCGTATTGGCCGTACCGGCCGTGCCGGCAATACTGGCGAAGCTTATACGATCGTTTCTCCAAGAGAACTTGGCATCTTAAGAAAGATTGAACGTAAGACCAATTCCCACTTTGTGGAATTAGATATTCCTTCCATTGATGATATCTTTAATGAAAAGATTAAAGAATTGTTATTTGATATTCAGGATGTCTTAGATCGCGGAGCGCAGCATGATTTCTATAATGTTGTACGCGATATGCCAAAATCAATGCGGGATGATGTCTTAGCCGCTTTATTAAAGATGAATTATGATAGCCGTATCGGTTATGACTACCAGGATGATTATGCGATGGTCAAGGAAAGCGTTGATCATGATCGTCTCTTTATCAATCGTGGTAAGGTAGATAAGGTCAACAAGTCACGTTTGTTAGCGTTCTTATGTGATACCGCACATATTCAAAAAAGTGATATTGGGGAAATTACGATCAAGAGAAAATTCAGTTTCGTTAATGTGAAGAAGGATGTCACGGATAAAATCCTCTCAACCTGCAATCACAAGAAGCTCAATTCAAGAAAAATTAACATTGAAATTGCCCAGGAGATGTAGAAGAACTTTTATTGAAAAGTTCTTCTTTTTTTGCATTTTGACATGTGAAATTTATATTAAAATGTTTGTAAACGGATACAAAAGTTGGTGAAAACGCTTGCGCAAATTATCATAAAGAGTATAATTGAATTTGTACTTAACAAGGAGGAACTAATAAGTTATGAAAAAATATGTTTACCTTTTTAAAGAGGGTGCAGCATTAGACATGCCTCTTTCAAAAAAGAAAGAAATCTTTGGTGGTAAAGGTGCCAACTTGGCAGAAATGACCGGAATTGGTTTGCCAGTCCCACAGGGCTTTACCGTTACAACTGAAGCTTGTACCCAGTACTATGAAGATGGTGCAAAATTAACCGATGAAATGAAGAAAGAAATCCAGGATAATTTAAAAGAACTGGAAAAAATCACTGGCCGTACATTCGGCGATCCTAAGAACCCATTATTAGTATCTGTTCGTTCTGGGGCTCGTGAATCAATGCCAGGGATGATGGATACAGTCTTAAACTTAGGTTTAAATGACGAAGTAGCAGCGCAGTTTGCGAAAGATACTGGCAACGAACGTTTCGTTTATGACTCATATCGTCGTTTCATCCAGATGTTTGCGGATGTTGTAAGAGGCTTCCCAAGAGAAAAATTCGAATTACAGTTCGATAAAATCAAAGAAGAAAAAGGTTATGAATTCGATACTGATTTAACAGCTGATGACTTAAAAGAAGTTGTTGAATTATATAAAGAAGAATTTGCAAAATTAGATCCAGCTGGTTTCCCACAGGATCCAATGACGCAGTTATATGCAGCCGTAGGGGCCGTATTTGGTTCATGGAACAATGATCGTGCGATCACTTATCGTCGTTTAAACGATATCCCTGGTTCTTGGGGTACTGCCGTTAACGTTCAGCAGATGGTTTATGGTAACCGTTCTGAAACATCTGGTACTGGTGTTGCCTTCACTCGTAACCCAGCAACTGGTGAAAAGAAATTATTCGGTGAATATTTAATGAATGCGCAGGGCGAAGACGTTGTTTCTGGTGTGCGTACACCTAGCCCAATCGCTACTTTAGCTGATCAGATGCCAGAAGTTTACGATCAGTTTGTAAAGATTTGTGATACTTTGGAAGATCACTATAAAGATATGCAGGATATGGAATTTACTATTGAAGATGGTAAATTATTCATGTTACAGACAAGAAATGGTAAGAGAACTGCTCAGGCTGCCTTAAGAATCGCTGTTGAAATGGTTCAGGAAGGCATGTTAAGCAAGGAAGAAGCTTTATTAAAAGTAGATCCTAAAGCATTAGATCAGTTATTACATCCAAACTTTGATCAGGATGCCTACAAAGCTGCCAAAGCTGTCGCTACTGGTTTAGCAGCTTCTCCAGGTGCTGCGACTGGTCATGTTTACTTCACTGCTGAAGAAGCGAAAGCAGCTCATGACAATGGTGTCACTGACTTAATCTTAGCGCGTAACGAAACATCTCCAGAAGATATCGAAGGGATGGTCGTATGTAACGGTATCTTAACTGTCCGTGGTGGTATGACTTCTCACGCTGCCGTTGTTGCTCGTGGTATGGGTACTTGCTGCGTATCTGGCTGTGGCGCGATCAAAGTTGATGAAGCGACTAAGACATTAACATTACCAGATGGCCGTCAGTTACATGAAGGTGACTATATGTCATTAAATGGTTCAACTGGTGAAGTCTTCGCAGAAAAGATCAAAACTGTTGATCCTGAAATCGGCGGTAACTTTGCGACATTCATGGAATGGGCAGATGCCGCTCGTAAATTAAAAGTGAGAACAAACGCTGATAACCCAAGAGATGCTAAACAGGCAAGAGACTTCGGTGCAGAAGGTATCGGTCTTTGCCGTACTGAACATATGTTCTTCGACGAAGAAAGAATCTTCAACTTCCGTCGTATGATCTGTGCTGAAACAGTTGAAGAAAGAGTAGAAGCATTATCTAAGATCGAACCATATCAGCAGGCTGACTTCGAAGAATTATATAGAACAATGGGCAAATACGGTGTTAATATCCGTTTCTTAGACCCACCACTTCATGAATTCTTACCTCATACAGATGAAGAAATCAAACCTTTAGCTGAATCTTTAGGTATGACTTTTGAAGCATTAAAAGCGCGTGTTGAATCATTAAAAGAATTCAACCCAATGATGGGTCATCGTGGCTGCCGTTTAGCTGTTACTTACCCAGAAATCGCGGCTATGCAGACAGAAGCTGTCATCAAAGCTGCTATCAACGTATCTAAAGAAACTGGCGAAATGATTGAACCAGAAATCATGATCCCATTAGTTGGTGAAGTTAAAGAATTAGCTTTCGTTAAGAAGACTGTTACAGCAACAGCTGATGAAATCATCAAAGAAGCTGGCGTTGATATGAAATACCATGTTGGTACTATGATTGAAATCCCAAGAGCTGCTTTAACAGCCGACAAGATCGCTACTGAAGCTGAATTCTTCTCATTTGGTACAAATGACTTAACTCAGATGACATTCGGTTTCTCTCGTGATGATGCTGGCAAGTTCTTAGGCGATTACTATAAGAACAACATCTACGAACATGATCCATTCTCAACAATCGATGTTGATGGTGTTGGTCAGCTCGTTAAGATGGCTGTAGAAAAAGGAAAAGCAACACGTCCAGATATCAAGTTAGGTATCTGTGGTGAACATGGCGGCGATCCTAAGACTGTAGAATTCTGCCATAATGTTGGTTTAACTTATGTATCTTGCTCACCATTCCGTGTACCATTAGCAAGATTAGCTGCTGCTCAGGCTGCTGTTAAAGAAAAATTAGCGAAATAGAGATACATAACTTATTAGGGAAGATGCACGTTTCAATGAAACGTGTGTTTTCTTTTGTCTTATTACTAAATATGATATAATACCTTCTAAGGAAGAAATGAAATATGAAACTATTATTACACTTAGAAAGCTATGCCGTATTATTATTTTGTGGGGATCTCATTCCTACGAATATTCCGGCTCTGACAATTGAAGAATGGAAAAATGTAACGGAAGCGATAAAGATCAGTCATAAAGATGGGATTAATAGCCTCTTTGGCTTAAGCTATGAAGGCTTAACCCAGGTTGTTGGTTTAAGCGATGCTTTAGCGCGCAAGATACTTAAACGTGAAACCTTGATGCCAACTCTCTTTTATGCCTTACATAACTTAGAGAAGGAGGGGATCGGCGTCACCACCATTTATGAGGATAATTATCCAGCTGGTTTACATGTTCTTAAAGAGGAACCGCCGATCCTTTATTATGTTGGTGATTTATCTCTTATTGATGGCAAGATGATCGCCATTGGCGGTCGTGACCATCAGGATACCAGTGAAAAGCAGTTAACGACGGCCTGCATGCAAAAAGCTCTGATCGAAAATCGAACGCTTATTATCGGTGATCGTGACGTCGATGATTATATGCGCCGTTATACTTTATCGCATGGCGGCCGTGTCGTAGAATTCGTGGCTGATCATATGGTTGATATCGTCAAGAAGCGAAAACGCTATTTTAATAAAGGTACCTTAACGATTATCTGTCATCGTGATCCTTATGGTTATAATGATGACGAAGCGATCAAAGTGCGTGATTTATCATTATGCGCTTTAGCTTCCGCGATGTTCGTGACCGCTTCTGCCATTAATAGTGATCTTTATGCGACTTGTGTCACGAACCTGCATTATCATTACACACCGCTTTTAGTCATGAAGCCAAGTGATATGTATGATGGCAATCTGCGTTTGTTGGAGATGGGTGGTCATTTAGTCACCTTATCACAGTTAGCGAGTGATACGATGATTGATGATCTTTCAACGAGTGAATCCATTGAAGAGGGTGCTCGTCCGGATCAGATGTCCATCTTTGAATTTATTGAGGAGGATGATCATGCAGCTTAAACAATCTTTTCAAAAATATCCTGTCACCTGCAGTCTGATTGCTTTATGTGTCATTTATTATATTGGAACATCGCTTTTATTCTCTTTTAATATGAGCGCCGCCCAAGGCATGGCGGCGGGTGCTTTTAATCCTGCGTATGTCCGCTATGGACATCAGTATTATCGCTTATTAACGGCAAATTTTGTTCATTTTGGCATTATGCATCTCGCTGTTAACTGTTATTCTCTTTATAACATGGGCACTTTTATCGAACGCTTATTATCCCGTAAGGATTATCTGATCATCTTACTTGTCAGCGCCTTAGCGACCACCGGTTTACCATATCTTTTATATTTAATGAATGGATATGGTGTGAGCAGCGTAAGCGGCGGGATCAGTGGAGTGATCTTTGGCCTCATTGGCGTGGTTGGAGCACTTTATAAACTGTATCCTCACATCTTTCGTGATGTCGCTAAAGCATTAGCCATCAACGTTGCCATGATGTTAGCGATCTCCTTTTTAGTGCCATCCATCTCCTTATCTGGTCATGTCAGTGGTTTAATTGGCGGTTTTCTCAGTGCTTATGTAATAATTCGTTTCACCCATTTTCAAAATTAGGAGTGAGTTATTATGAGTATCAAAGAAAAATGGCAAGATTATCGTCAGCGTCAGGAAGCGAAAGCTTACTTCCGCTCTCATAATCATTATATTTTAAAAGGTAAAGACTATGCCTTAATGATTGGTGTGGGCCTTATTGAAGGGCTGATTATTGGGGCGATCTTAGCCTTTTTAGAAAATCTGTTACCGGTAAGCTTTGCGATTATCTATATCTTAATTGGTTATTTAATGGCCGAAACGATGAAACGTTTAACCGATATTCGCTCAAAGCAGGTCGGCATCGTCTCAGCGGTCATGACGCTTGTCTGTGTCTACTTACGTGAAGTCATTGGCATCATTATGATGCAGTCATCTTTATTGATGAACATTTCCTTCTTAACGGTATTACGTTTAGCTTTTGGCGCTTTAGCGTCAATTGGTTTGATTGGCTGGCTCTTTATTTTAGCTGGTATGTATGTGGCTTATATTCGTTCATTATGACATTTTAAGTTCATATTTCGCGTGTATGATATGAAGTAGAAAAGGAGTGTGAGAACTAGTGAATGTTGCTGTTGTTTATTTTGGAAAAAAATGCACGGCTGATTTAGCGGATGATATTGCGCGGGAAGCGCGCACTCATGCGATAACTCCTGATGAGTATGATTTTGACAGCCAGGTCGATTTACTGTTAATTGGTTTTAGCTGCTTCGCGAATGGTCATAAACAGCGCAAAGAGATTCATGATTTCATTTCTCGGCTCGATCGGGACCATGTGAAAAATGTCTCGCTGTTCTCCTTGTTTACATTCAAAAATGGTCTCTTAGATTATACAATCAAAGAGATTCAGAAACAGGATTTGCCATTATTACGTGATCAGTATGAATGTAAAGTGCCGATGAAAATGGCGATTACCGATAACATTCTGCAGGGAGCACGCGTGTATGTGAATGATATGATCACCATCGTGAATAATTATTACTAACCACCATTTGGTGGTTTTTTATTTGAAAAAGCGAAGCATTGCTTCGCTTTTAAGGAATACGTTCGATTTTTTTTAACTGCATCCATGTTTTTATAAACTGTAAGAGGGATGCATCAGTCTTTTCGTTGATCGTATGAGCTTCCTCTAAAAGAGGTAAAGGCATACTTAAATCGGCTTCACCGCAAATATCTAAACCAATAATCGGATGATCGACAAAAGCGATCGCTAAAAGCTTCTCTAAGGTCGGTAAACTCATCTTTCCCTGATTCCAGTTGGTAAGGGCGTAGTGATCGGATAAAACGTCTTTATCGATCGAAATATAGGAAGGCAGGGAATCAATGCTATTGAGCATCTCAAGATCTTTTGCAAGGAGATCCTCATAGGTTATAGAGATGCATTTGTGATGAAGATCCATTGCGTCAAAAGCTTTTTTCTCAGGCCCGATTAAAATGAGCTGATGTAAATGGGGCTGGGCTTTAAGGACTTCTTTGATCCAGTTGCCACAGGAAAGCATATCTTCAAATAAGGCATCCTGCATATCGGTATGATGATCAAAGACGATCAGGTTAAAAGGTTTTTGAATTTTCATTACAAAGAAATACGTTAAGTAATGATAATTGCCATTGTCGAGAAAATGGATCCCTTGTATTGGGAAAATCGATAATAAACGCGTTATTGCCTTTTTGGCCTGATCAGAACAATACATATTCGTTTCTGGTAAACGTGATAAATCTAAATAGGTGAAAGGCCAAGTCAAGGGATCGTGGCGATCATAAATGTGGTTAAAGTCTAAAATAAGATTCTGGGTCATAAAAAAGAGTCTCGCGACTCTTATTCGATGACCATGGCATTAGGGATCGGCGCATTAGGATTCTCTTTATTGAAATGATCATAGTATAAAATACCATCAAAATGATCCATTTCATGCTGAATACAAATCGCCGTATAGCCACGGGCGGTAATTTTTACATGTTCGTTTGTTAAGGCATCAAAAGCTTCAACCACAATTTTTGCGTGTCTTGGGACAATGCCATGCTGATCCTCAGGCACGGATAAACAGCCTTCACCATTTGCTAAATAAGCTGGTTTAGGGGTATAAGCCACAATCTTTGGATTGACTAAGACCCACTTGTCTGCGCGGGTTTCATGACCGTCTTTATCATAGTAAGGAACGAGAATGGCACACATTCTCTTTAATACACCAACCTGGACAGCGGCTAAGCCAACGCCTGGTCGTAAATCATATTTTTCGGCTTTTTCTTCATCCTGTGAGGCAATCAAATACTCCATCATATCATGAGCAAGCTGTTGATCTTCTTCGCTTAATGGAAGGGTCACCTCTTGGGAAATTTCTCTAATCATTGGATTTTTATCATCAATGATGTTTTTCATTGTAATCATTACATGTCACCTCGTGCTCCATTATAACAAAACTTAAGTTTTTGTGCTAGATAATTGCCCAAAATATATAATGAGATATTCATTTGATTTATGTTTTTCAAAAGCCTGAAATTCATGTATAATGTGAATACATAATGGGAGGTAATAAGTATGTATGATTATCCATTAGATCCCTCGTGGTCAATCGACGAAATCACGACCGTAATTGCGCTTTATAATGCCGTGGAAAAAGCCTATGAAGGCGGCATTGCCCGTCATGAATTTATGAATGCGTATCGCGCTTTTACGGCGATTGTCGACTCGCAGGCGATGCAGAAACAGCTGGATCGCGCTTTTGAAAAAGCTTCCTCATACTCCATTTATAAAGTGTTTAAAGAAGCACAAAAGGGAGTTGAATGGATACAATTATGACACTCATCAGATATATTCAAAAATGGATCAGGCGCAAGGGCACTGATAAGGGCATCAGTATCTCCGCTTTCCTTTT
Organism: Intestinibaculum porci; assembly: GCF_003925875.1. Lineage (GTDB taxonomy): Bacteria > Bacillota_I > Bacilli_A > Erysipelotrichales > Coprobacillaceae > Intestinibaculum > Intestinibaculum porci. The sequence continues at coordinate 1,947,203 of NZ_AP019309.1, read as the reverse complement.
GTGCGCTTTTGGCATGGTCATGATTGGTGATGCCTCGGTAGGGATGGCGATTACCCGCGGGGATAATTATGCCATCATCAATATGGGGAAGCAGCTTGTCTTTTTACTGGCGGGTGGTTTTATCTATTTTTGGATCCAGCATAAATTTCAGGTGAATCGCAGTCATGTCAGGATGAGAAACTATTATTATATAGCACTTATTTTGATGGGAATATGTCGTTTATGGAATATCAACGGTTCGCATGCCTGGATTAAATTAGGCCCTTTCACAATTCAGCCTTCGGAATTTATGAAAATCGCCTTGATATTGCTTTATGCGCAGATTTTAGGAACGGAGCTGCCCCGCATTATCCGCAAGCGGAACGAGGCACTCTCGAAACCACAAGCCAAGGATCCCTTAGTACGCAAAGCCGTTCGTGATCGTGCCACAGAGAGAATTGTGGGCAAAGTTGTCGCACCTTTATTTGGCTATGGTATCCTCGCCTTTCTTACTTGTGGTTTCTACCAGGGTGATTTAGGGTCCGCAATCATTATTTTTGGTATTTGTTTGACGCTTTTTTTTGCGACGGCAGAGCGTGGCTTCAAACGTTTAAAAAGAGTTGCGATTTTGGTTATTATTGGCGGCTTGATCTTCATTTACTTTATAACCAAAATGGGTGGGGCAGGCTTATTGAAGCCGCATCAGATTGCCCGCTTTATTACCTGGTTAGATCCTTTGAATGATAAATATATCTTTGGGACCAGCTATCAGATCGTCAATGGGATGGTTGGTTATTCTAATGGCGGGTTAATTGGTCGCGGCTTTGGCAATTCGATTATGAAATATGGTTATATTCCTGAAGCGCAAAACGACTATATTTCGGCTATTATCGCTGAAGAGTTCGGATTATTAGGAATGGTCCTGTTATTGATTCCATACTGTGTGATCATTTATCGCCTTTTCAGTTATGCGATGAAAATGGAAGATCGTCGCTCGAAACTGATTCTCATTGGTGTGGCTTCGTATTTCTTTTTCCACTTACTCGTTAACTTAGGCGGGGTTTCCGGACTGATTCCAATGACGGGAGTGCCTTTATTATTAGTCAGTGCTGGCGGGACTTCGACTCTGGCGGCGTTAACTGCTCTAGGCATTGCCCAAAATATTATTGGAAAATATAACCGCAAACAAATGCAGGCTTTAGCCGAAAAGGAGATTAGTGAATGATCTATGATTACATCGATGACCTCGTTGAAGCGATTAAGGCGGAAGCGCCTTATCAAGACTTTATCGCGGCCAAACAAAAAGTAACCGAAGATCCTCAGCTTACCAAAGAGCTTAATACTATGCAGCGCTTACTTGATGAGAAAGAGGATCTTTCCAAATATCAGTCTTATATCTCATTAGATGAGATTAATGAAAAAATCAAAGCGCAAAAGCAAGTCTTACAAAGCTTTCCGGCGATGATTGATTATCAAAACGCTTTATATACTTTAAACAAACAATTAGAAGAGCTCTCGCAAATCACCTTTGGAGGGATTTCGGAAGAGCTGATCATTGGGAGGATAGGAAAAATTTATGCGCGTCATAGCAGGTCAGTATAAAAGCCGTCCTTTAAAAACGGTGAAATCACAATCCACACGTCCGACCACGGATAAAAATAAAGAAAACCTTTTTAATATGATTGGTCCTTATTTTGATGGCGGAGTCGTGCTCGATCTCTTCGCCGGCAGCGGCGCTCTAGGCATTGAGGCGATCTCTCGCGGGATGGATGAACTCTATGCTGTCGATAAGGCTTATAAAGCCTTTGCAGTGGTAAAAGAGAATATTGCCTCTTTAGGTATTGAAAATGCCCATGTCTTAAAAATGGACTATCGCAAGGCGTTAGAAAAATTCAAAGAAGAAAGGCAAATATTTGATTTGGTCTTATTAGATCCGCCTTATGGCTTAAAGATCAATCAGGATATTATTGAAACGCTGGCTAAGCAGGGAAACTTGGCGGCGAACGCTACGATTGTTGTAGAAGATTTAAAAGAAGAACGGTTAAACTTTGCTTTGCCATTTGAATGCATCAAAGAACGAGATTTCGGGATAACCGTTATGCAAATTGTGAAATACCGAGGTGAAGAACATGCGTAAAGCTATTTACGCGGGAACTTTTGATCCTATTACTAATGGGCATCTAGATATTATCAAACGGTCACTGACGCTTTTTGATGAAGTGTATGTCGTGATGTTTGTCAATCCCGATAAGAAGACACTCTTTAGCGTGGCAGAGCGGCTAGCACTCATTCAAGAAGCGGTCAAAGATTTGCAAGGTGTCCATGTTGATTACAGTGATGCCTTGGCGGTGGAATACGCCGAAAAGGTTGGTGCAACCGCGATGGTGCGCGGTTTACGCGCCACCCAGGATTATCATTATGAATCGATGATGGCTTATGCCAATCAGTATCTCGATCATAATATTGAAATGGTTTTTCTGATGACTCAGTTATCTTATACGTTTATTTCATCATCAGCGGTCAAGGAAATCGCCTCCCATCATCGGGATGTCTCTTCTTTAGTACCAGCATGCGTTGATGAAGCGTTAAAGAAGAAATATTTAGAGGAGGAGCTATGAAAAATTATCAGGGTATGATGCGCATTAGCGCACAGCGAGAACTTATTCATGATGTTTATGAGCTCATTATTGAGGGGGAGGCGGCTTCTTTTATTAAGCAGCCAGGCCAGTTCATCAACATCAAATTAACGAAGGGGCAAACCCCTTATTTGCGTCGTCCAATGTCCGTTTGTGATTACGATGATCATTCTATTAAGATGATTTATAAAGTGGTTGGTCAGGGCACTAAACTGTTATCACAGATGCACTCTGGTGACGAGCTTGATGTCTTAACTGGTTTAGGTAATGGCTTTGACAAACGTGATACGAAAAAAGCATTAGTCATCGGCGGCGGCTTAGGGGTACCGCCAATGTATAACCTGACAAAGAAACTCTTAAGTGAAGGCGTGGAAGTCACCGCTGTTTTAGGCTTCAACAGTGCTGCTGATTGTTTCTATAAAGAAGAATTTGAAGCCCTTTGTCCCACTTACATCGCGACAATGAAAGGGGACTTAGGGGTGAAAGGAACGGTTATTGATGCGATTCAAGACAAAGGTCTTGCTTTTGATCATTATTATGCCTGTGGTCCTTTACCAATGTTAAATGCGCTAGCAAAGACCTATCCAGAGCATGGTTATTTATCTTATGAAGCGCGCATGGGCTGCGGTTTTGGCGCATGCATGGGCTGTTCGATGAAAGTGAAAGGCGCCAGCTACAAACGTGTCTGCGTCGAAGGCCCTGTCTTTACAAGTGAAGAGGTGATTGTCAATGGCTAATTTAAAAATCGTATTACCTGGTTTAGAATTAAAAAATCCTGTTATTCCAGCCAGCGGTACTTTTGGTTTCGGCTATGAATTTACTAAATTTTATGATATTAACTGTTTAGGTTCGATTGCGACGAAAGGAACAACCCGCTACGAACGCTATGGCAATCCCTTGCCACGTATTGCGGAAGGACCAGCCGGCATGCTTAATGCCATCGGTTTACAGAATCCTGGCGTCGAAGCGGTGGTCAAAGAAGAATTTGCAAAATTAAAAGCGGTATACAATGATAAAGTCTTAGCTAATATGGGTGGTCATTCATTAGAGGAATATATTGAAACGGCAGAAATTTTATCACAGAGTGATATTGTTGGGGCTTTGGAATTAAATATTTCCTGTCCAAACGTCAAAGAAGGCGGAATGCAGTTTGGGACAGATCCTGAAATGGCTGCTAAAGTGACCAGGGAAGTTAAGAAAGTATCCGCGAAACCGGTATACGTTAAACTCTCACCTAATGTCACTGATATCGTTTCTATTGCGAAAGCGGTAGAAGAAGCTGGGGCTGATGGTATTTCCATGATTAATACATTAGTGGGGATGCGTTTTAATATTCATACCGGAGCACCGATTATTAAAAACAAAACGGGCGGCTATAGCGGTCCCGCCATTTTACCGATTGCTTTACGGATGGTTTATCAGGTTTCTCAGGCTGTTAAGATTCCGGTCATCGGGATGGGCGGTATTTCCACTGGGGAAGAAGCTATTGAAATGATGATTGCTGGAGCGAGCGCTGTCGAAGTGGGCTGCGCTAACTTAGTAGATCCTTATGCCTGCCCACGGATTATTGAAGAAATGAATACTTATCTTGATCAGAATGGTATTTCGGATATTAAGGAGATTATTGGTTTATCACATCGCTATGATTAAAAAGAGGAGGATTCGTCCTCTTTTTTTCATAGAATACAAAAATGACACAGGATTGCCATATCGCTATGCTAAAGTAGAATTGGTGAGAATTATGGAATTACATTTTATGAAGTGGGGCTTTTTATTAGCTGGTATCGGTAATTTGCTTGTCGTCCTTTATGGCTATTTGTGGATGCAGGAATTACTTTATCTTAATATCATTGCATCTTTATGCGGTTTTATTCTTTCGTTAATGAGCACTCCTAGGAAAGTGAGGAAACACCGATGAGAAAACTGATTTTGCTTATTGTCGTGATCTTAGTCATGACTTTCTGTATTCGCGTTGGTGTTTATTTTAAGGCTTATCATGACCATTATGCAGCGACCTCTTTTCAGTCCCATCTGCTTCATTTATCAAAGCTCTTTTTATTGCCAGCTTTGATTTTGCTAATCCTCAGTGTCTTTATTAAGCCCCATTAAAGATCATCTTCAGCCGCCAGCAAGTGATCAAAAGAAAAGTTCTGGAAAGATTCCAAGGCTTCTAAAAAGCGCGGATGGTTTAAGCGTGATCCATCCACTAACGGGATGATATAACGTTTCTTAGAGATGATCATTCGTCCGTTAGTGGGATGATCGTCTAAGTGATCTAAATGCGTAAAATCCTGCCACTCTTTAAGATAAGCGTCCTTCAATTTCGCGATCACCAGATCTTCTGTCGTATAGAGATCCTTCATCGTGATGATGCCCTCTTCCAGGGCTTTTTTTGTCAATCGACCTAAACGATCCATACTGTAACGATCATTATCAGACATGTACACATGGCCACATTGTAAGGCGAGAAGGGCAAAGGTTAAAGCAGTGTCTTCATGAGCGAAGGTTAACTCTTTTTCACCATCTTCGTTATGTCCAACATACAAATCATCAAAGCACGCTTGCAGAGTCCCTGGTGATGCAAAACCATAGTAATAGGCATTATCTAAGGTATACTCTAAGCGATCAATGCTTAAACGAGGAGTCTTATTATCACATATAGGGTAAATATGATAGTTATCAATTTGTGAGAGTTTAATATGATCTCTTTCCAGTAATGCCATTAAGATAGCATCATTTTGTAGGAGCGTAGTGGTATTTTTCTCAGTCGCTTCCTGGTGGAGATAATCACCAGTCATAAAATCAATGGTATGGGCGAAAACCGGCGTCGCTACATCATGAAATAAGGAGGCTAGCGTCTGTCGTTTGTCATGGGTAAAATGATAGGTGGCGATGGCGCAGCCTAAGGAATGTTCATAGCGCGAATAGAAGGAAATATTTTTAAAGATAGGAAACTGGGTATAATTCATGCCGCAGTTCATTCCCACGCCTTGTAATCTTTTCATGCAAGGCACTTTTAAATAATCGTTTAAAAAAGGGACTTGCTTTCCATAGCAGATTGTCATAGGATCACCTCCATCTTTATTATAAGGAATCAGGGAGAGAAGTAAATATTCTTGAGGTGCAAGAGAATATCGGTATAATTAGAAGCGGTGATATAAATGAACTTAAAAGAATTATTAAATCCGCAGCAGTATGAAGCTGCCACATATTTAGATGGGCATTTACGCATCATTGCCGGAGCCGGCAGCGGCAAGACCCGCGTGGTCACTTATCGTATTGCTTATCTGATTGAAAATGTCGGTATTGCGCCAAGAAATATCTTAGCCATTACCTTTACTAATAAAGCGGCTAATGAAATGAAAGAGCGTGTAGAACACATTTTAGGAGAAGAAGCGTATGGGACGACTATTTGCACCATTCACTCCTTATGTGTAAGAGTCTTAAGACGTCATGCCTCGCTGCTTGGCTATCCCCATAATTTTATTATTATGGATGAAGAAGATCAGAAGTCCCTGATGAAAAAGCTCTTTAAAAATAATAATGTGTCTGATAAGGGGATTACGATCAAATCGATGATTCACTATATCAGTGCCTGTAAAACGAATCTGATTACGCCTGAAAAGGCAACGAATTTGGCTTCTCTGCCAGCTGAAAAGGTCAAGGCCAAGATTTATTTAGAATATGAGAATTACACCAAAGAACATGCGATGATGGACTTTGATGATTTACTGCTTAATACTTTATGTTTATTCCAGGATCATACTGAAGTGGTCGAATTATGGAGTCATCGTTATCAGTATGTGCATGTTGATGAGTTCCAGGATGTTGGTGAAATTGAATACCGCCTCATTAAATATTTTGGGAAAGCATCGATTGTCTGCGTCGTTGGCGATCCTGATCAGACCATTTATTCCTTCCGTGGCAGTGATGTCAATTATATTTTGAACTTTGATCAGGATTATGAAAACGTCAAAACCGTTTTCTTAAATCAGAACTATCGTTCAACGAAAACGATCCTGGATGTCTCTAATAATTTAATTCGCCGCAATAAACATCGTTTAGAAAAAGATTTATTTACCGATCATGAAGCCGGTGATAAAGTTGTTCATTATTCAGCAGTTTCCGAAGCGGCAGAAGCGGAGTATATTGCTAATACGATTATGAATTTAGAAAATGAAGATGGTGTCAATTTTAAAGACATTGCCATTCTCTACCGTGCGAACTATCTGTCGCGGCCAATTGAACAGGTGCTTATTCAAAAGGGCATCCCTTATAAGATTTTTGGCGGTTTAAAGTTCTTTAATCGTAAGGAAATTAAAGATGCTTTAAGTTATATCCGTTTATTAGTAGATAATGATGATTTGGCCTTTGAACGTATTGCCAATGTGCCAACGCGTGGAGTAGGAGCAAAAACCTTAGAAAATATTCAGGCTTGCGCGCTGCGTCATGGCTTAAATGAATATGAAGCATTATGTTTCTACATGGATGAAATCAATTTAACGGGAAAAGCTAAAAAAGGTTTAAAAGCTTTAATCAATAGTATGGAAAATGCTCGCTTAAGTGATAAAGCGCCAGAGCAGATCTTTGAAGATTTATTACGCAGTGTTGGTTATATCGAGATGTTAACGAAAGATCACGAAGAAAGCCGTATTGATAACATCATGGAATTAAAGAATTCTATTGCGACGTATATGCAGGAACATCCGGATACGGCTAACTTTGAAAGCTACCTTCAGGATATCGCTCTCTATACGACGCAGGATGAAGAAACTGATGAAGATTATGTCTCTTTAATGAGTATTCATATGGCTAAAGGCTTAGAGTTCAGTTATGTTTTTGTGGCAGGCTTATCAGAAAATATCTTCCCATCGATTCATGCGATGGAAGATAATCATGAAAGCGGCTTGGAAGAAGAACGCCGTTTAGCATACGTCGCCTTTACGCGCGCTAAAAAACGTTTGTATTTAACGGATTCCCAGGGTTATTCCTATGTCTCTCAGTCACCGAAAGTGACCTCCCGTTTCGTGCAGGAATTAGGCACCAAACTGGTGGAAAATGCGGGTCGGCCAAGCGCCTTTAAAACGGATCACTATGTCAAAGTCCATGAAAGCGCCGATGAGCAGATTGGTGATAACAAGGAAGAAAACTGGAAAGTGGGAGACTTAGTGGTGCATGATGTTTTTGGCAAAGGCGTCATTGTGGCGGTAAAGGGCAACTATGTCGATGTCGCTTTTAGTGTGCCTCATGGCATGAAGACGCTTATGAGTCGACATAAAGCTCTCAAACGTCTTCATAGTTAACATTGTAATCATGGGCAAATGTGTCTATAATACGAAAGGTGAAAACAATGACAAAAGAAAGATTAAATGAGCTCAAAGAGCTCCTCAATACCTATAATTATCAATATTATGTGCAGGATCGGCCAACTGTCAGCGACCAGGAATATGACAGTTTAATGGATGAACTGATTCATATTGAACAGGCTCACCCGGAATGGCGCACGCCTGATTCGCCTAGTCAGCGCATTGGCGGAGAAGTCTTAGAAGGCTTCAAGAAAGTTACCCATCGCATTCCGATGATGTCTTTAGGCGATATCTTCAATGAAGATGAAGTCTATGATTTTGATGATCGTGTCACCAGCGTTATTCCCAATGTGGAGTATGTCTGTGAATTAAAATTAGATGGTTTATCTGTCTCTTTAGTTTATGATCATGGCGTTTTACAGTACGCGGCAACACGTGGCAATGGGACGATTGGTGAAGATATTACCCATAACGTGAAAACCATTAAATCGATTCCTTTATCGATTGATTTTGATGGACCATTAGAAGTGCGCGGTGAAATCATTATGCCTAAGGCTTCCTTAGAAAAGCTCAATAGCGCCCGCCAAGAGCAGGGGTTACCGGAATTTGCGAACTGCCGTAATGCGGCTGCGGGTTCTGTGCGGCAGCTTGATTCCCGCATCGCTGCCAAGCGCGGGTTAGATGCGTACTTATATCATGTCCCTGATCCTAGCCAGATTGGCGCCACAACGCATGAAGAATGTCTCAATAAAATGCGTGAATTAGGCTTTAAAGTCAATCCGCATATTAAAAAGGTCAAAAATATTAAAGAAGTATGGGCATATATTGAAGAAGCCGCAACTTATCGTGCTTCGCTTCCTTATGATATTGATGGGATCGTTATTAAAGTAAATGATTTAGCGTCGCAAAAGCGCTTAGGCTTTACTGCTAAAGTGCCAAAATGGGCGATTGCTTATAAGTTCCCAGCAGAAGAAGTCATTACGAAGTTAAAAGATATTATCTTTACCATTGGCCGGACCGGTCAGATCACCCCTAATGCGGTCTTAAATCCTGTCCGCGTTGCGGGTTCGATTGTCCAGCGTGCCACTTTGCATAATGAAGACAACGTCAAGCGCAAAGATATCCGCGTCGGTGATGATGTGGTTATTCGTAAAGCCGGAGATGTCATTCCAGAAGTTGTCCGTTCTTTAAAAGAACGTCGCACCGGCGCAGAACGTCCTTTTGAAATGATCAAAGTCTGTCCGACATGCGGTCAGCCGTTAGTACGTAAGGACAATGAAGCGGCTTATTACTGCGTCAATGAAGAATGTCCTTCTAAGATCATTGAAAAGCTGATTCACTTTGCATCGCGTGAAGCGATGAATATTGATGGTTTAGGTGATAAGATTATTGAACAGTTCTTTAATTTGGGCTATATTAAGACCATCGCCGATATTTATCGCATTCATACCCATGAAAAAGAAATTATGGAAATTGATGGCTTTGGCCGTAAGTCAATGGATCATCTGATGGAAGCGATTGAGAATTCTAAAAAGAATTCCTTAGAAAAGCTGTTATTTGGTTTAGGCATCCGTGGAGTTGGGGCGAAGATGGCTGATTTATTAGCCGCTAACTTTAAAACCATTGATGCGTTATTTGAAGCGAATATTCCTCAGTTAACGAAAATTCCAACCGTTGGCGAAACGATTGCAAACAGTATTATTGCTTATCGCAGTAATCCTAAGAATATCGCATTGATCAATGAATTAAAGTCCTTAGGACTTAATATGACATATCTGAAAGATACGCATGTTGAAGCGTCAGCATTTACCGATTTAACTGTTGTCGTAACGGGAACCTTGGAAACGATGTCGCGTAAACAGGTGCAGGAATGGCTAAAGAACCATGGCGCTAAGGTGACAAGCAGTGTCTCTAAGAAAACAAGTTTAGTGATTGTCGGGAAAGATCCTGGCTCGAAATATGAAAAAGCTGTATCATTAGGAATCCGCATTATGCAGGAAGATGAATTCAGGGAGGTAAGCGGTCTATGAGATTAAAGAAAACTATGTTAGGAGGACTCACAGCGGTTTTATTATTAACCGGCTGTTCAAGTTCTACATCTAGTCAGCGAACCAGTGCGAATGCGACAGATGCCTCATCATTTAGCGGTGATTACTATAAGATGATTGATACCGGTCGTGGCACTAATAGTGAAAACTTATATCTGGAATTCAGCAGTACCAATGATTTGATTACCATCGGGAGCGGTCTGCAGATTTTATCAGAATCGCATTTTTCAACGGATTCATACTATTTATCCGAAGGAACTCAGTTAACCAATGATGATTATGAAGCGTTATTAAAACGTGATGCGTCCGGCACCAAAAAAAATAAGATGAAATATCCTGATACCTTGCAGGTCGCACATGGGACCACATTAGATGGAATCAAAGATCCGATCATGGCAGATACCTTAACGGAGCAGGATTATTATGTTAAAAGCGGGACAAAGTATAAATTAGCTGGTATTTCTTTTGCGATTATTGTCAATCCGAAGACCTCTGATAACAAGAAGTTTGATACAACCATGTCTTCCACAACAATTAGAAATTATTCCCGTGATGCGATTAAGAAAATGTATAAGTATATTCGTTTAAAGAAGAAATCTTTACGTAATTTACCAATTAATATTTGTATTTATCGCGCTAATGATGATGAAGTTTCTACTATTAACGGAAACTATATTTATCAGGCGTACTGTACAAATGGGAATGTCGGCAGTATGAAGAGTGTTAATCATGAAAATGTAACATTCACGAGTGATCGCGCAAAAAAATTAGATGCGACGGCGTATAGTGATTTCGTGACCGTTAAAAATGCCTTAAAGAATGCCTCAACCGAATCGGCAGGTTTAGTAGGAACCGGTCATTATATTAATGGCACATTGCAGTCGATGAAGATTGAAGCCCATCTCAATATTAAAACTTATACTGAACTTCTCTATTTAACATCAGTTTTAGCCGATCGTATCAATGCTAAGTTCACCGAAGATTTTAATATTAAGTGTCTCGTTTACTCACAGGATGAGTTAATGGCTATTATTATTAAAAATAAAGGTGAAGATGCGAAAACGACAATTATTGAAGAATAAATTCATGCACCCAGAAATGGGTGCATTTTTCAATCAATAAAATATATACAAAAGGGGGAGAATTTGTTAAAATGGGGATGAATGTAGGTGATTTACAGTGGCTAGAAAGCATTTTAGCTTTGATGATGAACCCAGTACAAATAGGACTCCGAAAAAAAGTCCCAGCAAACCAGTGAGTTCACGTCCCAAAACACAAAATAGTAAACAGACAAGTCAAAAAGAACATTTTTCCTTTGGTGATGAAGGACCAAGAAAACCGCGTCCCGCCGGCAGTGCGAAAGCGCAGTCAACGGTAAAAAGACCACAAACGAGCGCTAAAGCGCAGCCCACGCAGAAAAGACCAACCGTTTCGCGGCCGCGTCCCAAACAGAAAGCACCTAAAGCTAAAGGCATTAAGAAATGGCAGATTGTTTTAGTGATGATTTTAGCAGCTGTCGTCGCTTTTACGGGATCGATGATTTATATGGCTAGAGAAGATGGCCCCGTTTATGGTGATCGCTGTAAAGGTTTAGTTCATGTAGATAAGTCTGTTTTAACAAAAACCATCAGTGAAGTGAAAGCAAAAAATAAATTAATCAATACCATCAATATTTCTATTCAGTGTAAGGAATTTAAGTTTGATATTGATTTCAATCATGCAACGACCGAAGCGCAGGCAAAGACTATTTGTAAGAGTGCTGTTCAAACGTTAGATAAAAATGCTAATCAGAAATCTTATAAAGGTTCTAAATACTCTGTCTTACTGAATAAAGTCAATGGTGTGAAACAGTTTGAATGTGATTTCTATTTAACGTGTGCCAAAGGGGATTCATGGCCAATCTATGGGACAAAGATGGCTGGCTCTGACAGCTTTAACTTCAGTAATGCGAAAATTAAAAATAGAACATCGTACAACAATGCGATGAAAAATAAATAAGCGGGGCAACTCGCTTTTTTTTAAAGGAGATTAAAATGAAAAAGAAAGATCATATTATAGCGACATGCACGGATTATACCCATGATACCTTAGGCATTGTCCATCATGATGGAATAGCAGTATTTGTGAAAAATCTGATTGTCGGAGAAGAAGCCGAAATTGAAATTATTAAAGTGCTTAAGAATTACTGCGTCGGCCGGATTGTGCGTCTCATTAAAACTTCACCAGAGAGAGAAGAACCAATTTGCCCCGTTTATAAACAATGCGGCGGCTGCAGTCTCATGCATATGTCTCAGGAAGGACAACAAGCTTTTAAAACCAATCGGGTGAAAGAAACCTTGCATAAAATTGGTCATTGTGATGCCCCGGTTAATGACTGTCTGATGGATCTGCCGCCTTATCATTATCGTAATAAGGTGCAGGTTCCCTTTGGCATGAATAAAGGACGCTTAGTGAGCGGCTTTTATAGAGCGCGGACGAACGAAATCATCGATCATGATTTCTGCATGATTCAAAATGAATTCTCTAATACCGTTACAAAGCGGGTTAAAGAACTTTTTGAACGTTATTCCATTACTCCTTATGATAAAGAAAAAAAGCAGGGGATGATCAAACATGTATTAACGCGTTATGGCACGCATACTGATGAAGGTATGCTTGTCTTTATCACATACACAAAAAAGATCCCGCATCTTAAAAACATTGTCCGCATCTTAGTAGAAGAATTCCCGCAGATCAAAACAGTCATTCAAAATATTAATACCCGTCATGATAATGTCATTTTAGGAGATCAGGAAATCATTTTATATGGTGATGGGGTTATTCATGATACCTTATTAGGTAATACCTACACTATTTCTTTAAAATCATTTTATCAGATCAATCCACGACAGGTTGAAGTCCTTTATGCAAAAGCAATTGCATATGCCCATTTCCAAAAAGAAGATATCGTTATTGATGCTTACTGCGGGATTGGGACCATCGCTTTATCCCTCGCTTCACAGGTGAAAGAAGTTTATGGCGTCGAAGTTGTCCCGCAGGCTATTGAAGATGCTAAAAAGAATGCCCTTGCCAATGGCATTACCAATGCCTATTTCACCTGTGATGATGCCGGTGATTACATGGTTAAATGTGCAAAAGAAGGGAAACATATTGATGTTGTGATGGTTGACCCACCAAGAAAAGGCTGTTCAGAATTATTCTTATCCCAGTTAGTGACCTTATCTCCAGATCGGATCGTTTATATCAGCTGTAATGTCTCAACCCAGGCTCGTGATATTGATATCTTACAGCAGCATGGCTATCAGGTAGAAGAGGTCACTCCAGTAGACATGTTCCCCCAGACTAATCACGTCGAGACGGTAGTATTGATGTCAAGAGTCGAAGGAAAATAGCCGCGAAAGCCCAGTAATACTGCGGTTTTCGGACAATCGGGCAATCGGCATCGGACAGACAAAACGCTTCTCGGTAACTTATCCAAGGGCAATCTGGCTCAAAAAGTGTGAGAGTTGAGTTGCCACGATAGATGTCACATAGTTGAGTTGCCGAGTTAGATGTCGGGGAGTTGTGGCTGTGAGATAGATGTCAGGATAAAATATAAATTCCGGATGCACAAAAAGCGTCCGGAAATTTTTTTGAAAAACTTGTAATAAAACTATTGACAAGTGCGTTGCTGTCCTATATAATCTGCTTGTAATCAAAAAGGTTACAAGATAATAATCAGAATTCAAAAGGAGGATTTTATCATGAAGATTGCAGTAGTAGCAGCAAACGGACGCGTAGCTCAGAAGGTTGTCAAGGAAGCATTGGACAGAGGGTTCGAGGTTAAGGCATTCGGTCGCGGAGCAGAGAACAAGACGGCAGCTTCCGATTATGTGCAGAAGGACATCATGGATCTTACGAAGGAAGATCTGGCTGGCTTTGATGCAGTGGTGGACGGCTTTGGCGCATGGGAAGAGGATAAGTTGGACGGTCATGTGAAGACTTCCCAGCATCTATGCGACATCCTTGCAGGAACGGACACCCGTCTTCTGATCGTTGGTGGTGCAGGCAGCCTCTTCGTAAATCCGGAGCATACGGCTGTTGTCAGTGATGGTGCAGACTTCCCGGCTATGTTCCTCCCGCTCGCAAAGGCACAGGGCGAGGAGCTTGCCAAGCTGCGTGAGAGAAATGACGTGAAGTGGACATTCATCAGCCCTGCTGGAGACTTTCAGGCAGACGGTGAGCGCAGCGGAAAGTATATCCTTGCTGGCGAGGAGCTTACACTGAACAGCAAGGGCGAGAGCATTATCAGCTATGCGGATTATGCCATCGCTATGGTAGATGAGATCGAAAAGGGTGACCACATCCAGCAGCGTATCAGTGTAGTGAGAGAATAATTTACGACAGCTTGTAATATCTGCATTGACAGGCTTCTTGTAAAGTGTTATATTACAAGCAGGAGGGCACTATGCGTCCAGTGGACGCATGTTCAGTGTGAACCGGAACGGAGTGGAGAAGAGGCAATGCAGATTACAAGCAGATTTACGATAGCTGTACATATCATTACCGCTATCGATTATTTCAAAGACAACGAAAAGGTGACGAGCAATTTTCTGGCGGGCAGCGTAGGCGCTAATCCTGTCATTGTCCGGAATGTTATGGGCAATCTCAAGGAAGCGGGGATTATCGACATCAGTCAGGGTAAAAGCGGTATAACGCTTGCTAAAAAACTGGATGAAATCACTTTTTACGATGTTTATAAGGCGGTTGACTGTGTAAATGATGAAGGACTGTTTCATTTCCACGAGAATCCGAGTACACAGTGTCCTGTAGGTAAAAATATCCACGCCCTTTTGGATGACAAATTGAAAGGCATCCAAACCGCTATGGAGGATGAAATGAGAAAATACACGATAGCGGATTTAAGGACGGGAATGCAGGATATTCTCGCAAAAGAAGCCTGACAAAATGGGACTCCGGAGCAGACTGCTTCGGAGTCCTTTTCTAAGGAGGCATTTGACATGGAAACAAAAGAATATCTTGACTATATCGCAAATGAAATACATCGAACGATTGTAGCCACCGTTGATGACGAAGGCCTTCCGGTGACGGCAGCAATCGATATGATGGACAGTGATGAAAAGAGTTTGTATTTCCTCACAGCAAAGGGCAAAGGCTTTTATGACAGGTTGAAGAAACGAGAGTTTCTTGCCCTGACTGCAATGAAGGGTGAGGATACCATGAGCAGCGTGGCTGTGTCTATCCGTGGAAAGGTTCGGGAGCTTGGATATGATAAGATTCCAGAACTGTTTGAGAAAAATCCGTATATGCGCAAGATATATCCCACAGAGGAGTCTATGCAGGCTCTGACGGTGTTCCAGATTTATGAGGGCAGCGGTGAGTGGTTCGATCTTTCAAAGAAACCGATAGAGCGTGCTTCTTTTACATTTGGAGGAGTGGTGAAAAAGGCAGAGGGATATTTCATCACAGACAAATGTATCGGCTGCGGAAGCTGTGTAGCGGTTTGTCCGCAAAACTGTATCATTCAGGACGAAATGCCGTTTGTGATTGAACAGGAACACTGTTTGCATTGTGGTAACTATATGACGGCTTGTCATGTAGATGCGGTGGAAAGAAGGTAACAGCATGAATGAGAAAATGACACAGGAGCAGCGGCTTGACACATTGGTCGAAGCGTTCAAGGCTGATTCTGTTCAACATAAGGATTTACAGACGCCTGCGGATACGGAGGGCAAGCTAAGAATCCTCCGTTCCCTTATGAACATTCGTATGCCGAAGAAGCTGGACGATTCGGTACTGGCCGTACAGGACGAATACCTACGGGAGCGTATCAGCGAAAACGGCATTGTCACGCTTTCGGAGATTCCCATGATTCGGAATGGCATGTCGATCTGGCAGGGCGACATCACCCGCCTGGCCGTTGACACCATCGTGAACGCCGCCAACTCCCAGATGTTGGGCTGCTTTGTCCCGATGCACACCTGCATTGACAACTGCATTCACACTTTTGCCGGAGTCCAGCTTCGAGCAGAGTGCAGCAGGCAGATGAATCAGCTGAGGATCAAATACGGCAAAGATTATGAGCAGCCGACTGCTGTTCCAATGCTGACGGACGCCTATAATCTTCCTGCGAAAAAGGTAATTCATATCGTAGGCCCGATTGTGCAATACAAGCTGACGCCGGAACTGGAGAAGGAACTGACAGACTGTTACCTGAATACCTTGGATATGTGTCTTGTTAATAATTTGAGAAGCGTGGCATTCTGCTGTATTTCTACAGGCGTATTTCATTTTCCGAACAAGCGGGCAGCTCAGATTGCCGTCAGCGCCGTAGACAGCTGGCTCTCACAACATCCGGGTGCTATGGAAAGGGTGATCTTTAATGTTTTTAAGGACGAGGACAAAAAATACTATGAAGAACTTATACGATGAAATGCCTAACGGCTATCAGGAAAGCATTCAGAAGGGACTCGGTGCTGTGCGGTATTTCAGCAGAAATATGTCATTCGAAACAGGCTCTGAGGAGGAACGAATCGCCAGATTAAAGAAAGAGATCGAAGCAGCAGATGCTATAGTGATCGGAGCGGGTGCCGGAATTTCCACTTCCGCAGGGCTGACATACAGTGGCGAGCGTTTTGAAACATATTTTTATGATTTTGCGAAAAAGTATGGTATCCGAGATATGTATTCCGGTGGTTTCTACCCGTTCCCGGATGATGAGACGCGCTGGGCATGGTGGGCAAGGCATATCTACTACAATCGCTATATCGATGCTCCTAAACCTGTTTATAAAGAACTGCACGATCTTGTAAAAGATAAGGACTATTTTGTGATTACCACCAATGTGGATCACCAATTCCAGAGAGCGGGATTTGATAAAAAGCGTCTTTTCTATACGCAGGGAGACTACGGACTATTCCAGAGCGTGAATCCGTCACTGCAAAAGACCTATGATAATGAGGAGTGGGTCATGAAAGCGATGGAGTCGCAGGGTTTTGTGAAGGACGAAGCTGGTGTATTTCAGGTGCCAAAAGATGGCAATATAACCATGAGGATTCCGACAAGCCTCATCCCGAAATGCCCGGATGACGGATCGGATGTTACCATGAACCTTCGTGCTGACGATTCCTTTGTCGAAGATGGAGGGTGGCATAGAGCGTCTGCGGCATATGCGGATTTCCTGCGCAGACATGAGAGCCTTCATGTGCTTTATCTGGAGCTTGGCGTGGGAGCCAATACACCCGTCATTGTGAAGTATCCGTTCTGGCAAATGACACTGGAAAATGAAAAGTCAGTGTATGCTTGTATCAATTATGGCGAGGCGTTTTGTCCGGGCGAAATTGCGAACAGGAGCATTTGCATCGATGGGGATATTGGTGATGTGTTTGCGAAAATAAAATAATAACAGGGATTTAAAAGAAAAATCAGGCTCCCACACTGCCATCATCGGTAGTAAGGGAGCCTTGTTTTATGCTTCGATATCAATTGTGATGCCGGACTTGAATTCCACGGTGAAGTGGTCGGCGAAGACGGAGATTTTCTCGATGAGCTTTTTGACCAGAGCCTCATCGAACTTTGTGATGTCGGTTTCCTGACCGGCGATGAAGTCCTGCAGCTCCTTGATTCGGTTCATGACTTCTTCCCGGCGGTGGCTGTCGAGCTCGGATTGTTCCTTCTGGTCGCGGAGCCGGAAAATCTCATCGGCTATGGCATCATAGTCCTGTTTATTGTTTGCCTTCTTGATGAGCTCCTTTTGCAGTTCCTCAAGCCGTGCCTGAATGCCGTCCGGTGAGAGTGTGTCAGCGTTGACCACAGCCTTGGCGATGTTCTGCTGTAAGGCTTTAAGGAAATAGTCCCGCTCGGTGAGAAGGTGCTAAACTCATCAAGCCATTCCTCCGGGCTGTCCGGGATGGTAAGATCTGCATGCTTTGCCATGATGTAGGCGATATTCTCAAACATCTCAAGAGAGAACATATCGAGGTGGGAGGAACCCTCATCCCCGTTTCCGACAGCTTTTCCAAGCGCATCGAGATCCTTATAGATATCTCGATGGAACTTGATGCGATAAATACGCGGAATGGCGGCAAATGCCTTGAATGGCACCTGCTTTCCGTCAATCTCAATCTTCCGAATCATACTCATAATCCAATCACTGTAATCTGGTCGATAATTTTAGTTGGAATCAAAATAACGGACAATTTCAGACGGAACCCCGACATTCATACCGGCGTCTCCAGGCATGTCGAAACGGTGGTCTTACTGAAGAAACAGGACTCGTAGAAATCCTTTATTTTCAACACTTTTACGAGCATATGACCTTCGAAGAGAACCTTGGTCACCCCGTGGAAAGCGCCTTTACAGGTACTCCCGAGTGGCCGTTGCAGTCCACGTCGAGACAGTGGATTAGATGTTAAGAGAGGTTATACAAATCGGAATTTACCTATTAAGACATATAAACTGTTGACAATAAACCTCCTATATAGTACCTGGGTTTAGGATGATTTTTTAAAAAATGGTGCTAAACGAGAAAAAATGTTATTAAAAATAAAGATGCAAAATAGTATGAATATGATTATATCCATATATATTTGCACCTTTTTATTTAACGGAATTTGTAATTTAAAATATTTTTAATGTCTTTATTCGTTAAGTAATAATTATCTATTGGTCTGCCTATCTTCTTTTTGAGTCTAAGCATTACGTCGGATTTCTTGGTGAGGTTGACCATATACTGTCCCTTCAGATCAACAGCGGTTGCGCTTCGCATATAGTCTATCAGCTCCTGATAGCCAAACTGGTCATCTAATTCCTCAATCTGCAGTAATCTCATAAGTAATACCGCAATGTAACAAATCAGGAAGTGTCCAATAATACTGTCTTCTCTTTGAAGATATACTGGTCTGGCGTCAAACGCTGACTTCATCATTCTAAATGATTCCTCAATTCTCCATAAATTATGGTAATTGTTATAGATTTCCTCATCAGTCATTTTTAGTTCTGAGGTCACAAGAAGATTGTAGCCCGCTAGACGCTTGGCTTTTTCTACCGCTTCCATATTAACACTGATTTTTATGTTGCCATCGGTGCCTTTTCCGTCCTTATCAACCGTTATAAAATCCATATATTTGCTTTTGCTGCCATATTCAGCTCTTTTCGCGGAGCTTAACGATGCATTTAAAGCTTTGTTGACTTCCTTATCAATTTCAGCGATTTGTTTTTTGGCTAATGAAGGATTATATGTGACAACTCGCTTCTCACATAGCATAACCTTTGTCTTCTTTCCATTATTATCAGTGATCATATAAGGGAATTCATCTATACATGATTTTGTCTTATAGAGAAGATTATCATTCTTGTCTTTCACTTCCACATAATCATTATCGAGAAGGACCCAGGTTTTCTCTTTTTCTGGAAGGGTCTTGACGCTTTTGGAAAAAAGATAGCCGTCACCGCAGAGTATCGCATCCATGATATTAGCAGTACAGTTTAATCCCTTGTCAGCCACTCTGATTGTTTTGCCTTTAATATTATTACGGTCCTTCAGACCCTGAATAACCTCTCTGTAAATCGGCTTTTCACTCATGTTGCCGGGATAAATTTTCATGCCGATAGGGATCTGCTTATTATCCAGAAGAAGTCCCATCCCGACAATCGGATCAGTTCTCTTCTCTTTGGATGGTCCTTTTCTGCGAAGATCATCCTCTTTATCTATTTCAAAGAAAAAGTTAGTACAGTCAAAGTATGTATGATCGGTATTTCTGCCATAAATCAGCTGAATTTTATGGTTGTAAATTTCAATGATGCGCTCGTATTCAATACCCAAAAAACGTAGGCCTTCATACATCTGATCTCTTGAAAACGATGTTTCATCAATTAAATAGGGGAGAACATCAAAAAATGTCTTATGTTTAGAGCATGGAGATATTACTCGCGCATAAACAAGCGAAGATAAAAGCTCAAAAACATTAAATTTAAAATTATACGGGAGCTGTAAAATGCATAAATCCCTGTCGAGACCAAGTCTATTATTAATGGATCTGATTGGGAAATAGCCATAATACTTAATAGGCAGAGTATCAGAAACCTTTTGGGACTTTTTATCCCTTATTTCACTTTGGCGATCCGCATTCATCTTTTTAATTTCTTCTTTGTAGTAGCTGACAGGATCACTGATACCCTGTTTTTTCAGATCATCAACATAGCCGATGGGCTTAAAAGATTTGTGAGAAGTCTGCTTCTTTTCAGGGTTATAGAAGCTGCTGTAGATCTGCAAATATGTCCCTTTCTTATTCTGTGTCTGCTTTAAAAAATAAGCCATAATTTCACCTCTTTTTACCTTGATTTTTGTTAATTTTATTATAACACCATAGCACCATGAATAGAACACTTTAGAAAAAAGTTTGTCAAATTTATTCAGAAAATAAAAAAATCGGCTTGTAAAGCCAACATTTAGTGAAAAAAACTTTTTGGAAAGTGAAAATCAACCTAAAAAACATGGTGCTATATCCTAAACACGGGACTTTTACGAGCATATGACCTTCGAAGAGAACCTTGGTCACCCCGTGGAAAGCGCCTTTACAGGTACTCCCGAGTGGCCGTTGCAGTCCACGTCGAGACAGTGGATTAGATGTTAAGAGAGGTTATACAAATCGGAATTTACCTATTAAGACATATAAACTGTTGACAATAAACCTCCTATATAGTATGTTTTTGATAAACTACTATATAGGAGATTTTGCATGGAAATGAATGGAGGATTTCTTGTCACTAAAATAAAACAGCTTGGAGACCGGATTTTCGAGAAGATTCTCAGTGAAAAGAATATTGATGCGTTTAATGGAGCCCAGGGACGTATTCTTTATGTGCTGTGGCAGGAGGATGGTATCTCAATCAGGTCACTCTCGACTAAATGCGGATTAGCGATAACATCTCTTACTACGATGCTGGAAAGAATGGAAAATCAAGGGCTGATAAGCCGTGTTCAGTCTGAAACGGACAAAAGAAAAACACTCCTGTTTCTGACTGAGAAAGCACATGCCTTAAAGGGCGAGTACGATTCTGTATCTGATGAGATGGGCAGTATTTACTACAAAGGTTTTTCAGAGGAAGAAATGTATTGCGTCACTTTATAGTAATATGGTTTTTAAATAATAACGCACTTTATAATAGGTTGGTCAGACCAGAATTCCTGAACAATTTTTTTATAAAGTGCGGTTTTGATTCAAATTATTTTATGTATATGAGATTATGATGGTGATGATGTACCATATTTAAGAAAGGAAAAGAGAGAACCCACAACCTCTACATCATCAGTTCTCTCTTTCACTACAATTTCATGATAATTCACTTAGTATCCGAAATCAAGAAAAACTCGAATGTTTCCAAAAAAATTAATGATGATATTAACTTTATTGCGATCTCTGATAATGAATTTTACTGGTATCTGGATTCTATGCGAAACATGAATATTGATGACTATGAAATCACTCAAGATTCCTACTTTGAAATGGTTGAGGAGATTGATATCAATTTAGTGCAGTGCCCATATTGCGAACATATTGGTGTCCTCGAACATACTGAAATGACATATGAACGTTCAGTTATTAATACGGTTGAAGAACTGGATAATCCGTTAAATATTGAACTTGTTGTGGTGTATTGCCAAAACTGTAATACTTATCACGCTATTATTCCTTGGGGCTTTATTCCTTTTACATCCTTTACTTACCGTTTTGTGCTTGATGCCCTCTACAGCTACTATTTCAAAAATGACGAAAACAAGAAAAGAACAGCTGAAGAAATGTGCATTGCCAGATCAACCCTCCATAACTGGATTAAAAGATTTGAATCCGAGTCCGGCTCTGTTGCCTCGCTGCATGATATGAAGAAAAGAATTTCTGATGTTTTTAACGAAACCGCTAATGCCCTTTCTGGGACTGATCCTGATCAAATAAGAAGACAGCTATTAGAACGCCTTGCTAAATACAGGGCGTTTTTATCTGCTTTTCTGGGATGCAAGCTGGCGGCTGAGGACAAGCCGTTTCTGATCCCGGCTAGAACAAAGGCTGACAAAAATAATTTACATGTCAAAAAGTTCACATTTGGAAAGCTGCTCACCCTTATGTAAAAATAATATTGACATTTAAGGTCCCTGGCGTCGATGGTATCATGAAGATGAAAAGAAGAATAAGGAGAAAGGAGCAGAAAAAAAGTGAAATACGAAGACAGAGAAAAGATTGCTCTCTGGAAATTTGGGTATATTGCACCGGCTTATAATAATACTCACAGTTTCAGCTCCAATGCGGCCTATTTTAAGTCGCTGGAGGGCAAGAGCTTAAGAAACCCTGTCACTAATTCCGTACGAACGTACCACAAAGGAACCTTTGAAAACTGGCTCTCCCTTTACCGCAGATTTGGAATTGAGGGCCTGATGCCCGGGCAGCGGTCTGATGCAGGTACTTTCAGAGTGCTGAGTGATGATGCACAGCGGTTTATTATTGAACAGATTGAAAAATATCCCCGTATTCTTAACACAATTGTCAGAAAAAGACTGATTGAAAACAAACTGATTGATGATTTAACATCGCAGTCCACTATTGATCGCTTTGTGAAAGGCTATCATGAGAAATGCCCTAAGAAGGATGAATATCATGACGGCAAGGACAGAAAGGCTTTTGAGTTCGAATTCGCTAATCAGATGTGGCAGGCTGATACCACTTATCTTAGTAAGATTGACGGGCGTCAGACTTATCTGATGATGATTATCGATGATGCCTCTAGAATGCCTGTTGGCTTTGAGGTATTCTTCGCGGATAGTGGCGTTAATTTCCAGAAGGTGCTTAAAAATGCCGTAAAGACCTATGGCATTCCGTCCATGCTTCTTGTTGATAATGGAACACCATATTCTAATCATCAGCTTCAGATGATTTGCGCGAGACTTGGCATTCAGCTTATTCATGCGCCTGTCCGTGACGGTGCAGCCAAGGGTAAAATTGAAAAATCATTTAGCACGCTGAAGAATTCCATCTATTACTGCGAGGACTGGAGTCAGTACAAGAGTCTGGAAGATATCAATTTAAGAGTCAACGAGTATATCTATACCGATTATAACACAAAATCCCATGGAACCACTGAAACAGATAATGAAGGAAATCTTCTTAATGCGCGTGAAAGATATTTGAGGGATGCAGATCGCTTCATTTATAAGGACGAGGATGAAATTGATCAGATCGTTACTATTCACAGTGCTGAAAGATTAAAAATTGAATAATGTCTTTATTTAGGGGTATATCCATATATGGGATACCCTTTTATTATAACTTTTAAAGTGATTTATAGTCATGTATTAACAATTCAAGTGTCTTATTCCTGACAACCAAAAAAGTATTCTCTTTTTCTTGATAATTTCAGCAAACATAGTCTCTAATAAATTTAAATTATATGTAAATTACTATTTATTTTAAGCTAGTTATATGATATACTGTATATAGTAACAAGGGGGTGAGAAAAGATG
Source organism: Intestinibaculum porci (assembly GCF_003925875.1). Lineage (GTDB taxonomy): Bacteria > Bacillota_I > Bacilli_A > Erysipelotrichales > Coprobacillaceae > Intestinibaculum > Intestinibaculum porci. The sequence goes on along the minus strand of NZ_AP019309.1, from coordinate 1,923,721 downwards.
GCAATTGTTTATGTGACAAACAAGAAAACTGGCAAGAAATATGCTTATGAATCTGTTTCAGTTTGGAATCCTGAGCTCAAACAGCCTAGAGCAAAACGCAAATACCTTGGCGTTGTAGACGAGGAAACTGGAGAAATTATTCCTTCAAGCAAAAAGCGAGGGAGAAAGCCTAATCCTGATAAAAATACAGCTGAAAATGAAGAAAAAGCAAGCGGCAGAAGAACCTATAAAAAGATGGTTGAGGATATGCAAAAAATTATTGCAAGCAGAGATGATGAGATCAAACAGCTTAAGGCGGCTAATAGAAAGCTTACCAGCAAGATCAATAGAATTGAATCAATTCTTAATAATGATGATTAACAAGGAGTAAATCAATGGATTCTTTAGGAACACTATCAGTAAAATATGATAAAGCATGCAAAAAGATTGGTGACCTTAAAACAAGACTTTACGATTGTAATGAAGAACTGAAATCCAAAAAACAGAAGCTTGAATACAGGGATAACAGAATCGCAAAATTAAAGCAGCTTTGTCTTGAAAAAGATGAAATGATTAGAAATCTTAATGATGAAATTAACAGACTGAAAGACAAGATTGAATATCTTAATGCCATAAGCAATCATGACTCAACTACCGTTGGTATTCCTACTGCGTCTACTCCTATAGGAAAAGCAAAATATAACTCAAGCATCAATTCCAGAGAGCCTACTGACAGAAAAATTGGAGGTCAGCCAGGACATTCTAAAAGTGAACTCGGTATTCCTGATGATATTGACGAAGAAATTGAATATGTGGCAGATGATGCAACTGAGTGTCCGAAATGTGGTTCTCATGAACTTGTTTTCACCGGCAAAACTAAAGCTGTATATGAGAAAACTATTAGCATCAAGCCTATAAACCTCAAAAAGGTTTTCTATCAATACAAATGCGGAAGCTGCGGGACTACATTTTTTCTTGGCCTGAAGCCTAATGAAAGATCAGCCTGTCACTATGGGACGGCAGTACAGGCCGTTGGCTTATCGCTAATGAATACCTGCAATGTTCCTATTAACAAGGTTAAAACCTTTTTTGAGGGGATCACAAACGGAGAAATAAGTCCGTCAGAAGGCTACCTTGCAAAACTTCCTATGATTGCATCAAAAAAGTTATCTGAGTTCCGTATAGTTTTAAAGAATCTAATGCTCCAAAGAACTCTCGTATATTGGGATGACACTGTTATCAATATTAATACAAAGAAAGGCTGCCTGCGCTTTTACGGAGATGAAACACTCTCATATTATACGGCTCATGAGAAGAAAGATCTTGAAGGGATTGAAGAAGACAAAGTCCTAACACTACTCACTGAAGAGCAAAAAACGATGCATGATCACAATAAAGTGAACTATAACGCTAAATTCAAGTTTGGCAACCTTGAATGCAATCAGCACCTTCAGCGTGACCTCAAAAAAATCGCTATTGATACAAAACATGATGAGCTTATGGAACTGAAAGATCTTATTTCCGATACCATCCACAAACGCAAAGAAGCCATAAACAAGGGAGAGACTCGCTTTAGTGATGAATTTATTGAAAACTTTAACAAAAAAGTTAATGATATACTCAACCGAGCGGAAAAGAGAAACAAAAAAGATTATGATGCATACTTTGGAAGATCCGAGAAGACGCTAATTAAGCGTATACGTGATTATTATGATAATTACTTTGCTTGGGTAAATGATTTCACTCTTCCGACAACCAATAATTGCGCAGAACGCGGACTTAGAGTCGTAAAAAGCCATATGCGATCATCAGGACAGTTCCAAAATATTCAAAACGCTCAGTATTACGCAGATGCCAAAACGTATATAGAAACCTGCAGGAAAAACGGAATAAATGAGATCTATGCAATGATACGACTTTATGAAGGTGATCCAATAACGGTAAAAGAAATATTCTCAGGGGAAGATCTCTCCTGAGAATCGACAAACCGTTATAATGGTGGAATAAGGTATCATAGCCATTACCTGAAATCAGATTTAACATCATGCTTCATTTCGCTGTGTATACATTTTACATACCTCTTTACTACAATTAAAACAAGGCCGTATCACGGGCACCGTTCCGTGCTCTTTTTAGGTACAACTTTATATATCAACTATATCTAACCGTGAATAGTAACATCAGATCTTCCTTCATCGGTATAAAAGAAAGGTGCGCACTGATGCAACTATCCGATACGATAATATCTTTTACGAAGTGCCTATGGAATATATTGGTGAATCAGTAACGCTTATCATTGATCCTATTGATTTATCTAAGGCATGGATTAAGAGCGCAGAAGGAGCAGCGCTGCTTCCCGTCAGCGTTCTTGACCGCAAGGCCAACCGCAAAGTAAAGCGTCGTCAGCACATTAAGATTGGAGGTGAATAGTGCTATGGATGTGAAGACTTTCTACGGATTTAGTAAAATGCCTTTTCGGAAGGAGACAACATACACTAAACCATTTGAATCCGAGGATGTTGCGAATATGACAGACAGGCTCAAATATCTGAAAACAATTAAAGGAATTGGCGTCTTCACTGGTCCGCCCGGTTCCGGAAAAACATCAATTGTAAGGGATTATGTAAACAAGCTTAACCGATCGCTGTACCATGTTATCTATATTGCCATGACGACAGTAACGGCTACTGAATTTCTTAGACAGGTTGCCTATGGGCTGGGGCTGGAGCCAAAAAACCGCAAGTGTGATCTTTTTAAGCAGATTCACGAGACTATTGAGAGCCTTTCAGTTGACCGCAAAGTAACACCTGTATTGATTCTGGATGAAGCTCAATATTTACATAATGCGATTCTTCATGACATTAAAATGCTTCTCAATTTTGACTTTGACTCAAAGAACAGAATGATTCTTATTTTTGTTGGTGAATCAGGATTTAACGGCATTCTTGGTAAAAGAGTGCATGATGCGCTTAGACAGCGTATTGTGATTAATTACGATATGCAGGGCCTTCAAAAAGATGAGGCTGAAGATTATGTACAGCACTGTCTTAAGGAATGCGGCTGCCGTGAGCCAATCTTTGCCCCTGAAGCTATTAACGCTGCCTGGGAGATTGGAAACGGATCCGTAAGACGGATGAATAACATTCTTGAAAAGTCCCTTATTGAGGGCGCAAATCGCAAGGAAAAGCCTATTGGAACTGATACGATTCTGGCAGCACAGCAGGAGGTTGAATTAGTATGATCAAAACACTCGATGAGATTATTTATTACCCTTCAACCAGGAAAGTAATTACTGAGGAGCTTCGTTCAGCGATTGGCCTTTATCAGAAGCACGGCATGACTAATGATCAGTTCTACTTTCTGATTGATCATTATGTTCAGAATTTCTCCTATCTGCTGTTCAGTGACGATTATGAAATTCATAATACGATCAAGTCACATCTTGGAAGCAGAAATGTCAGAATGCTGGAAGCTGTTATTTCTGAGATTAAAAAAACAAGAGAGGAGAAAGCATAGCATGAGTAATAAAATTAAAGAAATCAATAAAAAGATGAGATCTCTTCAGCAGAGTGTTGATCAGATTAGCAGTCTTGTCAAAGATACTAAGAGTATGACATATGCTGTTCATGATGAAGTATGCTATATTGATGAGCTTTGCGTCGTGCTTCGGGATATGCAGATCCAGATTGAAAGACTCGAAGGAAAGGTTGACTACCTTTATAAATCCGAAAGAGCCAAGAACACCATCATGTCATCTCTCGATGATATTGATGAGGAAATGGTAGAAAACATGTTCAATGAGGACTGCTGGTTCTAAATAAAGCTTAATCTATTCCAGCATAGGAAATAATGTGCATCTGCTGAATGATATAAAGTGACGCCCATATCTATAATAAAATGCGTTTGAATACGCAAAATAATGTGACTTCAGTGCTTAAAATAAAATGATGGCTAAGCATAAAATAATTTGCGGTTGCCGTCATTTTTAATTTGCGTCAACATGATTATTATAATTTGACGTTTCTGATGATTATAATGTGCTCTTGTCTATCATTATAAAATGATGCATGAATTACTTATAATTTGATGCCGTCAAACGAGGACGCTAAGTGCCATATTACGGAAATGCTTTAGTTATTCATTATTAATACAATGTACTAAAATAAAGTGCGGAAGTATTAGAAATAAAGTGATGCCACCGGAAAAAGCAGCCTTTTTTGTATATATCACTTGCCTAAAATAAAAAGATTTTAGAGCCTATGATAATTTGACGAACTACAGAAATTACTCGGTTTGAGGAATACCTCGACCGCATCAGAAAGAATCTTGAGGAGTGGCAGAAGTCATGAGTATTTGTATCAAAGATCAGATTCAGAACATGAATATCGTCATTGGCTGCACAGTGGGGTGTACATATTGCTATGCCCGCAACAACGTGAAACGCTGGCGTATGATTGATGACTTCGCTGCTCCTGAATTCTTTCCGGGTAAGCTCAAGATGATGGAAAAGAAACGTCCGCAGAACTTTCTTCTTACCGGCATGAGCGATCTCTCTGGATGGAAGCCGGAATGGAGAGACGAGGTGTTTGAAAAGATCCGTGAAAATCCACAGCATCAGTTCCTGTTCCTTACCAAGCAACCTGATTTGCTGGATTTTGATACCGATCTGAAAAACGCATGGTTTGGCGTTACGGTGACGAGGAAAGCAGAACTGTGGCGTATCGACGCCCTTCGGGAAAACGTCAGAGCAAAACATTACCATGTTACCTTTGAGCCGTTATTCGACGATCCCGGCACAGTTGACCTTTCCGGAATCAATTGGATCGTTGTCGGCACCATGACCGGAGCTCAGAGCAGGAAGATTCATACGGAGCCGGAATGGGCATGGTCTCTGGCGGACCAGGCACATAAGCTAAGCATTCCGGTGTTTATGAAGGAAGACCTTGTCCCTATCATAGGGGATGAAAATATGATTCAGGAAATGCCGGAAGAATTTAATAAAGTGTTAGAGGTACAGAAATCATGGAAGAAATAATAAATGGAATCCTCATTCGTGAGGTGGAAACAAAGAACATCATGACTAAGTCTAGTCTGCCGGTAGGCGGTTACTCGGTCAACCCCTATGTGGGCTGTACACATGCCTGCAAGTATTGCTATGCTTCTTTTATGAAGCGCTTTACCGGGCACAAGGAGGAATGGGGCACTTTCCTTGATGTGAAGCATTGGCCGGAAATTAAAAATCCGAAGAAATATGCGGGACAGCGGGTGGTCATCGGTTCTGTGACAGATGGCTACAATCCACAGGAGGAGCAATACGGGAATACCAGAAAACTTCTGGAGCAGCTGATCGGCAGTGACGCAGATATTCTGATCTGCACAAAGTCGGATCTTGTGGTACGGGATATTGATCTGCTGAAGAAGCTTGGACGTGTAACCGTTTCATGGTCGATCAACACACTAGATGAAAATTTCAAGAACGATATGGACTCTGCTTCGAGCATTGAGCGCCGTATCGCTGCTATGAAGCAGGTATATGAATCAGGTATCCGTACAGTCTGTTTCGTATCCCCGGTATTCCCCGGTATCACGGATTTTGAAGCAATCTTTGAGCGGGTAAAGGAGCAGTGTGATCTGTTCTGGCTCGAAAATCTAAATCTTCGAGGCGGTTTCAAAAAGACGATTATGGATTATATCGCCGGAAAATATCCTGATCTTGTACCGCTTTACGATGAGATCTATAACAAGCATAAACGCAGCTACTTTGAAGCACTTGAAGTAAAAGCTGAGAAAATGGATAAGAAGTATGATTGTGCCTTTGTTGATAATGAAATGCCTTATGGCAGAGTCCCACAGGGACATCCGGTGATCGTAGATTATTTCTATCATGAAGAAATCCGTGGGACAAAGAATACCGGAAAAAGAAATCGCTAACTTCCTGTTTGCTGATGCAAAGCAGAGGCGGTAACTATTGATAAGTTCCCGCAAACCGATGAGGTAAAAAAGAGAGCAGTTCAGACATTTCAACGCATGTGGAGACGGTAGTCTTAATGTCAAAGGTGAACCTAGGCAAGCAAGAATAATGTGGTAAATTAAAGGCTTTTCAGAGAGCTATCGTTAATGAGTACGAATAGCTGCTGGAAAGCCTTTCTTAACCAGTCTTAAAAGCCGATGTTTATCCATTTCAATGACATTTTTATCTTCGTGTTCTTTTACATGAAAACGTCCTTTCTTAAGCTTCCTGGTGATAAGCCAAAAGTCGCTGTAATCATAATAGAGCATTTTGATCTGTGTGCATGAGCGGTTGGTAAAGATAAAAAAACTGTGATTCATGATATCCATATCAAAGCAGTTTGCAACAAGAACTGACAGACCGTTAATTTATTTGCGCATATCCTGATATTGTGCTGAAACATAAATATGCTTTATTTCATCTTCGTTAATAATCATAAAGCCTTCACAATCTTTCTGAGCACATCTTCAGTACAGGAATTTCAATCTTTAAGGTGATCATATTAGTCATTTTATCTGTCAGCACTGCAGGGATAAAATGACTGTGCATATTTCTGTCAGATTTGGAACTTCCGCCAGTCAGCTTTGCCTTATTCTTATAAAAACTGGACTCTGCAATATGATTAAGATCGCAGTACTTTTTAACAGTAAGATGGCTATTTTTCTGATCCTCAATGATAGCATCCCAGTTATAACATTTGATGCTTTTTAGTTAATGTATAAAAATCCATATTTTACTACCTCCATGCCATGATCATAGCAGGGAAAAAACATTAGCAAAAGGCACGGATTTTATTACGCTTACCTTTAAAGCAGGAATTGACATGGATATTGATAGATAAATACTAGCGGTGAGGTGATTATCCTTTCCACTTTTTTAATTGATTTTGTTCGTACTTTGGCATAAACTTAAATTTAAGTTGTAAAATGCCTTTTTCTATCTAAGAAAGGATAATATGGAGTACTTATCTATAAAATAAACATCAGAGAAGTGGGGTATATCCGTCAGGAGAATTCAAGTGTTGTGTTCAGAGGGCCGCATACCAGGTGCTACAAAGATAGGTTCATACTGGGCGATTCCTTCAGATGCAGAAAAGCAAAATGATGAGCGTATAAAAAGCGGAAAGTATATAAAAGAGAAGAACACCAAGCATTGTTGTTACCAGGGATGATGGCAGTGTTATTATTCTCGATACCAAGTGGAAGAGTCTCGTCAATGACAAAGGGGCCAACTATGGGATATCTCAGGCCGACATGTATCAGATGTATGCGTATTCCAAGAAATATGTTACGCCAGAAATATGGCTTCTTTATCCGGTCAATGCCGCTATGAAAGATAGCGGAAGAATTACTTTTGATAGTGGAGATGGTGCGACGGTTTCATTGTTCTTTGTAGATGTGGCGAATATAGAAAAAAGTATGGAAGAACTCTTACGTATTCTATCTCCAAACATTACATAAGAGAATTTGACGGAGGAGTACATAGATGGCGTTAACGCAGTTGGATGAGACACAAAAGTTGTCCTTAAGAAATCGAGCGAAAGATGAGCTGATTCGTATTGAGAAACTGGTTGCTGATAAAGAAAAGAAGAAGTTGATAGATGACTTTAAAGAAAAGTTCTCCATACGCGAGATAGTTTACAAGGTTATTTTAGAAGAACACCAATTTAATAAAAACAGGAAACATCCAGATTATTTGAAAGTCACAATGAAGCAGGCGCCGCATGCGTTGGCGTTTGCAGGATACGATTTTGATAAAGAGTTGTTGACAAAGTTGTTTGGTGCAGAAGAAAAAATAGGTAGCAGGTCAGTTAAGAAACTTAGAGATTCGCTTACTCATAGCATGAATGATAAGGCGGTTAACGAGCTTTCTGATCGTTATGAGGAAATGAACGGTTATATGGATAGTTTTTTAAATAAGATAAGAACATTTGATGCTGCATAAAGGTGGGTGCAAAAATGGAGCTATCGTTAAAGAGTAAGTGGTTGGGTTCCAGGGTATTCACTGGGGCCTGTGACGTACTTACTATCAACTCGTGCCACATTGAGTCGGTAGCATTGCTGTCGAAGAAAAAATAGGATCAGCTATAAACCCGCTGGAATCGTTGAGAACTCTTGTGTCTCAAAAATCAGACTGGAAAATAGCACATAGGGAAGTTTTTTAGAGGGTTATATCGCAATTCAATAAAAGAACAGGTCGTGTATGCTAGGGAAGACGAATCGAGTACGAAAGGAGAATTGATGAAATTGGAATTGAAAAAGATAGAGTACAATCTGACTGTTTGTAAGATACGGAATACATCGGATATAGATATGACATCTGCATTTTATTTTATTGGAAAAACGGATGAAGAGATATCCTTGGTTTGTAAAACAGAAGATACTCCGGCTAAGACCATTGAACGGGATGATGGATGGAAAGGCTTTCGCATTCAGGGGACGCTGGATTTTTCTTTGATTGGAATTCTTTCAAAACTGTCAGGTATTCTTGCTGAGCATAAAATAGGCATCTTTGCTGTTTCAACGTATAATACAGACTATATCCTTGTAAAAGAAGAAAACTTTGAAAGGGCATTGAAGGTCTTGGCACTGGAAGGATATGTGATCGTATAATGGAAAGGGATTTATTCGCACGAAATTATAAGGGATCTTAATGAATACAAAGACTGTAAGCGTCCTAAAATTCGTGCCTTTTTCTAGCGTGTGGACCGGCAGAGTATGTAAACTACTTTAAAGCAATAAACTGCAAATTGAAACAACTTAAGAAGATAATAGAAAAGGTGATCCATTCATGCGCTTAGAAACCGCGGATTGTGATAACCTTTATTTTTTCATTCTGATATGTGATAGCATAAAAAGTTCCCCTGGTTATTCTCATTCTCTTAAGCAACGTAAAGAATCAAAGAACCTATTCATACACGAAATGACTCACAAAAATCACTGGGGTGCTGCTAAAGATATCAGAAAAAAGCAGCTTTGAAGATGCAAAGATGAATCTTGAATCAGATTTAAGAAAATATATCGTAGTTCAAATGCAAAATGATGAAAAATATGTAAGTGCATCTGACAATTTCATGAAAAAGAACTCATTGAATGAATGAATCGCCGATGGTAGAGTATTATTAGAAAAGGGAGAATTACAAGACAATTATTTAGAAGATCTGATAAGAGAGGTGATTAATCATGATGGTTAATCCAACAAAGCGTGAAAAGGAAAGTAAGCGTTAGATTAAATATCCATAATTACAAAATTATGATAATTTAAAATCTATATAAGCATGATTTTTGATTTTAAACCGGTTACTCTCTAACTTGAATAAATATAACTTTTAATGGAAATCCCCCAGCTACTGCTGCTAACAGTGTTGCCGGGGGTGTTTAATTTGGCTAAGTTATATTAATGACATCTTATTCAGAGTATTGATTTTACTTTTTTGTTATGCCTGAAGGCTGCTGCGGGCTGGATCAGTGTAATAAAGATATAACTTCATAGTCTGATCTGCTAGCGGTACTATGTCTGGTTAGTGTTTGCATAGATTTATGATCTTTCAGCTGTCTTCAGCAGGCTGCATATTAATCGATTAAGGCAATTCTTTTTGCCCGGGATATTAATAAAACCCAAAACAAGCACTCCTAGGCCGGCGGCTGTTAAGCCGCTGGCCTGGATGTTGTGCTATTTATATTTTCTGTCATCATTGCGTGTCGTCTTTCAGCTCTTGCAGTATCCACATCAGCTTTAACTGGCATTTCAGGCTCTTCAGTGCAGAAGTCTGGTATTTTCCCTAACGGTCTGCTGAACCTCTCTTCCTCGAATTTTTGGTATTCGCTTGACCAGGGCATCATCTCATCGATATATTCGCTAATATCGACGCTGGCATGGGCAAGTGAGCTTTCGAAAAGATATTCCAGATACGTATGCGGATCGCAGCCGTTTGACTTGGCAGTTTCAATAAGCGTCATAATGATGCAGAGCGTTTCAGCGCCGCCGATGGAATAGCAGAACAGACTATTGTTTCTGACCATGGCTATATTACGAATCTTGCGTTCGCATTCACCGTTATCGATTGGAACCATTGGATCATCAAGAAACACTCTGAATGCATCCTCATGATTGAGGCTGTAGCTCACCGCATCCTCCATTTCCTCACTAAAAGTGCCGCTGCTGATATCAAGGGACTTGATATAATCAAAGTATGCATCGACAAGCGGTCTTTCGATTTCGTCTCGGACTTTAGCTCTTTCCTTGGCGGTAAGTTCTTTGGCATCATCATCAGCGCTGTAAAGATCACCGATCATATCGAGACACTTTTTTTCGGGGCTTTCCTCAAGAAGCTCTTTATCCTTTACCGCTTTAAATTTCACTTCATATGCCTTGTACAGTCTGCGTCTCAGATGCATAAAGCACCCGCCGAGTATTACATGATCCTTTTTCTCCGAAGCCAGCTTATAATAGGCGCTGTAGGCATCAGATGTCAGATGGATTGTGCCGTCGTTAAGATCCGCATAGAACTCAAGAAGGTGATCCGCTGATCTTGTCAGCTCGAAGCAGAAGACTGCCAGCGGCCGCTCTTCTTCAAATTCGCCAGTGATATGACACCATATGTAGCTTTTGCTTCCCGCATTTCTTCCGTCATTGATGACTTCCAGATAGGTTTCATCAATCTGGGTGTATGTCCGGCAGGCCATTTGTCTCATTATCTCGCTATAGACTGGCTTTAGATATCTGTCAGTGCATTTAATGACCCAGTCTGACATTATCTCTTTTGACAGGTTGATTCCCTGATATGACAGAACCCTTGACAGCCTTGCCAGGGGAACTCCCAGCACAAATTTGAAAGACATGATAAAAGCCAGCAGTGAAGGCGTAACCTTGCTCCTTAACATCAGCTTATTAACCGGCAGTGCCACTTCGCGTAAATCATTAGTATCATCATCGTCATAGACTCTGATCACTGGGCGTTTGACATATACCCTGTAGAGATTTCCTGGAATAAACATAAATTCTTCGGATATGTTCCAGCCTTTTAATGTCCATTTGCCGTAGCCGTATTCTTTATCGATACGCTCCCTGTCAAAGTCAATAATCGTTATTTCTGGTATCTGTCTGGTCTTCTTTTTCCTGTTTAGCTGCCTGCAGGCAGGTCTTTTTATTTTCCTGGATTTTTGGCTGTCATTATTATTCTGTTTTTTACCATCACAGTCGCTTTCATTCATTTCTTCCGAAAGAGGGTCGCTAAACTCATCATCGTGGATTTTGCCATTCATCTTTTCAGACTTTCTTCCAAAGCGATTCTTTTTGAGCTCATCCGTCTGATTCTGAAGTCTGGTATTCTCATGATTAAGAGTGTTAACTCTTATAACTAGATCTTCGCATTCGGCTTTAACCTTCTTAAGCTCATCGGCTGTGTAGCTGAATGTGTTTTTTAATTCATCCAGTTCGGCACGTAATCCGCAGCACTCTTCATAATATTTTAAAGCAACCGCAATCAGGTCCGCATAACTCATTTTATTCAGTTGCTGTTTAAAATATGCGCTGTCTGCCTTCATAGTGTTACGTTTAGATCTCCTCTGACGATACGGTTAGCTGTCTGATCTCACTAATCAGCTGCTTTAATTTTGTGTTCTGGCTGCTTAATGATTCTATCTGCTTGCGAAGATCAGTGATTAATATCATCTGATCCATATTTTCCTTTTTCAGTCTGGCTAATTCGGCTGACTGTCTCCTCTCGGCAGCTGAAGGTTCTCCGCTCTTTTTCTTCTGTGGACCTTTTTTGCCGGTGGGGACCATTTTGCCGGTTTCGGGATCAATTTTTCCGATCAGCTTTCGCTTGGAGCGAGCCTGCTTCTTTTCAGGATCCCAGTAGCTCTTAGACTCGTAGACATAGGTAATGCCTGTAGTCTTGTTGGTCTGTTTGATGATAGCCATTCCATCACCTCGTCCTATATACTATTATAACACTATGAAGACTAAAATTCAAGATAATAGTGATATTAAGCGAATATAATATCACTATATTGTTCAGTTTTGAATTACCATCAGAGGAGTGATATTTCCTTTATCAGCGCTTATTTATTGTACCATCCAAAGTAAATCCGTCCAACAGTCTTTCGTACTGTTCACGCGTTATATCACGAGCTTCCTGATCATCTCTAGGCCACTGAAAGGCACTTCCTTTTGAAAGTCGGACATAGATAAGAACCCATCCGCCTTCTTCGTAAAGAAGCCCCTTGATACGATCTCTTCTGCCACCGCAGAAAAGATAAATGGTTCCTTTTTCCATCGGATTCATATGATATTCAGCGGCTATAACTGAAGCCAGACCGGTAATGCCTCTGCGCAGATCAGTCTTTCCGGTTCTTATTACAATTCTTTTGATGCCTGTCAGTTCTCTAAGCATTTTTAACCACCGCCATAACTCTTGTCAGCGTTTCTTCATCAAAATGTGAATCAATCTCAATGACAAATCCATTCTTCTGAAGTCTCACTCCTGACGATTTGGAGACGCTATTACCGGTTTGAGGAGAACTGTCATTTAAATCAACAGAATAAAAAGTGCCGTTGCCGTCACCCCGATACGGGTCAATATTATTGTTTTGGCAGCTGCGCTCTGCCAGTGATCTTAAATCACTGTAGGTGCTGATTCCGTGTTTTATCATGAGATCCCTGATAATCTTTTTATAATGTGACAGTGTACTTAAACCAACATTATTTTTGGTACACCATTTAGCTAAGGAAAGACCGCTTTTTCCCTGATTTTCAATAATGCCAGTCCATTTAATGATCATTTTGCAATCCTTTTCCGAAAAATACATATGCAAAAGCCTCCCTATTAGAATAATTTGATACATTAATAATTCTAATAGAAGGCATAACTAATTTCATGGATATTACCTCATACGCTTACAAAGGAAATCTTTGAAATGATAGAACCATGGCAAAAATTTGATGCGAAAACAGAAGGATTTTATTTGATCGATGGAGCACCAGATGATGTAAGAAAAGCATGGGAAGAATTGAAATAGATTGCAGAAGAGGAAAGTAAAAACCCATTTTATCAAGAATGCGGATAGAACTATATGGAAAAAGAATACTATTAACAGGTCGATTAATAAGTCGGCCTTTTATTATACAAAAATTGGTAACTCGTGCCACTGAACTGGTCCTCCGGGATTTCGTAGCACTGCTTGATAGTCTTATCGTAGATGCGTTTACTCTGATTGTCATTGGTTTTCATGTGCGATACCTCCGTTCGCTTCTCCTGAACCAGAGGCCGCACAAAAAGAAGGAGCGTGACAGGCCAGACGGAACGGGAATCAACTTGTTTTGTTCGGCCAGCCACGCTCGTAGACTGGTTTCTTATTCATTTGTGACCGCTACAACCGCTCGAGCCACCTCTGTGCACTGGGTGAACGGCTATGGCGGTGAACCTTTTAACGCCTTGCTCAGGGCGAGTGATACTTAACTGAATCAGCGGAGATCAGCCTCGATGGCGTAGAGTTCGCTGAATACGTCCGGTAGATCCGCCGGATTAAGGTCTTCGACGCATTGAGCGCCATAACGCTGGAATACTGAATCAACAACCTCCGGCCCGATTTCCGAGTAGATGATGGAAGCCGATTCTTCAATGCTTACGATATAATCGTTGTTACTAATGCTTGTCATACTTTGTCTCCTTGTTTTGCTGGCTCCTTTTCCAGAGAAGGAGACCTTGTTGTTTATTGCTTCGGTGGAATTTCACTGGATGGTCTGTGATCAAGAGACCTTTGATTCCGCCGGTGAAGGAGCTTCCATTCAAAGTGATACTTTGTCTGTTTATGAATGTTTATGAATGTTTACAAACAGACAACATCTATACGGTAGATTTCTGACTTGTTTTCTGATATAATGATATCCTTAGAACTGAGTCAGTGAACCTTTGAACGGTTCTGCCGTTCACCACCTATAAGATAACAGGGCAAAAAACAGCACAAAATAGGCTGTTCCAGGTATCTCATGGTTCTTTGGTTCTTTTCATGGTTCTTTTTGAAGGGAGGTGTCCGGCGTGGATTTTTCAGAGTTCTGCAAGCTGACGAAGCCACAATATTTTGGCTATAACAAGCAGTCCTGGTATCTGAAGGACCTGTTCAAGGCCGCAGGGATACGCCGAGATTATTCCGATGATCATTTGAAAGCAGTATTCAACGGAACTAAACCTTTTGCCTCAAACATGAAAAGGCACTTCCCTCATCCAGTGAGCATTGACAGCATTGTTGCTTTCTTTGAGAAGTACTTGCAGCCGGAGTATGTAAAGCTGCTGGCGGATGCGTTCGGAATTCCTGCTGATGAGGAGAAGAGTCTGTCATACCTGTCCTACGCACTGGCAGCGCAGGTTGTTGCATTCATCTCGAATCGTGAGGAGACAGAATCAGAAAACATCGTGCCGGACAAATATGAGGAAGCTCGGGTGCGAAAAGAAGCTGGCGTCTATAAGATAACAAGACGCCTGTATGATGGTGATGATGTATGGGTGGAGGATCGGACAAAAAAACATGCCGCGGCATTCTATGAAGACATTCACCACACATGGGTGATACATAATCAAGGAAGCGTCATCTGGCATAAACGTAAGCTGGTCTGCGCCAATCCTGAGGAGACTGGCAGGCGGACAAAGGTATTTGAAATAGAAATTAAGGAATTACAGCCGGGAAAATATACAAAAATAGCCACGGACTTCAATGCCCGTGGCCAAGAAGGACCATTCACCATCAAGTGGGATATGGTAGACGAAAACGGTAATAACTGCTTTCCCGGAAGCAGAAACATATTTGATGTTGAGATAGACACAACATTCGGGAACTGATGGAGGTAAAGGCGTGGAAGAAAGATTTAATGTCGAACCGTGGGTGGCTTTGAAAGATGTACAGTCATATCTCGGTGTCGGACGTGAAACCATACTGCAATGGATCAACAAACGTAACATGCCTGCATATAAGGTTGGACGATTGTGGAAATTCAAGCTTAGCGAAGTCGACGATTGGATTCGCTCTGGCGGAGCGTCCGACGATAATAACAAAGATGGCAAGGAGAAATAAAAATATGGCAAGAGCAGCTAAAAAAGATAAAGAAGTGTCGCTGGAAACAGTTCTATGGAACTGCCGAGTAGCGCTTCGTGGTATAGGAAGCACAGAAAAAAATAGAGACGCCGTAATTTCTTTAGTTTTCCTGAAATTTGCGGGAGACAAATTCGAGAAGCGCTATCAGGAACTGAAAGAACAGTATGGATCAGATGAAGGACTGTTTAATATCATGAAGGCCAAGGTCTCGTCCTATAACTCCGTCAACGTGTTCTACCTTAATGAGACATCCCGCTGGTCGTACATCGTGGCGCACGCAGGCGATAATGATATCGCGGTTATTCTCGACACCGCTATGGCTGATATCGAGCGGATGAATCCTTCTCTGAAGGGCGCATTGTCATCAAGGGATAAGGATGGGAATTCGGTCTACACTTTCTTTGCTACGCTCGGCGCAACAACTGCAAAGCTTAAGGATCTGATCGACAACGTCAATAAGATTGATAAGAAGCGATTTCAGGATGAGGACCTGATTGGACGCGTATATGAATACTTCTTACAGGCCTATGCGGCTTCTGGCACAAAGGAAGACGGTGAATTCTATACGCCTGCATGTGTAGTAAAACTCATCGCGGAGATGATTGAGCCGTATTCTGGGACAGTTTATGATCCCTGCTGTGGAAGTGGTGGAATGTTTGTACAGTCCATGAAATTTGTTGATCGCCATAAAGGGAACAGGCAGAAGATCTCCATTATCGGACAGGAAAGCAATCCGGATACCTGGCGGCTGTGCAAGATGAATCTCGCCATTCGTGGCATTGCACATAACCTCGGAGAAAAGAACGCCTCCACATTTACGGATGACCTTCATAGAGATAAGAAGGTCGACTACGTCATGGCCAATCCGCCGTTCAACCTTAAAGGCTGGCGCACGAAGGATCAGCTGACAGATGATCCGCGATTCAAGGGCTATGGCGGAGTTATACCGCCGGTGGCAAACGCCAACTACGCATGGGTGGAGCACATCATTTCAAAGCTTGATGTTACTCACGGCATCGCTGGATTCCTTCTTGCTAATGGTGCGCTGAATGCAGATGGCGATGAGAAAACCATCCGCAGCCAGATTCTTGAAAAGGACTTCGTGGAGGCAATCATTGTATTGCCTCGAGATATGTTCTACACGACGGACATTTCCGTGACGCTTTGGATCGTCAACATGAATAAGCACGCTGGAACCGTGAATGGTAGACAGCTGCGTGATCGGACGAATCAGGTGCTTTTCATGGATCTGCGCACCTGGAATCAGAACATTGAAGAGATTGTCATCGACAAACGCAAAAAGAAAAAGAAAACCGTCCTCACCGACGAGCAGATTACCAAGGTGAAGCAGGTCTACAACAACTGGCAGTCCAACGACACTTCCCTGTATAAAGACGTCCCAGAGTTTTGCCAATCAGCGACACTGGACGAAATACGAGCAAAGGACTACTCACTCGCACCAAGCAAATACATCGAGTTCATTGACCATGATCTAGACATTGATTACGAAAAAGAAATGTCCCTCATTCAGAGCGAAATGAAGGTCGTTTTGAAGACCGAGAAGAAGTCGCAGGCCATGCTCGAAGAAGCATTTAGGGGGATCGGCTATGGCATTGACTAAGTATAAGCTGGGTGATCTCATACAGCTTCTTGACAATAGAAATACTGAACTTATTTATGGAATTGATGATGTTCGCGGGGTAAATAACCTCAAAGAACTTATGCCGACAAAAGCCGATATAAGTGGTAGAGACTTAAGTAAATTTCAAATTGTGTATCCAGATGAGTTTGTTTTCAATCACAGGACTTCAAGAAACGGGAGTAAGTTCAGTATCGCCTATAACGATATGGAGACGCCCGTGATATGTACGGAAGACTATGTCGTATTTCGAATCACTGACGAAGCAAAGCAAAAAATCCTTTTAGCCAGATGGCTGTATATGTTTTTCAAGAGGTCAGAATTTGACAGGTATGTAATCACTAATTCTTGGGGAAGTTCAACAGAATTCTTTAATTGGGAAGATATATGTGAGATCGATATCGACCTTCCGCCGCTTAATATCCAGCAGAAGTACGTGGATGTCTACAATGCCATGCTGGTCAATCAGCAAAGCTATGAACGCGGGCTGGAAGATTTGAAGATTGCATTTGATTCTATTTTGGACAAGGAGAAACACCATGCACATACAATTGCTGTCGGGGAGCTCCTTAATGAAATAGATAATAGAAACAGTGATGGAACTATAGAAGATATTGAGGGTATAAATATTACAAAGCAATTTATGCCAACGGTCGCAAACACTACAGACATTAATCTCAATCGTTATAAGATAGTTCAAAATAATCAGATTGCATATAGCGGCATGCAGACGGGTAGAGATAAATGTATCCGCATCGCTCTTCAAACTTCTGATAAACCTATAATTGTCTCGCCTGCTTATACGGTTTTTGAAGTAAAGAAGGACCTGGTCTTGCCGGAATTTATAATGATGTGGTTTTCACGTGAAGAGAGCGATCGTCGAGGCTGGTTTATGAGTGATTCAAGTGTGCGCTCCAATCTTGACTTAGACCGTTTCTATGAAATAGAGATACCGATTCCATCTATAGATGAACAGAAGGCAATTGTCGATATTTATCGAGCTTATATAGACAGAAGATCAATTAGTAATCGTCTCAAAGAACGCATCAAGAGCATGTGCCCGATATTAATAAAAGGCTCCCTCGAAGAAGCAGGAGCCTGAGGAAGGAGGTGCCGAGGTGGATTATATCTTCGAAAAAGGCAAATTTACAGAAGACGAACTGGAACATGCCATCATAGAGCTTTTCCAGATACAGGGATACGAATATACATACGGCGAAGATATTCACCGCCGTTTTGAAGACATCCTTCTTGAAAACGATCTGCGCACATTCCTGAACCGGAAGTATTCGGACAAGAACCTCAGCGATGTGGAGATGGAGAAGATCATCACCATGCTGACGCTGATTCCCTCTACGCCGTTTTACTATTCGAACCGCCAGGCCTTTTGGCTTGTTGTGGAGGGGTTCGATCTTGTCAGGGATAATATCAATGATGTCGCTCTGCACATCGATTATATCGATTTCGATCACCCGGAGAATAATGTTTTCCGCGTCGTGAACCAGTACGCTGTTCAGGGCGATCGGCTGCGCCGACCGGATCTGCTAATCTTCATCAATGGCATTCCGATAGGCATTTGCGAGTTCAAGACCGCAATCGAGGAAGACAAGACGATTCATGACGCGTGGGAGCAGATTACAATCCGCTATAAGCGCGATATTCCGAATCTCCTAAAATATTGCTTTATGTCCGTCATCAGTGACGGAGTGAATACCAAAATGGGTAGTGTCTTCACACCTTATCGGTTCTACTACTCGTGGAACAGGGCAAATGACAAAGACAAGGTCTCGAATGGTATCAGTTCCTTGCTTACTATGATAGAGGGCGCATTTGTAAAAGAACGGGTCTTGAAAATTCTTCGCGACTTTATTTTCTACCCAGATGACAGCTCAAAGGATGACGTCATTGTCTGCCGGTATCCGCAGTTTTTCGCCGCAGAAAAGATGCTTGCCAACATCAAGCTGCACATGCGGCCTGACGGCGATGGAAAAGGCGGCACCTACTTCGGAGCGACAGGATGCGGTAAGACCTACACGATGCTGTTTTTGTCTCGGCTTATCATGCTGCGCGACAGTGATACATTTAAGAATCCCACGATTATCATTCTGGAGGACCGCGAAGATCTAGACACGCAGACTTCCGAGTTGTTTGTGACAGCAAAACATTATCTGCATCAGGAGGATGTCCGGAGCATAGAGAGCCGTGATGATCTTGAGAAAACTCTCAGGGACAAACCAAGCGGCGGTGTGTATATCACAACTATACAGAAGTTCTGTGAAAAGATTGGTTTACTTTCAGACCGCAACAACATCATCTGTATTTCGGATGAGGCACATCGGACACAAACGAATATCGGGTCAAAGCTAAAGAAAACAGAAAATGGTGTTTACACGACATTCGGATTTGCCAAGTATCTGCGCGATAGTTTTCCGAATGCTACCTACTGTGGATTCACTGGAACACCTATCGATGAGACGGTTGCTGTATTCGGAGATGTCGTTGACAGCTATACGATGAAGGAATCCAGTGACGACGGCATCACCGTGCGCATTGCTTATGAGCCCCGTCTCGCCCGTGTCATCCTGTCTGATGAGCAGGCGAAGGAAATCCAGAAGTATTACGAGCAGTGCGTTGAGGAAGGTTCAAATCCGGAGCAGGTAGAGGAAAGCAAGCGGGCCATGAGCAAGATGTCCGCTATCCTTGGACATCCGGAACGAATTAAAAAGCTCGCCGCGGATATCGTCTCGCACTATGAATCACTGTGCGCCGAAAAGCCTGACGTCGTGCAAAAAGCTATGATCGTTTGCTCTGACAGGCAGAATGCTTTCAAGGTGCTGAAAGCTATACAGGTAATAAGACCGGATTGGAAGGTTCCTAGGAAAGCCGAGGATGAATCCAAGCTGACACGCGAACAGCTTGATAAGCTCGTGGCGCTTCCGAAGATTAACCTTGTGGCTACGCAGGGTCAAAACGATGAGAAGGAACTGTTCGATCTTTGCGGCACAAAGGATTACCGGAAGATGCTCGATAAGCAGTTCAAAAATAATGACTCGAATTTCAAAATAGCAATCGTTGTTGACATGTGGATTACCGGCTTCGATGTTCCGTCTCTTGCTGTCATGTATATCGACAAGCCACTGCAGAAGCACACTTTGATTCAGACGATCTCCAGAGTCAACCGCGTTTTCGATGGCAAAGATAAAGGACTAGTCGTCGATTATATCGGTATCAAGAATGACATGATGGCAGCGGTCAAGAAGTATGGCGGGCCGCAGGAAAGCCCAATCGATGAGCTGAATATTTCTCTGTCGATTTTTCGCAATCACTTGTCGATGATCAACGATTTGCTTTCCGGATTTGATGCCACGAAGTTTTATACCGGGACGCCGCTGGAGCGACTGAACTGCCTGAATGCCGCTACGGAATACGTACAGACCAGCAAAGATATGCAGACGCGCTTCATGGGACTTTCTCGCAGGCTCAAGAGCGCATACCAGATATGTTTCCCATCCGGCGAACTGACGGACGAAGAAACGGCCACGGCTCAGTTCTACCTTGCGATCCGGTCCATCATTTACAAACAGACAAAAGGCAATGCGCCAGATGCAGAAGTCATGAACAGCGTCGTTGAAGGCATGGTACGTGACGCCATCACCTGTACCGGTATCGAAAATATCGTTGACGAGCATAAATCAGTCGATCTGTTTAGCGATGAGTTCGTAGATGAACTGAAGAAGGTCAAGCTGCCTATTACCAAGTTCAATGCGCTTCTGAAGCTTCTGAAGAAAGCAATCACAGCCTATGGCCGTACGAACAAGGTAAAGGCAATCGAATTTGACGAGCGCTTGAGACGGGTGGTCGATGCTTATAATAGTCGCGACAAACTCGTATTCACGAGCGAGGTGGTCGCTGATTTCGTCAATGATCTTTCTGATCAGCTCATCAACATAATGAAGGATTTGAAGGAGGATCAGGACTCTTTCTCTAAGATGGGTATTACATTCGAGGAGAAGGCGTTCTATGACATCCTTGTAAAAGTCCGCGATGACCACGTTTTCCCGTACGCGGACGATAAATGCATCGTGCTGGCTAAAAAAATCAAGGAGCTTGTTGACGATAAAGCACAGTTTGCCGACTGGTCGACACGAGATGACATCAAGAATCAGCTTAACATGGACTTGACTGTACTTCTTTATAAAAATGGATACCCGCCAGAATGGGATGAGGAAGTCTTTGAAAAGGTCATGGAGCAGGCTGAGAACTTCAAGAAATACGAAGATGAGTAATTAGGTAGAAAGGAGACGCAGGTTTTATGGAAAACCCTATCAGCAGATCATTACCTGATGTAAGTATGGATTCTGTTTTTACTGAAGTAATGCACAATGAAAAGCTTGGATTGCGGAACCTGGAACAACTGCGCCTTTTTCGACTGCAGGTCAGCAATAATGCCTTTGTGTACACGAGCCTTGAAGATTATTTGACGGACATTATCAGTGAGTATGTTTTCTCTCGTGCCCAGATAGAGAAGCTGTCACAACCAGGTGTCGGCAATCCTCGCAGCATAGGGAACAAGGCACTCCGGGTCATGAAGCACAACGGAGCAGCAAACGAGAAAGGGACAGGAAACGAACTCGGAGAGATTCTCCTGTATGCTTTTCTCGAGGAAAAGCTCAATGCTCCGAAGATATTCAGCAAAGTTGAGCTGAATGCTGGAACAACTCCATTTGGCACGGCCTGCGATAGTGTCCATCTTCTTGATCTTGGCGATGCTACCGGCATGTCCTACTACCAGACAGTGTTTGGAACCTCAGACATCGAGGGTGATATTGCGGATGCAATAGACAGTGCCTTTGATGCCATAGTGCGTATTGAAAATGAAAACGGGAACGGAATCCAGTTTGTCGACAATCGCTCTTTGAACGACTCTTTTGATGAGGATATCGTGAATAAACTGAAAAGCATCATTATTCCTGAACCAGGAGCTCCTGTTGCGAACGACCGGGCTTACGGTGTCTTTCTTGGATATTCTCTTGGCCTTGATCCGCATACAAGGTCTACACCGGAATTTCTCAAGGATCTGGGGACTAAGATGGATACTGACATTAAGAACCATGTCGCGTATATTGCGGACAAAATAAAGACGCTTGGTCTTGATACACACTCGTTTTACTTTTACATCGTGCCTTTCAACGATGCAAAGCTGGACAAAAAGCAGGTTATGGAAAACCTGCTGATGTGAAGCGGAGGTGTGATTGTATGAGTAGAAAAAGAATCAGGCTCGGAGATGCAATATTCGCAGACATAGAGGAAAACAGGTATCTTAATCAGTTATATGAAGATATCCTGTTTAACTATGCCAATAAAACGCTTCGCACGGGCATGGAATATCGGAACGTTAATATCCATAATGCGCTGCGTTTTGCGGACCTGCTTTCTAAATCAAATAGCGCAGATAAAGCTGAACAGCATAAGATGTGGGCTCAGGAAATTGTCGTCCTCTTAAATGCATTATATCCAAAGAACGATGAAATCCGAGTTGTGGCTGGATCGGTTTTTGCGAATACAGATAATGCAAGAGGGACTTCGCTTCTTGATGCCAACTTCGAGGACCCATTTGTCTTGAATCGAATTTTCTCGGATTACAAGAAGGACTATCTTAGAATTCCGGCAGCACCGAACCTGCGGTTTTTTGGCGCACAGAAACAGGCTTATGATCACCTGCAGGATTCCTATTTCAGTTACTCGGCGCCAACGTCAATGGGAAAATCCTTCCTGATGAGGATGTTCATCAAGGAGCAAGTGGCAAAAGATGCTAAGTTGAACTTTGCGATTATTGTTCCGACCAAGGCGCTGATCAACGAAACTTCTCAGAAGATCATCAAGGAGGATCTAAAGGATCTTTTGGAGGAGAAAAACTACAAGGTCGTCAATGCTGCAAGTGATATTGCTCTCGAGGGAAACCACAACTTCATCCTTGTTTTGACGCCGGAACGACTTCTGTATCTGCTTATTGGAAAACCTAATATTCAGATTGACTATCTTTTCGTGGATGAGGCGCATAAGATGTCCGGCAAGAACAGTCGTGGCCCGTTCTATTACAAGACCGTCGACATGCTTAAGAATCGAGACAATCCGCCGCACTTCATTTTTGCTTCTCCGAATGTCCCGAATCCAGAAGTCTATTTAAGACTTCTGACGGATATCAGTGAGCATGGGGACAAAAGGTTTAGAACAGAATTTTCACCCGTAACGCAAGTAAAGTTCGTAAGCGTTAGATTAAATATCCATAATTACAAAATTATGATAATTTAAAATCTATATAAGCATGATTTTTGATTTTAAACCGGTTACTCTCTAACTTGAATAAATATAACTTTTAATGGAAATCCCCCAGCTACTGCTGCTAACAGTGTTGCCGGGGGTGTTTAATTTGGCTAAGTTATATTAATGACATCTTATTCAGAGTATTGATTTTACTTTTTTGTTATGCCTGAAGGCTGCTGCGGGCTGGATCAGTGTAATAAAGATATAACTTCATAGTCTGATCTGCTAGCGGTACTATGTCTGGTTAGTGTTTGCATAGATTTATGATCTTTCAGCTGTCTTCAGCAGGCTGCATATTAATCGATTAAGGCAATTCTTTTTGCCCGGGATATTAATAAAACCCAAAACAAGCACTCCTAGGCCGGCGGCTGTTAAGCCGCTGGCCTGGATGTTGTGCTATTTATATTTTCTGTCATCATTGCGTGTCGTCTTTCAGCTCTTGCAGTATCCACATCAGCTTTAACTGGCATTTCAGGCTCTTCAGTGCAGAAGTCTGGTATTTTCCCTAACGGTCTGCTGAACCTCTCTTCCTCGAATTTTTGGTATTCGCTTGACCAGGGCATCATCTCATCGATATATTCGCTAATATCGACGCTGGCATGGGCAAGTGAGCTTTCGAAAAGATATTCCAGATACGTATGCGGATCGCAGCCGTTTGACTTGGCAGTTTCAATAAGCGTCATAATGATGCAGAGCGTTTCAGCGCCGCCGATGGAATAGCAGAACAGACTATTGTTTCTGACCATGGCTATATTACGAATCTTGCGTTCGCATTCACCGTTATCGATTGGAACCATTGGATCATCAAGAAACACTCTGAATGCATCCTCATGATTGAGGCTGTAGCTCACCGCATCCTCCATTTCCTCACTAAAAGTGCCGCTGCTGATATCAAGGGACTTGATATAATCAAAGTATGCATCGACAAGCGGTCTTTCGATTTCGTCTCGGACTTTAGCTCTTTCCTTGGCGGTAAGTTCTTTGGCATCATCATCAGCGCTGTAAAGATCACCGATCATATCGAGACACTTTTTTTCGGGGCTTTCCTCAAGAAGCTCTTTATCCTTTACCGCTTTAAATTTCACTTCATATGCCTTGTACAGTCTGCGTCTCAGATGCATAAAGCACCCGCCGAGTATTACATGATCCTTTTTCTCCGAAGCCAGCTTATAATAGGCGCTGTAGGCATCAGATGTCAGATGGATTGTGCCGTCGTTAAGATCCGCATAGAACTCAAGAAGGTGATCCGCTGATCTTGTCAGCTCGAAGCAGAAGACTGCCAGCGGCCGCTCTTCTTCAAATTCGCCAGTGATATGACACCATATGTAGCTTTTGCTTCCCGCATTTCTTCCGTCATTGATGACTTCCAGATAGGTTTCATCAATCTGGGTGTATGTCCGGCAGGCCATTTGTCTCATTATCTCGCTATAGACTGGCTTTAGATATCTGTCAGTGCATTTAATGACCCAGTCTGACATTATCTCTTTTGACAGGTTGATTCCCTGATATGACAGAACCCTTGACAGCCTTGCCAGGGGAACTCCCAGCACAAATTTGAAAGACATGATAAAAGCCAGCAGTGAAGGCGTAACCTTGCTCCTTAACATCAGCTTATTAACCGGCAGTGCCACTTCGCGTAAATCATTAGTATCATCATCGTCATAGACTCTGATCACTGGGCGTTTGACATATACCCTGTAGAGATTTCCTGGAATAAACATAAATTCTTCGGATATGTTCCAGCCTTTTAATGTCCATTTGCCGTAGCCGTATTCTTTATCGATACGCTCCCTGTCAAAGTCAATAATCGTTATTTCTGGTATCTGTCTGGTCTTCTTTTTCCTGTTTAGCTGCCTGCAGGCAGGTCTTTTTATTTTCCTGGATTTTTGGCTGTCATTATTATTCTGTTTTTTACCATCACAGTCGCTTTCATTCATTTCTTCCGAAAGAGGGTCGCTAAACTCATCATCGTGGATTTTGCCATTCATCTTTTCAGACTTTCTTCCAAAGCGATTCTTTTTGAGCTCATCCGTCTGATTCTGAAGTCTGGTATTCTCATGATTAAGAGTGTTAACTCTTATAACTAGATCTTCGCATTCGGCTTTAACCTTCTTAAGCTCATCGGCTGTGTAGCTGAATGTGTTTTTTAATTCATCCAGTTCGGCACGTAATCCGCAGCACTCTTCATAATATTTTAAAGCAACCGCAATCAGGTCCGCATAACTCATTTTATTCAGTTGCTGTTTAAAATATGCGCTGTCTGCCTTCATAGTGTTACGTTTAGATCTCCTCTGACGATACGGTTAGCTGTCTGATCTCACTAATCAGCTGCTTTAATTTTGTGTTCTGGCTGCTTAATGATTCTATCTGCTTGCGAAGATCAGTGATTAATATCATCTGATCCATATTTTCCTTTTTCAGTCTGGCTAATTCGGCTGACTGTCTCCTCTCGGCAGCTGAAGGTTCTCCGCTCTTTTTCTTCTGTGGACCTTTTTTGCCGGTGGGGACCATTTTGCCGGTTTCGGGATCAATTTTTCCGATCAGCTTTCGCTTGGAGCGAGCCTGCTTCTTTTCAGGATCCCAGTAGCTCTTAGACTCGTAGACATAGGTAATGCCTGTAGTCTTGTTGGTCTGTTTGATGATAGCCATTCCATCACCTCGTCCTATATACTATTATAACACTATGAAGACTAAAATTCAAGATAATAGTGATATTAAGCGAATATAATATCACTATATTGTTCAGTTTTGAATTACCATCAGAGGAGTGATATTTCCTTTATCAGCGCTTATTTATTGTACCATCCAAAGTAAATCCGTCCAACAGTCTTTCGTACTGTTCACGCGTTATATCACGAGCTTCCTGATCATCTCTAGGCCACTGAAAGGCACTTCCTTTTGAAAGTCGGACATAGATAAGAACCCATCCGCCTTCTTCGTAAAGAAGCCCCTTGATACGATCTCTTCTGCCACCGCAGAAAAGATAAATGGTTCCTTTTTCCATCGGATTCATATGATATTCAGCGGCTATAACTGAAGCCAGACCGGTAATGCCTCTGCGCAGATCAGTCTTTCCGGTTCTTATTACAATTCTTTTGATGCCTGTCAGTTCTCTAAGCATTTTTAACCACCGCCATAACTCTTGTCAGCGTTTCTTCATCAAAATGTGAATCAATCTCAATGACAAATCCATTCTTCTGAAGTCTCACTCCTGACGATTTGGAGACGCTATTACCGGTTTGAGGAGAACTGTCATTTAAATCAACAGAATAAAAAGTGCCGTTGCCGTCACCCCGATACGGGTCAATATTATTGTTTTGGCAGCTGCGCTCTGCCAGTGATCTTAAATCACTGTAGGTGCTGATTCCGTGTTTTATCATGAGATCCCTGATAATCTTTTTATAATGTGACAGTGTACTTAAACCAACATTATTTTTGGTACACCATTTAGCTAAGGAAAGACCGCTTTTTCCCTGATTTTCAATAATGCCAGTCCATTTAATGATCATTTTGCAATCCTTTTCCGAAAAATACATATGCAAAAGCCTCCCTATTAGAATAATTTGATACATTAATAATTCTAATAGAAGGCATAACTAATTTCATGGATATTACCTCATACGCTTACTAAAGTTCTTTCTGGATCTACAGAATCGTGAGATTTATGTTTATAACGAACATACTGAGAAGAAAATGCACATAATAAGCATTCCACAGAACAAGGCGACGCTGACGCATTTTCTTCTCAAGATTGAACGTCGGAATGATGATCTGCTGGAAGATGCTATGCGACAGACGATCGTCTATTTTAACGGGAAGGCACGAGCAGTAGAAGCTGCTCTCGATTTGTCTCAGTATCTCGATGAATTGGATGACGAAGACTTGGCAGTCCTTTCAAGAGACATCGCAAACGAAGTGCATGGAGACTACTATCTTGCCAAGATTATCAGAAAAGGCATCGCCTATCATATTGGCTACTTGCCTGCGGCAATACGGATGAGGATCGAGGACATGTTCCGTAAGGGTAAGATCACGACTATGTTCTGTACTAGTACACTGCTTGAGGGTGTTAATCTGCCGGCGGATAATCTGTTCATAACAGATAACAAGATATTCCGGTCTCGTATGACTCCTGTTGACTTCAGGAATCTCATCGGTCGTGTCGGGCGAATTGAATATAACCTTTATGGAAATGTAATATTTGTGTCATCTCAGGATGAAAAGCTCCCTGAGACCGAATATGTAAAGATGCTTAAAGAACCGGTGCCGGAACAGACGCTTTCTATCGATGCTGGGCCTAAGACACTTACTAACCCGGAAAGAAAATATATTGTAGAAGCCCTCAAAGAGGGAAATATTGAGCTTGTAAAGAGAAACAAGACTCAGTCTGAAGAATCTTATATCATGATGAGAAGGTTCGGCCTGATTCTTCTTCGCGACATCATGACGGATAATAACAGTCTTGTTCGTCAGTCTTTCTCCGATTTGATCAGCAAAGATGATGCTGCTCTTATTAAGCAGAAATTCGAAGACCCGATTGCTCTTCCAGACGATGATATCAACGTATCAGCGGACCAGACACGGAATCTTATCATTGCGATACGAAATGGCCTCGAATACCCAAAAGCAGTAAATGGAGAATTTGATTATAATGAAGTTGTCGGGTTCCTTGAGAAGCTATGCACGATATTCAAATGGGAGAAATACGAGTATTCCACTCTCGGTAAAGTTACGGATGGCGTGCATAAGAAGCTGCGTTGGTATGCAGTCATACTAATCCAGTGGATGTCCGGATTAGGCCTGAGCAACATTATGAGACAAGGCATTCGTCACCATGTGCAGCATCCAGATAATTTCTGGATAAACAAAACGCAGACAATGGTTTACAAGGATAACGTCGAATTCCGAAATATTCTCTTTGCAGACACGCTGGAAGTTATCGACAACATCATCCTCTTCAGTTTGTCGAACTATTTTCTGCGCTTCTCCAATGAATATAAGAAGATTCATGGCGTCACGGAATTTGACAACAACTGGTACGAATATGTGGAATACGGGACAACAAAGCCTGTGACTATTCTCCTGCAGCGCATTGGATTCACGCGCGAAAACGCGACTTATATACGAAGCCATAGGGATAAGTACATATTGCAGGAAAGCGGATCTAAATTACTTCTCAGCAGAAATTTGCTTGAATGCA
Source organism: Intestinibaculum porci (assembly GCF_003925875.1). Classification (GTDB taxonomy): domain Bacteria; phylum Bacillota_I; class Bacilli_A; order Erysipelotrichales; family Coprobacillaceae; genus Intestinibaculum; species Intestinibaculum porci. Next base: position 1,895,477 of record NZ_AP019309.1, on the reverse strand, counting down.
ATAATCAGAATGTTAGAGAACAGGCAAATATGATTTTATTGAATATGCCAGAAATGTTTGAGCCAGAGGGAGAATAAGGAGGGCAAGCATAAATGCAGAAAATTGATAAAACAGACACTCTAAAGACGATACTGAGCGGTCGAAAGTACACAGTAGATTATTTCCAGCGCGAATATCGCTGGGGACAAAAACAGATTGAGCAGATGCTCACCGACTTCCAGAGCACTTTTGAGGAATTTTACGATCCGGATGATCACGATACGCCGGAGGAAGTTATGAACTATGGCTTTTACTATATGGGCTGTATCATCTGTACTGGTGGCTCTGTAAAAAAAATCATAGACGGGCAGCAAAGATTGACTTCACTCACACTCCTTTTGATTTACCTGAATAATCTTCAGAAAGAGAACGTTAAAGACGAGGATCTCCTTGTTCCTCTGGACGATATGATCTACTCAAAGGCGTTCAGTAAGAAGAGCTTCAATATTGAAGTGGCTGACCGCGAAACTTGCATGCAGGCTCTGTTGCAAAAAGATGAGAACTATGTGCCGATGAATGAGAGTGCGAAAAATATGCTCGACCGCTATGAGGATATCGAAAACCTGTTTCCAGATGAGTTGAAGGAAGAAGCGCTTCCTTACTTCATCAACTGGCTGATCGAGAAAGTCCTTCTTCTGGAGATAGACACGCCTTCCGATGATGAAGCCCACACGATCTTCCTCACGATGAACGACCGCGGACTTAGCCTGAACAGTGCGGAAATGATGAAGGCTTTTATTATCCAGCAGGTTGCGGAGGCAGATCGTATTGATGTAAACCGTAAATGGCAAGACAACATTAATCGCATCAAGGAAGCTTCCTCCTATGACACGAGCGGCATGGTCAACACGCAGGATGTCGAATTTATTTCAATTTGGCTGCGTGCTAAGTACGCAAACTCCATGCGTGAGACTAAACGTGGAGCAAAGGATGAAGATTATGAGCTTCTCGGCGACAAATTCCACACCTGGGTACGAAATAATGTCCGGGCGGCAATGAATCTCGTAAAGCCAAAGGACTACAAGGATTTCGTACTCACTGAAATGACGCGCGTAACCGATATCTACCTGCGGATGAAACAATATGGCAGCAAGCTTACACCGGAATATGAAGAGGTCTTCTACAACGCTAACCGTGACCTGACCTACCAGACTACGCTTGCCATCGCTGCAATCTGCAACGATGACACCGAGGACGTTATTGCAAAAAAGATCCAGATGACGGCAAAGTTTGTGGATGATTTTGCCACTATACGAATTATGAACTTCAAGAAGGTCAACTGGAATACGAATAAATACCTTCTTTTCCATGTAATGCAGGATATCAAGAATGCAGACTGCAAGACAATCGGGATGGTTTATGTCCGGACGCTACGTCGTATGGATGTTTCGATTGAAGGCATAACTCGATTCAGTTTGAACCAGTTCTCGAGCAGGTACATGCTGCATATCCTTGCCCGCTTCACGTCATACGTGAATGTGCTGATGGGTAATCCGTCGCACTTTGAGGAATATGTCGACCGCAAGCGTCAAGGCAACACCTACGATATCGAGCATATCCTTCCCGACAAATACGAGGACTACAAGGACAGTTTCACCGACTACGAAGATTTCGAATCCACCCGGAATCAGATCGGGAACCTGATTCTCCTGACTCGCGATAAAAACAGGAGTTATCAGGCGATGCCATATACTGAAAAGGTTCAGAAATATGCTGGCGACAATATCCTTGCACAGGCCCTGTATGACACCGCCTATTCAAAAAATCCGAAGTTCCTCGCTGTCGTGAGCAAGTATGGCTTCCGTTCCATTTCTGACTTCAGCAGGCAGAGCATTTCGGACCGAGCAGAAATATACATGAGAATGGCGAGTGACATATGGAACCCGGATGCCATCAAAGAACTTGCTGGCGGCTGGACGGATGACGAGGAAAAGGACTTCTTCAAGAACGAAAAGGGGCGGGAATTCACAGTCGGTTATGCAGAGCGCAGCTGGCCTGACGCACTGAAATACGGATTCATGTCCGCGAATCTTGGAGGTAGCGGAAAATCAATCTACAACGTTCAGGTTGGGGACACCATTTACTGTCACATTGCTGGATATGGATTTGTGGGAATCGGCGAATGCACATCGACTGCAACACCAATGAGAAAATTCAAAGTGATGGTAGATGGCACGCCGACTCCTGTGGCTGATGCGCCGTGGGAATCCGAGGAAGCAAAGCAGAAACTTGATCCTAACAAGGAAGTATTCATCGGAGTTGTGTGGAAAAGATACGTGACGAATATTAATGACGGTTATTGGGAGAAAGGAATGACGACAGTTCCACTCGTAGCTTACATGCTCCATGACAGGACTACACACCAAAAGGTCAGGGAACATTTTGGATATGACGATAATGCTGAATGAAACTTTTATCGTTTTCATGCTTTTTAGTGATAACTATTTATTTTAGCGATAGCACAAATTCTCAAAGATGTAAGGGTGCAAAACGGAAATGGCTCAAGCAGTTCGGATGGCAAACCGAGCTTTATAACGAAATCAGGCAGCCGATTTTTAGGATGACCGCATGTTGGAGATGCCTTTATTTCAAGCCTTTTTGTGCCTCTCCCATCAGGGAACTACAGGTTGCCGTTGTATCAAAGACTCTATTCTGATAGAGTGAGAAATTGGCTTTAGTTATTTTTATGATGGACATAAGGTCGAGACGTTTTTCCCCATCAGTCAGTCCCGACTCTACTGGGGGGTGACGTCTCGGGATCTGTGATAGATTAACTTTGATTACAAACGGAATCCCGGCCTTTCGACCATTTTCCGAAGTCGTAGGCAAGTGTAAAAAATCGCCTATTTTTGCATTGACCGTTTCCCTTTGACGGACGGAAATTGGCGATATTTATACGCTAAGCTCTGCGCACATTGAGTCGGTAGCATTGATGTCACGAATTAAGGACTGACTGCTGAAAAAGTGCTGTATTTCCGGTCTCTTCGGGCGTTTGACCGTCAGCACCGGGGAGCCGATTTGACCGCAAAAATCACTCCATGGAAACATATCAATCACTTCGGGCGGAGGGTTGAGTTAGTGATTTGGATAACGGAAGGTTGTGGCTGTGATTTGGATGTCAGGGCGGCAACTCGAAATTTAGAGAGAAGATTATACAAATGGTGTACGATGTATCTATTGACAAAGATCTGTTCAGCGTATATTCGGAGATCAGACTTGGGCTCTTACGCTTCCATGCAGATGTGAAAGCGTCAGATGATCATTTCTGGGATTATATGAATACGGAAGTTCTGCCGCAGGTGAGAAGCAAAATTGAAGGAAAAGGATGGAGCGAGATCCCCGGCATTAAGGGCAGCCGTGCTGCTTATAAGGCTTTTGGCAGAAACCCCGGCAGGTACAGAGTATCATCTGAATCCTTGATTCGCCGAGTTCGCCGCGGTGATGATCTGTACCACATAAACTCAGTAGTCGATGTGAACAACCTGATCTCTGTGAGAAGTGGTTTGTCTGTCGGATCATATGATCTCGGTCAGGTTCATGGAGCGATCAGGCTACGCAAGGCTGAACATGGCGAGGGTTATACCGGCATTGGCAAGGACTTTCTGGATATGGAGAACATGCTCGTGCTGGCGGATGATGAAGGAATATTCGGGTCCTCCATGTCTGATTCTACGCGGGCGATGGTCACAGACTCTGCAAGGGACATTCTTGTAGTAGTCTACTGTTTTGAGAATGATATTGATCTCGATACATTGCTCTGTAATGCAGAAGATGCATTTGAGAGGTTTGCCGGGGCAGAGAATGCAGAACATTGGATTGTATAAATTCAAGTTGAGAAAACAGAGTAAGGCTCCCTCGCTGCCATCATAGGCGGCGGAGAGCCTTTTGTCTTAACTTTCAGAAAAAATTGCACTTAGTCATATTTTTTTATGATTAAAGGACAAAAAATTATGAATATTTCATGATGTTTTGTCCTTTTTTCTCTTAAAGATTGATGGACATGAAATTTCCTGCACTGAAGATGTGCTTAGAAAGATTGTGAAAGCTTTATGATTATTAATGCGGGTGAAATAAAGCATATTTATGGATCAGCACAATATCAGGATATGCGCAAACAAATTAACGGACTGTCAGTTCTTGCTGCAAACTGCTGCGATATGGATGTTATGGATCACAGCCTTTTTATCTTTACTAACCGCTGTAATGCGTCACTTTTTGTGCTATAACAAAGATAGGCTAAGAGCTCATCGGTCATAACGGCTAGAATATTATGAACGTGTATGTTTAGCCTCCGCAAACGACGGGGTGCTTCGGCGTAGAATATTGTTTACGTGTAAGGAAGCTTACCTGTTGGCAGGCTTCCTTTTTTAAGGATTGGTAATGCTATGAAAATTGTTACGATCAACCAGACGTTGCTGAAAGAATTCCAAGAAAACCTAGAGGTTCTCAGGAAAACAGCGCGTCCATGTGTTCTCATTATCCGCTTGAAATATAAGGGAGTGAACAGGTCCTTTGCTGTACCTCTGAGGTCGAATATTTCTTCCAATACTCCAAAGAATCAGTACTTTGCGCTCCCTACGAGATCAACAACCCGTGCAGGCAATCATCATGGTCTGCATTACATCAAGATGTTCCCTGTTACAAAAAAGTATCTGATCAGATACCGAACTGATCATGTGTTAACCAAAACGCAAAAAACAATTCTGAAGTCTTTTGACATTAATGCAAATGTTATGAAAAGACGATATCGCAGTTTATGCGAAATTTTAGAACATGTATCGAAATAAGATGAAATATGTATAAAAGATTTAATACTTATTGAGAACAAACACTATTGGAAGTTAAGACGTAGAGATTCCGACCGCGCCTACCAATGTATAAAATTCACAAATAGTCCATATTATTTGTATTGCAATCAACAAGACATCATATTACAATGTAATTAATAGAGGAGGTGCAAACATATGAAAGATTCAACAGTAAGTGCACGTGTTGAAAACGATGTAAAAAATGAAGCAGAAGACATCTTGCGGAAGCTTGGAGTTCCTGTTTCTGTTGTCATTAATTCCCTGTACCGCCAGATCATTTATCGTCATGGCATTCCGTTTTCATTGACTGTTCCGGCAGAGCCAAGAACACTGGATGCAATGTCGGATGCGGAGCTTGACGCAAAACTTCAGCACAGCTATGCTCAATCGGTTGCAGGTGAAGGCAGACCGCTCGGGGACGTGTTCGATGATCTGGAAAGGAGCCTTGAATAAGTGAACTCCTATGAAATCATCGTCACACCGGATGCGGAAGCAGATCTTTATGAGATCAAAAATTACATAGCTAAGACTTTGCTGGTATCTGATGTTGCTTTAAATTACATCCGAGTCATCCGCAATGAGATGGAGAAGCTTTCTTACATGGCAGACAGCATTGCACCGGTGGCACGCGAGCCGTGGCATTCCAGAGGCGTGCGTAAGATAAGCGCGAAGAACTTCTACATCTACTATCGCCCGGATGAAGTATCCGGAAGGGTCTATGTCCTGAATGTGATTTATGCAAAGCGTGATCAGCTTAAGGTCTTAAACAAAATGAATCTCTATGATTGACAAAAGGCAACTCTCCATTCGAGGGTTGCTTTTTATCTGTCTCCGCGTTCGCGGTAGATCTTCTCATGGCAGCTCCTGCAAAGGCTAATGAGGTTGCTCTCATCGTTCGTTAGTAAGCGTAATAAAATCCGTGCCTTTTGCTAGTGTTTTTTCCTGGTATGATCATGGCAGGGAGGTAGTGAAATATGGATCTTTATACATTAACTAAAAAGCATCAAATGTTATCACTGGGCTGCGATCTGGCTGCTGGGAAAGGTGCAGAGTTTGAAATTTGCAATACAGGATTGGGTGTATGGATAAATGATGTGAATATAATTTGGAATGAAAAAGAAGCAGGACAATGGGAGACGAGACCCAATGCCCTGCTTCTCTGTTTATTCGGAACGAACTGTAATATATTTTTGATTGCGACTTTTAGGTTTATCGGGAATAGTCATTTCTAAGTGCCCGGATTCTAAAAGCGGATTGATATACTTCAAAGTGAAGTTTCTTAAATCTTTGAAGCCGCAAAATACTGCAAGCTCTTTCTTGGATTTTGGTGTTGTGCAAAAAGCCAAAATCTGTTTGGATACCGGTGATAGTTCAATAACTTGGTGGGTAACTTGGTGGATAACTTGGTGGCCGTCACCCTCTAAGTTGTAGTTTACATTTTTCAAGATGACTCTGAAATCTGTTGCTGTTGAGGTAAATTCAGGCTTATATGCCGCTATATATCCAGGTAGCTTTTCGTTTTCACTGACGATTTTGCGTAGGCCACTTCCACGGCGTTCCATGTACTTCATGCGGTGGAAGAGGTCAGCAATTACGGATTTCGTCGCATCGAACGAATACTGTAAATATCGTATTCCTGAATTGAGCCGCCGCCAAACATACCGCCAGGAGATGTGATTTCCACCCGGTCATCAAACATATCAATATGGATTTCGCTGTCAAGCACAATATAATCACGATGGATAAGCGCATTGACAAGAGCCTCTGTCACAGCTCGTTCCGCATAATCCGGCTTGTCTACCCGATACTGTGCCTCTTTGACAAAACGGACTTTGGAATTATTGCGAATAAATTCACTGCCGCTTTTCAGTAGATAAATTAGATTCCCTTCGTATTCTTTATCGTCCAATGCATTATCAAAGATAGAGCCTTTTTCCAAACTATTTGTAAACTCTTTCGTTACGATAAGGCGCTAAAGCCTGAAAAAAATGAGCTATGATGAGATAGCCGAGAATCGCATGCGAAGAGAAAAGCCGGTTGTAGATGAAATATTCGATACACTGAAAAGGGATCAGGATCGCATTCCTAAATTGACTCAGCTTCATAAAGCGGTTATGTATGCTTTAGATCATGAGGAAGGTCTACGACGTATCTGGATGATGGACGGATTGAGATTACAAGCAATATTATTGAAAGAAAAATGAAAGCCTTCAGTATTGTATGCAAAAACTTTCTTTTCATGAATACAGTGAATGGCGTCCAGACGTCAGTTTATATTCTCTGTGCTGAGAACAGCTGTGATGAATCATCTGGATCCGGAAAAGTACATGACATACCTCATCAGTAAGCTTCCGCTTATTGATATTGATGATGAAAAAAGTGATCCAAAAGGATGTTTTCATAATGCGATAAAATAAACCTACCCAGGAGAAATCAAATTTCCTTGGGTATTTTAATTGAGGGGGCTGATTTTATTACGATTACGAATGACGGCCAGTAGAGATTATGTTCTCTGCTGGCTGACTTTTTATTTGCCTGTATCAATGAAGGTAGTTCTCAAATGCTGCAGAAACCGTTTTGCGATAGGCGTGAAGGTTTGATACCTGTTCCAGGCAATGTAGAGGTTACTCTCAAGCTTTGGAGTCAGGGGTCTGAATACAAGTCCACTGTTATATGATGTATCGATCAGATGTTCAAAGGTCAGAAGGTATCCCAGACCTTCCTTTGCAAAGATGGAACCATTGTATGACAGGCGGAAGGAGCCTTCCAGTTTCAGCTGCGAATAATCATTTCCTGCCCATGTACGCAGTTCATTTTCCCATGCCTGGCCGGAGCAGAAAAGGGGAAGTCCCTTCAGATCAGATACACTAATTTTTTTATTTTTGGCTAAAGGGTCATCTATAGGGATGATGAGTCCCCACACATCACTTTCCGGGAAGGCCAGGTATTCGTATTTTCTGCTGTCCGGAAGTTCCGCAAGAACCAGGAAGTCCAGAAGACCTTTGTCCAGTTTATCTGCGATCTGTTCTGTGTCTCCGCTTGTGATATGGTAGCGGAGCGTTGGATAGTTCACCTTAAATTCTTTGATTGCCCTTGCGAGATATTTGATCTGGTAGGATTCCGCCAACCCAAGATAAAGCTCTCCGCCGGTGATATCATCAAGGGAAACAAATTCCTGCTCGATCTTGTCTGCCATTGCGACCAAATCTTCAGCACGGTTCCGAAGCAGGATGCCTTCATCGGTAAGCTTAATGCTGAAGGAATGTCTTGTGAACAGTTTCTTTCCAAGTTCACCTTCCAGAGATTTCAGCTGTTTAGAAAGTGTATGCTGGGTGACATGCAGCGTCTCGGCAGCTCTGGACATATTCTCTTCCCTTGCGACGGCAAGGAAATATCTGAGCGTTCTTATTTCCATCGAAGTTCTCCAATCAAATCTATTCATGATATGCCAATTAGGAATATCACGATATTCATTATAACCATTAGCGAGGGTTTTTACAAGATGTTAGAATTGTAGTATCAAAGGAAAAGCGAGTGAAAAAGAAAAGTTATGGACTTTGAGCGGATGAGGCAGAATCTGAAGGATGCAGGGTGCGGTGATGCTGTCACAGAGGAAATATTAATGCTGTACCAAAGCGGCAGATATCAGGACTCTCTTCGGATGATGAAAAAAGACAGATGCAGACTCATAGAGGAGCTGCACGAATGCGGAAGGAAGGTTGACTGTCTGGACTTTCTGATCCGGAAAATGGAAAGAAAAATGCAGGCAGATCATTAAACGGAGGTAACGAATTATGATGAAGACAGAGGAATTGAAACTGGTAACGGAGTGGGATAAGACTTTCCCAAAGAGCGATAAGGTGGATCACAGTAAGGTGACGTTTGTCAATCACTTTGGCATTACGTTGGCGGCGGATATGTATGTACCAAAGAATGTGAGTGGAAAGCTTCCGGCGATCGCTGTGTCCGGTCCTTTCGGGGCTTGCAAAGAACAGTCGTCAGGATTGTATGCCCAGACGATGGCTGAGAGGGGATTCCTTACGATCGCATTTGATCCTTCATTTACGGGAGAATCAGGTGGATATCCAAGGGCGATGCACTCACCGGATATAAATGTGGAAGATTTTCAGGCAGCAGTGGATTTCCTTTCTGTTCAGGATAATGTCGATTGTGAACGCATCGGGATCATCGGGATCTGCGGCTGGGGCGGAATGGCACTTCAGACGGCTTGTATTGATACGAGGATCAAAGCAACGGTCACTTCCACTATGTATGATATGTCCCGTATCGCCGGAAACGGATATTTTGATGCCGGCGATAATAAGGAAGCCAGAAAAGCGGCAAGAGTGGCAGTGAACCAGCAACGCACGGAGGATTACAGAAATGGCAGCTACGCTTTGGCAGGCGGAGTGGTCGATCCGCTCCCAGAGGATGCGCCGTTCTTCGTTAAGGATTACTATGACTATTACAAAACGGAACGCGGGTACCATGAAAGATCCCTTAATTCAAATGGTGGCTGGGCCCAAACTGCCGGTACATCGCTTATGAACACGAGACTGTTTACCTATGCCGGTGAGATCGACAGTGCGGTGCTCATGATCCACGGGGAAAAGGCTCACTCCTGCTACATGAGCAGGGACGCGTTTAAGCTTCTGAAGGGAGACAACAAGGAACTGATGATCATTCCGGATGCTGTACATACGGATCTGTATGATGGCGGAGGAAAGGACGCGATCCCATTTGACAAGCTGGAAAGCTTCTTTACGGAATATCTGAAATAAAGGAGCGGTGCATATGAGTAAGGTACTGATCATAACTACAAGCTTAAGGGCAAAAAGCAACTCGGACATACTGGCAGATCATGTCGCGAAAGGCGCAAGGGATGCAGGACATGAGGTTGAAATAATAAGCCTTAAGGGAAAGAAAATTGGTTTCTGTAAGGGCTGCCTTGCCTGTCAGAATACTATGGAATGTGTCATAAAGGATGATGCGATAGAGATAGCAGAGAAGGTAAAAGAAGCGGAAACGATTGTTTTTGCTACGCCAATCTATTACTACGAGATGAGCGGGCAGATGAAGACTCTGCTTGACCGGTTGAATCCGCTGTATCCATCCGATTATAAATTCCGCAGCATATATATGCTATCCACGGCAGCAGAAGATGAGGATTACGTCTGTGAAAAAGCTGTAAGCGGTCTGAATGGCTGGGTGGATTGCTTTGAAAAGTCGGAATTCAAAGGAACACTTTTCTGCGGTGGGATAACCGATATGGGCGAAGCTGCTGGAAAAGAAGAGAAGCTGAAGGCGGCATATGACTTTGGAAGGGCACTGGCTTAAAAAACAAGATTGCCTGTTGGATTCTTATTACAGTTGCTGCTTGTGTATGCTGACGGGATAACTAACCGGACATAGTCCGCTAGCAATCAGACTATGAAGTTATATCTTTATTACACTGATTCGGACCGTAGCAACCTTCAAGCATAACAAAAAAGTAAAACCAATACTCTGAATCAGATATCATGAATATAACTTTACCAAATTAAACACCCCCGGCAACGCTGTTAGCAGCAGGAGCTGGGGGTTTTCCATTAAAAGTTATATTTATCCAAATTAGAGAGTAACCTGTTTAAAATCAAAAATCATGCTTATATAGATTTTAAATTATCATAATTTTGTTTTGGATATTTAATCTAACGCTTACAAGAGTGTGATTGATTCCATGAGTTCAAGCAAGGTGTCAGCAGATGATGGCTTGAGGCTGCAGCTCCCTGATAGTATGCGCCAGAAGTATTTTGCTGGAATGAGCGCCATTTAGATGGCTGAAGTCGTGGAGCAAGCGCTGAAAGCGTGGCTTTCCGGGAAGGAGGCGCCTGTGTTCAGCAGTGAAGACCTGAAGTGTCTGGATCTGCATATTTTTCCATCATAGCCACAGATGCCTTCTATGTGACGAACATGTCTAGGAACACCGGCCATTACTGGTATCTGAGTACCCGGAGCCGGGGACGGTGATCATCTTCCACAAGAACAAGGCATCACATCCGTACCACTAGCACGGCAGGCGGGTAGATCGGTCCCTGCGGCTGATGTTCAGCCACTACTTTATCGTGATCGCGGTCAATCTAATCACGGTTGCCCTCAAGTTTCTGGAGAACCCGGAGGCAAGCTACCCGTTTACCGCAGTGCTTATGATTGCGGCACTGCTCCTGTTTTTCGCCGCAATCTTTTCAGACAGTATTTATTATCATGAAAAATACCGCTTTGGGATTAGAGATGCGGCTGCATCGTGTGGATTTTTGCTTATTGGAGCAGCAATTATGCTGCTTGTCTATTCTACGATTTACGGTTTCCTGATCGGAGCACTGATTGCTGCCGGCGGGAATTTTGTGATGTTGCTTATGAAATATAAGGAGGTCTGGGATAAATGAAAATTGTTGTTTTAATGGGAAGTCCGAATAAAAACGGCTCCACAAGGATATTGGTTGATTCTTTTGTGCAGGGTGCTCAATCGGCAGGGCACACCTGTGAGGTTGTTGATGTTTGCCACGCAAATGTACATCCATGCATCGGCTGTGTGCGCTGCGGCTATGAGGGACCATGCGTGCAGAAAGATGATGTCGAAACAATCAGAGGAAAATTACTCAGTTCAGATATGGTCGTCTTTGCCACGCCGCTTTACTACTACGGCATGACTGCCCAGCTGAAAGCTGTCGTGGATCGATTCTGCGCTTACAATAGCAGCTTAAACAGCAGGCATCTGAAATCTGCTCTGCTCACGGTGGCATGGAACGCGGATGATTGGACATTTGAGGCTCTTACGGCACATTACAAAACCCTCGTCCGATACATCAATTTTGAGGACCAGGGAATGGTGCTGGGATACGGCTGTGGGACACCATCCATGACGAAAAGAAGCAAGTATCCAGATCAGGCTTATCAACTCGGAAGAGGGCTGTGATCAAGAGATGTTATGGCACAAAACAATATGATAAGCAGGAAAGGAGATGTCTATGAAAAAATCTGGAAAGGCTTTAGCCTTCGTTTTGGCAATAGCGTTTATTTTGACATTCACGCTATCAGCATGCGGAAGTAAAAAAGCCACAGTTAAAGAGAATAATACTGAGCAAAGCAAGTCCGGTGCAGGGGACACATCTGATACAAATGATTCCGGAAAGGATGTGTTGGTCGTATATTTCTCGGCAACCGGAACAACAAAGGGTGTTGCTAAAAAAATAGCCAACATAACAGATGCGGATCTTTACGAGATTGTGGCTGCACAAAAATATACAAGCGATGATTTAAACTACAACGATCCGGACAGCAGAACAAGTGTTGAGCAAAACGATCCGACGGTTCGTCCTAAAATAGGCAGTGATGAAATATCTTTGGATGGATACTCCACGATTTTCATTGGGTACCCGATCTGGCAAGGACAAGAGCCACGGATTATGGACACCTTTGTAGAGAACCATAAATTTGCCGGTATCACCGTGATACCGTTTTGCACTTCGGGTAGTAGCAGTATCGGTAGCAGCGGAAAGAATCTTGCCGATCACGCAGGAAGCGGAAACTGGCTTGATGGAAAAAGATTCAGCGGAAGCGTATCGAAAGATAAGCTTCGAAATTGGATAGACGGATTTCATATCAAAGAAAAGTCAAAGGAGGATAAAAAATCTATGCCGAAAGTAAGAATTGGAAATAAAGCAGTTAACGTAGAATGGGAGGATAACGAGTCCGTACAGGCACTGAGAGATTTGTGCACTGATAAACCGCTCAAGATTAAGATGTCCATGTATGGCGGCTTTGAGCAGGTCGGCTCCATCGGACAGAGCCTTCCGAGGAATGATAAGCAAACTACCACAAGAGCGGGAGACATCGTTCTATACTCTGGAAATCAAATCGTTGTCTTTTACGGTTCCAATTCCTGGGCTTACACAAGGCTGGGGCATATCACTGATCAGGATGCGGAAGGAATGGCGAAACTTCTTGGAAATGGTGATGTGACGATCACAATCAGTATGGAGTGAATCAAATGAAAATCTTAATCTTAAATGGAAGCCCTCACGCAAACGGGGCAACCTCAGATATGGTGAGCGCATTTTCAAGTGGCGCGACTGATGCCGGACATGAGGTCGTTTCCATCAATGTTGCTCATAAGAACATCAAGGGATGCATGGGTTGCGAATACTGCCGGGAAAAGGAGAAGGGCGTCTGTGTGCAGAAGGATGATATGCAGGCAATCTATCTCGAGATCCTTTCGGCGGACATGATTGTTTTCGCTTCTCCGATTTACTATTTCACGCTCTCGGCGCAGTTGCAGGCTGTGATCCATCGGACTTATTCGATAGATATTCCGAAGAATGTGAAAAAGGTCGCACTGATCATGAGTTCCGGCAGTGCGTATGTGTACGGACCCGCTATCGCCCAGTATTATCAATCCATCGTTGAATACTGGGGCGTAGAGAACGCGGGAATCTTTACAGCCAACGGAAAACAGAACAAGTCCGAAGAAAAACGGCAGGAATTATATAGGTTCGGAAAGAGCCTGTGAAAAGTACAGAGTTTTGACAGCGCACTAAAAGCAGATTGGGTTTTGGCATGATGCGGCTTCCGATAAAGAATGGGACCCCGATAGATTTCGACTAAGACGAACTGAACAAATTAACGGTCTGTCAGTTCTTGCTTCAAACTGCTTTGATATGGATGTCATGGATCACAGTCTTTTTATCTTTATCAACCGCCTATGCACGCAAAAACTTTCTGTTCATGAATACAGTGAATGGCGCCCAGACGTCAGTTCATATTCTCTGTGCTGAGAACAGCTGTGATGAATCATGTGGATCTGGAAAGGTATATAACATACCTCATCAGTAAGCTTCAGCTTATTGAAATTGATGATGAAAAATAGATAGAAGAACTGATGCTCTGATCGGAATCACTGCCGGATGATCTGAAAAGCAGAAAAAGTGATCCAAAAAGATATTTACATAATGTAATAAAATAAATACCCAGGAAAAATCAAATTTCCTTGGGTATTTTTTTATTGGGAGGGCTGATTTTATTACGCTTACAAGAGGCGTATAAAATTCAAAGTTTCGTCACAAAATAATCCATGCAAATGCTTACAATTGTAAGCAAAATCAAATATAATAAAGAAAAAGGTGGCGATACTATGGCAAATACATCCATTGTTTATGCAAGAATAGATACTAATCTCAAGGATAATGCCGAGAGCATTCTTTCTCAGCTTGGCATTTCTCCATCTAGTGCAATTCAGATGCTTTATAGCCAGATCGTACTGAAAAAAGGTATGCCGTTTGAATTGAAACTTCCTTCTTCTAAGCCATTAGCTGTTGGTGCAATGACCAGAGAAGAACTTGATGCAGAACTTCAGAAGGGTGTTGATTCCATCAAAGCAGGAAAGGTGTATTCTGCAGATGAAGTCGACGCGGTACTTGCAAAGAAGTTTGGCATATGACGGATAGCTACAATGTCGGCTATTTTGTAGATGCACTTGGTGATTTACGTGAAATCTATTCGTATATTGCGAATGAACTTCTTGTTCCGGAGACAGCCGCAGCTCAGCTGGGGCGCATACGAAAGGAAGTTCGTTCATTGGATTTCATGCCAGCTCGTTATACGTTAGTTGAATGGGAGCCTTCGATGAAAATGCATCAGCTTCCGGTAGACAACTTTATTGTGTATTATCTTGTCGATGATAAGGAGGATATATTAAGTAACTGATATCACGTCAGCTATGATTTTCATTTTGATTGACAATGTAAACCAAACGTCCAATATTTAAGTTAAAAGGAGATGAGCTCTATGTCTACAGTTCAAACGCAGATCCGTATTGATGCCACTATCAAAAAGCAGGCGAACGAACTCTTTAATGAACTTGGTTTGGACATGTCCGGCGCTGTTAATATTTTCTTAAGACAGTGCATCTTGAGAGGAGGACTTCCTTTCAAGGTGGAGATTCCGCAGTACTCTAAAGAATTGCTCAACGCTGCCGATGAGGCAAAGCATATTTCCCGTGACTCTGACGTCCCGGGATACACCATCATGGAAGCTCTTAAGAAAGCTCTTGAAATCTGAATGATCTTAACAGTCAAATATACTTCGGCTTATAAGAAAAGCTATAAGCTGATGAAGAAGCGTGGGCTGGATCTTCAAAATTGAGTGGCCAAACTCATAGGCTTTAGGGATCTATGCCTTTCTAAAAAATTGATGGTTTTATCTGTCACATATCATAACGGAATGATTAAAGTTATCACAATTTGTGGTTTATAGCTTTAAAGTCGTTTACATACTCTGCCGGTCCACACTGATGGTAGAGTATTAATGGAGAAAGGAAAATTGCAAGATAAATATTTGGTAGAACTGATAAAAGGGGTGATTAGTCATGATGGTCAATCCAACTAAACGCGAAAAAGAGATTTCTGCTAAAGTAACGCCTTGGTTAAGGTATGATGTTGAAAAAGGTGGAGCTTATTTGGCTGAAGGTGCTCCAGGTGATGTAAAAGATGCATGGGATGAATGGAAAAAGATAGAAGAAGAAAAAAGTAAAAATCCATTTTATCAAGATTGTGGCTAGAAACATATGTAAAGAAGAATAGATGTAAAGATGAATCTTGAATCAGGTTTAAGAAAATATATCGGAGTTCAATTGCATCTGACGATTTCATGGGAAATAAATCATTAAATGAATTGCTGATGGTAAAGTATTAATAGAGAATGGGAAAAATAAAGATGAGTATTTAGCTGATCTGATAAGAGGAGTGATTAATTATGATGGTGCTTCCAAGTAAGCATGAGATGGAACTGTTTGATAAAATAACACCGTGGTTAAAGTTTGATGCCAAAAAAGGAGTGTCTTGTTTGGTAGATGAAGCACCGGATGATGTAAAAAAGGCATGGATAGAATGGAAAAAGATTATAGAAGAGCAAAGTAAAAATCCATTTTATCAAGATTGCGGGTAGAACTATATGAAAAAATACTAATAACAGGTCGATTATTAAGTCGGCCTTTTATTATACCAAAAATTGGCAACTCGTGCCTTTAAAACGAGGATAATTACCGAAACATGGAGGGTATAAAACATGTAAAATGAAGCAAAAAAAGCATTAGAAACAGGAAATGAGGAAAAGACACATTAAAGCAGGTTAGTGAGCCATTATAGACACGTACAATGTGTTCGATCAGTATTTTTAAAAAAATTTGATGTAATAATTGACATTACAAAAAGTGTTCGCTATAGTATATGTGTCAGATGAAATAGAATGATTTACAACTAATGACTTAACGTCAACATTTATGACAAAATGTCCTAGCATATTGGAAATGTCGGATATTCTGGCAAAAAGATTCATACCATAGGACTTTAAGGGGGGAGTTTCATATGAATGCAACTGATTATTTGAACTATATCGTCAATGAAATACATCGCACGATTGTGGCGACCGTTGATGATGATGGTCTGCCGGTGACGGCTGCCATCGATATGATGGATAGTGATGCTAATGGCTTATATTTTCTTACGGCCAAGGGAAAAAACTTTTATGACAGACTAAAGAAAAGACAATTCTTAGCGCTGACGGCGATGAAGGGTGAGGATACCATGAGCAGCGTGGCGGTATCGATTCGGGGAAAGGTGCGGGAGCTTGGTTCTGACAAGATTCCGGAACTGTTTGAGAAAAATCCCTATATGTGTGAGATCTATCCCACGAAGGCGTCGATGCAGGCTCTGACGGTGTTTCAGATTTATAAAGGCAGCGGAGAATGGTTTGATCTTTCAAAAAAACCGATCGAACGTGACACCTTTACCTTTGGCCAAGCAGAGAAAAAGGCAGAGGGATATTTCATCACAAATGCCTGTATTGGCTGTAAAAAATGTGTAGCGGTATGTCCGCAAAATTGTATAAATCAAAACAAAATACCGTTTGTGATTGAACAGGAACATTGTCTGCATTGTGGCAACTGTATGAGCGTTTGTCCTAGCGGTGCAGTGGAAAGAAGGCAATAATATGAATGAAAAAATGACACAAAATCAACGTTTGGAAGCTCTCGTTGAGGCATTCAAAACGGATTCTATTCAATATAAAAATGTGGAAACCCCACAGGATACCGAAGGAAAGCGACGCATCCTACGTTCACTTATGAATATCCGCATGCCAAGGGCTATTTCAGATGAAGTGCTCTCGATTCAGGATGCATATCTAAAAGAACGAGCTATAGAAAAAGGGATCGTACAGCTTTCTGATATTCCAGTTATCAAAGGGAAACTTTCAATCTGGCAAGGGGATATCACCAGACTGTCGGTGGATGCGATCGTCAATGCGGCGAATTCTCAGATGTTAGGCTGCTTTGTACCAATGCATACGTGTATTGACAACAGCATTCACACTTTTGCAGGAGTTCAGCTTCGTGCTGAATGTAACAGACAGATGCATCAGCTGCGTCTTAAATATGGTCAGGATTATGAGCAACCAACAGCTGTGCCGATGCTGACGGATGGTTATAACCTTCCTGCCAAAAAGGTGATTCATATCGTCGGTCCGATTGTGTCATTCAGGCTGACACCGGAACTTGAAAAGGAACTTGCAGATTGTTATTGGAATACCTTGGATCTGTGTCTGGACAATCAACTTAAAAGTGTAGCCTTCTGCTGTATATCCACAGGGGTATTTCACTTCCCTCAAAAAAGGGCAGCGCAGATTGCGATCAACACCGTGAACAAATGGCTTTTGCAGCATCCAGGCACTATGGAAAGGGTGATTTTTAATGTTTTTAAAGATGAGGACAAGAAATACTATGAAGAACTTATATCATAAAATGCCTAATGGCTATCAGGAGAGCATTCAAAAGGGATTGAGTGCAGCACGTCATTTTAGGAGAAATGTGTCATTTCCCACAGATTCCATAGAACAGAGTATCTCCCAATTAAAAAAAGAAATTAAAACGGCGGATGCGATTGTTATCGGAGCAGGGGCAGGGTTATCCACTTCCGCAGGAATGACTTATAGCGGTGAACGTTTCGAGAAATATTTCTTTGATTTTGCCAGAGCGTTTGGCATTAAGGATATGTATTCTGGCGGTTTCTATCCCTTTCCCGATAAAGAAACAAGCTGGGCGTGGTGGGCTAGAAATATCTATTTCAACCGCTATGTTGATACTCCTAAACCTGTCTATCAGGAGCTGCTTGCCCTTATAAAAGATCAGGATTATTTTGTCATAACGACCAATGTGGATCATCAGTTCCAAAAAGCAGGCTTTGATCGCAAGCGTCTGTTTTATACTCAGTGTGATTATGGTCTCTTTCAAAGCATCAATCCATCTATTCAGAAGACCTATGACAATGAAGAATGGGTCAATCAAGCGATGGAAGCACAGGGGTTCATTCGAGATGAAAACGGCTTGTTTCAGGTTCCTGAAAATGGTGAACTCAAAATGAAGATTCCGACATCACTCATTCCAAAATGTCCAGATGATGCTTCCGATGTGACTATGAATTTACGAATTGATGATTCTTTTGTCGAGGATGAAGGCTGGCATAGAGCATCAGCCGCCTATGCGGACTTTTTACATAGACATGAGCATATACATGTGCTTTATCTGGAACTTGGTGTGGGGGCTAACACCCCAGTTATTGTAAAGTATCCATTTTGGCAGATGACCTTGACGAATGAAAACGCCGTGTATGCCTGCATCAATTATGGTGAAGCCTTCAGCCCAAGCGAGATTGCTGATAGGAGTATCTGTATTAATGGTGATATTGGTGATGTGTTAGCGAAGATGAAACAACAGTGATTGAGACTTGGATGCCTGCTTTAATATACAGCTATAAATATGTTTCTAGATCGTTTGAAACAGTGAATTGAAAAGTAAGTGTTCAATTTTGTTGGATAAGAATGATCATTTGTCTATACAGATCATCGTGATTTTATAAGTATGTCCGATGGATGTGGAGGTCACTGTCAACTGATATAATTTTGTATGAAGCAGGATAGTAAGGTCAATAGAACAACTGAAACACATGGGAAAGCTGGATATATATATAAAGCATGAGAGAATGTAAACTGGTACCATTGTCAAGTACAATTTATTGACGGTACTGAGTTGTTTGCAACTGAAACGGAATGAGGGTAAGATTCAATTGAATCTTACCCTCATTTTTCGCATTTTTGAGATTCTTTAAAAGTATTCTGGGAACGACAAAAAGAACCACAATATGTGATTTTTTAAACATGTTATTAATGCTGATTCATTATATTAATAGATTGCTCCAGTTCTGTTTACGTAGGATAGCTCTGGATACTTTTGCCAGTTTCGAGGGTAATACAGTGACTCTATTACTGATTCTGATGCTCTGGTTAAAAACTTAAGTGCAATATCAGTGTCTTCCAGGAGTGTTTCAAGTCTTTCAATTTCTCTGCTCTCTTCATCAATTAGCTTCTGCAGCTTGTTAATTCGCCCAAGAATAATTGTCTGGTCCTTATGTACCACCCGAATAGGATGCTGTCTGCTCTTGTACTCATACGATGATTCATCTGACTTGCGTTGCTCGCTTCTGCGTTTGGCTCTTTCAGCACGCGCCAGCTCACGTCTTGATTCAAGTTCTGCCTGAGTGATCAGCTCCTTAGAGGAAACACCGAAATAGATATCAGTCTGATAAATGCCTTCAGTGATATAACGATAGTATTCTTCAGGAGTTTGCCCCGCCAGATCATACTGAGGAATTTCCGTATTATACTGTTTCAGGTAATTCTCAACCATTGTTTCAACTGTATCAAAGTTAGGACATCTTTCAACGAGTTCATTAAGAATTGATTTCATTCTCCCAAAGAAGCTTTCCATAGGTGCATTGTTTCTTTCATGCTTTTTTTATGATTTGAGATGATGCACGATATGTTTTTCCTGATAAAGCATGAGATCAGCGGCCTGGGTTAACTGGGCGGGGGTCATGTGCGAAGATGTACATAAACTATAACCGACGCTTATAGAAAGGCAATAGGGAAGGTTAAGAGTTTTTGCAGTACTGATGATGCTCTGCTCGAGCTTTCGTTTGAATTCTTCAATAGATGCAATCGCACTTTGTGGACAAATAATCATAAATTCATCGCCGCCCCAGCGGGAGAGAAAGACGGAATATTGTGAAGCGATGTTTTTTAAAGCATGAGCTGTGCATTGCAGAGCATGATCGCCTTCAATATGGCCGTAATGATCATTGATCTGCTTGAACTGATTGATATCCATAATTAACACATAAAAGCCATTATGAGGGTTGGCTTTTTCAATTGATTCCTCTAACATCTGATTGGAACGGCGGCGATTGTTTAAGCCGGTTAAGGCATCGCTGTAGATGCGCATTTCCTGGACATTGACAAAAAATAACAGCAGAGCTGAGAGGATTGAGGGCGACATAATAGGTGTATTAGGAACGAAACTATCAAATAGTCCAGCGGTAAAGGGAAATAAAACAAAAGCGATCATAGAAAAATATTTTCTTTTAGAGGAAAAAGATTTTGTATGGTGCGCTTTGATTATGGCATGTATTGTCACCAGTAACAGATAAATAAAATCAAAAATCATGACCAGATCGTAAAGGGAACCATGATATTCAGCGGTTGCGGTACTATAGAAAATCAGTCCAGTCTTTAAAGAGGTAAAGATCAGGACGACACATATAAGCATGGGTGTCATCGTTAAAGGAATAAACCAGCGTTTGGTGAGAAGAGGGGCCTTGAGATGGACTTCAGAAAAGAGAAACCAGACAAAACAAAGCAAAGGCTGACAGGATAAGCCAATGGCATTGAAAAGACTGCGGATGACAATCGGAAGAGATGTGGAATGTGTAACGGCAAGTTCCCATAAACTATCATCGATCAGAAAGATCCCGAAGACGATTAATAAAAGTTTAAACAAACGAATTTCCATATCACTTGCAAGATCTTCCCCGGTATGAAAAAAGAGAATGGCCGCACATAATAAACAGCTAAAGTTAATAATAAGATAATTAATTGTAGATAAAGACATGTATGATCACCTGTTTAGTCGTTCTTTTATTTCTTAATTGATCTTATTATACTCCTACACAAATTTATATTAAAGTGGAAAAACATCCGTTATTTTCAAGATATCTAACTCTGTTTTTATTCATGATTCATTAAAAAGAACACTTTGCATGAGAGTTTGGAGAGGCCATGAAAAGAATCTTTAAAGAGATAAGTGGAGCAGCTCAGGCTCCACTTGATCGAGTTATTTAAATAGGCAGGGGTGAAGCCTGCCTACATTTTTATAATAGCGTTGTTTTTTTGATCTCTTCAATCGTTTTCGTGCCAGCTAACTGCATGGTAATAGACAGCTCCATATTAAGATGATCGAAGACAGATTTGACGCCTTCGGCACCGCCTAAATTTAAACCATAAATAACTGGACGACCAATAGCGACTAAGTCAGCACCGCTGGCTAATGCTTTAAAGACATGCTGGCCACGACGTACACCGCTATCGAAGATGACGGGCACCTGATGGTTAACAGCTTTCGCAATGGCTGGTAAGACTGAAATGGAAGCAGGACCGCCATCTAACTGACGACCGCCATGATTAGAAACCCAGATGCCATCAGCACCTGCCTGAATGGCTACGATCGCATCTTCTGGTGACTGAATTCCCTTAACGAAAACTGGTAAGCCTGACATGTCTTTGACTTTAGCGATATCGCTAGGAACGAAATCCTGCTTAGCGGCTGCATAGATTTCTGAAATGCCCTTGCCGACGCCATCACTAGCGCTATAAGCAGCTAAGTTTGGCATTGGTAAAGGGAACTGGAAATGCGAAACGATATCTTCTTCACGATAACCACCTAGGGTAGAATCAACGGTCATGATAATGGCTTTGACACCAGCTTTCACAGCCTTTTTAATAAGGAATTCATTGAATCCATCATCCTTACTCATATACAACTGGAAAAACTGTGGAGCTTCAGGCGCTGCGGCAGCGGCTTCTTCAACTGGGGTGCTGCCATAGGTACTCATCGCGAATAAAGTTCCAGCTTTGGCGGCACCGATTGCTGTATCCACTTCTCCTTTAACATGGGCTAAGCCATGCGCAGCGGAAGGCGCTTCAATAATAGGTGTTTTCAGATCTATACCAAAAATAGATGTTGATAAATCAACATGATCGATCCCCTGTAAAACACGAGGGGCGATACGCAGGTCATTAAAAGCACGGGTATTCTCTCTTAATGTCCATTCATCTTCTGCTCCTTCACGAATATAGCCAAAAGCACCACGATCCATACGTGCCTTCACACGATTTTCCAAACTAGCGATATTGACAATATCGATAGGATGCTCAGCGTTACTTGTATAATATGCCATAATTCAATCCTCCTATTTTATGTATTTCAAAAGTATTGTAAAACTTTACATGTTTACTTGCAATAAAAATGATTACAATAAAAAGGGAAATCATTATATCTAGAAATTGCATCAAAAATAGGAGTTCACTATATTTAAATGTAAGGGGGGAATATTTATACTTGCAAAAAGATTGTGTCCTATTTATTTGCAAGCAATATACTTGCATTTGCCTTGCATTAAGCTATAATACATTAGAAAGCAAAAGGAGAATATTATGAAGTTACAGGATTTTACAAGTCAGGAACAGGCACAAATCAAAAAGGGACTCTCTACAGCTGTCATCACTGATCAGGAAGCAGCCGATAAGATTCTTGCCTTAGTTCCGCAAGAATGGATCAAAAAGATTCCTTTTTTTGTAAGAAAGCATGCGACAACGAAAACAATTGAACGTATCGCCAAGACGTATCCAGATCTTTATGCAGTTGCTAAACAAGAAGGAGATCTTCCAGAAGAAACGCGTGAGCAGCTGCGCCAGATCATTACCGATATCTTTCAGGAAAAAATGAATAAACACAAAATTAAGTAAAAAAGGCTCTCAAGCCTTTTTTATTTTCGCATTGATTCAAATGTGTGGATCCATCATACTCATCGATGGGATCATCGATCGGCGAGGTTACAAGAAGCAAAACGCATGCCTTTACATTTATAATTCAGATCATACACAATATAAATGCAAATTGTGTAGTGATGCACAAAATGCTGATGAAGTCACTCAATAGATTAAGCGTGTCTGCTATACGAAAAAAGGGTGAAGATATGGAATACTTAAAAGCCAATAATGATAATCTGGAACAGAAACATATTTGTTGTGCGATCTCGAATCATAAGGATGTTCAGGTTTTATCGAAAAAGCGTTGAGCGAGGCAAATGCTTTATTGAATATATGCCTGCTGAGAATGCATGGGTTTCAATCAATGCTGAAGGCTATATGTATATTGACTGCCTGTGAGTGGCTGCGCTTAAAGGAAATGGATATGCAAATGATTTACTTAATGCCTGTATCTCTGACTGAAAGGGAAAAAAGTGGGACTTTGTTTTTTGGCTGCTAACAAGAAGAAACCTTTCTTCGCGGATCCGAAGTTCTTGAAATATAAAGGCTTTTATGTTTGTGATGAAGCAGATTGTGGGATTCAGCTATGGTACCAAACCATCCTTTAAGGAAAATGCAAAACATTCCCATACAGAAGAACCAGGCTTTGTTTTGTATTACACCAGTTGGTGTCCGTGTAACGCAAAGTATGTGCCTATTTTGATAGAGACGGCCAAAGAAAATAATATTCCTTTTCATGCCATCCATATTACAAGTAGAGAAGAAGCGCAAAGTGCTCCCACACCGATCACTAATTATGCATTATTTTATAATGGTGATTATGTGACAAATGAGCAGATGAATGCCAAAAAGTTTATCAAGGTTGGTAATGCTATGGTGTCAATTTCTCATGACTGAAGTCACGAGCATTAGACCGCCTACTTTGTAAATTGTGCTTACATTGCGACTGTGATTGGTTATATAATGAGTAGGCAAAGTCATCAAGTATTTATATGAAAAAGTCTGAAAATCATACGTGATGATTGATGGTGTATTACGATGTAAATCAGTGAATTCAAGACGTATATGAATGATTTGATAAATGGCATAAGTTTATGAGAGGGACCGTTTTGTTATGGATTTTATAGTATGCATGTTTATCTTTTCAAACATTTGTTGGGAAAAGCCGTCATCAGTTACGGATAAAAAGCGAATAGAAAGGAAATGGATATGAGTATGGACATAATATCTTCATGCTCATATAAGGGACAAGCGATGAAAGTGATTGTATTAAATGCGACTCCAAGAAAAGCCGGTAATACTTCTCAATTATTAAAATCCGCTGCAAAAGGGGCCAAAGAAGCAGGGGCAGAAGTAGAGTTTATTCACTTGTATGATTTGAATTTTACAGGGTGTCGCGGCTGTATGCTTTGTAAGAGAAAGGGTGTCGAAAGATGTCATTGTTACTGGAAGGATGATTTAACGCCCATTATTGATAAGATTTTTCAGGCTGATGCTGTATTCATTGGCACAGCAATTTATCTAGGCAGACCCACAAGCCGTTACTTTGAATTATTAGAAAGATTGCATTTCTGCTCATTATCTTATGATGATTACAGCAATTATTTTACTGGAAAAGTCAATGTAGGGCTATTTGTCTCCATGAATGCCTCTCAAGAGTTTTATGAGCGTATGTATAAAGAAAAGTTTGAAGATTATGCAAAAGAACTGACCATGCTTGGCGGTGAAGTGACCTTGTATCCTTGCTATAATACTTTGCAGGTACCAGATTATTCTAAGTTCAATATGGCCAGCTTTGATGAAGACAAAAAGAAGGCAATCCATAAAGAAATATTCCCTCATGATTTAGAAAATGCTTATCGTTTAGGAAGAAAATTAGCTTCTGCAGAGCAATAAGACTTAGGCAATATGCAGATTGAGAGTTCAAACACAATGTTTGGGCTCTTTTCTTTTTCATAAGATGCACATAAAATATTTGTAAACAGAGGATTTTATTGCATTTATGAAGGATCAGTCATACACTATTATTGACATATGCCAGAAACGTAAGAAGGTGATATCATGGCAAGACCGATGAAATGCAGACGGATCTGTGAAAAACCAGCATATGATTGTTTTGCGCCTGAGGGAATTGCACCAAATGAAAAGGTTATTCTTACCTTAGATGAATATGAAGTGATTCGCTTAATTGATTATGAAAAACAAACCCATGCAGAGTGTGCCAACCAAATGGGGATATCCCGTTCGACGGTGACCGACATTTATGAAAACGCGCGCTTTAAGATTGCGGATAGTATTGTTCATGGGAAGACATTACAGATTGCTGGCGGTCACTATCGCTTATGTAATGGCGCAATAGCTGGTACCTGTTTTCAAAAATGTCAGAAAATACACAGGTTGCCAGTCATAGAAAGGAAGGAAGAGGTTGATATGAGAATTGCAGTAACGTATGAAGAAGGTATGATTTTTCCACATTTTGGCCGGACACAGACTTTTAAGTTTTATGATGTAGAAGATGGCAAGATGGTAAAAAGCCAGGTGGTCAGCACCAATGGTCAAGGTCATGGGGCATTAGTTGGCTTTTTAGCTGATGCACAGGTGGATGTCCTGATTTGCGGAGGCCTAGGGATGGGCGCGCAAAATGCTCTCAAGGCGACTGGTATCACCTTACTTGGCGGTGTTACTGGGTCTGCTGATGAGGCTGTTGAAGCTTACCTGAAAGGTGATTTAAGTTATGTTCCTGATGCGCATTGTGATCATCATAGCCATGAACATGGCTGCGGCGAACATACTTGTCATGATTAAACAAGATTGTTTTATAAACAGCTATCATTTGATCTAATCAACGATCATATTAGAATATCTAAATGGATTTAGTTTATAAAAGAACAAAGACTAAGATGCAAGGAAACTCCTTGCATCTTTTTAAATATTAAAATACTATCTCCCGTAAGTTGATCCACGACATGAATTGTTTTTGCCGTATTCGCAAATGTGCATGAGGTTGTAATCAGGGCGGCAGCTAAAGTGCTGATTCCTAGGCGTAATAGCTTCATAAAACACCTTATTTCTAGATTCTATTTTACTACGTTTTGAGCTTTCAAAAGATTAAACTTGTGTAAATAACAATAAGAGTTTGTTAAGAAAATAACATTATAATAAGATGAGAGATTGCATCATCAGAGAGTGATGATTATACTTAAATGTAAGGGGGAGATACTATGCCTTTACAAATTGTAAGAAACGATATCACCAAGATGAAAGTAGATGCGATTGTCAACGCGGCCAATACGTCTTTATTAGGCGGAGGCGGGGTTGATGGAGCGATTCATCGCGCTGCTGGACCTAAACTCTTAGCTGAGTGTCGAAAGCTAAATGGCTGTCCAACTGGCGATGCCAAGATGGCTAAAGGCTATCGTTTAAAAGCGAAATACATCATTCACACCGTGGGACCAATTTACCGCGATGGACATCATCAGGAAGAAAAGTTATTACGATCATGCTATCAAAAGAGCTTAGCGTTAGCGTTGGAAAAGGACTGTGACAGCATTGCTTTTCCCTTAATATCCGCTGGGGCTTATGGCTATCCTAAAGATCAGGCTTTACAAATAGCGATTGAGGAAATCAGTCATTTCTTATTAGAGCATGACATGATGGTTTATCTCGTAATCTTTGATTTAAAAGCTTTTCAGATCAGTGCCAAGCTCTTTGCTCATATTCAAAGCTATATCGATGATCACTATGTCATAAGTCATAGTGATGCCGTTTCTTCGCTGAGAAGAAACCGTAAAGCATTGCTTGATGACTCATCAGTTATGGAAGGGCCGGTTTATTATGAGGCCTTAAACTTAGAAGATGCTTTGAAACAGATAGATGAAAGCTTCTCAGAAATGTTAATGAGGAAGATTGATGAAGCCGGAATGAAAGATAGTGAATGTTACAAAAAGGCTAATGTCGATCGCAAACTCTTTTCGAAAATTTGTAGTCATAAAAATTATAAACCAAGCAAGAAAACGGTGTTGGCTTTTGCGATTGCCTTAGAACTGCCGTTAGATGAAACCAATGACATGTTAAAAAAGGCGGGGTATGCATTATCCCATTCTAATAAGTTTGATATTATTGTCGAATACTTCATTATTCATAAACACTATGATATTTATGAGATCAATGAAGCTCTCTTTGCTTTTGATCAGCCCTTATTAGGTGGTTAATAAAAATGTCGCCTGACAGGCGACCATCACAATATGTATTTACGATAGACTATAACTGCAAGGTGAAAACCTGCAGTCATATTTTTTGGGAGGTGCATAGTGATGAAAAAAGATTTGACTGAGTTAGTATTTATCTTAGATAAAAGCGGATCGATGTCAGGCTTAGAAGAAGACACCATCGGTGGTTTTAATGCGATGATCAGAAAGCAGAAGAAAGCGCCAGGTGAAGCGTTGGTATCTGCAGTTTTGTTTTCAGATGATAGTGATGTGATTATTGATCGGGTACCATTAGATGAGGTGAAGCCATTAACAGAAGACGATTACTTTGTTGGCGGTTGTACCGCCTTAATTGATGCTATTGGCGGCGCGATTCATCATGTTCAGATGATTCATAAGTATATTCGTAAAGAAGATACTCCTGAGCATACGATGTTTGTCATTACTACGGATGGGATGGAAAATGCCAGTCATCAGTACACTAGTAATCAGGTGAAAAAGATGATTAAGAAACAGGAAAAACAGGGCTGGGAATTCCTGTTTCTAGGTGCGAATATTGATGCGGTATCAACGGCTGCTAACTTTGGCATCAGAAAAGAACACGCAGTTAATTATCATGCGGACCAACAGGGGACACAGGTTAACTTTGAAGCGTTAAGTGAAGCCGTAACAGATTTACGAACGGATGGTGCGATTAAAGAAAACTGGCGTCTGAAAATTGATCGGGATTTCAAAAAACGTTCTTAATGATCAGGATCTTCTTGCAGGGGAGAAAACAGACTCATACAATAATAACTAGAGGGAGGCAAGAAGATGAATGATCAGGTATTACAAGAAAAATGGCAGTATGTATTAAAGGGTTTTGTCTATCTTGATGACGTGCAGCCATGAGATGATATAAGCAGAGCCAATTATGCTAAAGGGGAAATGTTTTATTTACCCCATTCATGGCGATAAACATTTAATAGAGTGATTACAAGTGGCGGGAGACACCTATATTTATAAAGAAATCCCCGAAAGTTTTATAATGATGCTAGAAAGTGATCTTAATTATCTTAAAGATCATCCTGATGAAACGCGCAATCCAGCGTTTGGTTCCTATGCACTTTTTCAGGTGTATGAAGAGATCAGTCGCCGAGGGTTTTATCAAGTGCATATTGGGAAAATGAAAGAGGAACTGACACTTTCGTCAGTTCCTTTCGTCTATTAGTCTGCTCTTTTAGAAACGTGATGATAGTTTTCATCATAGAAACGACCCTGACGAATATCATTGGTCATACCTTCATAAGGTGTTTCATTGATGACATCATCATTATCGATGCCGGCATCGCCAATGTAGGTAATCGTCGCAAATTCTGGGACAACATATTTTGGATATGTGTCATATTTTTCACGGGCTTCATACATGCGATCGAGATGTTTGTTTTGGTAACAAACTGTAATTTCAGGATGTTCATGGACCCATTTTGGGAAGAAGATGACGCCGTTGATCTTTCCTTCGTTAGGCATGAAGTCTAAAGCCACGTCAGTACCAGTTGGTTCCGTCCAGGTGACTTTATAAATACCATCAGCAATCTTAAATAAATTAATTTCCTGATCAGTGACCCAGCGGCCTTTAACCATCCCGCCATGAATACGATAACAGCAGGTATGATCGTTTTTGCAGTACCATTCATATTCCCAGCCATTGTCATAAGTGTAAATGAAATGAGTGCCAATAAAATCAGATAATTCTTTAAATACTTTTTTAGCCATAATGTAATTCTCCTTAATCAGTTAATAAAAACATGTAATTAATTACATAGTCATTTGACATAGGTTATGCTATACTATGATTATAAAAATGTCAATACAAAGGAAGAGAAAAATGGCACAAAAGAATTTGCTTAAATATATTTTACTTGGTTTAATCACCGAAAAACCGAAAACAGGTTATGACTTAAAGAAAGAATTTGATACCGAAATCGGGGAATTCTGGTCCGTTAAGCACAGTCAGATTTATTTAGAACTCAAACGTTTAGAAAAAGAAGGAGAGATTACTTCGGACACAGGCTTCTTTGGTAATAAAGTAGAAAAGACTTATTATGCGATTACGGCATTAGGGAAAAAACATCTCGACGAATGGAAGTATTCCTACGACACAGCGTTAGCTGTCAATAAAGATGAATTTGTTTTAAAACTTTATTTTATTAAGGATCGTCATGATGAGCGCTTACCAAGTTTATTAAAAGAACAGCTCGATATGCGACAAGAAAAGTTGTCACATTTAGAGGGGAGAAGAACATTGTTGTTTTCTACTCCTCAGGATATTGAAAAGCAATATGGGCATTATCTGATCTTAGATCATGCGATCCGTCGTGAAAGTGAGTATGTCACTTGGCTTAAAGAAGCGATCGATTCTTTAAAAGGCAACGAAAAGTAACTTTTCATGTTATCACTGACTAGTAGGTCGTTATTCATAACCATCAAGAGGTGTTTATATGAATAGCGTGGATGTGTGTTATCAATGCACCGCAAATTATAACCTGACTTTTCTTTCCAAAAGGCATACAATAAAGAAAAGTGAGGTTTTTTAAAATGAATGAAGAACAATATCAACAAGCAGAAACGTTCTGGCAGCGTAAACAAAAAGATGAAAAGGTCATGGAAAAGGAGAAACTTGAAAAGTGGATGGAAGAATTCTTAACCCATCATAAAGTCTTAGCTTTAGCGACAGGTATGAAAGAAGATCTCCGCGTTACGCCATTAGAATATAGTTATCATGATGGCGCTCTTTATATCTTTACTGAAGGGGGCTTAAAGTTTCATGGCATTCATGAAAATAAACATGTCGCCGCCGTAATCTTTGAAGACAATCCTGTCTTTGGAAAGTTACAGTCGATGCAAATCAGCGGTGTTATTGAGATGGTAGAATTGTTTTCGAAAGAGTATAATGGGGTCGCTTTAGCGAGAAAGATTCCTTTAGATGCTCTGCATCAGTTAAAAGAACCGATGTGGTTACTTAAAATCATCCCCGAAGAAATCACATGTCTGAATTCATTATTTAAAAAGGAAGGTTATGGTAGTTATCAGCAATGGAAAAAGTAGAACTCACCCCTTTAACATGAGAAGACAAAGAAGCTTTTATCAAAGACAATCAGGCTACTTTTAACTATGGCGCTTTAGAGGAATTTGGCCGACGTGATGATCATTTTGAAGAAGAAGGGGAAATCATCTCAAGAGAAACGATTGAAACATCAATTGCTCATGGAGAAGCTTATCGCATTGTTTACTAAGGTGTAAAAGTGGGCGGTGTGGTCATTTCCGTAGATGGCGATCATGGCGAATTGGCGTTATTATTTGTCTCACCCGATTGTCATAGCCGAGGCCTTGGCTATGCGGCTATGCCATAAATATATCTTCCTATGTATTTTGGTAGTATTGTAAAACTTTACATATTTAAACGAAATAAAAATGATTACAATAGAAAGTGTACTCTTTATGTTATAATGATCGGAGGAGGAAGCAAAGATGAAAATAAAGAAAGAAGCATGGCTTTGGACAAGAAAGCCGCAGGATTATGCAATCAGTGATGATCAGATTGACATCATCACTGCGCCCCATACGGATTTGTGGCAGAAAACTTATTATCATTTCTGTAATGATAATGCCCCGGTTTTACAAATAAAAACGTGTGATAAGTTCTTTTCTTTTGTTGTGAAAACGACTTTTGAGAGTAAAGTGCGCTTTGATCAGTGTGGGATTGTCATGTATTTAGATGGACAAAACTGGCTGAAAGCATCGATTGAATATGAAAATGAACGTTTTTCTCATTTGGGTTCTGTCGTTACCAATCAGGGCTATTCTGATTGGGCTACGACGGAAATTGACGCTTCAACAAGCGCCATGTGGTATCGTTTAAGTCGACGTGAAGATGACTTCTGCATAGAGTGTTCGACTGATGGTCAGATCTTTAAACAAATGCGGATTTGTCATATGGAAAAGGCTAAAGGCGATATTACTTTTGGCATTTACGCCTGTTCACCGGAAGACTCGTCTTTTAAGGCTACATTCACCAATATGGAACTCTTACCATGTCAGTGGCAGGCTCATGATGGTCAGCAGCCGGATGAGTAAGCATAAAGCTTTTTGGCGCTATAGCTTATGTTTGATCCTGATGCTGTCTTTGACATCCTGTCATGATTTTACAAATAGTCAGGAAGTAAACGGCGGTCAGGGTGTGTTTGTTATCGATGATCAGATGTATATTAATGGCAGTGCTCAGATTTCTTTGTATCACAATGGTGAGCTGATCAAACAAAATAAAGATGTCTTCACAAAGTATCAGGGAGAAGTGAACCATTTAGGGGCTTTATCAGGAAATGATCGCTATCTTTTTGCGCCCGCCGAAGCGTTTGATGGCAATGATTCAATAAATAAACAGGTCGGCATTTATGATCGTCATACCTTAAAACAGGTTAAAGCTTTTCCTTTAGCTAAGCAAAGCGGTCAACAGGAATGCAGTGCTCTCGCTTATGATGATCGTGATCACAGTCTCTGGCTTACGCAGTGGGGGGATACAAACAGCAGTTTTTATCTCTATCACTATGATCTAAATGGGCAATACCTAGGTAAACGCAAGATTCCGCCACTTAAATGGATTCAGGGATTAACTGTTTATAAGAATGATTTTTATTTCGCCTGTGATGATGGTGATGCCAATAAGGATCAGCCTGATCATATTTATAGAGTATCAAAAGCAGGGCAAGTGAAAACAATCCGCCTTCTTGATGATGTATATGATCAGGGGGAAGTAGAAGGCTTAAGCATAGCGCACCAAAACCTTTATGTGCTCTATAATCGCGGAGCGAAAGTCGTTGATGGCAAAGTTTTAGGCTTAGAAAAGGGTTATGATCATCAAATACATGAAGTTTATGCGTATAAATTGAAATAATGTTGCTACGACAACATAGAACCTTCTTGTTTTCCTGTATCTTAGGAACACGAGGAGGTTTTTGATTATGGATTCACTTAAAACCTATATTGAAAGATTAAACCAGGGCGAAGCCCTTGAAGATGTACAAAAAGATTTTAGAGAACATTTTAGTGATGTTGCCGCAATTGATATTGCCGAAGCAGAACAGGCGATGATTAATGAAGGCATGAGCGTTAAAGAAGTGCAGAAACTTTGTGATGTGCACTCTGCTTTATTCCATGGTGCTGACCGCAAGGAACGTATCTTAAATGCGGAACGGGAAGTACGCCGTTCAATGCTGAAAAGAGAAGTGCCACAGGAAATGAAAAGTGCTTTAAGCGCGATTATTGTGGGTCATCCCTTAAATATCTTAACCCATGAAAACAAAGAAATACAAAAACGTCTCGACCATTTAGCCGAGGCGATTGAAAACAATCAGGAAGCGATCCCAGAGTGTCTGCGAGATTTATCGTTATCACATGTGCATTTTGATAAAAAAGATGAACTGATCTTACCATTATTAAAGCGTCACAATATTGCCGGCCCGGCAGATGTGATGTGGAATGTCGATGTCGAATTACGCCGCACCAATAAAGCGTTACAGAAAAACTATACCTTAGATCAGGTAAAAGCGTATCATAAACGGATGCAGGAAATGCTTTTCAAAGAAGAAAAGATCTTATTCCCGTTAGCGGATGAGCAGTTCTCACTTTCCGAATGGCAGTCTTTATCATTAGATTTCCCAAGATTTGGCTATGCCTACTTAAAAGACATTCCCCAATGGAAAGATGCCATCACATCATCAACATCTGAAAGCGTAGAAGAAGGGCTGATTCATTTACCAACGGGAACCTTATCATTAAAACAGGTCAAAGGCATCTTAGATGCTTTGCCAGTTGAATTAACATTCATTGATGATCAGGATATCAATCGTTATGTGTCAGAAGAAACCCCATTATTTACCAGACCATTATCATCATTAGGCCATCATGTGTATGAATGTCATCCCCCAGTGGCTCTGCCAATGGTGAAAACCGTTATGACAAAGCTTAAAAACGGCGAAGATATGGTTTCTATTAAAACCGAAAAGAAAGGTCATCCTGTCTTAGTCCGCTATATCGCTGTCCGCGATGAGGCAGGCACTTATTTAGGCGTGCTAGAAGCGGTGGAAGACTTAAGTGATATCTTATAAGAGGAGCGATCCTCTTTTTTTGTTACTCATCTTGCATCATTTATACTTAAGATCAGGAAGGTGATAAAGATGATTGAAATCTCTCATTTAACTCGTGATTATGGTCATGGGAAAGGGATCTTTATGAGTTATTACGAGGGGGATTTAAATGGGAACACTGTATCGCTATGAATGCAAGAAAGCATTGAACTGTTACTTATTTTCATCGCTATCATGACGATTTATGTGGTGCTCATTATTCAAATGTATGAGCCCAAAACGATGAAACTGCTTGATGATTATGTCAAAGTGATGCATGCTGTTGGTATGAGTGCTGGCAATACGTCTTTACTTGCCTTAAATAGCGGCTTATGTCTCATGCATTTTGTCGTCGCCGCCTTTGTCTTATTTATATCTAGCTTAGCCTTAGATTATAAGATGACTTTACTGTTATCAGCTGGCATGCCGGCTTTCATGTACATTATGCAGATGTAAAAAAATACAGTTACCAAGATCAAAGTCCTCAAATATACAACGATCTTTACACTCTATGATACAAATGGCCTGATCAAGCTCACATCCACCGCTTTATTGAAAGTAGGGATCCTCGCGATCTTATGTTTAGCCATGATGATCGTAAGTCTGATTATCTTTAAAAAACGTGATTTATCCTTATAAAAACAGACGTAGCAGCAAGCACTGCTATTTTTTGTACAATAATGCTTGAAGTGTACTAGTACAAGTAGTACACTATAGGCGAGGAGGCGATGATATGTTTCAGCTTGACCCGCAAAGCAAAGCCTCCATCTATGAGCAGGTTGTTGACTATATGAAGAAACTGATGATCATGCAGGTTCTTAAAGCTGATGACAAACTGCCCTCGGTCAGAGAATTTTCGAAAGCTATTATGGTTAATCCTAATACCGTTTCAAAGGCGTATAAGGAATTAGAACGTCAGGGATTCACTTATACGATCAGCGGTAAGGGGACCTTTGTGGCGAAACGAGAAATGACGCGAGACCCCAAACAGGTGGAGACTTTGCTTACGCGGATTTATGAAGGGTATAAAGAATTGCGTTATCTTGGTTATGGTCAGGATGAGGCGTTAGAAATCATGGATGATTTTATCAAAAGGAGGGATGCTCATGATTCACATTGAGCACTT
The DNA here is from genome assembly GCF_003925875.1 of Intestinibaculum porci. GTDB lineage: Bacteria > Bacillota_I > Bacilli_A > Erysipelotrichales > Coprobacillaceae > Intestinibaculum > Intestinibaculum porci. The sequence goes on along the minus strand of NZ_AP019309.1, from coordinate 1,861,162 downwards.
AAATACATATCGTGATCAAAAAATTTTAGATGATTTTTCCATGCACGTTAAAAAAGGTAGTATTTATGGTCTGTTTGGCGAAAACGGCAGTGGGAAAACAACAGTCTTAAAATACTTGGCGGGCTTATATCAGGATCCTCAGGTCACTTACTTAGGGTCACCTATTTATGAAAACATGACGATCAAAAAGAAGATCTGTTTTATTCCCGATGAACTGCCCCAGAAAGATACCTTGCGGTCGTTAAGATCGCTTTATCAGGATCTCTATCCCCATTTTTCTAGAAATCTTTATACATCCTTATTAGATATGATGGGCTTAGATGAACGAAAAAAAATGCGGACCTACTCAAAAGGGATGGTGCGTCAGGCCTATTTTGCCTTAGCTTTAGCGACGCAGTGTGATCTTTTATTACTTGATGAACCGATGGATGGCATTGATCCATTCATGCGTAAGAAGATTTATGAAACGCTTTTTGATGAAGTAGCCAAACGCTCTTTAACGATTATTATGTCTTCTCATCATTTGGCAGAGTTAGATGGCTTTGTCGATGCGATCGGCATTATGAAACAGGGTCAGATGGTTTTAGCCGGCAGTTTAGATGGTCTGAAAGCTTCATTAACAAAAGTGCAGGTCGCTTATGAACAACCGGTTGATTTATCCCCTTTAAAGATTTTAAGTACGCAAGGTCTTGGCTCAGTCAAACAAATGATGGTGGAAGGAGATCATGAACAAATTCTCGAGATCCTTAAGACGCATCATCCTTTATTATTAGAAACTTTACCCGTCACTTTAGAAGATCTCTTTGTGACTTACGTTGGAGGTGAAGATAATGGCTATCGCTAAATATTATATCAAACGTTATGGCATGATCGCTTTGATCATGAATATCTTAACGCTCTTATTCCTCTTTCTTTTTCAAAACTTTTCCGCTGTTTATATGTTAGCGGCACTGTGGGTTGGTTTGAATGCAGTGGTGACATCATTATTTATGCAAAATGATCTTCATGCACGTGATCGTTTGACCTTATTATCATCATTGCCGGTTTCTAGAGTCAGTTATTTTTTACAGACTTATCTGGTTGGATTGCTTTTTGCACTTTTGCCACCTGTGATCTGTATCCTTGGTCATTTAAGTCCCCATTTACTGATGACCGCCTTAGAATGTTACGTGTTAGCGACGTTAGCAGGGGTGATTACCGGTAATAACATTGTCCATTTACTCGTTACTTTATTACTTATTTTACTGCCATTTTTACTTACCAATATGGTGGCCATAATGTTAAAAGTGGCATACTATGGCTTAAGCTTTGATGCGGCATCGTTATATTATGGCGTGATCTTCTACTTAGTGGATCCCTCAGAGATCCCATCCTATGCCTATATGACGGATTGTTTCATGGTCATCATAAGCTTTGCCTTAGCCCTTTTAGCCTTTGTGAAAGCCAAACGTGAACATAGTGAAGAAGCCATCGTCTTCCCGCATTTAAAAATATTTTTAGTTTATTTCACGTCATTTTTAATGACATATTATTTCGTCGTTATGTCCTTAAGTTTTCGTGAGACATCTTCTCAAGGCCTGCCAGTTACCCTTTATATGGTTGATTCACTCACTGCTGGGGTGATCATCTTCCTTATTATGCGGATGATTGCCTCTTCGAGCATTCATATCTTTAATAAGCAAACACTCAAAAGCTTTCTCTGTTATGGGCTGATCTATGTTTTGTTATCTAGTGTGACGTTTTATGATACCTTTGGCATTTCAAGGAAAGTCCCAGCATTAGAAGATGTTGATTACGTCACCTTATCTTCACCTTTATTTGTCTCCAAAGTGACATTTAAGAAGAAAGACAATATCAAACATATTCTAGCTATGCAAAAAAACGCGATAACCCATCGCATCGGTGAAGGGGATAATACTTTAGATTATACCTATCATCTTAAAAACGGTAAAACAATCAAACGCAGCTATAACTGGAATACGCGTGTTCATGATGATGATCGTGATTACAAAGCCGTTTTGGGCTCAAAGGAAATGCATCAGCGGCATCAGCTAAATACCAAAGCGTTGGCTAAGCAGTCAGCGATGGTTGTCATCACGACTCGTGCTGGGCGAGTGAATTATGATAGTCAGGATTCTCTTGCAATCCTTCAAGCCTACAACAAAGATCTCGCGCATCTTTCTTATGAAGCTTTAGTGAATCGGGATGATGGGGACTACTTTGAAGTGCTTGTGTCTAATCATGAGACATATTACTTGAGTATCACCAAAGATTATCGTCATACCATCGCCGTCTTAAAGAAAGATCATCAGAAATATAAGAAAATCAAAACATTATGGAAATAGAAAAAGGGGCCATCACGAAATAATTTGAATTTCGGCTAGGCCTAAAAGAGATCTCAAACACTGGGATCTTTTTTATATCCTCTTAAACTATATTCTAATATGTAGAATATAGTTTTATAATGCTAACTTTAGTACACTTATTATATGTATCTAATATATTTTTATAGAAAGCTTGTTGCTTCTAAAAAAGTGCAAAAAGTCCCTTATTTTTTGACATATACTTAAAGTATATTTAATTATACTAATTCACCAAGTTTTACCGTTCTTCTAGCCAGAATTTATAGTACTTTCTAAAATTATGGCTTGTACAGATCATGAGGAACTCATACTGTGCTTTTTCAATTCTTCTCCAAATTTTGATCTCAGCATTGAATCCACAACTTCTTCCATTTGTTCCTTGATGACATTTCTACTTACCGCTTTATAGGCATTCGTTTCAGGATTAGGCTTTTTCTTAGTGCTAAGGCATTTTTGGCGGAATGGACAGTCTTTGCACTTTTCTTTGCTTGTATATACCTGTCTGATGTTCAGACTGTCATGATCATATGAATCTCTTTCAAACACATCAAATACATGACCGTTAGGGCATACCTTAAATCCCTTCACTGTTCGTTTCCCAGTTCATTGGATTATATTCTTTCTTTTTAAAGGACGGCGTATTCTTTTTGGCATACATTCCATACTTCATAGTGGGGTTCATTCCTTTTGAAAGACAGTACATATAGTTTTCTAACGAGCCATAGGCGGCATCAGCTACCGGGTTGAGTGGATATTCACCAGTATATTCATGGTATCTCTCCATGAATGGGATAAACGTTTTTGTATCCCCTGGTGTTTGATAAAGGCAGGCATTAACAATAATACCGTCAGCCACGGCAACCTGAGCATTATATGCCGGGCGGGAAAGACCAGTGTTACAGTAATAGTCCATTTTTAAAGCACACATAGTGGCGTCATGGTCGGTTTTTGAACAACTGTTTCTAAAATCACCAATGACTGCAAGCCAGTATTCATATTTATCAAGTCTACAGAAATAGTTGAGAAAGGTATCGTAGCATTTTTGAAGAGCAGATTTCTTGTGGCCTCGGCCATAGACAAACTCAATATTATTTTTTCTCATCTGCTCCATAAGGTGTTCGGCAATATTGCCAATTTCATGGGCGGTATATGACTCTTTGGTGTCATAAAGCAAACCAATTTGATCCCGCATTTCATTAATGCTTGAAGTGATTTTCTTGAATAGCTTGTTTTGATTGGTGAGGATACATTTTTTCCAGACGAACGTGTATTTGTTGGCTACAGATTCAAATTTAGTACCATCAATGAACATAGTGGCTGTGCAGATACACATGATTTCAATTAAACGTGAGACAATATCAAAGAAAATATTATCAATATTATCAACAAGGTAATTGTTTACAAAGACGCAAAAGGATATATATGCTCTAAGTGACTTCTTAATCATGATTATGTCATGGTTAGTGAAGCAATCACTTAGAGTATTTTTGTTTCAGGAGGTACAGCTATGAGAAACGAAAAAATCACCCTACTGTACGAGCGCCTAAGCCGGGACGATGAGTTACAGGGCGAGAGCAACTCTATATCCAACCAAAAGCAGATGTTAGAGGACTTTGCCCGCCGGAATGGGCTGCCAAACCCTACGCACTTTACCGATGATGGTATCTCAGGCACCCGTTTTGACCGCCCCCGGATTTTTGGCGATGATGGAGGAAGTGGAGGCAGGGCGTGTAGAGGCGATCGTCATCAAGGACATGAGCCGGTTGGGGCGCGACTATCTAAAGGTCGGTCAAGTTATGGAAGTTTTGCGGCAGCGAGGCGTTCGTCTGATTGCCATCAACGACGGTGTAGACAGTCTGACAGGCACCGTGATTTACGGCTACTTATGGGACGAAAAACGGGAGCATTGGCTGGTGGATGAAGAAGCCGCCGAAGTGGTACGCCGTATCTTTTCCCTAACGCTGGAGGGATATGGGCCTTATCAGATTGCTTGCAAACTATCTGCAGACCGGATTGAAATTCCCGTCGTACACCTTGCCCGCTTCAACGAGGTTGTGAACCACTCAAAGCCGGTCAAAGACCCCTATGGATGGGGATCATCTACCATCGTGAACATTTTGAAAAAGCGAGAGTATTTAGGGCACACCATCAATTTCAAGACCCGCAAGCACTTTAAGGACAAGAAAAGCCACTATGTTTCTGAGGACGAATGGACGATCTTTGAGAATACCCATGAAGCCATTATCGACCAGCAGACCTTTGATTTGGTACAGAAAATCCGCAGCAATGTACGGCGTTATCCAAACGGCTGGGCGAAGCCGGGAACTGATCCTGTATGACGCAGCAGCCCGGTATCTGAAAGAATTGAAAGACAGCGGCGAGGGGATCACCCCGAAGGCATGGCAGCGGGAGATCGACCAGCTAACCGCCGGAAAGCAGACGGACACGCTTGCCATGAAATCCATGAGGGAGGATTTGAAATCAGTGGAACGGCTCCGCAAAACCGCAAAGCAGCTGTCCCGACAGGAACGGGATAAGTCTCACGACCATGGGCCGGAGCGATAAAGGCTACCGCGTTTTGCCGTACCTCTGTCAAGTGCGTCGCGTTTCACGACATACCTTTGCATACAGAAAAACCGCCGTACAGGTTTCCCCATACGGCGGCAGACTGTTTATTTGCCGAACAAGTCGCTGTGTGTGCCGGTGCGGGCCAGCGTCAGCACCAGAACATCATCCTCTATGCGATAGACAAGCAGCCAGTCCGGGAGAATATGACATTCCCGATGGCCGGCCCAATCGCCGGACAGGTCATGGTCGCGGTTCTTATCCGGCAGCGGTTCGCCCATTGCCAGCAATGCTACGACCTGCTCCAGCAGCTCAATCTTCAAGCCACGCTTTATGGCTCGTTTGTAGTCTTTTTTGAAACTGGTCGTGTACTTAACGGTATATTTGGTTTCTTTCATCTTTTCAGGTCAGCAAACAACTCGTCAAGGTCATTGTAGCCCTTTACAGACGGGTCTTTTGCAATCTTTTCCGCTTCCAGCATGGCAGCAACCGTTTCTTTGTTCGGCTGTTCCAGCCTTATCTCAAAGGGAATGCCACCTTCACGAAGCGACTGGCGCACAAAGATGTTAAACGCCGTAGTCAGGTTCATGCCAAGCTCAGTAAACAGTGCGTCCGCCTGCGCTTTCAAATCTGCGTCCATGCGGATACTGATGTTTGTGGTATTTCTAGCCATACGATCAACCCCTTTCTGCTGGCAATTATAATATATGCCATTTGCACGAAGAAAACAATACTTTGCACGAATATTTAACAATATATTCATTCAAAGAGGTTACCTGCTTTATGAAAGAAATCATTTATGAAGAACAAGGCTGAACCTATCCCTGTCATGGATTACCGCCAGTACCGCAGAGCGCGGAAACTGGTGCATGAGTGCTGTAACTACATCGACGGAAACTGTATCGCTCTGGACGATGGGGAGGAATATGTCTGTGTCCAGTCTATTTCCTACTCCCTGTTGTGCAGGTGGTTTCGGGCGGCGGTATTACCGCAGGATAAAGAACTGGAAACGGCGCTGTTCGCCGGCTGAATGCGAAGAACTGCGCCGTATGCGGGGGCGCTGTTTACCCCCGGTTCTAACAGGGCCAAATACTGCCCGGAATGTGCCGCACGCATGAAGCGGATCAACGCCGCAAAGCGCAAGCGGAAACAACGGGAGAAATGTCACGCTTTAGGGGCTGAAAACCCCTTGTAAATCAAGGCTTTTTTCGGGGGGTGTCAAAGACAGTCTGATAGATTTATCCTCTGCCCCCTAAAATAGTCTTAAAATGCGTACAAAGTCCCAAGAGAACCCCAAGGAGGAACCCTATGTCAGACAATCGAAAATATTATTACCTGAAACTCAAAGAAAACTATTTTGATGATGATTCCATCAGGCAACGATCATGCACTGGAAGCAGCCGATCCGCTGGAATTGGCCGAAATCAAGCGGCGCTGGAAGCCATATATCAACCAGACGCCAGACTATGCGTATCTCCGCAAAGACCTGCTGAACGGAAAAATGTCATCTATCAAACGAGGTGTCAGGAGCCATACAGTGCTTCTGACACCTTTTTTGTGAATTTGATTAAAAAGTCCTTGACAATTTGTCTCTGGTGTTAGCTGATGGTGTTTCTCCATTTGCAATCAAAATATAAGGAATAGTTCCCTTGCAAAGTCTTTCAAGCTTTGAATAAGAAACCTGGCCTTCATCTATATACGCATAAAGAACAATGGAGATGTAAACCTGCTGATGATAGAAAGAAGAGACTTTATGACAAGCTTAAAGTGGTTCTTTTTGAGAAAAAGGGCTGTAGCCTGCACGCTTGCAGATACAATTACGAAAGTCAATCAAATACTGAGAGGATGGATTCATTACTTCCGTATTGGTATGATGAAAAGCTTTCTTACTGAGCTTCGCATGTGGTTACGTCACAAGAGCAGGGTTATCATTTTAAAAATGTGGAAAAGATCCAAAACGATCTTTAGACATCTTACATATTTGAATAAGATTATGCATTGTCATTTTTCATTCGAAGATATCTTTAAAGTAGTTCATTCGCGTCTGGGATGGTACCGTAAAGCAACCGGTAATGTTGTTCATTTTATTTTAAGTCCTAAATTTCTTGAGAAAGATAAAGGAGACTGCCCAGGTTTTGTCAATCCCCTTAGTTACTATCTAGATAAATTGTGCATAATGTAATGTAGCGCCATATACGAGATCCGTACGTATGGTGCAATGGAAGGGGGATTAATTTCCCTCTATCCTATTTTTCTAAGGCTTCCAGCCATAAATCGACATTAGCATCACTAGGCATACGTAAGTCGCCGCGTGGTGATAAAGCAACTGAACCAACTTTTGGGCCATCAGGGATACAGCTGCGTTTAAACTGCTGGGTAAAGAAACGGCGATAGAATTTCAGTAACCATTTCTTGATGGTCGCATCATCATATTCATCGCCATAAGCGACTTTCGCAATGCGATAAAGCTTTACTGGTTCATAGTGGAAACGGGCATGATGATAGAGGAAGAAATCATGTAATTCATAAGGTCCTACGATATCTTCAGTTTTCTGGGTAATCTTATTATCATCCGCTGGTAATAATTCAGGGGATACCGGGGTATGTAAAATATCCTGCAGGGTATCTTTTAAAACGCCATCATAAGTCGATGAGACATAATCAACTAAATAACGCACTAAGGTTTTAGGCACTGAGACATTGACCGCATACATTGACATATGATCACCATTATAAGTGGACCAGCCTAAAGCCACTTCCGATAAGTCACCGGTCCCAATGACAATCCCACCAGCTTGATTAGCCACATCCATTAAGATCTGCGTACGTTCACGAGCCTGGCAGTTTTCATAAGTGACATCATGAACATGTTCATCATGTTCAATATCTTTGAAGTGGATACGGACCGCTTCGGTGATATTGACTTCTTTACGGGTGACGTGGAGTTCTTCCATTAATAAGTCGGCATTATTTTTCGTTCTTGTCGTGGTGCCAAAACCGGGCATGGTAATGGCAATAATATTTTTACGATCAATCCCTAAAGCATCAAATGCGCGGACGCACACTAAGAGCGCTAAAGTGGAATCCAAGCCGCCGCTGATGCCGACAACGACTGTTTTCGCATGAATCGCTTGTAATCGCTGCATCAGACCATGGGTCTGAATCGAGAAGACCTCTTCACAGCGGGCATAACGATCGGCCATCTTTGATGGAACGAAAGGATGGGGATCATAGTAGCGATCTAATGTGAGATTGTGTTCATCAAAGCGGAAAGGGATGTAATGCGCATAAGAGTCATTAGGATAAGTGGTCATTTCTAAGCGTTCACTTTCCATCTTTGATAAATCTAAAATGGCAGTGATCAGATGTTCATCAAATAAGTCTGATTCCTTTAATTTGACACCATTTTCATAAATCATCGAATGACCAGAGAAGACAACATCAGTTGATGATTCCCCGCTGCCGGCATTACAGTACACATAACCGCAGATTAAACGGGCACTTGTAGAAGCGATCAAGGCGCGGCGATAATCGGCTTTAGATGTTAAATGGTTTGATGCCGAAGGGTTAACGATGAGGGTGGCTCCCATTTCACATAAGGAAATGCTTGGGGTATTAGGAACCCAGACATCTTCACAGATTTCACAGCCGATGCGAATCCATGGATGGGCTTCATCCTGGAAGATCAGATCATCCGCAAAAGGGAAGGTCTGCTTAGCATAAGTGACGGTTTCATCCATCCCTTGGCCGGATGCGAAATGACGGCCTTCATAAAATTCATGATAATTCGGGATATTGATTTTTGGCACCATCCCTAAAATGGTGCCGCGCTGCATCACTAAAGCAACGTTGTATAAATCATTGTGATAAGCAAATGGCAAGCCTAAGACGATCAACATATCATGATCTTTGGTCGCTTTGGCGATTTGTTCCACCTGGGTTTCACATTCGTTTAAGACGCGCTTGGCAAAGAAGAGATCTTCAATCGAATAGCCCGATAAGCTCAGTTCACTAAAGACTAAGACCTGGACATCCTCTTTGTGCGCTTGGTCGATATAAGAAAGGATCTGCTTAGCGTTTTCTTTGACGTTTCCTAAGGTTACGTGAATACTGGCGCAGGCAGCCTTTACAAATCCATCTTTCATTTTATTCACCTCGTTTTCATTATATCGGTTTCGCCATCGCTTCGCAATTCTTTACATTGTGAGGGGCTTTAAAAAATGGTAAGATAAATAAGCATAGTTAACAGAAAGGGGAAGACATATGGATGTACAAAAACGAGATGAAGTCTCTTCACGAGTCATCTCCTTGTATCGTTTCTTATACGAATTAGATCAGCTCAAAGCCAGTGTCATTACGAATGTCGATGCCTATCAGTGGCATCTCTCATTAAAGGACCTGAAAGATGTTGATCCCGTCAATATTAAAGTCTTAGTGCCTAGTGAGGCCAACGATTATACCTTATTAACCGTTCATAAACCAGAATTAACGCCCTGTCCGGCGCCTGATGCGTCTTTTAAAGATGCGTTAGTGCTCGGCTATGAGGATTATACGCAGGATGATGCCCTGCTTCATGAGTTGGCAGGGGAAAGCTTAGAGGCTTATCGCAAATGGCATACGAAGCGTCGCAACTGGCAAAAAAAGCAGCGCATTTTAGCGCAGAGCCGTGATCTGTTTACCTCATTATTTAATGTCTTTAATGATTTAGAAAGAGATTACGAAACCTTAGAAATGGTGTGCGCCAATGGGATTTTACAAGATCGAAGTCAGCCTCATTTACGCCACCCATTAGTCTTAAAGCGCGTGGCGATGGCGTTTAATGCGGATGATAATACCTTATATTTTAAAGATACGGATCGCCATGCCGAATTATATACCGGCTTATTCAATGCTGATGAGCATTTAAACAGTCAGGGGATTCCGCATTTACGCGATGAACTTGTCAGCACCAGCTATCACCCGGTCAACGATGAAGGCGGTTTTCTTAAACGCTTAACCCATGCCTTATCACCAGATAGCTATTACTGTGAAGAAAGCAGCTATGAAGGCTGGGAGAAACAAAACAGTATTATTGTCTTTAATGATCCAATGCTGATTTTAAGACGCCGTGAAGAAGGCACTGCCAAAGCCATTGAAAGTATTATTAATAAAATCGAAGAAACCAAGCAGGTGCCAGTACCGATTCGCAACTTAGTGATGGGCGGTAAGATCGACATGCCCACGATCGACCATCAGGAAACCATCGATGAAGCGTTAGCGTCAGTCGGCGGTGAAAGCTTAGATATTCTTTTATCCAAAGAAGCCAACCGTGAACAGTTAGAGGTGGCGAAGCGGATTGAACATTACGATGCAGTCTTAGTGCAGGGGCCGCCAGGTACTGGGAAAACCCACGAAATTGCAAACTTGATGGGCCACTTCCTTGCAAAAGGAAAATCGGTATTAGTCACCAGTTATACAAAGAAGGCCTTATCGGTTTTAAAGGATCAGATCGATCCGCTGATTCAGCCGCTTTGTGTCAGCGTCTTAGATGATTCGAATGAAGATATGGAAAACAGCGTTGACGGAATTACTGATTTTATTTCTCGTAATACGTCATACGAGTTAAAAAATGAGATGGATGCCTTAGATTTAGAACGCCGTGAAGCGTTTAAAGATTTAAGCAAAGTCCGAAAACAGCTCTTTGATGTGATCGCTTCAGAATATCAGAATATTCGCTTTGAAGGGCAGGAAGTTTCCTTAGCAGAAGCGGCCATCTTTGTTTATCAGCACCAGCAGGATCTCGCTTATATTCCCGGCAAGGTAAAGCTAGGAGCCTCTTTGCCGTTAAATTATCAGGAGCTTAGTGATCTTTATCATGCCAATAAAGATTTAAGCGCCGAAGATGAAAAGCAGATGCGTTTTGTCTTGCCAGAACCTGCGTTCTTATTATCGCCAGCCGAATTTAACGAAATGGTGAAAGAAGCGCAAAAGATTGAAGAAGAGTTCCAGGATATCGAAAATACCAATCATTTTGTCATTCGTAATCAGGAATTCAGACGTGTTCTCAATGTCGAAATCGGCGCTCAGAAGTTTGCCATTGACTACCCGCATGAAGAAGATCTCAATGATTTAATTGGTTTAGTGAAGTCATTGCCAGAATGGAATGAAGCTATTAAAACAATGGTTGTCGATGGAAAGCTCGGCGGGGCTAATGCTTCACGCTGGCAAAAGCTGATCACCGCTTTAAAAGATTGTCAGCGGGTCAGTGAAACGATGATGGACCAGCATTTTGGCAAGCAGTATACCATCCATGGGAATTTTGAAAATTATCAGGCAAGCTATGAAAAGACGCGTGATCTGCTTTCTAAAAAAGGCAAGATCGGCTTCTTCGATACACTTTTTGACCGCAAACTCAAAACCTGTCAAAGTCTTATTGACGTGGATGGCCATGCTTTGGAAACCGTTGATGATGTGTCTTATGTCTTAGACTTGATCACCCTAAAGAAGAAAAAGAATCAGTGCGCCTCTTACTGGGATTCCTTATTAGTCCCATTAGGCGAAAAAGCTTTCAATGATTTAGATGAAAAGCATCCTGAAACAATCGCCTATGGTCTCATTAAGCCAATGGAGAAATACTTAAGCTATTTTGATGATTCTTATCCCGCTTTAGAAAAAGCCATGCGCAAAGCGCATATCCCGATGGAGCTGATGAATGGCAAACGGGAATATATGTCGGAACGTGATGGTTTGAATGCCCTCATTGAAGCGATTGAGAAATACTTAACGCCATTATTTAAGCTACTTGTGGGGGCGGTACGCTTAGGGGATATTAACAGTATCATTGAAGAAAACATCCAGATGATCGGTCATGATGTTAAAGCTTCGATCGTCGAAGACTTAACGCAGGCCTTACGCTTTAAAAAAGCCCATGATTACGAAGACGCTTATCATCATTTAGAGTTAATTCAGTCACAGCGTCATGTTCATGAAAAACGTCAGGACTATTTAGACACTTTAGCGAGCGTTGCACCAGATTGGGCGCATGCGATTGAAGAACATGATGGCATCCATGGCCAAGATCATGTTCCAGACAATATTAATGAGGCTTGGCGTTATAAACAGTATGTGGCTTTATTAACGAAGATTCTTAAAGAACCTTATGAAGAATTAGAAGATAAGGCAGAAGCCTTAAGCAAGCGTTTTAAAGAAAAAACAACTGCTTTTGCGCAAAAGAGTGCCTGGTATCATCTGCTTTGTGAAACGGAAAAGAACATTGATATGAAACAGGCTTTACAAGGCTGGAAACAGACCGTGAAAAAGATTGGCAAAGGCAACCGTAAGGATGCGGCAATGTATAAAGCTAAAGCCCGCGAACTGATGGGCCAGTGTCAGAAAGCTGTGCCGGGCTGGATTATGCCAATTGGAAAAGCCTTAGAAACCTTAGATCCGACGACGAACCATTTTGATGTCATCATTATCGATGAAGCTTCACAGGCTAACTTGTCATCGTTAGCCGTCGCTTATATGGGTGATAAGATGATTATCGTCGGGGATGAACATCAGGTCAGTCCAATGGCAGTTGGGGTGGATACCAATAAGGTTAATAATCTCATTCAGATGTATTTACAGGGAATTATTCCTAATGCCCACCTCTACAATGCGAAAACATCCATCTATGATTTAGCAATGATGACCTATCAGCCATTAATGTTAAGAGAACACTTTAGATGCGTGCCAGAAATTATCGGCTTCTCTAACCATCTGATTTATGAAGATAAAATCAGACCGCTGCGCGAAACCCATTCCACCCATGTCAAACCAGCCTTGGTTACATATCATGTGCCAGGTAAACGTGAGGGCAAGGTGAACAAGATCGAAGCGCAGATGATTGTCTCCTTGATTCGTTCATGTATTCGTCAAGACGAATACAAGGATAAGACGTTTGGTGTTATCTCTTTATTAGGCGATGAACAGGCGAAATATATCCAGGAGCTTATCGATGCCCAGATCAGCCTCAAAGATATTGAAAAACGGCGTATTCTCTGTGGGAATGCTTCGCATTTCCAGGGCGATGAACGTGATGTGATGTTCTTAAGCTTAGTGGATTCACCAAAAGGAGAACCGTTGCCATTAATCTCTAAAACCGTTGATGAAACATATGAAAAACGTTACAACGTCGCGGCTTCACGAGCCCGCGATCAGTTATGGATCGTGACCTCATTAGAGCCGGAACGGGACTTAAAAGAAGGCGACTTACGCCGTGAATTAATCACTTATGGTCTTCATCCCCATGATTATGACTTCAAGCGCGTGACTTATAAACGTTCGCCATTTGAAGAAGCCATTTATGATGAATTAACTTCACGCGGTTATGAAATGGCCTCATGGCAGGTGGGTTCTTACGACTTACCACTTATTGTCGTAGCGAAAGACAACGACGTGGTCATTGCCTGTGATGGTGACCGTTATCATATGAGTGATGAAAATATCCGTGAGGATATGGAAAAACAGACCATCTTAGAGCGTGTCGGCTGGCGTTTTATCCGCATTCGTGCAAGTGAATATTTCACTCATCCGAAAGGGACGATGGAAACCCTCATCAAACGGTTAGAACGTTTGGGTGTAAAACCGCAAAAACAGACCGTTAAACGCAATGACTTGCTGTACCGGGTCAAAGCCGACCTGATTCAAAATATCCCTATCAGTGCGATGAACCAGTTCCCACCAGAAATGGTTGATATGATGATGAAGGATGCAGCCATCAAGAAACAGAAGGCGGAGTAAGATCCGCCTTTTTGCTTACCTTTATAAATACTAACAATATATATATATATATATACCTTCCATTTTCCGAAAAAAGGCCCGAGAATCCTTGAATAAAAGGGGAATAGGTATACAATGAATGCAAGAAACACATATCATTTTTGCGTGCAAAAATCAATTTATGAAAATGTCATCAGGACATTGACAAATGGTTTCAATTTTGATTTTATGAGGGACAAATGGAAGAAAGAGGTGCGGACATGAGTTTCAACGAAAAAGAATTACATGAGATTTATGATCAAATTGAAGGTGGCATTTGTTTATTCACCAATGATGAAGAAAAACGCATTGTTTTTGCGAGCAGTGGATTACTGACTCTTTATCATTGTGAAACTCAGGAAGAATTCTTTTCTTTAACGCACGGTCATGTTAAAGGGATGGTTTATGACGCGGATTATCAGCAGGTCATGGATCGCTTTGGCTTGGAAGGGACCCATTATTTGACTTTTCGAAGAATTGCGCTTGATTCTACGATTCATCATGTCGTCGGCTATAGTCGCTTAATCACCTTAGATGGTCAACAGTACAGCTATATGCATCTACTGTGCGGTCAGGTGGAAAGTGCCTATCATCAGTTAACCCAGTCTTTACCAGTCCTTGATGCCACCCATTTCTATAATGAAGTGCTCAGCGCGATCAGCAACCAGGAAAATGATTATGTGCCAATCGTTTTTAATGTCACTAATTTTAAGGAATACAATCGCTTTTATGGAATTTCAGCTGGAGATGACTGCATTGAGAAAATAGCCGAGACATTGATTGACACATTTCAAGGGGATCTGGTTGGTCATGCTTATGCCGATAATTTTTTGGTATGCGCCCACAAAAAGCAGCTCCATGAAAAAATTCAAAGAGTCTGTGAAACAATAAATCATTATATCGGGAATAGTTCGATTCTGATCAAATGCGGTCTTTTTAACTTTATTCCTCATTCTTCATTAAACAGTGTACGTCACGTTTTCGACCGCGCGAAATTAGCCTGCTCCAGCATTTCTCATGATGCCACAAAAGATTGTGCTTATTACACTGAAGAAATGAGTAAAATGCAGGATCGTCGGCTGTATATCATTCGTAACTTTGAACAGGCGATGGAAAAAGGGCATATCAAGGTCTTCTTACAGCCGGTTGTGCGTACGTATAGCGAGAAGCTATGCGGCTTCGAAGCCTTAGCGCGCTGGGATGATCCTAAATTAGGCTTAATCTCTCCTGGACTCTTTGTGCCGATCCTTGAAGATGCCAAGCTGATCTCGAAGCTGGATCACTATATTATTGAAAAGGTCTGCCAGCATTTTACGGATCATGCTCATAGTGACGTGGCGCAGGTACCGATTTCTGTCAATTTATCACGTATTGACTTTGATTTACTGGATCCTTTTCAGGATATTGAAGCGCTGATTGAAAAATATCATGTCGATCGCTCACTTTTGCGGATTGAAATTACCGAAACAGTTTTACAGCGCAATGAAGCGAAGCTAGCAACGATGATCGGCCAGTTCCATAATGCCGGGTATCAGGTGTGGCTCGATGACTTTGGTAGTGAGTACTCCTCACTCAATGCCTTACATAATTATCACTTTGATGAATTAAAGATCGATATGGGCTTTTTCCGTCATTTCGATGAAAAGTCCCGCAAGATTATTACATCGGTCGTGATGATGGCAAAGGTCTTAGAAATGCATACCTTAGCCGAAGGCGTTGAAACCCGCGAACAGGCGGATTTCTTAAGAGAAATCGGCTGTGGTAAAATCCAAGGCTATTATTATGGCAAGCCGATGCCTTATGGGGAGGTGCTAGCGCACTGTCAAAAGCGTGGTATTGCTATTGAAAAGGCTACCGATGCTAAGATGTATGATCAGGCGGAACTGATTAATATCATTTCTAATAATGGCAC
This sequence comes from Intestinibaculum porci, assembly GCF_003925875.1. Classification (GTDB taxonomy): domain Bacteria; phylum Bacillota_I; class Bacilli_A; order Erysipelotrichales; family Coprobacillaceae; genus Intestinibaculum; species Intestinibaculum porci. The sequence continues at coordinate 1,845,541 of NZ_AP019309.1, read as the reverse complement.
CGCTATTTTGCATTATGACGGCGTTGCGCCGCAAATGTTAGCGTGGAACGCCACTTATAAAAAAGTCATGGAAACCGCAGGAACTATTGGCCGTATCAAGGCTAATGAAAACTTACGGGCAAAAGACTATCCGCTGCGCGGCAAATTCAAGAAGCTGCTTGATCGGGCCTATCAGTCAAAAAATGAAGAAGTTATCAGTTATGTTGATAACGGTCAGTATTATCGCGTGGCAGTCAAGTATGTGGCTGGCCTTAAAGATGACTGGCTGGGGATTGCTCAGTTATCCAATATTACCGGAGAAACTGAATATTCCAAGATGGATCAGTATGATATGATTTTACGCCATCTCTATCAGATCTATGATGGGATCTATTATCTCAATCGCTCGTTAGATCAAATTGAAGTCCTTGAGTGCGTGCATGAAAGAATTAGTGCCGGAACGATTTTCCATCACATTGATCAAACTTTTGAAACCTTCACGCATACGCTCGTACATCCTGATGATCGTGAGATGTACTTGCATTTTATTAATATTCATGCACTTTATCAATCTTTAAAGAAAAATGATCAAGGCGTTATTTCGACAGTCGTGCGAGTAAAACGTGAAGATGGCATCTATCATTGGACTGAGTATATTGCCTTACTGCTTTATAAAACGAAGACTAAAGATATTGTCATTTGTGAACGGAAATCTTATTATGACAGCCACAAGGATGATCCACGTATTGTCAATCTTATGAAAAATACACAATCGCATCGCTAACGTTCCCGTAAGATCAAAGAAGACGGGAACGTCTTTTTTCGTATTGCGGAAAGGGTAACGGAAAGGCTTACTTTACTAGGAGCAGAGAGGAAAATGTGTTAGAATAGGTCACATAAAAAGGCATTAATTCTATTTTTACAAGCGTAATACACGCTAGAGGAGATTTATACAATGTTTGAGAAAATCAATTACTACGGTCAAAGCTACGACGTCTATAAAGCCTGTCGGCCCCAGGTGCTTGCAAGCATCCAGAAAAATACCTTGTTTTTATTAAAGACAATGTCTGTGGCAACCGCTGTCTTAACGATTTTAAGTCTGCTTGGTTTACATCGCAGCTATCTGTTTTTATATCTGGTGCCATGTCTTTGTTCCCTTGTTTTAGCATGGCTGCTGAGGGAAAGGAAAGGGCCGGTGAAAGCTGTTATGTATCTTGCTATGACGCTTTTGCTGGTATTTGGTATTATTGATTCCGCTATTGATCCCCATCACGTTGCGACCGCTTATTTGGTTTTCATTGTGCTAACCGGTATTTTGTTTATCGATACAATGATCAACACAATTATTTATGATTTCCTCATCTTTGCCGTATTTGTCGGCACATCTTTTTATTTTAAAGGGGCGCAGATCGGTCTTTATGATTTTTTTAACGGTTTTATTTTTACTATCGTTGCGCTGATTCTCCATAACTTAGTGCAAAAGGATAAAATGGTCTCTTTTCTGATTCTCAATAAGTACAATGAAAGTCAGGAACAGTTAAAAATGCAGGCTTATTTTGATTCACTTAGCGGTATTCTCAATCGTTCTTCTTTTATGAAACTCTTACAGCAAGTCATTGATGAGCCCCATTGTGATGATCTTTACCTGGGCTTTTTAGATTTAGATCACTTCAAAAGCATTAATGATACCTATGGTCATCGCGTTGGTGATGCCGCTATTGTGGAGCTGGCAGCGTGCCTCAATAAACATTTAGTGGTGCGTTATGCCCATAATCCTAGTCTCTACGAAACCATTGACTTAAATACCGACAATGCGACCGCGCGCCTTGGTGGGGATGAATTCCTCTTTGCCATCCACGCCCCAAGTGCCGCAATCTGTGAAGCTTATTTACAGGAGCTAGCGGACTGTTATGAATCAAAAATTATTGAAGTCAATGGTCAAGTCGTGACAAATTTACATTTCTCTTGCGGCGTTTTGCATTATAATAATAACTATCAGGATGCTGATGCCCTTTATCAGCAGGTGGATCAGGTGATGTATGAAGCCAAAAAACAAAAGGATACCCGCTTCCTGATCAAAGAATCTTAGGGAGGATGTCATGAAACAAACACTTGAAGAGATGAAGAAAATCAATGATGAAGCCGGACTTAATAGCGCTGAGCGCGCTTTAGCGTTCTTTGATGCCGTCTTGGCCATTGCCATCACATTAATTGTCTTAGAACTGCCCGTCAATGATCTCAATACCCATAATTATGCGAAATATCATGAGTTATTTTTATACTTTACCGCCTTTCTCATGTCCTTTGAGGTATTAGGAACAATCTGGCATGCTCATTTACGCTTTTACAGCGTGCCGGCGATGCGTCGCAATGTTCAGCCATTACACATTTTACTTTTATTAGTGCCGGTCACGCTCTTTCCCAAAGCCACAATGTTAATTGCCTCACCGAAACATAGTTTTTATGCCATTTTGGCTTATTTTATAACCAGTGGCCTTCTTTTCTTAGGAACGTTATTATCATTGCGCTATGCCTCCAAAGCCGTGATTAATAATCAGGGCCGTGATTTGTGGCGCTATGCAACACATCATCTGAATGAGAGTCAGTTATCAGCGGAGGATCAGGAGCGTCTCAGTGTCACCCGTGAGCGCCTTAAAGAGCAGCGCCGTCTCATTGGTTTTGGGGAATTTTTTACCTTGTGTGAAGTGATCAGTTTTATGGTGATGCCGATACTCTGTTATCTCTTTTTTATCCTCAATCTGATTGTGAGCTTTTATCTCATCTCATCACGTCATCATTTACGCCAGTCTTGTTAGACTGGTGTTTTCTTTTTAGTCAAATAGATATATTTGACCAAAAGTGAATGTTTCAATAGGAAAAGACGAATATTTGAAAATTCAAAGCATTGAATTTCAAAAATAGCAGTTTTATAATTGTGATTTGTATAAGTATAAAAGAGAAAGTTGAGGGAAAATGAATATGGAACTAACCAGAATACCGAAACGCAAGATCGATCGCGCAAAGATTGTCGTTGGCATTCCGCGTGCTTTTTTAACATTTCGTTATCAGACTTTATGGCAGTCTTTCTTTGATGCTTTAAAGATCAAGACGGTGATGTCGCAGCCGACCAACTTAGAGACAATGACCAAAGGGGAAAATAAAGCCAATTCCGAAATGTGCTTAGCGATGAAGATTTATTTAGGCCATGTGGCTAGCTTGGAGGGGGCCTGCGACTATGTCCTCGTTCCGCGCATTGCCGACTTTGGCATTCGCCGAGTCATGTGTACGACCTTTCAGGCTTTGCCAGATTTAGTGATGAACATCTTTCGTCATGCCTCCTTCAAAGTGCTTTCCTATAATGTCGATTCACGCTTAAAGACCGATGAAAAAGAAGCGATGATCGCGATGGCGGAATCTTTAGGGTTTAGTCATTCTGAGGCGAAAAAAGCTTATAAAACAGCGCATAAGGCAAGTGAAGACGCTTATGATCAGCAGGTCGAAGAAAATGAAAAGCTGTATAAACAAAAAGGTTTAAAGATTGTCGTTGCGGGTCATAGTTATGTCACCGAAGATCGTTATATCGGTAAACCGATCTTTGATTACCTCAAAGATAATGGCATCATTCCTATTCGGGCAGATCTCGTTGATCGCAAGGAAGCTTTAAAAGCTGCTCATAAAGCATCACCAACTTTGAAATGGGAACTTTCTCGCGAAATTGTTGGCTCTTTAGCTATGCATTACAAGGATATTGATGGCGTCATTTTATTAACAGTCTATCCATGTGCTTTAGACTCGATGGTCAACGATATGATTATGCGTAAAAATAAAATGGCAGAAATACCGCTTTTACAGCTGACTTTAGATGCACAAAGCGGGACGGCCGGGCTGGAAACCCGTTTAGAAAGTTTCATTGATATTATTACAATGCGAGAGGAGCAGGAAGATCATGGCGAAGAGTGAAGAATTAAAAGTGGCCTTTCCAATGATTGCCAATTATAACGATGTCGTTCGTTATTTTGTGGAAGTGGGGATGAACCAGACGTATATCAGACAGCCTAAAATGACCAGACGGACGATGAAATTAGGTGCTAAATATGCGCCGGATATGGTCTGTACACCGTTTAAGACGATTTTAGGGTCAATGATTGAAGCGTTAGAAGCTGGGGCGGATACTTTGATTATGGTCTTTGGTTACTGCCGCCTGGGCTATTATGGCGAATTAGCCGAGAGAATCTTACGTGATTTAGGCTATGAATTCAATTATATCAATATGGCTGATTACACGACTGGCAAATATAAGGATTACCTGAAAGCTTTAAAAAAGATCAATCCCAAAGCCAAAAAGATTGGCATGATGAAAGCGGGCTTAGAAGCGTTAAAGATGATGCAAAATATCGATGCGATTGAAGAATATTATTATCAGAATCTCGGTTTTTGCGAAGATCCCGTTAAATACAAAAGCATTTATACCCGTTTTATGCATGATATGCATAAAGCCAAAAACAGTGAAGACATTAACGAAGGCTATAATAAAGCGTTAGAAGCTTTCCAGAGCATACCGGTACATAAGGGGGAACTGCCATTAAAAGTCGCCGTTCTTGGGGAATACTTTACGGTCATGGATGAGTTCTCTAATTTTAACTTAGAACAGGATTTAGCGATGATGGGTGTAGAAGTGCATCGCTGGATGAATGTCACGCACCGTAATCTTCACTATCCCGGAGAAAAGAATCTCCATCCCCGCATCCAGGAATACTGTCAGTATGAAATGGGGCCAACCAGTTCCGCCAATATCTGGTATGCAAAAGAGTGCGCAGAAAAAGGCTTTGATGGCATCATACATGTGAAATCTGCCGGCTGTACACCAGAAATTGATATTATGCCGGTGTTATCACGCATCTCTAGTGACTTTAAAATTCCTATCCTTTATTTGACCTATGATGCCCAGGATGGGGATGCTGGTTTCCAGACCCGTCTGGAAGCTTTCTATGATATGATTGAAATGAGAAAGAAGGTTAACATCTAATGGAACATGCATATATGGGAATCGACGTTGGTTCCATCTCTACAAAAGGCGTTATTATGACCAAAGACAATACCATTTTATCAAGTGCTTATATCTGGACAGAAGGCAACCCTATTGGCGCGGTCAAGAAACTTCTTGAACTTTTACAAAAAGACTTCGATGAAACAAAATATAAAATTGTGGCCATCGGAACAACCGGCTCAGCCCGTAAGTTAGTTGGCACAGTGGTGGGTGCCACGGTCGTGAAAAATGAAATCACGGCGCATGCCGTCGGCACAACAACGTTCCATCCTGACGTCCGGACAATCTTAGAAATCGGCGGTCAGGATTCCAAAATTATTATTGTCGAAAACGGTGTCGCCATTGATTATGCGATGAATACCTTATGCGCTGCCGGGACCGGCGCTTTCCTTTCCTCGCAGTCGCATCGTTTAGGTATCCCGGTAGAAGATATGGGAGAAATTGCCTTAAAATCAGAACACCCAACACAGATCGCAGCGCGCTGCACGGTCTTTGCGGAATCTGATCTTGTCCATAAGATTCAGGTTGGTCATACCAAACAGGATATTGTAGCTGGTTTATGCGATGCGGTTGTCGGCAACTATCTTAATAATGTCGGTAAAGGCAAGAAGATTGTCTCACCCGTCGTTTTCCAGGGCGGTGTTTCGAAAAATGTCGGCGTGGTCAAAGCTTTTGAAAGACAGTTAGATACCCATGTCATCGTTGATGAAAATGGTCATCTGATGGGAGCGATCGGTGCTGCCATTTTAGCTCGTCGTAATAAAAAGCGGACAACTTTCAGCTTTGATATCGAAGATATGGAATTCGTGACCCGCGAAATCAACTGTGGCGGCTGTCCCAACAACTGTGAAATTATCTGTGTCTACCGTGATGGGGAGATGATTGACAGCTGGGGCAATCGCTGTGAACGCGGCGCTATTGCGGCGAAAAAAGTGGCGCACTTATCACCTGACATGTATTAACAAGATTTTCCTTGAATCCCCGCTTCTTCTCTCTTTATAATAGAGAGAGGAAAAGGGGAATTTTTTTATGTCTAAACTTACTAAAAATATCATTGTCGTGGCGATCATCGCCGCGATGGTTGCCGTCAGTGAACTCATTCATGATCCGGAAGTCATCTTCCCGGAAATTGCGGCGATTGCGGCCGGCGCGATTCTCTCTGAGAAACTGGCCTGGCATGTTGATCGCAAACGTATTTTTATCACTATTCTGATTTGTGCGACGTTAGGAATGCTCATTGTGCATTTACCAGGACCGGTCTATTTAAAAATGACCTTCGCGTATTTGCTTGGTCAGCTTGTCATGCTAGGCTCGGGGACAAGTTTCGCGCCAATGATTTCGGCGATTGTTTTACCCGTCATGTTATCAAGCCAATCCATTCATTATTTGATGTCCGCAGCTTTCTTTACAGCCATTATCTTAATCGCTCATGCTGTAAAAGAAAAATCCGAACCGAAAGTGGACCAATTCTTTAAGCCACAGTTTACTCCCGGTAATTTAATGCATGTGGGAATGCGTACAGTGCTGATGTTGCTGATGATCTATGGCTCTTTTAAAGTCAATATGCGCTTTATGGTAGCACCGCCATTATTAGTCGCTTTTACTGAATTTACCAATCCGCATGCGAAGGCGCGTCAAAGACCGATTGTGACGATTCTACTCATGGGCTTCTGCGCGACGGCCGGGGCTTTATCGCGTTTGATTTTCACTATGCAGCTGGGCTTACCGCTCACTTTCGCGGCTGTTGTGGCAAGTATCTTCTTTGTTTTAATGATGGACTTTGTCAACTTGTATATCCCGCCAGTTGGTGCCTGCACCATTTTAGCAATGCTTATCCCCGCTAAATACGTGGCCGGGTTCCCGATGCAGGCGTTATTTGGCGTACTTATTTTAATGGCTTTATCCATTCTTGTTTTTAAGGAGCATGATGTATGATCACCATCGGTCTCTCGCTTACTGCTTTTTTTACCATCGTTTTTATTTTGATTATGGTTATTGAACGACGTACGCTTTTCGCTGGTTTTAGTTTTTTATGTATGTTAGGAAGCTATGCGCTTTTAGCCATGCTGATTGTCTTTCGCTACAGTCACTGGATTACGGCGCATCGACTTCTTTTTGATGTGATTCTTTTCGGCGCTTTCGTTGGGGTAGTATTCCTGATCGCTTTACCGATTGTCTTAGTCCTGATGTTTTTTGTGGAAGGGATTAAGATCATTCGCAAAGAAGGATTCAAATGGACTAACTGTTTATCTTTAGGCTTAGCTTTGTTAGTGATTATTACAACGTTTGTCATACCATCACTGGAGTTATGGAAAATCCATCCTTATCTTTTTAAACTGTGGTCAATGGTCGAACTGCTTTTTGCCTATCTGCTTTTTATGGCGACAATGTATGTCGTTTCGGCGTTATTAAATCTTATGCATTTGCGTAAGAATCATCACTTTAATTATGTCGTCGTGTTAGGCGCTGGCGTGATTGGCGCTAAAATCACGCCGCTATTAGCGGCGCGCATTGAAAAAGGCATGGAAATATGCCGCGCAAATCCTGACTGTCAGCTTATTATGTCTGGCGGCCAGGGACCAGGCGAAGATCTTCCAGAAGGGGAAGCCATGGCAAAATATGCTATCGCGCAGCAGATGCCTAAAGAGCACATCCTGATTGAAAACAAATCAAGCAATACGATCGAGAACCTGCACTTTTCACAAAACTTAATGAAACAGCCAGCCCGTTTTGCGATTGTTACCACTTCTTATCACGTATTTCGCTCGCTGATCATTGCCCGCAAACAGCATATCAAATGTGTCGGCTATGGTGCGAAGACGAAGTGGTATTTCGCTTTGAACGCAACGATTCGTGAATTTATCGGTTATCTCTCCTTAACTCGCAAAATGCATATAGTCTTTATTATATTATTGGAATTGTTAATAGTTGGTTTACGCATCCATTAGTGGATCTCATGATGAGATTCACTTTTTTTCATTATTTTTAAAAAAATTCATTTATAAAATTCCAACATGATAATAAACAATTATCACGATAATTTCGTAAAATACATAGTGAAACGCTAGGGATTATTATGATTATCACAAATAATCATATAAATTTGTATAAAACACAAAAGATAATGCTTCTATATCGCATTTGACAACAAATGAAAGATTATTATAATGGGACCTAAGCTTAAGCAAGAGAATTGTGCACACAAAAACTTTAAAGAGGAGGAAGTCAAAATGGCTTGTTTTATTGTACCTGCAACGGAAGCGATCGTTACGACGGTGGCTAGCAAGAAACTGAATCACACATTAGAAACGAAAGAAGATACTCTTGGAAATTATTACATCAAAAATATGAAAACCCTCAATACGATGTTGTGGGGCGGCAGTGCGTTATTGTTATTCGAACATATCTGGCATGGTGAAGTGACACCATTTTTCCCATTCTTTACCGCTGCTTCTTCACCCGCTAAACTTTCCGCGATGTTTCATGAAATGGCGACTGTTGGCGTCGCCATGGCCTTGCTCGTTACCTTTGTATGGGCCGTTTTAACCCTGATCACCTATAAGATGACACACCCGAAAACTTCTCCAAGCTTGGAAAAGGTGCATTCATGACTTTATTTCTTGCCTCACTAGCAGCGGTGATATCAAGCATCGTCTGGTATTTAAGCAAGACGGCGCGCATCCTTCACATTGGCACGCTGGCCCTCATGTTGTGGGGAGCGAGCCTGATGTGGCTCGTCGATGCCATTCATGAATATATCACGCTTGGGGCAGCTTATTTCACGCCCAATGCGAAAGTGATGATGAATGATGCTTTTCTTGGCATGAGCGTTGTTGTTTTAGCGTTAGTGATCTGGTTTGTCTTCGTGCTCATTCATGATCCGATGCACGTCATTAAAACCAGATCTTAAAAGGGGGAGTTGTAATGTTAGGTTGTGTTCTACTTTATGTTGGTATTGTCCTGATTTCTAATGGCCTCGCGACGATTGAAAAGATTTCCGATAAATCCATGGCTGTCATGAATATTTTCACTGGCGGCCTGAGTTTGATTTTAAATATCGTGTCGTTGTCTTATGGCATTGTGACCAATCAGCCTAATACCTATTTCTTTGGCTCGGCTACGGGCTTATTATTCGCCTTCACGTATTTGTATACCGCTATTAATACAATTTTTGAACTAGATAACCGTTTGTATGGTTATTTCTCACTCTTTGTGGCGATTAATACAATCCCTGCCGGGGCATTATGCTTTTATGGTTTTGGCGGTAACGCCATCTACGGTGTGATCTGGTGGGCATGGGGTGTCCTCTGGCTCACTGGTTTCTTAACCAACAATTTAAAAATGAACTTAGGAAAATTTCCTGCTTATTTAAGTGTCATCGAAGGCGTGGTCACCGCCTGGATTCCGGGCTTCCTGATGCTCGTGAACATGTGGCCAAAATAGAGGAGGCTTGTTATGCAGTTAACAGAACGTGAGCGCGAGAAAATGATGATCTCACTAGCTGGCATGATTGCCCAGCATCGAAAAGATGCGGGCATCAAATTGAATCATCCAGAAAGTGTCGCGCTGATTACAAGTTATATTTTAGAAGGTGCCCGCGCTGGGAAAAGCGTGGCTGAGTTAATGAATGAAGGCGGTAAAATCCTGAAACGTGAAGATGTCATGGAAGGCGTTCCGGAAATGATTCCGATGATTCAGGTGGAAGCCACTTTCGTTGATGGTACGAAACTCGTGACCATCCATGACCCAATACGATAGGAGGGAAGCAACATGATTCCAGGAGAATATCATTATGCCACTGATGAACCCGTTGATTACAACACTGGCTATGAGGCCATTGCAATCGAAGTAAAAAATACGGGTGACCGCGCCGTTCAGGTCGGTTCCCATTTCCATTTTTATGAAGCCAATAGCGGTCTTGCCTTTGATCGTGAGAAAGCTTATGGCAAACGTCTCGATATCCCAGCCGGGACTGCGATTCGTTTTGAACCCGGCGAAAGCCGCACCGTGCCGCTAATCGATTTTGGCGGTTCACGTCGCGTCTTTGGTTTTAATAATAAGGTCAATGGTTATCTTGACAAAGATAAACATGCCCATGCAAAGGAGGCAGAAAAATGAGTTTTAAAATGGATCGTAAACAGTATTCCCAGATGTTTGGACCAGCCGAAGGCGACAGTGTCCGCTTAGGCGATACCAACTTATTTGCCCGCGTCGAAAAAGATTACACCGTGCATGGTCAGGAAAGTAAATTTGGCGGCGGGAAAGTTTTAAGAGATGGCATGGGCGTCAATGCGACGATGACCCGTGAGAAAAATCCTTTAGTCGCCGATACCATTATTTCCGGTGCGCTTATCATTGATTATACCGGTATTTATAAAGCCGATATCGGCATTCGTGATGGCAAGATTCTCGCTATCGGGAAAGGCGGCAACCCTGATATCATGGATGATATCGACTTTGTCGTTGGCGCTTCTACCGAAGCAATTTCTGGCGAAGGGATGATTGTCACCGCTGGCGGCATTGACTTACATGTCCATTACTTATCGACCGGTTTAGCGCATGCGGCTTTAGATAACGGCATTACCACTTTATTTGGCGGCGGAACCGGTCCGGCGGATGGCTCTAACTCGGCTACGACAACGCCGGGAGCTTATCATATTCACCGCATGTTAGAAGCGGTCGATCATGATCCGCTTAATTATGGCTTTTTAGCCAAAGGCGCCGGGGCTACTCCGGAAACCATTGCCGAACAGGTCAGAGCCGGAGCGGCAGGCATTAAAACCCATGAAGACTGGGGCGCAACCGCTGCCGGGATCGATAACTCCATCAAGGCAGCCGATGAATATGATGTTTCTTACGCTGTTCATACCGATTCGTTAAATGAAGGCGGCTTCGTAGAAAATACGCTCAATGCCTTCGCTGGGCGAACGGTTCATACTTTCCATACTGAAGGTGCCGGCGGCGGTCATGCGCCTGATATTATGATCGTGGCAGGAGAGCAGAACATTTTGCCAAGCTCGACCAACCCAACCAATCCTTATACAACCAATGTTATTGATGAATTATTCGATATGACGATGGTCTGTCATAACTTAGACCCAAAGGTGCCAGAAGATGTGGCTTTTGCGGAATCTCGTGTTCGTAAACAGACGGTCGCAGCGGAAGATGTGCTGCATGACATGGGCGCGTTATCCGTCATGACCAGTGATGCGATGGCGATGGGCCGTGTCGGCGAAGTGGCGATGCGCTGCTGGCAGCTAGCGGATAAAATGAAAAAGCAGCGTGGTCCATTAAAGGGTGACTATGAATATTCCGATAATGAACGTATCAAACGTTATGTCGCTAAATATACGATTAACCCAGCCATTGTCAATGGTGTTGCTGATTATATCGGTTCTGTTGAAGTAGGCAAATATGCCGACTTAGTCATTTGGGATCCTAAATTCTTTGGCGCAAAACCAAAATTAGTGCTCAAAGCTGGCGTCATCGCTTATGGCGTTGTGGGCGATGCTTCCTCTTCACTGCCAACACCAGAACCGCGCATGATGCGTGATCTTTATGGCGGCTACGGCAAGGGTATGGCCAAAACCAGTATTACCTTTGTATCGACTTATGCCTATGAACATGGCATTAAAGAGCAGCTTGGATTAGATAAAATTGTCTTACCGGTGCATAAGACAAGAAATCTGACGAAACGTGATATGAAATTAAACAATTATGCACCAGCGACGATCAAGATCGATCCTCAGAGCTTTATCGTTACGATTGATGGCGAAGAAATTACCTGTGATCCAGTCGAAGAAGTCCCACTGGCGCAGCGTTACTATTTCTTCTAATGAAGAAAGAAGGTCTACAATGATATTAACGAAAGTCTATGCCAATGTGAAAGATATCCCGCATCTCCATGATTACCATGTCGAGACAGCCCTCGTTAAAAGCGATGATTTATTAAAATCTATTTTACGTGTGACTAGTGATCATGGACATGACTATGGTATTCGCTTAGAAGATGAAACACAAGGGCTGGAAAATGGCGCTGCCTTTATAATCGGGGATCATGAATTATTAGTGCTAGAAGCGATTCCTGATGAAGTGATGATCATTACGCCCAAGGATATTGATGAGATGGGTAAGACTGCCCATATGCTAGGCAATCTTCATAAACCGATTCAGGTCAAAGACGGTCAGATTACGATGCTTTATGATGAGGTTGTCAAAAAGACATTAGATCAGGAAGGAGCAAGCTATGTGGTGGAAAAAAGACAATTAGATGAACCGATGAAATATGCCAACTTAGTCGCCCATAGCCATCATCATCACCATGGCTGATACGAAAACACTGATGGATGTCTTTCAAATTTGTGACTCGACGTTTCCCATTGGGACCTTCAATCATTCTTTTGGCATGGAGAACTATCTCGTCAACCGCAAAATCAAGAAAGCGCCACAGTTTAAATGTTGGCTGATGAACTATTTTCGCTCGCAGTACTGCTTTGGCGAAGGGTTATTAACGCTGCTTTGTGAAGAGGCGACGCTGACAGAGATCCTGCGCTATGATGATCTCATGACCAAGTCTACTTTAGCGAAAGAAACCCGTGATGGTACCAAGCTGATTGCCCGGCAAATGTATTTGCTTATCCAAAAAATTTATGGTGATGTCTTTCCTTTATTAAACGGCTATGTAGAGGCCGTTGAAGAAGGCAAAGCGTATGGCAATCCGGCGCTTGTCTTTGCGATCTTTGCCTACGCCAAAGGACTAAGCAGCCAGGAAGTCTTTACGCTGTATGGTTACTCCGTCGCTTCCACCTTAACCCAGAATGCGGTGCGCAGCGTGCCGCTAGGCCAACGTGAAGGACAAGTCATCTTACATGATGTCATCAAGGAAATCGAAGGCCTTTACGAAAATGTTTGCACCTTTGATGAAGACTATTTAGGGGCGAATAGTCCAGGCTTAGAGATTGCCCAAATCTTACATGAATCACAGGCGGCCCGTCTGTTTATGTCTTAGGAGGTATTTTGCATGAAAAGAGCATTACGTATCGGGGTTGGCGGCCCTGTGGGGTCCGGAAAGACCCAATTGATCGAACGTTTAACCCGTCGTCTTCATAATGAGTATTCCATGGCGGTGATTACCAATGATATTTATACCAAATGGGATGCCGAATATATGGCAAAAAATTCGGTGTTAGACGAAGATCGCATTATCGGGGTAGAAACTGGCGGCTGTCCGCATACCGCTATTCGTGAAGATGCCTCCATGAATTTTGCGGCGATTGATGAATTAGAAAAACGTTTTGATCATACCTTAGATATTATTTTCGTGGAAAGCGGCGGGGATAACTTAGCCGCTACCTTCTCTCCGGAATTAGTAGATTTTTCCATTTATATTATCGACTGCGCAGAAGGGGAAAAGATTCCTTCCAAAGCAGGGCAGGGAATGATCAAATCTGATCTTTTTATCATCAATAAAATTGATTTAGCACCTTATGTTGGTGCGAACTTAAAGCATATGCGCGAAGTGTCGCAAAAGTTTAGAGGCGATGGAAAGTTCTTCTTTACCAATCTCAAAACGGATGAAGGTCTGGATGGTGTTGTCGAATGGCTCAAAAAGGACTGTTTACTGGAAGATCTTTAGACGGCGAGATCCGCATGCATTTTGTAAGGCGTGGGGAGCGCAGCGTCGCAGATGATCTCTATCGTCATGGCAACTCCCGCATTTCCGCCGCCATTCCTAATGACGATGATTTTCCTTATTACTTTCTGATTGCGACAGGCGGCGGGTATGTGGAAGGAGAGTGTTACCGGCAGGAGGTTGTCTTAGATGATGATACGCATGCCATTCTTACGACGCAGGCGCCTAATTATATTTACAAGTGCGATCAATGCTTCACTACACATCAGGATTGCGTGCTTAAAGTGGGAGAAAATGCGCTGTGTGAATATTACTTTGATGAAACGATTCCTTATAAAGATGCGCTCTTTCACCAAAATAATGAGATCGTTTTAGAAAAACACGCGAAGCTGATTTTAAGTGAAGGCTTAACCGCCGGCTATGATGAGCAAGGGGGCTTGTTCACTTATCATCAAATGGCTCTTAAAACTAGAATCTATCGTCAAAAACGTTTACTTATGAATGATTTTATGCTCGTGGATCCGCGTTATGATCCCATGTCTGAGATTGGCTTTTTTGAAGGCTACACGAACTTTAACTCAGTGACAATTATTGATGAAGATATCAATCAGAAGCAGGTTGAATACTTCAGAAACATCCTTGAAGACGCGCAGACATCATCTCGCTTTGGCTTATCGATGATTGAAAGCGAAGGAATGGTTTTACGTGTTTTAGGGATGAGCATAGATGAGAATAGAAAAGTGATGGAGACTTTGATCAAGGCTTATCGCCAAGCCATCGGCTTAGCCCCTTTAGCTTTACGGAAAGGGCCGCACTCTCTCCATATTTAATTCCTTCCTTAAAAAAGAAGGAATTTTTAATTTATTAAATTCCTACAAGATGATAAAATATTATCACATAATTAGAGAATGACGATCATATCGGCACTTTATATATAGGAATAATACAAATAATTATGAATATCATAAATAATAGATAAAATCATATGATATTGACAAATATGAAAACAAGACTATAATATAATTAAGCTTAAGCAAGAGACATGCATGTAAATATTGCAAGTGGTGATAAAGAAGAAAGGAGATTGTTATTCCTTCTTGAAAAAAGGATGAATACCTTTTGGAAGATAAAGAAGGGGTAATACCTGGAAGCCTGTTCACCGGAAGGAGATGGTTGGATTCTAATGGATCATACACATTGTAAAACAATAACCTCTGCCTTTAATAAAAATGAATCACACGTAAGGGTGAGCATGATCTTCTGACATGTATCAATGACCCTTAGGTGTCATTCGAATTAGGAGTTTGTGTTACAATTCCATTAATTGCCCTTAAACATCAGAAATGATGGGAAAGGCGGGATCACTGCAGAGATCCTGAGATTTCCCTCACGTTTCATGGAACCGGTATGACTGCCAATTGGCAGTCATATCTTTTTTTCTAAGAAATTTCATAAGGAACCTAAAGAATTGTCATGTCTTTTTCATGACACTTTTGTATAATGAAAAAAGTGAGGAGGATAATCTGAATATATTAATGAAATAACAATTGATGTGAAATGAAACAGAGTTTATTTTTGCTGTAAGGATGATATAATTTAGGTGCAATAGCTGAAAAAGCGTAAAATCCCCCTTACCCCAAGATATTGGAAATTGTTAGAACTAACTAACATTGGGCTATCTGATCATCTGAAAACGAAGACAACAGATATATGGATTGAAAATTTATAAAGTTTTAGCGCTTTTACATTCCAGAAGAATAAATTGCTGATTCTTCTGGAGAAGTCAGCTTGCGGCAGATTTATCTTTTACCAAAGTCAAATCTGTCTGTGAATCACTGTCTAAGGCCGATTGCTCAGTAGGTGATTCACTATTATTAGTTTCGGCAGAGTCTGCTGAGGCTTCTGTGCCTTTAGATGAATCGTTATCCGAAGAATCACTATCATCTTCAGACTCGGCTGAAACTTCTAAATCTAAAAATTGTCCTTTCAAATAATTAATAATTTCTTCCGGTAACATCCCAGCATTTTCCAGCTGACTAAAGGAATTAGAAAGATTTTTCTTGATGTACTTTCTTCTTTTGTCAGTTGGTGTTTCAACGTTGGCAAGATCGGTAGGATTCCATTTTTCGCCAGTAAGAAGCATGTGATAAATTGCAATTAAGAGCTTTCGTGCAATTGCAATAATAGCTCTCTTCTGGCCACGGCGTTTTTTAATTGTATTATACTTGATGGCATAATAAGGGTGCTCCTTATCCTTTACAGCGGCGTGAGCCGCTTCGACCAGGGCAGGCTTAAGATAGACACCGGCTCGTGAGATCTTAACGGATTTCTTTTTTCCGGCTGATTGATTGTCACCTGGCGCCAGACCGGCCCAGCTTACCAGATTGTACTGACTAGGCCAAGGGCTCATGTCAGTGCCAATTTCTGACATAATGATGACTGCCAGGTTTTTGTCTATGCCGGGGACCATGCATGAGTGATCAATGGCTGCTTCCATGCCTGGAATCTCCTTGACGAGACAGTCAATTTGTTTATTAATCTCGCCAATTTCATCAGTGAGATAGTCTAAATGATTCTTGATGATTATAAGTCTTTTTTTCTGAGTATCATTCATTCTGATTCCATTTACGGCTTCAAGAATTTTCTCAGGTGATGACTTACAGTTTTTGTGAACAAGTGACAGAATATCCTTGTCAGTGTATTCCTTACCCGAAAGGACAAGGTTAATGATTGCCTGAGCAGACTTGCCGAAGACATCAGAAAAGACTGCATCTACTTTGAAACCTCCGACTGTCAGTGCGTTCTGATAGCGGTTCATTTCGGATGTTCGCATGCTGATGACTTTATAGCGGTATCTCGTTTCACCTCTCAGGGTTCTGATCTCTTCTCCTGGAATAAAGCTGGATTTTGTCATGCCAAACCTAAAAAGCTGACAGATCCATTTGGAATCTTTCTTGTCGTCCTTGTTGCCCTTGACGGCTTTAACCCATTTAGGGTTGACGACCCTGACGTTCGACAGTTTCTTCTCAAGAACGTCATGAACAGGTATATAGTACTGGCCTGTTGATTCCATGCACACGTTCTGGCAGTCAAGTTTTGAAAGCCAGTCAGCACATTCCTCTAATTCCTTGTAGAAAGTCGAAAATCGTCTGGTAATGAACTTCCACTGATCAGGCTTGCTGCCAGGAATGCATGCTGTGCATACAATAAAGTTTTTGTGAACGTCAATGCCACAGGCTCTTGAATAAACGATTCGAAAGTCTTTCGGATTGCGAATTACTTTCATAGCAAAAATCTCCTTTCAAATAATTTTTTGAAGGAGATACGTTGACTGGTCAGCCAGCACTAAAGATTAACTGTTAGTCATTGATTAATCTACAGCCTCAACGGGTCTACTCAGATGTGCATGAATGGCTGATCTCACACAATTTATTATGCTGTTTTGATTAACGATTGAGTTTAACCGTACAACGCCCCTCACCGTGCTTTGTAGTACGAATCTCCATCAAATAAATTGTAGGTTCGTAACCACAACAAATCAAACGATACAGAGGGAACGAAAAAAATAAATTTGGAAAGGAGAAAAACACCTGCATTGAATTGATATATTCATTGCAAGGTGTGTCAAAACGGCAACGACGTTTTGACATGTGTATTTATTATGGCAAAAGATACAAACAAACAATTACGTAATGAGGTTATTTATAGTATTTACGTACGCAATTATTCAAAAGAAGGGACGTTCCAGGCCGTTATGAATGATTTAGACCGGATTCAAAGTTTAGGTGTGGATATCATTTGGCTGATGCCCATTCATCCCATTGGTAAGCTGCATCGCAAAGGGACATTAGGCTCACCATATGCCATTCGTGATTATCGTGAAGTCAATCCGAAGTTTGGCAGCAAAGAAGATTTTCAGCGCTTATGTGAGGCCATTCATAAACGGGGGATGAAAGTCATTATTGATGTCGTCTATAATCATACATCACCAGATTCTTATTTAGCGACCCATCATCCCGAATGGTTCTTCCATAAAGCCGATGGCTCGCTTGGCAATCGCGTTGGTGACTGGTGGGATGTGGTAGATTTAGATTACGCGAATCATGAATTGTGGGATTATCAGATTGAAACACTGAAGATGTGGGCAAAGGATGTCGATGGCTTCCGCTGTGATGTCGCAAGCATGGTCCCCGTTGATTTCTGGTTAGCGGCGCGCGAAGCTGTGGCAAAGGTTCGCCCCGGCGCTTTATGGTTAGCAGAAAGCGTGGAACCAGGCTTTGTGGCTTATAACCGCTCACGCGGCATAGCAAGCGCTAGCGACAGTGAGATTTATCAGGCTTTCGATATGGCTTATGATTATGATATCTTTGGCATCTTTAAAGATTATCTGGCTGGAAAAGTGTCCTTACAAACATATAGTGCGGCGATCAATCGTCAGGAAACGATCTATCCCGATAATTATGTAAAAGCGCGTTTCTTAGAAAATCATGATCGTAATCGTGCACATTTCAGTATTCCAGATGAAAAAGCACTGCGCAATCATTTAGCTTTTATGTATTTCAATAAAGGTATTGCGATGCTTTATAATGGTCAGGAAGCCGGCGCTATGCATACGCCAGCTCTCTTTGATAAGGATCCGATTGATTATGATACAGGAATGGATTTATCACCGCTCATGCATAAGCTTTACCAGGTCAAGAAGAATCCGATTATGACCAATTCTACTTATGAAACGAAAGTACTTCGTGATGATGTCCTGATGGCCATTCATCATGAAAATGCCTCATCACCACGAGATGATCAGGATCATCCTTATTTAGTCGGGTTATTCCATTTTCATGGTCAATCCTCATTCCTAGACCTTGGGCAAAGTGGTCTGCATGATGGTTATTACACCAATCTGATTGATGGACAGCGTGTAGAAATTCGTGAAGGAACGATCGCGACAGATGGTGAGCCAATCATTTTACAAAGTGATGAAGGGATTGCCCTTTTCCATTAAAACTGTGATATTCACAGTTTTTTTCTTTTGGATACTTTTCCTTTTTTCTTTTGGCGTATTTGATACAATAGAGACAAGAAGAGGCGATGCAAATGAAATTAATCTGAATATATTAATGAAATAACAATTGATGTGAAATGAAACAGAGTTTATTTTTGCTGTAAGGATGATATAATTTAGGTGCAATAGCTGAAAAAGCGTAAAATCCCCCTTACCCCAAGATATTGGAAATTGTTAGAACTAACTAACATTGGGCTATCTGATCATCTGAAAACGAAGACAACAGATATATGGATTGAAAATTTATAAAGTTTTAGCGCTTTTACATTCCAGAAGAATAAATTGCTGATTCTTCTGGAGAAGTCAGCTTGCGGCAGATTTATCTTTTACCAAAGTCAAATCTGTCTGTGAATCACTGTCTAAGGCCGATTGCTCAGTAGGTGATTCACTATTATTAGTTTCGGCAGAGTCTGCTGAGGCTTCTGTGCCTTTAGATGAATCGTTATCCGAAGAATCACTATCATCTTCAGACTCGGCTGAAACTTCTAAATCTAAAAATTGTCCTTTCAAATAATTAATAATTTCTTCCGGTAACATCCCAGCATTTTCCAGCTGACTAAAGGAATTAGAAAGATTTTTCTTGATGTACTTTCTTCTTTTGTCAGTTGGTGTTTCAACGTTGGCAAGATCGGTAGGATTCCATTTTTCGCCAGTAAGAAGCATGTGATAAATTGCAATTAAGAGCTTTCGTGCAATTGCAATAATAGCTCTCTTCTGGCCACGGCGTTTTTTAATTGTATTATACTTGATGGCATAATAAGGGTGCTCCTTATCCTTTACAGCGGCGTGAGCCGCTTCGACCAGGGCAGGCTTAAGATAGACACCGGCTCGTGAGATCTTAACGGATTTCTTTTTTCCGGCTGATTGATTGTCACCTGGCGCCAGACCGGCCCAGCTTACCAGATTGTACTGACTAGGCCAAGGGCTCATGTCAGTGCCAATTTCTGACATAATGATGACTGCCAGGTTTTTGTCTATGCCGGGGACCATGCATGAGTGATCAATGGCTGCTTCCATGCCTGGAATCTCCTTGACGAGACAGTCAATTTGTTTATTAATCTCGCCAATTTCATCAGTGAGATAGTCTAAATGATTCTTGATGATTATAAGTCTTTTTTTCTGAGTATCATTCATTCTGATTCCATTTACGGCTTCAAGAATTTTCTCAGGTGATGACTTACAGTTTTTGTGAACAAGTGACAGAATATCCTTGTCAGTGTATTCCTTACCCGAAAGGACAAGGTTAATGATTGCCTGAGCAGACTTGCCGAAGACATCAGAAAAGACTGCATCTACTTTGAAACCTCCGACTGTCAGTGCGTTCTGATAGCGGTTCATTTCGGATGTTCGCATGCTGATGACTTTATAGCGGTATCTCGTTTCACCTCTCAGGGTTCTGATCTCTTCTCCTGGAATAAAGCTGGATTTTGTCATGCCAAACCTAAAAAGCTGACAGATCCATTTGGAATCTTTCTTGTCGTCCTTGTTGCCCTTGACGGCTTTAACCCATTTAGGGTTGACGACCCTGACGTTCGACAGTTTCTTCTCAAGAACGTCATGAACAGGTATATAGTACTGGCCTGTTGATTCCATGCACACGTTCTGGCAGTCAAGTTTTGAAAGCCAGTCAGCACATTCCTCTAATTCCTTGTAGAAAGTCGAAAATCGTCTGGTAATGAACTTCCACTGATCAGGCTTGCTGCCAGGAATGCATGCTGTGCATACAATAAAGTTTTTGTGAACGTCAATGCCACAGGCTCTTGAATAAACGATTCGAAAGTCTTTCGGATTGCGAATTACTTTCATAGCAAAAATCTCCTTTCAAATAATTTTTTGAAGGAGATACGTTGACTGGTCAGCCAGCACTAAAGATTAACTGTTAGTCATTGATTAATCTACAGCCTCAACGGGTCTACTCAGATGTGCATGAATGGCTGATCTCACACAATTTATTATGCTGTTTTGATTAACGATTGAGTTTAACCGTACAACGCCCCTCACCGTGCTTTGTAGTACGAATCTCCATCAAATAAATTGTAGGTTCGTAACCACAACAAATCAAACGATACAGAGGGAACGAAAAAAATAAATTTGGAAAGGAGAAAAACACCTGCATTGAATTGATATATTCATTGCAAGGTGTGTCAAAACGGCAACGACGTTTTGACATGTGTATTTATTATGGCAAAAGATACAAACAAACAATTACGTAATGAGGTTATTTATAGTATTTACGTACGCAATTATTCAAAAGAAGGGACGTTCCAGGCCGTTATGAATGATTTAGACCGGATTCAAAGTTTAGGTGTGGATATCATTTGGCTGATGCCCATTCATCCCATTGGTAAGCTGCATCGCAAAGGGACATTAGGCTCACCATATGCCATTCGTGATTATCGTGAAGTCAATCCGAAGTTTGGCAGCAAAGAAGATTTTCAGCGCTTATGTGAGGCCATTCATAAACGGGGGATGAAAGTCATTATTGATGTCGTCTATAATCATACATCACCAGATTCTTATTTAGCGACCCATCATCCCGAATGGTTCTTCCATAAAGCCGATGGCTCGCTTGGCAATCGCGTTGGTGACTGGTGGGATGTGGTAGATTTAGATTACGCGAATCATGAATTGTGGGATTATCAGATTGAAACACTGAAGATGTGGGCAAAGGATGTCGATGGCTTCCGCTGTGATGTCGCAAGCATGGTCCCCGTTGATTTCTGGTTAGCGGCGCGCGAAGCTGTGGCAAAGGTTCGCCCCGGCGCTTTATGGTTAGCAGAAAGCGTGGAACCAGGCTTTGTGGCTTATAACCGCTCACGCGGCATAGCAAGCGCTAGCGACAGTGAGATTTATCAGGCTTTCGATATGGCTTATGATTATGATATCTTTGGCATCTTTAAAGATTATCTGGCTGGAAAAGTGTCCTTACAAACATATAGTGCGGCGATCAATCGTCAGGAAACGATCTATCCCGATAATTATGTAAAAGCGCGTTTCTTAGAAAATCATGATCGTAATCGTGCACATTTCAGTATTCCAGATGAAAAAGCACTGCGCAATCATTTAGCTTTTATGTATTTCAATAAAGGTATTGCGATGCTTTATAATGGTCAGGAAGCCGGCGCTATGCATACGCCAGCTCTCTTTGATAAGGATCCGATTGATTATGATACAGGAATGGATTTATCACCGCTCATGCATAAGCTTTACCAGGTCAAGAAGAATCCGATTATGACCAATTCTACTTATGAAACGAAAGTACTTCGTGATGATGTCCTGATGGCCATTCATCATGAAAATGCCTCATCACCACGAGATGATCAGGATCATCCTTATTTAGTCGGGTTATTCCATTTTCATGGTCAATCCTCATTCCTAGACCTTGGGCAAAGTGGTCTGCATGATGGTTATTACACCAATCTGATTGATGGACAGCGTGTAGAAATTCGTGAAGGAACGATCGCGACAGATGGTGAGCCAATCATTTTACAAAGTGATGAAGGGATTGCCCTTTTCCATTAAAACTGTGATATTCACAGTTTTTTTCTTTTGGATACTTTTCCTTTTTTCTTTTGGCGTATTTGATACAATAGAGACAAGAAGAGGCGATGCAAATGAAATTAATCTGAATATATTAATGAAATAACAATTGATGTGAAATGAAACAGAGTTTATTTTTGCTGTAAGGATGATATAATTTAGGTGCAATAGCTGAAAAAGCGTAAAATCCCCCTTACCCCAAGATATTGGAAATTGTTAGAACTAACTAACATTGGGCTATCTGATCATCTGAAAACGAAGACAACAGATATATGGATTGAAAATTTATAAAGTTTTAGCGCTTTTACATTCCAGAAGAATAAATTGCTGATTCTTCTGGAGAAGTCAGCTTGCGGCAGATTTATCTTTTACCAAAGTCAAATCTGTCTGTGAATCACTGTCTAAGGCCGATTGCTCAGTAGGTGATTCACTATTATTAGTTTCGGCAGAGTCTGCTGAGGCTTCTGTGCCTTTAGATGAATCGTTATCCGAAGAATCACTATCATCTTCAGACTCGGCTGAAACTTCTAAATCTAAAAATTGTCCTTTCAAATAATTAATAATTTCTTCCGGTAACATCCCAGCATTTTCCAGCTGACTAAAGGAATTAGAAAGATTTTTCTTGATGTACTTTCTTCTTTTGTCAGTTGGTGTTTCAACGTTGGCAAGATCGGTAGGATTCCATTTTTCGCCAGTAAGAAGCATGTGATAAATTGCAATTAAGAGCTTTCGTGCAATTGCAATAATAGCTCTCTTCTGGCCACGGCGTTTTTTAATTGTATTATACTTGATGGCATAATAAGGGTGCTCCTTATCCTTTACAGCGGCGTGAGCCGCTTCGACCAGGGCAGGCTTAAGATAGACACCGGCTCGTGAGATCTTAACGGATTTCTTTTTTCCGGCTGATTGATTGTCACCTGGCGCCAGACCGGCCCAGCTTACCAGATTGTACTGACTAGGCCAAGGGCTCATGTCAGTGCCAATTTCTGACATAATGATGACTGCCAGGTTTTTGTCTATGCCGGGGACCATGCATGAGTGATCAATGGCTGCTTCCATGCCTGGAATCTCCTTGACGAGACAGTCAATTTGTTTATTAATCTCGCCAATTTCATCAGTGAGATAGTCTAAATGATTCTTGATGATTATAAGTCTTTTTTTCTGAGTATCATTCATTCTGATTCCATTTACGGCTTCAAGAATTTTCTCAGGTGATGACTTACAGTTTTTGTGAACAAGTGACAGAATATCCTTGTCAGTGTATTCCTTACCCGAAAGGACAAGGTTAATGATTGCCTGAGCAGACTTGCCGAAGACATCAGAAAAGACTGCATCTACTTTGAAACCTCCGACTGTCAGTGCGTTCTGATAGCGGTTCATTTCGGATGTTCGCATGCTGATGACTTTATAGCGGTATCTCGTTTCACCTCTCAGGGTTCTGATCTCTTCTCCTGGAATAAAGCTGGATTTTGTCATGCCAAACCTAAAAAGCTGACAGATCCATTTGGAATCTTTCTTGTCGTCCTTGTTGCCCTTGACGGCTTTAACCCATTTAGGGTTGACGACCCTGACGTTCGACAGTTTCTTCTCAAGAACGTCATGAACAGGTATATAGTACTGGCCTGTTGATTCCATGCACACGTTCTGGCAGTCAAGTTTTGAAAGCCAGTCAGCACATTCCTCTAATTCCTTGTAGAAAGTCGAAAATCGTCTGGTAATGAACTTCCACTGATCAGGCTTGCTGCCAGGAATGCATGCTGTGCATACAATAAAGTTTTTGTGAACGTCAATGCCACAGGCTCTTGAATAAACGATTCGAAAGTCTTTCGGATTGCGAATTACTTTCATAGCAAAAATCTCCTTTCAAATAATTTTTTGAAGGAGATACGTTGACTGGTCAGCCAGCACTAAAGATTAACTGTTAGTCATTGATTAATCTACAGCCTCAACGGGTCTACTCAGATGTGCATGAATGGCTGATCTCACACAATTTATTATGCTGTTTTGATTAACGATTGAGTTTAACCGTACAACGCCCCTCACCGTGCTTTGTAGTACGAATCTCCATCAAATAAATTGTAGGTTCGTAACCACAACAAATCAAACGATACAGAGGGAACGAAAAAAATAAATTTGGAAAGGAGAAAAACACCTGCATTGAATTGATATATTCATTGCAAGGTGTGTCAAAACGGCAACGACGTTTTGACATGTGTATTTATTATGGCAAAAGATACAAACAAACAATTACGTAATGAGGTTATTTATAGTATTTACGTACGCAATTATTCAAAAGAAGGGACGTTCCAGGCCGTTATGAATGATTTAGACCGGATTCAAAGTTTAGGTGTGGATATCATTTGGCTGATGCCCATTCATCCCATTGGTAAGCTGCATCGCAAAGGGACATTAGGCTCACCATATGCCATTCGTGATTATCGTGAAGTCAATCCGAAGTTTGGCAGCAAAGAAGATTTTCAGCGCTTATGTGAGGCCATTCATAAACGGGGGATGAAAGTCATTATTGATGTCGTCTATAATCATACATCACCAGATTCTTATTTAGCGACCCATCATCCCGAATGGTTCTTCCATAAAGCCGATGGCTCGCTTGGCAATCGCGTTGGTGACTGGTGGGATGTGGTAGATTTAGATTACGCGAATCATGAATTGTGGGATTATCAGATTGAAACACTGAAGATGTGGGCAAAGGATGTCGATGGCTTCCGCTGTGATGTCGCAAGCATGGTCCCCGTTGATTTCTGGTTAGCGGCGCGCGAAGCTGTGGCAAAGGTTCGCCCCGGCGCTTTATGGTTAGCAGAAAGCGTGGAACCAGGCTTTGTGGCTTATAACCGCTCACGCGGCATAGCAAGCGCTAGCGACAGTGAGATTTATCAGGCTTTCGATATGGCTTATGATTATGATATCTTTGGCATCTTTAAAGATTATCTGGCTGGAAAAGTGTCCTTACAAACATATAGTGCGGCGATCAATCGTCAGGAAACGATCTATCCCGATAATTATGTAAAAGCGCGTTTCTTAGAAAATCATGATCGTAATCGTGCACATTTCAGTATTCCAGATGAAAAAGCACTGCGCAATCATTTAGCTTTTATGTATTTCAATAAAGGTATTGCGATGCTTTATAATGGTCAGGAAGCCGGCGCTATGCATACGCCAGCTCTCTTTGATAAGGATCCGATTGATTATGATACAGGAATGGATTTATCACCGCTCATGCATAAGCTTTACCAGGTCAAGAAGAATCCGATTATGACCAATTCTACTTATGAAACGAAAGTACTTCGTGATGATGTCCTGATGGCCATTCATCATGAAAATGCCTCATCACCACGAGATGATCAGGATCATCCTTATTTAGTCGGGTTATTCCATTTTCATGGTCAATCCTCATTCCTAGACCTTGGGCAAAGTGGTCTGCATGATGGTTATTACACCAATCTGATTGATGGACAGCGTGTAGAAATTCGTGAAGGAACGATCGCGACAGATGGTGAGCCAATCATTTTACAAAGTGATGAAGGGATTGCCCTTTTCCATTAAAACTGTGATATTCACAGTTTTTTTCTTTTGGATACTTTTCCTTTTTTCTTTTGGCGTATTTGATACAATAGAGACAAGAAGAGGCGATGCAAATGAAATTACTTTATATTAATGCATGTATTCGTGATGAATCACGCACCAACCGATTAGCCCGTTTTCTTATTGATCAGATCGTTAAAATGGATGACATCGTCGAAGAAGTCAAACTGGATGAAAAGCATCTGCATCCTTTAGATCGAGAAGCACTGAAAGAACGTTCGCTTTTACTTTTTCAGGATGTCATTGATCATCCTGTTTTTGAGGCGGCGCATCAGTTTGCGCAGGCTGATCAGATTATTATCAGTGCGCCTTATTATGACTTATCTTTTCCTTCATTATTAAAGGTGTATCTGGAAAATATCTGCGTGGCTTCGATTACTTATGATTATCATCGTGATGGCAGCAGCTATGGTTTATGCAAAGCGACGAAACTTTATTATGTCACTACGGCCGGATCAAGAATTCTCGATGATACCTATGGGTATGGTTATATCAAAGCATTATGTACGCAAATGTTTGACATTCAACAGACCTATGAAATCAAAGTGGATTGTCTTGATATGGTGGATACGGATACGAATGTGCTATTAGAAAAAGCGAAGGATGATATTTTACGTTTGTTTAAGTGAAAGGCGCCAAAGGCGCCTTTCATGCTTTTTAGGCATGATATCATATGAAGAATAGGTATTTTACATTCTGCCATTTCATAACTACAATAAGAGACGAAAGAAGGCATTACAATGAGCAAAACAATCGTTACTTATTTTTCCGCAACCGGCACAACACGCCGTGTCGCTGAAAAACTCGCTCAAGAAAAACAGACTGATATTTTAGAAATCAAGCCAGTTATCCCTTATACCAATGAAGATATCAATTGGCAGGATAATGAAAGCCGGGCAAACAGAGAAGGGCGTGATCAGGTCGAAGTGGCTATGGAACCACTTGATATTCGTGATTATGACGATATTTATGTTGGTTTCCCCATTTGGTGGTATACCGCTCCCCGGATTATCTTCAGTTTCTTTAAAACCCATGATTTTTCAAATAAAACAGTCCATTTATTTGCGACATCTGGCGGTTCATCTATTCAAAGAGCGCAGCAGGATTTAAGCAAAGCATTTCCTCAAGTAAAGATTGTGGATGCAAAGAGATATTAGACGAGGAGGTACATTATGAAACAAACAGCAGGAAGAAAACAGTTAGGCGCATTTGCCCCAAAATTTGCGCAGCTGAATGATGATGTCTTATTTGGGGAAGTGTGGGATCGTGAAGGTCAGCTCAGTCTGAAACTGCGTAGCATCGTGACGATTTCCGCATTAATTGGCAAAGGTATGGTCACTTCAGCACTCGAATACCATTTAGCGACCGCCAAAGCCAATGGCGTGACAAAAGAAGAAATGGCAGAAATTCTCACCCATATCGCTTTTTATGCCGGCTGGCCTAATGCCTGGGCGGCTTTTGGGATGGCGCAGAAAGTCTATGAAGATGATATCGGGGATAATCATGGCGGTTTCTTTGGTCAAGGCAAGCCTAATGATGCTTATGCCAAGTATTTTATTGGTCAGTCTTATTTGAACCCTGTTTCAAAGCCAGGTGATCCATTGCCTATTTATAATGTGACCTTTGAACCAGGCTGCCGCAATAACTGGCATATTCATCATGCTAAAAGCGGCGGCGGTCAGGTACTGATCTGCGTCGATGGTCATGGCTATTATCAGGAAGAAGGGAAAAGAGCGCAGTTATTAAAACCTGGTGATGTGGTTGAAATTCCTGTTGGCGTGAAACACTGGCATGGCGCAGCACCGGATTGCTGGTTCTCGCATTTGGCTATTGAAATCCCTGGTGAAGAGACCTCTAATGAATGGTTAGAACCCGTTGATGATGCGACTTATCATGCTTTATAGAAAGATCGGACATTCCGATCTTTTTGTGTTATCATGGTGATGAGGTGAAAAATATGTTTAGAAAAATGCGTCGCTTTAAACAGGCTTTAAGCGAAGAAGAATGCATAAACGTTTTAGTGCACCAGAAACGCGGTGTTTTAAGTCTCATCGGAGAAGATGGGTATCCTTATGGTATTCCGATGGATCATTATTACGATCCAAAAACCCATATGCTCTATTTTCATGGTGCTAAAGAAGGGCATAAGATTGATGCCATCATGAAAAATAATAAGGTTTCTTATACTGTCATCAATGATGGTGTGCAGGAAGATCCTAATGACTGGCCGCTTACATTCCATAGCGTCATTTGTTTTGGCCGAATTGAGAAAGTCGAAGATCCCCAGTTAATCAAAGATATCTGTATAAAGCTAGCCCTTAAGTTTGCGGATCATAAGTACGCAGAAGATGAATTCAATAAAGCGCAATCACGCGTACAATGCTTGGCAGTGACAATTGATCATATGAGCGGGAAACGCGTTATTGAACACTAAGAAGGCGTTAGTATGAAAGAGGTATTACCATTAAGTAATGGGAAAGCGTTACAGATAACAGAGACGGCTTTAAGTGATGAAGAGGGGACGTATCCTTTTGCGAAGATGACGGATATTCGTACGTTAGATGATGAAGATGATGAGCATGTTCATTTTGTCGTCATGTGTAATGGCGAGCATCATTATACTTGTGATAGTCATCATTTCCAAACCGTGTTAAAGATTATCGATCTCTATCACCATCAAGGGGAAGCGCCTAAAGCGAAAGTCGAAAAAGCGCTGAAACCTATCGCTAAAGAGCATGTCACGCCTAAGAAAACGCTTCAAGAACCGGTAAAGAGCAGTGTGAATGTACCATTAATGCTAGCCTTAATCGCGGCGTTATTTTTGTTGATTATGGATATCAATAATATCTTAACGGCGCGAACAGGCAATCATACCTGGGCTTTTGAATTTGGCGTTACGATTGGGATGCTGGCAATGCATGATTTTCTCATTCTATTAAGTGCGGGCATTGTCTTTAACAGCTTAGGACTCTTTATGAAAAATCAGATCCTGACCCTGATTGGGGCCATTATTTATTCGGTGGCCATTTTATTTACTCCAAGAATGGCCTTATGGCAGCCGTTTATTCCCGCTATTTTAGGCTGGTTAGGTTACTTGAAAGGAAGGCGATAAGATGTGGACATGTCCAAAATGTGGTCGCACATTTAAACACGAAAATCAGTCTCACTATTGTGGTGAGGTTCACACGATCAAAGAATATATTGAGACTTTTGATGAAGAGCAGCGGGCCTATCTCAGTGAGGTGTATGACATTTTGAAAAGTGTTTTACCAGATACAACGGAAAAGATCAGCTGGCGGATGCCTACTTTTTATAAGCACCATAATCTCATCCACTTTGCGGGATTTAAGAAGCATATTGGTCTTTATCCCGGCGCTGATGGCGTGGCCGCCTTTGCCTCTCAATGCGAAGAAAAAGGTTTTAAGTATTCAAAAGGAGCGATTCAGATTCCTTATCAAAAACCGCTTCCAAAAGCGTTTATCATGGATCTGGCAAAGTGGTGTTTAGAAAATTATCAGTAAAAAAGCTTGAATAATACAATAGAAATAGGATATTTGAAATTTTTCTGTCGAAAAATATGAAAAAAGTATTGCAATGTCGTGAGAGTGATGGTATTATAAGTGAGCACTCGAGAGAGAAAGACATTGCGGTATAGCCAAGCGGTAAGGCAACGGACTCTGAATCCGTCATTGCGCTGGTTCGAATCCAGCTACCGCAGCCATTTGAAAGTGCAGGAGCTTAACGGCTCCTTTTTTTATGCTTTCTGGTTTCCAAAGTCTCATCAAATACGAATTTTTATGGATTGATGGTCATTTTTTAATAGGTTAACTTGACGTTTGAAAATAATTCTCTTACAATAACGCATAAAAGGAAGGATGAATACATTTTATGGGGAACACAATTACACAAATCCTCAATCAGATCGATGGTCTGGTATGGGGCGTACCGCTCATGGCGTTGATTCTTGTCGGCGGGATTCTATTGACGATTCGTCTTGGCTTCTTACAAATCCGTAAGCTGCCTTTAGCGTTAAAGTGGATGATTCAGTCGGAAGAAGAAGGCGATGGCGAAGTTTCCAGCTTTGCGGCCTTATGTACGGCTTTAAGTGCTACTATTGGGACTGGTAATATTGTCGGCGTTGCAACGGCGGTCACGGCAGGCGGTCCGGGGGCAGTTTTCTGGATTAATTTAGCAGCCATCTTTGGGATGGCTACGAAATATGCCGAAGGTCTTTTAGCTATTAAGTTTAGGACTGTTGATGCAGATGGTCATGCTTTAGGCGGTCCGTTCTATTATATTGAAAAAGGGATGGGCAAACAGTTTAAGTTCTTAGCGAAAATCTTTGCCTTCTTTGGTGTTTGCGTCGGTTTATTTGGCTCCGGCACTTTTACTCAGGTCAATGGGATCTCGAGTGCGGTCAATAACTTCTTTGATCCACATAATGCGCATTTGGTGCATATTCCTGGTCTTGGCAGTTATAGTATTTCGGTTGTCATTGCCTCACTTGTCTTAACGCTTTGCGTGGCTTTAGTATTAGTTGGCGGACTTCAGCGTATTGCCAATGTGTCATTAATTGTGGTACCGTTCATGGCTATTTTATATGCTGGCTGTGTCATTGTCTTAATGATGACCAATGCGACAGCGCTGCCAGCAGCTATTCGTGAAATTGTCGTCGGCGCTTTTAATCCTCGTGCCGTTACGGGCGGGGCAATAGGTTCGATGATCATCGTTATGCAGAAAGGGATTGCTCGTGGTATTTTCTCTAATGAAGCGGGATTAGGCTCTGCGCCGATTGCGGCCGCAGCAGCCAAGACGAAGGAACCGGTACGTCAGGGTTTAGTCTCGATGACGGGGACTTTTATTGATACTATTGTTATTTGTACGATGACGGGCATTTCTATTGTCTTAACCGGTGCCTGGAAAGTCAAAGGTTTAGAAGGGGTCGCTGTCACCACTTATGCGTTTACCAAAGGTTTACCATTTAGTGCCAGCGTTGCGAGCTGCTTATTAATGTTATGCTTAGTGTTTTTTGCCTTTACTACTATTTTAGGCTGGAACTACTATGCGGAACGCTGCTTGGAATATCTGACAAATAATTCAAAACTGGCTTTAAATGTATTCAAAGCCTTCTACATCCTCAATGTCTTTATTGGCCCTTATATGAGTATTTCTGCCGTTTGGACAATTGCGGATATCTTCAATGGTCTCATGGCTATTCCAAATATGATTGCGGTCATTTCTTTAAATGGCGTGATTGTCGCAGAGACAAAGCGTTTCTTTGCCAGTTATCGTTCGGCCGCAATTGAAGAATATGAAAGTTAAAGGTATCCTCGGGGTACCTTTTTTTGCGAATTGATGTAAAAAAAAGAAAAAATATGCGATAATAGAGTTAAGGGATATTTAAGGAATGTTCATGATTCATTCACATAATCTATGTAGAATGAAAGCATATTGACAAGGAGTGATATTCATGAAAGATAAATTGATTCAGTTTATGATGGGCCGTTACGGGACAGATACCCTCAATAAGCATATTTTATATACGGTTTTAGTATTAATTGTTTTAAACTTATTATTAAATAACCGGATGCTTTATTTCTTGAGCTATGCCTTAATTGCAGTGGATTTATTCCGAACATTTTCAAAAAATGTCACGGCCAGAAGTGCTGAGAATGCGAAGTATGAAGAATTCATGAGACCGGTCTTTGATCAAGTCAA
This sequence comes from Intestinibaculum porci, assembly GCF_003925875.1. Lineage (GTDB taxonomy): Bacteria > Bacillota_I > Bacilli_A > Erysipelotrichales > Coprobacillaceae > Intestinibaculum > Intestinibaculum porci. Next base: position 1,813,960 of record NZ_AP019309.1, on the reverse strand, counting down.
AGTCATGCAAAAGAACTTCAGTGATAAAGATCATAAATATTTTGTCTGCAAGAACTGTCATAAGATGGTTCGTGTGCCTAAAGGTAAAGGAAATATTGAGGTGACTTGTCCACGCTGTGGTCATCACTTTGATGCACGGTCTTAATTATGTTTGGCTATGTGATTGTCAATCAGAAACAGCTTTCTGATGAAGACTATCGGATTTATCATTCTTTTTATTGCGGTCTCTGTCATAAGTTAAAAGATCTCTATGGCACCAATGCCACGCGGTTATTATCCAATGATATGACCTTCTTAAAGTTAGTCTTAACCGGTCTGTATGAGCCAAAGATTCAGCTCACGAAAGAAGGGTGCACAATGCATCCGATCAAACATCATCGCACCCGCATGGATCTGTTTGATGACTATGCGGCGAAGATGACAATTGTTTTAGCGTATTATAAAGCGTTAGATGATGTCCATGATGAACATAAACATAAGCATCGCCTAAAAACTTTAACCCCGTTATTTGAAGCGATTAAGCAGGAATATCCCAACAAGATCTTTATTATTGACAGCAATCTTAAACGTTTAACGACGTTAGAAGAAGAGAACTGTCAGTCCTTAGATCTGATGTCTAATACTTTTGGCAAAGTATTAGGAGAAATCTTCCGCTATCAGGATGATGAATGGAGTGAAGAGCTCTATACCTTAGGCAATAACTTAGGTAAGTTTATTTATCTGATGGATGCCTATGATGATATCGAAGATGATATCCGACAAAATACCTATAATCCCTTTAAACAAAAATATGAAAATGATGATTTTGATCACTATGTGGAAAAGATCTTAACAATGTTTATGTCAGAAGCCACGCTGGCTTTTGAACGCATGCCGATTTTGGAATATAGTGATATAATAAGAAATATTCTCTATAGTGGAGTATGGAGCCGTTTTGAAGCGGTGAAACAAAAGAGAAACGAAAAGGAGAAGAAAAATGAATCCTTATGATATCTTAGGTATTTCACCCGATGCAACGGATGATGAAGTAAAAAAAGCGTATCGCAGTCTTTCTAAAAAATACCACCCTGATGCCAATATTGGTAATCCTCATCAGGCGGAGTATACAGAAAAATTTAAACAGGTACAAAATGCTTATCGAACGATTATGGATGATCGTAAACGCGGTTTTACCGGGCGTACTTATACCAATAACACGCAAGGTGCTTATAACAATACCGGCTATACCAATACTCAGCAGACTTATGGCAATGCCCAGCAGGCTTACCAGGACGTGATCGCCTATATTAATGCCAATCGTTTTGCGGAAGCAAAAAGCGTCTTAGAGGGCATCTATCAGAAAGATGATGTCTGGTTCTATTATGCGGCGATTTGTGAAAATGGCTTAGGCAATCATATCCAGGCTGTTGAATTTGCTCAGACCGCGTATTCAATGAATCCGATGAACTTACAGTATATGCTTTTATTACAGCAGCTGCAGGGCGGCAGCGCTGCTTATAATGAAACATCGCGCGGCTATGGTCGTGACATCAACCCAATGAGCTGCTGTTATGCCATGTGCTTAGTGCAGATGTGCTGTTCCCCATGCTTTGGGGCTGGGTATTATCGCGGATGTTAAAAGCGATTTTCTTTGATATCGATGGGACCTTATATTCCCATCGCACCAATCGGGTACCGGAAAGCTGTCAGAAAGCTTTTGCCTTACTGCATAAGAAAAAGATTCTTACCATTGCCTGCACGGGCCGCCATGTTTTAGAACTTGAAGAGTTAAAGATTCATGATTATTTAGACTTTGATGCCTATATTACGTTAAATGGGCAATATTGTTATAACGATCAGGGCTTAATCTATGATTTACCAATTGATCCTCAGGATGTTGATCTGGTGATTCAGGATGCCGCTAAAAAGCATTATCCGGTGATCTTTGTGGAACGCGATAAGATGTATATTAATATGCGTAATGATTATGTAAAAAAAGTGCAGGATGACATTCATTCCAGTATTCCGCCGCTTGGTAAGTTGAGTAATGAGAATAAGATTTACCAGATGATTCCTTACTTGCCATCAAGCAAGGATTATATTGATTTACCGCACTGCGCTAAAAATATCTGGCATCCTGGTGCTTTTGATCTGATCCCGAAACAAGGCGGAAAAGATCAGGGCATCAAAGAAGTGCTTAAATATTATCATATTTCTACCGATGAGATTATGGCTTTTGGCGATGCGGCGAATGATATCAGCATGTTAGAGTATGCGAATATTGGCATTGCCATGGGGAATGCTAGTGATGAAGTGAAGAAACATGCAGATTTTGTGACAACAGATATAGATGATGATGGCATTTATAATGCCTTAAAATATTTCCAGATTATTGACTGAAAGGAGCGATCACAATGAGTAAAGTCATTGGTATTGATTTAGGAACAACCAATAGCTGTATGGCCTTTACAGAAAATGGCCATACGACGATTATTCCTAATAGTGAAGGGGGCAAAACCACACCTTCGGTAGTGGCTTTTGATAAAGATGGGAATCGTTTAGTGGGGGAAGTAGCGAAAAGACAGATGGCGATGAATCCGACCCAGACCATTTCATCGATTAAAAGAGATATGGGGACGACTAAAAAACATAAACTTAATGGCCGTAACTATTCCCCTCAGGAAATCAGTGCCATGATTTTACAAAAGCTCAAGATCGATGCCCAGGACTACTTAGGTGAAGAAGTCCATCAGGCCGTTATTACCGTGCCTGCTTATTTCAATGATGATCAGCGTCAGGCTACTAAAGATGCCGGAAAGATTGCCGGTTTAGACGTCTTACGGATTATTAATGAACCGACTTCGGCCGCTTTAGCGTATGGGTTAGAAAATGATTATGGCCAAAAGGTCATGGTCTTTGACTTAGGCGGGGGCACCTTCGATGTCTCAATTATTGAAATTGGGTCAGGTGTTATTGAAGTCTTATCAACCAGTGGTGATAACCACTTAGGCGGTGATGATTTTGATGCCTGTCTGGCAAATTATATCTTTGAAGATTTCCAGTTAAAGGAAGGCATTGATTTACGTAAAGATATCGTCGCTAAATCAAGAGTTATTGAAGCCGCTGAAAAAGCGAAAAAAGATTTATCGACAATGCAGACAGCTACCGTTTCTTTACCATTTATTATCAATTTATCAACCGGTCCAAAAAACTTGGAAATGACGATTGATCGTCAGATGTTTAATACCTTAACCGCGCACTTAGTAGAACGCTGCGTGGTCCCAATGCAAAATGCTTTAAATGATGCCCGCATTACACCCAATGATCTTGATAAATGTATCTTAGTAGGCGGTTCATCTCGTATTCCTGCCGTCATTGATCGCGTTCGTCAGGTTATTGGCAAAGAGCCTTCTCATTCCTTAAACCCTGATGAATGCGTGGCGATGGGAGCGGCGATCCAAGGGGCTAAGCTATCGGGTTCATTGATTGTCTCCGGTAATCCGGAAAGTAATGATGTCCTCTTATTAGATGTCACGCCGCTTACTTTATCGATTGAAACCTTAGGAGGTGTCGCGACGCCGCTTATTCGTCGTAATACGACAATTCCAACAACATATTCCCAGGTCTTTACAACCAGTGCTAATTTCCAGACTCAGGTTGAAGTCAATGTTTTACAGGGAGAAAGACCATTAGCGAAGGATAATAAATCCTTAGGTAAATTTAAATTAAAACATATCAAACGTGCTTTAAGAGGGGTTCCACAAATTCAGGTCACCTTTGATATTGATGCCAATGGTATTGTCAATGTCTCGGCAAAGGATTTAGCCAGCGGCAATGAGCAGCATATTACGATTGAGTCATCCACTCATATGAGTGATTCAGAAATTGAAAAAGCGATGCGCGAAGCCAAAGCATTCGAAGCGGAAGATCGTAAGAAGAAAGAGAGAATCAACTTCAAGAATGATTCAGAAATGTATGTAGCCAGCTTAGAGAATGCTTTGCTCAATAGCAAGAAAACAATTGATAAAGAGACCTTAAAGAATATTAAGAATCAGTTATCAAATTATAAGAAAGCCTATAAGAAATTTGATTTTGAACATAGCTCTGATGGGGACTATCAGAGTATCAAAGAACAGTTTGATGCATTAAAACAAGTTTCTGCAGGTATTGTAGGAGAATAAGATGGAATTAATCTATGAGAAAGACAATCAGCGCGCAGCCTTATACGATGCGGGAAAGCTGATTGGCGAATGTGATTATGAATTAGAAGATGATCACTGGGTGATTACCCATACTTTTGTGGAGAAAGCTTATGGTGGTCAGGGCTTAGCGCGTAAGTTAGTCAATACTTTAATCGAAGTAGCAAGAAAAGAGCAGATCCGTATCAAACCAGTATGCTCTTATGCTGTAAAAGTATTAAGTGATCAGACATACGATGATGTGAGACTATAGGGTTTCCTATAGTCTTTTCATTACGTTGTAAAAAAGATATTAAGATTGTGTAAAATATATGTTATAATGCTTCATACGAAACTGTGTTTCAAAATATGAAAAAGTAAAGGGGCTTTATAATGAAAGAAATGTATGATAGCTTGACCGGTGTTTATGATACACAAGGCTATTACAATAAAGTAGAAAATAGCCATCCGGGATTAGTGACAATCTGCGTTGATATCTCCGGCATGAAGAATATTAATATGACTTATGGTTATACGACTGGCGATCATGTCTTAAAACGAACAGCTCATATCCTCACGCGGGTATTTGATCATGCTATTATTGGTCGTTTTAACGATGATGCGTTTTTCATTCGCACCAATGAAGCAGGATTATTAGAGAAAGTTGAAAAGAGTGTGCGCTACTCTAAATATTATAAAGGGGATATCAGTGTTTCCTTAAAGATTGGTATTTATTTAGGAGAAGCAGGTGAGAATGCCCACTTAGCCTGCGATCGTGCCCGCATGGCTTTGGGTACGATTAAAAATGATTTCTCTAAATATTACCAATATTATAATCAAAAGATGTCGGAAAACTATGAGAATCGTCGTTATATTATTGAACACTTTGAAGACGCTATTTTCAATAAATATATTAAAGTGTACTATCAGCCCATTATGTATGCGATGAGTAATTCAGTTGCTAGCTTAGAAGCTTTAGCAAGATGGGATGATCCCATCAAAGGCTTTCTTTCCCCAGGCGACTTTATTGATGTTTTAGAAAGCGTCAACTTATGTTACCAGCTGGACTTGTATATCTTAGAGCAGGTCTGCATCGATATGAAAGAATATCTCAAACAAGGGAAAGAGATTGTCTCAACTTCCATTAACTTATCACCTAATGATTTCTTAAATATTGATATGGTGGCAGCGGTGAAAGAGGTTGTAGACTATCATGGGATCGACCATCATCATTTCATTATTGAAATTACTGAAAGTGCCTTTATTAAAGATCCTAAAACCCTTAAAAAAGCGGTTGATGGTTTTCACAACGAAGGCTTTCAGGTATGGATGGATGACTTTGGTTCTGGTTATTCTTCTCTTAATATTTTAAAAGAATATAACTTTGATCTCATTAAGATTGATATGGGCTTTTTAAGACATTTAGAAGACTATCCGAAAGGGAAACTCATTATTAAACATATGGTAGAGTTAGCCAGAGACTTAAATATTAATACCTTAGTAGAAGGGGTAGAAATCTCATATCATGTGATGTATTTAAGAGGTATTGGCTGTGATTTATTACAAGGCTTCTATTTCTCTAAACCCATTCCTTTAGGCGATCAGTTACATACCTTATTAGCTGAACATGTCGATGTTAATGATGCTTATTATAATGATATAGATAAAGCCTTCTATCATTTAGATCACACAACTATGCCGATAGAATTACGTAAAGAAATAGAACAGATCGCTTATTCCTTAATAGAGTATCAGCCTGGTATGATTCATTTTATTAAAGGAAATCATACCTATCTTGATTTTTTAGAAGCCCATGATTTATATAACTCTCAGGAATATCGTTTACCAACCACCAAAGGTTTTGAAGAAGCAATCCAGACAGCCATCGCTTCTAAGCAATGGGTCTTTTATGAAGAATCTTCCTCACATTATGAATTCTCTAAAGGTTGGATCTATCCCATCAGAAAAAAACCTCATAGCAATATTTGGGCCTTAATGTTAATAATGAATAGATAAGTCACACTATTTCTAATTAATGAAATATTTAATAATTTATGATACTTTTCTCTTGCGTCTACGAATTAATGTGCTAAAATATAAGTAGAGATAAATAGGGAGGTATAAATCTTATGTTAAGAGAAAAATTAAGAAATAAGAAAGGTTTTACGTTAATCGAAATCATCGTCGTGATCGTAATCTTAGCTGTATTAATGGCTGTAGCTGTTCCTTCAGTTATGTCATACATGAATGAAGGCCAGAAAGCTAAATATGAAGCTGTCGCTAGAACTGTATTGATTAATACTCAGACTGAATATGCAAATGAAGTTGCAAATGGAAGTTATAGTTTCGATACTGCAAAGACTAATATTGCTAAGAAGAATTATGGTGATGGTGTAACAGTTGCAGTAACAAAAATTGATTTAACAGCAGGAGAATCTGGAAGTAGTGCAGCTGAAGATCAGGATGTTAAGAGTGTCACTGCTACAATTACAATTGATGAAAAGACTAAAACTGCAACAATTGCAGCTAACAAGAAAGTTACTTTAAGCTAATACGTCTTATTTTTGCAAAAGTTGTTGCGTTTATGCAACTATAAACTAAAAGGTTAATCTCATTGAGGTTAACCTTTTTTACGTTTAGTTTTGAATGAATATTATTGATCAATTTTTAGACTGTAGTGTAAACTGTTCAGAAAACTAGGTATGACTCATTTTTCTGGAAATGAATAGTCTTAATACGAATTTGTGGCTTATGACGATATTATTTATTTATGATGATAAGCCATACCAAGTATGCAGAAGAAAAATGGTGATGTGTAATACATGGTATTGCCGAATGATGATTGGAATAAATAACCAAATGATGCGATTAATGCAACAATCGTTGATATAGATAATAAAGTTGCATTGTGGTAACCACGTAAATACATGAGAAATATAGCGACTACATAAATAATAAGTGCTGGTAAACCAAAGAAAACAATCTGTTGGAGAAATTCATTATGAGGACGTGTTTCACCAGTTTCCTTTTTCATGGAATCAGTTATGCCTTCAATGCCATATCCGGTTAAATAAGTTAAAGGTTTTTTATTGAGCTGATTAACGGAATATGTCCATAGTTTCCAACGACCGCTGCCAGCCATTTGTGCTTCTGAGTTTTCTTCAGTAACGTTGTTAAGATCTGCAAACAAAGCAATAAAGTTTCCACCAGAGGATGGATTAACTGCTTTTACAAACACAGTTGATAATATAATAATGACTGCTATCGTGATAATTTTTCTCTTATTGATGAGATTGATTTTAAAACTGATTGCTAGGGCAAATATCAAACCTATGAGAACACCTAGATAGCTGCCAAAGGTATTATTAAATACCAGGACTATAAAGTTAAAACAGAATATAACTAGGTATTTAAGGTTATATTCATTGGTAAGAAAATAAGACATACTAACAAGACAAACAATAGTCAAATAATAACCATAGTGATTGGTGTTGTAAAAGACTGATGACCATAATGTCATGAACTGATCATTAAATAGATTTATATAGTTTAACAAATCAAATAAGACAAGAATCATACTTGTATACATCAATAAATGTAATAAAGAATCTTTTTGCTTTACTGTGACAATAGCACCACACATAAAATAAATCAGATAATATCTTAAGAAAGAGAAAAGAGATTCATTACGATAATAAGTACCGTGTAATGCATATGGGGTAAACCCATTAATTGCTGTAGTAATAATGATCCATATAGAAAGAATAATAAACAGTAGTATGGATGGATGATTTATAATGTGTTTTTTAGTAAGCTTGTGATCGAAATATAATCTTAACAAATAAAGGAAAATAGCTAAAATACCAAATACTGTGTCAATCACGTTGAGATATCTTATTGTATAAGCATAGGGATTATACATTTCTAAATCAAATGACATCGTTGTTGTCAGAGCTTTGATAAGCTCAATAATCACCGATATGAAGAATGTGGCTATGGGAATACAGGCTATTTTACCGATTAGGGGATAGGTAAGGTTTTGGTTTATTTGTGAAATATCTTTAGATTTTATGAGTTGAATAAAGTCATTCATGTATTTACTCCTCGTGTAGAAAATCAATTAAACTATACACTATTTTGAGGGTCACAAGAAAAGAAATCGATAATATTTTTATCTTTTCTTGATACCAAGATTATAGAAGGTATAATATTATTAGTGAATACAAATGGGAGGTAAATTATGGTTGAAAAATTATTGAAGTTATTCATTGCATCGGCAATGGTATTTTCACTCACGTTAGTGAAAAATACGCATGTACATGCAGCGGAATCGAATTTAGAAAGTGAAACAGGAGTGTTTCCAAATTCAAATACAATTCGTGAAGATGCTGACTTGTTGTCTAGTTTGAAAGTTGTTGGAACAAAATTGCAGTCACGTAAGGTAGAAGACAGCATTGATCTTTACCGATGGTTATATGATATTCTGTATTTAAACAATAAGTATAGCGATTCTATTTCAAGTAATAGCATTAAAGATGAATTTAATGAAGCAAGAGATCATATCCCTTTTAAAGGTGTTGATGAAAATGGGAATGAGATTTTTACAGGTGATAAATATTATAATAGTATGAATGCTGTCTTAACGTCACTTCAAAAAGAAATAGTTGGGGAAGATTCATTTCAGTCTTTACGTAGTAAAAAGGATGCACAGATTCTTTCACAAATTAAAGATGGTAAAAGCTTAGATGATTTAAGAGAAAATCCAAAAATGTCATCTGGCGATGAGAACTTCTTTAACATTTATTATAAAAGAGGACAAGATTATAAAGATAAAACTATTAAATTAGATGAATCTTATAAAGAGTGGATTAATAATCTTAGAAGATTAAATGCTAAATTTCCTCAATCATCCATTTATTATAATTTTGTTGATATTCTTAATGAAGCCTATAAAAATACACCAGTGAATTACTATAATGAAATCTTTGGTGCTTTAAATAGTTTATGGGATCAGACACATTATGACTTTGCTCATGTTACATCAAATACATTAGACTCTATTGAGATTAAACAAAATCCATCTGTTACAACTTATACTGATGGAGAAACATTTAATAGTAATGGGTTAGTTATTGATGGAACATATAAACAGGTATGGTCTGATGGGAGAACACCTACTACATACACTGTCAATAATATGAAGTATACAACTGATACAAGTACAAAGTTAACATACTATGATAATAGTGGTAATCATATTACATCATGGCCGGTAACGGTGAATGATGGTGTGACATCTAAGACGGTTAATGTACCTATTACTATTAAACCTAAGCTTAATAGTACAAAGTTAACATCTATTAGTATTGCATCTCAACCTAAGAAGACAGTTTATACTGATGGTGATGCATTTAAAACTGATGGCTTATCTATTAAAGGAACATTTTCTAAAACATATAGTGATGGCAGTGTAACTTATGAAGATAAGGATAATATGGATTATAGTCTATCATCTACTTATTTATCTGTAGGTCAAACTGCTATTACGGCTACTGTTACTTCTGATGGTATTACGAAATCAGTGGATATTCCTGTTACTGTGAATGCTAAACTAAATTCAACTAAGTTATCTTCTATTAAGATTGCTAGTAATCCTACTAAGTTAACTTATAATGAAGGGGATAAGTTTGATGATACAGGATTAGCTATTACGGGGACTTATGAAAAGGATTATAGTGATGGCTCTAAACAGTATTATGATCAGGCGAATATGAGTTATACTGTTGTAGATGGAGATTCATTAAAATCAACACAAAAGAGTGTTAAAGTAAGAGTTAATGATGATGGTGTTGAAAAGTCAGTAGAGATTCCAGTAACTGTTAATAAAGTTGTTAAAGAAGCAAGCATTGATCAGTTATACTTTGTATCACATCCTAATAAGGTGAAATATAAAGCAGGGGATAAGATTACAACGAAAGGTATGAAAGTGAATGCTGTAATCAAAAAGACGATGTCTGATGGTTCTACTGTATATGAAACAAAGAAGAATGTAAAAGTTCTTACTTCATATCCATATGCCGTAGCTCAGATTGGCTCTACTGTCTTAACGATTACCTATAAGTACAAAGAAAATGGTTTTAGTGATTCTAAAGATTTAACACAAGATATTGAAGTAAATAAAAAAGATACGCATTTAGTCAATGTCTATAAACCTGCTAAGGTTAAGATTAAATCAATTAAAGCGGGTAAGAAGAAATTGACTGTGAAATGGAAAAAGTCAAAACATGCAAGAAAGTATAAAGTTTACTATAGAGTAAAAGGTACTAAGAAATGGAAGTCTAAAACAGTCAAGAAAACATCTTGTACAATCAAGAAGCTAAAATCTAAGAAGACTTATCAGGTAAGAGTCCGTGCTATTAACTTAACGTTAAAGGGTAAATACTCTAAGACGAAAACTGTGAAAGTAAAATAACATCTTGAAAGCGTGTTGTTAACAATTTAGTGACTTGGTATGATTTTTAGTTGATAGCGCACAATTTAATATCTCTCTACGAGTCATAAATTCCATTAACTTTATTTTTACAGATCAAATATACTATTGCTAAACTTAAATATACTTTCTTTACTGAGTTGGCGAATGTAGAAATATTGCTGATGCTGTCTCAGCATCCCTAAAAGCTTTGTAACTTTCTCGCTGATATTGAGTTTTCTGAAATTATATTGGATCATAAATAACGAGTTATATCTATTTATATACTTTGTAGATATATTTCTATAATAGATGATTTCTGATTCAATAAATGAATGAAGTCCATTTACAGTATTCAAATGATCAGTTTTTGTATACTCATCGAGTTTTAGATGCTTTACGCCGCAATTTCGTTTTTTCAGACTCCAGTCATAAATATTGATACCATCTATAAAGCAGTAGCTTTCTTTATCAATATGCTGACAAAATTCATAGCCATTCACGTCAGTAGGTCGACCGGTATTATAGGTGTGAATAAATGTATTTCCGCCTCGGGAAACTACGGTCATAATACATACTAGAATATCAGTTATGCCTGGTTTCGGTGCTATTGATCCATGTTTTCGAGGATCAACGCCTTCCAGCTTGGTCCCTTTATGACTCGCCAGGATGTACTTCTCATCTATTTCAGCTACATCACCTACAGAATCATTAGCTAGGATCATTTCAATGAAATGAAGTAGCTTATGACGCATTCTAAATACAGTTACATAATGCACACCGATTTTGAATGCAGTTTCGCGTAAAGCTAAACCGTTGAGTGTATCTTTAAGAACAATTTTCCACTTTGAAAGGCTCTGATGTGAATAGAAAGTTAATTGACCGGTATCCGCTACAAAGCGTTTATTACAGCTTTTACATCTATACATTTGCTTGCCACTTTTTGTGTGTCCTGCTTTGATCATTTTAGGATGTTTTTCAGGACATTTTGGGCAATGCTCTATGATAGGTGTAGACGCAGTTTCATTAGCTTCAATATACTCCTCAACCATATCAAGAATCTGTTCAATTTGAAATTGATCTAGTTTAATATTAGATAAGTTAGCAGCAATGTTTTGAATTTCCATATTAATACCTCCAGGTACTATATATTTTAGCAAATATACATATATCCTGATGTTCAATACATCGCTTGAAAGGGATAAATACGGAGCTTATATGTGAAAGTCACTTATTTGTTAACAACACGCTTGAAAGTAATCTTCTTCGGAAGATTATTTTCTTTTAGAAAGAAAACTCTTTTTAGCTACAATTATAATATTGTTGATAAAAATAAAAGCGATCTACATATTAAACGATATATAATAATATAAATAATATGTCATTGTACAAGAAACACTTATCATTGTATTGAAATGAAATTGTGTTAAAATACAGTTAGAGGAAACTAAGAAGGTGAAAATTATGCTAAAAGAAGAAACGAGAAACAAAAAAGGTTTCACTTTGATCGAAATCATCGTTGTTATTGTCATTTTAGCTGTATTAATGGCTGTCGCAGTTCCTTCAGTTATGTCATATATGAAAGAAGGACAAAAAGCTAAGTATGAGGCAGTTGCCAGAGCAGCTTTAATTAATACTCAAATAGCTGTTGCAAAAGATATTGCAGATAATGGTAAAGCTGATGATTGTCTTGAAGTTGCTAAGTGGGTTGAAGTTTTTGATGATACAAGAACAAATTATAAATTTTATGGTTCAAAGAAAAGCTATGGAGATAATGTAAATAAAATCTTTATCAATGAAATATTTTTAACAGGAGATGATAATTCTAGTGATAGAGATGTAAAATCAATTACATTGTATATTCAGTTAAAAGGAGATAAAGGATTTCGCAAGGTAGAAGTTAAAGTCAATGGAAAGATGACAGTTGCAGATTCAAACGTTTTAATTGTTCCAGGTCATGGTACAGCTGTTCATTATAATGAGAAAGCTAAATGATAAAGATTATTAGGAGTAACAGCTTGTTTGGGTAGACTAATTTGAAAAGATATTTAGACAATAATCTTCTGCGGAAGGTTATTGTCTTTTTTGTAAAAGAGTTGAAACAGATGAATAATAAAGTTAAGAAAAGAGTCCGAGAATGGAACATTTCTCAGAGATCTTTTGAAATCTTATCTGAATTAGTTTTAAACAATAAGGATACAACAGACTTCATATTAGATTGGGAATATGGCTTCGATCGTTTAGATGAAAAACGAATGATGATATTATAAATTTCTATGATGTATTTTTAGTTATGATACATTTGCGGATATTTGGTATGAATATGCTAGTTTTATAGAGATCGTGAAGCTTATTTTGAGTGGGCTATTTGAGTGATGCGTAGTCATCACTTTTAGCTTTTAGAGGCCTTGAATAAACAATAGAATACAACTATGATAATGTCTATAAAGGAGATGGAAATGATGAAACTAAAATTAAATGATGTCTTAGAAGCATTAGAAGGAGCAAGTGATGATACAGGATATGTACTAGATATGCAAACAGGAGAAATCCATGTATTCTTTGATGATGATTTTGATGACTTCGATGATCCTGAAGAAGCTCAGGAAGAAATAGAAGAAGGAAGTGATCGTTATCTCGCTTTACCTGATTCGTTTGATATTAATGAATATGAAATGATGGAACACTTCTTATGGACAATCACCGATGAAGAGGCTCGTCATACACTTGATGTGGCTATGCGCGGCAAAGGGGCTTTTAGAAGATTTAGAGCGAAGCTCCATGCATTAGGTTTGGAAGAGGACTGGTATGACTATCGGTCTAAACAGTATGAACGTATTGCTCGTGACTGGTGTGAAGTCAATCATATTGAAATAGAAGAATAATGATAATACATTTCTGGTCTTATGAATAAATGATAAAGTTCTTTCATAGTGATAGGATAACCGCTATAATGGTAAAGACGAATATGTATAGGTGGTGCAGATATGAATTTAGAATCAAAAGTCAGTGATAGAATAAAATCAATTAAGCCTTCAGGGATTAGAAAGTTCTCTGATTATGCGAAAACATTTGATCATGTGATTTCATTAGGAGTAGGGGAACCTGATTTTACAACACCTCCTAAAATATGTGAAGCTGCGATTAAGGCTATTCAGGAAGGGAAAACCCATTATACGGCTAATAGAGGTCTTTTAGAATTAAGAGAAGAAATCTGTCAATATTATAATCGTAAATATCATGTCAGTTATGATGCGGCTACGGAATGTTTAGTAACGGTAGGGTCTTCAGAAGGAATTGATCTGGCCATAAGAACATTTGTGGATCCAGGTGATGAAGTCATTTTAACAAATCCAGGATATGTTGCGTATGAATCAGCGGTGAAAGCAGCGGGTGGTCAGATGGTCAAGTTACCACTCAATGAAGAACATGAGTTTAAAATTGAAGCGGATGTCTTAGAATCACTTATTACCCCTAAGACAAAAGTATTAATCATGAATTATCCAAATAATCCTACGGGTGCTTTTATGAATAAAGAGGAACTGGCGGCGTTAGTACCTGTTATTCAAAAACATGACTTAATCGTTATCTCTGATGAGATCTATTCTGAATTAAGTTATGATGAAGAGTATACGTCTCTAGCATCCTTTGATGAAATCAGGGATCAGGTTATTACCATCAATGGTTTCTCTAAATCTTTTGCGATGACGGGCTGGCGTTTAGGTTACGTTTTAACCAATCCAGTGTTCTTAAGTGAAATGGTTAAGATTCATCAGTTGGGAATTATCTGTGCGAATTCTTTTGCCCAGTATGCGGTTTTAGAAGGGCTAAAGAGCTGTGATCAGGATGTTGCTAAGATGCGTGAGGAATATAAACAGCGTCGTGATTATCTTGTCAAAGCTTTAAATGATATGGGCTTACAGACCTTTATGCCTAAAGGGGCTTTCTATACCTTCTCCAATATTAAGTTTACCCATATGACGTCTGAGGAATTCTGTGTGGCCTTAGTGAAAGAACAAAGAGTAGCTCCGACACCAGGCAGTGCTTTTGGCGAAGCTGGCGAAGGGTATATCCGTATTTCTTATGCTTATTCCTTAGCGCAGCTGCAAGAAGCGATGGGAAAACTTCGTCAATTCTTAAAACGTTTTCAATAATCTTCCTGCGGGAAGATTATTTTCTTTAGAAGTCATTTTTAAAGTGTTACTATAAAGATAAAGAGGAGCTGATATTGTTATGAAAACATTAGTTATCATTGATATGCAAAATGATTTTGTCGATGGGGCTTTAGGCACGAAGGAAGCAGAGGCCATGGTGCCTCATTTATTAGAAAAAGTGAAAACCTTTGATGGTGATCTGATCTTTACTAAAGATACCCATCCTCAGAATTATGCCGAGACTCAGGAAGGTCATTTATTACCAGTTGCCCATTGTATTAAGGGAACGAAAGGATGGAAGTTAATTCCTGAGTTAGCGAAGATCGCAGCGGAAAGACATGCCCCAATCTTTGAAAAACCAACCTTTGGCTCTGTTGATTTAGTCAAGGAACTCAAGAAACGTTATGATGCTGGACAATTAGAATCAGTTGAATTTGTCGGTTTATGCACTGATATCTGTGTTATTTCTAATGCCTTATTAACGAAAGCAGAAATGCCGGAATTACCGATTTACTGTGATGAAAGCTGCTGTGCCGGGGTGAGCGTAGAAAAGCACCAGGCGGCTATTGAAGTAATGAAAAGCTGCCAGGTCATGATGAAAGGAGACAATCATGAGTAAGAAAGTCAAAAAGAAAAAGAATAATGCGAAAAAGAAACCAACCAATAAACCAAAGAAAACAGAAACACAATATGATGATACAGAAGACTTTTTAGGCAGTGATGACGATGCATTTGAGGAATTCATGAGTATTTTAAAAGATCAAAATATCAATGATTTCCTTTCGGAAATTTTATCTGCTGATCCTTTGTTAGATGCTTTTTATAGCGGTTTAGATACCATTAAAAACGAGGCGGAATATAAAGCTTATGTTGACTCTTTCATTGTGAAAAATTCACATCTTCCGGGGATCGAAGAATTTGCGGTAAGAATGCAGGAGATGCCAGTTGATGAAAAGATCAAACGATTTATGAAGCTGATTCAAGAAAATCTTGATGAATATTACCAGACCAATTGGGATGGCAAAGAAGATTTTATGAGATTTGATGCAGAAGATCATGTTCTTTCCCTGTTTTCTGAATTAAATCAAATTTTTGCGGATCATAAAATGTATAGTCGCGGCATCAGCCTTTGTTTACAAGCGATTCAGTTTTTAGAGGATGATCCTTATAACTTTACCGCTTACCTGATGACTTATTATTGCGCATTAGAGAAAAAAGATAATGTGGATGAATTCTTAGCGGTCATTGAAGAGGCTTATGATAAAGTTGATGTGGATATTTTATTACCTGTTTCGATCTTCTACTATGTCTATGGTGATGAAGAAAGAGCCCGTGAGGTATTATTTGAAATGATGAACAATAATACTGGCACTGAGCGTTTTATCTTCAACTATGATCAGATTGATGATGAATTAGATGAATATTTCATGAACGAAGAAGATGAAGATGACTATCCTCCTTATACCTTTGAAACTTTTGCGATCATCTATGATCAGATGTATTGGTATATCATGGATCATGATGATTACTTTACTTGGGCTAAAGCACAATTAGAAATTACAAATAATTAAAAAGACTTATCATAATGAGAAAAAGATGGTATAGTGCTAAGAAGGAGGATGCTATGAGAAAGATTGCCTATATCATTAAGTTTACATCAAAAAGAAAATACGCTGATGCGTTATGTAATGGATCATTCTTTATGCATCCGGCACATTATTATCAGGCATTACAAAATGGGAGAGGGGATGCCCTGGAGGGGGCCTTCTCCCATTTATATATTCCAGAAAAAAGACTTTACTTACCGATTTATTCTCTTTATGTCGTTTATGAAGATCAGGTTCATGATCATCGTATTACGATTGATGCTCGGATGATGGATCATTTTGGCTCTTATTATGCAACCATCTTTAAATGGGAAGACTGGGCTTTATTTATGCAGTCACACTGCTTTACACAAACCTATGCCTATGGTTTAGTCACATATCAGGATATGAATTTAGAAACCTTTACCCGTTTAGTTAATAATCACCGCTATGAACATTTACTTACCAAAAGACCATCCTATCATTATCAGCATGAATTTCGTTTGATCATTGATGATCCTTTATCCAAGGAAGAGATGATGATTGGTAAGATGTATCATGCAACGACCTTAATACCTAAAGGGACGATTGTCGATATGAAAAAGTGTCTAAAAGACCATGATTATTTCATGATCGATATGAATGGTGCAATGATTTATTGTGACTATGAAAATCTTATGTCATAAATATATAGAAATTTTGAAAATGGGTTTTTATTTGAAATAATAGTGCTATAATGACCACGTATAGAGGGTTAAGTCATGAATTTATCAAAGAGAAAAAACGTGATCATTGCAGTGCTTGTTTTCCTGTTAGGAATGGCTATTGTTGGAGTAACAGCCAGACAAGAGAATATTGCACAAAAGCAAAGAAAAGTTGTTAAAGCACAGTTACATTTAAATAGTGCAACAGCGAGTCTCAAGAAAGACTTACAAGAGGCCGCTACTGCTACTGAGGTCTTAGAAGCTGTAGCTCATGCCACCAATGGTTCCACTGCAGAACTTTATAAAACTATGAAAAGTACTTATGAAAAGACGAAAAATATTTATTCATTACATATCGCTCCCAAAGGTGTTGTGACATCAGTCTATCCGCCAGTTAAAAACAAAATGGGAAAGATTGATTTCTTACATGATCAGGAAACCAAAGAGGTTTCCGTCTATAGCCGGAACAAAAATGTGACAATTATTCGTGGACCCTTTGCCCTGCAGGAAGGGGGACAGGGGATTGCTATTCAAAATCCGGTCTTTCTCCACAACAAGTTCTGGGGTTTTACGGTCGCTTCGATTAAAACCAATGATTTGTTCAATGATTCCTTAAGCTCTCTGGAAGATTCTGGTTATTATTACAATCTTTATAAATCACATGTTAATGAAAGCAGCTTTGAAAAGATGGCCTCTTCGCATCACAAATTGTATCATCCGGTTGTAGCTTATTTTAGAGTCGGCGCATCAAGCTGGAAGCTAGAAGTAGAAAAAGCAAATGCTAATGTCATATCTAAAGAAGTGATGCTCATCATCATATTAGGAACGCTTTTAGCCATTGTTATTTCGGTAATGCTTTATATGATCCTCTCTTACCTCAAATCACAAAAAGAATTAACCCGCTTAGTCAACGTCGATTATTTAACGAATGTCTATAATCGTCATGGCTTTGATAGCCATAGCTCAGAATTATTAAAAGAACATCCAGAAGGCGTTTATACGGGATTATTAATTGATGTGGATAACTTCAAATCAGTTAATGACCTCTATGGCCATGCCATCGGTGATGAAACCCTTAAACATTTAGCAGGCATGTTAAAACTGTATTTTGGTCATCATGCCATCTATGGCCGTAATGGCGGTGATGAATTCTCTGCCCTGATCAAGAATATGAATGAAGAAGAAGTGACGGTGTTTTTAAATAAGTTTATTCATCGACCATTCAGTTTTGAATATCAGGGGAAAGAATACAAGTACTCTATTTCTATTGGCTATGCGATCTATCCGACCCAGGCCAAAGACTTATCTGAACTTATGCGTAAAGCCGATATGGCCTTATATTCTGTTAAACTGCGTGGAAAACATGGCTTATCTCTCTCGTATAATATGTTTGTAATTTGATTAAAGAATCATCGCTAATAATTGATGATTCTTTAGATTTGAATATACACTTCAAATCCAGGATAATAGATTCTGTTTTGAACCTAAGGTTGTATTCTTTCTCCTTGCGGCCCCTATGGGATGTCCGCTTCACATAGACTTATTCCTCAGCCAAAACAGTTCTTTATACCCTAATGAGTTTGTTGAAGCTTTGTTTGCATTGTCTTCTTATTTTCGAGGTTGCGTTTGTCTTGGCTTAGAGGTGCAGTTCAAAACAAATTACTATCAATTTATGAAATGAGGTACTTATCGTGAAAAACAATATCTTTTCAAAACAATATGATTTATTTATCGGTTTAGACGTTTCTAAAGGCAAAGCAGATGCTGCCATTTATAAACGTAACAGAGATAGAAATGTTAAATCCAAATTTGTTCGAAAGGCGATAAAGTTTAAATTCACCAAGCCAGGTGTCGATGAGTTCCTCGATACCGTTAGACATTACAAAGATGAAGACTGCCTGAGCGTTCTTTTCACAATGGAAGTAACAGGCGTGTACTCTGACAATGTCTATATGTATATACGCGATCATCTCCAGGAAAGTGAAGCAGTTAAGTTTCTGGATACTAAATTCGTTGACAGGTGGCGCGATGCACACGGATATGCCAAATCCGATCCACTTGACGCTAAGACTATTGCACAGATGTGCGCAACTGATGATGATGCACGTTATGTTGAAAAAGCTCCTAATTACAACGAAGAAAACAACAAAAAAGGACATGCGAATCTAAAACTTCTGACGCATCGCTATCAGCAGCTGAATAAACAGCTAAATGCTGAATACAATCGACTGAGTGCACAGTGTGAAAAGTTCTTCCCGGAGCTTACCGCTGTTTTCTCAATAAGTTCTGCGACTGCGCTTGCAATCTTAGAGGCATATCCTACTGCACATCATATCATTAAATCTTCTAAAAATGAAGTCTTTAATGTGGCTTACGAGGCCTCTAAGCATCGCTGTAAGGAAGCTAAAATAGACGATTTGTTCGATCTTTGTGAAAATACCATTGTTACTCTTAATGTTCCTCAGGAAGCTGAACTGATCACCGTTGAAATGGTCAGCAGTATCAGAAATCTGCTTCAGACAAGGAGAAACTACAAGAAAATGATGGTTAATCTTGCTTCAGAACAGCCTGCATTTAAGCGTCTTCAGACATTAATCGGTGTTGGTGAAGAATCCGCAGCTATGATTCTTGGTGAGGTATATGACATAGCTCTTTCCAAGAAAGCGGAAAACTTTGCATCATACTGTGGATTAACGCCAAGAAATAAGAAATCAGGTTCATCAGTTGATACCCATGGGAAGATTTCCAAAATGGGATCGCCTATCCTCAGACACGCTATATACCTGGCATCAGAGTATGCCAGACGGCATAATCCATACCTTGCCAACCTTTTTGCAAGGGTTAAAAATGGCAATAAGAAGCGCCATAAGCTTGCAATAGTAGCTGTTGCCAATAAGATGGCACGTTATATTTACGCTATTCTTAAGCATGATAGTGATTTCGTACTGCTTTATGAGGATCTCATGAAGCTTCCGGAAGATACCCGAGCCACGTTCTTCCAAAGTATTACTACTGACATTCCAGAAAAGACAAGAAGATGTATTTACAAATATTCTGATGAGAATGGTGTAGTACATGATTTTACCTTTACTGGAAATGACCCAGAAGAGTAATACTGTATGTAGATTTTTGATATAAAACACATATGTTTCAATAGCTTGTGACAACTTTCACATTTATACACACTAAGATGTTTTCTTTTTGTAATTTTTAATACTACATATTTATAGCACTCACCTCTAAGCCAAGACAAACTCACTTGGCTTTAGAATCAGAGTAAACAAAGATTCAATTAATTTATATAATTAACAAAATCAACTCCCCTCATATTTTCTATTGACATTTAATAGTATGTCTATGAGGAAGATATGGTTTATGAAGGACGCTCTAGCTTAGGCTTCAATCTTAAAGATTTATCTATAAATTTACCAGGCGCCTTCTTTATTTATCAGCATGACAGCGGAAAACTGCTCTTTGTCAATAAAGCGTTAGTTGATTTGTTGGAATATGACAGCGAAGCTGATTTTATGAAGGCAGTCCATGGCAATACAAAAGGTTTAGTCGTTTCAGAAGAATATGAACAGGCGAGAAATGAAGTCAAAGCGCAATTGCCACACAATAAGAAAAATGGGATGTATAGCTTAGATTATCACGTTGAAACACATAAAACCCATCGCAAAATCAAAGTTCATACCTTAAGTCATATGGTACATAATGAATACTTTGGCGATATCTCTTATGTCATTCTTGAAGAATTGCCCCAATAACGATAGGCGAGCCTATCGTTTTTTGATATAATGGGCGTGTTTTAAGGAGAAAAGGAAAATATGTTAAATACACTATTGCTTGTTAGTCCCTTTGTCTTTGGGGCAGGCTTTGTCGATGCGATTGCCGGGGGAGGCGGTCTGATCTCATTACCTATTTATATGATTGCTGGTTTACCAGCGCATCAGGCTGTCGCCACTAATAAAATGAGTTCCTCTTGTGGGACTGCTTTAGCTACATATCGGTTTTATAAAAATGGCTTTTTGGAAATCAAGAAAGCTATATGGCCGATGGCTGCAGCCATCTTAGGCTCATTATTAGGGGCGCGTTTGTCCTTATTAGCGAGTCCAAAAGTGTTAAATGCTCTGATGGTAGTGGTGATGCCAGTCGCGGCCTTTTGTATCTTCAATAAAAGTATTTTTAGAGATCATGCCTGGCACCGTATCACCAAGAAACGTTTACGCATTATGAGTCTCTGTTCATTTATTGTCGGCATTTATGATGGCTTCTATGGTCCGGGAACCGGGACATTCCTCTTATTAGCCTTTACCATCTTTGCCCGTTTAGGCATCGCCCGCGCGAATGCTTTTGTGAAGATGATCAACTTATCCACCAATGTAGCCGCGTTATCCGTCTTTTTAATGCAAGGGAAAGTGATTATTACAGTGGGTTTATTAGCTGCTCTTTGTAATATGGCAGGAAATTATCTTGGCAGTGGCCTCGTGATGGACAAAGGCGCTAAAGTTGTGAAACCAATGATGGCCGTTGTTTTAGTCCTTTTATTAGGCAAAGTCATTCATATATATTAAAGGAGTTGTAAAATGAATAAGATTTATTTAGTGGATGGCGAAAATATCGCCCCAAAAATGTTGGAAGGATTTGTGAAAAAGAAGAAACTTTCAGGGAAAGACCAAATCCATATCCTCTATACCAAAAACTCAGGAAATGATTATAAGAATCATAAAGTCTTTACTAAGAAAAAGAAGAATACCATTTATTTAGAAGTCGATGATGGCAAGAATGCCTTAGATTTTCAGTTATCGACTTATTTAGGTTATATCTTAGGAGTTGCTCCCTATGAAAAAGCTTATATCATTGCCAATGATAAAGGCTATGAAGCGACCGTTTCTTTCTGTAAAACATTAGGTCGTTATGTCAAAATTATTACTTTGGATTCTCCTAAAGAAGAAAAGAAAGAAAAAGAAGTAGAAATCACAATCAATAAAAAAGCGCATAAACGTTCAGAAGAAGAATGGGCTTTAGTCGCTAAAGAATACAAAAAAGCAAAACATAAGAAAAAGGTGCTTTATGCCTATGCTACATCACTTAATGACCTCTATCTTAACTGTATTCATTTACTTGGTCAAAAGGAAGGCGTTGCATATTATCGCGATCATAAAAGTGAATTCCGGGCACATTTTAAAGTCATATAACGATAGGCATGTATTAATTTAAAAAATCGTGTTACAATACCCATATAGGGTGAACGTTATGGATAGACTAAGAAAGATATTATTATATGGCGGTTTAACAAAAGAAGAATTTACCCATGTAAAAGAGAATTGTGATCACTATAATATTATTGCGTTAAAAGGTCTCTTACCCATTATCATGTGGGTGTTTTTGATCATGTTTATGATTAACGCAGTGGCACATTTTGAAAATACGCCGACCCAAATTGTCATTGGCATTACGTCTATGGCCTTAGTAGTTGAAAGGTTTGCCTTTGCCATGCTTTTAGAAGACAAGCCGCAGCGGGTGACATTATGTATGTATATAGGGATGGCGACGCTCTATCTGATGACAATCATCCAATCAATGGTTCAGCCATCATTGCCCACCGTGAGCTTTGTCGTTTTATTAGTGGCCTTGCCTATAGCTTTTACCGATATTCCGATCAGACAAATCATTGCCGGCAGTTTAGCATCTGCCCTTTATATTATTTTAAGCTATCATTTTGAAAATAGTCAGATTGCCTTATTTGATTCGATTGAAGTCATTATGTTTCTCTTTATTGGCACTATGGCTTCTGTTTTCTTAATCCCTTCCCGTATTCAGGCTTTTTACCAGGACTATCACATGCGTCTTTTAAGTGAGATAGATTTACTCACAGGGATTAAGAATCGTAACTGTTATGAAAAGGATATCCAAAGTCTGCAAGGTGATTTACCGCCCATCTTTGTGATCGTATACGTCGACGCTGATGGCTTACATAGTCTTAATAATGAAAAAGGCCATCATGCCGGTGATGAGATGCTCATTCATATCGCTCATACCTTAAGAAATCACTTTGGCGAAGCTTATACTTATCGCTTAGGCGGTGATGAATTCGTCGGCATCAGTTTCAATGATGAGATCGATGAAGTCTCTCATAAGATGAAAATAATCGCTCAACAGCTGATGGATGAAGGCATTCATATTTCTTATGGCATAAGTACAGGGCAAAGGCAGGATCTCATCGAAGATGTCATCCGCGATGCTGAACACCTGATGTATAAACAAAAACGAGCTTATTATACGCATACAGTTCATGATCGTCGTCAGCGCGAGGCAAGAATATAGGAAGTGACAATATGGATGCAAGGAAAAACTTCTTTTATGGCAGTTTAGAGAAAAAGCAATACGATTGTATCAAAAAAGATATCATCACTATCAATAGTCATACAATGAGAGGCATCTTATTAGTCGAAATGATCTTAAGTCTCTTTATCGTTGTTTTTCATAACTATTTAGAGTTTTATAAGAATGATTCTGTTTTGGCATATATCGCTGCTTTTTTAGTCTTTGGCTTACTCTTTCGAATTAGTCGGATCATTGCTAATAAGTTTAAAGGTGCCATTATCTTTATGTACATATGTGTCGTGTTTATTCATTTATTTGGTATGGCGATGGCCTTAATGCAGCCACGGCTGCCAGCCGTTGGCTTTGTTGTTTACTATGTCACATTTCCGCTCTTACTGACTGACATTTTAGTGCGTCTGTATAGCGTTATGGCCGCTTCGGCATTATTCTATTTATTATTCGCCAACTTTTATGTCCATGCTACAAGTATTTATATCGATTTCTGGCATTTGATGATCTTTACCATCGCGATTGTCCCAATTGCATATTTTGTCCAGTTAAGACGTTTTCGCTTTTTTTATAAACGTTATACAACAAGTGAATTAGAAAAGCTGGATTTAATGACTGGAACATATAACCGTAATCATTATGAACGTGTCTGTCGTGAATTAAATGGTGATTTCCGAACAATCTTTATTGATGTCAATGGACTCCATGAACTCAATAATCACTATGGTCATAAACAAGGGGATGAAATATTAAAAGAAGTAGCAAAAGCTTTAAAAGACAACTTCGAAATGCATAATACCTTTCGCATCGGCGGTGATGAATTTGTCTGCTTTAGCCATAAAACCGTGGATCAAATTCATCAGGATATGATCGAAGTCAATAACATCTTAGCTAAGTCTCATTACTATATTTCTTATGGTGTTGGTGATGAACATAATCTTCATGAAAGTCTGCGTCTAGCTGAAGAAAGAATGTATGATCAGAAGCGTGCATTCTACGCGCAAGCGCAAAATAACCGCCGTCAGGCATAATATATAACTTGATTGAGGAGGGAATGATATGAATCGTTTTCGTTATTTCATAAAAGCATTGATCACGGTTATTGTCACATTCTCTTTGACCGCTGCCCTTTATTTCTTCGTAACAAAAGAGTATGCGCGGGAGACCAAGGAAAACGTTGTTACACTAAAAAAGAATACTCTTAAATATACAGTGAATAATTTTGTAACAGCGATACGTATTCGCGATCGTGACATTCGAAAAGTACATCCGAATTATACTAAGAAACAAATTCAGAAGATCCAGAAAAAAGCCTTAAGAGATTATATACATCATGCTAAGTTTAACTTTGGATCTTATATTTGGATTAATGAAATCCATAATTTTAATGGCGGCAATCGCTATGCGAAAAGACTGATTCATCCGGAATTACCCAAAACGGAAGGGCAATGGCTTTCCACTAATACTAAAGATGTAAAAGGACAAAAACCTTACCAAATGGAATTGTCAGGTGTTAAGAAGCATACATCTTTCTTTTATTCCTATTATTTCAAAGATAATCATCATCCGCAGGCAACACCTAAATTAACTTATGCTTATTTATATAAGGATTATAACTGGATTATTTGTATGGGTGTTTCCCTTAATGATATTCATACTTATGTCGAAAGAATTCGTAAGACATCTGATAAGTATGCCTTTACGGGGATTGCATTTATTGAATTATTAATTACTCTATTCTTTGCTTTTTCCTATCATTTTGATCGTAAAAAGCAAAGACAATACTTTGCGAAAAAAGAAGAACGATTACAAACCCAAATCGATTATGATTATCTCACCAAAGCCTATACCAGAAACTATGGAGAGAAATATTTGAGTTCGTTACTATCAAGACATATATCGCAGTGTGCAGTCTTCATGATTGATATTGATGACTTTAAACTAGTGAATGATCACTTAGGGCATAAAGCAGGGGACGAAGTACTTATTCAGGTTGTTGAGAAAATTAAATCAGTGATCCGCTTCTCAGATGTGCTCTTCCGTTATGGCGGTGATGAATTTGTTTGTATCATTGAACATGTTGATGCTGATCATGCAAAAGACATTGCCTTAAAAATGAAAAAAAGTGTCCATACGATAGCTATAGAGCAGGAAGTAACTGTCTCTATTGGTTTGACCATGATCAAAGAAACCGATCAGCATACTAAAGATATTATTAATCGAGCGGATCAGGCTCTCTATCAATCGAAAAGCCAGGGGAAGGATCGCATATCTGCCTTATAAGGTCTCATATTTGAGATCTTTTTCATTATTTCTATTTATTTCTTTCGTTATAGGATGGTTAATTCTATTTTTTGTGGTATGATTTGAGTGGATTAAAATATCTTAGGGGGTATTAATCATGTTAGAAAGGAACGAAAAGGGATTTACTTTAATAGAGATTATTGTTTCCACAGCCATTGCTTCTATTGTAATTGCAGTTACATTGTCAATGATTTTAACATCATTTGATTTGTTTGGTAACTTGAGTACAACAAAGTTAAAAAAAGATTCACTAGATAATATAGAAAGTTACGTTAGATCACAGGTTCTTAATGCTGGCACTGTTGTTATTTCTTCTAAAAAGCCATCAGGTGATGACTGGAAATGGCTCTATGTAGATCATAATATGTTATATCGTGGCGATAAGAATAATGAAAGTGGAAAGCCGGTTCTTAATGTAAATTACTATAATAAGAAATCATTAGATGATACAAATGAAAAAGCAAACGTACTTAAAATGAGCGTCACAGCTTATCGTAGTAATGCAGAAAGTTCAGAGGAATCTGAATTTCGTGCTAAATTCAGCTATGTATTCTCTAATAGTGATGAGAAATATACCAAAGGGGATACCGTTAAGTTTTCTAATGTAAAAAGTTTGAAAGATGGAGAAACCTCTCCATATAATGGTGATATTAGAAGCTTAGGTATTGGGAAAGATTCAACCTCAATCCTTTCTAGTACGATGAAACTTTACTACAAAGGAGCGGGAAGCTCTTCATCAAGTGGTGATAACAATAATAATCAAAAAGGTTCATATACTGGAACAATAGCAGATAAATTAGCATTTATGTCAAGCTATCTTAACCGCGGTTACTATGTAACTGGAACAAGTAATAATGATGATGAATTATTTAAGATTCCTTCGAACAACACTTATCGCCTTGGAGATTTTACTTATTATCAGGGTTATTGGTGGATTAAAATTACTAATGATGATATTAATTCCTATAATCCTCCAGAAAATAGATCATCAACGTGGCAACGTATAGATAAAAATTATCTGGATGAAAACACGTATCTTAAGGGGGATGTTGTTTTGTTTGAGGGTTATTATTATAAAGCCAATTGGGATAAAACAAGTTATAATAGACCGACACGTGACAATGCAACAAACTATCAGGGGAATGGTATACAACGCGATAACCCACGATGGATTTGTTTAGGAAAAGAAAACGAAATCGACTTATCAACACCTGGATTTGATACGACTTTTGCAAATCTAGGAAATGGACAATTAAGTAATCTTTTCAATTTACAGGCACCAAAATCATCACCGATTAATGATAATGCACGTACTTCATTGCCAAATTATAAGATTTATTCCCACAAGTATGATGGTGTTCCTATTTATGATGAAAACGCGACAGTAACAAAAGATTCTGAAACTAATCTGAATGTTTATAATAAAAACACATTTAATACGGATAACTTTAATGTTGGTAATTTAATTCAAGTAAAAGTTGCAAATTCAGGTGAAAATGGAGGAAATAAGGATTGTTACTATCGCTTGTATAAGAAGATTTATGAGCCTGATGCAACAACAAATAAAGATGATCTTGTTCCAGGTGGCAGCTTCATGTCGGGGTGGAAGCTGTTAGAGAACGAATATATGCCAAATAGCAGCTATGAAGCAGGTGATTCAATAAGAATCGGAACTTCTCGACTAAATACAGATGGTAATGAAAAAAATTATATCCAATTCTTATCAAACGGGAAAATATCTGAAAAAATGAATATTGACTATTATCATTACAGCATTATTTGGGGTTGGACTGAGAAAACGGCTACTTATTCAGCTAATGTTTCAGCGCTGGGGACTGAGACCTCTTATGAATATCTAGCATATAAATTCGAATTAATGGATAAATACAAAATTCATGCTAATCGTAATAATCAGGTAATCCCTGACGATTATTATTATGAAATGTTTAATAATGAAACTACCAAAAAATATATAAAGAAGGCCATGATTTTTACATTAAACAAGACTAATTCTCAAAAATATAGCGTTTGGAGTAATGAAATAAATCGTAATAAGGAATTTACTATTGATAATGATGCAATGATGAATACATATTGGACACGTAAAAGTGTTAATGAATTGAACAATGGATAGGAGGACAGGTCATGAAACATTTAAATAATAATAAAGGTTCGACGATTACGACTGCTGTCATTGTTCTCTTAATTGTCATGGTATTAACTGGCGGCTTTTATATGTTAGCGGGCGCTTATTATCGCAATACGATCAATGAGTATAGTGAAAGACAAGCTTATTTGTATGCGAAAGGTGAATGTACAGTTCTAGGCAATTATCTTGTTTCTTACGGTGATAAGTCAAGTAATCCTTATTGGGTCCCTAATGTTGGAGAAACGATGAATCTTAAAAATATTGAGATCCATAAGGTTGATGCAAATGGTAATGATACAGGTGAAAAGATTTCAAGAATTCAGTCTTCTTCGGGAACGATTACTCGTGAAAGTGAAGATAAAATGGTTTTTAAAGTCACTGTTAAAGTAGGTGGTGAGAGCTCTACTGTTACTCTCACCTGCCAACAAAATAACAATAACTGGGAAATAGGGACATATAAATAGGAGATGATCACGATGAAAAATCAAAATGGTTTTACATTAGTAGAAGTTATTGTAGCATTGGCATTAGTGACAATGATTACAGGAATTCTTGCGACATCTTTAGCACAAACATTAAGATATTTTAATGATGCTAATGTTTATAAAAAGGAAAGCGATGCAGCTTTTGATACGATTCAGTCTGATAGTAACGATATTCAATATAAGACAGAATATAAATTAGTTAGTACAGACTCAGATAATAAGAAAAATTCTGTTCGTGTTCGAGTATCTAGTTATACCGATAAAAGCTCGAAAAACAAGCTTACTTATCAGAGTATTGATGTTAAACTAGGTATGGTTTTTGATTATACTTTGAATTATTCAGATAATAAAAGTAATATTAATGTAGAAAAATTATCTGAATTGAAAGATTATGGTATTCAAAAGTTTGATGATTTACCAGGTACCAATTATAGTGCATTACAAAAAATGAGTGATGAATGGGGGATTGGGCATTTATTGGCTGGTCTACTAGCTTAAAGACATATAGAGCTCCATCGACAGGTCGTAGGTATACTAATGGAAATCCGGAGATTGCAAGTGTCAGCAATAATTGGCAGGGGTTAATTACAAGAAAAAATTTTATGGATTTTAAAAATGCTGTAGCGACAGGACAAGTTAGGAATGTAACATTATACGCAACGTATATGTTTAGTTATGATGTTCCAGAATATACAGATGATATCGATTTGATTAAAATGACACCTGATTCTATTCGTCAAAAGCAAGATAACGTGGTTCTTAATAAATTAGCAAAATATGCTGCTGGTATTATTAAAGAAAAAGGGACCTCAGCTATTGATAATTGCTTATCAGGAAGCTATCGCTCTGCGATCTATGGAAATGGTCTAGAGATCCTTCACTTTAGAGAAGGTGGCTGGCCAGTAGAAGCTAATACAAATTATTATACGCAAAATAATGATAGAAATCCTCAAAATGGTTATTACGATTATGGTCAACAATATGAAACACAAAACTATTATAAAAATTATCCTAAGATAGGTACTGCATCAGGCTACACACAAGGCTTTAAGAAGAATGATGGATTTTTCTATGAAACATTCGCAAATGGTATTGGTTTTGATTTAACTAAAGTAGGTAATCCAATATATGGAAAACCTGAAAAAAAAGTAAAGTCTTGGCGTGGTATAAACTATGATTATAATAGCTTGTTATTTGGATCACCAATTATGGATCTCAATAATCGTTTTAGACTCTCTTTATTTATGAAAGTTGATAAATCAGCACAAACGGTAACAATTTGGGTGAACCGTATTGCCATAGATGGCAGTTCTGATTCAAGTGGAATTAATTCCTCTTATTCAGCAACAGCTTCATATGCATAAGAAAAGAACTGAGTTCTAAACTCAGTTCTTTTTACAGTGTGCCGGGCATGGCGCACATCTTGTTGATTGTGAAATCAACTACGGGAATCTACCGCCAAGTATAGTGAACCGCAAGTTTATGACAGTGATGTTATGGATGAAGGAAGCGGTGTAGCAAAATCCTTGTGGCTACGAACAGAAACTGAATTAGGCCTAGCTGCCTCGTAAGGCTGCACATCAAGCCAAAGCCCTAAAGGGTAGACGTATATATCAGTAAGGTAAATTCAGAGCTAGTGAGGATTCAAATGTGATGTGTGTCCTTACCCCGAGTACGAGAGGGAGCATCCTTGTAGGATGCCTAAATCTCAATGCTCTTTAGGGAGATCTAGTGGACGATGAATTCCTGAATCTTTTAAACAGTATGGGTGAACGTCGGACGAAAAAGGTTGCCACTAGAAGTCAGCTGAGGTCGTAGTAGATAGAGATATCGAAGGACCTAATGTTACATAGTGCTAATTCACTATTTGCAATATTTAGATAGTCCGCAAGTTAGGTGATCCGCTGGATAGGGCGTACCTTGTCTATGATCAAATACTGAAACTGGGATGTTTCTAAATAATTTACTATAGAAGGAGAAAGCAGCAATGAATCTAACAGACAAGATTTTAGATCATGAGAACCTGATGCGAGCATTGCATCAAATTAAGAATAACAAAGGGAAAGCAGGAATCGATGGCATGTCCGTCGAAGAATTGGACCTGTATTTCTTTGGACATGAAGAAGAGATCTGTGCTCAAATCAGAGAAAGAAGATACTGTCCTCTTCCTGTTAAGAGGGTTTATATTGAAAAGCCAAACAGCAACAAAAAGAGACCGCTTGGAATCCCTTCGGTTGTTGATAGGGTTATCCAGCAGGCAGTCGCTCAGCAGTTGTCTGAAATTTATGAGCCGTTGTTCAGCGAGCATAGTCATGGCTTTAGACCTGGTAGAAGTTGCCATACGGCAGTTCATGAGGTCCTGGGTTATCTTAATGCAGGATATGAATGGGTCGTTGACTTGGATATTGAGAAGTTCTTTGATACAGTCAATCAGGACAAGCTCATATCCATTATTAGAGAAAAGATGAATGATAGGAATATTCTTCATCTTATCCGTTCTTTTCTCAAAGCCGGAGTGATGGAGAATGGGATAATATCACCTACACCGCTGGGTATGCCTCAGGGCGGACCCTTAAGCGTGATCTGCAGTAATATATATCTTGATAAGCTCGATAAAGGGTGAAAAGCGAGGATTAAATTTCTCAAGGACGCTGATGACACATGTATATACGTAAAAAGTGAAAAGTCAGCAAACCGGGTGATGAAGTCTATGAACTCATGGATAGAAAGAAAGCTATTCTTGAAGGTTAATGCAACAAAAACCAAAGTTGTACGCCCCAACAAGAGTATATTTCTTGGCTTTACGTTCTTGCGTTCTAAAGGACAATGGAGATGTAAACCTGCTGATGATAGAAAGAAGAGACTTTATGACAAGCTTAAAGTGGTTCTTTTGAGAAAAAGAGCTGTAGCCTGCATGCTTGCAGATACAATTACGAAAGTCAATCAAATACTGAGAGGATGGATTCATTACTTCCGTATTGGTATGATGAAAAGCTTTCTTATTGAGCTGGGCAAGTGGTTACGTCACAAGATCAGGGTTATCATTTTAAAAATGTGGAAAAGACCCAAAACGATCTTTAGACATCTTACATATTTGAATAAGATTATGCATTGTCATTTTTCATTCGAAGATATCTTTAAAGTAGCTTATTCGCGTCTGGGATGGTACCGTAAAGCAACCGGTAATGTTGTTAATTTTATTTTAAGTCCAAAATTTCTTGAGAAAGATAAAGGAGACTGCCCAGGTTTGGTCAATCCCCTTAGTTACTATCTAGATAAATTGTGTATAATGTAATGTAGCGCCATATACGAGATCCGTACGTATGGTGCAATGGAAGGGGGATTAATTTCCCTCTATCCTATTTGGAATGATATTCAATTTTTTTATTTGGATAGATATGTGTATAGCATGTATAATTAGAAATTGTGTCATTTGCATGATCGGCAAAGTAAAGAGTAAGATATTGAATACGCTCAGGTGCCATTGCTTGATTTGGAGCATTATAATTATTATCTTGTGTATTTTCTTTAAAATCAACGATTGTAAAAGGTAATGGATCTTTTGTACTATTATTAGTGCTTTTAATAAAGTTCACTTGGACACCTACAACATAAGTGTTACCAGTAACAGATTTGTTATAAGCATTAACTGCTTTTTTGATTGCTGCATTATAGTTTTTTACATTACTGCTGCCAGTGTAAAATTTAGTTAATTCAACATTAACCTTTTGTGTCACACTTCTGGAGGCTGCATAGTATTTCGCTTTATTAGCACTATTCATATAAGACATTACAGATGGTACAGCGATAGCCATTAAGATAGCTAAGATGACAATCACGACAATGACTTCAATGAGGGTAAAGCCTTTTTTTTTCATAACTCTCACATCCTTAATGACATTATATAGTAATTAGGGAATTTAGGAAAGAGAAGGCGAATAAAACATATAATTATGTTTAGTAGATTTCTTGACGTAATAAAGAGCCTGATCAGCCTGATTGAAGAGATCCTGGAAAGAGATATCTTTACTTTGTAAGGCTACACCGATTGAGAAGGTGATTTCATGCTGCTGTTCAAGAGAAATCTTATTGAGAACTTCCTGGATTTGTTTGACTTTTGTGGTGGCTGAGGAATAGGTACCATTTTCCATAAAGACGACAAACTCATCACCGCCATAACGCATAATAATATCGGATTTACGAAATGAGGAACGTAAAGCTGTGGAGGCTTTCTGTAAGACAACATCACCATAGGCATGACCAAAGGTATCATTGAAGTGTTTGAAGTTATCTAGGTCAAAAATGAAAAGAGCACCTGGTTTATTAGCTGTTAATAACTGTTCGATCGCATATTTTCCTGATTTTTTGGTCATGACTTTCGTAAGGCCATCCATGGCATGCTGCTGAGAGATATAGATCTTTTCTAAATACAGATCAATAGAGCGATTATAGAGTAAGCCATAGACTAATAATGTCACTAAAGTAAGAAAGAACTTAAGGGTCATATCAAAGCTTGGGGCAAAGACGCACCAGGTCATACCCATTAATGATTGAAAGAGCCACATTCTTAATATTTGATCCATTAAGAAAAGGGGCATTGATAAAAATAAACAGATAAAGATCAGATTACCATTTTGATGGGGCAAATGATATAAGCTGGTGATGATAATCATGGATAGTAAGACATAGCTGATGGAGGCATATCCAATGGTATAGACTCGTTTACTATGAGACATAATACTCGGATCAACGATCATCTGCTGAGCGAGTAATAAGATCATACCAATGGCTTCAATAATACCTAAAATACTCGTCATGCCGATAGCCATGATTCGTAAATAAGTGAAATACATGATTAAGATCGTATAAAGAGGAAAGATAAAACGAATTCCTCTTCTGGTATCACTTAACTCATGATTTAAAAGTAACTGGTAGATATCTTCCTCGGAGACGAAATAATCAAAGCGATTATAGATTTTTTTAAGTAAATAAGATGACATAATGTATACTCCCTTGTGAGTATCTCTATTATACATTATATAGGTCACAATAGATAGAATAATGTTTCGTAAAACGGTATTAATATGACCGGCGTGTTAAAAATAAAGCAGCGGGAGAAAGAGAATCCCTAAAAAAATTTAACAGTGGTTATTCGTCATTTCCAAAAGATCTCTTAACAATTCACCGAACGCCTGTGAATTTTTATATTTTCATATGACATCTTTTCGCCTATAATGGGAGTATCAAAGGGGAAATCATTATGTCAGTTATTACGTTCTTATATATTTATGCCTTTGTCTTTGGGGCTTGTATTGCATCTTTTATTAATGTCGTGATTTATCGTTTACCATTAGGTATTCCTATTTCTAAAGGCCGTTCCCGCTGTGATAGCTGCGGGACACAGTTAAAGTGGTATGATCTGATTCCGGTTATTTCTTATGTTATTTATCGCGGAAAATGTCATTACTGCGGGGCGAAGATCGGTATACGCGGCTGGCTCTTAGAAATTGTTGGCGGCTTATTAGGCTGTTTATGTTTTTACCATTATGGACTTAGTCTAATGACAATTGCATCCTTTATCTTAGCGGAAATTCTCATTGCTGTTACCTTTATTGATATTGATACGATGGAGATTCCTAATCAGTTAGTTGTGGCGACAGGGATCATGGCGATTCTCTTTGCCTTCATTGATCCGACTGTTTCACTTGTTTCACGCGTGATCGGCTTCTTTATTGTCTCTGCGCCGATGCTTGGCTTATGCTATATTAAAGAAGGGGCTTTTGGCGGCGGTGATATCAAACTCATTGCCATGCTTGGCTTCTTACTAGGGACAGTGAACGTTCTTGTTGGCACTTTTATTGCTATTATCAGTGCTGGCATATATGCGATTATCTTATTAGCCACCAAAAATACGAAATTACAGGCTCATATGGCCTTTGGCCCATTTTTATCAGCAGGATGCTTTATTGCTTTACTGTATGGCAGTCAGCTCTTGCATACTTATTTAGCATTATACGGTCTCTAAGAGGATCATATTTGAGATTCTTACCTCTCAAATATGACCTTTTTATTTCATCTTAGCGCTAATTATTGTATAATGACCACAAAAGGGAGGTTTGATTCATGGCGACATATAAGTATTATGCAATGGATATTCATTCGAAACGCGTTCGTGGGTCACGGGAAGCTGAAAATGAGGCGGCTTTAAGAGCTTCATTAAGCAATGATGCACTTTATCTCATCAGCTGTAAAGAAGTGGTTGATGCTTATAAACATCGTCAGCTTAAAGCGACCGATATCGCCGATTTATGTCGACAGATGGGGACCATGCTCAATTCAGGGATTTCCCTCATTTCGGCTGTTTCAATTGTTGTCCGCCGTGAGCCAAATAAAAAATTAAAGAAAATTTATCGTCAGATTTATATATCATTACAACAGGGCTATCAGATGTCACGCGCTTTAGAGCTGCAGGGAGAAGTCTTCCCGCCGCTGATGATCAATATGGTGAAAGCGGCGGAAGCGAGCGGGGCGATGGATACGACATTCCTTAAGTTAGCCGATCAGTATACCAGAGACAATCGTTTATCAAAAAAAGTACAGGCCGCAATGATGTATCCAATCATTTTGCTGGTCGTGACTTTAATCGTAATGGTCGTTGTTTTTACGGTAATCCTGCCACGTTTCTTCGATGTCTTTAATGGTTATCCAATTCCAGCTATTACGAAGTTTATGTTTGGATTATCAAGATTTATGATTCATTCCTGGTATTGGTTTATCATTATTATTTTATCGATTATCGCTTTAGTGAATTTAGCTTTACGGATTCCTCAAGTGAAATACCAGTGGGATCGCGTTAAAGTTTCTATTCCAAAGATTTCTCATTTAACACAAATCATTTATACGGCACGTTTTGCCCGCTCATTATCATCACTCTATACTTCTGGCGTTTCGTTATTAACGAGTTTGCGTTTAGCGCGCCGAACTGTCAATAATACCTTTATCGAAGCGCAGTTCGATGATGTCATTAATGATGTTCGTTCCGGCGCCACTTTAAGCGCTGCGATGGATCGTGTCAAAGGCTTTGATCCAAAGCTTTCTTCTTCGGTTTTTATTGGGGAAGAAGCGGGGCGATTAGATACAATGTTAGATTCGATTGCCAGTGACTTCGATTTCGAAGCGGAAATCGCAACCGAACAGTTAGTCGCAGTCTTACAGCCAGCGATGATTATTATTTTAGGGTTCATGATTGGCAGTGTTATTTTATCAGTCATGCTGCCACTATACAGTTTATACAACAGTCTAGGCGGATAGGGGGAAAACGTTTTGGCGAATGTAATCTATATCACAAATACCAACGTGGAATTTCTTGCCGGCGAGCGGAAACGTGATGCCGTGCGAGTCGACGCGTTTGAAAAAATAAATATTGAAGAAGGGGCGATGATCAATGGGGTGATCATTGATGATGCGTCCATTAAAACCGCTTTGCAGTCATTAAAAAGCAAATATCAGCTTGATGCCTGTACCTTAATCTTAGATTCTAATAAGATTATTACCAAGCAGATAGTCATTCCAAAATTGCGACATAAGCAGATCTTAGAGTATCTCCAGGGCGAATTATCAGGCTTATATGATGGGGAAGATACATTGATTTATGATTATGCATATTTAGGAGAAAACGAAGAAGTTAAAGGGTCATCCCGCATTTTGGGGATGGCGATTGAAAAAGGCTTCTTAGAAAGCTATTTACAGCTCTTTGAAGAAATGGAAATTGCTATTGAATTCATTGATATTTCTGTTGATGTTCTTATTAAGCTCAAGGAATATATTCCTGGCTTAATTGATGCTTCTTATGCGATTATGAGCGTTGATGGCAATAACATTACTTCCTCCGTTTTTGCCAACGGGAACTATGTCATGACGACGCGTAACCGTTTATTCTCGGATCCTGAA
This sequence comes from Intestinibaculum porci, assembly GCF_003925875.1. Lineage (GTDB taxonomy): Bacteria > Bacillota_I > Bacilli_A > Erysipelotrichales > Coprobacillaceae > Intestinibaculum > Intestinibaculum porci. The sequence continues at coordinate 1,777,666 of NZ_AP019309.1, read as the reverse complement.
GATGCCGATGCTTTTTCTGGCGATATTACCAGAGCGGTGTCACAGCTCCAGCAGTTTGCCTCTTCCTCACAGAACAATGCCCCATTTAGTAATATCTACTTTACTGGCATTACGCGTGCCCAAGGCGAAAAGATCTTTGAGCGCATTACCAACTTAATGGATTTAGAGGCTAAGTTATTACCGACGCCAAGAGCTGTTTATGCGGTCAATAACGAAGTCATTGGTTTGAATCATTACTTATATACTTTGGGATATCTGATAGGAGCGTAAAATATGAGTGGAATTAAAAATAAACAACTTGATATTTTAAAAGCCTATGAAGACTCTCTCAAAGATCCTCATAGATATGATCTCTTAAAGCTGATTGCGGCGCCATTAAGTATCTTATTAGTGATCGCGATCACCTGTGGCGCTTTATTCTTTGTAACCTCTAATACTCAAAAACAAATCAGTGATATCAATACAAAGATTGGCACGACCAAAGCCGCTATTGAAGCGACGGATCAACAGTCTTACAGTGAACTCAAGACGATGCAGGAAGCGGTCAGTGCAATGAATGAAATCAATCGCAAGATTAGTAATTATGTTTCGATGTCTTCCACGAAACTTAATAAAATTGTAGGCTTCTGTGATGATAATGGTATTGATATTACTTCTTTAAGCTTCACCCAGCCTACGGAAACGTCTTCGACTTCCACTTTAACATTACAGGGCAGCGCTGAAGATCCTGATGATATTACGATGTTTGTCAGTGATTTACGCAGCTCGAAGCTTTATAAAAATATTAATTATGCCGGTTATACGCAGTCGCAAAATACGGTTGATGCAACAAGCAATACCGATACTACTAGCAATACAGTAAGTAGCAATAAGTCCACTGCCGCAAATGTAACGACGCAGACAGAAACAGTATATACCTTTACCGTGACAATGGTATTAAAGTAAGGAGGCGAGAACATGAAAGAAGTGTATAGTGCTCTCTCGAAAAGAGAGAAACAGTTACTTTATATTTTACTCGTTTTCTTATTGGTGATGGCAGGCTGGTTCTTTGCGATCAAGCCAAGTTTAGAAAACTATCGCAAACAAAAGAATCTGCTTTCTCAGAAGGAAACAACCTTAGCGGAATTAAAATCTCAGTTAACGCAGTATCAAAATGCGCCTAGTCAGTTGGCGGCGCAAACGCAGACATACAAATCTTTAACGAAGAAGTATTATAAAGTTCTTAAGAATGAAAAGATTTCTGAAATGTTCACGGATGAAATCAAATCCGCAAACTTAACGCCAACGAATTTAACGATTTCTGACGCGCAGGATGATGTTTCAAGCAGTAATAACACGACAAACAGTTCATCTTCATCATCTTCTACGACGAGCACCAACACTCAAGCAGCGAGTTCTACAAATGCGAAACTGGTCACGAAATATGTCGATGTAACAGTCAATGGGAAAATTGATCAGGTCAGTGATTTACTACAAAATATCGAAGGTGATACGAAAAGTGTTGGGGTGACGGGATTAAGTTATACCCCGGCATCGACATCTAGCGATACGAAGAGTGAAGATAGCTTCACCATTCAGTTCGCGGTATATATGATTAAAAAGTAATATGGTGAGTCACCATATTCTTTTCATTGGGAGGGTTTATGAGTCAGAAAAGAAGAGAAAAAATCATTACCATTGGGGCTCTTGTCCTGCTTTTGATCATCATCTTTTTCGCTGGCTATAAGCTTCACCAGAATGCTTTAGAGGTGATGCATGAAAATCAGGATCCTTTAGAGAAAGACTGTCGCAAGATCTTTGCCTTTATGCGAGGAGAGATGGTCTATGCCCATGATGTCACCAATAACAGACATCGGCCTAATAAAAAGCATGATTGGCATTGTCTTTATATCCAAAATGGTATTCTCTATAAAGACAAACATCCAATTTTTAAAGCAGAATGGTTTGAGGATCGTCAGGTGGCGATGACTTACGTGGGCTATATCCGCTCGAAATCACGTATCGATTTTACCTTAACGATTACTAAGAAAGGGCGCAGCTACAGTATGCGTCAGTCGCTCAAATTGTTATCGATTGATTTAAAAAACAGTATTGATAAACGGTTACCAACCGGTGAAGAGACGTATGATTTAAGTATTGATCATACAAAGCTGAATAAGAAAAAATACAAATTATATTACTATAATTAAGAAAGGAGTCCTTTATGAAGAACTTAAGATTAGGGGATACCTTGGTTGAAGATGGCTATATCACCGAGGATCAGTTAAAAGTTGCCCTGGATGCGCAGAAAAACGATCGCTCGAAAAAGATTGGGGAGCACTTGGTAGATTTAGGCTTCGTGACAGAAGAGCAGATTGCGGCGGTGTTATCAGAAAAGCTAGGCTACCCGCTCATTTCTCTGGAAACTTATAATGTGAAAGTTGAAGCGGTAGAAGAAATTCCAGAAGAATTAGCTCGTAAATATAACATGATTGCGATTGATCGCAGTGAAGATGGCAATGACTTAACGATTGCGACATCCGATCCATTAAACTATTACGGCATCGAAGATATCCGCATGGTGACCAATAAGCATCTCACCATCAACATTGCCTTAAAAGAGGATATCTCTAATGCCATTGATTACTATTATTCAGAAATCAACTCGAAAACCGCCGCTGAAGATATTAATGAAAATGCGGATATGTATGCCCTTGATGAAGAAGATCTTTACAATGCGGATGAAGATGATACCCCGGTTGTAAAACTGATCAATTCCTTATTGATTCGCGGTTATCGTGATAAAGTTTCCGATATTCATATTGAACCTTTCGAAGAAGAAACCATTGTCCGCATGCGTATTGATGGTTCCTTAATCGAAGCTTTGCGTTTAAAGGCTAAGATTCATCCGCCGCTGATCGTTCGTATTAAAATTATGGCGAATATGGATATCAGTGAACGGCGGGTGCCTCAGGATGGCCATATTGTCACGACAATTAATGGTCAGTCTTTAAACTTACGTGTCTCAACGATTCCAACTGTTCATGGTGAAAAAGTCGTTATGCGTTATTTAAATACCAATGCCACGATTGATCACTCTGATACTTTTGGGATGACACCAGAAAACTATGAAAAGATGAAACATATGATGGAAATGCCTAATGGCATCATCTATGTCACTGGCCCAACTGGCTCCGGGAAAACAACAACGCTGTATATGATTATGAAATCCTTAGCGAAAAGACCGGTTAATATTACAACGATTGAAGATCCTGTTGAAGAGCAGTTAGAACATATCAATCAGATGCAGGTCAACAACCAGGCGGGGATGACTTTTGAAGCCGGCTTACGAGCGATCTTACGACAGGACCCGGATATTATCATGGTTGGTGAAACCCGTGATAATGAAACGGCGGATATTTCTGTCCGTTCCGCTATTACCGGGCATTTAGTTGTCTCCACGCTGCATACCAATGATTCGTTATCAACCGTCATCCGATTAGAAGATATGGGCGTTGAACCATACTTAGTCGCCTCTTCTTTAGTTGGTGTTGTCGCCCAGCGATTAGTCCGTAAGGTCTGTCCTTACTGTGGACAGTTAGTCGCGCCAAGCGCAAATGATGCAAAACTGTTAACGAAAAAGATTACCGCCGTGCCGACAGCTGTCGGCTGTAATATGTGTAATAATACGGGCTATTTAGGCCGTGTAGCGGTGCATGAAATCGTCACCATCGATCGGCATTTAAAACGGATGATCGCTCAGAATGCCCAGTTAGACGATTTAAAAGCCTATGCGAAATCTTCCCAGCATTATGAAACTCTTTTTGAAGCAACCGAAAAATTAGTCGAAGAGGGTGTCACGACGATGGAAGAATTAAAACGTGTATCTTATTATGAGGAGTAATAGTTATGAATATTTTAGATCAGGTCCTCGAAAAAGCCCGTTTTTCCAATTTCTCCGATGTTCATATTGATGAAAAAGGTCAGGTTTTAACCCGTTTAGATGGGAAACTGATGCCTTTCCCCAATATGACTTTCACTGCTGAGCAGACGAAAGAAATGATCCGCACTTTAATTGAAAAAGAAGATACCAGTCGTTTAGAAAGACAGGAAGACTTAGACTTTGTCTATGTTGAAAGCAGCTTCCGTTACCGTGTCAACGTCTATGCTCAACAGGGTGCTTTATCGGCGGCGATCCGTGTCATCTATGAAAATATTCGTACCTTGGATGAATTAGGACTGCCAAGCGTGCTTTCTTCCTTTACCAAAGAACCGCGTGGCCTCGTTTTATTAACCGGTCCAACCGGGAGCGGGAAGTCAACAACCTTAGCTGCGATGATTGATGAAATCAATCATACGCGTCCTTGTCATATTTTAACGATTGAAGATCCAGTCGAATACCTGTATCATGAAGATAAGGCGTTGATCCATCAGCGTGAGATCGGCCATGATGTTGATAGCTTTGCGACCGCTTTGCGTAGTGCGATGCGTGAAGACCCGGATGTTGTATTAGTGGGAGAAATGCGTGACTTTGAAACGATTCAGGCAACGATTACCTTAGCCGAAACGGGTCACTTAGTCTTTTCGACCTTACATACGATCGGGGCTGCGAAAACGATCGACCGTATTATCGACGTTTTCCCGAATCACCAGCAGGCTCAGGTCCGTGTCCAGTTAGCCGGGGTGCTAAAAGCTGTTGTCACCCAGACGCTGCTGCCGCGCGTCGATACCAATGGCCGCGTTGCCGCGACGGAAATTATGATTGTCAATGAAGCTATTTCCAATCTGATTCGTGAAAATAAGGGTCATCAGATCAATTCAATGATTCAAACTGGCGCTAAAGTCGGCATGGAAACACTGAATGCGTCGTTAGCAAAGCTGATTCGCGCGGGCAAGATCAGCCGAGAAAGTGCTTTTGCGATTACTGATAACCCGAATGAATTGCGAGAACTATTTTATTAAAAAGGAGGAGCAATGATGAATATTAATCTGATACCGGATCTGATGAGTGTTTCGACCATCGCTGATCCTAGTGAAGTTGACTTTAGTCAGCCGTATACATTTTTATCTGTCTCAAAAGAAAATATGACTTTAATTTGTCCGATGGACTATACCCCAGAACATACGATCTTAAGAGAAGATGGCTGGAAGGGATTTAAATTTGCGGATACTTTGTATACCTGTAATGCCGGGGCCTTGTCGACTATTTCATCAGTGCTTGATGAAGCGGGCATTCCGATTATTATGACCTCTGATGTCAACATGGATTATATCTTCTTAAAAGAAGAACATTTCACCAAAGCTCTCTATACGCTCGAACAGAATGGCTGTAAAATCACCAATGAGATGGGTGATACAACTGCTTAGGACGTTTATACGTCCTTTTTTGTTGTATTCGATTTTCTTTCAGGTATAATTAAATTAGTTAAGCTAAAATAGTCTTAACGAAGGAGAGATTATTTATGATTAAGAAACAACTTTGCGGCCTCACTTTGAGTGCGATGCTTATTTTCAGCAGTGTCCCAAGTGTAGCGGCTCAGGAAAGTCAGACAACACAGCCATTAATTGGTATCAGTGGCCCAAAGAAAAGAGCCCGCAGTGCAACAGTTCTCACGGGTAACACTAAGAAACTGTATAATGAAATCTTAAAAGGCATGAAGAAGATTGCGAATGGGCAAACCAATTCCACTAAAATCAAACTGAATTTAAAACAGATTGGTTTAAGTAAGAAAATGACCAAGAAACAGTTAGGGGTTTCTTCCTTTACGGATAAAAAGGGCAATGTGACGCCAACGACCCAACAAAAGATGTTTTCTCATTTAGGCGTAAACTTTTTAAAAGCTTTCGATCAGATTTATTTAGAAGATCCTTTTGATACGTACTGGTTTGATTACTATAGTGGGAATTATCCATTTGATGCTTCATACAAATATAGCCTCTATGCGAAGATTCAGGGGAATACCATCCGTTTAACAAGTCATAGCGGTTATATGATGTTAGATTTGCCGGTGGCGAAAGAATATGGATCCAACTATAAGATCAGTGCTAAAGCGCGCGCTCGCGCCAACAATGCGATCAATAATATTCATCGCATTGTCTCAGAAAATGCCAATGTCAGTGATTATAATAAATTAGTGAACTATCGTAATGAAATCTGTGATTTGGTTACTTATGATGATCAGGCGATGAAAGCCGGACAGACCAATCATCATAGTGATCCTTGGAATCTGATTTCCGTTTTTGATGGGGATCCGAAAACGAACGTGGTTTGTGAAGGATACTCTAAAGCTTTTGCCTATTTATGTGATCTTACAAAATGGCAAAATCCTGCGATTAAAGCTTATACTGTGACTGGCTATGTCGAACTGTCAACGAACACGTCGTCAAGAGTAGCCCATATGTGGAACTTAGTGCATATGCCAGACAAGAGAAACTACCTTGTCGATTTAACCAACAGTGATGATGTTGCTGGGACAAATAATGATCTGCTCTTTATGGTAGGAGTTGATCAGCCTTCCAATAATGCCTATGCGCATACCTTATCGTTGAATGGGGATACGATGACGATTAATTATGATTATGATCCTCAATGTAAACAGGTCTTTACATCTTCTGAACGTTATGTCGGCCATGGAGATTACACCAATAATGAAGCGTTAACCCTTATTACCACGCCTGTTTATAACACTGGCGTTATTACGACTAAACCAACCTTCGAAAAAACGGGGATTCGCACGCAGACAGCGCAGCTTGATGGTTCACAAATTACATCCGCTGAGCCGAAGCTCACTTTAGGAAAAGCGTCACTTTCGTCATTAGTCAATGTTCCAAAAGGAAAACTGATGGTGAAATGGGCTAAGGTGACAAATGCCTCTAAATATCAGGTGGCTTATAAAGTCAAAGGCGGAAAATGGAAATATACCACAAGCAGTGTAACAAACAAAAACTTATATCGTTTAAAAAAGAAGAAATACTACTCTGTCAAAGTCCGCGCGCAATATGGCAAATATAGCGGCAATTGGTCAGCTGTTAAATCCATTACGATCAAGAAGTAAGCAAATACGGCTTACTTCTTTTTCTTAAAAGGATTATTTCGAATATTTCGATAATCGTAAAACAATATGTGTGATATTGATGACTTTTTGAGATAAATGTACTGTTTTGCTTTCTATTTGATATTCTAAGATATATAATATGAGTAACGAAGGAGTGGTGCTTTGTGAAAACAAATGTTGAAATTCAATACGCGTTCAACAACATCACCAGTGATGAGATCGAACGCCGAGTCAAGGATGATCTAAAAGAGAACGGGGTGAAACTCAGTAATATTGAAACATTGAATATCTACTATAAGTTAGACGAACATGCCATTTATTATGTCGCTGAAATGAAAGATAAAAAGATAATTGGCACCGGCAATACTCCGCTCTACATCTATAGTTAAATGCATCATCCAGGGGCCTACGGGCCCTTTTCGTATGCATTCATGATCAAGACATAAAAAAGAATCATAATAAAAAACGATAAGGAGATTTCTAGTTATGAAAGGTAATTTAGGTGAATTAAACAAGCGACTGATGAATGTGAAAAACATGTACGAGAAAGTAGATATGGTAGTGGATGCCTTACCAGATGCGATTCCTGAAGATGTCAGAAAATTTATCAAAGAAAAAATTGTTGGTGATGAAGCATTAAAAGAACTGATTAAAGATATTGAAAGCAGAAGACCGGCGAGATTATTTATGTTAGGACGTACGGGTAGCGGTAAGAGTTCCCTCATCAATGCGATGCGAGGTTCTTATCTGGCTGAGGTAAGCAATATCAAATCATGTACGATTAATGATCTTTATATGCTAAGTGATGATGCAGGCAATGATATTATGCAAATTATGGATACGCGAGGCTTTGCGGAATCAAAAGCGATGAATAATATTTTCGCTGAGCAGCAGTTAGAAGAGGATTTGATCAAGTTTAAACCAGATTTAATTCTTTTTGTGACCGTCTGCAGTCAAAGAGATCATGTTGATCAAGATGCAGCATTATTAAAAAAGCTGGAAGATAAATATAAAAAAATGACTGGTCTTCATGTACCAGTCATTGTGGTGGTTAATAAGTGTGATATTATGCCGCCAATGAAAGGATCAGAAAATGGTCAATATACACAGGACAAGATTAGCAACATTTATGCTTTTGTATCGGAAATAGAATCTATAATTGAGGCAGAACATCTGATCTATAGGGCTATTATTCCTGTCTGCAGCACCATTGACTGGGAAAAAGATGTTTCTCAGATTAATAAGCTTTCTCATCATGAAAGAAGTCAATTACAAATGGTTTACGATGGACGTTGGAATATTGAGAAGCTGAAAGAAACCTGTCTGACGGCGATTACTGATGAAGATGCCAAAAAATGTTTCAAGCAGGCAATTATGGTGGATAAAGTAGTGAAAGATACAGCGTTAAGAATGGCACAAATTTTTGGGGGTATTTCAGCGGGTGTAGCCGCTGCATCTTTACCGATCAGCGATATTTATATTTTAACGACTATACAGGCAGTTCTTGTTGTTTTAATAGCCTATATCAGCGGCGAAGATCTTACTGTAAGTGAAGCAGTGAAATTTGTCTTTAATATTGGTGGTGTCGTAGGAAATGCCTTTGTTTTACGAGCGATTGTTCAGGAATCAACAAAATTATTACAAAGTTTATACAAAACAAGTACTTTTATTAATGCAATTGTTGCCGGCCAGGGAACTATGACGGTTGGTAATGCGGCGATTCGTTACTATATTAATGGCGATGATGACGTCATTGCGAAAAAACAAAATGATGTCGCGCAGTTTATTTTTGATCATAGTAAGAAAGCCTTTGATATGACTGGCGATGCTGTTCAAAATGTTAAAAATGCCGGCATCAAAACTGGTAAGAATATCCAGGATTTTAGCAAGAAGACCGGACAAGCCGTAAATGATGCGAGTCAGCAGCTAGTTAAGAATATGGTTCATGTTGGTAATAACTTTGGAAAGGCTGCTGGCAATGCCGGAGAATACGTTGCGAGAAACGCTCAGCAGGTCAAACAAAATGCGAGTGAATCAGCTAAAGACTTAGGTGATGCTATCGCTCATGGCGTTCATGGGGTTGTTGGTAATTTGAAAAAGAAAAAATAGGATCGTCTAGAGAATGTTTTGTGAGAATCTTGATTACAGCTAATTAACGTAAAATGTGTGAAAACTTAAATTTAAGGCAATTGTTTTTACTTATTTGTAAAAAATGATAAAATGGAAGGCGAGGTGCAGGCTATGAACAAAAAAGTATTAAGACGGGTAAATAAACGTCGTCTGACAATGTTAATATCTTATATTGTCTTTGCGCTTTGTACTGTAACCCTTGCAACCGTAAGGCCTTTTGCTGTTGAGAAGGTTCCGGTGAAGAAACCGGTGGTTAAAAAAATCGTGAAAAAGACGGTCAAGAAAACATATACGGCCGCGCAGCTGCGGGCGTTGAAATATCCTGAAGAATTAGTCGAATTCATGGAGAAATATCCAGAGACGACATCGTTTGTTGTCGATTATAAAAAAGATGCTGATTACTATAATAATCAGAAGATCTCCATCAAATCAGAAGTGACAAAAGGAAAGATTCCTTTATTTATCCAATGGGATAAACGCTGGGGCTATCGGGATTATGCTGACGGCTTCTTTGCGACTAAGACATGTGGTCCGACGTGTATGAGTATGGTTTACAGCGGTCTGACGGGTAAAACAGATATGGATCCTTATAAGATGTCAAAGTGGTCTTACCAGCATGGCTATTATGAACAGGGTGTGGGGACACGCTGGACGTTTATGGAAAATGCGGGGGCACACTTCGGCCTTACGGAAAGAGATATTGCCTCTGATCCAAGGACGATCAAGGAATATTTAAAAGCCCATTATGTGTTAATTGCCAATGTGAAAAAGGGTGACTTTACGAAAGCTGGACATTATATTGTCTTAACTGGTTTAACCAAAGATGGAAAACTAAAAGTCAATGATCCAAACAGCCGGATCAATTCCCGCAAGCGTTGGAGTATTCAACGGGTTTCCAAACAAATTAAGTTATTAGGAGCTTTTAAAGCCAAATAGAGAATAAGCTTTTTTGCTTATTCTTTTTTGGTTTCAAAATATAAAAATAATGATTATAATGAATATATAAGGTTGGTGATAAATATGTTTGTAGGTTCACAGCAGCAGCTAAAAAATTATGATGCTTATCTGCTTGCCCATGGCTATACAATTGAACAATTAATCGATTATGCCAGTGATTGCTTACTGCCGCATTTTAAAGATTATCATAATGTGGCAATCATGGTTGGTCCCGGTAATAATGGCGCTGATGGCCTCTCTTTAGCTTTGAAACTCAGTCAGGACAATGTCAAAGTAACGATCTTTTATATTGGTGATCCTGATCGCTTTTCCCCAGGTAATCAACATTACTTTCAAATGTGTGAAGATGCCAATTTAGAAATGATTCTCGTTGATGATGATGTGATTACAATGTTATCAGAGCGCATCAATGATTATGATGTCATTGCCGATAGTTTCTTTGGTTTTGGCTTAAACAGTGCCCCGAGAGGCATGTATAAAACGGTCATTGATACCATCAATACGTATTATCTTAATGAAATCATCGCGATTGATATTCCAACTGGTTTAGACTGCAATAGCGGAAAGCCTTATGCCAGTGTTCTATTTGCCTCCCAGACCATATGTTTAAGTGCCCTCAAGCAAGGTTTTCTCAATCCCGAAAGCCGCATGGTAACAGGCATCGTGAAAGTGGAAGAACTCGCTATTGATAATCCATTTATGGAAGCGGGCCTTTATGAAATTTATGAGCAGATGCAGGCTTCTAAAGAATTAAAAGACCGCAAGTTTGATGGTTATAAACAAAGTTATGGGGTGGATTTAATCATTGCCGGATCTAAGCAGTATCGCGGAGCCCCAATTTTATGTGCCAAAGGGGCCGCATACAGCGGTGCGGGGATTGTCAAACTGATGAGTGATGAAAGCGTCATTGACCGTTTGCCAGAGATCTTGCCTGAACTGATCGGCTTAAACCGTTTAGAGCATTTATCAAAGGAAGATTTCATGGGCTATCAGGCCATTGCTATTGGTCCTGGCTTATCCTTAGCAGCATCATCAAAACAATTAGTGGCAGATGTTTTAAAAAACAGCACGGCGCCATTAGTCATCGATGCTGATGCTTTAACGATCTTAAGTGAACATCTTGAGTATTTAGAAAATCAAGACCGCGCTATTGTCTTAACCCCGCATTTAGGAGAATATAAACGTTTATGTCATAAAGATACTATTGAAGATCCAATGATGAGTATTCAAAGCTTTGCGAAGAAATATCATGTCATTGTCGTCTTAAAAGGCCCTTATACAATGGTGAGTGATGGCGTTAACTCCTATCGCATTGCCTCGGGTAATCCAGCGATGGCGGTTGGCGGTATGGGAGATACCTTAACCGGCATGATTACCGCGATGCTTGGACAAGGTTATGAACCTTTGACTGCTGTACGCTTAGCTGTCTTTATTCATGGCATGGCTGGTGATTTAGTGGCTCGTAATGCCTATACCGTTATGCCTGAGAAGCTCAGTGAAAATATTCCTTCAGCGATGTATATTCTCAATAATCAGCTCCAGGATAAGCGATGATGAGTAAAACTACACGCATTGTCATTGGCAGTATGCTTTGTTTTGTGAGTGTTAGTGCAATGCTGCATATGATCAGTTATTTTCATCCCTTAAAGTTGCGGGTCAGCGTTTTATCCTGTATCTGTTATAGTGGAATGATTATGCTTTTTATGGTTGATGTCTTACGGCGTTTTATCCGCAAGGATATCAAACGCCTGCTTTTACTATGCAGCTGCTTTCTGCTTATATGGCTGCTTATTCGTACCATCAAGTATGAAGCTATGCCAACGCATGCGCTCATGACGCGTTATGCCTGGTACAGCTATTATTTGTGTCATCTTGGCACAGTCTGCACATTAGCTTTAGCCATTTATCGTTTATATCATCATAAATATGGTTTACCCTTCATTGTGAGCACGCTGGTCATGAGCGTTTTTGTCATGACCAACGACTTTCATCAGCTGATCTTTCGCTTTCCTCAAGGGATTCACAGGTTTAATGATTATACTTATCAGCTTGGCTATTATATGGTTATGGGTTTTATCTTAGTGGTTTTGTTATATAGCTTTTTCGCTACTTTGAAGATGCAAAAGATTCATCAGGAGAAGATCATTTATCCGATTATCTTTTTACTTTTTGGGATACTCTACTGCCTGAGCTATATCTCCGGGGTCAATCCTAATTATTTCAAGATTCTGTTTCGCCCCGCCGATATTGCCTGCGTGATTTATATCGGATTAATGGAATCTTTATTAACCACGCATCTTTTTCCGGCGAATGATCATTATCATACTTTAATCAGACAGTCTTCTTTACACATTGGGCTTTTTAATGAGCAGGGAGAAAAAGTTATTGATCCGCGCGATGGCATCTCCCTCAGCATGGTAAAAGAAGCGTTAGATAACACACTGCCTTTAAAACAAGGCTGTTTCTTACACAGTAAAGCTTTAGAAAGCGGTTATGCTTATTATATTGAAGATGTTTCTGAACTTATAGACATGAGAAAAAAGCTGTACAGACTTAAAGAAACTTTAGAAAACCAGCAGGCGATGTTAGAAAAAGAAAATAACATTGCCATAAAAAGCAAAGCCTTAGCGAAAAAAACACAAATTTATGATGCTATTTCAAAGGAAACCATCAAGCAGAGAGAAAAGATTGCGCTATTATTAGAGACAGAGCCGTTTGATCAAACGATTTTACAGGCTGCTATTTTAGGCGCTTATATCAAACGTTATGCGCATTTACGTTTAACCGCTTCGCAGTATGAAAGCCTCTTTACAATGACCTTGCATTTAGCATTTCTCGAGTCAATCGCAGCCATGGAAGCCTATGGCATGCAGGTGCATCTTACGATGCCAAAGGAAACGTTTGTGACTTCTAAGCAGGTATTAGCCTGTTATGCAGTCTTTGAAGAAATTGTCGAAGCGGCATTGCCGCTTAAGGCGACAATGATGATCATCATCACCTATAAAAAACATTTGATTATGCAAATCGAAGCTGCCCATAGTGCGCATATTGCACATGTGCCATGTCATGAAGAAGAGGGGATTCTCTATTATAAGTGGGAGGGATGCTTATGATCATCACCCTGATATTAACCCTAAGCGCCTTAGCTTTGCTGATAGGTTTGATTGTATTACAGTCACCGCTGCGCTTTATTCTTATGGCTATCTGTCTGCTTACCCTCTTTACGCTTTCTGCCGCTATGGATGCCTATCCAAGCCCCCTCATTCTTATGGTATTAGGGGGGATCAGTGAAGCGTATCTGCTTTATGTTTTATATACGCACTATCACCATCAGATTCATAGCTTTACGATCAAGGCTATTATTGATGAATTACCAGAAGGAATTTGCTTTACCTCATTGGATGGCACGGTTATTCTCATGAATGCGCAGATGCAGGCTTTGATGAATCTTTTCACTCATCATCCTTTTTATCAGGAAGAGGTGTTAGAGCGTTTTGATGACAATCATTATTTACATGTGCATGAGAAGATCTATCATTATACCAGACGTCAGTTAGCTGCTTATCCAATGATCGAAATTATGATTCATGATGTCACTGAAACTTATAAACTCAATCAGGTTATTATCAATGAGACAGAAGCATTAGCTAAGAGCAATGAGGACTTACAGGCTTTTCAAAAACAAATTGATGCTTACGTTCGTCAAAAAGAAGTCTTAGCTGCCAAAATGCATCTGCATGATGATTTAAGTCAATGTCTTTTAGCGGTGCGCGCTTATTTTTATGATCATGCTTTTTCACCAAAGCAGCTCAAAACAATGTGGCAGGAGACCATGATTATGATGAATCAGAGTGAGGAAAAGAAGATTAATTTATGGTGTGAACTGTTACAGGCAGCTTCTTTTGCGGGGGTTGATCTCATTAAAAGAGGGGCGTTTCCATTCTCTTATGAAACGCTCTGTATGGATTTGATACATCATTGTTTAAGCGGTCTGGTTTTTCATCAAAAAGGCATCCATCTCTATATTCAAGTGAAAGAAGAGGGCCTGATCATGCAAAGTGAAGGTCGTCTTTCGCCCAATGCCTTATCCGTTATGGAAAAACAACTCGATACAAAAGGCACAATGAAAGTGGAAACGGAGCCTTATTTACGGATCGACATCAAATGGAGGAACATATGAAGAAAGTGAAAGTGCTGATCGTTGACGATGCGAATATGTCACGAGAAATGCTAAAAATGGTGATAGAGAAAGAAGAACGCTATGAAGTGGTCGATGCGATCAAAAGCGCGCGCTTCAGTGATGTCTATATCGCTCATAAAGCCATTGACTTAGTACTTATGGATATTTTAATGCCGGATGGCTCGTTTGGCTTAGCAGCGGCTAAGGCCATGAAAAGGATCAATCCGGATATTAAGATTATTGCCATTACCAGTATGCCGGAAGTCTCCTGGATGGATCAGGCGAGAGAGATTGGCATTGAAAGTTTCTGGTATAAAGAAAACAGCATCCATTCTTTCATTGACGTGATGGATCGCACGATGCAGGGAGAGAGTATTTATCCCACCGATGTCCCGGTGACATCCATCGGCTTGGCGAAAAGCTATGAATTCACCGCTCGAGAACTGGAAGTCTTAAGGCTGATGACTTCTGGAGCAACCAATGCAGCTATCGGTGATGCCCTTTGCATGAGTGAAAATACGGTCAAGACGCATATTCGCCATATGTTAGAGAAAACCGGTTGTGAAAACCGCACAGAACTTGCCATTAAAGCCCGTGTTTCCGGCCTTGTTATTGGCGATAAACAGTCATAGATTCGTTATTTCTATAATTAAAAAATATTGATATGACTATATAAAATTGATTTCAAAAAGATATTGAAAGTGCTTGCATAAAGCACTTCTTTTCATTATGATGAAAACAAAGGAGGTCATGTTATGAAGAAACTGATCGCAATGTTCATGTGTGTATGTATGAGTGCAATGATGATGGTTAATGTGCAGGCCAAGAAGAAACTTGTTTATAATGGGGTTTCTTATACGATTCCAAGTGGCTGGACATACCAAAAGCAGGGCAAGAAGCCTTATTTTTACAAGGGTGATAACGATGGTTTTCCATTTTTCTACTTCGCCAGTGGAAAAAAGCAGAAAATCAATCCAAAAGTTTTCACCAAAAAGATTATGGTGGAAGGAATGCAGGAAGGCATGAAGACGAAAGTCTATCATGTCAAAGCCGGGAAGATTGGCAGCTATAAAGGCTATTTTATGGATGCCACGCTGAAAGTGAATAGTGAAAAAGCACTGATGCGTATCTTCGTTTTCTATAATGCCAAAGTTTCTTGCTTAGATTATATAAATATAGCTGTCGAACCAAAAGATAAGGGCCAGTTAAAAATAGTGAATACAATCATTAAGAGCGCTCAACTCACCAACGCCAAAAATACATACAAATAATGAGAAAGATCAGCTTTTGCTGGTCTTTTTCAGTAAAAGATCATCCTTTCGGATGATGTGGAATTAAAAGAAAGCGATTACAATATATATAGAAAGTCTGAAAGGTCTTTCCCTTATGACCAAGATGTACCCATAGAACCTTTCAGACTTGTTCATCATGAAAGAAAGCTAACTATATAAAAATCAAGTAGTTTTATGAAAAAGTTTGAAAATTTTATTTGATTTTAGTTAGTATACAAATAGTATATAGAACTTTGAAAAATGAATAATATGCGAGATTATTCACAAATTTGTGATGCAAATCTCCTATAGCTTTTTGCACAATTTTCAAAATGATATGTAAAAAATATCGAAGAAACTGAAGCGTCTACTTCAGCTTGTTTGGATCAAAGCCTTCGCCAGTCGCAAGAATGTGGAAGATGATCCTGAGAAGCTTTCTTACGCAGTGGCCCTGTGCACACCTATGGCTCTTTCCTTCGCTGATCTTCTTGTCATAGTAGTCCTTGAAGACCTTATTATTGTTAATGACAGGCGTTATTATCTGATAGAGTATCTTTCTCAGATACTTGTTACCTTTCTTGGATATTGAGCAGTGCTTAGCGTCAAACTGGCTTGATTCGTAGTGCTTTGGAGCTACTCCTGCAAATTTTGTAAGCTTTGCTGCCGAATTGAAGTTGCCAATGCAGCGTATTTCAGCTAGAATGGTGGTACAGGAAAGGTGCGAAATTCCTGGAATGGTTAGCATAGGAGAGTTTGTTTCTTTTGACAGCTCTTCTATTTTTTTATCCACTTTTTCAAGCTGCTCTGCTACTACAGTGTACTGATTGAGTCGGGCTTCAAGGGCGTATTCCTCGCCTTTATTTGCCTGTGCAACCGAATTTCTTGCTAGTGCCTGGAGGTCCTCAGCAGTAAAGCTAACGCCTCTTCCTCGGCCGTTATGCTTCATTGCTTCCTTGATATCGCTAATGTCAGCTTCGGCAATGTTAGTGGCTGATTTAAAGGTCATAAGGATCTTCATATAGGTTTTGCCATAATGGCCGCCAAATAAGCTGTTGTATTCGGGAAACAGGATGTCCAGCGACTTCTGTATTTTATTGCCTATTGGACACAGCTGTTCCGTAAGATCTGCGTGCAGACGCGTAAGACTTTTCTGCTCGTCCATGGAAAAGAAGGTCATATCAACCTTTCGGTAAAGCTTCTTTCTTGCTGGATATGCTAGAATATCTGCAATCTGCATTGAATCCTGCTGATCATTTTTTGTGATGTTTCCGGTTAACTTTCTTTCTGCATCTGTCTTTGAAGGGTTAATGAGATACGTGCTGTATCCTTCTTTAAGAAGATGATGGAGAAGATTGAAGTGATAGTGTCCGGTATCTTCCATGCCGATTCTCAGATTTTTTCTGAATACGGTTCTAGAATTTTGTCGAGCTTCTTGAATCCTTCAAAGTTGTTGGTGAAGGATGTCGGCTTGACTAGCAGAACGCCTGTATCCTGATCAATGACTGAGATGACATGGGAATTCTTTCCAATGTCAATTCCTGATGTAATCATAGTTAAGTTCCTTTCGATTATAGATTTTGTGACTGTGTTGAACCCACAGGGCTTAATCTGCAAATCCTGGTTCGAAATGCGAGTTCAAAGACTCATCTAACTGATGGTTGCTGGTGAATAAGTCTGCGGTATGATACTTTCTTAAGTAGTCAAAGCTACAGGGAGGGATATAAATCCACATACACATTCACTTTTTCAAACATATACTATTTCTAAACAGTAATCAACTACGTATATAAAGTTGATAGAAAGGAAATGTATATTCCTATTAGCTAGATGAGCTAATTAGAATATACCAGGAGGACATATTAAGTAACTTATATCATTGACATTAGTGGTTAAAGTGTTTAAATGTGCTCATGGAGGCATATGATGAATACATCAAATATCACGAATTACAAACCAAAAGATTTTGCTGAATTATTAGGTGTTTCTGTAAAAACATTACAGCGTTGGGACAGGGAAGGAATTTTAAAAGCAAATCGCACTCCAACTAATAGACGTTATTATACTTACGACCAATATCTACAATTCAAAGGCATAAATACTGAAAACGATCATCGCCAAATTGTTATTTATGCCAGAGTGTCTACAAGAAATCAAAAAGATGATTTAAAGAACCAAGTCACATTTTTACGACAGTTTTGTAATGCAAAAGGTATCATTGTTGACAAATGCATTGAAGAATACGGAAGCGGTCTTAATTACAACCGCAAAAAGTGGAATCAAATATTAGATGAAGTAACGGAACGAAAAATTAAAACGATCATAGTCACGCACAAAGATAGATTTATCAGATTTGGTTATGACTGGTTTGAAAAATTCTGTATGAAGTTTAATACAACCATAGTGATCGTTAATAATGAAGATCTATCGCCGCAGGAAGAACTTGTGCAGGATATTATTTCAATACTCCATGTATTCTCTTGCAGGCTGTACGGATTTCGTAAGTATAAAAAGCAAATAGAAAGGGATGAGGAAATTGCTAAAGAGCTTCAGGACAGAAATTCATCCAACACCAGAGCAGAAAGTCAAGATTAACAAAATTATTGGTACCTGCAGATATATCTATAATTTCTACCTTAGTAATAATAAAGCTTTGCACGATCAAGGTGAAGCGTTTATGAGTGGCAAGGCGTTTAGTGTCTGGCTTAACAATGAGTATATACCTGACAATCCAGACAAAGCATGGATTAAGGAAGTCTATTCTAAAGCTGTTAAGAAATCTATTGAAGATGGGTGTCTTGCTTTTACGAGATTTTTTAAACATCAAAGCGGTTTTCCAAAATTTAAGAAAAAAGGAAAATCTGATGTAAAGATGTACTTCGTAAAGAATAATCCCAAAGACTGCATTTGTGAAAGACATCGTATTAAGATTCCTGCTCTTGGGTGGGTAAGATTAAAAGAAAAAGGCTATATACCAACGACTAAAGATGGATGGAAAATCAAAAGTGGTACAGTATCTATGAAGGCGGACAGATATTACGTGTCAGTTGTTGTAGAGATTCCTGACACGAAGCCTTTTTGTGACAGCGGCGAAGGTATTGGAATAGACTTAGGATTAAAGGATTTCGCTATTGTCTCAAATGGCAAGACTTACAAAAACATCAATAAATCTGCAAAATTAAAGAAACTTGAGAAACAGCTGCGCAGAGCGCAAAGATGTCTTTCTCGTAAATATGAAAATCTAAAGAAAGGAGAGTCTACTCAAAAAAATATACAAAAACAGAGGCTTAAAGTACAGAAACTTTATCAAAGGATAGACAATATCCGTACTGATTACATGAACAAGACAATCGCTGAGATCGTGAAAACCAAGCCATCTTATATAACGATTGAAGACTTAAATGTAAAAGGAATGATGAAGAATCGTCATCTTTCAAAAGCCGTTGCATCGCAGAAATTTTATGAGTTCAGAACTAAACTGAAAAATAAATGTGATGAAAATGGTATTGAATTAAGAGTTGTAGACAGATGGTATCCATCATCAAAATTATGTCACTGCTGTGGTGCTATTAAGAAAGATTTAAAACTTTCAGATAGAATTTACAAATGTAATTGTGGATACATAGCAGACAGAGACTATAATGCGAGTCTTAATTTAAGAGATGCAAAAACTTACAAAATTGCATAAACAAGCAAATGTAAGTATGTACCGATGGCTTAGTCGGGAATTTACGACTGTGGAGTGTACAAGAACTTGTGAGTAGTATGTCACTTGTGACTACAAAAGCATACACGAAGAAGCAGTAAGTAATGTTCGTGAGAACTTACATATCTCGATGTGTTTGAGTATATTTAAACACATTTTGAGTAGCAGAGTATGAAGTTCAAGAAGAGTTTACGGTTCCTCATTAGTGTCAGCATGATGTTTTTATGGACGATTCCCGCCCATGCTTTAGAGCCGACAAATGGTCGTCAATCAGATGAGCAAGAGTGCCAAGATCACCTCTTTGCCTGATACGTATCGTAAAATATGAAAGGATGATATCTATGAAGAAAAAAGTTTTAATGGGAGCCTTGATCATGTTCGCTATGATGCTTTCGACAATGCATCCCATTGCAGCCCTTGAGCCGTTGACTGTAAATTTAACTGGAGCAACGGAAAATCAAGTGACGTTTACCCTTGAAAAAGGGGATCAGACAACTGTCAATTTTGTCAATCAGACAGATCAGACGATGAATTTAGTGGCCAATAATACGATGGTTAAAAATGGAAACCTGTCAAGAGGACCAGTGGCCGATCAGGATTTAAGTGAGGGTAAAGATTTATCTCCTCATGAAACGCTGCCGGTGCATTTTTCTTATGGCAATCCGACAGGCACAGGTTCCACCACTATAACGATGTCTTATAAGGCAGCTACCATCAAGCAGTATCAGACCTCGCAGTCTGAAGATAATCCGGTTGTGATTACCGCAAGCGGTACTTATGAAGGTGGCGGCGGTCCATCGTATGATTACTTTGCCTTGCAGTTAACACAGCCATCTTATGTGAAAGTGACAATGGAAGGGGAAGCTTCGATAATAGACAATTATAGTGCTGGCCACCTGGAGAGCGCCACAGATCGCAAAAGTATTGATACGCGCGCCAAGGCTGGGAAATATATTTTACAGATTGCTAAACCGCAAGAACGTTTAGCGGAATATAAGCTCCATGTGAGCCTCACACCAATCAGCTATGGACAACTGGTCATTGAGCCAGCACATATCAGCATTAATCAAAAAACGAATGTTAAAGTGAAGCTCGTCGGGGCTGATCCTATTGTTCATTTAAGCTATGTTAACCATAAGGAGGCCAGTGGGCAGGAACATACTTTTAAAGTTGATGGCAGTACTCTTTTCGTGGGCAAAAAAACGATTCCAGTCACTTATGGAGATGAGTTAGCCGGCTATGAAGAAAAAGAGCTCAGTCTTATGGTGGTAACGGGTAAGCCAGCTCTTTCTTTAGATAATTTTACCGCTGTTACAAACAGTATCAGCTACAGCGGCAATTTCCCAGCAGGCGGCTGTTATAAAGTGATGCTTTATAAAAATAAAAAGTGGCAGAAAGTGAAAGATCTGCGCGTTGAAACAGGGGCTGGCTCCCTGCTGTTTAAAAAACAATTTACCATCAAAGGATTAAAAGCCAATACCAAATATCGTGTGCGCTTGGATCCTTATACCAAGGTTGATGGCAAAACATTTAATGGGAAATCGAGTGCTGTTTTTACTATTTCAACTGGACTTAAAAGTGCACCACCGATCAAGAGTATTAAAATTTCTAAAGTGAAATTTAAAAAAGGGTATCGCACAAATACCTGGGTGAAAGGTTACTGGTTTGGCAATACCTATTATCCTGGCTATTACATCCGGATACCAGATCGCACGCGTTTTACAGTCACTGTGACACTCAAAAAGAAACTTAAAGGCACAAAGGGATTAGTCATCAATGGGAAAAAGGTCTCAGGTCGATCAAAGACATTTAAGAGAACTATGTTGGTGGAAGGCAATATAAAAGGGAAAAAATATGATATAGTGGTTTCGTCATATAAGGATCACAATTATGGCGGCCTTTCTAAAGGCGCAAAAAGAAAAGTGACAATCAAATAAACAAAGGCATCCTTGCGGATGCCTTTTAAGTACGATCTTTCATTGTAATAATGGTAATGTTGCGATAAGGGGATTTATTCTTACGATAAGAGAAGAATAAATCATCATGTTCCGTCGTACAGTAAGGAGAGACTTCAATGTGCGTATCAGGAACACCTAAGTTTAATAACTGCTGTTTAATGAGCCCTTTAGAATCAAGAAGATAATGACTTTCATCTTTACGTTTATAAAAAGAAGATGTATCAAAAGACATGTTCTTGACAAGATCAATAATATCATCCATCGCTTCAAAATTACGCTGTTCTAATGATGGCCCAATGAAAGCATGGAAGCCAGATGGGTTACAGCCCTCATGCGTAATGAGATAAGAGGCCGTCTTGCCGACAATTTCATTGACGGTACCACGCCAGCCGGAATGGATTGCTGCAATGAGATCCTGATCCTCGCTGTAAAGTAAAACGGGACAGCAATCAGCGTGAAAGGTCAATAACGTTAAGTTGTGATCACGCGTATACGTGGCATCAATATAATCTAATTTGGTCGAATGCTGATACATACCTTCACCACCGTCTTGCGCGAGGGTGACTTTCTTGAAGTTTGTGGTATGACGCTGATGCGGTGCGACCATATGGTTAAGATCAGTATGTAAATAAGCAGCTAGCGCCTGCCGGTTGGCGAGCACTTCGTCATGGTTATCGTCCCGATAACCCATATCGAAGAGTTTTCCATTCTGGTAACCGGCGACGGTATAACCTTGAACATGGTCGTTATTAAAAGACCAGGGTATAAGTTTCATAATATTATCCTTTCTTTATTTCATTAAAAAATGTGTCATCAGGATCCATATAAATCGTTTTATAGTGACCTAATAATACCAGACCTGGTTTATTGCCAGTTGGTTTTTTAAGACTCTTTACCTGACAGTAGTTTACAGGGACAGAAGAAGAGTTCTTGCCTTTTGAGTAATAGGCCGCAATCTTGGCCGCTAAACGAATCGTATATTCATCTAAGGCATCACTATGGACGATGACATGGGAACCAGGCATATCTTTGACGTGGAACCAGTAGTCCGTTTTCCGAGCTTTCTTGAAGGTGACATAATCATTTTGCAGGTTGTTTTTTCCAACATAAATAATAATATCATCTTTGGTTCTGAAGGTCTGATAGTGTGGTTCACCTTTCTTTTTCCGAATCTTTTCTTTACCTTTTTTACGCAGGTAACCCAAGTTCTCTAATTCTTCTTTGATTTCGATCGCATCATAGTAGTTGGCGTTTTCAATCAGGGTATTAAGTGTATCGAAATAATTGATCTCTTCTTTTGTCAAAGCGATCTGTTCTTTAAGCACTTTAAGAGAGTTCTTCGCTTTCTGGTACTTATTATAATAACGATTGGCATTTGTTTTGCCATCAAAACGCTCATCTAAGGCAATCGTCATCTTAGTGCCATCATAGTAATTATCGACCGTAATTGAAGTCATCCCTTTTTTAATAAGCGGTAATGAGGCATAAAGCAAATCACCTTTAATGCGGTAATCATCACTATTTTGGGAATCAAAGAGGGTCTTTTCAAGCTTATTGAGCTTATTGACATTCTTATCATATTCTTTACGAATAAAACGGGCTAAGTCATTGGTCTGCTGCTTAATACGATCTTTCGTATCTTTTGAATCATAGTAGGCATCTAAGCCATCAAATAATTCGTATTCTTGATAATCTGTCCCTAAATAGGTCAGGGGAATCACATGATAATACTCTTTATCTTTAAACGTTGAAATGTATAAATGATTTGATTGAGCGATTTCTGACATCACCGTATCAAACATCTGATGCGCTTCAATGCGGTATAACATTTCATTCGATAAATCTTTTGAGAAACCTTCATATACCTTCACTAAGTTATCACTTGGCGTGTAATAAGATGTAAAAGGATTCTTCTTAGGAATGAGCGGCGGCAGTTCATAGTAAATGCCAGGCTGTAAAATACGCGTCGATTCACTTGGTGAGACCCGTTTCAAACATTCAATAATTTTGCCATCCTCATAGGTGAGGACAAAGTTAGAATGCTTACCCATGATTTCAATATAAATATAGTAAGTCACCAGATCCTTAAATTCATTACGGCCTTTGATCGTCATTTTCACAATACGATCTAAGCCAATCTGTTCGATCTTTTCAATAAACGCCCCATCCATATGTTTTCTTAGCAGCATCGTTAAAGCATTCGGCACTTCCGGGGTTGGATAGTTCAAATGTGTAATTTGGATGCGGGCATACATCGGATGGATCGATATTAATAATTTATGATTCGTATTATGAGCGCGAACAGTCATTAATAACTCATAACGCGAAATGTTGTAAATTTTGGAAATTCTTCCCGTTGTCAGTAACTCAGAGAGCTGATGCGTGACGCGGGAGAGGACAATTCCATCAAAAGCCATATTTATCACCCGTGTCATTATAACATACAATATATGAATTTACAGGGGAATCCATTGACAGGAAAATGTTAAGATTATATTATTTATGTAAATTAAAGGAGAACAGAGATGTCAAAAGGTTTACTCATCATCCTTTCTGGCCCTAGCGGGGTTGGCAAGGGCACGGTACGTGCAAAATTATTTGAAGATCAGACATTGAATCTGGCGTATTCTATTTCGATGACAACCCGCAGCGCGAGACCGGGAGAAGTCGATGGCCGGGATTATTTCTTTGTCGATCGTGACACATTTGAAAAGAAAGTCGCTGAAGGCGGCCTTCTCGAACATGCTGAATTTGTTGGTAACTATTATGGAACACCAAAAGAACATGTCGAAAAACTCTTAAACGAAGGCAAGAACGTTTTACTGGAAATCGAAGTTCAAGGCGCTCTTCAGGTGATGGCTAAAGTGCCAGATGCCTTAACGATTTTCTTAGTACCCCCATCAATGGAGGAACTTGAAAGACGCATTCGCGGTCGCCGCACCGAAGCGGAGGATATTGTCCGTCAGCGCTTGGAAAAGGCGGAACGCGAAATCAAAACAAAGGATAACTATAAACATGTTGTTGTGAATAATACCATTGATCAGGCGGCTTCAGAAATTGCCGCAATTATTCGCAGCGCCATCAAGAAGCAGGACTAATTCCTGCTTTTTGTATGTTATAATGGAGAAAAGAAGGAGGAGTCCTATGTATATTGTCGATTGTCTTGTCGAAAAGGTCGCTGATGCCCTTGATCGGCCTTTTACATATTATAGTAAACAGCCGATCAATGAAGGGGTACGCGTACGTGTGCGTTTCCGCTCACAAGTGCTCACTGCTTATGTTCTTAAGGTTACACTCACATCATTATCCTTAAAGGAGGCAGAAGAGCAATATGGCTTTAAAATCATGCCGATTTTAGATGTTATTGATGAGGCGCCCATCCTCAATAAGGAATTATTGGATTTGGCCAAACACATGGCTAAACTGACTTTATCGCCATTAATCGCATGCCTCCAGACGATGCTGCCGGGGAGTTTGAAACCTAGCAGCGGAAAAACCTCTGGTCCCATCTATTTACAGGCGGTTCGCATTATCAAAGAAGGCACCCCGAAAACTCCCAAGCAGCAAGAGGTGTATCATGACTTACACGCAGCTGGTGATCACTTTGTCAAAGACTATTCCCGGGCTATTATTTCTTCTTTAGAGAAACAGGGTTTCGTGGAAGTCTACAAAAAAGAGATTTACCGTGATCCTTTTCACATGCGTTTAGAAGAAAAACATCAAGAGATCACTTTAACGTCGGCGCAGGCTCAAGTGGTCGCAGGCATTATGCAAAGACCTGAGCGGATCAGTCTGATTCACGGGGTGACAGGTTCAGGAAAAACCGAAGTGTATATTGCTTTAAGCCGAGAAATTTTAAAGCAAGGACAAAACGTGATTATGCTCGTTCCAGAAATCTCCTTAACACCGATGATGGTGGCGATCTTTAAGCAGCGCTTTGGCGACGCGGTGGCAATATTACATTCCCGTTTATCACAGGGGGAACGTTACGATGAATATCGTCGTATTCGCGATGGTCAGGTACGTATTGTCGTGGGAGCGCGCAGCGCCATCTTTGCACCTTTAGCGCAGATCGGTCTGATTATTATGGATGAAGAACATGACAGCTCTTATAAACAGGAAAATACGCCCCGTTACCATACCTTGTCCATTGCCCGCTATCGGGCGCATGCGCACCATGCGCGGATTGTTTTAGGCTCAGCGACGCCGAGCGTCGAATCTTATGCGCGAGCTCAAAAAGGTGTTTACGATTTATACGAAATGCCAATTCGGATTAATAAAAAGCCATTGCCTCAAGTGGATATTGTCAATATGGTTGAGGAAACGAAAGCTGGGCATTATGAGCTGATGTCAAGAAAACTGAAAGCACGTTTGCAGGAGACGCTTGATCGCGGTGAGCAGGCGATTGTCTTGCTGAATAAAAGAGGATACGCTTCTTTTGTCTTATGTGAGGAATGCCAGGAAACAATCAAATGTCCGCATTGCGATGTCACGTTAACGTATCACAAAAATGATGGCACTTTAAAATGTCATTACTGCGGCTACAGCATCACGATGCCCCATAATTGTCCGCATTGCGGGGCCCCGGCTTTAAAGAAAATCGGTTATGGCACGCAGAAGATTGAAGAAGAGCTCAATCATACCATTCAAGGGGCTAAGGTTATTCGCTTTGATTATGATACAACGAGAAATAAGAACGATCATTTACGATTATTAGAAGCCTTTGCGAAAAACGAAGGAAATATTCTTTTAGGCACGCAAATGATTGCGAAAGGCTTAGACTTTGAGAATGTTACCTTTGTTGGCGTCTTAAGTGCCGATTTAACGTTAATGATTCCCGACTATCGCGCAAGTGAACGGACTTTTGATTTGTTAACGCAGGTAGCCGGCCGAAGCGGACGCGGTCAAAAGGCCGGCAGCGTCCTGATTCAGACCTTCAATCCCACGCATTACGCCATTACCATGGCGGCTAAGCAGGACTATCAGGGTTTCTTTAACGAAGAGATGAAGTTTCGCAAACAGGCCTTATATCCTCCCTATTGTCATTTAGTGTCAATTATTATACAATCACGAAGCAGTGAAGCCGTTAAAGCGGCTTCCTTAGATATCAAAAATTATTTAGTCGCACATTTACATAGCGTGAAAGCCTTAGGGCCTAGTGAGGCCGCGGTCTTTAAAATGCAGGATTTCTATCGTGAACGCATTTTAGTGAAATATATTAAAAGTGAAGCGTTATTACCGGTGCTCAAATCACTCATGCGCTATTACAATGTGAGTCAAAATGGAAAGGTGACAATGGTATGCGATTTTAACCCGTATACCCAAATATAATAATATGGAAAGAGATTTAGCACTCGATATTCTCGTTGCTTACGAGAAAGATCATACCTATTTGAATATTGCCCTTAATCATGCGTTAAATAGCCATCAGGTCAAAAATGATCTGGTGACTGCCTTAGTGTATGGGACGATTCAGTATCGTTTACGTTTAGAATATGAACTTAAAGCGCATATTCAAGGCAAAAGGGTCAAAGTGACGGAAAGAATGCTCCTTTTAATGAGCATGTATGAGCATCTTTATATGCATATGCCTGATTATGCGATCGTCGATAGCAGCGTAGCGCTCGCCAAAAAGCGCCGCGGGGCGAGAGCGGCGAGCTTTGTAAACGCCGTCTTACGCTCCAGCTTTGCGCAGCCGGCGGATTTATCATCATTATCAGAAGATGATTATTTAAGTATCATCACGTCCCATCCTTTATGGCTCGTGAAGATGTTAAAAAAGCAGTATGGCTTAGAGACAACGAAAAAGATTTTAGCATCTGACAATGAAGTGCCAATCAAATGTGCTCGCGTGAATACCTTAAAGATCAGTCGTGAAGCGCTCATTCAAAAAGATCCACGTTTTAAGGCATCTCCTTATACCAAAGATGCCGTCTATTATGAAGGCGGAAATATTGCTCACACTCAGGCTTTTAAGGAAGGCATTGTGACAATTCAGGATGAATCGTCACAATGCGTCGCGCAGCTATTAAGCCCTCAGCCGGGCATGCAGGTATTAGATATGTGCGCGGCGCCAGGATCGAAAACGACGCACTTAGCTGCGCTCATGGATAATCAGGGCACGATTGATGCTTTTGATCTTTATAAGCACAAAATTGCTCTCATTAATGACAATGCATCGCGCTTAGGCGCAACCATCATCAATGCCCAGGTTGGCGATGCGACAAACTTAGAAACCTTTGGCAAAAAGCAGTATGATGCAATCCTTTTAGATGGACCTTGCACAGGGCTTGGCGTCTTGGCACGAAAAGTGGAAATTCGTTATCATGAGCCTTCAGCGATGGATGAAATCATTCCGATTCAGAAAAAATTATTGGAAAATGCCTACCAGTTGTGTAAAATGGGTGGTAATATTGTGTATAGTACGTGTACAATAAATAAAAAAGAAAATGAAAAACAAGTCGCCACATTCGTGAAAGACCATCCTGATATGCGCGTCGTTGAAGAGAAAACAATATTACCGTTTGATATGCATAGTGATGGCTTTTATATGTGTCTTTTGAAGAAGGATGAACTATGAACTCAATTTACGATTTAACAAGAGAGCAGATGGTCGAAGCATTTTTAGCCATTGGAGAAAAGAAGTTTCGAGCCAATCAGGTCTTTGAATGGCTTTATACGAAAAATGTCCATGACTGGTCCCAGATGACCAATTTATCAAAGACTCTGCAAGCCAAACTGGCAGAAAACTTTTCCTGTGATTTATTAGAAATCGTGGAAAAGCAGGTTTCGGCTGATGGAACAACCAAATACCTTTTAGCCTTAGATGACGGCGGTCTTATTGAAACCGTGCTGATGATTCATCCTTATGGTCAGTCACTTTGTGTGACAAGTCAGTTAGGATGTAATATGGCCTGTAAGTTCTGCGCTTCAGGGTTACTCAAAAAGCAGCGAAACTTAACAAGCGGAGAGATGGTCCGTCAGATCATGACGGTTCAAAATGATTTAAATGAACGTGTTTCTCATGTTGTGATCATGGGCACTGGGGAACCATTTGATAATTATGACAACGTCATGAATTTTATTTATACGATCAATGCGCCTAAAGGCTTAGCGATTGGGGCTCGTCATATCACTGTGTCCACTTGCGGCCTGGTGCCACGCATCTACGATTTTGCGAAGGAAGGCATTCAAGTGAATTTAGCCATTTCGCTGCATGCGCCTAATGATGATATTCGTAACACTTTGATGCCTATCAATAAGACGTATCCAATGGATCAGTTAAGAGCGGCGATCAAAGATTATATCGAAGCGACCAATCGTCGTGTGACCCTTGAGTATATTTTACTGAAAGATGTCAATGATGATGTCAAGTATGCACGGCAGTTGGCACATTATTTACGAGGACTCAATGTCTATGTCAACCTTATTCCATACAATGCGGTTGATGAAAAAGGATTCCAGAAATCAAGTGAGGATAAGATTCAGGCTTTTAAAGATGAATTATTACGTTTACATATCAACGTGACACTGCGCAAGGAACATGGCAGTGATATCGATGGGGCCTGCGGTCAGTTAAGAGCGAAAAAGGAAAGGAGGGCTTAGTCTTGATGATTTCAATGTCTACCGATGTGGGGAACCTGCGTGAAACAAACCAGGATCGCGTAGCGTATAAGAAAATCAACGACGATGAACTTCTCTGCGTCCTTTGCGATGGGATGGGCGGCCATAAGGCCGGCGAAGTCGCTGCGCAAATGACTTGTGATTATATTATGGACCACTTTGAAGAGCATGAAGAGTTACTTAGTGCCAATGATATCAAAATGTGGTTCACCAATCTTATTATGGAAGCAAATAATGCGGTTTATGCCAAAGGCTCAGAAAATGAGGAATATAACGGCATGGGGACAACCGTTGTCGTGGCCTATCTCAAAGGTCAGCAAATGTATGTCTCACATGTTGGCGATAGCCGCGCTTATATCTTTAAAAACAACGTGTTAACCCAGTTAACGGTTGATGATACCTTAGTCAATGCCTTATTAAAAGGCGGCTATATTACCGAAAAACAAGCGATTGATCATCCCCAGAAAAACGTTTTGATTCAGGCGGTTGGGGTGACAGATCTTTTAAAAGTATCGTTTTGCGAGTTACCGGCTGATTATGAGGCTTTTATGATGTGTTCGGATGGCTTATACAATTCTCTTTCTAATGAGCAGATGATTGCAATTCTCGCCGGCGAAGGGAATGCGAAAGTCAAAACTGAAGAACTCATTAAACAAGCCAATATTCATGGCGGTTATGATAATATTTCGGTCATTCTTTTGGAAGGAGGCGAAGCGCATGAGTGAAGTGAATCGTTTGCTGGCAGATCGTTATCTGCTTAAATCTTTAATTGGTCAAGGCGGGATGGCAGATGTTTATTTAGCGGAAGATCAGGTCTTAAACCGCAAAGTCGCGGTTAAGATTTTACGTTCATCATTAACCGGTGATCCTATTTATATCAAACGTTTCCATCGTGAAGCTTCCGCCGCCGCGGCAATCAATCATAAGAATATCGTCTCCATTTATGACGTGGGTGATGAAGATGATCTTTATTACATCGTCATGGAATATGTTAAAGGGCAGACTTTAAAACAGCTCATTAATATTCGTGGCGCTTTGCATTACATTGAAGCAATCGATATTATGAAACAGGTCGTTTCGGCGGTTGCCACCGCTCATTCGATGGGGATTGTCCATCGTGATTTGAAACCGCAGAATATTCTCATTACCGATTCTGGTATTGTGAAAATTACGGACTTTGGTATTGCCTCGATCCAGTCACTCTCGCAGGTCACCCAGACCAATACCATTATGGGGTCGCTCCATTATTTAGCGCCAGAAATTGCCCGTGGCGAAAAAGCCACACCACAGAGTGATATTTATGCTTTAGGGATTATCTTTTATGAATTATTACGAGGGGAAGTACCATTTAATGGGGAATCACCAGTCAATATCGCATTGAAACATATGCGTGATGAAATTCCTTCAGTGCGTGAGTTTAACTCATCGATTCCTCAGTCAGTGGAAAATATTATCATCAAAGCGACAGCTAAAAACCCGCTCAATCGTTATGAGAGCGCCTTGGATATGTTACAGGATATTAATACCTGTCTCGATCATCCTAATGAAAAGAAAATCAGTTTCGGGGCCCCAGCGAGTGAACCCACAATCGTTGCTGGCAATACGGAATTCTTTACGCAGGATAAAGAAGATACCGCGCCGGCGGCGCTGCCATCTGAGACTGAAGAAACGCCAAGAGTTACGCGGGCTACGCCAAAAGTTGAAAAGAAGAAGAAAAAAGGCAAAGGTAAGCTCATTGTGATTGTGATCGCTTTAGCGATTGTGGCAGCGGTGATTATTGGCGTTATGAGCAGCGGTATTCTCAATAAGTCAAAAACTTATACGATGCCCAATTTAGTGGGTATGAAGAAATCTGCAGCTTCATCGAAACTCAAAGAAGAAGAGTTAGATGGCAATGTCACTTACCGCACGGAATTATCCGAAACATACGCGTCTGGTAAAGTCATTTCTACTTCCCCAAAAAGCGGTACTACAATTAAAAAGGATACAGCCATTACTGTAACAGTGTCATCAGGAAAATGGATCATTATGAAAGATTATACTGGTGAAAAATACAGCACGGCGAAAAGTGAACTGGAAGACTTAGGTTATAGCGTCAGCCGCTATGAAAAGACGGATGATGATTTTGCGGCTGGGGAAGTCATCGGTCAGAGCGTCTCTAGCGGGGAAAAGGTCGATCCTAATTCCGAAAATAAATCAATTACCTTAACCGTGTCTAAAGGTGTATCGATTACCGTTCCTTATCTTTATGGCGATTCGATTTCATCGGCAACATCGACCTTAAAGTCTTTAGGCTTTAACGTGAAGACCAGTGTGCTAAAACCATCTGATGATGAGGCGTCGAAGGTTACGGAAAGCAATCTGAACACCGTTATAAAGCAAAGTATCGCCCCTTATACCGTTGTCACGAAAAAGGGCACGACTATTACCCTTTATTACTATGATCAGGTGCCACAAAAGAAAGATGATCAAAGTGATGAAAATACATCCAATACCGATGCATCAAGCAATACGGATGGTTCGGAATCATCTAATGGCTCAAGCACTTCTTCGTCATCAAGCAAGAAGAAGTCGGATAGTTCTTCAACTTCGAAAGCAAGCAGCAATGAAGGCAGCGATACATCTTCAAGCGGAAATAGTGATAACGCGGCTACAAATGGCGCATCTAATACAACGACAAACAGCGATGAAACAAGTTCATCAAGCACATCGACAAATAATTAATACGTAGGAGGTTCAATGGAAGGAAAAATCATCAAAGCACTTGCCGGCTTCTATTATGTCAGCAGCAATGGACAGGTTTATACCTGTAAGGCAAGAGGTAAATTTAGAAAAACAAAACAGAAACCACTCGTGGGGGATCGTGTCGAGTTTGATATCGATGAGAATCAGGAAGGCTATATTTTAAAGCTTCTCCCGCGAAAAAACGTCTTAACGAGACCGCCGATCTGTAATGTTGATCAGGCGCTGCTGGTTTTCTCAATTACCCACCCAGACTTTGATGGGGTGCTGCTCGATCGCTTTCTCGCGATGGTGGAACATCTCTCCATTGAACCGATTATTGTCATTACCAAAATTGATTTAGATGATTCCTTAATGGCGCAAATCCAAAAGGATTATGCGTCTTATAAGGTCATCTTTGTCAGCAGTAAAGAGCATATCGGTATCGAAGAAGTGAAGGCAACCCTCAAAGGAAAAAGCACCGTGGTCACCGGCCAGTCAGGGGTAGGGAAGTCTTCACTTCTTAATGCGTTAGATATTCATTTACAGATTGAAACCAATGAAATTTCTGATGCCTTAGGACGTGGGAAACATACCACGCGCCATACGGAGCTCATCGCTATGCATGGCGGTTATGTCGCTGATACACCGGGCTTTTCTTCTTTAGAATTAGAGATGACCCCAGTTGAATTAGCGACGTCTTACCATGACTTTAAAGCCTTAGCGTCCTCATGCAAGTTTCGCGGCTGTCTCCATGACAGCGAACCCCGCTGCGCCGTTAAAGAAGCGGTGGCTGAAGGCGTCATCAGTGAGGATCGCTATCATCACTATTTAAGTTTTTTAAAGGAAGTTAAAGAAAGAGAGGAACATAAATATGATTAACGTTGCACCATCTGTCTTATCGGCAGATTTTACCAAACTGAAAGAAGAAATTGATACATTAGAAGGCGCGTCTTGGCTCCATTATGATGTAATGGATGGTCACTTCGTCCCTAATATTTCATTTGGTTATGGCATTTTAGGCAATTTACGTAAGGTAACGGATAAATTTATTGATGTCCATCTGATGATTTCTGATCCCGCTTTCTATGCTCCAAAATTTGTCGAAGCAGGGGCTGATCTGGTCAACTTTCATGTCGAAGCGATGGACAGCGTCGAAGAAACCAAAGCTTTGCTTAAACAAATCCATGACCTAGGCGCAAAAAATGGGATTACCATTAAGCCAGGGACAAGCGTTGAAGCCATCAAGCCTTATTTAGATGATGTTGATTTAGTCTTAGTGATGAGCGTTGAACCAGGCTTTGGCGGTCAGTCTTTCAAAGAAAGCGCGCTTGACAAAATCAAACAGTTAGCCGCCATGAAAAAGGATCACCACTACGTCATCGAAGTTGACGGCGGGATCAATGCGCAAACCGGCCAGCTTTGTAAAGAAGCAGGGGTTGACGTGTTAGTCGCTGGCAGTTATGTCTTTAAAAATCCTAACCGTAAAGAAGCGATTGACTCTTTATTATGAGAATAGGTTTATATGCGGCCATGGATAATGGCCCGGTGAAAGATCAGCGGATTGATTATATTGCGGTGGATGGGGGCTTAGCCCATTTGTATAAGCAGGGGATTAAGCCGCTGCTGGCTATTGGTGATTTTGATTCTTTAGAAGATCAAAAGCTATTAGAAGATTTACAGGTAGAACGTCATCCGGTGCAGAAAGATGATACCGATACGGCGTTAGCCATCAAATACGCTATTGCACAGGGGCATGATGAGATTGATGTTTATGGCGTTTTAGGCGGCCGCGCCGATCATATGCTTGCGGCGCTATGTCTGTTAGTGCAGTACCCGGATACGAAGATCACTCTTTATGATCGCCAAAACAAGATTACCTATTTGCCTAAAGGTCATCATCATATACCTGTGACTGATGATTACTTTTCGCTTTTTGCACTTAAGGATACGGTTTTATCCTTAAACCATTGTCAGTATCCGTTAGATCATTATCTTCTGAAACCGTTTGATCCGCTTTGCGTATCCAATACCTGTGAAGATTATGTCCTCATTGATAATAGTGAAGCGGTCCTTTTCTTACAAACAAATAATGAAGGAGAGTAGTATGAATCCTTTTTATGAACGTACTTCAATTGTCTTAGGAGAAGAAGCCATTGAGACCCTCAAACAATCCACTGTCTGCGTCTTTGGCGTTGGCGGGGTTGGCGGCTTCCTTGTCGAAGCCTTAGCGCGCAGCGGCGTGGGACATCTGATCATCGTTGATCATGATGATGTCGATGCGACTAATCTCAATCGCCAGATCATCGCCACCAGTGATGTTATTGGAGAAGATAAAGTAGAGCTTTTTCAAAAGCGTATTGCCCTTATTAATCCTGATTGCCAGGTAGAAGTTAAAAAGACTTTCTATCTGCCTGAAAATAAAGATCAGTTTGATTTTGCATCTTATGATTTTGTGGCTGATGCAATTGATACCATCAAAGCGAAAATCTCAATTATTGAAGAGTGTCAGAAAGTGAAGACGCCGATCATCAGCTGTATGGGCATGGGCAATAAAATCGATCCAAGCTACATCCGCATTGATGATATTTATAAAACCAAAGTCGATCCCTTAGCGAAAGTCATGCGCCATGAATTAAAAAAACGGCGCATTGCGAAATGCCCGGTTTGCTTTTCTTTAGAAAAGCCCCAGGCTCCGCATTATTCGAAGGAACATTTAGAAACGCTCGCGGCGATGCAGGAAAGCGGTAGTAAGCGCCGTGCTATTCCAGGCTCCGTTTCTTTTGTCCCGAGCGTAGCCGGATTAATGATGGCTGGTTATATCGTCAGAAAACTGACACACAGCGTCGCTTATGGCGGCGTATAAGCACCCTTTTATCGGTGCTTTTTTAAATTGTCTTTACAGTTTGTCATTTTCTTGTATAATATTAACATACTATGGAGGTAGGATATGTTAAATCAGTTTTCACGAACAGAACTTTTATTCGGCCAGGAAGCGATGAATCGCTTACCGGGGAAAAAGGTTGCCATTTTTGGTGTTGGCGGTGTCGGCGGCTATGTCATTGAAGGGTTAGTGCGTAGCGGAATTGATCATTTCGAATTGATCGATGATGATCGTGTCTGTCTGACCAATCTCAATCGTCAGGTTTTAGCGACGATCTCTTCTGTTGGCCATTATAAGATTGATGTCGCGGAGGAGCGTATTCATGATATTAATCGTAAAGCGATTGTCGAAAAGAAACAGACATTTTATTTAAAAGATCAGGCTGATGATTTCAACTGGGATTCTTATGATTATGTCGTTGATGCTTTAGATACCGTCAGTGCGAAGCTCTCCATTATTGAAGAATGCGATAAACGCGGTATTCCGGTGATCAGCTGCATGGGCGCAGGAAATAAGTTAGATCCTTCCAAGCTGGAAATTACTGATATTTATAAAACCAGTTATGATCCTTTAGCACGCGTTATGCGTCATGAACTGAAGAAGCGTCATATTCGAAAGCTCAAAGTCTGTTATTCCAAAGAACCACCGATCAAACCGGTTGATGACCATGAAAATTCCTGCCTGTATCACTGCATCTGTCCACCTGGAACAGCGCGTAAATGTACCGATCGCCGGGATATTCCTGGTTCCGTTTCCTTCGTGCCAAGTGTGGCGGGGTTAATGATTGCGGGAGAAATCGTCAAAGATTTTGCCTGGCAGCGTTTGTAGACAAGTTTGCGCTTGTCTTTTTTTATTTTGAAAAAAGAAAAAATGTAAGCGATTAAGGCCTATTTATGAAACTTTGTGAAAATAATCATGATAACGTTTACAAATCTTCTTGTCAATGTTTCATACAAATTGTATAATTAGTAGGTAGAGTTAATGGTCGAAAATTAATGATTACACTTTGGAGGTTAATATGGAAAAGAAAGTAAAAAGAATCGCATTATTATCTGGCGGAGGTGACTGCCCGGGTCTTAACGCCGTCATTCGTACGATTACGAAAACTGCGATTACAAAATATGGCTGGGAAGTCATTGGCTTTGTTTTTGGCTATCGTGGATTATACACCAATAACTATGTCGAACTCACATTAGATAAAGTGGAAGATATTTATAAAGAAGGGGGCACCATTCTTTATTCTTCAAATAAAGATAATCTATTTGATTATCTCGTTGATGATGGTCATGGCGGCAAAGTAAAGAAAGATGTCTCTGATGTTGGCGTCGAAAACTTAAAGAAAGATGGCGTTGATGTCTTAGTTGTTTTAGGTGGTGACGGCACTTTAACAAGTGCTCGTGACTTCTCACGTAAGGGTGTCAATGTCATCGGTGTCCCTAAAACAATGGATAACGATTTAGCAAGTACGGATGTCACTTATGGTTTCATGAGTGCGATGAGTGTCGGGACGGAATTTATTGATCGTCTGCAGACAACGGCCAAATCCCATCATCGTGTCATTCTTTGCGAATTAATGGGCCGTGATGCTGGCTGGATCACTTTATATGCCGGTTTAGCGGGCAATGCTGGAATCTGTCTGATTCCGGAAATTCCATTTAGCGTTGATCATATCGTCGAAGCGATCAAACGCCGTGATGAAGCAGGCTTACCTTATACTGTCATTGCGGTTGCCGAAGGCGCTAAATATGCGGATGGAACAAAGGTGATCGGCAAGATCGTTGAAGATTCTCCAGACCCAGTACGTTTAGGCGGGATCGCAAAACAGTTAGAAAACGAATTAGAAAAACGTATTCCTAATCATGAAGTGCGCAGCGTGAACCCCGGCCATATTATCCGTGGCGGTGATATTACCCCTTATGACCGTATTTTATCGATCCGTTACGGCGTGGCAGCGGCCGATTTAATCGCAGAAGGCAAGTTTGGTAATGTCGTGACTATTAATGGTGACAAGATGGGTTACACTTCTTTAGAAGAAGTCATCGGGGCTGCGAAAGTTGGTCAGCAGAAACATGTTGATCCAAATGGCGAATTAGTGCGTGATGCGAAAGCCATGGGTGTTTCTTTTGGTGATGAATAGAGTATAGGATTTGTCATCGAGAAAAAAATTTGATAGAATAACAATGCCTAAGATGTGATGAATATTTTTCATCACATTTTCTTATGGTGTTCATACTCAGTTCATAATGATGATTATGATGTAGAGTTAAACTGTAGAAAGGAAGCAGCCTTGGCTGCTAGGTGTAATAATGATCGATGAATTAATGGCTGCGGGGCAATACGCTGCCGCATTAGAAAAACTCGCAGATTTAAGTGATGAAGAAGTCCGTCTTAAACGTCTCATTTGTCTTAATAGTTTAGGAGAATTTGAAAAGGCGAAGTTAGAAGGGAAAGCCGCGAAAGCGGTCGCTAAGGAAACTTACTATGATGTCGTTGGACAGTATATCATGAGCTTAAAGGAATGCGAAGATTATGAGGAAGCGATCAATATTCTCATTGAAGAGTTATCGATGCCCTATATTCCTTATGAATATGAAAATGCCTTCAATACGGCTTATGATGAGATTTTATTAGCCAAGCAGGATGCGGCGTACGGTAATGAGAAGAAACAGATTTTCTCTAGTGAGGAAATTGAAGTGATCTTAAATAAAGATGATGTCAATGATGATCTGCTTTATATGGCTTTAGATCAGCTCCAGCAGCTCAATGTCCGCATTCTCATGCCAAGTATTCGTCAGTACTTAGAAAATCCGAAGAAACCGCCATTTGCGAAAACGCTGATTATGGAAACGCTGATTGAACAGCAGGTTGATGAAGAATTAGAAGTATCAAAATTTCATGACTACTATACCTTTAATCCTTCATATAGCCCATTAGTATTAGAGCAGATGTGCTATAATGGCATCGGTAAGGAATTAGTACGCGTTTTAGAGGATGAAAATGCCAGTCTCTTAAATCAGTGCTTAGATTACTTAGAGTATTACTTATATGTCATCTATCCAAAAGATATTTATGAAGATGAGTATAGTTTAGTTGCAGCGGCTTTACATTATTATGTGGCAACGCTGCAAAATATTGAAGTCGATGAAATGGACTTAGAAATCGCTTATAACGTATCGATGTCACAGGTTGAAAATATGCTTTTAGCACTCAAGGAAATAGAGTGATAAAGGCCTTGCAAACAAGTGACTATTCATGTATAATACGTTAGTGTAAAAAAGGAGAATTATTGTAAATGGAAACAACTGTTAAAAAACTTGAAAAAAGCATGGTTGAAGTGAAAGCTACTTTCACCGCTGAAGAATGGAAAGAAGCTCAGAAAAAAGCTTTAAAGAAGATCGCGGCTACAGCGCAGATCGATGGCTTTAGAAAGGGTCATGTTCCAGCTAATTTAATCAAGGCTAAAGTTGGTAAACAGGCATTATTATCAGAAGCTGCAGATGAAATCTTACAGACTTCATACGCTGCTATTTTCTTAGATAATAATATTGAACCAGTTGGCCAGCCAACAGCTAACATCGATAAGATGACAGAAGACGAATTAGAAATCACTTTCACAGCACCAGTTGCTCCGGAAGTTGAATTAAAACAATATAAAGACTTAAATGTTAAAAAGAAAGCAGTTCGTGTGACTGCTAAAGAAATTGATGAACGTTTAGCTCAGTACCAGAATGAATTCGCTGAATTAGAAGTGAAGAATGATGGTGAAGTCGCTGAAGGCGATACCGCTAATATCGATTTCGAAGGTTTCAAAGACGGCGTTGCATTTGACGGCGGCAAGGGTGAAAACTACCCATTAGAAATCGGTTCAGGTTCATTCATTCCTGGCTTTGAAGAACAGTTAATCGGGATGAAAGTCGGCGAAGAAAAAGAAATCAACGTCACTTTCCCAGAAGATTATCAGGTTAAAGATTTAGCGGGTGCTCCTGTTGTCTTCAAAGTTAAAGTTCATGAAATCAAAGCAAAGATCTTACCAGCAATCGATGATGAATTAGCAAAAGATGTTAACATCGATGGTGTCGAAACATTAGATCAGTTAAAAGATAACATCAAAGAAACATTAAGAGAAAGCAAAAAACAGGATGCGGAAAATCAGTTCATGAACGATATCGTTGATGCGTTAATTGAAGCAAACCCTGTTGAAGTACCTGATGCAATGGTTGAAACAGAAATTCAGGGAATGGTCTCTGAATTAAGCGATAACTTAGCGCGTCAGGGTATGAACTTAGATTTATACTGCCAGTTCACTGGTCAGACTCAGGAAAGCTTAAAAGAATCAATGAAGGAAGACGCTGAAAAACGTGTTAAATTCCAGGTGATTATCGCTGCTGTCGCTAAGGCAGAAAACATCGAAGTTTCTGATGAAGACTACGATAACCAGATCAAAGAATTAGCAGAAATCTACAGCCGTGATGCTGATGAAATCAGAAAGATCTTCACTGGTAACGAAGAACGCTTAAAAGCTGATATCGCTAACCAGAAAGCTCTTGATTTTGTGAAAGAAAACGTAGCAAAATAACAACGCAAAACAAATAAGTGTACAATAAGGCGCTTGACTAAGCGCCTTGTTTTCACAAATGATATAAGGAGGTATACCTATGGATGATACAATGACACTTGATCTGCCAGTGATTTGTACGCGTGGCATGTTAGTCTTCCCAGGGCACGAAAGTGCGATGGATGTTGGCCGTCCTTTTTCGTTAAAGGCCATCAGCAATGCGACAGATCTCTATGATGGCAATATTGTATTCGTATCGCAGATTCACCCATTAGAGGAAGAAATCAACTTTGATACGATCTATCACTATGGGACTGTCTGCAAAATTGTCAGACGGGTAAAAAAAGATAACCATGGGACCATCAAGCTGACGAGCGCCGGGGAAAAGCGCTGCGAAATCTTATTCTTCTATGAAAAAGAAGGATGTTACTTCGCAAGAGTAAAATATCTTGAAGATATTCCTGGCGATCCTAACGAAGAAACAGCTTTAGTACGTAAGATTACGGAACAGATGCAGTATATCAATCGGAATGTCAACTTATTCCCACGTGAACTCTATGCCAATATTTCACAGGGCTTAAGCGCGTCGGAACTCGCTGATGCGATTGGCCAGTATATGAATATCGATCTCAACGAAAGACAGAAAATCTTAGAAGAAGCCGATATCAATAAACGTCTTTTATTAGTTCTTGCAAGCATGCAGAAAGAAAAGACAATTAATGAAATCGAATCAACGATCAACGAAAAAGTTAAGAAATCTATCGATGAAAATCAGAAGGAATTCTACTTACGTGAACGTCTAAAAGCGATTAAAGAAGAATTAGGGGATGTTCCTAACGGCGAAGATGATGTCGATGCGATCCGTAAAAAGATCAAGGAAAACCCTTATCCACAAAATATCAAAGACAAGTTAACAGAAGAATTAACGCGTTATGAAATGATGCCAGCCTCTTCCCCAGAAGCCAATGTCATCCGCACTTACATTGACTGGGTGATCAAACTTCCTTGGTGGGAAAAGACCGAAGATAATCAAGACATCGCCGATGTTGAAGCGATCTTAGATGGTGATCATTATGGTCTGAAAAAACCAAAAGAAAGAATCGTGGAACACTTAGCAGTGAAACAGATGACGCAGTCACTCAATGCGCCAATTATCTGTTTAGTCGGTCCGCCAGGAACCGGGAAAACTTCGATTGCAAAATCGATTGCCCATGCTTTAGGCCGTAAGTTTGTGAAAGCATCCTTAGGCGGCGTTACTGATGAATCAGAAATCCGTGGTCATCGTCGTACGTACTTAGGCTCAATGCCTGGTCGTATTATTCAGGGCATGAAACGTGCCGGTGTCGTCAATCCGGTTTTCTTATTAGATGAAATTGATAAGATGGCGAGCGACTACAAAGGTGATCCTACAGCTGCGATGCTGGAAGTCTTAGACCCTGAGCAGAACTCATTCTTCTCTGATAATTATATCGAGGAACCCTATGATTTATCACAGGTCTTATTCATTGCAACAGCCAATGATTTAAGCACCATTCCGGGACCATTAAGAGACCGTCTCGAAATTATCGAACTTTCTTCTTATACGGAACAGGAAAAGGTGGAAATTGCCCGTCGTCATCTCATTCCTAAAGAATTGAAAGTACATGGCCTTAAACCAGAACAGATCACTATTGAAGATGAGACCATTATGTACATCATCCAGCATTACACCCGTGAAGCTGGGGTGCGTCAGTTAGAACGTCTGATCGCAGCGCTGATGCGTAAATCTGTCTTAAAAATCTTAAAAGATCATCCAGATAATATCACCATTAAGGTGGAAGATCTGGAAGGTTACTTAGGCAAAGCGATCTTCGATCATACAAAGAAGATGAAAGAAAACCAGATTGGTGTTGTCACAGGCTTAGCCTGGACGCAGTTTGGCGGCGATATTCTGCCGATTGAAGTGAACCACTTCCCAGGTTCTGGCAAATTTATTGTGACAGGCCAGTTAGGGGATGTCATGAAAGAATCCGCTTCGATCGCCTTAGACTATATGAAAGCGAATGCGGAAAAATATGGCTTAAGTGAAAAAGATTTCGAAAAACAGGATATTCATATTCATGTCCCAGAAGGGGCGGTCAAGAAAGATGGACCAAGTGCCGGGGTCACTTTAACAACCGCGCTCTATTCATCATTCACCAAAACGCCAGTACGTAACGATGTGGCGATGACTGGTGAAATTACCTTAACGGGTGAAGTCTTACCAATTGGCGGATTAAAGGAAAAATCTATTTCTGCACACCGCTCTGGTATTTCAACGATCATTATTCCAAAGGATAATGAAAAGGATATCGATGATATTCCAGAATCTGTCCGTAAAGATCTTAAGATTATCTTAGCGGATCATATTGATACCGTCTTAGAAAACGCTTTGGCGAAATAGGTGAAGACGATGTATACCATTAAAAAAGCAGAATTTATCTGCTGTGCTGCCTGGGAGTCACAGTGGCCTGCCGGTGATGAACCAGAGTTCATTATGGCTGGTCGCTCTAATGTCGGAAAATCAAGCTTTATTAATACTATTACCCATACCGAAGGTCTTGCCAAGGTGTCTTCGACACCTGGTAAAACCCGGACGCTGAACTTCTTTAATGTCAATGATGAACTGCGTTTAGTTGACGTGCCTGGTTACGGCTATGCGAAAGTGCCGCCAAAGATCATTGCCCAGTTTGGGGAAATGTTTGAAACCTACGTTACTAAGCGTAAAAACTTAAGAGCTTTAATTCTGTTAGTGGACTATCGTCATCCGCCTAAAGATGATGATCTCACGATGTATGACTATGCGAAATATTATAAAATTCCTGTCATTGTCGTGGCGACTAAAGAAGATAAGTTAAAACGTAATGATCTGAAGAAGAATGAAAAGATTATTAAAGATGATTTAGGATTCGATGAAGAACATGATGTCTTTATTCGATTCTCTTCCTTGAAGAAAGTCGGCGTGGAACAGGTTTGGGAAGAAATTTTAAAATTATGTCATTAAGTCAGGGTATCCTGGCTTTTTGTCTTTCAGGAGGATCGCTATGAAAAAAGCCTTAATACCACTGGCGCTAGGTGCGCTCATGACGATGTATGTGCGGGATAACAAAAGTCTGACTATCAAACGATTAGATATTGCCGATGAAAGGATTCCAGTGAGCTTCGATGGCTTTCGTATCTTACAGATTACCGATGTCCATCAGGCTAAGTTTGGCTATAAACAGCATCGACTTTTGAAAAAAGCGAAAAGCTGTGCGCCAGATCTGATTGTCATCACGGGTGATG
The DNA here is from genome assembly GCF_003925875.1 of Intestinibaculum porci. Taxonomy (GTDB): domain Bacteria; phylum Bacillota_I; class Bacilli_A; order Erysipelotrichales; family Coprobacillaceae; genus Intestinibaculum; species Intestinibaculum porci. Next base: position 1,735,347 of record NZ_AP019309.1, on the reverse strand, counting down.
TGATCGTTAATAGTCACACACCGCTAGGGGAAGTCATTGACTATGTGAAAAGCTTACAGACGATTGCGCCCGTCTATTTTATTTGCGGTAATCATGAGACATTGCTTAATAAAACGGACCTCATGCAATTCATTTTAGGATTAAAAATATGCGGTGTTACGGTTTTACGAAATGAAACGGTAAGACTGTATCAGGGCAAAGATGAAATCTTGCTTTCCGGGATTGATGATCCAAGCTTTAAAGCCCATAAAACCATTGAACAGGCTCAAATCATCGACGAAGAGGTCAAGGGTTTAGGAGAAAGTCAAATGTATCGCATTTTATTAAGTCATCGGCCGGAATGTTTTGATGTCTATGTCAAGCATCAAATCCCGCTCGTCTTATGTGGCCATACCCATGCCGGGCAAATTCGTTTTCCTTTTATTGGCGCGTTAGTGGCGCCGCATCAGAAGCTGTTTCCAACATATGATCGCGGACTTTTTGAAAAAGGGGCAACGAAAATGTATATCTCGGCGGGGCTTGGCGCTAGTGATATTGCTTTGCGCGTCCTTAATCCGCCAGAAATGACATTAGTGACACTTCATCATCAGTAATGTTTTGCTTTTGAAAGCCATTACACTTATAATAGAAATAGGAAATGGGGTGACATCATATGTATAAAATTGTCATTTGCTGCGCATCAGGTATGTCCACCAGCCTGCTTGTCGAGAAAATGAAACGATCAGCGAGAGAACAGGGTATTGACGCGAATATTATCGCCGTGGGAGCGGGTCAGGTGCATCAGGAAGGTGAAAATGCGGATTGCATTTTACTAGGTCCGCAGGTTCTTTATGCCAAAGACAAATTAACGAAGGATTTAAATGCGCCTTGTGCGATGATCTCAATGCGTGACTATGGGATGATGGATGGCGAAAACGTTTTAAAAACAGCTTTATCTCTGATTGAAAATCGCGCCGTCCATTGACGAATAGCCTGGGCTTTGATAGAATAGACATGCGTTGAACAGGAGGAGTACATAACCGCCTGCATTAAAGAGAGTCTTAGCTGGTGAAAAGAGACATGGAGTGTTATGGAAGGTAGCCTGGGAGCTAAATAGGTGAATGAAGTAGCTTATTTCGTAGAACTGCGTTAAAGTTTTGAGGCATAGCAATATGCGAAAAAAGGTGGTACCACGAGACATCGTCCTTTGCGATGCCTCGTTTTTTTATAAGTAAAGGGGGGACATTATGCAGCAAGGAAATGCGACCGCGATTCTTTTTACCTGGATCTTCTTTTTTGCGGCGCTGTTTGTTTTTGCCTTTGTGTTAATCCGTTTATTACACAAAAGCCGCAAGCGTAAAGTCAGACAAGCTGCGCGCCTAGCGGATTTCAAAGACAAATATGCGCATCTTACGCCGGCACTCATCGATGAATGTGAAGATGAGAATCTGCCGGGGGCGATTGTCTTAGAATGCCAGCGGAAAGAAGACGAAGATGAAAATTACTTCGATCATCTCAATGAAGTGGAAAAGACCGTCTATGGGATTTACAACATCAATCAGTGTTTAACGAGTTCCATTGGTTTACGTTCCTTCTTTATGACACCGGCGATGGCACCATACGTTGACGCGATCGATGACATCTTCACCAATGTCAAAGCGCCCGAATTCATTGAACTGTTAAACGCCGCCAAGCGTTTAAATGAAGTCATGGAAGGTATGCGCGCTGATGAAGAAGACGGGGAGTATGCGAAATATAACTTTTCTGATTTTACCGCCGCCTATAAATCAATGATTGCCGGGACAAACTTTGAAAAGAAAGTTATCAGCTATATCAGAGAAAACAAAGAATTATTTAAAGGAGAAGAAGATGAAACTACAAGATAAGTATGATCACCATCAAGTAGAAGGTGATAAATATGACAACTGGGTTAAGAAAGGCTATTTTGAAGCGGGCGATACGTCTAAAAAACCATACAGTATCGTTATTCCGCCACCAAATGTCACCGGGAAATTACATTTAGGACATGCCTGGGATACAACCCTTCAGGATATTATTATCCGTTATAAAAGAATGCAGGGCTATGATGCTTTATGGCTGCCAGGAATGGACCATGCCGGTATCGCCACACAGGCGAAAGTTGAAGCCCGAATGCGTGAAGAAGGTCTCTCTCGTTATGATTTAGGCCGTGAAAAATTCTTAGAAAAAGCCTGGAGCTGGAAAGAAGAATATGCGTCTATTATTCGTAGCCAGTGGGCCAAATTAGGCTTATCTTTGGATTATTCGAAAGAACGTTTCACGTTAGACGAAGGTTTAAGCGAAGCGGTAAAGACCGTTTTCGTCACCCTTTACAACAAAGGTCTGATTTATCAGGGCGAACGTATTATTAACTGGGACCCTGTTCAGAGAACCGCTTTATCGGATATCGAAGTGTACCATAAAGATATCAAAGGCTATATGTACTACTTCAAATATAAGATTGAAGGCAGTGATGATACCTTAGTTGTTGCAACGACGCGTCCGGAAACAATGTTTGGGGATACGGCGATTTTCGTTCACCCTGATGATGAACGTTATACCAAATATGTTGGCATGAAAGCCATCAACCCAGCTAATGGTGAAGCTTTACCAATCATGGCTGATGATTATATCGAACTTGGCAAAGGGACCAGCGTTATGAAATGTACGCCAGCCCATGACCCTAATGACTTTGCTTTAGGTAAGAAATATGGTTTAGCAATGCCAATTTGTATGACTGATGATGGTCATATGAATGCGTTATGCGGTAAATATGAAGGCATGGATCGCTTTGAATGCCGTGATGCTTTAGTGAAAGATTTTGAAGCCGCTGGCGTCGTGGATCATATTGAAGAAATCGTCCATCCGGTTGGTCATAGTGAACGTTCTCATGCGATCGTGGAACCGCGTTTATCTAAGCAGTGGTTCGTCAAGATGAAACCATTAGCCCAGGCCGCTTTAAAGAATCAGGAAACAGATGACAAAGTTAACTTTGTTCCTGAACGTTTTGAAAAGACTTTTACCCAGTGGATGGAAAACATTGAAGACTGGTGTATTTCCCGTCAGTTATGGTGGGGGCATCAGATTCCAGCCTGGTATAATAAACAGACGGGCGAAGTCTATGTCGGTAAAGAAGCGCCAAAAGATATTGAAAACTGGAAACAGGATGAAGATGTCTTAGATACCTGGTTCTCAAGTGCGTTATGGCCATTTAGTACAATGGGCTGGCCAGACACTGAGGCGCCATTATTCAAGCGTTATTTCCCAACGGATACCTTAGTGACTGGTTATGATATCATCTTCTTCTGGGTTTCAAGAATGATCTTCCAGTCTTTAGAATTCACTAAACGTCGTCCTTTCAATCATGTTTTAATCCATGGTTTAATCCGTGATGAACAGGGTCGTAAGATGTCAAAATCTTTAGGCAACGGGGTTGATCCAATGGATGTTATTGATCAGTATGGAGCGGATACATTACGTTTCTTCTTAACGAACAATACCGCACCTGGTCAGGATATGCGTTATGTTCCATCAAAACTGGAATCCATTTCCCACTTTATCAATAAGATCTGGAACTCCGCACGTTTCGTTTTAATGAATATTGATGAAGATATGAGCTATGATGATATTACTTTAGAGCATTTGAACTTACCTGATCAGTGGATCTTAAACCGTTTAAACGAAGTCATTACTTCCGTCAATAACAATATGGATAAATTTGAATTTGGAAATGTTGGCTCTGAATTATATGACTTTATCTGGAATGAATTCTGTTCATGGTATATCGAATTAGCGAAAGAAACTTTAAATGGTGATGATCAGCAAGCCAAGATCGCCACGCGTTCGACTTTAGTGTATGTCTTAAATGCGACGTTACGTTTATTACATCCATTCATGCCATTTGTGACGGAAGAAATCTATCAGGCGATTCCTCATAAAGCAGAATCGATTGTGATCGCTTCTTGGCCGGAAGCTGATGAACGTTTCGCTAATGATAAGATTGATGATCAGTTCGCTTACTTAATTGATATCGTCAAAGCCATTCGTGAAATCAGACATCAGTACGTCATCAAAAACAGCGTTGAAGTCGCATATATCATGTCGACAAACAGCGATGACTTAGAAGATTTACTTCAGGATATGGCACCATTTATTGCTAAGTTAGTTAATGCGAAAGTGGCTGGCTACAACCTGCCGGTTGATCGCAATAGCGCGAATGCAGTCATCAAAGGCGGGAATACGTTATCGATCAACTTAGGAGCTTACATTGATATGGAAGCGGAAAAAGCGAAAGCTGAAAAGGAAATTGCAAAGTTAGAAAAAGAACTTGAACGTTCGAAGAAAATGCTTTCTAATCCAAACTTCGTCAATAAAGCGCCAGCTGCAAAAGTTGAAGCAGAAAAGAAAAAACAGGCTGATTATGAGGCTAAATATAAAGCTGCTAAAGAAAAATTAGCAAGCTTTGAGTAAGCGATAAGAAATGAGGAAAATTTTTCCTCATTTTTTTTGTGAGATTCACTCCCTGAAATGTCTTTAATTAAGTAGGGGGAGATGAAAGCCTGGTGGCCCCTGACTCTTGAAAGGAAAACTATAAGTCTTTCCTCGCCACACTTATAGCGGTTGATTATATGTATGAATTGTCTGAAGAAAAGATGCGCAGCTTAAATGGCGGTGGTCCGATGAAGTATATTGTCTATGCCTTATTAGGCGCCGCGTTCTATCGTTTATGGCGCTCAAAGCGCGGCCGCATTTCCCTGCCGAAGATTATTACTATTGAATGGGGGAATGACTGATGATCAAATCCTTACCGCCGGAAGAAAATCCACGGGAAAAAGCGATTGCCTTGGGGATTGGTGCGTTAAGCAATACTGAATTATTAGCTTTATGTTTACATACCGGTTCCCGTCATGAATCCGTTATGACCTTAGCAACGCGTTTATTAAGAGAAATCGATGGGCTGCAGGGTTTAAAACATGTTACCTATCACAAGCTGATTAGCATCAAAGGTATTAAGAAAGCGAAAGCAGTAGAGTTATTAGCCATTGGCGAATTAGCCAAACGCTTGAATGTTCCAATTAAGCCGGGGATTAAACTCAATACCCCACGGGATATTTATGAGTATATGAAAGATATGAGTGATTTTAAGCAGGAACACTTTGAAATTCTCATTTTAGATTATAAGCATCGCTTATTAGCTCGCAAACTGATGTTTATTGGTCCTAATAATGCGACGACCATCTCCGTTAGAGAAATCTTTGAAGAAGTCTTAGCCCATAACGGCTCGGCGATGATTGCCGTGCATAACCATCCTTCCGGGGAAGCACTGCCTTCCTTAGATGATGAAATCGCCACCTCGCACTTAATGGAAGCGGGTGAGGTGATGGGCATTGATGTTCTTGATCACCTGATTATCGGGGCCCATCAGTATTACAGCATGAAAGCTGAAACATTGTATAACGCACACGATAAATAATTGCAATTTAATGAGCCTTCCTCTATAATGTTTGCTTGAGGTGAGGACTGTGTTTAATAAAAAAGATAAGAGGAGTCAGCGGATGTTCTGGATAACCATTGTCCTAGTAGCCGCCAGTGTGATTTCTCTTTTGACAAGCACAAACAATATTCCGGGATCCGGAATAGTCAGAGATACAGTCGCTAATGTCGAGTATTATGTGATCAAAGCACCACTGAATTATGTACGTGGGGTGTTAGGGGAATATAATGAACTCAAAGAAGTTTATCGTGAAAACAAACGTTTAAAACGTTCCCTTGATAACTATGCCAGAGAGCTGGCTTTGAATAATGTATTAGCGGATGAATTACAGGAAATGCGTTCGATTACTAAGATCAAATCGCTGCCAACCGATTATAAAGTCAAATATACAACGGTTATTAAACGTGATTCAGAAAACTGGGATAACAAAGTCATTATTGATATCGGCAGCGGTTCTAATGTGAAGAAAGGCATGGCTGTGATTACGTCTAAAGGAATGATCGGGATTGTCTCAAGTGTTAACCGCGTATCTTCAACGGTGACTTTATTAACGAGTGAAGATCGCTCTGTGCAGCTGCCGGTCATGATCAAGTCTAATGGTAAATATTATTATGGTTTATTAAATGATTACAATGTGGAAAGTCAGACGTATAAAGTGCAGATGCTTTCTACCGTAAATAAATTAAAAGTGGGTTCAAGTGTAACGACCAGTGGTTTAGGCGGCAAAGGGAAAACCCCAAAAGGTATTCTTGTCGGCACTGTTAAAGGCTTAAGCAACAACGCTTCCGCAACCGGGAAGACTGTCACTGTCAAACCATCCGTAGACTTTGATGATTTAAGCTATGTAGCGGTCGTTCAGAGGAGTAACGCATGATTGAAAAGCAGTTATATAAAAACTTCCTGATCATGATTGTATGTTATCTGCTTGATAGTATCATCAGCTTTTTCCTGCCTTATAACTTATCTAAGACGGGCATCAGCTTTATCCCCTCAATCGGGTTAATGATGTTTACATTATTGGTAATGACCTTGCATGATCCGTCAGAACGTTTCTTCTTTAGTGCATTATGTGGTTTATACTATTGCGTGGTGTATTCTAACTCATTATTAATCTACGTTTTAGTCTATGTGGCGATCGCCTTTGTGCGCAGCTATATTTATCGCAATGATCATATTACGCTATTAGAATATTTAGTCTTGATGTTTATTATCTTATTACTTAAGGAGCTGGTTGTGTATTACCTGATGGTCGCAACGGATGTGACGTCCTTAACATTCTTAAGCTTTGTGCGCTTAAGACTCTTACCGACAACCCTGATCAATACGATTATTGGTGCTGGTGTCTATGGTATTTACAGCTTATTTGACTTCAAGACTGATGAAAGTGAATTTTCTTAAAAATGATGGGCAACCATCATTTTTTTTTGCGTGCATATGAAGACTCTTGCTTCAGGACTATAAACAATATAATCTTATTTTTAATCAATATTGTAAAAATATGCTATAATACTGTTAGGTGATCTTCAGTATACGCCTTTAATGATCAGTATAGCTGATTACAATACTTATCATAAACAGTATAATTTGAGAATAACATAATTTTTTGGGAGGAAAATGAAGATGAAAAAAACATTATGTGTATTAATTTCGGCACTCACCATGGAAAGTGGTGCAATCATGCAGGTACATGCACAAGATGCTTATCAGTTTATTGAGTATGACCATGCGAATAAGATTGGTAATTACTATTTTAAGAACGACGCTCTTAAAGGTATCTGCTACAGCACAAGCAAAAATGGCCCTTATACGACGGTTCAGCAAGATACTTATAGTTATGCCTTTACGAATGGTAAATATCTTTTTTATTCAAAATATAATGGCAATGTCGGTGATTTGCTAAAGTATGATCTCGCCCATAAGACATCAAAAACGATTCTGAAAAAAATTAATAGCTATGATCAGGCTAGTCATTATATTCTTTTCGAAAAAGGGACGAAAAACAAACTTTAAATGCTTACGACATCAATAAGGGAAGCACGCAAAAGCTTGGAGATAATCTTTTCCTGATCCAAGATGATGCGATCAACGATAAACATGCTGTGTTTGCAAAAAACAGCAGAGATGAAGATGAGACAGCTCAGGCGTATTTAGCCACGTTTACAAGTGATGGCGTGAAAGTTGTAAATACAAAACAGCGCATCAGTCTAGCAGGAAAGACATTGGGAAAGAAGGCTTTCTATTATAGCCAGCCTACATATACAAGCAATCAGAAAAACGTATTAAAAGCGAGCTATCGTTTCTATAAGATCGATTATAATGGAAAACATAAAAAATATTTAGGTTCTACTGTCCTCACATGTCATACAAAGATTTATAAAACAAAAGCAGGTAAAATTGATCGTACTCGGACTCAAGACAAAAATCGTATATGGACTATTCGCGAGCACAGCTTTACCTACACAAATGCTAAAAATAAGAGAATCACAAAAAAGTTTTCCAAATAAAAAAAAGACATGCGAAGATTTCATCAAGTTAAGCTAAAATCCACCGTAATAGGGAGAGTTTAGTCAAAATGACTAAGCTCTTTTTTTGTCTTCATTTGAAAGTGGTGGGAAAAGAATCAAAATGTTTATAGCAGCTGAAAGTTCCCTTAATTAATAAAGATCACTATGCATTCAAATATCATTATGATAAACTTGTTTCTTGAATTATTGTTTTTTGGATCAGCAAGAAGAGGAGGGGAAACCAGCATGCTAGATTTCATATTATTTATGATGGCTATCGTGATAATTATGTGCTTTGCAAACCTTGCAATCAAAATCATAATTCTTTTTTACCCTCATTATAGTTTACAGCTCTTATTGGCCACCTTTATTGCAGCTTTTCTTTATAGTCTCTTCTCAAATGACGATCTTAAACTCCATCTCAAGATTTCTAAGAAAAAGCTAATCATTTTGTTAGCATCACTTCTCATCATCTTCGCAATCTTTCTTCATCGTTTGGAAACCAAAAAAGGGATTAATGAGCATTATGGTATTCATAATATGACTGACATCGAGATAACATATAAAATAATATAAATAATTCTGTATAATTTATGTGACTTCTATGATAAAATAAAAACATACGGATAAATAATTATGAGGTGATAATAAATGTTAGTTGATGTGGTTTTTTTAGGCAATCATTATAAGATTTCAGATCAACTGAAAATTAGAGTTGCATTAACAATGCTAAACGTTAACTTGACGAGAGAATTACGTTATAAAATGACTAACTTTAATTTTAAATTGCATAATTGGGAGGATTTAGAGGGGATAATAGACAAATATGCCACTGAATTTGAAATATATAGTTCATATATAGTTAGTGACAGTAATTTGGTGAATGATAATCCTTACGTTAACCAATTTCGAGAAATGCTTTATGTTTTAAAAAGCTATTATAATAACGCAGTAAAGGAAATAGATCAAGCCGGTTCACAGGCAATTGATCAGGCAAAAGCCCAAGCCGCTTCCACAATAACTGGACCGGGGTTCGGAGTAATTACAAATTCTGTTTCCTCTATGATCGCTTATGATTTAGTAAGTAATGCAGCAGTAAACAAACAAGAGAAAAAAGCAACAGAAGAACTTTATAAATTAGTGACTTATATTAAACAACAAGCTGAGGAACAACTTAATGAACTTGGTAAGTCATTAGGAAGTAATTACTTTTTAAAAAGTGAAGATCTTATTGAGAATATAGGTAATTATATGCAAACCCTCACCGAGTCATTACTAGTTAAATATGGCCAGATGAACCAGGAAGAACTTGATCAGTATGATCCTGAAACTGCGCAAAGAATACTTGATCAAAAAAAAAGATGAAAACTATTATTATGAAGCTTTTTTAAAGGATCCTTCTAATTTGAATATATATGGTTCCTTAATAAAATATCATAAACTAGATAAAAAGACGGCAGAAATACCTTTGTTTCTTGGGATCGAGAATCTTTTGCTGCCCAAACTTTATCAACAATGTAGATCGGATATTAACAGCTTTTTAAATGGTGACTTTAAATTAGATTTAACCCCCTACATAGATATCATTAAAAATTACAATAAAAAAACAGACGAAGAAATATATCAAAATATTTTTACATTTGATAAAAGCCAAAACTCTCAAAGTATTAAAAGAATATATCAAATACTTCTACAAGCTTTTAATAATGATGATAAATTAATTGAATGCATGAATTACATATTTAAAGACTTATCTTATAAGAGTTCAATTTATGAAGATTGTGATTTGGATCAACTTATCAAACGGATAAATGATCACTTTAAAATTTTACCAGAGGATCTATTTAAAAAACTAGTAGAGTATAAAATTATATCTTTTAATGATTTTAATTTGAATTTTGAAAATAAATCTTTTGATTTTTCTTATGATGAATTCAATAATCATTTAAATGAAAATAGAGTAAGACTCATATCGTATATCACTTTTAACTACAATACCTATCAAAATATCAAAAATAATTTCCCGCAGAAGCTCAGTGATATCACAAAAATTTATCAGGAAAGAATGCAAAGACGGGAACGCTTAAGAGAAGAACTATTAAAAGCCAAAGGGCTCAAAAAGAAAATAGAAATCAAAAAGAAGACAGCAACGATTTTAGATGTTTATCAGAATAATTTAGAGAAACTCGTTAATGATCTCCAAAAAGATTTAGAAGATTATGAGAAACTAGTAAAAAATTCTGACAATTCTGACTTTAAGGATAAAAAGGAAAAAATTGATGATCTAAAAAGAAAGATTCACTCTTGTTATCAGGATTATAATAAAATTCCATATAAATTAAATAAAGCATTAAGGGATGAAAAGAAAAGAAAAGTGATAATTGCTTTATTATGCTTTGTTCTTGTGTATGTTTCAGGTTCAATTTATCTTAAAATTAATGAAAAGATGAAAAGAGAATATAAATTAACACATTTACCTATATCATATATTTCAAAAAATATTGGATTTAATGATACTTATAAAAAGAATATATCCGCAATTAAAAAGTTAAGTAAAAAGAACGCTCTAAGCTATGAGACTAATCATAAAGGATCAATAAAATGGTATAATTTAGCGTGCGTTACCGTATCTAGTATAGATTATGATAGTGGCGAATTTTATTTTAAAAATAAAAAATTATCAGTTGTTCGATTAAAGAATAGTGACGATCCTGTATCCCTTGATGAACTAGAAGGAAGACTAAATAAAATCCAATATAATTTTGATTCGTACAAACTAGACACTGAAGAAAAATCAGAAAAGTACCACTATGATTTTGATAATCTAGAAAAAGATATAACTAAGCCGGAAATCTATGATTATTCGAATAGAACCTACTCAATGCTAATCATATTTGCGCCTTCCTCTGATAATATTATCACCGACAGTCAAACGTTGGATAATGTATTAAAACCTATTTCTTTACAAAGCACTGTATTCGCAAGCACAAATAATGATATCCATAACTCAATAGTGCCTCTATCATTTAAATCTAATAATACTCAAAGAGTTTATTACGATGAAGATGACTATTCGAATGATGATTACTCAGATGATGACTATTCAGATGATGATTATTCGGATGATGACTATTCGGATGATGATTACTCAGATGATGACTATTCGGATGATGACTATTCAGATGATTATAATAACTATAGCTCTAGTTCTAGTGATTATGATGAAGATGATACCGAAGAGAGCGAGCAGAAATATGTCTATGAAGTAGTTTATTTGCCAACTGGGAAACAAACTACCAAGTATATTAATGATGTTTGCAAGAACAATAATTAAAATAAAATTTTAAAGCACAAGAACTATATATAGTTCGACTCAGCATCAAATATCGTAATATTTTATTTAGCAGCATGAATGGTCAAAGTAAGATCCTTCATGCTTTTTTATTATAAAGATTGTGATATGATAATAGAGTAATAAACAATCTAAATGATCTTAATATAGATATATCATCCTTCAAGCCAATTATTTAATATGTGCATAAAATCTTTTTATAATAATCATTATGAATAAAAATGTAAAAATAATTACTCATATTGCTTCTTAGCAAAAAGGTGTTGCAAACCTTTTTTATTTATGTCATAATACTCAAGGTGTTTTAATTACACACACTTGTGGATTCTATCTGCGAGTGCCAAAAAGGTGCAGATAGTTAGAAACAGTGGAGGAAAAAACGAAAAGGAGGAAGTTACAATGGCTGTAATTTCAATGAAAAGATTATTAGAAGTTGGTGTTCATTTCGGACATCAGACAAAGAGATGGAACCCAAAGATGGCTCCATACATCTTCACATCAAGAAACGGGATCTACATCATCGATTTAAAGAAATCATCTGAAAAGATCGATGAAGCTTACAAAGCTATGATGGATATCGCTGCTAAAGGTGGTAAAGTCTTATTCGTAGGGACTAAGAAACAGGCTCAGGAAGCTGTTCAGGCTGAAGCTGAAAGATCTGGCTCATTCTATGTTAATTCTCGTTGGTTAGGTGGTACTTTAACAAACTTCAAGACAATCACTAAGAGAATCAAGAGATTAATCGAATTAGAAAAGATGGAAGAAGACGGTTCTTTAGACGTTTACACTAAGAAAGAAAAAATCTTAATGTTAAAGGAAAAAGATAAGTTAGAAAGAAACTTAGGCGGCATCAAAGAAATGAAGAAGTTACCAGACGCTTTATTTGTTGTTGACCCTAAAGTTGAACATAACGCAGTTGCCGAAGCAAAAATCTTAGGTATCCCAGTATTTGGTATCGTTGATACTAACTGTGATCCTGATGAAGTTGATTATGTAATCCCTGCAAACGATGATGCAATCCGTGCTGTTAAGTTAATCACTGCAGCTATGGCTGATGCGATCTGTGAAGCAAAAGGTGAACCAACAACTGTTGCTTATGTAAAAGATGAAGAAGACAAAGAAGTTACTATGAATGATGCTGTTGCTTCGGTAGAAGAAAACAAATCAAGAGGTCCTAGATATAAGAACGCTCGTAGAAACAGAAACCCAAGAAACAATAACAACAATAACGCATCTAACAACAATAACTAATATTGTTCATAAATAAGGGAGCGTTAGCTTCCTTATTTTTTATAAAAATACATAGTGGAGGAATAAAAAATGGCTGTAAGTGCTAAATTAGTAAAAGAATTACGTGAAAAAACTGGCGCAGGTATGATGGACTGTAAAAAAGCTTTAGACGCTACAAACGGTGACCTCGAAGCTGCTTTCGACTGGTTAAGAGAAAAAGGGATCGCTAAAGCTGCTAAAAAAGCTGACCGTATCGCTGCTGAAGGTTTAACTGCATTCCATATCGATGGTAATACAGCTGCTGTTGTCGAAGTCAACTCAGAAACTGACTTCGTTGCGAAAAACCAGGAATTCGTTGAATTAGTAAACACAATTGCGCAGGCTGTTTGTGCGAATAAACCAGCTGATGTTGAAGCTGCTTTAAAATTAAATGTCAACGGTGAAGACTTAGATACATTAATCAAAGAAAAAACTGGTAAGATCGGTGAAAAATTAACTTTAAGAAGAATCGCTGTCGTTGAAAAGAATGATAACGAAGTATTCGGTGCTTACTCACATATGGGTGGCAGCGTTACTGCTTTAGTAAAGATCGCTGATTCTACTGAAGAAAAAGCAAGAGACGTTGCAATGCACGTTGCTGCTCAGGCTCCTAAGTACATCACTGAAGAAGATATCCCAGCTGACGTACGTGAAAGAGAATTAAATGTCTTAAAGACTCAGGCTGAAGAAGAAAATGCGAAAGCTGCTAAACCAAAACCGGCTAACATCTTAGAAAGAATCATCTCTGGTCGTTTACAGAAAAACTTCAAAGAAGTTTGCTTAGTAGATCAGGAATTCGTTAAGGATCCAGATCAGACAGTTGCTAAATACTTAGGTAAAGGTAAAGTAGAAGCAATGATCAGATTCAAAGTTGGCGAAGGTATCGAAAAGAAAGAAGAAGATTTCGCTGCTGAAGTTGCTGCTCAGATGAAAGCTGCTGACTAATAATGTTACATGAAGACTAGACCACACGTCTAGTCTTTTTTTGTGCGCCAACGATACAATGAAGTGAGTTCACTTTGATGAAGCCTCTGATGGTACGAGAAGATATTGTTAATAAATGAAAACATAGCTTGCTTTCGAAACTGACAAAAAGATATGATACGGGATTAAGTAAGGCTTATTTTGAGGGGAGGCATGTTTCATTCTAAATTTAGAAATATAGCATTATACATGTCTAAAAAATAATATTTTGTATGTGATCATAAGATGAGAACAAAAGCATTGTTTAAGACATTTATAATGATTTTTTGAAACTTCGTAAAATGAATTGACGCTATCATAAATCTACTATAAAATGATATTAGTTTGAGAAAAGGAGTAAAACGATGAGATATAATAGAGTTTTATTAAAAATTAGTGGTGAAGCTTTAGCTGGTGTAAAAGGCTTTGGTATTGACCCTGAAGTTGTCTTAAATATTGCAAAACAGATTAAAGATGCGCATAAAAAAGGCGTTGAAATGGCTGTTGTGTGCGGCGGCGGTAATATCTGGAGAGGTAAAACTGGCGCTGATATGGGCATGGAAAGAGCAAGTGCTGACTACATGGGCATGTTAGCCACGATTATGAATGGTTTAGCACTGCAGAATGCGTTGGAATCAATCGGTGTGGATACAAGATGTATGACAGCAATCGAAATGAAAGAAGTTGCTGAACCTTATATCCGTCGGAGAGCTGTTCGTCACTTAGAAAAAGGACGGATTGTTATTTTCGCTGGGGGAACGGGTTCACCTTATTTTACAACGGATACAACCGCTGCTTTAAGAGCTGCTGAAATTAACGCTGATGTCATCTTAATGGCGAAAAACGGTGTTGATGGTGTTTATAGTGCTGATCCTAAGATTGATCCAAAGGCGACAAAATATGATCGTTTAACATATTTAGATGTCTTAAATAAAGATTTAAAGATCATGGATCAGACGGCGATCACATTATGTAAAGACAATGATATTGACTTATCAGTCTTCAATATGCAGCAGGAAGGCAATATCGCTTTAGCCTGCGAAAATAAAGTCAACGGAACAATCATTTCGAAAGGGGAATAATACATGATTGATGAAGTATTACTAGAAGCGGAAGAGAAGATGGAGAAAACAGTGGAAAGTTTCACTGGCCGCATTGCGAAAGTCAGAACTGGCCGTGCTTCTCCAGCAATGTTAGATAGCGTCATGGTAGAATACTATGGGGCACCAACACCTTTAAATCAGATTGCGGGGATCAGCGTTTCTGAAGGACGTCAGTTAGTCATTAAGGCTTATGACAAAAACTCTTTAAAAGATATCGAAAGAGGCATTTATGAAGCGGATTTAGGTTTAACACCACAAAATGATGGCACAGTGATCCGTATCAATGTACCGCCACTCACTGAAGATCGCCGTAAGGAACTGGTAAAACAGGTCAACAAAATGGCGGAAGAAGACAAAGTTGCCTTAAGAAACATTCGCCGCAGCGCTAATGATGACATTAAGAAAACCGCTGATAACGAAGATGAAGAAAAAGAAGGCAAAGAAGAAGTACAGGATCTCATTAAGAAATATACCGCTAAGATTGATGAGATTGCCAAAGATAAAGAAAAAGATTTAATGACTGTTTAATCATTTTAAGGCTATCAATTTCCTGATAGCCTTTTTAGTGTTTGAAACACTATACAGTTATGATATAATAGCCTTGAGGTGCTAAAAAATGGGAAAAACAAACGAAACCTATGAATTAGATTTAGAACATCTTCCCGCACATATTGCCTTCATTATGGATGGCAATCGGACATGGGCAAGACAACATCATCGACCAAAATACTTTGGTCATCACGAAGGGACGAAAACAGTCAGACGGTTAGCGTTAGAATGTAATAGACTTGGCATTAAAGCTATGACTGTTTATGCTTTTTCGACAGAAAACTTTAAACGAGAAAAAAATGAAGTAGATTATATCTTCAAATTACCAGAAGAATTCTTTAATAGCTATATTGATGAATTGGTTGAACAAAACGTTCAGATGCTCACCATCGGTCATCTGGAATTAGCTCCTGAAAGAACTCAGAAAGTCATCAAACGCTGCATTGAAAGAACAAAGAACAATACCGGTTTAAAACTGGTCATTGCCTTTATCTATGGTGGCCGTGATGATATTATCTGTGCCACAAAGAAACTCGCGCAGCAGTATAAAGATGGCGAAATCTCTTTAGATGAGATCAATGAACAAAATTTTGAAAATCAGCTTATGACTGCTGGCTTACCGCCAGTGGATCTGATGATCCGTTCAAGCGGGGAAGTCCGTTTAAGCAACTTCCTGTTATGGCAGTTAAGCTATAGTGAATTAATCTTTGATGAGACATTATGGCCAGATTTTGATGAAGCGCAGCTGCATAAAGATCTTTATATTTATCAGCATCGCTCACGTCGTTTTGGAGGTGGCAAATAATGAAACAACGTATTATTACTGCCATTGTCTTATTAGCTGTATTTATTCCGCTCGTAGCGATCGGCGGGGTGCCTTTTCAGGTATTAATGGTTGTCGTTGCAGCCGGCGCTACCTATGAACTCTTACACGTGGCTCATGACCCTGATCCGAAATATTATTTATTTGCAGTTTTAGGGGTGTTCATCATCGGTTCACTCTTATTTAGTAAAAAAGAGTTAGTGGATGTCACTTATATTGTTTTATATTTGATCGTCTTATTAACGGCTGGTATTTTTGATAGCAGCATGGACTTCATGCGTTTATCTTATTATTTCACATCCGGCACATTAGTGGCGGTGGGTTTACGCATGGTTTACTATATGCGTATGGCTCTTGGCTTAGATTATGTTTTACTCTTAGCTTGTGCGACTTTAGGCGCTGATACCTTTGCCTATTTCGTTGGCCGCGCGATTGGGAAACATAAACTCAACGAACGTTTATCGCCAAAGAAAACCATCGAAGGTTCGATTGGCGGGATCGTTTTAGGCGGCGCTTTAGCTTTAGCCTATGGCTTTTTTGCAAAAATGCAGTTACCAATGGTCTCATTAGTAATCATCAGTTTTGTCTTATCGACAACTGGTCAGATTGGCGACTTATCATTCAGCAGTATTAAACGATCATTTGGCATTAAAGACTATTCCAATATTTTCCCTGGTCATGGGGGAATCTTAGATCGTTTCGATTCAATTATCTTCAATGCCATGGTATTAGGTTATTTATTAAATTACATTCCACATTAAATAAAGAATCTCTTGCAAGACAGAGATTTCTTTTTATAAGGAGGACTTATGAAAAAGATTACAGTATTAGGAGTGACAGGATCGATTGGCACCCAGACCGTTGATGTTGTCGCTCATCATCAGGAAGACTTTGAAATTGTCGCGATGTCCGCAGGCCATAATATCGCCAAGCTGGAAGAAATTATGGAGCTTTTGCCTGTGCGTCATATCTGCGTGTTAGAGAAGGCAGATGCCGATGCCTTAGCGCAAAAGTATCCTGAATGTCATTTCTATTATGGCGCGGAAGGTTTAAATACGATTGCCACCTTAGAAGAAACGGATATCGTTTTAAATGCGATCGTCGGTTTTGCTGGTTTATTACCAACAATCAATGCGATCAAAGCCCATAAGGATATTGCCATTGCCAACAAGGAAACGTTAGTTGTGGCAGGCCATATCATTATGCCATTAGTCAAAGAAAACCATGTTGCTTTATTACCCGTCGATAGTGAACATTCAGCGATCTGGCAGTCGATGCGCGGGGGCCAGCATGGGGAAGTTTCGAAGATTTTATTAACTTGCTCAGGCGGCAGTTTTCGCGATAAGAGCTTAGAAGAATTAAAAGGGGCGACAGTCGAGCAGGCCCTTAATCATCCAAACTGGAATATGGGGGCGAAGATCACGATCGATTCGGCGACCTTAATCAATAAAGGCTTAGAAGTGATGGAAGCCCGTTGGCTCTTTGATGTTGATTATGATGATATTGAAGTGCTCATTCATCCGGAAAGTGTTTTACATTCAGCGGTGGAATTTGAAGATACCGCGGTGATTGGTCAGATGGGAACCCCAGATATGCGTTTACCAATTCAGTATGCGCTCTCTTATCCTCATCGTATGCCGTTAGTGAATGCCAAAAGATTATCCTTAGCGGATATTGGAACACTACATTTTAAACGCCCTGATCCTGAGCGTTTTAAAGCTTTACCACTAGCATATCGCGCGGGGAAAACCGGCGGCAGTATGCCATGTGTCTTCAATGGTGCCAATGAGATGGCGAACGCTTTATTTAGAGAAGGGAAGATCACCTTCTTAGAAATTGTCGATTTAGTCGAAGCCGCGATGAATGCTCATGAAGTGGAAGAAAATCCAAACTTAGATCGCTTGATCGTCATTGATGAATGGGCGCGTGACTTTGTCTTAAAGAAAGTGGAGGAATTGCATGCAGCTGCTCATTAATATTATTGTCTTTTTACTGATCTTAACGGGAATTGTTACAATCCATGAATTTGGTCATTTCGTTGCTGCCAAAATCTTTAATGTTTACTGCGGTGCTTTCAGTATTGGCATGGGCCCGAAGATCTTTGGCAAGAAGGGCAAAGAAACGGAATTTCAGATTCGCGCTTTACCAATTGGCGGATTTGTCACAATGGCAGGCGAAGCGGATCAGGAAGATAATCCTTACTTTAAAGATGTGCCTTTAGATCGTACCCTCAAAGGGAAAAAGACGTATCAGAAAGTGATCATCTTCTTAGCCGGCATCTTTATGAACTTTGTTTTAGCGATCGTGATTATGATGTGTCTTAACTTTACAATGGGCGTTAAACCCGTTAATACGCCGGTTTTAGGCAGTGTTCTCAAAGATGGAGCAGCCTATAAATATGGTTTAAGAAAAGACGATCGGATTATGACAATGGTTAATACGGATTCTCACAAATCTTATACTATTCACAATTATACTGATATTACCGATGCCTTAGTTAATAAAACCAATAGCTCGGCTTCGGTAACCTTTACGATCACTTTTAAACGTGACGGCAAAGTGATGGTGAAAAACATTAAAGCACCCGTTAATAAGGAAACGGGGAAATACTATTTAGGTATTACCCAGCCAACACGGAAAATGCAGGGATTAGAACCAATGACATCAACCTTTAGTCAAATTGGCTCGATGTCCTTAGCGATCTTTGCAGCGTTAGAACAGTTGGTTATTAATTTTGCCGGAACGGTCAAACAAATGAGTGGTCCGGTTGGTATTTATAAAATTACCGCCCAGGTGACCGAAAGCGGTCAGGTGGCGAATATCTTCTATCTGATGGCCTTATTATCTGTCAATATTGGAATCTTTAACTTATTACCAATTCCGGGCTTAGATGGCGCCCAGACGATCTTTGCGATCATCGAAGGCATTATTGGCCATGAACTGCCGCAAAATGCGAAATACTACCTGCAGTTAGCTGGTTTATCACTACTTCTTTTACTGATGGTGGTTGTCACCTATCAGGATATTTTACGATTTATGAAATAGAAGGGGGATTCACATTGAACAAAATGGAAATCCTGCTAAAGCAGTTATCAATTGATAGTTGTCCTGCTTTAGCGGCGAGCACCATCACGCATGTGGTCGTGCATAGCGATGATCATTACACCTTTACCGTGGAAGCTGATCATTTATTACCATTAGAGGAAGTGAAAGTGTTATTAAAACAGCGTCAAAACTTTCCTTATCCTTGTGAGTTCCGATTTGTTTGTGATCCGTCTTATGAAAAAGATGAAGTTCTCGATTATGCGGACTTCATCTTTCCGGCGTTAGCGGCCAAACATCCGGAACTGCTATCGATTCAGCGCGAGGCGTTAAAATATGAAGGTCAGACCTTAAAGATCCAGGTGATCAATGATTTAATGGCCTCGACAATCAATAGCTTATCTGCATTATTTGATCATTACTTCTCGAAGTTTGGCCTTAAACTGCACTATCAGGCTTATGTTGATGTCAGCAATGAAGAATATCAGGCGATTAAGCAGGAAATGAATGCGGACAATACCGTGCATGTCGATGCGCAGGTTATTGAAATGATGGATCGTAACCAAAGCGAAGCTCCAGCTTCGACGCAGTATCGCTCTTATAAACGGGAATATGAACATATTCAGTTAAAAGATATCGATAATACGATGCGTGAGGTACAAATCCAGGGTTATATCTTCAGCAGTGAAATGATTGAAACCCGTAAAGGCAAACATATTCAGACTTTATATGTTACCGACTATACGGATTCTATTTTAGTCAAACGCTTTGAAAACAAAGGCAAGAATAATATTGATGAACTGAATAAATACGCCAAAGGCGGGAAATGGGTCCGCATCAAAGGTCAGTTAAACTTTGATAACTTTGCGAAAGAACTCGTGATCATTGCCAATGATATAGAAGAAATTCCGGCGGCGAAGGGGCGCATGGATAAAGCCGAGAAGAAACGTGTAGAATTACACTTACACTCTTCCATGTCGACTTTAGATGGCATCAATCCGATTGATGAATACATTGATCAGGCGGTGAAATGGGGCCATAAGGCGATCGCGGTCACCGATCATGGCAACGTGCAGTCTTTCCCAGATGCTCAGGCAGCTATTCAAGGCAAAGATATTAAAATGATCTATGGCGTGGAATTGAATATGATTGATCCGGAGTTTACCTCGGTGAGAAACGTCAAATCGATTGATTTAAAAGATTTAACCTTTGTCTCTTTCGACTTAGAAACGACGGGCTTATCCCAGATTGATGATGAAATTACCGAATTTGGGGCCGTCAAAATGCGTAATGGCTTAATCATTGACCGTTTTGATTCCTTTGTCCGTTCACCTAAGCCGATTCCGCCAAAGGTATCCGAACTGACCAGCATTACCAATGAACAAATCAAAAATGCCCCAACGATTCAGGAACTGATGCCAAAGATCTTAGAATTCTTTGGCGATGACTTAGTCATTGGGCATAACGGACGTTTCGATATCGGCATGCTTAATGCCGACTTGAAAAAGATGGGCTTAGAAGAAATTCAAAACTGCTGGATCGATACTTTGCCATTAGCCCGTCATCTCATTCCGTTAATGCAGTCTTATCGTTTAGGACGTGTCTGCTCTTATTATAAGATTCCTTATGATGGCGAAGCGGCCCACCGCGCGGATTATGATGCGGAAGTCCTAGGCTTAGCTTTTAATGCGATGATCGAAGATATGCGTAAACGCAATGTGACCAATGTCGATCAAATCAATGCTCTGCCATTAGAAGATGCTTATAAGCATGCCTTCTGTTATCACATGACCGCTTTAGCACTCAATCATGATGGCCTAAAAAATATGTTCCGTATCGTCTCGGAAGCGAGTACAACTTATTTTTACCGCAGTGATCGCATTCCTAGAGAAAGACTGACCCACTATCGTGATGGCTTATTATTTGGCTCTTCCTGCATCAATTCGAAAGTCTTTGAATTAGCGGCGACCCGCAGTGAAGAAGAATTATGCGAAGAGATCCGCTTCTACGATTATATTGAAATTCAGCCGTTAGAAGATGCCAACTGGATGGTTTATCGCGGTAAGTATGAATCGTTAGACGATATTCAAAGAATTTATGAACGCATTATTCGCTGTGCTAAAAAAGAGGGGAAACTGATCGTTGCCACCGGTGATGTACACTTCCTCAATCCGCGCGATAAAGTCTTTAGAGATATCTTTACCTCTAATGAAAAAATCACCATCAACGGCCGTCCGCATCCGCTTTTAGTGCGCGGGGATCCAAAAGCTTTAACCCCGGATTGTTACTTCCGGACAACGGAAGAAATGTTGAAGGGATTTCCGTATTTATCGGAGGATGAGGCTTATGAATATGTCGTAACCAATACCAATAAGATTGCCGATATGATTGAAGATAACATTCAGGTTGTCAAAGATAAACTGTATCCGCCGCATATCGATAACGTCGATAACCTCTTTAGAGATATGTGTTTTAAAACAGCGCATGAAACCTATGGTGATGTGCTGCCGCAAATCGTGCAGGATCGTTTAGAGTTTGAGGTCGACAACATTATCAAACATGGTTATGCCGTTATTTATTATATTTCCGCATTATTAGTACATGCCTCTAACGATGATGGCTACTTAGTTGGTTCGCGAGGATCCGTCGGTTCATCATTTGCGGCCACAATGTCTGGTATATCCGAAGTCAATCCGCTGCCGCCGCATTATCATTGTCCAAAGTGTCGTCATACTGAATTTGTGAAAGATATTGCCAACGGTTTTGACTTGCCAGATAAGAAATGTCCGGTCTGTGGCACCTATATGAAAGGTGACGGTCACAATATTCCATTCCAGACATTCTTAGGTTTCAATGGGGACAAGGTCCCTGATATCGACTTAAACTTCTCTGGTGAATATCAGCCGAAAGCCCATGAATTCGTCCGTAAGATGTTCGGCAGCGATCACGCTTTCAGAGCCGGAACGATTGCCACGGTCGCGGAAAAGACAGCTTATGGTTACGCCAAAGCGTATGCGGAAAGACTAGGCGTCGATGATACGATTCGCTCCGCAGAGCTGCAGCGTTTAGCTAATGGCTGTCAGGGTGTCAAACGAACAACCGGTCAGCATCCGGCTGGGATCATCGTCATCCCGGATGATATGGAAGTCTTTGACTTTACGCCGTATCAGTATCCGGCTGATGATGTCACAGCGACCTGGCGAACAACCCACTTCGATTTCCATAAGATTCATGATAACGTCTTAAAATTCGATATCTTAGGCCATGTCGATCCGACTGTTACCCGTAAATTGCAGGATTTAACCGGTGTTGATCCAATGTCTATTCCAACCAATGATCCGCATGTTATGAGCCTGTTTAGAACGTCTGAAGCACTCGGCGTCGACTTAACGTATTTAAACTGTAAATCCGGGGCGATCGGCTTACCAGAATTCGGGACGCGCTTTGTCCGTTCGATGTTAGATGCGACCCAGCCGCAGTCCTTCAATGACTTAGTCATTATTTCGGGACTATCCCATGGGACTGATGTGTACTTAGGCAATGCGGAAATCTTGATCAAGACGGGGACTTGTACGCTTTCAAACGTCATCGGGTGTCGTGATGATATCATGGTTTATCTCATTGATAAGGGCTTGCCAAATAAAGATGCCTTCGATATTATGGAAACGACCCGTAAAGGGAAAGCGCCTAAAGTCTTCCCCCAGAAAGGCTATGTCAAACTGATGCAGGATCATAATGTGCCGCAGTGGTATATTGATTCCTGTCTGAAGATCAAATACATGTTCCCTAAGGCCCATGCCGCCGCTTATGTTTACAGCGCCTTGCGCATTGCCTGGTGGAAAGTGTATTATCCGCGTGAATACTATACCGTATACTTCACTGCTCGCTGTGATTTCTATGAAATTGAAACCCTTATCGCCGGCAAAGAAGCCACCTATACGCGCTATCAGGAAATCTTAAAGCTGAAAGCCGATGGCAATGCCTCAAATAAAGATGAAGGGCTTATTACGATCTTTGAAGTAGCGATGGAAATGTTTGATCGCGGCTATAAATTCAGCCCGATTGATTTAAACAAATCTGATGCTTCATCCTTTACGCTTGATCCCGATGATGCCTTTGCCATCGTGCCGCCATTTACGGCGATTGATGGGTTAGGGGATTCCGTTGGCGAAAGTGTTATCACCGCGCGCAATGAACATGAGTTCACGAGTATTGAAGATGTCAAAAAGCGCACCCGCCTCTCTAATACGCATATTGAGATTTTACAGCGCATGGGTGTTTTAGATGCCCTCAATGAATCGGATCAGTTATCCTTATTTGATTTATAAAGATGTTCTTATTTTCGAACATCTTTTTTTATTATGTGGTATACTTGTTGTGGGTCTTTTTTTAAGAAAAGATCGAGATAATTATCGAAGAGGGCTTTTTGTCAGGCCATTTGACTTACACCTCGCGTTATGTTATAGTGTTATTGCATTCAACGAGAGGGGCAACCCTCTCGTTCTTTTGTGAAATGGAGGATCTATGTTAGAAAAAATTAAAGAAGCAATCGTTCCTTTAATTGAGGCGCAGGACTGTTACCTCGATGACCTGGTGTACGAACAGGAAAAAGGGGAATGGTATTTACGCGTTTATATTGAAAAGAATAATGGCAGCCTCGATATGGATACATGTGTGGCCGTCAGTGAAGCCGTGAGTGAGAAACTGGATCAGCTTGATGTGATCAAAGATGAATATTATTTAGAAGTTTCTTCACCAGGTATTGAAAAACCATTAAGAAACTGGGATCAGGTCGTCAAGGCCGTCAATGATTATGTTCATATTGATTTTAAAGATCCTAAGGAAGGTCTGCACGAAGTGGAAGGGACCATCTTAAGTGCAGAAGATCAAACAATTACCCTACAGTATTTTGTCAAAGGCCGGAAGAAGAAAATTGTCGTGCCTTATGATAATGTACGTTTTATAAGATTAGCTGTGAAGTTTTAATAGGAGGAGTAATAACCAATGGCTAAAGTCAAAGAAACGAAAAGCGCTAAAAATTTTATTAAAGCGTTAAATGCATTAGAGGAAGAAAGAGGGATCTCTAAACAGACCGTTCTTGATGCCTTAAGTGAAGCATTAGAAAAATCTTATAAGAAAAACTATTTAGGCCCTGATTCGATCGTCAAAGTTAATATTGATGATGTCACTGGCAAGATCGAATTATTCGAAATTAAACATGTCGTTGATGATGTCATGGACGAAGATTATGAATTAAGTGAAGAAGAAGCGCAGGAAATCGATCCTAAATATCATGTTGGTGATGATGTTGTCACAGAAGTCTCACCAGATGTATTTGGCCGCTTAGCTGCGATCCAGACGAAACAGATCTTACGTCAGAAGATTCGTGAAGCAGAAAAAGAAGCTTTATACAATGAATATGTGGATAAGAAAGATGATATCATTACCGGGATTGTCGACCGCGTGGAAGAACGTTTTGCGATCATTAATATCGGTAAGACGGGTGCTTTATTACCAGTTAAAGCGCAGATCCCTGGTGAAAAACTAACCGAAGGTCAGCATTTAAAAGTTTATGTTTCGGCGGTTGATAAGAATACTAAGGGTACACATATCGCTGTCTCAAGAACGGAACCAGGTTTAGTGAAACGTTTATTTGAAGCAGAAGTACCAGAAATCTATGACGGTACTGTGGAAATTAAATCCGTTGCCCGTGAAGCCGGTGAACGATCAAAAATTGCCGTTTATACAGCTAACCCAGATATTGATCCAATTGGTTCATGTGTCGGCCCTAAGGGCACCCGCGTGCAGAATGTCGTCAATGAATTAAATGGTGAAATGATCGATATCGTTGAATGGAATGAAGATCCTGTTGTTTTCATTTCTAATGCGTTATCGCCAGCGAAAGTGTCACATGTGAAATTAAACAAAGAAGACAATTCTGCATTAGTTGTTGTGCCTGATGATCAGTTATCATTAGCCATCGGTAAAAAAGGTCAGAATGCTCGTTTAGCTGTTCATTTAACAAACTGGAAGATCGATATTAAATCCCAGTCAGAAGTCGCTGAAGAAGGTATTGATTTAAGTGACAATGATGATCAGGATGATTTATTAGCAATGATGGCTGGTGAAGGTCATGACGAATCCTTTGACAGTGATGAATCATTCGACACGGATGAATCATTTGATGATAACGAATCATTTGATGATGAAGATGACGGTGTTAAAATCGACATTGAAGCATTAAGAGAAGCGAATGAAGAAAAAGATACGGATTATGTCAAAGTGATCTCTGAAGATGATGATGAAGAATCAGAAGAGAAACCTGATTATGATCCAAAATATGATGAAGATATCGATTACGATGAATATGATAAATATTATGACTAATTGAGGTGGTTACATGAAAAAAGTACCATTACGAAGATGCGTCGCAACCGGGGAACAGCTTCCTAAAAAAGAGCTGATCCGGATTGTCAAAAATAAAGAAGGAGACGTGTTCGTCGATCCCACTGGCAAAGCCAATGGCCGCGGCGCTTATTTAAAACGCAGCCAGGAAGCGATTGACTTAGCCAAAAAGAAGGGCATCTTAAAACGCTCTTTAGGGGTTGAAATTCCCGATGAGATCTATGACGAACTCGCAAAATATGTCAGCTGATATTTTAAATTATATCGGCTTGGCGGCAAGGGCGCGCAAAGTCGCGACCGGAGAAACCGCCTTAAAGGCAATTCAAAGCAAGAAGGCTTCTTTCGTCATTATCGCTAGCGACGCAAGCGATAATACGAAAAAGAAGTTTTCTGATAAATGTAAGTTCTATGATGTCGATTATGTCATCTGGAACAGTGCAGACGCATTGTCACATGCGATTGGGAAAAATAACCGCATGGTTATAGCCATTCTTGATCGGGGCTTTGCGCAGAAATTAAAAGAAAAGTTAGGAGGTTAATTATGGCGAAAAAAACAAAGAACAACAAAAAGGGACATAACAGTAACAATAAAAACAAAAAGAAAACGGGTGCCAGCTTCCCTAACAAAAAAGATGATAAGAAACTGCTCAATGATGGCATTTGTGAATATGAAGACGGTGTCACAGTTGAAGAATTAGCAGAAAAATTAGGTAAAACACCAGCGGAAGTCATCAAAGTCTTATTCATGTTAGGAACGATGGTGACCATCAACTCTTCATTAAATGATGAACAGGTCGAATTGATCTGTCTGGAATACGGTTATGAAGCGAAGAAGGTTAATAATGCCTCTGCATTAAACTTCGAAGATATGGATATCGTTGATGATCCTGCGGATTTACAGCCAAGACCACCAGTTGTCACAATTATGGGACATGTCGATCATGGGAAAACAACTTTGCTTGACCATATCCGTAAATCGCGTGTAGCCGAAGGTGAATTTGGTGGTATTACGCAGCATATCGGGGCTTATCAGGTACCAGTGAATGGCAAGAAGATTACCTTCTTAGATACGCCAGGTCATGAAGCGTTCACAGCGATGCGTGCGCGCGGGGCACAGTGTACCGATATCGTTATTATCGTCGTAGCGGCTGATGATGGGGTTATGCCTCAGACACGTGAAGCCGTTGACCATGCGAAAGCAGCCAATGTACCAATCATCGTTGCGGTCAATAAGATCGATAAGGAAGGCGCTGATCCTGACCGTATTAAAAATGAAGTCTCAGAACTGGGCCTATTACCAGAAGACTGGGGCGGAGATGTACCTTACTGTAATATCTCAGCGAAAAAAGGCATTGGGATTACGGAATTATTAGAAACCGTCATCATCGTTGCGGAAATGGCTGAATTAAAAGCGAATCCAAAACGTTTAGCTTTAGGGACAGTTGTTGAAGGCCGCTTAGATCGTGGCCGTGGCCCGGTAGCGACGTTATTAGTTCAGAACGGGACTTTACATGCCGGTGATCCAATCGTTGTTGGTTCAACGTTCGGGCGTGTGCGTCAGATGTTAAATGATTCAGGACGCTCTTTAAAAGATGCTGGACCAGCTACACCAGTGGAAATTACTGGTTTAAATGATGTTCCAGAAGCTGGGGATAAATTTATGGTCTTCCCATCAGAAAAAGAAGCTCGTCGAATCGGTGAAGAACGTGCGAAGATCAAACAGGAAAAAGAAAGAAATACTTCTTCAGCGATGTCTTTAGACGATTTATTCAATCAGATCAAAGAAGGCGAAGTGGCCAACTTAAATGTCATCGTTAAAGCGGATGTCAACGGGACTGCGGAAGCGGTGCGTTCATCATTAGAAAAGATTGATATCGAAGGGGCTAAAGTCAATGTGATTCGCTCTACTGTCGGGGCAATCTCAGAATCTGATGTCCTCTTAGCGAGCGCTTCAAAAGCGATTATTTATGGCTTCAATGTCCGTCCGGATGCTAATGTGCGTCGTAAAGCGGAAGAAGAAGGCGTAGAAATTCGTTTACATAATGTCATCTATAAGATGGTTGAAGAAATTGAAGCTGCCATGAAGGGTATGTTAGCTCCTGAATTAGAAGAAGTTGTCACTGGTCAGGCTGAAATCCGTCAGATTTACAAAGTTTCTAAACTTGGTAATATCGCTGGCTGCTATGTCACTGATGGGGTGATCAAACGTAACAGCGGCGTCCGTCTGATTCGTGATGGGGTTGTCGTTTATGAAGGTAAATTATCATCATTAAAACGTTTCAAAGATGATGCGAAGGAAGTCGCTCAGGGCTTTGAATGTGGGCTGATGATTGAAAACTTTAATGATATCAAGGAAGGCGATATCGTTGAAGGCTATAT
The DNA here is from genome assembly GCF_003925875.1 of Intestinibaculum porci. Lineage (GTDB taxonomy): Bacteria > Bacillota_I > Bacilli_A > Erysipelotrichales > Coprobacillaceae > Intestinibaculum > Intestinibaculum porci. Next base: position 1,707,467 of record NZ_AP019309.1, on the reverse strand, counting down.
TATGAAAGAGGTAGAAAGAGCTTAATGGCCAATCAAGTCAAAGTATCACGAACGAATGCCTTGATTCTCCGTGAACTGTCGCTGATTTTACGTGATGAAGTCAAAGACCCAGCCGTGAAAACCGTGACCGTTACGGCCGTTGAATGTACGAATGATTTATCCATTGCGAAAGTCTATGTTTCTTTTATGGAACATAATAAACGCTCAATGGAAGCGTTAGAACGTTCAAAAGGCTTTATTCGTTCAAAATTATCAAAAACATTACCGCTTCGTAAATGTCCGGAATTACATTTCGTACAGGATGAGTCCATTCAGTATGGCAATCATATTGATGAACTGTTAGCCAATTTACATAAGAAGTAGGATCAGGGAGGGAAAATTTCCTCCCTTTTGTTTTGCGCTATGCTATAATGGCGATAGGAGGAATATTATTATGTTATGTATTAAAAATGGAAACGTTCTTCTTGAAGATGATATTGCCCAGGTCAATATTATTGTCAGTGAGGGGCGAATCGTGGCCTTAAGCCATGACGTGCCAGATGGTGCGCAGGTTTTTGATGCCAAAGGTTATTATGTTTCCCCAGGTTTTATCGACTTGCATACTCATGGTCGTAAAAACTGTGATACGATGGATGCCTTAGAGGATCATTTGCAGACGATCTCAGAGGCTAATCTCACCACTGGCTGTACGTCTTATCTGCCCACCACGATGACGATGCCCATTAGCGATGTCGCGCAGGCTATTGCGGCGGTCGCACGGGTCATGGGTCATGAAGCCGGTGCTCGTATTTTAGGGGTTCATATGGAAGGACCTTTTATTTCTGAAACGCATAAAGGCGCTCAGGATGCCAAAAATATCATTCCCGCTACGCTAGAAAACTTTTTAGCTTTAACTGGTGGTCATGACATTGTCAAGAAAATTACGTTAGCCCCAGAAAATGAAGGCGCAGACGTGCTTATTCGCGCATTATATGAAGAAGGCATCTCTGTTTCTGTCGGGCATAGCGATGCGACGTATGAGCAGGCGATGAAAGCTTTTGCCTTAGGCGCGAATTCCACCACCCATACGTTTAATGCGATGACGCCGTTAAAACACCGCGCTCCTGGTATTGTGGGGGCGGTCATGAATAGTCCTGATGTCTATGCGGAACTGATTTTAGATGGCAAACATGTTTATTGGCCATCGGCAAAAATCTTAGCGCGACTCAAAGGACCTGATCACTTATGTCTGATTACTGATTCCTTAGAATGTGCTGGCATGCCAGTGGGACAGTATATGCTTGGCGGTCAGAAGGTATGGGTCAAAGGTGGCCGCGCTGAGTTAGCAGATGGCACGATTGCCGGCAGTATTACCGGTCTTAATGAAGAAGTCAGAAATGCCGTCACTCACTTAAATATCCCACTCTTAACGGCTGTCAAAATGGCGTCGTACAATCCGGCGCGATCACTTCATATCAAAGACTTAGGTTTAATTAAAGAAGGTTTTATTGCCGATCTGATTCTTTTTGATGAAAACATTGATGTCAAAGCAGCGTTTGTGAAAGGACAAAAGAAATATTAGAAGAGGTACAAAGATGATTACATTACACAATGATTATTTAGAAGCACACTTAGATCCTAAAGGTGCGGAAATTGCGAAACTGATTGGTAAGCAGGATGGGATCAATTATATGTGGAAACAGGATCCGGCTTTATGGGGCCATAGTGCACCGGTCTTATTTCCGATTGTCGGAGCCTTAAAAGATGGCAAGACAGTCATTGAGGGCCACACTTATGAAATGAATCAGCATGGTTTTTCTCGTAACAGCACTTATGAGATTGTCGAAAGTGATGATACCCATGTCATCTTCCACTTAAGTGACAGTGAAGAAACGAAAAAGATGTATCCTTACGCTTTTGATTTATATGTCACTTATACATTAGCTGGCAACAGCTTAAAAGCGGCTTTCAAAGTAGAAAACAACAAAGAAGATCATATCTATTTCCAGATTGGCGGTCATCCCGCTTTTACCTGCCCATTTTTAGAAGGGGAAGCAGCCAATGATTACTATATCGAGTTCTCAGAAAACGAAACGCTGAGTCAGAAAGTGATTTATCCAGCGCGTGGCGGAATGAGTCATGAAACGAAACCATTCTTTGAAAATGAACGTCGCTTCTTTATCCGTCAGGCACTTTTCAACAGCGATGCGATTGTCATTCCGCATTTCAAGAGTGAATCTGTTTCTTTAAAATCATTAGTGAATGATAAAGTGCTGACATTCCATATGCATGGCTTTGATCATTTAGGTTTATGGACAAGCAAACATACCGGTGGTCTGTTGGCGATTGAACCATGGGTAGGTCATACGGATTATGTTGACTTTCATGGTGAATTTAAAGACAAAGAAAGCATTGTCACATTAAAGAAGGGCGAAAGCTTCAGCTGCGACTTTGCGATTGAAATCAAATAGTAAGAAAGAGGTGCTTCGGCACTTCTTTTTGCTTATCATAAAACGTATTTGCCCTTAAGTGAAATCAATAAATAAGCTTTAGTCATTAGAGATGTTATGTTATAATAAACGAGGTGGTACTATGAAAAAAGGAATCCTCTTGTTAACCTTATTTGTACTTTGTGGATGTACAACTTCTAAAAAGACATCCGACGCTTCAAGTACGCAGTTGCAAAACTATCGAAAAGCATTAAAGATTATAGAAAATACAAAGTCATTTTATGATTATTCTAAGGATTTCGAGACAAAACTCGTCTTTAGTAATATGGGAAAATACTATACCTATGATCTGATTGTTCATGATCCTAAGATCAAGATGTATAAGATCTCGGCGTTAGCTTATTCATCAGCCATTAAGGATCAGTATCATCCTAGTATTGGCATCTTTGATGAAGAAAGCTATACGATGGTTCCTGGATATGTTAATAAGAAAAAAGGGTATGTGAAAGGCTTTGACTTATCTGGTCGGGTTTATCGTAAGACCGCTATTCAAATGAGCCTGACATATTATACAAATAAAAAATACACCCATAAGGTAACGAGAGTCATTGAGGTAAAACCATGAGAATTGATAAACTATTAGCGCATGCCGGTTATGGCACGCGAAAAGAAGTAAAAAAGCTATTAAAAGACAAACGGGTCACCGTGAATGGCGAAGTGATTAAACAAGATCGCTTTCCGGTTGATCCGGCAACGGATCACATTACCGTTGATGAGGAAGCTGTCAATTACCAGGAAAAAGTTTACTTTATGCTCAATAAGCCGCAAGGTTATGTTTCGGCAACGATTGATAATGTCTATCCGACAGTTATCGATCTGATTGATGATGTGCATACCGACTTATTTCCCATCGGCCGTTTGGATGTCGATACGGAAGGTTTGCTCATTATCAGTAATGATGGCGCTTTAGGTCATCAGTTAACGTCTCCGAAATCGCATTGCCCCAAAACTTATGAAGTGATTTGTGATGGCGATGTGACAAAAGAGGATATTGCCTTGTTTGCCTCTGGCATGAGTTTAGATGATATGACCTGTCTGCCAGCCACATTAGAAGTTATTGACGTGCAAAAACATCTCTGTCATGTGACGATTATGGAAGGTAAGTTCCATCAGGTCAAAAGAATGTTCCTGAAAATCGGGAAACCAGTCCTTTTTTTAAAACGTATCAAGATGGGCAGCTTAACCTTAGATCCTAACTTAGAAGTTGGCTCTTATCGCCCTTTAACAGCCGAGGAAATCCATAGCCTCGCGCCTAAAACTATGGTATAATGATTTCTAGTTTTGGAGGTAGACATGAGATTAAGAAATAACCCAGACGCCTTGGATATTTTACAGGCCCATAGCGATCTCTGCTTTGTTAATCCTAAGGATATGGCAGGGAAATGGCATGACGTTTTTGGTAATGATCATCCTATTTTTATTGAAATTGGCATGGGCAAGGGAGACTTTATCCTGGAAAATGCAAGACGTTATCCTGATATTAACTTTATTGGTATTGAAAAATATACAACGGTTTGTGCGATTGCTTTAAACAAAGGCATTGAAGAGCATTTGCCTAACTTACGTTATATGAAAGAAGACGCGACCGTTTTACCAGAGGTTTTTGCCCCTGGAGAAGTGGCACAGATCTTCTTAAACTTCTCTGATCCATGGCCTAAAAAGCGCCATGCCAAGAGACGTTTAACTTATCCAACCTTCCTGGATATTTATAAAATATTATTAAAAGAGGAAGGGCATTTGGTCTTAAAAACAGATAACCGGGGGTTATTTGAATATTCCCTGGCTTCCTTTGCCAATTATGGTCTTTATTTTAATGATATCTGTTTAGACTTACATCATAGTGAAGGCTATGAAGACAACATTGAAACCGAATATGAAAGAAAGTTCGCACCGCGTGGACCTATTTACCGGGCGGATGTGATTTATAAGGAGAGAGAAAATGGATCACTTAACAAAGATTAATAGTGTGGAAGAATACGCACAGGCGATCAAACAGAAAGCCTGCGTGATGTTTAGTGCAACGTGGTGTCCGGATTGTACATATACGAAGATGTATATTGCGGACGTCGTTGAAAAGAACCCAGAATTCACGTTCTATTTAGTCGATCGTGATGAATTATTAGATTTATGTATTGAATTAGGCATTTTAGGGATTCCTTCCTTCATCACTTATGAAGATGGCAAGGAAACTGGAAGATTTGTGTCTAAATTAAGAAAAACCCAGGAAGAAGTGCAGCACTTCCTCGATTCAGTAAAGTAATGTAAGAGCGTAATGATGAGGTGAGAATATCATGAAGAATAATTTTGGATCTAAACTGAAGAACTGGTTATTAGGTAATGATGAAGACGATGAGGAAGATTTCCTTGATCCGATTTTAGAAGAGCGCCGGAAAGAAAAAGTGTCAACGCCGGTTTCTTATCAGGCGCCAGTCGAAGAGAAAAAACCGGCACCCGCGATCAAGCAGCCGGTTCGTGAAACGGTGAAAGAAGCGCCTCAGCAGGTCGCACCACAGGTCAATAAACCAAAACCTAAGCCAAAACCTGCGCCTGCTCCTAAACCAAAGAGCATGCCAGAGAAAAAAGTGAATAAACCTAAACAAAAAGCGCCCGCTGCGCCAGCGAAAGATACCTATGTCATGACACAGATCATCTCACCAATGAGCGGTGTCTCCGTTTCGGAAGAAGAAGCGCCAGTTATTCGCAAGAAGGCGAATCGTAAGAAAAAGTTCAAAATGAATAATGATGAACTGATTCCGGTGATCTCCCCAATCTTTGGACCAGAAGATGAAGAAGAGCAGGCGAGCGAAGTTAAGAAGGACAAGGCAGCGCCGGCTAAAGAAAAAACACCGGTGAAAACTGAAGCGCCAAAAAAGGCGAAAAAAGAATACAAACATGCGAAAAAAGAAGAAACACCACAGCGTAAGCCACAAAAGCCTGATGAAGTCATCAACAATGTGGAAGATCGTTTAAAAAATATCGCATCGCTAACCGAGCAGACCGAAGATGATATGAAAATCATCGAAGAAAGAACAGGAAAATTCAAATTAGACTTTAAAAAAGAGGATGACTCTTTAATTAATGAAGTCGATGACAATATGAGCTTAGATGAACTGATGAACCTTTATGAAAAGAAGTTTAAGAAAGAATAATGATTAAAGGTATTGGGACAGATATTCTCGATTTACGTCGACTCGATCTCGATAACGAAACCTTGATCAAGCATATTCTTTCACCACAAGAATATGCTTGTTTTCAAAAACTAAGCTCAGATAAACGAAGGCGAGAATACTTAGGCGGTCGCTTTGCCGGGAAGGAAGCGTATTTAAAAGCACTCCACACCGGCATTGGCGGCAAGCCTTTTCACGATATTGAGATCTTAAATCATGAGGATGGCGCACCCTATCTCAATGATGAGAAAGCGCAAATCTCGATCTCTCATGAAAAAGATTACGTCGTCGCCTTTGTCGTTATCGAAGAGTAGACAAAACGAGAAAAAAATCGTGAAAAACGACCTCGGTGCTTTGCGGGGATAACTTTATACCTTAAGCTAAGGGTGAGGTGATACCCTATGTTTAATCAGTTTTTTATTACCGGTATTTTAGTTTCCATGCCAAGCAGTCTTTCCCATCAAAATGATTATTTGATTTATCTGAAGGTCAAAAAGCCTTATGATGAATATGATCCTGCACATAATTATGTTAAGCTGCCCGTACTGCTTTGGCCGGGCTTAGCGAGGCGCATTAGTGATGAAGCAGTGGTCGGATCCATTTTAGAAGTGAAAGGACGCTTGTTAAACAAAGCCGAGGATGTGAATACCATTATTCTCAAAGCAGAGAGCTGTCAGGTTTTAGATTATGACTTACAGCAGCTGATGAAAAAGAAAAAGTAGGAGTACAATATGATAGATCAATCACTGATTAGAAACTTTTCCATCATTGCCCATATCGATCATGGAAAAAGCACTTTAGCCGATCGCATCTTACAGCTGACACATACTGTCAGCGATCGTGAGATGAAAGATCAGTTATTAGACAGTATGGAACTTGAACGGGAAAGAGGCATTACCATTAAGTTAAATGCCGTACAGTTACACTATACGGCGAAAGATGGCAAAACTTATCTCTTTCACTTAATCGATACACCGGGCCACGTCGACTTCTCTTATGAAGTATCGCGTTCCCTGGCAGCCTGTGAAGGGGCTGTCTTAGTTGTGGATGCGTCACAGGGCGTGGAAGCCCAGACGCTTGCCAATGTCTATTTAGCTTTAGACAACGACCTCGAAATCCTGCCCGTTATTAATAAAGTGGATTTGCCTAGTGCAGACGTTGATCGCACCATTCATGAAATCGAAGATGAAATTGGCTTACCCGCTGATGATGCACCGCGGATCTCCGCAAAAACCGGGTTAAACGTTCAGGATGTTTTAGAAGATATCGTGAAAAATGTCCCAGCCCCTCAAGGCAGCGTCAATAATCCCACTCAGGCGCTGATCTTCGATTCTTATTATGATTCTTATCGCGGTGTTATTATTATCGTCTGTGTGAAAGAAGGATCGATCAAAGTCGGTGATCATATTCACTTTATGGCAACCGATTCCGTCTATGAAGTGACAGAATTAGGGGTGCGTACACCTCATGAAGTCAAACAGGATGAATTAGTAACCGGGGAAGTCGGCTGGATCGCCGCTTCTATTAAAACAATTAAGGATGTTCATGTCGGTGATACTGTAACGACCATTGAAAATCCAGCCAGCGCCCCATTGCCTGGTTATAAGAAGATGAATCCAATGGTTTACTGCGGGCTTTATCCCGTTGATAATGCGCGTTACAGCGATTTACGCGAAGCCTTAGAAAAAGTCGAATTATCCGATTCCTCATTAGTCTTTGAACCAGAAACCTCTCAGGCTTTAGGTTTCGGGTTCCGCTGCGGCTTTTTAGGATTATTACATATGGATGTTATTGAAGAGCGATTAGAACGTGAATTCAATTTAGATTTGATCGCTACAGCTCCATCGGTTGTTTATCATGCCTATTTAACCGATGGCACGATGGTGGAAGTTGCCAATCCGGCGGAAATGCCTGATCCAACAACATTATCACGGATCGAAGAGCCCTATGTCAAAGCATCGATTATGACGCCAGAAGAATACATTGGGCCAATTATGGAATTATGTCAGAATAAGCGCGGGGAATATCAGGACATTGAATATCTCGATGATAACCGTCGTAATGTCATTTACTCCATCCCATTATCCGAAATTGTCTTTGACTTTTTCGATAAACTGAAATCATGTACAAAAGGTTATGCTTCTTTTGATTATGAATTAGAAGGCTATCGTCCGTCTAAACTGCAGAAGATGGATATCATGTTAAATGGGGAAGTGGTCGATGCGCTTTCAACGATTGTACACAAAGACTTCGCCTATGATCGTGGCCGTATTATCTGCAACAAATTAAAAGAATTAATTCCAAGGCAGCAGTTTGAAATTCCTGTCCAGGCCGCTTTTAACGGCAAGATTATTGCCCGTACGAACATTAAAGCTGTGCGTAAGAACGTTTTAGCAAAATGTTACGGAGGGGATATCAGCCGTAAGAAGAAACTGTTAGAAAAACAGAAAGAAGGGAAGAAGCGTATGAAAGCCGTGGGCTCTGTGGAAATTCCACAGGAAGCTTTTATGGCGATTCTTTCCGTTGATGATGAATAAAAATGAAGACCAGTGGTCTTCATTTCATCTTATCAAGACGCTTTTTATTGATATTTTATAGCGCTTCTATATAATAAGAAACGTAAACGAGGTGGAAAAGAATGTTTAAAAATAAACGCATTCGTTTTGAAGGCAGGAAAGAGTCTAACGAACAGATGCGTAACCAGGTCGATAAACTGGTCGCTCGGCGTTTTTATATCGTCATGGGGGTCATTGTCGTCTTTGGCTGCATCTTTGCGATCAGGCTTTTCAATGCCCAAATTCGTAACGCGGAATATTATGATGGGAAATTAGAACAGTATAACACCAACATGTTTAATGTTGATGCTGTTCGTGGTGAAATCACCGACCGTAATTATAAACAGTTAGTTTATAATAAGAATGTCATCTGTGCGACTTATTATTCAGTCAAAGGGATTAAGGATCAGGAAATCAAAGCGATTGTCCGTTTCTTAACGACCAACTGTAAAGTTGATATCTCTTCGGTCACAAAACGTGAAAAGAAAGATTATCTGATTATGAAGGATCCGAAATATGTCGAATCGTTAATTACCAAATCAGAAAAGAAAGCTTTAGAGAGTGATGATGATTACTCAACGAAGTACTATAACCTGGAATTAAAACGTATTAGTGATGATATCCTGAAAAAGAAATTATCCGATAATGATATCAAGTATTACAAATTGTATTCCACAATCAAACAGTGTACCTCAGGCTCTGCCGTGTTATTACAAGGGATCTCTGTTAAGGAAGCTAGTATCATTGCGGAAAACAGTACTTTATTAAGAGGAATTCAGGTCACGAGTGACTGGGAACGGGCCTTTGGCGTTTCCCTGATGCATCAGACCTTAGGCCGTCTGACAACTAAAAAGCAAGGGCTGCCAGCTACTTTAAAAGATCGTTTGTTGGCGTTAGATTATACCAACGATGCCCGCGTCGGGACTTCAGGAATTGAACAGTCCTATGAAGATATCCTTAAAGGGGTGCCTTCAACGTATCAGTTAACTTACGGAACAAATGGGACACCACAGGTATCACAGGTTTCCGAAGGGACGAACGGGGCGAATGTTCAGTTATCGATTGATTATGATATTCAGAAAAATATTTCTAATTATATCGATAAGCAGTTACAAGCGCATCGCGGTGAACCTTTTAATAAGCATATCTACTGTATCTTAGAAGATCCGAAAACGGGTGAAATTATTGCGATGGTCGGTCGTCAGATGGATCGGAAAACTGGCAAGATCATTGATTATTCAGCCGGTAACTACTATTCTGCTTATCTGATTGGTTCAACAATGAAAGCAGCGGTTGTCTATACGGCCTTTAAAAATCATGTTATTAAACCAAACCACTATGAATCTGACGGGCCGGAAGGGTTAAAGATTGCCGGCACGGCTACTAAGCATTCATGGCGTAAATCTGGTTTCGGAAACCTAACCGAAGTTTCCGCTTTTGCATATTCATCAAATATCTGGATGATGAAAGTTATTATCAAATTAGCTGGTGGTCATTATCAGTATAATCGTCCATTAAAAATCAATCCAATTGGCTTTACGAAATTAAGAAATGGGGCCGGTGAACTTGGTTTAGGCGTGAAGACCGGTATCGATATTAATGGTGAAGCGTTAGGCTACCGTGGTAAGGGAACCAATCCAGGGTTATTACTCAACTTCGCGATCGGTCAGTATGATACGTATACGAATGTGCAGTTAGCAACTTATGCAACGACCTTAGCCAATGGCGGTGTTCGTTTAAAACCACACCTTTATAAGAGCTCTTATACCGTTGATGATGATGGTGAAATCGTGACATTAAATCAGGCTAAAAAACAAGTAATGGATGATGTCAGTGATCACAAAACGGCCTTTGCGCAGATCAAAAAAGGGATGAAAGCCGTTGTCAGCTACGGAACTTTAGCATCACAGATGGCGGGCTTTAAGTACAATGTCTGGGCGAAAACCGGGACCGCTGAAGATTATAGCTATTCTTATCCAACCGATTATCCAAATCATATGGTCATCGGTTATGCCGGGAAAACGAATCCGGAAATTGTCTGCACGGTCATCGTTGAACGTCAGAAAGCCAATAACTCAGCGCCAGGCGTCTTCAAGTATGCCTTAACGCAGTACTTTGAAAAGTATGGCTACGGTGGTCAAAAACCAGCGAAAAAAGAAAAAGCAGCGACAACGACAAAGCAGTCAACGTAACTTTATAAAAAAGTTTTTGCATTTCGCGTATGTCTATGATATTATGTAAAGGCAATATTCACTGGAGGTGGAAATAATGAGAGAAAACGTTACTTATAAATGTACTGAATGTGGCGAAGAAAACTACATCGGCACTAAGAATAAGAGAACTCACCCTGAAAGACAGGAAATCAAAAAATACTGTCCTAGATGTCAGAAGAAAACAGTTCATAAAGAAAAGAAATAAGCCATATGGCTTATTTTTTTGTCTAAGGAGGTTTATATTATGATCGATCATTTAACCGTTGGCTTTATGCAAGAGAACACGTATCTGATCATGCGTGAGCAGGGCGTTATTATCGTTGATCCCGGCGCTGAATGTACAAAGATTAAAGCGGCTATTTCTAAGACGCAAAAGCCACTCATCGCAATTTTATTAACCCATGCCCATTTTGATCATATCGGCGCTGTCGACGAACTTTATGAGGCTTACCACTGTCCGATCTATGCGTCTTGTGAAGCCATCAATATGTCCCAAAACAGTTATACCAATTTGTCTGATCAGTTTACGCCCTTTACTTTATCGAGCCCGATCAAGACTTTACCAGATGAACTCAAACTATTAGATCTATCAATTGAAGTCATCAACACACCGGGTCATACAGATGGAGATGTCTGTTTTTATGTCCCTCAGGAAAAAGCCTTATTTACCGGTGATACATTATTTCAAGGCTCTGCCGGGCGGACCGATTTTCCAACCGGAAACCTTAGTACCCTAATGCATTCCTTAAAAGTGCTCAAAGAGTTACCATTTGACGCAACAGTTTATCCTGGGCATATGGGAACAACGACTTTAGATCAGGAACGCCAAACGAATGCATATTTCGCGCAGCTTTAAGCCCGTTGTGCTACAATAAAGCTAAGGAGGCGATGGTATGGTACCAGAACTTAAGACGTCTTCAAGGGAAGAGCGCGAAGCATTTATTAAAACCACTTATGCTTGTAAAGCAGACTGTGATGCCTGCGGGATCTGTGTCATGTTCCATAATAAAGATCCATTGATTGTCTTTAAAGACTACATTGCCGGCAATAAAACTTATGAAGAGATTTTATCTCTTTACCGCTATTGAGCCTAAATACAATGTCATTAAGTTAAGGGAAAACTGATGATTTCGGTCGTTAAGCTCTCCTAACTTATAAACATTGACAGGCTTTTTTTCTTCACATAATTCAGAATGCATGGAATAAGTTTGATGCATGTGAGGATAACATCAAAGGAATCACCCGGCGCCCCTGCACAGGTGCCGGCTCTGCGCTACAGCCGATGATGATATTGTCAGTGCATGCCAGGAGTGAAACTCTGCGTTTTCCAGACGCAAAACCCAGCTCACGAAGGCAGTAACAGGAAAGCTCCTTTCTCCGGAAAAGAGTGAGTACTGCATTATCCTTCCTGCGGGAAGGAAGAAAGCGAGGATATGTTATTATGTCCGGAAAGAAAAACAAATCTAACCATTACATCTATGTTGTTGACCGACATGGCAATCCTGTCATGCCGTCAAGAAGACCCGGACGGATCCGCCACCTTCTTAAGGAAGGCAAGGCAGTGCCTATCAGCACGCATCCGTTTGTGGTTAAGCTGAAATATGATATTCCAGGCAGAACACAGCCGATCCATCTCGGCATTGACACCGGGCGTGAAAACATTGGCGTCGGCGCTTCTCTTGAAAACGGCGAGAACGTTTTCCTGTCTGATGTAGAAACAAAGAACAAGGCTGTTACGAAAGCCATGAGCGATCGCAGGGCTTATCGCATGTCACGCAGACGCCACAGACGTGAGAAGAAACAGCGCCATGCCCACGCAAAAAAATCCGAGATGAAAAACGGCAGACCCGCTGTCAAAGGCGAACGCCATACACGCAAAACGGTCGGCCGTGATATTCGGTACCCTGGGTGTAAAAATCCAGTCACACACAAAGTGATCAAAGGCAAAGAAGCCAGGATCGCCAACAGACGACGGGATGAAGGATGGCAGACGCCAAGTGCGAGACAGCTGATTCAGACGCATATGCGCATCGTCAGAAACGTCATGAAGTTTTTGCCCGTCACGCATATCACGATTGAAATGGTGTCATTTGACTTTCAGAAGCTTGCCAATGTCGAGATCAAAAACTGGGAATATTCCGATGGACCTCTGCACGGTTTCAAAAGTCCTGCTGATTACGTATGGGCACGTCAGAATGGCAAATGTTATTTCTGCGATAAAAAAATCGCCATCTGCCATCATGCCATGCACAGAGCAAAGGGAGGATCGGATCGCGTAGGCAATCTGGTCGGTCTGTGCCCTGAATGCCATCAGAAGCTGCATAGCGACAGAGATATGGATAAGCGTCTTCAGGAGGAGTTCGGAACGCCCAAGACCTGCATTTCGGTATTAAACAGTGCCATGCCTGAAATAGACAGACAGATGCGTGCGTTATGCGATGCCAGAGGCATTGTCTACGACACATGCACGGGCTTCGACACTTATGAAGCAAGAAAAAGATACGGCATTCCGAAGGATCACTGCACCGATGGCTATGCGATCAGTCTGTATGGACGAAATGCTAATAACGTCTGCCTGACTGATTCCGTCTGCATGATGCGCAGATTCAGGAAGAAATCCGGCAGCATTATTCAAAAGCTCAATCAGCGTGTCTATAAGCTAAAAGGCAAAGTCGTCGCTGTCAACCGCCACAAGCGCACTGATCAGAAGGAACCGGCTTTGGATGACTATATGAGCAGATATGCGCAGAAGCACAGCGAAGCGGAATGCAGAAGACATTTCCACGAGCTGAAAATTATCCCTGCCAGAAGAACATACACATACAGAAAGCAGAAGCTTGTCTCTCCGGTTCATATCGGCGACACGGTACGCTATGAAAAGCGCAACAAAACGTCAGGCATTACAAAGAAAGCCGTTTTTGTGGCTGAGGAAATTGACATGTTTAACGGCAAGGTAAAGTATGGAGATCAAAGCGGACGATACGGAAAGAAATCGCCGCTAATGAAGTACTGCAGACCAATCAAAGCGGGGTCTCTGAAGTTCATCAGAACGATCAGACTTGCTGACTGTCTTTCCATGGCACGCAAAGAGGCAGAAGTCCGCAGAAAGAAGCAGCTTAAAAAGCCAAAGAATCTTGTCATTGACTAGATGTTTTTATACGAAAATCAGATCATAATATATTAAAGACGGACGCATCACCCAAAAGAAAACTACAATCCCGAATATACATACGGACTCTATCAGATCGACGAAGAAATTAATTTGAAGGACCCGGTTGATATTGGAAACGGCAAAATAAAGAATCGTCCCAGATATGGTGATATGGATAACCTTATCAAAGAAATAAAAAAACTGCTTAAGCAGTATTACATTGACAATCTTGCTGATACGCTGTTCGAATACGAGCTTCTGAAATAGATGTGACAACTAATGGCTAGAAAGAAAAATGATGGATGTTACCTCAATACAAAGATTAAATCATCTCTCATGGATAAGCTTGAACGCATGGCCGGCAAAAGCGGAATGTCAAAAAACAGCAATCGTAGAAAACGCACTTGACTACTATTTCAGACACAATAAAACGGTAAACGACATGTTCAGAAATCTGAAAGAATAGTGTTTTTGCATCATGTTAATGTGATGCCTAAAATGAAGAAAACACCCATTAAATATGCGTTTTCTGTTGAAAATTTGTTCTTTTGAAGCAATACTTCTATATTAGAATACAGTTTTATATTTAAAAAAAGCAAAAGAGCTGAGACGTCTTTGATTTGGCGATCTTACGTCACAGCTCTTCATCAGGAGCCTTCCTCCTTATCTGGTATCGCTATACATCTGGCACGCACACCTGTCAACAGCGATTCCACAAATAGTATGATTTTTTGAGACTCCTAGAAAAAGAAAGGAGTCTTTTTGCATGGGCAGATTTTCAAAGCAGATGAAAAACAAAATAACCGGCATCATTAATGACATGGCTGATCACGCAGAGCTTTTCTCTGAAAATCATGGTCATGATTTTACAAGAGAACGTTCGCTTAATTTCCGCACGATGGTGTCTCTTATCATGAGCATCGGCGGCAATTCACTGACAAAGGAGCTTTACGACTTTGCCAAAAACGGCGGGAAAGAAGTCACTCCCTCAGCATTTGTTCAGCAGCGTGACAAAATATCTGATGAGGCTTTTGCATACCTGCGGTGGACGGAACTGTATGTACATATAGCGGCTATGATACTGACGACATCTATATGCCTAACACTGGAAACGGCGTCAATCAGTATCATGTCAATGCTCTTTATAATCTCATGAACAGAACATATGCTGATGTTATTATTCAGCCTAATCCGCAGGCAAATGAGCAGAAAGCCTGCTGGCAGATGGCTGAAAAGACAAAGAGCAGCGAACAGGTCATCATTATTGGTGATAGAGGATATGGTGGCATGAACCTGATTGAGCATCTTAACCGCATTGAAAATGTTGATTATCTTTTCAGAATCAAGGATCATCTCTGGAAGGAAATGCGCGATCTTCCAATGACTAGTCTGGACGCTGATATCACCCTGAAAATCAGAACAACGCAGACAAATGCAGACAAGGATGCCTTTGCAAACGGAGAAGCAAAATGGATCCCCGGCAGAGGAAAGCGAACAAAGCTGAAATCGCCTGCATGGGATTTTGAGACTTCCTGTGAAATACCTGTTAGAATTGTCCACTTTAAAATAACGGATGACAGCTATGAAACAATCGCAACGTCTCTTCCAAGAGATGTGTTTTCACCTGCACTCATCAGGAAGATGTACTTTATGAGATGGGGCATTGAAACGAGCTTTCGCGAACTCAAATATGCTATCGGGCTGACGTCATTTCATGCCAGAAAAGCGAAATTCATCAGGCAGGAGATTCTTGCCCGCATTGTCATGTATAATTTCTGTGAACGCATTATGGCAAAAGCCGTTATTCATGTTGGCAAAAGGAAACACACCTATCAAATCAATTATACCATGGGCTTTTATATATGCCGTCTCTACTTTCGGGGAATGAATACTGATGATCCGGAATCGGAAATTGCCAGATATATACTTCCCGTCCGACCCGGGCGTGCTGACCGCCGAAAGATGATCATTAAAAAAGGCGCTGTCTGCTTCAGCTATAGAGTAGCCTAATTAGGATATATTGGAGGGCCTGTTAAAAGGTACCTGTTTCATCGTGGACAAAAGTTCATATTTTATGAACCAGAACAAAATAATTGTTCTGCTTTTTTGATGCAAGAACGAAAGCGACGATGTGTATCGCATCTGACACATCGTTAACTTAACAGGCTTGATTCAATTTATGCACAAGAAAAGATCGCATATGAATTATGTGATCTTAACTTAATAACGTTGGCTAAATAGGCTCTTTTTTTAATAATATCATAGTTAAGCAGAACTCTACATTAAAATACGATTTTTAATTTTCACTGCTATGTTTAAATGTATTTGTAATGGGAAAATGTTAAAATGGAGATAGAAGAAAGGGGATAGGAAGATGAAGAAATTGTTTTCATTGATGATGGCTTTGACGCTTATTTTTGGTATGGGTATGAGTCATACTTATGCAAAAACATCACGCTTAACAGCCACCAAAAAGACTTATATGCAGTATAAGAAACAAGCAAAGAAACTTGGCAGTTTAAAAAATGCCCAGAAGAATTTAAGCCAAAAGAAGAAAGCGGTAGATGATGCGAATCAGGCTTATAGTAATGCTGTTGGTGCATACCATACAAATGTAGCGAATGCTAAGACAAATTATGATGCTGCTTCTAGCGCTTATGAAGCTGCTGGCTATGATTTCATTATGAGTAAAGCATCTGTTCATTATTATCAAAATTCTAAAGAGGGCATGGCTAATGATGCCAATCTTGCAGCTTACGTAAATGGTTTAGACGAATCTGTGAAGAGTACGCTTGCCACGACAAATCTTAAAAGGGATATTACTTTAATCAGAGAACTCAATAATGATCGTGATACTGATAGTAACTTTCCTCATTCAAAAGCCTTAGGTGTTGATTATGATCTGATGGTCTTTGCTAGTATTTCTGGCTTTATTGGGAATAGTACAGGTGATCATACTTATTTTAGAAACTGTCCTGAAGCTGTTCATGTTTCTTGGGCAGTGAATTTGGCATGGGGCTTAGATGATCCATTAGATGGCTGGTATACAGCAGAAAAAGCAGTGTATGATGCGGGCGGCAATGGTGTCACTGGTCATTATACAAATTGTATGGGTGATTATGACTATGTAGGATTGACGATCAATGAAACTACGGGTACAAGCGCTGCTGATTTCAATAGTGCAAGAGAATCAGGAACACAGGTGAATGTTGATGAATTTGAAACAGCACTAAATGGTTATGTAGCACCTTATGAGACAGCTCTCAATAGTGCCAAAGCGACTTATGATCAAACTGTCGCAGACCAATCTGCCATCACTGCAGCTATGCAGGCAATTACAAACGCTAAAAATGCTTATGCGAAAGCCAATAACAAAGTCAAGAAAATTAAAAAAATCAATAAACAGCTTGCCAAGGCAAAGAAAGCTTATCAGAAAGCGTTAAAAGCTTCTCGTAAAAAAACCTCTCATAAGAAAAAGGCAAAGCATAAGAAATAGACAAGAGAAGCCATGATGGAATCAGCCGTCACGACTTCTTCTTTTATGATATTTTTGATACAAATAAGATATAATTTTTTATACAAATTAATAGTGTTTGTCTAAAGAGCCTGGAAATGGGCTCTTTTTTGATGATTTTTTTAAAAAAGTTACCTGATTTTTGTGAGAAATGCACCCAAAACTGTCTTTAATCTATATAGAGAGTAAAAGCAGGAGAACCTGCAGAAAGGAGATCAACTATGGATGAACTGTTTGAAAATCTGATCTTTGAAGCTTTAAAAGATAAAGCAACCGACTTACATTTCAAATTAGATGAAAAGCAGTTAACAATCAGCTTACGTATTTATGGGGAGTTAACTTTTTTCAAAAGTTTTGATCGCGCCTTAGGAGCGAAGCTGATGAACTACCTGAAATATCGTTCGATGATCAATGTCAATTATAAGATGCAGCCGCAAACCGGCGCCTTTCACTATGAACTTGATCATCATACGTATTTCTTGCGTGTATCTTATCTGCCGGGATTACGATTTGAAAGTATTGTTATTCGTATCCTTAACAACCATGAAGGCATCACGATTGAAAAACTGAGTGATATTCCCACATTCACATCTTTTTTAGAAAACATTTGTGAGAAAAGACAGGGCTTGTTCTTGGTTGCGGGTGCCACTGGCTCGGGAAAGAGCACATCCTTATACTCAATATTGGATCGGATCATTGAAGAAGGGGGCCGGAATATTGTCACATTAGAAGATCCAATTGAAATGATCAAAGAGCACTGCCTGCAGATTGAGATGCATGAAGATATGGGCATTAACTATTATTCTTCATTAAAACAGATCTTACGCCATGACCCTGATGTCATTATGATCGGTGAGATTCGTGATGCCCAAACGGCGCAATTAGCAATTACCTGCGCTTTAACAGGACATCTTGTCTTATCAACCATCCATGCCTCAACAGCGCCGTTAGTCTTAAAAAGAATGCTGAACTTAGGAGTGAGTGATACAGATTTAGAAGATGTTTGTGTCGGTATTGTAGCCCAGCGCATCAAATACGATAAAGTCCATGGGAAAGTCATTGTTTTACCAGAAATTTTAACAAAGAAAGAGATTCGTGCTTTCTTACATGAGCAATACGTTGATTATGCGAATTTTAAGAAACATGCTTTATATCTGATTGAGGAAAAGCATTTTGATGCCAAACTGTTTGCCGAGGAGCTTGAAGATGAATAACGATTATTTCTTTTTAGACAATCTTTATCACTTATTAGAGCAGGGCTATGGCATTGAAGAAACCTTAACTATTTGTAACAGTATGAGTCATCATCCCGCCGCGGAGAGTATTTTGGAAAAAGTGAAAGCGGGGATGTCGTTACCCGAAGCTTTAAAAGATGATCATCTGCCTCGCGATTTCCTTGAATACTATGAGTTCTTTGCCTTACGTTTTAATTTATCTGATGCGATTAAAAACAGCTTACGTATCTGTAAGCATATTAAAGAAACAAAGGCAAAGCTGCGCAGTCAGTTGACATATCCGCTCATTCTCTTAACGTTTTTAGTGATGTTTTCTTTATTCGTGACCTTTGTACTCTTTCCCCAGGTCCATGCACTCTTTGATTCCTTTGCGGTGGAAACATCTTTATTTTTCACTGCCGTCTTTTTCTTAATGA
This sequence comes from Intestinibaculum porci, assembly GCF_003925875.1. Taxonomy (GTDB): domain Bacteria; phylum Bacillota_I; class Bacilli_A; order Erysipelotrichales; family Coprobacillaceae; genus Intestinibaculum; species Intestinibaculum porci. The sequence goes on along the minus strand of NZ_AP019309.1, from coordinate 1,688,727 downwards.
AACTGTTGCCGATTGCCTTTATGTTAGCGGCGGGTGGCAGCATTGCTGGTATCTCCTATTTAATCTACGCTTTAAGACACAAGAAGTATCTGATTATTGAACGTTATTTGGCAATTCCTCTGTTAAGGAAACCGCTTCAGACGTACTTCTCATTAAAATTCTGTCTCTATTTCAATGAACTTCTTTCAGATCATATCAATGCCAATGAAATCATCGTCACTTTAAATCAACAGATGAGTGATAGTGATATCAAGATTATGATCTATGAGATTTATACCAGAATTCAGGAAGGGGAGTCATTTGAAGACATCATCAGCCATTTTGAGTATTTTGATCCACTCTTTTGTGAAATGTACAATATGTATTTACGTTCTCCCGATGAGATTGGTAATATGCAAGGTTATATCGATTTAACCTATACCAAAATTCAGATGGTGCTAGCCCGTTTTCTCAAATACTTTGTCCCTTGTGTCTATGGCTTTGTAGCCTTATTTGTCATTTCTGTTTACTTTTCAATTATTATGCCAATGATGAATATCGTTGGTGATATCTGATGTTTAAAACTTACATTTTATAAGGAGTCATACTATGAAAATTGTAAAAAAATTAATCAAAAACGAGCATGCCTTTACCTTGATTGAAATGATCTTTTGTATTTCCGTTATCCTTGTTATTTTGCTGCTTGTCATTCCGTTCGTAACGAAGAAGAATAACCTCGTTAAGGATAAGAGCTGTGATGCCCAGGTGGAAGTTGTGAATTCCCAAATTGTCCTTTACGAAATTGAGAATAACAGATTGCCGACTTCCGTCGGACAGCTGGTCTCTAAAAACTATTTGACGAAGAAACAGGCAACGTGTCCAAATCACAAGAAAATCACTATTTCTGATGGGCAGGCTTATGCTTCATAATAAGCGTGGCTTTACCCTCTTAGAAATGATGTTTGTCCTCTCTATTACCTTGATTCTTGCGGCGTTAGGCTTCAGGTTTCATATGCCGAAGGTGCCAGAAACTCAGGAGGTTCGCCTCCTGAGTGACACCTTTAAAAATGCGCGGATGAAAGCCTGTGCGTTAAAAGAAAAACAGACAATCGATGTTGAAGAGACAGACATCTATATCTATGACAGCCATGATTCCCACCATATCAAATTAGCCAAAGGTTATCGCTTTGAAACGACGCATACGTTCTCATATAACACCTCTGGCCGTATCAAAAGACCGAAAACACTTATTTTAGAAGGCCCGAAACATACCTATCGTTTTGTCTTTCAGATTGGAAGTGGTACATTTTATGTTAAATAACACCAAAGGATCAACCTTGATTGAGGCGCTTTTTGCCTTCAGTATTTACGTCGTTGTCTTAGTCATGTTTGTCTCGTTGATGACAACGCTCAATAAAACAAGTGTAACCCTTGCGAAAAAGCAAAAGGAGACGATCCAATATGAAGAATCTTATGGAGATGAAGGAGGAGATGCCAAATCAATGTTAGAAAAAGCTTTAAAGTAACAGGTGGCTTTACCCTCATCGAACTTTTACTAGCCTTATCGATCACCTTGATGATTACTTTATCGGTGGTCCCAATGATGAAAGCGGCGTCCGTGAAAGAGCTCAAATATAACGAGGATATTCCTACTGGGGCGAAGTCTTTAGCGGATTATCTGATGAGTGCGACGGTGAAAAGTGTGGATGAGACACTTACCTATGAAGATTATCATGATGGCACTTTTCAAGTCTTTTTAGACAATAAGCGTCGCTTAGTGAAAAAGCCTGGCTATGAAATCCTGATGACAGATATTGATCATGTCCGCTTCTTTACCAAAGGGGACTTCCTCTATATGAATGTAACGCGGGAATCCCAGGAGTATACATATCTGATTGGGGATTGTTATACAAAACTTGAAGAAAGTAAGCCGGATGAGAAAGAGAGTGAGCCTGATGAAGAAAAGAAAGAGCCTGAAAATCCTGCAAAATCGTAACGGCTCAATTTTACAGGTCGTATTAGTGATCTTTCTTATTTTGTTAACGACGATTATGACTTATGGCGTGATGATGAAAAATGCCTGTGCGTTGTATCGCTATGAAAAAATGATGGATCAAGAGCGGGTCGTGGAAGTTTTATTTCGTCATTACTGCCGCAAGACTGAAGATCAGGATCTCCTTTTATCAGGGACGATTCATGGCGAAGCGGGGGATATTCGCTACACGATGGATGATATGGGCAGTTACTTTATTATTAATGCGGACATAAACATAAAAGAGACGCATTATCGCGCTTATATGGAAATGAATACCGAGGACTTAAAAATTCGCAGTTTTAAGTATTTGAATTAAGAAAATTTCTAAAATATACCGCTGTGCCACTTATTTCCCTTTTACAACAAGGGGGAAGTTTGTTATAATCGTAACGGTTATTTGAAAGGAGATATTACAAATATGATTAACGTTGGTGATTTAAGACCAGGTATGACTTTCCAGTATGACGGAAACTTATACATTGTATTAGAATATTCACACAATAAAACAGCAAGAGCTGCCGCAAATATTCGTGTTAAAATGAAAAACTTAAGAACCGGGACAACAACCGAAACAACTTTCGGTAACTCAGAAAAAGTTGCGCGTGCCCAGATCGAAAAGAGAAAAATGCAGTATCTTTACGATAATGGCGGGATGTTAGTATTCATGGATAATGATACTTATGATCAGATTGAAATCCCTGCTGATCGTTTAACATGGGAAATGAACTTCATGAAAGAATCTGATAATGTCGAAGTAACAACTTTCGAAGGTGAAGTTTTAGGTGTTGCTTTACCAGTCAACGTCCCATTCAAAGTCATCGAAGCAGAACAGGCTGTTAAAGGTGATACTGCAACTGGTGCTATGAAAAATGCGAAAATCGAAACTGGTTTCGAACTTAAAGTACCTTTATTTATCGAAGCTGGTCAGACTATCGTTGTCAACACTGTTGATGGAAAATATTCAGGCCGTGCCTAAATTAAAGCCGCATCTCGCGGCTTTTCGTATTCCTTATTTTATGGAGTCAACTACCCGCGACTAAAGTCGCAGGCTTGTCTCGCGCAGGCCTAAGACTGGCGTCGGTACATACGTACTAGCTGATTAGCCTAATGTGCCTTAGGCACTACGTTATCCGCAAAAATACAGGCACCTGGGGATTCTTCCCACGTCCCTCGCTCTGCGGGCATGCATTAAACATCTCTGACGGGCAGGAGAAGTGTGCATGTCATACACAACTGCGGATAACCTTGGCGATGGGAACTACCCCGAAAGGGAGAAGCTGCATATATACTGCCTCTGGCAAGCGTATGCAGGCGTGCGTAAGCGCACACTTATTCATCAATCTTAGCTCAGCTGATTAAGTTTATATATTCAAACGTTATTATTTTACAGGAAAGGAGGAATTTCCATGAGCGTATGCGTTGTAGCGCCGGATAAAAAGCCGCTGATGCCGACAAGCGAGTACCGTGCAAGAAAGCTGCTGAAAAGCGGTAAGGCTGTTATCTTTAAGTATAAGCCGTTCACGATCATGCTTACAAGAATCGTAAGCGAGAATATGCAGCCGATCGAGTACTGCTGCGATACAGGATACAAACATATTGGTGTATCCATCAAATCAGAAAAGCACGAGTATTTTGACTGCCAATTTGAGATGCTTCAGGATGAGAAGAAGCGGCACGATGACCGTCGGAAAATGCGCCGCGCAAGAAGAAACAGGCTTCGCTACAGAAAGCCCCGTTTTGATAATCGGACAGCTTCCAAAAAGGAAGGATGGCTGGCGCCGTCGCTGAGAAACATCCGTGATCAGCATATCCGTATTTTTGAGCGGTTCCTTGAGGTCATGCCGATAGTCTCAGCCACGTTTGAAATGGGCTCGTTTGACGTCCACGCCATGCATGAGTTTGAGGCAACAGGCACCGTGCTTAAAGGCGATGATTATCAGAAGGGGCCGCGATACGGCATGAACACGCTGAGAAAAGCCGTTTTCTATCGAGACAATTACACATGCCAGGTGTGCGGGGAAACCGCGGATGAAGGCGCTATTCTGAGAGTGCATCATATCGGCTTCGAAACAGGCGATCATACGAACCGCATGAGCAATCTGCTGACCGTCTGCACAAAATGCCATACTTCGGCAAACCACAAGCCGGGCGGAAAGCTGTACGACCTGAAGCCTAGGACGAAGCCGTTTAACGGCGCAGCCTTCATGAACGCTGTCAGATGGCAGATGTTCAGAACGCTGAAAAGCACCCATCCTGATGTAGAATGGCACATGACATATGGCGCTGCTACGCAGGAGGCAAGAAAAGTCCTACACCTTGAAAAGTCGCATGCCAATGACGCCTACGCCATGGGAGAATTCCATCCAAGACGCAGGACGCCTTTTATGCATTTTCAGAAGCTGAGACGGAATAACCGCATCCTTGAAAAATTCTTTGATGCAAAATACGTTGATGCGCGAGACGGCAAGACAAAGAAAGGTGCAGAGCTGTCATGCGGACGCACAGCCAGAAGCGAGTCAAGACACTCCGAGAAGAACCTTCGCGTATTCAGAGAGCGGAAAGTTTCGAAAGGCAGACGCGTGATCAGAAGAAGCCACTATACACTGCGTCCTGGCGATACTGTTGTTATTGGCGGAGAGAAGCATAGGGCCAAGGGCGTTCATAACAAAGGCACATATGTTGTGACAGACGCCAAGAAGTCAGTGCCTGTTAAGAAAGTAGAGAAGATTATTCATGCAGGTGGGTATATGCCTGTTAAATAGAGAAGGAGGATGGCACAATTCCTCCCGCGAATGAATTCGCAGGTATCCTTGTGCCTATATATCAATGAAAGAGCTTGTATTCTTTGCTATTTTTCTATACAATTAATTTATGAAGAAAAGGGGTTAGACCATGGCAAATGTAGAATATTATACTTACAAAGAAAGTCCAATCAATGGCGATATCCTAATGAGTGTTCAGGTTTTTGATATCATTACTAAACAGGTGATTGGCGAAGACAAAGATGTCAGCTTAGATAAGACGAAAGGTTTTTCTATGTCCGGCTCACGTGATCTGGTAAACTGCCGTATCGTAGATAACGAAGTGTATATTACTGTACATCTGAAAATCAAATACGGTGTGAATGTCTCTTCAAAAACAAAAGAGATTCAGCAGCGGATCGCTTCCAGCATTAAAGAGCTGACGAATGTCACGGTAAAAAGTGTCGATATTGTTGTTGTGAATATCGAATTTTAGAAAGCAAGAAATTTCTTGCTTTTCTTTTTTGCCTTTGTTTTCATTTTCTTGTATACTGTGATAAAATGTTTAACTAGTGGAGGTCTTTTAAAATGGGAAAATCAATCAGACAAATTGCGCGTGAAAAAGCAATCATTGGGATCTATCAGCATTTAACGGTAGATGCCAGCAAAAAGGATATTATGAACTTCGTCCGCAGTGACGATACACTGCATCCTGGTCAGTCAGGTTATGAATTCTGTGAATGGTTAGTTGATACCACATTAGAAAATATGGATTCTTATATCGCTTTAATCGATAAGTATCTGAAAAAAGGATGGCGTTTTGAACGTTTAGGAAAAATGGAAGCAGCTATTCTTTTAGTGGGAACATGCGAACTATTAGAATCAGAATTAGATCCAAGAATTGTCATCAATGAAGCGATTCTAAATGCAAAAGCATTCTGTGATGATGATGCATACAAACTGATCAATGGTGTCTTACATAAGGTTGCCGAATAATGAATGACTATATTACTGTTTTTCGCTTAAATCAGTATATTAAAGGCAAATTTGATTCTGATGAGAGCCTGCAGAATGTGTACATCAAAGGAGAAATCTCCAATTATCGTCCACATCCATCAGGTCATATGTATTTCACATTAAAAGATGAAAATGCGGCCGTCAGCGCCATTATGTTCGCATCAAGTGCGAAAAAATTGGATTTTAAAGCAGAGAATGGGATGAAGGTATTAGTGCGTGCCCATGTCTCTGTTTATCCAAAAACCGGTGTCTATCAGCTTTATGTTTCAGAAATGACGCAGGATGGGATCGGTAATCTCTATGCCCAGTTTGAAGCTTTACGTAAAAAGCTGCAAGCCGAAGGGCTTTTTGATGAATCACATAAGAAAGCGATTCCGCACTATCCTGGGGCTATTGCCGTTTTAAGCGCCAAATCTGGCGCAGCTTTGCAGGATACTTTGCGAACTATTCATATGCGCTTTCCCGTAGCGAAAGTTTTTATCTTCCCGGTACCGGTGCAGGGCATTGACGCTTATAAACATATCATTGCAACATTAAAAGGCGTCGATCGCATCGGCTTTCCGGTTGTCTTATTAGTGCGTGGAGGCGGCTCGATTGAAGATTTATGGAACTTCAATGAAGAAGCTTTAGTGCGGGCTATTTATGAGATGAAGACACCAATTATTACCGGTGTTGGTCATGAAACCGACTTTACTCTTGTAGACTTTGTCAGCGATTTACGCGCTGCCACGCCAACCGCTGCGGCCGTCGCTGCTACGCCTAATGAAATAGAAATGCGGGAAGATATTCAGATGCACCGTGATCGCCTCAATCAGGTGATTATGATGCGCGTTAAATTAGAACGTGAACATTTAGATCGGGCTTTGCATCATTACATCATGAAAAATCCTGAGCATCTCTACGAAAATGAATGGATGCGCTTAAATAATGCAAAAGATCATTTGGCCCACTTTGGAAAACAGTTCGTCTCAACGCATAGTCATGAAATCGAAACGCGTGTGCGCCAGATGGATTATGCGATGCAGGCTCATATGAAAAGTGCCCGCTATGATTTATCAAAGAAAGCAGAAAAGCTTGATCTCGTTTCTCCGTTAAAGATTTTGAGTCGCGGCTATGCGATCGTAAAAAAAGAAGAAACGGTGGTTGAGTCAATCAATGCTTTAAAAACGAATGATCAGGTCACAATTCAATTACAGGATGGCACAAAAGAAGCCATCATTAAGTAGGTGAAGATAATGGAAAAGAAATTAACATATGAACAGGCGATGACGCGTCTAGATGAAATCATCACCACGCTGGAAAATAATAAAGCCAGCCTCGATGAAAGCATTGCGCTTTATCAGGAAGGTGTTGAACTGGCAGCGTACTGCGATGCCAAATTAAAAAATGTCGAAGAAAAAGTGACAAAAATCTATAATGGTCACGGCTTCGAGGATTATCAGGAGGGTCAGGATGGAGACAATCATTAAAGAAATCAATGACCGCCTTGAGAAAATTATTACTACGACGATCAAAAAAGGCGATGTCCAGGATGCCATGTTATATTCTGTGATGGCGGGCGGGAAACGTTTGCGTCCGTTATTACTTATAAATACGCTGCGCAGCTATGGCGTTGATTATCATCCTTATTTAGATGCCGCCTGCGCGATTGAAATGATTCATACCTATTCGCTCATTCATGATGATCTGCCAGGCATGGATAATGATGATTTAAGAAGAGGTAAACCAACCTGCCATAAACAGTTCGATGAAGCGACAGCTATTTTAGCGGGTGATGCACTGTTAAATGAATCCATGAATGTCATTTTACGGATGAATATTAATAATGATTTAAAAATTCATTTATTACAGATTTTATACAAAGCATCCGGCATGAATGGCATGATCTATGGCCAGCAACAGGATATGTACTTTGAAAAGCATCAAGCGACGCTAGAGGAATTACAGGATATCCACCATTATAAAACTGGCTGCTTGATCGCGGCGCCATTGGCCATGGCAGGAGCGATCTGCGCTCCCGCTGATCAAGAAAAATTAAGTGATTTAGGTTTTACTTTAGGGTTAGCTTTCCAGATTCAGGATGATATTTTAGATGTCACCAGTGATACAGAAACATTAGGCAAGCCGGTCGGTAGTGATATTGAAAATCATAAATCGACTTACGTAAGCTTATTAGGTATCGAGAAAGCACGGGCGTATGAAGAACAGTTATTCCAGTCCTGTCTTGAGAAAGTCTATGGACTGACCTTCAATCATGGATTAATGATTGAAATGATCAATAAAGTTATGAAGAGAGTGAATTAGCATGAATATTGAGGAGATCAAAAATCCGCAATTTTTAAAACAATTAAATATCAACGAATTAGAAGATCTGTCACAGGAAATTCGTCGTTTCATCATGCAGAGTGTCGCTACGACTGGTGGTCACTTTTCTTCGAATCTAGGGATCGTCGAATTGACCGTGGCGATGCATTATGTCTTTGATGCGCCACGTGATAAAATCATCTTTGATGTCGGTCATCAGTCTTATGTCCATAAGATCTTAACTGGCCGGGCTAAAGAGTTTAAACGTTTACGTCAGTTTGGTTCGATCTCTGGTTTTCAGCGCCGTCATGAATCAGAATATGATCCATGGGAAGCAGGGCATTCATCAACGGCAATTTCTGGGGCCATCGGCATTGCGACAGCTCGCGATCTCAATCATGATGACTACAATGTCATCGCCGTCGTTGGTGATGCGGCAATGATGAGCGGAGAGTCTTTTGAAGCACTCAACTACTTAGGCAGTTCAAAACATAAAGTCATTGTCATTTTAAATGATAATAATATGTCGATTTCCAAAAATGTTGGTGGTTTCTCAAATATGCTTTCGGATATTCGTACATCAAAGCAGTATAAAGATGTTAAAGATAATTATACCAGCTGGATGATGCGTTCAAAAACCGGACAGCGTGTTTATGATGCAACGAAAAAAGTCAAAGATAAAGTCAAAGAAAGGGTGTTAGCTGATTCAGCCTTTGCCCAGTTTGACTTAGACTATATCGGACCTGTTAATGGTCATGATATGGAGGAACTGATTCGCGCTCTTGAAACTGTTAAAGAATTAGATCATAGCGTGATTCTGCATGTCATCACGACAAAAGGCAAAGGCTATCCTTTAGCCGAAGAAGATAAAAGCGGTCTTTACCATGGTGTTGGTCCTTTTGATTTATCGAAAGGGGTTATTAAACCTCATCATTTACATCATCAGATGTGGAGTGAAGCGATCGCGAATCATATTGAATATCTGATGCATGAACATGATGATATTTGTGTCATTACCCCGGCGATGATTGCCGGCAGTCAGTTAGGGGATATCTTTAAAAAGTTCCCTGCTCGCAGTTTTGATGTCGGCATCGCCGAAGAGCATGCAGCAACGTTTGCGGCGGGTTTAAGCGTCGCTGGAAAGTTTCCTTTTTTAGCGGTGTATTCATCTTTTTCTCAGCGAGCTTATGATCAGATCAATCATGATATCGCCCGAATGGATCTGCCATGTTTGATCGGCTTAGATCGTGCTGGATTAGTTGGCAGTGATGGATCCACCCATCATGGTGTCTTTGATATTTCCTATTTGTTAGCGATTCCTAATGTGATCATTATGGCACCACATAATCAATATGAAGCAGAACGCATGATCAATACGGCTTATACGCTTCATGATCATCCTTATGTCATTCGCTATTCTAAGGGCATGATTCATAAACATTCCCGTCATGTCACTAACACACTTCAAGTGGGCAGCTGGGATGAGATTGTTTATAAAAAAGAGAATAAAGTCACTGTGGTGGTTTATGGTGATCATGTACGCATGGCTAAAAATGTTGTGGAACAAAATAATCTGCCAGTCAACGTCATTAATGCCCGGTTTATTAAGCCAATGGACGAAGAAATGTTAAAGGAAATAAGTAATACCCATATCATTGTTTATGAAACCGTGATGCATAAAGGTTCTCTTGGCAGCGCGATGGCGTTATACTATGAAGAACATCACAGAAATGTGAAAATGGACTTTATGGCGATTGGTGATCACTATGTCACCCATGGTGATATCCCAACCTTATTACATATTGAAAACTTAAGTCCTGAAGACTTATTACATAAAATCAAGGAGGCGCTTGATGAAGAAAGAAAGAGTTGACGTTTTATGCGTGGAACAAGGTTTATTTGATTCCCGCGAAAAAGCCAAACGAGCGATCATGGCCGGCATCGTCCATAATGACCATGAACGCTTAGATAAACCTGGAATGAAAATTCCTCGGGATACTGTTTTATCGATCAAAGGGGAAAAACTAAAATATGTCTCACGCGGCGGATTAAAATTAGAAAAAGCTTTAGCGACGTTTCCCATTGACTTACAGGATCAGATTATGATTGATATTGGCTCTTCAACTGGCGGCTTTACCGACTGTGCCCTGCAAAATGGCGTAAAGTTTGTCTATGCCGTTGATGTCGGGACCAATCAGTTAGTCTGGAAACTGCGTAATGATGAGCGTGTCAAAGCGATGGAACAGTATAATTTCCGTTATGCGAAAAAAGAAGATTTTGATCAGGGCGAGATTACGTTTGCGTCTATCGATGTTTCTTTTATTTCCTTATCGCATATATTCCATGCTTTAAAAGACATTATTGCCCCTCAAGGGCAGGTCGTAGCCTTAATCAAACCACAGTTTGAAGCGGGACGTGAAGAAGTAGGAAAGCATGGCATTGTGAAAGATCCTAAAGTTCATGAAGAGGTCATTTCTAAAGTCATGACCTATGCCAATGATAATGGCTTTTCAATGCAAGGTTTAACCTATTCACCGATTACTGGCGGTGAAGGCAATATCGAATTTTTAGGCTATTTCGTGAAAAGCGATGAGCCGAATGCAAATATTCACATTCAAGATGTCGTTGAGGAAGCCCATCGACATTTCTAAGGCGGTGAGATGATGTTAAAAAGTCTGTATGTAAAATCATTTGTCATCATTGATGAAATGAGTGTTGATTTTGAAGATGGCATGTCAGTCTTAACTGGAGAAACCGGAGCCGGAAAATCGATCATTATTGATGCGATTATGCAGTTATGCGGAGCCCGCGCGTCCAATAGTTTTGTCCGTAAAGGAGAGAATAAAGCGATCATTACTGGCTTATTTGAAGTCGATCCAACCCCTGAGTTAAATGAAACGATGGCTTCTTTAGGATTAGACGAAGACGAGGAAATCAATATCACAAAAGAGATTTATGCCAATGGTAAATCATCTATTAAAATTAACTATCGGCCGATGACCAATAGTGCTTTAAAAGCCTTAGCCCCTTATCTCATTCATGTGCATTCGCAGTTTGCGACGCAAAGTCTTTTCTCCGTTAAAAATCATTTATCGATTCTAGATGAATATATCGGTGATGAGCTTAACGCGGTAAAAGAGGCTTATTTGGATCTTTATAAACAATATGTTGAAACATCCAAAAAGATCAGACAGATCGAAGAGGAAGACTTTTCTGATGAGCAAATTGAATACTATCAGAGCCAGTATCAGGAATTAGAAGGTCTTTCCTACAGTGATGAAGATGTTGAGGCGATGGAAAATGAATTAGAGGTCATGAAGAACTTCGAATCTTTAAGCGGTCATATTCAGGCTTTTGATCAGGCTCTAGATAGTTCAGAGGGCGCTTTAGAAGCAATTCATAGCGCTTTATCTTCGCTAGAGGCGATTAAAGATATGGAAGAGTTCAGTCAGCCTTATGATGATCTTTATAACCTGTATTACAATTTATCAGATCTTCATGATAATGTTATGAATACCTATCAGGGCTTTGATTTTGATGAATATCGTTTCAATGAATTACAGGAAATTTTGTATAATCTCCAGCGTTTAAAACGCAAATATGGTTACACGATGGAAGATCTTTACACCGCTCGTGATGAATTAGCTGATAAGATTGAAGCGGCAACCCATCGCGAAGAGATCCTAGAAAAGCTCAAACGTCAGCAAGCCAAGTTAGAAAAAGAAGCCAAACAAGCCGCCGAAGATTTACAAAAGGTGCGAACACAGTATGCCAATACTTTTGAAAAACAAATTAAAGAGGAATTAAATGACCTCTATTTGCCACATGCAAAGTTTAAAGTCGACTTTGCGAAAACAGCTTTATCGTCAGTTGGCGCTTATAATGTGACCTTTATGGTGGCGATGAATGAAGGACAGAATTTCACGCCTTTAAATGAATCAGCCAGCGGCGGGGAAGTTTCTCGTCTGATGTTAGCAATCAAAACAATTATCCTTGCAAAAGGTGATGTTGATACGGTTATCTTTGATGAAGTGGATACTGGTGTGAGTGGCAAGGTCGCGAGCAGTATTGGTGAAAAAATGGCTTCTTTAGGTCAAAGTAAGCAGGTCATCTGTATTACCCATTTACCGCAGGTCGCTGTCAATGCGGCGCATCATTATGCGATTATCAAACGCAGTGATGAGGAAGCGACCTATTCAAGTATTAAACCATTAACGAAAGAGGAACGTGTTGAAGAAATTGCGAAAATGTTATCAGGGGAAGCGATTACCCCCGAAGCAATGGATAATGCACGTCGTTTATTAAAGCACTCTTAAGTGCTTTTTTTAGAGAGGAGGCATATTTATGCGGGTCATTTTTCATATTGATATGAATGCATTCTTTGCCAACTGTGAGATTTCTCAGCATCCCGAATATGCCCATAAACCCATGGTCATCGCTCATGATTCACGGCGCTCAGTCGTTTCGACGGCTTCTTATGAAGCCCGGAAGTTTGGCATTCATTCGGCCATGCCGCTCTATTTAGCGAAACAGAAATGTCCGCAATTACTCATTGTGGAACCTCATTTCGATCTATACCGCCGCCTGTCGCATGCGTTTTTTAAGATTGTTTCCTCTTATTCCTATATCATGGAAGTGGCCTCAATTGATGAATGTTACGTAAATGTCAGCGATTATATTATTGAACATCATATCCATCCGGCGGATTTAGCTTTAGAAATTCAGCAGCGGATTATGCGAGAGCTCCATTTACCATGTTCAATTGGTATTGCTCCTAATAAGTTCTTAGCCAAAATGGCGAGTGATATGCGTAAGCCGATGGGGATTACGATGTTAACCAGGTCAAATATTAAACAGCTTCTTTGGCCGCTTCCTGTCGATGCCTTTTTTGGCATTGGCAAAAAAACCGCGCCGAAGCTGAAAGCGGCTGGTATTGAAACGATTGGGGATGTGGCAAACTATGCCAATTATCAGACATTACGCCAGCTTTTAGGTCGTCATGCCCTGATTTATTACAATAAAGCGAATGGTCGTGATGATGCCAAGGTCATTTATCAGGAAACAGATGTTAAATCCATTGGTAATACGACCACTTTTGAAGAAGATATCAGTGATGAAAAGTTATTAGAAGACCGTTTTAAAGAAATTGCCCTCAATGTCTCATCAAGAGCACAGAAGAGCAATATGGTCTCTAATAATATTTCTATTACTATCCGTTATGATCTGGCCAATCATATTACTAGACAGATGAATATTTCTTCCTATACGAATGATTTTGAAAGAATTTTTTCTTATGCGATGATGCTCTTTCGTGAACACTATAATCATAAGCCGGTGCGCCTCATTGGCATCACTCTGAATAATGTCGTCCGCAAGGATCAGTTAAAAATTCAGATGTCAATATTTGATGAACCTGTGAAAGAAGAACCGCATGAATTAAAGGTTGATGATATTATTAAAACCTTTAATAAGGAAAATGACTTCCATTTAATGAAAGCAAGCAGCTTGTTAAAAGGAGAAAAGACACATTAATCATATAATTGGCAAAGAAACACGTAACTTGATATAATAAAGAAGGTGAGTTTATGAGATGCATCGAGGCAATTCGTGAATTTAAAACCTATTTAACCTTAGAAAAAGGACGCAGTGAAAATACCGTGATCAGCTATATTGATGATCTTACGCAGCTGATGGATTATCTCCATAAAGAGATGATAGAAGAAATCACCCAGGAAGATATTTCTTCCTATTTAGCTTATGGTCATGATCATTACAGCGCATCCTCAATGCAGCGAAAGATGGTCGCTTTTCGTCAGTTTAGCAAGTATCTGATGCGTGAAGGCATCATGACAACCAATATGATGGAAGCCTTTGATTTACCAAAGCAAAGTGAAAAACTGCCAGAAACAGTCTCTTTACAGGAAGTCGCCCAGGTGCTCGCCTCGATCACTGGTGATGAGCCGGTTGATCATCGAGATGCCTGTATGATTGCCTTATTAATCAACAGCGGCTTACGAGTAAGTGAAATGGTCCACTTGAAGGTGAGTGATGTTAACTTTCATGCGCGCACCCTCGATGTGATTGGGAAAGGGGATAAGGAGCGCATTATTCCTCTTGATGAAATCACTTTAAAGCAGATCAAAAACTATCTTTACAATGATCGACCAGAGCTAAATAAAGAGGGCAGTCTGCTTCTTTTTGTCGGTAAATACGGCAAACCAATCAGTCGCGAAAACTTCTATCGGATCTTAAATAACCGCGCTCAGGCATCTGGGGTCAAAACCCATTTTACACCCCATAAACTCAGACATACTTTTGCGACGACGCTTCTTGAAGAAAATGCGGATCTGCGCAGTATTCAGGAACTATTAGGGCATAGTGATATTTCTACGACAACGATCTATACCCACGTCAACCACGCAAAAATAAAAAAGGATTATACCAAATACCATCCTGGCAGTAAAAGGAGAACATAACATGAGTAACGAACTTTACAAACGTATTTTTGTCATTGTCTGTGATTCCATGGGCATTGGCAACGCGGAAGATGCCGCAAAATTTGGCGATGAAGGCGCCAATACTATCAAACATATCGCTGAAGCGAAAAACGGCTTAGATGTCGAAAACTTAGAAGGCTTAGGTTTAGGCAATTTAGGTGATTTCAAAGGCATTCATCCAATCAAAGCGCAGCTTGGCACTACCGCTGCTTTAAGAGAAGTTTCTAATGGCAAAGATACCATGACCGGTCATTGGGAAATGATGGGTTTAAAGGTAGAAAAACCTTTTAAAACCTTTACCGATACTGGTTTCCCAGAAGAATTTATTCACTTATTTGAAGAAAAAACTGGCCGTAAATGTGTTGGTAACTACGCGGAAAGCGGCACCGTCATCTTAGATAAATATGGCGAACATCAGATCGCGACCGGCGACTGGATCGTATATACATCAGCTGATTCTGTTTTCCAGATTGCAGCAAATGAAGATGTCATTCCTCTTGAAGAATTATATAAAGCATGCGAAATCGCCCGTGAATTATTAATGCGTGATGAATGGAAAGTCGGCCGTGTTATTGCCCGTCCATATGTCGGCACCCATAAAGGCGCCTTCAAACGTACGGCAAACCGTCATGACTATGCTTTAGAACCATTTGGCGATACTGTCTTAGATACTTTAAAAGCCGGCAGCTTTGATGTTGTCGGTGTTGGTAAAATTCCTGATATCTTCGTTAATAAAGGCATTACCAAAGGTATTCATACCGTATCAAACGAAGATGGGATGAATAAAACCATTGAACTTGCTAAAGGCTCTCAGCATGGCCTCGTTTTTGTCAATTTAGTAGACTTTGATGCGGTTTATGGTCATCGTCGTAACGCAATTGGCTATGGCGATGCAATTGAAGCTTTTGATCGTCAGCTCCAGGATTTAATGGCTGCTATTAATGAAGATGATTTAATCATGATCACGGCGGATCATGGGAATGACCCAACCTGGAAAGGCACTGATCATACCCGTGAACACGTCCCACTCATTATGTATTCAAAAACTTTAAAACGTCCGAAAAACTTAGGGTTATTAGAAAGCTATGCGGTGATTGGCGCAACTATTGCGGATAACTTCAATGTTGAAAACCCTGGGATCGGTTATTCTTTATTAAAGGAATTAGAAAGAGATTAGAATGGATCATAAATTACGTAAAGTTGTTTATATGTCTTTAGCCGGCCTTTTATTGGCCGTGCTGCTCTTCATGTTTGGGATTACCATTTCCCATAACAGTCTTTTCGTCGATGGCGTTTATTACGTCTTAACTTTAGCATTGCTCATTATCACTTTGATTATGTTAAAAAATAATCGTAAAGTGTATAAGAAAGCTTTACTTTCTTATCTGATGGGCATTGATGTCTTCTTTATCGTATTAACAACCCTTTACATGGGTATTAATCATTTTTGAGCTAGACTATCAAGGTCTAGCTCTTTGTGGTATGATAAGGAAAAGGGGGAGATACATATGGATAAACGTTTATTTCGTTCTAAAAAAGATCGGATGATTGGTGGTGTCTGTGGCGGTTTGGCCGAGTATTTGAATATTGATCCTGCCATTGTCCGCATCGTGGCGGCATTATTAATGTTAACATGGGGGACAGGCATCCTTTTATATATCATCATGTGGATCGTCATTCCAGAAGAAGTTTAGGGGATATGTTATGTTAGATGCTCACGCAACATTTGAAGATTTTATCGAGGCAAATGATGAGGAAAGAGCTGCTTTTCGTCTTTCTTATCCAACGTTATATGCGTCTTTTGACGCTTTGCGAAAGCAAGAAGAAGATTTTGATTTAGTGGACGATTTGACCTTTTATGAAACGCCAGAAGGGGAATCCATCATGATCAGCGGTGAACCTGATGATGATTTCTTTGACGCCAATTACGATTCTTATGAGGATTATTTAAAACATAAAAAATAATATAGACGCGAAGAGACTCCCAATTTGAGGTCTCTTCTTTTAAAATTGTAAGCGCTATATCATTGTTTTTGAAATAATAAGAAAAATATGTTATATATGCAATTATTATCTTTGCCTTAATTTTTAATACGGCCTTCAGCCTCTTTTATGCGACGGCGCGCCGTTTCTCTGGTGGTATTCAGAGCTGCCAGCGAAAAGTTATGATTGTTGTCGTCGGCGCTGGCTACTTATGTAGTTTTGGCGGCTTTAAAACATTAATCTCAAAAATGTATCCGATCTTAGGCTATCTTGGAATTGTCCTATTATTAGTCTTACTTATTACTTGGATCAAAGGTTATCAGCAGATTATCCAGGAAAAATATTTTCGTCGTAAACTGATTCGTCTTCATTTAAAGAAACATAATGATGACGTTGAATTTACGAAAAAAGAGGGTCTGTACTTTTTCCTATGGAGTAGGTTGTACACAATTAATTCCAAAATATTGAAATAAAAAGAGGTCTACCGTATGATAGTGACTGTATCTTGGCGGATATAAGTAACTAACAAGGAGACCTCAAATGGATTATACACAATTAGCTATTAACACTCAATCTAAAAATACAATCATTGATGATGGATATCTGAAGATTCCTAACACATTAACTGGGTTTATTAATACTGACACTGAAATTGAAGATGATCCTAAGAAAGCCGATCACAAGATCATTGTCTATAAGGGCATTCAGACTGTTTCGGATGAGGATAGAATTTGTGAGTGCTGTGGTGCTCACATGTACAAGAACATGATCTGCGCTCCTACAAGAATCAAGCACTTCAGCTACGGCCCAACAAGCACGGTTGTGGAAGTCAGCCTTAATCAGATGCAGTGTACAAATCCTGAATGTAATGCTACAAAGATGCAGGGTGTTCCATTCAAGGCAAAGCACCATCGCATTACTAAGGCTCTTGAAGAATTCATTGAAAAGCTCCTCGGCAGAGCCTCATTCACTCTTAAGAGCATCTCAGAGCTTACAGGAGTTGGTAAGAATATTGTTAAGGCCATTGACCTTAGAAGACTAAAGAGACTCTATACCGTTGATGGAAAAACTCTTAGAAAGCCGCAAAAGTTCTGCAAATACCTTGGAATTGATGAATTCAAGCTTCATAACGGCTACAAGTATGCCACTCACATCATTGATATGGAAACAGGAAATGTTCTCTGGATCGCTAGAGGAAAGTCTAAGCAGGTTGTCTATGACTTCATTGACTATGTCGGTGAGGAATGGATGGATCATGTTGAGGCCATCGGCTGTGACATGAACAGCGACTTTGAGGAAGCGTTTGAGGAAAGATGTACTCATATACAGCCTGTTTTTGACTACTTTCATATTGTAAAGAACATGAATGAAAAGCTGATCAATGAAATCAGAAAGGATGAGCAGGCACGTCTTATCGCTGAAGGAAATATGGAAGCTGCTAAGCATCTTAAGAAGTCTAAGCACGTTTTATGCTCAAAGAAGGCAACGCGTGACAGGAAGGATGAGGCTGCTCAGAAAGGCATTGTGAAGCAGAAGAAGTCAGATCTGTTTAACCTTCCAGAAATCAAGGCTATCGGTGGGTGGAACGATAAGTTTGATCTTCTTATTAAAGAAAATGAGCTGCTGTTCAAAGCTGATCTTATCAAAGAAAAGATAACAGCAGCCTATCAGGAAGATCATGAATGGAAAATGGCTAAACAGATTATTGAGATCATTGATCTATGCAATGAGACAAAGAATGAACATTTCATTTGGTTTGCTAATCTTCTTTCCAATCATTTTGAAGGTATCATAGCTCATGCAACAATCAAAATCACAAGTTCTAAAATTGAAGGAATTAACAACCGCATTAAGACAATACGTCGAATGGGTTATGGCTATCCTGATGATGAATATTTCTTCTTGAAAATCATTGATATGAGTCGAAGAAATCCGCTATAGGGAAATTAGCTATTCCATAGGAAAAGTGATTGAGCCAAAAAAGATCAAAAAACTTTGATCGATTGAGTGATGCTTCTATCGCTGAAACAGAAACCTTAAAGAAAGATATTAAGCAGTACGCTCATGATATTATCGAAAGTGATACTGATGAAAAAGACTTTATTAAAAACGAATTATCACTGCCGAAAGATGCATCTAAAGAACAATCCCATGAAGAACGTTAATCGCGTTCTTTTTTTGTAGCATTTAGTTTGACAAGACTAACTTCTTCCTGTATAGTTTTGCGTAGTTAGCAATATCTAACCAGGAGGATTTATGAAAAAAGTTTTAACATCAGCGCTCTTAGGCGCCCTTGTCTTAACGGGATGTACATCATCTCCAACATCATCGAAAGCATCAACGGATGCCTATCCGATGACAATTACCCATGCGTTAGGAAAAACTGTTATCAAAAATAAGCCTCAACGCGTAGCGGCAGTCGGTTGGGAGAATGGTGATACACCGTTAGCTTTAAACATTGCCCCCGTTGGCATTTCCCGTTCTAACTATGGGAAAGAAACTAAACATCATTTACATAGCTGGGCTGATGAAGCTTTCAAGAAGCTCAAAGTCAATAAACCAAATGTCTATGATGATACCGATGGCTTTGATTACGAAGCGATCGCCGATTCTCATCCAGATGTCATTCTGGCGGCTTATTCAGGCATGAGTAAAGAAGACTATCAGAAACTCAGTAAGATTGCCCCTGTCATTCCTTACAAAACAAAGGCTTGGAGTACCTCATGGCGTGCTCAGACGATTGAAAATGCAACGCCATTAGGAAAAAAGAAAGAAGCACAGGCCCTCATTAAGAAAACCGAAGCACTGATTGCCAAGAAAACAGCCCAATATCCAAAACTTAAAAATAAAACGGCCGCTTTCTTATCATTATCAACAGCGAATTTAAGTTCGTTCTACATTTATTTGAATAACGATCCAAGAGCAGCCTATTTAAAGGATTTAGGTTTCACAACACCAAAGAGTATTCATAAACTGGCAAATGGTTCAAAAGATTTCAGTATCACAGTTTCAAGTGAGAAAGCCAATCAGTTATCTGATGTGGATCTGATTGTTACTTATGGTAAGAAGAGTGATTTAAAAGCCTTACAGAAAGATGCGTTAATTGGTCAGATTCCGGCTATTAAAGCTGGCCATGTTGTCTTTATTGAGCCGTCATCAGATTTAGCTGCTGGAGCGACCCCAAGTATTTTATCGATTCCTTACAACTTAGATCATTATCTGAAAGCGATGAATAAGGCGCTCTCATAATGAAAAGAAAGTATCTGATACTCATGATCAGCATGATCCTGGTCATGAGTCTTTCTTTAGGAATCGGTGCCACTCGCACATCAATGAAAGAAGTTTTAGAAGCTTTTCTTTCACCTACACTTACTCACACAAGTATTATTGTCCGCTCGCGTGTGCCAAGGACTATCGGCGGCTTATTAGCGGGTTTTAGCCTGGCTTTAAGTGGTCTTCTTATGCAGTGTCTCACCCGTAATGATTGCGCTGATGGGACAGTTTTAGGGGTCAATAGCGGCGCGAGCTTAGCTGTGATTAGCGCGATGATATGTTTAGGCATAAGCGCACACCAGGCCTATCTCTTTTTTGCCTTCATCGGCGGCTTACTGGCCTTTTTCTGCGTCTACGTCTTAGCTCATAGCGGCGGCCGGCTAACGCCCACGAAAATGATTTTATCAGGCGCTGCCTTATCCATGATCTTAAGCAGTCTGATCTCAGCGATGATCTTACCGAATATTCAAACAATGGAACGTTTTCGCTTCTGGCAACTTGGCTCGCTAGGGGCCATGACCATGTCCGATTTAATGATTCTTGGTCCTGTTTTAGTATTGGCTATCGGTATCAGTTTTTTTCTTATCAGACCGTTACGGTTGTTTATGTTAGGAGATGAGATGGCTATCAGTCTAGGGGTCAATGTTCCTCTGATCACAACGATTGCTGCCTTCTGCAGTATTTTATTAGTCAGCTGTGTGACGGCTTTATGCGGTCCGATTGGTTTTATCGGCTTGATGGTACCCCATATGATTAAAATCATCGGCATCCATGATTTAAAACACCAGATGGTTTTAAGTATGATGCTTGGCGGAATTCTGCTTGTCATTAGTGACATTTTTGCCAGAGTCTTAGGTAATGTGGAAGTAGGGGTCATTACCGCTTTAATCGGGGCACCCGTTTTTATCTTTATGTTAAGGAGGAGCACTCATGCGTAAAACAATTCATTATCAGCTGATCTGTCTGATAACCTTACTTCTAATGATCGCGGTATCTTTGGCTTATTTAAGTTTTGGGCATACCGATTATGCGCTAACAACTGTTTTAGCAACCTTACTTGGGCAAAGCAGTCAGGGGTATTTCACCATTAAGCTTTTAAAGATGCCGCAGATCATGGTAGGTATTTTAGCCGGAATGGCTTTTGGCATTGGCGGAAATCTCTTCCAGCGTCTTTTTCACAACCCCTTAGCATCGCCAGACATTTTAGGCATCAGCACCAGCGCCTCCATCGGCGCGATGATCGGCATTATGTTCTTCCAGCTATCCGGATTATCATTATCCTTATTAGCGCTCATAAGCAGTTTGTTAGGGGCATTTTTGATCTTTTATTTAGGTAGAGGCTCCTCTTCCAAAATGATCTTAAGCGGGATCGCTTTACAGTTTATGGGCAATGCCCTTATTTCCTGGATGCAGGTATTAGGTAATGATTATAACCTCGCTTCAGCGATGCGCTTTTTAACTGGCTCGTTAAATGATGCCAATAGCAGTGATGCTATTATTTTACTAATAGTCATTTTAATCGTTGGTCTTTTAATAAAGATCTTCTCTCGTGATTTTGAATTACTCAAACTCGGTGAAGAGCTGCCCCTTGTTTTAGGACAAAACAAAACCCAAAAACGGATGTTTTTCTTGAGTTTAGGCGTCTTGCTTGTGGCTTTTGCGACCGCGATCACCGGTCCCATTGCGTCCGTTGCCTTTATTGCTGGACCTATTAGTGCCAAAATAACCACAAATCACAAAAGTAACATGCTTTTAAGCGGTCTGATTGGCGCTTTGATTGTCATTTTCGCTCAGCTTTTAGCAGCGAACGTATTGCCTTATCGTTATCCCGTTGGGGTCGTCACCGCTTTATTAGGGGCACCTTATCTTATCATTTTACTCATTCGTCAGAAAGGAGCATCATAATATGCACATTCAAACCCATGATCTTGCCATCGGTTATCAGGATCATACCATCCTAGACAATATTTCCATTACACCGCCAGCGCATGAAATCAGTGTTATCTTAGGTGCTAACGGCTGTGGGAAATCCACGCTATTAAAAACCTTCTCACGCTTACTCAAACCAAAAAGCGGGATTGTCACTCTGGATCGTCAGAACATTCATAGCTTACCACCGAAAAAACTGGCACAGTCATTAAGTTTACTGCCCCAATCACCATTAGTCCCGGAAGGCATGCGCGTCTATGATTTAGTGGCTCAGGGCCGTTATCCGTATTTAAAAATGATGGGTACATTAAGTGAGAAAGATCATCAGATGATTCAGGATGCTTTAGCAATGATGCATATTGAAGATCTTAAAGATCGTTATATTCATGAGTTATCTGGCGGACAGCGCCAGCGCGTCTGGATTGCTTTAGCATTAGCGCAGGATCCAGAAGTATTATTATTAGATGAACCAACCACTTATTTGGATATCTCCTATCAGATCGAATTGCTCGATGCCCTGATGACCCTCAACAAACAGAAGAAGACAACAATCATTATGATCCTTCATGATATCAACCTAGCTGCCCGCTATAGCTCATATGTCTATGCAATAGCCCATGATTCAATTTATGAAGGCGTGCCATCAGAGCTCATTACTCCAGCGTTGATGCAGGAGGTGTATCATTTAAATTGCCAAGTTGTCGAAGATCCCATTTCACACACACCACTTATCATTCCCTTAGGAAAGTATCATCAGGACCTTGAGTAAGGTCCTTTTCATATACTGAGAGGATTGATATAATGAAGACAACGAAAGGGGAGAAAAGAATGTTAAAATATGTCATAATCGGCAGCGGCGGAACGGGCGGTGCTTTAGGCGGCTATCTATCAAAAGCCGGAAAAGATGTCACTTTCATTGCGCGAGGAGCGCATTTAAAAGCGATGCAGGAAAAAGGCTTAGAGATCATCCGCGTTCATGATACGCTTTATTTAGAGCATGTGAAAGCATGCAGTGAAGATGCTCTTCAGGAGCATCCTGACGTCATTTTTGTCTGCGTGAAAAGTTATTCTATTGATGAGGTTTTGCCATTTATTAAAAGCATTGCGTCGCCCCAAACCGTGATCATTCCGATCCTCAATATTTATGGAACAGGAGCGATGATGCAAAAGCAACTGCCGGATCTTTATGTTCTTGATGGCTGTATTTATGTAGCTTCACAGAAGAAAGCGCCAGGGGTCATCTTAATGAGCGGAGATATCTTAAGAGTTGTCTATGGGCCACGTCGTGATCAGGAAAAGAGGGTGATCTTAGAAGAAATCCGTGATGATTTAAATGAAAGTGGGATTAAGGGGCTATTAAGCGATCATATTGAACGTGATGCTCTCAAGAAATTCTCTTATGTATCCCCGCAAGGTGCTTGCGGTCTGTACTATCATATTCCTGCTGGCCCAATGCAGAAACCCGGCAAAGAGCGTGATACCTTTGCTAAGCTGGTATCCGAAATTGCCTTATTAGCGAAAGCGCAAAATATTGATTTAGGGGATGATATTGTTGAAAGAAACTTAAATATCTTAGATCATTTATCTCCCGATATGACCACTTCAATGCAGAAAGATATTGCTTCTCATCACGCCTCAGAAATAGCAGGGTTAATCGATCAGGTTTATTCGCACCGCGCGCATTTATCATCTTTCTCTGCCAACTTATGAAATGATTGCGAAAGCCTTAAAACGCACCATTTAGGTGCGTTTTATTGAGCCTTTTCTTTGGCTTTTGCTAAGATGAAAACAGTGGCCATTATCAGGAAAAAACCTAAGAAATCAGTGAACTGAAAGGTTGTATGTAACCAGAAGAATGAACAAATTGCGGCACTGACCGGCTCTAAGCTCGCTAACATACTCGCTTTGATCGCACCAATTGTACTGACCCCAAAAAGATACATAGTAAAGGCTAAAGCGGTGCCGATTAAACCGATCGCTAACATCGCTAAGATGCCAGATATATCTAAGGCTGGGATATGTTTATAAGACTGGAAGGCAATTCCCATAAATAAGCCGCCAATCATCATCCCTAAACTGACGATTGGCAGACTGCCATAACGATGCATCAGTTTCACCGGAGTTAACGTGTAGCTGCAGGCTGCTATCGCCGCTAAAATCCCCCATAAGAGTCCTTGCATAGAAATATTTAATCTGCTTAGATGACCATGGGTAGCGAGGACAAAGGTCCCTAAGGTCGCCAAAACAATACACAAGACCTCAATGCTTTGAGGGAAACGATGATCTTTAAGGCAAGTCAAAATAACGAGTAAAGTTGGATATAAATACTGTAAAACCGTAGCCGTGGCCGCATTCGAATAAGAAATAGCGGTCAGATATGTCCACTGCGAAAAAGCTAAACCGCCAATGGCAAAAATGAAAAGCTGTAAGAGATCGCGTTTATTTTGTATCAAACGTTTCAGCATCTCTCTTGAATTTATGAAAGTGATGATCATTAAAACACCACCAGCAATCAGCATCCTCATCGTTGTTAAATAGGATGAGGAGATATGGGCATGTATAAATAAATATTGACCACAAGTCCCGCTAAAGCCCCAGCAGGCGGCCCCTAAGGCAGTCAACAAGAAACCTTTTTTCATTTTTCTTCCCCCTAATAGGCCTCATTATAAAACATTTTCTTGAAAAAGAAAGTGAGTGCGTCCATTATTGAAAATAATTCGTTGTTTTTTCATGAAATATGTAGATTTTCTTTTACATTTGCCTAAATATACTGTTATATTTATCTTATGCATTTAAGGAAGGAGTTACACTATGTCATCATGGTTACAATCAGCAGCCAATGCCATGTGGGGGACATGGATGACTGTGCTGATCTTAGGAACAGGAATCTTTCTATCGATTCGTTTCCGTTTTTATTACAACTTTAGAAAAATTCCCTTTCATTTTAAAAATACCTATGGGAAAATGTTTAAGAAAGGGGAAGGAACAGGCACTGTCTCTGGCTTTGCGGCCGCCTGTACGGCCATGGCGAATACCATTGGTGTCGGCAATATCGGCGGGGTCGCCACGGCTCTCGTTTCCGGTGGTCCGGGCGCGATCTTCTGGATGTGGTTTTCCGGTTTATTTGGCATGTCAATCAAAGCCTGTGAAATTATTTTAGGACAGCGTTATCGCGTCAAATACAGCGAATCAATGGACGAATACATGTGCGATCGTTCGTTTGTCATGCGCAATGCCTTAGGCTGGAAAACTGGGGCCGTTATTTTAGCCATTGCCTGCTTTGTCTTTGGACCTTGGACCTGCTCAGTGCAAAGCGAATCCGTCACCAGTTCTTTAAAAGAAGCCTTCAATATTGATCCGCGTATTTCCATTACGATTTTGGGTATTACGTGTTTTGTGACGATCTTTGGCGGTCTCAAACGTATCTCATCAGTCATGGAAAAGGTCGTTCCATTTATGGCGATGATCTATATTTTAGCTGGATTAGGGATCCTGATTCTCAATATCACCAGGGTTCCCGCGGCCTTTATGTTAATTTTTAAAAGCGCCTTTACCCCAATGGCGGGAATTGGCGGTTTCGCCGGAGCAACCGTCCGTGATGCCATTCGTTATGGCGTGGCGCGTGGTCTTTATTCAAATGATGCTGGGACTGGTTATGGGATGATCGCTCATGCCAGCGCTAAAACTGATCATCCGGTTCGTCAGGCTTCCTGGGGCTGGGGTGAAGTTTTCTTGGATACGATTGTCGTATGTTCAGTCACAGCTTTATCATTAATTCTGACAAACGTTTATGTCACCCATCCTGGTGTCACATCAGCCCGTTTAACAACGGTCGCCTTTGGAGAAGTCTATGGTCCTTTTGGCAAGTACTTCATGGCGTTAGCGATTACTGTTTTTGCCTGGACGACTATTATCGGCATGTATTATAGCTGTGAAAAATCCGTAAACTACGTCTTTGGCGACACCCATCGCAATAAGATCTTTACCAAAATTTATATGCTTTATTATTTAGTTCCATGTGTCTTTTTATACAATGTTCAGGCGACAACCCTTTGGGCGATGACCGATATCCTTTCAGGGATCTATGTCATCGTAACGATGGTTTTCATCTACACCAAACAAGGAGAAATCATCCGTCTGTTCAAAGACTTCTGGGATCGTTATTTACCATTAAAAGAAGCTGGGGAAAATGTTCCGCCAGTTGTTTATGGCAACAAGGAGAATGTTTAAATGAATGAATATTTTGTCATTGATGGCGCGATGTCGAGCGCTTTAGAAGAGCTGCATTGCCCATCACTTAATAACAAATTATGGACCGCTAGTGTCCTCGCTAAATATCCTGAGCTCATTAAGCAGGTGCATTATAACTATTTTGAAGCCGGCGCCGACTGTGGCATTACGGCCAGCTATCAAGCGAGTATTCCTGGTTTATTAGAAGCTGGCTACAGCTTAGCGGAAGCTGAACACTTTATTACTTTATCCGTTGACTTATTCAAGCAGGCTCGTGAAGAGTGGTGGCAAAATGCTGATCATACGCGCACGTATCCGCTTTGTTTAGGATCTGTTGGCCCTTATGGCGCTTATTTAGCCGATGGCAGTGAATATCGTGGCCATTATAAAATCTCAGACCAGGAGCTTTATAACTTTCATAAAAGACGTATTGAATTATTACATGAAGCGGGGGCAGATATTATCTTATTTGAAACCGATCCTTCTTTAAGAGAAGCACTTGTCGAAGCGCAAATCGGTGAAGAATTAGGTCTTGATTACTGGATCAGTTTCTCTTGTCGTGACTCACATCATACCAATGAAGGACAGACGATGGCAGAATGCGTGCAGGCTTTATCTGCTTACTCACATTTAAAAGCAATTGGCATCAACTGTACAGATCCGCGTCATATTCTAGGGCTGATTGAAGATCTCGTCCGCGTAACGGATTTACCAGTCTTTGTTTATCCAAATAGCGGTGAAGTCTATGATCCCGTTACCAAAACATGGTCAGGAAAGGGTGATCAGGTTTCCTTTGGTGATTATGCTTATACCTGGTATAAAGCTGGCGCAAAAGGCGTCGGCGGCTGTTGCACAACAACCGAAAAACATATTAAGCAAGTCGCCGCAGCACGTGATCGTTTCTTACAGATGAAAGATATTAAACAAATTCATATCAAATAATATAACACATTGCAGATCTCCGCTATTACTGGAGATCTTTTTCCATCCATCAGAAATGTCTTGAAATAATACACTAAAGAGTGAAGTCATCACAAATGAAACTGTAAAGTTTTACAGTTTATTTTTAAATAATTATTATATGCGCTTACTTCAATGTTGTACAATAATAATATGTCAACATGAAAAGAGGATTCTATAATGAATAAAAACAAGAAGATTGATTTCGATCAAGTATCAATCGTTAAAAGAGATCGTTCGGCTATTATTTTTGGTAATCCCATTAGTAATTCGGATTATCAAAAAGCAGTTCGTTCGAAACAGCGTTTTATTAAACGATTTGGTGATGACCAAAATAAGGATTATCCGGTGGCTTTAGTCGCCAATAGGGAAATTGGGGATTTACTGGGCGTCAGTAACTTGCTTGTTGGGGAGCGTGCTGAAAGCGTAAATCAAGAGGAAAGAGAAATATTTGATCATGAAAAAGGGATCATTGTCGGGAATATCCGCATGGGATTTGGCCATTATCGTATTTCGATGGCCATGGCTTCTGCGGCCCAAGCATTAGGATATCATCTTTACTGGATGGATCTTAACTCTTATCCGGATACAACTTGTACAAAAGTGATCTCTGCCCAAAATGATTTGTACTCCATGGGATCACGTATCTCGCAAAAGAGTCGTGCTTTTAATCATGTCGTTTGGGAACCGATGAACTATGAAGGCTTTCGCAAACTCAGCTATAATGCGGCCGATCAGAAGAATGCGGAATTAATGGCGCCCGTATTTCACAATATTCCTAAAGATATTCCGCTTATTGCGACGCATGTCTGGCCAGCTCAAGCGGCGCTTCATGGACATATGAAATATGTCGTCAATGCCATTCCTGATAACTGGCCGATGGCCCTTCATTTAGCTGAAGGCAGTCTTCATACTGTGCAAACCCATCAGGCTTATCAAGGCTATCGCATTTTAAATGGCATGCAGGGCGCAAAAGTTCTGCGGCCAATGCCTGAAGGCAGTCTTGTTTACACCGGACATTATGTTGATCATGAACTGACTGCAAATGTTGAAAAAGATTGTGAAGCGAGAATCCGTCGAAAGGAAGCCAAACAGCCGATGCGCTTCCTTTTAACCATTGGCGGGGCCGGGGCACAAAGAGAAATCTTTGCTGGAATTATTCGCTATCTGCTCCCACTGATTGAAGAGAAGAAAGCGATGCTTTATATCAATGTAGGAGACTATCGTAATGTCTGGGATCAGTTATGTAAAGAAATTCCTGAACTTCATAAACGTTCTGTCGAACATTTCGATCACTGGAAAGAAACGCAGACATTTGCACAAAAAGCTCTCGATGAACCTATTTTCGGGATTCACGCTTTTTATCATCAGAATATCTTTCAGGCGGTTTATTGTACAAATTTATTAATGCGCAGCACCGATGTTTTAGTGACAAAACCAAGTGAACTGACCTTTTATCCGATTCCTAAACTCTTTATTCACCGGATTGGCGGTCATGAAAAGTGGGGGGCTATTCATTCTGCAGAAATGGGGGATGGCACATTAGAATGCGAAGATCTCCCTCATGTCATTCAAATGCTGGAATTATTCCTGAATGATTCCTCATTTCTTCAAGAGATGTGTCAAAATATTATGCGCAATAAGAAAATGGGCCTTTATGATGGTGCTTATAAAGTGGTGAAACTGGCCATGGAAATGAGAGGGAAACACAATGAACAATAAAACGTTAACAGGACGAGAAAAAGCCTCCTATGGACTTGGCGCAGTAGGAAAAGACATGGTCTACATGCTTTCTGCCAGCTATATCCTTTATTACTTTCAAGATATTATGGGCGTGAGTGCTTATGCCATGGCAGTCATTCTGCTAGTCGCCAGAGTCTTCGATGCCTTTAATGATCCCGTCATGGGCGTGATCGTCGCCAAAACAAGAACACGTTTTGGCAAATTCCGACCATGGCTGCTCATTGGGACACTGACTAATTCGGTTGTTCTTTTTGCCATGTTTGCCTGTCCGCCAGCATTAAATGGTGCGGGATTAATCGCTTATGCCGCCATCTTCTATATTTTATGGGGCGTCACTTATACCATGATGGATATTCCTTTCTGGTCAATGATTCCCGCCTTTACCAGAGGCGGCGAGGAAAGAGAAAACCTCACTGCTCTTGCCAGATCCTGTTCTGGGGTCGGTTCGGCGATTGTCACAATCTTCACTTTATTAGCCGTTCATGCCTTAGGCAGCGCTTTTGGCGGCACCTCTGCCAAAGACATTGAACGTATTGGTTTCAAATGGTTTGCTCTCATCATTGCCATATTGTTTGCCGTCTTTATCATCATTACTTGTCTCAATATTAAAGAAAAATCATCTGTCTCTATGCCGGCTGCCAGTGTCAAGGATATGTTTGTATCACTTGTTCATAATGATCAGGCCATGGCGGTTGTCGTGACGATTGTCTTAATCAATACAGCGATGTATATTACATCTAATTTAGTGATCTATTTCTTTAAGTATGATTTAGGCGGATCGGGCTGGTATAATAATTATACCCTTTTTAATACCGTCGCCGGGGCGGCGCAGATTTTGGCCATGATGGCCCTTTATCCGCTGTTAAGACGTGCTTTAAAAATTGCCAATACGCATATTTTCTATATCAGTTTAGCCATGTCGGTGATCGGCTATATTGTTTTACTATTATTTGCTATTTCAGGATCAAAGCTTTTAGCTGTGTATTTGATTCCTGGTGTTCTGATTATGGCAGCCTCAGGCATCAATAATGTTTTAACCACGATCTTTCTTGCCAACACCGTCGATTACGGGGAAATCAAAAACCATCGCCGTGATGAATCTGTCATTTTCTCCATGCAGACTTTTGTCGTGAAATTAGCGTCAGGGATTGCGGCTTTCGTGGCATCGATTACGTTAGGCATACTCTCTTTATCGGACAAAGCCACGACCACTGCCCAGCAGACCTTTGACTTTGCCAGTGCAGTCTCACTTGCGCAGAAAATGGGTTTGCGCCTGGTTGTCACTCTCATTCCGATGGCTGGTATTATTATTGCCTTCTTCTGGTTTAGAAAGAAATATATATTAACAGATGAAAAAGTAGAAGCCTTAGCCAACGAAGTGGCCCATCTTCACGAAAAACAAAAATAACAAAGATCCGGCATTACTTTGCCGGACTTTCTCATGGGAGGATTATAATGATCACAACAATTAATGAACGTGTTTATGCACTCTCAACAAAAACAACAACTTATTTATTTGAAGTCTTACCATCAGGACATTTAGAACATCTCTATTATGGTCCACTTTTACCGCAAGTCACGAGCGATGAAGCATTGGCCTTCGCACAGAAGCGTGCTTGTGAGTGTGGCAATACCATTATTTATAGTGATGATGATCCCGATGTCATGCTGGAAAATACACCTTTGGAAATGTCTGCAGAAGGGAAAGGGGATATCCGTGAACCCTTTATTGAAGTGATTCATGAAAATGGCAGCCGCACTTCAGATTTCCTTTTCCAAAAAGCAGAAATCCTTGCCAAGAAAGATCCCTATGACACTTTACCGGGATCCTATGGCCTCGCAGGAAACAATCATCTTGTGATCACGCTTAAGGATCAGCAAGCTGATTTACGTCTTGAACTGCACTATTATGTTTATGAAGATGAGGATGTCATTTGTCGCAGCAGTCGTCTGATTAACGATAGTGATGAAACTGTGACTCTTAACAGGCTAATGAGTACACAGTTAGATTTAACGAATAATGATTATGTGATGACATCTTTTACGGGCTCTTGGAGCAATGAAATGAATCGTCACGATACATCGCTTTTAGCTGGTAAACATGAGATTTCTTCATTTACCGGGACTTCATCAAGCCGCGCAAATCCTTTTGTCATGATCAGTGAGAAAAACACCAGTGAAGACTATGGATCCTGTTATGGTATGAATCTGATCTATAGTGGCAATCACTATGAAATGGCCGAAGTCAATGCCTATGGACAGACCCACTTTTTATCAGGCATCAATCCTCGTGGCTTTCAATGGGTACTAGAACCTCACGAAACGTTTGAAGCGCCAGAAGCGGTCATGACCTATTCTCATGAAGGATGGAGCGTATTAAGTTTACATATGCATGCCTTTATCCGTGAACATATCGTCAGAGGAGAATGGAAGCATAAACCACGTCCTGTTTTGTTGAACAGCTGGGAAGCCTATTATTTTCAGTTTAATGAACATAAGCTTCTCTCATTAGCTAAGAAAGCCAAACAAGTGGGGATAGAATTATTTGTTTTAGATGATGGCTGGTTTGGTCATCGCGATGATGATACATCTTCCCTAGGCGACTGGTTTGTCAATTCGAAAAAGTTACCTCATGGTCTTAAATATTTTGGTGAAAAGATC
The DNA here is from genome assembly GCF_003925875.1 of Intestinibaculum porci. Taxonomy (GTDB): domain Bacteria; phylum Bacillota_I; class Bacilli_A; order Erysipelotrichales; family Coprobacillaceae; genus Intestinibaculum; species Intestinibaculum porci. The sequence goes on along the minus strand of NZ_AP019309.1, from coordinate 1,657,375 downwards.
CATGAATTAGGCATGGATTTTGGCTTATGGATTGAACCAGAAATGGTCAATGTGAAGAGTACACTTTATCAGGAACATCCTGATTGGACCTTAGCGATTCCTCATACGCCACATTCGGAAGGACGTCATCAGCGTTTATTAGATCTAACACGAAAAGACGTTGTTGATCACCTCGAAAAAGTCATGAGTGACCTCTTTTCAAGTGCTCCCATTGACTATATCAAATGGGATATGAATCGCATCATTTCCGATGCTTTTTCTCCTTCATTAGAGGCCTCAAGACAGGGAGAAGTTTTTCACCGCTACGTCTTAGGTCTTTATGATCTTATGCATCGTCTCACAGTGAAGTTCCCCCATATCTTATTTGAAGGCTGTGCTGCTGGGGGCAATCGTTTTGATTTAGGCATACTTTGTTTTTTTCCACAAATCTGGGCAAGTGATAATACTGATCCGATCTGTCGCGCGCAAATTCAGGAAAACTATAGCTATGGGTATCCATTATCTGTCTTTTCTGCTCATGTCTCTGCCAGTCCTAATCACCAGACTTTAAGGCAGACTTCTCTCAAAACACGCTTTGACGTAGCTACCTTCGCTATCCTTGGTTATGAGCTCAACCTTAATGATCTCAGTAAAAACGCATTAGAAGAAGTTAAGCAGCAGATTACCTGGTATAAACAATACCGTACGATTTTACAAGAAGGACACTTTTATCGTACGATGCAAAAGCAAAATGATCGCCAGGAGTATAGCTGGACATGTGTTGCACAAGATCAAAGCTGTGCTATTGGCTTCACCTTGCAGACATTAGTCCATCCGCATCAGCCTTTTCATACATATAAGGCGAGAGGTCTTGATCCCATGAAATGTTACTCATTTCAAAATGTATCCCACAAGGAAGATATTCGTCGTTTTGGTGATTTAATTAATAGTCAGATTCCCATTCATATTAAGCCGGATTCCCTGACTCAAAAAGTTGCTTCACAGTTTGTCAAACTAGAAGGTGAAAAGGACTATTATGCATCTTTATCAGGTGCATCATTGATGTATGGTGGTATTTGTTTAAAAACATCTTATACTGGAACAGGATATAATGAAAATGTCCGCTTATATCAGGATTTCGATTCCCGTCTTTATTTAATGAAAGCACTCTAAGGTGCTATAAGAACCATGAATATTTAAGAGAAGCTGTTGATTGGCTTCTCTCTTTTTTTGTGATGCTTTATTTGGCTGAGAAATGATTATGAAAAATAACCGTTGGAAACCAAAAATGACCGTTCGCACCCAAAGTATTGTATTTATATTTCCATTTTATTATAATATAAGTAGATGAAGAGAAGCTGAATGATTATAAAATGGTTTGCGAAGCAAAAAAAGTTTAGCTATTAGGTGATCGCTTACAATGAATTGTCATTATGTTATAGAATGTAATCAGCTGGAAAGAGAAAACGAAGAAAGAATTACAAGGGCAAAATTAGAAGCAGAACGTGAAACAGGAAATCAAAAAAGAAAAGAACCATTTGTCGACCACCGCGAAAGATAAAAGTGTTGGAGAATAGTTAAAGAGATGAAGGTGATATTTATGAGAAAACAGCTTTCAACATTAGAAGTTATTAGATTACCATTTTGTATCAGCAAAAAAGAATTAAAGCATCCTTTTGCGCTAAATGTCATTTCGTTTGTATTAGTTGTGGGTTTCTTAGTTGCATTATATTACATGATCCCAGTTTTATCTAAAGTTTATTCACTTCTTATTTTGAGCTTACTGCTATATCTTGTAATGGTATTTACGTTTTACCTATTTTATGAGCATGATCATAAGTAAATACAATCACGAATGGGTGCGATCGTAAGCATTGGTATTGTCAGTACTGAAAATGCATATCGCCTGATCTTTTAGATAGGAGTCATTAGAACCGCGAATTAGAAAAACTATTTATACTGATTTATTATAAAATACATTTATCAGGAGATTTCTTTTAAAAGGAGGGAGAGTGAGAAATATATTTATGTTAGTTATCGATAATTTAAAAAAAGTCCTCGTAATCACTTTATCTTTAATTTGCGTTACTGGATGTTCACAAAGCAAAAAAGATTATTTTAGTCAACTTTCTACAGACTTTTATTATTGGAAAGTAGAGATCAATTCATCGCCCTATAAGTATAATTATATTCTTTGTGCTATTACTACACTCACTTCGAAAAAATCTGATTTAAAGGATATGAAAGACTTGAAAGTCAGTTACAAACTTCCAGATGATGTAAAAAAAGTTACCGGAGTTTATAATAGTAAGAACTTTACAACTGATAAAATGAAAGAAAAAATCACACTTGATTCAAGGCCTCATAAAATTGATTATTTCTATTTCCACTCAAATTCTCAAAATGCTAAACAGTTGGCTAATAATGTCTTTTTTAAGGTAAAATGTATTTATACTGTAAATGAAAAATCAAAATCAACATCGGGGACATTAGTTGATTGTAGTTAGAAAAATATTGGCAATCCAAGCCAAAAACTATAACTGACTTTTGAACAAGAACAATAAAAGGGAGGTTAATTTTATGATTATTTTAATTTTTATCATTATCATTCTTGTAGCTCTTATTGCAATTGCGCTTTATCTTCATTTTTCTAAAAAGCCAGAACCAGCTTATGATCCTGAACGAGTTAAATTAGAAAGAGAGAATGAAGAGAGAATTGCGAAAGCAAGAATGGAGGCTGACCGTCAGGCTACTAGAAATTTTTTTAAATGAATTTTTAAGTTGAATCAATTAGGTCTCTAGCTACAAAAGCTAGAGACCTTTTGAATGGCTCATTTTCTCTTCTTGGATATGGCGGGACTGGGAAAAGCTTAGCACTGTCAATTATCATGTCGCATTATAAACAGGTGGTTATCCATAGATTGAAAGGGGGAGACGAAATTTATCAGATACTTTATCTGATTGTCCAGTGTCCTCCTAACGGCAATATGTCAGCCTTTTATTCGAATATTGGAAAAGCTGTTGATACTGCTATTGGTTACACTTATCCGGCTTTTCAGAAGCGAATCGATCAAGTACGCAGCTTAGGCGAAAAACTTAATATTGTCATTAATATTATTGAACGTTTTAATATTGGATTAATCATATTTGATGAAATTCAAATGTTTTTAACTTCAAAGAATAGCAATCATGAAAGGGTTAATGTTAAAACAGAATCTTTTCAGGCCATTACTACAATCATGAACAGTACTGGTGTCAGCATTGGCGTCATCGGAACTGAAATTGCTTATCGTCTGATCTTTGAAGATCAGATCCATCAGAATCGCCGACTTGGTAAAACTATTTATGCTGACTCATACTGTTCCAATCATTCGACATTTATGCGCATACTCAATGCACTCATCGATTATCAATGGACTGACGTAAAAATCACTAAAGAAGATTTAACGCCAGATTTGCTCAAGGCATTCATGGACTGTACACATGGAATCATCGATCTGATTATTGGATTATATTCAGCACTTCAGCATGAAGCACTGATCACTGATCGCAAGACAAAGATTAATGAATCCTTCGTTAGAAAAGTTGCAAAAAAGTATTATCCGAATCTGATGAAAACGATTGATAATATTGGTGCCTCAGACTATGACCGGACACGTTTAGCTGAGATTGAAGAAGCCAGTAAGCTGATGAAAAAAGACATCAGCAAGCAGTCTGACATCGAACATGAACGTACGATATCGAAAATCAAAAATAAGCCATCTGATAAGGATATGCTGATCAAATCAGCAGTCGCTAAGATTACCGCCGTATCAGATGATTTCAAAGTGAACAGTATTATCGATGTATCTAAAGAGCTCTATGAAACTGGCAATTATTCAGTTACTGATGAAAAGCAGTTCACCAGAGATGTAATGAAAGTTTTATCAGGAAAAAAGATCAGAGCAAAAAAGAAACCAGATCGCATGTCAAAGGACGTTATGATGCAGTTTTTAGACAACAAAACACAAGATACCAATTAAGTCTCTAGCACAAAGCTGGAGACTTTTTTAGCATAATAGAGACCATTTTATAGCCATTATTTAATGAAATAAGCTTACTGTTCGCGATTATGTTTTAACAAAATCATCGTTTTTCTGCATTATAAAAACTGCTGTTCGCGGTAGTGTTTTAACACATTTCTCAAAAAACATTGATTTATTCGCATTAAATTGTCCTGTTCGCGATATGTTTTGTAAAAACACCATCGAGAACGAGAATACCTGTTTTTGCTGAAAATATGAAGATATTTAAAAACACCATCGAGAATGGCGATTTTTGCATTGCAAGAATTAACTAATTAATCAAAATACCTTCGCGAACAGCTGAAAGCTGAGGTTTAATAGTATTAAAACATATTATAAAACAGTAAGATAAATATACATAAGTGAAAGGAGTGTGCTGTGCTGAAATCTCGCTGCACTAAATGATCAACCTCATCGAGTCGGTCATAAACTTTAAGTTGTCTGACGGCATCAACAAAGGTGATAGGCGTTCTGCCGATTTCAACATTCGACAGCCAGTCAGGGGGATGATAAGTAAGTTCTGCTGCCTGCTTTTGTGTCAGGCCTTTTTTCTTTTCTGATCCTGCGCAGCTGTTCGCCTACGTTCTCAACATCTGTTAAATTGTTGTTGTGATATTTCATTAGCATTCTCCTTTCATCAAAATCATATTACAAAAATAGGTCATTGAACTAACAATTTCTTTGTTAGATGATAAATTTATCAGTTATAGTTACCCAAATATGTCATATTATAACTGCCTATGATAAAATATAAGTATGTGTTAGAAAGGAAAGGTTTTATTTATTATATGGACAGAGAACAACAAAGATTAGAACTTTATAAGGGTATATGGCAGATCGCCAATGATCTAAGAGGCGCAGTTGATGGATGGGATTTCAAAAACTACGTTCTTGGTATGCTCTTTTACAGATATATTTCTGAAAATATGACTGGTTATATTAATAAAGGCGAACATGATGCCGGTAATACGGATTTTGATTACGCAGAAATGTCAGATGAAGATGCTAAAGAAGCACGTGAAGGACTTATCGAAGAAAAAGGATTCTTTATTCTTCCTTCCGAACTGTTCTGCAACGTCAGAAAAAACGCAAACAGTAACGAGAATCTGAATGAAACGCTCGATAAAGTTTTCAGAGATATCGAAGAGTCATCGGTTGGAACAGACTCTGAGCGAGATATGAAAGGACTGTTTGATGACATCGATGTCAACAGCAATAAACTTGGCGGTTCAGTAGCTGAAAGAAATAAACGTCTGGTCAGTCTTCTTAATGGGATTGGCAGCATGAACCTTGGAAGTTATGAAGACAATTCTATTGACGCATTCGGTGATGCTTATGAATACCTGATGGGCATGTATGCAGCCAATGCAGGGAAGAGCGGCGGCGAGTACTTTACACCACAGGAAGTCAGCCGACTTCTGACACTGATTGGTCTTAATGGCAGAAAACAGGTCAATAAGGTATATGACCCTGCCTGTGGATCGGGCTCACTTCTGCTCCAGTCTGCAAAAATCTTAGGCAATGATAATGTAAGACTAGGCTACTATGGTCAGGAAAAAAACGTAACCACATATAACCTCTGTCGTATCAATATGTTCCTTCATAATATCGGATATGAAAAGTTTGATATCGCACAAGGGGATACACTCATCAATCCGCAGCATTGGGATGATGAGCCGTTTGACCTGATCGTAAGTAATCCCCCATATTCAACTAAATGGGCTGGAGATTCCGACTCCGTACTCGCCAACGATGAACGTTTCAATGTTGCTGGTGCACTTGCACCAAAATCAAAAGCCGATTTAGCCTTTGTCATGCACTCATTAAGCTGGCTTTCTAATGAAGGGACCGCTGCAATTGTCTGCTTCCCAGGCATTATGTACAGAGGCGGCAAAGAAAAGACAATCAGAAAATATCTAGTAGAAAGAAACTTTGTAGATGCGGTCATTCAGATGCCAGGTAATCTCTTTTTCGGAACCTCAATTCAGACATGTCTTCTGATTCTCAGAAAGGCAAAGGAAAACGATAAGACCTTATTCATTGATGCATCAAGTGAGTTTGTTAGTGCAACCAATTCAAACAAGCTTTCTGAAGAAAACATTCAGACTATTTACAAATGGTATATGGATAAAAAAGAAGTTGAACATAAGGTTAAGTTCGTATCAATCGATGACATTGCAAAAGAAGACTACAACTTATCTGTCAGCACATATGTTGAGCCTGAAGACACACGAGAAAAGATTGACATTGTAAAACTAAATGCAGAGATCAGAGAAATTGTAAAAAGAGAAGAGAAGCTGAGAGCATCCATTGATGAAATCATTGCTGAAATCGAAGGCGGTGCAGAAAATGAATAAACTTGGTGAACTGTTAAAAGAATACTGCCCAGATGGCGTGGAATATAAAGCTATAAAAGAAGTATTTACACGCCTTCATGGAACTCCAATTACAGCAAAGAAAATGAAAGAAATAGAAGACCCTAATGGTAATATTAAAGTCTTTGCCGGTGGAAAAACTGCAATAAATGCTATGGAGGAAGATATTCCAAATGCAAATATTACGAGTGTTCCAGCTGTCTTAGTACAATCAAGAGGTGTAATTGATTTTATTTATTATGAAAAACCATTTACATTTAAAAATGAAATGTGGGCTTATACAGCTAAGGAAAAAATTTCTATAAAATTTCTTTATTATGTGTTAAAAAACAATGTGAAATATTTTCGAGATGTTGCTGGTAGAATGGGGTCATTTCCCCAAATATCAATTCAGGTGACAGAAAAATTTAAAGTTCCCGTTCCCCCGTTACCCGTTCAGGAAGAAATAGTCCGCATACTGGACTCATTCACAGAGCTTACAGCAAAGCTTACGGAAGAGCTTACAGCAAGAAAAAAGCAGTATGAGTATTATCTAGATAAGATGCTTTCTATAAATGATAGTCAATCGAAATTATTATCAGATATGGCTGATGTATTTCGCGGAGAATATATAACCCAGAAAGGAAGTATAGCTGGAAACGTTCCAGTCGTGTTAGGCGGACAGGAACCAGCGTATTATGTTGATAAATCAAATCATGAGGGTGAAATTGTAGCAGTGGCTCGCAGCGGTGCTTCAGCCGGATTTGTCTCATATTGGAACGAACCCATTTACATAACGGACGGATTTGGATTTGAGGCGCGAGATGGCATTGCACTTCCAAAATACCTTTATTACGTCCTTAAACGAAAAGAACATGAGCTGAATGCCATGAAGCGAGGCGCAGGTGTTCCGCATATCAGTGGGGAAATGCTTAGCAAGATTAAGCTACCGTCTCCATCTATAGATGTACAGAAAAGAATTATCGAAGTTCTTGATAATTTCGATGCAATATGTTCAGATCTTAACATTGGGCTTCCCGCCGAGATTGAAGCTCGTCAGAAACAGTACGAATATTACCGTGATGCACTGTTGACATTTGCTGAAACAGGAGACATAATCGCTCAGACAGACAGACAGACAGACAGACAGACAGACAGACAGACAGACAGACAGACAGACAGACAGACAGACAGACAGACAGACAGACAGAACATCATTAGATTAGTTCAGTATGTGTTTGGATATGCTTATGTTGGATTGGAAGATATATCAGAAAACTGTGACAACATGCGCAAACCTGTAACAAAGAGTAATCGTTCTTCTGGAGAATATCCATATTATGGTGCTTCTGGGATTGTAGATTACGTTTCTGATTATATATTTGATGGAGACTATCTACTCATATCAGAAGATGGGGCAAACTTAGTAGCGAGAGTTACGCCTATAGCTTTTTCAATTACAGGAAAGAACTGGGTTAATAATCATGCTCATGTTTTGAAATTTCATAATTTAGATGAGCAAAAATATGTTGAAATGTATCTTAATAATATGGATTTAACTCCATTTATTACTGGTGCTGCACAGCCAAAGCTGAATCAAAAAAAGCTCAATGATATTAAAATACCAATGCCTGATAAGGAAAAAACGCATCAGATAGTCGATATACTGAGTCGCTTTGATAAGATATGCACTGATATTTCATCAGGCATTCCAGCTGAAATAGAAGCAAGAAAGAAACAGTATGAATATTACAGAGATAAACTTCTCTCATTCAAGAAATTAGATAAATAGGCAGCGATCGGGAACTGTGTTCCCGGCTTACTGCATGAAAAGGAAGATATAAAATGTCAAAAGGGATAATTTATGTAATGTCAACAATTGTTCCTGGCCTTATTAAAATAGGAAAGACAGGAACTGACAATTTTGAAGGCAGAATGTACAGTCTTGAACACAATGGCTACTCAAATGTAGTTGGACTGCAGAGACAGTTTGCTATTGAGGTTGAAGATTATGATGAGAAGGAAAAACTTCTTGATGATATTTTCAGCAAGTCACGTGTTCCGGGGACTGAACTGTTTGCGCTTGATATTGATCTTGTCATTCAGCTTCTCTCATCTTTTGAAGGAAATCAGGTTTATCCTGAAACCGAGACAAAGGAGCAGACTTTTGATGAAGCAACTGCAAAAAGACATATTAAGGAAGACTGGGCACTGGTTCCCGATGGAACATATTATCTGAAAAGAAAAATCAAAAGAAATGAAAACAAAGCTGTGGAAGCCAGCATGATAGTAAAAGAAGGACGGTATATCATTCCAAAAGGGACAGTAATAAGTCCAACTGAAGCTGAACGTCTTGCTGATAATATACGTTCAGTCAGACATTCAGATGCCGTAAAAGATTTTGTGACACAGGAAGATGTTACATTTATGGCGCCTTCTGCTGCAAGCGACTTTGTTATTGGAGGTCCTTCCAATGGCTGGGTGAACTGGAAAAATCAGGACGATGATCCAATTGATATCTATAGGAGAAAACGCACCGGATAAAATTTAATCAGAAAGGGATAGATAATATGACAGCATACAACGTTGTAGCAAGCTCTGACGATTCTACCGTTGTAAGCGAGTATACCCCTGAGCAGTTTGAATCTTCAAAGTATCAGTCAGAAGCTGAACTTGAAAAGGAATTCATTGAACTGCTGGGAAGGCAGGGGTATTCTTACTTGCCAATACACTCTGAATCAGAGCTTATTGATAATCTTCGCACACAGATTGAAAAGCTGAATGACTTTCAATTTAGTGACAATGAGTGGGATAGATTCTTCAATGATGTTTTAGCAAACACCAATGAGGGCATTGTCGAAAAAACGAGAATCATTCAGCAGAATAATGTGCAGGTGCTTAAACGAGATGATGGAAGCACTAAAAACATTACTATCATCAATAAGAAAAATATCCACAAAAATTATCTTCAGGTAATTAATCAGTATGTCAATAATGATGGTCTGCATGATAACCGTTATGATGTAACGATTCTTGTGAATGGGCTGCCTCTTATTCACATCGAGCTGAAAAGAAGAGGCATTGCATTAAAGGAAGCTTTTAACCAGATCGATCGCTATCAGCGTGAATCATTCTGGTCTTCTCATGGCCTTTTTGAGTATGTGCAGATCTTCGTGATCAGCAACGGTACGCATACAAAGTACTATTCAAACACGACCAGAAACTCCCACATTGCGGAAATGAAGAACAAAAAAGGATCGAAGAAAAAGACTTCTAATTCATTTGAATTTACTTCTTACTGGGCAGATGCCAATAACCATATCATCACTGATCTCATTGATTTCACAAAGACGTTCTTTGCCAGACATAGCATTCTTAATATTCTGACAAGATACTGTGTACTGACATCTGAGGATCTTCTTCTTGTTATGCGTCCATATCAGATTACGGCTACCGAACGCATTCTCAATCGTATTAATCTGGCTACGAACTATCACCGAGAAGGCACAATTGGCGCAGGCGGCTACATATGGCATTCAACTGGAACAGGGAAGACCCTGACTTCCTTTAAGACAGCTATTCTAGCTTCACAGCTTGACTATATTGATAAGGTCCTGTTTGTGGTTGACAGAAAGGATCTTGATTATCAGACAATGCGTGAATATGACCGTTTCGAAAAAGGAGCAGCTAATGGCAATACATCAACAAAAATACTGGAACGTCAGCTTTCTGATCTTGACGAAAAGGGCAATCCGCATGAATACAGAATCATTGTAACGACCATTCAGAAGCTGTCTACTTTTGTTAAACGAAATCAGGGGCATCCGATCTCTAATAAACGTATTGTTATTATTTTTGATGAGTGTCATCGCTCTCAGTTCGGTGAAATGCATCATCAGATTACCAAATTCTTTAAGAAGTATTATCTCTTTGGCTTTACCGGGACACCTATTTTTGCTCCTAATGCCAACAAGAATAATGATCCTGCTTATGCGACTACGCCTCAGCTGTTTGGTGATCGCCTTCATACCTATACAATTGTTAATGCCATTAATGACGGCAATGTTCTTCCATTCAGAATTGATTATATCAACACCATGAAGATGAAGGACGAAAGCGATGTGAATGTTGAGGCCATTAACAGCGAAAGTGCAATGCTTTCTATGAAGCGCATCTCACAGATTGTCTCTTATACGCTTGATCACTATGATCAGAAAACAAAGAGAAATACGTTCTATTCTTACAAAGGGAAGAAAGTCAGCGGATTTAACAGTATTTTCGCCTGTCAGTCTATTCCGGCAGCTGTACGCTACTATTCGGAATTTAGAAAACAGATTGATGAAAGAAACGCTGGCTTAAAAATTGCTACGATTTTTAGCTATGCCGCCAATGAGGAACAGGCAGACGGTATTCTTGAAGAGGAAAACTTTGATACATCCATGCTTGATGCAACAGGCAAGGAAGTGCTATTTATAGCCATGAGTGATTATGATCAGCAGTTTCATTCCAATTTTGCAGTAAGCGGTGATTTTGAAGCTTACTATAAGGATATTTCTATGAGAATGAAAAACCGTGAGATTGATATTCTTATCGTAGTCAACATGTTCCTTACTGGATTTGATGCAACTACATTATCTACTTTATGGTGTGACAAGAATTTAAAGATGCATGGCCTGATTCAGGCATTCTCCCGTACGAACAGAATCCTAAACAGTGTTAAGACATTCGGTAATATTGTCTGCTTCAGAAACCTTTCGCAGGAGGTTGAAGATGCTATATCACTATTTGGTGATAAGGATGCAGGAAGCATCGTGCTGCTGAAGGATTACAAATCATATTATGATGGTTATGAGGAGAAAGATGGCAGACACCACAAGGGATACAACGAGCTTATTAATGAGCTGCTTTCAAAATATCCGCCAGATACTGAGCCATTTGGTGAAAAGCAGGAAAAGGAATTTATTGCTATATTTGGCAGCATTTTGAGGGTAATGAATATTCTGAACTCATTTGATCAGTTTGAAAATGATAAGCTTCTTACTGACAGACAGATGCAGGATTTTCAGTCGCGCTATCTTGATCTTTATAAAAAATACAGACGTAAAACGGATAAAGCAGATATTGAAGATGACGTGATTTTTGAAATTGAACTAGTCAAACAAATTGAGGTTAACATTGACTATATTCTTAATCTTGTCCAAAAGTATCATAATGACAACTGCCTTGATGACGAAGCAACTGCTAATATTTTAAAAGCTGTCGATTCATCTGTTCAGCTCAGGAGCAAAAAGGAACTGATCGCTGCATTCCTGGCAAGAGTTAATCTTATGCCTTCTGATGAGGATAAGAAAGTTACAGACGAATGGCAGTCATTTGTCAAAGAAAAATATGATGATGAAGTAAGTCAGCTGATCGCTGATGAAAAACTTAAGGAAGATAAAACAAGATCACTTCTTGACAAGTCATTTAATCAGGGAGAGCTTAAGACTGGCGGTACTGCCATTGATGACTGTATGCCTCCAATGAGCCGTTTTGGCGGCGGAAGAGCAAAAAAGAAACTTAGAATTATCGATAAATTTAAAACGCTTTTTGAAAAATTCTCAGGTATCATGTAAAGGAAGGTGATTGTTATGGAGTATAAATTAACTGACATAGATAAGCGTTGTCTTGGACTTGAGCTGGGAAGAAGGCGTCGTCTTGCTAAAGTCAAACAGCTAGACGCTGCTGAAGCTTTTGGCAAAACAAGAAACTGGCTCTCGCAGATCGAAAGTGGCACAATTACGGTGTCTCTAATCGATGCCTATCATATGTGTGAAATCTATCAGTGCGATTTGTCGGAAGTGATGAGAATTGCCGTAGAAACAACAAAGGATCTTAAAAAGATTGAATCATAATCGGGAACTGTGTTCCCGTTTTTTTATGGAATAACAAAAAGCAGCCACAAGGACAGCTCAATTCGTTATTTGTCAACTTTTACTTTGTAGATTGCTTCTTTTTTAAAAGAGAGAGCTGGCTTAAAATGAAGTTCAAAGGTACCTAATTTATTTGTGCCATAACCGACAGTAACGTCTTTTTCCTTCCCTGGTGCAATAGTATCAAGGGTGGAACCGCTAAATAGTCAATCGACTCCTTTCAGTATCATAATATGTGAATTTTAATATAATAAAAGATCAAAAATTTTCTCTATGATAGCGTTTTCTGTTGAATATGCTAAAAAATGGAGTATGATATGTTTAAAGGTAAGTATAATTTACATTTCACAATTTAAATAATCATTTCTTGCGTAAATATTACGCATAATCACTTAAAATCTTCACTTTTTTAGAATATCAGATTAAATGAAGGTGAGGTGAAAAGTATGATACATAATATCACAAAACCGTTTCATGACGAATACTTTCTAGGATGGCTGATTAGGATGTCCTGGCTTAATGCTTACACTCATCTCGAAGATTTTCTTGCGGATCTTATGAATGCTGAATGTAAGCTGTCTATCAACAAGATCAACTCAATTACAATGATGATTGGAACGCTTGCTTCTTGCGTGCCAGACCTTAAATTAAACACCACTTCTTTAATAAAATCGGCAACATTATATGACTTTTATAAGCATTTCGTTGGTGAAGCTCAGTTGCAGTATTATTTATCTCTTGCATATTCTCATAAAAACCATTGGGAAACAGGAATTACAGCTAATGATGCATCATTAAAATACTGTGATCATTGTGATTCAGGATATTTCAAAACAGTAAATCAGATACCTGGCATAAGCTGCTGTTTGGAATGTTCAAGACCTCTTAAATCAGTTGATCTATCAGCAAATGGAATGTTGATTGAACATCACGGCTTCACTGATGAACCTGATATCGAACTCAGTAAACTTCTTGCTGATATATATTCATCTGTGTATACATTTGATTTTCGCTCCATCAAACATCTTCTTTATAATAAATACTGTGAAGTACTTGAAGAATATCACTATAAAGGAAATGGCTATAATCAGTTTGTCGATTATCTTCGAAAAAAAGGAATGGATCGTTTTACTTCATTAAAATACCCGGATGCCTATTTTACAAACTATATGGATGTTCCTTTTGAAACAGCAGAGCAGATCACTGATGTTATTAGTCTTATTAGATTACTGTTTGGAAACTATGATCATTTTATTGCCAGTTCCGAGGAATTTATCAAAACGGACAGCAAAATCATTGCGCCGGGGTCAGATTTTGGTCTATATGGTACTGTTATCGAACAAAACAATGATTTGCTAAAAGTAATTTATCCATGCGGAGCATCAACTTTAAAGTGTTTCGGCACATTAAATTATGCTACATGCAGTTGCTCAAAGTGTCGTCCATTTAAAAATATGTATATGAAAAGGATAATAAGAAAATGAAACAGAAAAAGAGAAATTACTTCTATGGTCGAACAGTTTCAGATGAAACAAAGAAAAAGGAACATAGAGGGGAAGGAACTGGTGCTGAATATCGCCCATGGATTAGGGCACAGGAGTTTAACAGTAATCAAGGTGGTGCTACAGTTATTATCGATCCATACAATAAGCGCGATGTACATCTTCTTAGTGTTGGAGAAACTATGGCATGGTACATTTTACGATATGACCAATCAGTAACCGATATTAGAGAGCAATTTCCTCTTGATATTGAAATAACAAAGAAAATTTGCGAAAAGTATGGCATTGATCATCCAAGAAAAAATAGTCCAAAAGGACATCAAGAAACAGTTATGACTTCTGATTTGCTTGTTGACTTTAAGGACGGAAGCGAAAAAGTATACTCAGTCAAGTATGACAGCAGTTATCTTAGTAATGTATCCATCAGTAAGAATCTTTTTATTGAAAAAACATACTGGAATCAAAAAGGAATACAGTTCATCATCATCACAAGAGAAGATCTTGAACCAATGCAAACTTATGTGGCAAATTTAAGAAATGCATTCTATATAGCTGATATTGATCAGATTCACGACCTTTACTCATTTATACAGTACAAAATCACACATCACATGATTGAAGTCAATCTTATGGATAGATTGTTAGATCTCGATCAGCTTATTTACAAAACCCCTGCTTTAAAAGATGAATTTGCCGCTTTTCTGAAGGAGATGAAAAAATAATGGCCAACTCAATGATTGATAAACTGCTCTCTAAAGGGCTTACGGAAAACGAAGATAATAAAACAGTGCCTGATTTCAAGATCGGCGATGTAATTGCATTCTCCAACACTGGTGTATCATACAGAATTGTTTCTTTGATTGATGATGAAGTACAGCTGGTTCAGATGAACATTAATTCCATTAATATTAAAGCAATCAGCAAAGACTATTTAAATAAGCTTTTGGACCGTTCTGAAATTCAAATTCTGCAGCATGAAGATCTGATCGTTGATGAAGATAAAATCGATTTTAAAATCCGTGAGGCACATGATTTAAATATGAAAATTGCAATTGAGATGCAGAAATATTTTAAAAATGATTATATTAAGCTGAAAACCCAGGCAGGCACTCATTTTACACAAGCGCAGATGACTAAGTATGGTATCGGCAAGACCAAAATTTGGAGAATATATAGGCGCTTTCTGCAGTCTGGTTTTGATACAAATGCGCTTTATGACCAACGAATCTTATCACACGATCTTTCACATAGAGTCTATCACAGCAAAGTTGGGAGAAAACCAAAATACTCAACTTTTGGTAAATCTGACTGACAATGATATAAAAAACATAGATAGCTATATAAAGAAATATAAGTCTAACATTTTCTCATCAGTATCATCATGCTATAAGGATATGCTGGGAAAATATTATACTGAATATATTCGTGAAGAAGATGGCTCAACGATGCCGGCGCTTTTGCCAGCATCAGAAATTCCTTCCATAAATCAGTTTCGATATCGACTTAACAAAGTTATTACGGAAGAAGAAAAATCATTAATAAGGGCAAAGCGAAAAGACGTATCAGAAGGAAATAATTCCTTAAATGATTCTGATTTTCTGTTTGATATTCATGGACCAACTACAGTTGTTGAAATGGATGAGCAGGAAATGGATTTGTCAGCAGTTTCCTATTTTGATCCATCGTTAGCTATTGGCAGATTTATTCTGCATGTCATTATCGACGTTCAGAGCAAACTTGTAATGGCTATTTCTGTTTCCCTTGATAACAACTCAGTTGTTGGTGCTACTCATTGCCTGATGAATTTAGCTGAAGACCATGTGGAATTCTGTAAAAAATATGGCGTTGAAATTAAGCCAGAAGCCTGGCCTTCTGGAAATCGTGTTAATGCGATTAGAGTCGATCGTGGCTCTGAATATATGTCAAAAGAGTTTGCTCGCATTTGTCAGGAGAACAGCATAAATCTTATTCCAACCCCAGCAAGAACCGCCAGCCGCAAGGGAACAGTTGAAAAGCAGTTCAGTCTCTTTGGTGCCATTTGGAAAGATATCCTTGCAGAATATGGACTCATTAGCAAACTTCATGATTCCAATCATCATGAAAAAGCAGTTCTTGATTACTATGATATTATGAAAATCTGCATCTCAAATGTGCTTGCCTATAATATGTCGGAAATCGAAAATTTCAAGCGTTCAAAAGAAATGCTCAGTCAAAAGATTTTATGTTCACCAATCAATCTTTGGAACTACTATAATAGCAAATACCATACCGTCCATCCTATCGGTAATAAAAATGCGTTCATGTATTCGCTTATGACGCCTACAACCTGCTACATCAGCAAAAATGGTGTCAGATGGGAAGAATTATGGTATCAGTATAATGATACTGACATTGATGATCTTCGCTGGAAGGGAAGTCATCATAAGATGGAGGTTCGTATGGATCGCCGTGATGTTTCTCATCTCTACTACATTAAAGATAATAAGCTCAGGCTCATGACTCTCAATCCTAAAAAGACTTATAATATGGACTTTAAAGATATGCCATACGAAATTTATATGAAGTACAGAAAAATTCAAAAAGAATTAGAAGCCCATGCAAGAGAGCAGAATATTGCTATTGATGTAGCAAACAGAATTCTCGTCAAAAGCGTTCTGACTGAAAATAAACGCGATACCTATGCCAATATTCAAAATATGAGCGAAAACAGAATTGCAGTAAAGAACCTAATTAAATCAGAAAACGCAATGCATAAGGCATTAAACAGCGAGATGAAGACAAAAGAAAAAGCAATGATTGAAAGAAATCAGAAAGACAGATCATGGCCATCATGGGACGAAATTTCCGACCATATGAGTGATGAAGAAAAAGATTTTATTCTTGATTAATGAGGAGGATGCAGCCAATGGAAAAAGGATTAAACGGAGTGAATTTCTTTACACGATCTATCTGTGAGAATTCTATGTTTGATATTCACTACAAAACCCTCACAGAAGGCCATAATCTTTATGAACAGTACTCAAAAGATGAGCAGGTGGTTTATGCTGAATACGTCGCATCAAATAGTGACAGCCACAATCCTTATATCGAATCCATTCCGCTTCCGCGATCATTAAAAGATCTTGAAACAGACTTTACCCAGCCTGTCTATTCATATAATGAGGAAGAATTAGGGGGTATGTCACTTTCTGAGAAGCTTGAGAATATTGTTATGCTTAGAGAGCAGTTTCGTATTATGCTGCCGTTTCATGAAAATCTTGACAGGGCTATTTACCAGGCCCTCATTAAAGGATATCGAAACAGAAGAGTTTCTTTCGACGGATCAAGTATCAACAAAACAACCAATGCTGATTTCAATAATAATTCACCTGTGAAGATGTATAAGGATCCTCTTCATCTTGAAAGTTATGGTTCCTTTAATGTTGAAGGATATGGCGGGACTGGAAAAAGCTTAGCACTGTCAATTATCATGTCGCATTATAAACAGGTGGTTATCCATAGATTGAAAGGGGGAGGCGAAATTTATCAGATTCTTTATCTGATTGTCCAGTGTCCTCCTAACGGCAATATGTCAGCCTTTTATTCGAATATTGGAAAAGCTGTTGATACTGCTATTGGTTACACTTATCCGGCTTTTCAGAAGCGAATCGATCAAGTGCGCAGCTTAGGCGAAAAACTTAATATTGTCATTAATATTATTGAACGTTTTAACATTGGATTAATAATATTTGATGAAATTCAAATGTTTTTAACTTCAAAGAATAACAATCATGAAAGGGTTAATGTTAAAACAGAATCTTTTCAGGCCATTACTACAATCATGAACAGTACCGGCGTCAGTATTGGTGTCATCGGAACTGAAATTGCCTATCGTCTGATTTTTGAAGATCAGATCCATCAGAATCGCCGACTTGGTAAAACTATTTATGCTGACTCATACTGTTCCAATCATTCGACATTTATGCGCATACTCAATGCACTCATCGATTATCAATGGACTGACGTAAAAATCACTAAAGAAGATTTAACGCCAGATTTGCTCAAGGCATTCATGGACTGTACACATGGAATCATCGATCTGATTATTGGATTATATTCAGCACTTCAGCATGAAGCACTGATCACTGATCGCAAGACAAAGATTAATGAATCCTTCGTTAGAAAAGTTGCAAAAAAGTATTATCCGAATCTGATGAAAACGATTGATAATATTGGTGCCTCAGACTATGACCGGACACGTTTAGCTGAGATTGAAGAAGCCAGTAAGCTGATGAAAAAAGACATCAGCAAGC
Organism: Intestinibaculum porci; assembly: GCF_003925875.1. Classification (GTDB taxonomy): domain Bacteria; phylum Bacillota_I; class Bacilli_A; order Erysipelotrichales; family Coprobacillaceae; genus Intestinibaculum; species Intestinibaculum porci. The sequence continues at coordinate 1,639,272 of NZ_AP019309.1, read as the reverse complement.
AGTCTGACATCGAACATGAACGTACGATATCGAAAATCAAAAATAAGCCATCTGATAAGGATATGCTGATCAAATCAGCAGTCGCTAAGATTACCGCCGTATCAGATGATTTCAAAGTGAACAGTATTATCGATGTATCTAAAGAGCTCTATGAAACTGGCAATTATTCAGTTACTGATGAAAAGCAGTTCACCAGAGATGTAATGAAAGTTTTATCAGGAAAAAAGATCAGAGCAAAAAAGAAACCAGATCGCATGTCAAAGGACGTTATGATGCAGTTTTTAGACAACAACACACAAGATACCAATTAAGTCTCTAGCACAAAGCTGGAGACTTTTTTAGCATAATAGAGACCATTTTATAGCCATTATTTAATGAAATAAGCTTACTGTTCTCGATAGTGTTTTCAAAAATCAGCTACTGTTCGCGATAATGTTTTCAAAAACTGGCTACTGTTCTCGATAGTGTTTTTAAAAAATGTATGCTGTTCGCGATTATGTTTTAACAAAATCATCGTTTTTCTGCATTATAAAAACTGCTGTTCGCGGTAGTGTTTTAACACAATTCTCAAAAAACATTGATTTATTCGCATTAAATTGTCCTGTTCGCGATAGTGTTTTCAATTAACAAAAATGGCGTACTTAAAGTCCCCTCATTTTGCTTAAAAATTACATAATATACATTATACGAACTAAAATATCTATTAAATTTTATCATAATTTATCATATTGTTGGATGATAATACCATTGTTAATGAGAGCTTATTTTGTTAATGTAAAACGTATTTTTCCATCATTTCATATAATATAATCGTTAATGAGCATGTCACATATGTCTATTTTGCTATAATTCATGATAATATCATCGTTAATAGACTGTATTCTATGATAGTATCATCATTAATAGATACTTTGAATCTATCATTTTAATGCATTTCATAATAATATTATCGTTAATGAGATAGCTAAATTTAAAAGCTCCTGTTCGATGGAGCTTTTAAATTAGGATTGTCTATTGTTATCTAAGAATTGAGTTAATGCATCATCTGAAATTTTATCTGGCTTCTTTTTGTGGTACACTTTTTTCCCTTCCATTTTTTCATTACATCTCGCGTAAACTCCTTATTATCAACAATGCTATATGAACCTTGATCATATAGGTTCTTGGCTGTTTCGATAATATCTTTAACCTTAAACTGCTTAGTAACACTCATAATTCTTTGGACCGATAGTTTTATAAGTTCATCTTTGTCTGATGGACGGCTTTGAACGACTGCTTTCTTTTTTTTCACGTTCAGCAGTTTTTTGATTGTCAATGTCTAATCTCATCAGTCTTTCTGATTCAGCGAGTTCTCGTTTTCGAATAACATCATACTCGCTGGCATCAATAGAATCCAATGCATTCATCAAATCCATAAATCCTGAATTGATCAAAAGACTCTTTAATTGAATGAAGATTATTTGTGAGATTCCCTCTTCTATGCCTTATAATGAATCACTTCCTAAAATCCTGTCTGAATATTAAGTGGCAACCAGATGTATTTTGCACTTATGTAGGATGTGACTGCTAATAATAGGACAATCATCGCTTTGACATATTCATAGTGACGATCAATAAAGATATCCAGTAATTTCACCAGTATTGAGGCGATAAAAAGAGCCTGGAGAAACCAGATGCCGCCAATGGGAATAAGCCCATGTGATAATAAGTGCTGCGAGCCGGCCCCATAAACATTGCCGTGATCCAAGTGGTGATATCGTGCGTTTGAAAAGTCGTATGTAACATGTTTACAAAACGATTACTTATGACAGAGGTGAGGCAGATCATCCCTGCACATATATAATAAGGTATGATCAGTCCAATAAATTTCTTCTTTATAAAATGTATAAAAGAATCTTTTGCCGATAAAAAATAACCGCTTAGAATAAAAAATAATGGCATATGAAAGGCATAGACAATCATATTGATATGCTTCATGCCTAAATGTCCAATCATCATCGCAATAATAGCGATCCCCTTCGCAATATCGAATTCGTCAATTCTTTTCTTCTTTTTTAACATCTTCTTTTCCCTCATTCCATTTCCCAAAATCATTCATGAAAACATATTTATAAAGTTCTCATTTGTATTCATTATAAAGTGAATTATCCAACTTGCAATATAAAGTATTTTCTATTTAAAAAGAAGCTTTCGAAAGAAAGCTTCCTACATAAGCGATTGCATTTTTATAGTTGTTTCATCAAAAGGTAATGGTTTACTAAACAAATAGCCTTGGGCATATGTACAGCCTACCTTCTTTAAGAAATCAAACTGCTGCTGTGTTTCCACCCCTTCTGCGACGGTACGGATACCTAAATGACTGGCCATTTCACAAATCGATGCAATAATCGTTTGTGAACGCTCGTCAAAGTGGCGGAGGAAAACCATATCAATTTTTAAGACATCAAAATGATAGTCTTTTAAGACATTTAAAGAAGAATAGCCAGAACCAAAATCATCCATCCAGACTTCATAACCTAATTCATGGAAATGATGCAGTGCTTCTTTCATCTTTTCTGAACTATCATTTAAGGCACTTTCAGTGATTTCAATATGGACGAGATCTTTTGAAAGATGATAATCATGGACGATCTTTTCAATCTCTTCATAGATGTTGATGGAGGCTTCTAAATCAGTACGGGAGATGTTGAAACTGATAGGATAGACTTTCTGGCCCTGTGATAACTGCACTTGTGCATCCTTTGCAAAAGATCTTAAGACATTCAAGTCCATTTTATAAACCAGACGACTATCTTCTAAGGGGACAATAAACTGATCTGGTGTCAAAAAGCCATAGATCGGATCAATCCAGCGGGAAAGAGCTTCAAATTCTGCAAGTTTTCCACTCTTTATATCAATTAATGGCTGATAATAAACATCATGCCAGCCTTCCGTCACTGCCTGATCAACGGATGATAAAACATGCGTACGAATCTTCTCTGCTTTTTCGAGATCTTCATTAAACATTTGGATATGCTCTTTAGATCCTTGGGGAATATGGCGCATTGCTGTAGCTGCTAAGTCGATACTGCGCATAAGATATTTGCTAGGATCAGTGGTAAAGTTATGACTTAACTGATAAACACCAATGTTTAATAAAAGTGTTTCATCCAGACTGAGATCTTCTACGTCTTTACGAATCTGATCGAAGTGCTCAATCGCTCCGTCTAAAGGAACAATTCCGGCAAAGTGATCAGAAGACATCCGGATAATAATGCCATCAGGAAAAGCTGCCATTAGCTTTTCAGCAATCAGTTTTAGAACATGACTGCCAGCTTCATAACCATGAAGAATATTAATATCACGGAAATTTTGGATATCTGTATAGAAGACAACCGCTTGGACCCCTTTCCTTTCATAATATTCTACAAGTTCTACTGCATGATCTGATAAATAAGATAGGTTTTTCGCGGGGGTTATGACATCATTGTAATGTTCCCGTAAATAGGTTTCATAAGTTGAGATACTATAAAAACTAAACTTCATAATGACGTTGTACATAACAGTAAGAAAGATCCCGACAATTGAAACCCCAATAGCTAAGCTGTTAACGGCACCATCTTTACTGCCATCTAAAACAATGCGCGGCATTTCCGCTTCCGCTGTCATCAGAGCCATAAAGAAAACGGTTGAAAAGATAAAACGACGATCAGTACTTAACATTGTCTTTTCTTGAGCCATGTAGCGAATTTCCTGGCGGAAACCTAAGAGAATCGCGATACTAAGAATAATAGTTATAAGAAAACGCTGAAAAACAGTATATGCAATGATCATTCCTAAACAGTTAGAGACAAAAAACTGCGCATAGATAAAGAGAAAAACGGTTTTTCCCTTCCCTACAACATTGCGAAACAGTTCACCGATAGGAATAACCGTAAGAAGTAAGGCAAAGTCTGCCACAAAGAAACTGCTTAACCCTTTATTAGGAAAAGAACTATTGATCAATGAATTAATCAGTGCCGCAAAAATATTAGCGGTATTGAAAGAAAGTAAAAATGATAATAGAAAGTTTTTCACTTTGACAGATGTTTTTTCCTGTCTGAAAAATATCCAGACAACTAGTCCTGCAAATAATAAACTTTGCGTATAGTCCGGAAAATTATTGTATGGATAAGCGTTTAGCCATGTGATAAAGGCATGCATAAAGATCTCCCCCTTTTCTTTATTTAGTATATCACATGAGTACACTATTTTTATGAAAAATATGTAAAATGTTACAATATAAAAAACACATAACCTAAGTTATGTGTATGCTTTTATGCTTTTTTCTTTGTGGGCACAATCCACCAGGCACTGATCGCTGCCACTAAAACATAAGCTATAAGTGGATATGTGCCACCAATGATGGCAGCTCCGCTATAAATAATCAGACTAGCTATATTTTTAGGCCCCATTTTAAAGAGCTCATGACCATTTTCACAGGCAATCAGATAATACATCAGATGAAAGGTGATGCAGGCTAAAGCCAGCACCGCAAAATAAAATGTTAAAGGGGCCCAGGATTGCGGATAAGAACCGATCCATGCTGTCGCAAAAGGAATAAATGACATGACAAATAGCCAGGCAATATTGCACCACAATATTTTCACATTGATCCTTTTGGCCTGATGAAAAATCAGATGATGATTGACCCAGTAAATGGCGATAAAGAAATAACTGATGATATAGGCTAATAAAACATGACCGAGTTTTAGAAAGTCGCTGATTCCATCGCCAGCTGGCTGTTTTAATTCTAAGACCATGATGGTGATAATGATCGCCAAAACACCATCGCTAAATGCTTCAATACGATTTTTTTCCATTTCCCTTACCTCTTTTTATTCTTTGTTTTCATACACAGCGTTTTGCTTGATGAAGGTCCCGTCTTCTAATTCCTGATAAGCTGTTAAGAGTTCATCTCTTGAATTCATGACAATCGGTCCATACCATGCAACGGGCTCCTGTAAACGCTCTGAGCACATAAAGATGATTTCAATTGGTTCATTACCTGCTTCAATGGTCACTTGATCACCATTTCCTAATTTTGCTGCTGTCTTTTCATTTACATGTGTCCCGCTGACGATGGCCTCACCTTCTAAAGTGAAGATCATTGCCGATTTATTTTCTCCTGGTACTTCTAAAGTGATGGATCCATGCGGATCTAAGAGAATATCATAATAATCTAATGGCAAATACTGCCCTTGAATACCGCTATGTCCCTGATAATGACCTGCTAACAAACGCAGTTTCCCGCCGGCAAAAGGAAATTCCTGAATTTCACTATTGACCACACCATGATAAAATGGTGCAGCCGCCATTTTGCTTTGCGCTGGCATATTGAGCCACAGCTGTAAGCCTAACATTCTTTCTGATACCTGAGGCATTTCTGAATGGAAAGCGCCTGATCCAGCGGTTAACCACTGCGCTTCACCATCATGAATGGTCGCTTTTGTCCCTAAATGATCTTCATGAACAATGGTCCCTTTTGAAAGGAATGTAAAGGTTTCAATGCCCCGATGCGGATGCATCGGAAAGCCTTTGATATAATCTTGCGGATCGGTGGAATCAAATGCATCTAACATTAAAAAGGGATCGTAGGCATCAGTGGTGCCATTACCTAATACCCGCACTAACTTCACGCCCGCACCATCCTGTGTGCGAAAGCCCTGGACCTTATTTTCAACTTGTCTTAACATTTTTATTCATCTCCTGTTTCTATTAATTGACGATAGCGATTGAGTAAGTGAATAAGCGTACGTTTTTCTTCTTCTGACCAGATCTGAAAACGTGCACGATACATATTCGTATTTTCAGGAACAATCTTTTCAATGATCTGACGGCCTTGCGCCGTTAAAGAGATCATGCTTTTCCGGCGATCATTGAGATCTTTGCGTCTTTTTAGTAATCCCTGTTTCTCTAGGTTTTGAATAATCACCGGAATCGTCCCATTGCTGCTTAAAATTGTATCTTTAATGTCTCCAATACACATTTCATCTTTATGCATCAGTGCTTCTAATACCATGAACTGTGGAAAAGAGAGTCCATAGTGACCAGCAATCTGCATGGTTTCATGGTCTAAATCTTTCACAATTTTGTGCAGAGCTATAAGAATCATTTCATCTTTCAATTCACTCACCTCTTTCACATCCAAATTTATCTAATTAGATATATTATGTCAATGACAATGCATTCTAAAAAATGAGGATTGCTCCTCATTTCACATAATACATATAAACATCTTCTAAGTTTAAGTGATCCGCTGGAATCATAAGACCACCAGTAATCGGTTCCTGCGTTACAATTCGGTAATGCAAGCCATCTGATCGCTGCACTAAAATGCCTTCTGGATATTTCTTCTGCAAAGCAGAAACGCTACGCTTTGTGCAGGGAAATTCTTCGACATGATGCGTAATGGAATGAATAAGTGCTTCAGGTGTATCCTGGGCAATGACCTGCCCTTGCTTCATTAAGATAATGGAATCAGCGATGCATTCGACATCGGAGACGATATGCGTGGAAATCAAAACGATCTTTTGTCTGCCTAACGAGGCAATCATATTACGAATATGGACCCTTTCGCGCGGATCAAGACCGGCTGATGGTTCATCTAAAATAATGATTTGCGGATTCCCTAATAAGGCCTGGGCTAATAAGACACGCTGACGCATTCCGCCAGAAAAAGATTTCAGTTTTTCATGGCGCACATCATAAAGATGAACCTGTTCAAGCAGTTCTTCAGCCTGATCGTGACGAATAGCGCGATTTAAACCTTTGAGCTCACCGATATAATAAAGAAACTGTAAGGCTGTAAAATCTTCATAAAAGCCCTGCTGCTGGGGCATATAGCCTAATTTTTTACGATAGCGGGCGCCTTGCTTTAAAATATCCTCACCATTGTAAAGAATCTCCCCGCTGCTTCTTTTTAAATTATCAGTAATCAGATTCATAAGCGTGGACTTGCCGGCGCCATTGGCGCCTAAGATCCCATAAACACCAGGTGTAAACGTCATATTGACATGATTTAATGCGATAAATGAACCATATTTTTTCGTTAAATTCTTAATGATTAGCTCCATACAATCTTTCCCTTCTTTCCGTTCCACAATTGTTTTGAAAAATAAATGGCGATCGCTGCGCTGCCATATAAAACTAATAAAATCAGCGCTGTGAAGGCAAAGCCTAACTCCTGTCCCATTCGCATGATGGTGATGAGCTGCACGGCGGACAGATAGTGAAAAAATGATAACCCAAGGGAAGAAAGCACTTGTGGAATAACTAAGACACCAACACTTATAAAGGCCCCTTTTAAACCGCCAGCAAACATAAAGAGGCAGTTCATGAGCATACATAACGAAAACAGCGAGAACATTCTTAAAAGCGTTAAAATAATTAAGAAACACCAAATCGGCATATTGACTGGTAAATCATTTAAGAATAATAAACTGCGTACAGGGGCATTCCATGATGTTAAAGGATAGGTTTTCGCAAGCACATAAAAGTCCATGCCTTCGCAGGATAACACCGCTAAAAGCGCCAATAAGGCCATGATTTTTAGACGCATGTAATAAAGGGAATCACGTCCCTGCGGCGTTGTTCGAATGATCAAATTCATACGATTTTTACGATCGTAATACCAGAGGCTGCTTAAGAGAAAGCACATCAAGGCGATGGTGATCATCCCTTCCGCTTCAGCACTGTAGTAGCCTTCACCAGGATAATGACCATCTTTAGAAAGTAAAATCGTCCATCCTTTTTGATCAATCAGGTTTGCTTTAATGCCTTTTTGTGAAAGTTTCTGGATATCTTTTATTTGTGCTTCGATCGTCGAAGCGATATCTTCCTCATGTTTTGCCGCAATGAGTAACGTTTCTTCACCACTCAAACGATCAAGAGTCACTTTCCCTTTGTCATACAAAGCAGAAATTTTCTCGTAGCTTCGCTTTCTTTTTTGATACTTCTTATGCGTGGGAATAATGTACTCTTTCATAATCCGTCCATCGTATGCCCCGCCATACTTGGCATAAAGCGTTTGATAGGTATTCATCGTATCATTAGCCAAATAGGGTGTTGTATCCTGTAAACTTACTAATAAGATACCAAAACAAATGATATAGAGTAATCCTCTTTCACAGATCACAATTTTGTAGCATTCCTGGAAAAATGTCTTATGTAAGGACATTCGTGAACGCACCCTTATCGTTACTTTTTGAATTAACTTTTTCAATTTGTATGTATGACTTTGCGAAAGCACGCGATGATATTGATGATCTAAAACTGTGAAGATGATCAATAAAACCGCTATTGTAAGCATCACAATCACAAATACGTGTTGTCCATTAACCATCTGTTTCAAACATGTATAAGTAAGAAATGAGCGCATAATTTCAATCGGCATCAGTAGATAGTAAATGTTATTGTATTTCAAAAAGGCGATCGGGCTTTGGGCAATCAGATGACTTTGTAAGAGCACTTCAAGAATCGATAATCCTAAAAATAATCCTAATCCGAGTGATCTTGTATGAAAGGCTATTAAGCAGTCCCAAAATACTAATGAAAGTAAAGCCATACAAAAGCTTGATACCATTATATAGAGCAGATAAAATGCCCCTAGTGAAATTGGTAAAGTCATATCTTTTAAATATGATAAAGACTGGGCTGATACGTTAAATTGGGGCATTCCAAACATTACTATGCCCTCCCCTAATAAAAGCGTATAAGCAATCATATGAAGACCTAATGACACAATCAAGAGGACACCCATTCTTTTCATTGCTAAAATGCTTCTCCCTTTAGGGGTGCTCGCTACAATAAGAGCTAAAGACTGATGATCATGATCAAGAAAACCTAAGGTTAAAACAATCATAACAATCATTAATAAACCATGCACACTTTGAAAGCGAAGTACTTTTTCAAGACCTTCCCCATAACTATCAGAGAGGGTGATTCCTTTCATAGCTTGATATTTCTTTCGGGCAATCTTACTCCTTTCTTGCGCAGTACTATTCTTTTTCGTAAAGATACTGATACCACTTAAAGCTTTGTTTTCATTGATAATGGAAGCGATGTAAGATGCGTAATGTTTTTGATAAGTTTCTTCTTGCTTTTCCCATTTTGTTTGTCTTTTTATAGTGGCATCATTTCGATTATCACGAAAAAAGAGAACACCTGATAAAAGGATCATGAAGGCCGCTAATAAGAGAAAGCGCCGATGTCCAATATGTTTTCGAAGTTCCATAGAAAGTTAACCAGGGAGATACCTCCCTGGATCCTCCTTTCTTATAAATTTTGATAAGGCTTTATTTTAGGAGTTTTGTAAGTAGCCACCTTTTTAGTATTTTCTAAAATCATTTGTTTATCCAAGTTTCCATCATTATTGACAAATTGGACAACCACTTTTTTTCCATTGCCATATAGATGAACACTTTCCCCTTCTTTCATAGCAGTCTTAGTTATATAAGTAGGTTGAAAGCTGCCAAGAGAGAGACGATAAATGCGCATCGTTTTAAAACCATTGGTATAGTAAATAGATCCTTTATAAACTGTATAGTTACCTGAAATATTTTTACCTGCTAGAAAAATTTTCTTATTTTTGGTATTGTAGGCATAAAGATTAGACTTCATATTACCTTTAGAGTCCATCGTTCCCGCAATATAAAAGACATAGTTTCCATATGGATGAATGCGATAAATCATTGGTTGATGTGATTTTAAATGCTTGATTGTTTCTATTTGATCTCCTCCCATCTTTTTACGATATAATGTAGCTGTTTTCCCGCCCGTTTCATCGTTTGTGAAATATACATAGCCACGATGAATCTGTAACATTGGATAAAAGCTTGCCGTTTCCGTAGCATCTCCTTTTTTCTTAGTGATCTGTAAAAAGCGGCATAATTTCATCACATTACTACGCGTTGAACCATCGGCACCTACTTTCATCAAATAAACATAATCACCTTTCTTTACTGGTAAGTAAAGAGAACCTTTATAGTACTGAAAGTAGCCATAACCAATATAATAAGATTTATTAGCTGAAGCATGATCTCCGTCATAACCTTCTTCAAAGTTAGCATCACAATCTGCACTTGTATGGGTACAATTACTTTTTGTACAAACAGGTACTGTTTTCCCTGATTTTTTATCTGTAAATGTAAGCTGATAAGTCATGTTGTCATTTTCTTGATTTAAAAGTTTCATGTGGTAATAACCATTTTTAGTATAAGCATAATCTGTATAGTCACCAAGATCGCATTGCGCATCGGTATCAAAATGATAAGATAACTCTTTTTGTGCAATCTGATCAGTCGTTACATTTGCAATTGCCGTGTTTTTATTTTCCTCTTTCTTTTTTTCGTTTGATACTTGAGAACTACTGCAGCCCCCCCAACAATCAAAATGAAGAAGCATAAACATGTTTTCTTAATAAATTGATAAGTATTCATAAAATTCTCCTTAAAAAAGGCATTACCGGGAGTTTTTTAATGCCTTTATTTCATTATATTAACCTTTATTCCATTATATTAATAAGAAATACTAGCTGAAGCTACAGTTGAGCTGCCTAATGTAACCCATACTGTTCCTTTCACACCATTGTGCTCTAAAACAAATTTATAGCCATCAACTGAATCAAAAATCTCAGTTCTACTACCCCCGCTATAGACTGTAGATGTATCCCTATATAAATAATAATGACTTACCTTTGATACTTCGTAACATTTGATATGGGTAGTAATGACACCAGAACCACTTACTGACTGTTTCACTGTACATTTTGTAGCACTAGCATTTAAACGTCCAGTAATAGAATGCGCATAGACATTCCCTACGCATAAAGAAAACACTAAAGCTGGCATAATGATGAAAATTTTTTTTAACATAGATGATCCTTTCCAAGCGATCTGTTGATCGCTCTCATATATTTGTAAAAGCTCCCGATCTTTTACATTCAATATTAAAGTGATTAAGAAAAAAATTTAAAAACGCAGCACTTTTTCAAGACCTTCCCCATGACTATCAGAAAGCGTTATACCTTTCATAGCCTGGTATTTCTTTTGGGCAATCTTACTCCGCTTTTGCGCTGTACTATTCTTTTTTGCAAAGATACTGATACCACTTAAAGCTTTGTTTTCATAGATAATGGAATCAATGTAAGAATCGTAATGTTTTTGATACGTTTTCCTGCTTTTTTATGGTCGCTGCACTTTGATGATCGCGAAAAAAGAGAAAACGGTGATAACCAATATATTAATCTTTTTTGATTCACTTACACTATAGCATTGATTGTAATCGCATACAATATATTTAAAATATTTTTCAAAAAAAATTATTATGAATTTTAAGATCAAAAAAAAGATCCTCGAAAGGATCTCAATATATTATTATGAATTGGCTTTTGCTGTTTCTTTAACGGCCTGTTTTGCTTTTTTCTTATCAAGATGAGCGAAGAAGGCTGCAATTAAAGTACCAGAGATAGAATGCCATACACAAGAAACAGCGGCGATGATGGCTGACTGTGGTAAAGCTGCAAACTGAGCTGTAGAAGTAGCTAAGTTAGTGGCTAAGCCGGCATTCTGCATCCCAACTTCGATCGAAATTGTACGACGTTTTGGTGTACTCATACCTGTTAAAATGCCAGCTAAATAGCCTAAGCAGTAACCAACAAAGTTATGAAGGAAGACAGCTGCAAAGACAACGATACCAGAAGTAAAGAACTTATCACCCTGTGAACTCATAACGCCACCAACAACGCAGGCTAAACCAATGACGGCCACACCAGGCATTAATTTCTGGAATTCTTTAAACGTTTCATTTTCCCCTAATTTATAGTTTAAGAAGAAACCAACAGCGACTGGTAATAAGACAGTTTCAATGATTGAGACAAACATTGGGAAACCCTTGATATTAACGACAGCTCCGCCAGCTAGTAAAGAAACCATTAATGGTGTCATAACTGGTGAAAGAATAGTAGAAGCAGTCGTCATTCCGACTGAGAAAGCGACGTCTCCACCACATAAGTAAGACATAACGTTACTTGAAACACCACCTGGACAGCAGCCAACTAAGATTAAACCTAAGGCTAATGCATTTGGTAAATGTAATAACTTGCTTAAGAAGAATGCTGAAAATGGCATGATCAGATACTGCGCAGCGGCCCCGATACAAATATCAAATGGACGTTCTGCTAAGATTTTGAAATCATGAGATGTTAATGTTAACCCCATAGAGAACATGATGATACCGATGATTAATGACTGAGTTGTAAATTTGTTTTGAACGAAATCACTGAAAAGTGATGCGTTCACCCAGCCCATTAACTGTGGCACGAAATACGTAACGGCCGCAATCGCAATAACAACCCAGGCCGTATAGTTTGATAAAAAGCGACTGAATTTTTGTAATTGTTTCATATGTGATATTTTCCCCCTATAATTGGATAACTCTTCCCCCAACATGTCTGCTTATACAAAAAAGTTCCTTCTAGTCTAAGACTAAAAGGAACGAATGACCGCGGTACCATCCTTCTTCTATGCTGACGCATAGCACTTATCATGTACAAGCATACATGGACGCTTTAACGGGCGCACCCGGCTAAGCTTACTTACTATTCAGCCCGCTTCTTAGAGACGATACCATAAGCCCCTGCAGATCTGCTTGCACCAACCGCAGACTCTCTTACTGTCGTCTGACTTATGACGTGTTTCTCATCGACGAATTTACTTGAGTTATTCAACGACACCATCATAGATCGATATCATATAAATGTCAACACTTAATTTTATCTTTTAGATAATTATACATGTGTATATTTAGTTATAATACAAATATATAAGCGTTTCCTTTACAAATATATCATTTTGCTCTTGATTGATAAACCAATTTATCTTGATAATATCAACATCTTTTGAACTTCTTATTAAAGGTCAAATAAAGACATTTGCTGGTTTAAACCAATTGCTTCAATCGTACTTTTTTTATGAATTTCTTCAATGGCAATCGTGCCGCTAGGATTCAAGCGAGAAATAATCACCCGATCCGCTTCCTTGATAATAGATTCCTGCGTTGAACCAGTAAAGAGAATAAGCTGGACATGCAGGCTCTTCGCCGCTTCTAAAAACGCTCGCACTAAGTTATTATTAACCATTTCCGCAAATGGATTATCCATAATGAGGACGGACCATGGCCGTTTGGCCGCACTGGTTAATGGATCCGTTCCTAAATATGATAATAAAGCACCTAATAATGCCATTGAGCTGACAGTTCCTTCGGCGCCTGAACGATAACTATCCCAGCGGAAGCGACGCTGATGATCCTGATCAATCTTTAAGGCATACAGCCGGATGGAATCAATACCTAAGGTTTCATTATATAAATATGTTGGTTCAATGACTTTCATCTTGAACTGTTTAAGAGCTTCATCAGTATCAAAAGTCAAAGATTCTTTTAACTTCTCTTCTAACAGGTTTTCAATCTTATGCGCCACGAGGGCTTTATTATCTTCCCAGGATGCTGTTTCGATAGTGATCAGCTTGCGTTTCCGATCACCAAAATCAATTGCCGTATGCCGGTCTATTTCATTGAGTCCCTGATGAATGCGAGATAAGTAATCACAGATACGATCATTCAGTGTCATCGCGTCATGATGATATTCTTTCGTAGAATTCTGATTGATCGATAACTTCTTATGCATAACTTCAATAAACATGTGCAGTTTCTCTAAAGCCTGCTCAATCGTACTTTCCTCATGGCTTTGTCGTAACTGGGTTATCATATTTTTCGCAAAGACATCTAAATGTTCATCCGACATTGTATTGAGCGCTTTTGATACTTCCTTACGTTTTATATCAAACAGCTTTTTCTGATAATGATAATCTGCCAATAAATCATCCTCATGCTTCTTGAAATCTGTTTCATTCATTTCAAGTAAAGCATCACTTTGCTTACTCAATGCCATTTCTGAGGCATGAATACCTTCTTTTTCTAATAACGCCGCTGCTAACGTCATCGTACTGATCTGCTTATGCTTATCATCAGCTTCCTGTTTATACTTTCCTAACAGGGTATTGGCTTTTTCTAAACGTTCATTAAACTGATCATAAATTTCCTCTAATGGCAGAATTCTCTGGTAATGATTGAAAATCCGCGCTTTTAAGGTTTCGACGTTTTGCGCTTTGACAGAGACTTTTCCATCAAGAATATTGATTCGATTTTCTAATGTGCGTATTTGTTTCTTGTCAAGATAAACATTGTTTTCTAATTCTTTATAACGCGTTTCTTCAAAACGGGTAGCTAAGGCTTCTTCTTTGTTTAACCGATATTGATCAAAAACTTCCGCTAAAGTCTTTTGCAGCTCTGCCATCTGTTTATGTGCATCATCAAGCATACGATGATAATACTTTTCATCACTGCCTAAGGCTTCTTTTAATTCTTCAAAACTTGTCTGCAGCTGCTCATAAGACGCTTCAATCAGGGTTCCTTCCTGATAAGATACATAAGGAGAAATATCGGTTTGATTTAAACGTTCTTCTAAACGTATCTGTTTATTAGAAACTTTCTGTAATGTCTCCTGTAAAGCTGTTGACTTTTGCTGCAATGTCGCTTTTTCCTGCTTTGCATTTTCTAATAACTGACAATCATCAAGATACTGATGATAATCATTCAGATAATCTGCATACGCTTTTTCTAATAAGAGCAGCTCTTTGTGGAAGGCTTCTGCCTCTTGTTTTTGTGTATTTACCCTTGTTAACGTCTTTTCCTCATCTGTTAGCTTTAATTTGAATGTGTCTGCCTGCTTTGATAAATCATTTAGCTGCGTGATGATGTTTTTCTGCAGATCTTCTAAATCATGAACTTTATGAATATGTTCTTCATAAACCTGATGATTGAGCCCTTCCTGTAATAAACGCTGTTTTACTCCCTGGGCGCTTTTAATCTCGTCTTTAAAAAGGACGATATCCTCTTTGATATTTTCAATAGCTTGCTCTAAAGCAGCGCGCTTTAAAGCCACCTGCTGTTCATCGAGCAATGCAGCATCGCGATTGACATAGATGATTGTATCATCATTAAGAGAAACATCATGACTTTGCCCGATCGCGCTGCGCTTCATAAAGATCGCAGGTTCTAAGACCGTTGGCAGATCTAAAGCCTTAAGGGTATCGAAGTCTCGATCATCAATGACAAAAGCATAGCTTAATAAAGGATTACGGGTAATAAGATCAGTAATATCTGCCTGTGAGCGTAAATAATCCATCCCTGACATAAAACGAATATCATGATGCGTGAAAAAGTCGCTCAGTGTTTTATTGAGGGAAGAAGAGAGCTGTCCATAAGCAATTTGTTTTGCTTCTAAGTCTTTTCTCTTTTCTTCAATATCTTCTTCACGTTTCGTGATATGGGCATCTAAAGAAGCGATGATTCCTTCTGCATCTAAAGGATCAAAATCGGGATAATGCGCTTCTCTGTTTTCCATAATCTTTTGATCATCGTCGCAGATCGCTTTTGCATCAGCTAAATGTCCTTTTGTTAAGCCTTCTTCAATTTTTAATTGCTCCTGGTTTGATTTGATGGTTTCTAATCGATTTTGATGAGCTTCTATTTTTTGCGTGAACTGATCAATCTGTAAAGATAAAGCTTTGATCGCTTTTTTCGAAGCTTCTTTTTGGCTTTCAAAGAATTTCTCTTCATGTTCCCCCATCATATTAAAAGCGTAAACCTCTCCTAATAGATTTTCCTCCTGCTTTTTATAAGCTTCAATTTTATAGGCTAAGGAAGCGGTTGATGCTGTTCGCTTTTGAATCTGTTCGTCTATTGATGTTCTCTTGTCTTCTAACTGACTGTTTTCTTTTTGTAATGCTAAATACTGATCTTTGGCTTTTTGTAAAGTCTCTTCAATTTCTTGTATCAAAGCCGTCGTTTTGACTTTAAGAGAATAGCCTAGATCTCGTAAATGACGCTGCTGCTCATTACTGCCTAAATCTTCTAACAGCTTTGTATATTCCTGCGCAATCGCTTCCTGTTTTGAATAAGCCTGATACGCTTTCGCATAGCCCTGTAAACCAAAAGCATAAGTATCTGCAGCTAATTGATCATTGATTTGATTAAGGTTTTCTTTTAATAACGCTAATTCCTCTTTATGTTTATCCAAATCATGCACCTGATCATGATAATCCTGTGATTCCTTCTCACAGTGAATATGGGTGATCTCCTGCTTTTTTTCCTGGGTTTTGACTTCTAATTCCTGTAATTGCTGGTGAAGCTTCGTTAATGCGGAAGATAAAGCCCCTAATTCGCTTTCTAACTGATTTTCCTTTTGGTTCACTTGATCACTGGCAGCTTTTTCTGCCGCAAAAGCCTCCCTTTGGCTTTGCAGTGTGTCAATAAAAGCCTGGGACTGCTTTTCTGTTTTCAAATGCTGATCCACCAGCCGTCTTTTCTCACATAAACGATAGAAGGCATCACCTAAATAATCACGGATACTTGCCTCACCGACGTCCTGATCATTCATTTTTTGTTCAATGACTTTAAAAAGCCAGTTACGAATAATAGCGGGTTCATCTAACCCCTTAAAGAACTTAGAAATTCCCCCTTCGCCTTCATTGATCTTCATGACAATATCTTCCCATTGGGAAGGAGAAATCTTATAAGACATCAGATCTTTATAATATCGGGTGGCATCATTATTGGAGGTCATATCATAAACATGGATATGGTGGTCTTCAAGTAAACGTAATGCGCTGCTCATGGAAAGAATATGATTTTCCCCATCCTTTTCCCGAATAAACGGAATATGGCGAATCCCCATCGGATCTTCAGGATCTTTATAAGCATAAAGAAAGTTATGCTGATCAAAGCTGCCATTCACTTTATGGGCTAACATTCCCACTAATAAACGTTTTTGAGACTGGTCTAGTAAGACTTCTACCATCACGATGCCCGGTACCGGCCCTTCCTGGAAATAATCTGCTAAGCTGAAAGAAAAGCCCGCCCCAGTAGATTTATGTTTTCGACGATGGGTAAACAGACAGTTCGTCAAGAAGATCTGTACCGTTTTCCCGCCGCCATTAGCGAGACATTCGATATTATTGTAAAGATCGTAATCAATCAGATTATCAATGATCGCACGTTCACCCCAGTGAATGTTTTCAAAACGTCGGGCAATAATTCTAGGCATCCTCATACTCTCCTTTCATGATCGACGCTAAGCGTCCTAAGTTATTGACATTTAACAAATAACGATCCACTAAAATCGTTAAGCGTTCCGTTACTTGCAAAGTATCACTCTCTTCACGATAGATCGCTAACGATTCTTTTTCTAAAAAGCTCATTACACATTTAAGTAAATACTCTTTTGTCCGTTTAAACTCGTTATTATTTTCCGCATTCGGTTTGGCTTGCCAGGCTTCCCCTAACGCTTTCATTTGCGGATTGGTCTCTCCTAACTGGGTCAGTGTTTTGGTGATTTCACTTTCCCAGAAAGACGGCCTAATGACTTCACGCACCCGGCTGCTCGCTGGTGACTGCCCGCTATACATCGTTGTGATAAGCACTAAGATCGCCACCATCGATAAGGCATACTGCTCTTCATTCCCGGCGCACTTGAGTTCCTGTCGTAACTCTGCTTTGGTATAAACCAAATTAAAGTTCTTTTCATGGGGAATCAGGTAAATGGCTTCTTCGCCAGCAACGACATCACAGTCATTTTCCATCGCTAAGCTATTGACATATTCGCGCATTTCTAAAGACTCTGTCCTATAAAGAGAAAATAAGGCCGGATCATCGCTTTTCTTCAATTGTTTATCTCTGCTTACTAAAAGTTTCGTGAGCAGCCGTAAAGCCTGATAGGCTATTTCTTTATTATTCATCGTTTCACCTCAAATATTAAATCATGATCTAATTCTCCATCTAGGGTCGCACATGTCCCCTGAATAGCCGTAATAACGAAAGATGGACATCCTACTTCTTGCGCTAATCGATCAAGCGGGGTCATGTCATGATCCATGCCATTACAGCTTTGATACAGATCAATTAATACGGATGTAACCCACCCGCCGGTTTCTTCTTTATGCGCAACTAACTCATGCGGATAGGGCATCATTTCACTTAATTTCTGCGGTGATTTGATCGCCAAGTGATCACGCAGCCAGCTTAGGAGAATCTTGGCGATCTCATCATAACGATAGCGCTGGGTTTCCACTGGTTCTTCCATCTTTTTCATCGCGTAATCTTCTTCGTTTGTGACCTTCTCTTCTTTTGTTTCATCTAAGCGTGATAAAGAAAAGGTTTTCGGTAAAGGCTTAATCATAAAGATGCTTAAGAGATCTTCTAAATTGATAGGATTACTATCACTTTGTAATGCGGAGGTCAATTCACTAACGCTAAAACGCTGAGGATGATCGGCCTGGGCCGCCGCTAAAACCTGTTTCTGCCAGTAGGCATCTAAGCCCATATAAAGGGCAATCGTCTGGGCATCTTTACTTAGACAGCGATTACTTAAATCACTGATTTCTCTTAAGGCAGGCGCATACTGATTCATTTTCTCCTCATCATTAAGCTGCTGAAGCCCTTCTATTTTCATATCTGCATGTTTCATAATCTTTTCTAAGCGCTGCTTGGCATCATTAAGCGCATCGACAACTTCACGTTTCTCTTTAAACATCTCATCGGTATTTGTCGCTAAAGGCTGTGCGGCGATTTTCTCATAAAAATCTTCAATCATCGCATGCTGTGTAACAATGGCTGCATAAATCCGCTGCGCATTACGCACCGCACTTTTGTAATCTCCGGCATTGATCTTTTCTTCTAGCAGCATTAAATCAAAACGCATGCCATTGAGATTTTCTAAGTATGCTTCATATTCATGGGTAGAAAAATAGAACTTTAAGCCCTGCTGAGTCGGTTTATAAATGACTTTTCCCTTTTCTTCCGTGCTGCTTTGCGAAGTAATAAAACTTATGCGGACGCTATTATAAGGCATCATCGGTGCTGAGCCATTCATCAGAATTTCAATAACGATCCGAATGCCGATTTCTTTAAGGCTTAATGTTTCAGTTGTTTGCAGGGAAAAGTCTTTCAGCGTATCGACAATTTCTGCCATTGTCAGATCCACTTCTTCTAATTCTCTTTTTACAATCAGCGAGAAGATCGAAAAGACAATTTCATAAGCCTCATCTACGCTGCCACAGCCAAGTTTCATCGGATCTGGCACAGCGCCAGTCGTATTTAAATAGGTATCGATATTATGAAAAAAGACATAGGCAGGCAGCGCACTTAAGATTCGCTGCTCTAATTCATCATGATGCATCTTCTAAGTCCCTCCTGTTGATCATTTCCTGTGGAATATAATAACCGCTTTTTAACACCTCTTGCATCCGGCTGCGTAAATCCGGGGCAAAGCATGTATAAACATCATCTGATGGCTGTGTTTGTTTTTCTTTCATCAAGGTTAATTTGCGATTTGTCGCATGATCAAGCATCAGGCGATACATCGCATCAAACGGCTTCATTGGCAGAAGTTTACGCGCATTGTCAAAAATGCTTAAACCTTCATAATCAATATCACCGCAATAATAAAAACGGCACTTTTCTAAATCATATGGCAGAAAAGAGAGCTTTGCCTCTTTTAGCGTCGATTCTATGCGGTGTCCAGCACCATAAATAATCGTATCAAAGCTTTCTCCTAAAAAAGTGGTCTGATGATGAAGAAGTAAATCACGTATCGTAAAATAAGGGCTGCTGTTTTCCACGATTAAAGCATTTTGAAATAATCCATTTGTATAATAAGCAATCGGTTCGACTGTTTCATAAAAATCTAAATCTTCTAAGCTTAAACCTAGATGTGCTAATAAATGCTTATTTTCATCGAAAACTTTTTCATAGCCAAAAATTTCATAAGCCCCTTCGCGCGCACTGACTTTCCCCTTTTGGTGCGGCCGTGATAAATACTGTTGTAAAGCTAATACAAAACTTCGCACTTTTTCATACTCTTTTTGATGAGATAAATAATAGGTGGGATCAAGCGCATAATGTAAATGATTTAATTCATCGCTGTAATCTTGCTTTTCTTCTGTTGTCATCCAATATTTTAAATATAAAGGCGGATAGCGATCATTTGTCGCGCTGCTTTTCATCGGCGTAAGAAGGCCATCTTGCATTTGTTTATGGACATAGGCGACTTCCTCTTCATAAGAGGTAAAGCCCCGTTTTTCGATACTGTCTAAAGTTACTTTTTTCTTCATGTTATCACCATTCCCATTGTAACATAAGTTTTTTAGAAATACGAAAAAATCCCTATCAAAAGGGATTTCTTTTAACTATTGCTTGACTTATCTGGTAAGAATGGACTTAAAGCATCCGCTAAGCTATGTAAGTTACGTGTCTGAATCAGCACTTTGCCCTGGCCATGGAAGGTATTCACTAATCCTTCACCCGTCGTGAAACCAAAAGTGCCAGAGGCAATTTCAATGTTGTAATCTAAATCCGCATCCCAAGCCACGACATGTTCATTATCGATTGTTAATGGCGTATCTGGTGTCACTTCTAACGATACTAAAGCGCCAAAAGCATTGACTAAAATATCACCTGAACCTTCCGTTTCCATAACAAATAAACCACCAGTGCCGCCAAAGAACGCTTTTCCTAAGTCCTGACGTTTCATGACATAATTGACCTGATCATCAGAAGCTAAGAAAGCGCCTGTATTGAGGCGATACTGATTAGTGCCAACTTCCAGTTTGGCGATCGCCCCAGGAATAGCTGGCGCCACGCCGATATAACCGCCGTTAGCGGTCCCCTGCGCCTGGGTGATAAACATGCTTTCGCCACTTGTCAAGCTGCGGCCAATCGCGCCTAACATGCCGCCTAAGCCTTTCTTTTTAGAATTCATCTTGCCGACAATTTCGACATTCGCCATATACGCCATGGCGCCGCGTTCGATTTTAATGGTTTCTCCTTTGTCTAAGCTGATGTGCGCTAATGGGCAATCCGCATCACCATTGATTGTAAATCTCATAGATAATCTCCTTTTTTGTAATTTTCTTAATGATATTATATAAAAACAATATAATATCCACAATTCTTTTTTATCTTTTCCCAAAAAAAAGGGCTCAATCACTTTTCCTATGGAATAGCTAATTTCCCTATAGCGGATTTCTTCGACTCATATCAATGATTTTCAAGAAGAAATATTCATCATCAGGATAGCCATAACCCATTCGACGTATTGTCTTAATGCGGTTGTTAATTCCTTCAATTTTAGAACTTGTGATTTTGATTGTTGCATGAGCTATGATACCTTCAAAATGATTGGAAAGAAGATTAGCAAACCAAATGAAATGTTCATTCTTTGTCTCATTGCATAGATCAATGATCTCAATAATCTGTTTAGCCATTTTCCATTCATGATCTTCCTGATAGGCTGCTGTTATCTTTTCTTTGATAAGATCAGCTTTGAACAGCAGCTCATTTTCTTTAATAAGAAGATCAAACTTATCGTTCCACCCACCGATAGCCTTGATTTCTGGAAGGTTAAACAGATCTGACTTCTTCTGCTTCACAATGCCTTTCTGAGCAGCCTCATCCTTCCTGTCACGCGTTGCCTTCTTTGAGCATAAAACGTGCTTAGACTTCTTAAGATGCTTAGCAGCTTCCATATTTCCTTCAGCGATAAGACGTGCCTGCTCATCCTTTCTGATTTCATTGATCAGCTTTTCATTCATGTTCTTTACAATATGAAAGTAGTCAAAAACAGGCTGTATATGAGTACATCTTTCCTCAAACGCTTCCTCAAAGTCGCTGTTCATGTCACAGCCGATGGCCTCAACATGATCCATCCATTCCTCACCGACATAGTCAATGAAGTCATAGACAACCTGCTTAGACTTTCCTCTAGCGATTCAGAGAACATTTCCTGTTTCCATATCAATGATGTGAGTGGCATACTTGTAGCCGTTATGAAGCTTGAATTCATCAATTCCAAGGTATTTGCAGAACTTTTGCGGCTTTCTAAGAGTTTTTCCATCAACGGTATAGAGTCTCTTTAGTCTTCTAAGGTCAATGGCCTTAACAATATTCTTACCAACTCCTGTAAGCTCTGAGATGCTCTTAAGAGTGAATGAGGCTCTGCCGAGGAGCTTTTCAATGAATTCTTCAAGAGCCTTAGTAATGCGATGGTGCTTTGCCTTGAATGGAACACCCTGCATCTTTGTAGCATTACATTCAGGATTTGTACACTGCATCTGATTAAGGCTGACTTCCACAACCGTGCTTGTTGGGCCGTAGCTGAAGTGCTTGATTCTTGTAGGAGCGCAGATCATGTTCTTGTACATGTGAGCACCACAGCACTCACAAATTCTATCCTCATCCGAAACAGTCTGAATGCCCTTATAGACAATGATCTTGTGATCGGCTTTCTTAGGATCATCTTCAATTTCAGTGTCAGTATTAATAAACCCAGTTAATGTGTTAGGAATCTTCAGATATCCATCATCAATGATTGTATTTTTAGATTGAGTGTTAATAGCTAATTGTGTATAATCCATTTGAGGTCTCCTTGTTAGTTACTTATATCCGCCAAGATACAGTCACTATCATACGGTAGACCTCTTTTTATTTCAATATTTTGGAATTAATTGTGTACAACCTACTCCATAGGAAAAAGTACAGACCCAAAAAAAGCAGGAACACCTGCTTGTTAAGAAAGATCAGTATTTTGATTGTTAATGTTTACAAACGTATTGTCTTCTGGCAATTTAGTAAGTAATAAATAAAACTGTGTATACGTTAAATTAACATACGGAACAACATAGAAAATGTATAAAATACCAAAAGTTAAAGCGCCGAGGAAGTACCATAAGAAAAAGGAGAGCGTCAACACAAAGTAATCCCCAATATGACCGCTCATGATCCGCTTTGTTGTCGCAAAAGCTTCTTTTTGCGATAAACTGCTATCTTCCGCAAGTAAATAAGGAATCATGCTGTATTCAAAGGCTTTGTAAATGCCAGGAATAACAAGCAGTAAACTCCACAAAAGGATAAAAACAACTTCCATCAGCATGATTTTCACAACATTGAAATAATTATGATGAAACGCGTAAATGACATCTTCAAAACGGGCCTGTTCACCGCGTGAAATACGGATCATATAACGGTTCACACCAACCGTTAAAGGATTCACGACAAATACCCCTATTAACATTCCCACGATCGTACTATACGTCGCTAAGGCGATGCTGTTGTCATCGGTGAAGACTGCGCGGATGGTATTGGCCGAACCGCTGCCGCCGCCAAAAATCATTAATAAGACGCTTAAGCCGACCATGGGCCAGTAATGATTTCTTAAAACATCTTTGGCCTGTGCTTTTAAAACCTGTCTGTTCATAAAAAATAATCTCCCTTCTATTAGATCATCTTCATTATAGACATAGTTTTGAGACGAAATCAATCACATTTAGGTTAAAAGTATTCATTCTATAATATCATTAGTTATAAGTCATATAAAAGGGAGTAAACCGACAGATCAACCTATAAATGACCATTAAAAAAAGGGATTTCTCCCTTTCTACTTACGATCTTTATTGGCTTTATCAAATGAGTCATACAGTTTAGTGACATAATCACCGGTAAAGCATGAGCAGCATAACGCATCCCCATTTTCTCCGCGAACCGATTTACTTAAACCTTCGACAGAAATGAAGGCTAATGAATCTGCCTGGATATAATCACATAAGGCATCCACATCCATACGGTGAGAAATCAGTTCTTCAAGTGTTGATGTATCCACCCCATAGAAACATGGGAATTTGATCGCTGGTGAAGCAATGCGGACATGCACTTCGGTCGCTCCGGCTTCTTTTAATAAAGCGACGATTCGTTTAGACGTTGTCCCACGGACAATGGAGTCATCAACCATAACCACCCGTTTGCCCTGAACAATTGAATGCACTGCCGATAATTTCATCCGGACCCCTAATTCACGTAATTCCTGAGTTGGCTGAATGAAGGTACGGCCGACATATTTGTTTTTGATAAGACCCATTTCATAAGGAATGCCAGAAGCTTCAGCATAACCTGTAGCGGCAGATAATGATGAATCTGGTACCCCGATGACGACATCTGCCTCGGCTGGAGATTCTTCAAATAAGACCTTTCCAGCACGTTTTCTCGCCGCATGAACGTTAATACCTTCTAAGTTTGAGTCCGGGCGCGAGAAATAGATGTATTCCATCGCACATAAATGATCGGATACGTCTTTAGGTGATCTGGTATAGAAACAAGATTTGATTTCACCTTTACGGATACGGATCACTTCGCCTGGTAAAACATCACGGACAAATTTTGCACCAATGATATCAAAAGCGCAAGTTTCAGAAGCGAGTACATATGCCCCGCTTGGCAGCTGACCGATGGATAATGGACGTAAGCCATATTTATCACGCGCTGCATAAAGGCCGCTTTCTAATAACACTAAAAACGCAAAAGCGCCATCAAGTTCACGTAATGAAGCGCATAAGCGATCAATGAAATGGCCATAGTTACGTTTGATCAAGTGACCGAGTACTTCGGTATCACTCTGGGAATTAAAGATCGAACCCTGATCTTCGAGTTTTCTCTTTAAAACATTGGCATTGACGAGGTTGCCGTTATGGCAGATCCCCATATCACCATCAAGGGTTTTGAATAAGAAAGGCTGTACATTAAGAATACCACCTCCGCCGGCTGTCGAATAACGGACATGACCAATAGCTGCGTCACCTGCTAATTCGTCAATTTTATCAGCGCTAAAAACTTCCGTTACCAGACCTTCACCTTTATGAATATGCAGGTGATGTCTTTTGACACAAATACCAGCAGCTTCCTGACCACGATGCTGGAGAGCATGTAAGCCATAGTAAGTTAAGCGTGCTGCATTGGGATCACCATAGATACCAAATACACCACATTCTTCATGTAATTCTGCTAAATCATTACTAATCATGTAGTTTTGTCCCCCATTTTCAATTTCATTATATAGATGTCGCTTCATAAACACAAGTCATTCACGGATTTTTTATATTCCCGAAATAAAAATAGGACTTGTAAAAGTCCTATCAATATACTTCATTAACAAAATTATGAGGATCATGTTCATCCTGATTACACATCATAGCGTTGATCAGTTCACTTTTGCCTTCAATATCAGCCTGTTCATCGCTATCGATGATGACACGTTTATTATACGTATTCGCTAAATAAGTGAGAATATCTTTTAAAGCATCTTTGACATAAATAAATTCGGTAATATGTAATTCCTCTTCCGTTTCTTCATAAATCATATAACCAACCTGCTCATGATCTTTTGCGAAGGTCGCCATTTTTTGTTTAAAGGCAACGGTACGCGGAATGAGAAAATGTGCATAATAATCATCATCGCGCAAACGATATTCAGCGAAGTCTTGAACATAATCCTGATATAAGTCACTTAAATGATTAAACTCATAGATGACCTTAATGTCAGTCTCGCCGCGATAAGCACTTTTCTGCAGCTTAATGCGTTTTAGATAAGCTGTTTCCTTAAAGCCTAAAGACTTATAAATGTCAGGATGATATGCAGTTAAATAGAGGCGATCATTTGGATAGTCTTTAAGCAGATACTGGAATAATTTTTTCATGCAGCCCTGATGTTCAAACTTCCGATTGGTGGCTACTCCCATAATATAGTAGCTGTTTTCGTGATCTTTGATGGCCATATGTTCAATCGTAATGGCACAGACTAGCTGGTTATGGAAACGCATAATATAAGTCTGGGCATGAGGATAGACATGGGTAAAGTAGAAATCGGTTGACACTTCATCCTCATCTTCAAAACGATCTAACCATAAAGTTTTCACATCTTCCAAATCTTCACGATTGGCAATAGCCATTGAAGAGTCATTGATGAAAACACGTGATTTTTCAATCATCATACAGGGATGCAGCTGCATTTTAGCCTGACGTAAATTGTCTAAGCCCATATCCTCTTCACGGTTAACATACTGAAAGCCAGGAAATTCATGTTCCAAAAATTCTTTACAGATCGCGGGATAAAGACCACGGATATTTTTATCAGCTTTTTCAATATGCATTTGAATAGTGGAATGATTGAGCGGTGAGGCAATCGTAAAAGCTTTCAGTTCCCCATCAATAAAGATGCCTCCCATCTTAATATCTAAAAGATGATCACTAGAAAGCAGATAAAGAATTGCATAAACTTCTGATAATAAGGATTCTGAAGCTTCCTGATCATCTTCCCAGCGGGTTAAAGAATCTAAGATCAGGTTAAAATCACGATCAACGGATAAAGCGCGGTATTCATGATTTGGATAATCTTTGACAAAGTTTTTGTAGTGATTACGACGCTTCTGCATCTTTTTTCCAGATAACGTTTCTAACATTTGACGATCATAAATATAATCATCCTGATCACGTTCACGTTCAAACATAAAGTGATCGCCATAAATCTTCTTCATATTTTCAATAAAAGAAGGAACAGCAAAATCAATCATAAAATTAAAATGATTGTCTTTCGCATACTGAACCATATAATCGACGGCTTCTTTTAGATAATCCGGTGATGTAAAAGGCATGGCAAAATAGCGCGTTCCTTTAAAGTTGTGCAACATCACACAAAAATGCTCATGAATTTCATATTCAACATGATATTCATGATTCCACATCATCATATTCACAAAGTTCGAGTTGTAACCTTCGTAATTGGCCATTTCTAAATATGGCTTAATTTTTTCATAATCAGTGAGCTGTAATGGCTGCATAATATTTCTGAGCGATTCATACTTTTTCCTGTTTCATGCAATATGCTCAGAAGTTTCCTCCATTTCTATCACATAAAACTTACTATGACCATTATAGAGGAGAAACCGATTGACTGCAATTCATTTGACCATCAATATTTTTTCACTGATATGGAATTGTATTATTACAAAATATTTAAAATATTTTTCATTGAAATCGGAATATTACTTATGAATTTCCTTTGTATCTTCCCTTATTCATGGTATGATGGAACGGCGAAAGGAGAATTTCTGTGTTCATTATCAAAAAATACAACGAAACAAGCTTAGTTTTACGCATTATCATCGGCTTGATCTTAGGCATCGCTTGTGCCCTGCTCTTCCCGCAAGCGACCATGTTAACAACCTTAGGTAATTTATTTGTCGGCGCTTTACGGGCCATTGCCCCTTTACTTGTCTTTTTCCTAGTAGCCAGCGCGCTTTTAGCGGGCAATAGCCATTTAGATCGGCGCTTTACATCGGTCATTTTCTTTTATTTATTCTCAACGCTCATCGCCGCAGTCATTGCCGTTTTTGCGAGCACCCTTTTCCCCAAAAAAATTGTTTTAGCATCGGCTTATCAGGCCTCTAAAGCACCTAGCGGAATTAAAGAAATCGTTAATAGTTTATTAATGAATTTAGTCGATAACCCCGTTAATGCTTTAGTCAAAGCAAATTATATCGGAATTCTCTTCTGGGCGATTCTTACTGGCTTTGCCTTAAAAGCGGTCGCTAAAAAAGAGACCATTACAATTATGAATGATATTGCCAGCGGTCTTACCAAAATGGTGCAATGGATTATTAACTTAGCGCCCTTTGGCGTCATGGGCCTCGTCTACACATCTGTTTCTCAAAACGGTTTAGGTATTTTCTCTAAATATGGCTCTTTACTGCTTTTATTAATGGGCAGTATGATTTTTGTGGCTTTGGTCGTCAATCCGCTAATTGTCGGGATCGCGTTAAAACGTAATCCCTATCCATTAGTCTTCCGCTGTCTCAAAGAAAGCGGCATCACCGCCTTCTTTACCCGCAGCTCCGCAGCCAACATTCCCGTTAATATGGCCTTATGTGAACGTTTAGGTTTAGATCGTGACGTTTATGCTATTTCTATTCCTTTAGGGGCAACCATTAACATGAATGGCGCTGCCATCACCATTACGGTCATGACGCTCGCTACCGCGAATACTTTAGGTATTCATCTTAATATCGTCACCGCCATTGCCTTAAGCGTCCTCGCCGCTTTAGCAGCCTGCGGCTCTTCGGGGGTCACGGGCGGCTCATTATTACTGATTCCTTTAGCTTGCTCCTTATTTGGTATTCCTAATGCCATTGCCATGCAAGTTGTCGGCGTCGGTGTCATTTTAGGAGTTGTTCAGGATTCCATGGAAACCGCCCTCAATTCTTCAGGTGATGTCCTCTTTGCGGCGACCGCTGAATATCGTGATCGACTCAAAGCTGGCAAACCATTACCTGCATTTTTGAACCAGTCACTTTTCAGTCATAAAACTTACAAAGAAGAAGCTTAAAGAGCATGTTGTGCATGCTCTTTTTATTTGACATCTAATTGAAAAATATCTGAAATATCTTTATCATCAATCATTCGCTTCGTATGCACATGTGCATGCGAAAGCATTTGATCAACATGATTAACTAACGCTTCACTGACTAGAGAATTCACATCAATCCCTCTTAATTCAAAAAATAAGAAAGGATTCTCATCAAACATAGCGCCAATGCCATATAACACCGCAGCCACATGTTTACATAAACGGGCCCAATCGGGACAGCTGCAGTCAAAAGAGATTTGGCGCGGTCCGGGAAATAACCCCTCTTTATTAAGAAAGAGTTCCTGTAAATCTTCTGGAAAATCACCATTCATCAAGGCTTCGATATCAGTAATGCGCTTTTCGCAGACTTTCTTAATTTTATTAAGACGGGTCTGACTGATCGGCTGAATTTCAATCGTGACCTTATAGGGACGAACACGGCGACCTTGGACTAAGGCTTTAACAACCCCTTTTTTGATTTGTAAATCAATAACCGTACCGCCGCGAACATAACGTTTCCCGCGATCTAAACGCGAGGAATAATCAGCGTAACTTTCAATCGTATCACACCAGGCTTTGCCCCAGTAGCTTTTAGCGATGGTACGGCCCTGAATAACGACCGGATGCATGGCACGTCCTTTCTTCCCGGCTTTTTCCGTCGAAGCCTGGGCTTTTTTCTGTAATTCCAGCAGTGTCGGCTGGCTATAATGTACAAAACTCATCGCTTACACCTCCAACGTAAAGAGATCTACTAATTCCCGATCATCTAAATCGGTGATCCAGTTTTCTCCCGCAGAAGCGAGAATATCATTAGCCATCTTTTGCTTTTTCGCAATCATTTCATCAACCTTCTCTTCAATCGTGCCGGTGCAGACAAATTTATGGACAATCACTTTTTTAGTTTGACCAATACGGTAAGCACGGTCACTGGCCTGATTTTCTACTGCTGGATTCCACCAGCGGTCAAAATGAATGACATGGTTAGCGCCCGTTAAATTTAAGCCGGTACCCGCCGCTTTGACCGTTAAAACCATATATGGGATATAAGTTTCGCCATTAAAGGCTTCGACGTAAGCCTGACGTTTCTTCACTGGCGTAGAACCATTAATAATTAAGCCTTTCTTATGGAAGATTGATTCTAAATAATGGGATAATGGTTCACAAAGTTCTTTATATTGGGTAAATACCAAAACGCGTTCACGTTTTTCTAAAATAATCTCGCAGACATCTTTCAGCATCTCAAACTTTCCGCTATCGCTTGGTTTAAAAATTTCATCATGGGCAAACTGGTCCGGATGATTACAGATTTGTTTAAAGCGAGTAATGTATTTGAGGACCAGACCACGACGTTCTTTCGGCGGGACTTTCACAATTGTCTCTTTTAAATTGTCGACTTCCTGATTGTAGAGAGCAACCTGTTTTTTCGATAACTGGATATGATCGGTGACTTCCACTTTATCAGGGAGATCCTTAATAATGGATGAATCAGTTTTCAGACGCCGTAAAATAAATGGTGAGACCATCGCCCGCAGTTTCGAGATATTGCCAGGATCCTGAGCAAGTTCATTGGTGAAGGCTTTAAACTCATTGAGTGTTCCTAATAAACCTTTATTAAGGAAGTCAAAGAGGGACCATAAGTTGCTGTAATCATTTTCAATGGGTGTCCCGGTCATCGCAATACGCATCCGCGAAGAGAGCTTTTTAATACCTACACTCTGTTTTGTTTTCGGATTTTTAATAGCCTGGGCTTCATCCAAGATTAAAGCATCCCATTTTCTTTCACTTAACGCTGCAATCTTCGTTGCTAAACCATAAGTGGTAATCGTTAAGAATGGAATATGATCGACATAGTCTTTGATCACTTTAGCGCGAGAAGTATGTAAAATCGTAAAATCAAGATGTGGCGCAAATTTCTTTAATTCGCTCTCCCAGTTCCCAAGCAAGGAAGCTGGCACGATTAAAAGTGCATGAGCTTCTTGACTTTCTCGCATTTTTTCTAAAAAGCTAATAACCTGCAAAGTTTTTCCTAAGCCCATATCATCTGCTAAGCAGGCGCCAAAGCCAAAGGTATTCATCATCGATAACCATTTATAGCCCTGAACCTGATAAGGACGCAGCGTCGCCTGCAGATCATCAGGGACACTCATTTCCAACGTTTCCGGTTTACGCAATTGCGTTTTAAAAGAGCGCAGCCACTCACCATTGGTAATCTGGATCTCTTCCCCGCTTTCATCAGTTAAAAAAGAAGAGGTCAGCGCTTCTTTTAAGCTCATCGTACCATCATAATGTTCCAGTTCTTCTAACAATTCTTCTAACCTTTTATGATTGACTTCCACCCAGTTGCCATTGAGATATGTTAAACCTTCCTCCTGTTTGAGTAAGGCCTGAATCTCTGCTTTCGTCAAAGTATGCCCATTCACTTCTAAAGAAGGCTTGACATTTAATAAAGAGTCTAAGCCCATTAAGGAAGGTTCCTTCTCCCCTAACTTTAAACTTAAGCCAATCGAAGACTGCTTGCGTTTCCACCAGTTTGGCACGCGACATTTGATGCCGCATGATTCAATGACAGGGACCTGTTTCAATAATGCATAGGCCTCTTTTACCGTTAAGCGAATCGGATGAAAGAGTTCCCCGCTATCCATCAGATCACGGATTTCTTTTACCTTTGATGAGGCTTTGTTTAATGATGATAATAAGGCAATTAACTGTCCCTGATCCTTCTTATACTGGGTTAATGCAGCTTCTAAAGGACGATGACGAATTCGTCCCTGAGCATCTTTCGTCGCATAAGTTGCCATAAAGGCAAAAGGATATTCTTCATTATAAAGATAGTCAACAAGATGGAAATAGATCCGTTTCGCAACTTTTAAGTCCTGCATTTTTTCTTCAAAGTATAAGGATACCGGTCCATTGAAATCTTTTAATTCATCATGAAAGACCTGATTCAAAGCTTTCATATTCAGACGCAGCCATTTTTCGTTAATAAATTCCGAGCCAATCGCAAAAGGCACCTGCGATAGTAAATGATCAATTATATCTTCATCCAGCTCAATTTTTGTCTCTTCGCGTGCTACCTCAATTTCACTTTGCCGGGAGATCGTATCGACAAAAGCTTTCGCCACGCTGGTAAGAAAACGTCCTGTTGGCGTATCAATTTCATTTTGGAACGCTAACGCGTAAAGCGAGGCATACTTATCACTTTGAAAGCGTTCCATCAGTGCTAAATCCCCTTTGTTTTTCACATTAAGGTCATCGACCTGAAAACTTTCGGGCGTAAAAATAAAATGTAAATGCAATCTATTCACCTTCTTTTCTTCATTTTAACACAAAGAGATTCTCTTATTATAAATAAATATCAAAAGCATATAAAAAAGAGTAAAGCCTGAGCCTTACTCTTAAGAGATTAGTTTTTAAAACTATGGATTGGCGCTGGAATACGGCCACCGCGATTAACGAATTCATCACAGCTAAAGTTATTGACCGGCATAATTGGCGCATAGCCAAGTAAACCGCCAAATTCAACAGTATCCCCAACACCTTTGCCAATAACAGGAATGACACGGACCGCGGTCGTCTTCGCATTAATCATCCCAATGGCCATTTCATCAGCGATAATACCAGAGATCGTCGTAGCTTTGGTATCACCTGGAATGGCGATCATGTCTAAGCCCACGGAGCAGACGCAAGTCATCGCTTCCAGTTTTTCGATCGTTAAGCATCCGGCTTCAACCGCATCAATCATACCCTGATCTTCAGAAACAGGAATAAACGCGCCCGAGAGACCGCCGACATAAGATGACGCCATGACGCCGCCTTTTTTAACCTGGTCATTTAAAATAGCTAAAGCCGCCGTAGTACCAGGGGCACCTGTTCTTTCTAAGCCCATGCCTTCAAGACAGTCAGCGATTGAATCGCCAACAGCTGGCGTTGGTGCTAACGATAAATCGATAATACCAAATGGAATCCCTAAAGCCTTGCTGGCTTCTTTTGCGACTAACTGACCCACACGGGTAATTTTAAAAGCCGTCTTTTTGATGATCTCGCATAATTCACCAAAATCTTTGCCTTTCGCCTGTTTGATCGCTTCGTTCATAACGCCCGGACCAGAAACACCGACATTGATAATGGCATCAGCTTCACTGACGCCATGGAAAGCTCCCGCCATAAATGGGTTATCATCAGGTGCATTACAGAAAATAACTAACTTAGCGCAGCCAATGGAATCATTTTCTTTCGTGAGTTCAGCAGTATCTTTCACGATTTCCCCTAATAATTTCACCGCATCCATATTAATACCAGTTTTCGTCGAACCAACATTGACAGATGAACATACAAGTTCTGTTTCTTTCATTGCCTGCGGAATTGACTCGATAAGTAATTTTTCAGCCGGTGTCATGCCTTTCGATACGATCGCTGAATAACCGCCAATAAAATTGACACCTAATTCATGGGCGCAGCGGTCTAACGTCTTCGCAATCTTCACAAAATCATCAGTTGTCTTGCAGGCCGAAGCCCCAACCGTCCCAATTGGTGTCACGGAAATACGTTTATTGACAATTGGAATGCCATATTTCTTTTCAATAGCCTGAGCGGTCGGCACATGATTTTTCGCAATCCGTATAATTTTATTGTAAATATTGTCACAGAGAACATCAACGTTACTATCAATACAATCTAATAAGCTGATCCCGATCGTGATCGTACGAACATCTAAGTTCTCCTGTTCAATCATTTTGTTTGTTTCTGAAACTTCTAAAATATTAATCATAGGCCCTCCCCTTAAATACGGTGCATCATATCAAAGATTTCTTCATGCTGAAGTTTGATGGTTACGCCGATTTCCTGACCTAAAGCATCTAATTCTTCGACTAATGTTGCAAATGGTGATGAAGCGTTTGACGCGTCCACGATCATCATCATATTAAAGTAGCCTTGTAAAATGGTCTGAGAAATATCGAGGATATTAACGCTATGATCTGCTAAATAAGCACAGACTTTCGCAATAATACCAACCTGATCTTTACCAACAACAGTAATAATACATTTTTCCATGTATCTTGTACCCCCTTATTAATTACGCTCATTATAGCAAACGACTATCGGAAAGAAAAGAGAAAAAGATGTTTTATAAAATATGATTTTATACAAAAAAGAAGGTGAAGATTTCGCCTTCACCTATCATTTCTATTATTTTAACATGTCTAACGCTTTTGCTAAAACAGCTTTACCGTTCATTGTGCCATAATCTCTCATATCGATGACATCAACTGGAATGACGCCGCCTTTACGAGAAGCAGCTAATTTTTCGATTGAAGCTTTCTGGAAACGAACCTGTGGGCCTAATAAGATACAATCTACTTCTTCTAATACTCTTGGTGCATCAGAGAAAGGTAAAGCAAAGATTTTGCATTCAACACCCTGTTCCTTAGCAGCAGCTTCCATTTTAGTGACTAATAAGCTTGTTGACATACCAGCTGAACAAACTAATAAAATTGTTTTCATATGATCTATTACTCCTTTTCTTATCTTATAGTTTTATTTTACCAACTTTGTAAACTTATGTAAACACTTACCTTGTGAATATTTATATTTCAAGTAAACGCAATTATCAATTTTAAGGCTATTCATCATGAGAACTCTCTACTTAGTAAAAATGAAAATTTTCATTTTTACTATAACTTATGCTATACTGATAGTAAAGGAGGCCATTTATGAAATATCTTATTGTCAGTGATCCCCATATGGAAAATACCATTCTCCAAAATATTATCAGCCACGAACAAGATCATGTCGATACAATGTTTTGTTTAGGTGATACAAGCCTGAAAGCAAGCGATCCTTTGTTAGCGCCTTTCCGTCTCGTCGTTCGCGGCAATCATGACTATGATGATCACTTCCCTTATACTATTACTTATAATCAAATTTTATTAGCTCATGGTCATACGTATAAAGTCTACTATGGTTATGATATGCTTTTAAAGGCTGCCAAAGAAAATCATTGCCAGATTGTCTTACATGGGCATACCCATGTCCCAACCCATCAGATCATTGAAGGCATTCACTTCATTAATCCTGGCTCTGTTATGATCAATCGCGGCAGTTATGGCTTTGGCACCTATGCCATTTTAGAAACCAATCCTTTCGCTATTCATTTCTACCACCACACCACCTTTGAAGAAGTGAAACCGGAAATCTTAGAAGAAGGTCTGCAGACCTTAGAAGAGTTCAAAAAACTTACGAGCGCTTTTGAAGCACATAAACTAACTCGCTAAACACAAGCGTTCCTGACTTATTCTAATGAATGATCTGAACACCCTATTTATCAATAATCGCATGATTGATCTAATAATCAGCTTTTCTCCCTACCACTACGAATATCTAAGTAAGATGGATTTCGCTAGTTGGATCCAAGCCATACAAAAAGACCTGCTGGGGAGGCAGGTCTTCATGATGTCTTATTATTATGATTGACATCTTTGTTTACATTTTAGGGAAGGGAAATTTATATGTTTGCTTGTTTGTTGTCAGTCTCCTGACAAGGACTACTATACCGATCTTATGTGAAGTGAAAATGAACACCTCATTTTTTTTACAAACAACTCACCTTTAAGGTCAGTCCTATATGTTTATGATCCTGCATTCATCTTAATCTTCAGTTTTTCAAATTCCTGTCGCATTTTTTCGACTTCCGTTGATGTTAATTCTGGAAAAGCTTTAAGCACCTCTTTATCACTTTTACCATCTGCAAATAAAGTAAAGATTACATAGCTTTCTTCTCGTACTTCTTTTTTAATATCACCTCTCATACTTTCAAAAATACCTTTACTCCAATATTCCATAGTCTTCATCTCCTGTTCTTCATCTTTTTCTAATGTGAATCCTCTTTCTTTCAGTATAGCACCTTTCTTTTCGTAATCAATTGTAGTGGAAAAAATCGTGGATAAAATCGCAATAACATCCGTCTTTGCACTTCTGATTTCCTTTTCACGCTCTTTTCTGATGTCGTAAAGGTTAAGCAAAATAATGGTGGGACACGCCTTCATAGCTTCTCTAGGGTAATAGATATCATGAACGCGATCATAAAGATGTGACGGATTGACTAAAATGGTCCCTTCTTCACGTTTAGTGGGAGCCATATTAACCCAGATCACGATCACCTTCGCCAATGCGTTCTCCACAAAATGTGTTTTCGCTAAGATTGACGTGATATACTGCGTTGAACGAATTTCTACGAATCGTTCTTTGGTGCTTTGCAGTTCTACATCTACAAACATCTTCGGTTTCT
This sequence comes from Intestinibaculum porci, assembly GCF_003925875.1. Lineage (GTDB taxonomy): Bacteria > Bacillota_I > Bacilli_A > Erysipelotrichales > Coprobacillaceae > Intestinibaculum > Intestinibaculum porci. Next base: position 1,603,627 of record NZ_AP019309.1, on the reverse strand, counting down.
CTTTTCGATTGATGACGTAAAGTAAATCAAGAATCCGTTTTTGATCATTATGATCAAGTTCTGGATTCCCCTCTCTGATCATCGTACTGAAGTTTTCTAAGCCCTCTTTCACTGGTTTTAATAAAGCCGTTAATGCCTCATCGCTCATGTCTTTGAATTCATCAATCAACGCGCGAAAGATCAGCATCAGAATATTCACGCTATGAAGAATTCTTTTCGCATTGAGATCCAGATAAGCATATTCTGGAAGGTTATTTTCTTCTAATTTTGTCTTTTCATTTGACATAGAATTCCTCCTTTTCATTAGATAACGAATAAGTGTTCATCATGATTTATTCACCTCACTTTCAATGATGAAGCTTTTTCTTTATCTATATACTTAAAGACTTTTAACCCTGCAAATCTCACAAAAATCCGACAAAAAAATGAAGAAATTTTATATAAAAGAGGCTTATTCCATTCAATTTAGACAAAGCCATGGCAAATGACTAAAAAGACCTGCTGGGGAGGCAGGTCTTCATGATGTCTTATTATTATGATTGACATCTTTGTTTACACTTTAGGGAAGGGAAATTTATATGTTTGCTTGTGTCAGTCTCCTGACATGATTTACTATACATATCTTATGTGAAGTGAAAATGAACACATCATTTTTTTACAGAGAACTCACCCTTAAGGCGAGTCCCATCGATCATGATTTCATTTAATTTCCGGAAAGCTGATGGTCTTCTTCATAACTTTCACGGGCATCTTTCACAAATTCAGCGGTGACATCAGGAAGAGCCTTAAGAATCTCTTCATCACTCATGCCTTTCGCTAACAGATGATTCACTTTCTTAAATAACATTACGCCTTCTAAACGGCCTTCTTCACGTACTTCTCTTTTGACCTCTTCTGCAATATCATCTCTCTTGCTTTCAAAAATACCTTTACTCCAAGATTCCATATCTTTCATCTCCTGTTCATCTTTTTCATTGAATGTAAATTCTCTTTCTTTCAGTATAGCAACATTCTTTTTGTGATCAGCCATTGTTGAAAAAGTTGTGGATAAAACCGCAATGACAAGTCTGACTTTCCATTTTGATGATTTCTTTACGGCCATTTCTGATCCTTATGCAAAGAAAATCATTTCAATAAATGACAATGTTTCCTAAAACAAAAAAAGGTATTGGCACAACACACAAAGTGCTATGCTGAATACCTTTTCTTAAATACCTTCATTTTTTGAAGATGCTTTATTATTGGATTCTTTTTCTTCCAGACGTTTACGTTTATATTCAATAATAAACATAACTTCCTTCAGATCATCATCTGGTAATTCCGATAATAATCTTGCAATATTCGCAATATTATAATAATCGTATTTCTTACCAGACATAATTTCTTCGACGCTTCGTCCATACAAATGTGAAAGAATTCTTAATTCGCCAACCGTGACATCACGTTTCCCATTTTCGATATCAGAGATTGCAGAATGGGGAACATTCAAATGGGCAGCCACTTCTTTCTGAGTTAAATGTTTGAAATTACGATATGCTTTTAATCTTTGTGCTAAATCTAAATCCAATGACATGGTATCACTCCCTTGATTCAAATTATAACATAGACAAACCTAAGAATCAATTTAGGAAAAGCAAAAATATAAAAGAAATTTATGCGTGAATATCGAAAATCACTATTTCAGGTAACCTTTTGTCGTTAAAATCGGCTGATTATTCCCATCAGCGAGCGCTTTTTCCGCTTCAATCTGTCTCATTAAAGCTAATGGATTCTTTTCATCATAAAACATCACAAAAGCAGAAAACGGATACCGCTGATGATGTCGAATATAAAGCGGCACGTTATGAAGAATATGATTGCGACAGTATGCATCTGTAAAGACTTTAAAGCCCACCTGCTTGCGGTCTACCAGCTCATATGTATGGCCTTTACACTTATTACAATGGGGAATCTTCTTGTGATGGTAATACTGTGAAACGACGCAGTGTTCTAAGACCATATTTTCAATATAACCATACACTGGCAAAATCATTTCATGAGATACCTGTTTCATCATTTCTAACGCCGACGCATCACATTCATAAGAAATAATGGCGCTTTGATCAAAACTATTGGCACTATAATGATTAAAGATATTCATGCCTGGTCCTAAGATCACATCGCGACCTTGAAATAATTCTAAAGTGCCATAATCATTAACGATCACTCGTGAGACATCCTGCAGATGTTTTTGTAAATCATTGATTTCCTGATCATAGAGAATACGTGGTAAATACACCCCCGCAACATGGTGATGTTTCGCAAATAGCGCTAATGCATCCTCGATATATTCATCATAGTAATAATAGAGATACTCATAATGATCCATTAACGCTTCTAGCTGCGCTAATGTATGTACTGTAATAATCATTCGTTTTTCATAAGGCTGCATGATCGGTGCTGGTAAGGTTAAAGTCTTACCTGAACGTTGAACATTCATCAGCGCTTGGTCCATTTTTGTCGTGACTTCACGTCTTAAGGCATTTAAAGACGATACTTTCATAGCCACATCTTCATTACGATAAATCGTGATGTCTCCTGGTTTATACACAGTAGCGCCTAATTTGCCAAGCTGCGCTTTGATCCGCTCATCTGTTAATGGTTTCACGTGATGATAGTTTTCTTCTAGCGAAGCTTCTACGCTCAATCCATCACAGCGTCCTACTAGCGTTAATGGCGCGCCTTCATAAGCATAGAGCTCCAAATCTAAGATACGGTATGAGCGTGGCTGATGAATCAATGTATCTAATGATTTGATCAGCTTTGTAGAAACCGTTTTGCGCACTTCACCATGATCACAATAGGTATCAAATTCAATATCGACATCTTCACCTGGCAGCGCCTGATTCACTAACTTACCGCGCTGATACATTTTATTGACGGGACGTCCGGCATCAATGGCCGTTAATAAAATGGAATCCCCCTGATTAAGTTCATGTGTTAAATGTAAGCGAACGGTGCGATGCTTTTTCGAATAACCCATTACTTCTCCAAGCGGCATGCCACGATTGCCAGGAAAATCCCCATCGACAAGTTTATAATCAGAAAAAGCATAGCCATGGGTATACTGGCGATTAAACATCTGTTTCATATCATTGACATCTTCTTTAGTATAATCAGGTGTCTGATCATAAACATAATCAATCGCTTTGCGGTAACCTTTGACAATTGCTGCAACATACTCTGGCTTTTTCATACGCCCTTCTAATTTAATGGAAGTGACACCTGCTTCGATAAAGTCCTGCATATGATCAATGGTGCAGAGATCACGAGGAGAAATCAGATAAACCGGCTCTTTATTTAACGTCTGACCATCTTCTTTTAAGGTATAAGGCAGACGGCAAGGCTGCGCGCATGCGCCGCGGTTACCGGAACGTTTGCCAATCATTGAGCTCATGAGACACTGCCCGCTGTAAGCGACGCAGATCGCCCCATGGGCGAAAACTTCTACTTCTAAAGGGCTGTTTTCACAAATATGCCGGATATTTTCAAGTGGCGTTTCACGAGCTAAGACGACGCGTGTCACACCGAGCTTTTCAAAATAACGCACTGCCGCTAAAGATGTTAGCGACATTTGGGTAGAGACATGCACTTCAAAATCAGGATAATACTGTCTCACCAGCTTTAATAAGCCGATATCCTGAATAAGGATGGCATCCACGCCAATCGTATAAAGATAATCGATATAATCTAATAACTGCTCATATTCTTCATCTTTATAAAGAATATTACAAGTGACATGGATTTTGACATCACGTAAATGTGCGTAGGCAACCGCTTCCTTTAATTCTTCGCGATTAAAGTTTTTCGCATAGGCCCGGGCACTAAAGGCATTTCCGCCCAAATAAATGGCATTAGCACCGCTAGCGATGGCTGCTTTTAAAGAGGCCATATCACCAGCTGGTGCTAATAATTCGAGTTTCTTTTTCATTTTTATAACTGCTGCGCTAAGCTATAGCACATCGTAGCGGAGACAGCAGCCGCTTTTTTTAGATATTCATCAAACTGAATGGCATTATTACCTTTGTTGTAAATATCACTAAGTCCTCTGGTAATAATAAAAGGAATCTTAAAGACGGTGCAGACCTGCGCAACGGAAGCTGCTTCCATTTCAGCACACATGGCTTCCGGGAAATGGCTTAAGATCTTTTCAACCTGTGCTTTAGTATGAATAAAAGCATCACCAGAAGCGATTAAGCCGGTATAAGCACGGGCTTTATTCTGATCTAAGATCTGTTTGCATAAACGCACCATTTCATGATCCGCTTCAAAACCAACACCAAAGCCTGGCACTTCGCCATAAGCGCGGCCAAAGCCCGTTAAATCAAAGTCGTGATGAACGACTTTTTCAGAAATGACAATATCACCGACTTCTTCTTCCTGTGATAAACCGCCCGCTGTCCCAATATTAACGACATGATCAATATCAAAATCACGCACTAATAAAGTGGCAGAAATAGTCGCATTGACTTTGCCAATGCCGCCCTGAACAACAACGGTCTCTTTCTGACCTAATTTTCCTTTATAGAATTTATAACCTGAATCTTCTTTTTCTTCTTCAACGTCCATAAGTTTTAATAACTCATTGACTTCTTCGGGCATTGCCCCAATAATTCCTAACATTTAATCCTCCCTCATGCAGACAAAAATCAGGCGTTCACATGTTTCCTGATAAACTCCAAAATCACTGTAGACCGCGATCTTGGTAAAGCCTGCTTCTTTTAATAACAGCTCATAAGTTTCTTTTGAGAAACTGCGCTGATGGTGGATTTCATCAACGCGCTCTTTATTTTCTAAGTCTTCAATAATGACATGATGGACAAGATCGCCATGACCATCAGATTTGACATCCCAATGGAAGTAAAAATCATCATCACGGTTTTCTTCACAGTAATCTTTTAAGATGACATTACACTTATAAAGGGAATTGACATCAAAAACGAATGCCCCACCCTTTTTTAAGGAACGATAAGCGCTGGCAAAAACCTTTTTGACGCCATCAATAGTCGTAATATAGTTTAAAGAATCGCAGAAACAAAGCACGGCATCCATTTTTCCATCGATTTCAAAGTCGCACATATCCATGCGAAACATTGGTAATTTGACACCTTTCATTTCTGCTTTTTCCGCCATTACCTCTAACATATCGTCACTTAAATCCGTCGCGATGATTTTCTTGCCTTCATCTAACAGACGAAAAGTCATCTCACCCGTACCACAGCCTAGCTCAATGGCATTTTGAAACGATACATGCTGATCTAAAAAGGCCATGTAATCTTCATAAAACTGTGGATCCATCAATGAATCATAGTAATAGGCAAATTCCTGATAACTCATTTCTTTAAATACTGGTCTACATCAATACGTGGCATATCGCCCCATAATTTTTCTAAGTTGTAGGCATCTCTTTCTTCAGATTCAAAGATATGGCAAACAATATCACCGCAGTCAATGAGAATCCATTTAGAATCTCTTAAACCTTCTTTCGCGTTGATAGTAAAGCCGTTTTCAGCTAAAGCATCTTCGACATTTTGGCTGATGGCCTGCATTAAACGAGCATTTGACGCAGTACATAAGACAAAAGTGTCAAATAACGGACTCGCGCCACGCATATCAATGGCCACGATATGAGAAGCTAACTTGTCATCCATGGCTTTCACAATACATTCTAATTTTTCCATAACTACTCCTTCACGTATTTTTTATAGATGGTAAAGAAGATCTCGTCAATCGGACGATTTTTCTTCTTTGAAAATTCATAAAATTGAATTAACTGACTGGCAAACCCAGCATCGATATCTTTATTACATAAAGCGATGCCAGCGCTAGAATCATAGCCTCTTAAAGGATCTAATTTATCCGCGCAGTACAGACATTTCCCTAATGTGGTCATACTTGTAGAAGCGGTTGTATGATCTTCAATCGCTTTGAGGATTTCCTCATCATCGATATAAAACTCATGTTTGGCTACATAGCTTGATAACCACTGATGCCAGATTGGCCGTGAGCTATCAAGGTGATCCGGATAATAAGCTTTCATCATCTTTTTCGCTAAGTCATGATCGAGTTCCTTCGCGACATCATGCATCACCCCGGCAATATAGCCTTTTAAAGGATCAGCGCCATTGCTTTGGGCAAACTCGGCAGTCAGCTTCGCGACTGATAAAGAATGCTGGTAGCGTTTTTCTGATAAGCGTGGCCGAATCATCGTATCGATATAAAGGCCATGCATACTGGCATAATGCAGTACTGGCGGGGCAATCATCGATAAATCGCCAGCTTTGATTTCAGTGCTGGAAGCATGCATTGGCTGATTGTCTAATTTTATAAAGTGATACGTTTCTAAATTTTGATGATCTTCTGGGTAACCGCTGCGATTAAAAGCGACCAATTGGACCATTTCAGAGATCTTCTTCGCTTCAACCCATTTTTCAAAAGCGCAAGCCTGATCCATTCCCATCAGGAAATAGAATTCATCATCAGGATGCGCGCTGCATAAGGCTTCTAAAGTATGAATCGTATAATTCTTTTCATTGTTTCTACTGTCACATTCGATGGGATCAACGCTCATGCGTGCATCATCAATCGCGATTTGTAACATTGCCATGCGATCTTTAGCGCTGGCGACGCAGGTATCTTTCCAGGGATTATTCTTTGTCGGAATAAAGTGAAAAGCATCTAAATGCAAGTCCTTAATCGCTTCTTTCGCAATCGCAATATGACCTTTATGAACGGGATCAAAACTGCCGCCTAATAATCCTATTCTCATGGTAATTTATAGATTTCTTTCTCACTTTCTTTATATAAAATAATCGTATGACCAATAATATGAACAACCTCTGCTTTGGTCTGCATTGAGATTTCTAAAGCAGCCTGCTGAACAGTTAAAGGACAGGTATCTAATAATTTCACTTTGATGAGTTCTTTTTTTTCTAACGCATCTAAGATCGTCATCGCCTGTTTATGGCTGACGCCATCTTTGCCAATCTGAAAGATCGGCTTTAAGCTGTGAGCTTCACTTTTTAAATATTTCTTCTGTTTACTTGTTAACATATACTCTTAAACCAGGGGTTCACGGACAATGACATCAATGCCTTCAGGGACCCTGATCACTACTTTTCCTTTCGTTTTAATACTCATAAAACCTAACCCGGCAATGACGATATCCTGCTTCGTGCCATCAAATGTAAATTCGTAGGCTTTCATCTGATCAATCGTTTGAATCTCCGGCAGCGTAATCGCTAAGGTTTTATGACGGTTATAAAGACCATCCGCATTTTCTAATTTCGTGCGATGGATCTTTAAGCGTTTTGAGAAGAAGCAGGTAAAACTGCCTTTCTCCCCTTCAATATAATCCATGCGCGCTAAACCTTCAATATAAAGGCTCTGTTTATCTGATAACTGATATGTCATCGCTTTAACTTCACTTTGCGGCATGATCAGTTTTAAGACTTTATCATCTACGCGGGAAGTCATCTGACGATTATTCATGATGCCCGGTGTATCGTAAAGACTGCTTGTCTCATCAAAAGGAATTTTGATGAGATCTAAAGTTGTCCCCGGGAATTCACTCGTGGTGATTTGGGTTGTCACCTGGACATAATGTTTAAGCAAGCCATTAATAAATGTCGACTTGCCCACATTCGTCGTCCCGACAACATACACATCACGGCCATGACGATAGGCATCAATTTTTTCATAAATCTCATCAAAGTTGAGATTCTTTTTCCCGCTTGTGATAATGACATCAACCGGTTTTAAGCCTTCAGCTTTTAACTGGCGACGCACCCACATCATCAAACGATGCTCCTTTAAAGAAGCTGGCAGCAAGTCACGTTTATTGGCTAACACTAAGACATCATTATAACCAATATGACGCATCAGGCCAGGAATCTGTGACGCATTAAAATCAAATAAATCTAAAATATAAACCACCAGCGCATCTTTGTCGCCAATTTTAGAAATGACTTTTAAAAAGTCATCCTGGGTTAATGGCGATGCGATCTTAGTATGATAATGTAATAATTTAAAGCAGCGCTGACATAAGACCTGCTCTTTTCCCTGCTTAGCTTTTGCTGGCAGGTAGCCTGGTCTTTTTGGATCTTCACTTTGGATCTTCGCGCCACATCCGTAACATCTTAATTCACTCATTTCATCACCCTTTTCTTATGTATTGTACACTAATTCTTTACGAAAAGAAAGGATACGCGATGTATCCTTTAAAAGTTGTCATCCTTTAATAAATCGTCAAAGGATATTGGTTCAAACTTTGTCTTTTCTTTCTTCTTTTTCACTTCTTTTTTCTTTACTGGTTCAATCGTTTCCACTTCTTCTTCATCAAATAATGAAGGTTCCGCTTTGACTTCTAAATCCACTTTCATATCGCCCGTTTCCTCAGCGTGAGGTTCAGCGATTAACATCCGGGCATCATAAATATAGGAAATATCCGTATCTTTAAAATCTTTGATCGTACCCATCCGAGAAGATAATGGCATAAAGTTATAATCTTTTGCCGTAATCGTCAACATCTCCTGCCCGCCATAGAGATCTAATGTGTCATTCGTGTCCATGACAAACCCATTAATAATAGACGTTTGTTTGGTTTTTGGCGCCTTATAAATGAGAACACCTTTATTACCGCGTTTGGTTGCTGGTATATCACTTAAGTGAAGACGCTTAATACCCGAAGGATGACTAAAGATCATGAGTGATTCCACTTTTAATGGATCAAAAACGCGCATAAAGGCTAAAGTATCATTATTGAGACGCAAACCTTTAATACCGCCCGCTTTAATCCCTAAGATGGAAACTTCTGATTCACTATATAAAGCGCAATAACCAGCTTTAGAAGTTAAGACGAGCCCTTTATGCCCATCAGATAGCTGCACATCAATGAGTTCATCCTGATCTTTTAAGTTCATACACTTTAATGGTTTCGAGAAACGACTGACTTCAAAATCTTTGATGGCCACGCGTTTGATCTGCCCCTGACGAGAAGCGAGGACAACATAGTTTTCACTTTGGAAATCTTTCACTAAAATAGCCCCGATGAATTTTTCATCATTAGGCACCTTAATCAGATAACTGATATGTTTGCCTAAATCTTTCCATTTGAATTCATCAATCTTATGAACCGGAATAAAGCAGTAATTGCCTTTGTTTGTAAAAGCTAAGATTGTTTGCACAGTATTGGCTTCAAATAAAGCGCATAACTGATCATCATCCTTTTTTCCAATAGGTGTCCCAGCGCTGGCTTTATAAGAACGAAGAGAAATCTTTTTCAGATAGCCATCACGTGTTAAAGACACTAAACAGTCTTCACTGATAATCATCGCTTTATCGTCAATCGATGTATCACGAACTTCTTCCTGAATCTTCGTTAAACGTGGGGTTGGATATTTCTTCTTAATCGCCTTTAAATCATCAATAATAACGCCTCTTAACACCTCATCGGAATCCAAGATCGCTTGTAAATGGGCAATTAAGGCCTGTAATTCATTTTGTTCATTTTGCAGTGCGACAATATCCGTATTGGTTAAACGATATAACTGTAACATTACAATTGCTTCCGCCTGCGCTTCAGTAAAGCCATAAGCGGCCATTAAGTTCTTCTTCGCATCCGCTTTATCTTTTGACTGACGAATCGTATGCACGACCTCATCTAAGATCGATACCGCCTTAATCAAGCCTTCAACGATATGTTCACGTTTCTTCGCCTTCTCTAAATCAAAGAGTGAACTTCTCGTTACGACTTCAATTTCATGATTGATATACCCATCAATAATCTCTTCAATGCCCATTAATTCAGGACGTTTATCCTTGATGGCTGTCATATTATAAGAATAATTCTTTTGTAAGTCGGTATTTTTAAAGAAATAGTTAAGCGTATTATTCGCATCGACATCTTTCTTTAAATCAATGACAATCCGCAAACCGGTACGATCCGATTCATCACGGACTTCCAAGATCCCATCAATATCACGATTAAAGCGAATTTCATCAATCTTACGAACCAATTCGGCTTTATTCACTTCATAAGGAATTTCCGTAATGATAATCTGATTCATATTCTTCTTTTCTTCAATCGTCGTCTGAGAACGAACAATAACCTTGCCGCGGCCTTTGCGCAAAGCATTGGCAATTTCCTTTGAGCCTTCGACAATCCCGCCCGTTGGGAAATCTGGCCCTTTAATATATTTATGAAGCTGTTCAAAAGTGCAATGAGGATGTTTAATGCGATAAATCGTGGCATCAATGACTTCACCTAAGTTATGCGGCGGAATATCAGTCGCATAACCAGCCGAAATCCCCGTTGCGCCATTGACTAATAAGTTAGGATATTTAGCTGGTAAAACCGTTGGTTCATACTCCGTATCATCGAAGTTTAAAGCCATTTCAACGGTATCTTTATCAATATCCCGCAGTAACTCTAAGGCAATTGGCGCTAAACGCGCTTCGGTATATCGCATCGCCGCGGCCGGGTCATTATCAATAGACCCGTTATTCCCCTGCATGTCAACTAATGGCATGCGCATCTTCCATTCCTGCGAGAGACGCACCATCGCTTCATAAACGGAAAAGTCCCCATGCGGATGATAGTTACCAATAACAACCCCGACCGTTTTTGCCGATTTACGATAAGGCTTATTTGGTAAGTTGCCTTCTTTATACATGGCATAAAGAATACGGCGCTGTACTGGTTTTAATCCATCACGGACATCCGGCAAAGCACGGTCCTGAATAATATATTTAGAATAACGGCCAAAACGGTCTCCCATGATGTCATCTAAGGACATCTTTAAAATCTTACTATCGTTTTCCATCATGACCTCCTAATAACTGTTTCTGATCCATTGTGAAAGCATCAAAGTCATCGCCCATGGAGAAGGCCACATTATCTTCAATCCATTCACGACGTGGTTCGACTTTATCACCCATTAAGACAGAGACGCGACGTTCCACTAAAGCTGCATCTTCAATGCCCACCTGAATAAGCGTACGGGTTTCCGGATTCATCGTCGTTTCCCATAACTGGTCCGCATTCATTTCCCCTAACCCTTTGTAACGCTGAACATTATAACCGCGGCCAACTTTCTTTTTCGCTTCTTCGAGTTCTTTATCATCCCAGCAGTAGATCGGTTTACCATTTTTCTTCGCCACTTTATATAATGGCGGCATGGCAATATACACTTTTCCAGCCTGGATAAGACCTTTCATATAGCGATAGAAGAACGTTAATAACAAGATCTGAATATGTGCCCCATCGGTATCGGCATCGGTCATGATAATGATTTTATCATAAGCCGAATCTTCGGCATGGAAATCTGAGCCATAACCAGCATTGATCGTATTGATCATCGTCGCAATTTCTTCATTTTTCAGCACATCCGCTAGCGATGCACGTTCCGTATTGACGACTTTCCCACGCAGCGGCAAGATGGCCTGGAACTTACGATCACGGCCTTGCTTCGCGCTGCCGCCGGCGGAATCCCCTTCGACTAAGTACAATTCATTTTTATGCTTATTTTTTGACTGCGCAGGGGCCAATTTTCCACTTAAAATCTGACGTTCTCTTTTCGCTTTACTGCCCCGTTCCGCTTCTCTTGCTTTACGCGCCGCATTACGAGCACTCGCCGCTTTGATCATCTTAGCGACTAACGCATCCGCTTCTTCTTTATTTTCTTCTAAGTAATAGGTTAACTGTTCAATCGTCACCTGCTCTAAAATATTACGGGCGATCGGTGTCCCTAATTTTCCTTTGGTCTGCCCTTCGAACTGTAATAATTCTTCTGGCACTTTAATCGAGATGATCGCTGTTAACCCTTCTCGCACATCACTGCCTTCTAAGTTTTTATCTTTCTTTTTGAGCAGTTCATATTTCCGGGCATATTCATTGAACACTTTCGTTAAGCCCGATTTAAAGCCCATTTCGTGGGTTCCGCCATCACCGGTACGCACTAAGTTAACGAAAGAGACAATATTTTCCGAATAGCCATCATTAAACTGTAAGGCAATTTCCGTTTCAATTTCATGGGCGGTATCATCAAAGCTGACAATCTTTGAAATGCTTTTATGTTTTCCGCTATTGAGCCAGCTGATAAATTCTTCTAGCCCATGTTCATAATGATAATGTTCTTCGCGCTCACTGCGTTCATCAATAAGCACCATTTCAATGCCTTTTAATAAAAAAGCATCTTCGCGTAAACGTTCAGAAACGGTCGAGAAATTAAAGTTAATTTTATTAAAAATCGTAATATCTGGTTTAAAATGAATGACTGTTCCGGTTTTCTTGGTTTTCCCGCCAATTTCCGGTTCATCAATCACACTGCCGCCTTGCGAAAAACGCTGTTTATAAATAGTACCATCACGATAGATGGTTAAATCTAAATATTCACTTAAGGCATTGACAACAGAAGACCCAACACCATGTAAGCCGCCTGAAGTCTTATAACCGCCATCACTCGAGAATTTTCCTCCGGCATGAAGCACCGTCAAAATGACTTCTGGGGTTGGTCGACCCGTTTCCTGATTGGTCCCTGTCGGCATCCCACGTCCTTCATCGGCGACAGTCACACTGTCATCTTTATGTAAAGTCACCGTAATTTTTTTGCCATAACCCGCTAACGCTTCATCAATTGAGTTATCGACAATTTCCCAGATCAGGTGGTGTAAACCACGACTATCGGTTGAACCGATATACATCCCTGGTCTCTTTCTTACGGCTTCAAGTCCTTTTAAAATCTGAATATCAGACTCATCATAATGACTGGACATTTCATCAACCTCCTTATGAAAGCGAAAAAAGGCGATACATACATGATATTTTTATATCGTTACGATCCTTTTACTCGCATCTTTATAAATATAACATATTTACCGCCTTAATAGTATTAAAATTTTTCAACTGCTTGAAAATGGCAGACTGCTAAACAGTTTCCACAATGAAGACAATGCATATTATCAATCACAAAAGGAATCGTCTCGTGCTGAATACAATTTGTCGGACAAACCTTCACGCACTCTTCACAGCCAACACAGTGGTCATTAATGGCATAACCGCTTGTCTCTTGCTTTTCACTTCCAATCGTAAAAGCGAAACGAGTGATCGGTTTCGTCGATAAATCAAAGACTTCCCCGCTGCCTTTTGTCATTTTAAATACTTCTAAGGCCTGGCGGCTTTCTTTTGTCGGATAAATATCTGCCATATAAGGATTTCGTTCAAAAATGTCATCTAAATGTTCCGTTTTGACATTCTCAATCTCGCCGCGTACAGAGATGGCCTTCATATGCAGACTCGCTTCCTTTTTATTATAAGCTTCTCCTGAGCACATGCCCGTTAAAGCAATATACTTTTGATCCATCAGCTCTTCATAAAAGGCTTTACCTTTAGCCGTTAAAAAATAAAATGTCTGCTCATCATGCATCATCACATCAATGACCCTTGTCACTGGCTTACCCTCATGGGTCGTCGCGATCACAACCGAATGGATCTCCTTCGTTAATAAATCTAAAATTTCTGTCAATGTCATGTCCCTCACCTCCCCTTCATCATAACTGTTTCTTTTATGATATCAATATTATAATTACATCTATCATTTTACTGATCAAATCTTTCGTATTCATTTTCAATTGAAAAAACGAATGAATATTGTATAATGAGCTCACGAGGTGAATATTGTGAAGATCTTAATACCAATCTTATTGATCGTCATGAGCTACTTATATGGCTCTATACCTTTCGCTTTAGTGATAGGGAAATTATTTTTTCATAAGGATGTCCGTAACTATGGTTCAGGGAACCTAGGCGGTACAAATGCCGGACGTGTTTTAGGCAAGCCAGCCGGTTTAGCCGTAATTATCCTAGATGCGACAAAATGTATCGTATCTATGGGCATTACTTTATTATTTGTGCATCAGATGGGGATCTCGATGGACTTCTACTACTTATCAGGCTTAGCCTGCATCATCGGTCACTGTTATCCAGTTTTTGCCGGCTTTAAAGGCGGTAAAGGCGTATCAAGCGCCATCGCTTATGCTTTGATGACTAACATCTATGCTTTCCTCATTGCCTTTGTGACCTTCTTTGTCGTTTTAAAACTTTCAAAGTATGTCTCATTATCATCAATGTTAGGCTGCGTTGCTGTCGTTATTGCGGCGCCATTCCTCAATGAACCAACAATGTGTATTATTACCAATATCCTGATTACCTGCTTAGTTATTTATAAGCATGCATCAAATATTGATCGCATCAAACAAGGCACTGAAAGAAAAATTACCTGGATGAAATAAAAGGAGATCAAGTGATCTCCTTTTAACGTGCAAAAACATCTTTCGTTTTGTAAGGCAGGAAATGGTTATCCCCGTAACATTCCTGCGTGTAATGACCATCTTGATAATCAAAGATCGTTAACGAACAGCCATTAACAATGCGCTGGTTCACTTTTGTATACTCTTCTCGTTTTAAACCTAACATCAGAGAAACGAAAATCGTAAAACAGAAACCATGGGTCACAAGAAAGACAGACTCTAAATCAGAATGCGTGATCTCTTCTAGGAAAGAAGAAACGCGCGCTTCAATCTGATCATAGGTTTCCCCTTCTGGCAACCCTTTTGATAATTCCGGATGTTGCCAAAGACGGGTATAAACTGTTTTTAAATCTGCGGGAATCTCATCTAAATACATCCCTTCACAAACACCAAAGTTCATTTCCATCAAGCGGTCATCTTTGATAATTTCACGATCAGGGAAAACCAGTTTTGCCGTTTTATAAGCTCTTGGAATAGGACTCGAGTAGATCGCATCAATCGGCAGATCCTTCACATATGCGGATAAGGCCTTCGCATTGGCGATGCCTTCCTTTGTAAGTGGAGAATCCTTTCTCCCTTGCAGGCGTTTCTGCTCATTCCAGAGTGTTCTTGAATGTCTTGTAATATAAATCTTCATCGCATCAAAAGAAAAATAAGGACGAATCCTTATTTATATGAATCATTCACGTTTTTCATAATACGACGAATCTGTGCTTCGTTTGGTTTGCGTCCCATTTCTCTAAACATTGCACGGATCATTTTTTCGTTGATTGGTGGATTCTTCTTCATTTCTTTCTTGAATAAGTAACGCGCTAAGAAGAAACCGGCAATCATACCGATGACTACACCAATTAAAACATACCAAATAGCCATAGTGTTACCTCCATTTTTTCGAAAAGTATTATAACATAGACAAAATGATTTGTAAAAGAAAAAGCGAAGAGACACTTCGCTTTAACCTAAGTTTCATCCGTTTCACTCGCCAAAGAAGAATCACTGCTGACAGTTATCTTCTTGCCAGCTTGCATATCGGTAATGTAAGTCGCATTTTCTAAAATAGACTTTGCATCAGGGGTCATATAATAAATGGCAGTATTTGGCATTAACAGACCGCCTAACTGCTTTTGTGAGGTTCCTTTTAAGACCGACTGTGAGAAGGTCCAATCGACATTGTTGTCAAGCTGATAATTGACTAACTGGCGTAACTGCGCCGTTGAAATATCGGTCTGGAATAAGCCGCTAATCGCACTCATCAGCTGAGAGAAATTCGTCAGAATCTTTGGTGATTCCATTTTTTTAATAATGGCTTTCATCACTGCCTGCTGATTAGCGGCACGATGACGGTCCCCTTCGGTATACGTCTTACGTTCACGAGCAAACGCTAAAGCCGTTTTTCCATCCATTGTCTGCCAGCCTTTTTTAATGCGCACACTATGGTTGGTCCATGGCGTAAAGGCTTTATCAGAGTAGACTTTAATGCCATCTAACGCATCGACAATTTTAACGAGCGCTTCAAAGTTAACACGACAATAGAAATCAATCTTAATACCCATAAATTTTTCAATCGTCCGCATTGAGTTAATCGTCCCAAATAACGCTGCATGCGTCAATTTATCTTTTGCCCCTTGGGCCATCGCAAAGTTGACATAATAGTCACGCGGGATACTGGTCATTAAGATTTGTTTAGTTTTTGGATTGATCGTCACTAAGATATTGGAATCCGAACGTGATGTTTTCGTTACCCCGCCACGGCTATCAACACCTGATAAATAAATCGTAAACGTATCTTTTGAGAAATCCTTTGCCGCGGCAGTGCTGCTAGCTGTTTCTTTCATCTCAGTATACCATACAGCTGAAACATCATTAACAAAGTTAGCATGATATTTCTTCATCATTGTCTCATAATAGCCGTTCATTAAAATAGCATCTACTTCGCCGTTATAGAGAGCATTTTCCATTTGCTGGTAAGACGTAAAAGCCTTAGCCTGATAGCTGATTTTCTTCTGCAGTGCTTTGCTCGCCGTATTGAAGTCAGTACTATCAAAGCTGCCAGCATTGGCGATCGTTTTGTTTTCTAAATCACTTACGCTATTATACCCTTTACTTTTTAAAGTATAAAGATTATAACGGGTCGTGATCGTATTATCGCTGCTCGTTAAAGTGGCGATCGTACTTGATCCGGTATGGACATAGAAGCAGCCAACAAATAAGAAAATTGAGACAAGCAATGTTAAAACGCGGCCAACAAGCTGTCTTTTACCATTCTTTTTGACTTTCTTATAGCCCCGGGCATGACGCGGCGCCGCGACTAAAACTTTCTTAGGCTTCATCATTTTGTCAAATAAGATGACTAAAACCACAAAAATAATAATAAATATAATAATATACTTGACTGGAAATAATCCAGATGTGATCATCGTGATTAAAAAGGCAATCGACGCAATGATCTGAATCAGTGAAAAGATTCTTCGATTAAACACTTTGTTCAAGCTCCTCTCTCTCTTCTCATGAATTATACATGAACTAAGGCGATTGAAAAAGGATTTTTTAAGATAATCTTAAGTTCTTTCATTCACAGTTATTTCATTCCTCAAAGTATGCTCTTATGATATTTTGAAGGATCATTTCTAAAAAGATCAAAAAAACCTGAGATCACTCTCAGGTTTGTCATTATTCGTCACATAATTTTAAATAATTCTGAACCGCATTTTCAACAGTGAAACCATATTCCGGAATCACCCGGCTTGCTGGTGCACTTGAACCAAAGGTATTCACACACATCGCATAACCATCTAAACCGATATATTTATACCAGCCAAAGTCACTCGCCATTTCAATCGACATACGACGACGGCATGATTTTGGTAAGATATAATCTTTGTATTCACTATTTTGGGCATCGAATAATTCCGTACATGGCATTGAGACAACGCGGACCCCTTTATAGCCTAACGCAAATAATTCTTTTTGAGTCTTTAAGGCTAATTCGACTTCTGAACCAGTGGCAATGATAATACCATCTAATTCATCCTGTTCCGGAGAAACAATATAGGCGCCGCGGATGACATCTTCGTAAGCCGCATTGGTACAGTTTTCGACATTCTGACGGGTTAAGATAAGCGCAGTTGGGGTAGACTGTGATTCTACAGCAATCTTCCAGGCACAAGCCATTTCATTAGCATCAGCAGGACGAATAACTAATAAGTCCAGCATTGAACGCAATGAAGCAAGCTGTTCAACAGGCTGATGGGTTGGCCCATCTTCCCCGACGGCAATAGAATCATGGGATAATGGTAAGATAATTGGCAGTTCCTGCAGACAAGCCATACGTAAGCCGGCTTTGAAGTAATCTGAGAAGACTAAGAAACCGCCAGCCGCAATCTTGATTCCTTTATGTAAAGTGATCCCGTTCATGATGCAGACCATCGCAAATTCACGGATCCCAAAGTACATATTACGACCAGCATAGTTTTCTGGTGAGAAGCGCTCTTCCCCTTTGATTGTCGTCTTGGTAGAAGAGGCTAAATCAGCCGTTCCGGAAATAAAAGTCGGAAGCTGTTTAGCGACTTCCTGAATACATGTTAAGCTCGTATTACGGGTTGCTTCGCTCATCCCAGGCTGGAACTGATCTAACAATGGTTTAATATCTAAATAGTAGCGACCAGAAATGGCAGCTTCATAAGCTTTATAATCTTCTGGATATTCTTCTCTGTAACGGCTCATCATCTTAAACCATTTATTGAAGGCGCGTTTAGAGCGTGTATAAACGTTTTTCTTGAAATCGTCATACACTTCTTCTGGTACAAAGAATTCTTCATCATAATCAAAGCCATAAGACTGTTTTGCACGCTTGCCATCTTCAGCGCCGAGCGGTGCACCATGAACCGCATTTGTGCCCTCTTTAGCACTGCCGCGACCAATCACTGTATGATTGATAATTAATGATGGTTTAAATTTTTCCCGTTTCGCCTTTTTAATAGCTTTAGAAATGGCATTGATATCTTCACCGTCAGCCACTTCAATAACCTGCCAGTTCATCGCTTCATAACGTTTTTTAACGTTTTCGCTAAATGAATAAGATAATGGTCCATCAAGAGTGACATTATTGGCATCATAAATGACAATAAGTTTTCCTAATGCCAAATGACCTGCGAGTGAAGAGCCTTCATAAGTGACTCCTTCCTGCATATCACCATCACCACATAAAACATAAGTATAATGATCAACAACATCAAAGCCATCTTTATTAAATTTTTCCGCTAAAAACTTTTCGGCAATAGCCATTCCGACAGCGGTTGGAAGGCCCTGACCAAGAGGACCCGAAGAAGCATCAACGCCTTCGGTGATTCTCATTTCAGGATGACCTGGTGTCTTAGATTCCCATTGTCTGAACTGTTTTAAATCTTCCATTGAAAGATCATAGCCAGATAAATGGAGTAATGAATAAAGAAGCGCACAAGCGTGACCACTCGCCAAAACAAAGCGATCGCGGTTCTGCCATTTTGGCTGGTCGGCAAAGACTCTTAATTCCTTTGTCCATAATGTATAAAGTGCTGGCGCTGAGCCAATAGCCATCCCGGGATGGCCAGAATTCGCCTTATTGATCATATCGATCACTAAAGAACGAATTGTCGCAATAGATAGTGTCGAATCCATAGTTATATAGTCCCCCTAGTTCTATGACTCATTATATACAAAAAAAATTATTATTAAAAGGTAAACTAATCATTTTACAAATTAATTTACCTTTTTATGTTTACGTCTAGGCGTGATATCGTTTCCATTCGGATCGACAACACGAATGTTTTCAAGCTGAGAACGAAGGTTCCCTTTAAAGATTTCAATATATTTGGCGCGCAGTGCCTGCTGACGCTCTTTTTCTTCATCGGTTAAACCGACTTCTTTACTTTTATGTGCTAATGCATTGATTTCTGCAATCAGCTGTTCCATTTCATTTGCCATACATTTACCTCGTTAAAAAGACCTAAGAGGCTTGCGATTATCCCTGTTATGTACAGGTGGGCACCTTGGCGTTACTTCAGGATCCCTAGTGCATACGCCCAGGTTTTCAACACGGTAACGACCAGTCAGATTCCCTTATCGATTATGTAGGAAATTCATATATACTCTTAGGTCACCCTCATTATAACATTTCTTTGAAACCTGTCAATTATGTTCATCGCGAAATCTAAAATGCTATTTTCTGAAGTGCGCCAAAAAAGAGAACACCAAGTGTCCTCCTGCCTGCTAACAGTTTTCTAAGAGTTTTATAACTGCAATTTTATTATTTTTGATCTTCACATAAGCGATTTCGCCGCCTAATATCACCTTATACTTCTTCCCTTTGATCGTCTTAATATAAGGCTTAAAATATTGCGGATAAAAATAAGCATGTTTTTTAAAGCTTTTTAAAAATGATGCCTGATTCACCTTAATTAATTTCCAGTATCCTGTCTGTTTATGCATTTGTTCATCACAGGTAAAATACTGACAGTTTTTCGCAAAGCGATAGGTTTTTGTTTTCCCGCTGCCAGCATAGCATGTGTCATATTCATCAATGACAAAAGACTTCTTGAAGCTCACCTTTTGAGAGTTTACAGAGACGATCCGAACGCTGCGATATCCCTTTGGTGCTTTATAGCATAATCGTTTATTCGTGAGGCGATCAAGATCCTCATCCGTGAAGAAAAAATACTTCCACGGGCCATAGATCGTTTTACCATTGACTTTTTTATAGGCTCTCACACCAAAATTGCGATACGATCCATCTTGTGTGCTCCAGACATAAGTCGTGTAGTTCAGTCTCTCGATGGGCATGCTAAAGTGATCAATATCATTATAAAAATAAACTTCATAGCCATCAGCACCGGGCACAGACGTCCAGGAAAAACGTACTTGTTGGGCATCGTTCCTATACTGGTAACTTTGCCAGGTGATCTTTTCAACTGCCGGCAGGCCTTCTGCCTTGATGCTGATGCTCTGACAAAAGATCATCATCAAAGCCACCATCATACTTACAATCTTTTTCATAATCATCTTCCCTCTTCCTTTGTAGAAATTATAACATATTTCAGAGGAACTCGCACAAAAAAGATCCTGCTCTTAAAAGCAGGATCAGAATCATTATCGCTTTGACTTATCGTATGGAATACCATCTGCTTTAGGGGCAGCGGAATTCTTCGATGTGAAGGCTAATAAGATTAATGTGGCGATATAAGGAATTAACTTATAAACCGTATCTGGCAGTTTTAAGGCTGCTAAGAATGGAACTGAGTTATAAGTATATGCTAAGGTCTTGGTAATCCCAAAGAAGAAAGCTGCGCCAGCGATACGATATGGTGAATAGTTACCGAAAATTAATACGGCTAAAGCTAAGAACCCATACCCATCAACGGAACATGTAAACTCTGTTGAGATTGGAATGATATAGATGAGACCACCCATACCACCTAAGATCCCCGAAAGGATAACACCTAAGTAACGAGTCTTATAAACAGAGATCCCAGCTGCATCTGCGGCCTGAGGATTTTCCCCGCAGGCACGGATGTGTAAACCAGTACGTGTCTTTAATAAGAAATAAGCACTGATCAGTAAGATCGCAATTGCTAAAAATGTTGTGACATAACAGTTTTTAAAGAAGAGATCGCCTAAGACTGGGATATCGCCTAAAACTGGCACTTTGGTAATACGGAATTCATTTGTGAAAGAAACGTTCTGAGAACCATCCTGAACAGCTTTCGCAATAAAGATCCCGATGGCTGGTGCTAACATATTTAAGGCTGTACCAGAAATCGTCTGGTCAGCGCGTAAGTTAATCGCCGCAAAAGCATGTAAGAGTGAGAATAACAATCCTACAACGCCAGCAATTAATAACGAAAGGAATAATAATGGCATCCCATGCATAATGTCATTTTCCTGCATGTAATGCATGAAGAATACTCCTGAGAAACCACCAATGATCATGATCCCTTCCAAAGCTAAGTTGACAACACCGCTTCGTTCAGAGAACATACCGCCTAAAGCGACAATCATTAATGGAATCGCAAATAATAATGTCTGTGCAAATAAGAAATAAACCAGGCTCATTATTGTGCGCCTCCTTTTTCTGCGGCTTCAAGTCGTTTCTTTTCCTTGTTTGCTTCATGACGAGCAAACATTAATTTAATAAATAATGTGAAGGATGCAAAGTAAACGATGACACCGGTAATAATATCAACGATTTCAATTGGGAAGATATTCTGGACAAAAGAACCGCCGACATTGACATAAGCGATAAATAATGATGCAAAGATACAGCCGATTGGATTAGAGAAGCCAAGTAAGGCTACTGGAATCCCGTTAAACCCTTCAGGAGGTAAAACTTCAGAAATCTGTAAAGCTTTCCCAGTGCCGCCAAGGTAAGCGATGGCGCCGCCGCATCCTGCAAAGAAACCAGCTAAGACTAAAGCCATAATGACATTTTTGGTTTCATTCATACCAGCATATTTCGCTGCATCTTTATTGAAACCAGTGGCTTTTAATTCATAACCAAAGGTCGTTTTATTCATGATGACCCACGCCAATACACAAAGTAAGCAGGCAATCACAAAGCCAAAGTTCGCACTTGATTCAGGGAAGATCACATCCATGCCAAATTTTGGAATGGCTCTGGCCGCAGAGACAACCTGTGACTGCGCTCCGGTCGATTCATAAATGGAACTTTTTACCCCCTGGATAACTAATAATAAACCAACATAGTTCATCATAATCCCAGAAATAACGACGTTGACGTTACACTTCGCTTTAAGGATCCCTGGTACGAAAGCCCAGATTGCTCCCGCCAGACCACCTAGTAAAATAGCGACGATCCAAGCGATACTATTTGGTAAGAATGTCCACTTAATGGCAATGTATAAACCAACAAATGAACCAACGACATACTGACCTGGGACCCCGATATTGAATTCGCCCATCTTATAGGCAAAAGCCACCGATAACCCGGTCATCATAACAGGCACTGCTAAGTAAAGGACATTGCCCAGTGAGGTCATGCCGCTATCAAAGCCGCCCGATAAAAGAATCCCAATTCCCTGCAGCGCTGAGCCCGGTTCAGAGATGAGCATAATGATAAACCCAAATAATAAACCGATGGCAATGGCAATGAGAGAAGAGAGGAATGATCTTGTTCCTTCTTTTTGTAAGAATCCTGTTTTATTTTTCATATCCTGCACCTCGCTTTGAACCAGCCATATAAAGACCTAACTCTTTGACGTTTGTCTGTTTTGGATCAAGATCCCCAACGATTTCACCTTCATACATTACTAAGATGCGATCGCTGACGGTCATGACTTCATCTAATTCTAAGGATACTAATAAAACAGCTTTATTGTTGTCACGATGTTTAACAATCTGTTTGTGAATAAATTCGATGGCCCCAACATCCAAGCCTCGCGTTGGCTGCACGGCAATAAGTAAATCGCTGCCCGATTCAATTTCTCTCGCCACGATTGCTTTCTGCTGGTTCCCGCCAGACATCCCGCGGGCACTTGACTTCGCACCTTCACCGCTGCGGACATCATATTCTTCGATCAAATGATCAGCATTTTTATACATCTCATCAAATTTAAGAAAACCATGTGACTGATATTCTGGTTTGTAATAAGATTTCAGAATCATATTTTCCGCCACGTTATAGTCTAAGACCAAGCCATGTTTATGACGGTCTTCTGGAATCACCGCTAAACCGTCATCATTACGGTGACGAATCGAATCATGGGTAATATCTTTTCCATTTAAGGTAATCTTACCGCTTGTTGGATTCTCGATCCCAGAAATATTGTAAACAAGTTCTGACTGACCATTGCCATCAATCCCCGCGATACAGACGATTTCCCCGCGTCTGACATCGAAAGAGACATCATTTAACAATGGCTTGTTAGCGCCTTTTGGCTGATAAGTCAGATGTTCGACATGTAAAACTGTATCGCCTGGCTGCGCTGGCGCTTTATCAACGATGAAGTTGACTTTATGACCAACCATCAGTTCTGATAACTGTTCTTTTGAGACATCAGCCACATTGACTGTGTCAACATATTTCCCTTTTCTAATAATCGTACAGCGATCAGCGACCGCTTTAATTTCGTTGAGCTTATGCGTAATAAAGATGATTGACTTACCTTCTTTGATTAAGTCTTTCATAATATGCATCAGTTCATCGATTTCCTGCGGCGTTAACACCGCTGTTGGTTCATCGAAAATGAGAATTTCATTATCTCTGAACAACATTTTCAAAATTTCTACACGCTGCTGCATGCCGACCGTAATATCCTCAATTTTTGCATCTGGATCGACATTCAAGTGATATTTTTCGGAAAGTTCCATCACTTTCTTGCGTGCCCCGGCGCGTTTAATTTTGCCGGCAAACCCCGTTTCCTCAATACCTAAAATGATGTTTTCTAAAACCGTAAAGTTATGTACTAATTTAAAGTGCTGATGCACCATCCCGATTTTATATTTGTTGGCATCATTCGGGTCATTGATTTTGACTTCCTGACCATGGATTTTAATCGTTCCGATATCTGGCTGGTATAAGCCAAACAGAATACTCATTAATGTTGATTTCCCGGCCCCGTTCTCTCCTAATAAGGCATGAATTTCACCTTGCTTGACCTGGAGAGTGATATCATCGTTTGCTTTAATACCAGGGAATTCCTTGGTAATATGAAGCATTTCAATAGCGTAGTCCACTTAAATTTCACCTCTTAGCGATATTATACATGAAATGTATTTTGAAACAAACAACTTTTCATGAAATAAGAAAAGTCTTTTCATACAAAAAAGAGGAATGGATTATCCACCCCTCTTCACAGATTAACCTTCGTAAGAAACTTTAACGTTTGTCAATTTTTTCTTTAATTTCTTAGTCTTTGTTGGATCACCCTTAGAAGCTGTTTCATCAGTTGCGGTAATGATCTTGACTTTGTTGTCTTTTACTTTCTTGAAGATCTTATCGTAATCAGCTTTTTTGAATTTCTTTAATCTTGAGAAGTCTGGTGATAAACCAACATAGTTACCTGAAGCATCAAGTAAATAAGCGCCACCCTTGAAAGACTTGTTGTAAACTTTTGTAATTTCATCACTAACAGTCTGTTTTACATTCTTCATAGCGGAAGTAATAACTGTATCAGACTGAGACTGCTGATCAGAGTCTACACCAATGACTTTCTTCTTTGTATCACTTGCAGCTGCGAAGATTGAGTTACAGATCTGTCCACCGCAAGAGAAGATGACTTCAGTACCACCATTGTACCAGCCAGTTGCTTTGGTCTTGATTGATGGTGATTCATTGAAAGTACCAGTGTAAGTGTATTTAACCTGTACTTTCTTGCCTGCTTCTTTAGCAGCATCATTAGCACCCTGTAAATAGCCATAACCATAGTTAATAACGGCTGGTAATGAGATACCACCCATGAAGCCTAACTTTGTATAGCCATCTTTAACAGCAGCGTAGCCAGCTAAATAACCTGGCTGATATTCTTTGTAAGTCGCACAGAAAACATTTTTCGCAGGTTCTACAGATTTACCATTTTTTGTTGGTGTAAAGTCGATACATACGAAATCCACTTTACTGTAGTTCTTGTCTTCCTGAATATCGCCTAAGGCATCAGCGAATTTGTAGCCTGGTAAAACAACTAATTTCGCGCCGTTCTTTACCGCATTTTTAATCTGATCTTTGTAGCCAGCGGTATCGAATGATGCTGGTTTGTAATATTTGTAGCCAACATCTTTTTTGTCGCCGTATTCTTTTACGGCTTCCCAGGCAGACTGGTTGAAGGACTTATCATTAATTCCTCCTGAGTCAGTGATCAGTGCAAGTTCTGCTTTTTTCGCTGAGCTTCCACTGCTACATCCTACCAGCAGCATGCTTGCTGCTAAGGCAGATGCTAATAATTTTTTCATAAATTATTACCCCTTTCGATTTATCTATTATTATTCTACCATGGGTATTTGTGTTTTTAAAGAATATTTTCATGTGATGGAAAAACTTTGTAAAATATCTTGATTCCCTGATACTTTTTTTCGTTCACTTTTTTTCTCCCTTAGAAAGGCGATAAATGCCCTTGTCCGCGAAAGCTCAGTGATATTTTTCTCCATCACTTAACACAATATTCACATTTCAATTTCGCTTATTACTAAACAATGGTGAATTGTTTCTAGAAACTGGAAAAGAGATCGGTGTTTCCGATCTCTACATTTCTTCCTGTTCACTTGTCTTGATATACACTTCACGCGGCTTCGAGCCATTAGCTGGCCCAATGACGCCATTTTCTTCTAACTGTTCAATAATGCGGGCCGCTTTATTGTAACCGATACGGAAACGACGCTGTAATAAGGAAGTGGATGCTTTCTGCGCCTGAATGACAAAAGCGCGACATTCTTCATACTCTTCATCTTCATCGCCATCATCCCCGCCATCTTCACCAATTGAGCCAGTGACTTTTGCATTGACATATTTGTCATCATAATTGGCTTCCATCTGATGGGAGACAAAATCAACCACGCGGGCAACTTCATCATCACCCACAAAAGCCCCCTGCACGCGGATCGGCGAACTGGCGCCCATCGGACTAAAGAGCATATCCCCTTTACCCAAGAGCTTTTCAGCACCAGAAGTATCTAAAATTGTTCGCGAGTCAATACTTGAAGAGACCGCAAAAGCAATACGTGATGGGATATTCGCCTTAATTACCCCAGTGATAATATCGGTGGAAGGACGCTGCGTCGCGACGATCATATGGATCCCAGCCGCACGCGCCATCTGCGCTAAACGCATAATACAGTCTTCAACGGTTTTGGAAGCGACCATCATCAGGTCGGCAACTTCGTCAAGGATCACCACGATATAAGGCATCACTTCTTTTTCTTCGCCTTCTTTCGCGGTTTTATTAAACTCTTTCGCAAAAGTGTTATAAGACGTCATATTTCGCTTATTGTTGTCAGCGAACACTTCATAACGGCGCTCCATTTCAACCACGACTTCCTGTAAGACCCCAGCGGCCTTTTTCGGATCCGTCACAACCGGACTTAATAAATGCGGAACACCATTGTAATTGGATAATTCGACTTTCTTTGGATCGACTAAGATCAGACGCACCTCTTCCGGTGTCGCCTTCATTAATAATGAAGTAATAATTGAGTTGACGCAAACCGACTTCCCTGAGCCAGTCGCCCCAGCGATCAGTAAATGCGGCATCTTATTAAGTTCCGCTGTAATTAATTGGCCAGAGACATCCTTTCCTAGCGGCACGGCCACTTTATTGTCCCAGGATTTCTCCCGCATATGCATCTGGAAAATTTCATTATAAGGGACCATTGAGGCACTCTTATTAGGCACTTCAATGCCGACAAATGGTTTCCCGGGAATCGGCGCTTCGATACGAATATCTTTCGCCGCTAAAGCCAGCTGAATATCATCCTGGAGGGATAAAATACGCGATACACGGGTCCCGACTTCTAAGCGTAATTCATATTTCGTAACAGTCGGTCCAATCTGTAAGTCCTCGACATGGACATGGACCCCGAACTGATCGAGAATCATCTCTAAGTTATGACCGGTTTCTGTCGCATTACGTAATTCATCCTTATTCGAAGCACTTTCCGGTACGGGATTAAGCAATTTATAAGAAGGCAGCTGATATTCCCCATGTTTGGTTTTGACCGGTTTTGGTGTTTCCAATGGTTTTAAATCTTCCTTCTTTTCGGTTTTGACTTTGATTGGCTTTGGCTCCATCGCTTTCATCGCTGGTGCTGGTGCCGCTTCTTTCTTCACCGGCTTTGGCGCAGAAACTTTCTTCTTTACTGGTTCTTCAAAAGCTTCTTCCGGGAATAAGAAATCATCTTTCTCTTTTTTCGATTTCTGAACTTGCGTTTTATCGCTCATATCGAAGAACTTCGGCTTTTTCATCCGCTCCATCATCGGCGTTTCGAGTTCCTCTTCTTCCGGTAATTCCGCTTCATACTGGCGATATTTAAAGAGCATGCGCGCCGAAATAAAGATCACGCCAACGGCAATCATTAAAATGGCCGCCCATAAGGTGCCAGTGGGCGCAAACAAGGCACTTAAAATACCATAAAGCAGATAGCCCACCATGCCGCCGCCAACAAACTGCCCTTTTTCGACATAATCATTAATCACCTTGATCCCATAATGATGGTCATCAAAGCAGTAAATTATGAGGGCAGCCACAAAAATGAGTAAAACACCCACCCATTCCGGTGATGATAAGCGTGGAGTACGCGCATAAATGAGCATATAAAGAAGTGCCCCAATCAGAATGATAAAGGCCGCTGCGAGCGTAAAAGATGTGCCAAACAGGAAGGCAAACACCTGGTGTAAGGCATGACCAATTACGCCATATCCATAAAAGGCAATCGCCACGAAAAAGAGTCCAGCTAACGCTAAAAGACGGAACTTCACAGCATCACTGATCAGTTTTTCAGTCGGCTGTGTTTCTTTTGCTTTTTTAGAAGACGTTTTTGTATTTTTCGTATTCTTCTTTGTCGTCTTTTTAGTGGACGCTTTTTTTGACGTCTGTTTTCTTGCCATATTCTCCCTCCTCAACGTCCCTCATTATATCAAACGTCAAGACAAATGAAAAGGATAGAAAAAAATGCGGTTTCCCGCATCTTTTCTAAACTTCAATGACAACAGAGATAAAGACAGGCTTTTTACCAGTCTCTTTCACAATATATTTCATGCTTTGATCTTTCATCTGGTTTCGGATATCCTGAATATCCATTTCTGGATGTTCGACAAGCTGTCCAACGACATTTTCACAGATACTAATAACCTGACGGATGACATAACCAGCATCCTTCAAATAAACGAAGCCACGAGTCTGACAGTCTGTCTGAGCAATGATCTTCTTGGTCTTACGATCGATCGTTACCCCCACAACGACAACCCCATCATTAGATAACTGAATACGGTCATCAATGACTTTGGCGCCGACATCACCAACGCCGATGCCATCGATCATCACATCTTCTACTTCGATCTTTTCGCGTCCTGGCACTAATTCGCCATCTTTGAAAGTGATCATTTCGCCATTATCAGCGATAATAATATTTTCCTCAGGAATATTCATCTCCCGAGCAATCGACGCATTTTTCACAAAAGCCTGATATTCCCCTTTGATTGGAATATAGTATTTTGGATGGAAGATCTGCATCACGACTTTAATATCTTCGATTGAGGCATGCATTGATAATAAGACTTTATTTTTCAATAACACAATATTTGCATCTGTACGATAGAGGTTATTATCCGCGCGATTGGCAATCTTTTCCGTGCCTGGTAAAACAGGTGAAGCCACGATAAATGTATCCCCTTTACCGATCTTTAATAATTCATCGCCGCCATCTAAGATATCATCAATATCACTATAAATATTTTGCGGTGAACCACTTAATAAGATGACGTAGTTGCGATCCTTAACTGGATTGCCAATGTTTTCCTTTTTCCCTAAGATATGGTTATCCACCTGGATCACTGGTTTCCGCATCTTTTTACCTAAACGTAAGATACTATTGGTATGATCATATTTATCACGACCATAAAAAACGATACGACGGTGATATTTTTTCGTTAATTCGACAATTTCCTTTGTTCTAAAAACGTTTTGCGCATAAGAAGAAATAATAATACGTCCCGTCGCTTCTTCAAAGGTTGGTTCAATCAGTTTAGTCAGTTTATGTTTTGGTGACGTATAACCATCCTTTTTCGCATAACTAGATTCTACTAAAAGAATCAATACGCCTTTTTTGCCGATTTCCATCATCTTCTGTAAATCGCAGCGGAACCCTTCCGGTGCTCCAAAATCGATAATGAACTCAGAGGCATAGACGATATAACCCTTGCTAGTCCAGAAAGCAACGCCAATCGCTCCCGGAATAGAGTGTGTAACTGGGAAAAATTCAATTGGTACATCGCCAATTGTCAGACTGGCATCGCGATGGACGCGATGTAAATCTAAGTGCAGATTGATCTTATGATGACGTTCGAAACGTTCAATCATCTGTTCAATTAAATCCGCTGTTAAGCTTGGCGCATAAACCGGCACCCCAGGTAATTCCTGTAAAAGATAAGGTAAAGCTGCCATGACATCGTCATGTCCATGGGTTATTATGATGGCTTCCACCTGATCCTGATGCTCAGAAAGATAATCAAAACTTGGAATGATGACATCGACGCCAAGTTTATCGGAATCAGGAAAACGGAATCCTGAATCGACGATAAAGATCTTATTATTAATTTCAATGCAATAGTTGCTTTTGCCATTTTCGGCCTGCCCGCCTAATGCCAGAAATTTTACAATGTCTTTTTTCATTTGTTAATGTCCTTTCTTTAAATTCTCAATCAATTATATCAGTATTTCCCTCTTTTCTCAATGAACATGTCTAGGATGCACGGAAGAAATATGGTAAAGTAGAGACGGTGATTTTATGATATCTATGTTTTTTCTTGGTATGTTCACAGTTTTAGCGTCTCAGGCTAATCTATTTACAGAAAATTTATCGGTTGTGGCATCAATGCCACATTACAGCTTTATCACAGTTTTAACGATTGAACTGTTCGCTGTCTATCTTTATCGCAAAATGCTCTTCTTCAATCAGCATCCCGCCTACCCACATCTTTTAATCGCTTCAGCGATAACGATGATAACCGGCATGCTCTTCTTTCCTTATCATAAAGACGTATCCTTAGACAGCCGCATTCATCTTTTTCTCACCTTAAGCAGTGTGATCATTCTCTTAATCGCCCAGATCATTGATATCTATGAGTGTTCTCTGATCCAGCCTCATTTTGCTTTTGTATTAAGAAGCTTACTGTTTTTAGCGCTCTTTCTCATGGGATTGGCAATTATGAAAAGTGGCGCGATTAATTCCTTAAGTGAACTGATTCTCATTGCTTTTGATTTACTATATATTAAGTTACGGACGTTTCAGATCGACGTTATAAGCGCTCATGAATAAAGGAGCGCTTTTTATACATAAAATAAAAAGGACCAAATGGCCCTTGAATGTTAAGATGGCGTCCACGAGGGGATTCGAACCCATGACCGCACGCTTAGAAGGCGTGTGCTCTATCCAGCTGAGCTACGTAGACGTATGAAAGAGACAAAAGTCTCTTATTTTTAAAATGGCGTCCACGAGGGGATTCGAACCCATGACCGCACGCTTAGAAGGCGTGTGCTCTATCCAGCTGAGCTACGTAGACGTATGAAAGAGACAGAAGTCTCTTTATTTTTAAGATGGCGTCCACGAGGGGATTCGAACCCATGACCGCACGCTTAGAAGGCGTGTGCTCTATCCAGCTGAGCTACGTAGACATCTCACAAACTGCTCACCTATAATAGCATGAGAAGTTTGTGAGTGCAAGTATTTTTTTATTTTTATCAATGAAAGAGTTACTGACGAAGAAAGAATCCTGGCCTTTGGTATGTTTAAAGAGATTTTTAAGATATGCCTCTTGACTAGAAAGATAGGCTACCCCTTCCTGCATGGCCTCCCGCCAGGAATACTCATTATTGATTTTTATCATAAATGAAGCGATATGAGACGTATAATCATAGGCAATCAGATCATACTTATCAGTAAAATGACGATAAAAAGTTGTGGTTGAATACTCACAGTTCGTGCAGATCTCGCCTACCGTAATCTGATCAACAGGTTTATGCGTGAATCATTCATGAAAAGATGCCACAAAGACATCTTCGTTTTCATTCGTTTCATAAAGACCCTTCAAAAAAAGACATTGATATAACAATGCCTTACAGTTCTTTAAATTCTACATCCATATGACTGCCGTCGATCATCGCGACCGCGTATGAGCGAGAAGAGCCGCCGCGCGGCAATGTCGTTGAGCCAGGATTTAAAAAATAGAAACCATCTTTTTCACTAAAATCAGGAATATGGGTATGGCCAGAAAACAACGCCTGACAGTCATGCTTCTTAAGATCCACTTCCATTAACTGCTGACGGCTGAAATAGCCATAATACTGACCATGGGTAATGAGAATCTTGAGATCTTCAATTTGAATCTTCGCATAGCGAGGCAGATCAATCCCCCAGTCATTATTCCCGGCAACGCAGATCATGCCATCTAACAACTGCCGGCGCCGCGCTTCGCTATCGCCGCAGTGAATAAAATAATCGGCATCAGGTTCTAAGATTTTAATTTCATCAAGAATATCATCAAAGCCATGATTATCTGATAATACTACTACTTTTTTCACGATTTGTTCACCTCATCCATTTGTTTATGAATTTCTTCCAAAGCCAAATTGTCTTCATACATTTTTTCTGCCAGTCTTGTTCCGACATAGCGATAAATATGGGCATCATAAGCGTGTTTGGTCACTTTAACCTTATCCTTAGGATAACGTAAGACAAAACCATATTTATAAGCGTTCTTAACTAGCCATTGACTTTCCTGCGTCTTGTCAAAATATTTGTAGTCCTCATTATTCACTGTAAATTTCACGCTTAAGCCAAGCTGAAATTCATCGTGTCCCCGCGCGCCTTCAGCAAGCTGTTTATAAGAGGTATAAGCCTGATAAACAACCAGGCACGAAGACTGTTTTTTGATGGCCGCATTTAATTTCAGCAGCGCATGATAAGCATCATAGCGCAAATACATCCCATATTTGAGACGGCTGACATCCTGCAATAAAACTAAACTTTCCGGTACGTAGGAGCCAATATATTTATTGCTGTTGAGATATAAATCTGTCCCCGCGGGACGAGTGATCAGTTCAACGTTTGTATCATTAGACTCCTGCATCAGCGTCTTTAAAGAATTTTTCTTATAATCCGCGCAGACAGCCGTAAAAAACGACAAAGCATCATCATCATAAACATTCCGCAGTGCTAAATCATCTAAATAAGTCGCGGTATCAGTGATGTACGAGATATCTTTCGCACTATATAAAGGCCGCATCAAGCCATAATAACTGATATTCTCGTCTTTAAAATCCTTACTATGGATTAGGCCATACTCGAGATCATTCTCGATAATGGTCTGCGCTAATTTATAAAAATTGGAATCATAACGAGAAGAAAGCGCATCGACAATGGCATTGCCAGTTTGAATGACGGTCTTTTTACTGCTATAGCGATCAGTATCCTGCAGTAAATTATAATACTGATAGTTTTTCAGCTTAAAATCCTTATATTTGATATATTTAATAAACTTCGCGATCGGAATCTGATTTTCAACCAGATAATCCTGTTCACTGCTCGTTAAATACTTTTCAATCAGCTGACGATTTTCATTATTGATGCCTTTGACCCGGTAAAAGCGATCATACTTGATATTAATGTAATAGAAGGATGCCGTAAATAATACGATCGCCAAGGCAAACAAATGCCACGTTTTTAATCTTTTCATGAATTCACATCCTTTCTATCCATTATAAAAGACCGCTTTCAAATTGCAAGATTAATCCTCACGATGGAGCACCTGATAAAGTTCCTGCGCCACTTTTTGCGGTAAAACTTCCGTTAACTCTTCGACGCTGGCCTCTTTCATCTTTTTGACACTCTTAAATTTATTCAGGAGTTTGCGCTTGCGCACTTCCCCAATCCCCTCGACTTCATCAAGAATCGATGCAAAGAGCGACTTAGAGCGCACCTGTCGGTGGAAGCTAATAGCATAGCGATGGACTTCATCCTGCATTCTTGTCAATAAGAAGAATAACTGACTTTTAGGGTCAATGGGTACTTCATTGCCCTCGCGGTCAATGAGCATCGCGGTAGAATGTTTATCATCCTTCGCTAAACCAGCTAAATGCACTGGTACATGTAAGCTGTCAATAATTTCCTTCGCCGCATTGATCTGTCCGATCCCCCCATCGACTATGATTAAGTCTGCCATTTCCCGCTGTTCCATCAAGTTACGATAGTAGCGGCGATAAATGACTTCTTTCATCGAGGCATAATCATCCGGTCCTTCCACCGTTTTGATTTTAAAGCGACGATAATCTTTTTTACTTGGGACA
This sequence comes from Intestinibaculum porci, assembly GCF_003925875.1. Classification (GTDB taxonomy): domain Bacteria; phylum Bacillota_I; class Bacilli_A; order Erysipelotrichales; family Coprobacillaceae; genus Intestinibaculum; species Intestinibaculum porci. The sequence goes on along the minus strand of NZ_AP019309.1, from coordinate 1,570,241 downwards.
CCGTCTCTAAAGACAACCATTCCGGCTACGGCATAAGCCCCTTGGATATTCGAGTTATCGTAAAGCTCAATCATATGCGGCGTCTCAATTTGTAAGAGTCGTCCTAACTCTTCAATTGCCCCGATCGTTTTGGCTTCGTTTTGCTGGCGAAGCAGGAATTTCTTTTCCAATGCTTCTTTCGCATTGCGATTGGCCATATCGACAAGATCCTTCTTATCACCGCGCTGGGGTTGGAGGATTTTCGTTTCTAAGATTTCCGAAATCAGGGAAATATCGAAATCCTGAGGCACCAATAACTCTTTGGGGACATTGTTCGTCTGATAGAAGGTCACTAAAAACTGTAACAGGTCTTCCTGCGCATCATCCGAGACAGGCACCAAATCATATTCATGAGAAAGCAAATGACCGCCACGCATAAAGAATAACTGCACAGATAAATAGCCTTTATCGACATAGTAGCCAAGAATATCACGGTCGCCATAATCATTAAAGTCAATATGCTGACGTTTTGTCACATATTCAACCGATTTAATGAGATCACGATATTCCATCGCTAATTCAAAATTAAGCTCTTCACTGGCCTTCTCCATCGCTTTTGTCAGTTCCTCAATTTTTTCTTTCGTATCACCCTTCATAAACTTAATGACCTGGTTACGTAAATCTTTCTCCGCCTCTTTAGTATCGTCATAAATACAAGGTCCTAAACACTGATGCAGAGAATAATAGAGACAAGGTTTATTGGGAATGACATTACATTTGCGTAAGGGAAATAATCGCTGTAAAAGCTTATATGTATTACGCGCCGCCGTCGCATCAGGGAATGGCCCAAAATAGCGGCTTTTTTTATTTTTGGCCGATCGAACGATCTTTAAACGTGGATGCTCTTCATTCGTTAATTCAATGTAAGGATAATACGTATTATCCATAAACATAATGTTATATTCTGGGGTATAATCTTTAATTAAGTTAATTTCTAAAAGCAATGCCTCTTTTTCAGAATCCGTGCGGATATAATCAAAGTCCCAGATATGATCAACCAGTTTCGTTGTTTTGTAATTGTGGACACCGGTAAAATAAGAAGACACACGGTTTTTCAGTTTTTTCGCCTTGCCGACATAAATCACCTTGCCATTTTTATTTTTCATCAAATAACAGCCTGGTGATAAAGGCAGTAAAGCTAACTTCTTTTTGATATATTCTAAATTCTGATTCATATTATTTGAAATATACCAGTGTCGCGCCTAAGCCGCCCTCATTGGGACCGCCATCGCGATAACTTTCCACAAAATCTTTATGATCCAGCATTTTTCGAATGCCTTTTCGCAGTGTCCCAGTGCCCATCCCATGAATAATACGAATCGATGGATAGCCTAACATTAAGGCATCATCTAAGAACTTATCCACGGTCTCCATCGCTTCCACATAACGCATGCCAATGACATTGACCTCATAGCTGCCCGTCTTCTTCGTGGCACTATAGGTGCGCGCTTTTTTCACTTTCACGTTGGTCTTACCATGTAAGAAAGTAATTTCTGTATCTTTTAATTTAATCGGCAGACCGCCAATTGAAACTGTCACTTCATGATTCTTGCCAATCGCGCTGATCTCCCCTTCTCGGTTCATCGCATCAATCCGGACATGATCGCCTAAAGCAAAAACATGCGTTTGCACTTTTTTCTTTTCTTTCTTCTTATATTTCAGATCATCCAAATCATGTTTCGCCGCAATCACTTCATGATCTTTGAGGGATCCTTTCGCCTTTAAGTCCGCCACGACTTCATCAACCATTGCTTTGGATTCTTCTAAAATACTATTCGCTTTTTCATGTGCTGCATTCAGTATCTGTTCTTTTTGTTTTTTCGCTCCCGCTAACTGACGGCTGTATTTCTCATGCAGCTTTTCATTATCCGCGAGCAGTGTATCGACTTTCTCCTGTTTTAAAGCGATCTCCTGTTCCTGTTTTTCCAGTTTTTCCATTAATTTTGCTTCTTGAGTCACGGATTCTTCTTTATAAGCGAGACCCGCTTTGACGATTTCATCTTTGAGGCCTAACGATTCTGCAATTTCAAAAGCATAAGACATCCCCACGCTATGGAGCGTTAAATGGTAAGTTGGCTGCATCGTTTCCATATCAAAGCCAACGGATGCTAAAGTGATATCATCACGAGCTTTGCCAAAGGTTTTTAATTCCCCATAATGGGTACTTAATAATAAGGTGGCACCACGATCTAATAAATAACTGATGATCGCTTTTGCTAAAGCTGCCCCTTCCTGCGGATCCGTTCCCGAACCAATTTCATCAATGAGAACTAATGAAGTATCATCAGCTTCCTGAGTAATCTGGATTAATCGTTTCATATGGGAAGAATAAGTCGATAGCGAGGCTTCGATCGACTGTTCATCACCGACATCCACAAAGATCCCGCGATAAAAAGGAATCTCGGCACTGACGGCCGGCACCGGCAAAGCACATTGTCCCATTAACGCTAATAAACCAGCTGTTTTTAAAGCGACTGTTTTCCCGCCGGTATTTGACCCCGTAATCATTAACGCCTGAGTATCTAAAATAATATCATTGGCAACCACTTTCTTTTGATCGATCAGCGGATGACGTGCCTGTTTTAAAGAGAGCTGCTGCGCACCCATCACCGGGATACAGCAGTCATATTCGACGCCGAAACGCGCTTTGGCGAAGATAAAATCAAGAGCTTCCATAAGTTCCTGATCAAACTTCAGATGATAGCGAACACGGGCAACCTGCTTCGTTAACTGATGAAGAATACGCTGCACTTCTTCATGCTCATCACTGACTAATGTATTATATTCATTGTTCATCGCGACAACGCTTTCCGGTTCAATAAAATATGTCTGACTGGTCGCACTAGTGGCATGGACAATCCCTTTGATATCATTTTTATGCCCGGCTTTGACTGGTAAAACCAAATGATCATTTTTCGAAGATAAGGTATCCATTGATAAGAGATCCTTATTGTCTTTTAAGTAGCCTTCCATCGTTTTACGAATACGATTTTGCATTGAGAGCATCGCTTTACGTAAACGATATAAAGCCGGTGAGGCATGATCACTGACGCGCATATCTGGTTCAATGCAGCGTTCAATTTCATTAGATAATTGATCATCGCCGACTAAACCTTCCACCTCATCACGAATGGCTGTAAGATCACCTTCATAAGAGGCAAAATAGTTATGTAACGATTTTACATTTTTGAGGACGCTATTAATGTTCCATAACTCTTCACATGTTAAGGTGCCATCCATATCCGCTTTCTTTAAGGATAAGGTGATATCATCCATCGGAGTTAATGGTAAACGGCCTAAGATACGATGCATATCCATCGCACAAGAGACTTTTTTGAGGGCTTCATTCGCCTCCTCGCTATCTTCAGTAACATCTAAAGCCTGAATATGCATTTTTGCGAGGCTGGTAATCGCGCGATCCGCAATCATTTGGCGAATCACCGGAAATTCTAAGGTTTCATAATTATTTTTCATACTATTCACTCACTTTTATTTTCGATAAAATTGTACTTCTCTTTAAAATATCAATCGATGACTTATTCAATAAGTCTACCACCATGTCTTTCTGTTTAGCATTTAAGGTGACACCATATTTTATAATATCCTCACCAAATTGATTATTCATAAGCTCTAACATCTGACTTTCACTGATAATATGCCAGCTATAGCCGGTTAAGCTAACGCGCATCAACGCCCCTAACATCTGCGTATCACTTACTTTGACATGCCCATCTAAAGCCTGGGCATCTGTCAGCAAGGATAGATCGCCAGAGTAAGACGGCAAAAGATCAACGATCATATGTGCATAGCTGGTTTGAGCAACCTTTTCCTGACCATTGGTATACAAGGTGGGAAGCACCATGGCGAGGGCCACATAACAGATCAGCAGGCTTTTCACAAGTGAAAAAGCCATGCCTAAAAGACCGCCGGCAAAAGAAGTGAAATGACTCGACTCTTTGAGATGTTTAAAAAACGGTTTGAGAATATGTCCTAAAAGCAATTTAAGGATATAAAGGACAATAATGGAGGACACTAAGGCCATCAGATAATTCACTGTTGGTTCTACTAAGCCGGCAATCAAATCACTGCCGCTCGAATAAAAATGAATATTATGAGCAAGCGGCGTAGCGATATTGACGGCAATGACAAAAACGAGGATTGTCGACAAAAGATCATATAATCTTGCAAACAAGCCTCGCTGATAACCGATCACTAAATTGATAAGAAGATAAACGCCAACGACGAGATCAATCGTCTGCGCAGAGACATTTAATTGCATGTTCATCACCCAAAATAGTATAGCAAAATCAATTTATACTGTCAAAATTGTAAGCCTTATGATAAAATAGAAGATGAGGTGAAGATACGTGGAACCAATTAAAGTCGAGATTAGCAAAAATACGTTGAATAAAATGAGAAAATTTTATGATAGTCAAATGGTTCCATTTGAAGATGATACAATTCTTCTCAAAGCCCATGCGATAGGCTGTGATGTTGTCGTCGATACATCTTTAGTCGCCACATTCACAGGTCAGAATGCGATCCACGAAGCGAAGCACTGGAGCAGAAAACTTGCCACCAGAATCAAGAAAGCCAAAGAATCCAATGAATTCTGTAAAGTGCACCATATCGGTGCCGCGGAAACCGGCTCAAATGATTACCTTGGTCCGCTATGCGTCGTTGCCTGCTATGTACCACAGGAAAACATCAGTTTCATCAAAGATTTGCAGATTGATGATGTTGATGCGTTAACCCCGCAGGAAATTGTCGAATATGCCAAGGAGATCAAATCCAAAGTGATCTTCTCACTGCTCGTTTTGGATAATTCACATTACAACAAGATGATCGATTCCGGAATTAATCAGGCGAATATTCGTGCCCGTCTCTTCAATCAGGCCATAGTCAATGTCTTACAAAAGGCTAAGACAACCGTAGAATTCAAAGTCATCGATCAGTTTGTCTCACCAAAAACTTACTTCAATTATCTTAAGAGTGAGGTCATCGTCGTAAAAGATCTGATGTTTGAAGAACATGCCGATGAACAGTACATGGCGGTCCTCGCTGCCGAAATCATTTCTAAATATGCTTATCTTCAGTATTTTGCATCAATGTCGAAGAGCCTGAAGATGAAATTAATCCGTGGTAATAGCGCTGCTGTTGATCAGGTCGCTGCTGATATCTGCGCTAAATATGGAGAAAAAATTCTGAGAAAAGTCGCTAAGCTCAATTTTACAAATACAAAACGTGTCAATGCTATGATGAAAGGAAAGTAGATCCCGCGCGGGGATCTTTTTTCTTACCCTTCTTTCACTTCAATATCGATGCCTTTAATCTGACGATAACGGACCTTTGCGACATCTAACATCCGCTTAGAGGCACGATTGCTTGGCGTGCCATCATATTTGTCATCTTCGTAAACAATTTCTTTAATGCCAGACTGAATAATTGCTTTGGCGCATTCATGACAAGGAAATAAAGAAACATAAATCCGGCAGTCATTGAGTTTCTGCGTGGAATTAAGAATCGCGTTTAACTCCGCATGAACGACATAGGGATATTTGGTGTCATAAAGATTCCCTTCACGAACACTCCAAGGAAATTCTGTATCCTCGCAGCCCCAAGGCAAGCCATTATAGCCAACGCCGACAATTTTATTTTCCGGATTGACAATACAGGCGCCAACCTGGGTATTAGGATCTTTCGAGCGGAAGCTTGAAAGCTTGGCAACGCCCATAAAGTATTCATCCCAGGTAATAATTTTATGACTCATCAGCCTCACCTCTTAATTCATCAATCTTTTCTTGAAAATAATCCGGCAGATCACTTTCAAAATACAATTCTTCCTGCGTGCGCGGATGCACAAAACCTAAAACTTTTGCATGTAAGTACTGCCCATGACTTTGATCATCGCTCTTATAGCCATATTTTGGATCCCCATAAACTGGATGCCCAATATATTGCATATGGACACGAATCTGATGTGTACGTCCAGTCTCCAGGCGGCATTCCACTAAAGTCATATCATTGTAACGCTCTAACACTTTAAAATTTGTGATAGCGGATTTGGAATTATGGGCTGAAACGGCCATCTTCTGACGATCTTTCGGATCGCGGCCAATCGGCGCTTCAATGCGGCCTAAATTATGATTGATCACGCCATGTACTAAGGCGATATAACGTCTCGTCACACTGTGCGCTTCTAACTGCTTAGCGAGTGACTGATGGGCAAAATCATTTTTAGCAACCATTAATAAACCCGAGGTTTCCTTATCGATGCGGTGCACGATGCCCGGACGCGTGACGCCATTAATGCCAGATAAATCGTCACAGTGGTAAAGCAGTGCATTCACTAAAGTCCCGCTATACACCCCCGCACTAGGATGGACGATCATCCCCGAGGGCTTATTGACGACAATCACATCATGATCTTCATAAACAATATCTAAAGGGATATCTTCTGGTAAGATATCGGTATTTTCAGGTTCTGGAATCGTCACTTCAATTTCATCGCCAGCCGCGCATTTCATGCTCGCTTTAGCTTTTTTGCCATTGACGGTGACATACCCCTCTTTGATGTAATTTTGCACATTGGTGCGTGATACATCCGTTAAATATTTCATTAAAGTTTTATCTAAACGCACATTAGCGTCTGTTACTTCGGCATTGATTTTTTTAATGTCCATACCTTATACTCCTCGATCACAAATTGTAAGATAATCAGAGCCATTCCGATCGTCACGCCCATATCTGCAACATTGAAAACTGGAAAATCATATCCAAAGATATAGAAATTCAGGAAATCACGGACATAGCCTAAGATTAAACGATCATATAAATTGCCTAACATCCCGCCAAAAGCCAACGCTAAACCTAAACGCAAAAGGACTTGCTCTTTCTGGCTCTTAAAAAAGTAATAAACCATCGCGATGCCGGCGGCGATCCCGATCAGACTAAAGAGCCCTAACCGGCCTTGCATAATCCCCCAGGCGGCGCCGCGATTCTGGATATAGGTTAACAAGAAGAAATGAGGAATCAGCGTGATACTCTGATATAAATGCATATGAGACACAATCATCGCTTTACTAAGCAGATCGAAGACGACCACCAGCGCAGCGATCACCCCATAGCCGATGACTGTTTTTTTCGTTATTGTCTGCATCTTTACCTTCCCCTTTCTTTGATCATAGCTCTGCTTGCCCCCTATTATACATAAAACAAGCAAAAAGACAATTCCCAACGAAACAATTTTTTCAGTGATAAATCGTTTTTTTCAATCCTTTTGGATTCATTATATAAAGATGCTCTTCTGTTTAAAAAAATATTTATTTTTCACCACAAAATAGAATTGTCAAAACATATTCGTTATAATAATTAAGAGGTGATACCCCATGGAACTCTTTAAACATCATTCCCGCAAAGAAATTGTCAACACCTTCTTATACGGCGGGTTAGATAACAAAACCTATCGCAAAATCAAAGGCCGACTTTATCAGCGTAATATTAAGAACTTACGTGATATTGCTTTCTTTCTAATGATTTATGATATTTTGTATTTATTGTGTGTGTTAAGCGGACTCTTTTCTAAACATTTTATCGTCCCTTATAGCTATCTTGCCGTTATTTCTATCGCTTATTTCCTGCTTTCGGAAACCTCTGTCTTTCGTCATGAGAAAATCGGCCGCATTATTTATAACTGCTTTATCTGCCTGTTTTTTTTATTTTCCACGCTGATGGGCACCAAATATTCTTACAGCGGCCTAGCAGTGACTTTTAATGTCATTCTTGTTTTACTGCCCTTTTTATTCATCGATCCGCCCCGTTACAATATACCGCTAGTCATTTCCAATGTCGTCATCTTTATCATCTTTACTTCTCTTTACAAAAGCGGAAAGATCTTATTTGATGATATCTTCGATGCGACGATCTTCGGCTTACTGGCGATCTATTGTAACTTTGTCCTGACATCGAAGCTGATTCGGCAGTTCGCCTATGAAATGACCATTGAAAATGAAAAGAACTTTGATGGCCTGACCAAAGTCTATACCAAAGAGCTGAGTGAACATTTGATTGCCGAAGCCTTAAAGAAAGGCTACTGCGGCGTTTTACTCATTATTGACATCGATCATTTTAAAACCTTCAATGATTCTTTCGGACATATCTATGGTGATGAAGTTTTACGTGAAGTCGCTGCTTCATTACGGAAAAACTTTCGTCAGGAAGATATCATCGGCCGTTTTGGCGGCGACGAGTTTATTGTCTTTATGAAAGATGCCACGCTCGAGAACGCCAAAAAGAAAACAGATGATTTTATGAACACGTTAATGGACACCTTTAAAGAGAAAAGTCCGGTCACCTGCTCGATTGGCATGGCGGAAGTCAAAAACGTTACCACTTATAAAAGTCTTCTTAAAAAAGCCGATACCGCTCTCTATTATTCTAAAAAGCACGGTCGCAATCAATACCATGTATTTAAAAACGATGCCTAAGCATCGTTTTTTTTTAGATCAGATGATAATGCTGGAACGCTTTTTGGAAGCCATCATGATCGATATCATCCGTGACATATTCACAGGCTTCTTTGACTGCTTTGGGCGCATTACCCATGGCGATCGCATGCGCTGCGTGGTCAAGCATCTGTAAATCATTAAAGCCATCCCCAATAGCATACACATCATCAGCCTCAATATGATAATGTTTGATGATCAGATCCATTCCTTTCGCTTTGGTAATCGCTTTTTCATTAATTTCACCGCCACCATTGCCAGGCATAAAAGATAATGGATTAACATTGAAGCGATCACCAAATTTTGCATTGATGTCTTCAAAACTTAATGGTGTCTTACCAGAATCATACATGGCATCATTTTCAAACCAGTGAATTTTATTGACATGCAAAGAGAGCGGATCATCCGTTTCTTTGAGCTGCACCAAAAAGTTATGAAGACGTTTTGCGCATTTGGCTTTCTCTTCAGTACTGGCATTGTCGTCAACCGCAAAGCGCCTTTTATGATGATCCAAAGTTCCTTTTCTGATATAGAGATAATCATTGCATTCTAACGTATAATAAAGGCCATAGCTATCAAGATAATCGATTAACTCTTTTAAATGATCATATGTGAGATAATCATGTGAAACCACCTTATGATCGATGATCACGCAGCCGCCAGCGGCGCTGATCACATTGCTTAAATCAATATCATTGAGGGCACTCGCATGAATCGATGGCAGTGAACGACCAGTTGATAAAACCGTTAAGATCCCTTTCTCCTGTAATTTTGTTAAAGAAGCGATGACGCTTGGACGAATGACATTTCTTTTGAGTATGGTCCCATCCGCGTCAAAGAAAACAGCTTTCTTCCCCATTATTCCACCTTCCTTCCTTTCTATTATATACGTCGTGAAGACACTTGCTCATAAAATTTCCCAAAAAGAAAAAAAGGCTTGCGCCTTTTTACAAAACATAAAGATAAATACATAAGAAATGGAGAAGCGTTCCCACTAAGATCCATAAATGCCAGATACTATGCATATATTTTGTCGTTTTCTGCTTACCATAGAAAAGCGTCCCAATAGTATAAGCAACACCGCCTAATACTAATAAAATAATGCCTTTCAGATCCATTGTCTGCATCACTAAGTTAAACTTAAAGATAATACACCAGCCCATCACTAAGTAACAAGCCATTGAGAACTTTTCAAAAGCTTTAATATCAATGGCATTAAGGGTAATACCTAATGCAGTGACACTCCAGATGATGCCAAATAAGACCCAAGCCCACACGACAGATGCTTTCATAATACTGCATAAAAGAATCGGTGTATAGGTGCCGGCAATAAGCACGAAAATCGTGCAGTGATCCATGATCTGAAAAACTTTTTTCGCAATATCATGCTTTGGTGATAAGCCATGATAAATCGAACTCATGGTATATAATAAAATCATTGAGATCCCATAAACAATGCTTGAAGCGATCCCAAAGCCGCTATGATGCAAAGCGGAACGGACAATGCAGAGCACTAATGCGGCCACGCCGATCGCACCGCCAACAATATGGGTCACCATATTAAAGATTTCTTCTCCTCTTGTGTAAGTTGGTAATACACGATCCGCTAATTTTGTTCGTGACATAACCATCACCTCCGCGTATACTGTACCACTGCTTTTACAGAAAGTCAACATATCTAGTATATAATACTAGATGATATCATTTTATTCAAAAGTTGATTTCACATATAACATTGTTGGATCCTGCTCGTTTTCGACAATTGCTAACCACTTTGTCTTTAAAATCTTATTAATAACGTCTAAAGCTTCTTTTCGCTGCGTGTCCTCTTGGAAAACCAGGTGTAAACCGCATGCGGCGCAGCCGCTATAGGCATGGACTTCATAAGGTAAAGAAGCCTCTTTCAAAGCATGATTGATGCGATCAATAAGTAAAAAATCGACTTGGCTCGTATACATAACACCACCTCCATCCCTATTGTATCGTAAAAAGCGAAATGCCTAAAGCACTTCGCTATATCCTTATTTCGTTTTGAGAGTCACGCTTGTGGTAAAGCCATAATGTTTCTTGCCTTTCACCGTTTTATAAGCCTGCACTGTAATTTTATATGACTTTTTAGATTTCAGTCCGGTGATGCGGGCTGATGTTTTTTTCGTTGTCACTTTCGTCTTGCCATTCACTTTGATACGATAACCCGTCGCTGCGACTGCTTTACGGTAAGAAATTGTCATCGCGGTTTTCGTCTTTTTCGATGCCTTGACATTGTAGATCATGCCTGGATCATTCTTTTTTAATGAACTTTTTAAGGCATTACGGAAACTAAAGGACCATTTATACCCACTAAAAACGGACATCGGTGTCTGGTAGGACTTGATCTTACCATTAGCAACGCTGTAATACGTCTTTCCGTTTTTATAGAAGCTGAGGTATTTCAGATATTTATTGGCAGTTGTTCGCATGTTATACGTATCAATATTTTTATAAACCGTATAAGCCGGTTTCTTCTTTCCAGCCGTCGTTAATAAGCCAATCGATAAGTGATGCTTGCTTTCTGCTTCATGATCCTGCAGACGATAATAGTTGAAGCTCTTAATACAGCTTAAATTAGCAATCTTCAGATACACGTAAGCTAAAGAGGCAGCCTGTTCGTTTTTCGCTTTGGTGCTGTTACTTGAAGAAGAAACACCGCTTTCCGTTAAATAGACAAAGCGTATTTTCCCATTATATTTTAAAGCAGATGTCGATAAATATTTTTGCAGGATTTCCACATTCGTAAAAGTCAGCTGCTTACTTGTTTTATAGTTGCCATTGACCCAGCCACGTTTAGAATCGTCTTTCAAGAAATTACTTTTCGTATTTAAAGAACTATAAATATGTGGCGCAATCGCCCAGTCATACGCTCCTTGCGCATTGGTTGTTTTCGCTAACCAGTTGAGCATCTGATAAGGTTTAAGCGAATAACCGCTGTTTTCTTTTCCTAATTTGTTTTCATCACCATTCCAGTAATGAGTAAATGGCACCGCCACGTTCGCATCACCAGCATACTTCTTTACCGCTAAGTTGGCTAAACGCAGAGAGCGTTCATATTCGGCCATAAAAGTATTCAGCGACTTACAGTTATAGAAATAGGGCGTGAAATCAATTTCATTAGAGATCACATAAGTGTTAATCAGCCCTTTTGACTTGCTTTTCGAATAACGGTTAGCGAGGAACTCCATCATCGCGATATATTCATCACGGCCGATATCATTAGAAGTATTGGTCCCTAATAACGGTGACCCTACTGAAGATTTGTAACGCAATGAAGAAGAAAAGCGATTGGTATCACTGGTTTTCCAGGCCGCAATAATCGCAATGACATTCATACTTTTCTTGCTGGCAGTGCTGATCATCGCATCATAATTAGCGACCATGGACGCATCAAAATAATAAGTCTTCCCCTGTGATTTGAAAGCAATTGATCCTTCCGGATGCGAATTAACATACATTAATGAAGCTAAATCTAAATTCACTGTAATGGATGATACGCCTAAATCCTTGGCATATGACATATTCGTACTATTTTCATTATAGAGTCCCTTTTTGGTATTTTGCGTAAAGCCAATCTTCTTTTTAACTGAGGTGATTTTAGTAGCATAGACCGGTCCCTTAATAATCTTGCCACTGCTTGAAAGCAGATAATACTTACTATAGAGAAGATCCTTCCCTTCTTTGGTATAGCGATCAAAACTATATGTCTGACTTTTCCCTTTGGTATAACTACCGACTTTAAAAGAGCCCGTATTGGTCAGATCCTTGCTGATGCCTTTAAGGCTATCCTTTTTTGCATAGCTATTGGCATCATAGCCATAGATTGTCCCCGATGTTTTATATCCCTTCACATTTATTGTCACTTTTGATGACGTAACAGAAACCTGAAATGATGTGGCTGCGGCCTGAACACTTTGCACCTTTCCACTCATAATCCCAAACATCATGGTCAGCGTCATCACGCTGATCAATACTCGTTTCATAAAACGCACTCCTTTCGCCTTTTCACCATAAGGGAGAAAAGAAAATTTATCAAGGGTGCTTAAAGTATACTTAAGGAACTTCTTTTTATTTTTATAGTTGAGTTATATTTTAGTCATATTGTGGGTAATTATGGGTTCTTTGCGCTTTTTATGTGATGAGAAAAGGCATAATTAAAAGGACTAGTCACCTACCTGACTAGTCCGGCAGAAACTCAGCCCACCAAACCCGATTCTGCTTATATATTGTATCTCCCATAACGGTGCTCCTCAAAGACACGACGCCTTTCTTGAACACATGTCTACGATATGCGATATCTTTATTTTTGTAAATACATCTGTCGTATAATGCAATTATATGACGTACAATGCACTAAATATGGTATTTTTTCCAAGCTGATTTAAAATCCGCATAGTACTTTCGTGAGATCGTAAATGATTTTTCATCAATCATTAAAATGTGACCTTTTACCGATGTAACATAATCAAGATTCACCACCGTGCCGCGACGAATCTGCACTAAATACGGATAGTGAAAAAGATTTAAGGCCTTTTTCACAGTGGAACGTAAAACGGTAGGCTGATTATTAGAAACAACAATTAATTCGTGGTTAATAACCACGAAATATTCAATACGTGGCGGTATAATCGTTAACGTACGTCCGGATGTTTCGATCGTGATCGAATAAATACGTTTTTCTAATTCCGCTTTCAGCTGCGGAAAAACAGCTTCGAGATCTTCCTGATAGTGCTCTTTTCGAATAAACTGAAACATCCCGATCACTAACGCTTTGAAGACAAGCTCCGCATTATTTGACACAAAGATCACCAGTGGAGCTTTATATTTTTCCTGCAGCGCTTGCGCTAATTCGAAGCCGCGAAGATCATCTGATTGAATCGCGATAAAAAAAGCATCAATATCATCATCGCTTGATAACCGATATTGCGTTTCTATGATGACAGTGACATCATGACCAAAATAAGCGAGCGCATCTTCTCTCAGCTGGCATGCAAAAGTGAGATCATCATCAATTAAAAGGATCTTCATATCTTCACCCCATATCCCATACTTTATTTTAATATGATCCATATAATCACAAACAAGTTTCCCGGCTTGTTTATAATTATATGTTAACATAAAAACAAGCATTATTGTAAATATAATAAGTAAAAGAATGAAAAAAGTGCGTCTTGCAAAGAAGCGCACTTATATAAACAGAATCACTTTACATTATTGATGGATTATTAAGCTTTTGCAGCATGATCATCATGAATGGTGATCAAGGCACAAATAAACGCAACCACTGATAAAGCTACTAATAAAAGATAACCATGCGCTGTCCCAATCGCTGTGTTGGAAGCAGTGATCCCGCCTTTTTGACTCGTTGCCACGACGCTGGAGACAATAGATGTGCCAATTGCCCCAAAAAGCTGTAAAAGCGTATTAAAGATCGCATTGCCATCAGCACTTTCTTTTTCTGGAATTTGCGCTAATGCATGGGTCATGTAAGTGCCCATCGAAAAGCCTTGCCCTAAGGCATAAATCATATAAATGATCAGACAGGAAATAAGCGTGGCATGGCTGACATTGAAGAAAAAGAGAAGCTGAGCTAACATCATAAAAATAACGGCCGCTAATGCGTTTCCTTTAACACCGCGCTGATCGTAGATTTTACCTGATAAAGGTATAAAAAGCAACGCGACGACAGCGCCAGGCATCATGATAACACCAGCGGTTAAGGCACTTTTATGCAGAGTTAACTGCAGAAAGTTAGGAATGAGAAAACCGAGACCTAAAGTCATGAAATTTGTGGAGACATAAGTGATTAGACTGGCAGTAAAAGGTCTGACTGCAAAAATCTGAGGATGAATAATCGGATTGTCATGATGTAAACTATGCATGACAAACAGCATTAGAAATACGATGAAGCCAAGCATTAACAGCAGGACGCGAGGTGATGTCCAGCCCTGTGAACTTAATGATGCCCCGACAATCAGGCAAATAAAAGATAAGGCGAGAAAAAAATAACCTAAAAGATCAAATGAAGGTTTGCTTAGTGGCAATGACTGCCGGATCGCATAACTGCCCGCACACAAAGAAAAGATGAGAAATGGCATTAAAAACCAAAAGATGGCACGCCAGTCGACATGCATGATCATAGTACCGCCAAGCGTTGGGCCAATGGCTGGAGCTACCCCGGTAATCATCAAGGCAATACCCATAAGCAGACCCATTTTTTCCTGTGGCGCCTGGGATAAAGAAAAAGCTATTCGCCAAATAATGACGTAATAGCTTCTAATGATTTTCCCTTCGCCAACAAATCAATAAGTAAATCTAATTGTCTGATTTGTTTCATCAAGGGTTCCTCGATTGTTTCAACGCGAACATTGCAGACGCGTCCTTTAAGCGCATCGGCATGTTCATGATAGTGCGGCGCATTGGCAAAGAAGGTTGAATAATCCACATTCGCTTCACAGGCTGCATGAATCTCCTCACTGCTATACCCCGTCAACAAGCTGATCACGGCATCGGCTTCTTCGGGTAAACGACCTTTGCGAACGACTTTTTGGACAAGCAAAGGATAGATTTTCGCAAATGACATCGAATAAATCTTAGAAGGCATGCGCTTTCTCCTCCTGTTTTGATACTTTTTCTAATGATAATTGCTTAAGCACATTATCATAAACATCTTCCACTTTGTGTAAGGATAATTCTTTTTCAAAAGCCTGCTGAATCTCATCTAATGAATCTTCCAAAGCCTGGTGAATATTGCGTCCAACTGGGCACTCAATATTCGGGTGCTCATGATATTTAAAAAGCTCATCTGTACTTTTTGTCTCGACCGCTTTATAAACATCTAAATACGTAATTTCATTAAGTGGTTTTAATAATGAAATACCCCCTGGACCACGTTTAATTTCAATTAAATGTTCTTCTTTGAGATTGAGCATCAGATTACGAATGATAACAGGATTAGAACCAATTGACATAGATAAGAAGTCACTGGTGACTTTCATCTTTTGATTATTGAAATATTCCGTTGCGACAAGGATATGAATCGCAATAGTAAATTTGGTAGAAACTTGCATATACACTCTCCCTTTTCACATACAATTCTATTTTACATATTTCTCCTACGCTGACAAGGATTAATAAATAGATTAGGGAAAACTTTTGATCATACAGATTTCTTCATTTGATAAAGAAATCATACAATACTGATATAAAAAGTATAGAAAATGCTTTATTGTTTTTCATGAAACGTGTTAAAATAAGCATGAGAGGTGATTTTATGGAATTACGTGTTTTACAATATTTCTTAGCTGTCTGTCAGGAAGAAAGTATATCTAAAGCGGCTCAAACGCTTTATCTTTCTCAGCCGACCCTTTCTCGTCAGTTAAAAGATCTCGAGAAGGAACTCGGCAAACAGCTTTTTATACGAGGGAATCGTAAAATCGCATTAACAGAAGAAGGGATGCTTTTAAGAACGCGAGCGGAAGAAATATTAACTTTAGTGGGAAAAACTAAAAATGATATTATTTCATCCGATGAACATTTAACGGGGGAAGTGGTCATTGGCTCAGCCGAGACGCGCGGCGTTAAAGAACTCGTGACCGTTATGAAATCTCTCCAAAGTCATTATCCCGCTTTACGTTTTTCAATTATTAGCGGTGATGAAACCCAGGTTTTGGAGCAGCTCGAAAATGGTCTGATTGATACGGGCATTATCAGCGGGACGGTCAATAACCATAAGTATCAGGTCTTACCTTTACATTATACTGATCATTTAGGACTGTTGATGCGTAAAGACGATCCTTTATCGCAAACTGATGCCATTCACATATCGGATTTAAAGAATTTACCGCTGATTATCTCTAGACAAATGGCTAATGAACGACTCTTAGAGCAGTATCTGCACTTATCCAAAAGCGACTGTCGCGTCGTTGCGAAGACAAACCTCCTTTTTAATGCCTCATTAATGGTTGAAGAAGGCCTTGGTTACTGTCTCTGTTACGAAGGGATCATCCATACCGATGACGCTTCTGCTTTAACTTTCAAAAGCATCGAGCCAGCGATCACGTTTCCTCTAAAGATGGTCTGGAAAAGTGCTATTCAGATGTCAAAACCTACCCAAAAATTCATTGATGCGCTGACAAACTATGAAAAAAGGTTACAATAAAACCCGCATTTTTGCGGGTTTTATTCATGTTTCGAAAATGCGCTCTTCCACTTATAAACGTTGAGAAAAGCCATTGCGGCGATCAGTAAAATCAGTAATAACATCGCACAGAGGGAACCTTCGATTCCAAATAGCGGATCATAGAAGGCACTTTTCATTGGATGCATTAATGAAAAGATGGAATATGTGGCAGGAATTCCGCTATTAGGTAAGCCAAAGATGATCGCTTGGGTATAATTCCAAGCCGCATGAATACCGATCACCATCCATAAGCTCTGATAAAAAGTAGTGACTAAAGCCATAAAAAAACCAAAGAGAAAAAGATTGATCACCGCGATCATCGTGACATGCGGATTAAACAGATGCAAAGCCGCAAAAAGCATGGACGAGACAATCATCGCTAAAAGCGGACTGTAACGACGCTCTAACCGCTGCATCATAAATCCTCGTACTAAAAGTTCTTCTGCCCCTGACTGAATAAGGACGGCAAACAGTAAAGCAAGCAGCTGCAATGGCGCAAAGCTATTGAACAGTAAAGTAAAATCATTGTGTAAATAAGCTAAGATAACGCAAAAGGCATTGAGGACAATCCCTGATAATAAGCCAAAAAAGAGACTTAATGTCGTATTTCCACGCCCTTCCTTTACGATATCAAGAAGTGGTCTTTCCCGCTTAAAAAGCAGACAAAATCCTCCTATCACAACCCAGACACCCAGGTTGCTATCATAAAACAAAAAGGTTTTAAGAAACGGATTATTCGTTTGAATAAGTGAAAAAACAAGGCCGCAAAGCTGACCTAGAAATAGTAAAACAATAGTCAGGATCAAAGTGATGATCAAATGGTCCTTCCAGGATGTGTGTTGATGCATAATAACACCCCTTTCCCGCCTATTATATATGAGCCTTTAGAAAGTGGAAAGAGCATAGCGCAAAGTTTAAGAAAGGTTTAAGAATTATATCAAAAAAACATCCAATCAAGGATGCTTTAAAATATATTTTCATGCTTTCTTGGCAAGAAATGATAAATTGTTAAGTAAATAGCTAAAAAGCCAACTAAAATCAGCGGTAATCGTGGCGTAATCGCTATTCCCTTTTGTAAGGACACTCCTAAGTAAGATGTCTGTAAATGAATGTGTGTACTGTAAAGTACATCACCAAGCACTGCCATCCCAAAAAGCAAGATGGCATAAATACTATGTTTGATGTATTGCATCATCTTTTCCCCCTTTACTTGAAAGGGAGTGTATCAGTTTTTCATCGATCTGACAAGTGAAACGATCAATGTAAACGGTTAATGATCCGCTTTTTCATCAAGAATAAATTCCATCGTTGTTTCCTTGATTTTTAAGCCATTTTTTTCGTAGAAACGTATCGCCGCATCATTACCGGCCCAGACATTAAGAGTTACCTCATAACAGCCTAAGCGTTTCGCTTCTGCTTTCACAAAATCCAATAAGGCCTTGCCAACGCCAAGGCCGCGGGTTTTATTATCCACACATAGATCATCGATAAATAATGATGTGAAAGGCACCATATTAGTAGAAAACGGCTGTTTGACAATTTGTGTAAAAACATACCCTAAGACATCGTCATGATCATCAACCGCCACGAAGATCGGCTTTTGATCATCCTGAATCATCTTTTCTAATTCTTCATGGGTATATTTGGTTGTCCCAGAAATAAAAATATCTGATCTGATCCGGGCGTGGATTTCTAATACTTCATTTAATAATGTGATCAGTGACGGAATATCCTTAACCTCTGCTCTTCGGATTTGCATAAAGATCCTCCTTTTCATATTCTACATATAATAAAGATTATATAAAAGATTTCTTATAATGACAAGAGTCTATCTCTTGCGATTATACAGAGTCTATCTCTTGCGATTATACAATATCTTAACATAATATTTACATTTCCTGCATGCGTTCACATAAAAAATCGTTTACACTTATGATGAGAGAGGTGAGAAAATGTTGGCTTTTGAATTTTTATATGGTGCCCTGCCTTTTATTGTGCTTGGTTTATGTTTTATTATTCCCGTCGAGCAAAGCAAAAGAGACTGCCTCTGTATTATGGGCGGTGCCTTCCTTGGTTTTGTAATTGCTCTCACCTTAAGTTTAAATGCAATTATTGAGCATGCTTATTTTGCGGCGGCCGGAGCGCTGACCGGTGAACTGATCGCTTATTTATTTCGTCGGCGCGATCGACGTCCCTCAACTCTCAATCATAACCATTAGCCTGCCCAAAGCAGGCTTTTCTATTACATAATCTTTACATGCGAAGCATTTCTTTACATTCTTTTACATAGGATTGATAGAGCATCAATATAAAAATGCCTATACTATTAGTCAAGGAAGTGATAAATATGAATGAAATGATGAATGTTTTTCCCATTGTCCTCTTAAGTGTCTGCCTGGTGCCTTTCAAGCAAGGTAAAGCATTTCTGGCGGTCATAGCTTTTCTGAGTATTCTTTACTTTGTTATCGCCAACGCTTTACCGGTCTTTGTGGCTTTGATCTTATTGATTCTTATCAGTATGATAACCGTTGTTAAAGTTGGCGAAACGGTTGATGCTTATTTCGACAATTAAAAAAGGATACGTTTGTATCCCAAGCATGCCGGCCATCAACCGGATTTTTTTATTTTTCAAAGAAAACATAGCCAGAACGCACTGGATGATCAATCACATCAACTCGTGCTGCCGAGCTTTTAAAGCGCATCACTTTGAAAAAGACAAGCAGATCACTCAAACAAGCAATGAGCATGAAAATCCCATAAGCCAAAAAGAGATGATTTTTATAAAAGACGCCTAAAAGAATCGGTACGAGGCCTAGTAAAAGCCAAGGGCATAAATTTCCCCAGGCGTAGCCTTTCTGCGAAATTGGCATTACCAGATCACACTTAAAAAGCAGACGGCGCCAGGTCATATGAAAACATAAATCACTAAAGCCATGACGACTCGCCATCGCATAGGCCAAGCCACGTAATAATTCCCGCAGAATAACCCCTAAAATAAGTGTCGGGCCAAGAAGAAGCCAATAAGGAAAATCAACATGTAAGTATTGCATAACCCCATAGGTGATCCCCCATAAAAGCAAGGCGATCAGAGGCATAATAATCGTATCTTTAAGCCGAACGATGATGACTTTCGCAAGGAAACCTTTTTCCCGACGGTCCGCAAAAATATCTTCAAAATTTTGTAATCGCTGTGCCTGCCTCGGCGAGAGTTGCTGCTGTGCCATAAATCTCTACTTCACTTTCTTAATTGCTTTCATTCTTAAACGGACGTAATCCGCATACCAGGTGCCATGATGATACATATCTTTTCGTAAGCTTTCCACGCATTCTTCAATCATTTGGTTCTTTTCCTGCTGATCGATTCCGATAAATGGTTTCGTCACAAACATCCTGATCCAGTCACTTAAACCATCTTCTCCGCTTAATGGAGTGGGTCTTTTAAATAATTTCGCATATTGGACAATCATCCCCGCCTTTTCAATCATCGGTGCATAATCACCAATTGTTGGAAAATAAAAAGGCATAGAATAAGTATAGCCATGTTTTTTAAAAACTTGTTCTAAAGCATGGTGGATCATCACATTATTACCATAGCCGCCACACTCAAAAACAAGCTGACCACCGCTTTTTAATGCCTCCCCGATGCATTTCATCATCTTTTCCTGCGCGCTCTCCGGAATCCAATGAAAAAGGGCATTTGAGAAAATCAGATCAACGGGATGATTGACGCGAAAAGAAGAGGCATCCTTTTGAATAAACATCAGTTTTGGATAGCTCTCACGCGCTTTCGCAATCTGACTTGATGAGGCATCTAAGCCCACGACATTAATATGCTGGGAAGCCAAAGCATTGGTTAGTATGCCCGTGCCGCAGCCAAGATCAATAGCTGTTTCCACTTGTTTAAAATCAATCAGATCAAACAAGGCTTTGCCATAATCAGATACATAATGAAATTTTTGATTGTAGGTTTCACTATCCCACGTATTCATTTGATTCGCCTCACTTAACAGTCTTTATTTTACCAGCTTCCCTACTTTTAGAAAAGATGTCAGGTAAGATTTCCCTTATTTTCTCCATTACTCAAGTAAAAGATACCTACCTTATGAAAAAATCCCTCTTTTCTTCCTTTTTTCTTTCACCTATAATAATAGTAGGTTAAACAAGGAGGACTTACATATGAATGTAACAGATTTATTAAAAGATCGCCGTTCGATCTACGCTTTAGGAAAAGATATCCCAGTCAGTGATGATGAAGTCATCGCTTTCATTAAAGAAACAACGGCCTTAGTACCAGACGCTTTCAATATGAAATCACAGCGTGTGGTCGTAGCTTTAGGTGACAAACAGGATCAGTTATGGGATACAATCTATGATGCGTTCGGCGGGAAAGTCGCAAGAGAAAAAATTGACAGCTTCAAAGCTGCGCATGGTACTGTTCTTTACTTCTATGATGAAGCAACTGTCAAAGGTTTACAGGAACAGTTCCCATTATACGCTGCCAACTTCCCTATTTGGGCACAGCAGTCTAACGGGATGTTACAGATCAATATCTGGACTGGTTTACGTGCTTTAGGCATCGGCGCTAACATTCAGCACTATAACCCAGTTATTGATGATGCCGTTAAGAAATTATTCAATGTCCCTGAAAACTATGTTTTAGTTGCTCAGATGCCATTTGGCGGGATCTTAGAAGAAGCGGCGCCAAAAGATGGCGAAGACATCAATGCGCGCGTACAGATTGAAAAATAATAATAGATAGCATCAAAAGATCAGCTTAATCGCTGATCTTTTTTAGTGTCACGCAGGTGCCATAACAGCTTGCCACAATAATATCACGAGAAAAAACTTCCAAATCAACATGAATGCCAATAACACCATCGCCGCCTAGATGCGCCGATACCACCTGCAGGCGTTTAAGAGCTTGCATTTTCGCCATATGGACTTTCTTCGTATACGTTTCTGATTCCCCGCCTGCTAAATCCGCTAAAGAACTATCAAAAGAAGAAAGGAAACCCGTCCCTAAGGTATATTCGGCGCTAATGACGCCTAAGTATCCAGTCATTTCATAGCCCGTTAAGCAATCCGTTGTCGATAAGAGCTGCGTGAAGCCATCATCATTATTGCCTAATCTTTCATCGAGCAGATAGCGATCTTCGCGTGGCAGTTTTGTATAATCTTCACTTGTTTTGATGTTGTGATATAGCTGATGATGATAATCAGCAGTCTTGGCATCACGAGGAATGCCCGTGGAAAAACGACTGAGACAGGAAGCACAAATAGCTTTCTCATCACTTAAGTCCATGTAGCCATAATCCAGCATATGGATCGGTTTTCCACAAAAGATACAGATTTTTTTCATAAGCTGTCACCACTTCTCTTCATGATCAGGAAAGCTGTAATCAGGAATGGAATCATGCCAATAAGCCCAATCTGACCTGGCCCTAAAATACTCATTTGTGCATAAGATGGTTTCACCATATAACTAAAGAGAGTAAAAGCATTCAAGGCGCCATGCATTAAAGCAGGAAACCAGATACAATCTGTTTTTTCATAAACATAATCTAGCAAGATCCCAAAAGAAATCGTAAATAAACAGAAGACAAGCGGTCCTAACACCGGTGCCCCTAAATACGTTTTACCGTATTCATAGCCGGCGATTATCATGATTGGAAAATGCCAGATCCCCCAGATCAAGCCGCCGAAAAGTCGACCTTTCGCAGTGCCGTAAGCACTTTTTAACGCTGGATAAAGAACGCCTCGCCAGCCGGCTTCTTCACCGATGGCAGCCATCATGTTCATAAATGGCAGATAGAGCATTGACTGTAAGATAGTAATCAGTAAATACATTTCCATGCTCATATGCGATGCATTTAACTGTTTCATCCCCGCGCTGCCAAGCAATTTCTTTAAAGTCGTATACTGGGGATCGAAAGCGTTACGAAAAATCAGAAAGAAGAGTAACGCGCCTAACGTACTTAAAATGCCTGGTGCCCACAAAGACATAAACAGATATTTCCAATGCCCTTTGATTTTTAATTTCCACTTCACTTGTGAGACAGGAATTTTGGCTAACAAAATGGCAAATAATGGGACATACATAACTAAGACTAAGGCAATCTTATAAACCACTTCATTGCCTTTTAAATACATAAGCGATCCCGCAATCATCAAAAGCCAGGAAATCGCAAAAGTAATTAGCAAATATTTCTTAATTGATTTAGACATATGAATTTCACCTCAAAAACATCATATCAGGCTTTTGATACCGCCTTCAATATTTTTATTATAAAAATATGATATAATAGACTCAAGGAGTGATGGTATGAATACTGATGTTTTAGAAAAGCTTGAACATTACACGAGAAAAGGTATGAGGATCTTACGTATTATCGTATGCATTGAAGTCATTATTTTGATTATTAAATCCTTTATGCCGGACAAGGACACAGATGAATAATCTGTGCCCTTTTTGTTTAGTATTTTTTAGAAAGAATAAAATAAGTAATCAAGTAAAGAACTAGATAAAGACAAATAGCCATTGCCCCAGCCATCATCAAAGTCCTGTTGACAAAAGTTGCAATAAGCGTAACAATCCCGATGATCAGCATAAGCATTTTACCAGCAATAGCTAAGGCACGATCCTGTAAGAAAAGATTACGTTCGTCATGTAAAGCAATCTCGGCCTCCTTAGCATATTCAGGATCCTTACGATAACGATAAAGACTGATCGAGCGGCCAATAGCGACGCCCAAAAGACCACCGCCGATCCCAATCAGCTGTGAGCTGTAAGCTTTCAAAAAGACGGATAAGATAATAAAAACCATGCCCACAACAAATAATAATAACGTATAAAGACGTTTTGTTTTCATGTTCATAACTAGTCCTCCTCTTCGAAAATGAATAATTCTTCAATGGTGACATGAAAATAACGAGCAAGTTTAAAAGCTAACTGGATTGAGGGATTATAACGACCATTTTCTAATGAACTGATCGTCTGTCGAGAAACACCTAAAGCTTTTGCGAGTTCTTCCTGTCGAATCCCCTTTTGTTTACGGATTTCTTCAATATGGTTTTTCATACGCCCTCCTTAATGTAAAGCTTCCTTTACAATTTCAGTATAGTCTTGTTTGTGTGGTATGTCAAGCTTGCTTTACATTACAATTAAAAAAAAGAAATACAGACTGAGCTGTATTCCCTTAACATCAATGATGTATGAGTTTCTTTTGCCTTAAAACACCTTGATAGTCGCCTTCCCAGCAAAAGCCGTAATCTTCAAAACCTAAATCATGATAATAAGAAGCGAGGTCTTCATTATGGATATCGCTATCTAAGCGCAGGTACTTCTTGCCTTTCGATACGGCATAAGCTTCGACATATCTGAGAAAGGAACGTCCGCTACGTGAGCCGACTTCTGAGACAAAGTTATGGACATAGAGAGCTGAACAATAATCATTCCAGCGCTGATCACTTTCTAGTAAAACGGCGCCACATACCACATGATCACTCACCAACACATAAAGTGATGAAGCCATCGCCTGAAAATAGCTCAATGGAAAGATTTCATCGTAATGATAAATATTCCAGCCTTTAAGGTGCTTTTTATCAAGCCAAGCCATGCGTTTGGTAATTAAAGCAAAAAACTCAGGTATCTCCTGCTTTTCAATTAAACGAAACGTATACATAATAATTACTCTTTGAGGGATTTCATGACTTTACAAGGCACCCCTGCCGCTAAGGAATATGGCGGAATATCATGGGTGACAACGCTGCCGGCCCCAATGACGCAGCCTTCACCGATGGTCACCCCAGGCATAACATTGACATTTGCGCCAAACCAGCAGTTATCCCCTACGGTAATCGGTAAAGCTTTTTCTAAGCCGGCATTGCGGCGCTCAACATCTAAAGGATGAGCAGCGGTATAAAAACCAGTTGAGGGACCAACAAAGACATGATCACCTAGCGTGATTTTTCCGCCATCCATAAAGTAACAGTTTACATTGACAAAACAGTCCTTGCCAAAGGTAATGTTTTTACCATAATCACAGGTAAATGGCGTCATGATCACTAAATTTTCAAATTCTTGTCCAAAGAGTTTTTTAAACACTTCATCACGTCTTGGGTCACTCGGTTTTATTTGATTGACTTCAAAACATAAATCAGCAGCGATCAAGCGATCCTTTAAAATATTCGGATCATGATTTGCATCATACCATTCTCCCTGACGCATTTTTTCTTTTTCTGAATTCATTGCTTTTCTCCTCTCGTATAATATGTTTGTAATTTGATTAATGAATCATCGCTAGTAATTGATGATTCT
Organism: Intestinibaculum porci; assembly: GCF_003925875.1. GTDB lineage: Bacteria > Bacillota_I > Bacilli_A > Erysipelotrichales > Coprobacillaceae > Intestinibaculum > Intestinibaculum porci. The sequence goes on along the minus strand of NZ_AP019309.1, from coordinate 1,545,169 downwards.
TTAGATTTGAATATACACTTCAAATCCAGGATAATAGATTCTGTTTTGAACCTAAGGTTGTATTCTTTCTCCTTGCGGCCCCTATGGGATGTCCGCTTCACATAGACTTATTCCTCAGCCAAAACAGTTCTTTATACCCTAATGAGTTTGTTGAAGCTTTGTTTGCATTGTCTTCTTATTTTCGAGGTTGCGTTTGTCTTGGCTTAGAGGTGCAGTTCAAAACAAATTACTATCAATTTATGAAATGAGGTACTTATCGTGAAAAACAATATCTTTTCAAAACAATATGATTTATTTATCGGTTTAGACGTTTCTAAAGGCAAAGCAGATGCTGCCATTTATAAACGTAACAGAGATAGAAATGTTAAATCCAAATTTGTTCGAAAGGCGATAAAGTTTAAATTCACCAAGCCAGGTGTCGATGAGTTCCTCGATACCGTTAGACATTACAAAGATGAAGACTGCCTGAGCGTTCTTTTCACAATGGAAGTAACAGGCGTGTACTCTGACAATGTCTATATGTATATACGCGATCATCTCCAGGAAAGTGAAGCAGTTAAGTTTCTGGATACTAAATTCGTTGACAGGTGGCGCGATGCACACGGATATGCCAAATCCGATCCACTTGACGCTAAGACTATTGCACAGATGTGCGCAACTGATGATGATGCACGTTATGTTGAAAAAGCTCCTAATTACAACGAAGAAAACAACAAAAAAGGACATGCGAATCTAAAACTTCTGACGCATCGCTATCAGCAGCTGAATAAACAGCTAAATGCTGAATACAATCGACTGAGTGCACAGTGTGAAAAGTTCTTCCCGGAGCTTACCGCTGTTTTCTCAATACGTTCTGCGACTGCGCTTGCAATCTTAGAGGCATATCCTACTGCACATCATATCATTAAATCTTCTAAAAATGAAGTCTTTAATGTGGCTTACGAGGCCTCTAAGCATCGCTGTAAGGAAGCTAAAATAGACGATTTGTTCGATCTTTGTGAAAATACCATTGTTACTCTTAATGTTCCTCAGGAAGCTGAACTGATCACCGTTGAAATGGTCAGCAGTATCAGAAATCTGCTTCAGACAAGGAGAAACTACAAGAAAATGATGGTTAATCGCGCTTCAAAGCAGCCTGCATTTAAGCGTCTTCAGACATTAATCGGTGTTGGTGAAGAATCCGCAGCTATGATTCTTGGTGAGGTATATGACATAGCTCTTTCCAAGAAAGCGGAAAACTTTGCATCATACTGTGGATTAACGCCAAGAAATAAGAAATCAGGTTCATCAGTTGATACCCATGGGAAGATTTCCAAAATGGGATCGCCTATCCTCAGACACGCTATATACCTGGCATCAGAGTATGCCAGACGGCATAATCCATACCTTGCCAACCTTTTTGCAAGGGTTAAAAATGGCAATAAGAAGCGCCATAAGCTTGCAATAGTAGCTGTTGCCAATAAGATGGCACGTTATATTTACGCTATTCTTAAGCATGATAGTGATTTCGTACTGCTTTATGAGGATCTCATGAAGCTTCCGGAAGATACCCGAGCCACGTTCTTCCAAAGTATTACTACTGACATTCCAGAAAAGACAAGAAGATGTATTTACAAATATTCTGATGAGAATGGTGTAGTACATGATTTTACCTTTACTGGAAATGACCCAGAAGAGTAATACTGTATGTAGATTTTTGATATAAAACACATATGTTTCAATAGCTTGTGACATCTTTCACATTTATACACACTAAGATGTTTTCTTTTTGTAATTTTTAATACTACATATTTGTAGCACTCACCTCTAAGCCAAGACAAACTCACTTGGCTTTAGAATCAGAGTAAACAAAGATTCAATTAATTTATATAATTAACAAAATCAACTCCCCTCATATTTTCTATTGACATTTAATAGTATGTCTATTTTGTATATTTCAATTGTAACGAAAAAGGATAGGAAGAACTATAATTTTCCAAAGTCAGAAAATAGGTTCCCCGATGAACACGGACACGTTTTAAGCCATAATACTTGGCAGTAATGTTTGTTATACCCTTACGGTAAAAGGCATAGCTCCCCTGATAATGATGCAGTCGCAATTTTAATATCCCTTTATGAGGCATCTTGACTTTATAAAAGAGTTTCCCGCCAAAAGGTGCCACATCATAGTAGCGGCGATTGACATGAATGGTATTGGCATGCGCGATTGTATTGCCATGAATGCGTCTTTTAAAAGATAAACGACAGCGTTTGATCTGCGCCTTCAAGTGTAAGAGTCCATGACGACGATTATTACTATTAAAGATGATCAGATAACGGCCTTGAAATAAGCAGTTTGGCTGATCATAAAGGGCATGACGCATGGCTGTATAACGAGGATCTAATCGATTCTTTCGATAGCGAAAACGAATCGTCGATGGCCCTTTTAGTGATAAAAAGTAAGCACTGATCTTATGATCTGATAAATACGTTTTATAGGCATGTCCATTTTTTAGTGTTTTGATTTGACGATAAGGCAGCGTATTCACCCGTAAGTGATATTTTACGCCATAGAGAATCGTGACACTGGAATATAGTGTTGTTTTCAGATAATAAGTCCCTTTTTTAAGATTATAGACTGGCGGATTGGTATCACCGATGCGAATAGGTTTAAAATGACGATCATAAAGTGTTATTTTTTCATTGTAGTAATGTTTCTTAAACTTCGTTATCAGTTTGACTAAAGAATGTCGTTTGATGCTTAAGATCTCGTAACCATGTCTGGTTGTTTTTAGCGTTTGCCAGTGATCTTTCTTTAAATGTCCAGTAATTTTCCGCGGCGTGGCAGTCAAGTCGATAAACTGCAGTGATAATACAAGTAAAACACTAAGAAAAGATAGAATAAGTTTTTTCATGATATCACCTTCTTCCTCATTATAAGTCATTTCCATACGATAAAAAAGGCATCAAGCTGATACCTTTAGAACATCTTTTTACAAATCATCGAGGCATTGTTTTTTCCTTCTCGCACATCCGATCCAGTTTTCGCAATAACCAGCATATAACGTTCATCACCATAATAGATCAATTTATAGTGTTTGCCATCATCCTGAATTTCAAAACCTAAATCCATCAGCTTCTGTTTTAATGAGGCATTAAGGGATTTATAATCTTTTAATACAGCTTTGATGGTATTCATCCGCTTTTGATAAAGATGCTGATGATCATTCTTTTGTAAAATATCTTCATAAACATCATGACGCCGCGAATGATCCTGAACATTTTTTAATTGCGCATTGATCGCATCTAGCAGCATCTCTTTAATCTCACCCTGATAAAACTCTTCTTCTTCCCCAAAATATAGCACCGGCACTTTCTGACTGTCACTTAATTTTGAGCGTAACCCCTGATTTTCCAAAGTTAAGGAAAGATTGGCTTTGGTCAGTTCATCGATTTGTTTCTGCATCTTCGCATAGTCGTCATCAAATGCCCCTAAATATTCATCGACTTCATTTTTAGCTTTCTCATATTCACTTTGCATATGATGCCACTTTTCCTGCAAGATCGCATTATTGACGCCAGACCAGGTATAAAGCGGTAAAACCGCCTGCACATTGGCATAGTGTAAAATCTCTCGAGACACTTTATTAAAGAGGCGTTCCCCTTCATCAAAGTATTCCCGATAGGCAATATGCTGGTGCGTGCCATGCGGCAAATAGATATCGATTCCGCCATTATAAGCAACCTGACTAGGGCAGGTGCGGCGAATCATGAGCGTATCATCATAGCTCTCCTGGGTAAGCACATGGGCTACCCCTTTGAGACGACTGCTTAATTTCTTGACATCTACTGCATAACTATCTTTCTTCGTCTTAGAAATATAGATGACTGGCAAGCGATTTTGCGCCTGATCATTCATACATGCAACAAGTAAAGATAATGTGTCTTTATTGATCTTAATGGGTTTACGCAAGACCGGCAGTAAGCCATCATCTTTTAAATAGCCATGGGCAATCAGTAAACTTAAAAAACGCGGAGTAGAAAATCCTAAAACATCCAATTGAGAATGGAGCGTATAGCTGTGATCAAGATGAATTGCCATCTTCATCTCATCGAAGTTCATGATATAATCCGTATTCCAAATCGAGGCATCTTCCCCCTGTTTCTGATAACGGATCGCAATAATATTCTTTTCTTCATATTCTTCGATATCCATCCATTTCTCATCATGGCCGAGACGAATATGACGTTCTCCCTGATAATGTAAATCAGGGATGATATTTTCCTTGTGAGCGCTCTTTTGATTCCATTCAATCACCAATTGAATAAACGCTTCTTGCGTGAGCGTATTCGCAATATCGAGCATTGTGGAATACATCAGCATGTCATCCATCTCCTTTCATGAATACTACTTTTAGTGTACCACGAAAAGAAGCGAATAACGTGTTTTTCTGATTCGATTTTTAAAAATTATGAAATAAATAAGCGTGAACGTAAGATCATGTAGCTATTGACGGCCTCTTCTACGCTGTAATCCTGAGCGTGATGAATCCACCATTGCAGCATTCCTGTCGCCATCCCGGCATGAATTTCATTCATCATAATATCTTCCAAGTGATTTCCGGTAATAAGCGGTAAATAATGATCCCGTAACTGTTTTTTAAAAGCATCCAATAACGCGTAAACAACTTCTTTCTGACTCAGTTTTAAAAGCTCTTCCTGATGCTTTTGGACATAAAGAAAACTACGATGAATAAGACTCTTTAAATCAACGTTCATATTCCCTTTAAGCATCTCATCCACATAATGTTTCGCGCACTGTTCTAGTAAATCATATTTATCCTTGTAATGCTGATAAAACGTCACCCGGTTTAATTGCGCCTGATCGGCAATTTCCCGCACAGTCAGCTTATCAAAGCCTTTACGCGGTAAAAGATATAAAAATGCCTGTACAATCGCTTCTCGTGATTTGATCGCACGACGATCCATATTAAATTCCCCCTTACACTTCCCACAGTGTGTAACACAAGCATGAAAAAATAGTTTTTGTGTTGCAAAAATAATACCATAGGACCTATTTCTATTCAATATTCCTGAACGAAAAAATCCCCTTATAATAAGGCTTTTCAAATTGTAAAAAAGACTTATTACACCTTTGATGCATAAATAAGTCTTTTGATACAGAAATTATTGCGTTCGTGAAACCAGCTGCGCCACAAAAGCATTAGCAGGATGGGTTTTAATGACCTCTGGCGTATCGTATTGGACGATTTGTCCCTGATCCATCACCATCACTTTTGTACCTAAGGTTAAAGCTTCTTCAATATCATGAGTGATAAACATAATTGTAATGCCTACCTGAGCATGAATCTTTTTTATTTCCTGCTGAAGCGCTTCGCGGGTGATCGCATCGACAGCCCCAAAAGGTTCGTCCATCAATACTAAGTCCGGCGTCGCCGCCAAGGCGCGGGCAATCCCGACACGCTGCTGCTGACCGCCAGAAAGTTCGCTTGGAAAACGTTTTTTCAGACTTAAATCTAAGTCAGTAACTTTCATCCAGTGATCGACGGCCTGTGTAATTTCTTCTTTGCTTTTATGTAACAGCTTTAAAACATAGGCAATATTCTCTTCAACGTTCATATGCGGGAAGAGCACACTGCCCTGAATAACATATCCAATTGAACGGCGTAAGGCAATCAGATCATGCTCTTTGATTGATTTGCCTTCGACAATAATGTCTCCGCCGCTTGGCATAATCAGACCGTTGATCATTTTCAGCGTCGTTGTCTTCCCACTGCCGGAGGTCCCAATCATCATCACAAATTCGCCTTTTTCAACACTAAAACTTAAATTGGGAATAACAGTCTGCTTACCATAAACTTTCTTGACATGGTCAAATGTAATAATCGCCATCACTTACACCCCTTTCGCTAATAAGAAGGCCTGCGCTACCGCCGCTGGCTCTTTCTTCTTCGTTTCCACTTCATAATTCATTTTCGACATATCATTTTCACTAATCAGATGATCAAAAACTTTTAAGGCTTTCTTTAATTCTGGATGCGCCTTTAAGAACGTCTGATTAATGACTAAACCACACTGATAAGAGGGATACATATGCAAGTTATCTTTTAATAAACGGACATTAGCATGGGATAGCTGACCATCGGTTGTATTGACAGGCATCACATCAACCTGATGATTATTAATAGCTTTGTATTTCAAGCCCATATCCATATCTTTCGTGGCTTTAAAAGATAAGCCATACGTCTTTTTTAGTTTCTTATAGCCATCAGGGCGATCAAAGAAATCATATTCTGCACCTAAGATCAGTTTACCATTGAGAGCCTTGAGATCAGAGTATGTTTTAATGTTGTATTTTTCCGCAATCGGTTTATAAATAGCCACACCATAAGTATCGTTAAAACCTAACATTGTCTGCCATGTTAAACCATACTTGCTTTGATAAGCCTTTTGTAATGTGGAGAACTGTTTCTCTGAGTAAAGTGAAGATTTTTTCAAAACCATATTCCAGCCTGTTCCAGTATATTCTGGATACATATCAAACTTCCCGCTCACCATCGCCGGCTGAATATTAGATGTTCCGCCGCCGACACCTTGCGTTAATGAGACTTTTAAATCTGTTTTATCCGTAATCACCTTTTTCAGCATTTCCCCTAAGATATACTGCTCCGTCATCGGCTTGGTCGCAATGTGAATCGTTTCCTGCTTTTGTTTAGGGAAGAAGGCATAGCCAAGGAAGATCACAATCGCTAAGCCGCCCGCTAAAGCAATGCGTTTATTTTGTTTTTTCGCTTTTTCATCACGTTTTAATAAACGTTTTTCAATCGCCCCTAAAACAAAGTCGACAATTAACGCTAATAACGCAATGAGTAAACTGCCGGCAACAGTCATCGCCGCATTATTTGTAGTAATGCCACGATAGATGGCGACCCCTAAGCCGCCCGCACCAATAAATGAGGCAATCCCGGCTAAAGCAATGGTCATCGTCACCATGTTGCGGATAGCCGCAAAGATAACCGGCATCGCTAATGGCAGCTGAATCTTATAAAGAATCTGAAATTTGGTTGAGCCCATCCCTTTGGCTGCTTCAATAATCGCCTCATCGACATTTGTCATACCCGTATATGTATTGCGCACCATTGGTAAGAGGGCATAAATGGTTAAAGCAATAATAGCAGTCGCATCCCCAATACCAGAGAAAGGAATTAGGAATCCTAACATTGAGATTGATGGGATGGTATACAGAAAGTTAATGACACTTAACGTCACTTTCGCACTTTTGCGAAATTCACTAATCAGAATCCCTGCCAGACCACCGACGACAATGGCAATGGCAATAGATGCTAAAGAAATTTCAATATGTTCAACAAGTAAGCCGCCAAAAAACGACCACTGACTGATTAATAAATGAATGACATTGTTCATCGTGAGAGTCCCCTTCTAAAAATAGCCTTAACTGGACATTTTTCAAAGCAGAGTCCACAGTGTAAACACTGTTCCTGCTTAATGACATAAGGCGTCCCTTTGATAATAGCTTGCTGCGGACAATTACGTTGGCAAGTGCCACAGCCAATGCAGGCGTCACTAATTAAAAAACCTTTTTCTTTGACTGGCATTTTTAACGCAAAGCTTTCACGATGAATCGGACTGACCCCTAAATCAAAGAATTCTAAAGTGCCTTCATCCATGACAAATGGTTCTAAGATATAACGGCTATCCCCTGGATAAACATCTTTCATCGATGGGTTCTCTTCAAAAATGCGATCGATCCAATACTTCTGATCAGATAATTTCTTCACTTTCGCATTAAAGCGTACCATCTGATATTTTTCATTCATCCCGGTAATAGCGGCTTCCGGTAAATCACAAAGTTCCTGATAAAAGTCTTTGCCGCGAGCGGTGCAGAAAAACAGCTTTCCCTCTTCAATAAGCATCATATCAATCATTCGCACTTGTGGTTTTCCATCACGATCAATCGTCGCAAAAGCGACATCTTTTATAGATCTTAAAATTTCTAAACAGTTCTGGGCATTCATCGGCTTGTCCTCCTCTTTCTGTTTGTAATATAATACATTACATCTAACAAGTCAAGCTCAACCGCAAAAAAAGATCTTTTTTTCAAAAGACCTCACATATTATAAAAGCTGCTTAAGACCATGAGGATCTAAAATAGAAATACAGTTGCAGCTTCGCTGGATCATGCCTTTTTCTCAAGCTGTTTTAACACTCGCGAAATGGCTTCTCGTTTCGCATTAACCGCTAAAACAATCTGCTCATGTGTCATGGTGTAAACTGGTACCATTGTCAAGGACTATTTATTGACAGTGACGACTTGTTTTCAGCTCACAAAGGATGAGGGCAAGATTCAATTGAATCTTGCCCTCATTTTTTCGCTTCTATTCATCCATATCAGGAGTTTTATTGTACGACAAAAAGAACCACTTTACGTGATTTTTTAAACAAGAAGTGGATGACTTGATGTATTATTAATAGATTGCTCCTGTTCTGTTCACATACGATAGCTCTGGATAATTCTGCCAGTTTCTAGGATAGTACAGTGACTTGATCACTGAATCGGATGCCTTGGTTAGGAACTTGAGTGCTGTATTCGTATCAGCCAATAGCGTATCCAGTTTTTCTACTTCTTTCGTATTTTCGTCAATCAGTCTCTGTAGCTTATTGATTCGAGCTAGAATAACCTTCTGATCCTTCTGTACCACTTTGAAAGGATGCTGTTCGCTCTTATACTCATAAGATGATTCACCAGACTCGTTTTGCTTGCTTCTGCGTCGAGCTCTTTCAGCACGCGCTTGTTCGCGTCTGGATTCCAGTTCTTCCTGGGTGATGAGTTCTTTGGCTGAGACGCCGAAATAAACATCAGTCTGATAAATGCCTTCAGTAATATAGCGATAGTATTCTTCAGGAGTCTGTCCTGCCAGATCATACTGAGGTATTACTGTATTATACTGTTCCATAAAGTTTTTGATCATGGTTTCAACCGTATCAAAGTTAGGACATTTTTCAACTAATTCATTTAGAATAGATTTCATTCTTCCAAAAAAGCTTTCCATTGGCGCATTATCGAGGCTGTTTCCGCGTCTGGATACTGACTGAATGAAGCCGTCATCTTCTAGAATTTCTCTGAATTCGGTGGAAAGGTATTGAGAGCCGTTGTCTGAATGAATATAGACATAAGGCTTTTTTCCATTTTCCTTCATGTATTTGCATGCCTTCTCAATTTCCTTTTCATGAAGATCCATCATCATGCAATAAGCTCTTTCAACGAGGGTAACGTCCATTCTTTTAGAAATATGCCATCCAAGAATTTCATTGGTAAATGCGTCCTTAAATACGCATAGATAAGAGATGTTTTTATTGCCGTTATAGGAAATATAAGTGATATCAGTGAGAATAACCTTGCGCGGGTCTTGTCTGAAGTATCTTTTTACGTAATCGTTAACGTTATAATAAGGATGGTTGTATGTTGCCTGTCCCTTGTAGGCATCCTTATGGCGTAGGTTGGGGAACAAATTCAATTCCTGCATCAGACGCGTTACTTTTTTTTCACCAACCGGCTGACCATTGATATTAAAATGCATGCGAGTAAAAAGAGCACAGAATGTTCTTCGCCCAGGCACGAAGCCAAAGGTTTTGACGATATCAATCATCTTATCCTTTATCATCTCATCTTCGGTAGCCTTTTGAATCTGGCTGGCAGATGGATTTTCACGTTTTTTCTTCCAGCACCTGTATTTTCTTGAAGTGATTTCAAATATCTTGCAGGCCTCACTGATTTTGACATCAGGATGATCTCTTATATACGTATCTGCGAGAAGACATTTATCTACCGCTATTTCTCGTTCTTCGATGATGATACCTTCACCAGCAGTTTTGAGCCCTTTTTTTTACGACTCCAACAACTGTTTCCAGATAGTCAATGCGTGAATTAAGATAGTCAACCATTTCCTGATCGGAAAGATTGCCAACCTGATCACGCGGAACCATGCCGCTGACCTTCTTGGGCTTGCGTGCCTGTCCGCTGGCAGCGCGACCGGCAGCTGCGTAGGCGCGATCTTCTCCTAACGTGTTTACATCGTATCCGAGTGTCTTGTATGCCTTAATTGGTGACATGCCGCCATCCATCAGCTGTTTCATGCGGGCATAGAATTCCCTTGTGTAATAGATTCTGCCATCTGTTACCTTCTCAGTGTATTGGTTTTTAGAAGCCTCTTCTAAAGCTTTTTCCAGGTTAATCTGCTTATTTCTTTTTGCCATAATGCTTTCCTCCGCCTGATATGTATTTATTGGTGTCTGTAGTATATCATGACAGTATCAGGTTGGCACGCGCTTTAGCTCTTTTTGTTGCAAGAGCCTTCGTTTTTTCATACTTATCAGTTTCCTTGGACATGTATAAATCAAACTGCTCAGGCGGCATGGCTTCAAGATACGATTCGTATTTCACGGGTGTCATTTTATTTCTTGTCCACTGTGGTCTCTCGTTGTTGTAGTATTCCACATAGGAAAGCACCATTTCCCTCAGCTCCTCAATGGAACTGCAGCTGGTATAGTCACATTCATCCTTGAAATGGCCAAAAAAGCTTTCCTGTGAACTGTTGTCTTCACAGATGCCTCTTCTGGACATTGATTCTCTGAATCCCAGCTCCTTTACCTTTTTCTGAAATGCTTCATTGAGATACAGTGCCCCCTGGTCGCTATGGAAGATGGCATTATCGCGAAAGGTGTAGCGTTCAAGCTGCTTCAGCGTCTCCATAGTCATTGCCGAATCATTGTTTTCGCTCACCACGGCAGCTAATATGCGCCCTGTTACCGCATCTTTGACTGCTGAAAGATAGCCTCTGCCATTTGCTCCAAAAAACAGATAGGAAACATCAGTGAGAATGTGCGTAAAAGGCATGGCCAGTCTGAATTTTCGTTTAAGAAGATTAGGGCACTTGTATTTTTCAAGATGCTCACGAGCAGCCTTAAGGGACTGACGGGGAGCTCGAACTCCTGAATTAAGTCCATGCTTTCTCATCAGACGTGCTATTTTCTTAATTGAAAAGCTTTTGCCTGTAATCTCAGGCATCATCATGTGGATAGTTCTCTTGCCTTTGGGATAGCCTTTGTAATTCATTGTATCAATAATGGCCCTGACCTCTTCTTCTTCATTCTGATTCCTTAGCTCTTCATATCTGCCGTAGGCATCGTTTCTTAAAATAGAGTAGAAGGTGGATCTTGACAGGCCTGCTTCACTAATGATTTGGCTTAAAGGCATAATGTGACTGTCCGCTAACGAGTCAAGCATTATGAAGGCTTCTCTTCTTAGGCTGGCGCTAAGATCCCATATGCATTGGGATATAGACTTCAGAAAACAAGCCATTTTATTGTATAGTGCCTCATAAAGATTTAGGGCAATGGCTTTGAGTCGATCAGATGAGCCTGCCTCTAAATGAATGGAACATGTATGATCAGATTGAGTAATTTGCTTTTTTATGCGCTGTTTCGTGGAGATAGTAAGAATTGCAGAATCAATATCAAAGATTTTGAGAATATCATTAATGTGCATATCAGAGAAAATTGATGCCTCGCTGTAGAATACATCCGTCAGTTTGATTCTATGTGCAGTTATCCTTTCAACCATTGGGTGGTCTGTATATTCTTCGATTATATTCTGATCAAACGTTTGCTTTTCATGCGGCTCAATATCCCCGTCAAATACTCTTTTTAGCGCATGAATACGCTGATAGCCAATTCGTTCTGGATCAAAGCCATCTGATTTAAGGACATCCTCGATTGCCTGATCAGGATATAAGCTATAGAGCTTTTCAGTATAGTCTTTTGAAAATGAAATGCCACGACGTGCGCGAATGAATTTTCCGGTCGAGACGAGGAACTGATCATAGTTTTTATCTGTTTTATTACGTTTGGCAGAGTTACCCATACGTCCGTTAGTAGGTTTCCCATCGCGTTTAAAATTTCTTTGAATACGACTAATAATTTGTGCGTTAAAGAGAGAGTAGTCAATGCCATTTTCCTTCATGACCTCTCTAATTGATGAAATGCTTTTATATTTAATCCATCTCTCCCACATCATGATCCTGAATTCATAGGTAAATGAAATACGATTTGATCTCACCAGTTTGACGAATTTATTGGCTGAAAGTATTTTAATGGCTTCATCAGATATTACAGTTCCTTTAGACATAACAATTATTACCTTCATTACAAAAAATGGCACCATAGGTTAGGTGACATTACTGTCAATGTAATGTTCCTTTCTATGGTACCATTTTAAATCTAAAGAGCATATGAACGCGCCCTTTTTTGATAGGAAAACCATCAATATAGTATTCCGCAAACTCAAACCAGAAATAGGCAAAGTTGGCTAAAATGGCTGTTTCAATATACTCCATCGTTTTACTAAATACGACGAAATCTTCATGCGTATAAGTCATGATCCAAAGTAAGTCCACAATAATATAAGCAAGATAACTGATAATCACTTTATGAAAAGCCGCATTTTCCGACTTTCGACCAATATTACTATGGATTTTATGATAGACTTCAATCGCAATAATTAAACAAACAGATAGTAAAGAGATATATAACGGCTGATAGGCCCCACTGAAAATAGACTGGATTGATCTCTCTGTCATATATTTCCCTCCCCGATGCAGCGTACTATTTATGTGTACGTTTCTTATCCTGATAAAGCGCATCATCAGCGCGTGCTACAATATCAGTGACTTTGGACTTCGCATTAGTGCATTTCGCATAACCAATTGAAATTGTCAGATCAAAGGCAAAATTCTTTTGTCTCGCAGCTTCCTGCAGGGCTATGCGAATTTCCTTCTTGACTGCTTCTGGATCGTGATTTAACGAATCCACTAATATAAACTCATCACCGCCAAAGCGCCCAATGACAATCCCTTCTGAGGCAATCTTTTTAAGGGTTTCAGCTAACGTAACTAAAGCTTGATCACCGACTAAATGCCCATATTTGTCATTAATAGATTTGAATTTATTAATATCAATTAAATAGATATAAATAGGATGGTCGACAGAACAGTTCTCCCATTCCCGCTCTAAATATTCACTCACGCGATAACGGTTATTGATCCCGGTTAAAGCATCCGTATAAATATGTGCATTCTGCATTTCTATTAATACTTTTATGATAGAAGGAAGAATTCCTAAAATAATAAAAGGTACATAGTAAATAAACAAACTAGCAATGGCACCTATAGCGGGATAAAGCATACATTCCATAATGACACGTTCATGTAACTGTCTGTTAGGCCTTTTTTCCTGATGCATTTTATACATTGTATGCGCAAATGCAAAAAACAAATAGAAAAAATCAATGGGTGAATTGATCATGTAAATATAAGATGCCGGCCATAGCGACACCCCAAGAATCCCCACCCGATTTAAAATAAACACCGCAGCATTGATTATGGCAATGATGACAGGAAGATAAAAGATATGTTTAATTTTTCCCATCTTATCAGTAAAACCATCAATGTAATACTCGGCAAATCCAAACCACAAAAAGGTAAAAACAGATAAAATTCCTGCTTCACTAAATTCTAAAACTCGCGCAAAAGTTGTATGACCTGGCTTTGGTAAAATATAAATCCATAACAGATCATTAATGATATAAATAACGTATGTAAAGATGATCTTTTTAAAAGCCGTATTCTCTGATTCACGGCCAATACTGCGCTGAATACGGCCATAAACTTCTGATGAAATAACCAAACAAACAAGCAAAATAGCAATATAAAACGGTTGATATGCTTGACTAAAAGTCTGTGCCATAGATGTTGACATACCCTGTCCTCCAGATACGAAATAGAATCCCAAATTTTCTCTAAAAAGCAATTGAATATGGTGACATTATACCTGTAAAAAAGCGATAAGTACACCCTCTTTCAAAGCTGTTTTTGCATTATACGACAAATATATGACGCAAAATGCAATCGATAATAAATTGAAGTTATACTGATTCTTTCTTATCCTTATTATTTCAATGAGATGACAAAAAAGATCAATGCTTAGCATCGATCATCCATTATTATACAGTATGATAAAAAAGAATAATATCCTCATAGGATCCATCCTGCATATGAAACCCTTCAGGAACGCTGCCGATTCTCGTAAACCCTAAACGTTCATAAAGATGAATGGCATGTTTATTGCTTGCCACAACAGCGTTAAACTGTAAAATTCGAAAACCTTTCTCATGCGCTTTGATAAGGCAGTCTTTCACAAGCTTTTCCCCAATATGCATACCTCGACAATCTTGTTTCACGGCATAAGAGGCATTACAGATATGACCGCATCTTCCCACATTATTGGGATGCAGTATATACATACCAACAATTTCATTATTCTGGTTAACAGCGACGCCCGAATAAGTTTGGCTATTAAAGAAATCTTGTGCCTCTGCTAATGTTAAGGGGTGATCCTGCGGAAAGGCAACACCGTCTTCCACTACCTGATTCCAGATATCCATCACATCCTTCACATCTTCATTTTGATAAGCTCTTAATTTTATGTTCATTATATACGCTTCCTCTCAACGAAATCATTATACTTTGAAGACGTAAAGTGTGCAATTTGATCTGAAGGATCAGCCATAAATAATAACAACTTAATACCAAAATGATTATCGCCATACTGATGAGTTGATATCACCTTTCTTTAGAAGCCTCATGAACCTAGTTTTCAACTGTTCTATCTTTACCTTTAAAACTTGCACAGATTTATCAAGGCTTATTCATAAAGAAGCTGCCTAATCGTTTAAGCAAAAACTGAAAGGGAATACTCATTATTCCCATGTGTATTGAATCTTTCCAGGCTTCTCTTAAGTACAATAAATCCTATGATAAAGACCACAAGTTCTCAAACAGATTGGACATTAAAATACCAGCATTCAGAAGATTAAATGATTTATTTTTAAGAATTTGAATATAGAACTTGAATAAAATCTTATTTTCCTGTAGCATGAGCATGTGCTAGATCTTCAAAGTTGAGCGGCCAAACTCATGGGCTTTGAGGATCTGTGCCTTCCTAAAAAATTGATATGTTTATTCTATCACATATCATAGCGAAATGATTAAAGGTTATCACAATCTGCGGTATCTAACCGCATGAATGATAACCTTTTTATATTATTAGCTTGCTATTAAGTTGTTTCAATTTGCGGTTTACGAGCTAAAAGTAAATTGCACACTCTGCGGGTCCACAATATATTTAAAACCGAATCCTTCGTATAACTTCTTCCCAGGTACATTCCATGGAAGAGTATCCAAACGGATAGAAATGTCATTTTCAGCCCTGCAAATTGCGACGGCTTCTTCCAGCATCTTTCTCCCAATGCCCTGACCTTGATACTTTGGAGCGGTCGCAAGCAGATGAATGACCGCAATTTTTGAAGCATCACCAGTTTTAGTGCAATGCACCAAAGGGTATCCGTCACCCTGAATGTGATTTAGGATCAATGCGCCGATATCGCCAGATTCACCGATTTACACTATTCTTCGTATTTCGTGTAATTATCAAGCTAAACATCAATATCACGACTGCTATACATCACTCGCATGATGTAAACTGTTTTATTATCATTATCTATAGTATATAGAACGCAATAATTATCTACCAAAGCAATATGAAGTCTTTGACTTTTCCACGGTTCTCTATCATAAAAACGATAGCGTTCTGGCAAATCGTCAAGACTCATAATACACTTTTCGATTCTGTTCAGCTGAGCACTGGCATGCTCCGGTGACTGCAGTTCGTAAGCAATATATTCATAGATATTACGAATATCGTTATCTGCCTGAGATGTAATTTTGATAGCGTATATCACAAATTATAATCCTTACGGATGTCTGCAAAAACCACACTTGCTTCTCTTGTTTTTCCTGCTTTGATATCCGCATATCCTTTCTCAAGCTCTACATTCAGTTCTGCTTCTGATAAAACGGACATATCTACAGGACGAGAAGATGGAATTTTCACTTCAAAAGGAAGTCCTCTATGAAAAATTATCTGTTTATAAAACATATTGATAGCATTGGATGCAGGAATACCAAGTGCAGACAAAATGCCTTCTGCCTTTGCTTTTACCTCCGGTTCAATACGAGCATAAAGATTCGCTGATTTTGCTGCCATATAAAGCACCACCTTTCACTTATTTTCTTATCATATTTACTTGTTTGTGCGTACAAAAGCAATACAATTTATAAATCTTAATGATTACCCATCTGTTTTTTAATAATAAATTTACATTTTTAATATAAAACCGTATAACAGTAAAAATATATTATATGTAATCATAATGGTAAACAGCTCTATCTTCAGGCGACGGGGTTTCCTTGTACACCAAAAATACGATTCCCAACTAAGTCGACTATTGGATCCTATTATTTTCTCGACATCAAAACGACCGTCTCAACGTGGGTCGAGTTTATAGGATTGATGTCATAGCCTTTTGCTAGTTGACGGAAACATATCAACTCTCCCTGTTGTCGGAAACATATCCATATTATACTGCCCCCTAATTTAATAATCAATTTCTCATCCCTATAAATTGGAATTTGTCTATCGGCTCCAAGCCAGAACCAACTCTTTTTCGTTGGTATTATCATCCGTGTTTTCTGATTGAACTACAAATTGTTCTCTCTGATAAAATTGAATTGCACGGATATTCTTATTATAAACGCTCAAATACATATTGGATTTAATGCCTTTTGCATAATTCAATAGTTGTTTCCCAATGCCTTTCGACTGCATATCTTCTTTTACGAATAATCCCGCAATATAATTATCTGTCAATCCAATAAAGCCTTCTATTTCTTTTGTGCCATTGTTTTCATACACATATATTTCTGCTTGTGGAAGAATCTTTTTTACCATATCATAATTATCCATCCAATAGTGCTTTGATATGAAACTATGTGCTTTAATGTTTATATCAAGCCATATCTGCATAACAGCAGATAAATCATTTTCCTTGACTGCTCTTATCACAATATAACCTCTACAAATTTGAATTTACAGTTATCTATACTCATTTGGAATTTCGATATGAAATGTCTCACACAATAGCTTCACATCATGTACATCATTTTCATCAAATTCATATCCCAAATGGAACATTACTTGACTATATGGTTCAATACAAGAAACCTCTATCTCCTCAATTTTTCCTTTACCAGAAAAAGTTTCTACCGGAAAGTTATCCCCCTCATAAAGAATTTCACCTTCGCCCGTATATTCAAAACAATGCAAATCAACAATCCTGTTTTTCGCATCTTTCCATACAGTATGGTTCAATGTTGTATATTCCATCTTAATCTCATAAAAGTCATTAGCTTTCATTATCTCTATAAAGTTCTGATAATCTTTCTTTTCTACAAAAATATCAATATCGTTATGGACTCTTGACTGATGTCCAAGCAACGCATCTACCCCCCAGCCACCATCAAGAAAGACTTTAATCTCGGCATCTATCGCGAGTTGAAGAATCTGTTTTACATCTGTAATATTGACCATCTTATCATCTCCACAAATTCAAGTTTTCTGTTCTCTTAACCATTATATCATACCGATGCAAGTGTTTCATTAACAAACTATGAACGAAAAAACACCCTGCATTTCTGCAAGGTGCCTTTATCTGTTCTATGCTTCAACTTCCATTTCCATTCCCGATTTAAGGGTTACTACTATCTTCTCATCAAGAATTGTGACCTTTTCTACTAGCCTTCTTGTAAGTGTCTCACTGTATTCTGTAATCGCGGTGTGCTGTTCATCCAGGAAATCTATCAGTTCCTGCATTCGTAACTGCAGGTCTTTTCTCTCTGCTGCCGCCGTCAGAATATCCTGTCGTTCTTCACGAAGGTCTACTATCTCTGTCCCTAACCTCTCAACGGCAAGCTCATCACCGGAAACATTGATCAGTTCTATCTGAAGCTCTGCCAACTGCTTGTCGATATCCTTTATCTTTTCTTCCAAATCATCGTTTATAACTTCTTCGATGTTCTGTTTCAGAAGTGGTATCACTGTGTTCTTCTGTGCAAAGGCATCGTTGACTGCCGTAACAACTGCCTCGTGAAGAACCGTTTCTTCTATGGTTCTTGCAGGGCAATCAATCCCACTGTTTTTCTTTAGCACCCTGGATACGCATCTCCATACATATTTCTTCTTGCCTCTGTTGTTCCAGTAGACTCTTCTGTAAATATCTTCGCAGTGTCCACAAAAGACCATGTTGTCCTCTTGAAGGCTTTATTCGGTACAACTTTAAAATTGGTTTACTTATCTTTATCTTCCTCTCTAAGATACTTAACTAGCCCCGGATAATTGCTTATCCTTACAGTTCGGATCAATTAGAATTAGCCGAAAACGGCGGCGAAGAAACGAACCACCGAGAAGCACCGCCGCATTGCCGAGCTTGATACCCTCATTGAACGACTGTATGCGGACCGGAAAAGGCGCGGTTGACCGCCTTGCCCTCAAAGGCTTAGGGGCATATCAACTATATATTGGGGCCGAGTGCCGTTACTTTAACACCGCCGCTAGCCATGAGCTTATGCTTCCTTTAGGACACTGTCCCAACAGACACTTTTTAAAGTATGCTGCACTAATCCTTATTTTTCACAGCATAGCGCAATGACAGACAGCCATGTTCTGCATTCTCTGTTCCCTGCAATTCCAAATTAACTTTTTCAGATAACAGAAGGTTATCAAATAGTTGTTTTTCTTTATTACCTACAAAACATGGTGATATCACAAGACTGATTTCATCAATAAGTCCGTTTTCTAATAATTTGTTGGTTAATCCACCGCCACTGTCTGTCCGCATGTATTTACACCCATATTGCTCATGCAGGATCTGAAAGGCTTTTTCATAGTCCACATGATCATTTCCTGACACAATATATGGGTAATGCCTTTCCTCCAAATAATTCAAATATTCCTTCGGAGTGGCAGTTGATACCAGAATGACAATTTCCTTCAGATATCCAAGATTTCTTAAGCAATGAAGACTTCTCAAGATACCTCTGCTGTCAGGTATGACTCCTATTGGTCTGGGGTCCTCCGGGCTTGTTATGATTTTCTCAAAATCAGCCTCTGTTTCAGCAGGATATTTTTCAAATGCAGTAAAAACAGTATTGGACCCAAACAGCACCGCATCCGAATGAATTCCCCCGGCAACCTGGTAGTAAACTTCCGGATTATCAAAGCCTTTAATGCGGCCATCAAGGCTAATTTGTGTATGCATAATTATCTTTGGTTTCATATTTTTCAATCCTCCTTTTTGATAGTAGAATATCATAATACACTGACAGCTGTATGTCAGCAGGGGATATGAAACCTTACAAAAAATACATAACAGACCAATCGCTTTCTCTAAATCAAGTTTAGGCAGTGATTCGTAATTTGTGCCAGGTGTTTACGGGTTATGCATTTTAATTCATCAGGTTGGACTATTTCAATGCCTGATCCATATTCAATCAGCTGCTTGCTCAATATCTCAAAGGAATCTGTCTGGAATTCGATTTCCATTTTACTTCCCAAATCGGTTTCTTCAAGGAATCCGAGAGAATACCTGTTCTTGATAGAATTGTATGTCTCCCCTTTTTCAGCTCTAAGAATTACATTATATAGTTTTTTATATGAAAGCATTTGTTTTAATATTTGTTCCAAAGAGCCATCATGGCTTTGACAGAGCTCTTCTTCTATGCAAATGCTTTTAATCCGATCCACACGAAAATTCCTATATTCATTTCTTAGCCTGCAAAACCGATTAAGTACCAGTTCTGTTCATAAAACCCCAGTGATATAGGCTCTATCATTCTGCTTTCCGGTTCTTGCCCTCCTGATGCAGGATATTGAATTGATATTACCCTTTTATTGCAGATTGCAGTCTGAATTGCTGCAATAACGTTATCCGCCAATGTATTTTTCTGTCCAGATGTGCTGTACACGTTAATACTGTTCTCCAACTCCTGTGCATAGTTTTTTTCACCATGCTTCAAAATAGATTTGATTTTATACATAGCTGAATCAAAATCCTTTATAAATGATTCATCTCCATGGCAATTTAAAAATTTCCCTGCTGTAATCAATGCACCCACTTCCGCCGCTGTAAACATTACCGGCGGAAGTAGGAAGCCCTCTACAAGAAAATATCCTTTTCCGGCCTCAGATCCAATTGGTATTCCGGCTTCTTCAAGTGTCCGGATATCTCTGTAAACTGTCCTTAAGCTTATATTAAATCGCTGTGCAATTTCTTTGGCAGGAATTATTTTTTTTGATTGCAGCTGAATAAGAATAGAGGTTACTCTGTTAATCCTGTTCAAATTTTATTCCTCCTCTGTGACTTCCATAAAAAGTATATCCTATGCGTTCTTAAGCTAGCTGCTGTTAGTGCTTCTCATTGCACCCTGGTTATAAAAGCCATACTCACAAACCTCTTCACCAAAACTCTTTACATCTCTAATATAGAACTCTATCTAGCGAACTTTTAGAAAAGATATAAAACATCAGAGTATGGACAGTTGCGGATGTACTTCAGAAAAGATTAGATGTCTAAAAAGCTTGTAGTTAAAGCTTTTTAGACATCTAAATCTAGGTACTAAAACAATTCATCCAGTAAAATATAATATTTTATTTTCTCCCAATCAGGCTTGATCCCCAGTAAGTCAAAAAATAGCTCGACATACTGTTCTTCCCCGATATCCTCCCTGATCGACCGGACGCAGAAGGCAATGTCATACCACTTGTCCGCCCTGCCGCTTCTCCCAAGATCAATAAAGCTACTTACTTTGCCATCTTTCACAAAGATGTTGCTGTCTCCCAGGTCGCCGTGGGAAAAGACAAGTTCCTCTTCGGGCTTTTCCGTCTTTAAAAAATCATACAGCTCGCGCGGATCTTTAAATGGAGTGTCTTCTTCCCAGTTTTCGCAATCCACATCGGCCAGATCGTTATTCAGTAAGTAATCCAATTCGGCTAAGCGGCTGTCTAAGCTATTCGTATAGGGACAATCCGATATGTCGATGGAGTGAAAGAGCCTGATGCACTCCGCATACAGCTCGATAATCTTTTCAGGGCTTTGTTCATCTTCATACTCTTCCGAGCAAAGGACGCCATCGGCCTCACTCATGAGCAGATTGCTCCAGCCATCATGCCGTTCAAAGTGCAGGACCTTTGGAACAGGCAGCTTTCCTTCCAGCCATAGCATCATGTCCTTTTCCCGTTCCACATCATAGGTGGTCCCTTTATACCGGCTGTCCGTCATTTTTAAATATAGGTTTTCATTTTCTCCCACCAGCTTATATACCTTAGCAGGAGACATTCCTTCCGTATCTTTTACGCAGCGGTATTTTTCGATCAGTTTTTTCAATTCCGGTGATATTCTCATTTTAGCCATTTATTATTTCCTTCCTCTTTTCTACAGTATTTAAAGATACCCCAAGAAGCTAATTATAACAAGACGAACTCCAATTCACTGTTCCTTGCATTCTAAAACCTTAAATACCAGAAAACAGCTTTTTCAAAGTTGTTTTCAAAGTTGGCGTATAACATAGTATCGACGGAGCCGATTTTGAAACCACAATTATGATAGAATTTACAAGCTATAAGGTTATTGTCCTGGGTTTCAAGCATTAGTCCATGCAAGTTTTTATGCTTTGCCCATTCTATAGATATATTGATAAGCGCGCTGCCTATGCCTTGCCCCCTGAAATCCTTACATACGGCGATATCTTCTATATAAGCGTACCGGTTCCAATTTTTTCGCAGTTTAACTTTTCCGACGCATTTATCGTCTTGGTAGTAAAGATATATTATCTTATCAGTATTGTCAATATATTCAAGGCAATCTGCCTCCTCATCCTCTTCATCCTCTTCGTCTTGGTAGCTTTTTAAATATGGCGCTTCATAGAGTAATTCTGTAAAGGTCCAATTCTCGTTTTCATACCTCGGTATAATCTTACCTATCACCTCAAATGGTTCGCTGGGTTTATCGATATCTTTCAGGTGCCCTGCTTTCATTTCTGTAATCACTGTTCCCGCCTCTCTTCTATATCAGCGGCATATGTGCTATCCAGGCAGCCGGTTTTACCAGTGTATTTTTTATACATGTCCCTGGTATATTTTGTTATATTCCTATCATACTCCGGATAGGCATAATGAAGCCTTTCCGCCACCTCACCGGATACCGCCCTGAACAATTGATGGCATAGAAATAATGCTTCCCATATGTTTTCATAGGAATCCATCCGGTAGGTGGACAAAAGTTTCTCCCACAAATCCTCGGATATATACCTTTCAATAAACTTATAGTTCTTGCCTACACTTAATTTAAAGCCTGTTTCGATGCCGACCTTCCATGATATCATTCTCAGCAGCTCATGGCGAACAATCTGATTAAAATGATCAATAGCAAATAAAATTTCCTTACGGCACAATCCTTTAATAACATAAGGTGTTACATTCCAAAATTCATTGCAGCAATCATCATACTCCCTTGCGCTTGGCTTTCTTACATGATAATCTATATCAGTCGGAACTATGTCCCTTTTAATTCTACAATCTTTATCAATTAGAACCTTTATTAATTTATCGCCCTTTAGGTAATTATCTAACTCTTCCAAGGGCAATAAGGTAAGATCAATTTTATTGTAATCATCAAATAGCATAAGATAGGAAAATCCCTTTTCTTCAGGTGGGAATAATTCCATATCCTCCGGCTTTTGCATCATTATTATATTCCCAAATTGATTAAGCCAGTCATCATTAGATATAAACGGTTCTATATCACTTACAAAATATGTAATATCATAATCCTGAAATTCATCTTTAGGTATATTAATATTTGCGCGTGACCCCTCAAGGGTCACAATTCGAATACGTTCATCCTGTTCTGCTAAAGAAAGTACTAAATCCATCATTTCTTTTTCTGATCTCATTTACATACTCCTCGTTTATTTTTTCTATATTATTACATCTTCTTTTTTGCCGATACAATCAGCATCATTGGGCGTCGCATTTCATCCGCCATCCCCGGAATATCCATCATGTTCTCTGGCGGCTGTGGCTCCACAATCTGATTTATTATAAAACTATTTGAAAGCAGTGTATTTAGATATGTGGTCAGTGTTCTATGATATTTTGTAACCTTTTCTTCCAAAAACATAGCTGTCCGTTTGCCCTCATAATAATAATTATCCACCGGAAAATGCAGTATTTCTCCTTTTTCGTTATAATGCCAGTCTTGTGTTCCATAGGCAGTAAAAACAGGATGTTCAACCGTAAAAACTAGCTTACCACCAGACTTCAGTATTCTATATATCTTTTTTACTAAAATCTCATAATCTGCTACATAATGAAACGCAAGTGAACTTAATATTACATCAAAACTCTCCTCTGGGAATTCCACATCTTCTATAGCACAGCATTTATATTCAACCTGTGGAAAATGTGTTTTTTCTTTGGCTACCTCGAGCATTTTATGAGAAATATCAACACCTACAACAGAAGAAGCACCGTGTTCCATCGCATAAATACAGTGCCATCCATAGCCGCATCCTAAATCAAGCACACGCTTATCTTTAAAATCCGGCAGCAGCTTTCTCAATGTTTCCCATTCTCCTGCACCGGCTAGTCCCTGCTGTGAGCGACTCATTTGACTGTATTTTTGAAAAAATATATTATCATCATATTTGTTTTCTTTCATCTGAATTCCCCTCGTTTAAAAAGTTATTTATCTCCGTTGCAATTTTTTTCACTTCTTTAACGAAAAAGTCTACCCTGTAGCTCTCAGCATGTGTCTCCCAGTACTGTTCAATTTTTTGCGCATCGGGTAGAAGATCACTTAATGACATCAGGAACTCTGGCCTTTCATGAATTCGCGTGCCGTAGTTAAAAACATTGTCGTTAACAAGGAATCCATTAACACAATAATCATAAAATACTCTATGCGCGATTCTATCAAGTACTTCCTCATTTCCGGTCAAAAATTGCCTGCCCCTATAATGTCCATAATCTATATCATATTTTTTTGACCCTGCATAAAGTAACTTATTTGTGATATCAAAACGAATGCCGTGTTCTTTCAGAATCCTTGATAATATAGTATCTCCACTCAGTACCATTTGAAGATTCCAAAGGCTGTTCTTTTTAATTTCTTCACAACAGTCCAACGAACCCAGAACATGAAAAGCTAATATCCTAAGTTGAGAAATATCGATGTTCAGTATTCTTTGGATGTTTCTCTCCCAAAAAAGTTCAAAATCGCCTTCACTTTCTATCGTGAATTCTGTTATAAACTCATCTGGCGTCATATTCAGACAATCCAGAACAAATCTGTATGCGGAATTACATGTCCTTAAATCAAAAAGCATCCTAACTAATTTTCCGCTCCCACACCTATATCGCAGCCTCAACCCTGTGTTATCCAAACCACTGCCGCAACCCTATCGCAAAACATCCATATCACTAACTCAATTTCATGACATCCAAACCGGCTACTCGACCCTACCGAATATTGGCGTTGATATATTCCCACGGAGTTAATTTCGAAGCTGTATCCGCCGTTGTCCTCTGATAGTCAAATGCCGGAAAAGCCCGGAAATACGGCACTTTCTGGCACTTATTTATCTTTTCTTGACATCAATACTACCGTCTCCACATGCTTCGTATGAGGAAATAAATCAAAAGGATAGACATCATGAGACACATAGCCATACTTCTTAAAAAGCTGTAAATCACGCATCTGGGTTTCTGGACCGCAGGAAATATAAAGAATATACTGGGGACTTAAAGAAGCCGCGGCTTTTATAAAAGCCGACGTGGAACCGCTGCGAGGCGGATCCATAATTAACGCATCAACATGTTCATGGCTGCGGGCGGCTTTGACCATAAAGTCCGTTGCATCATCACAGAGGAAAGAAATATGATTAATCTTATTCATCTTCTTATTGGTATTAGCATCCTTGATGGCATCTTTATTTCTTTCAATACCAATCACCTGTTTAGCTTTACGTGAGCCAATTAAACCAATTGTCCCAATCCCGCAATAGGTATCATAAAGGGTATCAATGGTATCTGGCAATAAAGATAAAGCTTTGGTATATAAGGCTTCACACTGATCATGATTGATCTGATAGAAAGACTGAGAAGAAATCTTAAAAGTCAGATTACATAACGTATCAACGATATAGCCTTTGCCATAAAGTACTTTTTCTTCCTGCCCTAAGACGATCGATGTCTGTCTTTTATTGATATTGAGAACAATGGATTGAATATGAGGAAAAGTCTTCACTAAACTATTACAGAAGTTTTTTGATCCTTTAAAAACTGGATTGGCAGAGACAATCGTAACGAGATACTGTTTTGAAACAGCACCCCTTCTCAGTAAGACATGACGAATATCTCCGCGATGGCGTTTTTCATCGTAGATCGAGACATGATATTTTTTAAAAAGAAAAGCAATCTTTTGAATAATGGCATCACTTTCCTCATCATGAAGTAAACAATGGGTATAAGGAATAACGCGATGGCTATTTTCTTCATAAAGACCATATTCATAGTTCTTATTAAATGCCACAATCACTTTATTGCGATAGCCATAAGGATCTTTCATTCCGACAATCGGATGGACCTTTATATGTAATGGAGCAAAGAGTTTTTGCATAGCCTGATTCTTTTTTTCTAAAGAGTAAGCATAAGGGTTATTAATATAAGCACAGCCCCCACACTTTTTCGCAATCGTACAATTCATTATAATTCTCCTAATAGTTTCTTTACAAAACGGTATAAATCATGAAATGACTGAATATTCATCCGTTCATGATAGGTATGAATATGTTCTAACTGCGCCCCTAAGGTGACAATATCTAAATCCGGATGCGCAGCTTTGAAGATCCCGGCTTCTAAGCCAGCATGCATCGCCACTTCTTTCATCTGCTTTTTAAACATTTGTTTATAGAGACTCTTCACCTGCTTACGCAGCGGTGAGTGCTTCTCATAACGCCAGCCGCCGGCATTCGCAAACTCTTCCACTGAAAAGCCAAAGAGATAGCCTAATGTTGATAAACGATCACAGACAAAATCTTTTTCATTATCATTTTCCGCGCGCACGCAGTAATGGAGCGTAGCGACATGATTTTCCGTATTAGCGATGCCTAAGTTTAATGACGTTAAAGGATGCCCTTTAATCTCTGGAGACATCGTCATGACGCCATTAGGATTTAAATAAATGGCGTTGATAATGGCATCACTTTCATCACCAGGATAAACATCATTCCATTCTACTTCTTCAAAAGACATTTTAATGTTGGAATCATTTGGATATTCTCCCTGAATCAAGGCAAAACATTCTTCTAAACTGTCTTGTAAATGATCATCAGAACTGATACTTGCAAAGACTGCTTCCCCAAAGTTAGGAATCGCATTCGGTTTCTGACCGGCATAGAGTTTCGCTAGACGGACATCGAAACCTTCATCTAAAAGATGTTTGAGTAATCTGGCAACTAAGAGTGCCGCATTGGCGCGGCCATGGGCGATTTCATCACCAGAATGACCCCCTAATAAGCCTGAAACTGTTAAACGATAAGCAGGATCACGATTTTCTTCGGGATGAAGATCTTTCTTTAAACGAACATAACGGGAGCCGGCACAGGAAATAGTGGTGACACCAAACTGATCATCATCTAAAGAGATCAGTTTTTTCACATTGATTAATGACTGATCTAAAGCGTTCACGCCAAGTAAGCCGACTTCTTCCTGAACGGTGAAAATACAAGTTAAATCAGGATGAGGCGGACATTCATCTAAGATGGCTAAAATAATAGCGACGCCAGCAGCATCATCAGCTCCTAATGTGGTACCGTCCGCAAAATAATACCCTTTCGCTTTTTTTAGAGGAATCGGTTCATTGTCAAAATCAAAGACTTTTCCTGGCTTACTTTCACAAACCATATCTAAGTGGGCCTGCAAAGCGACCGGTTCATGTTTTTCATAGCCTTTAGTAGCCGGGGCATAAACAACCATATTGCTCATTTCATCACGCACATAACGATAATCATGTTCATCACAGAAATAAGCAATATAATCGGCTAGCCAGGCTTCATGATATGAGCCATGTGGAATAGATGTAATTTTTTTAAAGTAGTAATCAGCTTTTCTTTCCAGCATTATAGTATCCTCCTAATGATCAAATCCGTGATCCCCTGATTCATCGATAGTTCCACCCGCTCTATTTTGGGATGTTTACGATAACGCGAGCGCACCATTTTACCAATCGCATCACCATGGCTGTAGCCATGAATGATCCGTAAAACACAGGTTTCTTTTTTTAATGATTTAAGGGCTTTGTCGATCAGACTGCGCGCTTCAGCAACGCTTAAGCCATGGACATCTAATTCTTCAATCATGAGACCGCCTCCTTTAAAGCCATGATTTCTTCTTGCGTTAAGGGACGATAGTCCCCTTCTGGTAATAATCCTAATGATAAAGGACCAAATGCAATCCTTTTTAAAGTGACAATCTGATTATCTAACGATAAAAACATCTTTCGAATTTCATGATATTTCCCTTCATGAATTGTGATTGTCCCATGGGTTGCATCAGAGAGGATCACCTTTGCGCTCTGACAGCGGACCTGATGATCTATAATGATGCCTTCTTCAAAGAAATTGAGATCTTCTTGCGTTAAAGGATAAAGACAGGAAAAGGCATAAGTTTTCTCAACATGGTAACTTGGTAAGATGAGTTTCTTACGCAATTTCAGATCATTGGTGACAAGTAATAATCCTGTTGTATTCTGATCTAAACGCCCAACATAGTGTAATTGCTTAGCGGGCAATAAGGTATCAACAGGAACATACTTTGTACTTTTGGCATCACAGATATAACCTGTAGGTTTATTTAGTATATAATATTTTAAAGGATGCAAATCCATGACATGTCCTTGGCACGTTAATAAGCCCTCTTCAATCTCAATATCTTCAGCTAATGTTTGACCATTATAAATAACTTTTCCTGCCTTGATCGCTTTCTTTACCTGTTTTTTGGTTCCTTGTTTATTAAGGATGAGAATCTCTGATGCTTTCAATGGGTATTTCTCCCTCGGGAACAGTCATTCGAACGTTCATCGCCATTATTTTTAATAATCACCTTGACGCGATCGCCCCTTTTATAAGCCGGATCTTCCACTAATAGATCATGTAAAACGGATAACCGCTTATGACCATCAAGGCAAAGATAACGATCTCCTTCGACCCGCAAGGTAATCGGAAAACTAAAACCGATGCGTTTAACAGAATCATAAAGACTTCTTGGATACTCTGTATATTGATATGTAATATCCTCTAATTTCATTTCGCGTATGCGCATATTCATCACCTGACTACCATTATATAGAAATTACAGGGTAATGAAAACAAACAATCCATCACTCACGAGATGAAAACACTTTCAAATTGTCCTTTATTTGTGATATCATAGAGTAAAGGATGTGAATGTTATGGCGATGAAAGTCAATCAGAATTTATTACTGAGTCGAATCCTAACTTATATGAATGGAACCCTCTTTAATGATTTTTATTATAAAATTGGGGCTTTTATAATCGATCATTACCTAGAGATCGAAAACATGAGTGAAGAGACATTTCTTCAGGAAGGGCCTTTCCAGAAAACAGATTTAGAAGCTTTTATGGGCGCCTTTGGTTATGACAATTACGAAGAATTTAAACTCAGACTCTATAGTGATTATCAGACTCGCCTCAATCAAATTCGTGTCCGTCTTTTTGATGTCAAACCACAGGAATTCTTAAAGAAGATGGATATGACTATTGAAGAAAAAGAGCTGCAGGATTTGGTTTCTGAGATTTGTAAAAAGTTCTTTGCGTCAAAACGGATTATTGTCATGGGGGCTCTCTATCCCCTCTCCTTATCCGTTGAATTACAGACAGATATGATTACCTTTGGCAAACCATTTATCCAGTATCATAGCTACAATCCGATGACGTTTACCAAAGATGATGTGGTTATTGTCATCAGCGGCACGGGACGCGCTTTTAATTCTATGAAGAAATCCATGGCGGATGCCCATATTGAAAATGCTTATTCGGTGTTGCTTACACAAAATAAAAAGTATCGCGATTTAGCAGATGCCCATACCAAAGTCTTAGTTTTGCCAGGTAAGTTTGATAGCGTAGAATTTAACTATCAGTTAATGGCCATCTTTGATTTAGTCCGACTTCAGTATTTCCAGCAATATTATTTAACCGAAGATTAAAAAAAGGCCCAGATTATGGGTCTTTTACTTATTTTCTTAGCAGCATTTCATCACTGGCACTCGCTACCGATAAGAACTTCTCAACTAAATCATTAACGCTCATATGCGCTTTTTCCTCCTGATTCAGTTCTAAAACCACCTGGCCATTATTCATAATAAAGGTACGATTGCCATACTTTAAGGCATCTTCCATATTATGGGTAATCATCATCGTGGTTATATGATGTTCCTGGGCAATTTTCATCGATAAGTTTAACACTTTCTGACTCGTTGCCGGATCTAAAGCGGCTGTATGTTCATCAAGTAATAATAACTTCGGTGTCACAATCGTGGCCATTAATAAGGTTAAGGCCTGACGCTGACCGCCGGATAATGTGCCAACCTTTGTGGTTAAACGATCTTCTAAGCCTAAATCTAACGCTTTTAAGCGATCGATGAAGACCTGTCGATCTTTCTTCGACACCGGTCTTAAAGAGAAATGCTTGCCGCGCGAATAACTTAACGCTAAGTTTTCTTCAATTGTCATATGTGGCGCCGTGCCTTTTAATGGATCCTGAAATAATCGTCCAATAGCACGCGAGCGGATATATTCTTTTTCATGAGTCATATCTTTATGATCGAGGATCACTGCTCCCTCATTAATATCGACCGCTCCGGAAATAGCGGAGAAAAGTGTCGATTTCCCGGCCCCATTAGAACCAATAATGGTGACGAAGTCACCTTCATTGAGTTCAAAACTCATATGGGAAAGGGCGCGTTTTTCATTGACGGTGCCTTCATTAAAAATCACCGATACATCATCAACTTTAAGCATTTTTGACTTTCCTCCTTTTGAGAATTGGAATGGCAATGGCCACAATGACGATGGCACTTGATAATAAGTTCAGATCGCCTGATGGGACCCCAGCCATAATCGCGAAGGTTAAGATAAAACGATAGATAATCGCACCGACAACCGCCGCCACTAAGGTTAACGAAATGCGCGTTGAACGAATAAACGTCTGTCCGATAATAATGGAAGCTAAACCGATGACCATCATCCCGATCCCTGAAGTGATATCAGAATAGCCCTGCTGCTGAGTGTAGAGGGCGCCGCTTAAGCCCACTAAACCATTGGCTAAAGCTAAACCGATCATTTTCATTTTATCGGTATCAATCGAGCTGGCTCTGACCATATCTTCATTATCGCCGCAAGCTCGAAGCGCTAAACCCATCTGCGTCTTGAGGAAATAATTCATCAGCAAGACAATCACAATGACAATCAGATAGATCAAAATGATCTTGTCATAAGGAGCAAACCCGTTAAAAGGAGTAAACACCGTATGATCATCCATTAATGAAATATTAGGGGTCTGATGCTGAATACGTAAATTGACCGAATAAAGGGCGGTCTGGGTTAAGATCCCGGATAAAATCGCATTGATCTTTAATTTGGTCATCAGAAAGGCTGTCACTAAGCCGGCTAAAGCGCCGGCAATAAAAGCCATCCCTAACCCCAAGGCTGGGGCCCCCGCCGCCGTAATGACAACGGAAGTGGCACAGCCGGTGGTAAATGATCCATCAACAGTTAAATCGGGGATATCCAGGACATTAAAACTGATATAACAGCCTAGCGCCAGTAAGGCGAAGATGCCGCCTAATTCTAACGCCCCGATGACAATAGTCATGAGATTGTTCATAATACTTTAAAAACTCCTTACTTGCTTATTAATCGACTTTAATATACTTCTTATTAGAAGTGATAGACGCTGGTAGTTTTAAACCTAAGGTCTTTAAAGTCTTCTGGTTGACATAAATATTTAAATTGGTTTTAAAGATCTTCACTGGCATATTCGCTGGTTTTTTACCTTTTAAAACCTGATCACACATTTTGGCTGTTTCTTTACCTAAATCATTGTAATCAATTCCAACAGTTAAGAAACCGCCATCTTTAACCATCGAATCCGCTCCTACATAATAAGGGACTTTTGCCTGATTAGCCGCTTTAGAGGCAATGCTCATCGCGCTGGCAACGGTATTATCATTAGGCGTAAAGACAGCATCACACTTAGAAGCGAGGACATTCATCGCACTCTGCACTTCCGATACTTTCGTAACGGTGGCTTCCTGCGTTGCAATACCTTTCTTCTTTAAATATTTTTTAACATTCGTGATATTCGTAACCGAATTGGCTTCTCCTTTATTATAAAGTAAACCAATCTTTTTCATCTTTGGCTGCACCGCTAAAGCCTGATCAATAATCTGATCCACCTGCACCTGATCACTTGTCCCCGTCATATTCTTATCCGGTTTATCTAAAGATGACGTTAATTTAGCACCGACAGGATCAGACACTGCAGAGAAGATAATTGGTGTTTTATTGGCTAATTTCGCAACGGCCTGCGCTGCCGGCGTCGCAATCGCAACCACGCAGTCTAAGTTTTCCCCCTGGAACTGATTGGCGATCGACGCTAAGGTATTGGTATTCCCCTGACCATTTTTAAAAACATATTCGACATTTTTAGAATTGTAGCCTAAAGCTTTCATTTCCTTGTCATAAGCTTTTTTAATGGTGTTGAGTGAAGTATGATCCATCATCTGGATAATCCCGACTTTTTTCACCTTACTTGATGTGTTTGAAGAACATCCTACTAATACTGATGCAGCTAAAGATGCTGCTAAAAGACCTTTGATTGCTTTCATTTTCATTTCCCTCTTTCTTTTATCATTGTAAAGCAAATTCTTCTATCCACAAACATAAATCGCACGATATTTAAAAAACACCTGCCCCGAAGGACAGATGTTGCCATCTTTAAGCCACCTTACGTGAGTGAAGAGAATTCTATCAAATTCCTGCCCGATAACGGAGGCTTCCGTATTATGATACTCGTCACCTTTCCCATAATCCCTCAAAGGGCCAATTAATGAAGAACTATTATTGAGATCCCACCAGCCTCAACTCTCTTGAAACGCCTCGTTCATTAACATATCCTTTTCATTAGTGTACCTATACGTTAACATAGGCTTTTTATATAGTCAATTCATTCCAAAAAGAAATAATTTCATTTCTTATTTTCCTAAATTGTATGTTAGAAAAAAGAGATCCCTTGGGAAGAGACCTCTATTTCGTCTTATATCGACCGCCGCTAGTGTAATGGGCAGCCCAGTAACCGGTATTAATATCATCAATTTGAACATGATCACCAGAGGCATCAACCATCTTGCCATCGCCCATGTAAATACCCACATGGGAAACCCCTGGTTTATAAGTATTACTAAAGAAGACCAGATCACCAATCTGTAAATCTTTCTTCTCTACGCGCGTTGTCGCATCATACTGCGCTGCAGCGGTACGCGGCAGCGACTTGCCAAACTTCTTATAGACCCAGCCGGTAAAGCCGGAACAGTCAAAGCCATCTGGTGTCGTTCCGCCAAAGACATAAGGGACATTGAGATACTGTTTACCGTATTGTACCATCAGTTCCCCTTCATTATTGACTTCCACCTTTAAGACTTTCGTCGTTGTATTACCCGCTTGATCTTTCACCGTATAAGTGACCTGATAAGAGCCTTTCTTCGATGTATCAACATTTGAATCAATCTGCACCTTATCTACATCGATCTTGCCATCGACGTTATCAGTAACGGACGTGATCTGCGCTTTTGGATCAAAGGCATCACCAGGTTTTAGCGTCATATTCTCATCTTTTACAGCGATTTCTGGACCTTTCAGATCCTTCACCGTAAAGGTAACCGTCTTTTTCGTACTATGACCGCTTGAATCGGTGGCCTGAATGGTAATTGTCTGACTGCCTAACTTCTTCGTATTAACCGTGCCAATCGTATCAACACGGACATCACCATCTAAGTTATCAACGGCTTTAATATATTTACTGATATCAAATTCATCGCCAAAGTTAATGGTGTGATCGGTATTGACATCCTGCCATTCTGGCGGCTGTGAATCGAGCACTTTGATCGGTAAGTCTTTCTTCGTCACATTGCCGCTTGAATCAGCCACTTCCACCCCAATCGTCTGAATCCCAGGTGCGGATGTCGATAAGGCTTTGGAGAATTTGGCTTTCGCAAAGAGATTGCCATCGACATTATCAGTAATCGTAAGATATTTAGACAAATCAGTACTACCGCCCGCTTCAACTAAAATATAATCACCATCACTATGAATTCCCTTGACAAATGGTGCTTCATGATCAACGACATTGATTTTCACATTGCGAACCGTAGTATTATTGTAAGAATCCGTGGCTTTCACTTTGACCGTGTAACTGCCAAGCTTCTTCACATTCAAATGAGATTTATCAATATGAATAATAAGATCTTTTTTAGATTCCCTATTATCAGAAATCTTAATATTGTTTTTGCTAAGTGTACTGCCATAATCTATGGCCATGGTACTTTGTTTAATTTTTGGGGCTTCACGATCCGCCGCAAAATAACTGCCCAAGGCAATGACACCCATACATCCAAAAGACGCCATCAGAATTTTCCCATTCAGATGACGATGAGAAGCATGGACCTGCTTAAGCTGTTTTCCTGCGGGACGAAGTGCATGGATTATGGTCTTACGCATGAAATTTCTCCTTATTTCCAAGATTCCTTATGATTATATCAAAACACACATATGTTGTCTATATACTTCTTAAGGTTTTCTTAAGATTTTAGGTTCATTTAAGGAAAGAAATTTCCTTGATTTGATCATACTTATTTGATGCATTCTCAACTCTTTCATACAAAACTGAAAGCCCTTTGATAAAAACGTCATCTTTTATCATACTGTCGGTATATCATACACGTCTTTTAGAAATAAATTACTATCCTTCACAGATCTTTTCCGCACATAAGATGCCATCCACAGCTGATGACATGATCCCGCCGGCATAGCCAGCACCTTCGCCAATCGGATAAATCCAACCCTGCGCTGACATATTTTCATCGCGTTCAATACGCACCGGTGCGGAAGAACGAGATTCCACAGCCGTAATTAATGTATCTTCATCATAGAAGCCTTTAAAGCGTTCATTCATCAGCTGTAAACCTTCTTTCAAATTACGGTTAATGACCTCAGGGAAAACCTGATTAAGATCGGCAAAAGTTGTCCCCGGACGATAAGTTGGTAAGACCTTTCCAAAAGATGTCGTAACTTCCCCCTGCATATAATCAACCACTTTCTGCACGGGCGCAGATAAGTTGCCGCCGCCTAAGGCATAAGCGCGTCTTTCTAGATCTTTCTGAAAAGCGACGCCAGCTAAGACATCATCAAAGCCAAAATCTTCTGGACTGACATTCACTAAAATAGCACTATTAGCATTTTGTCCATCACGAGCATAATAGCTCATGCCATTGATACATAATAAGCCGTCCTCTTCTGTAGAAGGCACCACCACTCCGCCGGGACACATACAGAAAGTATAAACACCGCGTCCTTCGGATGTGCGAACAGCTAATTTATAAGGGGCTGCTTTTAAATGCTTATTGCGATAATCCTGTTTATATTGATGTTTATTAATATCTTCCTGCAACTGTTCAATGCGGACTCCTACCGCAAAGGCTTTGGGATGCATGGTCAGTTTTTGCGCAAGCATTGCATAGGTATCGCGGGCACTATGACCGATCGCTAAAACGAGATCATCCGTTTCTTCCCAGTATTCTTTTCCCTGATGTTTGAGACAAACGAAATGTTTATCTCCTTCGACTTTAAAATCGACAAATTTCGTTTCAAAACGGACCTCACCGCCATGAGCCATCAGATCCTGACGCATCGCAATTAACACCTGACGTAAGCGATCCGTTCCGATATGCGGCAGCGCATCATAACCGATTTCCTTCGGAGCGCCATGTTTGATAAATTCATCTAAGATATAACGGATGCGTTTATTTTTTGTTCCGGTCGTTAATTTACCATCCGAGAACGTCCCCGCCCCGCCTTCGCCAAAAGCAATATTTGATTCGGGATGAATGATTCCTTTTTCAAACAGATCATCAACATCTTTGACACGTTCTTCAACGCACTTGCCCCGTTCGACAAGGGTAACCTTTACGCCAGCTTTCGCTAACACATAAGCGCAAAATAACCCTGCCGGGCCGCTGCCAACCACCATCACGCGTTTAGCGGTTGGCTGAGGATACGTATAGACATAAGGCACATAAGGCTGTAACTCCTTATGGGCTGCTAATAAAGCCTCTTCATTTTGACAGCTAAAAGCGTAGCTGCAGTTAAAGAAGACTTTACTGCGACGCGCATCGATACTGCGTCGTAATATTTTTACATCCTGAATCTCACGTTTACGGATATTGAGCTTCGCCGCAATCACATTACGGGCATCCGTTTCATTGAGATGGACTTTCACATTATTAATTCTTAACATTTTGATTCCTTTCTAAACCTTTAAAAATACGATAGCCGCTAGCAAATGCGAAATGCAGATTATAGCCGCCACAATCGCCATTCACATTTAAGATTTCTCCGCCGGCATAAAAATGCGGATAATCTTTACTTTCTAAATCATTATTAAAGTTTGATAATAGTAAACCGCCTTTTTCCACTTGGGCATATTCACTTTCCCGAATTCCTTTCACATGAAAAGTCATCTGTTTAAGGAAAGAGATGGGATCCTGATGCGTCTTTTCTAATAAATCACTTAGCTGATAAGGCACCAAACCTTCTAATGGATGTATCAAATCACGCTGCAGGAAGTTTGCAAGTTCCTCTTTAGAAAGATCCGGTAATAGATCACAGACTAAAGTGACACCTTCCTGATAATAACGAGAAAGCTGCATAATGGCGATGCCGCTGACTCCATAATTCGTAAAAAGCATTTCTCCCTTTTCCTGTTTGAGAAGCTGTTTCCCTTGATAAAGCGAGAAAACGCCCTTCATTCTGACCCCTTTGAGGGTTTTATACACTTCTTTGGTATACATTTGGGTTAATGAAGGACTATTGTCCTGATAGTCAAAAGACAAGTGAGTAAATAAGCTGCGGCGATCATAGACCTGAGACAGTTTACCAGCACTGCTGCCGACACTGACAATAACACCATCGCTATGGAAACGCTGATGCTCTGTCTCAATGATATAACCATCCTGATAACGAATGCTTTTCACAAACTGTTCATAGAGAAAAACAACACCAGCTTCCTGCGCCCGATCCATCAAAATACGAAAGACGCTTTTGGCCTGTTCACTATAAGGATAAAGCAGCTGTCCCATATATTTGGTATAAAGACCAAGCTTCTGCATTTGCTTAGGCATATCAAAATCATCGATAATATCCTTCACCAGCGCTAAGTTATCACTATCATAATGCGTTATGGCAAGATCTTTATTCGATAAATTGCAGCGGCCATTCCCCGTTGCTAATAACTTTTTTAAAGGCGTCTTATGGGCTTCTAAAACTAAGACATCTACATTTGGATGCGCCTGTTTGATTAACAGAGCACTATAAACACCGCATGCCCCTGCGCCAATTATGATTATTTTATTCATTTTATCACCGCCCCCATCATACCATAAATCCTTGTCAATGCACGAAAAAGAGGTCGTAACCTCTTTCCACTATTGCGTGTTCTCTCCAAAGATTCTTCTTCCTGCTTAGCTTTAAGCTTTGCCTCTTAACTGCCAGGCAAAGGAATTGTAATGAGCAATCCTTTTCGTCCGTGAATTCAGACGGCGATAAGTGACATCACCGGTTTCCTCATACAGATACTGATATAAACGATTCATCACCGTCATCGCTAAACGAATCTCATCAGGGCCCATTTTCTTCTCTTCGATCACATATTCCATGAAGTCCTCAAAGTAAAGATATGCTTCATCAAAACCAACCGGATCAGTGGCCTTCACTATACAGTAATCATAGAGCAGCAGCTCTAACATAGCACAGTATTTCTGCTTGGTTTCTTCCTTAAAACTCGCTGGCAAATGTTCCCGAAAAATCTTTTCTGCTTCCGCATTATAATCCATTGCCACTAAAATTTTTTCTTGTTCATTTTTAGCCTCTGTTAAGGCCTTATAAAATGCATCTCTCGTCATGATATCTCCTTAAAAATCACCAAAATCATAGTCTTCATCAAAATTATTATAGGCTTCGTATTCATCCTGCCAGATTGGCATATTCTCTTTAATATGAGTAGTCAACATGTCATAGGCCCCCGCATCAAAAAGCTGATTGTCGACCATACATTTATAAAACTTTTTAATCGAAGCCGCGGTAGATTTAATCGTGGCTGGTGTCGACCACATACATTTTCGGATAAAAAAGTAGCCGAAAAAGTCATCAAGGCACTTCCATGCATCCTCAAACGTACAAGCATCATAATAAGTGCTATATTCATTTAAGAAAAATATCACATTACTAAGATGCTTTTGGATCGTTTTTTCCGTAAAGTTTTGTATAGATTCCTCAAAAAGTGCAATCGCCGGTAAATTATATTCTGCCACAAGTTTACAGGCTGCATCAGGATCACCATATTCCATGAATTCTGCAAGTTTTTGTTTTGTTTCTTCGTATGTCATAGTTTTTCTCCTTTTCGCCATTATAACATAGACGATTTTCCGCTCAAAGATAAAATAGGCAGGCAAAAAATTCTCATAGTGTTCATATACATTCCAAGATCAGTCTCTTTAAAATTATCAAAGAAGCCTGCCACACCAGATCATTACTGTTATCCGACTTACCTGAGCACTTCAAACAATAACAATCCGAATAAACGTGATGCCCCCAACGCCTTATAAAACCTTATAAATGTACGAAAAAGAGGTCGAAACCTCTTTCCCTGTTCCTGTTTAATCTTCCTGGAGAACACGTACATACTTATTATTGTAGTTTTTGCCATTGACGCGACTATTGACGATTGTCGCTCCATCGGTGGTCATACTAAACACATAGCTGTTTTTGATTTTAATGACAAAATCTTCGCCTTTTAAATTAGCCGTTTTTACACTGATGCCATCTAACGTGACCGCACCAATCGTATCGATCCACTTAATCTTTTGGCGTGGCACTTCGATAACCATCTGGGTGATCTTATAGTCACCCACTTCATCATCATAACAGAGTACTTCCTTTTCACAGAAGATTTTTTGTGGACGATGATCTGATGTCTGATAAGTGATCCGATAGTTTTTCCCAGTTTTAATGATGGCTTTTGCCCGATCTAAATTCAATAAGATTGTGGAAAAAGCTGGCAGCTTTTTTGAGAATGTCCGCGTCTTTGAAGAAATGAGCGGTGTTTCTCGTTTAACCACTGTTTTTGTACGCGTAACCGTTTTAGGCTGATGCATTGCATAGCCAAAAGCTAAACCTAAGACCAGACACAGGAACATAACCATGAGCTTCTTCATAAGCATCACCTCTACCTTCATATTACCAAATTCCATGATGTAATCAATATTTTTCACATTTCTTCAAAAATTTCTCTTGCTGCAAATATTTTCCTTTCTAAGAATCACTGATTCGTTCAATTGATATTTTCAAATAACCTCATTGCGGTGAAATGACTTCTTATTCCTATAAAAAATTATTGAAATAGTGTGACTAATTGTATATAATTAGCTAGTAATTTTACGAGGAGGAATTAATAATGGGTAGAGCTCATGAAGTACGTAAAGCCTCAATGGCTGCAACGGCTGCCAAGAAAACAAAAATCTATTCTTACTATGGTAAGGAAATCTATCAGGCAGCGAAATCAGGTGGTCCTGATCCAGATGCAAACTTATCTTTAAGAGCCATTATCAATAAAGCAAAAAAAGATCAGGTCCCAGGACATGTTATTGATAACGCCATCAACAGAGTAAAGAATGGTGCAACAGATAACTATGAAGAATTACAGTTCGAAGGTTTCGGTCCTAACGGTTCTACATTAATCGTTAAATGTTTAACAGATAATGTCAATAGAACAATCTCTCAGGTCCGTCCAGCCTTCACAAAAGCACATTCTAAATTAGGTGCTGAAGGTTCTGTATCATATTTATATAATGTTCAGGCTGTTATTCAGTTTAAAGGTTTAAATGAAGAAGAAACTTTAGATGCCCTCATCGAAGGTGATGTTGACGCTAAAGACTTAGAAACATTAGAAGATGGTTCAATCCGTATCACTGGTGAACCAACAGATTACAATGCCATCAAATTAGCAATCCAGGCTAAATTACCAAATGTGGACTTTGATGTCGATGAAATCCAGACTGTTCCAACAGAAACTGTTGAACTCGAAGGTGAAGACATGACTTTATTTGAAAGATTAATGAACTTATTAAACGATTGCGAAGACGTTGACCAGGTTTATCATAATGTTTCAAACTATAATGATGGAGAAGAAGAATAACGCAAGTTATTCTTTTTTCATAACCTATGAACGTAACCCTTATTCATCATAGCGGCGTCTTAGTAGAGCTTGCCCACTGTAATCTGTTATTCGACTACTATCAGGGTGCTCTTCATGTGAATAAAGAGAAACCTCTTTATATCTTCGCATCACACGCCCACGCTGATCATTTTTCAGAAAAGATTTTCGCCATTGATCATCCGGAAAAACATTATATTTTATCAGACGATATTCATACCGCTCACGATCATTTAAGTGTCTCGCCGCATCACACTTATCATTTAAACGATCTCACTATCGAAACTCTGTTTTCTACTGATCAAGGGGTCGCCTTCATCGTCACGACTGAAGGACAATCCATTTACTTTGCCGGAGATTTGAATAACTGGCATTGGATCGGTGAAGATGAAAATGACAACAAATGGCAGAAAGAACACTACCTAGCAGAACTCAATCGTATTGCTCATCGTCATTTTACCCTTTCCTGCGTTGTTGTCGATGACCGTCAGGAAGAAGCTTATTTAGAAGGTTTAGAAGCTTTTATTCAAATGACCACCTCTGATGCCATTTTACCAATTCATTACTTTGGCCACTATCGCATCTCTGAAGCTTTAAAGAAAGCCCATATCGATGCGCCGTTACTTTTCCCTGATCATGATGGCTATACAGTTACTCTTTAAGCGTATCTTTAGATACGCTTTTTTGACCGTTGACAACCAAAATGAACCGTTGGCCACCAAATGATGGAAATGATCAAAAAAAAGGCTACAATAGAAGTAGAAGAGAACGCATCACAAGTGAGAGGAGGATCCTTATGGTTACAAAGAAGCGTTACTACGATCCCAAGCGGACCAAAGAAATTCAGGAAGCCGGACAGTCCATGGGCGTCGCAATGACTTATCTTGGTTTGATTGTTGTTGGTATGTTAGTCATCATTGATGCGTATTACTACATCACCAATCATCAGTCAGCCAGCTATTCCCCTGCTTTTATGGCGGGCATCGGCTTGATTACTTTATTAGTTCTGATGGCAGTTGTTATTGATCTCGCACGTCGTTTTAAAAAGAAAACCAAATAAATGATGCGTTTGAAAACCAGTCAGCTTGCTGACTGGTTTCCTTTACTTATGGACTTCATCAATAACGGCCTGAGCGACCACCTTTGCGACGCGGGGATCAAAAGCTTTTGGAATAATATAGTCTTTTGATAACTCCTCATCACTAATTAAAGACGCCAAACCGCGCGCAGCTGCGATTTTCATTGCTTCAGTAATCTGCGGTGCACGCGCATCTAAGGCCCCTCTAAATAATCCTGGGAAAGCCAAGACATTGTTGATCTGATTAGGGAAATCAGAACGGCCGGTCCCGACAACGTAGGCGCCGCCTTCAATCGCATCCGCATAAGTAATTTCCGGTTCTGGGTTTGCCATTGGGAAAACAATTGGTTTTTCCTTCATTGATGCAACCATTTCTTTTGTGACTAAACCAGGAGCTGACACGCCAATAAAGACATCGGCTTCTTTCATCGCTTCAGCCATCGTCATACGTTTTTGGGTAGAGTTGGTGATCTCGGCTAATTCTTTGGTTAAGAAATCATAAGAATCCGCATCTTCTTTAATGACGATGCCATTAATATTAAAACCATAGATTTCTTTCACGCCTAAGTCATGAATCATATGGATGATCGAAGAACCAGCCGCACCCGTGCCACTGACGACAACTGTAATATCTTCTGCTTTTTTACCGACAACTTTTAATGCATTGATTAAGGCCGCGGTTAAGCAAATGGCTGTCCCGTGCTGATCATCATGGAACACTGGAATCGAGCATTCCTTTTTCAATGTTCTTTCAATTTCCACACAGCGTGGTGCACTGATATCTTCTAAGTTAATGCCGCCAAAAGTTGGCGCGATTTTCTTAACGATCTCAATAATTTCTTTAGGATCTTTCGTATCTAAACAAATAGGCACAGCATCGATATTGGCAAAACGTTTGAACAGCACACATTTTCCTTCCATAACCGGCAAGGCCGCTTCTGGGCCAATATCACCTAAACCTAACACAGCGGTTCCATCCGTGACAACAGCCACAGAATTGCTTTTCCAGGTATATTTGTAGACATCATCAGGATTTTTCGCAATTTCACGACATGGCTGCGCCACTCCTGGCGTATACGCTAATGATAAATCATCCGCATTATTAACCGGCACTTTAGAAACAACTTCTAACTTGCCATGATGTGCTTCATGTAATTGTAATGATAAACGGTATGCATCTTTCATATGTTTCTCTCCTATAAAGTGGTAACCATCGCTTCGAAGTCACCATCGTATTCGACATTTTCAACGTCACTGCAGATAATGAAGTTATCGCCCTTCTTGAATTCCATATCATTGGCGATACCGGAACCTTCAGTAATAGTGACTAAGGCAAAAGGCGCCTCATTCTTGATTAAGCCTGAACCATGAATGGTATATTTATCAACAGTTAAGTATTCACATTTGAGATAACGGGTCTTTGTTCCATTTTCTACTTTTGTATTGACAAAGATTTTATTCTGATCAAAATCAGCTGGAACTTTGATACAGTCAATGGACTGCTGCACATGTAATTCTCTTTCATTGCCTTGAGCATCTTTACGATGATAATCATAGACACGATAAGTGATATCAGATGACTGCTGGGCTTCGTAAATCAGACTGCCGCTGCAGATCGCATGCAAAGTGCCCGCAGGAATATAGAAGAAATCCCCTTTATCGATATCGATGACATTTAATAAATCATCATAATTATCATTTTTAATATAGTCGATTAATTCTTCTTTGGTTTTTGCATGGTGCCCCATGACCATCTTCGTTCCTGGATCAGCACCTAAAACATACCAAGATTCACTCTTACCAAGAGAATTTTCATGAATTTTCGCATATTCATTATCTGGATGTACCTGCACTGATAAGTTATCATTGGCATCTAAGATTTTTACTAATAACGGGAACTGATCCCCTTCCACGTTGCCAAATAATTCACGGTGATTCGCAAATAACCAGGAAACGGTCTTACCTTCATATTCTGTATTCGCAATCGTACAGTCGCCATTAGGATGACCAGAAATGACCCATGCTTCACCAGTATGATCACTAGGAATATCATAACCATATTCGTCTTTCAGACGCGTTCCACCCCAGATTTTTTCATGTAAAACAACATTCATTTTTAATATATGACCCATTATTGTTCTTCCTCCATTTCGATCAGATCTTTTTCACTTAATAATGATATACCATTCGCCTTTAAAATTCTAGCTGTGATCCCATCACCAGGTATTAATGTATGAGAAAACGTCCCATCATAAATATGACCGATCCCACAACTTGGACTATTCGCTTTTAAGACAACAGTGGTAATATTATGGCGCTGTAAATACGCTAAAGCTTTCTGCGCGCCGTGAAGATAAGCCTTC
Source organism: Intestinibaculum porci (assembly GCF_003925875.1). Classification (GTDB taxonomy): domain Bacteria; phylum Bacillota_I; class Bacilli_A; order Erysipelotrichales; family Coprobacillaceae; genus Intestinibaculum; species Intestinibaculum porci. Next base: position 1,502,080 of record NZ_AP019309.1, on the reverse strand, counting down.
GTGACATCAATGCCGCGATTGGTTTGAATCCGCAAAGGATTTTCACTAATAATTTCACTTGGCGCACGCGGCGTCATTAACCCGCCTAAGACTTCCGGGCAGATCGCCACCGCTTCGCCTTTTTCAAATAAAGCTTTCAGTTTTTCCTGCGTATTCGCATCGCCGCGATACGTGCAGTTCACGCCAAGTAAACAGGCACTCACACCAATCATCTTCTCACCTTCCTTACATTTAGTTTAGACGGCGTTGCGCCCTATGTCTATGATTTTTATAGGATTTTCATGATTATGCAAATCTTACAAGCAATGAGGCATCCCTCCACCTGCTTGGCCATGCTATTACAATAAAAAAAGAAGACTATGCCCGATCAGCATAATCTTCCTATGCATTATGAAGATACTTTTCCATTGGTAATTAACTGTTTTGCAATCTTCACCGCTGTATTGGCTGGAATGGCAAAGCCTAAACCTTCTGAGTCACTATCTGATGATTTGGCATTGACAATCCCGATCAGATCGCCATTGGCATTAAATAAACCACCACCAGAGTTACCAGGAGAAACCGCCGCATCTGTCTGAATGACATTTAAAGTCGTTGTAGAAGACTGGCTGCGTCCTGATGTGTACTGTGAAAACCATGAATTATCATCCGAATCACTTGATGAAGAATCATCATCACTTAATGAGATAGTAATTTTACGGCTTACCGCAGAGACAATTCCGGATGTAATTGAATTAGCGAATGTCCCTTCAGGGTTACCAACCGCATAAGTCACCTGACCTTGTTTGATCTTGCTCGAATCCGCAAAAGTGGCTGCTTTTAAGCCCGTAGCTTCAATCTTTAAGACCGCAATATCACCTTTGGTATAAGAACCAACTAATTTTGCGGTATAGGTTTTATTATTAGATGTTGTGACTTTAATTTTACTAGCACCTGATACAACATGCGCATTGGTAATAATATAACCATCACTGCTCATAATAACGCCGCTGCCGGCCCCAGAGGAAACCTGTGAACCATACCAGAAGTTACTTGTGGTCATTTCTTCAGTGGTGATCGCGACAACCGACTGACTCATCTTGCTGGCAATACTGCTAGCATCCTTCGCTGATGAGGTGCTTGTTGGCGTCGCCGTTGCTGTCGTTGTGGTCACAACCGTTCCAGCCTGTGAATGCGTATACCAATACGCTCCGCCGACCCCGCCGGCTGCCGATAACGCTAAAACTAAAACACCTGATACAATATATTTGCTAATGTGTCCTCTTGGACCATTTCTTCTTTTTCTTTCTTCCATGTTACTCAATCCTTTCTTTTCTTTCTACACCCATATTCTATCTTTGGATTGTAAACTCAATGTGTAGCAAACGTGTGAAAGTTTGGGACCTTATTTCTTGGTGGCTTTTTTACGAAAGAGGTCACGGACCTCTTCAAAATCCATATCCAAGACAACGCTTAGTTCACTAAAGAGATAGTTTTCTGCCTTTTCAAAATAGGTTTCATCACTTGCTGTGACTTTCTTATTGAGGGCAATACGATCCTGGGTACGCATATAGGTCGTTTTAATAATCTTGACAAGATTTTCAGGATCATCAGATTCAAATAACGCCTGATAGCTTTCTTTCATATTACGGGCATGGATTTCTAACGGCGCAATACTGCCGATATGATCAACCAGATCATAAGCCTGATCTTTACTCATGAGGGCACGGGTCTGCCCAACCTGATCCACTGGCAGCATGATCTTTAATTTTTCATTCGTTAATGGTACTAAATAATAATAATCCTTATCATGATAGTACTTTTCAATAATTCCCTTCACTTTACATACCTGCTGTTTATAAACAATATAACTCCCAGGTTCTAACATGTTATACGCTTCCTTTCTTGTCAAACCTTCTCTATATTATACCGCAAAAAGTTGCAAAATGGTAGTTCTATGATCAGATGCAAAAATCCCGATCATCACGATCGGGATCATTTATAGCGTAATGTCTAAAACATTAACTGCTGTTTCTTTTGATTTTTCATAAGTTAAAGTAATCTTATCACCTTTTTTAAGGGTTGGCAGCTGATCATTTAAAGTAATCGGGGCAATATAAGACTTCTTATGCTTTTTAAGGGTAATATAATAAGTTGTATTGCCATTGACAACAACTTCTTTAATACCTTTCACTTCACCACTCACCGTTGCTTTCGCCACATTATCTTTGAGATGACCAGAATCTTTCATCTGTTTCAGATAACTTTCCTGGGCGCTTTTAACGGTATCACCGATACCGACAATTTCATAATGTTCAACTGAGACAAAGGCATACTTCTTGACTAAGCCTTCATCATCTTTTAAGGACAAGAAATAAGTTGGCACATTCAAGACATTTAATAATGTTGGGAAGGTTGGCGTATAATGCTGCTCCTGAACTTTCCCAGCGGCCGACTTCATCGCACTTGACTCCGTTGCTCCCGCAATTGGATAATATTTCGTTTCCTTGGTCCGGGTATTGATCAAGGCAAAACCAACATTGGAAGAATCACCAGAGACACTCGTTAAGCCGGTATAAAGCCATATATCCTTACCAATAGCTAAATAGTTATAGCCGCTGGTTGGTTTTAAGACGCCCTTTTGACTAAAGAGGGTATTGAGGTAGCCATGAGAATACTTCCCGGTATTTTTTAACTGTTTCATTAATAAGGAAGCCGGAAAAACACGATCTACCCAGGCTGGCACTTTCTTCTGACGATAGTATTTGGCTTTGCCGTTTTGCGCATTGACAGTAATCGCACCAATAATGTCCTTTCCGCCAAACAGACCGATCTTATAATCATAAACCGGGGCCACCCAGTATGGAGTTCCTGATTCATCTAATTCAAATGAGGGATCATCAAACATGAAGAAAGGATAACGCATACGGATATAGCGATTGATATTTCTAAAGAGTTTGTCGGATTTTGAATAACGAATAGGTTTCTTCAGTTTAACCACTTTGGTATCCTGAGTAATCATATCGACTTTGATATAAGCTGGCAGCCCATCAAAATGATTAGAGAACCATTTGATCGCATTGCCATATTTTAACATTGTCACCCGCACCGCGCGGCCTTTATAGTTGATCTGATTATATGTTTCATCGACATCAAACTGCGAGACATAATCAGGGATTGTCCCCATATTCTTATCCCCTAATTTAATAGCAGAAGCTTTATCAACGACCGGAACAGAATCTTCCGTGACATTGGTCATATCCTTATAGAAATCCCGATCACTGGCCTTTTTCATTGAAATCTGATTAGCATATTCCTTCGCAAAAAAGAATTTTGAGGAAAAATAATCACCAGTATAATACATGCCGACAGACATTGCCCCAACAATGACTAAAATGATATAAGACTTGCTGAAGCGATGCAGAAAGATTAATCTTAGCAGCATGTAAATCACTAAAAAGCACGGTAATGTGATCAAGAATGCTTTTGAGCGAATATTAATCGGCGTTAAGGTAAAATATTCAGAAATCACAAAGATCACCGCTGTGATCAGGATTGCCAGAAACGTTTCCTTAATGACACTTTTTTCTTTATAATGTTGCTGCTTATAAGCTTTTTTAGCTTCTTTTGCTTGCTTTTTCATACGTTTACGATATTCTCGATCTGTTTCCTTTGAGGTAACGGGTTCAGCATCAAGAATTTCATCATTTTTCTTTGGATCCATTTTCTTCACCTTCACTTTTCCTGGTTATTGTATCACATCTATCGCTATGAAAACAAATACGCAGGTTCCCCTGCGTACCAAATGAAATATACAATTGTAAGAGCGTTACGCCTCTACGTGCCATCTTTGCAGTTTTGCAACGAACTCCCAAACTTCCTTGTCGGTTAATAGTTCTATATCTTTGGCAGGCGTTTCATTTTGGACTTCTGTTTTATTAGCTTCTTGTTCCATTCTCTTACCTCCATGCCTATTATACCACTGACAATGTTAATTTCATATGAACATACAAATAATATTTCACTAAGTTTGCGTAAAGTAAAACAATCCCAAATTCATTGATGGACTGTAATAAGCGGTATAGTATTCACCCATATGAACATCGATCACACCTTGATAGTGAACTACCTCGCCCAAACGTGCTAATGCACGTTTGAACGAGGCCTCTTTTCCTTTTCACCCGAAGGCTACTCAGGCGGACCGCCATGCGAGGTCACTTTGGCGCCCCTTTGCCTCTGACACCGGCTCCCGACTTAACATTCTGCCGCGCTTCAGTCCATGCGGTCATTCACGCTTCAGAAATGTACAGGCAGGCCTGCGCCGCTGCTCCACCATCCGAAGACGACAGACAGGAGTCTTCTGTCAATAAGCGCCTCCGCTGCGCAATGCGTCCATGGCAGATGCTTAACTTCACTGAGAGGTGCATTCAGCTTCCGGTACGCAGCAGAGTAGCTTTATATTATGCGGATCTGGCATCCACTGATTGCAAAAATTCAGAACATTTATCAGTTGTATAGCCAGCTTTATAGGCAATCGTTCCTGCCAGTGCTACAAGCATTGCCGCAATGATGCACATAATAACTTTCTTTTTCATAATGCATACCTGCTCCATTAATCCCACTTATATTGAGCCTATCCTTTCTTTCTGTAATCACCCATTAAAACGTGGGAGCTGTATTTATGTGCTCATGGGAATCTCCTGCTACTCAAAATGTGTTTAAATATACTCAAACACATCGAGATATGTAAGTTCTCACGAACATTACTTACTGCTTCTTCGTGTATGCTTTTGTAGTCACAAGTGACATACTACTCACAAGTTCTTGTACACTCCACAGTCGTAAATTCCCGACTAAGCCATCGGTACATACTTACATTTGCTTGTTTATGCAATTTTGTAAGTTTTTGCATCTCTTAAATTAAGACTCGCATTATAGTCTCTGTCTGCTATGTATCCACAATTACATCTGTAAATTCTATCTGAAAGTTTTAAATCTTTCTTAATAGCACCACAGCAGTGACATAATTTTGATGATGGATACCATCTGTCTACAACTCTTAATTCAATACCATTTTCATCACATTTATTTTTCAGTTTAGTTCTGAACTCATAAAATTTCTGCGATGCAACGGCTTTTGAAAGATGACGATTCTTCATCATTCCTTTTACATTTAAGTCTTCAATCGTTATATAAGATGGCTTGGTTTTCACGATCTCAGCGATTGTCTTGTTCATGTAATCAGTACGGATATTGTCTATCCTTTGATAAAGTTTCTGTACTTTAAGCCTCTGTTTTTGTATATTTTTTTGAGTAGACTCTCCTGGTATATTCTAATTAGCTCATCTAGCTAATAGGAATATACATTTCCTTTCTATCAACTTTATATACGTAGTTGATTACTGTTTAGAAATAGTATATGTTTGAAAAAGTGAATGTGTATGTGGATTTATATCCCTCCCTGTAGCTTTGACTACTTAAGAAAGTATCATACCGCAGACTTATTCACCAGCAACCATCAGTTAGATGAGTCTTTGAACTCGCATTTCGAACCAGGATTTGCAGATTAAGCCCTGTGGGTTCAACACAGTCACAAAATCTATAATCGAAAGGAACTTAACTATGATTACATCAGGAATTGACATTGGAAAGAATTCCCATGTCATCTCAGTCATTGATCAGGATACAGGCGTTCCGCTAGTCAAGCCGACATCCTTCACCAACAACTTTGAAGGATTCAAGAAGCTCGACAAAATTCTAGAACCGTATTCAGAAAAAAATCTGAGAGTCGGCATGGAAGATACCGGACACTATCACTTCAATCTTCTCCATCATCTTCTTAAAGAAGGATACAGAACGTATCTCATTAACCCTTCAAAGACAGATGCAGAAAGAAAGTTAACCGGAAACATCACAAAAAATGATCAGCAGGATTCAATGCAGATTGCAGATATTCTAGCATATCCAGCAAGAAAGAAGCTTTACCGAAAGGTTGATATGACCTTCTTTTCCATGGACGAGCAGAAAAGTCTTACGCGTCTGCACGCAGATCTTACGGAACAGCTGTGTCCAATAGGCAATAAAATACAGAAGTCGCTGGACATCCTGTTTCCCGAATACAACAGCTTATTTGGCGGCCATTATGGCAAAACCTATATGAAGATCCTTATGACCTTTAAATCAGCCGCTAACATTGCCGAAGCTGACATTAGCGATATCAAGGAAGCAATGAAGCATAACGGCCGAGGAAGAGGCGTTAGCTTTACTGCTGAGGACCTCCAGGCACTAGCAAGAAATTCGGTTGCACAGGCAAATAAAGGCGAGGAATACGCCCTTGAGGCCCGACTTGATCAGTACACTGTGGTAGCAGAGCAGCTTGAAAAAGTGGATAAAAAAATAGAAGAGCTGTCAAAAGAAACAAACTCTCCTATGTTAACCATTCCAGGAATTTCACACCTTTCCTGTACCACCATTCTAGCTGAAATACGCTGCATTGGCAACTTCAATTCGGCAGCAAAGCTTACAAAATTTGCAGGAGTAGCTCCAAAGCACTACGAATCAAGCCAGTTTGACGCTAAGCACTGCTCAATATCCAAGAAAGGCAACAAGTATCTGAGAAAGATACTCTATCAGATAATAACGCCTGTCATTAACAATAATAAGGTCTTCAAGGACTACTATGACAAGAAGATCAGCGAAGGAAAGAGCCATAGGTGTGCACAGGGCCACTGCGTAAGAAAGCTTCTCAGGATCATCTTCCACATTCTTGCGACTGGCGAAGGCTTTGATCCAGACAAGCTGAAGTAGACGCTTCAGCTTCTTTGATGTTTTTTACATATCTTTTTGAAAACTTCGCAAAAAGCTATAGGAGATTTGCATCACAGATTTGTGAATAATCTCGCATACTATTCATTTTTCAAGGTTCTATATACTATTTGTATACTAACTGAAATCAAATAAAATTTTCAAACTTTTTCATAAAACTACTTGATTTTTATATAGTTAGCTTTCTTTAGATTTTCATATTTACGAGAGAGACATCTTTGCGCTCTGCGCAGCTGTTTCTCAAGTTTCTTTAATTTTGCAGATTTATTGATGTTTTTGTAAGTCTTGCCATTTGAGACAATAGCGAAATCCTTTAATCCTAAGTCTATTCCAATACCTTCGCCGCTGTCACAAAAAGGCTTCGTGTCAGGAATCTCTACAACAACTGACACGTAATATCTGTCCGCCTTCATAGATACTGTACCACTTTTGATTTTCCATCCATCTTTAGTCGTTGGTATATAGCCTTTTTCTTTTAATCTTACCCACCCAAGAGCAGGAATCTTAATACGATGTCTTTCACAAATGCAGTCTTTGGAATTATTCTTTACGAAGTACATCTTTACATCAGATTTTCCTTTTTTCTTAAATTTTGGAAAACCGCTTTGATGTTTAAAAAATCTCGTAAAAGCAAGACACCCATCTTCAATAGATTTCTTAACAGCTTTAGAATAGACTTCCTTAATCCATGCTTTGTCTGGATTGCCAGGTATATACTCATTGTTAAGCCAGACACTAAACGCCTTGCCACTCATAAACGCTTCACCTTGATCGTGCAAAGCTTTATTATGACTAAGGTAGAAATTATAGATATATCTGCAGGTACCAATAATTTTGTTAATCTTGACTTTCTGCTCTGGTGTTGGATAAATTTCTGTCCTGAAGCTCTTTAGCAATTTCCTCATCCCTTTCTATTTGCTTTTTGTACTTACGAAATCCGTACAGCCTGCAAGAGAATACATGGAGTATTGAAATAATATCCTGCACAAGTTCTTCCTGCGGCGATAGATCTTCATTATTAACGATCACTATGGTTGTATTAAACTTCATACAGAATTTTTCAAACCAGTCATAACCAAATCTGATAAATCTATCTTTGTGCGTGACTATGATCGTTTTAATTTTTCGTTCCGTTACTTCATCTAATATTTGATTCCACTTTTTGCGGTTGTAATTAAGACCGCTTCCGTATTCTTCAATGCATTTGTCAACAATGATACCTTTTGCATTACAAAACTGTCGTAAAAATGTGACTTGGTTCTTTAAATCATCTTTTTGATTTCTTGTAGACACTCTGGCATAAATAACAATTTGGCGATGATCGTTTTCAGTATTTATGCCTTTGAATTGCAAATATTGGTCGTAAGTATAATAACGTCTATTAGTTGGAGTGCGATTTGCTTTTAAAATTCCTTCCCTGTCCCAACGCTGTAATGTTTTTACAGAAACACCTAATAATTCAGCAAAATCTTTTGGTTTGTAATTCGTGATATTTGATGTATTCATCATATGCCTCCATGAGCACATTTAAACACATTTAACCACTAATGTCAATGATATAAGTTACTTAATATGTCCTCCTTTTTATTGCTTTTCTCTTTCTTCTACCTTCATTGTAGGTAATCCTCATGCAAATGCAATAGTTTGGGTGCGAACGGTCATTTTTGGTGCCCAACGGTCAAAATAAAAACAGGGAATTAGGATTCCCTGATAATAGATGATTCACAAGATTCTTTAAGGAGCTCTAAATAGCGTGTTGCTAGAGGCGTGATAAAGGATTTCTTATGAATGATATAACCGACTTCAATATAGTCATCAATTGCTAATGGAATGGCAATGACTTCCGGATTCAATTCATTGAAAATAATCCCGGTTGAAATAGTATAGCCATTAAGACCGATCATTAAGTTAAATAAGGTTCCACGGTCACTCACCTTAATGGATTTTTTATGGGGATAAGTCGACTGAATCTCTTCCATAAAATAGAAAGAATTGGTATCTCCCTGGAGATAAGATAAATAAGGATAATCATCTAATTCTTCAAGGGTTAAGACACTTTTCGATGCTAATGGATGCGTGGTCGACATGAAGACATGTGGTTTTGCCACAAAAAGTGAATGGAAAGTCAAATTAGATTCGTTCAAGATTTTAGAAATAACATCATGGTTGAAATCATTCATATAGAGAATCCCGATTTCACTTTTCATATTTTTCACATTTTCAATAATTTCATTGGTTTTGGTTTCCTCAATAGAGAAATTGTAGGCATCATAATCCACTTCTTTTAAGAGTTCTACAAAGGCATTGATCGCAAAAGAATAATGCTGAGTAGAGATGGAAAAACTGATCTGGGTATTACGTTTATCAAGATAACGCTCTTCCAGTAACGCATACTGCTCTACGACAGCGCGGGCATAGCCAAGGAAAGCTTCCCCTTCATTGGTAATCGTGATCCCTTTATTGGTTCGGTGAAATAACGAGATCTGCAATTCGGCTTCAATATCTTTAATAGAATTTGATAAGCTCGGCTGAGAGATGAAGAGGTTCTTGGCAGCTTCATTAATACTCCCGTCTTTAGCCACCTGAAGAACGTATTTTAACTGTTGTAAGGTCATAAATTATAATGCGTTATAAATCTTCTGATATAATGCCTCAGCCTCTGGTGATGATGATTCAAAAATGACATCACCTTTCACGTCTGTTGTATTGAAAAGATCATGTTCTTCTAATTTACGCTTTAACTGGCGTGCCGTGCCTTCACCCCCGTCGTAACAAGGAACGCCGCCTAAGATTGATACAATTTTCTCTTTAACGATTGGATAATGGGTACAGCCTAAAACAACGCTGTCACATTTGCCAACATACTGATCAAGCAGCTGATGTAACAAATGATCTAAAACCTCATCATTGAGATGACCTTCTTCAATCGTCTGCGCTAAATGATCACAGGCGCAAGGAATCACTTCCGCATTTCCATACTGCTTAGCTAATTCATGAAACTTATCTAAAGATAACGTATTTCTTGTCGCCATCACTAAAACTTTCTGATGCGCACTAGCGGCTGGTTTTAACGCTGGTTCAACACCGATAACTGGAATCTGCGGATAGACGTTACGGACAATATTAACCGCTGCACTAGTGGCCGTATTGCAGGCAATGACAATGGCTTTAACACCATGATTCACCATCTGATTCATCGCTTCCAGCGTACGATCCTGTACTTCTTTCACACTTTTTTCACCATAAGGAGCATGCTTGCTGTCACCATAATAATAAAAGTTTTCTTCCGGTAATAACTTTGTGCATTCCTTTAACACGGTGACTCCGCCAGCACCGCTGTCAAAGACACCAATATATTCTTTCACATTCTTATTTCTTAATAACATGTTCTTGCCTCCTGCGTCTTATTTTAGGATAAATAGACTTAAAAATCAATCACTCTCACCTTGCTTCAGGATCGCAAAATGATTCTTCTTAAAGCGAATAAGGCCTTCCTGCTGCATGAGCGATAACTCATGGGATAATGAAGACCGATCAACAAGGAGATAATCCGCGAGTTCCTGACGATTAAAAGGAATATCAAAGACATCACTGCCATGAATGGCCTGCTGATCCGATAAGTAAGAAAGCAAACGATCACGGATGCTTTTAGGTGTAATCGCATTTAACTTACGTGTTAAATAAATATTTTTCGTTGCAAGAATGTTGATGAGATGACGATTGAGCTTTTCATTATTCAACGCTAAAATCGCCTGCACATCAAAGAAGTGAATCTCACAGTCTTTTAACACTTCGATCGATACAACCATCGGAACATGCCCAATCAGCGCATAAGATTCCCCAAAGAAATCACCGCGCTCCATCCGGGCGATGACATTGGCATGACCCATCAGATCATAGTTGACACCTTTAACAATGCCCTCAACAACCAAACCAATCTGATGAATGCATTCACCCTGATGAAAGATTGTCTCGCCTTTTAAATAATGTCTTTTTTCCACCTGCAGATGTGCTAACACATCCCGTAATTCAGGGGCCCCCATTTCTTTGAATAAGGGTAAATTTCGATAAAATTCCATTTCCATAATATCACCGCTATTAGTCTAAACCATTAAGGAGCTTTGTCAATGCTATTGCTTATGAAAAAAAACATTGTTTACAATAAAGGAAAGGAGGTCTCTATGAATCATAAACATCTTCAAATGCTTGTTTATACAGCTTTACTATTAGGGATTGGTATGATCCTGCCAGGCATAACGATGGGTATTCCCCATATGGCTTTCGAAATGGCGACCTATGGCCTTATCATCGGTTTACTCTTCGCCCGACTTCGGCCGCAGAGCTTAACAACCATTTATATTTTCAGATCTTTATGACCGCCAGTTTTATCACCAGCATTCCCGCCATTATTCTCCAGCTTATTTTAATTTCCCTTCTCATGGAAGCATTGTGGCATCATCCAATACCAAAAAATAAGGACCCCAAGTGGTCCTTAAATACTTTTATTATAGGTATCCTGATAGGATTTTTTCATATACGCTTTAAAGATGTTATCAACCCCTTCATCTTTGGTAAAGCAGGTGCGCACATCTTGAAATACCATTTTGCCATAGTCTGGACTCTCTTCATAAGCCTTAGCGAGAATCTCATTCCATTTCTTTTCTAAAGCGATCATATCATTATCTTTTTGTAAGTCATGGATCATCCCATAGGCAAAATAGCCAGCATAAGCAATATTGCGGGCACTTTCATCATACTTACTTAATATATTAAAGACATCTTCTTTTGTGTAATGTCTTGGTAAAAGCAATCCATGATCGCTAAAGACATCATCGATTCGTTTGCGGTAAGCCGAAACATAGCGCGTTTTAAAAAGCGAATGCGACGCTTCCATCGCTTCAATAGCCCGGACATCACGGCCAAGTAAAAACATTTCACAAAAATCATCCGCATTGAGTTCTTTCATGACTGGAATATACATCGTTTCCCCTTCTTTCCTTTTTATTCTAACCTAGTTTTCCCACTATGTCGATATCTAATCAAATTAAAATATTGAGAAGATGCGAGATCGGTTACAAAAAAGATAAAATATGATAGAATAAAGATAGTTGAAAGGAGGCATTCTTATGCAATTTGGCGAATTAACGAAAAACTTACTTTTAATGGGGATTGGGGCTGCAGCCACAACCGCTGAAAAAAGCAGAGAAATCGTCGATGATTTAGTGAAGAAAGGTGAAATCACCATCGATCAGGGCAAGGTGCTCAATGAAGAGCTCAAGAGTAAAGCCACTGACAAGGTCAGCGAAAGCATGCTTAAACGCGTTGACAAAATGTCAAAAGAACAGCGTGATGCTTTACGTGCAAAACTGAAAGAAATGGATCAGGACGAAGAAGCTGACAAGGCTGACGTCGATCAGTAGTATGGCAAAAGACGCAAAAGAAACCCATTCTTCAAGACGTCTGAGCGAGATTTTATCAATCTTACAAAAACATCATATCATCCGTGGGCTGACCCCCGTCAAACTCCGCGAGATCTTAGAGGATCTCGGTCCTACGTATGTGAAGTTTGGACAAATTATGTCCATGCGCAGCGACATGCTGCCAAGCAGCTACACGAAGGAATTAGAAAAGCTTCGGACGGATGTCAGCCCAATGGATTTTACGACGGTCAAAGCGTCCATTGAAGAAGAGCTCGGGATGCCGCTCAAAGATGTCTTCGCATCCATCAACGAGAAACCGCTCGGCAGCGCTTCGATTGCCCAGGTCCATGAAGCAACCTTAGTCACCGGCGAAGAAGTGGTCATTAAAATCCAGCGTCCTCATATCTATGAGATTATGGAGGCGGATATTAAATTATTAAGACGGGCCTGCGGCATGTTAAAAATCGCCGGGCAGACCGGTAACCTCTTGGATTTCAAGGGAGTCGTCGATGAACTTTGGCGCACTTCACAGCTAGAAATGGACTTCATTAAAGAAGCGGAAAATATTGATAAGTTTACATCCTTCAACAAAGACATCAAATATATCATGTGTCCGATCGTCTTCCATCAGTTTACAACCAGAAAAATGTTAGTGATGACCAATTTAGGCGGTTATCAGATTGATCAGAAGCAGTTTTTAACTGAAGAAGGCTACGATATGGATGAAATTGCGACCAAAGCCGCGGAAAACTATGTCAAGCAGATCCTTGATGATGGCTTCTTTCATGCGGATCCTCACCCTGGCAATATCCATGTTTTTCAAGGTAAGATTGCCTGGATTGATTTTGGCATGATGGGCACCTTAACCGCTGATACGCAGCGCATTATTTCCAAAGCGGTGTATGCGGTCGTGGATGATGATATTTATGATTTGGAGGAAGCTTTCCTTTTACTGGTCAAGCCAGAACAGGAAATCAATCAGACCCAGCTGATTCATCAGCTTGATATGATTGTCGAAAAATATAAGGAAACCAACTTCTCTGATTTCAATTTAGGACCCCTGATTGAAGGCTGTCTGACGATTATTAAGACGAATAAAATTCAGGTCCCTGCGGATCTCACCTTATTGGCCCGTTCGATGATTACCATGGAAGGGACTTTAGGGAAAGTCAGTGATCACGTGAACCTGTTAGAAATCCTCGCTAATCATATGCGACATAAGATCCAAAGCGAATTAGATCTTAAAACGCAAATGATGCAATGGGCCCAGGTCCTCTATACCAACGTCCGCAAAGGAGCTGCCATTCCTTCAATGAGCGCTGATGTGCTCAAGCAATTGAAAAATGGCCATCTGACCCTGCATGTTTCACAGGATCCGGACATGAAGACCTTACGTGAACAAAGACGTAATAATCACAACTTAACTTTAGCGATTATTATTGGTGTCTTATATTTAAGCGGCTCGCTGATGACAATCAGCGAAATACCGAAAATGCTTTATGGCATGCCCTTTATTTCCTGGGTGGAGTATTTGGTAGGTACGGTGTTATTAGTCCGCTTACTCTTAGATTTAACCAAACATGTATAAAAGTCTCGCAAATGCGAGACTTTTTCATTAGCGTTCACAAAGCCAGTAAGCAATTGAGCAAGGTAATAATTCTGAGCCGCCGCCAAAGTCATGGACTTTACCGGTAATTAAATCATCAGCGAGGCCGCAGCGGGCATTAAAGTGTGCGGTATAAGGCTGATCATCAATATTGATTGCCACAATAATCCGTTCGTCTTCATTTTCTCGTTCAAAAACCCACTGACGATTGGTTAAGATCAAGGTTTTAAAAGCGCCTTTACGCAAGACTGGATGCTCATTACGGGCTGCAATCATATGTTTGATGAGTCTGGTTAAATCATTAGGACTTGGGGCATCTAACGCCGGACGCAGGACATCATCGCTTTGACCAGGTACTTTCTTGCCTTCAAGGCCCCACTCTGAGCCATAGTAGAGACATGGAATCCCTGGCAGGGCCAGCATTAATCCGTAGGCAATCTTAATCTTTTTTGAATCAGTTAAAGTTGAGGCAATACGTGAAACATCATGGTTATCGACAAAGGTCCATAATGTTTTATCCTTATACATTTCCTGAACATTACGTTTTAAAGTATGGGCTATTTCAAACAGATTCAGGGAGTTGAGTGAGGACCAGATCCCTTTATAGCCGGGATAATCAGTGATCGCATTTAAATGTCCTTCGGTGAACATAAAGCCGGCATTATCCCCTAAGACTTCTCCTAACATAAAAAAATCAGGCTTTAAGGAGCGGGCAAAGTCAGAGATTTTCGCCATAAACCATCTTGGCAGTAAGTAGGAAACATCAAGACGAATGCCATCGATATTAAAATGTTCAATCCAGAAACGAATACTATCCATAATGTATTTCTGCACTTCTTCGTTATCCAGATTCAATTTTACAAGTTCATAATGGCCTTCCCAGCCTTCATACCAGAAGCCATCATCATAATCAGAGTTGCCATTGAAATCAATGCGGAACCAATCTTTATAACGGCTTCTTTCACGATTTAAGATGACATCCTGAAAAGCAAAGAAGCCTCGGCCGACATGATTGAAAACCCCATCGACAACCACGCGAATGTGATGATGATGAAGCGTTTTAACCACTTTAATGAAATCTTCATTAGTCCCTAAACGTTCATCTAAGCGCTGATAATCTCGGGTATCATAGCCATGGGTATCACTTGAAAACAGCGGATTGAAGTAAATCCCGCCAATCCCTAATTGTTTTAAATAATCAATCCAGTCAAGCACTTTTAAAATCCGGTGTTCATGGACAATACCATCATTTTCTTTGGTATTCGCCCCTACCATATTTAATGTGTACATCTGATAAAATACTGTATCGTTATACCACATAAGATAACCTCCTTCAGTTACCCTCATTATATCAAATCTTCTTATTTTCACAAGTTAAAAACATTAATTATTTAGCTTTATTTTTACTATTGAAAGATATTTTTGTGTTTTTAGTAATTTAAAAAGGGATTTTAATTTCCCTTTTAAATAGTTATGAAACTTGTGGCAATCATTGTTATGCCGATCAAGATTAATGGGATCATCCCATCAATATAACTCTTCAGATCCGATAACTGATAGTAATACAAATAAGCCGCTAAAGAAAGAATGCCGATCACAATGATCAAAAGCATCATCAAGAGGGTTAAGGTATAAGAAATATGATTAAGGCCATAAAGGACATTGAGATAATTGATTTGTAAAACACACCAGCCGACAATGAGAATGAGTTCGGTTGTAATCGGTCTTTTCAAGACAAAACCACTCACTAACATGAGCGTTAAATAAACGATCACGCCAATGCCTATTAATGGTAATCCGCCAATCAGTGATCTTGATAAAGTCAGTGAAGACATCGCCTTGAGCTCAATATAGCCCCCAACTAGGCCAATGGCCCCCGCAAAACAAATAATCGGCGCGGTTAATAATGGAGGCAATTTGTGATGAGGCATAAAGGCTAATATCCACCACAGTAAATAAAAAGCAACGCAGATGATTAATAAGATATTGCCATGTAATAAATCTTTCAAGCAACTCATCTCCTTAAATAGCGCTGACCATATTTTTGATCCCCGCTTTTCGTATAAGCAAGCTCTACAAAAGGACCTGGAATCAGGCCGCTTTGATTACAGTAGTTACGGAAATACTTTAACAGCTCGGCTAAATGGCGCTCACTGCAGCGACATTTTTTCGCCAGATAAGGAATCTCCCCTTTTTGCCAGCGTTGCAAATCCTGACGGGAAAGTAAATCTAAATCATAAAGTAAGATCTCAAAAGCAGCTTCGCCATCAAAAGTTAATTGGTTGTTAATGGACTGTTTGATTTTCTTTTCTAATATTTTATTCATTATTTTTCACCGTTTTCATTATAATATAGATCAAAAGAAAAACAAGGTATCAAAACACCTTGTCTTTTACGCTTTCTTACGATTTCTCTGAGCTTTTCTCTTCGCATATTTCTTTTTTAAGATATGCCGTCTGATATTTCTGAAAACCACCCAGAAAACAGCTAAGCCACAGATCACATAAATGCCAATGTAGATGGCGTATTTCTGCTTCGAAAATGCCACCTCACTGCCAGAATAAATCGTCGCTTTCGCTAACGTCTGGCCCTTGGCAGAGACTCTTAAGATCCCTAGTTTCTGTCCTTTTTTTAAGGGCGCTTCAATGGTTGACTTACCGGTAAATGTCGTTTTTAAGCTGCTTTCATCAAAAGAGGAATCAACTAAGATCTTATAGCTTTCTGACATTTTATATGTATAAGTATCAACGACCCCAAAATGGATTTTAAAAGTTTTCACTTTTTGTCCTCGTGAATAAAGCGTTAAGCTTTTATAGTGATCCACGAGATCCTTAATTAACGTATTGTGATCGACAAGCGCGCAGGCTAAGGTGACTTTTTTAGGGCCAAAGGCAGTTGGAATACCCTTTCCGGTCACGGTCGCAATCAAGTGACCATGAACCATGGCTAAAGAGCCTAAACAGTACATTGCATCTTTGGTATAACCGCTTTTTGCACCCATAATCGCCGGATTGGCCACGATATGCTGATGAATGCGCATCCGCGTTAAGGTACTCATCCATAACTGGTTCCCGCCTTTGGGACGATAATACGCATTGGACGCATTTTTACTCGTAAAGACTGAGCGCCAAGTCGCATTCGTATAAGCCTTAGCCATCAGTTTCGCAATATCCACGCAGGTTGTATAATGCGTTTTATCAGGTAACCCGGTCGAAGTATTGAAATGGGTATTTTTCATACCGATCCGTTTCGCATCTTTGTTCATTTCTTTGACGAAGGCTGCTTCGCTGCCGCAAAGGCTGCGGGCTAAGGCCCAGCAGGCATCCGCGCCAGAAGGATACATCGCCCCATAAAGCAGATCTTTATAAGTAACCACCTGTTTATTTTTCAAAAAGGCACTGGAAGCATCTAAGGCATACTGATCCTTGATATCCGCATTGGTAATTTTTACTTTCGCATTAAGATTAGTGATCAAGCGGATGGCGGTGTAAACCGTCATCATCTTGGTCATTGAAGCCGGATAAATACGAGCATTGGCCTTTTTATTCATTAACGTCTGACCACTGGTAATATCATACACATAGGCATACTTCGAATAAAGCTTGGCCGAATCTACCGACGCCTGCACTGGTGAAAGTAAGGAGAGGCATAAGAAGAAAGAGAAAACAAATGCACATATAGTTTTTTTCATTTCTATCTCCTAAAAGAGAAAAGGGATACAAGGATCCCCTTCCTGATTGTTATTTGACTGCATCAGCGCAGCGTGGGCATAAACCATCAGCGTTTAATTCTTCTTCGCTGAAGTAGTTACGACAACGTGGACACTGAACACCACCGAATTTTTCGGCTTTGACATAAGCTGTATCATATTCATCAAAACCTTCATGATCAACACTTAAGTCAACTTTTGCGACGATGAAGAATGTTTTCATCATAGCTTTTAAAGCCGATAAGTCTTTGTAGTCATCTTTTAATGAAATCGTGACAGCCGCTTCCATATTTGAACCGATCACTTTATCATTTCTTAACGCTTCTAAGGCTCTCATGACATCATTTCTTAAAGCCATGAAGTTATCAAATTTTGCTTTGATCGCATCCGCATTTTCAATATCAAAAGCTGGTAATTCTTTTTCTAAGAAGATGGAATCTTCTTTGTTTGTATCACAATACCAATGATCATGTAATTCTTCACTGGTGAAGACTAAGATTGGTGAAATGGCCTTCATTAAGACTTTCGCATTGTAATAAAGAGTTGTCTGAATCTGACGTCTTCTTGTCGTATTGAACTTATCACAATATAAAACATCTTTTGTGAAGTCCATATAGAAGGCACTTAATAAGTTCGTGATATAGTTTAAGATCGCCTTGACAGCATCAGCGAAGTTATAAGTTTCCATCGCCTGATGATATTCTGCCATGACATCATTTAATTTAGCTAAGACAAATAAATCCACTTCTTCTAAGTCTTTAAGATCCATGATATCAGTATCTTTGAAATCATTTAAGTTACCAAGTAAGAAACGCATTGTATTACGGATCTTACGATAGTTATCAGAAATGCCTTTTAAGATTTCTTTAGAGATACGGACATCGGACTGATAATCCACAGAAGCGGCCCATAAACGCACGATATCAGCCCCATACTGGTTAATGACTTTAATTGGATCAACGGTATTGCCTAATGATTTAGACATCTTATTGCCTTTACCATCTAAGACGAAGCCATGGGATAAGACTGATTTATAAGGGGCCTGACCATGAACAGCTGTGCCGACGATTAATGAAGAGTTGAACCAGCCACGATACTGATCGGAACCTTCAAAATATAAATCAGCTGGATAACCTAAACCACGTTCGATTAAGACACCAGTATGTGAAGAACCGGAGTCGAACCAGACATCCATGATATCTTTTTCTTTCTTGAAGATACCATTTGGTGAATGTTCATTCGTATACCCTTCTGGTAATAAGTCTTTTTCATCTCTTTCAAACCACACGTTTGAACCATACTGTCTAAATAATTCAGAAATATGATCGAAGACTTCTTTTTCCATGATTGGTGTACCATCTTCACAATAGAAGATTGGGATTGGGACACCCCATGTTCTCTGACGGGAAATACACCAGTCGCCACGGTCACGGATCATGTTATGAATACGGATCTGACCCCATTCATTGATCCAGTGTACTTTATGATCAATTTCATCTAATAATTTATCTCTAATCTTATCGATTGAACAGAACCACTGATCGGTCGCACGGAAGATAATTGGTTTCTTTGTACGCCAGTCATGAGGATAGCTATGGGTGATCCATGTTAAGTTTAATAAGTCACCCTGTTCATCAAGTCGGTTGGTAACAGTCTTATTGGCATCATCAACATACTGACCGGCTAACCATTCGCCGCAGTCATCCATCATACGCCCATGTTCATCGACATTGACATAAACAGGAATGTTATAAGCTTTACAGATATTAAAGTCGTCTTCACCAAAGCCGCTGGCCGTATGGACACAGCCAGTCCCTGATTCAGTCGTGACATGATCACCGCAGATGACTAATGATTCACGATCTGGATAAAGCGGATGCGTACATGTGATGTATTCAGCTTCTTTACCAGTGAAACGCTGGATAATTTCTTTTTCTTTTAAGCCGAAGATTTCCCATAACTGATCCACTAATTCTTCTAAGACAATTAAGTTGCCTTTTTCACTCTTGACAACAGCATAGGTATAATTTGGATTTAAACAGATCGCCTGATCAGCTGGAATGGTCCAAGGGGTAGTTGTCCAGATGACAAAGTATGTATTGTCTTCATTTAAAAGGCCTTTCCCATCTTTCACTTTAAAACGTACATAAATTGTTGGCGCCTTGACATCATGATATTCTACTTCCGCTTCCGCTAAAGCTGATTCTGATGAAGGTGACCAGTAAACTGGTTTTAATCCCTTGAAGATTAAACCATCTAAAGCCATCTTACCGAAAACTTCGATCTGACGCGCTTCAAATTCTTTATGTAAAGTTAAATAAGGATGCTTATAATCAGCGAATGTCCCTACCCGGATACACTGTTCCATCTGCCCAGCGACCTGTTTTAACGCATATTCGTAACATTTTTCTCTAAAGGCAGCGGTAGACATCGATTTACGATCCACCCCAAGTTTCTGAATCGCATTTTCAATTGGTAAACCATGCGTATCCCATCCTGGAATATATGGTGTATGGAAACCTTCCATATTTTTATAACGACAAATGATATCTTTGATGATTTTATTCATCATATGCCCCATATGCATATGTCCATTGGCATATGGAGGGCCATCATGGAAGACAAATTCTTTCTTGCCTTCATTTTGTTTTACAACACGTTCATACATGTTGTCATCCTGCCATCTTTGAACATACTTTGGTTCCTTCGTAGGAAGTTTGCCACGCATTTCAAAATCAGTTTTTGGCATTAATAATGTGCTTTTATAGTCCATTGTTCTCTCCCTTTCTCAAATAAAAAAAGACATCCATTAAAGGACGTCTAGCACGCGGTACCACCTTTATTCACATCTTTCGATGTGCGCTCAAGCTTTAACGCAGCTAACGGCGCTCCCTAACTATTCAGGAGGCTACTCCAGAGCTGATTCGTCAGACTCCTCACTTCACTGTTTCCACCAACCACAGTTTCTCTATAAGTGATCGGAATGACCGGTCTCTTTCTTCGTATTTTCATCTTCATTAATTAAAGCGAAAATTTCAGATTTGTCAATAGTTTCTATTAATTCTTTGCTTAAAGAAACAACTTCCGCTCGGAAAGTTTTCGCATCATCTTTGAAGCCGTTCACTTCTTTATCTAAGCCGCGAACATATTCCATCGATTCTTTCAGAATCAGATTCGCGTTGCGTTTCGCTTTCGTAATTAAATCACTTGCTTCTTTCAAGGCCAAACGGGCAATCTCTTCATTGGCTTTCTCCGTGATTGTCGAACGATTCGCCATGATCGCATTTTCTTCTTTGACGTTATGGAGCTCTTCTTTCAAAGACTCAATTTCCGCTTTCTGCTGGTCAATCTGCGACTCTAAATCTTCAATCGTCTCATCGACTTCTTCAATACTGTAGCCACGAAACGTTTTTGTAAAATTTTCCGCCACTCTTCTCACCTCACAAGTAAAATAATCCTTCCACTATATAGTTACCGGCTTTTGTCGTTCGCGCGGTCACCTGTAATTTCACTCGTCCATGTCGTCTAAACGAGATTATGTCATTATTATTGCACAAATAGTCCGTTTGTTCAATAACTTTATGATTGACTTTCACACTGCCCATGTGAATAGCGTCCATCGCTTTCGCGCGCGATAAGCCAAACATCACGCTAATGAGTTTATCTAAACGCAGACTCGTGGCCACAAATTCCTTTTTCTTAAAATCATTGACGATTGTTAATGAGAAATCATGAGGAATTAAACGAATACTCGAACGTTTGATCTTTTTGAGTGCCATTACGACATAATCGCTATTCTCGGCAGTGATTGCAAAAGCCAATGGCTGCTTGCAGATATCGCCGATGCATGCCCGCTCAATTCCTAAATGCATCAGCGCCCCTAAAACATCTTTATGGGCTAAATGATCAAACTTTTCACTATATCCCACTTCATAAACATGAATCTTAAAATCTTCTGGGACAATCTCATAATAATCCGGGCAGATGATGACGCGCTTATTCTCCGCGCCGACAAAACCGCCCTCTTCATAAATCGCCGCCCGCTGTCCGATGACATCATGAATAATTTCCCGTTTATGAGGATCTAAAAACTTCGTTAAAACCATCTTGCCATTTTCTGCTTGGTTTTGATAATCGAGTATTTTTCTTACGAACGCCTCTTCACCTTTAAAATGTTCTAGCATAAATCACCTAAAAAAGTATGAACAAAGATGCTCATACTTATTTACTTTCTTCATCATCTAAAGAGATATTACCACTGACCCCAATCCCCTTAGGTGTGCATAAGAAAATTTTCGGACCAATCTGCTGGATATCACCATCAATGGCATAAATAACCCCGCTTAAGAAGTCAATAACACGTTTTGACTGTTCTTTCTGTAAGCGATGTAAATTGACTACCGCTGCTTTGCCTGCTTTTAAATAAGCCGCAATGTCCTGAGTTTCAGAATAGCTTCTTGGTTCAAATAAAACCAGTTCATTATTCTTATTCGCATTTAATTTATTGACAACTTCCGTTGTACGATTTGATTTTGCTTTTTCAAAAATATTAGCTTTAGGGGCTTCAGGAGCTGCCGGCGCCTCTTCTTCCGGTGCTTCTTCCTGAGTATCTTCCTCTAAACCATCGAATTCTTCATCGTCATCTTCTTCTTCGAAGAACCATTTTTTAACTTTATCCATTGAAGTGCATCCTCCTTATCACTTTCACATTATAACATTGTTCTTTTGGTTATTCAAATCCTTTGTAGGAATTTTCGAAATATACCTTATTGAGATTCTGGACGGTACAAGGTCCGGTTCTCTAACGCAAAAATACGCTTGCTCGTTTCACCTGGCGCTAAGCCTTCATAAGCCTTATCAAACATCGCCATGCGGGCATCGATATTGTCCACCAAGTACAAAATTTCCGCTTCTTTCACCTGCGGCAGCACCGGTGAGCCAAACTCATTTTTCCCATGATGGGCTAATACTAAATGTTCTAATAAGACCACCTCTTCACCATGATAGCCTAACTGATCCGCTTTTTCTTTGATCATCGTATGACCAATTGAAATATGTCCCAGCAGATTGCCTTCCGCCGTGTAATGCGGCGTAATCGCCCCAGATAATTCTTTTACCTTGCCTAAGTCATGTAAAATCACACCTGCAAAAAGCAAATCATTATTGAGATTGCCATAGACATCAGCAATCCCCTTCGCAATTTTTAACATGCAGTACGTATGATAAAGCAATCCATTGATAAAATCATGATGATTGCGCGTCGCCGCGGGATAACTCATAAAAGAGGCGCGGTGATCATGAATGAGTGACCGGGTAATATCCCGTAAGGCTTTACTTTGCATATTGGAAATCGTATCATTGATTTCCTTCATCATCACTTCAACATCAAGCGGTGCGGAAGGCAAAAACTTCATTCTCTCTTCGTCAGTCACCTCTAATACTTCTAATTTCGCTACTTTCATCTGAATGCTGTCATTATAACTAATGACATCCCCGCTACCTTTGACAACGGCTCCCTGCACGCAGACCTGACAGTCATGATCAGTCGGGCTCCACCATTTGGCATCGATCTCTCCGCTCTGATCTTCTAAAATCAAATTAAGATAGTTCCGTTTATTTTTACCGTTGGTCTTGCCAATTGATACCTGCGATATGATCGCTTCAAATGTCACGCTCATATCGGGCTTCATTTCTTTAATCTTCTCCATCCAGCTCACTTCCTCTTTCTTCTAATTTATTGTTAATGGCTTCATAAGTGAAACCTTTTTGAATCAAAACATGCTTTAATTTATACGTTAATTCCTGACCGTTATATTTCCGGCTTAACCTTTGATACGCTTTGTCAAAAGCCTGATCAAGTAAGGCATCAGAACGCGCTTCATCCATCGAAAAATCGGATGTTGCCATCACTTCTTCAATAATATCATTGCTGTAACCGTGACTGTGCAGTTTTTGCCTGATATTCATCTCTAAGGCCTTCTGCGAGCGATGACGATTTTGATGCACTAACTTCATCGCATAGGCTTTCGCCCCGTTTAAAGCCTCTTGTTGATCAAATTCACTCAGTGCATCCTCAATTGTCTGCGCCTCTACGCCTTCTTTTTTTAAGGTCCTCCGCGCTTTTTCAAAGCCACCTTGATGACGGAGCGTTTTCGCAATCACCTCGTGCGCGTAATTATAGTCATCAATGAGACCCTTTTCCGCTAATAAGTGCACCACTTTGCTGGCTGTCTCTTCCTCATAGCCTTTGTCAATCAAACGCTTAAGCAGCGCCCCTTGGGCATAATCACGATACATCAGCAGTTTTAACGCCGCCTGATAAACCTCATGCAGCTGACTGTCAGCCTTTAAAGCCTGATACGTTTCCTCATCAATGAACATCCCGCTTAACAGCCCATAAGCGCCAATCAGACGGGGCGAAACGCGCAGCTTTTCTTTATGCTTTTGGGCCACGATCGTGAGCAGATAACTCTGATCTTTCTGTTTCTCAATATTTTGTATTTTATAATGTTCCTGCATATCATTCAAAGCTTTCTTATACACCTCAATAATTTTTTCATAAAAGATCGTGCTGGAATGCGCCTTCGCATCAGCCATCGCCTGCTTGGCAATCCGCTCTTTTTGAATGTTGTCTAACTTCATCAATTTGGCCACATATTCATTTTCATCGTGAAAGAAAAAGCCATTCACACCATCTTTAATGACATCTTTCAAATTATCATCATAGCGGGCAAAAACCGGTAAGCCAGAAGCCATCGCTTCAATATAAGTGAGACCCTGGGTTTCCGTCATACTAGCGCTGACAAAAACATCCGCCGCCTGATAATAAGCCGGCACATCGGCGCTTTCTTTCGCTCCGGTAAAAATAACATCCGCTTCTAAACCTAATTCGTGCGTTAAATCCTGCAAGGCTCTTTCATCAGGGCCGCCGCCAACAATCATTAAAACAGCATTACGGCGAATCGGCATAATCTTCTTCATCGCCCGAATCAGAAAATCAATACTTTTTTCCTGAGCGATCCGCCCTAAAAAGAGAATGACAAATTTTCCTTGTAAATGATACTGCGTCTTAATCGCTTGAACACTCTTTTCAAGGGCCGACGTCTTTTGGAAACGTCCTAGGCGTAAGCCAGTCTCAACCACGTTAATATGTTTATCAATACCATAAGAATACAGGCGCGCCGCCGCTTTATCAGAAGGAACAATCAGCTCCTGACAATGACCGCCATACATATGCGATAAGCGTTTGATAAAGCGTCGCGCCACAAAATCTAACGGCTTGACGCCGCCGCTTAGATAATGCGAATAGTCTTCCCACATCGTATGATACGTATAAACAACGGGGACATGTAAATGCCGGCCGACAATCCGGGCAAAGACGCCAATGCCAAATTCCGTCTGAACATGAATAACATCCGGTGCAAAAGCGGTAATGTCTTTCATCGCATGAGAGCTGTAAATCGGCGCCATGCGGTAGCCATACAAATGTTTAAGATCTAAGCCGTTAATCCGGATCACCGGAATCCGGTCTACATAATCACTATCCTTCGGCAGGACTGTCGTTACAATCATCACATCATGGCCATGGGCAATCAGTTCTTCACGTAAGATACTAACCGAGGTAGCCACGCCATTAATATCCGGTAAAAAGGTATCGGTAAAGATCGCGATTTTCATAAGCAGCCTCCTTTGCAAAACTACGTTTTATTCTAACGCAAAAAGGGCTTTTGATAAAGCCCAAAAAACAAAAACAAACGACTGTCTAAGCACTTTTAAAGATTGCAAGCAGTTCTGGAATATCAAATTGCGCTACCAGATCATCTGCCTTAAGTTGCTTAATGGCTAAGGCCAGTTTTTTGCTTTCTGCCATTTTCCCGTGCCGATACATCATATTGACGAGATGAATATAAGGTTTGAGACTTTGGAAGCTTTCATGAGCGAGCTGATCTAATACTTTTTTCTGATAATCAGGATCGTATAAAAAAATCATCAGCGCCGCCAGATCCATCAGTTCGTCTTGTTTTGAAAAATTAAAATCATGACATAACTGTACCACGGCAGTAAAAAAATCCCAGACCAGAGGTAATTCATGATCCGCTAAATCATAAGGATCCAGCCACTCCAGCAGCAGATCCATCGGCTCAAGATCATCCACTTCCCAGAAAATATCATCCAGATCTGAGCAGTCATTATAGACTTTGATGCCATCAACGCTTTTTAACCATTGGATGATATCTGCTAGCAAGCAGTCCTGATCGTAGGAAGACACATCATCCATAAAGATAAGCAGCTGCAGCGGATCGGGTAATTCTACAGGATCATAATAAGTCTGAATCATCCGATTGATGAGAAAAGAAAAAATTTCGTCTTCAAGCACCGTATTGATCTGACACAGCAGCTCTTTTTTATCTTCATATATATTCTGAAGATATTTAATCAGAAGATTGCTGTCATACTTTTTTTCATACATCACCTGGAGTTTTTCTACAGTTAAATGAATATCAGCAGCCGCTAAAATCGCCAAAAGATCCTTAACTTCAAGCTCGTCTAACAGATCTAAAAAATCTGTCTCACATTTTTGTTCATGCGCCTGCTCTAAGCGATAATATTTATCCATAAACGCCTCCAATTTCCCAAAACAAAAGCACCTCATCTGAGGTGCTGCTGACCGGCAGCGTTCTATTGTCGCCATTGCTGACTATCGTCGACGCTGTGATGCTTAACTTCCGTGTTCGGCATGGGTACGGGTGTCTCCATCACGCCATCGCTACCGGATCTCAGGATCTCCCCTGAAAACCGCACACAATCTCTTCTCTGGTCAAGTCCTCGGCCTATTAGTGCCGGTCCGCTGAACATGTCGCCATGCTTTCACTCCCGGTCTATCAACCTTATCGTCTTTAAGGGGCCTTACTTGCTAAGCAACGGGAGGTCTCATCTTGGAGGGGGCTTCACGCTTAGATGCCTTCAGCGCTTATCCCTTCCGGACTTGGCTACCCAGCTGTGCCACTGGCGTGACAACTGGTCCACCATCGGTCCGTCCACCCCGGTCCTCTCGTACTGAGGGCAGCTCTCCTCAGACCTCCTGCGCCCACGACAGATAGGGACCGAACTGTCTCACGACGTTCTGAACCCAGCTCGCGTACCGCTTTAATGGGCGAACAGCCCAACCCTTGGAACCGACTTCAGCTCCAGGATGCGATGAGCCGACATCGAGGTGCCAAACCTCCCCGTCGATGTGAACTCTTGGGGGAGATCAGCCTGTTATCCCCAGGGTAGCTTTTATCCGTTGAGCGACGGCCCTTCCATGCGGTACCGCCGGATCACTAAGCCCGACTTTCGTCCCTGCTCGACCTGTTTGTCTCGCAGTCAGACACCCTTATGCCTTTGCGCTCGATGCGTGGTTTCCATCCACGCTGAGGGTATCTTTGGGCGCCTCCGTTACTCTTTGGGAGGCGACCGCCCCAGTCAAACTGCCCGGCTGACACTGTCCCGTACGCGGCTTACGCGTCCCGGTTAGAACCTAAGTGCACGAGGGGTGGTATCCCAACAGCGGCTCCTCGGATCCTGGCGAACCCGTCTCGCAGCCTCCCACCTATCCTGTACGTCATGCACCCAGGCCCAATGTCGGCCTGCAGTGAAGCTCCATGGGGTCTTTCCGTCTAGTCGCGGGCAACCTGCATCTTCACAGGTACTAAGACTTCACCGAGTCTGCAGCCGAGACAGCGCCCAAATCGTTACGCCTTTCGTGCGGGTCAGAACTTACCTGACAAGGAATTTCGCTACCTTAGGACCGTTATAGTTACGGCCGCCGTTTACTGGGGCTTCGTATCATGGCTTCGCTTTCGCTGACCACTCCTCTTGACCTTCCAGCACCGGGCAGGCGTCACCCCCTATACTTCGGCTTGCGCCTTCGCAGAGAGCTGTGTTTTTGGTAAACAGTCGCTTGGGCCATTTTTCTGCGGCTCCGAAGAGCACCCCTTCTCCCTAAGTTACGGGGTCATTTTGCAGAGTTCCTTAGCTGCAGTTCTCTCGCTCACCTTGGGATTCTCTCCCTGCCCATGTGTGTCCATTTTCGGTACGGGCCTTCAGAAATTTGTGCTAGAAGCTTTTCCTGGAAGTCTGCTTCACGCTTTTCCGTACTTGCCGCAGCTTTCCGTATGCGTCACGCCTTCGCCTTCTGTGATGCGCATTTCACTGCATCACGGCTACTTCGCTTGCCCCGGCTCTTCCGTCCGCCGGTTGCGCTAGCCTTCTCCGTCACTCCATCGCTCCCTGAAGGGTACAGGAATCTCCGCCTGTCTTCCATCGGATACGCCTTTCGGCCTCTCCTTAGGTCCCGACTCTCCCAGAGCGGACGAACCTTCCTCTGGAGACCTTGGGCCATCGGTGTGCGGGATTCTCACCCGCATCTCGCTACTCACGCCGGCATTCTCTCTTCCATCCGCTCCTCGGGCCCTTTCGGTCCCGCTTCTCCGCCGGATGGAACGCTCCCCTACCATATTTTCATATCCATAGCTTCGGTGTCATGCTTAGCCCCGGTAAATTATCGGCGCAGGGTCATTCGACTAGTGAGCTGTTACGCACTCTTTGAAGGATGGCTGCTTCTGAGCCAACCTCCTAGTTGTCTCCACGTCCCCACTTCCTTTTCCACTTGGCATGCACTTTGGGACCTTAGCTGATGGTCTGGGCTGTTTCCCTCTTGTCCGCGGACCTTATCACCCGCAGACTGACTGCCGCGACTGGACGTGCGACATTCGGAGTTTGATTATGCTCAGTACCTCGGGATGAGGCCATCGCATATTCAGTGCTCTACCTTCGCATGCCGTCTCGCGACGCTAGCCCTAAAGCTATTTCGGGGAGAACCAGCTATCTCCGGGTTCGTTTGGAATTTCACCCCTAGCCACAGATCATCCGCCAACGTTTCAACGGGGGTCGGTTCGGTCCTCCATCGGGTCTCACCCCGACTTCAACCTGTCCATGGCTAGATCACCCGGTTTCGGGTCTGCTCCTCCAGACTCTCGCCCTATTAAGACTCGCTTTCGCTTCGGCTCCGCATATCCTGCTTAGCCTCGCCTGGAAAAGCAACTCGCCGGCTCATTCTACAAAAGGCACGCCATCACCCTTTGACGGGCTCTGACTTCTTGTAGGCATATGGTTTCTGGTTCTCTTTCACTCCCCTCCCGGGGTTCTTTTCACCTTTCCCTCACGGTACTGGTTCGCTATCGGTCACACAGGAGTCTTTAGCCTTTCGGGATGGTCCCCGATGCTTCCGACAGGATTTCTCGTGTCCCGCCGTACTCAGGATCTCCGCCCGCTAAGCCTCGGTTTCGCCTACGGGTCTCTCACCCTCTCTGGATGTCCTTCCCATGACATTCGGCTGCCAAGGCCTTCGCTTTGTGCGGGTCCTTCTACCCCATCATATGATGGTTTGGGCTCCTCCGCTTTCGCTCGCCGCTACTTACGGAATCTCGTTTGATTTCTTTTCCTGCAGGTACTTAGATGTTTCAGTTCCCTGCGTCTCGCCTCTCTCCAGCTATGTATTCGCTGAAGGATGCATGAGTCTTGCTCATGCGGGTTTCCCCATTCGGACATCACCGGATCTTCGCCTGCTTACGGCTCCCCGATGCATTTCGGTGTTTGCTCCGTCCTTCTTCGCCTCTGTGTGCCCAGGCTTCCGCCATACGCCCTTTCTTTCTTGACCTGAAAGTTGATATGAATAAGCTTGAGTTTACTGACTGTTATTCTTGATCTAACTGTTTCTCTTGTTTATCTTAGCTTTTGCCCACTATACCAGATTCTAGACCTTTGATGTTTCTCTGATCTTATCCTTATATAGTGTTTGCAGGAAGTCTTACTAATTTGAATTAATAAGTCTTCTCTTTGCTTTTGATTGTATGCGGTTTTCAAGGGTCTTCCTTCTCTGCAAAGCAGAGAAAACCGAAAAGAAACACTCATTTCTCCCTAGAAAGGAGGTGATCCATCCCCACGTTCCCGTAGGGATACCTTGTTACGACTTCACCCCAATCATCGGCCCCACCTTAGACAGCTCTCTCCTTGCGGTTGAGCCACCGGCTTCGGGTGTTGCTGACTCTCATGGTGTGACGGGCGGTGTGTACAAGGCCCGAGAACGTATTCA
This sequence comes from Intestinibaculum porci, assembly GCF_003925875.1. Taxonomy (GTDB): domain Bacteria; phylum Bacillota_I; class Bacilli_A; order Erysipelotrichales; family Coprobacillaceae; genus Intestinibaculum; species Intestinibaculum porci. Next base: position 1,472,405 of record NZ_AP019309.1, on the reverse strand, counting down.
CCGCGGCATGCTGATCCGCGATTACTAGCGATTCCAGCTTCGTGCAGTCGAGTTGCAGACTGCAGTCCGAACTGAGAACGGGTTTCTGGGCTCTGCTCAACCTCGCGGTCTCGCTTCCCTCTGCTCCGTCCATTGTAGCACGTGTGTGGCCCAGGTCATAAGGGGCATGATGATTTGACGTCATCCCCGCCTTCCTCCTCCTTGCAGAGGCAGTCTCGCCAGAGTCCCCAACTCAATGCTGGCAACTGGCGACAGGGGTTGCGCTCGTTGCGGGACTTAACCCAACATCTCACGACACGAGCTGACGACAACCATGCACCACCTGTCTTCTCTATAGCTATGAGGAGATCTCTCTCCCTTTTAGATCGATGTCAAGACCTGGTAAGGTTCTTCGCGTTGCTTCGAATTAAACCACATGCTCCACCGCTTGTGCGGGCCCCCGTCAATTCCTTTGAGTTTCATTCTTGCGAACGTACTACTCAGGCGCGATACTTATTGCGTTGACTGCAGCACCGGGATCTGACTCCCGACACTTAGTATCGATCGTTTACGGCGTGGACTACTAGGGTATCTAATCCTATTTGCTCCCCACGCTTTCGGGACTGAGCGTCAGTTGCGGACCAGACCGTCGCCTTCGCCACTGGTGTTCCTCCATATATCTACGCATTTCACCGCTACACATGGAATTCCACGATCCTCTTCCGCACTCCAGTGATCCGGTTTCCGGGGCTTCCCGAAGTTTAGCTTCGGGCTTTCACCTCCAGACCTGTATCACCGCCTGCTCCCTCTTTACGCCCAATGATTCCGGATAACGCTCGCCACCTACGTATTACCGCGGCTGCTGGCACGTAGTTAGCCGTGGCTTTCTATGTTCGGTACCGTCACTCGCATGGCATTTCCTCCATCCGACGTTCTTCCCGTACAACAGAACTTTACGACCCGAAGGCCTTCTTCGTTCACGCGGCGTTGCTCGGTCAGGGTTTCCCCCATTGCCGAAAATTCCCTACTGCTGCCTCCCGTAGGAGTCTGGGCCGTGTCTCAGTCCCAGTGTGGCCGTCCGCCCTCTCAGGCCGGCTAAGTATCGTCGCCTTGGTGGGCCGTTGCCCCGCCAACTAGCTAATACTGCATAGGTCCATCCCCCCGCTGACCATCCGGTCATTTAGCGCATCCAGGATGCCCTGAATGCGTCTATGCGGTCTTAGCAGCCGTTTCCAGCTGTTGTCCCCCTCGGAGGGGCAGGTTACCTATGTTCTCCTCACCCGTTCGCCACTGAGCACCAAGGTGCTCCGTTCGACTTGCATGTATTAGGCACGCCGCCAGCGTTCATCCTGAGCCAGGATCAAACTCTCCATTGTTTATGAATGGAGCTTTGAATAAGCTCTTGAAATTACTTCTGACTATTTGTTTTCGGTGTTTTGTTCACCGCTCAAAAATGAGTTCTTTGACGTGTTTCTTTTCAGTTTTCAATGTTCTGCATTGCGCTCCTTTCCGGAGTGCTCGCTTATCTTACCGCACCAGTCAAACAAATGCAAGAGGTTTTTTCACTTTTTTAGAAAGTTTTCTTTGCATAATACAAATTATTCCCTGTTGATCGTTATAATTGAAGATAAAAAAATAGAGAGTTTTTTCTCTCTATCCTTTTAAGCCGCGGGCCTGGCGATCCATATCTTCAATAACGATATCGTAAATTTCTCCAAGCGTACGGCAGTATTTTAAGACATCCCAAGGTTCATTCGTATGATAATGAATCTTAATCAGATCTTCATCACCAACTGCCAATAAGCAGTCTCCTTTAAAATGTTCAACGAAGTAATCATTGATTTCATCTTCATCAAGATCTTCACCATCAATTAATAACTGTGTATCATATCTGTATTCAATTGTCTGTTCTGGCATGCATTACACCTCCCGCTTTGTATTATAACATAATCTTTTCTAAATTCTATTCATTTGATTATCAAAGCTGAAACTCTTCACAAAGCGCCTCATAACGCGCCTGCTCTTTGGCTTTCACGGGTTTATCTAAATCTTTAAAAACATGATCCATCACATCGGCATCTTTTAAAACTTCATCAAAAGCGGAATCTTTGCGATCTTTGTCATCATGATGAGCAATCGCCTCGACAATCAGTTTGGTCTCTTCGCTATTTGTGAGCTGATGCTGCTTTAAAATCTCCTTCGCTATATTCGCCCCTTTATGGGCATGATCCTCATAGCTGCCGGTTTTATAAGCTGCGATATCATGTAACATGCCCGCCATCGCTAATAGTTCGCTGTTTTCCCCGCGATGACGCGCGATAATTGTCGCCTGCAGACTGACGCCATATAAATGGGCCATCGCCGCGGTCTTTTTAGTGGGATCCATCTCTTTAAGTTCTTCCTCAATAATGCCTTTTAATGTTTTGAGTCTTCCCATATTTTCACCTTCTTTATCTTAAGTATAAGGCAAAAAGAAAAGATGTGATCAAAAATCACACCTTAGTCTAAAAATACTGTATTCTCTAACATGACGCCACAGCCTTCAGCGACACAGTCAAGTGGTTTATCCGCTACGAAGACTGGTACTTTTAAGCCCTGTTCCATGAACTTATCTAAGTTATGAAGCAGTGCGCCCCCGCCAGTTAAGAAGACACCTTTATTAACGATGTCGGCAGATAATTCTGGTGGTGTCTGCTCTAACACCTGCTTAGCACTCGCTAAGATGGTTTCACAGATTTCGTGTAAAGCTTCTTCAACTTCCGCTTCAGAAACCTGGATCGTCTTTGGTAACCCAGTCACTAAGTCACGCCCGCGGACATCAACTTTCTTATCAGGATCACCATCATAAGCACAGCCGATTTCCATCTTGACATGCTCAGCCGTAGAGTCCCCAATTAATAACTTGTATTTATCCTTAACGTATTTTACGATTTCCGCATCCATCTTATCGCCAGCCGTTTTTAACGACTGTGATGTTACGATATCACCTAAAGAAAGCACCGCCACGTCAGTGGTCCCCCCACCGATATCGACAACCATGTTGCCAGAAGGTTTAGAAATATCTAAGCCAGCTCCTACAGCTGCCACCTTTGGTTCTTCTTCAATGTACACACGTTTCGCTCCGCATCTTAAGGCGACGTCCTGGATCGCGCTTCGTTCAATCGAAGTAATATTACTTGGACAGCAGATTAAGATAACTGGACGAGCAAATAAACCTTTTAAGTTTAATTTATTAATGAAATGGGTAATCAGAACTTCTGTAACCTGGAAGTCTGCGATGACACCATCCTTTAACGGACGGATCGTCTTCAGGTTTCCTGGCGTTTTCCCAAGCATTTCTCTTGCTTCTTCGCCGACAGCCACAGGTCTGTTTGTATCAGTATTAATAGTAACGACTGATGGTTCGTTTACGACAATCCCTTTTCCTTTTTCGTAAATCAGGATATTCGCAGTTCCTAAGTCGATACCGATTTCTTTCGATAATGGCATGTATTTTCACCTCAGTATTTTCTCTCATTAAATTCAATGACTAATATAACCAAAACAATCGACGAAATCAATATCAAAATGCAAAAAAACATAAAAAGACATGTGGGGATTTTCTTCTGACATGATCGCATGAACTATGAGCATTAACTTTAACCGCCCTTACTTTTTGAAATCTCTCAGGTCAGCCCTCCACTTCAAATGACGGTTAGTGCGACGTATCCCACATGTCTTTTACTGATTACATTGTAACCGTTTGCACTTAAAAAATCAACCCCTAAAAGCAAAAAAATAGGCTTTCACCTATTTTTTCTGTGTAAAGACAATTTGACCATCACAAATCGTATATTTCACCCGTCCTAAAACTTTTGTCCCGACAAATGGTGAATTCTTTGACTTGCCATAAAAATCATCTAAAGTAATGGTCCATTCTTCTTTGGGATCAAAGATGACCAGATCAGCCGCCTTGCCAAGTGTTAAAGTGCCGGCATCCATCTTATAATAGCGTGCTGGGTTAATGGTCATCTTCTCTAATAACGCCGAAATCGTCATATAGCCTGTTTTAACCAATGCGGTCATGGCAATCGCTAAGGATGTTTCCAAACCAATCATCCCGGAAGGTGCCCCGTTTTTAATACCTTTATCTTTTTCATATTCAGCATGCGGCGCATGATCGGTGACGATCATATCAATTGTGCCATCACATAAGCCGGCAATCAGCTTCTGGCGATCTTCCTCCGTGCGCAGCGGCGGATTGACTTTCGCTAAAGCCCCCTTCTTTAAGACCGCTTCTTCGGTTAAGAAGAGATGCTGCGGGGTGACTTCGCCCCAGACATCAGCGCCTAAACTTTTCATAAAGCGAATAATATCGACCGCTGTGCCAGATGATAAATGCTGGATATCAATACGGCAGTGCGTTTCTTTCGCAAAAAGACTATCGCGCGCCGTTAAGGTTTCCTCCGCTAAATGCGTCGCTCCTTTAAGGCCTAAAGCATCGGCAACTTTGCCAGCGTTCACACCCGCAAAATCCATCAGTTCACGATCTTCTTCATGTAATGAGATGGGCATATCTAAAGCCTGCGCTACTTTCATTGCTTCTAACATCACCCGTTCATTTTGAATAGCAACGCCATCATCAGTAAAGCCGATCGCCCCAGCTTCCTTTAAAGCCGCTAAATCAGCTAATTCTTTCCCCTGCATGCCTTTTGTGACCGTGGCACACTGATAGACATGAATCGGTAATGCTTGGCTACGCTTTAAAATATCTTTGAGCGTCGCCACATTGTCGACAACCGGGCTGGTATTAGCCATGCAGACCACGCTGGTAAAGCCGCCAGCTTTGGCCGCGTTCGCGCCGGTTTCTAAATCTTCCTTATAAGTTAAGCCAGGATCACGGAAATGAACATGGTTATCAATGAGACCAGGTGCCACAATGTAATCCTTGGCCTCAATCACCTGCATGTCCTTCGTTGCTGGAATCTCTTTTTCAATAGCGGTAATCTTCCCGTCATCGATTAACACATCGGCGATTTCATCGCGCTTGTTAGCGGGATCGATGACGCGTCCTTTTTTAATGAGTAACATGTTTTTTCACCTCGCCTTCATGATACCAAAAAAATAGGAATTCCACTAGGGGAATTCCTATTACTTGACATGATATTTACCAAGGAAGGCTTTGGTACGTTCATTGGTCGAGCTAAACATCTTTTCCGGGCTGGTTTCTTCCACAATCACGCCCTGATCCATAAAGACAATGCGGGTTGATACATCACGGGCAAAAGTCATTTCATGGGTGACGATCACCATGGTCATCTTTTCCGCTGCTAATTCCTTAATAACCTTCAGAATTTCTAAAGTTAACTCAGGATCTAAAGCACTGGTTGGTTCATCAAAGAATAAAATCTTTGGCTTAAGGGCTAAGGCGCGGGCAATCGACACCCGCTGCTGCTGGCCGCCGGATAACTGGGAAGGATAAGCTTTTTCCTTATCACTTAACCCCATCTTAGATAACAGTTCACGCGCCTGCGCATATACTTCTTCTTTATTTCGTTTCTGGATGCGAATCGGCGCATCAGTAATATTTTCTAAAACATTGAAATGCGGGAATAAATTGAAGTTCTGGAAGACTAAGCCAAAGTTTGACATTGCCTGATGCAGTGCTTTTTTATCAGCGTAAACGGCCTGACCGTTTTGCGATGTGACATAGGGATGACCTAAATACGATAAAGAACCATCATCCATTGTTTCTAAGAACGTCGCAATACGTAATAACGTTGATTTTCCAGATCCTGAAGGCCCAATGATAGAGACAACTTCCCCTTCATCGACTTTAAAGCTAATATCTTTGAGGACGTCATTTTGACCAAAACTCTTTTTAATATGTGATAAATCTAAAATATTCATAAACGTCCCTCCTAATCATAATAACTCATGCGTTTTTCGCAGTAATCCATTAATGCCGCCACGATAAAGTTGAAGACATAGTAGAAGATCGCCGCCGCCACAAATGGCATCATCGAACGTTCATTGGCAGCTAAAGCTTTAGCCTGCGTAAACATTTCTGCATAAGCGATGGAGAATGCTAATGACGTATCTTTGACTAAGGTAATGACTTCGTTTGTAATTGATGGCAAGATGCGTTTCCATACCTGCGGCATAATGATAATAAAGAAAGTCTGAACACTGTTATAGCCAAGCACGCGAGCAGCTTCATACTGTCCTTTAGGCATTGACGCAATGCCGGAACGATAGATTTCCGCAAAATAAGCTGCGTAGTTTAAGACGAAGGCAATGATCACGGCAATCCCGCGATAAGCACTCGTCACATCAACGCCAAACATATAGTAAGGGCCAAAGTAAACGACTAATAACTGTAACATCAGTGGTGTTCCACGCATGATTGAAATATAAACTTTCACAATATTACGTAAAAGACCATTTTTCGACATACGACCTAAAGCGATCACTAAACCTAATGGTAAAGAGAATAACAATGTTAAAATAAAGATCTGGAGGGTTGTTAACATCCCGCTGCCTAAATCTTTTAAATCTGATAATAAAGAAGATGTCGCAGCCGTTTTCTCGGCTTCGCCTTCCCCGCTATCACCAAACCATTTCTTTTCTAAAGAGGCAAACGTGCCATCTTTGATCATCGCATCCATCTGTTTCTGAACTTTGTCGCGTAAAGCAGTGTTGCCTTTTTTGAAACCGATGGCGTATTTTTCCGAAGATAAGGTCTGTTTTAAAATACGATACGTATCCGTCTTATCCTTGATCTGGAATTTGGCGACGAATTCATCCATACATAAAGCATCGACCCCGCCGCTGGTTAAATCCATTAACCCAGTGTTATAGTCAGAAACTTTTAATAACTGTTTAAAACTGCTTGTGAGGGCCTTATGTTTGGCACTGTTTAAAGCACTTTCGGTAGAAGATTCCTTCTGGCAAGAGACAATTTTGCCTTTTAAATCCTTTAATGACTTAATGTCTGAAGCTTTCTTCACAACCACCACCTGGCGATTATTCAAATATGGTTTCGACCAGGTATACTGCTTTTCACGACCAGTCATGGTAAAACCATTCCAGATACAGTCAATGGTTCCCGAATCCAATTCCATATCTTTCGAATCCCAGTCGATCGGCTGCAGTTTAAGCTTATAACCCATACGCTTCGCCGCCTCACGGGCTAAGTCAATATCAAAACCAACATATTTTCCCTTATTGACATAGCCAAATGGCGGGAAGTTTTGATCAAAGCCTACCGTTAACGTCTTTTTCCCTTGGGCATGACTGCTAGGAATCAGCCCAATACAGGATAAAGCCACGATCAAACAGAGGCTTAATTTCATAAATCGTTTCACATCCGATTCCCCCTTTGTAAACATAGTGCTATCTTACCATATTCCCCGCTAAAAGGAAATCATCTCTCATTATTTTGATAATTTATGTCGGTTAAAGCGATATTATATATCCCCCATTTCTCTTTAGACAAAATAAAAAAGTGGACTTACATCCACTATAATTTCTTAGCATAGTTAAGAGAAACATATGAGCTCTTGCCGCGATAAGTAATTTTACCCCATTTGACGTTTTTCACTGACTTAACATAGATGCGTTTGCCTTTTGATAAGTAACCCACGACCCGTCCTTTATTGCTGGCTTTGGCGCGCACGCTCATCGTCATTTTTAATTTATAAGCGCCGCGTTTAAACTTCGCTTTCTTCTTACTTGTCACCTTGGTATTTGTCACCGGCGCACTGCTTTGTGTCTGCTCACTTGTCGTTGGATCAGTTGCGGCTGGGGCCTCAATAGTTCCAGCTGCATTTTGCCCATTCGCATAGGACGCAAAATAGGTATCACGCGCCATGGCAGCCCGCTTAGTTGAACGGCTTTCCTTATTTTTTGGCCGCTCATAGTAATAACAGAAACGATAGCCGGCATTATAAGCCCCATCGCTCGTATTGTCACAGCCAATCAGCTGATTATAAGCCGTTTTCTCACTGCTTTGCAGCTCGTAGTACATATAAGCAAGCTGAGTCGATGTGGTATTGACATCCATGCCATGTTCACTCGCATAACTATAAAGGGCTGCTTTACGATTACCGGTCCACTGCATGAGGCCAAAACTGCCGCCGCGATCTTCTGCATTGACAATAAAGTCTGATTCGGCGCGAATACTCGCCATAATACCGCTTGCCTGCGCACTAGAAAAGCCATAAGTCCCGGTCAACAGATTGTACACCTCATCTTCACTAACGCTTAATGCTTTGACGTGCCATGGTTTCAATGACAATGCTGTGATACATAAGACCATTGTCAGTAAAGATACGATAAATTTCATCTGTTTTTTCTTCATAGTGAGCCCTCTTTCTATTAAAATTATACTTCTATGATAATAAATTCTTTTGTTTTCGTCAATTTTAAATTTGTTATATTCGTAAAGAGTCTCACTCACTTAAGGTTGATTTAAGGTTCTTTAAATTCCTAAAATAAATATCGTTAAATCAAATGCAGAGAGCGCATCAGATAAATCCAGAAGGTTAATGTAAAGGAGCTTAAGACTGTCGTTAAAACAACCGTATTACTCGTTAAGACGCCTTCATGATGCATCGATTTGGCCATGACAAAGCAGGAAACGGTCGTCGCTGAACCAAGCATAATCAATATCGCCACAAGCTTTGCATCTCTAAAGCCTAAGGCGATCGCTAAAGGCAAAAACAGACATTCTAAGCCAATAAGCTTGAAAAAGGCTGCGATGATAGCATTCTTTAACTGCCCGCCGACTTTCTTAAAGTCAATGCTTGCCCCCATCGCCAGTAAGCCAAGCGGCGTCGCCGTCTGGCCGACGCGGCTTAAGAAGTTATCATAAAACTGCGGCATTGGTAAATGCAGTAAGCTCCAAAGTAAACCAGCGATAATGCCAATAATAATCGGATTTGTACAAATCCCTTTTAAAGTTTTCTTAAGTGTTTCCTGATCCAAACGGGCATTTTCAGGATCCGTTAAGGATAAGACAACGACCGCCATAATGTTATAAAGCGGGACCGCACCGATAATCATTAATGGCCCCATCGCGGAAGAGCCATAAATATTCGCAATATAAGCCATTCCTAAAATAGCCGCCGAAGAGCGGTAAGAAGCCTGAATAAACTCCCCGCGCAGCGCTCTTTCTTTTATGAATAGAGATAATAAGGAGACAAGCAAAATAGAACATAAGGTCGCAAAAGAGCAGAATAAAACAAACTTAGTATCCCAAGCTTTCACAAAGTTTGTGGTGCCAAGCTGCTCATAAAGCAGGACTGGTAATGGAATACGGAAAACAAAAGTATTCATTTTCTTCGCAAAATCATCATCAATCCAGCCAATGGCATGTAAAAAATACCCTAAGACCATCAGTAAGAAGACGGGCACCGTCGCATTTAAACTAAATATCAGATTTGACATCAAATCACCCTTTCCCTGTTGTGTCTTATTCTACTTCTATTATTTTCATTTCTCAACTAAAAAAAAGACCATAGCAACTGCTATGATCTTCATCATTAACCATTTAAACGTTTAAGCGTATCCGCTAATACTTTCTTACCATTCATCATCCCATAGTCTTTCATATCGATGACTTCTACTGGTTTATCAGGGAATAAGCCTCTGATTTTCTTTAATTCAAAACGAACCTGTGGGCCTAATAAGATAATATCTGCATCGCCGCCAACTTTTGTCACTTCAGCTTCTGGGTAAGCTGCGATATCCGCTTCGATCCCCTGTTCAGTCGCTGCTTTCTGCATTTTATTGACGAGTAAGCTGGTAGACATCCCTGCTGAACAAATTAATACGATTTTCATAAATAAACATCCTCCTCTATTTTCGACGTTTGCTTTTCGCAAATTCCTTCTTCTCTATAGCTTTATTATAGCACTTACATTTTGTTTTGGAAATATAAATCAGTGTTATTTATTAAAAAGCCCATACTTTTTCATTTATTATTTTTGAAGGCTCGTAATTTCTTGTAATCGCTTACTCGCTTAGCGATAATAAGAGTATAAGAAAGGAAGGAATCTATGAAACAATGGACAAAAGAAGAGCGTTATCGCGTTTTGCACGCCCCCGATGAAATCATTGATCTTCATCGGCAGATTGTCAAATCGCCTTATCGCCAGCACTATCATATTCAGCCGATTACCGGCTTGCTCAATGATCCCAATGGCTTTGTCTATCATAACGGCTATTGGCATCTCTTTTATCAATGGTGTCCCTGGGGTGCTGTACATGGACTCAAGTACTGGTATGAAGTCCAATCCGAAGATTTGATCCACTGGATCAATATGGGGGTCGGCATCAAACCTGATCATGATTTTGATAATAAAGGTGCTTATTCCGGCTCGGCCTTAGTCACTGAGCAATCGATCTATCTTTACTATACCGGCAATCACCGTGATGAAAACTGGCAAAGAACCCCTTATACCTGCCTTGTTAACATGCGTGATGACGGCAGTCTGCATAAGTATTCAAAACCATTATTTGGCCCATCGCCAAACTATACCGAACATCAGCGTGATCCGAAAATCATCTATCATAAAGAAAATGAAACCTATTATATTATGTTAGGCGCACAAAGCCGCGATCATCATGGCCGGATTATTTTTTATAAATCCAAGACCTTTAATAAAGATTATGAATTTGCCGGCGAACTCAAAGTTGAAGGTTATGAAGATTTTGGCGACATGTGGGAATGTCCATCGATTGAACATATCGGTGATGTCGATGTCCTCATTTTCTGTCCGCAGCACCTTAAGCTGAAAGATCGCGGGAATAGTATTCATCATAACGGCTATCTGATTGGTCATATGGATTATGAAACCCTCACCTTCCATCATGATGGCTCATTCCATGTCTTAGACTTCGGTTTTGATTCCTACGCTGCCGAATGCTGCGCAAATATCGGTGATGACAATAAAGCCGTCCTCATTGCCTGGATGGGCTTACCAGATTCCTCTTATCCAACTGATGATGAAGACTGGTCCGGCTGCCTGACGATGCCGCGCGAACTCACGATTCAAAATCGCCGTCTGATTCAAAAGCCGCTTAAAGGCTTTGAAGACTTACGTCAAGAAGCGCTGCCATTAGCGACGAAAACCCTGCCAACAGCCTGCGAATTAGATTTACATATTACCGGGGCTTTAGATATGCAGCTATGCAAAAGTGACGATCATGATGGCTTAACGATTCGCTATGAACCTGTTCACCGCACGATTACGATTGATCGCAGCCATATGCATAAACGTTTTAACATCGAGCAAGGGGAAAGCCGCATGCGTCAGTTGCATCAGGATTTAAATCATTTACGCATCTTTATCGATGCTTCATCGATTGAAATTTATGTCAATGACGGTGAAGCCCTCTTCACCAGTCGCATTTTCCCAACAAAAGATGAACATGGCTTAGTGATCAAAGGTCAAGTGGAAGGCCAGATTTATGCCTTAGATCGTGCCGTTAAAGACAATTTCCAATTTTAAAAGTCAGCTCACGCTGACTTTTTAAGCATATTCATCATCTATAGCTACATGTTCATTGGCATCTGGCAAACCTTTGAGAAAGACGAGTAAAAATGGTAAGTTAGTTAAAGCGGCGCAGATATCGGCGACAGTCTGACTCATCTGAATCCCTAATAAACCAAAGAAATGCGGTAAAATAATAATTGCCGGCAAATAATAAACACCAGTACGCAGACTCGCTAAAAAGGTTGCTTTTAAGGACTGACCAATGGCCTGGAAGGTCATATTGCCAATAATCGTTAAAGACTGGAAAAGCAGTGCCACACACTGCAGCCGCAGCGCTAAAGTGCCGATTTCAACAACCTTCGGATCATCTCTAAAAAGCATGATTAATTGCTTATCAAAGATAAAGCCTAACACTGCAAAGCAGCCTAACACTGCTTCGCCAAGTAAGAAGGTAAAGATGACCCCCTGATGGACACGTTTGAATTTATGAGCCCCATAGTTATAAGCAGATACCGGCTGTAAACCCTGTCCAATTCCGGTCATAATCGAACCAAAAAATAAGGCAATACGACCGACGATCGCCATCGCCGCAATAGCCGCATCGCCATAAGGATTCGCCGCAATATTTAAAGCCATGGCGGCGACGCTATTGAGCGTCTGACGCACTAAGGAAGGTGCCCCATTGCCCATGATCTTGGCCATATCTAATGAGAACGGATGGAAGTTTTTAAGCGATAATTCAGTAATCGTCTTATGCGCTAAAAACATGTATAAGAGAATCCCAAAACTGATCCACTGTGATAACGCTGTTGATAGCCCGGCTCCGGCAATACCCATATGAAAGCCGAACATCAGAATCGGGTCACCGATCATATTGATGACACCGCCAGAAACCAAACCGATCATCGCTAAAGAAGCCTTTCCTTCATAACGCATGATATTGTTGAGGGTACAGCTGGCTGATAAAGCTGGCGCACTTAATAAAATATAGAAGCCGTAGGTGCGGGCATAAGGTAAAATGGTATCGGTAGAGCCAAGCATATACATGAGCGGTGTAATAAGCAGCAACCCAAGGGCAGCTAAAATAATTCCTAAACTCAAGGATGCAAAAAAGCCGGTAGATGCATAAGCATCGGCATGTGCTTTATGACCATGACCTAATTCCATACTGATGCGCCCGCCCGAGCCATGACCGCACATAAAGCCGATAGCCTGAAAAACAGCTGATACGGAAACCAGAATGCCGATAGCGGCCGCGGCGGAGGTTCCTAATTTCCCCACGAAATAAGCATCAACTAAGTTATAAATCATGGAAACCATCATTGAAATGGTCGTTGGCACGGCTAACGACACAATCAGTGGCGGAATTGGTTTTAAAACCAATTGTTCATATTGTTTCTTTTCCTTTTCATTCATAAAATCACCAAGGCAAGTATAGCACTCTCATGCCGACCTGTCAGGTTTTACACATTAATTCTAAAAAAAAGGAAATGCCTTCCAGCATTTCCTGACAGTCATTATTTAAATAAAACTAAAGCGATGAATTCTAATGGTTCATCATTTTCGTTTCTCAGCATATGTTCTTCTTCAGCGCCGCAGTAAAGGGTATCACCAGGGCCCACGTCGACAAACTGACCATCGATCAGATATTTTCCATGACCTTTTAAGATATACATCGTTTCACTGTCACCATGATGCGTATGACGGCCGACTTCACAGCCTTTCTTGAGGGTCATTTTCGCAAATACACGCCCCTTATCATACATTTCTTCATTGGTATTTAAGATATTTTCTCTTAACATTTCACCTTCACCGCCCTGGAAATGTTCCAGTACAATCGGTTGCTGCTGATGTCTTACAAATGGCATAATCCTTTTCCTCCTCGTATAGTCCTATTATAGAGAAGAATATGATATTCGACAAGAGGTTATCAGAAATCTACCGGTTCATAAGCTGAGAGCGGTGCTAAGAAACCCGCTTCATCTAAAGCTTTGCCTATCGTCTCTAAAACCTCTTCACTGCTCGCTTCGACTTCATGGTAATGATAGCCATTGGTAATATTTTCAAGCGGTGAAGAAACAGAACCTTCATAGGATTTTAGATACTGATCGATTTCAAAGCGATTGCTGAGATTCAGATCAGCTTTAACGATGCCATAAGTGCGATGATAGACAAAGATATTTTTGATTGTTCCGCCATGATCGACAATCAGTTCGTATTCCGCGCGGGTGTGCGCGTTATCATGACGCTCTTTAAAGATCCGGCTGCAGGTATGTTTTTGCATCATCAGATAGCCTTTATTCGTTGAAATAATCGGCTGACCTTGCGCTCTTAAAAGGGCAATATCATTGACAATGACCTGCCGTGAGACCTGAAACTGATGCGCCAATTCACTGCCTGAAAGGGGCATTTGACAATCGCTTAACTGTTTTAATAATAAGGCGCGACGATCTGCACTTTTCATCTTATAGCGAATGGAGATGTTTTAAGGAAAGATCAAGAATTGGCGCTGAATGTGTTAATGCCCCGCTTGAAATATAATCCACATCCAGATCTTTGATCTTTTCAATATTAGCTTTCGTGACATTGCCGGAAATTTCAATTTCCGCCTGATGGTTGATGAGGCTGATCGCTTCTTTCATCGTATCATGATCCATATTATCCAACATGATAATATCCGCCTTCGCTTCTAAAGCTTCTTTGACCATCGCGATATTTTCCACTTCGACTTCAATCTTGCGGACAAATGGTGCATAAGCTCTTGCCATTGCGACCGCTTTGGTAATACTGCCAGCCGCCCCAATGTGATTATCCTTTAACATCACGCCATCAGAAAGGTTATAACGATGATTATGTCCGCCCCCGACTTTGACCGCGTATTTTTCAAAGATCCGGTTATTCGGTGTGGTTTTACGCGTATCAAGCAGCTGAATCTTTGTGCCTTCTAATAGAGCCGCAACCTGATGGGTATAAGTGGCGACACCAGACATCCGCTGGAGATAGTTTAAAGCGACTCTTTCCCCTGATAACAAGGTGCGAATATCCCCATACACTTTGGCTAATAACGCCCCTGTTTGCACTTCATCTCCATCTTTGACATACATTTCAGCTTTGGTGGCGGGATCTAATAAAGTGAATACCCGTTCAAATATCTGCAGGCCGCAGATGATGCCATCTTCTTTCGCAATCAAGTCGACAACGCCATTACAGGCTTCTGGCATCACCGCATTGGTCGATACATCTTCCTGGGTGATATCTTCTCTCAAGGCTGATAATAAATAATGATCGACATTAAGTCGTAAAGTATTCTGATCAAACATGGGCACACTCTCCTTCTTTATTGACACGATCAATTTCCTTTTTCACGATTGTCATATAATCTTCACTTAAAGTCTCGCGATTTGCATAAGGGCTTAAATCAAAGTTTTCAATCAAAGCTTCATCATGTTTTGTCTCCTGCTTTAAGCTATCTAAAGCCGCTCTTTTCGCGAAGACTAATGATTCCAGCAAGGAATTAGAAGCTAAACGGTTTCTGCCATGAACGCCATTGCAGGCCGTTTCGCCAATTGCATAAAGCTGATCCATTGACGTTTTGGAATGATGATCTACCCAAATACCTCCCATAAAGTAATGCTGGGCTGGGGTTACCGGAATCGGTTCTTGGAAAACGTCATAGCCCATTTCCTTGCAATGCTCGATAATATTAGGGAAATGCGCTTTTAATTCATCATGCGGAATCGTTCGTAAATCTTCCCAGACAAATGGCGAATGATCTTTGGCCATCTGTTTTTTGATTTCAATGGTCAATAAATCTCTTGGCAGTAATTCATTAGTGAAACGTTCACGATGCTTATTGAGCAAGATCGCCCCTTCCCCGCGCACGGATTCACTAATTAAGAAAGAGCGATCTTCCTTTTTATCCGAATAAAATGTCGTCGGATGAATCTGAACATAATTGATATTCTTCATTTTTACCCCATGTTTTAAACCAATGGCTAAAGCATCGCCGGTTAAATGTCTGAAGTTGGTACTATGACGATAAAGGCCGCCAATTCCGCCGGTCGCTAAAAATACGACATTGGCTTCCACCTTTTCAACGCTGCCATCACTTTTCGCAATCACCGCACCATAACAGGTGTTATCTTTAGTGATCAGATCCAACAACGTTGTATATTCATATAACGTAACGTTATCCAGTTTTTTCACTTGTTCATACAAATGTGAGGTAATTTCTTTACCCGTAATATCTTCGTGGAAAAGGATGCGTTTATCCGAATGCGCCCCTTCTCTTGTAAAATCCAGATTGCCGTTTTCATCGCGATGGAAACGCACACCATAACCAATTAAATCTTTAATAACATCCTGTGAAGAACGAATCATGATATCAACGGACGTCTTGTCATTTTCATAGTGACCAGCTTTCATCGTATCTTCAAAATAAGAATCATAATCCGCTTCATTTTTTAACATGCAGATACCGCCTTGGGCTAAGTAAGAATCACTAGATTCCACATCTTTCTTCGTAATTATCGTGATCTGACGATCGCGCGGCAGATTGAGTGCACAATAGAGACCAGCGCAGCCGCTGCCAACAATCAATATATCAGTTTTCATTTTTTATAACCTTCCTTTATGAGATTGACAACATTCTAGCACGGTGTCATGACAATGACAAGTATGAAGTTATGACATGTGTCTTGACACCTAGACAATCACTCTCTATAATGAACAAGAACTTATTAAGGAGAACGTTAAGAAATGAATACACGTGAATTACAAGATGAAATTATTCGACTAAAAAAAGAAAAAGACATCTGCATTCTTGCCCATGCCTATCAGTCTCAGGATATTTTAGAAGTGGCTGATTATACTGGTGATTCCTATGGCTTATCTTTAAAAGCAGCCAAAGCGCCACAGAAAACCATTATTATGTGCGGCGTCCGTTTTATGGCTGAGACAGTCAAAGTTTTATCACCTGATAAAGATGTTTATATTGCCAATGAAGAAGCACTTTGCCCAATGGCTCAGCAGTTAGATGTCCCACGTTTACGGCAGTTAAAAAAGCAGTACCCGGGTTATGCAGTTGTGGCTTATATTAATACCACAACCGCTTTAAAGACGGAAGTTGACTGCGTTGTGACCTCTTCTAGTGCCAAACGGATTTTAGAAAACATGGAAGAAAAGAATATTCTTTTTGTCCCTGATATGAACTTAGGCGGTTATCTGAAGAAACAGTTACCAGATAAAAACATCGAACTGTATCGCGGCGGCTGTCCAACCCATATGCGCGTGCGCGCCAACGATGTCAAACGGATGAAACAGGCGCATCCTGATGCCAAAGTCTTAGTGCATCCAGAATGTTTAGAAGAAGTAACAAAGTTAGCGGATTATGCAGGTTCGACAACAGGTATTATGAACTATGCGAAAGAGTCTGATGCGAAAGAATTTATTATCGGTACTGAGAATAGTATTGTCCAGCATTTACAGTTTGCCTGCCCGGATAAGAAGTTCTATATGTTATCAAAGGAATGTGTCTGTCACAACATGAAGGCGACAACGTTAATGGATGTTTATCATACGGTCAAAGGTGATGGCGGTCTGCAGATTACTTTAGATGATGATCTCATTAAAGGGGCTCGCCGCGCCATTGATCGCATGATTGCCCTAGGCGGATAATGCTTGTAACCCATTAAGTGTATAATTATTTATTTAAGTGAAAAGGACAAGATTCAGTAAACTGGTACCATTGTCAAGGACTATTTATTGACAGTGACGACTTGTTTTCAGCTCACAAAGGATGAGGGCAAGATTCAATTGAATCTTGCCCTCATTTTTTCGCTTCTATTCATCCATATCAGGAGTTTTATTGTACGACAAAAAGAACCACTTTACGTGATTTTTTAAACAAGAAGTGGATGACTTGATGTATTATTAATAGATTGCTCCTGTTCTGTTCACATACGATAGCTCTGGATAATTCTGCCAGTTTCTAGGATAGTACAGTGACTTGATCACTGAATCGGATGCCTTGGTTAGGAACTTGAGTGCTGTATTCGTATCAGCCAATAGCGTATCCAGTTTTTCTACTTCTTTCGTATTTTCGTCAATCAGTCTCTGTAGCTTATTGATTCGAGCTAGAATAACCTTCTGATCCTTCTGTACCACTTTGAAAGGATGCTGTTCGCTCTTATACTCATAAGATGATTCACCAGACTCGTTTTGCTTGCTTCTGCGTCGAGCTCTTTCAGCACGCGCTTGTTCGCGTCTGGATTCCAGTTCTTCCTGGGTGATGAGTTCTTTGGCTGAGACGCCGAAATAAACATCAGTCTGATAAATGCCTTCAGTAATATAGCGATAGTATTCTTCAGGAGTCTGTCCTGCCAGATCATACTGAGGTATTACTGTATTATACTGTTCCATAAAGTTTTTGATCATGGTTTCAACCGTATCAAAGTTAGGACATTTTTCAACTAATTCATTTAGAATAGATTTCATTCTTCCAAAAAAGCTTTCCATTGGCGCATTATCGAGGCTGTTTCCGCGTCTGGATACTGACTGAATGAAGCCGTCATCTTCTAGAATTTCTCTGAATTCGGTGGAAAGGTATTGAGAGCCGTTGTCTGAATGAATATAGACATAAGGCTTTTTTCCATTTTCCTTCATGTATTTGCATGCCTTCTCAATTTCCTTTTCATGAAGATCCATCATCATGCAATAAGCTCTTTCAACGAGGGTAACGTCCATTCTTTTAGAAATATGCCATCCAAGAATTTCATTGGTAAATGCGTCCTTAAATACGCATAGATAAGAGATGTTTTTATTGCCGTTATAGGAAATATAAGTGATATCAGTGAGAATAACCTTGCGCGGGTCTTGTCTGAAGTATCTTTTTACGTAATCGTTAACGTTATAATAAGGATGGTTGTATGTTGCCTGTCCCTTGTAGGCATCCTTATGGCGTAGGTTGGGGAACAAATTCAATTCCTGCATCAGACGCGTTACTTTTTTTTCACCAACCGGCTGACCATTGATATTAAAATGCATGCGAGTAAAAAGAGCACAGAATGTTCTTCGCCCAGGCACGAAGCCAAAGGTTTTGACGATATCAATCATCTTATCCTTTATCATCTCATCTTCGGTAGCCTTTTGAATCTGGCTGGCAGATGGATTTTCACGTTTTTTCTTCCAGCACCTGTATTTTCTTGAAGTGATTTCAAATATCTTGCAGGCCTCACTGATTTTGACATCAGGATGATCTCTTATATACGTATCTGCGAGAAGACATTTATCTACCGCTATTTCTCGTTCTTCGATGATGATACCTTCACCAGCAGTTTTGAGCCCTTTTTTTTTACGACTCCAACAACTGTTTCCAGATAGTCAATGCGTGAATTAAGATAGTCAACCATTTCCTGATCGGAAAGATTGCCAACCTGATCACGCGGAACCATGCCGCTGACCTTCTTGGGCTTGCGTGCCTGTCCGCTGGCAGCGCGACCGGCAGCTGCGTAGGCGCGATCTTCTCCTAACGTGTTTACATCGTATCCGAGTGTCTTGTATGCCTTAATTGGTGACATGCCGCCATCCATCAGCTGTTTCATGCGGGCATAGAATTCCCTTGTGTAATAGATTCTGCCATCTGTTACCTTCTCAGTGTATTGGTTTTTAGAAGCCTCTTCTAAAGCTTTTTCCAGGTTAATCTGCTTATTTCTTTTTGCCATAATGCTTTCCTCCGCCTGATATGTATTTATTGGTGTCTGTAGTATATCATGACAGTATCAGGTTGGCACGCGCTTTAGCTCTTTTTGTTGCAAGAGCCTTCGTTTTTTCATACTTATCAGTTTCCTTGGACATGTATAAATCAAACTGCTCAGGCGGCATGGCTTCAAGATACGATTCGTATTTCACGGGTGTCATTTTATTTCTTGTCCACTGTGGTCTCTCGTTGTTGTAGTATTCCACATAGGAAAGCACCATTTCCCTCAGCTCCTCAATGGAACTGCAGCTGGTATAGTCACATTCATCCTTGAAATGGCCAAAAAAGCTTTCCTGTGAACTGTTGTCTTCACAGATGCCTCTTCTGGACATTGATTCTCTGAATCCCAGCTCCTTTACCTTTTTCTGAAATGCTTCATTGAGATACAGTGCCCCCTGGTCGCTATGGAAGATGGCATTATCGCGAAAGGTGTAGCGTTCAAGCTGCTTCAGCGTCTCCATAGTCATTGCCGAATCATTGTTTTCGCTCACCACGGCAGCTAATATGCGCCCTGTTACCGCATCTTTGACTGCTGAAAGATAGCCTCTGCCATTTGCTCCAAAAAACAGATAGGAAACATCAGTGAGAATGTGCGTAAAAGGCATGGCCAGTCTGAATTTTCGTTTAAGAAGATTAGGGCACTTGTATTTTTCAAGATGCTCACGAGCAGCCTTAAGGGACTGACGGGGAGCTCGAACTCCTGAATTAAGTCCATGCTTTCTCATCAGACGTGCTATTTTCTTAATTGAAAAGCTTTTGCCTGTAATCTCAGGCATCATCATGTGGATAGTTCTCTTGCCTTTGGGATAGCCTTTGTAATTCATTGTATCAATAATGGCCCTGACCTCTTCTTCTTCATTCTGATTCCTTAGCTCTTCATATCTGCCGTAGGCATCGTTTCTTAAAATAGAGTAGAAGGTGGATCTTGACAGGCCTGCTTCACTAATGATTTGGCTTAAAGGCATAATGTGACTGTCCGCTAACGAGTCAAGCATTATGAAGGCTTCTCTTCTTAGGCTGGCGCTAAGATCCCATATGCATTGGGATATAGACTTCAGAAAACAAGCCATTTTATTGTATAGTGCCTCATAAAGATTTAGGGCAATGGCTTTGAGTCGATCAGATGAGCCTGCCTCTAAATGAATGGAACATGTATGATCAGATTGAGTAATTTGCTTTTTTATGCGCTGTTTCGTGGAGATAGTAAGAATTGCAGAATCAATATCAAAGATTTTGAGAATATCATTAATGTGCATATCAGAGAAAATTGATGCCTCGCTGTAGAATACATCCGTCAGTTTGATTCTATGTGCAGTTATCCTTTCAACCATTGGGTGGTCTGTATATTCTTCGATTATATTCTGATCAAACGTTTGCTTTTCATGCGGCTCAATATCCCCGTCAAATACTCTTTTTAGCGCATGAATACGCTGATAGCCAATTCGTTCTGGATCAAAGCCATCTGATTTAAGGACATCCTCGATTGCCTGATCAGGATATAAGCTATAGAGCTTTTCAGTATAGTCTTTTGAAAATGAAATGCCACGACGTGCGCGAATGAATTTTCCGGTCGAGACGAGGAACTGATCATAGTTTTTATCTGTTTTATTACGTTTGGCAGAGTTACCCATACGTCCGTTAGTAGGTTTCCCATCGCGTTTAAAATTTCTTTGAATACGACTAATAATTTGTGCGTTAAAGAGAGAGTAGTCAATGCCATTTTCCTTCATGACCTCTCTAATTGATGAAATGCTTTTATATTTAATCCATCTCTCCCACATCATGATCCTGAATTCATAGGTAAATGAAATACGATTTGATCTCACCAGTTTGACGAATTTATTGGCTGAAAGTATTTTAATGGCTTCATCAGATATTACAGTTCCTTTAGACATAACAATTATTACCTTCATTACAAAAAATGGCACCATAGGTTAGGTGACATTACTGTCAATGTAATGTTCCTTTCTATGGTACCATTTTACAGCGCGTCTTGTCCTTTTTACTATGTATTTATTTTGCAAGTAATGCTTCTAAGTGTTCACGAATCGCTTTGATAAAGCCTTCCGAATCCACTTCTTTGACTTCTACGCCGGTCGCTAAGCGGACTAAGTCTTTAGTCATAATACCGCTATTTAAGGTATCTAATGATGCCTGTTCAAGTTTCTTGCCAAAGTCTACTAAATCAGGTAATCCATCTTTTTCCCCACGTTTGCTTAAAGCGCCCGCCCAGGCAAAGATCGTAGCCATCGGGTTGGTCGAAGTCTTTTCACCTTTCAGATAACGATAGTAATGACGGGTTACTGTGCCATGCGCGGCTTCATATTCATAGTTACCTTCTGGTGATACTAAAACCGATGTCATCATCGCTAATGAGCCAAAAGCCGTTGAGACCATATCGCTCATGACATCGCCATCATAGTTCTTGCAGGCCCAAATAAAGCCCCCTTCACTACGAATAACACGAGCAACGATATCATCAATTAAGGAATAGAAATACGTGATCCCCGCTGCTTCGAATTTGTCTTTATATTCCTTTTCGTAGATCTGGGCAAAGATATCTTTGAAACGATGATCATAAGTTTTAGAAATAGTATCCTTCGCGCCAAACCATAAATCCTGCTTTTTATCTAAAGCATAATTAAAACAGCTGCGGGCAAAGGATGCAATCGAATCATCTTTGTTGTATTGTCCCTGTAAGACCCCTGGTCCTTCAAAGGTAAAGATTTCATTTTCGATTTCCTGTCCATCTTCACCAACGAATTTTAAAGTGGCTTTGCCCGGACCTGGTACTTTAATTTCCGTTGATTTATAAACATCGCCATAAGCATGACGGGCAATGGTAATCGGTGCTTTCCAGTTTTTCACAACCGGAGAAATAGGATCAATCATAATTGGGGCTCTGAAGACCGTTCCATCTAAGATGGCACGGATGGTCCCATTAGGAGACTTCCACATCTGCTTTAAGTGATATTCTTCAACACGCTGAGCATTAGGCGTAATCGTTGCACATTTTACTGATACGCCATATTTCTTATTAGCCATCGCAGCATCAATAGTAACCTGATCATTGATTTCATCACGATGCGGTAAGCCTAAATCATAATATTCGGATTTTAAATCCACAAATGGTAAGATGAGTTCATCTTTAATCATCTTCCATAATACTCTTGTCATTTCATCGCCGTCCATTTCGACGATTGGTGTAGTCATTTGAATCTTTGCCATAATCTCACTCCTCTTCAGATGCATTTATTATATACTTTTAGAAAATGAAAGTCTAGGTATTTTGTATACAATTATTCAAGTTTACAACCTCACTTAAAAAGTCCATGCAATGATGGACCTATTCTTCGTTTAATTCACGTTTGTATTCATCTAAATGTACCGTGATCTCATCACTGGCTTCCGGGAAACGGGGATGACAGGCTTTTAAGGTATCAACGATAATTTCACTCACTAAATAGCGGGTATACCACTTATCATCAGCGGGAATGACATACCATGGTGCATGCTTGGTAGCGGTCTGATTGATCACCTCTTCACATAAGGCCATGTATTCCTCAAAATGCGCCCGTTCTTTGAGATCATCAGGAGAGAACTTCCAGTGTTTCTCTTCATGAGTGAGACGATCCATAAAGCGTTTCTTCTGTTCCTCTTTGGAGACATGAAGGAAGATTTTAATGACGCGATAACCGTTTTGGTAAAGATATTTCTCATAACTATTGATCTGCTGATAACGTTTGGTAAAGAAGTCTTCTTCATTGAGTTCGCTGATGCGTTTCGGCAGACGATAGCCTTTTTCTAAGTGATGCAGCTGCACCGTTAAGACATCTTCATAATAAGAGCGATTGAAGATCGCAATCTCCCCGCGTTTTGGTAACACTTTATGAAAACGCCATAAATAATCATGCGATAACTCTTCTAAACTTGGCTGTTTAAAGCTATAAACATAAACCCCCGCAGGATTCATTCCGCCAATCACATGTTTGATCGTGGAATCTTTTCCGCCAGCATCGATTGACTGAAAAATAATAATCAGTCCCTCCCGCCCATCAGCGTAGAGTTTTTCCTGCAGTTTCGCCATTTCTTTAAGTTTATCAGGAGAACGTGCAATCACGATCTCTTTGTCTAAATGTTCTTTACGAGCATCAGTTGGCAGTTCATCAAAATGCGCCTGTAAGATACCATAAAACTTATAAGGCCGATAATTACATTCAATCTTGACGACTTCTTCACTTCGCAAGAGTTCTTTCACTTTCATATTGTGTTGCCTCCTTTAAAAAAGACATTTTTAGGTTGTGGTTTAAAGAAATAATAGCCCTGAATCATATCACAGCCGATACTTTTGAGAAAGGCGTACTGGCCCTCTTCTTCAACGCCTTCCGATAAGGTCTTGCCGCCCATCGTTTTCGTTAAGGCCACAATCGAAGAAATAATATTCCGAGAATGATTACCGCTTTTGAAATTACGCATAAAGTTCATATCTAACTTAATGACATCAAAGTGGAACTGTGACATCATGTTCAAAGAAGAGTATTCACTGCCAAAATCATCCATCCAAATTTCAAAGCCGTAATCCTGCAGCTTATGTAAAGTATCGAAGATGACCTTATTATGAGAAGACATCATCCGTTCCGTCACTTCCAGATTTAACATTTTTAAAGGCACATGATAGGTTTTCACCAGCGCGATTATATCATCATAAAAATGTGGAATAAAGAAATCCTGGCGCGATAAGTTTACGGAAACTGGATAAAACGGTTTGTGTTCGTTTTGCGCCTGGGCATAATCCTTGCATACCTGTTTAATGACAAATAAGTCAACGATATGAATCAGATTGGCTTTTTCTAAAACAGGAATAAACTTATTAGGATAAATCATCCCATACTGCGGATCCTGCCAGCGAATGAGCGCTTCAGCTCCGCATGGCAGCTTGGTATTGGTATCCACAACACCTTGGTAATAAACCTGTAAGTCCTGATTATACGCTGCCCGTTCGATGTGGGTTAAGATATAGTTTCTAAACTGTGACTGATCAGATAACGCATCTTCATAGTACTGATAATAGCGATCATAGTTATTGCGAATCAGATCACAGGCCATCTTGGCACGATCGCAGGCTGAAATAATATTATCCTGAGCATGGAAAGGATAAATACCAACCGAAATATACACCCGACATTCCGGATTGACATGTAACAGATCCTCATGGACCTGTTTGATCCCTTTTTCTATTTCTTCATTTTCTACTAAAGCCACAAAGTGGTCTTCGCCTAAACGGCAGATTAGTTTTTTCGAAAAATGTTGGTCAATACTATCAGCTAAGCTTTTAATGAGCTGATCACCAACATGATAGCCATACGATTCATTATATGTTTTCAGACCATCAATATTGAAATACAGGACACTGTTATGATCTTTGATATGATCAGGTAAAAGATTAGCTTCAACACGGAAGGCGCTTAAGTTATAGACCCCCGTCATGGCATCATGAGTGGACTCATTATACTGATTACGCAGTTCACGAATGATCTTTTCTTCACGGCTGCTGGAAATGTCTAACGGTGAACCAGCCACTTCCCCGCGACCATTAAGTTTCGCTTCGGTTAAACGGACATGCGCATGACGCACCATTTGCTTAAAAGTGCGAGAATCGTTAGCCCGCCCATAAACATAGCCAACGCAGAAAGAGGGCATGATTTTACTTTTACGTGCTAATAATAATGCTTTGAGCTGATCTCTTACCACTTGAATGCGTTTTTCAAAAACTTCTGGATCTTTCTCTTTCACAATGACGATGAATTCATCATCACCATAACGATAAATATCTTTTTTGGGAAATTCCGTTTCAATGCTTTCGACAAAAGTGACAAGCATATGGTCCCCTAAACCATGACCATAGTAATCACATAGCAATTTATAATCATCAATATCAAAGAAACTAACAATCAGATCTTCATAGAAATATTGTTTCTCATAATGTTTCAAGCCATGGCGATTGGCAACCAGGGTGAGCGGATCACGCTCACTCGCTGTTTTGACAACTAAATCCTGTTTAATGGCTTTTAAACGGTCAATTAAAATAAACTGATTAACCATTAATGAAGTAAAGCCAAACATAATTGCCCCTTGCAGATCCATTTTAAAGAGTTGTGGATGGTCAGGCATTTTCGCGAAATAGCTGAAAAACACAAAAATAATGGTCCAAAGCAGCGTACCGGCAATATGCATAGACGGTTCATCAATCATAAAGGTTGGTAAAAAAACTATATACACGAAAAAAGTTGATGCAATATGTGAAGAATCCCAAAAACTCCCCATCAGAATAGCATAAATAAAAGCGATGGTAATAAACAGATAAAGCCATTTGAGGGCATGGGATGAATCATGATCAATAAAATGATCAATAATATTAAAAATAACAAATAAAACGATATTGCCATAATAATACCAGGCTACATGATTCCCCATAATAATAATCTGTATAAGCAGTAATAATACTGCATAAGCCAATCCTATTTTCACAATTAAATTCAGATAATAGCGATTGCGCTTATTAACGATCTCTATGATTTCCTGATTATTCAGCTGATGTAATTTTTGACTTATTTTACTTCCCATAAAACCACCTATTGATATTATACAATCTCTTAAATGCATTTATAACATATTTTAATGAAAATGTAAAAACGTGGGAAGATCCCACGTAGAAGGTTAAGGTGTTATGCTGTGATAGCTTTTTTAATAGACAATCAGACTGCCACCAAGCAGGAGGATAAAATAGATCACCATCAGAAATGGGACATTTTTCAAAAGACTCTCACCAGAATATGTGAAAGGATGCATGACATCCGCTAAATTCAATAAAATCAGATATTTATTTTTTACGACATATTATATTTTATTTTTCCGATAATAATATTTTATATTACCATTCTCAACTTTATTTCTTGTATAAAAAAAGACTTTGCCGGATACAAAGTCTTAAGCCTCTCGCACACGCAGGCGATCTGGTAATACCAGAATAATGGTGGAAATAAGGATACAGACCATGCCCACATAAGCGAGCGGTGTTAATCTTTCCCCTAAGAAAAGCATCCCGACAAAGGTTGAGGTAATAGGTTCAAAAGTACTTAAGAGGGAGGCTTTGACATCACCGCATAAGAAAACTCCTTTTTGAAAGAAAGTTAAGGCAATCACGCTCATTAAAAGGCCTAAAGCCGCTTCCGCAACGTAAGCTGTTGGCGTTAAGCGATAGACAAAAGTGCCGGTTAATAAGGCGAAGATAAGTAATTCTAGGCCTGATAATAAGGTAATATAAAAGGCTGTTGTTAAGGTTGGTAAACGATCTAAATGGGAGCGTCCTAAAAATAAGATATAAAAGGCATAAGCTAAGCCGGAAGCTAAAGCGATAGCCATTCCAAAAAGACTGATCTGTCCTGATGGATTATACAAACAAAGGATCCCGCTCATACATAATAATGTGGCTAAAGATTGTTTATGACGCATTTTGTTTTTATAAAGAATCAAGGAAAGTAAAATCACAAAGACCGGATAGGTAAAGTGTAAAGTTGTTGATAACCCGGAATCAATATATTGATAAGAACTATATAGCAGCAATGGTGTTAAAGCCATGAAAATTGATAATCGTAAGAGCGCCTTCCCCTCTTCTTTGGTAATCTTAAGACGGGTTTTCGTGATTTTTAAAATGATTAACAAAATAAGTGACCCCATCAAGTAGCGACTGCTCGCCGCCGTGACGGCATTAGCCCCGCCCTGATAAGCCACTTTTGTCAGTAATGGCATAAAGCCAAAGATAACCGCTGAAGCGATACTGTAAAACATTCCTTTTCTTTCCATTAATATTACCTCACTTGCCCTATCTATTATAGTCCGGGAAAAATAAAAATCCAGCCGTTAAGCTGGATTAAATGGTTTTTTTGCGATTGTGCAAAGGCGCTGTATGGTCGAGTAAAAGATCCGCTCGGTGATGGGCAATCCGGATATACGCTTTATTTTCATAAACCGTATTGGTTAAAGAATGTGAGAAGAGATCTTCAATCAAATGATCTTTGATTTTTTCTTTACCGACCACACGAATTGTGAAATAAGGCTGCGTCTCTTGCGTCGTATACGTAGAGATCGCTTTGGCGCCATGGTCATAGAGTGATTTCATCATTACGCCAATAGAATCATCGGTCATATTCTCAATATGAGCAGAAATCATAATCGAATCTTCCTGATTGACTATCTCGCCAAAGAGCGAACGTAAGCAGGTATAGATCTCCCCATCTTTATCACGAATGCCGTAGCCGATGCGTTTGACAATCGTTAACGGCATTGGGCCATAGTCTTCCACGCAGGCTTTCAAAATAGCCGCGCCGGTAAAGCTGGTCAGTTCCCCTTCAATGCGGCCGCTTTGAATCGGTACATCGGTCAGAATATAGGCCGTAACGGGCGCCGGTACGGGGAAATGCCCCTGCACGCCATAGCCAGTCGCAATCGCTGAGGAAAAGATATGGGACGGCGCTAACTGTGCGATCATATAAAAAGCACTGACGCTTTCGGCGATGGTATAAAGGATGGCAGCTTTATTAAAAGCTAACTCATGAGCATCACTTTGACTCAGACGCGCCTGGGCATCCGTGATCAGACTGATCACTTCACAGGTTTGTTCTAAGATATGTTCTTCAAAATCAAGTGACTGCACCAGATCATAGATCTCACTTAAATGAACGTGGTGATTCCGCTCTTCTGGATTGACATCCACAGCGATGGTTGTGCCATTGATCCCAGCGGTGACAATATTATTGGCCTGGATCACTGCAAAAGGCGCAATCTTTTCATTGATCGTGGCAAGAATCTGTGTGCGATCATCAAAAAGTTCTAGTAATGAGGCATCAAGCAGTTCTCCGGTTGCACCCATCGCACAATCAAAATATAATGATTTCATTTTCACTCACCTCTAAATCATTATACTTGATTCCTAACTTTTGTACAAATTAAGCGTAAGTTTTCTCTAATCTTTCTAATATTGTTAAATAATGTTCAACGATTTTCGCATCGATATCCGCCTGCTGTTTTTCTTTCGTTAAGGCATCAACGTATTCTTTGCTGGATGCTGGTAAAGCATTTTCCGCAAAAACATATAAACATTCATCTTCTTTTTCGGTATGTTCGTTTAATGTCTGAATATAGTAAGAAAGTTCAATGATAATCCCGCTTAAGTATTTTTCATCCTGGGTTTCTAAATACTTATTAAGGTTCGTTTCAATCCCGGTGGCATGTTTACGGCCTTCATCATGTTCGACAAGCATGACATGATTGATCATGCCATCAAAGTTATCGAAATCAATTTTTAATAATTCTGGGAATAAGATCTTTTCTTCTTTTGCATGGTGATGTTCATCAGCATAACCGCGACAGAAATCAACGACATCTCTTAAATCCTGTTCATTAACTTCTTTA
Source organism: Intestinibaculum porci (assembly GCF_003925875.1). Classification (GTDB taxonomy): domain Bacteria; phylum Bacillota_I; class Bacilli_A; order Erysipelotrichales; family Coprobacillaceae; genus Intestinibaculum; species Intestinibaculum porci. Next base: position 1,443,719 of record NZ_AP019309.1, on the reverse strand, counting down.
GTATTGCGAATTGAAGTGATGATTCTATTCATCACGCTCGTCATACGACGTATATTGCGATGGTCTTCCATCATAATTGAAATAGCTTCCATTGTATATCTCCTTTGTAAAACAAAGACTATTATACGGATGAGGAAAATAAAAAACGTTGTTTAAACAACGTTAATACATTTTTTTGACTCGGAACCAGTAATTATATAAATGATGAAAGCCTAAGGATTCATAGAGATGACGAGCGATGGCATTGCCTTGAACGCATTGAAGATAGGCATGATGATAGCCCTTCTTTTGCGCTTCCGCAATAATCGTAGATACGATCGCGCGGGCAAAATGCTTTTTACGACATGAGGGATCAACATAGATCGCATAAACACCGACATGATCACGATCCAAAATACCTAGACCGCTCGCGACCATCCGGCCATCAATTTCGATGCTGGCAACGATCGTTTCTTTCGGAATCGCATGGTACATCGAAGGGACAATACGACGTAATGTCGGATTGGTGGTACCGTTTAAGTTAAAGAGTCCATGCATCCAGTCATCAGTGATCCGATCGCGCAGCTGGACAATAATATTACCCGGATAAGAGACAATCGATGGCAAATTGGAATTACGGCCATAAAATTCATATTCTACATGTTCCACGGGAAAAGGACGGAAATCCTGTAAATCCATGACGAGGTTTTCGGTGATATGTTCAATTTCATAGCCTTTTTTCGCTAAGAGTTCATCAAAAGACGGATCAATGAGCGGACTGATCTTAAAGATCACCGGCGTATGCCACATCTCATACACCTGTTCACAGTAGGTAATTTTATCTTCCACATCAATATGGGAAACACCAACCTGAGAAACGGAATTGGTACGATGGGTATAGTTATGTGAAAAACGTAAGAGCCAGCCATCATAGAGTTCAATCTTATGAGACGGCCAGGCATTAAGAGAAATCTCTTCAATCATATTGATATAGGCTTTTTGACTTAAATCCATCAGGATGCCTCCTTCATTTGTCCTATCATATCACAAAGAGATATCTCTTTAAATAGGAAATTTAGGTTCTTATTTTTGTTTTTTTCCTGATTTGATACAAACTATAGAGACTCATTATACCTTCTGTGATGGGCATCGCTAAAAAGATTCCCGGCACTTTGAAAAGAAATGCCATGACAAAAGCAACCGGTAAAACGAGGAATAACCCCTTTCCTAAAGAAATGATATGAGCTGGAGAGCTTTTCTGCTGAGTAATAAGATACATGATCGTGAGGATATTGAAACCCATAAAGAAAATGCCAATAAAATACAGATGCATGCCTGTTATACTTAAAGTCGTCAAACTGGCGACCTGCTGGCTGTTAAAAGCGGCCACAATGACGCCGGTAAAAGCGTAAATAACCAGGTATAAAAAGATGGCCATCACCGCTAAAGAGCGATAAGCATAGCGGGTTATAGCGCGATATTGATGCGCATCCTGACGGGCAAAATAACGACTCCATAAGGGCTGAGAGCCATGGGCTAGACCATTATAAATACAGATAATAATGATTGAGACATTGGTGACGATGCCATAGGCCGCGACAGCTAAGCTCCCGCTGTAATGTAAGAGTAAAGCATTAAAGACTAAGATAATTAAGCCATTGGCTAATTCATTAAAGAAAGCAGGAAAGCCTAATAGGAAGATATGTTTGATTTCCTGATACAAATAACCTTTGACAATCTTTAAGGTTCCCTTTTTTTTCACCATATAAGTGCCATAAAGGGTTAAAGAAATTAATGGTGCCATGCCCGTCGCCAACGCTGCTCCACGCATCCCCATATGCATCGGAAAGATCAGGATATAATCTAAAACGATATTGGCGAAGTTGCCAATCAGACTCGCGCTCATCGCTAAGCCAGGGGCCTGATCATTTTTGATAAAGTTCTCAGTAGTATAGTTAAGAATAAAAGCTGGGGCAAACATTGTAACGGTTTGAATGTAAGTTGATGTCATTGTCAGAATGCGGCCTCTCGCCCCAACTAAATACGCCAGCTGATCATGAAACAGCTGCCCGATCACGATCATTATGATGCCTAAGATAATCCCAAAGAGGACCGTCGTGGAATAAATGGTATTGGCTTTGCGGGTTTCACTTTCGCGAAAGAGCGCGTAGCGGGTGCTGCCGCCGACTCCGCACATAAAGCCGGTTGCACTCATGACATTGAAAAACGGCAACGCCAGATTGAGGGCGGTTAACCCCTGCGAGCCTACACCTAAGGCGATAAAATAAGTATCGGCTAAGACATATAAAGAAATGCCAATCATAGCCATAATATTAGATGAAATGTAACGTAAGTATTCTTTCATGAAAACCTCCATTTCAGGATAACATAAGAAAAACTCCGCGAAAAGCGAAGTTTAGGAAATGTAACGATTGTTCATGAGGACACGGTCATCGCGACCAGCTTTTGAAATATTGTAAGCATGGTCACCAGTTCTTTCTAAGTCCTGTAATAACTTAGTAAAGATGACACCGGATTCGGTATGACACTTATGTTCTCTTAATCGTTCAATGTGATTGTCTAATGCATCTTCATTTAAATCACGAATGAAGTTTCGTAAATTCAGTAAGCCTTTCTTTTCTTCTTCGAAGATCTTATCTTTACGAAGAGATTTGACCGATTCATCAAACAAAATGATGACATTGTCATAAAGCGCTCTGAATTCTTCTGACGAGTAGTCTGAAAAATCGAGATGATCGTTAATCGTTGTTTCCGTTTTTTCCAGAATATTGACCGCATGGTCACCAATACGTTCTAAGTCAATTAAGACATGGAAGAGTCGTCCGACATAAGCCGCGCTTTCATTTGGCAATGGACGGGCATTGATGGTGATCATAAAGTTGGTAATATTCTCGTTGAGCCAGTCAATCAGCTCTTCCCGTTCACGAATCTGCGGTGCTTTTGACACATCTTTCGTTAAGAACGCTTCACAGGCATCGACGAAGTTCTGACGCACCGCATTGATCATACGGGTCACTTCCTGTTCTACCTGCGCAGCAATCGATGTATTATCAGATAATTTGGTATCGATATACATGAAACGTAAGTTTGATTCGTGTTCACGTGCTGGAATAACCCGTGATGCGAAGGCCACGATCTGATTAACGAATGGTAATAAGACAAGCGCTGTGACAACCTTGAAAATAATATGACCAATCGCGACCTGAACCGAGCCATTAGCTGTCAATGATGTGATCCAAGACGTATATGGCGTTAATAACGCAATTGGCGTAAAGATCAGCATCCCGACCACGTCAAAGACGAAGTAAACAATCGCCGCGCGACGCGCCCCGGTTTTGGCACCAATCGAAGATAAGAATAATGGCATCGCACTACCAACATTGACACCGATAATTAAATAGATGGCAAAGTCCATTGGCATTAAGCCCTGTAACGCGAGCACCTGTAAAACCCCAATGGAAGCACTAGATGACTGTAAGACAGAACACATCAAAGTCCCTACCACTAAACCGATAATTGGGTTGTTCGCGGTGGTGATAAAGTGTTTAAAAGCCGCATTGGTTTTTAAGACACCCATTGCCTGATCCCCTGACATGTATTTTAAACCGAAGAATAAAATACCGAAACCGAGAATAATTTCCCCGACATACACTTTTGTCGGCTTTTTCGCAAACAATACTAAACAGGCACCAATGAAAATACACAGCGTCGAGATGGCCGAAACATCAATGGCAATTAAGACAGCGGTGATAGTCGTACCAATGTGAGCGCCGAGAATAACCCCGGTGGCCTGCGCCAAGTCCATGATGCCCGCATTGAGGAACCCCATACACATAACTGTCGTCGCTGAGGATGACTGAATAATACACGTCACGAATAAACCGAGCAAGAATCCCTTGAATTTGTTTCTGGTCAGTTTTTCAAGCAGATCCTTCATCTTACTGCCGGCCACCTGGTTGATCCCTTCGGACATGTAGTTCATCCCGAAAAGGAAAAGTCCCAGCCCGCCAAGCAGGTTGACGATATTAAAAATACTCATAATTTTTAACCTTAGAATCCTTTCACTAATATAGACGCACATTTATTATAATATAGATTTGTAAGGTTTATGTTAATTTTATGTAAATTTTTAACAAGTTTTTTAATTTTCTTTACCGAATATTAAGATTTCTTAGTCGGATGAGCGTAAAGCACTCACTGGATCTGAGCGTGAAGCCCGTCTTGATGGAATGATTCCGCCTATTAATGTTAAAACGATACTGATAACAATTAAGCCGAAAGCGTAAGGAATCGGCAAGGTTGTCACAATATCCGGACGCTTAGAAACCGTTTGGACAATTTTCGTCATCACCGGCATTAAAGCCGTCGCGATAGCGATCCCGATGACCCCCGATAAGGCCCCCGTAATAATCGTTTCCGCATTGAAGACCTGGGCTACATTGCGTTTTGAAGCGCCAATCGCCCGCAAAATACCAATTTCTTTCCGTCGCTCTAAGACACTGATATAAGTAATGACACCAATCATGATCGAAGAAACCACTAAAGAAATTGATACTAAAGCCACTAAGACATAACTGATCGTATTAACCATGGAAGTGAAGTTCTTTAACATCAGCCCCATCGTATCATTATAAGTAATCACACGTTTCTTTAATTTTTGCGCTTTCATCTCTTTGTTATAAGAAGCTAAAACCTTTTCGACTTTCTTTTTCCGGCTAAAGTCTTTCGGATAAACAGTAATCGTACTGAGCTGATCTTTCGATGCATAGCCTAAAGACTTTAAGTTGTCTTCATAAGTTGTATCTGACGAATTCATAAGCGAATTCATCAGCGCTTTTAAATCCTGTTCACTTAAATTCATCTTGATCGCTTTCGCAAAAGCGGTGGGATCAAAAGACATGAGCGAAGACGGATTACTCATCAGGGCGCCCATACTCTTTTGAATCTGCGCAGCAATCCCCTTTGTTAACGATGCCATCATTGTCGTCATCGCCTTTTGCATCCCCGATGAAGAAGCTTGCATTTGCTTTTGCATGGCTTTTTCTAAATCTTTTGTGTTAATAGCCGACATAGCCACCTTAGAGATTGCCGATGATACCTTCGGCGTCCGTACATAGGCTGTAAAAGCTTCCCCTAACTGTTTACTTGTTGGCAAATTCGCTTTTTTCAAATAATGCCGGAAGGCTTGAGAGACAGCCTGAATGGTTTTGTCATCTAACTGATTTTGTGAGGCGTTTGGCGTCAACTGATTGACGCTGCTTGTTACAAGCGTATTGACTTCCGGCGAATTCATATAATGATTGAAATTCTCTTCAAAGTTCTCTGGATGTGCTTGCTTTTGTGCATACGCTAAATAGCCTTTCGCAATATCCTGCATCGTTTTTGAAAGCACATTTCTCGTCTCCTGCAGACTTTTCGTATTCGACGTCGTGCTATTGGCCATCGCTTTCTTAAATTCATCAGATGTTAAGAAATCCGTCATCGTCTGCTGGAGCTTCTTTTCATCTAAGATATGATGACTTGTCAGATAATCGCCATAGCCTTGCACAATCGTGGTAAGCAGCTGCTGAGTCTGTTTTTCTGGCAGATTGAATTTCACCGATGATAATAGTGACGTGACATCAAGTTTTGGCATCAGTGACGCAAAAGCCTGTGGATTGATTGAAGACTGCAGTGTTCTGGGATCAATTTTCATATTCGATAAGTTACCGGCAGCGTTTTTATTGACCTGGAACGCTGAAGAGACCTTCTTGGCATCAATGGTAAACATATGCGAAGGATCAAAAGCTTTTTTCACATTGCTTTTTCCAAAAGATTCATTGGTAAAAATATTTATCTTAGGATGTTTTAACTGCGTTTTGACAACATCATAAGTCTTGGCCTGTTCACGAAGCGTTGTATCAATCTCTGGCAAATAGGAAATACCGGAGCTTAACATCCCATTTTCCGTCTGATCCTTTGGCGATGCCACGCCGACAATCTTAACGTGGATGCCTTTCTTGATTTGTTTGGCAAGCAGTTTCTGATCTGTCGAATGATCATTCCAGGTTTTCTGCTTGCTGTTATAAGTATATAAGGCAGCTGGCGGCAGGAAAGTAAACGAGCGATTCAAAAATGATTTGAGTTCGTAAGTTTTTGGTTTGCTTTTCTTAGTTGTCTTCCCTTTTTGAAAGGCTTTGATCTGCGCCTCTAAGGTTTCCGGATTCCGTAATCCCATGCCATAGAGCGTTAAATCACTAATTGTATTTTTCCGTCCTAAAACGACTATGACTTCATTCTTATTGGTCGGCCATTTGCCTTCTTTGATTTTATACTGATCCTGATAGATTGCTTTATTTCCCGGCAAGGCATGAAAAATCTGGGTATCCCCTAAGCCCATCATGCTTGACATCGACGAGCCAATGCCGAGCTGTGATAAAGCATTATTAGGCTGAACCTGGATGATTTTTCCTTTCTTTTGCCGAAAGACTGTCGGCGTTAAATCATAGCTGTATTCAATATCATTCACAGCCTTCTTGATATTTTGCGGATTACTCTCCAGATAATCGCGAAAATGCGCTAAATCATTTGTACTAGAGCCGTTGAGCATGGAAGAAATCGTCTGCGATTCCGCCGCCTGCCCTTTCTTTGCCTGCGGGGTATTATTACCCATCATCGCCGATAAATCCATTGATGTTTTGGAAATCGTCATCGGATACTGCGCCAGGGTCTTTTCTTCTAAGCCTTCAATATAAGCATTGACGCCAGAAGATAAGGCCATGATCAACGCAATCCCAATAATCCCGATCGATCCCGCAAAAGAGACTAAGAAGGTACGCGCTTTTTTCGTCCATAAGTTATTGAACGATAAAGATAACGCTGTTAAGAAAGACATCGAGGCTTTCTTCTTGGGCATGTCCGCCACCTGGGCATGCTTGGGCGGCTGATAGGGATTGGTATCACTGATAATTTCGCCATCTTTAATCGTCACAATTCTTTCGGCATACTGATGCGCTAATTCCGGGTTATGGGTCACCATCACGACCAAACGATCCTGCGCGATCTCTTTGAGGATATCCATAATCTGGACACTGGTTTCACTATCTAACGCACCAGTTGGCTCATCAGCTAAAACAATATCCGGATCATTCACAAGGGCCCGGGCAATCGCTACGCGCTGCATCTGTCCACCAGATAATTCACTTGGCTTTTTATGAATATGGTCACCTAAGCCGACCCGCTCTAATGCTGCTTTGGCTTTTTCTGTACGTTTATCACGACTCATGCCGGAGATTGTCAGGGCCAATTCGACATTAGACAAAATACTCTGATGGGCAATCAGATTATAAGACTGAAAGACAAAACCAATCGTATGGTTACGATAGGTATCCCAGTCACGATCTTTATATTCTTTCGTTGAGACACCATTAATGACCAAATCACCATCATCATAGCGGTCCAGGCCGCCAATGACATTTAATAATGTCGTCTTCCCCGATCCGGAAGGACCAAGAATGGCAACGAATTCACTATCGCGAAAAGCAATACTGACTTTATTTAAAGCCACCTGATCAAGACTGCCAGTATGATAGACTTTCTCAATCGCTTTGATTTCTAACATAAGTTTCTCCTTTATTTTGAAGTTCATCAAAAGATGATTAAGGAAAGCTTATCACAATTTTATGAACGAAAAAAGAACAATGATGCATAATTTTATTGTACATCATATTTATGAAGATAATGGCATATATTTATGTAAATAAGCTTCGATGCGGCAAACGGCTGCACCTTGTTCATAAGCGCCATAAGAAACAACGGTGGGAATGGGATTTTGCGTTGCCCACATCGCTGCAAAGATCGGCTTCACCTTTTGCACATAAGAACCATCAGCGATTTCCTTAGCCGTAATGACCTGCCCGCTCATCGCACTAAATAGCGCCGCCCCCACTTTTCTTTCTTTCAGGGTTTTGATTCCCGCTCCAAGAGTGGCCCAATCCTGCCCATAAAATGAAGAAGGTCCCACGGCGCTAAAGGTGAAGACTACCGGAACCAGCGCCGTTGCACCATCACGATCAGCATAAATCATCGCTCAAGTATGCCCACTGATGAAGATGAAGACTTAGAAGCTTATGCCAAAGCATTCTTTACCTATTCGTCTATGGCTTTTTAGAAACCTGGATCAAGCGCGGCATGAAACAGTCCGCTCAAGAAATGGAACTATTACTAAAAAGTGGTGAGAAATAAGCCTAAAGAGAGGTCAGTAATGACCTCTTTTAACGCAAAAAAAGAACAGCCTTAAGACTGTTCTTCAAATAAATTATTTAGCTTTTACTTCTGCGTTACCTAAATCGTTACCTTCGTTGAAGTTACGAGCATTTTCCATAGTGACAACAGCGATTGCCTGTAAAGCTTCTCTTGTGAAGAATGCCTGATGTGAAGTTAATACTAAGTTAGGGAACATAGTTAAACGTGCAGTGATTGAAGAATGTAATCTTTCATCAGAACGGTCTGTATAAACGTTTGCATCTTCACCTTCATATACGTCTAATGCAACAGCATGGAATTTACCATCTTTTAATGCCGCAATTAAAGCTTCTGTATCAATTAATGGTCCACGAGCTGAGTTTACTAACATAACATCATCTTTCATCTTAGCGATAGCATCTTTATCGATCTTATGATAAGTTCCGCCTTCACCCATGATTAATGGCATATGTAATGAGATTAAATCAGCTTTTTCTAATAATTCATCTTCAGTTACATAAGTTAATAAACCTTCTTCTTCTAACTTCTTGTTAGGGAAAGCATCCCAGCCGATGACTGTCATACCATAGCCTTTAGCGATTCTAGCGAAGCACTGACCGATTTTACCAGTACCCATAACACCGCAGACTTTGTTATGTAAGTCAACACCTAATAAACCAGATAAAGCAAAGTTATTATCTCTTACTTTGTTGTAAGCTCTACCTAATCTTCTGTTAGCTTCCTGCATAATTGCCATTGCATGTTCAGCAACTGCATATGGAGAGTAAGCTGGTACACGAGCAACTTTGATGCCGCATTCTTTAGCAGCCTGTAAGTCTACATTGTTGAAACCTGCGCAACGTAATAAGATTAATTTAACGCCGCCTTCAGCTAATGTTTCTACAACCTGTCTTGGTGCTTCATCATTAACGAAGATACATACTGCATCATAACCTTTTGCTAAAGGAGCAGTTTCTGGAGTTAATCTTGTTGTGAAGTATTTGATTTCTGAGTTGTAAGTACCAGGACCTTTTTCCTTAGCTAATTCACTAAAGAATACACGGTCATAATCCTTTGTCCCGAAGAAAGCGATCTTTAATACTTCTGGTGCTTCTTTTTCTGCGAATTCCCCATGTAATAATTCATTAACCTGTGCAATTGCAGCTTCTTCATCATCACCTTCAGCAGTTACGTGTAAAGTATCACCCTTTTTAGCACCTAAAGCTAAGATTTCTAACACATTGTTGCCGGCAGCTGTCTTTCCATTGCATTCAAGTCTAACAGCACTTTTTAAGCCCACACATAACTGAGCTAATAATGCAGCTGGACGCGCATGCACTCCCATTGGATTGTCAACTACGTAAGTAATTTCTTTCATTTTAAATTAAGCCTCCTAAAATATTTACACGTTTATTTTAGCACATTTCTTTTCATATATCCCTTAAAATTATGTAATATCTAAAAGTTTTTTTATCGCAATCAAAAACGTTTTGTGAGAAATTTTATTTCTTGTGATTATATCACATAAATTTTTATTTCTTAAGAAAAGGGTTTACATAAAAAATAAATGCATAAATGTATACAAAGTACATCTATGCATTATGTAAGCTCTTAACCAAGGAATGACTTTAAGTCATCTTCAGCAGTGGTAATAGAACCGATATTAAAGTTGTCCACTAATACTTTAGTGACATTTGGTGATAAGAATGCTGGTAAAGTTGGACCTAAGTGGATATTCTTAACACCTAATGATAATAACGCTAATAAGACAATAACAGCTTTCTGTTCATACCAGGCAATATTGAAAACAAGTGGTAAATCATTAACGCTTTCTAAGCCAAAGATTTCCTGTAATTTTAAGGCTGTTAAGACTAATGAGTATGAGTCATTACACTGTCCTGCATCTAAAACTCTAGGGATACCGTTGATATCGCCTAAGCCTAATTTATTATAACGATATTTTGCGCAGCCAGCTGTTAAGATGACTGTATCTTCTGGTAAACCTTTTGCGAAATCACTGTAGTAACTGCGTGCTAATGAACGCCCATCACAGCCAGCCATGACAAAGAATTTCTTAATGGCACCGCTCTTAACTGCATCCACGATCTTATCCGCTAAAGCGAAGACCTGATCATGAGCGAAACCGCCGACGATTGTGCCTGATTCAATTTCTTTTGGTGGCTGACACGTTTTTGCCTGTTCAATAATGGCAGTGAAATCTTTGTTTTCATCAATATGATGTGCTCCTGGATAAGCAGTCACACCCGTTGTCCATAAACGATCTTTGTATGTTGCTTTAGGTGGCACGATACAGTTAGTTGTCATTAAGATTGGACCATTGAATGATTCAAATTCATCACGCTGTTTCCACCAGGCATTGCCATAGTTACCAACAAAGTTATCATATTTCTTAAAGAATGGATAGTAGTTCCCTGCTAACATTTCTGAATGAGTATAAACATCTACGCCAGTGCCTTTTGTCGCTTCTAATAATAATTCTAAGTCTTTTAAGTCATGACCAGAAATTAAGATCCCTGGATTATTACGAACCCCAATATTTACTTCCGTAGCTTCCATAGCGCCATAAGTGCCGGTATTAGCAGCATCTAATAAAGCCATGCCTTTAACACCGTATTTTCCTGTTTCTAATGTTAAAGCAACCAGATCATCGACGCTCTTGTCTTCTAATAACTGTGCTAAACAAGAAACCATGAAAGCATCAACACTTTCATCATCTTTACCTAAAACATGTGCATGATAAGAATAAGCACTTAAACCTTTTAAACCATAAGTGATTAATTCTTTTAATGAACGTTTATCTTCATCTTTTTCACTTAATACCCCAACAAAAGCAGGATCTTCAGTGAAAGTTTCCCCTGATAATTCTTCATATAAAGCTTTTGTATCAGCAATTCTCTTATTGATATCATCTTCATCAAAGTTCGCATTCGTAATCGTCGCAAATAAGTTTTCGACAACTAACTTATTCACTCTTGCATCTTCTTTTTGAGTCGCTGCCTGAGCTAATTTTTTAGTGGCATAAACCAGCACATCCTGAGCATGCGCAACATCCGCATTTTTACCACAAACCCCAGCTTTCACGCAGCCCGTATTTTTGAACGTTTCCTGACATTGGAAACAAAACATTGAATTTTCCATGTATTTTGTACCTCCGTCTTTAAATGTATCAGCTTTCACAAGAGAATTACGTTCTTCTAACAACGAAATAAAACTTTTTTAAGAAATCACGATCTTTTTTGTGGCGACATGCTCACAGAAAGTGACATCATGTTCGACAAATAATAATGTCGGTTTATATGTTAAAATTAGCTGTTCAATTTGCATACGGGAATCCAAATCAATAAAGTTTAATGGTTCATCAAAGATATAGAGATGCGCTGACTGCGAAAACGCATGGGCTAATAAAACCTTTTTCTTCATCCCCGCACTCAAATGATCACAGGCTTTTTCAAAAGCCTCACGAGGAAACCCCATCTTGCGTAAAATCGCAAAAAAGAGCGAGGAATCCAAACGATGGCTTTGTGGATAATCTTTTAAAAGGCCAGTAAGAACTGTGTTTTGCGGTACATAAGCAATCGTGATCCCCGCAGCCACTTTTAAGCTGCCCGCTAAGATATGCTCTTCTCCCATAATCGTTTTGATGATAGTCGATTTGCCAGAGCCATTAGCTCCTTCAATAACGCAGCGATCACCGCTCTTGATCGTGAAATCAAGTTGCCTAAATAAAGGCTCCCCGTACCCTAGTGATAAATGAGCACCTTCAACAAGCGGTCGATTTCCATAGTCCAAGGGCGCTAACTTTAACGTTTCTATACTTTCTAGATCTTTCAGCAGATGTTGTTTCTCCTTGATACTCTTTGTAACGCGGGCTTGCGTATTTTTAGATTTCTGCATCATCTTCGCACTCTTATGCCCGATAAAGCCACGGTCAACGCGCAAGCCAGAATTTCTCGTCCCGTTCTTGCTTCTTTCTACAGCATCTGCCCAGTTTTTCGTCTTTTCACTCGCCTTCTTTAAACGCTTGATCTCTTTTTCTAATTGTTTATGGCGCGCTAACTCATCAGCGAGTTCTTTGTCTTTATTATCCTGCCATGAGGAATAGTTGCCTTTTGTGACAGTAATGGATGTTTTATTGAGGGCAATGATATGATCAACACTTACATCAAGCAAATGGCGATCATGCGATACCAAAATAAAACCCGTTTTCTTTTGCAGGTAACGCCCTATGACCTCTCTCCCTAAAGCATCTAAATGATTGGTCGGCTCATCAATCAATAAAAAATCATGATCATGAGAAAAAGCCCCCGCCAACAAAGCTTTCATTTTTTCTCCTTCCGATAAGAAAGCAAAAGGCTGATACAGCTTTTCCATCGCTAAAGCGAGCTCTTCCGCTTCGATCATAAATTCATAATCTTCACTATAAGGATAAAGCCTTCTTAAAACCTCAATCGTTTCTGCCTGATCCTCTTGAACTTCATCAGGAAAATAACGCGTTTCACAGTCTTTGGTAATCGCCGTTGTTGGCAGTATTCCTGCCATCAGCTTTAAAAGCGTACTCTTTCCCCTTCCATTACGGCCAATAAGACCATAACGTTCGCGACAATTTAAATGTAAATTTAAATCTTCAAATAATGTTTCTTGACTGCCTTCATAGGCAAATGTTAAATGGTTAATATGTATTTGCGGCATTTCTTCGTCCTCCTATGATGTTATTGTGATGGACGATGTCGCTTTTTATTTAAATGTGTGCAGATGCGACATGTCCGTATCTTACGATTCTCATTGATATCACACCCTTTCGTGCGCTCTATTATACTGATTTTTAAATTTAAGTCAATATTTTTTATCATGTCAATAATCCTAAAGATGATCATTTATAAGTGTTATAATGACCTTATAAGAAAGAAGGAAGGAAGGAAGGAAGGAAGGAAAGATTATGAAGAAACTATTATCACTGCTGACTTGTCTTGCCATGTTCATGAGCATGACTGCTAACACGCAGGCCAAAAGAAAGGACACTTATCTCTATTTCATTTGTACAAGAACAAAATGGGCTAAAGTGAAAGGCAATAAGTGGTCATTAAGTGCCGAAACGGTCACCTATCCAAAATTAATGTCTACGAAGGATGCAAAAAAAGGCAAAGAAACCATTTATAATGATTACTTCAAATGGACAGATAAGTATTATCCAAAGATGAAACAGCATACTTACAGCTTTTATGTCAGCCCATCGACAAAGTACTATACCGTTATGAATGTCAATTCAGGCAATGTCCGCGTAGAAAAGATTTCAAAATCTGATATGGCTGGTGAATTTAAAACCCTTAACAAGCATTTAACGGAAAGTATGTGTTTCCAGATCAATGGCAATAAAATCAAAAATGTGTATTTAAGTTATGAAGCTTAATAGCCGTATTCCCTTATTTAAGGGATACGGCTTTTTATTTAGTATGAACTAAAAAAAATGCATCAGGAGCGCATAAATCCAACAATCCTATTTTTCAAGGACAATAGTATGCCAAATGGTCGATAGTAAGGACATCTTTATAGAAACCTTTCTTCAAATCATATAAACAGTTACAAGCCATTTAAAAACTGGATCTCCAAGGAGATCCAGCCTATTAGTCATCAACGACATCTTCATTAAAGTTTTCAAGGTCTTCAATCAGGTTCGTGAAGTTAGATTCAATGGATTCACTGAATTTTGCTTCTTTCTGAGAAGTCTTCAATGATCTTGTTGACTTCATCACTGACTGCAGTGTTCCAGCGCCGCCAATACAGCCGCCTGGGCAAGCCATCCCTTCAATCAGATAACCATCATATTTACCTCTCGTGGCATCACGCATTAATTTCTTACAATCGGCTAAACCTTCGGCAGAAGCGACTTTGATTTCACGATCAGGATCTAATTCACGAATGGCATGGGCAACGGCATTAGCGACCCCGCCAGAAGCCGCAAAACCACGACCATCGGAAGAAGCCTGAACGAGTGGCATACCATCAGGAATCTTCGCGAAGTCTACACCTTTGGCATCAAACATGCCAGCAACTTCTTCGAACGTTAAAGTGAAATCAACATAAGATTTAATTGATTTACGGGCTGCTTCCTGTTTTTTCGATAAGCATGGACCGACAAAACAAATCTTCGCATTAGGTTCTGATTTCTTTAACAGACGAGCAGTTAAGACCATTGGCGTTAAGGCCATGGAAATATTTTTCGCATGATCTGGGAAGAGTTTCTTCGCCATAATCGACCACGCCGGACAACAGCTGGTGCCCATAAATGATAATTCTGCAGGCACTTCTTTTAAGAAGTCTTTGGCTTCTTCGACAGTACATAAGTCAGCCCCCATCGCGACTTCTAAGACATCGGTAAAACCTAATGCCTGGAACGCGCCACGCATCTTTTCATTCGTCAGTTCTTTTCCGAACTGACCGGCAATTGCTGGCGCGACAATCGCATAAACAGGATCTTTGCCCTGTGTCGCTTTGATTGTCTGATAAATCTGCCCTTTATCAACGATCGCCGCAAATGGACAGCTGGCTAAACACATCCCGCAAGCGACGCACTTGCTCTGATCGATATCAGCACGGCCATATTCATCACATGAGATCGCACCTACCCCGCAGGCCGCTTCACATGGCCGTTCCTGTTTAATAATCGCATTATACTGGCAGGCTTTCATGCACATGCCGCATTTGATACATTTGCTTTGATCAATAAATGATTTACCATTGACCATTGAGATCGCCCCTTTTGGGCAGACTTCCTGACATGGATGTTCCAAGCATCCCTGACAGCCGTTCGTCACAAAGACGCGCTTTTGCGGACAGCGATGGCAGGCAAATTTAATAATATCAATAAGTGGTGGTTCATAATATTTTTTCGCAATCATACTCTCATCAACACCCTGAGAGAATGTTTCATGTTCCGTCATTGACTGTAAAGATAACCCCATGGCCGCTCTTAAACGTTCACCGACAATCGCTCTTTCCAGGAAAATGGAATCACGATAAGTCGCAATTTCACCTGGGATAATCTTATAGGGGAGTTCATCAAGTTTTTCTGGTCCTCCCCCTTCATAGGCTAAACGAGCAACTTCCGTAAAGACCATATGACGAATTCTCGATTTTTGTGTATCCACACCTTTCATGATAAATAACCTCCTCGATAACTATTTTTATTATAGCCTTTTCACGCCTTTTTGAAAAGGTTTTCATCAAAGAGAAAGGAGACTATCGATAGTCTCCTCGGGATGGCACAACCTGGTATCCTGTTTTCGCAATCCGTCTTTCCATACAGGCATGACACTGTGCCGCCGAGGCTTCGACACTTATTTCAGTCTTTTTTTAAATTATCCTGATTAATAGAATATTTTTTTATCAATAATTTTTTGCTTTATAACAGCTATTGTAGCTTGTTTATGTTATAATATTTTAAAAAGATATCATAAACAGGCAATGTCATTCAGTTAAGCTGTATTTGAGCCAGTTCACTCAATTTAATTTGAGTGAGCTGACTTTTTTATTTTTAAGAAAGGCCTTAAAAAATTCCATATAATGCTTGCATATTTTACCTGCTTATAGTATATAATAGAAAGCAATTGGGGTATGTGTTTGCGGACACATACTTGGAGGAGTCGGAGTGATCCGGCTCCTCTTTAATTTTTAATAAAAAAACGGTAGTCAAAAGGGACACCTAATGATTACCATATTTTTATTCTGCCGCTTCCATCTGCTCATAAGGAACATTCTCAAGCATCTCAGCATTACGATCAGCAGAAACAACTTCCATTGCCAGCTTGCTCTTCATCTCATTATAATTGGTAAGATCCTCCACATTGATCTCAGGAGTGTTCTCGATACTGGCGATGATAGATTCAGATGCTCTGGACACTACCTCGTTGTAATCCTGACCATTCTCGATTGCCTCGAACATGGCACTGAGATTTGCATTCACACCGATGTGACTGCCCTCCGGAGTGACGCTAAGTGCATCATAGGAAGCATTCAGCTTCTCAACGTGATGCTGACTGAGGTTTGCATCAATACCATGATCAGCAAGTGCCTGGTGAAGATCCTCTTCGATTCGTTCTTTGAACTGTTCATAATCTATAGTTTTGTTTTCCTTTTTGTTTTTGATTTGGTTGATCCGAATCGTCACCCGGAATTGCGGACATGAAAAAAGCGCCAGACTCGCAATCTTCTGATTACGAGCTGACGCTCTCTACAATGTCCATATTCAATTCTTCTGCAAAAGAAAAACAAACGTGAAGTCCGTCACCACTCCGGTGATTTCGTTCACGTTTGTCTATGATAATAATATCAGCCTTTAAAATGCATTACATTCTACATAGCCTCTACATTATCTCTACATTTCCTCTACAAATTGTATTTCAAAGACTAAATTCTAAAAATATCCATTTTCGGCACGTCGTCTTTCTAGATCAGAATCATATACATATCTTTGTGACATTTTAAAAAACACATCAGCAGTCTTCGGGTACTTAATGCTCAAAAAATCCGCATTATCTTTGTAACCTTCTGCAATGTCTTTCTCTGCCCTACCTGCTGAAGGACTAAATATTCCTCTTTTATTGAACAACTCACATCTATATTCACTCAGTAAAGATTCATCCCCATATTCCTCTATAATCTGGCACACTGCTTCACATGGATAATGGCCATCAGCTGCTTTAGGTGCATATGCAAACAACCTTCCTAACACATATCCAAACATTTCTTTTTGGTGATTCGAATCAAGTATTCGTATCAGTTTATCTACCCACACCTTAATCTCATCATAACTAACAGTGCCGTTTTCTTCACATGGACAAAACTTTGCCATATCAAACAACCTATGTATTACCTTCGCATAATTACGAAACTCTTCTGTCTTTCTTTCTTCGGGATCATCACCATCATGTCTAAATATAACTGAGACCATTTCTGCATACATTTCAGGATCATGCTTTATTTCCTTTTGAAAGCACTTCATATCTTCCCAGTTCAATAGATAAAAGAATGCAATCTCAATATGCGCTATCTTTGCACATTTATCTCGATCTTCAATGTATTGCTCATGTAATGGCTTTAGTAATTCTTTTAAATAATAATCCGTCATCGAATTATTACTTCCTCGTTCCATCACATCAATCCGTTGCATTTTTTCAAGCAATTGCTCTGGTGTAAGATTTCGATTTTTATGGAATCTATACAATAAGTCCAAATACGTATTAACTGTTCCATACTGCTGGCACTCTGCCACTGCCCAATCCATATTATTAGATGAAAACCATCGAAAATCTTTCCAAAATGCACGTTTTATTTCTACTGAAGCATTATCGACCAATGGTTTCTTATCTGTATATAAAGCTTCTATTCTAAATAGTATAATTCTAACGTGTTGTTAACAAATAAGTGACTTTCGCATATAAACTCCGTATTTATCCCTTTCAAGCGATTTATTGAACATCAGGATATACGTATATTTGCTAAAATATATAGTACCTGGAGGTATTAATATGGAAATTCAAAACATTGCTGCTAATTTATCTAATATTAAACTAGATCAATTTCAAATTGAACAGATTCTTGATATGGTTGAGGAGTATATTGAAGCTAATGAAACTGCGTCTACACCTATCATAGAGCATTGCCCAAAATGTCCTGAAAAACATCCTAAAATGATCAAAGCAGGACACACAAAAAGTGGCAAGCAAATGTATAGATGTAAAAGCTGTAATAAACGCTTTGTAGCGGATACCGGTCAATTAACTTTCTATTCACATCAGAGCCTTTCAAAGTGGAAAGTTGTTCTTAAAGATACACTCAACGGTTTAGCTTTACGCGAAACTGCATTCAAAATCGGTGTGCATTATGTGACTGTATTTAGAATGCGTCATAAGCTACTTCATTTCATTGAAATGATCCTAGCTAATGATTCTGTAGGTGATGTAGCTGAAATAGATGAGAAGTACATCCTGGCGAGTCATAAAGGGACTAAGCTGGAAGGCGTTGATCCTCGAAAACATGGATCAATAGCACCGAAACCAGGCATAACTGATATTCTAGTATGTATTATGACCGTAGTTTCCCGAGGCGGAAATACATTTATTCACACCTATAATACCGGTCGACCTACTGACGTGAATGGCTATGAATTTTGTCAGCATATTGATAAAGAAAGCTACTGCTTTACAGATGGTATCAATATTTATGACTGGAGTCTGAAAAAACGAAATTGCGGCGTAAAGCATCTAAAACTCGATGAGTATACAAAAACTGATCATTTGAATACTGTAAATGGACTTCATTCATTTATTGAATCAGAAATCATCTATTATAGAAATATATCAACAAAGTATATAAATAGATATAACTCGTTATTTATGATCCAATATAATTTCAGAAAACTTAATATCAGCGAGAAAGTTACAAAGCTTTTAGGGATGCTGAGACAGCATCAGCAATATTTCTACATTCGCCAGCTCAGTAAAGAAAGAATATTTAAGTTTAGCAATAGTATATTCGATCTGTAAAAATAAAGCTGATGGAATTTATGACTCATAGAGAGAAATTAAATTGCGCGCTATAAACTAAAAAATATATCAAGTCACTAAATTGTTAACAACACGAATTCTAAAATTATCATCTAACTCTACGCACTCACTTAATTCGTTTACATTAGTATATACATCAACCCCTCTGCGAGCCAATCCTTCAATGTATTCTATTGCCATCTCATGTTTACTCTGGCACTTATATAGTGATGCGAATACATTTTTATCAAAAAAATCATCAGCCCAATAATCCGACAATACTCGACCTAGATAGGAAGACTTCTCCTGCGCACAGAGCTTTGATAATAATTCCAGGCTATAATTATTTTCTTTAAACTCATTTATTTTTTTGACAAGGAGATCTTTTGTTTTGCTTTCGTTTATATCTCTTTTGTCATCCACATCATAAGGTACTGGATCCAGAATAATACCATCATACGAAGGTCTAAATAGATATTCAAAATCATATTCTTGTTGGGTGAAGTTTATTGAATCTAGTATATCAAGCATCTCACCAATCAAATCTTCGCCCATAGCCCATTCAGCTGACGCAAAATATCGATGCTTATAAACCAGTCTTCTGATGTTATTCTTGATTATCAGCCTTTCATCATCGTCCATCTGTGCAATTTCAAATAATAATTTTTCCTTAATCTTCTTTCGAATATCTGGTTCAACTTCATCATATATATTTAACAAATCATTCCACCTTTGGGGTTTAAAATCAGTTGCTTTTAAAAGAAGGTCTATATATCCCAAATTGGTGTCATACATCTCTTTACTGGTTATTGTGTCTTCTTCCACATGGTTTCTATATTTAGGTGCATGTAAGTCGCCAAAAATACTTGTATGTCCTGTTGGTAGTGCTCCAAAAATATGGTCCCATGCATTTTTATCTTTTGCTAACGCCTTAGCTGCAATCTCTATTTTGTCATTACTTTTGCTAAATGCTGATAAATTATGCCACGGACACAGTAATTTCCTAAAAATATCCTTTGGTGAATTTGATTTGTATTCAAAAGATAAATTATCAAGATATAGAAGCCATGAATATGCACGTGATGCGTATTCTCTCTGTACAAGGAACTCCTCAACTCCCCACAAAATCTCAATATAATCATTCCTGCCGAATAAGAAATCAGATGATTGATTTTCAAACAGCTCCATTAGACCCGTAGGATTAATTTGTTCTTCTTCTAGCTTATTAAGCACACTATTCGGTGATACCTCACATAAATCAACAAAAAAGTTTGAAATATAATGCCACTGTTCTGAAGTTTGGATATATCCCAAAATTTTGCTTACTAAAGAATCTAACTGAATTTGGCAATTATTATCTTTTTTATAGTAAGCCTTCATAATAAGACTACGTAACATCCCTTTTCTTATTACTGCAGACCAAAAGAATTTTTCTCCCTTAAACTGTGCAACAAGCTTTTCTTGAGATGAATATGTGAATAGTTTTTCTGCCTCATTTATAACTTCAAGAAGAACATCCTTAAATTTATTCCAGATCTCACTATCATTATCAATATCAATATAATCCCATGCATTTTCAGCACTTGCCAGATAATATTCCTTTGTTGAATTGATATCTACGATATGAATAAATGGATCTTCATCCCTAGCATATTCCTTTATCTCTGAAATAAAATCTTGATACTTAATGCCACTTAAGGATTCTATAACTGCCTTGTCACCATCACAATCTGTCCATTGGCCTATCAATAATGCTGTTTCCTTAATATTGCGATGTAATCCATTTAACCATCTAGGCTCTTTTAAATATGCTCCATTAAACAATTTCTTCTTTAACGGTATAAATAGGCCATGAGTCTCTGATACTAATTTATTGGCTTCATTTATTCCCATCCCCGCTCTCTGTAAAGATGCTGATATTGTAGAGTATGTACGTGGGCGTAAATTTATCTCCCCTTTAATAAATGACGGAACACGTTCAGTAAATACAAATATATTAGTATTATTAGGAATGGCTACAATTTGATCTGAATAAAACCATGGTATATAAATATTTCCAGCAACCTTTATCTGAAGTAAGCTCTTCCAGTCTTCTTCATTCTTCACTATGAATATTGGACGATTTTCTCCTTGCATCCACAATTCATTTATTGTGCAATAGATAGCTTCTTCTTTGCATCGCGCTTTTATCGCTATAACTTCATCATTTTTCTTACTTTCAAGTGCTTCCTTAAATGTATCGTCATCCACATTAAAGAAGTCAAAACCTATCTTAGGATCAGTAGTTTGACGCCTGATATCTAAATCAATCGCATCAGCTGATAATATCTCTAACTGTCGACTTTGATATATCTGAAGTTCATTTCTTAATTTCTCAAGTTTCTCTGCTAACTCCTTAAAGCTTTCTTCCTGCTCTGCTTTCCATTCAGCTTGATATGCACGATCATATTTGTCTGGTGCAACCACCGGAAGTTGCCCCATAATTGCAAATAGAATTGCGTTCGCATATGACAGAGCCATGCCGTGCGGGATTTCATATTCTTTCATGATTACCATCAATGAATTGAGTAGCCTATTCTTTAATTTATATCCTGGTTCATCCTTCAATTCATTGGCCAACTTTGTCATATTCTCCTTTGAAAGCACGTTGGCCATATCATCAAATAATTGATCTGCATCATTTTCATAATCAACAAAAAATTCACCCGTATTAATGAATAATTGTTTTATATCTTTTGCTGTTTTAACCTTCTTCAGTAGGCTTTCACTCAATGATAGAAATAGTTCCGTTCCCCCCTGCTTTTGCTAGTTCCACTAATACTGTCTCGATTATCATACTTTAGTCACTCTCCTCCGTTTTTATTCTAATCCCTTACGGTACTCCTCCAACATTAAAAGCGTCCTTTTTTAAGCTTCCTGGTGATAAGCCAAAAGCCGCTGTAATCATAATAGAGCATTTTGATCTGTGTGCATGAGCGGTTGGTAAAGATAAAAAGACTGTGATCCATGACATCCATATCAAATCAGATTGAAACAAGAACTGACAGACCGTTAATTTGTTTGCGCATATTCTGATATTGTGCTGATCCATAAATATGCTTTATTTCATCCGCGTTAATAATCATAAAGCCTTCACAATCTTTCTGAGCACATCTTCAGTGCAGGAAATTTCATGTCCATCAATCTTTAATGTGATCATATTAGTCATTTTATTTGTCAGCACTGCAGGGATAAAATGACTGTGTATATTTCTGTCAGATTTGGAACTTCCGCCAGTCAGCTTCGCCTTATTCTTATAAAAACTGGACTCTGCAATATGATTAAGATCGCAGTACTTTTTAACAGTAAGATAGCTATTTTTCTGATCCTCAATGATAGCAGCCCAGTTATAACGTTTAATGTTGTTTTTGGTTAATGTATAAAGATCCATATTTTACTACCTCCCTGCCATGATCATAGCAGGGAAAAAACACTAGCAAAAGGCACGGATTTTATTACGCTCACGTTTATTCGGTGATTAAAAAGGCTTTCATCAAAGAGAAAGGAGACTATCGATAGTCTCCTCGTGATGGCACAACCTGGTATCCTGTTTTCGCAATCCGTCTTTCCATACAGGCATGACACTTTGCCGCTTCTTCACCAGTACAGATTTTGCCATCATAAAGCATATATTTACGACGGACACTGCGTGGTGATAAATTGGGCATCACGACATTGGCGCCCGCTAAGATGCCTTTTTCGCGACCAAGCGGATCAATAGTGCCTAAAGCCGTTGTGGCCGGTAATAAAACATGTGGCAGCATCAACCGTATGATCCCTAATAGATGCAAGGTATCTTCTAAAGTGCCATTAGGCTCGTTTCTAAAAGGCGTATCCTTATGGGCAATAAAAGGTCCGATGCCTACCATCTGTGGGTTAAAGTCTTTCATATAATAAAGATCTTCAATAATATGATCAAAAGTCTGATGCGGTGATCCCACCATGATCCCACAGCCAACCTGATAACCGATCTCTTTGAGATCTTCTAAACATTGTTTACGATGGGCAAGCGATAAAGAAGCGGGATGCAAATACGCATAATGATCCGGATTGCTGGTTTCCTGACGCAAAAGATAACGCTCTGCCCCAGCTTCAAAATATTTTTGATAGCTTTCTTTTTCTTTCTCGCCGATCGATAACGTAATGGCTAAATCAGGATGATGCGCTTTAATGGCTGAGACAATGGCGCAAATATCATCATCGCTGAAACTTAAGTCTTCCCCGCTTTGTAAGACGACAGTGCGAAAACCTAAATCATAACCTGTATTGGCACAGTCAATAATCTCCTGAGCGCTCAAGCGATAACGTTCTGCCCGATCATTGCTGGCGCGGATGCCGCAGTAACGGCAATCATTTTTGCAGTAATTGCTAAACTCGATGAGGCCGCGTAAATAAACATCTTTACCATACACAGCTTCACGCTTCACGCGGGCAAGCTGATAGAGATACTGTGCATCACTGTCATCCATGGCTGTTAAAAGCTGATACAGTTCATCATGGGCTAAGGTGCCTTGATCATTTAACTTTTTAATAAGTGTTTTATTCGTATTCATGTAGCGGTTTCAGGGCTCTTTCTAAAATGCCATGCATATAAGCGATGGCGGTGCCGTAATTAGTCATCGGCACGCCTTGCGCTTTGGCGGCGCGTAAACGGCTTTGCATTTCTTTCGCATTTAACATGCACCCGCCGCAATGAATGATCATTTTATAAGGCGTTAAATCCTTGGGAAAACTGTAACCTGATGAAGTAGTAATCTGCACTTTATGGCTGGTATACTCTAATAACCAATGCGGCAGTTTCACCGTGCCAATGTCTTTACACTGACGATGATGGGTGCAGCCTTCACTGATGAGCACCTGATCTCCTTCCTGTAATGTTTCGATGGCTTTGATGCCATGCACCTGATCTTTTAAGGTTCCTTTATAGCGAGCCATTAAAATGGAAAATGAAGTTAAAGGAATACGCTCTGGGACAATCTGTGAGACGATTTCAAAGGCCTGGGAATCCGTAATCACTAAAGCCGGATCCTGCTTTAAAGAAGAAAGCGTTAAGGCTAATTCTTTCTCTCGCGTGCAAATAGGCAGACAGCCATAATCCAGCAAATCGCGTAAAACAAGCTGCTGTGGCAAAATCAGACGCCCTTTAGGCGCTGATTCATCAATGGGAATCACTAACACAACAACATCGCCGCGTTTCACCAAATCATGCACAAGCGGCGCCTCTTTCGTCACTTTGACATGGGCAATGGTTTCCTTGAGCGCTTCAATATTGGTTTTCTTTAAAGCACTGACATACATTTCGTGCTCCCCTAAAGGGGATAACGTCGCTAAAGCGTCCATTTTATTATAAACAACCATATAAGGGATGCTTCTTTCCTTAAACATGTTGACAAGCATCTGATCATGCACATCTAAGCCTTTGGTGGCATCGACAACTAAAACCGCGTAGTCTGTCCGTCCTAACACTTCTTTGGTTTTCGCAATACGTTTTTCCCCTAGTTCTCCGACATCATCAAAGCCAGGTGTATCAATAATAACCACCGGGCCAATCGGTAATAATTCCATCGCCTTTTTGACCGGATCCGTGGTCGTCCCTAAGGTCTTTGAAACAACCGCTAACTCCTGATTGGTAAACGCATTGACTAAAGAGGATTTGCCGGCATTCCGGTTGCCAAAAAAACTAATATGGACACGTTCCCCTGAGGGCGTTTCATTTAAACTCATCACACATACCTCCCACTTTCATGGTGATGACATCTTCAATATCTTTGAGAAATAAGCGACCACTCATCGCCAGATGCGGCAAAGTGATAAGCTTAGTCGAAACGATCTTACGATAAAGCGGATCGGCTATCACATAAGGGCTATCTTGTAAATATGCCTGCATGTGTTTTTCATCATGACAAGCAAGATCTTCTTTTCTTAATAAGCCTTTATGATCTTCCAAATCACATAAAACCCGATAATCAAGAGCGTAATCACGTGTTAAAACAGTCCCAAGACTATGGGCTAAGATCGGTTCACCAATCAAAGTCACTTTTTTATCACCATGTATACTATTTATTATACTCTGATTTTCACCGGTGGCTATAGCCTTTTCTAAAAGCGTTGTGATCGTCTCCTGTAAAGCTTCTAAAGGCACCCCGATGACATAAGGCATACCATAGTTTTTATAAAGATATTTCGCTAAAGCTAAGCCTGATGAAGAGACGACTAAGTTTACCTGTGCCAATAAGCTTTTTTCTAACTCTTCTAAAGACGCCTCTTTAGCCCAGACACTCACAACCTTAAAGGCAGATAACACCTGTTTCATCGAAGAAACGCATGTCGCACTGGTATAATCTAAAGGTGTCACCCCTAAAATATTCAGACTATGAGGAATCTTTTCTCCCCGCTTAAAGGTGAAAGCTTTCGCTAAAGAGGTAAAAGCTAAAGAAATACCATGGGCATAATCATGCAGCGCATTGGTCGGCACATAAAAAGTTGGAATGCCTGTTTTCTCACTGACCTGATGACAGATCGCCTCCATATCGGTGCCGTTGATATACGGCACCGGTGAATTGACCAAAACAATAAAACGAGGCTGTAAATCATTTGCGGAAGCGATGATATCATCAATGAACTTCTGATCATTGCCCATAATGGCATCAGACTCTTTTAATCCGGAAATAAAAATCAGACTGGGATGATCATACCAGCGTATTTCATCATGCGTATTGTATGTGGAATTACAGCCAGAAGGATCATGGATGACAATCATGCCTCCAAGTTCATATAAAGCGCTGCAGACCCCGGAGACATCACCGGTATAAACCGGTAAACTTGTATAGACATTCATAGTACGCACTCACATCCTAACCCTTTACGCGGCACAATCACAGCCGGATCTTTTTCTTCTAAGTAAGCCTCTTTCATCAGTTCACATAAGCCTAAAATGCCTTTGTAACCCCATAAGCCGCCATTTTCAATCATGTTCACAAAATGTGGTGTCTTTCTAAAATAAGCTGCTTTAGGGCCGATCGCGAGAACATCAGGATCCTTATTTTGATAAACACGCATATGACTATGTATTGTTGGTAATAATGTCAAATGCGGATAATGCGCTTGTAAATAATCAAAATCCTTCTTTTCTTCGGTAAAGATTGTATCTAAATACACCTGCGTGACATGAAAACCATGATCTAATAATAATCTGGCGAGGGATAAAGGCCGGGTTATCCCGACATAATCAATGACAATTTCGATGTCTTGTAAAAGCCCCTTTAAGGCGGCTAAGGCCTCTTCACAGGCTTCTTTCTCTCCTTCAGGAGCTGATATCCCTAAGCGTTCACAAAGCAGCGTACGCTGCTGATCGATTTCTTCATAGTCAAAAGATGATGATAAATATAAATAATCCTGATTAAGACGCTTAGATAAGGCTTGAATGCCATAATCACCACCACTATAGGTGCAGATATTAAGCGTAGAAGCGCCTAGCTGCAAGTAATCAGAATAGCGCATCCCCTGTAACTGACGAAGCGGCCGATTCTTAATCAAATCACATAAATCAGAATAACGATCATGCACAACTTCACTACCTAAAAGATTGACTCCCCCATCACATTTTAAGGGCTGCACACCATCATACATGACAGCGCGTAAACGCTGATCAGGCGGTAAGCCTTCTTTTTGCGATAACGGATCCATATACGCTTCCATAAAGATAAGATCAGGGAAACGCGCTCTTAAGGTTTTATAAACATAGTTTAAGTCCGTCGATAAGACTTTATGAATGCAAACAGGAAAAACAATAACCGCTTTTAAGGGCTTATCATAACGGCGAATACTTTCACTGACTCCGTCAATGATCTGCTTTTCCATATCCCCGCGTAATATATCGCTTTCCTCTAACGTGATACAGGCAAAGCGATCTTCTGCGCCCATTTCATAAGCGGTCATAATGACGCCGCGCATGCAGTTCGTGGCGCAGATATACACCTGCATACTATCGGGCACCTGCATCCCGATATGGACGATATTCCAGGTAACATGTACCGGCGGATTATATTCTAAACCAATTGAGAAAGGCTCCGGATACGAAGCCTCGCCAATAGATAATGCTATTTTTTCCATAAGATCACCTAACAGATTCTTGGTAATAATTCATTGCCTGGCGGCGGCAATAAGGTTTCGCCGCCAATTTCTGTCGTTAATGTTACCTGACCGACATGATCATTGACAACTTTGCCAATAATAGCAGCGCCCTGAGTATGATCAGAGGCCTGTAAAGCTTTTAAAACAGCTTGACTGTCTTTTTCCGGTACCATATAGACAAGACGGCCTTCACAGGCTAAATAAAGCGGATCAAGTCCTAACATTCCGGTGACGCCACGCACTTCATCAGCGACCGGAATTTTTGTCGAATCAAGCTTAATGCCGACCTGAGATTCACGGGCAATTTCATAAAGTACCGTGCCGACGCCGCCACGCGTCGCATCACGAATGGTATGAATGTCATGGCTGACATCTAAAGTCGCTTTAACGGCATTCCATAATGGTGCACAGTCACTTGTCACTGGCGCTTCAATGCCATAATCATCACGCGTCAAGAGAATGCAGGTACCATGACGACCAATATCACCAGTTACAATAATGACATCACCAGCTTTCGCATTAGCGCCGGAGGTATGGACATCATCAGCGATTTCACCAACGCCGGTGGTGGTAATGAAAAGACCATCAACCTGTCCTTTGCCGGCAACTTTGGTATCTCCGGCAACGATGTGCACGCCGACTTCCGCGGCGGTTTTAGCCATCGCTTTTACAGCTTCTTCAAGCTTCGCAATCGGAAAGCCTTCTTCAATGACAAAGCCGCATGTTAAATAAAGCGGCCTTGCGCCCATGCAGGCCAAATCATTGACCGTCCCGCAGATTGATAACTTGCCAATATTCCCGCCCGGGAAAAAGGCTGGCGAGACGATAAAGCCATCCGTGCTCATGGCAATACGTCCTAGCGGTCTAGGCAATACGCTGGCATCATCAGCGGTAAAGTATTCATTATTCAAATATTTTTTAAAGACATGATCAATCAGATCAGCGGTAGCTGAGCCGCCTGATCCATGTCCTAAAGTAATTTTATCCATTTATTTTTGACCTCCATACAAATAGTAAGCCGCGCAAGTGCCTTCACTAGAAACCATGCAGGCACCCACTGGATGATCACGGGTGCAGACCTTCCCAAAAAGCGGACATTCATAAGGTTTGATTTGTCCTCTTAAGATCTCGCCGCAGCGACACGCCGGATTGGCATGTCCATGCATCGCTGGGACCTGATATTTCTTTCGCGCATCAAAAGCTGCATAATCGTCTTTTAAGGCTAAGCCGGAACCGGGAATCACACCGATTCCGCGCCACATCGCATCAACACTTTCGGTATATTTTGCGATAATCGCCTGCCCTTTCGGTGAACCTTCGTCAGTGACAACGCGCGGATAGGCATTGACAAAATACGGTGCAGCTTCCTGTGATTTTTTCACAATAAGAGCAATCGCCGTTAATAGTTCCTTCGCCGTAAAGCCAGCAATCACCCCGCTGACACCTTCTTCTTTCATCTTTTCACAGATGCCGGTACCAATAATAGTATGCACATGACCCGGATAAAGAAAGGCATCACAGCTGTCTTTCATCGCTTCATAGGCCCCCGGCATTGTTTTATTGGCTGTTAATAATGAGAAATTCGTTAAGCCTAAAGCCTGCGCTTTGGCAATTGTGAGTAAATCAGCGGGCGTTGTCGTTTCAAAGCCAATCGAGAGGAAGACAACCTCTTCATCAGGATGCTTCTGCGCATAATCCACGCTATCTAATGGCGAATAGACGACTTTAACTTGCGCGCCATCAGCGCGTGCTTGCGCTAAAGAAGCCTGCGTGCCCGGCACGCGCACCAAATCACCAAAAGTGGTGATCGTGCAATGATGTTCCTGCGCTAAATAAATAGCTTCATCGATAAAATCAACCGGCGTGACGCAGACCGGACAGCCCGGGCCAGAGATCACTTCAATGTTTTCTGGCAGCAGAGAACGAATGCCTAAACGGAAGATTTCATGTGTATGCGTGCCACAGACTTCCATAATGCGCAGTTTTGGTCCCTGATAGGCATCGATGATTTCACGCGCTTTATTCATCCAGCAAATCCTCCATTAAACGATCTGTTTCGTCCGTATCATCATCGGTGATTTTCGCAATTGCAGCGCCGGCATGAACCATCACGTAATCGCCCGGCATTAAATCATCTAATAAGGCCGCACTAACAGTGCGCTTGGCGCCGGTGGCGTCGACGATCGCAACATCTCCTTTCACATTCACAACTTTACAAGATAAACCTACACACATGAATCATTCCTTCTTTCTTTTAAGCAGGCCAGGCCATAATACGCCTGACCACATGCAATTCCGCCATCATTAGGCGGTAATAAGTGATGTATATAAACGCAGAAACCAGCCTCTTTTAAGCGTGTTTCCACTAACGCGAGTAATAAGGTATTTTGAAAACAGCCACCGCTTAATGCGACTTTCTGCAAGTGATTGTTTTGCGCTATGCGGATCACTTCAGAAACGATCATCTGGGCGAGACCATCATGGAATAAATACGCTAAATCATGGACATCTTCACCATTGAAACGACGCTTCGTGATTTCCGCTACCAGGCGCTTTGTCGGTAAAAGATCCTGCTTTGCTTTGACATCTATTGATAAGGTTTGCCGCTTTCCTTGAAGGGCCGCAAACTGCAGCGCGGTCGCCGCCTCCCCTTCATAGGTAGAGCGTAAACATAAGCCAAGAATCGCACTGATCGCATCAAAGAGACGACCGGCACTTGTCGATGTCACGGCATTAAGTTTGCGCGCATGCATGGCGCGTAAAACTTTATAATGCGATAAATCGCATAAACCTAATTTCATGACAAGGTCCTGTGGATCATCATAGAGATCTAGCAGCATGCTCACCGCGCCGCGGTAACCTTCTAATGAAGAGGCATCGCCGCCAAGCTGTAAAAACGGTTGAATATGACTGACGCGCTTATAATGCAGTGGGTCGCAGATAAAGATCTCGCCGCCCCAGATCGTGCCATCATCGCCATAACCAGTCCCATCAAAAGCCACGCCGATGACTTTGTCATGGACATCATTTTCAGCCATACAAGATAGAATATGGGCATAATGATGCTGGACATAGACAACCTCTTTCCCTAAGCTTTCGCCCACGCGTTTCGCATTATACTGAGGATGGGGATCACAGACGATTAAATCTGGATCAACTTCTAGTAAAGAGGTCATTAATTTCATTGTTGACTGAAGCGATTTCACCGAGCGGATATCGGAAAGATCGCCAATATATGATGAAGGATATAAAAGCTGATTTTTACCGATACAGAACGTATTTTTTAACTCTCCGCCAATAGCGAGCACCGCGCCTTCATAGGACGTGCTGACATAATAAGGCAATGGCGCATAGCCGCGGCTGCGTCTGATCATATAAGGCGCATCATGATAGAAATCCATCACGGAATCGTCGCAGCGAATGCGGATAACGCGATTATGTGAGAGAATGACATCACATAAAGAAGCGCACTCGGCCAAGGCTTCTTCATCATTATGCACAATCGGAGCGCCCGAGTCATTAGCACTCGTCATAATCAAAACATCCGGCGTTTTGAGCCCATCATCATAACGAAATAATAAGTGCTGGAGCGGCGCATATGGCAACATCACCCCCACTTTAGGATTACCTGGTGCCACGCTTTCTGCTAAGCTCGATCCTTTCTTTTCTAATAGACAGATCGGTTTCTGCACGCCGGTTAAAACCGCTTCCTGCGCTTTTGAAACATGGGCAAATGATTTCACCGTTGTTAAGTTTTTGGCCATCACCGCAAAAGGCTTGCGGGGACGATGCTTAAGCGCACGTAAACGACTGACCGCTTTTTCATTTTTGGCATCAACAGCTAAGTGGAACCCGCCAATCCCTTTGATCGCTACGATCTTGCCTTCTTTTAACGCTTGACGCGTATAAATAATTGCTTCCCGTTCGCGGATCTCTTCATGCCCTAAAATATAAACCTCGGGGCCGCATTCATGACAGCTAACTGGCTGCGCATCATAGAACCGCGACTGGGGATCATGATATTCCTTCTCACACTCTGGGCACATTGGGAAAGCTTTCATACTGGTGCGTTCCCGATCATACGGCAAACCTTCTAAAATGGTCAGACGCGGGCCGCAGTTAGTGCAGTTAATAAAGGGATGCAGATAACGGCGATTATGGGGATCATAAAGTTCCCTGACGCAGTCATCACAGATCGCTAAATCAGGAGAAATATAGATCTCTCCTTTGGTTTTCTGAGAGGTGACGATCTGAAAATCTGAATAATGATGCAAAGACGCATTGAAAACTTCATGGCGGATGATCATCGCCTGCTTCGGCGGCTGATGAATGACGCAATCAATCATCTTGTCAACCTGATGCTCTTCTCCTTCAATGGCGATTTCGACATAAGGCCCTTTATTACAGACATAGCCCGTCACCTGACAAGCCTGCGCATGACGGGCAACAGTCGGGCGAAAGCCGACTCCCTGAACAATGCCATAAACCCGTAATAAGACGCTTCTCATAATAAACGACTCCCCGACAGGGCAAAATGTGGTAAAGCGATATAATCACCCGAAAAGTCTAACATCTCCTTATACGCTTCATCAGCGATGATCGTATCAAAGTGATGGGTATTGACATAGTTAATCAGATCATCTTCTTCCTGAAAGGAAATCATATGATCATCTAAGTAATCCTTTTTCATCATAAAGTAACTGCCAATCGTTAATGAAGGGCACTTTTTTCGTAAGTCTAAGCCAATCGCCTGGGTGGTGATGGCTAAAACCTTTTCTCCGGTAATATCCGGATACAGATCATCGGGATAACCGATCACATAAGGGATGCCGTAATATTTTTCTACGTAGCGGGCCGCTTTGAGGCCAGCCATTGACGCCACATAGTTTTTCGTTAAAGAGCCGCAAGAAGCCACTTCTTCAACGGTATCATAATAATTATAAGCAGGATTTTTAGGCCATGGATAATCTAACGGTGTAAAGCCGAGAACACCGATCGTTTTCTGTGTAACTTTGGTATCCGCAAAGCGTTTCACCAAGGCCGTTAATGCTTTTTCGATGCCGACATCATAAAGGCCAACGCCGGTTGTAGGAATTGGTAAAACCGGCACGTTCACCTCTTTCTCTAATAAACGTGCGAGCCCTTTATAATCAGTGCCAATAACCGCAGGAACAGGGGTCCCTACTAAGGCAATAAAAGATGTCTCCATTTCCTGCATAATCTTTTTGATTTTCGCAATCAAGAGATCATCACGGCCTAAAATAGCATCCATATCACGTAAACCAGCGGAGAAGATGGCGGAACGCTTTTCTTCCCAGCGCGGCTCATCAAAGCCGCAGACATTACCGGTGCAGCCGCCGGCATCAATGATAATAATGAGGCCGCCCGCTTCATAGAGCACCGAAACAGCGCCGGAATCATCAGGCGCAAAG
Organism: Intestinibaculum porci; assembly: GCF_003925875.1. Classification (GTDB taxonomy): domain Bacteria; phylum Bacillota_I; class Bacilli_A; order Erysipelotrichales; family Coprobacillaceae; genus Intestinibaculum; species Intestinibaculum porci. The sequence goes on along the minus strand of NZ_AP019309.1, from coordinate 1,411,330 downwards.
GGGGTTAAATATTTACGTAAACCTTTCATGATAGCACCTCCTTCATTTTTGAAAATAACAATTGAATAGCCTGATAGCCATAAGGCTGACGATCCTCATTGAAGTCTAAATGATGGGCCTTAGGATGATAGTAAGCCGCATCTTTGCCAATCGTCAGATCAATGGAACTTTCCATATTGTAGTAAAGCATCGTTGGTTCATTATTGCAGTATACCTTTGTTGCGGGGGAAAGGGATGAAAGCGCGCTCAGATAACGCAGCTGGTAATCCTGCAGCGTCGCATAGATTTCTTTCACCTGAAAGCCATAAGAAACAAGCGCTAAAGCTAATTCTAACGGATCATAATTACCTGTTTCGCCAATCGCGATGGAAATGTTTTGATAAGACTTCATCATTTCAATAACGGCTTTGGTTTTTTCATAATCTGCCTGATCATCAATCGTGACTCCTAATGCCTTCGCTAACGCGTGATACTGCCGGTGCACGTACTCGACCTGATAGAAACGGGTTAATTCAATTGAACCAATATTGAGCGCTTTACGCATATTTTCCGCTGCGGCGCGCGCTTCCGGATGTAAGATCAGATTGAAATTGGCCTGGCTCATTTTGGTAAAGTCGGCATAAGTTGTCATGCGGGATAATTCATAAATATGATGCATGCCTATATCTTTTAAATAACGATAAAGTTCACAATCATCATCCAAAGGGGCAAAGAAGCCTAAAAGATTGACCGTGCGGGGATCTTTCTTTTGTTTTTCTAATAGGGAATAGAGCGATTCACGGACGTGGACCATTGGCGGCCGGCGCCCTTCGCGCGTTAAGGCATACATATAACAAGGACGAACCTTAACTTTTGCGACCTCTTCACACTGCTTGCATACGCGTTCCATATCCGTCCCTAGTAAAGCATCTACGCAGGTAATACAGATCATCACCACTTTTGGCTTCACAGCGAGAAAATCCACAATTTCTTTGACTGCTTCGGGAATTTTAGAAAGATGACGACCAGTGACAATATCAGTCTCATCTAATAAATAATAGAAATAACGATGTTTGTATTGCTCATTCACACTAATCGCTGATGTATTGCGACCACAGCAGCCTGGTGAAACGATGAGCATAACACTTTCCGGCATCGTTAAACCGGCTCTTTTGACGCCAAAGCCCTGGGCACCGGGGGAATTATACGCTAACGTCGCCGGCGATGAATAAATCAGATGCGCGCCGGTATCAAAGATTTCCGGGATCTTTTCCTTGGCGGCGAGCTCTTTCACCGTATAATATTTAGCTTCCTTCATTAAGTAACTCCTTCGCTAAGGCAATAAAACGCTGACTGATTTCACTATTGATATCCCCTTCGATCGCGGTCATGCCCTGATCTTCATATTGGATAATCGTATCACTGCGCGGAATATCGCCGATGATGCGTAAGTGACGCGCTTTTGCAAACTGAGCCACTTTTTCTTCTTCATTGATGACGTTGCGATGATTAAGAATGAGACCTTTGACTTTCGCATAGCCGCGATCTTCAAAATTCTTCACGGCCGTATAAATATTATTCGCCGCATAGAGCGCCATCTTTTCCCCGGAAGTGACAATCAGGACATCTTCGGCGTAGCCTTCACGAATCGGCGCTGCGAAGCCGCCGCAGACAACATCCCCTAAGACATCATATAAGACAACATCTGGCTGATAAGTTTCAAATAATTCTAAATCTTCTAATAAATTGAAAGTGGCAATAATGCCGCGGCCAGCACAGCCTAAGCCAGGCGTAGGGCCGCCCGTTTCAATACATAAGACACCGCCATAGCCGATTTGGCTGATGTCTTCTAAATGATCAGGTTCATCCCCTTCTTTTAAATAATCCATAACCGGCTTGAGGGGCTGACCATGTAATAAATTAATTGTCGAATCGGCTTTCGGATCACAGCCAATCTGAATGACCTTTTTCCCAAGCGACGCAAATGCGGCCGCTAAATGACTCGTCATTGTCGATTTGCCTATTCCGCCTTTTCCATATATAGCTAACTTTAACATAACTTCCTCCATGTATTGTCTATTATAACACTAAAAACAACAGATGTGAAAGCACATACACTCTTACCAAAATGCCTCGTGAAAGCAAAATCTGATGCGTTTCTCATTTTTGCGGTTGAGGTCACCTTTTTTCCTATCCATATAACTGGAAAACGGCCCTTTAAAAGAGCCGTCATCATTATTTTTCACCTGGCATTTTCCAGCCATGCTGATCAGTATGTAAAAGTTTTTCCGCTAACTCAGATAATGGATGATCTAAGTAATCACGATATAAGTTAATGATCGAGGGGTTCTCATGAGAAAAACGAATAACGTTTTTAGCATCCTGACGATAGAGGACATCCGCTCTTGCCGGGGCGTTAAACTCGCCATCATGAATCGGCTGACCACCGCCGCCAACACAGCCGCCCGGACAAGCCATGACTTCGACAAAGTCATAATGAACGCGGCCTTCTTTTAAGGCATCGAGTAAACGTTTGGTATTGCCTAAACCATTCGATACCGCCACATGTAAGGTGTTGCCAGCAATGGTAAAGGTGCTTTCTTTCCACCCTTCCATCCCGCGGACATCTTTAAAAGCATCGGGATCAGGATTTGTGCCTGTCGCAAAGTAATACGCGGTGCGCAGCGCCGCTTCCATGACGCCGCCCGTGGCGCCAAAGATATTTCCGGCCCCGCTGCCTAAGCCAAGCGGCATATCAAGGGCCCGTTCGCCAATCGAATCTGGCATAATATAAGAGGCCCGAATCATACGGTCGATTTCTCTGGTCGTTAAAACGACATCGACATCAGGATCACCGCAGGCATCATTTAAAATTGGAATATCGCATTCATGTTTTTTCGCTAAACATGGCATGATCGAAACGACATAAATATTGTGTGGATCCACCTCTAAAGCTTTCGCATAATAGCTCTTTGCAATGGCGCCAAACATGCCTTGCGGCGACTTAGAAGTTGATAACTGATCGACAAATTCCGGATAATGGGCTTTACAGAAACGCACCCACCCCGGGCAGCAGCTCGTAAACATTGGGAACTTATTGTCCTGTGGATGTTGCAGCTTTTCTAAGAACTCACTGGCTTCTTCCATAATGGTTAAATCGGCGGAGAAGTCCGTATCCATAATAAAGTTAAAGCCCATCAGATGAAGTGCTTCAGCTAAACGTTCGATCGTTGCTTTTTCTGGTGATAAGCCAAAGGGTTCACCCCAAGCGGTACGAATCGATGGTGCAATCTGTGCCACAACGATTTTCTGAGGATCATTGAGCGCGTCTAAAACGCGATCCGTATCATCACGTTCATGTAAGGCATTAACCGGACAATGGGTAATGCACTGACCACATAAAGCGCACTTCGAATCTTCTAGGGAATAGACATCTTTCACATCGACAGTGGTCCGCGAACCGGTATTGACAACATCCCAGATATGAGAAGCCTGAATTTTATCACAAACCTGAATGCAGCGCATGCATTTGATACATTTTGAATAATCACGAATTAACGGGAAGTTGGGATTGCCTTTTTGTTTTGGTAAATCCTTCTTGAAAGGCGTTGTCTGAATGTTGAGGTCATTGGCAATCTTCTGTAATGAGCAGTTGCCTGAGCGGGTGCACATCGTACAGTTGCCATTATGCTGGGATAAAATCAGCTGCACATTGGTGCGCCGGGCTTCACGGACTTTTTTGGAGTTGGTCCAAATAACCATATCTTCGTCAACCGTATTATTGCAGGCAGTAAAGAGACGATCATAGCCATCCACTTCGACTACGCAGACACGGCAGGCACCGATTTCATTGAGCCCTTTGTAGTAACAAAGTGTAGGAATCTTAATACCCGCCATCTTCGCCGCATCTAAAATTGTCGAACGTTCGGGCACATAATAATGGTGCCCATCAATAAATACACGTACTTGTTTTACCATTTTGCAATACGACCTCCTTTAAAGATGCCATAACCAAAGTGATCACAATGGAGACAGCGCGATGATTCCTGCTTTGCCTCTTCCCGCGTCATACCGCATTCCATCAGCTTGAAGTCCTGCACACGTTCTTTTGGTGAGCGTTCTTTCATATTGACACGTCCACATGCTTTATGATCATCGAAACGAATACGCGGGATAACAACATCCGCTTCAATTTCATGCTGGTAACCGAGATATTCATCGATATTGGCAGCCGCTACTTTCCCGGCCGCAATCGCGCGAATAACGGTTGCTGGTCCGGTAACACAGTCCCCGCCGGCAAAGACGCCGGCCATATCTTTGACATCGCTGGTATCAAAAGTTTCCAGACGGCCACGCTGAATTGGGATGCCAAAGTCCCCAAAGGACTGCGAATCAATCCCCTGCCCGATCGCTACTAAGACGCGCTGACAAGGAATAACGACTTCTTCTATGTCCGCTTTACAAGGAGCTGGACGCCCCCATTTGATTTCGCCGACAATCTGCGGCTGGGCGACTAAACCAGTCACCTGATTGTTTTCATCATGGGCAATACGCACAGGCGCATGTAATTCCACTACTTCACAGCCATCGGCAATGGCGCCTTCAACTTCTTCTGGTAAGGCCGTCATATCGACTTTACGACGACGATAGACGATCTTCACCGATTGAGCGCCTAAACGAATAGCGGAACGCGCAACGTCCATGGCGACGTTCCCGCCGCCGACGACGCAAATATCCATACCCGTAAAATCAGGATAATCATCATCCCCGATCCTTCTTAACATTTCTACCGCTGAAATGACGCCATCGGCATCTTCGCCATCAATGCCAATCTTTCGATCATTATGGGCGCCAATTGCGACATATAAAGCATCATAATCATCCTTAAGTTCTTTGATGGAAAGATCATGACCAACCGATACATTGGTTTTTGTTTGAAAACCGGTTGTTTTAAGGATATCAATTTCACGATCTAATTCTTCCCGCGGCAGACGGTAAGCAGGAATCCCATATCTTAACATCCCGCCTAATCGCGCCCGCTGCTCAAAGACAGTGACATCATGACCCATGATAGAGAGATAGAAAGCTGCCGATAAACCGGATGGACCGCCGCCGACAATGGCCACTTTTTTACCCGTTGCTTCATATTTTTTGAAAACTGGCGGCTGTTCTTCATGATCGACGGCAAAGCGTTTAAGGCCACGGATATTGATCGGATCATCAACCATCGTACGACGGCAGCGCACTTCACAAGGATGTTCACAAATCAGACCGCAAACCGCTGGGAATGGATTATCTTTACGGATTAGGTTCACGGCATCACCGTAGCGTTCGTCATGGACGAGAGAAATATAGCCAGGAATATCGACATGCGCCGGGCACTGGGCCACGCATGGCACTGGCTGATTTTGGGTATTAAGACAGCGCCCATGTTCAATATGTTCAATATAATCCTCTTTAAAGCCACGAACACCTTTTAGAACCATCCGCGCCGCTTCACTGCCGATCGCGCAGTCGGCGGAATCACAAATGGATTGGGCTGTTGTTTCGATAAGTTTTAAAGAGTCCATCGTCCCTTTACCATCTAAAACATCAGCGATGAGCCCTTCTAGCTGGCCGAGGCCGATGCGGCATGGAGTACATTTTCCACAGGACTGAGCATGACAAAGATTGAGAAATGATGAAGCTAAGTCAACAGGACACAAACCCGGCTGAGAAGCCTGAATACGACGTTCTAAATCTTTGTAGAGCTCTTCGACCGTTTCTTCGCCACGGTCTTTCGTTACAATACTTAATCTACTCATAAAACCTTCCTTTCACAAAATAAATAACTTATAGGATTATGATAACACTTTCACATTATTATTGTCATCCTTTTCTAAAAAGAATGAGCATATTATTTGACAAATACAATTAAGACGTTTCATAGTTCATTTTTTACGATAAAAAAAACAATTATATGACAAAAAAGGTTTCTGCCTATCCAGAAACCTTCTTCTTTACATCACTCTTATAGCATTCTTAGTTCTTTTCTTTTGTATCATTTTTAAGGATATCATCAATAATCAGTTGAGCAGCCTCATCACCAGTGATTCCACGATCTACAAGATTCGCCATAAAGGCGATTTCTTCCTTGGTTAACGGATTGCCGGTGAGGGCTTGATTGATCACAGCTTCCCTGATTATATCCTTTTCTCGATCGTTCATTTTGATCCCATCCTTTATTTTTTATGATGAGGATGCCCTTTCGGTTTTCTTGGCGGAATCAGACAATGACTGTGATCATAGCCAATTAAATCTTCCCGATGGGCTTTAATGAGCGCTTCTTTGACCAAATCGTAATTTTCTGGTTTACGGTACTGTAAAAGCGCCCGCTGCATTGCTTTTTCATGAGGATCCGTGACCGAATAAACCGGCTTCATGTTACGTGGATCGACGCCGCAATAATACATTACGGTTGAAACTGTTGATGGCGTTGGATAGAAATCCTGCACCTGTTCAGGCATATAGCCCATATCACGAATACTTTCCGCTAAAGCAATGGCATCTTTCAAAGTCGAACCAGGATGAGATGAAATCAGATAAGGAACTAAATACTGATTGAGATGCAGCTCCTTATTGATCTTTTCAAACTTCTTACAGAACTGTTTATAAACATCATTACGTGGTTTCCCCATCAGGTCTAAGACATGATCAGAGACATGTTCGGGTGCAACACGCAGCTGCCCGGACACATGATACTGCGATAATTCTCTTAAAAACGTATCATCGGGATCCGCTAAAGCATAATCATAACGAATGCCGGAACGGATAAAGACTTTCTTCACTCCATCTAAAGCGCGTAATTTTCTCAGTAAAGCCACATAATCCGAATGATCGACAACCATGTTTTTACAAACCTTTGGCCATAAACATTCCTTATTCATGCAGACGCCTTTGGTCTTCTGCTTTTCGCAGGCAGGACGCCGGAAGTTGGCAGTAGGACCGCCGACATCATGAATATAACCTTTGAAATCAGGATCCTGAATCATCTTCTTTGCTTCACGAATCAATGATTCGTGAGAACGAGCCTGAATCGTTCGTCCTTCATGGAAGGTAATGGCGCAGAAAGAGCAAGCGCCAAAGCAGCCGCGGTTGCTCGCTAAGGAAAATTTGATTTCCTTAATCGCTGGCACACCGCCTAAAGCTTCATAGGAAGGATGATAGGTATTTTCATAAGGCAATTCATACACATCATCTAACTCCTGCGTCGTTAAAGGACGCTGCGGCGGATTTTGGACAACATAGCGTTTCTCACCGTACTTTTCGATCAAGCGATGCGCGGTAATATGATCGGTATGTTTGATCTGAATGCCAAAAGACTTCGCATAGACGAGCTTATCTTTCTTCATCTCATCATATTCTGGCAACATGATTCCTTCAAAGACATCACTTGGATCTTTACATTTATAAACCGTTCCATCAATATAGGTAATATCTTCGACGGGAATTCCGGCCTCTAACGCATCTGCCACTTCGACAATGGCTAATTCCCCCATCCCATAAATGAGTAAATCAGCTCCGGAGTCTAGTAAAATTGAACGTTTCAGTTTGTTTTGCCAGTAATCATAATGCGCTAAGCGCCGCAGCGACGCTTCAATACCGCCTAGGACAACGGGTTTATGTTTATACTTGCGTTTGATCATATTGGTATAAACAATAGTTGGATAATTAGGACGTTTGCCAAAGACGCCGCCAGGGGTATACGCATCCTGATGACGTTTCTTTTTATTGACAGTATAGTGGTTGACCATCGAATCCATATTACCAGCGCACACTAAAAAGGCTAAACGGGGTTCTCCTAAAATGGTAATACTGTTTTCATCGTGGACATCAGGCTGAGAAATGATCCCTACCTTATAGCCGCGAGATTCTAAGACACGGGAAATAATAGCGGGGCCAAAGGATGAATGATCGACATAGGCATCACCGATGACGAAGACGAAGTCGCACTGCTCCCATCCTCTTTCCGCCATATCTTCTTTTGAGATTGGTAAAAACATAGGCTTCCCTCACTTTCTCTTTTATTATACCGGAAGCTAAACCAAATAAAAAGCACTAGAGCAAAACTCACTCTAGCGCTGCCAGCAGGCCATATAATGATTTTCACCATCTGCGAAATTGAAAGTTTTCATATCTCCTAATTCAAATAAATCAGAAACAACAACCCCGCGATCGCGCATCGTGTTATACACTTTATGAATATCTTTCACTTTGAGTAATAATGATGGCATCTCGTTAGCCTGTTTAGGATCGGTGGCTAAATGACGAGAAGCTAAGACGATACGAATCGGCGTATTTTCAAAGCCAAGCACGTAGCGTGGCCCTTCTCTTTCTGCTAATAAAGTAAAACCTAATTTATCAGTATAATAAGCTTTCATAGCTTTTGGATCATGAACGTAAACAATATGTTCTGTCATGGAACATCCCTCCTCTTTTGCGCTATTATAGCACAATAATTTGTCAGAGAAATAAGAAAATGCTTAAGAAAATATCAAATTCTTATGAACCATTTACGATCATGAAAACGAAAGCTACTATTCTCTTACGTCATAAGCCCGAGATCATCCTACAATATTTCTTATGAATGCAGATGAAAAATGTATTTTACAAAAGCAGGATCATCATGGCTCACAATTTCACTATGTCCTAAATCCATAGCAGTAATCTGAGCCATTTCTTCATCTGTCAGTTCAAAATCCCAAATATCAATATTCTCCAGCATTCTTTCTACATGGACTGACTTAGGAATAATGGATACACCCCGCTGCGCATTCCACTTTAAAGCAACCTGAGCGGCACTCTTATGATATTTCTTACCAATTTCGGTTAACACAGGATCAGTGAAGATACCATGTTTTCCTTCCGCTAAAGGTGCCCATGCCTGAGGTACAATACCATAAGCCTTCATATTTTCCAAAGCTGCTTCCTGCGCAAAGTAAGGATGAAGCTCAATCTGGTTAACCGCTGGAATAACATCAACAGTTTTGCAAAGGTTAGCGAGAATGGCTGGATAAAAGTTAGCGACACCAATCGCTTTGGTTAAACCTTCTTTGTATGCTTTCGTAATGCCGCGATAAGCCGCAAAGTAATCACTCATGGGCTGATGTAAGAGAATCAGATCAACGTAATCCATATTTAATTTTTTAAGAGATGTTTTAACAGCTTCGTAAGCAGCTTCTTCACTCTTCATATCAGTAACCCATACTTTCGTCGTGATAAAGAGTTCTTCACGCGTCGTGAAGCCATCTGCGATGGCCCGATCAACGCCCTTGCCAACAGCTTCTTCATTTCCATATGCAGCAGCCGTATCTAATAAACGATAGCCAGTCTTAATCGCGTTATACACTACCTCTTCGCATTCTTTTAGATCAGGAATCTGAAAAACCCCAAATCCTTCTAATGGCATATTAGCCCCTGTGTTTAATGTAACATATTCCATTTTTTAATCCTCCTATTTCAAATGTCTTTCAATTAACCATTCATCTAATTTTTCTATTTCCTGATTAAAGAGTCCCGCTTCCACTTTGGCATTTTTAACTGAAGACCGAGCATCTTTTAAGGCATTTTCCATATATGTATAGTCATCGGTATAAGAATTAGCAAAAAGATAAATCTTTTTCCCTTTCCAATCCGGATACGATTCTAAAAATTTCCATACCGGCAGCGGTGAGGTATACCACCAGATAGGAAACGCCACAATGATATTGTCATATTTTTGAATATCTGGCAGCGGTGTCTTAATCTCCGGTCTGACCTTTTGATCAATTTCTTCTTTAGCTTCTTTATAGGCACATGTCTCATAGTCTTGGCTATAAGGCACTTGACGTTCAATTCTAAACAAATCTGCGTCCGTCTCAGCAGCGATCTTTTTTGCGATTTTTACTGTATGACCACTCCAAGAGAAGTATGCAATAAGTGTCTGCATCTTTTTATCTTCCTTTCTTTTATAAATTTCATTTATCTTTACAGCTACATCTTATCCCGATATTACTGTATTGTAAAATTGAACTTTCGTATTATAATATACGTATCACGTATATTTACAGGAAGGTTATTATGATTGATACATATCTTTTAGAACATCTTGTGGCTTTCAAAAAGCATCGCACTCTCTCTGAGGCAGCCCAAGCCCTGCATCTCACTCAGCCCACGCTCACGAGATCGATGCATAAACTTGAAGAAGAATTTGGTGTGAAACTGTTTGCGCGGGAGAAAAAGCGACTATATCTTAATGAGACGGGAAAAGTGGCAGCGGAATATGCTGAAAATATCTTGCGGATGCAGGAAGCCATGGAAGAGCAGGTACGGCTGACCGATCGTCGCCATAAAACGATCACCGTTGGCTCCTGCGCTCCGGGACCACTGCTGGAATTAACCCCAAAACTGACAGCAGCCTTCACGCAAATGGCCATATCTACAGAAATGGCTGATGAGCAGTCCCTGCTCACAGGTCTCAATAACAAAACCTATCAAATGATCATCCTTACACATCCCCTTGAGGATGAACTTTATTATTCTAAACATTGCGGCTCTGAGCAGCTGTGTGCCTGCCTCGTATCAGAGCATAAGTATGCTTATGAAAATAGTGTCACTTTTGCACAGATGAATGGCGAAAGCTTTTTGATGGTTTCTGAAGTTGGGGTCTGGGATGCGATTGTCAGAAAACATATGCCACAATCTAAATTCCTTTTACTCTCCGGCTCTGAATCCCTGATCGAAGTAGCTGATACATCCTCTCTTCCAACCTTCTCCACCGATTTATCAATACGTATTCTAGGAATGCGTCGCCATCGATTTTCGATTCCTTTTGCGGATGAAGACGCCCATATGGATTTCTACTGTATTTGCCTAGAATCTGAGTATCAGCACCTGGCCAAATGGTTTAAGCAATTATCGTAAAAAAGCTGTTTGCCCATGCGGGTAAACAGCTTAATTTATAAAATAATCATGTTTGCCAAAGGTTATGGTGACAATCGTATAAGATCCTTCCTTAGAATCAATTGATACCTGATGACCTAAGGCATCACAAAGCTTTTTCACAATAAATAAGCCCATGCCGGTCGCCTTCGATTCGATATGACCATTATAACCGGTATAAGAGTTTTTAAAGACCTGAGGCAGATCACTGGCTTTAATACCAAGGCCATGATCTTCAATCATTAAGGAGAGATGATCCTGATCTTCTTTGGTATAAATCTTTAAGACAGGATGCTCTTTACGATATTTAATGGCATTAGAGACAATCTGATCTAAAATGAATTCTAACCATTTGGCATCGCTATAAACATTAACATCTAAAGGGTCAATCTGAAAGTCAAAACCATAAGCTAATAAATCATCTTTATTACGGACAAGAACATGATTGACCACATCACTAAGATTCACCTCTTTGATGAGATAGTCTTTGGTTTTTGACTGAGAACGAATGTAATAAAGCACCTGACTGGTATAATTCTCAATCCGATTTAACTGGGTTAAAGCTTTCTGATTATGTTCATGATGTAATAAGAGAGATAACGAGGCAATGGGGGTTTTGACCTGATGAATCCACATTTCAATAAAGTCTTTATAATCAGTCAGTTCACGTTCATATTCTGCTAAGTGTTCATTCATCGATTTATTAGCCTGATAGAGGGTGTCATAAAGCACCTGTCCTTCATAAAAGCGGGGACGCTCTAACATTTCATTGAGTAAATACTTTTGATCTAAATGGGTAAGTTTGTTATGTAAGTCCTGATAAAAGAAATGTTTCCGTAAAAAGTCATAGAGAAAAAGACTCAAACAGCCTATCCCTTCCACCACTAACATCCCATAAATAAACTGCCTTGAAGTTTGAAAAGCATCAGCCATAAAGTAACTTAAAGCCATCATTAGGATCACAATGATAAGCGAAACGAGATGATCTAAGAGATAACGTTTCATGCCAAGATATACCCCTGCCCTTTACGGGTTTCAATAGCATTTTCATGGCCTAAGTTCTTGAGCTTCTTACGTAAACGGGAGATATTGACCGTTAAGGCATTATCACTGATATATTCCTTATGATCCCATAAAGTGGTCATCAGTTCATCACGTGAGACAATGCCCTGGCGATGATTTAATAAATATGAAAATATCAGCATTTCATTTTTCGTTAACACTTCTTCATGGTCTCCTGTCTTTAAGACCCCTTTTTTCATATCAACATGAATATCTTCATACGTGATCTCTTCATTTTTCACATTCTGAGTTCTTTTTAAAACTGCCTGTACTCGTAATAACAGTAATGTTGGATTATAAGGTTTGGTGATATAATCATCAGCCCCATAACTCATCGATAGCACTTCATCAATCTCAGTATTACGACTTGTGACCATAATGACTGGTAAAGAGGAATGTTCCCGAATGGTTTTTAACACGACTTCCCCATTCACCCCCGGCAGCTGAATATCTAATAACAGCAAGTCTGGTTTTACGTCTAATACCTGCTTCGTGACATTCTGAAAATCCGTTGGCGCAATCACACTATACCCTGCACTTTCTAATAAAGAAGAAAGTTCTTCACGAATCATTTCTTCATCTTCAATAATCATGATTGTCATCATATCATTCTCCTATTTCTAAGGCCTGAATCTTTTGATGGTGCGCTTTCGCCTCCTCAAAGAAAGCGATCATCTTTTCAAGAACATCCTGATGAGAACTTTTCCCGCGATAAAAACAGAAGTCTTTTAAATAGGTTTCACTATTGATAAAAACAGGATTGATCGCATCAAAAGGACCATCTAAATCATTATAATCTTCAGTTAAACCAATCCAGGTCTGATTTTCAACTTCATCTCGACCAAAGATTTCCTCAATAATATTTTCATCAATCGCTAATCTCTGATCAGCTGTCATAAAAATCAGCTGTGAAGAATGATCTTTTCTTAAATGTTTCATTGCTTTATCTCCTTTTATACATCACGACTAAATCCCATGTTTCATCAATCAAAGGCATGTATGTCTCTTCTTCATGCTCAAAGACAAAACCGCACTTTTCCGCAACACGCTGTGATTGTTTATTGTCTTTTTTAAAGCAATAGCGTAAAGCTTTTATCTCCTGCTTAAAAGCCCTTTCTACTAAAGCATTCACCGCTTCCGGCATGTAGCCATGCCCCCAGTATGCAGGTGCACACCAGCAGCCGATTTCTAATGCATCAGCATCCTTTGTCTCTTTATAGCTGATACAGCCAATAAGTGTTCCTTCTTTTAATGTGATTGCATAAGTGCCAGGCACCTGTAAAACCTGTTTGATCGTAAGGCGTGACTCATCAAGCGATGTATGCACTTTCCAGCCGCAGCGTGGCCCAATCGCAGGATCTGAGGCATACTGATACAACAGCGTGGCATCTTTTTCTTCCCATGGTCTTAATAGGAAACGTTTGGTTTCTATGATTTGAGGATAGTTCATAAAATTCTCCTTTTTGCATTATTATACAATATCTTCATATTTCCTCAAGCTATACCTTCAATACATAGCCCTGCCCATAAATTGTAATAATGAGATCCTCCCCAATCTTATCTCTTAAATGACGGATACATGTCATGATCGTGTAGCTATCACTTTTATAATAATGTTTATGCCAAACCTCTTCACATAACTCACATAAAGAGATGATTTCTCCCTGATGCTTTGCAAAATAAAGCAGTACCTGGTGTTCTTTATAGGTAAGCGCAATCCTTTTTTCCTCTTTAATCACCACCTGCTCAAAGTAAGAAATCTTTAATGACCCAGCAATTAAGTATTCCTGATACAATCGATAGTCACGAGTACGTCTGATAAAGGCTTTGATCTGACAAGCAAGGATGGATGGATGGATGAAGATACCACTTCATCCGCACCCGCTTCATAATAATCATGAATGATTTTGCCATCACATTGAGATGTTAAAACAAGTAAGGGCACAAAAGAGAGAGCTCTGATCATCTGAATGACTTTCACATCCTGATTCACACAAAGGCAAAGCAAAGGATGATCCTGTAAACATGATGCGATGTTTTCCTTAGAAACCGGCCTCATCATCAAATGATCATGCGCTAAAATATGTTTAATGTCCTGATCGATCACGCCCATATAAATAATGTAATCCCCCATAAGATCCCTTCTTTCTCTACTTATTATATGACTATTTTTGGTCCTTTTGAAATATCTTAAGCATTATTAAGAATTTTAGTACACAAATTTATATTTTATTTACTACAATAACCTTAGGAGGCGATTATATGAAAAAATTATTAGCTTTAGTTCTTAGTTTTTTAATGGTGGGAGGCATTTTTTTAAAGAATAATCATGCCCAGGGTATCAAACATATTAATGAAGATACCTATACACCCCCAGCGTTAAAAGAAAAGCGTAAAAAGACCAAACTGCTTTATCATAATGAAGCGATTATCCTAGCGAAGACAAAAAACTATCAGAAACGTGATACCTATCAAGTCAACTTCTATGTGCGCCAGTTTAAGACTAGATACAAGATTGATTTACGTAAGGTCAAACATTTAAATGTGGCACTGTATGGTGATCAAAAGCTGATGAAGAAAGGCAGTTTTAATATGCAAAGCAAATATCGTCGCATTACTGTTTCTGATCAAGCTTTAAAGAAGTATGATGCCGTTGGTTATGGCTTTGACTTATTTTCCATGCCTTATAAAAATGTCGATCACGTGAAAAACTATCGCTTTGTCTTCACCTTTGATGGCAAGAAAAAGACTTTAAAATTTGCTTGTCGTTATTAACATTCAAAGTCCTCACTTGTGGGGACTTATCTTTTTCTTCATCGTCTTGTTAGAGAGATGATGAGAAGCTTTTCCAGACCATAACTCACCATCTTTTTTGTCCTTACCTTCAAATCGAATCGAGTTTAACACTTTGACATAATAATGATATCGCATTTAAAAATAAGGATTGAGAAATGAATGATAGAATTCACTTCTAACTGGAATTTCGGAAATCACCCTCTCTTCAATAATTGATCATCTAAAGATATAATGATATAATTTCTTTAGATTAAGGGAGGTGCTCTTATGCCAAACATTAAGTCAAGTACAGATTTACGTAATAATTACAATGAAATTTCTTCCTTTTGCCACGAAACCAGTGAACCTGTATTTATTACTAAGAACGGTCGTGGGGATCTTGCTGTTATGAGCATTGAACTGTATAACGAATTTATGAGTAGATATGAACTCTATCAGCTTTTACAGCAAAGTGAAGCCGATTTTACAAATGGTCGTACCTTAAGTTTTGAAGATTCTATGAAAAGCTTAAGAGAGGACTTAAAAAATGGACAATTATAAAATTATTGTCTCTGAAGCCTATCAAAAGGATTTAAAAGGTATCTTGCGTTATATCACTCACAATTTGGATGCGCCGTGTATTGCAGACGAATTACTTAATGACACAGAAAATACGATCTTAGGCTTATTTAGTATGCCTCAACGTTATGAACGCGTTGATGATCCTTATCTTAAATGTAAAGATTTTAGAAAATGTCTTGTGAAAAACTATATCATCTTCTATAAAGTTCATAAAGAAAACAAAACAATTGTCATTCATCGAATTCTTCACGCTCGACAAAAGTGGCTGGATATTTTATAAATTTCAGATCATCGTAAGCAAAACAAATTGTTTTAGCGGGGATTTCATCACATTGCTCATTAAGTAAGCAAATATTTATCAAACTTTGCAACAGTCATACACTTATCCGATCGTCTATACCTTTTGAAATATAAGCCATATGCAGAGTCCTATCAGCAAAGACATGATCTACAAACTCAATTGTCATCACCGAGTTGTGTATTGTCTGGAATATCATTATGTGCTACAATTCTTGTGAAAGATTAAATTCTAAATGAGGAGGAGAATCATTATGAATAGAATTAAAACTCTTGAAACTAAAGACCTTTGCGCAAGTGCAAAAACTGGCGGATGCGGCGAATGCCAGACTTCATGCCAGAGTGCTTGTAAAACAAGCTGCGGTGTTGCTAACCAGCAGTGTGAAAAAACGAAGTAATAGTTGTCTTTAGGCACATTTCTGATACCGCCGCTAAGGCGGTTCTTTTATTGTCTAACCAGACAATTATGAAAAAAATAAACAAATGGAGTGAATTATAAATGGTACATCAGTATAAATTGAACAATTACAACATTGTTCTCGATACGTGCTCAGGTTCAGTACATTCCGTTGATGATGTCGCTTATGACATCATTGCCATGTATCCTGATCACCCGGAAGAAGAAATCGTGAAGGCAATCATGGAGAAATATGGGGACAGACCCGATGTAACTCCCGAAGATATTCACTATTGCATTGAAGATATTACAACCTTAAAAAATAATCATAAATTATTTACCCCAGATACTTATGAACCCCTTGCTGGGGAATTCAAGAAAAGAAATATTGGGGTGATCAAAGCCTTATGTTTACATGTTTCCCATACCTGTAATTTAAACTGTGAATACTGTTTTGCCAGTCAAGGGAAATACCATGGTGAAAAAGCCTTAATGAGCTTAGACGTCGGGAAACGCGCCATTGATTTCTTAATTGAAAACTCTGGTTCACGACGTAACTTAGAAGTCGACTTCTTTGGCGGTGAACCCCTTTTAAACTGGGATGTCTGTAAACAGATTGTGGCTTATGCCCGCGCGAAAGAAAAAGAAGCTGGGAAACATTTTCGTTTTACCGTAACAACTAACGGCATGCTCATTGATGATGACGTGATCGATTTCTGTAATAAAGAGATCAGCAACGTGGTGCTCTCATTAGATGGCCGTAAGGAAGTTCATGATCGTACTCGCGTAGACTATAAAGGTCATGGCAGCTATGATCAGATTGTTCCTAAATTCCAGAAAATTGTGAAAGCCCGCGGCGGCAAGAACTATTATATGCGAGGCACTTTCACCCATAACAATACGGACTTCACAAAAGATGTGTTACATATGGCTGATCTTGGCTTCACCGAATTATCAATGGAACCAGTGGTCTCAAAACCTGATGATCCTCTCGCTTTAACGAAAGAAGACTTACCAGTCATTAAAGAGCAGTATGAATTACTAGCTAAAGAAATGTTGAAAAGGGATCGGGAAGGAAGAGGCTTTACCTTCTATCACTATATGATCGATCTTAAATCAGGACCTTGTATTTATAAACGTATTTCCGGCTGCGGCTCGGGAACGGAATATATGGCCGTAACCCCTTGGGGTGACTTATACCCTTGCCATCAGTTCGTGGGTGAAGAAAAATTCAAATTAGGGGATATCTACCACGGTGTGACTAATCATGAAGTGCAGGAAGATTTCCGCTGCTGCAACGCGTATGCGCGTCCTGACTGTCAGGACTGCTGGGCAAAACTGTACTGTTCCGGCGGCTGCGCAGCCAATGCCTACCATGCGACCGGCAGTGTCAAAGGCATCTATGAATATGGCTGTGAATTATTCCGTAAGCGTATGGAATGTGCAATCATGCTGCAAGTGGCCGAAGACTTAGAAGGCATCGATGGTTCCGTCAGACACGGCTATACCTCAGCGAACTTCTCTGTTGGCGAAGGCAACTTAGCTGATGATGACTGCAGTGATTGCTCATCTGATGATTGTGCAAATTAAAATATCAGTTAAACTACCAAAAGAAAATCTTTTGGTAGTTTTCATTAGACTATCGAAAGGATGATGACATTGAAAGTCCATAAAACCTATACCCCCGTAGCCGACTTTATCGAAGACTATCTGGAAAGTAAGCCTGTTCGCGCTCATATGCCTGGTCATAAAGGGATCGATCCCACCCATCAGCACGAGGCCATCTATGCCCATGATCTTACCGAAATCACCGGCGCTGATTCCCTCTATGAAGCAGAAGGCATCCTATTACAAAGCGAAGAGATCGCCACCGCGCTCTTTGATTCTTATCATACCTATTATGCGGCGGGCGGCTCTTCCCAGTGCATCAAAACGATGTGCGCTTTAGCCTGCGCCTATCATTACCAAAGCCACACGAATCGTCCCCTGATTTTAGCGGGCCGTAATGCGCATAAGACCTTCATCCATGCCGCAGAGTTATTAAAATTTGACATTAAGTGGTTAAATGGCTTAGATCATGATTCCTTATGTGAATGTAAGATCACTCCTAATGCCCTAAAAGAAACACTTTCTACTTTAGAAACACGTCCTTGCGCTCTTTATCTGACGAGTCCTGACTATCTTGGAAATATCCTTGATATCCAAAGCCTCGCTAAAATATGCCATCAGCATCATATCCTGCTACTTGTCGATAATGCCCATGGCGCTTATCTTAAATTCATGAATGCCCCCTTTATGCATCCGCTTGATGCCGGCGCAGATTTAGCCTGCGATTCTGCCCATAAAACCTTACCAGCCCTTACCGGCGCCGCTTATCTTCATATCAGTAAACAGGCGCCGCAGATGCTTTTACAGCTCTCTTCAAGAGTAAGAGATGACAGCGTGATGTTTGGCTCAACCAGCCCTTCTTATCTGATTATGGAATCCATGGACAAAGTTAATAAGTGGCTGATCACCCATCCTGATGCTTATAAACAATTTGCTTTAAAAGTCAATACATTAAAACAAGAGATCAAATCCTTAGGTTTTCATTTACGAGAAAGTGAACCATTAAAAATCACCATCTCCGTCCCTCATCAGGGCGCATCATTGATGCAGGCATTAACCGCTTTACATATTGAATGTGAATATGCCGATCCAGACTTTGTCGTGATGATGTTATCACCGCTTAATAGTGATGACGATCTGTGGCGCATTAAACGCGCCTTTACTTTATTATCTCATGATGAAAAATATCTTCAAAACAAAGAAGAAAGTTTCAAAACAGACCTTCCAGAAGTAAAGTATCAGCCTTATGAACTTCTTTTTGCTTTAGAAGAGGAAGTCACTGTCGATGACAAATGTATCGGACGCATTTGCGTGCGCTGTCATATTGGCTGTCCGCCAGCTATTTTACCAATTGTCCCGGGGGAAGTCATCAATGCGCAAACAATCGCGATTTTAAAGAAATATGGCATCTCTACTATTCATGTTCTTAAAGAGCGTTAGTGAAAAAAAGGTGATGAATGCGTTCTCCATTCATCACCTTTTTGATTGAAACTTAGGCTTTTAAATAGCCTATATAATGGAATTATTGAAAGCCCCTTATGCCTATAAGATCGCCCGATTGCTAGGATCAGACTCCGTAATCGGTTCATCTCAAAAATAATCGTGTTTACGCACGATTACTTGAATGACTTTCCCATCAGCATAACGACATTCTCTTTGGTAAAGCCATACTTACTATAAAATGCGGGTAAAGCGCCCTCGCTTTGGGTAATCAGATGGACACCAACGATCCCCTGCTTCTTTAGATCAGCCAAACACTGCTCTAATAAGGCCCGGCCAATGCCTTGGTGCTGATACGCAGGCGCGACCGCTAGATCATTGATCTCAAAAAAGCGACCATAAGAAAATAACATCGATGAGCCTAAGATAAAGCCTGCGACCTCACCATTTGCAACATACTCTAGGCCATAAACGGTTGGTGTATGGATGAGTTCTTCAACATGAATGATCGCATCAGCGACCTGCCAATGATCATACCATGGTGAACCGTTAAAAGCATCAGCATAGATTTGGCCATAAAGAGTGCTGTGCGCTTTATTTAATGGTTGAATAGCCATGATTTCACATCCTTTCCTTGTTATTGTATCACAAAAACAAAGGATTAGACTTCACGGACAAAGACATATTCATCACGCTCTACGGCTTCTTCAAAGAATGCCCGCATATGTTTTAAGATTTCTGGATGCTTCACTTTATTAAGGTCATACTGCTTGAGATCTTCTAAATAATCATTGGCATCCACTAAGACTCTGCGTAAGGTTGCAAAAGGTCCAAATAAGGTATTATAATCACGTGTTAAACCACACCAGTGGGAGCGCCAAATATCTTTTTGTCCAAAAATATCTTCAATGTAGCTTTCACTGACATACATTGCACGATCCTTTTTATAAAAGATGACTTGATCTTTATGATCATGATCATCGAGGCAGAAAAAATCTTCGTTCATAAAACGCCTTCCTTTCTCTGCCTCTAGTATAGACACGATTTCTCTTTTAATTCAATAAAGAATTATCATTTTGCGTACTTTTTATTAATTGATCGTATGCATCCATTTCTTGGAGCGGAAGATGATAATCGAAATAATCAGTCTGACAACTTCTTCCTGCGACAAAATCAAATAAACAGAAACAATCGGTAAATGGAAAACAAGGCCAGAAAGCAAAGCTAATGGGACACCTACCCCCCAAGTGCCAATCGTATCGATGAACATAATATAGTGGGTAAGACCGCCGCTGCGAATAATCCCCCCGCCTAAGATCATATTTTCGACTTTAATAGGCATCAGAAAGGCAAATACCAAAAGCAGGGAAGAACCGATCGATTGCACATGATGATCAACCTGATAAATACCCACGTAGGGGGTGCGGAAAATAAGTAAAGCGACAGCTAAAACAGCCGAACCAATAAAGCCATAACGCATTAAAGTTTTACTATGGTGATAAGCTTCTTCATAGTGTTTTTCCCCAAGGGACTGACCAATGAGAATACCTGCCGCCTGAGAAAGACCGCTTAAAGCGCCAATGAGCATGCCCTGCACGGGTCCCGTCAAGGACATGCCGGCTAATTCGCTGGTACCCATATGCCCATAGACAAAAGTATTCATACTCTGCCCTAACGTCCATAAAAATTCACTTAATACCACCGGTGCTAACATTTTGATATATTGTTTGGTGCGCTTTTTGCCCAAGGCAAGAGATGGATGAAAAGCGCCATAGAGTTTCAAAAATAAGAAAGTAAGTAGAATCATACTGACAAGCTGAGAAATGACGCTGGCAATTGCGGCGCCGGTGATGCCTAATTGCGGCATCCCAAAATGGCCGAAGATCAAAACATAATTGAGACTGGTATTGATGATGGCAGAGAGAATACTGACATAAAGCGGCCAGGGAGACTTGCCATGGGTGCGAATCGGCACGGCTAATAAGCTTGTTAAACCTAATGGGATATAGGAATAGCCAATGATGCGTAAGTATTTCATCCCTTCGCGAATCACCTGTTCATCTTTGGTAAAAAGATGAAGAAACGGTCGCGTAAAGCCTAATGAAATAGCGGTAAATAGAAAGCCAAAGACAATGGTGACTAAACCATTCACGGTGATAGCTTTTTCTTCTGATAAGTGATCCTTTTGCCCGATATACTGGGCAATCATTATTCCGGCAATGGTGCAGATAGCATTGACGATAAAAGCGTAGATAAAGGCTGGCTTCCCAGCGATTTCTACGCCGGCGATCGCTTTTTTGCCTAACTGACCGACCATGACCTGATCAATCATCGAGAACGATGATTGTAACATTGACTGCAAAGCGACAGGAATTGCAATGGCGAAAACGGCTTTGCGAAAGTTTTGTATGTCCATAGAATTCCTCCTTTCCCTTTCATTCTACAAGAGCCATAAAAAGGCCACAATAAGCCTTCAAACAAAAAAAGGAATATGATATGTTTCTTACCTTTTTTACATTTTAAAAAGGCCATCACTGGCCTTTGATTAGAATTTTCCGGAGTTAGTCAGTTCCTGACGATCAGGGACAACTTCTTCTACTTCTCCATCACGAATACCTCTTAAGTATAATGCCTCCGCATTTTCCATTTGTAACGACATTGCTCATCCCTCCTTGTTTTTCTTATTTATAATATATATTACATTTAAATCGTCAAGGATATTCCATTAAAAAAGAGAAAGCCTCAGCTTTCTCTCTAGTCATTAAGATTTTGTAAAAAAGCAGAAAGAATATTTAGGTTATTCTCTTCACTTTCATAATTGATGGTTTCATCATATAAGTGACTCGGCACGCTCTCTTCACGTTGCGGTGAACGATTATGCGCCTGGGCATAATAATCAATCAGAATATTCCAATGCAGACTCCGTGTATCCCATTGACGGATCAGCGCCTTCTGCTCATACCACGCTCTTTGTTTTTGATCATAGACCTGTAAAAGAAGCTGGTAATGCGGCCATGATAATAATGGCTTCTTTAAAGCATAGTCTTTGGAAAACTGTGGGAATAGCTTATAAAAATGGATACAGTTTAAAAGAAATTCAATTTGAAAACCTTCTCCATATACACGCATGAGTTCGTGAGATAAATAGTAAAGTCCTTCCTGATGAAATTGCTTGATAAATTCCTTTTCTACAAGAGTTTTACCTAGCAGCCAATTACGTAAGGTCAGCGCATGCTTATCCTTATGTTTTTTGGCATCATCAATAATTGCCTTTATATCCTTAATATTTTTCATCATTTCCTGATTTTTCTGCATATTTACAATATTCATAAAATAAACGATCCTCCCAAAACGTAGTAAATTATGATTATTTGTATTTTTTCTTTACAGCTGTGCACCTTTTAAAACGGGCATCCAAATCGCACATTCGTAAGCTGGTGATGCAGGATCCTGATCACTGTACACTTCAATGATCATGTCACGCATTGCGCCATGTTTGAGCCCTTCACTGGGCAGCCATTTTTCATAAATCTCGGTATTTAAAGACTGCAAACTATCTGGCAGTGGTCCCTGCGTCGTAAACATCGCAAAAATGCTTTCTGGCACTTCCAATATTTCCAGACCGCTAGGCACCTCTCCCCCGGAATATAAACCAGCGATCCAGTAATCAAGCTTACCATCTTTCATCAAACATATGCCATAAGCTCCAATATGATTATCTAACATCGCCTGCTCTAAAGCATTTTCGGGTGTCATAGTATTGTAAAGATGCGCAAAACGCTGGCGGTAGCCTTGCTCCCAAAAAGCGGGACATTCTTCATAGCCTTTTTGCGGATCAATGAACGTATGATAACCAATAAAGGTTAAAGATTGCTTTTTATAGGATACATCCATAAAACACCTCCGTAATTCTATAGGGTTCAAGTCACATATTTGTCTCATGCATAATTTGTTTGTGATAAATCTTTTTCTTATATCCTGTGATCGTATTCATTTCTTTGATTACTATTATTGTAATAAGCGAACAATCGCTTGTCAATTTCAAAAAGCATAATTTTATCTCCTTATATTCGCATATTTTTGAATCTAAACTATATTTTTTTCATAGCTTTTAAGCATAGCAAGCATAATTTTTAAGCGTTTTTGTAATATAACTCTATATTTTATAATATTCCTGTAAAACAAGGAGGTTTCCCTATGGATTCATTACAGTTAACACAAGAGTGGGATAAAGTTTTCCCACAAAGTGATCTTGTCGATCACCAGAAAATCACCTTTACCAACCATTTCGGCATCACCTTAGCAGCTGATCAATATACGCCAAAACATTATGAAGGCAAACTGCCTGCTTTAGCGATTTGCGGTCCTTTTGGCGCCGTCAAAGAACAGGCCAGCGGTCTTTATGCGCAGACAATGGCAAAACGCGGTTTTTTAACGATTGCTTTTGATCCTTCCTTTACCGGTGAATCGAGCGGTACATTACGTGATGTCTTCTCTTTAGATATCAATACCGAAGATTATCAGGCAGCGGTCGATTACCTTTCTAATCTTGATCTTGTCGACCCAAAGAGAATTGGGATTATTGGTATTTGCGGCTGGGGCTGTATTTCTTTAAACGCCGCTGCCAATGATCCGCGTATTCAAGCCACCGCAGCCATTACCATGTATGATATGCCGCGTGTTGGCGCTTGGGGCTATTTTGATCAAGGCACCGCCGCAGATCGTTATGAAAGTAAAAAACAGATTGCAGCGATGCGCACAAAGGAATATGCCACAAAACAGTATGCCAAAGCTGGCGGCTGCTTTAACTACCCTGCTCCTGATGATCAGCCTGATTTTGTGAAACAGTATAGTGCTTACTATAAGACGAAACGTGGTTATCATCCACGCTCTGTCAATTCGAATGATGGCTGGCTGATGCAGGCACAGACTGGCTGGATGAACAATGCTATTTTAGCGCATCCCGAGGATCTAAAAAATGCCGTTTTAATCGTTCATGGTGAAAAAGCCCATAGCCGTTATATGGGTGAAGATACTTTTAAAAAATTAACTGGTGACAATAAACAGTTACTGATTGTCCCTAACGCAACCCATACGGATTTATATGATGGCGGTGAGAATCATGTCATTCCTTTTGATGACATCACTGCTTTCTTCAATCAGTACTTATCGTAAAACCTGAGGATTTCCTCAGGTTTTTTAAAAGCCTAGATGATCATTAACCAAGATGACATGAATGCGATTTTGATGCCGCGAATAGCGAGTGATGAGAAACTGACAACAAAGCGTATCGGGCGATAAACAGTTTAAGCATGAGCCGGTTTTCTTACATGGCGTTTGCACATCGAAACGCTGCGCATTAATAGGCGCAGCGACGTTGCGAGCCCTTTTCATTGCCTGATCAACGTCGCTGCAGATTTTTTGCATACCGACAATAAAGATCACCTTTTTTGGCCCTTGGGCAATATAAGAAACACGATTAGCATTGCCGTCAATGTTAACAAGGACACCATCACTGCTCATGGCATTGACACTCGCAATAAAAACATCCGCTCCATAACCAGCTAATAAGCCTTCACGTTTCACCATCCTTTGCCGATCAATAAAAGTGTAATGACCGTTTTTTAAAGTATCTGTTAAACCAATCTCACGGGCACTTTCACAGCCGCCCATGGCGACACAGCTCCCTTCAGGAATCAGCCTTAAAGCGATCTGCAATGCCTCTTCCTTACTCGATGCATAATAACCAGTCATATTGCGTTTTTGTAAATGCGTAATGACCTGCTTCGCTAATAACTCATTTCTTTCTTTGATATACAAATTCATATAATTCACCTCGCTTATAGTATAAACGATTTTCTTGTACGTAAAAAGCCTGCCAAAGCAGACCTTTATAATTTCAAGCGGCCAACCGCTACTAAGTTATCGGTAATAGCATCGCCTTCGACTACCGAACCATAAGCCTTTTTCAAATAAGGTGTTGTCGAAGGACCACGCGCTCCTAAATCCGTACCTGAAGAGATATACATTTCGACATGCGTAATGTTTTTAAAACGACCATTTTTATGCGAAGAGATAAACATAATATCTCCCGGACGTAAAGCATCAATCGTCTTTGGCGCTTTAAAGAGCCGCCCATGGGCTTGACAATATTTCGCAATATTCGCCGCGACCGGTGCACTGTTACTGCCGAAGTTGATCCCATTTTTCTTATACGTACGCCAAATAAAAGTTGAACAGTCAATCGTTGATCCGGTTCGGCCTAAAGAGAAACGCGGCTTGGTGCGGGCTAACGCATAAGCATCATGAACAAGCTTATAAGTACGTTTGTTCACACACCAGTACTGACGGGTATAGGTTAAACCATCACCTTTGATGGTCATATCCATCTTCCCTAAATGATGGGCTGTCACTTGATGATGATCATTCATCGTTACCGCTGACGTATTATGCGGCGTCATCGTGACAGGTGTCTGACCGCTCATCCCTGACATAGAGAAGTGACTTTTCTGATTGGCTAAAAGAATCGTCTTCTCTAAATTATCAAATTTCAATTTAGAAATAATCATTCGTCTTTTGAGCACTAAACCATCAACATAAATCTTACATGGGGCATTAACCGCATAACGAATACGCACTTTGCCCTGATCGCTCGCTTTGGTAATGATCTTCCCCTGTAAGCTGGCAATTGCCGGATACTTGGCTTTTTCATTCACGCCATGCGTATCGACATAGATCCGTTTACGGCTTTGTTTACTGACACCTTTGATCGGCAGTTTTTCAATTTCAAAGTTGTTAGGAACACAATAAATAATCTTTTCCGCAATTTGCGGATCGCTGACCGTCGCCTTCATCGTCTTAGTTTTGATGATTTTACTTGTGACAGTTACTTTTAACCGCGCTGTTTCCGTCACTTCTTTTTGATCAGCCGTATCCCCAACGACATGTTTATAAGTTGCAGTAATGACGCAGGTCCCTGGTTTTACCGCCGTTAATGTACCCTTTTCATTAAGCCTTGCAACATCGCTATGACTATTGCTTAGCTTCGCTTGCTGATTTGTTTGAATGGTGACTTGATCCCCTAAATTCAAAGATAAAGAGGTATAGTAAAAAGCGAGCTTCTCTTTATTTTCGAAGTCGTTATTATGTTTCTTTTCTTCTTTTCCTTTTTTATAGAACACTTGTGACAGGCGCACTGATCCTTTCTTCACGCCGGTTACCATCGCGCCCTTCTTGTTTGTTTTCACAATCGCCTTATCATTACTGCTTAGCCAGGTCACGGTCCCTTTTTGTTTTTCATTCGTTACCTGTACATGTCCGCCAATACCGACATAAACATGCTCTTTCCCTTGATAGTTTCTTGTTTTCGCAATCGCTTCATTGATTTCTTTCTGTGATAATGTTTTTGGCAGTTTCTGCGCTGCTGAAACAGTGCTAAGATTGCCAATACACATCAGCGAAGCGAGCATCATAGATAATACTTTTTTCACTTTCATTTCCCCCATATGACCATTATTATACCATGTCTCAAAGTGATGGGAACCTGAATTGATGAAAAAGGTACGCTTAATCCATGCGAATGATCGTCTTTCCTTTTGAATGACCAGATCGTACATGCGCTAACGCCTCATTGATCTGATCTAATGTATAAACCGAATCGATCGACGTTTTTAAAGGATGATCTTTATCAAAAAAGTTGGTACATCTTTCTAACTGCTGACCATCTTCATGCACAAAGAGGAAATCATACGTCTGATGCTTTTTGGCAGCCATACGATCGAATTTACGATCCGCAAAGCCAAAAAGCAGCTGTTTTCCAAAAGATTGCCCATTCTTTTCGCGAAGCGACGATTAGGCATCCCACGTAATGAAACAAGATGTCCGCCTTCTTTAAGAATTGCAAATTCATTTGGTAATTCGCGATCACCTAACGTATCGAGGACATGATCGACGTTAGATAAGACATTAACGTAATTTTCCTTTTTATAATCAATGAACTTTTCCGTGCCCAACGCGCGTACCCGCACTTCATTTTCGCCATTTCCATTGGTATATACATGTAAACCAAGATGCTTGGCAATGGGAATAGCCATTGCTCCTAAACTGCCCGTACCACCGGAAATAAAGAGCGAATCACCGGCTTTCACGTGCATCACGGCAAAAGCCTGCATGGCTGTTAACGCAGTCAATGGCACGCTCGCTGCCTCTTCAAATGAAAGGTATGTTGGCATAAGTGCCATGGCATCTTCAGACACGCTGATATACTGCGCAAAAGCGCCAATGTGATGAAGCGGTAAGCGGCCATAAATATGGTCCCCGACTTTAAACCTGCTGGCCGATTTTCCTACCTGCTTCACAACGCCGGCACATTCATTGCCCATGACTAATGGCAAACTATAAGGCACGATTAATTTAATATCACCATTCATGATTAGTAAATCAAGGGGATTCACCGCCGCGGCTTTGATGGTAATAAGGACCTCATGATCGCCGCAGACAGGTGTGAGGATGTCTTTGCTTGCTAAATCTTTATCATTTTTGTTTGTGAAAAGTGCTGCTTTCATGAGTCTTTCTCCTCGTTTTCTTGAATATGCTTTTTCATCTTATGAATACAATCCGCTAAGGTCATCTTTTCTAATTTTCGTGTGAGCTCCTGCTCAGTCTCCTGAAACATCGATCCTAATACTGGTTTAATATTATGACCGACAATACACGCATCATTAGGATTCTGATGCAAATCAAAAAGATGCATAGAATCTGTCTCCATTACAGCTTGATAAATATCCAAAAAGGTAATATCTTCAGGCTTGCACATTAAGGTAAACCCGCTTTTCCCGCGGCTGCCGGCAATCATTCCCGCTTTACTCAAACGGGTCGTCAGTTTACGGATATAGCTGGCATTAGTGCCTACACTATTGGCAATTTGATTGGAATTCATAGGACTTTCTGATTCCGATATGAGAATCAGCGTATGAATGGCTGAAGAAAATTTCGTATCCATCTTAACCCTCCTGCACTTAAGTTGCGATATATTCTGTCTGCCCATTTGGTAAGGCAATGCATGCAAAAGAAAACCCAGAACCTGTGTTCTGGGCCTTGCTTATTTTAATTTCATGCCATCTTTATAGGCATGACCAACTTTTTCGCCAACACCATAATAAGACATTGAGAAAGGATCAAAACTGATTGGCTGCAGTTTGTAAATATCAACCTTGCCATTGCTGATGATACTTTCATCAGCGGATACATTAACAATCTCGCCAACTAAAATATCATCTTCATAAGATTTCACTTTACACTCTAAGGTGAGTGGTAATTCATCAATGCATGGGGCATCGACAAAGCTGCTTTTGGTGGCATGAAAACCGGCTTTCGCAAATTTATCAGGTACTTTTTTACCAGAGACAAGGCCAACATAATCACAAGCCGTGACCTGATCTTTGGTCCCCATGGATACCGTAAAAGCCTTATGCACTTTTAAGTTATCCGTCGTTTTATGATCTGCTAAACTAATGGTTATTTCTTTATAATCAGTGGTAATCCCCCACGCCGCATTCATCGCATTAGGAACGCCATTTTCATCATAAGTGGCAATAATTAATACGGGCTGAGGATACATTAATGGTTTAGCGCCTAAATTCACTTTACTCATTGTGTTCTCCTTTATAATGATGCTCTAAAGATGGCAGCGATATCTTCCTGGGTTAATGGGGCCCAAGCCTCTTCGAGCCCTTCGTTATCGGCAACGTGTTTAGCCATTTCATCAATACGGCTTTCATCAATACCAACATCTCTTAAATGCATTGGGATATCAATCGATTCAAAGAATTTATAAGTGGCATCAATGGCCTCGTTCGCAATAGCCATTGGATCCTTATTGGCATCAATACCAAAGACATTGACACCGTATTTCACAAAACGGCCAACGGTCTTTTCATTTAAGATATGACGCATCCATCTTGGTGTAATAATTGCTAAACCAATACCATGGGTAATATCATAGTAAGCAGATAAGGCATGTTCCATACCATGGCAAGGCCAAGATGAACCGCTGTTTCCTAATGAATAAATACCATTACAGCCATATGTACAGTCAAGCATCATTTCCGCACGGGCATTATAATCTTCTGGGTTATCTAAACATTTACGGGCATTGACCATTAAGCTCTTTAAAGCTGCTTCCATAAAGCCATCATTTAATAATGTCGAATCTTCACAGAAATACTGTTCCATAATATGGTTCATCGCATCCGCGCAGCCGGCAGCGGTCTGCTTTTTAGAAACGGTAAAGGTATAGGTTGGATCTAAGAAAGAAACAGCTGGGAAAAGCAACGGATCCATATAGCCAATCTTATCATTGGTATCAGTTCTCGAAATAACGCCGCCGCAGTCGTATTCACTGCCGGTTGCAGCTAAGGTAATAATATCGACAATTGGCAATGCGCTCTGGGCTTTCACCTTTTCGGTAATGAGATCCCATGGATCACCATCATATTTAGCCCCCGCCGCAATCGCTTTGGAACAGTCTAAAACACTGCCTCCGCCAACGGAAAGAATAACATCCACATCATGTTCTTTACACATTTTCACGCCATCTAAAACGCTTGGATCATACTTAGGGTTAGGCTGAATGCCGGATAATTCATAGATCTCAAAATCTTTTAAAAGATCTTTTACTTTGTCATAAAGACCAATCTTTTTAATACTGCCGCCGCCGTAAGTTAAAAGAATCTTTTTGCCAAAAGGTTTCATCACTTCTGGTAACTTCTCTACGACATCTTTTCCAAAAATTAATCTTGTTGGTGTTTGATAATCAAAATTCTGCATAGTTATCTCCTTTCAATTTTGAGGTTTATCACTGTGTATTTTTAGAGCAAGTACAGTCATCTATATTTTCATCATCCCAGGAAAGAACACCTGTCTGCATGGCCTTTTCATAATTTGCAATCTTGTAGTTGAGTTTTTCCATCGTCGCCTGATACTGATCAAGTTTCGCCTGAACATCCACTCTCGCCTGCACTAGAAGATCCCTTCTTGCCTTAAAGGTGTCATCCCCTTCCTGGAAGAGTCTGACATATTCAATTAACAAATCAATCGGTACCCCAGCACTGCGCATACAAATCGCATTTTCGATCCATTTGAGATCCTGCTCTGTATAATTACGAATCCCGCCCTGGGTACGATGCACTTTCGGAATCACGCCGACTTTTTCGTAGTAACGCAGAGTATCTGGTGTAATATCATACCGATCACATACTTCTTTAATAGTCATACGATGTATCCTTTCTTTTTAGGTATTATTCACGCATACAAATCTTCTTTTCATGAACTGATGAGAGATAAACCCTTAACCTCATGATTCTATTTTACTACTTAGAGTTAACTCCAAGTCAAGGGTTTATTACAATATTTTGAAAAATGTAACAGCATCAAAAAAGAGCGTGAATCCATCCACGCTCCTCATTATGATTTTAAAAGCCCTTTAATCATCAAAAATAGCATCCATGATCATCATATCATCAATCGTTATTGGCTCATATTTACCTTGCCGTTTTAACTTCCGATAAGTCCGATCATCAACCCAAATCGTCCGTGTTTCATAAACATATTTTTTCCCAAATAGACCACGTTTCTCAACTTTTACTTTTGCTTTGACTTTATGTTTCATAAAACCATCTCCTTACTTCTAGTGTAGCACTTTCTCAAAAGAATGGTTATGATTTCAAATGCTTTTTGATTTCCCCTTTGTTTTATAAATACAATTGCTCCACTAGTTCACAAACCTTTTGAGAGTACAATAACACCATACGCAAGAAATAATTGATCCAAATTTCCGGATGAGGCGGATGATCTCTACCAAGGTAATATAAAGCAGGCAATCCCATTTGTATGGACGCGTAGTATTCATCAATATCATAAGCAAAGTATTCTTCTAATGAACCAATGCCATTAAAGCCAAAACCATTGATATCTAAGATATAGCTCCTTCTATAGAAATATGTGTAATTCTGAGCAGATACACGCGTTTTTTTGCGGAATTCATCCCCGGGCGACTGACGTCGGTTGGCGTTTTCCTCCATCATTCCAGATAAAGAAAAAAGTCCAAAACCATGTATAACACTTTGGTTTCGGACTTTAGAGTGCCTTATTCAAATTCGGCTTCGTCATAGTCATCCTTAAACAGTTTTATTTAAGTTTTATAATTTTTCAGCCGACATTTTATCTCTGTTACATATATTATTCTGGCTCACTGATTCTCTGTTGCCAATATATTGGCACTTCATTATTATGACTAATAAAGCCGCTGCACAACCGTTATTTCGAGTACAATGCATCATTTCTAGAAAGAAGATATACGCAATACTGGTTCATGCTGATTCCTTCCCTTTGCGAATGTTCTGCCAGTGACCGGTGCAGGCTTCGTGGAATCCTCAACTTGAACTGCCCGGAATAGTCTTCCAGACTGTCCGGCTCATGAATCTCCACACCTTCTTCCAATGCTGCTTCCAGCCATGCCTTTTTCGCATCCAATGCATTTGCCACCGCACTTTCCAATGTCTCTCCACATGTAATACAGCCAGGCAAATCCGGATAAGAAACCACAAATCCGCCTTCATCCTTGTCTTCTACAATTTCCATACGATAGGACATTGCCATATAATCATTCAGCGTCTTCATCATTCTTCGCCTCGCTTTCTACAATCTGCCGCACCATTTCCACATACACTTTCTTAATCGGTTCGTGCTTCGGTATCGTAATCGGCATACATCCTTGCTTTCTAAACGTATAATGACTGCTTCCGCTTCTCGGAGCATTCATTTCATATCCGTAACTCTCCAATACTTTCCGCAGTTCATCAAACCGGAGGTCTTTCGATAAATTGCATATACGTGTTATCAGTTTATCCCATTTTGACATCTCTTATACCTCCTATTTTTATTATAGGTGGTGTCATATATGGTGTCAACTTTTTTCTTCAACAATTCTAACACCCATGAAATGCAAACTTACCTTACAGCCTGTAGTGAGTGATTTGGAAGTAAGTCCTTCACTTAACAATTATCTAAAAGATGTTAAAATGCAATGAAGATCATCAAAAGGAAGCGAAAAAAAAGATGAGTGTAAGCTCTGGTAAAGTATCACTCATCATGTTCCAAAGAACATGTTAAATATATATCTAAATCAGTCTGCCTGCAACTACTTTCAGACAAAATATTCAATAGTTTACAATTCGTCAATTGATTTCCGAAATTCCAGTTAGATATTTCTAACGTGAATTCTATCATCTTAACTTCCAATGATATTTGCACTAAATAGGTATTAAATCTTTATATGGAGAAATATTTCACTTTCTACAGTATGATTTGTGCTATCTTCCTTCTTCGCCATGCAGGATAGCCTCTTTAATACATATTTTATCTTATTTCGATACATGTTCTAGCATCTCGCATAAACTGCGATTTCGTCTTTTCATAACATTTGCATCAATGTCAAAAGACTTCAGAATTGTTTTCTGCGTTTTGGTTGGCGCATGATCAAGAATATAGTTTCCCTGAGAACATCTCATCAGTTCTATTTTCTCAAGTTCCCTAACCGCAGCTGGTACATTCATATAATTAAGCCTTTTTTTCAGGTTTTTCTGTTCCTTTTTCAGTTTTGTGTGCATCCTGTTTCTTATAATCAGAGCTATAAACTCAACGAATAGTTTTGTTCTCACAGACTTACTGCTATGAACCCGTAGTGCTGCGCCACCAAGATATGACTTATCCCCTCTAAAAAGCTTTTCAGAAGCATCTCTGCTCTTATAAATGGTAAGAGCTTCTTCTGCAGTCATAGGATCAGACGATATTATGCAGTAATATCCAAAAAGAGAGATTTCTTTCTCTATTACTGATGTTTTTTCGCTCGCACAAACAAACGTCCCATCTTTGTGATATTCGATGTGAAAATATTTACTATACTTTTCGGCTAGCGTGACCTTCTCACCTGACAGAGAATCCAAATATTTCTGCATTTCCTCAATCTGATCCTCGAATACTGCCATTTCAGCTGCTGCCTTCTCATGGGAATAGTACAGATGAAAATACCTGTCCTTTGAATCTGAAGGATAGAGCTTTCTGGCTACCGTTTTTCCATAGCATCTGTATGGTCTGATCAGGCTTTTTCTGTCACTTTCAAAGCTTCCCTTACAGTCAATGATGATCTCTCTGACAAGCTTCTTTTGGCCCTTCACCATAATTATGAATGGATATTCTGCCTTATCCATATCATGGATATTGGTGCGACTGAAATAACCCCTATCCAGAATAAAGCCAATGTTTCTGTATCCATATCCTGATGCCTTCTCTACCATATATCTTAACTGTGAAACATCAACGATACTGCCTGGGTATTCTTCGTAAAACAGCGGAATCTCATTATTTGTATCATAAGCCATAGCAATATTGACAACCGGCAGCCCCCTGTCCACCTTAGGATGACCAAATTCGACCATATCTATATTCCCTGCCTGACAGTTTTTATTGGTTGAATCATAAGAAATATATATTCTTTCACCATGATCACGATCATGGTTCCAGTCATCAAGAAAACCCTGAATCTGATTATAATCAACTGATGAAAGAAACTCTGAAATCTTAGAATCACTGTAAATCTTATATCTTCAGTCATCAACGGATGATTATATGCATAATCCGGATAATACTGAGACTGATTTCCTTCCGTAATGATTGAGTAAAAAGCAAGATCCAGAATAAGTGCAGCATCCCTGTCATCAAACCGGTTTTCAAGTGTCTTCTTAAGATTGAGCTCTCTTGCCAGCTCGGAAAGGACCATGAATGTGCCGCTCCTGAGGCAGCTGCTTCTTTCAGACTGTGATTCCTCAGAGAACGCCTCAGTCCCAAAATATCTCACATAGTTTTCATTAGGGAACATCATACTGGGGTCATCAGACAGCTTGCCAATGATCGCAAATTTAGGAATTGCATACTTTTTTTCAGGCACATATTTGGTCTCCAGAAGATAACGAACATAACAGCTTTTACCCTTCTTCATAACATTAATTTTACCTTTTTCATCAGGCACTTTGACAGTTTCCTTGTAATACATATTATCACCCTTTTCTTCAAAATATTTAGTGCAACCTTACACTAGTATTATATCATAATTTTAGATGATAATACAGAGGAAAAAGGACAAAACATCATGAAATAATCATAATATTTTGTCCTTTGATCATAAAAAATATATTACTTAGTGCAATTTTTTTTGGAAGTTAAGACTATCATTCACTTATTAATCCTTATGTTTTTTATGAATTTAGTTATTCAGTTATTTTAAAATGTGATAAAATTATCATGATATTAAAGTGTTAAACTAAATTCGATTTGGAGGTAAGGACAAAAAAAGATGATGAGTTAATGCCCTGGAAAAGCTTCTCATCATCTGTCCAACAAGACAATATGATAGTAATACACACCGCGCCTGTTTTCAAGTATAAAAGTTTAAATATGTATTTATGTGATGGTTCCTTTTCCTTCAATGATAAGATTTCCTCATGCTTCAAAGAACTCATTAGAAATTCTTCTGGTGCAGAGCAGAAGCCTGAGCACGTCTTTCCTGACTGCACAAATAACCACTTATGGAACAATAACTTTTCCGTTGCCCTTTTAGTGCGCTCTGATAACAGATTCTTTTCCAGACTGGTTAAAAAGCTTTATGAAGCTTGCCTTTCATCAACTGAACTTGCTTATGACATCATGCTTTTCATCAACGCCACCTATTCATATATCATGAACACCTTCTCCGCAGAGGATATTGTGAGAACAATACCCGATTTTTCTGATGAGAACGCACATGACTGGATAAAATTCGGGCATTACAAGAAGATCGTAAACATTAACGATACTCCTTATGAATTTCAGCTTCAGCGCATCTACTCCAAAAGCCTTCATAAAACTCATGCCGTGTTTCCGCTGGGAATTATCCCTTTTATGCGTGAAAACCTTTTTGATATCCTTCTATACCTGCATCAGATCTTACACGGCGACAGCAGCCTTGAGGATTTTCATGGTCGGCTTAGAGCACTCCTGGAATATCTTTATGCAACCCCTAAGATCAATAAAATGAGTGATAATTTGCTTTCTAGTCTTATATGCTCATTTATCGCTGGTCACTTCAAAGATTTCTATCAAAACAGTTTCATGACCGTTACTAAAGGTCTCACCAAAGATTGCGTAAAAAACAGCTTCCTCCGCGATGATGTTGCCTGCCCATTACCAACATGGGAAAAATGTGAATCCGCCCTGACGGTGTTAAACTTCTTTGTAAAGAAGCGGGAAACCGCCAAAAAATAGGAAAAATATCAAGGAGGTGGCATTAAACATGTCAAATATCACAAAGAAGGCGGCTATTAAGAACGATAGCCGAGAAATCAATGGGACTATGCGCCCTTCGAAAGGCAAAAAACGTTGCAGAAAGCTTTCAGAAGTCGAAGAGGACGCATTAATGAGAAGACTCTATCCCTACACATTAATTGATTACTGCTACCAAACAGTAATGCAGGAAGGTGATAAGAATGGAAAGAGCCGCTAAAAAGCCCATAGGATATCAGAAGCACATAACTTATGAGCTTCGAGAAAAGATTGAAGCAGGTCTCAAGAGTGGCCTTAATAAGGCCCAAATTGCCAAGACCATTCATAAAGATCCAACTACCGTCGCTAAGGAAATTCGGAATCACAGAACTCCTTCAGGATCGCCAAGCAAGGCACCCTTTGACTGCGCCAACTACAAAAAGTGCACAAGAGGACGGGAGTGCAGAACCAGCCATGAGGTGTTCATGGAATGCACTGACTACACCCTGTTTAAATGCAATCAAAGGGACAGATCACCGGGCGTCTGCAACGGCTGCACCAAAGCCCCCAGCTGCAGATTCTCAAAATACTACTACAGAGCAGATGTGGCCCAAAGAGCATACGAATATATGCTTAGGGATTCGAGAATGGGCTTCAACCTCACCTATTCAGAGGCTCAGTGGATGGCTGATATCATCAAGCCTGAGCTTGAACAGGGCAAGTCACCGTATGCAATTCTTAACGAGCATCCTGAGCTCAAAATTTCCGAAAAGTGCCTGTACAACTATATTGAGCAGGGTGCATTTGAACAGTTTGGAATCAATAGCCTGGCGCTCAGAAACCAGGTAAAGAGAAGAAAGATGCCTAAGGTACGCGCTAACCAGTACAGAAAGCGCAAGGACAGCGGCTATTTAACCGGAAGAACATTCAGGGACTTTCTTGAATACAACCCCCTTGTGGCCGCACAGTACAGCATCAATCATAGCGTTAAGCTCTATGATGGTGCAGAACGGCCTGATAGCGAGCAGGCAATTGATCATCCTGTCGGCTATATCCTTATGGATACCGTTTATAATGATGTTTCTAACGGCCCGTTTATTCAGACTTTTAAGATCATGCCAGGCGGTGTATTTCTTGCCGTCTATCATGATGAAAAAACAGCTGAGGAGATGGTGAATGGCCTTGACTATATTGAAAAGCTGCTTGGCCCGGATGTATTTATTAATAATATAGGGTCTATCCTGACTGACAGAGGCAGTGAATTCTCGCTGGCCGATGAATTCGAAGACAGAGAGTCAGGAACATGCCGAATCTTCTACTGTGATGCGATGCATTCAAATCAGAAGGGATCACTTGAGAACGAGCATCTTGTTTTAAGATATATCTGCCCCAAGAAAAAGGATCTCCGCAAGCTTGGGCTTGTAAGTCAGGAGGCCCTTAACAGAGCCGTTAATAATATCAACTCCTACTCCCGCAAGCTTTATGGCGGCAGAAGTCTCTATGAAAACACGGCTTTCATGATGCCGGAGATCTATGAGGCTCTAAAGTGCAAAGGCTATAGCCAGATCGATAAAGACAAGGTGGAGTTAAAGCCTTCAGTTTTAAAGAAAAAGTAATCAAAAAAGATAATCTAAATTACGGTGGGGTCTGAGCAGGCTCCACCATTTTGTGTGGTTTTTGGTTTTTAAATATTTCTTGTTCTTTTCACTTTCGTGGGGTTCTGATACGTTCTAAACTATGTTATTATCCATATACAGAACTTAAAAATCTACAGAAAGAAAAAAAGATGAAGAACTCTCCGACCAAAGTTTGTTCTTCATCTGTCCAACAAGACAGGATGATAATATCGCATTACAAGCAAGAAATCAATACGATTGATGAAGAAACTTTCCTAAATGACTTTAATAAATACTATGACACAGAGCAGATCCTTGATCAGCTTAGAAGCAAGTGGCGCAATTACAAGTGCTACGTTCATGGCTATGTCCATCGCAGTGTTATTATTAATGGTGCTAAATACACCCTAAAACTTTTACGCGTCAAGAAAATCAACAGAGATAATCCTGATGATCATGAGACGCACGTTGTCCTTCCAAGCTTTCTATTACCTTACATGCAGAACTGTGTCCAGGATGTCATTCATGTCTGCATAGAACTTAATATCCTCAATAATGATGAAGTCAGTGATCAGTCTGACAATACGGCTAATGAGTCTCTGGCGAGCAGAATCATCAACTATGTGCCGCCCTGCAGTTCATCCTTTTTCAGCTACATCAAAGCAAAGCTCAAGGGCCGCATCATCAGCTCAGTAAAAGATCTCTTTAGGATTTTCAGTCGAGTGCCTTTAAATGTAAGCCTTTCCATTAAGAGACTGATTTTTTTGATATAACTTTCCACACGAGCTATGTATTTTGTGCCCTTCGTTCTTTCCTATAATGAAGCTGCATTGATGAAAGGAGTGCATAATTTACAATGCCTAAAGATAAAAACTTAATAATCAGTAACAAGAACGCCGGGAGCAGCTCTGATGCTGTTTCCGATAGCACCGTTAAAGCTTTTTCATTCAATGATGATGTGCTAAAGCTTTTCAACATCAAGGAATCCCAGGTTGAAGAGTTTAAAATATCCAGTGAAAAAGATGAGCTTCATGTTCAGATAACGCTCAACAGAGGCGACTGCAGCTGTCCTATGTGCCGATCCGAAGAGATCAAGGTTAAGGGATACAAAATCAAGAAGGTCCGCCATTCCGTCCTCGCTCATGCGCCATGCATAATTGATTACAAACAGCGAAGATTCGAATGCAAGAACTGCGGTAAGACGTTCAATGAGGAAAACCCCTTCACCTTTCCTGGTGAAAAAGTCTCTGTCACGACCGTGTTTCTGGTTTTGAAGGACTTGCGTGATCCCAACGAAACGTTCACATCGGTCGCCAACAGATATTTTCTAAGCCCCACCACCGTTCAGAGAATCTTTGATGCGCATGTCAACATTCCCAGAAAAAAACTTACTAAATATTTGGTAATGGATGAGTTATGTCTAGCTTCCCATAACTCATCTTATGGAGAAAAAGTATTATGGGAAGTCGTTTTTAATTATGACCAAGTGCTGGTCTTTTTTCATTCCGGACTTCCCATAATATTTTATCTTTGGAATCACATTTATGTACTGTATACTCAAATTAAAAAGTTATCTGAGGCAAAAAGTGACCATTCAGATAACTTATATTTCGTGACTGATGTAATTATGATAAAATTATCTCATGCAAAGATACAGAAAGGAAAGGATCTTCAAAGCTATAAGTTTGGTCGCTTACTTTGAAGATTCCCCACGTGCACCATGTTACTATCAGTGTTTGCTTTTTTCAACACCTTTTTGAGAAAAAGACTTTATGAAGGAAGATCGATCTTTGATATCGATTTTGAAGATTTCTGCAGTTTTATAAATGAATTATCCTCTCAGTCCTGCTGTTATGATCATCATTCTTACAAGAGCAGAAAGAAGCCAAAAAAGATACCATGTAAACTTACAAAAAGAAAATATTTTAGATATCTTATCACATTTTATAACGGGCAAATGAATATAAGTACAATTGAAATACCGCTCATGTACAGCGTGAATACAAACAGCTATCATTCGCTTCTTCCTGCCTTTTTTATCATGTTTAAACACCAGTATTCCATTCAGTTCATTTTATCTGTTTTGATATACTGGGATAATCATAAGAATGATAAGACAGCCTGTAGTATATCTACTAAGTTTAATATTCCACGTTCGACCATGTATAGATGGAAGAAAGACTATTTACGTTACCTGATACTTTATAAAAAGTATTTAGGTGAATCTGTCTTCAGCTACTTTATTCGTGCATTTTTTAGTAATCCAAACAATTCAATAAACATTATTTACAATATCCTGAAAGAGCGAATATTTTCTTTAAAACATATGATTCACTACGAATATGTGACATGAATATTATTTGGATACATTTCAAATATATTCGATTATAGCTTCATATTTTGCTTTATAAATAAGACAGGACACGATTCATGATTATGTCTGTTATATAATGATTTTGTCATTTAAAGCGAGAGGAGGTATATAAAATGACGAGTATTAGTATGACTGCATCAGCTAAATTGAAAGTACAGATTAAGATGCAGTATGTCCTTTTGTGGGAGGTAATGAGTAATGGATAAAAGTGAATTTGTGAATTATTATCTGAAGATATTTAGAGATAATCAGAAGCCTGATTTGGTAGAAGCTACGATTAAACATAAGTGTAATCACGTACAACCCTTTCTAAGCTATGTATTTGATAATGATGTAAATGATTTTCATGATTTTGACCTTTCTATTGTATTCAAATTTATTAATCAGCTTCCTTACAGATCACAAACGAAAAGTATGGTTGCTTTTACATTGAGAAATTTCTTCGATATTCTCCATAAAAATGATCTAGCAACTGTTGATGGACGTAGACTTTTTCCAGTTATCTTTACGAATAGGCGATCGACGCTCCCTTCCTATTATACAGAAAAAGAAATCAAAATGATGTTGAGTGAAATCAAACCGAATAGTCAAAACTACTTACGGACAAAAACTATGATTATGCTGGCTGCTCAGACAGGTCTAAGAGCTAGCGATATTCTTCAGCTGAAGCTAAGTGACATTAAATGGGATAAGAATCTTATTGAAAAGCCACAGATAAAGACAGCCTGCAGAGTCAGCGTTCCCATATCAAAAGAAGTTCGATATCTGCTAATTGCATACCTAAGAGATATAAGACCAAAGAGCCTGAAAGATTATAATGAGTATGTATTTATTAACCCAGACACCGGGACCACATATTGCCGTTCAGAACTTACAGCCCTTGTTAAGTATTACTTTAAAAAATCTGATGTGGAGATTGGCGAGAGAAAGAATGGAGCGCATGCCCTGCGCCATTCACTTGCAACCAATTTACTAAATAAAAACACACCAATGCCTGTTATCACAGGTATTCTAGGCCATAAAAATCTTAATACAACAAGCAGATATCTTTCTATTGATGTGGAAACACTGCGCTGTCTCTGCCTGGAGGTTCCCAATGAGTATCACGATTGAAAACTTTCATGGCGTTTTCCGAGAGGTATTTGTTGGCTATGTAGAATATAAAAGGTCACTCGGATTTGCGTTCGATTACACCATTATTGCAGGACTATTAAAACTGAATAATTATCTTGAAACATACGATCTTAATGCGCCCATACTCACACGTGAAATGGCTAAGGGATATATTCATCAAAACGAAGGCAAGGCCCCGTCCACTATCCATAACTGTGAATCACGTATACGACAGGTCGGTCTATATATGAAGAATATGGGATATGAAAATGTTTATGTCTATCCTGAAAAGCATATTAAAAATACTACAGATTTCGTTCCATATATATTCTCAAAACAGGAAATGCAAAGTATTTTCAAGGCTATCGATATCCTCGCTTCAGAAAATATGATGTATCATTTCTATCAAACAGAGCTCAGACTCCTGTATGCTACAGCGATGAGGGTTGGAGAAACGCTTGATCTTAAGGTGAAGGATGTAGATTTTACAAGTAACGTTATCAAAGTAAATAATGCTAAGAACAACGTTACTCGACTAATTCCTTTTAATGAATCACTTAGAAAATGGCTTCTTAAAGGTGGAAATATAGATGGCGATCCAGATGATTATTTCTTTCCAGCTCCAAGAGCAGGAAAAACAGGGAAAAGGAAAAGATCACAGCAAGTTTGCATACTATTTCAAAGAACCATACTGCCAAAGGCAGGCATAAATATATGGAATGGAAAGTACAAAATACGTATTCATGACATTCGTCATAGTTCTGCATGCGCTATGCTTAGCCATATGATTGAGCTTGGCTGGGATCCCTACTGTGCGCTTCCTTATCTTAGCACCATGCTTGGACATAAGGGAATTGAAAGCACTGAGAAATATTTAAGGTTAACCAAAGAGCATTATGATGAAATCGTTAATGCCGGTCACTATATTTATGAAAAGGGGTTAGGAAATGACAATGAAGAAAAAGACATTTAAGAATGACTTTCCAAAACTGTTAAGCAAGTTTCTGATGGTTTATCTGCCTAAGCAGAGGGGCTTCAGCAGTAATACGGTCACTAACTATAGTTATGCTTTTAAGGAATTGTTTGATTACATGAAGGAAAAAGAAAATATAAATCCTTCTAAAATAACGATAGAAATGCTCGGATATGCCAGTATCATCAGTTTCCTTGATTATCTTGAAAATGAAAAAGGTGTTTCAGCGAACACCAGAAACAACAGGCTGGCAGCTATCAAATCATTTATGGCTTACGTAAGCTATGAAGCGCCTGAATATGTTAATACATGCAGTACAGTCTCAAAAATCAAAATGAAGAAATTTGAAAGCAAGCCAATGAACTATTTAACAGTTGAAGCAACTGAATTCTTATTCTCTACATTTGATCAAAATGATCCCGGTGATTTAAGGGACCTATGCATTATTCTTCTTTTATACGAAAGTGGTGCAAGAGTTTCAGAACTGACTGCCATCAGAAGAAGTGAAATCAAGCTTAAAGCACCACATACATTAATATTACACGGCAAGGGAAATAAATCAAGAATAGTTCCCATCGATGCAAGCGTAGTCAGGATTATTAAAAGATATACTGATCTATATGGAATTGATGCAGAAGATTTTTTATTTATGAATATACATGGAGAACAGCTTTCACGCAAAGGTGTCGCTTATATTGTCAATAAATGCTTTCAGAGAGCTAAGCAAATGAATCCGAGCCTTTTCCCTGAAAGGATTTCACCACATTCACTTCGCCATTCTAAAGCAACACATCTACTTGAAAATGGCGTCAACTTAATTTATATAAGAGATCTTCTTGGTCATGCATCAGTTACTACAACTGAGATCTATTCTAAAACAAATCCAG
Organism: Intestinibaculum porci; assembly: GCF_003925875.1. GTDB lineage: Bacteria > Bacillota_I > Bacilli_A > Erysipelotrichales > Coprobacillaceae > Intestinibaculum > Intestinibaculum porci. Next base: position 1,368,915 of record NZ_AP019309.1, on the reverse strand, counting down.
AAATCAAAAGAAAGCACCTTGAAGAAGCTGCACAAAATCTTATTGAAGAAGAGGAATTCAATGAAGACGAAAAAGACAACTTGGAAGAATGGCTTAATAAAATGATTCGATAAGCTTAAATAATTATGGGAAGTCCGGAATGAAAAAAGACTAGCACTTGGTCATAATTAAAAACGACTTCCCATAATACTTTTTCTCCATAAGATGAGACCTATAGTTTTCACTCTTCTCAAGGGGATTATGTATATGTCCTTATGGATTTTGAGACACTAGCAATCATTGATATCCTTCCTACAAGAAAAAAGGATGATCTTCAGAACTACTTTTCTAAGATTCCTAAGGATGAAAGAGATCAGGTGCGCATGACCAGCTCGGACATGTGGGAAACCTACCGTTCTGTATCAAAGCAGTTCTTCCCCAACAGCAAGCACGTAGTAGATACATTTCATCTTAAGGCTGAACTTTCCAGAAAGCTGCAGGATGTACGTATCCGTGTTATGAAAGACAATTACGTCAAGAAAAAGAAGCCTGAGGAAATCAAAGCGATGTCGCCTCAGGAACAGGAAGAATATGAACAGAAGATCATTAACTACTATCTTCTGAAAAAATTCAAATGGATGTTCTACAAACGTCCTGATGACAAATGTTTTGATCCCAATAACGAAAAGAAATACAACAAAGTATTTAAACGTTACCTTAATTACTACGAAATCTACTATATGATTCTCGATATAGATGATGAGTTAAGAGAAGCTGTCGCGCTGCAGGAATGCCTATATGCTTTTTTTAGAAAAAATGACCTGAAGACAGCCGCCAAGGCTCTTAAGGAGCTTATTACCAATTTCCACGCCTCACAGGTGAAGGAAATGAATGATTTCGCTAATACACTTGCCAACTGGAAGCAGGAAATTCTCAACTACTTTGAGCCTGTTCAGATCGGCGAAGAATTTATCATTGATGACGATCTCAATAACGCTGAGACCGAACTGATTAAGAATTTTATCGCTAAGAACCGTCAGAAGAAAACCAGACGCATGAATTCGAGCGTAATAGAGAATCGTAACCGCATTATACAATCGATAAAGTGCTGCGCTAATGGTTATTCCAACTGGTCAAGATTCCGCAACAGAGTGCTTTACTGTCTTGGCATGGATACATCTTTCTTCTTGGAGCCGCAGCCAATCAGCAGAGACAGAATTAACGACAAAGGTTCCAGAAGCAAGCGATAAAACCTTATATAAGTCTTATATAACGCCTATATAGCCATTATATATGAAAGGAAGCAAAGAAAATGAAAAAGCAAAAAAGAAAAATGGTTTCCTTCTCTCTTGATCCCGAAGTCTACGAAAGACTTCACCAGTATGCATTTGAACAGCACCAGTCGATGTCATCAGCACTGACATCCTGGATCATGAATGCGAAAGTCAAATATGACGTAAGCTGGAGGCAGGAATCACTATTCGATCATGAACCAGATGAATAACAACCATCTGCGGAGAAGCTTTATGCCTCTCCGCTTTATTTTATAAACAGAAAGGACATAAGTATTATGAGCAAACACACCTACTCAAAAGATCTTAAAAACTATGGAGAATACAGAAAGGAATATGATGCCTGCGATAGACTGGAACCCAGCTGTGCTCCTGATAATAATGTTTATTACGACGACGAGGACACCCGTCATTATCTGGATGAACTCGATAGGTTTCTTGATAAGGAAACATCCATTGAGCTTATGAATGATGAGGAACAGCACTGTATTGACTGGATACGCAGCGGCCATAGCTTCTATGCCAATGAATTTAATATGAAAGACAACAACGGCCGTCCTATGAACATAGCTGAAGCCACATTCATGCAGAGACTCATCATTGAAGCCTATAAAAACGGCTTTAGAAATAACTACTTCGAAGCTGATTACACTAATATTCAAAAAAGAGATCCTCATACAGACGAACTGACTGAAGAGGATCAAAGCTACATGGTTATTGATTTCTATGATTTCGAGAAGTACAAGAAGGATCACCCAGTCACTCCCCGTGAGGAAGGAGCATGCATTAAATGGATTAATGATGGTCACTGGTTCTTTACCAATCCGCTTTATAAACTGGATGGCATGTTCTTCCTGTATTCAGCCAGCTTTCTGGAGGCCTACCGGTTTTATAATCAGGCAGTTGAGCGATATAAAAAGCGCCTGGCTTATCACCAGACACACCTGTAAAAGTAAATAGCGAAGACCCATCAGCCAGATTTCTCAGACTGTGAGTCTTCGCTAACAATACGCTCAGTATAGTGGGAGTTTTATTTACTCCAAAGGCCTATAAGTTTTCGTGGGGAGGTGCAAACCCTACGGTTTGAAAAACCCCAAAAAACTGGATAGCCTACGCTACTTTAAAGCGCCTCAAAAAAATGTGGAAATAAGTCCTTCACAGAAATGTGAGGTGCGAAGTTCCACATTTTTCGCTACAATCTTTTTTCATGATTAGCAATCAATTTAGTAAAATCAGACATGTTTTGACCTCTGAATTTCTAATAAGCGCTAACGAATTCCTTTAATAAAGGCATTTGTAAGACAAAACTACACAAAACCGGAATTTAAATTTAAGCGGAATTTACTTTTTCAATTGAGCATAGTTTACAATTTTAAATCGATCATCGCTAGATGCGAGCATAAACAGTCTGTCAGCCACCTTACCAGGAACTGGGCAACCTGCTCATCAAAGAACTTGATAAAGAATCAAAAAAATAGACTTCAAAAAACCTTACCGATATTCAGTTTTCATTTTGAAAATCAGTAAGGTTTTTCTATACATAACTAAGATATTTTATTTTCTGAACAAGGATCAAATGTTGCTAAATCGTTGCCAGCTTTTAAATAAATTTGCTTGTAAGCATTGATTTTACTGGAGTTCTTTTGGCAGTTTCCTTATTCAAATTCAATAGTTCCTGGCGGTTTAGAGGTAATGTCATACATTACTCTATTCACCCCACGTACTTCATTAATAATACGAGACATCACTTTTGTTAAAACTTCATATGGGATTTCAGCTGCTTCGGCAGTCATGAAATCGATCGTATTAACGGCACGTAAAGCAATCGCATAGTCATAAGTACGTTCATCACCCATAACCCCAACACTGCGCATGTTTGTTAAGGCTGCGAAGTACTGACCGATTGAACGGTCTAAACCGGCATTCGCGATTTCTTCACGATAGATGGCATCGGCATCCTGCACGATACGCACTTTATCAGCGGTCACTTCACCAATAATACGAATACCAAGACCTGGTCCTGGGAATGGCTGTCTGAAGACTAAGTATTCTGGAATACCTAATTCTAAGCCAACCTTACGGACTTCATCTTTGAATAAGTTACGTAATGGTTCAATGATTTCTTTGAAATCCACATGATCAGGTAAGCCGCCAACGTTGTGATGCGATTTAATTACTGCGGATTCTCCGCCTAAACCTGATTCGACAACGTCAGGATAGATGGTCCCCTGAACTAAGTAATCAACTTTACCGATCTTCTTAGCTTCTTCTTCGAAGACACGGATAAATTCTTCACCAATAATTTTACGTTTCTGTTCTGGTTCTGTTACGCCCTTCAGTTTTGCGTAATAGCGTTCCTGAGCGTTGACTCTGATGAAGTTTAAGTCATATGGACCGTTTTCGCCAAAGACAGCTTCGACTTCATCACCTTCATTTTTACGTAAAAGACCATGGTCGACGAAGACACAGGTTAACTGTTTTCCAACAGCTTTTGATAAAAGAACTGCTGCGACGGATGAGTCGACCCCTCCTGATAAAGCGCATAATACTTTACCATCTCCGACTTCTTCGCGAATCGCTTTGATCTGTTCCTGTACAAAATCAGCCATAATCCAGTCACCAGCACACTGACATACATTTAATACGAAGTTGCGGATCATATCCGTACCTTGTTCTGTATGAAGAACTTCTGGATGGAACTGTAAACCATAAAGGTTTGAACCATCAGTTGATTCAAACGCTGCCACTGGGCAGTTATCAGAATGTGCGATGGACTTGAAATTTGGACCGATCTTTGAAATATAATCAAAGTGTGACATCCAAACGATTGATTTTTCTTTTAACCCTTTAAATAAAGGGGATGCTGTGTCAAATTCAACTTCAGTTTTACCATATTCTCTAAAGTCAGCACGTTTGACTTCGCCGCCAAGTAAATGCTGCATCAGCTGTGCCCCGTAACAAAGCCCTAATACAGGAATGCCAAGCTTGAACAATTCCGTAGTATAAGTGGCTGCCCCAGGTGCATAACAGCTATCAGGACCACCGGTTAAGATGATTCCCTTAGGATTCATCGCTTTGATCTTTTCTAATGGTGTCTTATAAGAATAGATCTCACAATAAACCTGGCATTCACGAACACGACGCGCAACGAGCTGATTGTACTGGCCACCAAAGTCGATGACAATCATAAGTTCGTTCTTCATGTTTCCTCCTCTTTGCTTGTATTTAGAAACCACTCGATTTCTTACCACCATCATACATGACTTGCATTTTTAATGCAATGTCCTTCTTATCTTTCTGTATTTTTGACGATCGCCTGAGCCATCTTCATGGTCCCTTCAAAGCTTTTCGCGCCGCCAATAAAGCCGCCCGGATGCACAAACATCGCATCAGCGATGCCAGTGGCTTCCTGGAGTTCTTCATCCCGTTTGCCCAGCCAGGCCTCTGGCACTTTGCAGCGCACTTCAAAAGCATCACTGCTCACTGGAATCCCCTGAAAGTTCCAGCCGCCGCGACTCGATGGGAAAACGACCACATCAGCCTCGGCTGCCTTTGGGGAAACGCTCGCTAAAAGCGTCCCTTTCCAAGGGGCAAACGATTCTAAAACAATAATATGGTTTTCAGATAAATCAATACGTTCCTCAATGTAATCAATACTTTCCATGCGGGACTTTTCACTATCGATGCAGGTATCAAAAACCTGATCGAGAATTTTTGCCCCTAAGCCTGCCTCTTTGTTTTCAGCCATAATGGCGAGAATTTCAATCGGTGTGCCGGTGATTTCATCATATTCATCACGTTCATAGCTTAAAGGATTGAGAAACATCTTAGCCACGTTATGGGCGGCTCCGCCAGCTTTAGCGTTCAAGGTGCCATAAGCTTTCATAATATCTTCGCCATATTCTTCCCATAAATCAATGGCGGCCCCTTCCTCATTATAAATAAAGCAGTCCGCTTCTTCGGCTTTCTTTAAAACCGTATTATAGAGATACTCATCAATAAAGCTGTAACCTTCATCATAATCAATCGGCTGATCGCTATAATCTTTTAAAGTGCCATAGACATAGACATCAAATAGCGTTCTGGCAATGTCACAGGCTTTGAGAAAGCCTTCATCGGGGGTGATTGGTGAATTCCAGAAAGGATTGCTCATGGCAATAACACTTGTCACCGTCGCGGGAATACGTTTTCCTTCCCCATTATCTAAGGCATCGATCGGTAAAATGAAGGTATCATCTAAATCATCATAGAGATCTTCAGAGTCACAGCCCATCTTTTTGAGAATCTCATGGCCAAAGTCACGCCAGATGAGACCAATCGATGAATAGTGAATGCCATTTTCGCGTAAGGCTTTATCTTCCTGATGATGATCATACTTGCCAAAACCGATATCATAGACAAAAGCATCGGTATTTTCTGGGACATCAGAAACGCGGGCTAAGGCAATATCGCCATAGAGCTTTTCTAATAAGACGGTCGCAAAGACATCATCGGCGTGAAAAGGACCATTATGGGTCAAAAACTTAGCCTCTTCTTCTTTTACAATAGTAATCATAATAAACCTCAGATTTTTAGAAAGACGCCACGAAGTGGCGCCTTTTTAAAAGACTTCTTTTAAGACAATTGTCTGTTTACGATCAGGTCCTACTGAGAACATGATCACTGGACAATGGACTAATTCTTCAATACGTTTAATGTAGTTTTGCGCGTTGACTGGTAATTCTTCAAATGAAGTTACGGAAGAAATATCTTCGCTCCAGCCTGGCATTTCTTCATAAACAGGGACGCAGCGTTCTAAGTCTTCAATATTAGCTGGTAAAGAATGGATTTCTTTGCCGTCTAACTTATACGCTGTACATAATTTTAAGGTATCAATACCCGTTAAAACATCCAGCAGCATTAATGAAATACCGGTTAATGAAGACATCCGGCGAGACTGATTGACAACGACCGCATCAAACCAGCCGACACGTCTTGGACGTTTTGTTACGGTGCCATATTCATGACCAGCTTCACGGATTTGATCACCTAATTCGTTATGTAATTCCGTTGGGAAGGCGCCCGCCCCAACACGGGTTGTATAGGCTTTGACGATCCCGACAACATCAGAGAAATATAATGGACCAACGGAAGCGCCAGAGCAAGCGCCGTTCGCCCCTGGGTTAGAAGATGTGACGAATGGATAAGTTCCATAGTCAATATCTAACATAGTCCCCTGAGCGCCTTCAAATAAGACTTTCTTACCCGCCTGGAAACATTCATCTAAGAAAGCCCCAGTATCTTCGACCATTGGTGCTAACACTTTCGCGTATTCTTTGTATTCTTCAAAGATCGCATCGGCATCAGCCTGTAAGTTTGGATACAGTTTCTTTTTGAAAGCGACAACCTGATGTAATTTCTTATTGAATAATTCTTCATTAATGAATTCACCCATGCGGATCCCGACACGGTCATATTTGTCCACATAAGTTGGACCGATCCCGCGCCCGGTTGTTCCGATCGCTGCATCACCACGTAATTCTTCTTCTAAATGATCAATTTCAATGTGATAAGGAAGAATGATATGCGCACGATCTGAGATATGCATTTTATCTGTTTTGATGCCTGCATCATTCAAGTATTTGATTTCTTCCAGAAGAGCTTTAGGGTTAATAACCATCCCATTGCCCATAACGACTTCTCCGGTAGTGAAAATACCACTTGGAATCAGTCTTAACGCAAATTTCTTGCCATCATAAACGATGGTATGCCCTGCATTATTCCCTCCTGAATATCTTACGACTAAATCAGCCTGCTGAGCGAGGTAATCGGTGACTTTACCTTTGCCTTCATCGCCCCACTGGCTGCCTACTACGACAACACCTGCCATGTAATTCATCCTTTCTGTCTTTCTTGACATTTCTACGTTACTTATTATACGATACCTCAAGGTATAAGTAAAATTAATTAATGTAATATTAGGTATTAATATTACTTATGGAGGTCTTATGAATACTAAATTAGATCAATACCGCATCTTTAACGAAGCGGCTCAGGCTCTCTCTTTTTCCAAAGCGGCCAAAAATCTCTATATCTCTCAGTCAGCCATCTCCCAGACGATCACCGCCTTAGAGAAAGAGCTCGATACCACCCTTTTTGTCCGTCACGCGAAAGGTGTTTCTTTAACCAAAGAAGGCCGGCTGCTTTATCAGGAGACAGCCCAGGCTTTATCGCTTATCGAAAAAGCAGAAAATAACCTGATCAACTTAAAGGAACTCAAAGGCGGAGACTTTGTCATCGGGGCTCCCGATACGCTATGTGTTCATTATTTAACGCCTTATTTAGTGAAGTTTCGTGAACGCTATCCCCTTGTTCATGTCCGCGTTGTCAATGGCACATCTTTAGAAACGATCAAACGCCTTAAAAGCGGGCAGTTAGACTTAGCTTTTGTCAATCTGCCTTTTGATGATGAGGCCATTATCACCAAGCCCTGTTTAACGGTTCATGACATCTTTGTCTCCGGTCATCCGGATGACCATTTGTATTCTTATAAAGAGCTATCCCATAAAAAGCTGATTATGTTAGAGCGCTTATCTAATTCCCGCCGCTATGTTGATCATATCTTTGCGAAAGAAGGCATCCATCTTTCTCCAGAAATGGAATTAGGCGCACATGAGCTGCTGCTCAACTTTGCGAAAAATGACTTAGGCATCTCGGTGGTGATCAAAGAATTCAGCCAAATGATGTTAGATCATCAGGAGATCTATGAATTACACTTAGAAAAGCCCTTGCCAGAGCGCTCAATTGGTTATGCCTATGCTTCTCGTTTATCATTGTCCCAGGCCGCCAGTAAATTTATTGAATTGCTTAATAACGCAGCTTAAGCTGAGAAAGCTCAATAGGAACGTGATAGCCTAAATAATCGAGATACACTTCCATCCCTTTACGGGCTAAATCGACATGATTTTTTGGAGCAACGGTCATGCCCCGAATAGGCAGCTTTCCTTCACCAATGCGGATTTTGATATAAGGTAAGAGGAAGCCATCCTGTTCGCGAAAACAAATTTGCGATTTATTAGGATTTTTAAAGACGATGCGGTATTCCTGTTCGGCCGCAAATTCTTTCTGCTTAAAAAACATTGCATAAACCCCCATTAAGGAGCGAAACTTTGTACTTAAGGCTTTAAAGTCTGGCGAACCAGGATGTCTTAACTCTTCATCCATAATCGTTTCAAATGGTTTCCCGACTTTACTAGCGATCACTTCAGTTAGTAAGTGATAAATCAGATCCTTCTGCTTTTTCTCATCATAAATGACATGACCATGACAATAGATGGAGTTATGGGCATTGATCCCGCGGATCAGCGATTTGGCATCAAAGGCAATGTTATAACCCGTGCTTTCGCCAAATTCCGCCCATAAGGTAATATCATCAGGGTTAATGGAAAAAGAAATGACAAAAATATCGGTTCGGGCAAAATCTTCCATCGTCGCCACAATCTGCTGGTCTAATAAACAGACATAATCCTGATTCTTGACATCTTTTAACATCTTCTTGGCCACTTCGATAATATAAGCCATTTCATTAGTATCATTTAAAAAGCTGCTTCTAGTCGCATATAGCACCCCCGTTTTGAGAATCGACTGCACACTCTTACATTTTGTATAGTGATATAACAATTCATCTTTGCCAACATGATCTAAGGATATAAATCGATGCATCACAATCACCCTTTTTCATTTTAGCACGAAAGCGCTTATCTTCCGTGAAGATTGTGATAAAATAAGAAAAAATGCCCATCCCGAGATGAGCATTCCTTCCTGAGCGATTTGTTTTGTGGCTTCTTTAGATGATGTCATGAGGGTTTTATCTGGAATGAGCACGATCGATCAGTTAAATGATAACGTCTCTTACATGGATGACTTTCAGCCATTAAATAGCGATGAAATCAATACTATTAAAAAGGCGCAGGACATTATGCGCGCCTTAGATTCCATTGCCTGCACAGCTTGTCATTACTGCACCCCAGGGTGCCCACAGCAGATTCCGATTCCGGAAATCTTTGAAGCGATGAATCGTAAACTGCTTTTCCATGATGATGAAGCGGCCCTTAAACGTTATCATCAGAAAACCAACGGAAAATCTAAAGCAAAAGATTGTATTGCCTGCGGGCAATGTAAGTTTGCCTTCCGCAGCATCTTACCATCATAGAGTACGTAAAGCGCGCTCCTGCGACTTTTGACTAAAAAAACTGGGTTGCCCCAGTTTTTATTTTGTTCGCAAAGCGCGCATACTATTAATAATCGCGATGACAGCCACGCCGACATCCGCAAAGACGGCCATCCACATATTGGCTAAACCAACCGCCCCTAAGATTAAGACCGCAAACTTTACCGCTAAAGAGAAGATGATATTTTGATTAGAGATAGCGATCGTTTTACGGGCGATACGAATAATCGCTGGAATACGTTTGATATTATCATCCATAATCACGACATCGGCCGCTTCAATAGCCGCATCACTGCCCAGTGATCCCATCGCAATCCCGACATCGGCGCGGGCTAAGACCGGCGCATCGTTGATGCCATCACCAATAAAGGCTAAAGTATGTTTTTCATCTGTGGATTTGAGTAATGCTTCCACTTTCTCCACTTTATCGCCCGGTAATAATTCACTGTATACTTCATCGACGCCTAACTGTTTTCCTACTGCGTCACCAACAGATTTCTTATCCCCGGTTAACATCACGACATCTTTTACGCCCGCAGCTTTCATTTCTTCAATCGCCGCTTTGGCTTCCGGTTTGATTTCATCGGAGATGAGGATGGTGCCTAAGAACTTGGCATCTTTAGCCACATAGACAATGGTACTCACCGCATCTTCACTATTTTCATAAGCAATCTTCTGTTCTTCCATTAAACGCTTATTACCAACATAAATAGTGCCAATGCTCGTTTCACAGATCACGCCCTGGCCAGCCACATTGGTAATGTTTTTGATGATCTGTTCATCTAATGAACCTTGATAGGCCTGTTTGATGGAATTGGCAATCGGATGCGTTGATAAATGTTCGGCTAACGCCGCATAATATAAGACTTTTTGTGGATCTTCTTTGGTTTTTACGTCATTGACCTGGAAGACCCCTTTGGTTAATGTCCCAGTTTTATCAGAGACAACCGTTGTTAAATGGGCAACGGATTCCAAGTAGTTCGACCCTTTGACTAAGACGCCGGCTTTTGAAGCGGCGCCAATCCCGCCAAAGAAGGCTAATGGCACGGAAATAACTAACGCGCAAGGGCAGGAAATAACGAGGAACGTGCAGGCACGATAAATCCAAGTCATCCAGTGACCGACAAATAAGGGCGGAATAAGGGCTAAAGCTAAAGCCGCAAAAACGACCGCAGGGGTATAAATCCGGGCAAAGCGGGTAATAAAGTTTTCAACTTTAGACTTTTTAGAAGAAGCATTTTCAACTAAATCAAGAATCTTTGCAACGGTTGAATCTTCATACATCTTCGTCGCCCGAATCTTCAGTAACCCTTCCCCATTGACACAGCCGGAAATGATTTCATCACCCTGCTTTACGCTGCGCGGGACACTTTCACCAGTTAAAGCACTGGTATTTACCAGCGAACTGCCTTCGATGACTTCACCATCGACAGGCACACGTTCGCCTGGTTTAATGACTAATGTATCCCCAACTTCCACGTCATAAGGATCACATTCTTCAACTTTGCCGTCTCTTTCAATATTGGCATATTCCGGCTCAATATCCATGAGGTCACTAATATTTTTACGGGATTTTCCAACGGCATAAGACTGGAACCACTCACCGACTTGGTAAAAGAGCATTACCGCAACGGCTTCAGCGTTTTCGCCAGTGGCGAAAGCGCCAAAAGTCGCAACCGCCATCAAGAAGGATTCATCAAACATCTGTTTGTTTTTGATACCGATGAGCGCTTTCTTCACCACTTCTCCGCCAACGATGATATAAGGAATCAAGTAAAGCAGAAACGTGAGCAATAAACGATAAGGCACATGCGCTAATAAACCGCTATGATCGATGATCACGACGATAATATAGGCAATCAGGCCACTGCCAATCATCTTTAAATCTTTTTTGAGTTTATCTGACATTTCTAACATAAGATTCACCTCTCTATTCTTCAATATGTTCTTTGCCCATGGCAATAATCGTTTTCACATGATCATCAGCTAAGCGATAATACATCGCCTTGCCTTCCCGGCGGCTGGTAATCAGTTTTGATGTTTTGAGTATTTTGAGCTGATGAGAAATAGCACTCTGGGTCATATCTAAATCTTCCGTAATCTCTGAGACGTTCTTTTCGCCATCAAAGAGATCATATAAGATTTTGATTCTTGTCGAATCGCCAAACATCTTAAAGAGTTCAGCGAGATCCCCTAATTCATCTTCGCTCATATGATGTATTTTCCCTGTTTGATAATGAGTCATAAGCTTCTCCTTTATATGAGTATCTCTTCATATGTATATATTATCATATGTTCATTATAAGTCAAGACAAATAAAAAAACTTAATGTCATTAAGTTAAGAAAAACGGACGGCTTCCCTAGCTTATAAACATTGACAGGTTCGTTTTATCACGTATCATAACGAAACGATGAAAGGTTATCACAATGTGTGGTCCACGCATTAGGAAAAGGCACTGTCTGCTTCGCTATGAGTGAGGGTAGATAATGATTGGTGGTAAATCTGAAAAATCGAAATGGACGCGTTCATTTGAACTGCCCATAGCTCTTACTTTGGTTACATTAAGCATGAGCTTTAGGAAAACACTAACAAAATGCCACCACTTTCTATCTCCCCCCGCCATGAGCAGAATTTCATCTTTTATGAGTCAGTGCATGATCATTGTTTTATCTTTTTGATGCAATCAGGAAAACAGCAAAACGCGCCTTTGGTATGCTGCTTACTTAACAAGTTACTTCGATTCCTGCACACAAAAAAGACCACATGTTAATAATGTGATCTTCACTTAATGATGTTGGCATATGATTGCGCTCTGTTTGTATGTTGTAAAGTGGTATCCTTCGTGCCTTAATCTTCAAAATCATCTTCCGCTAAGACTTTCTTCATTGCCTCATCTAGGATCTGATCAATGTCAGAATTACGTTCGACCTGGGGGTTTCAATAATCTGACCTTTGGTGATGACATAAGATAAATCACGTAAAGCGGATAAATCATCAAGCGGATTGTTTTTAGTCACAATCAAATCAGCGCATTTCCCAGATTCAATGGTCCCGATGCTAAACTCTTTGCCTAAGATCTTCGCATTGACACAGGTCGCTGTATGCAGCGCAAAGTTATTGTCAACATGGCAGTAATGCGTAAAGTAAACAAGTTCTCGCCACATATCATAATGGGTCACAAATGGCGAACCGCTGACGGTGCCTAGTCCCACTGGAATGCGATGGGCAATGCAGGCTTTCGCCCCTTCACTCATACCGCGTAAAATAACCTTGCCGGCATGATGGGCATCAGCGCTCGCAAAGGTCTGACTTTCGTCTAAATAAGCATAAGGAATGGTTGGCGAAATGGTGCAGACAGCAACGCTTGGGTTAGTTTTAAAGGTATCAGCCATCCCTTTAGACAAGACGGAACCATGTTCAATGACATCAACTTTGTTGTCAAGAGCGACCGATAAGCCGATCTGTCCCTGAACATGAGCCGTCACTTTGAGACCTAATTCATGGGCATTGATCACGGCCGTACGGACATAAGAGGCAGGCATTTTGAGAACGCCTGGTTCATCATCTGGTTCATGCATATCGCCGGTAATGACAATTTTAATATAATCGACGCCTTCCTCGGCAAGCTTATGGACATACATCGCGACTTCTTCATCGCTGTTGACTTCGTACGCTAACGAGCCCGCTAGCGGCGCTCCTGGCACAGAAATGGCTTTGTTGGCGGCGATAATACGTGGGCCGACAACGGTATGATCACTGACAAAATCACGAATTTTGGTATCGAAGTCTTCGATCCCGCCAGTTGTCCGAATGGTGGTCACCCCGCTCATCAACTGGGTTTTGGCGGCTTCGATACATTTTTTCATCGTCATCTTACGCGTCAGAGGCAAAGCCGTGGCCATTTTGGTTTTGGTAATCGGATTCATCTGCCGTTTACTGACTTTGCCAGAAAAAGGCAGATGGACATCTAAATTAATGAGACCCGGCATTAAATACTGACCTTGTAAATTGAGGTCTTCATATCCTTTGGTATCGTAAGATGAAGGAACGATCGCTTCAATGCGATCTTCATTCACTAAGACAATCACATCATCCTGAGGCACCATTTCTCTGGTACCGTCTAAGACGATGGCATTTTTAATGGCATATTTCATTGATATATAGGCACAAGGATACCTGCGAATTCATTCGCAGGAGGAATTGTGCCATCCTCCTTCTCTATTTAACAGGCATATACCCACCTGCATGAATAATCTTCTCTACTTTCTTAACAGGCACTGACTTCTTGGCGTCTGTCACAACATATGTGCCTTTGTTATGAACGCCCTTTGCCCTATGCTTCTCTCCACCAATAACAACAGTATCGCCAGGACGCAGTTTATAGTGGCTTCTTCTGATCACGCGTCTGCCTTTCGAAACTTTCCGCTCTCTGAATACGCGAAGGTTCTTCTCGGAGTGTCTTGACTCGCTTCTGGCTGTGCGTCCGCATGACAGCTCTGCACCTTTCTTTGTCTTGCCGTCTCGCGCATCAACGTATTTTGCATCAAAGAATTTTTCAAGGATGCGGTTATTCCGTCTCAGCTTCTGAAAATGCATAAAAGGCGTCCTGCGTCTTGGATGGAATTCTCCCATGGCGTAGGCGTCATTGGCATGCGACTTTTCAAGGTGTAGGACTCTTCTTGCCTCCTGCGTAGCAGCGCCATATGTCATGTGCCATTCTAAATCAGGGTGGGTGCTTTTCAGCGTTCTGAACATCTGCCATCTGACAGCGTTCATGAAGGCTGCGCCGTTAAACGGCTTCGTCCTAGGCTTCAGGTCGTACAGCTTTCCGCCCGGCTTGTGGTTTGCCGAAGTATGGCATTTTGTGCAGACGGTCAGCAGATTGCTCATGCGGTTCGTATGATCGCCTGTTTCGAAGCCGATATGATGCACTCTCAGAATAGCGCCTTCATCCGCGGTTTCCCCGCACACCTGGCATGTGTAATTGTCACGATAGAAAATGGCTTTTCTCAGCGTGTTCATGCCGTATCGCGGCCCTTTCTGATAATCATCGCCTTTAAGCACGGTGCCTGTTGCCTCAAACTCATGCATGGCGTGGACGTCAAACGAGCCCATTTCAAACGTGGCTGAAACTATCGGCATGACCTCAAGGAACCGCTCAAAAATACGGATATGCTGATCGCGGATGTTTCTCAGCGACGGCGCCAGCCATCCTTCCTTTTTGGAAGCTGTCCGATTATCAAAACGGGGCTTTCTGTAGCGGAGTCTGTTTCTTCTTGCGCGGCGCATTTTCCGGCGGTCATCATGCCGCTTCTTCTCATCCTGAAGCATGTCAAATTGGCAGTCAAAATACTCGTGTTTTTCTGATTTGATGGATACACCAATATGTTTGTATCCCGTATCGCAGCAGTACTCGATCGGCTGCATATTCTCGCTTACGATTCTTGTAAGCATGATCGTGAACGGCTTATGTTTAAAGATGACGGCCTTGCCGTTTTTCAGCAGCTTTCTTGCGCGATACTCGCTTGTCGGCATCAGCGGCTTTTTATCCGGCGCTACAACGCATACGCTCATGGGGTTTCCTCCTGGTATATTCTAATTAGCTCATCTAGCTAATAGGAATATACATTTCCTTTCTATCAACTTTACATACGTAGTTGATTACTGTTTAGAAATAGTATATGTTTGAAAAAGTGAATGTGTATGTGGATTTATATCCCTCCCTGTAGCTTTGACTACTTAGGAAAGTATCATACCGCAGACTTATTCACCAGCAACCATCAGTTAGATGAGTCTTTGAACTCGCATTTCGAACCAGGATTTGCAGATTAAGCCCTGTGGGTTCAACACAGTCACAAAATCTATAATCGAAAGGAACTTAACTATGATTACATCAGGAATTGACATTGGAAAGAATTCCCATGTCATCTCAGTCATTGATCAGGATACAGGCGTTCCGCTAGTCAAGCCGACATCCTTCACCAACAACTTTGAAGGATTCAAGAAGCTCGACAAAATTCTAGAACCGTATTCAGAAAAAAATCTGAGAGTCGGCATGGAAGATACCGGACACTATCACTTCAATCTTCTCCATCATCTTCTTAAAGAAGGATACAGCACGTATCTCATTAACCCTTCAAAGACAGATGCAGAAAGAAAGTTAACCGGAAACATCACAAAAAATGATCAGCAGGATTCAATGCAGATTGCAGATATTCTAGCATATCCAGCAAGAAAGAAGCTTTACCGAAAGGTTGATATGACCTTCTTTTCCATGGACGAGCAGAAAAGTCTTACGCGTCTGCACGCAGATCTTACGGAACAGCTGTGTCCAATAGGCAATAAAATACAGAAGTCGCTGGACATCCTGTTTCCCGAATACAACAGCTTATTTGGCGGCCATTATGGCAAAACCTATATGAAGATCCTTATGACCTTTAAATCAGCCGCTAACATTGCCGAAGCTGACATTAGCGATATCAAGGAAGCAATGAAGCATAACGGCCGAGGAAGAGGCGTTAGCTTTACTGCTGAGGACCTCCAGGCACTAGCAAGAAATTCGGTTGCACAGGCAAATAAAGGCGAGGAATACGCCCTTGAGGCCCGACTTGATCAGTACACTGTGGTAGCAGAGCAGCTTGAAAAAGTGGATAAAAAAATAGAAGAGCTGTCAAAAGAAACAAACTCTCCTATGTTAACCATTCCAGGAATTTCACACCTTTCCTGTACCACCATTCTAGCTGAAATACGCTGCATTGGCAACTTCAATTCGGCAGCAAAGCTTACAAAATTTGCAGGAGTAGCTCCAAAGCACTACGAATCAAGCCAGTTTGACGCTAAGCACTGCTCAATATCCAAGAAAGGCAACAAGTATCTGAGAAAGATACTCTATCAGATAATAACGCCTGTCATTAACAATAATAAGGTCTTCAAGGACTACTATGACAAGAAGATCAGCGAAGGAAAGAGCCATAGGTGTGCACAGGGCCACTGCGTAAGAAAGCTTCTCAGGATCATCTTCCACATTCTTGCGACTGGCGAAGGCTTTGATCCAGACAAGCTGAAGTAGACGCTTCAGCTTCTTTGATGTTTTTTACATATCTTTTTGAAAACTTCGCAAAAAGCTATAGGAGATTTGCATCACAGATTTGTGAATAATCTCGCATACTATTCATTTTTCAAGGTTCTATATACTATTTGTATACTAACTGAAATCAAATAAAATTTTCAAACTTTTTCATAAAACTACTTGATTTTTATATAGTTAGCTTTCCTGTAAAATAATAATGTTTGAATATATAAATCTAATCAGCTAATCTAAGATTGATAAATAAGTGTGTGCTTACGCACGCCTGCATACGCTTGCCGGAGGCAGTATATATGCAGTTTCTCCCTTTCAGGGTAGTTCCCATCGCCAAGGTTATCCGCAGTTGTGTATGACATGCACACTTCTCCTGCCCGTCAGAGATGTTTAATGCATGCCCGCAGAGCGAGGGACGTGGGAAGAATCCCCTGGTGCCTATATTTTTGCGGATAACGTAGTGCCTAAGGCACATTAGGCTAATCAGCTAGTACGTATGTACCGACGCCAGTCTTAGGCCTGCGCGAGACAAGCCTGCGACTTTAGTCGCGGGTAGTTGACACATTCCTCTCCTTCTAGTTCTTTGGGTCGTTTTCTAAACGCATAATGATTTGGATCATTTCCCCAAAGAGAATGTATTCTTTGAGATTTTCAATTTTTTTAATCGGCGGAATATACTCTTCCGGCACATAGTTTTTAATGGCGTGATAGAGTTCGTCTTCACTTGGGACATTCGAACAGTAATAAGCAATTTCCTCCGGTCCTAAGACACTGATCACGCCAGCTAAGGTTTTAGCGAGAATTTCTTTGGACCCATCCTCACTTTTCCCGAGTTTTTCGGGATCATCGCTATAGGCAATGGGCATATACTGCACTTCCCCAGCCACATTTTCAAAACCTTTAATCAGCTGACCCTTATAAATGGAGCCAACGCCACCAATATAATGCCCACGTGGTAAAAACATAAAGGACAAGGAATCGACATCATCCTGCAAAGCATAAAGGCCGCTGACAATGGCATTGACATCATTATCCAATGAGAAAGTTAAGGAAGGATGTAACCCTTTGAGATAACCTACCACATCCGTATGATCAAAACCATGTCCAAGCAAAGTCATATGACCGCAGGCCATAATGCCTGGCGCCGCGATGGCCACATGTTTGATGTGCGGGCACTTCATCAGTGCCATATTGATAATATCATTGAAATCCACTAATGCGATGGCATGTTTAATGATATCCCCATAGGTAAGGATATTCTGCTTTTCATAAACGCGATAATGGAGATGCACATGGTGTGCTGTTTTGATGATGCCAATGGCTAAAATCTGATCCGGATGATTGATGGAAAGCCGTAATACACCTGGTAAGTTGACGCTTTCCTTTTTGTTTTCATCTTCGAAAAGTGTCTTTTCAATCAGTTTAAAAACCGCATCACAATCATATTTTGCAAAAGCGATGGACGGAATCGTCGTCACCGGTGTCCGATCAAAGATCGATCTCACACGGGCTTCCTGATAGCTGATCTGCGGGGCTAAAAGGATAATATTATAATCGGTCCCGACATTCGCTAATTCATTATAAGCGACAGCTTCAAAAGAGTAATCCTTATGCATCGCCTTTGCGGCGGTATTGAGCTGATCCGCAAAAAAGCCGGTCGTCAGGCCGCTGGTACAGCTTAATAAGACTTTGACGGTCTTTTGTTCATTAAACGTCGACATCGTCGATACCATTTCTCTAAATAAGCAAACTGCATGTTTTAAGGTCTGCATTTGAAAATGGAGATAGTATTCAATCTGATCGGTTTTCTTGTTGGTTACTGATAATTCCATGACGCACTGATCATGGAAGACAATTTTCCCAATCGTTACATCACTCGTTAAGACAATCGCTTCTTCTGGCGATGTCTCTTCACTAATGGTATATTCCTCACTCTTTTGGAATGTCAGCCACTTTTTAAAGACGGCTACGTAGATCTCTTTTAAAAATTCATCCACCGCTATCACCTCGATACGTTTATTGTATCACAAAAACATGTCTTCAAAATAGTGTTTCCAAACAAAAAGACAAATAGTGAGCTATTTGTCTAGACCAAACATCGCGTTGATGATGGCGATGCCAGATGCGGTTTTGAAGAAATGATCGCGAGCATTAATAATCGCTGATTTAGGCATATCATCTTCATACGCATTGACTAAAAAGTCCGCTTCAATAATAATCTGGAAATCTAGGCCATCAACGGCTTTGATTGTATGATGATGACCAACAATAAAGCAGACACGATCAATAAAGTCCGCTTTAAAATGCAGTTTTTCCATCATTTCCTTTGCCAGATCAGGGCCATATTCTTCCTGCAGCTTAGGCGTAGAATAGCCCACTTCCTTTTCCGCTTTACGAATGCCGATATCATGGACGTAGCCAGTTGCTTCCACTAAGTGCATCACTTCTTTGTCACAGTCTTCCAAGGAAGCGATCTCTTTCGCTAGTGACGCTACTTTAATAAAGTGCTGGATGCGTTTAGGATCGCCTTCATAATAATCAATCATCGTTTTCATGAGTGTATTGAGTTTCTTTCTCATTTGTCTTCCTCCCCAAATAAACATAGCTGCTCGTAAGCTTTATGTGCTTTCACAAGCGGCGGCTTCTTCTTTAACAAGTCTTCAACATAACGATCATCAAACCACATTTTTAATTCTTTCGGCTCTAAAATAAGCGGCATTCGATCATGATAAGGTGCGACGCTTTGATTGGCCTTGGTCGTGATAATAATATAATGCCCCTGCCTATCATAGAAGCCAGCTAAGTACATCAGATAACCATTTTGATAACGGAAACTGATCTTCTGATGATCATGATCCCATTCATAAAACTGTCGCGTTGGAATCAGGCAACGCCTTTTCTGCAATGACTCTTTAAAGGTCACCTTTTCCAATGCGGTTTCGGCGCGCGCGTTAATGAGCAGGCCGCTTTTACCTAAAAAGCCCCATTGCATCTTTTGCACGCAGAAAGTATCGTGATAAAGAATAACCGGCGCCCAATCACTCGGTTTGATATCGCGCGTCTCACCGGTTAATTCTTCCTTTGCATACTTTTGCAAAGATGCTAAAATCGCCCGATCTAATAAATAACTGCCGCACATTTAAAACGCCAATAACATGTCATACCAAAGCGCCCCGCCATGAGTTGACTGTGACTGACCTAAACAGGTAAAGCCAAAGCTTTCATAAAAAGGCTTTAGCCGCTTCTTACAGGTTAAGACAATGCCTTTCTTCTTTCTGCTTTTCGCAAGATCAATATAAGCGCGCATCAAAGCTTTGCCGATGCCCCGGCCCTGATAAGGCGGCTCAACATCAATGCCAAAGACGCACATATAAGCGCCGCTGGGATCATGTAAAGAGGCATCTTCATAGAAGCGATCTTCTAAGATCGTCTGATTGGTGGTATTGCCATTAATAAAACCGACAATCTTCCCTTCTTCCTTAGCGATTAAGAAGTTTTCCGGAAAGGCGCGATAACGCGCTTTGAGGTCGCTGTAGCTGGCCGCTTCCGCTAAGGGAAAGCAGTCGGCTTCAATAAAAGCGAGTTTTTGAATATCTTTTTTCTGTGGCTGAATGATCTCCATAGTCTCTCTCCTTTGCCTTCTATTATAGACGAAAGTTTTCTTTGAATAAACAAAAACACATGGGAAATTCCCATGTGTTAAACACTGCGTTCAAACTGTGACTGATATAAGTCAGCGTAGAAGCCATGTTTTGCAAGTAACTGCTGGTGATTACCGATTTCTACGATATCGCCATCTTTTAAGACAATAATGGTATTGGCATCACGAATCGTTGATAAACGATGGGCGATGACAAACGATGTACGTCCTTCCATTAATTTGTCCATCCCGTTTTGAATGAGTAATTCCGTACGGGTATCGACTGATGAAGTGGCTTCATCAAGAATTAAGATCTTCGGATCTTTGACGAAAGCACGGGCAATCGTTAATAGCTGTTTCTGACCCGCAGAGATGTTGTTAGATTCTTCATTGATCATCGTATCAAAGCCTTCTGGCATCTGTTCAATAAAGTGCGTGGCATAGGCATTATCACAAGCCTGTTTGATCTCTTCGTCAGTGGCATCCAGATTACCATATTTGAGGTTTTCTTTGATGGTGCCATTAAACAGCCAGGTATCCTGTAAGACCATCCCGAACATAGAGCGTAAGTCTTCCCGTTTCATATCGGTGATGTTCTTGCCATCGATCATAATTTCTCCGCCATTGAGTTCATAGAAACGCATCAGCAGTTTAATAATCGTCGTTTTCCCTGCACCAGTTGGTCCGACGATGGCCACTTTCTGACCGGCATGCACATGTAAGTTAAAATCATTGATAATGATTTTATCAGGATTATAGCCAAAGTGCACATCTGCAAAAGTGACAGCGCCTTTCATAGCATCGACTTCGCTTCTGCTTACTAAGGCTTTGTCTTCCACCATTTCCTGAGCATCTAAGAATTCAAAGACACGTTCACTGGCCGCTGCTGTACTTTGTAGCATGTTCATAATCTGAGCGACCTGGGCGATTGGCTGATTGAAGGAACGGACATACTGAATGAAAGCCTGGATATCACCAACGGTGATAATATCACCGGTGGCTAAGAAGCCGCCGACAATACAAACAGCGACATAACCGAAGTTCCCTATCAGCTGTGTGACTGGCATCATTAAAGAACCAAAGAACTGTGATTTCCAGCCGGAATCATAAAGTTCATTGTTGTATTTGTCAAAAGTATTCACGGCATCGGCTTCACCATTGAAGGCTTTGACAATCTGATGTCCACCATACATTTCTTCGATATGCCCATCGACATCCCCTAAGGAATTCTGCTGGGCGATGTAGAACTTCTGAGAACGTTTCATGATCTGCCCTAAGACCGTTAAGGTAACTGGTAAGGTCAGCAATGAAATGATGGTCATCTGCCAAGAGATGGATAACATCATCGCCAGAATCCCGATGACCATGGTCGTTGAGGTAATGATCTGCGACATCGACTGGTTGAGGGAAGTCGCAATGGTATCAATATCATTTGTGACACGAGAGAGGATATCCCCGCTGGAATGACGATCGAAATAGCTCAATGGCAAACGATCCATCTTTTCGGAGATATCTTTACGTAAGTTGTAGGCAACTTTCTGTGAGACGGTCGCAGTGATCCAACCCTGAATATAAGAGAAGAGCATCGATACTAAATAGAGCGTCGCACAGATCAGTAAGATTCTGGTAATGTAAGTAAAGTCAATGCCACCGGTATTTTTGACTTTCGCCATAATCCCGGATGATAACTTATCGGTCGCTTTCGCTAAAATCTTCGGACCGACGATCGAGAAGATCGTCGAGCCAATCGCCGTCACAATGACAGCGATTAAAGCCGCATAGTAAGGACGAAGATAGCGAATCAGCTTTTTGAATGTCCCTGAGAAGTCTTTGGCTTTTTCGCCCGAACGGCTGACCCCGGCATGAGGACCGCCTTTAGGAGCGTTATTTCTTCGACGACGATTATCGCTCATTCTCTAATTCCTCCTTTGATAACTGTGAGTAGGCAATTTCTTTATACACTTCACAGCTTTGTAATAACTCTTTATGGGTGCCGCGGCCAACGATCCGGCCTTCATCTAAGACGATGATTTGATCCGCATCCATGATTGAAGCAATACGCTGACCAACAATTAAAACAGTATTTTTTGTTTTCGCACTCATCTTGGTGAGTTCATGACGTAATTTGGCATCAGTCTTGAAGTCTAAGGCACTAAATGAATCATCGAAGATGAGAATTTCTGGTTTCTTCGCTAAGGCCCGAGCGATCGCTAAACGCTGACGCTGACCGCCAGAGACGTTCGTCCCGCCCTGCGCGATTTCGGTATTCATGCCCTTTTCTAAATGACTGATAAATTCTTCTGACTGAGAAATACGAACCGCTTCGGCGATATCTTCTTCGGTCGCGTTTGGCGCCCCATAAGTAATATTAGAAGTAACAGTGCCGCTAAAGAGCACGCCTTTTTGTGGCACCACCCCAATGCGTTCACGTAATTCATGTAAGCTACTATCTTTGACGTTCACCCCATCGACGCTCACCTGACCGCTTGTTACATCATAGAAACGCGGAATCAGGTTAATCAATGTAGATTTCCCCGAACCAGTCGAACCGATAAAGGCGGTTGTCTGACCAGGCTTTGCCACGAAACTGATATGTTCTAAGGCTGGTTCACTAGCGCCAGGATAAGTGAAAGTGACATCATCGAAGACGATACGTCCTTTTTCGTTGTCATCAAAAGGCACGGGTGTTGCTTTTTCGACGATTGCTGGCGTGGTATTGAGGACTTCCGCAATACGGTTGGCAGAAACGCTCGCTCTTGGCAGCATGATTCCGATCATCGCGATAAATAAGAAAGCCATAATAATCATGATCCCATACTGTAAGAAGGCCATCATTTCCCCAATCTGGATCTTACCTAAATCAATCTGTTTAGAGCCGACATAGATAATCACTAAAGTTAAAGCATTCATAATAAACATCATGATTGGCATTAAAGAGGCCATCACGCGGTTTACGAATAAGTTGACTTTCGTTAAGTTGGTATTAGACTGATCGAAACGTTTTTCACTTTCTTTTTCATTACCGAATGCGCGGATGACTAAGACCCCTGATAAGTTTTCACGCATTGATAAGTTGAGCTTATCAATAAGCTGCTGGATAATCTTGAATTTTGGCATGGCAATGGAGAACGTAACAGCTAAGATGCCTAAAATAATAAGAATCACAACGCCGATGACCCATGTCATCGAGACAGATGATTCAATCGCATGCGTCACTGCCCCAAAGCCTAAGATTGGCGCATAGCAGACCATACGAATAAACATCACCGTCACCTGCTGGATCTGGGTAATATCGTTGGTTGAACGAGTAATTAATGAAGCGGTTGAGAAACGATCCATTTCTTCATTCGAGAAGGATTCTACCTTCTTGAAGAGCGCTAATCGTAAATCTCTGGCTACGCCAGCCCCGATCTTTGAAGCGAATAAAGCAGCGACGATTGTCACAATCGCGCCTAATAAGGCAATAACCACCATTTTCATCCCGGCTTTAAAGATATAGTCATTTTGAATCTGATCAGTATCTGCACCTAAACGTTTGTATTCCGATTTGACCGCCTGGCCACCAGCGATATTCATCGTTGACTCACCCATTGTCTTCATCTGTTTATCAATACTTTTGAAGATTTTGTTTTTGGTTTTGGCATCCATCTGATCAATGAAGTAGAACATATCGCCATTATTAGCAGCGGTCTGCATTTCATTAATCTTTTTACCGCCATCATCAATCTTCTTTTGCGCTTTATCAATTTGTTTTTTCGCTTTAGCGAGCTGAGCTTTCCCTTTTGGCAGCGCTGTTTTGGCTTTGTCTAATTTGACTTTGGCTGCATCTAACTGCTTTTTTCCAGCATCCAGTTTGGCTTTTGCACTCGCTAATTTGGCTTTCCCCTGATCAATCTGGACTTTGGCTTTCGCTAACTGCGCTTTACCGGTTTGCATCTGCTTGCCAACTTTGTCTAACTGGGCTTTGCCCGTTGCCATTTGGACTTTGACTTTGTCTAACTGTTTTTTTGATGCCTCCAGTTTGCTTTTCATCGTCTTTAATGAAGCGCCCTGCGCTAAAACTTTCTTGCTTTGTGGATTGTCTAAAGTTTTCTTTAAAGCCTCCGCCTGGCCACTTAATTTCGCTTTCGTCGCCTCATCAGCAGTCGCCATCTGTTTTTGCAGAGCCTGATACGACGTCTGTGCCTGTGCGAGCTTAGTATATGCAGCTTTAAGCTGATTGTACTGTTTGACACCGTTATTGTATCCGGCCACGCCTTGCTGGTATTTTTGATAGCCGGCATTATACTTAGCGACTCCTTGCTGATATTTCGCTTCGCCAGCTTTCATTTTCGTGACGCCCTGGTTATATTTCTCTTCACCCATTTTTAATGAAGCGACCCCTTTATTGTAACCAGCTAAACCTTTCTTGTAGCCAGCCATCCCTTTGTTGTACCCAGCTAAACCTTTTTTATAACCATCTTCGGCTTTTTTGATTTTCTTCACGCCGTCTTCATACTTCTTTTTCCCATCATTGAATTTTTGCAGACCCTTATTGTAGGAAGAAGTCGCTTTTTCAACGGCTGTATTCATTTTCTTCTGCATCTTTTTGAAAGATTCAGATTTCTTATTGTCTGATGATAAAGATTCCGCAATAAGCATGCCTTTGATCATCGCTTTATTAAGCTTATCTTCGTTGGCATCTTTCTTTAAGACATATAAGTCTTTAGCTTTCGGAAATTTCTTCTTAAGATCTTTTGAAACATCCTTGGCTTTGGTATAGGTATAGCTGTCTTTAATAACCTTCTGATGCGCTTTTGTGGAAAGTGTCATCAGATGTTTATAAGTGGTGGGACTTAAAGCCTCCGCTACGGCATTATCAAAGCCGCCAGCCTGAATCCCATTAGAAACAATATCACTCATATAATCTGGCAAAGCTAATTCTGACTGCGCCTGACCAAAGATACAGACCAGGGCTAATAAGAATAGAAACCAGTAACGAGCAAAATACTTACGCAGTTTAAGCATCCTGTTCTCCTTTCATTTTCTCTAAGTTCTTTTCTACTTGGGTTAAAAGATGAATGAGATGTTTGATATCTTCATCATCGATGTCTGCCATCATCCCCTCATGAATTTTATTGAGATGCGCAATCGCTTTATCCATCGCTTCTTTAGCTAATGGAGTTGTCTCTAAATGGTATTTCCGGCGATCTTTTTCATCAACCACCCGTTTCAGATACCCTTCTTTTTCCAGTTTCTTCATCCGCACGGATAACGTCGCTTCAGAAATACCAAGCTTTTTCGCAATCTGTTTTTGCGTTAAATCCGTTTGATCAATCAGATAAAGAACCGCTGAGGTTTCCCTGGTCAGATTGACATCGCTCATTTCACAGCGCATGACGTTAAAACTCAAATTGCGAATGCGCCGCCATTTGGCATGGATTTCTCGATATCGTTCATCCTTCCATATTTCAATATTCATGCATTCACCTTCTTTTTACTTAGGATACTAAGTATTATAGTTAGTACCCTAAGTATTTTCAAGCACTTTTTTCATGAGAACGCATTCATGTCACAAGATTTTTTATTTCAACGAAAAAGAAGGATGGCAGCGTGTTCTGCCATCCCCATTACGCTTTAAAATAAGCGGCTGGAATTTTTGTGTGCTTCTTAGCGATGATCTGATCATTGTCATCATTTTCTAAAACAAGAGTCACTTGCGCCCCTGATTTTACTGGATTAACCCCATCTTTGGTAAGATCCTTCGCTTCCATGCGATATTCCGCTACACGTTTCTTTCCTTTTTTCACTTCATTATCTTCTTCATCAAGATCAATATAATGACCATTAATACGCATATTATTAGCCTTCAGTTCAATGTTTTGCGCAGCGTTATTTGTAATTGTCACCTGCATGACATATTCCTGCTTCTGACGATCATAGTCATAACGATCAAAGGTCGCTTTGACACCTTTCGCATTGAAGATCACTTTCTTCTTTTTCTTTTTGACATAAGCCTTGCTTGCGGCCTGATAATTCTTAAAAGCCTTTAATGGAATCGTAATCGTTTCTTTAATCTTTTGATCATCTTCTTTTTCAATTACCAAACGCATCTTCGCCTGATTAAAAGTAATCCCGGCTTTATTAATATCCGCAACGAAGATTTTCATTTGTCCATTGATGGTCTGATGTGCGTCCACTTCTTCAAAATTCATGTCTAATGGCACCTGATAACCATGCACCAGGCACGTGTCATAATCCACTTCTACTTCATCACGACTCTTATTTTGTACTTTGGTTTGAATAATAAAGGCTTTTTGGCTCTTATTGTAAGTATAGCCTTGCAGGCTCATCGTCACATCCTGTCCTTTAAACAGCGTGGCTGGTTTCATAACTCGCACACTTCTTGCCGGCATGTTTGTGGTCTCTACCTTGTTTGACTGATGATAAGAACTGACGCAGCCAGTCATCATCACACACATCAAAGAGAGAAAAATGTTTTTTAATACTTTCATCTGCATCCTCCTCAGTAAGATCATAAACGTTTTCCCTTCATTATCCCTTCTTTTTTCCTCCTCGTATAATATGTTTGTAATTTGATTAATGAATCATCGCTAGTAATTGATGATTCTTTAGATTTGAATATACACTTCAAATCCAGGATAATAGATTCTGTTTTGAACCTAAGGTTGTATTCTTTCCTCCTGCGGCCCCTATGGGATGTCCGCTTCAGAAAGACTTATTCCTCAGCCAAAACAGTTCTTTATACCCTAATGAGTTTGTTGAAGCTTTGTTTGCATTGTCTTCTTATTTTCGAGGTCGCGTTTGTCTTGGCTTAGAGGTGCAGTTCAAAACAAATTACTATCAATTTATGAAATGAGGTACTTATCGTGAAAAACAATATCTTTTCAAAACAATATGATTTATTTCTCGGTTTAGACGTTTCTAAAGGCAAAGCAGACGCTGCCATTTATAAACGTAACAGAGATAGAAATGTTAAATCCAAATTTGTTCGAAAGGCGATAAAGTTTAAATTCACCAAGCCAGGTGTCGATGAGTTCCTCGATACCGTTAGACATTACAAAGATGAAGACTGCCTGAGCGTTCTTTTCGCAATGGAAGTAACAGGCGTGTACTCTGACAATGTCTACATGTATATACGCGATCATCTCCAGGAAAGTGAATCAGTTAAGTTTCTGGATACTAAATTCGTTGACAGGTGGCGCGATGCACACGGATATGCCAAATCCGATCCACTTGACGCTAAGACTATTGCACAGATGTGCGCAACTGATGATGATGCACGTTATGTTGAAAAAGCTCCTAATTACAACGAAGAAAACAACAAAAAAGGACATGCGAATCTAAAACTTCTGACGCATCGCTATCAGCAGCTGAATAAACAGCTAAATGCTGAATATAATCGACTGAGTGCACAGTGTGAAAAGTTCTTCCCCGAGCTTACCGCTGTTTTCTCAATACGTTCTGCGACTGCGCTTGCAATCTTAGAGGCATATCCTACTGCACATCATATCATTAAATCTTCTAAAAATGAAGTCTTTAATGTGGCTTACGAGGCCTCTAAGCATCGCTGTAAGGAAGCTAAAATAGACGATTTGTTCGATCTTTGTGAAAATACCATAGTTACTCTTAATGTTCCTGAGGAAGCTGAACTGGTCACCGCTGAAATGGTCAGCAGTATCAGAAATCTGCTTCAGACAAGGAGAAACTACAAGAAAATGATGGTTAATCTTGCTTCAGAACAGCCTGCATTTAAGCGTCTTCAGACATTAATCGGCGTTGGTGAAGAATCCGCAGCTATGATTCTTGGTGAGGTATATGACATAGCTCTTTCCAAGAAAGCGGAAAACTTTGCATCATACTGTGGATTAACGCCAAGAAATAAGAAATCAGGTTCATCAGTTGATACCCATGGGAAGATTTCCAAAATGGGATCGCCTATCCTCAGACACGCTATATACCTGGCATCAGAGTATGCCAGACGGCATAATCCATACCTTGCCAACCTGTTTGCAAGGGTTAAAAACGGCAATAAGAAGCGCCATAAGCTTGCAATAGTAGCTGTTGCCAATAAGATGGCACGTTATATTTACGCTATTCTTAAGCATGATAGTGATTTCGTACTGCTTTATGAGGATCTCATGAAGCTTCCGGAAGATACCCGAGCCACGTTCTTCCAAAGTATTACTACTGACATTCCAGAAAAGACAAGAAGATGTATTTACAAATATTCTGATGAGAATGGTGTAGTACATGATTTTACCTTTACTGGAAATGACTCAGAAGAGTGATACTGTATGTAGATTTTTGATATAAAACACATATGTTTCAATAACTTGTGACAACTTTCACATTTATACACACTAAGACGTTTTCTTTTTGCAATTTTTAATACTACATATTTGTAGTACTCACCTCTAATCCGAGACAAACTCACTTGGCTTTAGAATCAGAGTAAACAAAGATTCAATTAATTTATACAATTAACAAAATCAACTCCTTTCATATTTTCTATTGACATTTAATAGTATGTCTTTCTTTACGTATTCTTTACTTCATATTAACCTATTTCTTACCTCTTGTCATGCGTTTTGATCTTCATAAAAAAAAGAAAGCATTTATGTTTCTGAGTCTCTATATTAATTTGGGGTTTTGACAAGCTATAAAAGTTTTTGGGGTACCACTCTCAGAAACTTTTTTCTTTTCCAGGTTTGATTTTAATAGGCATTTTATAGAACAGTTTAGCTGTCTCACAAAGGTCATGAATAATTGCTATGAAAAACGATCGCTTTATATAGTATTACAGACAAATAAAGCTGTCCTCTTTTAATACTTTGATTTTTAAAGTTTTAAGTTCATCTTCACCAGGAACAAGAGACACATGACTAAAGATCATCATTTCCCGTTTTTATAGTTAATTGAGCATCACGGCACCTGTATTAAAGAAATATATCAAACAGCAATTCATTTAAAATATAGGGTAATAAATATTCTTAGAAAGAATATCTTCATTTAAGTTAAGAATTCTAGCTAACGCTGCACTTTCAAAACTCCAATATCCTACATAAACATCATTCTTATTTTTATCAGACTCATACCATGCTGCATCTGCGTGATTTTCATACCAAGATTCAAGATATGTATTTAAAGCTTCTTCTGGAGTACGAGAACCAACTACTTGATCCAATTGATCAAAAACTCCTGTTACAGTAAAAGTCCCTTTCCAAACAAATTCTTGTGTTTTAATAAAAGTTGCAAAACAATTTAACAATTTATCTTTTGAAATCATTTCCCCATGTTTATTCATTAATTCATTAATTCTATAATGATCATCTAGGGCAACTTGAAATGCCAAAAGATTTAACACAGGCTCAAAACCCGGTTTTTCCATTTCAATGATAGTATCAAGAGCATCATCAACAGTTTTCCTGATAATTCTTAGAGAATAGCCAGCTGAATATTCAGCAATAACCAAATTCACTTTATATGTAATCAACGATAAATTAATGCGTTCACATTTAGCCTTATCATATAAACTTACCTGAAGTTTCTTTTCTTTTCTATCAATCCGCTTTTTTTGATAAGCAATATACTCATCAAAGTATTCTGTTGACTTTCTTTTATCTCTCATCATATGAATTACCCCTTATCTCATTACCATTTTCGTCAAATCTTTGTACGATTGTTTTGTCTTTATTCAGATTACCTTCTGCATCAACTGTAGAAACATCCGCTTTACTCATTCCATCCGGAGAATTGCCATAGCTAAAATGATAAAGCTCTTTTCTTATAGATTGAGGATCATCTTCATAAGCATCAAGAATTTCATCAGCTTTCTTTTTACCAACCGCTTTTTCAAGTCGCTTTACAACCCATTCATCGGACATCTGATCTGTTCCATCAGCCAGTCCTTTATTTAATCTTGAAGAATTAACTTTTGCATCTACGATAACATACACTTTTTTACCATTTGCATCTTCTTTTTCATAAGCGCCATCAATTCCCTGACCCGACTTATGTTCCAAGTCAACGACACGGTCTTTATGAATTGGCCTATAGCCGCGGGCGATATAATACTGATCCATTAACATCTCGCCAAGGTTACCTTTTTCAGCATCAGTTAGCTTTTCGCCACGGAAAATTTTTTTAAACGCCTCTGCAATTGCTTTTCTCTGTAATTGATCAATTTCCTCAGGGGAGCGCTCCTGTTCGCTTACTTCTTTATTTTCTAAGCTATCTTGTTCAATTGTCACTTTGACTTCTTTTGCATCAGCTCTATCTTCAGGAAAAAGATGATCTAAAAATTTACGACGATTGAACAGTAAATTCTCACTCTTCCCTTTTAATTCATTCATTTCTTGATTTTCTATAATTTTATCTTTACCTATTTCATTTAAATCTTGCTGTCTATGATAATCATCATTGAAAAGCCGATTTTCCAGTTCTTTCTTAAAAACCTTATTTTTTATATCATCGACTTTCTTGGCAGTTACTATGTCCATTATTGGGGCACCCGCTATCTCTTTAAGCATGAGCTACCCCTCATTTCCTCATTTAATGTAACAAGATTTCTTAGCAATTCTACATATTCTTCTTGACCTGCATATAAGTCTTTTCCTAATGCTAATAGTGATAAAATTTTAAGCGTCTCTTCTTCATTAAAATCATCTAATTGAGGCTCTAATGTATCTTTCATAGCAGTAATCCATTCTCTAGCATCATTGCGATAGCCAATATTCTTTTCTAGAGCTGTGTCAGGTGCAAAGATTTCATGCATAATACTCATCCGAAGTTTTCTGCCTTTCTCAACATCCTTTTCTTTTGCAAACTTTAATAAGTTCACTTTCAATTCAGTAGATAACATAGCATGATCGATATCAGCCAAAATTTTATCTGCTGCCTCTTTACGAATAGAACCAACAGGTAAAAGCGCAAACCTTACCACTTTATTCTTCGTTTTAGACGCATCCGGAATTGGACTTGGATTAGGTTTATATCTTTTATTCCATTTTTCATCCCATAAATCAACATGACAAAGAACCGGCTCAATCCAATTGTTTTGATATACAGCACAAACACCAGTTTGTAATTTAGCTAATTCGACGATTTGTTTATCATTACAGCTTGCCGCTTTTCCAACTAAATCTCGATCCGTTGCATCGGGAAGGCGGAAAATAATCTTCGTATTGGTGTTTCTAATAACAGACATATCCATAAGACCAGGTGACTGATCCGCAATCACAAATCCTTCGCCATAGGTTCGCATTTCCGCAATAGCATTAGCCAGCATTTCAACAGACTTTCCAGCAAGATTAGCGGTTTCCTCACTTTGATCAATACTTGTTTTACGAAGAAGATTATGAGCTTCCTCTAAAACCGTAATATGTGAAAGTTTTTTATTAGTTCCGGTTGCTGAAGACATACGATATTCCTGCAGTTTAATAATCATCAACCCCATTAATAAGGATTTCGTTTCAGTTGATCCTACCCTGCTTAAATCAATAATCACATTATGATCAAAAAGTTCTTCCATTGTAATTTCATCATTAGTAAGGATTTGACCATTAATCCCATTCGTCAACGAGCTCAATCTCATCGATAATGCCCCAATGTAATCACCTTTACTATCAGCAGAATATTGCGAATGCACAATCACTTCATTGACTTGTTTCAATACATCTAAGAAATTAGGATATAAAGCTTTTCCATGATAAGAATATCTACATTCAGAGCGATTCAAATCCCATCCAACAGATTTATAAGCTCTTTCGATTGCTTCTTTAAGAACTGCCGGCATCGCCGCATACATCGGCCAACATACATTAAATATTTCAATCAACCGATCAATATGTTCGAGAACATGGATATCTTTAGGAAAACTAAACGGATTGATCTTTAACAGTTTTCCTCTTAATGGATTTGTTCCATAAACTGCCACATCATCATATCCGCCAAAAACATCCTTATATTCCCCTTTTGCCGGTTCTATGACCATAAAATGCGTATTTTCAATATCATCACCTAACTGCAGACAGGTCTTTTTTAAAAGCTGATAGATCGCATTGGACTTACCGGCACCCGTTGATCCTGTCACAAAAACATGGGACGTAAAGCTATCCTGATCCAGAATCACTCGTGTATCTTCATCAACATGCATATGATGAATACATCCAAAATCAATTTCATTGCGATGATCTGATTTACCTGAATACAATACATTTCTTCCAAAGCTTGCACATTCAATAACAGGAATACCGGAAATTGATTTTTTAGGAATACCCATATAAATAGGTAACTCTTTTCCACTCACCAATGTTGAAACGCTAGCTGGAATCTCTTCATTTTCTTGGTCAGCCAAGTTAAATATCGGATGATTAAAAGTGCTAAGATAAGGTCTTAAATATTTCGCTTGCTCTTCGTTCCATAAAGATATATGTGCCGCTTCGACAGAAGAATGCTCACCTTGAATTAAAGATTTATAAGTACTTGCAACTGAAACACATGTTCCGTAATCCTTTGATAAAAAATAGGCACCACAATCATACATTCCGAAATCGCTACATTCATCAATTCTTTTTATTTGCAAATCAATTCTTTCTAAAATTGCTTTAATTGATCGATTTTCATATGTAATTTGCAGCCCTTCTCCTTGAGATGATCCCAAAGCATTCGCAATCGAATTTTGTTCACTTAAAGCTTTCGATTTTCCAGTTGTATCCGTCTTTCCTTCCGATTCACCCACATCCTTATGTCTGCCATGAGTAAAGTGAGCATCTATTGATGAAATAGCACTGCTTGCAAATGATCCTCCCAATGAAGCACCAAAAAATTTAATGCCGACATTAAAGGCCGCAGAAACTGCTTTCGTAAACGCCTCGCCTTTGCTTCCGCCAACAGTATATGAGCTATTTGTGCCTTTGGTTAGTGTATGCGTGTTTGTTTTAGAAACACTTTGATTAACTGAATCAGTTACCCCCTTAATAACACTATTTGTTACTGTTTTACTATTAGTTGAATTAACAGAATACTCAGACTTTTCAAAAGGCTTCAACGCAGAATATATTTCCTCATAACCGCTGCGAATAGATTCCCTTATTAAATCATTCACAGGATCCGCAATTACTAAAACAGTACATTTTTTTCCTTTAAGGGAATCAGTTAACTTCTCCAAACCTTGAATATAGGACTTATTACCATTTTTTTCTTGATTCTTTAAGGCTGCAATCCCTGATACTGCTGATATACACATATCATCTTCAAAGATATCCTGTACAATTTCTTCTCGCTCCTCTAGAGTGTCAATAATTTCAAGTTCACTGCCCGGGAAGTTAGCCTCGACATTCCTCTTTAAGGCTTCCAATTGCTGTTGCGGTACAAAATTATCCTTTGTCGTTTTACAAACTGTGCCATAATAAACTTCAATTTGTGAGCCATTACTTTTCAAAATCATAACCAGTGTCGCTGACTCATACAATGCTGTCGCATTATATGCAGAAGTTAACTTATCCAGAATATCTTCATCATCGTCATATACCACTTTTTTCAACTTTGAAAGCATGATATTATCACCAACAATAAGAAGCGGCAAATCGTCCGATCGTTCTTTTGGCATAGAGAACCCTACATTATATGTAGGTACAAATATTGGACGTTTGTCAATAGTAGAAATATACTTATGCATTACCATTTGATCAACCATCGCAAGCGCATCATCCAAATCATTCCGCGATCTAACATCAATATCTTCTTTAGCCATACATGCTTCTCCTTCATCCACAAATAATTCCAAACTATTAACTACTCAATTGATTAACTAAAACAAAAACCAGCAGCAATCCCAAAGCCGCAAGAATAATAATCACCAATGGATTCAATTGCTTTTTTCCATGGCTTTTATTTTTTTCTGCCATTCTATTCTGATATTTGCTTTTTCCAAAAGTTAGTTCATCTTTATAAATAGACTTTCCCATCCGTTTAATCAAGTCAAGCCGCTGATCTAAAGCAAAATTATCTTCTAACCAGACAAGGCTCAGTTTGTAATAATCTTCATCCCAATCATCTTTTTTATATTCGCCTTCCTGCATTTTATAAGGCTCAGTTAAAATAAGTTCCTGACCATTAAAGGAAATACTCTTCTCTCTAATGTACTGACATGCTTCCTCAAATTCCGTTGTTGCAAAGGTTGGATCTGACCCAATAATGCCTACCAGCAATGCTCTTAATACTACTTTATCTTGTTTTTTAATAGCTTCATCATATGTCGCATTTGGATAAAAATAATTCATACGTATTCACCTCGTTAAATTTTAATTGCTTCCAGCCTATCTACTAAATCATTCAAAATATCTCGCTCCTTTTGAAGTTTCAAAATTTGCGCATTATACTTCTTCTCATCAGCTGCCAATTTGTTTAATTCTTCTTTAATTCTCGCAATCTCTCGATCTTGCTGATTGATGAGATCAATCACCTTTTCAACACGCAGCTTTGATTGATCTTTTAAAAAACGAATATCCTCTTTGTAAGCATTCTTTAAACCAACGACGTTCTTATTAAAATTTGCTTCAATTGGAGTGATATTATCAGAAACATATCTTTCAACATCAACATCTTCTTTTTCAATAAAGTTCGGCAAATTTCTGGTTTTCCATGCCCCTGGAATTGAACTGAAGAATTTACCAATATTCAAGCCAAATTCAACATGCTTTTTTTGGGGATTTTTCTCATTTTTGATTTTTATATAGTTAGCTTCTTTAGTAAAACTATTTTTATCAATCAATTGTTTATAAGCAACTGTATCTTGCAATGAAAAACTACCGTTATTCATCAATCCTTCTTTTTCGAGTGCATGGACATAAGAAATATATTCCTGATATAATTTCACAACAGTATTTTTTTGATTCTGTTTCACCTTCCATACTGTATCCCTAAACTCAGCCTCTATCGTATCCACCTGTTTTTTGGCGTCTAAAATAATCCCCTTAGCTTCATTAATTGGCACTGATTTACCACGATTGCCAATTTTACTTGCTATATCTTTTTTCAGCGTCGTAATCTGTGAACGAATAGCATTTGCTTCAAAAGGCAAATTCTCATTTATTTCATCGATCCTTTTTTTAGTATTTGCCATCCTCACTTTTGCATCATTCAATTTTTGTCTTTTGATCTCTTTATCTTTTTCTTCGGCGTCATTCTTTTGTCGAGAGCTTACCGCATCACTATAATATTTTCTCGCTTTTTCTAATTCGGTGCTTTCATTAATATTCAGCGACTTTAATTCACCAATAATATCTACAAAACAATTTAAAAGCTGTCGCACCTGAAGTGGATACGCATAAAAGCGAATATATTCGCGAATCGCATCTTTCAGAGCTGGTACACCACTATGAATGAGAACTCTTTGCGCGAAATCCAATTTTCCACTAAGTTTATTTCTATATTTTTCTCTAATTGCTGCTGAAACAGAGCTTTTCTCTTCAAGACAATAATTAGAATAATTCTTGTACTTCATTTTGATTTCTTCAATCAAATTATCAAAATCATTTTCTAATCGATTTGGATCATAATAATATACTTTTTTACAAAAGCTTTCATAATAACCATATTGTTCCGCTTTTTTTGTCATTCCTTCACTAATACCAGGAGCTTCAGTAAACCCATTAATAACCGCTAATGCAACCCCTGATGAAATCGGAAAAACTCTAGGCGTGACAATATTTCTAATTCTTTTTGAATTAGGCACTTTTTTGATATTATGAACAAAATTTTCAATACTATTATCTAAAGACTCTCCTGAATTTGAGTAGCTCAAAGAATCGCACTTATTCATAACAAACAAAAAGCGATCATTAAAGAAGCCTTCATCATTATCTGCGGATTCCTCAATAATATCCATCAATTCAACAATATTTTCATCTTCCAGTTTATCATCCGAAATAAGTACAGCCATTTCTTTTTTCTTAGATTTCAATACTTCTTTTGTTATTTCAAGATGCGAACGATTAATAAAATTTACTGAATCTCCATCAATCTTCTGTTTATCATTTCCAGTTGCACTATCCGTGCCCGGTGTATCAATAAGAACAATTTTAAAATCATTTGCAATTCCATTGGGATATAGATTGGATAAGTCAGTATAAACGTTAATCTCCTGAACCTGACTATTAGCACCTTTGATTTTATCTTGTACTTCTTCTTCGTTTTTACAAAGATATTCCTTTTTCATTCCTTTATCACAATATGCAACCTTTGCAATACCCCTTGGCATTTGCGAATGAATAATTCTACAAACATTAGCTGTACAAGTCCCTGATGCAGTTGGTAATAAATTCTTACCAATCAAACAGTTAATTGTAGAAGATTTTCCACTGCTATATGTTCCTGTAAAAACAATTCTAAACTCTTCATCCTTAATTTCTTCATACGCTTCTTTAAGATGATCGTATTTGTTTTTTAACGCTGGAGAATGAGACTCATCGACCATTTTTGAGAAATCATCATTAAGCATACGATGTACAACATAGTCGATATTGTCCTTCATTTCTTCATCAGAAATAATTTCCTTAGACAACTCAAATTTAAGCTTTGCTTCACATTGTCCCTTTTCATTTTGCATTAGAAGTGACTGTTTCACATTCTCATAGTCAACAGCACGTCCAATAAATTCAATATTGATATCTTTATCACCCATTTTACATAACACAGGGAGTAATCCGTCCCAGCCATCTCTTACAATCGGATCAATCCATGCCTGAATAGGCATACGTACGCCCGAATCTAAATACCTCTTTAAATTAGGATCACAATATTGATTACTTTGAATTTCCTTGTTATCAACAACAACTCTAGACCTCATCTCGTATGGATTATATTCAATTAGTACTTTTTTCATAACTCCTCCTCAAGGTGATTGCCACCTTTGCTAATATTTAACGCCTCTATGCGTTATAACCTCTTCATTCTTTTATTTATGGTAGGTTCATTTAACCTTAAATATATAGTCATCACAATTCATTAAAAATTTCTAATTTTTAAACATAAAGCGCTTACTTATTTTTATATTATCACCTTTCAAGGTTATATACAATTTTTACGGATGTAAATCCGAAAACTCACTTATTCCTTGAGATCACTTTAAAATATCAGCTTCAAGAACAAATCAAAAATTGAAACTTTATTTAGTTTTATTGTATCAAATATTATGTTCAAGATTTTAGACATAACAAATATTTGTATAAAAAATCATACACAGTATTCCACCTATTTAACATATTAAAAGCATTACTTTCTCACTAAATTCATGTATAAATGATCGCTTTCTTAATATAATTCTTTCATACTCTTCGTTTTTATTGATTAATACATTCTATTTCATCCTTAATTAGTAATTTGGCCAAATAAAAAGAAGCCCGAAGACTTCTTCTTTTTAGGGACGACACCAGGCAAATTGTTTGCAAGAGGTATCACAGTAAAATTGGATTCTAATTTTAATCATCTGCCCCTCTATATTGCGTTAAGTGATTAAAGTCGTCCTCATTTAAGGATACTGTCTTTTTATTTTCACATAGTGATAATACATAATTAATAAATTGCATTCTATTTTCTTTACGATCAGCATAATACTTTCTAACAATTGGATTGTTAAAAAATTGCACCTTGTGATTTACAGCAGGTTTATATTCTATCATTGATTCAACTAGATATTCTATATCATCCTTCATTTCTGACGAATACTCATCTTCTATGAGATTATAAACACTTGCTGTGATCAAATTACGCTCATCATCCCATTGATCTTCTGATGAATAATACTGTGGATATAGAAAGGGGAAATCTTTAAACAACTCACCTTTTCTCCAACAATCTTCATAGACAATAAGTGCAACATCTTTTTCTTGTTTTTGAATAGAAAAGAAAATTGTATTCTTATAGTTAAATTCTAATTTAAATATGTAGTTTACCATTTGCAAGAGTCTCTCCATCTTAGCATATTTAACCATAAAAGTCCTGATATACGCACTAAAAAAAAAAAAAAAGAGAAAGCCTAAACTTTCTCCTTTAACACAACCATATTATTGGCATGCACCACTTCATCATAATCTTTATAATGAAGGATCTTTTCGATTTCACTGGTATTGAAGCCTTTGATCAGACGAATTTCATCTGAAGCATAGTTGGTGATCCCCTTGGCGATGAGATCGCCCTGGCGATTTTTAATATCCACCACCTGCCCGATCAAGAAGTCACCATTCACAGCAACGATCCCTTTAGGCAATAAAGAGACGTGATGTTTCACTAAGGCCTGTTCACAGCCCTCATCAACGATAATATCTCCTTTAGGCTTTGTACGATAGGCAATCCAGTGTTCCTTGGCCTTTAAATTACGACCACTGTGACCATTAAACCAGGTTCCTTCATCAACTAAGGCATTGAGAATGCTCTGTGGCTTCGCTCCATTGACAATACACATATGGCTGCCATAATCATTGACCATGCGGGCAGCCTTTAATTTGGTCGCCATACCGCCGGTTCCTAGTTTAGAAGAAGTATCACCGGCGTAGGACATAATCTCTTTGGTAATTTTAGGCACATAACTGATCAGCTTAGCCTCAGGATGCACTTTAGGATTGGCGGTATAGAGTCCATCGATATCTGATACTAAGATGAGAAGTTCAGCCTCTATAACAGGGACCAGTAAGGCCGCTAAGGTATCATTATCACCAAACTTGATTTCTTCCACGGCTAAAGCATCATTTTCATTAATAATCGGCACCACATCATAATCAATTAAGGCATTGAGGGTATGATTAAGATTCATCAGACGTTTACGATCATCAAAGTCATCATGATTGAGTAAGATCTGGGAACATTTCATATGGAAGATCTTGAAGAGTTCTTCATAGATTTCCATTAAGCCGGCCTGCCCAATTGCGGCTAAGGCCTGTTTTTGCGGTAAGGTGGTAGGCTTTTCCTGTAAGCCTAAACTGCCCATTCCGGCCGCGATCGCCCCCGATGATACTAAAACCACAATATAGCCTTGTCTTTTTAACGTTGCAATCTGAGAAATGACCTTTAAAACGCGTTCACGATCAATTTCTCCATTGTTGCCACATAAAGATGTGGAACCCACTTTTATAATAATTTTATGTATATCTTTGATATTTCTCATAGTACTTCCTGCTTTCCTCACCCATTATACAAGAAAAACGCCTAGGATCCTAGACGTTTTTCCATCCAATACAGCAAATCTGCATCGGTCATTTCATGACTATATTCATTGAGAATTTCATGGCGGGCCTGCGGATAGAGTTTGAGCTGAATATCCTTGATACCATAAGCTTTATAGTCCATATACACTTCTAATGGGCCATGCCCATAATGTCCCACCGGATCCTCCGAGCCGCTGACAATATAGAGCGGCAGGTTCTTATTCATTTTTTCGATCCGCTTTTTCTTATTACATTCATTGACCATATTAAACATCGTATAGAAACCATTTAACGTCATAGTAAAGTTATCAAGCGGATCCTTTGCATAAAGATCAACAATCGTTTCATTACACGTTAACCAGTCATAAGGGGTTCTCGGCTTTTGAATATGATCATTATAAGTGCCCATAGCCATATTTGCGACCATCTCTGAGCGATAGTGCCAGCCTTTGACTTTCGCCATAGCTCTCGTGAAGTTTAATGCAAAATTCAATGTACTCGTATTTTCGTGACCGGTGCCCATAATAATCGCCCCGTTTAAACCATCGCTATAGGTAAACAAATAGTTTCGCAGTAAAAAAGAACCCATCGAATGACCTAACATGAAGTAAGGAACACCCGGATACTTTTCCTGCATCTGCTTACGTAAAGACTGAACATCTTTGATCAGATATTCATCGCCATGGGGATGATGGAAGAAGCCTAACTCTTCGTTATTATGTACACTTAAGCCATGGCCTAAATGATCATTGCCAATCACTAAAAAGCCTTGATGCGCTAAAAAACAGGCAAAACGATCGTACCGATCAACGTATTCACACATGCCATGTAAAATCTGTAAAATACCTTTCACGTCACCTTCTGGCAGCCAGGCGATGGCATGAATCTGATGCTCGCCATCAGCTGACGGATAATAGAATTCCCTCTTGTCCATAAACATTAACTCCTTGTATATATTTTAAAAGAATTCGCACCAAACTGCAACAAATCCATAGAATCATCTCAATTTCTTAATATTTTCTTAAATGCAGTTTGCCCTTTTCCTAGCCTCTATGCACTTAGAAATGGCTTTTTGAGCTATAACTTTTTCTTTCTTTTTCGCAAAAGATAAAAGCGAAGCTAATTCTTCATCATCAAAAAGCGAAAGATGAGAAGCGACTCGCTCTTCATCAAGTTCAATCAGATCATGAATGAATAAGCGATCGAGAAGATTACAATAGTATTCTGTCATCCGTTCTTTATAAAAATAGTTTTTTTGCATCCCTATGCGCATCACCGTATCATCAGGGATTTCCTCCCAGGAATCATAAAATGCCTCACCAACAATGCCAGCATGTCCAGAGATGGTATGTTCATAGGCAAAACCTAAGCAGGAGTTGAAATAAAATGTTGAATACTCTTCTACTTCAAAGAGCCATCCCTGCAGATACAACTGATGCAAAGTGGCTTTTCTGATTTTTATGTTGTGGTAATACCTTTGAAAATCCTCAGCTGAGGCAAAAGTGATCGTTTTTTCCTGGAACTGATGCCTATAAAAGCGCATGTGACGTGCTTGAAACATCTCTTGCCAGGCTGTTAATTCCTCTTTTGGTAAACAGCGGGGATAGGCAACAGCAATCGCCTGAAAGTGCTGGATATCAATGGCTGCATTTCTTTGATCCACATAGGCATGATCTCCAATCATAAAGCGAATCTGATGATCCGCTTCCCAGACTAATCTCTTTGCTATTTGTTTGCCAATGGGATTGTCTATAAAGAGCGTCAACCACTCTTGAAGGGCAAAAGTATTGTTTTCAAACACATAAGTCCCTTTTAAGAGGTGGGTAAGATAGTGAACAACTTCCTCAAGTTCATTTTGTTCAGCGGCTAATGTAGACAATAGTTCCTGATTATGCGTAGTCATCTTTTGTTTGTTTTGATTGACGAATTGCAGGTGAAAGGCTGCATCAAACCTGATCATCGTTTCGCCTTTCCCCTCTTCTAAAGACTTGTAGCATTGCAGATCATACCCTAAGTCAGCCGCCATCCTTCTTAAAGTAGAAACACTGACATGATGGATCTGCGCCATTTCATTCATGAGTTCCCCATTATCTTTCAAGCGGTATTCGATAAATCTGATGGCGTAGCGATTGGTTGTTAAAAGCAAGGCACCGGTCGCTAAAGCATAGGCACATTTTTCCCTATTGTCCCTTTCTTGATTTCTTGGCCAGGAGCTGTTTTTCACTTTTTGCCACTTATTCATATGGGTAATCAGATTGATGATTTGTCTGTTGGTCCCAAATCTTGCGTAGGGAATCAAAAAGTTAAGAGGCTTTTCTAAAGTCTCATCAAACAGAGAATCAATAACCCTTTCTAAATCATCCGGGTTAAGGCGTTGGGCAAGAACATCGCAATGTTTCAGCACAGAAAGAGGAATCAGCTGCGAAAGATACCACTTGGGATCTTCTACTTCATCATTTCCGCTGTTAAAGGTTTCAATGGACTCAAGCATATAAGGCACTATGGTGCAGGCTACCACAAAACGGGAAACCGTTTTGTCTGAATGTACCTTACGTACATGATCAAAAATGGCAGCATCAATGCTCATCTTCACTATGCCATCATAAATGATGGCTTGATCGAAATGATTCAGACAGTACCGTTCTAAATCTTCGTCATTTGATGATTCTATGATTTGAGTATGTGCCAAGAATTCATGCAAATACTGTTTATCATCGAGCTGAGCGAGTCGCTTAGCCATCTTCGTGATGGCTTGTTGAGAAACCTCTGGGCGATGCAGATAGATGAATGTTAAAACTTTTTTGATTTCCTGTTCTTCAGCATCTTTTGTAATATATGAACCCATAAGATCTATCGTTTTATTGATATCCTTGAGTAAATGAGGCATTGCGAGTTTGATGAGATCTTCATCTTCCTGATGAAGATATAATGCGATATAGTCATATAAATTGACTTGGTGTCCCCAGTCTTCGATCAGTTTTTTGGTGTGCTGGTAATCTAGCTGTCTTGCCTGGTGCAAATAGTATTTAGGCTTAGAAAGATAGAATCCGCTTTTCTCCTCTATTTCCACCACACTCTCTGGCGTATTGCCATAGGCCCATCCAGGATCATTCCAGTTTTCTTTAATGGTTGTAATACCATCAGGAATCATGACGGTGGGTGCCTGACCGGTATATCGTATTAATGTTGTGCCTTCAATTTGGAAGTGCGTATAATCGATGAAATCACTTTTTACAATTGTATCTCTGTTTTGTAATTGGGCATGAAAAAGATCGGGATAGGTATGAACGAAACACCCTTTTCCAATCTCTTTTAAGCTATGAGGGCATTTCACACCGGTAGCCATCGGTACATTATGGAAACAGTAGTTTCCAATTGATTCTAGTCCTTCATAAAACCAAATATCTTCATAATCAGGGACATTGTAGAAACAATAATCATGGATCTTCTTTAAGGAATGTGGGAATCTGATCCAGCGGATACCGACAAAAAGATCAGTCTTGATCCCACCGGTGGAGACGATTTCTTCAACCCCTTCGGGAATGATCAGTTTGCTTCTGTCGATGTAGTGCTGAATATTCTCATGCGTTAGTTCAAGTTTCATTTTTACCTCCTTATTGGAATGCTTATTCTCAATA
This sequence comes from Intestinibaculum porci, assembly GCF_003925875.1. GTDB lineage: Bacteria > Bacillota_I > Bacilli_A > Erysipelotrichales > Coprobacillaceae > Intestinibaculum > Intestinibaculum porci. Next base: position 1,325,869 of record NZ_AP019309.1, on the reverse strand, counting down.
CAATTGTACGTTTTGGTGTGCAAAAACAAATAGCGAAGACCCATCAGCCTAATTTCTCAGACTGCAGGTCTTCGCTAACAATACCATCGGTATAGCTGGATTTTTATATTCCAGAGGCCTATAAGCTTTGGTGGGAAAGCACAAACCCCACGGTTTGAAAAGCCCCAAAAAACTGGATAGCCTACGCTACTTTAGAGCGCCATAAATAACAGCAAACGCCGAGCGCGGCGACCATGTGGCTGCTTGCGTCCGGCGCATATTTTCTTATTTACCCCAAACAATCAAGAGGGACTACAAGATTTAACATTTTTCCAACAACCAGACAAAGAAATCCGACAATAGTACTCATATTAGAAATCATAGACATCCCTCCTCGAATGTTAGCTATCATGTTACAGTCCCCGATCTCTTGTTACCAAGCCTCATTAGCAACACAACCTCTCGATTGTGTGGGGCGGAACATATATATTATATCATTCTTTTTTCAGCTTTCAACTTCAGTTCTAATTTTTTGTATGTGGTTAAGTTTTTGTTCGACTTTCCACTGATGCGCCACAAAAGTTTAGGCAATTCTTCTGGTGAAAACTTCTTCTGCAACAAATAAATATTTAATCTGTTATACTTGTTTCCCGGAAGATGCAGTAGTTTGTATTTGCGAATATTAGTATTGTCTTTCAATGCTTCCAGCACTTCTTCTAAATCGGATGTGTGTTGGAAATCTGGATATTGGGATAAGACCTCTACAAATTTACCCAAAACAATGTTCCTACATCCAGATATATTCGTATTGACGATGGTAGTATATTCCATATGCGCAGTATCGAATTTGCAGTCGATGAATTTGCATCCCATAAATACACAGTCAGTGATATAGGCATTGGAAAAATTACATTTGTTGAAACTCGTACCCCAAAAATCACATCCAGAAATTTTTGCAAAAGAAAAATCAACTTTTTTGAAGTGTGAACCGCGAAAATTCAAATAATCAAAATGTTTATTTTGGGCATTACACTTAACTAATTGACTTTTGGCCAAGTAACGGCAACGTGCCTCATTAACAACTTTTTGAGGCTGACACTTGTATGTGATAAGGTTCAGTCGATCAATTCTATAAGTTTGTCCCATGTTTTGCCTCTCGATCTGCATTTTGATACACCGATAATATGAAGTCCGCCATAGCGATTGCGGAATTAACAAAGAGACGGGTATGATAATCAGCTATGCCAATGCGCTTACTACCAACGCCGTGAGAATCACTTTCCTTATTTCTCATTTCAGCGATTGCAGAGATTATCTTTTCCAAACCTGAGAGAAGCGTGTTTATGCGCTTGTCCAAATTCTTGTTTGCGTGCATATTATATAAAGTCTTGACCTGACCGTAAAGTTTTCCAATATTACCGCTGTCCGAGGGAACTTCTCCTTTTTTCTCAATAACATAGCAAAAGGTTTCTTCGAGTATGGTGCGGGCTTTGGTAATGGCGCTATCGAAATTTCCCTCATCAATGTCCTTATTGGCTCTGCCAGCCAAATCTTTTATATAGGCGCGGTCAATGATTTTTACAACTGGCGCAGCAACAGCGACAACCTCCCCCACATTACAAACCTGATATACCTTGCCTATAACGCGTAATTCATGACCGCCAAAGTATAAAATGCTGTTAATCTGTTCCAAAACTTTTTGTAAAATAGCTTTGTGTGCGCGCTGTATGTCCTTTACAGATAAATCTCTTAGCACATTCACAAATTTATCTTTTGAAAAAAGATAAGATAAAAAATCAGACATTCGATTTTCCTTAATGCAAAAAGCCATAATATTGTCAAAGTATTGCCAGCGGCTCAACGCTCCGCCAGACCATGAGTAGGTTGCTGGCAACCCAAAGATAGACGAAAGCTCGCAAATAGCTGGCCCGCTTAAATACGGCATCGCTATTTTTATTCTTGTTTCGTTTCCATATTTATCTTCAAAGGTCAGTTCACCGAAGTCTTTATCACCATCTAAAATAGCTATAATTTTTTTAGATCGGAGCAAAGAAAAATTATTCTTCTCCATGACTCTACCTCCCACGCTAAACATTGTATTTATTTGCTTAAATTATAGCAGAAATAAAGTGTAACGTCTATTATGATGCCACCAGACACAAATACCAAAACACTTGTTGTGTTTGGTGGCTTTCTTTTTTTACCCATTTCTACGCATTTGGAGCAGCGTTTCGCTGGATATATGATAAATCCTCCGACCACGCCGTAAAGGCCCCGGAATACCAAGCTTTTTAAGGCCCTAAATGCGTAGATTGCCAGTACCTTTTCCGCTGTCGTTCTGCCTCTTTGCGGCGGCGCATCCGTTTGGTGCAGGCTGGGCAGTATTTGTCCCGGTTGGACTTTGGCATAAAAACAGCGCCACACTCGGAGCAGCGTTTCACCTCGTCCCGGTCTTTGGCGATCTCGGTACACAGGGCCACATCCAGCGGGAGAACAGCAGCGCGGAACCACCGGCACAGCAGCGAATAGTAAATGCTTTGAATACAAACACATTCTTCGCCATCGTCTAGCAGCAGACAGTTCCGTCACAGTAGTTGCAACACTCCCGCGCCAGCTTCATCAGCCTGATTTCTCAGACTGCAGGTCTTCGCTAACAATACTATCGGTATAGCTGGAGTTTTTTTACTCCAGAGGCCTATAAGCTTTGGTGGGGAAGCACAATCCCCACGGTTTGAAAAACCCCAAAAAACTGGATAGCCTACGCTACTTTAGAACGCCAGAATCAAAAAAAGAGATATGAGAATTCTCATATCTCTCGCCACGTTTAGTGGTTAGATAATGTTTTATCTAAAACTTCTTTCTTTAATAAGTCAACGAATTCTGTATATGGAACAGTTGTCTGTTTCTGCTGACCATAGAGACGATAAGTAACGGTATCGTTATCTCTTTCGTTATTACCAAGTACTAATTCATAAGGGATCTTATGGATCTGAGCTTCACGGATACGATAGCCTAATTTTTCATCACGGCAGTCAGCGTCTACTCTAAAGCCTTCTTTTCTTAAACGAGCAGCTACTTCTTGAGCATATTCACCCTGGTAGTTTGTATTAACTGGTAAAACAACAACCTGTTTTGGTGCTAACCATAAAGGTAAGTTACCTTTTGTTTCTTCAAGTAAGAAAGCGATGAAACGGTCTAATGAACCTAAGATTGCACGATGGATGACAACTGGACGCTGTTTTTCACCATTTTCATCAACATAAGTTAATTCGAATCTTTCTGGCAGCATGTAGTCTAACTGGATCGTTGATAAAGTCACATCATGGCCTAAAGCAGATTTTACCTGAACATCTAACTTAGGGCCATAGAAGGCAGCTTCACCTTTGGCTTCATAGTATTTGACACCCATGTCATCTAATACTTTACGTAACTGTGATTCAGATTTTTCCCATAATTCATCATTACCAAAGTATTTTTCTTTGTTTTCTGGATCTCTTAAAGATAATCTGAATTCATATTCTTTAAAACCAAAGTCTTTATAAACATCTAAGATTAAATCATTGACACATTTAATTTCTGATGCAATCTGATCTGGTCTTAAGAAGATATGAGAGTCATTCTGCGTAAATGCACGGGTTCTTTCAATACCTGTTAAAGCACCTGATGCTTCATAACGGAAGTCATTAGCGATTTCCGCAATACGAACTGGTAAATCTCGATAAGAATGTAATGTAGATTTATAGATCACCATATGGTGTGGACAGTTCATTGGTCTTAAGACATAAGCTTCATCATCCATTTCCATTGCTGGGAACATATCATCTTTGTAATGAGCCCAATGACCAGATGTCTTATATAACTTTACGTTACCAAGTGATGGTGTCATAACATGTTCATAACCTAAGGCTAATTCCTTATCCATGATGTAATCACTTAATAAACGTCTTAATGTGAAACCATTTGGTAAGTACATTGGTAAACCACGACCTACTAAATCATTAAACATGAAGATACCTAATTCACGACCAAGTTTACGATGATCTCTCTGTTTTGCTTCTTCTAAGAACGCTAAATGTTCTTCTAATTCTTCTTTAGTTGGGAAACATACCCCATAGATTCTCTGTAAAACTTTATTGTTTTTATCACCTTTCCAGTAAGCTCCAGAATGTTTGATTAACTTAAAGTTCTTACACTGTTTAACAGTATCAACATGAGGACCTCTACATAAGTCAGTGAAATCACCCTGTGAATATGTAGAAATAACTGTACCATCAGGGAAGTTATTAATTAAGTCTACTTTATATTCATCATCCGCAAATTCTTTTAAAGCTTCTTCTTTAGAGATTTCATGACGAACAATTCTCTTACCATCTTTACAGATCTTTTTCATTTCTTTTTCAATCTTAGGTAAGTCTTCATCAGTAATAGTGACATCCCCTAAGTCAATATCATAGTAGAAACCTTCTTCTACAACAGGACCTACCCAGAATTTAGCCTGTGGCCATAAATGTTTCACAGCCTGAGCCATTACATGAGCACATGAATGATTTAATGTGTTCAAATCTTTTTCATTTAAAAAATCTCTCATACTCTCTCTCCTTCTAAATAAAAAGGCCTTCATCCAAAGGACGAAGACCGTGGTACCACCTTAATTTATGATCATAATGATCACCTTAAACTCTTAACGCGAGGAACGGCCATCTCTTTCGAGGGCAGCTAATAGGGAGTACCTTTATTATTTCACTTAGACTTTCACCAACCGTCTTTTCTCTTTACGATTCCTAATAAAGACATATCCTATGTCATAGCTTTTTGACAACACTATTGTACCCCATGCTTTTATATTGTCAATGAACAAACATCATTTTATTCAATTTTTTCCCAAATCGCATACCCCTGACTTCTTGCCGACATATACACCGGTAACAAATGTTCACGTAAGACTTCCTTAAAACTTTCCTGATTGCATCCTGGCAAATACAAATCATTGATGGCCCAGGTTTCAAATAAGTTTTCTCCCTGACATCGTTCAAATAACTGATAAGCTTGTGCGTCATAATGAATAATCTGATTAAGTTTAAACTGATGTTGTGCAAAGCTTTCAAAGTAAGTATTCCAGTCAGGTAAATGATTTGACTTTGAGGAATTGATCGCTTTTGTGGTTGGCGCTAAATTCCATAATTCATCACTTGCTACATAAGACCAAGGAACAAAGTGATCTAAAGATAAATCATCAAGTGTCATAATCTGCTTCTCATCATAAAGATTCGTAATTCCTTCATGACCAATAATGTACTTCCATAATTGGATCGGATCTTTCAAATTTCTTTGTTGGCTGGTAAACGGTTCAATCTTATAAACAATCCCTGGGACATTGGGATTTCTCTTTTGAAGATAAACCACTTTATTGTATTTGATCCATTCCAAGATAATCTTACGATAATCTAAAAACATCTTTAGCCATTCTTCATCCACAATAATCGCTTTTTCTGGCTTACTGACAGTAATATAAGGTAAAACCCTTTCCTTATTAATCTTTTTAATCACATCATCTAAATTTCCATACATATCTTGATCATTCACAATATGGAGAAATGGTCTTAGAAAACGATAAGGCACATATTTAGATAACTTCATCTTCACATGATGAATAAGACCATCATATTTCTTAATGAGTTCCATCACTTCTCTTTTGGTTAATGTAGAAGGATAGTTTCCAGCTCTTTGAAGAATGGTGATCACTTCTTCAATATAATTCGTCACATGTCCCTTCCCTGATCGAGGTCCTAAATGTAAGTGATACTCACATACGGTATACCAGGCACTACAAATCATTTCATTGATCAACTCTTCAAAGGTATAGTATGTCTTTCCTGGTTTCAGTTTTATGATTATAGCTTCTAACCAGTATAATTTATAACATTGTGTCTTATTCACTAAGGTTCTTTCAAACGCTTTTAAATCAAGTGTATTGACATATCGCCCATCTTTATGAATCACATTCAGCAAATCATTTATTTCTTCCATCTATCTCAACCCTTTAGCAACATCAAGTAAATGACTAAAATCATACTTTAAATCATCACTATTTGTATTATATCCCCAGCTCAAACGAATAGCACTATTAATTCGTTCTTGAGATAATCTCATTGCAGAAAGGACATAACTTGGATCATAGCTATTAGATGTGCAAGCTGAACCATTTGAAATTCCGCAATAATTCTTAGTTGCTAACATTAATGCTTCTGAAGAAATACCTTCTAAAGAAACATTAAGTGTTGAAGGAACACAATATTGTGGATCACCATTTATTTTATAATCCAAACCTGAATTTTCTAATAATTGAAGAATAATTTTTTTATTTTCTTTTGCTTTTTTCAGAGACTCACTATGTTCTCTTTCGGCTATCTCAGCCGCTTTGCCTAAACCTGCAACTAATGCGACTGGAATTGTGCCTGGTCTAATGCCATGTTCCTGTCCCCCACCAAACATAACTGGTTTCACAGGTGGTAGTTTATATCTCTTTTTTCTTAATACCAAAGCTCCAACGCCCTGCGGTCCCGCAAATTTATGAGCAGACAGTGAGAGCATATCATATTTCAAATTTTTGATTTCATCAATCAGTTTTCCAGCACTTTGTGTAGCATCAACATGAAAGAACACATCCTGATCATAAAGAACATCACCAATTTCCTTAACCGGCTGAATAATTCCTGTCTCGTTATTAACATGCATAATACTTACAAGTAAAGTCTGCTCATCAACTAAATCGAGAACATTTTGAGCATCTATCCTTCCATTTTCATCAGGTTCAACATAATCAACTTTAAATCCTTCTTTTTCTAAATGCTTACAAGTATTTAAGACAGCATGATGCTCAATTGAAGATGTAATAATATGTTTTTTATTATGTGTAACTCCATACTCTTTTAAGCCCTGAATAGCAATATTATCACTTTCAGTTGAGCCTGACGTAAAGAATATTTCGTCTTTTTTTACCCCTAACATGCTAGCGAGTTGCTCACGTGCATAAGTCACAATTTTATTTGCCTCGCTACCAAAATCATGAGTACGACTATTGGCATTACCATAATGATTTGTATAAACATCAATCATTATTTTTAATACATCAGGATGAATCGGTGCTGATGCATTATAATCAAGATAAATAGCCATAATTATCCCTCCATTACAAGCTGTAATAAGTCATCAATATTAGTAATAAATTTTGTTCCAGCTAAATATGAAATACCTCTTTCAAGGTTAAGGCGAAAGTATTTTGCTAATGTTTTAGAATCTGTCTCTAAACCCATTTTTTTGCACCAGGCAATCATCAAAGAATCATAAATTTCACTGTTTTCTCCAGTGAATGTATACCAAGACATTTCTAGATTGCTTTCTTCTCCAAATTCAATATTAGCGGGGATCGTACCCTGCTTTAATGAGTAGCATAACGCCCAACGACATAATACATTCCAGTTGTTGATCCCCGTTCTGGATTTGAGTCTAGACAAACGTTCTTTTGCTTTTTGCGATAAGCGGATTTGTTTTACGATCATGCCTGGTCCTCCTTAAAATAGCCTCTTGAAATAGTTGTGTTTTTATGGATATCATCATAAACGAGTAAAAATTCATCACCAACATACTCTTTCATCATATCGTAATAGTGATGATTGATTTCTGAATCTGTTGATAAAATAATTGTCTGTTCACTTGCATTTGGAAAATATGTTTTCACTAATGAAGCGCGATGTTCGCTGTCCAATCTAGAAAGTGGTGTATCAATAATAACTGGCAGTTTCTTTTTCGAACAAATAGCTAATGCCCATAACAACGAAATAATCATTAATTGCTTTTCGCCAGCCGATAACGATTTTTTAGGAACTTCCCTGTCATTAGAATCATAATATGTAAAATCAAGGGTTGCTGAGTCCATTTTGATATACTCAATCATATTTTTCTTGCTTGCTAGCTTTTTATAACATTCAGTCATGGTGTGCGCTAATAAATCCGTTTTTCGTTCTTGAAGCTTAATTTCATAGTGATCTAACATATTTTGAGCATAGCGGATATATTTAATAACTCTTTCATTTTCATCATTTTGTTCCAGTTTAGTAAGAACATTTTCAACATATTTATCAAACGTTGAGGCGTCTTTCATGGCTTGTCCATTGAGGCTAGTTCTTTTTTCTAATAAAGACGCAATCTTTACTTCAGAAACAGCGATGGTCATTTTTGTTTCTGTAATTTCTTTAGAAATACGTTTAAGTTTCTCTTCATCTATTTCAACAGATAGATCACTCTCAATTGAGTCAAGTTCCCTATTCAGCTTTGTTTCTTCGTTTAATAATTTTATAGTAATGTCTTTTTCATTACCTAAATTATTATTTAATAATAAGGATAAGTGATAAAACTGTTCATCTGATAAATTATAAATCATCTCTACTTGATAATGATCCACTTCACCTTTGAAAAAATTCATAAAGTCATCAGCAGAATGGTGATTATTCTGCTGTTTTAGAAAACGATCGTAATATTTAGCAACTTGTTTTAATGACAATTCTAAATTTTTCTTTTCAATCTCTTTTTCACTATGCTTTTGAATATCTTCCAATAAGTCCGAAACCATCAATAAGGGCAAATCCGAACCAGCCATTTCAATCAAATCTTTTTTTGTTTGGCTTGCTTTGACGTGCAATTCTGTTTTCTTTTCTAATAATGCCTGTCGTTCTTCTAAAACCCCACCACCGGCAGCTAAATAACTTGCCTCTAAATCTTCAAGATATTTTTTACTTTGTAGGTGTTCATTTTCAAGTTTCTCTTTTTCACGATCCAATTCATCTAATTCAGCCTTAGAGTTATTTTTAATATTTCTTAATTGTTCAATTTGTTCGCGTTCATCTTGAGTGATAACGTTTTTAGATATCGTGTTTAAAAGTCTGCTCAAGTCTTTACCTAAAGTATCTAACACGGTAATTCCCAACATGGATTTAATGGCATCTTTCATATCTTTAGACGTTTCATCTTCTGCTAATGCAGCAATTTTTTCACCATCAAAGAAGAAAAATCTTGATAAACTTTCCGGTAAGACATTTTCAATAAACATAGGCCAATTTCTTGTCAGGAAATCATTCATTTCGAAATTTTTTTCAACCGTGATCTTCTCATGAACTCTTTTCATGTCACCATTCCATGATCTATTGACTACATAACGGTCACCATCCATAGTAAATGTCAATTCTACAAATGTCTGCAATGTCCCATCAGCAACGTTTACGTGATTATAAAGATAGCGTCCATAAGAATTATATTTACTTTCTTTATATGCAAAAGAATCCGAACCATATAAAGCTAACAAAACAGCTTCGAGAAACGTTGTTTTACCGCGTCCATTCATGCCACCAATGAGTACGACTGGCTGATTGCTGCTAAAATCAAATTCATTATCAGAAGCATATACGCCAAAATTATGAAGTTTTAATTTATTAATAATCATCTAAATTTTCCTCTTCTTCACTGAAAACTACATGCCCTGAACTTTCTTTAATATAATCCATATCAAATCTTTCATCATAAGAGCCGCCATATTCCTTTTCGCGATCATTCTTATGCGTGTAATAAGCAAGCGCATCATCTTCATTTTTATAAAATGTCTTTTTAATTGTCTTTTCCAATGAATCCATCAATCCTTTTCGATCATGTTTAGCGGATGCCTTGCTTTCAATATCGATCAAATCATACATCATTTCAAAAGCAAGCTCTTCCTCTGGATAACATTCTTTTGCAACCTCTTTGAGAATATTCCATTCTTCCTGACCAAACGAAGTTTCAGAAATCCACTGTGGATCGTCAAAATCTTTCCCCATTACTTCTTTGTAAATTCTTGGAACTGCGTCATCAAACTCATGTTTTTCATTCACCCAAATTCTTCGAATTGTTCTCAATTCAGGCACTGTGATCAATTCAATATTAGCAACCTCTTCAGGTCCATTTTCGTTAATATCTTTTTGAATTTCCAATAAGTCTTTCAACCATTTTTCACGCCATTCTTTTTTGTATGGTCCATGATAAAGTCTTTTATAACTTCCGGCGATATTTCCTTTTAGTCTTCTAAAGGTACGGCGATCACGGTCTTTTGATTCATCACCAAACTCATTTCTAAACTCAAGTAATGGTGTCATCCATGCTTTTTCATCATCATTAATAATCATAGCTTCCATAGATTTATCTTGTTCAACCATTGTACATACCCAGCACCCAAAGCGACTCTTACCGCAACTTGGTAAGTCTTTTTCAACCATTAACGGGCATTCATTGTCAGCGGTTGCGCCACGATATAAAGTAAGAAGCTCATTATTAGAGAATCCCCATGGATTTGGATACTGCATCAAAAAAATCCATACGTCATCATTTGTCCATTCCGCTAAAGGAGAAAAAACTAGCTCATTAGCAAGTGTTGGATTAGGACTTAACAATTCTCTGACACGCTGCTTTTCGTAATGTTCCATTGTTTTGGCACGATTTGTACTCTCTGCTTTACGTGTCCCTAAAACAAGAATAATTTCACCATGCTCTGCAATCTTACTTTTAATAAAATTATTTACTGGCTGAATTTTTAAACGATCCGTACACCATCTAAATTTCTTCCGTGGGAACGGATACCCTTTTCCTAAGAAGTTAGTCCAGAACGTATTATCTGCTGGAGGAGTTAATCGATGTGTTATAAAGGGCAACCCTTTTTCCTTAGCTGTCGTATCCATAATGCTAAAAGATTTTTGTACCCAAGTTGCAATGGCGGGATTTTCTACTAGTGTATCAGTATTAATAATATGAACTGGTTTATGTAACTGATTACGTTCTAATCTCTCTAATGAGAGCCAAACAAGCTGTAGTGTTGCTGTTGAATCCTTTCCACCGGAATAACCAATGACCCATGGAATATCATCTGATAAGTATAAATTTTGAATGGTTGTCATCAATTTATTTATTGTGTCTCTATTAATTGTGATTCCTGTTCTTGCATTTTCTGACATATATATCGACCTACTTTATATTGATTTCTTTTCTAAAAATTTATTTTCTTTTTTGATTTCATCATCGCTTAAATTTATTTGTAAATACTGTTTAATGATATTACTTGCTAAAATAATAGCATTCTGGTTGGTAATTATTTTACCACTTTCATTAATAATTCGTTCTTTCCAGCATGGAGCTGAACGCAGCCAATCCACTTGGTCTAACTTACTAAGTTTTTCTTCTAAATTGATTTCTGAATGGAGATATAAATAACCGCCCACTCTTCCCAATGCCTGCAAAACAACATTTTGCGTTGCAATGTAATCCTGACGCAAAATAACTTTTGTAATTTCATTTCTTTCTAGATCATTCCACTGAGGCATATATTTTGCTACTAAGCTCCAAAAGTTTAATACAAACTGATGATCCTTTTCGCTTGGCTTAGCACTATGTACAATCTTTTGATTTGCATTATAAAAATTATTAAGTGTAAACAGCTTTGAAGAGTATTTTCCTAAATTATCTTTTTCTTTATCGGTATATTTATCTAAAAATTTAACCTCATTAACAACACTTCTTGTTAGATTTGCCAATTCATCCCTTGAATCATAAAGTTCTGAAATTGAATTTGAGGTTTTTACAGCATGTTTATTGAGATCCGTAAAAATTTGCTGACTTCTCTTTAAACCCAAATCATTATAAAATACGATCGAAATCGTTTCATCTTTTAACGATTCATCTTCTTTAAGAGCTTCTAAAATTGCGGCTTGCCGATGCTGTCCATCATTGATTAAAAATTTGGCATCCATAGAAACTTCCAAAATACCGGTATTATTCATTTGTTCACTTTCTATAAACTTAAAATCACCATCAATCGATGCTGCTAAAGCCGAAAACACATAACTTTCACGATTTTCGAGAATATAGCGACTAATCACAGGAATTCGACTAATATTTAAACGTCTTTGTGCCCTAAATTCAGGTGCTACATACTCATTATCTGATGGAAAGAGCTTTTCAATCATCTTTAATGGCACCATCGCAATATAATATTCACGACCCGCTTGAACACCTTTTACAACAGGAAATTTATATACATAATCCATAACGAAGCGTCTCCTAAAACAAAAAGGATATACTACGTAAGTATATCCTCTAAATCATCTCTCGTAAAGAAAAAGACATCCTGCAATTCATTTTCTTATAGTCATTATGCTTAATCAGAAGATTGATTTAGTTCTTCTTTAAGTTTCCAAAATGGCTTATCCTCAATATAAATCGGATCCATATTATCGATCTTTACAATGCTATGATGCTTCTCTAAGAAAGAAATATCATTCATTAACTTCTTTTCTTCTGGGCTCTTATTACCAACACCGAAAATATAATCGACATCCTGACCTTTCAAATCTGATACCTTATGAACAACCCATGTCAGAATATATTTTGAATAATCATCCTCATCTGTTCCAAAGTGACTCAGGAACTGTGTTGATAAAATAACGCCAACACCAAATTCCCGACCTTCTTTAAGGATCTTCTTTAATGAAGCAAAATCCTGCGACATAAAGTTATCGGCTTCGTCAACTAAAATAAATTTTGTAAGTTCGCGATATCGGCCGTTCGTTTTACTTGAACCTTGAGATTGCATCTGATTATAAAATAAATCTAATGTAATCGCGACAACTAAATTTTGAATATCATCATTAAAGCCAGATAGCTCAATAACATATACCCCATGTAAAATATCGTATAATGACTTTGTCTTTTTAGGGTCAGGTTCAAAAACTTGAAAGTTGTGAAGCTTGTTCATTGCCGCCGCTAAAGAATCATTTTTCTTGATCTCTTCATTCTCATTGTAAATCTTAAATACTGTTTCGAAGGTAGGCGGCTCGCGATCCCAAGTTAATGGATCAGAAGGAATTATTCCCTTCGAAATATAAGCCTGTTTAATACAATCAAATAATATGCTTTCCTGCTTATTCCCTAAATGGAAAACCTTTGAAATAGTATCTTTAAACGTATTAGCAACATGCATAGGCAATAACGGTCTAAAGACTTTAGGTTTCGTTAATGCTAAAGGATTGAATGGGAAATCATAAGGAATACTATTTTTCGCATTTGTTAATCCTACAAAACCGTCTTCTTCATCTGGCTTGTTATAATCGCCTTTATAATCAAAAATCAAAATACCTAACTCTTCACCTAAATAGTTATCTTTCCGGTTTTTGTAAAGCTGTGTAATTAAGGACTTAGTAAACTGTGTTTTACCAGTTCCCATAGTCCCAATAATACCTGTATTTGTATGAGTTAATTGATCAGTATCGTTTGGATACCAGTAAAGTGACTTACCATTTGAAATATTCGTTCCAAAATTTATTTGCATACTTCTTGGCTCATTTGATGGAACTCTTTCGTCCCGCTTGTCAGCATCGACTTTTTCTGAATTAACTTTCTCTTTTAATGGAGTATCTTCATTTGTAACACTGTATTCTTCTTTATTGTCTGCTATTGTATAAACACGATTTGTATCTGTAGTATGAGTGTATTCGAAATCTGTTTTGATCTCGGAGTTTACGTGATCTTTATCGCTGCTATTAGCTTTAACATCATTTAGTATCGGTTTAGGTGCTACTATTTTTGTATTATTATCGTTATTACGTAATTCTTCACTAGAGTTTGTGTCTTGAAGTGGTTGAGATCCTGATATTGTGCCATTTGCCGCATATGAGTCAGACAGTAAGCTATATTCTTCATTTGGATCCTGCTGAAGCATTGAGAATATTTCATTTACTGTACGTGTCATAAACCCAAAACCGTCTCTTTCACTAAATTCAACTTTCCAGATATTTGATTCAAGCTCTTCTACTGATTTTACAGTAGTGTTTGAATCGAATGATACAATTGTACCTTTTCCAACATACTGATCCATTTCTTTGCTAAAGATGAATTGATCATTCAACAATGCCTCACGATTTTCTTTGAGTACTCGATTCCAATTTTCATCAGGATCTGCCTCATACAATTTCATTTTTTCTGCTGAAACAATGACTAATTGAATGAAAAAGTTACGCGAAACTTTATGTTCCAGATCATAACGCGTATCATCGGACCAAAAAGCCTTCCATAATCCATTATATGTATTTTCAACCTGTTCTTTGGCCTTTTTTATGCGTGAATCATCATTTTGACCTATTTTTACTTCAACAGGATGTAAATACACTTTCACTTCTCCATTGACATTTTCAACGCCAACCATAAGAATATCATCACTAGTGCTTCCCTTATCGAACTGTAAGTTCTTAGCTGAGAGTAAACCATCTTTTTTGGATAAACCCAATGCTCCAGACACCCTCAACATTTCCTCAAGTGAAATAGGAACCCAGGTTATATTCTTATGTCTAAATTTAGCTTTACAGTATTTAATCGCTGAAAGTAGACTCATTTTTTCTCTTGAATAATTACTTGCTTTATTTGATGTAGTGTTCTTCATTGTCAATAGATTTAATAACCAATCACCATTCACCGCATTAAATAAGTTAATAATGTCATAAATCCCTTGCTGCTCAATATGAATAGCGTTCATTTCAAAGTACTCTTTGATAATATTACAATACTCTCTTGATTTTTCTGTTACAGTAATATCATCATATCCTGATGTTGAAGAATACTGATCACTATAATGAATAATCATTAATTCTGAGCCATCTTTATGAGTGCGCTTAAAGAATGTTAAATCAACTTTTGGATCAACAAAGACCACCCAGTTTGACATACTGTAAATACTATCCAGTAAAACTTCCTGGTTACGATCTACTCTTGTATATAAGGCTTCTGTCTGATCATAAGGAGCAGGATCATAAGCCACAGCCATTAACGTATTATAATAAGATGCAAATTCAATGAGCTGGTTATCTTTTGATGCAAAACGCGTTCCAAAGCCAGTAATGTAGTAATTATCCTGATATAGTACTGAAGGTACATCCGATAAAAGACCACCTAATGATAATCCTGTCGTTGTCTCCTCTATTTTACAATGTGTTGATTTCTGATCTGAATCCATCTCATAAAATGTTAAATGTGAATATTCTAGGTTTTTAACCTCTTCCATTTCGTGATAATAGCAATGGATATGATCTGCCGCAATAAGCAGTAACTCATTAATATCGACATTTTGATTTGAATACAATGATTCAAGTTTAGCTTTCAATCGAGACTGATCTGATAAAATATTTAATTCATTGTAATCTAGGTTAGAATAGACATGAATTGTAAAATTCATCAATTCTGTCAGATCTGAAACATGATTAACTTCACTCACAAAATAATCTAAAAGACCATTCAATACTTCTCTGCAGTCTCCCATATTCACAAGATTAATCTTGAATTCCAGATTGCCTAATGTAGAAAATAGGAAATCGAAATGTTTTCGATACTGCATAATCTTATTATTGACCAGCTTGCTGATATAACTTCTAGAACTATGATACTTCTCATCAGTTTCTAAAGCATATTCTTTCCATTCCAAAGAAACTTCCTGATCAATGGCTTTAAAAATATCGCCATTTTCATCTTTAATAAATGGCATCAGGAATAAACCATTCATCTTTTTAACAATGTCTTCCCGTACTTGCTCCCAGCCAGTCTCTTCTGTAAGCTGCAGTTGATAAAGTACATTTAATGGATGTAATGGTGTTAAATAAAAACTGTTACCATCCTTCAATACACCAACTTTTAGTAAATCATTATCTTTTTTATTAAGTGCTATACCCACTTGAATATTTTTAAAATAATAAGAAACAACTTTAATGTAGTTTTCCGCTGCATTTCTCACAGCAGAATCCTTTTCATAATAAACAAGTGAAGGCAATGTATGTAATTTAACAATCTCATCAATTAATGAATCATAGGCATCTTTGATTTCATCTGCAATATTGATCTCAACCGCTGTATTATTTGAAAATGAACTTTCAACATATAATGCTTTGTGATCAATAATAAATTTTTCATATTCCAATAGCGTTCTTAAATTATCATTAATATCATAAACAAGTGTTGTATGGTAT
This sequence comes from Intestinibaculum porci, assembly GCF_003925875.1. Lineage (GTDB taxonomy): Bacteria > Bacillota_I > Bacilli_A > Erysipelotrichales > Coprobacillaceae > Intestinibaculum > Intestinibaculum porci. Next base: position 1,309,808 of record NZ_AP019309.1, on the reverse strand, counting down.
AACTTATTATTGCGATACTCAAAACTGCTCCTCATCTTCATTTTTTGAATCATCACTTTGACACCAGATAATTTTGCTGACTTAACAATACCATTTTTGATTTCAAATGGAATTTCAATCTCGCCAACAGAAATGTTAACTTTTCGTTTGGACATTTCAACAAAACATTTCTCTTCGTCAATATTTATTTGTAATGTTTTATTATATTCACACTTATAGTAAGATACATTCCCTTCTGCCATTGAATCATACAAATTAACTTCATCTCTATGATCCTTCCCTGGATTAAATACTAATTTACCTTTTAAATTCACTAAGTTTATACGTGATGAACTTATAGTATAATTTGTCAGTAATGATTTGAAATAATCAGGATCAATATTAACGATACAAATTGAAAATTTATACTTAACACCCTCTAAACCAACATCGATACTATTAAAATTAATTTTTTCAGAGATCATTTCAAATTTATATTCCTTATTATTTGAGGAAATATTTTTGATTTGATCTCCTTTCACCGTCATATTACTTTGTGAAATTGCCCTATTTGTTTTAAATGAAAAGTATATTTTAAGATAATAATCAGGATTAAAAATAAGTATATTCTTTCGCCGAGATTTTGCTTTAGTTTCTCCATCATTTCTAATAAAATAATCAGTATCTTTTATGAATTCTTTTGAATCAAATCCTTCTCCTGAAATAACAATTGACTCCTCGTCTATTTGAAGTGGCTGATGACTTCTTGTAACTTTGCTATTTTTTACTTGTTCTAGACTAAGCCCTTCATACCAAGGTTCATTGTTTTTCTTCTTTTCTTTTAATTTTCCAATAAAATCCTTTTTGTATTTGTTTTCTAATGACTCCTGAATATCATTATGTTTAAATATATCATCTAAATAATTGAATTCTTTTTCATCTTCCTCAATTAATTTTCTAATTTCTTCTTTTCTCGTCGTGGTGATCAACTTGTCATATGGTAATAAAGAGAACTTATAAAAATCATCATGATCAAATGATCCCTTCTTTAACGAAACAATGAGATCCTGATATTCGAACAATGATGATCGATCAGTAAAACGATCCTGTGATTTTTTGGCTAACTCATGCTTGTAAATTTCTTGAATGTATTTATCTTGCACATCATCAATCATAGCACTAATGCTTTTAACGATGTTTTCTACGTTAAAAGGCATACCAGTTGCAGATAAATCACCAGTACCACTAATCAATGAATCATTTTGCGTTGATGTAATCATCAATAGCGGAAACAATTGATCTGTGAATCTTGTATTTCTGAGAGTAGTGAAGAAATCATCAGTCATTTGACCGCTTTGGGCCGCAACAACCAATTTCATATCATCACCGAGATTAATGGTATAAGTTTTGTAATTTAGGTTACCCAAATCATATTCTTCGTAAATATTTCTCTCTTTTGCGTATTTCTTTAGACTTCGATCAACACCATCTACCATATCCATTGTATCTAATTTTAATGAATATCGACTACCTGGAAGAACAGTGTTATTTTGGTTAAAATAACCAAAAATCGTATCTGCAATATAATCATAAAATCTTTCTGACATATTTAGCATCCCCACTATCACTCTTTTTCTCTATAACATTCAATTTTTCATAGTATTCAGATACCGCATTTTTAGAACTATTATCCAAAAATACACCTCTTCGTTCAAATTCAGAGAACAGATCAACCAGCCTAATTTGTTCTTTGTCTTTAATACATATTTTAGTTAAAAAGATTAATAACTCCTCTGAAATGTTTAGTACCCTACCACTTCTTCCGCGATTCTTTAAAAAGCCTAATGCTAATTTTTCAAAAAATTTCGCATACGAATTATATCGACTACCCCTATGCTGAGAATTTTCAAATTGCACTCTTATTGTCTTATATAGCCATTTGATCGATGCTTCCGTTGCCGTCTTACTGATATTGTCTTTTTCAACATTTAAAATTTGAGGAACATCACTAATTAAACTTCTATAATAGTTTGTTATTTCATCAATTTGAAGAGCAACACTCTGATCATCCAATTGATTTGTCTCAACTAAATGTTCTAGTGTTATATAATCAAGTGGCTCCTCAAAAATTTCTTCCGTCTGATTGAGCATTTCTAAGGCATTTGCATGTGCAAATAAAGAACCCGCTTTTCTTTCCAAACTTCTCCATCCATTGGTATAACACTTTCTATTTTGATTAGTTTTTTCCCATTGGATACTGTAATACAAAGGGATCATCTGATTCCTATTACCATTTGTGAAGCGATCTAAAAGTAAAACAGACTGGCTACAGTAATTAAAAATATAAAAATCAAAAAATAGCGAAAAATATTCTTCAACACATGTCTGATCATGAATCACATAATTAAAATCTTCGTTAAAAACTTCATCAAATACATGAGTGAGTTTATAATACGCTTTATCCTGATGAATTTTGCTGGTACTCATTTTTAAAGCACCTTCAACGCATTTTTCCAAAGCATTGAATGACTGTTTACTTTGTGTAATCTCATTAATATCTTTTGAGATTGTCTCTGGGTCACCAAGAACATCAAAGGCAAAATTTGCATTCTTTTTTTCAGTCGATTCATCACTGTAATTTTGTTCAATAAAATTCAAATTAATTGGTTTAAATTTATAAACAACTTCACCATCTTCAATACTTTTTTTATAAAAAAATGTTTCAATGATATTTTCAAAAGTATCTTCATCTTTTTCTATAGATAAACCTTTTTCTTTCATTCTCTCAACTAATTCGTGAGGATTTTGAAACTGAGGTTTTATGCCTCTCCCTAGGCATAAATAATTACCAATACAATTTGTAAAACTTTCTAAAGCATCAGCATCTTTAGTAGTAAATGGAAACATTAAAAAGCGATGTCCAGGTCTATGTCTTATATTATTTTTATTATTATTAAAAACATCATCAAACTCAGCTTTACTAAATTTATACTCCATAATCTATTTTTCCACCTTAAACTCAAATTTATTGCCTGGTTTTACTTTAAAGATGTATTTTAAATCTTTATTTCCTTTTTTTCTAATCATAACTTGTTTATTTTGTTTACCTTGATCGGACAATTTTTTAACAAAACCAGCAAACTCTGCATGATAGTTTTTATCCTTAACAGTTGGTCGATAGCCTTTTCCAATATTTCTTATAAGTTTGAAAAGAAGATAATCTATTGATACTGTTTCACTTGCTTCTTCGTGTTCACCAGGTGTAAAGGAAATGTTAATATACGGTTTAAAACGATCTAAGTCATGTTTCTCTTCACTATTTTCCTTTGGATTTTGATTCAATTCCAAAGACTCCAATAACCAATAGTCCTTGTTAGAGTCATCAATGCAAATGGTATTTTCACCAAAGGAGCCTTCCCAACATTCAATTGCTTTTTGCGCATCAGTGTAAAAAGATTCTAATTCATTTTCATATTTTTGATTTGTGCTCAAATAAATACAATTTATAAATTCCTTAAAATCTTGAGAAAGATCTGTATTACTCAGCATTCCAGTAATGTTTTCAATGAATTGAAACACACACTTTTTTGCTTCTACATCATTTCCAAAATTATTTAATTGCATCAAATTGGTCACCTCGTGATAAGGTGTATTTTGTGTCACATCATTGAAATATTTTTCAATATTATTTGTAACGTGAAATTCGATAATTTGATTATCGATCTTTTGACTACGTTTTTTCAGAACGCTATGTGCTTGAATTTGATTCATTAACGGTGAAATATCTTTAACCTCACTCAAAAGCATTGGTGTCGTCCCATTAATATAGTTTTTCATTTTATCCTTATCTTTGATATCATTATTTGATAAATTTAACGGTGAAAATGCTGGTGGTACCACTGAATCAAATATTAAATTAAAGACATCTCTTGTCGAGATAATCATTTTATCTTTGAGGACAACCTCTAGAAGCCGATTGATCACCGATTTTTGAACATTTGTTCGCTTCATAAACTGATAATTATGATTTACCACACAAAATGAATTTAATGGACATTTTTTACATTCTCGTGAAGCCATATAAAATGGATTTTCAGCTTCTTCTGAGAAAACTTTATGAAATATATTTTGTAAGAAAGTTGTGTCTACACCAGAGCTAGTAAGTGAAAATAACTGAAAATCAGCAAATGAAACATGCTGAAAAAAGCCATTTTCCTTATATTCTGCTTTCTTTGTGGAATTAGTAAGGATACTTTCACTTTCGACATATTCTCTTAACTTAGAAAATTTTTTCCCTTCTTCAGAATCGATAAACTTGTTTAACGTCCCTAAATTTATAGCAATGATCATTTTTGTATTTACGCCATCCTCAAGATGATCATCATCAAATGCCTGTAATCTAACTGCTAGCGTTTCCATTGCTGTTTTTTCAGGGGCAGAACTCTCTGTTGCATCATTATATTTTTCATAACCATCAAGAAGATGTTCACGATCGATACTATTGAAATAGTAAATCAAATGAGATTTCCCATCGCCTGCACTCCCACATAGTAAGACAAGAGATTTTTGATTTTTACTATTTACTTTTTTTAACAGCTCACGCAATTCATCTTCCACATTTCGTTTTACGTGAATATATTTTTTAAAATCATCTATATTTTCATCTGTTGCATTATCAACCGCTTCAACTGACTGCTTTCGAAGCTTTGATAATTGATCAATCAGCTCACACTTCATCTTGCACACCTCTTTACTCCTACATATAACAATAACTTTATTTATCCCCTTTACTTATACAATTTTATCATATTTATAAAAGCTTTCAATAAATCATAAGTATATCTGCTATAAAAATAGAAGTATTACAAAATAGTACATAGATAATAATTATAATATTTAATATTTTTCTATTTTAATTAAATAATCTATAACATTAATTAGGCTTGTAATAGTGGTAATCAAAAAAGGCTGATCTTCTTTCGACCAGCCTTTTTAGCAAGATGTTTTCCCACACGTTGAATCTTAACTTGCTTAAGAGATACAATTACTAAAACACTTTAAAAGGATAATTTTATTTTTCGTTCCAATCCATTTTCCTTAATCCATAAATTAACAGAATCATTCAAATCACCAAATCTTGCTTTTCCATTATTCATTTTTCCTAGAAAATCTATAACTTCTGGCTTCATGTTTAAACTATTAATAAAATCTTTACTTTCTTCGACTGCATTATAAAATTTTATCAATTCCTCATGCTTTACATCAACTTTATTTGCTAATTTGAGATGATCTAAATAAATAGAGACTTGATCCGGATTCATTTTTTTTACAATATTTAATGTAGACTGTATATTCACTAAGATATTTTTTGAGCGAAATGAAAACCATATTTTATTAATAGCCTGTCTTATTGTCTTATAATCCTCTATTTTCTCCGTTAAAAATGTATCGCTCAAATTATTTAGATTGGTCATACAATCTAATTTCGTAACAAACTCAAATAATTGTTCCAGCAATTTTTCATCAACAACAAAATCAAAAACATTTTTGAGATATGAAATATTTTCAATTAACTGGTTGACATCATTGACTAATGATTGAAATTTCACTTGATATTCTTTTAATTTTTCAATGTCGTTACGTTCTTGTTCTTTCTTTTTTAAATGATTCATCTGCTCATTTATTTCATAAATGCGACTAATTATCACAGTGATCACCTCTCAAACTTTTCAAAATATCAATACTATTTCTTAATACAGTTCTAGATTTTTGATAATTCTCCTTTATTTCATCGATCTCAGCAAATGATGAGTCTAACTCCTGTGTTCTTCTGTTTAATTCTCCTTCAGCAATTTGCACATCTCTTCCTATATTTTGAAAATATTCTTGTAACTCACTTAAATATTCTATTGTAGGTTTATTTAATAACAAAATTTTATTAATCACTGCATCTTCTTTTTCAGCAGCGTTCACTCTTTCTACTGCATCTAAGATTTTTTTAATATCATCACTTATTTCAGTTGCTGAAAACCTAATGTTAAAGCGTAAACTATTTGCATAATCATAGAAATCAGAAACGTCATTTGTAAAATCATCAAAATCCTCATCATCCTCAATATCTAATTCCTGCAAATAATTTTCACAATCATTTTTTATAGGCAAAAGATTGTTCATTTCATCATCTAAAATTGCCTCAAGTCTGTCAAAGTATTTAGTATATTGATCATAAATTTCTTTTCTTTTTTTAATAATATCATTAGGAATCGAATATGGATCAACTAAGAGTTTTTTCTTTTTCATATTCTTTAAAGCTTTAGTGGCTTCAAGATATTTTATAACAAATACACGCGATGAATTCCCTTGTTCTAAGTTAAAGTAGCGCTTGACTGTTGCATCAATACTCTCAGCATCTAACTTATCATTGATAAGCATGTTTTCAACTTCATTCCATTTTTTAGCATGTTGAACATGAGATGACATCGAAAGTGCTTTATACATCATATCAAAATTATAATTTTGGATATTTTTTATGTTAACTGAATTAAATAATGCTTGGTTTAAAATTTTCATTGAAATAGCAGCATCAATATAGTGAACTTCTTGATCATCAATAAATTCAGCTGCATGGACAATATCTTTTTCTACAGTACGTTTCCAATTTGTAATTGTATAAGCATCTTCAATTCCGTTATAGTAATTAAAATTTTCTTTTTTCCCAAGGTAATTCCATCTTATAAAAGCCATAATTAAACGAACTGCATTATTCGAAATAGGAATGGTATAAAGAGCAGGTTTCCCTTTATCTTCTCCAGCAAACTTTATTAAGCCATTACTTGAGTCTTTTATTTTTCTTACATTATCCATTGAAACATTGTACAATTGCCAATCAATTGTTTCTAATAAATAAGAATTAATGTCAGATCTCGCATTATTAATATACTTTCCTGCACCAACATTCCCCTTAGGGAGGAGAATTCTTCCCAGCAGCCACTCACCTAATAATTCTTCGACTTCTTTTAAATTCTTTTCTTGTTCTAAAGTGATCTCAAAAATATTCGCAGATTTTTCAGATATTACTTTTTTCTCAACTTTATGCGCTTCAACAAAGTCATCGCTCACATCAGGTATTTCTTCTTCTAATACGGCTTTTGATTCTTTTAAATCCAACACTGGCAAATCAAATAATTGATATTCTTCTTCAGGAATTCCTGAAATGTATTGAATATCATTTTGTACATACTTATCTGCTTTTCCATTACCCCAAATATAAATGAATCGTTTTAAGCGATCAAGCTTCGAAATATCATCACCTATTCTTCTGTCAAGGATTGTATTAACATCAACATTCTGTTTTCTATAAATGAAACGTTCAGAAGGAAACATAGCTGGCGTTTCTAAAGCTTCTCGAGCTACAGGCTCAATAATGTCTCTTATAATATATCTAGGTGTCTTTGCACCTTCTCTAAGCTGTGTATCGTATAAATTAACGATTGCATTTTTACTAAAAGGATAAAGTGGCAACTTATGATCATCAGAAATAATATAATCCCAGTTTTTTCCTTCTATACACTCATGAACTGGATAATCTTCAGGATGTGCCCCTGCTGATACCCATTCTTTTAATCTCTCTTTTGTTAATGACATCGCGTTCACATATCGTCCAACAAATTCAAACAATTGTTTTTGATCAAACTGATTATCAGGAATATAAATATAAGTAGAAACACGGTCCTTATGATTATCTAAAAACTTATCCTGAATAAACGACGTCGTACTTCCAATAATAGACGAAATACGACATATTTCTTCTTTTTCATCTTCACCTTCATTTTCTCTTAGTAGAGCATTAAGCAATGATTTATCAACGCCAGTAAAAGAAGTAATATCTTCAATAAATATCGTTAAATTTTTATTTTGAGTGAATAACTGATGTCTAATATTCGTAAAAATTTGTTCAATATCTCCAGGCTCGATATTGGTTGTGTGCTGAATAACTTCTTCAACAAAACCATTAAGATATTTTGACAATGCACGAGCTTCTTTTTCACGGCTGACATCCGAATACAATTTTTTGGTTAAGCGTTTTGCACTAAGGTCTCCATATTGATCAATTTTTTGATAAAGCTCTGAATCAATATAAAAATCCTCTGGATAAAATTCTGCCTTAACATCAAGATCAACAATTGTCTCTCTTTCGTCAATTTTGGAATAGATTCTTTCTAATGGTCCTTTTGGCCGAAGTAAATAATCTTTTATACGATCATCTTTTAAAAATGCAGCAATCTTTCTTTGTTTCACAGAATTGATGGAATGATCATTCTGAACTTCAACTACAAACTGATAATATATTTGATCCTTTAATTTCTTTTCATCAACAAATTCAGATGCACTTCTAAGCTTTTTGTAAAGTTCTTCATTTCCTTCAATATTTCTAAGCTCTTCTTTTTGCAAAAGTTGCTTAATTGTACCCTTCAACGTATTGTCACTTCGTGAAATGTAAAGAATAACCTCATGATCAAGCTGTTCATTAACTAACATTTCTTTAAACCATCTGATCAAATGAGATTTTCCAGTTCCTGATTGCCCATATACGACAATCATTTGATGCTTGTTTTCAGGATTTTTCACATAATCCTCAAAAATCTCAATTTCGTCTCTAAAATTTCCAACAGGAGGTGCCAAAGAAAATTGATCAACAACCTGTAGATGCTTTAATGGCACATGTGTTGCAAAGAAATCTTCAATAGCCGTATTGTTCGCATCTGGTTTAACAATGGCATTTAGCCTTGCTTTTGCAATTTTTGAATTCATCAATTATGCCTCCAATATAGTAATATTTGTGATACTCTCACTAAGATCAGGATCATTATTTTTATACAAAACAATAGCTTTATCATTATCGAGAATATGCTCCATTTTAATCACCTTTAATTCATGAAGTGAACGTAAACCATTTGTCGTACCATAATTCATTACATTTCCTTCATTGCCTAAAATATCAAAAGATCTTCCTAATCCTGAAATAAATTCCTGAGCACTATATGACTTATTTTTCTCCAATCCAGAATAATTTATTAAATCCTGTAAAAAGACTTTACAATTTGGTATAAACATATTGTTTTTAAAGATATCACCAAAGCCTAAATATGTAGCCCAAAATCGCCACGCATTTTGAGTTGTGTTATCTAACTTATAACGGTGATTTGTAGCATTATCAATAACTTTAGAATACTCACTAACATTATTGCTAACAGTTGTAATAATTTCCGTTCCTAAGGTAAAATAAGCTTTTGTTACATCATAAAATTCATCATCACTTAAATTATATATGAAGTTATTGATATATTCTCTAAAACTCTCTTGACTCACTAATATATTTGTTGGAGCCAGTAATTTGATCATATTATCTTCAATAACCACGAGTTCCAATTCTTCAGCTGCTTTACGAATATTCCCAAAATAACCACTATCACCGTTTGGATCTAAAATTTTCGGAAACATTTTACTTTTTAAATCAACTGAGTTTTTGGGACCATTTTCTAATAGTTTACACAGATAATAGACACGCTCTGGTGTCGCTGGGGTCTCCATTTTTCCTTTAAACATAAATATCATCTCCTAAAGAATTCTCATCAATCAACGCACCATCAACATAATCACTCATTTTTTTTGCATTCTTAACATTCATATCTTCATTTGTTAAATGTATAATTCTAATATTTTCCATATTATATAAATTATTCTTTACTAAAGAAAAATTATACATCTGATCTTCTTTTTGCGAATTATATACAACAATTACTAAACCACTAACAAAAAAATAGGAGCCATTTTTAATTAGTTTATAAAATGTATCAAATTGTAAGATAAAGATATTTTTTCTCGTTTGATCTTTAATCATACTTTCTAACTCTTGATTACAATAATCATTAGGTATTACAACAGTTACAAAAATATGGTCTGCGAACTTTTTAATAATTTGCGCATAATTCATTTCAGATGTTATTATTATCGCTTCTCTATTTTCAGATAACCATTTTAATCTATTAGCACCAAATAACATACATGGTTTTGTGACAGGCTTCTTTAAAATTTCATTACTTGTTCCATCAATAATTTCTTTATGCTCATCACAGCCTGCACAATACTCATCAACAAAATCGTAAGTACTATAGAACATTTCTGACCAGCATTCTTTTCCTGCATTTTCAATATGATCCTGTATTTCAGCGAATGAATCATTATAGTATTGCGCTTCTTCGTTATATGCGTGATGCATTTTATCAATTATTTCGACCTGATTGCGACCATATAAAACATCATCGTTGATTTCTATGGTAAATATATATTTTTTACCATCCTTAATAACATTGTTGATTGAAATTAAATTACATCGCCTCAACAAAAATAAAACGTAAACATTCCATCTCACATGTCCTTCATTTGAAAAATCATCATTATGATCTGATTCCACATAATTTGGAACAATAGACGTATCTATATAAACTTTATTTCCTATTCTTTTTGATTTTGGGGAATTAAACATACTATCCCATCTTTGGAAAATTTTTTCTTCGCTTAAAATACTTCTCAACATTTTATTTTTAGCATCCGCCAAATCTCTGCTAGGGGTAATACACATAACACTAAGACAAGGAAGGCCATCTCTTCCTCCTCGTCCTAACTCCTGATAATAAGCATTAGGGTTTTGTGGAACATATGTATGAATAACAGTTCTAATATCACTTTTATCAACTCCAACACCAAACGCTGAAGTAGCGATCATGATTTCGAACTCGTCATTTTTCCACTCATTAATGAGTCTCTTTCTCTCATCATTTTTTGTATTACCAGTAAATGTTTTGATATTATTTATTTGGTGTGCCTCTAGCAGCTTTTTATATTGCTCAGCATGAGCAGGCTGATCAGTATAAATAATCATTGGATGCGGTAATTTCTTTACAAGCTCAACAATGCAATCTTTCTTTTGACCTTCAGTATTTTTTTTGATAACATTAAATCTTGGTTCTTGCCTTAATGCATCACATCTTATTTCAATCCATTTATCTCGATTTGAGAATAGATTTTTCAAAATTTTAGTATCACGCTCTACAAATGTGGCTGAAAGAAGAAATGTTCGAATCTCTTCATTTTCAAACATCAAAGCGTTTCTCCAGGACTCTAATGATTGAAATTCAGGTCGAAAATTTCTTCCCCAATCTACCACAATATGTGCTTCATCAATTACAATATTTTTTAAGTATTTGAGATCATTTGCTGTCTTTACAATATTCTTAAATATTTCATTATTCTGCAATGCTTCAGGAGAAATAAACAAAAGTTTTGCTGTATGGTTTTTAATTGAAGAAATAATTAAATCTTGTTTATCTTTGGAAAAGCCACTTGCATAATAAAAAATTTCCTCATCAGCATTTTCGCTCTTTATAACCTTTTTTGCACTTTTCTCCTGATCAATTGCTAAGGAAACTGTAGGCACTATAACAATCGTTAAGCCACGACCTTGATAAGCAATACTTTGTGTTATTAAACTCTTTCCTCCACCCGTAGGCAGTGAAATGAGTGTTGTATAACCATTTGGTGTTTTCAATGCACCATATACAGCTATTTTCTGACGTATTGACTTAAAATACTTATACCCAGTCAAATCATAAATTTTATTATCTGTGATCAAGCTTGCTTTATGAGAAGGTTCACTTTTTTTACTTGTCAAAGCATACGTATCTTTAATAAATTTAGGCGTAATTCCATTTGGAATTTGATCTAAATAACATCTGCATTGCCCTTCTTGAACAATAATATCATAGTCTTCAATATCGAATCCTGTAATAATATCTCCATCTAGTCTGGGATTATTAAAAACGAGTAAATAATCCCTTAATGCAATAAGAAAATCATGATCATATAAATTGGATTGCTTCCTTTTTTCAGCAATTAATATCAGTCTTTTCACAGTCGATGCAAGAAAATGCTGATGGCTATCTTTAAAATTTAAATTTTGAATATAAGACAAAATATCTTGAGAGGTTATTTCCCCTTTAAAATATTTTGATACCTGTTCTTCTAACTCTCTATTTCTCATCCTCACTTATTGCTCCATTCTTACAAATAAAGCCGATTCCAATTCAATTTGAGGCGTTTCTAAAGCTTTTAGAATAATATCAAAAACCGATTCCAAATCCATCGAATCTTGATCATCTAAATCATAAAAATTATTCTTAGCTATTTTTCCTCTTCGAATCCGTTCCATCTCTTTTTTTACTTCACTCAAATTAGCTTGTTTCATGTACTTTTCATAAGTAAACTCTTTTGATTGCTTTGTAAGAGTTTTTACCACATTAGCCCAGTTTTTACCAAAAGTATGGATAAACCAATCTATATTAGATAAAGTTTTGCTTTTATCACCGGAACTTCTTCTTCCATAATTAATGGTATAATGTGATTTAATATTTTTTAGAGTCAGTATAGAATTCAATTCTATACGTATATCGATATCATCTATTTGATCCTTATTAATTAAGGATACCACATGGTCAATTGGACTCATATTAACATATGATTTAAACAAATCAAATTCATGTAAAGAAACATGATTTTCAAGCAGATATTCATAATTTGGAAGAATTCTATATATAAATCTAAAACCAGCCCAATTATATTTTCCTTTTATTTCTATGGCAGAACAAGTTCCTTTACAACTATTAATGGCATTAGAAACAATGCAGTCATAGATCGCATCACCTGGTGCAAAGAAATGAATATAATCATTTTCAATAGCGATCTTTCTATTAAATGTACCTTTAATTGCTCTCTCATTTGTACGGATTGAGCTTGCATTTTGTTGAACCTTACGCAAAAACGCATTATGCTCATTTAAAAAATAATCACTCCAATTAGGAGGAATCAGCATTGCTTTAAAAGCAGACCTAACAGAAAATGCATGGTCCGTGTATTTTATAATATCTTCGCCACATTCTTGTGCATGAAAACCAGCTAAAGAAGACCAGCTTGTCATAGCTTCTCTAAACATTTTTGAGTCATTTTCATTATAGTTTTCAATTTGTTCTCGAATATTGTTAAATAAAGGAGCGTATGCTGTAGATGCACTGTCAAAATTTTGCTCTTTATTTACTTGGTTCGTCATTCTCTTAACATCCTTAATAATGCTGTCTATTTGAGATGCAAGACCAGTTTCAAAATCCTCCTCAATAGAATGAACCAATTTCGTGTTAATATCATTCATAATAATTTCCATACCACTTAATGAGTGCGTAAAAATTTCTAACCCATTATTCCAAAACTGAAATAATGATTCTTCAAATGAATCAAGTGCATAGGGAACAACTGAAGTAACTACTGATCTTTCAGGATCTCTTTCTAAACGGTCTAATCGACCTATTCTTTGTTCAATTTGATTAGCATCCCAAGGTAAATCGATATGAATCACAAAATCAGCACACTGGAAATTTCTTCCCTCTCCCCCTGTTTGATCACAAAGCATGATGTTACAGTGTGAATCGGTTTGAAAATGATAAACATTGACTTCTAATATTTCAGGATCAATACCTTTATAGAAATAAGTAATTTCGCTTTGATCAAATACATTGAGTAATGCTTTCTTATATAAATTTAACGTTTCTTTATAGTTTGTAAAAAGGACAACTTTACTATCTGAACATTCTTCATATAGATAATTAATAATTTTAACTAATCTAGACTCGTAATAATCTTTATATTCATCTGGATCTTGGATAATTTCTTTTATCATATTTACAGTTTTTTGTTCATATTCAATCCATTTATTAAGATGCTCCTGATGAATTTCTACATTATATGTCCATACACTTCCTTGATAGGCTGCCGCAGAACTGAAAAAAGCTCCAACAACAGGTAGAACATCTAAGAAAATACTGTCACTCGTCTTCACCCTATTATTTGCCCATTGAATCAATTCATTGTACGCGACCTTCTCTTCATAATTATGATCCAAGTCCAGATTATAAGGTAATGCATGCAATTTTCTTGTAGGAAGAATTGAAGGCTCTCCTTCTTCTTCAGCAATGATTTGCAGCGTCTTTCGGCGATTGCGAATAACGTGAGATTCGATTTGATAATTATCCGCGACATATGAAACCAATAATTTCATTTGAGCAATTCCAAAATCATATTCTTTATCAATATGATCAACAATAGTATTCAAATGATCATCGTTAAACATGCCAATGAATTCATTTATTTCATCTAATATGTCATCAAATGTCTCTAAGCACTCATCGCTTTCAAGTGGATCTCCTCCTTCTTCGAGAACTTCTTCCTTAATTTCTTCCAAATCTAAAATGTCGTCGAGTAATAGAGACGTTCTTTCTACAATCTCCATTTGTTTTACAGCCAAGTCTTCAAATTGTGACTTTCCAACATGATCATATTTTTCTGGATCTAATACGCGTAATAAATTTAAATATTCTGTTCTTTTTTGCTGAACCGGTGTTGCACTTAGCAATAACAGATTTTTTGTATTGTGACTTAACTGATGAACAAGACTGTAATGACCTGGCGAAGCGATCTCTTGATGAATTTCATCCATTACCACAAAATCATATTGCCTATTAATTCTTGCTTCCGTTAACTGATCATAAGATATTAAGGAAACACGATTATTATTTTTATTTACCCCTATAGAAATACTAAATTTAAGTAATAGTTCTGCATGCCACTGCTCTTTCAGCTGCTTAGGAACAACAATTAAGATTTTCAGCCGACTCCGATCTTTCATATAGACTTTCAAAATTGATATGGCTTCAATTGTTTTTCCCATACCAACTTCATCTGCCAACATATAGCGACATTTCTCATCCTGTAAGCATCTCATAATTGTATTTACCTGATGCGGTAATAAATAAATCTTTGACCCTGCTAATTCATCAAAACCGTACATCGCATTATGCAATATATTGACATTTTTTGAAACAGCGTAACGTCCAACATACCAAACTGGATTTTGAAATTCATAATTTAAAAGCTGACGTCTTGGGGAAACTCGACCATTGTTAAATCCAGCAATTATGTCTTTTTCACATACACAGCTAATACTTTTATCTGATTTATTTTGCAAATAATAGTAATAATATCCTTCTTCGTCTTTTTCTTTTTTCTTACAGATCACATCATATGCTTTTTTGCCAACAAAGACCTCTGAATTATTAAAAAAAGTACATCTATTTACTTGAGATTTTGGATATACTTGGATATCCGAAGGTAATTCATCAAAATATTCTAAATATCCACTTGGATCATGAATTTTGACTGTTACAGTCTCCGCAAAATCATCTACAGCTAAAATCTGAGCGCAAACAAAAATGCGGGGATGTAGTTCATCTTCATAATCAGCTGGACACCTAACATACATTTTACTCTTCATAATTTTCTCCTTATTTATATTATATTTTTTATATTAATAGATATTGTAACGAAATATATTTCCTCCGATCTGATTTATTAAGTTTAATAAACCATTTCCATTTCAAATAAAGCAAGTTGCCTATTAAATTTATTTTTGATCTTTATAATAATTAACACACACTAATTTATTAGCACAAAATTCGCACCATTTACCAACATGCGGTTTATAAAATACTTCTGCTAAAATTTGATCATTTAACTTTTCGTTCACTTGATCTTGATTTAACTGTGGAAATTGATTTTTTAATATATTTGATCCCTTTTCATCTTTTAATGCTGTACGTAAAAAGGTTTGTTCAAGTTCATTGTTGAAATTTTTCATATAATTCATACTATTGATGACAGCATATAAAATATCAAATTTATTATATTCAGTTAAGAAAGGTAAATACCTTTGCATTCTTTTATAATCTTTTTCTAATTGCTTATTAAACATTTCTAAATCTCTATTTTTAAATGAGATTCTATAGTTCTCATCATTAATAACTTTACCTTTGAGAACAATTTCTACATATTTATTTAATAAAAATGCATCTTTATAAATTGTATTTCCTTCTACTAATGTTTCTTGAACAAATTTAAAAGGACAGAGATGATAACGATCATAATCAATAAGTGAATAATTTGATTGTATTTGTTCATCAAAATTGATACTAGAAACATCTTTTAATTCATCATCTACAATATAATCATAAAAGTTTTTAACAGTAAGTTTCATTAAACGCAATGGATAATATAAAATACGATCATGATCACCATTCTTCTTTATGTAGCTCAGTTTTACCTTTCCTCGACAATATTGCAGACCATAAATCAATGCATATCGTCTAAAGTTTTTATACTCTTTACACGACTTAACATAACATTGATATTTCCAATCGATTGGCTTTTGTGCTCTCTCAAAGAAATCTTCATCTAATGGCCATGGAAATTCTCTCTTTTGCGTGGCATTAATATCTTCATCTGATAAACAAGCAAAATGTAGTGTTTTCGGACTATTTAGTAAAATATCCCCATCAATTTGTTCAAAATTACGAACAATCCAGTTCGCGCTTACGTTTTTCTTTGGATTCTGTTCTAAATATAAATTCATTGTATTAATGAGACAACGCAAAGATGCAGATGCTGTGATATCTTTTACTTCTTCCAGGCGTTGAACCACACGCTCAATAATATCTCTAAAATTGTCATCAATCTGATCTTCATTATTAAGCTTCGAAACTAAATATCCCTGCACATTTTTATAGAATAATTTAAAGTTTTGTGGTTTAGATGCAAATTCCTGAAAGAATTCCTCTGATATTTTTTCCAACTCTAAGAGAGACTGTCTTAATTTAGCTATTTCTTTTGCAGATAAATCACAGTACTCAATTTTTTTAATCCAGTCTTCTCTTTTCTTGTTTATTCTCTTTTCTAACTTATCAATTCTTTCAATCATCTTTGTAATCGTCGTCGGCATAGGAGAAGAAAATAAAACTTCAGATTTCGTAAATATTTCACAAAGCTCTCCGTAATAATCTTCACTAAAGAAATGAGACTGCAAACATTCTTTAATATCGTTTAAATCATCTATACGTAAACACTGATTTTCTTCATCCCACATATTGGCAATTGCTAAAAAGAAATGCCCTAATGGATAATTAAGAAAATGACGCTCTCCAAATTGATCAGGATAATAAACTTTTAATACATCATTCACTGAAAAATCAGCGGAATAAAACTGTTCATCCATATAGGAAAGCGTGCTCCTATTAAAAGCTTCTCCCCTACTTTGACTTTTCTTTTTTGCATATTCTTTTACTTTTATGGCCTTTTCAAATTTTTCAGCAACGTAATTTGCAAACTCAGTTGTATTATTAAACTCGATAATTTCTACATTTGTATTAAGTGTAGCCTGTCTCATTTGTCCATTAAGGATTTTCCCTATAGAATCACCCAGTATGTGATTATCATTTATTAGCGATGGCTTTCTAGGATTTTCCGAGAAATGTATTGGCGAATCGAAAATCGAATAAATATCAAGCCATGTTTGATAAACATTTTTTAAATGATCTTGATAAGGAAAAATTAAATAAACATCGCATATTTCTGAGAGCGTTTCAATCATTCGTAATGCTAATGGACTAAACTGATGAATGCCGTGAATGACAATTTTACTATAATCTAGAGATGAACTAACGATCTTTGCATCAGATAAATCTCTATCAGGTACATTCAACAATAGTGCACTTTCGATCGCCTCAGTAATTTCTTCATCATTAAGCACCTCATCTATTCTAAAATCATTAATTCTCTTTGAATTACAAATACAGCAAAAGATATCAAATAAAATTCTTTGTTCTTCACTTAAAAGATCTTTATTAATACCTGTAGGTTCCATTCCTAATTCAAACATGACTCTAATACTCTTAAATAGATCATCACGGTTAAAAGCAAATGCATCTAAATCAACTGATAATTCCTGTGTAATGATACTATCTAAATCAGTATGCTGCTTAATAATTTTTGAAGTACTCAACCAATCTTCATACAAATTATTTAATAGATTTTGTGAAGTTCCTATTCTCCCTTTCGGAAAATCTTTAGAAAATCTTGCAGACAAACCATTAACTAATGTTTGAGTAACACAAAAATAAGGAGCATCTTTTATTTCATTCCAAAAATCTTCTTGATCTAAATAATTAGGATTGCTAAATGTATAAATTTTTAGACTCATACTTCTCCCTCCAATAATGTTGCCCAAGTCATTTTTTTATTCTCTCCGCTGTCAATCCAGATACATTTATAAATTGCTCGTGTTAATGCCACATAAAGAATTCTGGATTCTTCTTCCGCCTGTTCCTGAAATTCGATATCCTCTTGAAAATAGTTATTGCACTCAATAAGTGGTTCTTCTTTATTTCGCTTGATCGACAAATAATAAGCTAACTTATGATGACTATAATTTGCTTCAATTTTCATTTGCCGTTTATTACGCAATGATCGATCAGTAAATGGCAAAATAACAGTAGTAAACTCTAGCCCCTTTGCTTTATGCACAGTCATACAAATAAGTTTATTTTGATCATCTTCAGTTTTAATAGATCGTTCTTTTTCTGACTGTCTAGTTGTAATATTAACTTGCAAGTATTGCTGAATACGGATTAAAGTAATGGCATCAACGCGACAGTAGTGAATCATTCTCTCGATTAAATATTCATAATTTGCAATATAATTTTTCTGCCGTGTAATTGAGTTGCTATAATTTTTCCAAGGTTTTAAAGAATTGAAAAGTTCCCTTAACACATTTAAAACCGGCTGTGTATTAATCTTTGCTAAAATATCATTCCACGTCTGGCCTAAAGAAGTAAGCAAATACTGATTAACAATATGCAATAATTCTTTCCTTGTATCCCCGTAATCAAGATTATGAAGTCTTTCGTAATTAAGATGTAAATTCGTATAATTTGATTCAATAAAATTAGTTAATGCAACTGGATCATTTCCACGTACAAGTGCATTGACTAACCTAAATAAATCAATGGTTGCATCAAATTGAAATAAATGCCCGGAATCGTCCGTTTCCACAGAGATGCCCCTTAGTCTTCCTTCTTTAATAATTGCTTCAACTTCCCTATTTGTTCTTACTAGTATTGCAATTGTTGCATTATTTATACTGATCTGATCTTTATTCTCAACTATATTTTTCCTCTCTTCAGAAATCACTTTAAATAGTTCATCATAAAAAGAATTATAATCACTCGTAAAAATACTATATTTTTTAAGAAGATGATGTTCCAAACTATTAAATGTCTTTATTCCTTTAATACGATCACCATCTTCATAAGGCAATAATTCTTCTCTTCCCATTCTTTTAAATACTTGATCAAAATCTTCCAGAAGTCTTCGATCACTACGATAATTTATTGTTAAATAAAAATCTAACCAGTCTGTTTTATTTTGTTTCAATTGATCGAAAGCGCTTAGTTTTGCTCCTCTAAAGCGGTAAATACTCTGCTTTAAATCACCAACGACAAAAAACTTTAAGTCTGTTTTAATATACTGCTGAAATTGTTGAAAAAAAGCTATTTGAACATCATCAGTATCTTGAAATTCATCAATAAATAAGTAGCGGATGCTTAATTTTCTAATTGCTGAAATATTATTTGGCATTATCCTCATCAATGAAATAATACATTCATTAAGACTTAACGCATTTCTTTCTTTATTCTCAATAGAATATTCCGTTTCTGCTTTCACAATAACTTTCATAAACAATTCGTTAATAAATGGAATTGTTTTTATTTTTGGCTCTCCCAGTTCATCTATTTGAATCTGTTCTAAATCTATATTTTTTGTCAATAAACGATCAGCTAATTGCATTAAGCTTTTCTTTAAATTATAAGATGTCACTTTGACTTTTAAAGAAAAGTTATCAATTTCACTGCTTTTTTCTAAAAAAAATTCATTAAGATATTTATCATAAAGCTGATTGCGTAAATACTGATTATCGCTGATCCTGAAATCTGAACCTAGTTTTGTATAATATGATGCTTCTCTCAATATATTAAGTGCAAACTTGTGAATTGTTGATATTTTAGACCGATCGACATCATCAATAAATTGTAGATATTTTACATCTCCTGTGAGTATAAAATAATTAGTGAACATTTGTTTGATTCTAGTTTTCATCTGATCAGCAGCTTTATTAGTAAATGTTACCATGGCAATCTCATCTGAAAAATTTGTAATTGGAAAATTTGGTTTATTACATAGGAAAGCAATTCTTGAAACCATTGAATATGTTTTTCCAGTACCAGCTCCAGCTCTAACTAATATGTTTTTAGAATCATCAGCATGTTCAAGTAAATATTGTTCAATGTTAAAATTTCCGCTTTTGGAGAGAGATTTTAACATTGATAGATGATCGCCAACATTTCCATCATAAAAGTGTTTTTCATCTTCCTCTAACTGATCATCCACGAGCATTAATTCAAAATTAAATGCTGAAAAATGTCTTATAGTACCTTTATTTTCCTTATTCAAATCTATATAACCTAAATCTAGATTTAAACCTTTTCTAGCAATATTGAGATCTCTTAAAACATGATCAAACGAATTAATCAACTGGTCAAAAGTTTCTATATTATTTGTAAAAACAATTTTTTTCTCACCATGACAATAAGCGTCCATAAAGCTTTGGCATTTTGTCTCAGATAATACATTCTTAGTAATCATTAAATCAGAATAATGAAAATGATCACTCTTACTAATATCCCTTGTTATATTTGTTTCAAATAAACTTCTAACGTTAAATAACAAATTATCATTAAATGGTGCATATTTGATATGGTGATTTAATGTAAATAAGGCGTTGATCTTATTTATTAATCTTTGCTTCTCCAATAAATCTTCCTTCAATAATGTATATTCAACTTCTGAAACAACGTTTAATCCAGCATCATAAAATCCTTCATAATCTATAAATGGATAGACAACCATTGATAAAACAAGCGGTGATTTTCCAAATGAATTCTTTATTTTTTCAATCATAGAAAACTTGTACATATTCGCTTGTTTCTTTGGAGAACCTTCAGTACCATATCCTGGTATTATTATTTGATCAGGGTCTTTAACTCGAATTCCTTTAGCTTCCCACCCTTTCACTTCAAGGATTAATATTCCTTGATCAGGCAATAATAAACAAAAATCAAATTCTCTCCCCTTGACTTCCCTATTATGATAAACAATAATGTCATCAGATAATAAATTTTTCAGAAAATCCCATACTATTTGTTCACCTTTATTTGTTGGGAGCTTCTGATCTATCATTTTCGCCATGCATAATTCTCCTTTTTCCAACAAAACTATTTACCTAAGTGCTTGATTAAAAATTAAGCAAATATAAATATGAAAATCCAATATTCCTATAGAAAATTATAGCATATTTGCTATACATATACCCCATAAAATTAGCAATGCTATTTATTTACAGAATATTATTAATTTGTCTATGCATATCATCGTATAATCTTTTGCTAGATCGTATTAAAAGTACGCATCTTTCGATCAAATGTAATTATCATTATCCAGAAGAAATCCATAATTTGAAGAAAGTATAACTTTTATTCACCCTATTATGATCGCTGTATTTAACTTTTTTTCATCTATCGATTCAGCACTGCCTTACTAAATAATGAAAATACTGATCAAGACTTAAATTTCTCTCAATTTTATACTTTACACCATTTACAATTTATAACTTTATCTTATTATACTCTACCCTATGTCTAATAATTTGGACATAAGGATATTTTATCCTCATTTTATCCTTGAATGAATATTTACCCCCAAAAACATCTAGAGCATGTATAATAAGAACGTATGAAAGGAGATTTATATGAATTATTGTCCAACCTGTGGTACTAAACTCATTACTAAAATTGATGGTATAGATGGTGAAACACCTTATTGTGAAACCTGTCAGAAGTTTGTTTATCCCACCTTTAACAGTGCTATTTCCAGCATTATCTTAAATCCAGCCATGGATCATATTTTACTCATTGAACAATATCAGTCGAAAGCCAATATCCTAGTTGCTGGTTATGTGATGAAAGGTGAAGAAGATATCATCACCCTACAAAGAGAAATCAAAGAAGAAGTTGATCTTGATATCACTGGTTTCTATTACAATGATGATGCCTATTATAAAAAGACCAATACCCTCTTACATAACTACATCGTCATTGCCTCATCGATGGATTATCATTTAACCAATGAAGTCGATGAAGCGATGTGGTTCCCATTGGATCAGGCCAAAGAAATGATCAAACCACACTCTTTGGCAGAACATTTCTTATTAGAAGGATTAAAGAAGATCCCGCATTTATCAAAAGAAGACTTCAATACCAACTTTACAAAACGTGCATTCTAAAAGACCAGATTTTTTTATTCTGGTCTTTTCATTTTCTCCATCAAGTCACTTTCTAAATAATATTCATAATCTAAACCTAAGTGATACGTCTCTTCTAATGCTCTTAAAACATGATTTCCCTGATACATCGCTTGATAAATCTGCTTCGTGCGATGATATACCTGTAACTGATCAAGGGTCTTGATCAGATCAGATTCTTTAAACGAATACCCATGATCTTCTAAATCATACTTTAAAAGTCTTACGATCACCTGAGCGATCAATCGATATATGTCTGACATAGAAAACGTCAAAGAGAAATGATCAAAGATACGCTTTATAGGATGCTTCCCAGCTAATAATGAAGCCTGTTTCTTTACATAATTAATAAACTCCCCATAATGTGGATCTAACATATTCTGAAGCATCAACACATCCTGATCATCAATGCGCACACTTCCAAAGTTATCTTTGAAATGATCATAAGGATCATCATAAAACACCATATTGTAAACCAATAGTTCAAGAACATTTATGCTCTTTTGTACATGATGATCACCAATCGATACTAAGAACTGATCAAGCTGTAAACGATCAAAAATGATCCGTAAATAAAGAGAACCAATCCTTCTTATACCTGAATACTCACTCCATTCTACCTTTTGATTTGGATCAATCGTATAAGTGATCGTTTCTTTCTTTTCTTCCGTCATCTTTTTCGCTATTTCTTGTGCATAAGCTAAAGGATCATCCGTCATCTTAAGTAACGCTGAATGTTTCCCTAATATTTTTACCGTTCTGGTTGTAGACTTACCATCTTTATTACGATAGCTTTCCTGAATATAATAAGTGGGATCTTTTGCTTTTTTATTGTAAGTGACCTTCATATTTCTCTCCAATCATTAATATCTTCTCATAATAGTTTTTCCTCTTATATCACCAATGTCCGTTCTTTCCAAAAGCCCCTTATTGACCTTTTGTCATTTCTCATCTTCATACCATTGATTCTCACTAACAAATATCTTTTCTTGCCATAGCTTTGGGGTTAAACAACTTTCTCATATCTTTACATCAGACGTACTCCAGTCTTTCTCATCTCCAAAAGGATTAGCAAAGCATTTGAACTTCCTATGCATTTTTGAGGTCTTCTTTATTTTTCATCAGATCGATCATCCCAAACATCAAGTTCCTATATGTCCCCGCTTCATTATGTGGATACGTCGTTTGCCCATGAGATGTTGATCCTGATAAAGAAAAAGCTCCGCTCTAACATAAATCAGTGAAATATTGCCAAGCAAAATCAGGATCATGATCTGTTTCTTCATATGATTATGCTTACCTTTTAAGTTTAGCATGCATTTCCTCAATCGTATAATAGCGTTTATTCAAACCTAAATGATAAGTATCCTCTAATGCTTTTAAAACATATGAGTTTTCATAACCAGCCTGATAATATTGATCATTGATATTGATCACCGACATATCACGTAGTGTCGTTCTCAACTGTGCATTATTAAAGTAGTAACGACCTTTATTTATATCTTCGTATAAGACTGTGATGACACAGCGTTTCGTAATTTCCAGTAAGGGTAGTAAATCCGAGGCACGACGATATTCTTTAAATACTTTGATGATATTGTCTTTTGATTTTGGATAAAGTACGATCATTCGTTTTTGTAAATACATCAGATACTCTTTCCGATGTTCTGTGAAACCATATTCAAGTTCCCCAAGATCATCAGTCGTGAACTGCGGTCCATGAAGATAATGCCGGCGATAATGATAAATCTCCTGAAGGTTTTGTAAGTCGTCAATAACATCGGTATAGACAAAAAACGCAAATAACTCTGCATTCAATTGATACTTCTTTAGAAATGCTGTCACTTCTAATCTTTTGTAACATTCCCTTAAATAAAGATAGCCAATATTCCCATTACGATCGTGATCCTCAACCAGCTGATCAAAATCAACAGTGACGGAAAATGTCTTATTCATGTACCTCATCTCCTTGTTCATCCGCTCTATCATATCATAAAACACAAAAAAAGAGATGAGCTTTTACTCACCTCTTATGAATCACTTATTATTTGATTGTGATTAATTCTAAGTAGTTAGTCTGACCAACAACACCTGGTGTACCGCCAGTTACTAATACTTTTGAACCAGCTTCGATACCGTTTTCTTTGGCAACAATGTTTGCTAATGATACTAAACCTTCTTTAGATTTCATTTCATTAACTTTAACTGGTTTTACACCCCAAGAGATTGCTAATTTTCTTAATGTTTCATCGTAAGGAGTTGCTGCGATGATTGGGCATTCTGGTTTATAACGAGCCATACGGTTTGCAGTTCCGCCTGTTTCAGTGAAGGCAATGATTGCTTCTACGTTGAAGTTATGAGCGATCTGAGCAACTGACATACAGATAGCTTCTGAAGTATTGTCATCAGCAGTTCTGATTGCATATCTTAACATATGACCATAGTCTAATTCTTCTTCAGTCTTCTTAGCGATCTTGTTCATAGTACGAACAGCTTCTTCAGGATATTTACCCTGAGCAGATTCACCAGATAACATGATTGCATCAGTACCATCGAAAATTGCGTTAGCAACATCGGAAACTTCTGCTCTTGTTGGTCTTGGGTTTTCCTGCATAGATTCTAACATCTGAGTAGCAGTGATAACTGGTTTACCAACAGCGTTACATTTCTTGATTAATTCTTTCTGGATACCTGGAACGTCTTCTGCTGGTACTTCAACACCTAAGTCACCACGGGCAACCATGATACCATCAGAAACTTCAAGGATACCATCCATGTTCTGAACACCTTCAACACATTCGATCTTAGAGAATACTTTGATATCAGGTTTACCATGTTCACATAATAATTTCTTGATATCTAAGACATCCTGAGGTCTTCTGACGAATGAAGCAGAGATATAATCAATATTCTGTTCACAACCGAAGATTAAGTCAGATTTATCTTTTTCAGATAAGAAATCAAACTGTAAAGCAGTACCTGGAACGTTGATCCCACGTTTATTCTTAACACGGCCGCCGTTTGCTGCTACAGTGTAGATATCTTCGCCTTCGATATGGTCAACTAATAATTCAACCTGACCATCATTTACTAAGATGAAGCTACCTGGTTTAACATCTTTATATAAATCTTTGTAAGTGATTGTGAAACGATCAGCAGTACCTACGATATCTTCAGTAGTGATTACTGAAACCTGACCTTTTTTGAATTCAGTAGCGCCGCCTTCGAAGTCGCCAGTTCTGATTTCAGGACCTTTAGTATCCAACATAATGGCAACATTAGTGCCTAATTCTTTGTTGACTTTTCTACAAAGAGCCATCTTTGCTGCATGTTCTTCATGATCACCATGTGAGAAGTTACAACGCATTACGTTCATTCCTGCTTTGAATAACTTTTTAAGCATTTCTTCGTTGTCTGAAGCTGGACCAATTGTACAAACAATTTTAGTCTTTTTCATTTTATCTTTTGCCATTTTTCTTCTCCCTTTTTTAATAAAACTTTTATAGCATCTTTAGGGACCTTTTGTGTCCTCGCATGTATCTTAACAAACCTCTTTCAAAAATACAAGAGATAAACAAAATGTAACCACTATCACTTAAAATTTTTCACAATCTTAAAAAAGCCTTTACGTAAAAGGTTTTTGTGTAAATTATTATTATCTTTTATTTTCGTACGATATATTTTTTCATAGCTTTGGAAAGGAAAACCAGTCCTGCGACTGGTCTTATGTTTTAACGTAACTTTAATACATCGTCATAGATGCCCTGAGGCACTTGTCTCTTATGTTCGAATAACGTTAAGATTGGTTCAGCGACGATATCTTCACCATGCTGGCAAACACATAAACCGCCCTTGCCTTCTTCCAGTAATTCGACAGCTTTAATACCCATACGTGAAGCTAAGATACGATCTCTGGCTGTAGGACGGCCACCACGCTGCATATGTCCTAAAACGTTTGCACGTGTTTCGAAACCTGTTTCTGCTTCGATATGTTTTGCTAATTCCTGAACATCTGTAATATGTTCGGTAATAACAACAATCGCATGTTTCTTATCAGAAGCTTTCGATAATCTTAACTGTTCAATGACTTTCTGTTCATCAAAACCAGTATGTGAGGTAATGATGATTTCAGCCCCCGCTGCGATCCCCGCATTAACAGCTAAGTCACCGCATGTTCTACCCATAACTTCAAGAATGGTACATCTCTGGTGAGAGCCTGATGTATCTCTTAATTTGTCTAAGGCATCAACGATTGTATTTAAAGCGGTATCGAAACCGATTGTATAATCTGTATCAGGGATATCATTGTCGATTGTACCTGGAATCCCAATACAGTTCACACCCATTTTTGTTAACTCAAGAGCCCCATGGTAGCTGCCGTCACCACCGATGACTACTAATGCTTCCATGCCGACTTTCTGCATCTGTTCAATCGCTTCCTGACGAACCTTAGGATCTTTAAATTCTGGGAAACGAGCACTCTTTAACATCGTCCCGCCGACATTGATAATGTTACGCGTTGAATGTCTATTGAATTTATAGAACTGACCATCATGTAAGCCTTTATAACCTAACATAACCCCGTAAACATCAATGCCTTTATTTAAGCATGTTCTCGCTACTGCACGAACTGCCGCGTTCATCCCTGGCGCGTCACCGCCAGAAGTTAAAACACCAATACTTTTTACCATTATAAATTCACCTCTCCAAAATATTTCTCACGTAGTTATCTTATCACAAATTCTTTCAAATGAATATAAAGAAATGATAAAGAATCAACATTTCAACGCCCTTGTCTCTTATTTCTATGAAGTTAAGCTCTCTTTTAGTCTTTTGTGACATATAAAAAAGATGAAGAACATGCTTTGGCAGGCTCGCTTTTCATCGGTCCAACAAGACAAGCAAAACCAAAAATGATTCTTTCCTGAATTGCAAGACTTATTTAATCTTTTCTAAGTGGCGCGAATTGCACATCGACTGAATCTTCGCCCCAATCTTGCTGGCGCGCAGCTTTTCGGTGCGATCATTACGTCTGAGTAAATAGACATCATTGAGATCTTCAATATCAAACATTGACGTAAAAAACGTGGTTAAGTTATTGATATTACGATAGCTTAAAATCGTTAATAACACTTCATCACGCGACCAGCTGGTAATATTCTCTTCCCCTAAGCCATCAATTAACAGATAAGGGATATCTAAGATATTCTTGAGATAAGAATCGGCATCATTAGAATTGAAAGCCGCCTTCATATCTAATAAGAAGGTAGGAAAATGGCAGATCCCAACATCATAGCCATGACGTGCTAAATAGTTCATCATGGAAGCCATCAAGACTGTTTTTCCAGAGCCGCTTTCCCCAGTTAAGAAAAGCCCTTTACCAACAGGCGTATTCACAAACTTTAAGATCTCGGCTATGGCTAATTTATTGACATCCGATAACTTATTACGATTGAGAATAAACTGATTATGATTGAGATTATGTAAAGCCAAAGAGCGTGAGACATTGTTATAAAGGAAGTGCGATAAAATGAGCTGTTCCTGCTCTTTCTTCTTGCCATACTGACAGTATTTCAGATCCAACCCAATATGTCCCTCTTCATAAACCAGACTGCGCACAACGCCCTTGGTTACTTTCGGGCAGCTCTCTAAGCCCTGACAGCCAAGGCATTGCTTATGATCATCATAATAATCAAGCAGCTCCGCCCAGCCATCTTCAACAACGGCTTTGCTTAAGCGATGAACATGGACAAACTGCGCAATATCCTGATCCTGCATTAACGCTTTCAAACTTTCCTCTTTGCGCCGTTTGATATCTTCAAACACTGGCACACTTTTCGATACATCTATCATAACTGATCATCTCCTGGATCTAACTGATTTAATAATTCATCAAGATTGATATGAGAAGCCTGCTCATCCACTTCTTTCTTAATCGCCCGTTTCTTCTTTTCGCTATGCACTTTCGCTTTCCGCTCTGGGGTGAGCTTCATTGCTTCCTCATAAGCCTGTTTGGCCGTTTTGATATGCTTTCTTGCCCAGGCCGCACCAATTGTTTCACAATAAGCTCTCGATAAGCGGCCATCATTATTCCCCATCGCATATTCCAATAAGACATTGACGACGCCAGGGGTTAAATGAAGCTGCGTCATCAGCGTTTCACAAATCGTTAAATCATGCATCACCGGCTCTGCGCCGCCCTGTTTATTCTTTAATAACTGATAAGGCGAGATCGTCTCTAAGTAATGGAGATGATCATCTAAAGCCCCGTGCGAGGCTTCTAAATTGCGATACTGCTGTGGCTGCGTGCGATAAACCTGCGATAAGCGTGAATGATTATCCATCTCATAGAAACTGCGCGCTTGTCTTTTGAGTGCTTCAACATCTAACACTCCCTCTTTAAAAGCTTCCCGCACCATGCTCGCTAGAGAAATGGCATCAATCGAATAAAGCACCGCTAACTGCTTATACAGTTCATCATAGTGATGCACCTCACCAAGCGGTAAGGAATAGTCTTTGAGCGATTCATAAAATAATGTCAAATCATAATCCAAGGCAAACTGTCCTTCATTATAATTAAGAAAGTGACCTTGCGTATCTAATGGCCGACTCTGCGATAAATCGACACTGTAAATCGAACCAAAGGAAGATGTCTTTTCTTCATAGCCTTCTTTGTCTTCTTTGACGACCCGGAAATGATTACGCGTAAGATGGAAGTCTTCTTCGCCAATGGTATGCATAAGCAGCGTCACTAAGACCTGATTAGAAAAGAAAGCTTTCAGAGATAAAGGTGACTGGATGACAAAGAGGAAACGGCCTTGCTTATAAAAACTGCGTAACAGGCCGATCCCCTCTAACATCTTCAAAGCATCCTCTAAACCTGCTACTGACACATTAATAGTCGAAGTAATACGCGTAAGCGCGCAGCTGCGATGAACGCGATCCATCCTTCGAGCTTCCTCATAGAGGAAATGATACAGGCTATAAGCCTGCACGCCAATGAGCGGTAAATACAAATAAGTGATAATATCCCGCTGCACTTCATCTAAAGGATAAGTCATTTCACATAAATAAGTATCTGTTTTATACATGCATGCGAATCTCCTTCATTACCCGATCAATGCATTTTTTCAAATGCATCCGATCATAAGAATTATCAATCACATAAGTGGCTCTTTTCACTTTTTCTTCTAACGGCATCTGCGATGCAATCCGACGCGATGCCTCTTCTAAGCTGAAATGATTACGCGCCATCAGGCGTTTGACCTCAATCTCTCGAGAAGCACTCACAACGATAATCGCATCACATAAATCATCAAAATGCGCTTCAAATAAAAGCGGCACATCAATAAACAGAAGAGCGTCCTGACTTTTACGAATGCCCTCTATAAGGCAGCTGCGCACATAAGGATGAATAATGTCTTCAAGCTGCTTACGCGCTTTCTCATCGCGAAAAACAATGGCCCCTAATTTGGTGCGGGAGATTGCGCCCTCTTCCAAGACATCAAAGTGTTCAATAATCTGCGCATAACAAGGATTATCAGGCAGATACGCCTGATGGGCGATTTCATCGGCATCTAAAACCGTATAACCGGCTTTTTTGAGAGCTTTGGTAACGGTGGATTTACCGGTGGCAATGCCGCCGGTAATACCAATCACTTTAACCATGAGACACCTTCTTAATCGCTTCTAACGTCTGCGATAAGCGAATCGAATCCTGATGAGACATGAGTGGCGATTCCGTTTTTAAATAGCTGATGCCCTGATGAACCGCTTCAATTTCCGGATAAAAGTCATCATAAGGAATCTCAACGGTAACCGTATATGATTCTTCCCCCGCTTCAATGAGCGCTTCAGTAGGACGATAGAAATAGTCGACCTTGATTTGCCCATTAGTGCCTTTAATGATCATGGAGCGATCTTTGACCGCATCTTCAATGGAGCAGACGCAAAGAGCCTTCACGCCATTTTCAAAAGTCAAATGCACTTCATCATACACATCAACGCCATGATGATATGTGACATTGTTTTGAATAGCGGTCATTTGTCCTGGCACTAAATCTAAGACGGATGCTAAGCAGTAAGTGCCGCAGTCATATAAGGCGCCGCCTTGCACTTCATCATAGAGATATGAGTACGCATCATAGTCATGATGCGACTGGAAATGATTTTCAATTGAAACGATTTGACCAATCAGGCCGCTCGTAACTTCCTGATGAATCACTTTATTGAGCGGGATAAAGCGTGACTTCATCGCTTCCATCAAAAAGAGCTGACGAGAAGACGCAATTTGTGAAAGTTCGACAAATTCCTGTGCATGTAACACAGCTGGCTTTTCAATGAGCACACATTTATTCGCTTCTAAAGCCGCTTTCGCCCATTTATAGTGCATCCCATGAGGCAGCGCGATATAAACCACATCAACTTCTTCATCGTTTAATAACGCGGCATAGCTGTCATACACTTTTTCCGCTGGAAAAGCCTTTTGAAAGGCTTCGCGTTTTTCTGGCGTTTGCGAAGCGATCGCATAAAGCGCAGCTTCCGGAAAATGGGTTAATGAAGCCGCAAAGCGCTTTGCCACATTGCCTAGGCCAATAATACCCCAGTTTAACATCTTAGTACCTCCTTTTCTGACAGACCGGGCAGAAGTAAGTGCCGCGGCCGTTTAATTGTATTTTTTTAATTGGTGACCCGCATTCCTGACAGGTCGTTTGCGCATGGACTTTCAGCTTTACCTGAAAAAGTCCGGTGATGCCGTTGGCATCAAAGGAATGAATGGTGGTGCCCCCCTGCTTGATCGCTTCCTCTAAGATCTGGCGCGTCACCACAATCAGTTCTTTCACCCGGTTTTTCGATAAACGAGAAGCGCGGGTACGGGGATCCATCTTCATCGCAAAACAGATTTCATTGGCATAAATATTCCCGATCCCACACATAATGCTTTGATCAAGCAATAAGGTTTTGATCGGTAAATGGCTTCGATGGATCTTCGGATAGACCTCTTCAAAGGTAGCCGAAAAAGGATCCGGTCCTAGCTTGCTTAACGGCAAGACCTCTAAATAGTGATCCTTATCGACGAGTTTCATCCGGCCAAACTTACGCGTATCGTTATAGCGCAGAGTCGTGCCATCATCTAAGTAAAAGATGATATGATCATGTTTTTGATACAGCGTATCCGCTGGTTTGATATTGTATTTGCCTTCCATTCGCAAATGGGAAATAAAGGCCACATCATCTAAGATGAAGATCAGATATTTGCCTTTACGTTTAATATCTTCGATTGTCTGATTAGTAACCGCCTGCACAAAAGCTTCAGCGTCCCCATCAATAATCTTCGGATAACGCACGGTTACTTTGGTAATTGTCCGATGTAAGACAAAATGTTTGAGGGTGCGTCGCACCGTTTCGACTTCTGGTCCTTCAGGCATACACTCACCTACTTCAGATCACACCAGTTATCAGCGTAGTTGCCTTCCACTTTAAGTGGGACGTCTAAGGCGAAGCATGTTTCCATCGCTTCTTTGACAACTGGCATAAAGGTATCAATTTCATCTTTATAAACATCAAAGATCAATTCATCATGCACCTGTAAGATAATCTCTGATTTGAAGTGATGGGCATTGATCGCTTCCTGCACTTTAATCATGGCTAATTTCATAATATCAGCCCCGCTGCCCTGGATTGGTGCATTCATTGCAAAACGTTTCGCCTGTTCTCTAACCATACGGTTTTTATCATGAATGGTTGGAATAAAACGTTTACGATTGAGTACGGTAGAGACATAGCCCTGCGCTTCACATTCTTTAACAATGCCCTCCATATATGTCCGAATTTCTGGATAAGTCGCATAATAACGGGCAATAAAGTCGCGCGCTTCGTCTAAAGACATGCCAATATCTTTGGCGAGACGGAATTCCGTCATGCCATAAATAATCCCGAAGTTGACGGCTTTGGCCTGACGACGCATCTCTGGCGTGACATCTTCATCATTGACGCCAAAGACTAAAGCAGCGGTATGGGCATGAATATCCTTATCCGCTTTGAACGCTTCAATAAGCTTAGGGACATGCGCTAAATGCGCTAAGATACGCAGCTCAATCTGGGAATAGTCAAACGATAAAAGATAACCATGATCAGAGACAAAGGCCTTACGAATCATTTTTCCTTCGTGCGTGCGTACGGGAATATTTTGTAAGTTTGGATCCACTGAGGATAAACGGCCCGTCTGGGTTAAGGTCTGTTTATAAATGGTATGGATCTTGCCATCTGGAAAGATCTGATCCTGTAATCCTTTTAAGTAGGTGCTCGATAACTTCGTTAACATGCGATAACGTAATACTAATGGGACAATCGGATGAGCCTCAATATTCTTTTCTAAGATATCCTGGGAAGTGGAATACCCGGTTTTGGTCTTCTTGCCATTTTTCAGACCTAACTTTTCAAAGAGAATCGTCCCTAACTGTTTAGGCGAAGAAATATTGAAGTTTTCTCCTGCTAAGTCATAGATCTGACTTTCGATTTCACCAATTTCCTGATCAAAGGCCTGATCCATCGATTTCAGAATATTTTCATCAACTTTCGCACCGGCAAATTCCATATCCGCTAAGATATAAGTAACTGGTAATTCGAGGTTTTCATATAATTCATACTGCTCTGCTTCTTTAAGCTTACCAATCGCCTGAGGCATCAATTCATAAATGCAGCGGGCTTTTTCCACGCAGTCACGGGCTAAGATTTCGGTTTCTGGAATATGTTTTTTCGCGCCTTTGCCATAAACCTCTTCTTCATAGCGCACATCATCATAGCCATAGAAATCCGCCACATTTTTCATCACTTCTTTAATGGATGGCGACAAGACATATGTCGCTAAGGATAAGTCAAAAGATAAGCCATTGACTTCAATACCATTCCAGCGTAAGCCGTTAATCATACTTTTAATCGCAAAGCCATATTTCTTAATCGATGCATCTTTTAAATAATTTAAGAAGTTTTGATCTTTAAGAGCATCTTCAAAAGAGATAAAGAAGGCGTGGGTATCATTATAAACCCCAAAGCCTAAGATAATGGATTTATGATAATTTTCATCATAGATCGCTGTGTAAAGAGCACTATCCCCAAGATTCTCAGGAGCACGATTCACTAAGTCAAAAGTTAAGGCGCGTCTGGGCGTGATGGCTTCTTTCGAAATATCACGAATGAGTGAATTCATATCATACTTTTTAAAGAAATCTTTGAGGGTGTCAAAGTCATAACCATCATAATGAGCGGTTTCTAAGTCCACATCTAAAGGAATATCCGTTAAGATCGTGGCTACTTCTTTACTCATTTTCGCATCTTCAATGCCGGCTCTGACCTTTTCCCCTAACTTGCCTTTGATTTCTTCTTTATGTTCATCAATGCCTTCAATGGTGCCATACTGATGTAACAGTTTTAAAGCGGTCTTTTCGCCAACCCCTTTAATTCCTGGAATATTATCAGCAGTGTCCCCCATCAGCCCTAACATATCACGGATCTGATCAGGCGCTAAATCCCACTTTTCTTTTAAAGTGGCAGGATTATAAATATCTAATTCACTGACCCCTTTCACCGTACGATAAATGGTTGTGTGATCGGAACATAACTGGAAAGCATCTTTATCACCAGTAAAGACAGAAACGGTTAAGTTATGGGATTCCCCAAACTTAACTAAAGTCCCAATAATATCATCACCTTCGTAGCCTTCCTTTTCGAAGTATGCAATATTATGCGCCGTTAAGTATTCTCTCACCATCGCAAACTGCGGCACTAATTCCGCTGGTGTTTCTTTACGCGTGGCTTTATAACTCTCTAACATATCATTACGGAATGTATGTTTGCCGGCATCAAAAGCAACTAACACATATTTGGCATTGCGCTCTAAGATCTTTTTCATCATCCGGGCAAAGCCGAAGACGGCATTGGTTGGAATACCATCTTTATTCTCCATGAAATTCCCATTATAACTCGTGGCATAAAAAGCTTTGAATAAGAGGGAATTCCCATCAATTAATATTAATTCTTCCATTCATTTATTTCCTTTACTTTATTAATAATCAGCGAAAGACGATCACGCATGCTAATGCGGACATTGGCAACGATCACCTTTCCTCTTTCTAAACTGTTTTTATATGTACTATATTGCGACGCAAAGATGACAAAATCCTGTGATGAAGTATCATCACTGCCTTCCACAAAGGCCATCTCACGCGCTCTTTTATCGACAATCACACGGACGTGATCGATCATCATCATAACATCCACCACTTCATTGACATGCTCTTCCAAATCACTTAAATTCGTCAAAGGAATCGCGATCTTCTGCTTTTTATAAGCCATCGGATGGGTGGATAAATAAATGCCTAAAACATCTTTTTCTTCTTCTAAACGCTGATAGCGGTTTTCTTCATAATCCTTTAAAACCGGTGTCTCCACTTCCACTAATGCCATCTTTAAACGGGAGAATTCCACTAACGTCGCTAAGTTCCCCTTCAGCATCGCCCGACTCATGCCAAAGTCATCAAAAGCCCCGGCCGAAATCAGGGAATCAATCATCTTGCTATTAAGACGACCGCTCATCCGTCCTAAAAAGTCCACAAAATCGTTAAATGGACCATGTTCTTCACGCTCTTTGGCGATATCTTTATAGCCGCTATAGCCAACATTTTTAATGCTTGTGAGAGCGAAGCGAATGCCGCCTTCTTCAACGGTAAAACGGTTAAGCGAGCGATTGATCGATGGCGGTAAGATCTTGACATGATAACGCTTGGCTTCTTCAATACAGTGAATCTTCGTATTGGCAGAAGCGCCTTCGTTCGAGAGAATCGAAGCGAAGAAATAAAGCGGTGCATGGACTTTTAAATACGCTAACTGATACGCCACAAAGGCGTAAGCAACGGAGTGTGACTTGTTAAAACCATAATTGGCAAACTTCTCAATCAAATCATAGATTTGCGTAGCAATCTTTAAAGAATACCCTTGCTTTAACGAGCCTTGAATGAAGGCTTCCTTCATTTCAGCCATCGTTTTCGCATTCTTTTTCGACACAGCTTTTCGTAAGACATCGGCTTTGCCTAAGCTAAAGCCGGCAATCACCTGCGCGATCTGCATAATCTGTTCCTGATAAATAATAATCCCATAGGTAGAAGAGAGAATCGGCTCTAAAGCAGGCACTAAATACGTGACATGATGACTTTGCCGTCTTTCTAAATATAATGGGATATTTTCCATTGGCCCTGGTCGATAAAGGGCAATGGCATCGACAATATCATTAAAAGCATGCGGCTTCATCCTTCTTAATAAATGACGCATCCCGGCCGATTCTAACTGGAATACCCCAAAGGTATCTGCCCTTGATAACATCTGATAGGTTTTGACATCATCTAAAGGAAGATGATTCAAATCGATGGTGCGATGCTGATGGGTTTCAATATCTTTCTTGATATAAGCCATCATCGTTAAGTTACGAAGTCCCAAAAAGTCCATTTTCAGTAAGCCGGCTTTTTCAATGTAGTCCTTAGAGTACTGGGACATAATCATCGAAGAGGGACCAATGACTAAAGGCACTGATTCTCTTAGCGGCCTTGTTGATAAGACAACCCCTGCCGCATGCATCGAAATATTACGCGGTAAGTGTTCAATAATCGAAATCGCGCCGATGATCTTCCGTAAGGTCTGATTTTCATTGATCGCCTTTTGGAAAGAAGCACTGGTATTATACATCTCGGTAATGGTCTTTTTGTTTTTCGGACCAGTAGGAATCATCTTCGCAATCATCTCTAAGCGCGGTAAGGGCAGATCCATGACCTTTCCCATATCCTTTAAAGCGACACGAGGCCCATAGGTATTGAAGGTGACAATCTGGCAGACATGATCCTGACCATATTTTTCAATCACATAATTAACCACTTCATCACGGCGATCATCTTCAAAGTCGATATCAATATCAGGCATCGAAACACGTTCCGGATTGAGGAATCGTTCAAAAAGCAGATCATACTTTAATGGATCGATATTGGTAATGCCCAAAACATACGCCACTAATGATCCAGCAGCACTGCCTCGTCCCGGCCCGACTAAGATGCCATGCACTTTCGCATAGCGGACATAATCCCAGACGATCAGAAAATAATCATCGAAACCCATCATATGAATAATTTGTAATTCATAGTTCAGACGATCGATATATTTCTGAGGCACCTGTTTATGCAGGAAACGTTTCGATAAGCCAACTTGGCAGAGCTTTCGTAAGTAAAGATCTTTTTGAACATGCTCTGCGACGGGATAGTTTGGTAAATTCTTATTATTTTCCGGAATCGACGCTTTGCAGAGATTGAGCAATTCTTTGGTATTTTCAATAATCTCAGGAGAAAAGCTGCGCATCATCTCTTCTTCACTTTTTAAGTAACAGGCCGTTGTTTTCGGCTGATGGTTAGGACTGAGCGTTTCCCCTTTAGCCGAAGCCCTTAATAAATCTAAGGCGAGCGCATCCTGAGGATTGAGATAAGAGACATCATTGGCGCAGACAATCGGAATATGGACTAAATTGGCTAACGTTTCTAGACGTTTGTTCATCATATCGCCTAAGGCTAATTCATGATCGCATAAACAGACATAGAAGTTTTTAAAGATATCTTTAAAGAAGCGTAAATACTTTTCCGCTTCCTTTTCCATCTCCTTTAGAATTAAGCGTTGCACAATCCCTTCATCACTGGCAATCATAATAATAAGATGCTCATTATAACGGGCTAAATCACGAATTGGCAAGCTACGACTTTTTGATAAGTTAATATCTGAGACAATCCTTACTAAATCAAAGTAGCCATGATCATCCTTCGCAAGTAAGGTAAAAGGATAGATCTCATGATTGATATTAATCGAGGCTTCGACGCCAAAGATCGGCTTAATGCCAGCTTTCTTGCAGGCTTCATAAAACTCAAAAGTGCCATACATATTATTCTCATCCGTTAAGGCTAAGACATCAAGATGACGCGCTTTCGCCGCTTTAACGAGATCTGGAATGAGAATAGTACTATTTTGAAAAGAATAGGCACTTTTGACAACTAAATGTCCAAACATTGGCTTCACCTCCTACGCCTTCCTATTATAACAATAAACCTCCCAAAACAAAACCACCGTACCCAAGAAAAAACATACAGAAAATCACCAAGCAAGCAGATTTCTAAAATCATTCACTATTGCTTTACAATTTCCAACAAGTAAAAACATTGGTCCATGATGAAATAGGCTCATGCTTTTTTATATTTCAAAAACAAAACGCATTGTGAACGATTCACAATGCGCATTTTTTAAAGTGTACGAATATCATCTAACTGCTCAGCGCAGCGATCTAATTCTTCTTTATGACCGATAATACATAAAGTATGATCCTTACCTAACTGATCTAAAATCTCCGCAAAAGAAGCTAAATCTTCTTTCTTCATCTTCATCATTTCATCGCGACGCGCACATTCATAGTCATACGTAATATGACGTAAGTAATTGCCATCAGCGACATCGCCATAAGTACGTGGTGTACGTAATGGTTCTAACTTCGCTACTGAAGAAATAATATACTGATCGAGATCTTCATCACTTTCCATAAAGGCACGAATAAAATCACCACTATGTTCATAGGTTTGAATAGCACTTGCAACATCAGGATCACGATAAGAATAATAGGCTAACGTACCTAACGCGCCACTGCTAAAGCCGGTGCCATAAGCGCCGCCTTTGACTCTGACTTCATTCCATAAATAGTTATAAGAAAGCAGCGTGGAAATAACAATCCAGATACCATGATAGTTATGGCCTAAGCGATAGAGGTTATTAGCTAAGGCTGCATAAGAGACGCCATTAGGAATAACCACGCCTAAGTTGACTGGTTTTTCTGTTTCATAAGTAGCTCCGCTGTAATTCATGGAATCAGGATAATCCGCAATGAATGGCTTGATTAAAGTATTGATCAGCGCTTCATCCACTTGCGATGTGGTCATCGAAAGAATCAGGCGATTTCTTGTTAACTGATGTTTTTGTAAATCAACGAGTTTGGCAATAAAGCCATCACTCTTTTCATCAAAGTTTTTGACAAGATCGGCTAAGTAATCATAAGCATCTAAGCCATCTACCACTTCATTAAAGAAGGCTTCTTTAGAGTAAGAAGACATCGCTTTACGCATCGCATAACGATGACCATTGCCAATGATATCATTTCTGAAGTCATCATAGATCTGCAGTAATAATGGCTGAATATAGTCTTTATTCGTTAAATCCGTTTCCGTTAAGACTTCTTTGATTAAACGAACAGCATCCCCTACTTTGCTTTTAAGGACACTCGCTTTCGCCATTAAATACACTTCCACATGATCAAGATCGCCAGGGATACTCGTTGACCCGATATCGAAAGTTAACCGACCGGTATTGGCTTTCATATCATATAATAATTCCATTAACGAACGTTTGGTTGGTAACGAGCCTAATAAGTTTGGTAAATAAGAATAAGCACTTAAGTCTTCATGACTTGCAACATCTAACTTAAAGTAGGCATTGAAGTAGACAATTCCATCAATTGGTGAAGGATGGGTTAACACAGTAACACCGTCAATCGTCTGCACATTTGTTTTTAACTCTTCCGGCTGATCCTTTAAATCACTTAGTGATAACTTAGGAATCGTCGCTAACGCTTCGGGCGTATCAGGGGTTTCATGCCAAGCATCTAACGCTTCATTTTCGGCGATCACCTGTTTTAAAGTCTCCTGATCCCAGCTGCTTTTAATAACGGCAAGTCTTTCTTTTTCTTCTTCCGCCATGCGTTCACTTAAACGATCATCTGGCACCATGACGACTGTTGCCACGCCATGATCTTCAAATAATGACTGTAATAAGTCTTCATAATAATGCGTTGACAAGGCCTCTCTTAACGCTTTTAAAGGCGCTTCATAAGATAAGTATAAAGCTGGATCCCCGCCATATAACTGTGAGGATAAAACCAATAAGTTATGCATTAAACCTTTTGGCTCACTGACATCACGCGTGGTGAATTCTAACTGGTTTAAAGAAGCTTCTAACTGTGTTTTATTAATCCCTTTTTCTAAGATCTCATCAATCACCTGACGAATGATTTTCTTAATCTCGATTAAGCGTTTTTCTTCTGTATTAACTGCGCTGACGACAAAGAATGGCTGCTTGATGCCATCGGTAATAGCGGTATAGAAATCCTGCGCTAAATGCGCATCTAAGATTGCTTTCTTGAGGGGTGCATCATTAGAGCCGGTTAAGTAATCGGATAAGATATTAATCGCTAAAATCTTTTGGATTTCATCAAAAGATGCCACCACTTTTCCAAAAGTAATCTGAGTCTTTTCCTTCGTTTCTTCCCCTTTAGCGACAGGATAGTAAGAACGCACCGTCGTATTTGGCACAACCGCCTGATCTGGTAAGTCAAAGCTTTCGCCTTCTTCATAAGCATCAAGATAATGAGCAATCTTCTTTAATACCGCTTCGATATGGAGATCGCCTTCAATATAAAAATAGCTGTTAGAAGGATGATAATACTTCTGATGATTATGTAAAAACTCTTCATACGTTAATGTGGGAATAGCTTTAGGATCTCCTCCAGAGATATACTGATAGGCATTATCAGGATAAAGGGCCCGCATTAATTCATTATCAATCATCGTATCAATTGAAGAAGTAGCCCCCTTCATTTCATTAAAGACAACACCTTTATAGACAACCTCATCACCTTGATCTCTTAATTCATAATGCCAGCCTTCCTGTTCAAAAATCTTCTTATTATGATAAATTGCTGGTTTGAAAACCGCATCTAAATAAACATCCGTTAAATTTAGAAAGTCCTGTTCATTTTTTGAAGAGACAGGATACATCGTCTTATCCGGAAAGGTCATCGCATTTAAGAACGTATTCATTGAACTCTTCAATAACTCCACAAATGGTTCTTTGACCGGATATTTGTCTGATCCACATAACACAGAGTGTTCGAGGATATGAAAGACCCCCGTATCATTTTCTGGTAAGGTCTTAAAAGTCACTGAAAAATGTTTATTTTTATCATCCGTTGATAAATAA
Organism: Intestinibaculum porci; assembly: GCF_003925875.1. Lineage (GTDB taxonomy): Bacteria > Bacillota_I > Bacilli_A > Erysipelotrichales > Coprobacillaceae > Intestinibaculum > Intestinibaculum porci. The sequence continues at coordinate 1,269,319 of NZ_AP019309.1, read as the reverse complement.
ACAAGTTTTGCTTTTGTTTTTATATGTGTCAATTCATAAAGAATTCCCTTTTGTTCAGGAATCTCACGTTTTCTTTCAATTTGAAATCCATGAAGGATCTCATTTACCTGGTAGTTTTCCATGCAAATCCTCCTTGTGTAATGGTATTATTATACACGCTTCCTATTCAATTGCCTACAATCTTACTCAAAAAAGATGTTTTTAAAAGTGAGGATGGGCTCATCCTCACTTAATGATCACTTGCAATTGGTAGGCTGGATCACGCACTTTGGTTGATAAATAAGCAGAAATAGTGGTTTCTCCGCTTTGTAAAGCTTTCATCTTTCCTTTCGTTATTTTCACAATTGCTTTATTGTCTGTTTTATAAACAAGATACAAGTCAGGCATCACATAACTCTTTTTTCCCACTTTGATTGTAGAGCAAAGCGTTATTGTTTGTCCTTTACGCATTGTCATCTGATAGCGATGACGATATGTTTCATCACCGCCTAAAGATTGGATAGACTTATTTGTATTATAGAAATCCTGAATTGTCCGCTCTTTCACATTCTTCTTTAAGTGATAAACATATTCATAACTGCCATCTTTTTGTTTTTGTAAAGCCTTGGCCTTGATCACTTTTGCTTTACCAAAAGCCCCTGGTGCAACGTAAGTCACGGTATTCGGTAAGATCACTTTCTTTAATGTCTTTGTCTGAAAAGCTTCTTTTGCGATCGTTCTTAAAGCAAGGCCATGACTTTCCTTTTCAAAATTGCGCAGATCAACCGTTGCCTTTTGTTTGTTTAAACCAATCAGTCTATCTCCTAATACACCAATCTTGCCAGTCTTACGCCAGTTAGGCGTTAAATCATAATCATAGTAATACTGATGACTTTTATGATGTCTTACCAAATAATACAAATATTGTTTATCAATATCACCAAATTGACTAACAAAATCCTTCTTTGATAAAAGTCCCTGTGTATCCTGCGTTAACTCTCTTTGATTAAGCCCAATCATCTTATCCCCTCCTAGCGCACCGTAATATCTATATCAAGATATTCAAAAGGTGTCATCGTGTTAGGAGAAATCTCTAACGTTAACCGATCATTTTTTCGCAGTCCACGCACCTTATTGCCTTTTACTAACATGGATTGTCCTTTCGTCGCTTTCTCATAACCTTTTTTAATCTTCAGATAGCGATGCGAAATGGTATAAGTTTTATGATCTTTTGTCTGCATGCGTATATCTAAAGGCACGGTCTATCCTTTTTTGATCGTCATCTTGTATGCGACAAACATCTCATCAACCGCTTCGCTTTTCACCTTTTTGACGCCTTTATTTTTTAAAAGCAAATGCGTGACATTGCCGGCATAAATCTTTTTCCTTTGAGAGATCTGATAGTAGTAGCGATAACAGCCATCACGATCCTTATGTAAATGTTGATCTTTGATGACTTTTGCCTTTCCAAAAGCATTCTTCCCGGCATAAATGACAGTCGCTGGAACAATGACTTTTTGCATTTTCTTAAAGACATTCCCATCAATGATTCTAACAACCTCATGATCTCTCAGCTTCCGTAAATCAATCATCCGCTCGTTTCCGACATAGCGAATAATCTCCATTCCGCGATGGTAAGGACTGATATCATCATTTTTCCAGTTCTCATTGAGTAAATTGATGTACTGTACGCCATTGACCTGATGAACACGTAAGTTTTCATAATACCAAAGTTCATCCTGTGTACCTTGCGCATCATCAATAGTTTCAAAATCATCAATAAAAGGATGATAAGCTTGCTTGTCACGCTTTAATTCCTCATCACTTAACTGCCCATTTAAGCCATGAATAGTCGTCCCAAATGCATGGACATTTGTCATACTCATACAAAGCATGATCATCATCCCCATGAATATTCTCTTCATTGCCCTCACCTCTTTACTGCTATTTTACCATATATATTTCAATACAATAAAAAAGCAATACATCTTAAAAAAATAATCAGGATCATAGATCCTGATTGATTAAGCCATATAGAAGAAGTAGTTAGTCCAGTACATCCCGTAATAATCACCATTACCAGCGTAATGAAGTGCACTTTGTTGCGCAAGAACACGTTTTTTCAAAGCATAAGGAACATTGACTTTCTTATAGTAGTAAGTAATCGTTCCTTTTAAAGCATTCTTCTTACCTTCTTTCTTGTACGTATAATTTTGCTTGACAAGAAGTGAGCCACGATAAACATTCTTATAAGTTATGACATCACCCTTTTCCCCATTAGGGCCATCCATTCTGAAGGTCTTTAACTGCCCTTTCCCATCATATTCATAAGTTGGGAAAATTTCAAACCCATTGACATACTGTGCTTTCCAAAGCTGCCCTTTCCTATTGTAAGTAAACTTTGTTTCAGGATCATGCCCCGCTTTGATCAGCTGTCCTTTCTTATTGTAAGTCAGTTTCTTATCACCAATTTTCACTAACTTACTGCCTTTATACGTTAATTTCGTGCCGCCGGATGTTTTCACAATACGATTATTACCATTATAAGTATAAGAATAAGTCCCTTTCATGATGGAGTTAGGCCAATTGTGGGTTTCCTTCGTAACAAGACCTTTGGCATTGTATCCATAAGAAGTGGAAGCCTTACCCTGAAATAAGTAATTTTGATCATACTGTACCTTCGTTAAAACATACATTTTACTGCCAGCAGCTTGCACGCCGTTATTGTTAACAAGCATCATGCCAGCTGTTAATAAACCACATAATAATGTTTTCTTCATGATATTTCCTCCTGATGTCTTTATTTTACCACTTTTGCATTATTATCATTACAAAAACAAAGCACTTTACAAAAATAAAACAAGGAAAACAAAAAGAGCGGAATAAACCGCTCATGATGATCAACTGGTGGAAGCTGCGGGAGTTGAACCCGTGACCTCCTGCATGCGACGCAGGCGCTCTCCCAACTGAGCTAAGCCCCCAGCACGCGTTTCATTATAACACAATGCCCAACACATTTCACTGTTTTTCTTCATTTTTCCATAGTGCCCTGATGCAAACGTGCTTACTTTTTCAAATAAGTATGTTTGCATCAGATATTTCATGACGCATTTCTTTAAAGATCACACTTACAAATATGCATTTTAAAAAGATGATCAAAGAGATAAGCCGTCATCCGCAAGGATAATGGGATTCCCTTTTCTTTTAAAGGAACATAGCCGGTCAGATAGTATTTCACTGACCATGACTTTGGGAAATGATCCAAGTAAAAGAGGCCTTCTACATCTTCAATTCCCATATTATGCAATGTTTTCTTCATTAACACTTTCATACCAAGTTTCCCTAAGGTATCAAAGACAAGGACACCAGCAGAAAAAAGTGTTTTAAGAGCATTAATAAAATTGTAGACTTCTTCCTCATGCCAGTAGACAAAGACCCCGGCCGCAAAAAGAAATACGCCATGCGAGGCATCAATAGCTTTTGCCCATGATAAGTCTTTTAAATCACCGGCAATATTATGTTCATGAGCATCCGCTAACAAAGCATGGCGTAAGGCAATGACTTCTGGAACATCGACATTATAAATCGTGATTTCCTGATCCTTTTTAATAAGCGGTGTCACATCTAAACCACAGCCTAAGTTGACGATAGCGGCACGGGGATGGGCTTTAATATAAGCATCCATTTCTTCTAAGACATCACAGGAGCGAAGAATACCTTCTAAGGCGCCAAAACGATAAAAGAAAGTGTGTTTCTTTTTCTCTAAGGCGGTCAAGTCATAGTCTAAAGATTTGATCATTACCTTTGTATAGGGATCCTGATAAAGCTGAGGAAAGAAAGCAATGCCTAAACTACGTCCATATAAGGGGATTATTAATGTTTCTGCAATAGTATTATGAGTTATTTTCATCTTATTGCTTCCGATAGTTAGTTTTACCTAACTACAGATTAACATAAAATGTCTCCCTTTTCTAGAGACATTTATGCATCAAGTATAGCCATCACTCTAGCTGGCGCTCCATCGCTTGCTTTCATCTTTAACGGAAGTGCATATAAGGTAAAAAGCTGATGACCGCATTGACTTAAGTTCTTGAGATTTTCGATCATGATCTTATTTGTCTGCAAAATCTTCTTATGACGATAGAGTGTTTCATCATCTATTGGATCTATGCTCATGACATCAAAAACAATGCCTTTATAAGGGGCATGAACAAGATAATCAAGCACCTCTTCATCTAAAACAGCATAATCCTGTAAATACTGACCATCACTTTGATGAAATAAAAGAAAATCAGCCTGCTTATATAAATCACCAGTGGCATATAAATCATCCATCGTAATAGGTGATTTATTGTGGTAGTCTATGACTAAAGCTGCACCAATAAACGACTCGGGCAAAAATGCATCAAGGGTTTTACCGTCTTTAAAGACATGTGCCGGGGCATCAATATGCGTTCCTGTATGGGTTACAAACGTGAGCAATGTCTGTTTGAAACCATCTTGTTCAATGGTATTGATAATTTGTAACTGGGGCGTCGGATCACCGGGAAATACTTTACTCTCTTCTGATATTGTATAGGATAAATCAATGACTTTCATAAGACTCCTTAAAAGAAAAACGCACTAATCATGTGCGTTAATGTAATCCTGAATCGTATTTTCTACGTAATTCGCAATTTCGGTGGAATTCATATCTTTATAATCTTCATAAGTTAATGGTTTAAAGAAATGAATCTGACAATGGACTTTCTTTAATGAGTTATAATCTAATACTCTAAAGCAGTCAATCATCGCGCAAGGAACAATTGGCACTTTCGCATCAATAGCTGCTTTAAAACTGCCGCCTTTAAATTCATTTAAACTATTGCCTTTTTTTGAACGGGTGCCTTCAGGGAAGATGACCGCCGGCATGCCTTCTTTCATTTCTTTACTGGTTGTCCGAATGACTTTCATCGACTGTCTTAAGTTATTACGGACAATCGCATGATATTCCATAAAGTCTAAGACATCGGCCGCTAAACCTACTTTTCGTAACTCTTCTTTATAGACAATCTTAAAAGGGACATCTAAAGCATTAAACAAAGCAAGAATATCAAATAACCCCTGATGGTTAGGTGTAATCAGATAACCACCTTCTTGAGGCACGTTTTCGACCCCTGAGATCTGTAAATCTACTCTTGCGCGTTTGGTAGCTTTACGAAGCAGTTTACGAGTCCAGCCAATACGTTCTTCTATAGAATACTTTTCTGGATGATTTTTATATTTTTTGATCTGTACTAATAAAAATGGTATTTCAAAGATAAAACGAATAACAATAAATACAAGTCTTAACATGTTGCTCCCCTACGATATGTTTCCAGAGTAAATGTTTCATACGGTGTTGTCTCTACTAATGTATAACCATACTCTTTAAAATCAGGGAAATACGTTTCCCCTTCATGTTTTCCCGGAATCCGCGATAATAATAAAGTATCAGCGACCGGTAAAGCCTGTTTATAAATACCGGCACCGCCGCAAATAAATAAATCTTCCTGTTTATTTTTATATTCCTGAATCACTTCATCAAAGTCATGACGCACTTCCACTTTGTCATTTTGGTAATCCTGATGCGTTATTAAAATGGTATGACGTTTAGGAAGCGCGCGCATTCCCATCGCTTTAAAAGTATTCATTCCAAATAAAACAGTATGGTTTAAAGTTGTCTTTTTAAAGTGCGCTAAGTCTTCTTTATTATCCCAAGGCATACCATTACGGGTGCCTGCTTTCCCGATCAGTAAATCCTGATCGGCGGCCACAATGATTGTAATCATCTTGTTCCCCTTTCTTTAGATGGCAATTTCGATCTTATAATCGAAATCATCATATTCATAATGATCTAACTTAAAGCTGTTTTTATTAAAGTCATAGAAGTTTTTAACACTTGGATCGACCCATAACTTTGGTGCTGGATGTTCTTTCGCCGCTAATAAATGTTTTGCTAAATCTAAATGATAAGGCATATAAATATGACAGTTGGCAATGCAGTGAACCAATTCTCCAACTTCAAAGCCATACGCGCTCGCAAATGCATAAACTAATAAAGAAGCCTGTACGACATTCCAGTTATTCGCCGTAATCATATCCTGTGAACGCTGATTTAAAATCGCATTGAGCTTATTGCCAATGACATTAAAAGTCATTGAATAGGCACATGGATATAAAGCCATCTCTGATAAATCATGAGGATTATACATCATTGTCATAATACGTCTAGATGCCGGGGTATTGACTAACTGATAAATCACACGATCGACCTGATCCATCATCGTGATCCCATTTTCTTTCATTTCAATAGTGCGGTTGTTGAGATCATCACCAAATGCTTTCTTTAAGCCTTCAGCTGTCACATCCTTATAAGCAGATAAAGCGCCCATCTGATAGCCATAGGCTTTGCCTATACTGCCATTTTCATCCGCCCATTCATCCCAGACATGGGAATGAAGATCATGAATATTATTGGACTTCTTCTGCCAGATCCAGCTGATTTCATCCCAGGCTGACTTCCAGTAAGTACGACGCAAAGTCATAATCGGAAATTCTTTGGCTAAATCGTAACGATTGACTACGCCAAAGACCGCTTTGGTATGAGCTGGCGTGCCATCGCTCCAATGGGGACGCACCTGCATGTCTTCATCACTGACCCCATTTTCTAATATATTTCTTACATTATCTTTAAAAACCTGATCGGCATAACTCATTGTTTTTCCTCCTCACACGTTTCTTACTTTACCATTATCATGACTTGCGTACAATAAAAAAGATCAATTGAGAAGATTTTAATCTTCCCAATGATCCTTGATTTTCGCAACCATATCTTCCACGCTGCCATCATTGATGAGCTGCACATCGGCCGCTGCTTCATACAGGGCGCGCCGCTCTTTATCTAAGGCATAAAGCTTTTCCGCCCCGTCTTTTAATAAAGGACGACCAGAGGTATCGACATCATTAACGATATCTTCGATCGGCCGATCCAGATAAATAACCTTACCGATTTTTTTGAGTTTAGGATGATTTTCTGCTCTTTTGATCACCCCGCCGCCCATTGCGATGACGCTGTGATCTTTTGAGACAAAGTCATCCAAACAGGCACTTTCCCGATCACGGAAGTAATCTTCTGAGATCGCAAACATATCAGGAATACTCATCTGATATTTATCTACCAGATAATCATCCGCATCAATAAATTGATACTGCAAAGCTTTAGCTAAGGCTTTTCCCACGGTCGATTTCCCGCAGCCCATAATCCCAATTAAGACAATATTACTCATGCTTCTTTCCTCTCATAGTTTCCAAGTAATCTAAATGAATCAGTGGTAGCCTTTAATTCCTGTAAAGCCGCTAAGACATTATAGTCGCCTAAGTTACCATCGATATCGACATAGAAATAATATTCCCATGGATTGCCAGGCAGTGGTCTTGATTCCACGCGGGCCATATTAATAAAGTGGTCTTTGATAATACGCATCACTTCATATAAAGAACCGACTTCATGGCGTAAAGTAAAGACCATCGAAATCCGCGTCGCATCAATAGGGGCTTCCAAGTGTCTTGCAAAGACAATAAAACGGGTATGATTCGATTTATCATTTTCAATCGAAGGTGCTAAAACATCTAAGTCATAGAGCTCCGCCGCTTCCGTTGAAGCGATCGCCCCGATCGCTTTATCGCCATTTTCAGCGACGAGCTTCGCCGCCGCAGCGGTATTAAGATAACGATGTTTACGAATGTGATGCGCATCTAAGAACTGCGACGTCTGCAATAAGCCTTGCGGATGCGAATAAACTTCTTTAATGTCTTCGACCTTAGCCCCTTTGATGCCAAGTAAGTTTTGGGCAATTGAGATTGACTGTTCTCCAACAATATAGAAGCCATATTTATTAATAAGGTCATAGTTATCATTAATCGCTCCAGTTGAAGAGTTTTCTAATGGTACTACGCCATAATCAATCTCTTTATTTTTTAAAGCGATGAAGACATCTTCAAAACGTTCATAGTTTGTCGATGCCACATCTTTTCCAAAATAAGACTTCATCGCCTGCGATGAAAAGGACCCCGGCACGCCCTGATAACCGACCTTAATATTCTCACGTTTTGGCTGTTCAATCTTTAATGGGCTATTGGGCATTAATGACGCCTGATAAGCGCGTGATAAGTTCATATTGTTTAAAATAAAGTTACGAACATAGTTAATCAGCACTTTATTTTTCACCCGGGCTAAGTTTTTATTAACGACCTGAATTTCTCTTTCTCTTTGAAAAATCTTCATGCCATGCGCGGCTTTGTATTTCACCACATCCCGGGCAACGCCCATTCTCTTTTCAAAGAGATCGATGAGCTGGGCATCAATCTCATCAATCTCTTTCCGACATGTTTCTAAATCTTTCATTTGATATCCTCCATCATATCCAGGATGCCAATAGCCGCCATCGCTTCAACCACAACAATCGCCCGCTGGACAATACATGGATCATGACGACCAACAATTTCCAAGGTATCATCCTGTTTCGTTTCCACGTTAATCGTCTGCTGTTTGAGAGAAACAGATGAAGTTGGTTTCACTGAGACATTGAAAACCACTGGCATGCCATTAGTAATGCCGCCAGTAATTCCGCCATTATGGTTTGTTCTTGTTTTGACAACATCACCATCGTAATAATAAGAATCATTAGCTTCAATACCAGTAAACTGCGTAATATCATCAAGATCCCCAAAGCTGACGGCTTTCACTGCTGGAATGGAGAATAATAACTGTGATAAATGCGCTTCTACACTATCAAAGAAGGGATTGCCTAACCCCGGTTTTAACCCCGTAATGGCACATTCAATCTTCCCGCCGACACTGTTTTGTCCTTGACGGGCTGCTTCGATCACATCGCGCATTTTTTCCATGGCCTCATCATTAATGACCGGATACTGTTTTTCCCCTAAGGCAGCTAAATAGTCTGGTGTAATATCTAAAGGATAACGTTCATCTTTGACATCTTTGATGCTTAAGATATGCGCGCCGACATGAATCCCGCGCGTCGCTAAAATTTGCTTGGCAATCGCCCCGGCAAAAACAATCGGAGCTGTTAAACGGCCCGAGAAGTGACCGCCGCCGCGGACATCGTTAAAGCCTTTGTATTTCACATAAGCCGGATAATCACTATGACCAGGACGCATCTTTGCTTTTAAATAAGAATAATCCTTAGAATGCTGGGAAGTGTTATAAATCATCCCGCATAATGGTGCCCCGGTAGTGACGCCATCTAAAAGCCCGCTCATAATCTCAACTTCATCCGCTTCTTTACGCTGGGTGGACATTAAGTTCTGCCCTGGCGCCCGGCGTTTCATATCTTTCAAAATCGCGTCCATATCTAAACGGATCCCTGCTGGCAGATTGCCAATGACAATGCCTAAAGCTTTGCCATGACTTTCGCCAAATAATGATAATTCAATATGGTGTCCCCAATTAGCACTCATCACATGAACCTCCTAATAATGCATAATGTTCAAAGAAATTTGGATAAGATTTAGCGACGCATGAGGCATCATCTAAAATCAGATCGCCGACGCTGCGCGTAGCCATAATCGCTTCCATCATCGCCATGCGATGATCATTATATGTCTGTAAGCGAGCTCCTCTAAACAGATCCGTGCCGCGAATAATCATCGCATCTTCTAATTCGATGACATCAACGCCGCAGGCTTTAAGCACTTCAACAGTCGCGGCTAAACGATCGCATTCTTTAATACGTAAACGTTTGGCATTCATAATCTGACTAGTGCCTTGCGCTAACGCGCAGGCGACCGCAATAACCGGAATAATATCCGGGCACTGCGAAGCATCTAAAGAGATGCACTGTAAGGGACTTGGCATCATTTTAATGCCTGCCGGGGTCTCTTTCATCTGAGCTCCCATTTTTTCGAGTAAAGTAATTGCCGCGCGATCCCCCTGCTTGGAATCTAAATTGAGATTGCCAATCGTGACATCATTGCCAATCGCCCCAGCGACTAAGAAGTTCGCGGCCTGCGAGAAGTCCCCTTCTACTTCATAATCATGAGCTTTATACTGCTGGCTTCCGCGAATATGGAAAACCTGATCCTCATGATCAATGACAATGCCAAATCTTTCCAACATATCTAATGTTAAATCAATATAAGCTTTTGACTGCAGCGGCGAGGTGACGACAATCTTGGAGTCTCCTTCTAATAACGGTAAGACAAAAAGCAAACCTGTAATAAACTGGGAAGAGATATCACCTGGCACGGCAAATGTGCCAGATGTGAGCTGTCCTTCAATAAAAAGATCTAAGACCCCTTCTTTATGCTTATAGGCAATCCCTTGCTTGTCAAAGATGTCATAAAATACATCTAACGGACGCTGACCTAATTTTCCGCCGCCAGTGAAATGAACCTGACGTTTATTTCTTAAAGCGACCGGTACCATAAAACGTAGGGTTGAGCCGCTTTCGTTACAGTTGATCGTTACATGATCTTCTTTAAAAGTATCATTGCCATTAATATACAGAGTGGTCCCCTGGGTAATAATTGTTGCTCCTAAGGCGCGCATCGCACCAATCGTCGCTTCAATGTCTTTGGACATAGAAATATTCGTAATGACACTTTCTCCCTTAGCGAGGGCTGCACAAATAATGGCCCGATGCGCTAAAGACTTGGATGTTGGAACGTTGATCACGCCTTGTAAGCGTGCTGGATGTATGGTTAAAGAATGCATTTAAACCTCCTTGAGCTGTAAAATATAATCACGATCACCCTTATAAATCTTATAAGAGCCAATTTCGTCTAATAAGACAAAAGATAACTGAGAATCGAAATTCTTCTTATCATGAGAGATCGCTTCTAATAAGACATGCGGATCAAGATGTGCGGCCAATGGTAAATGATAATGAGTTAATACTTCTTCGATTTCTGCCGTGGTTCCCTCTTTCGTCTGCTTGTTTGCTTCCGAAATCTTTGTAATGGCAACCATCCCGATCGCGACCGCTTCGCCATGAGAATATTTAGAGAAATTATAGTACTGTTCAATGGCATGGCCAATTGTATGTCCGAAATTCAGACAGAGGCGATCACCAAAGTCGAATAAATCTTTCTCGACAACATCTCTTTTGATATCGACGCATTTATAAATGATTTCATCAATATCCTGATATAAGTCCTTAAAGTCTTTATAGCCTTTGAGCTGATCAAATAAAGCGCGATCTTTAATACAGCCATATTTGATCACTTCACCCATCCCATCAGTAATAAAATGAGGATCTAAGGTCTTTAATGTTAAAGGGTCAATTAAGACAAATAATGGATGTTTGAACGCCCCTACTAAGTTTTTACCTTCCGGTAAGTCCACCGCGACTTTTCCGCCGACTGAGGAATCCACCTGGGCCAAGAGCGAAGTTGGCATCTGAATAAACTTCACACCACGCAAATATGTACTTGCCACAAAACCAGCCAAATCACCGATGACGCCGCCGCCTAAGGCGATAATCAGATCGCTGCGGGTGAGTTTAGCGTCTAATAATTTAGAATAAATCGATGGCAGAATCTCAAAATTCTTTGAAGGTTCGCCATGAGGAATAACGATCGTTGTCACATCATAAGATGCTAACTGGTTTTCTAAACTGATGCCATATAAAGGAAAGACATTATCATCTGAGATAATGGCAATCTTACGCCCTTTAAAGACATCTTTAATATAGTCTCCAGCATGTTCAAGGGCCCCTTTTTCAATAATAATATCATAGCTGTCTTTGCCTAAATTCACGTGTAACTTCATAGTGTTTCCTCCTTTTATAAAAAAACTCTCACCCTAAAAAGGACGAGAGAATCGTGTTACCACCTTTATTTACTGATCTATCACTATATCAGCCTTATTAGGTACTATCATACCTGTTAGTGTTAACGGACATCGCCGAAGACGCCTACTTATCAGCATCCCTACTCCAAGATGAATGCAACATCAATTTCTCATTCCTTTTCACCACCCAGGAACTCTCTTAAGAGTACTTGATGTCTATGTTTCTTTTCACTGTATTTATCTATGCATCCATACTATAGTTAAACGATTTTAAAGTCAACGATTTCTTTCTTTTTCTCATTTTTGTATGTCTTTTTTATAAATTATCTAATCATATTTTCTATTAAAAAGAAAAGAGAGGCCCCCCTCTCTATGATCCTACCGATATACGTCCATATGATGAATCCGTACCGCTTAATTTATTCGCCGCTTCAGACGTCGTCTTAATCTTATAAGATTTAATCACTCTGGTTTTCGTATCAAAAGCATGATCCATCGCTTCATAATGATCACGATCATTTTCATTAATAATCATTGCTTTGATTTCTCCATCTTTTAAAGCGTAATACGTTTCCTTTTCCGTTTCAAAGATAGTTGGTTCAACACTGCCATCGTTACGTACAGCAATGCGTGAAACCACATCCGCTAAATTCCGGACATCTAATTCATCATAGCCTCGCATATAGCCGAAAGTGTAGTTCTTTGTATCATCAATATACTTTGCAGGATTCTGATCAAGCACAATCACACTATAAGTATTCTCGACAATCCCACGTCCCGTAATCATTCGCCCTAAGGTCGTCTGTTTCATTAAAGACGCATCGATAAATACTAACGCTAAACAAATATTAAACTGCGTTAATTTCCCCACAATATTTAAGCCAATAACCTTCTTTACCTTACGGCCATGACGTTTGACAATTTTACGTTTCTGCATGCGATATAAAATGCTATTTAATAGACTAAAGCCAATTCCTACTAATAAAGCAGTAAGAATAGAAAAAGAATGTGTACTGATTTTGGTAATAATATAGATAATGCTTAAAAGCGCCTCAACAATATATAATACGCGCCTCCTGAGCATGATTGGTATAATTTTTTTCATAGCGGCGTTTTCCCCTTGGTTCATTTATCATTATTATATCGCATATACAAGTATTATGTACAATAATTTTCGCTTTTTTAGAGTATTTTTGCAGTTTTGTGCGAAACACCAATAATGTTTATTATGTGTTATTATAGAAAATATCTATATTCCATTATTTTTGTAACTTATTATTCGTTCATTACATATATATTACAATAAAACGCACGATTTCTCGTGCGCTTTGATTCTCCTTTTAAAAAGTCTGTACTCATTGCATTTTTTTATTGCAATTTATAAGCAGGCATAATATAATAGACGAGCAAGGTTGCCTGCCCTGGTGGCGAAATTGGTAGACGCAGCAGACTCAAAATCTGCCGGCTTCAAACCCGTGCCGGTTCGAGTCCGGCCCAGGGCACCATCTCGATAATGACTCTTTAGGAAACTAAAGAGTTTTTTTATTGAATGAATCATGTATAATGGAAATGGTGAAAATTATGGACAAATTTTATACACGCATGAAAGACCTGCTTCAGGATGATTATGAGCCTTTTATTGAGGCTTTGTCGGAAAAAGAAGTGAAAGGTCTTTATCTCAACACAAATAAAGATGGCTACAAAGCCTTAGATCATAAACATATTAAACCTCACCCTTTAGTGACTGGCGGTTATCTTTATGATGATGAAGCTTATAGCCCTGGTAAGTCGCCTTACTTCCTTTGTGGCCTTTATTACATTCAGGAACCAAGTGCGATGTTAGTCGCTAATATGATTGATATTAAAGAAGATGACTATGTCTTAGATATGTGCGCTGCTCCCGGCGGGAAATCGTGTCGGATCGCCAATCGTTTAGGCCCTGATGGCTTACTGATCGCTAATGATATCTCTGCTTCAAGAGCGAAGATTTTAAGTGAGAACATTGAACGTTTTGGCATTGACAATACGATTGTCACCAATACGGATCCCCTGCGCTTTGTTGGAGTCTTAGATGGCTTTTTTGACAAGATCATCTTAGATGCCCCTTGCTCTGGTGAAGGGATGTTAAGAAAAACGGAAGAAGCCAGCAAAACCTGGTCGCCGGATAAAGTTTATGAATGCGCCGTGATTCAAAAGCGTTTGATTGAGGCCGCTTATACTTTATTAAAACCAGGCGGACAGATCATCTACTCGACCTGCACGTATTCTCTAGAAGAGAATGAAGAGATCGTCCGATATGCTCTTGATCATTTTGATTTTTCTTTAGAAACGCTGCCCCATCGTGATGGCTTAATGCCAGGGATTGATATGAACGAAGCTATTCGCTGTTATCCGCATCATTTTGCCGGTGAAGGTCAGTTTATGGCCTTATTAACAAAACGCGGGGAAACCCCGATCAAGAAGCCTAAAGTCCTGAAGCCAAAGATCTCCCCGGAAGCTTTAAAAAATGTGCAAAACTTCTATAAGGAAAACCTTAACATCAAAGTGCCAAAGCTGCTTTACGAAAACAAAGGTCATGTCTATGCTTTAAAAAGACAGTTCCCAGATTTAGGAAAGATCCGTATTTTACGTAATGGCCTCTATTTAGGTGAAAGCCGGAAGAATTACTTTATTCCAAGTTATTCTTTAGCCTTAACGCTGCGTAAAGAAGATGTCAAACGCTGCTATGACTTCCCAGAAGACTCAAACGAAGTGGCGGCGTATATCCGCGGTGAAACGTTAGAAGCGATCGGGTCTAAAGGCTATGGCGTCATCTTTGTCGACGGCTACCCGCTTTCCTTCTATAAGGAATCCAATGCCGTAAAAAATCTCTTCCCGAAAGGATTAAGACGCTCATGAACCGTTATTTCGAAATCCGCGATCTAGCCCTTAAATGTTTAGAAGAGAAAGCCCATGGCTTTTATAAAAGACAAATGCTGGAACATATGTTTCAGGTAGAAACATTATGTATCCTTTTAGCGCAAAAAAGACAGCTCAATTTAGAGCTGTCAGCGATCATTGGTGTCTTACATGATCTTTCCATTCCTTTAGATTGTAATGATTTCAATCATGCGGCGCGCTCAAGCATGATCGCAAAAGACTTTCTCATGCAAAGCGGTTTATTTACCGAAGAGGAAATATCTATCATCACCGCAGCGATCGCCAATCATTCTCATAAAGAGCGCGAAGATGATGCCTATAGTGAATTAATCAAAGATGCTGATGTTTTATCGCATGTCTTACAAGGTGAAATCCTCAAAGAGCCGGCCCAAAAACGTTATCAAAGCATCCACCTTTAGAAGCGAATAGTCGCTTCTTTTTATATATATGAAAAAAGAGTATACTCTTGTCACTGAAGGTCGAGAAATCAGTAGGTATTGTATAGTGACAAGCTTTAATACTCTTTTAACATAATCTGTATGGATTTGATTACAAGTTTATTTTAGCACAAACATTCTTTGAAAGGTATACCAATTTTGTATTTATGTTAATACAAAATTCATTTATAAAATAAAGCTTTCATCAACAGACTTTCCTAAAGCATAGATGGTCAGATCCATGTTATCAGTATGGGTATAGCGGTTTTCCCGAATGGTAGGATAAACATGAGCGGTAAAAGTATAACGACCATCATTGATAAATAATTCTACTGACGAATGATCAATAAAGATACGCATATTCATTAAGTCTTCATCAAGCGGAATATCGAGTTTTTCAAAGACTTCAGTATTAAAACGCTGATCCATATGCGCTTTATTGACCGTAATCATCCGATACATCGCATCGTATTCGATCGTTAAGCCATCATAGCCATTAGGTTTCGTAAATAAGTTAATGGCTACATCGCCGCCCGTAAAGGTAACGTCCATTTCCATCGCGCCTGACATATGGCCGTTATCTGCTAACGTTTGCGTGCGTAAGTTTTCAATTGCTTTTACCGGGGTTTGAATTAAGCGGTCCCCTTCAACGCTGATACGTCTTGGCAGCGTCATCGCACCTTCCCATTCATCTTTTTCACTTGGATAATGGTTATCAGGTAAACCCATCCAGGCGATCATCACCGGATGATGGGAGGCATTGGCAGCCGTCTGGGCGGCATAGAAATCAAAGCCATAATCCAAATAGCGGAAATGGGATTCTGGCGTAAAGGTTAAGGTTTCATAATCCATATGTCCAACAATGTAAACATTATGGTTCGTACAATCACCACGTCCTGGCAGTTTAGTAAACTGTGGCGAGAAGATCAGAATATCTTTGCCATCGATATTCGTAATACATGGACATTCCCACATACCGCCGAAATGTTCATAACCGACAACGTGTAACTCTCCAGCGAAAGACCACCCCTCTAATGGTTTTTCCGAAGTATACACAAGCGCGCAGCCGCGTTCATCTTGCGAACGTGCACCAATGAAAATAAAGTAACGTTTTAACGCTTTGTTGTAGATAACCATCGGATCACGCTGATGCTCTGAATAGTCCTCTCTTGGCGCAAATAACGGCGTGGCTTTTTTCGTTAACGAGCCATCGTCTTCTAGTTTGGCGACGCAGGTATAAGCGGTACGCTCCCAATCTTCATTACGATGGTTCCCGGTATAATAGAAATAGACCTCATCATCAATTGCAATGGCACTGCCGCTATAGCAGCCTTTGTTGTCAAAAAGTGTATCCGGCGCTAAACCGATGCCTTCATTGGTCCAATGGACCAAATCCTCGGATGTCACATGGTACCAGTACTTTAAGCCATGGACTGGCCCCCATGGACACCACTGATAAAACAGGTGCCATTTTCCCTGGGCATAAATAAAGCCGTTGGGATCATTGGATAACCCGGTAATCGGCTGGATATGGTAATCCTGACGATAGACGGAACTGGTATTTATTTCATAAAGATGGTTCAATTCACTTTTGTTTTTGAGAACACGATAACGTTCCTCTCTTGTCCATTCTTTCATTTTATCACCTCATTTGTTTGTGCCATTATATGTGAAAATAAGGCAATAGACAAATATGGCATTTCTTTCACAAAGTAATATTTATATTGAACGAATCGCCTCTTTTTTGATTTGTGAATATTTTATGAATTTTCAAAATAAGGAAAAATTCATTATTAATACAATAATAAAATATATTTGACATACTTTTAACATTTTAATATTATTTCATGATATATCTATTTCATGAATATAAATCTCATGTAAATTCATTACATCTCATAGACATTTAAAAAATCAAAAAGATCATTGCTGTAATACCAAAAAGAAGGAGTATTTCTACTCCTTCCCATCATAGAGCTGATGGATACGATGATCAATTTTATCCACCGAGATCCCCATCTCATCTATTTGTTTTTGTAAAGTGGCGCTGCTTTTTTGCACCTTGCTGTAACGTTCCATCATCCGCTCACTATCATCTTTCATCGCGATTAACAGTTTCTCAATCTTTTCAATATTTTGGGAACGCTGATAATCTTTCGTAATATTCACAAGGGTCATACAGACACCCATTAAAGTAGATGGTGATGTCATCAGAACATGGGCGCGATGGGCTTCTTCCATTAGAGAAGGCTCATTTTGACAAATATAAAGATAGATCGCTTCACTAGGAATAAACATGATCGCTGCTTCACTGGTGATGCCAGTGAGAATGTATTTCTCACTGATATCTTTGATATGTTTCTTTACATTCTGACGAAATTCATTAACTGCATGGATATCCTCGGGATCATCCACTAAACGTAAATAGTTTTCACTAGGGAATTTAGAGTCAATAATCATCACTAAAGAAGAGCCAGGCAAGTGCAAAGCCGCATCCCCAATCTTACCATTAGATAAATGATACTGCTTTTCATAAATGACTTCATTTTCCCCTAAGTACATCGATAATAAGTAATACAGCTGATATTCCCCAAAGTTCCCACGCTTTTTGGTATTGACCATAATAGCATTCATATCATGAATATTATGACTGATATCCTGCAGCTGATTAGCATTCACTGCTAAGGATTCTTTGGTCTTCATTAACTCTTTTAACATCATTTCATAGTTTTTCGAAAGCGATGAACCCACCGCTTTATTTTCAACTAATTCATGACGGTTATTAAGTAACCCTTGCTCTAAACGATCAAAGCGATGACCATCATTCATCTTTTGTAAGATCGTATAAAGCATAAAGATAATGAGCACACAGGCAATGATCAAAGCAAATAAGAGAAAGTACATCATCTTAGAGACGCACCATCTTTACAATACCGGTCACTAATGGGGTATTCGGATCCATATCTACCCCGCTGACATAAGCAATCGTATAACGCGCCTGCAGGGCAGCGATCGCTTCACCTAAAGTAGACATATTTTTGGCCGTAATAATGACTTCTGGAATCTTTGATAAGATAATGGATTTGGCAATTTCTTCAGACATTTCATCATTAAAAAGCTGTAATAAAGCGACATCATAATGATGTTTCTTACAGAAATGGGTGATCTCTTCATCGACATCTCCTAACTTAAACTTCTTATTTGTCTCTTTCAAACGATCAGCGTTTAAACGAGCATCATCGACGCAGTTCATATCCCCTTCTAAAGCTCTGACAGTATTTGGTAAAGACATTTCTAATAAACCATAACGGGGATAAACAGATAAGACTTCCGCCTCTTCTGGAATTAATGATTTCACGACATCATAGTAAGCTTCTTCCATTTCTGGATTGATCACCATCGGCGTTTTCACTGAGAATAAGAAATCACGATCATCATAGTGATATGTCATGCGGTTATTGCCATAGATTCGTTTAAAGCCTTTTTCATTAAAACTGCTGTGACTAGAGGTATTGATCGTATAATAAATAGAGGCCACTTCATCCAATGCGGCAATCTCCTGGGTAACTTCTTTGGCGATGCCATCTTTCCCCGTCACAAAGACTAACTGATAAGCGTCGTCAAATTTGCGGACCATAACATAACGTAAGCCTTTTTTGACTCTTGGGTAATAGTCTTTGCATTTATGTTTGTTTAAGATATCCTGCACTTTCTTTAATAAACGGTTAATGCCGTGATCCTGCAGGCGATAGAGATCATCAACGGATAAGAAGGATTCAACCCCTTCTAATTCCCCAAACGCTAACTGACCATGACGATAAATGATTGGGAAGCCAGCATACTGACGATAGTTTTCTCTCGTCTTCGCTTCTAAGACTGGTTTCACATTGAGGGCATCGACATTAAATTTGGTGTATTTACTGATGGCATCTTTGATTAATCCTTTTTTATAAGGCAGCTGATCTAAATAGTTCATATGGAATAAGCTATAGCCATACTGCGCTTTAGCGTGATTCTTCTCATGGCTGCGGGCAGAAGATTTCTTTAAAATCTTTACCACATGACCAACCATATAATTACGTTCATTACGATCGATCGCGCAAAGCACTTCTTCGCCGGTGAGGGCCCCTTTGATAAAGACAATCTTGGAATCAATATAGGCAATGCCTTCGCCATTGATCCCCATTTTTTTAATTGTGACGGTTTGATTTTTCATGTTTAAGTCTCCTTATGTATTGAATATGGGTGACATACATGCCAATGTAGAATACTTCACTCGACCAGTTAAAGACAAACAGTAATAACACTAATGAAGCTAACGGACCATAGACGTTTTCATAGTTGGCAAAATGCATGTAGATTTTGAAAAAGATATAAAAGATGACAATCCCGCTTGAGCCAACAATCGCTCCAGGATAAGCTTCCTGGAAGGTAATATGCGCTTTTGGGACAATCATATAGACGCCTAAGAAAAATAGCACTAACAGCCAGTACATAATAATATACTGTAAGATGGCAATTCCATAAAGGCGATTAAAGATTCTTGAAATAGGTCCTGACACTAATAAGAATACCACAGTCATCATCGAAAGTAATAGCAGGACCGTCACTTTAAAAACATATTTAAAGTAATCCAGTAAGGTTTCTTCTTTGCCATGAGGGGTTTTAAATAAATCTTTGGAAATAATATAAATATTCCCCACCCCGCGGGAAACCGCATAAAGAGAAAAGCCTAAGATGACAATTGAGGAAATCGAAGCACTATGACCATTAAGGACATTGACAATCATCTTGGAATATTCCGGCTGCACATACGTTTCCAGTAATTTCTCTAATAAGTTCAGATCAATATGAAAGAAATTGGAAAACATGGCTAAAATCGAGGTAGCGGGAACAATCAGGATTAATAAATAAAAGGACAGCGCCGCACTGGCATAGCCAGGAACATATTTACGATATTGGTTATACACCTTATAAATAAATGAAGTAATGCTCTTGACCTTCTCCATAAACGCTCTCCTTTCCTAAAAGATGAAAAGAAAAACACTAGTCATCGTGTTTTTCTTGATCATCCTCTTCATCTTTATTCACAATTGTCAGTTTTAACTGTTCAATACGGTTTTTATCAATCTTCTCAATCGTAAAAATACAATTATCAATAGCTACCTGCTGGTGTAAAATCGGTGAACCATTCACCGCCCCTAAAACCAGGCCGCCAATCGATTCAAAGTCTTCTGATTCAAAGTTTGTCCCACATTCATCATTGACTTCATCAATATCCATTGTGCCATCTAATAAGAACTCATGGTTCGCTAATTCAATAACATCAGGTTCTTCTTCATCGAATTCATCATCAATTTCCCCAACGATTTCTTCAACGATATCTTCTAATGAAACAATGCCGCTCATCACGCCATATTCATCTAAAACCACCGCTAATGAAATATGATCATTACGCATCTTTTCAAAGACATCAGACACCTGATTAAATTCATATACAAAGTAAGCTGGACGCATATAATTCTTGACATCAAAATTGTCAGGATCCACTTGTGAGACAACTAAGTCTTTAATATTTAAGACTCCGATAATATCATCCGTATCATCTTCTTTATGCACTGGGATACGGGAGAACTGATATTCCTTTAAGAATGCAATCAGTTCTTCATAAGTAATCGCATCATCAATATCCGCCACATGGATACGTGGAGTCATAATCTCTTTGATTTCCGTATCACTGAATTCAAACACATTATGTAACATCTCTTTTTCTTCGTCTTCTAGGACGCCTTCTTCATGAGAGACATTGACAATCGTCTTTAAATCTTCCTGGGTCATCGTTGGTCCCTGTTCCCCATGATCGCCCATCAGTTTCATTAATAAATGAGTGAAGGCACCTAAAATAACATCGATAGGAGTTAAGATGAAATTAATAAACTGGATAATGCGGGCAAAGGATAAAACAATACTTTCTGCATTTCTTGTAGCAATGGTTTTTGGGGTAATTTCCCCAAAGATTAAAATCATGAGTGTTACAAAGCCTGTCGCTAAAGCGACACCAATACCTTCATTACCAAAGATGGAAATGACAAATGACGTTGTTAATGAAGAAGCGCCAATATTGACTAAGTTATTACCTACTAAAATCGATGAAAGGACACGTTCATTATGGTCAAGCAGTTTTTGTACAATCTGCGCACGCTTGTTCCCTTCTTCTTCCGCTAAGGTCTTAATACGGATATGAGAAACACTCATAAACGCAGTCTCTGACGCAGAGAAAAATGCGGAAAGACTAATTAATATAATAAAGGTTACAATCATTACGACTTGATTCGGGTCCACTTGGTATTCATACTCCTTATAATTCAAATTTCCTTTGATATGCCTTGTGAAGCATATAAACATACAAGCCTAGTATAGAGCAAAACCGCCCTTTCGTAAATAAAAATCTCCTTCTCTCTTTTTATATTTAGGAAATCTAATAATGAAGCTTATTGATAATCAAAATTCGCATTCATCTTCACTATTATTTCCTAAAAATCATAAATAAATTTTTAAATTATTTATGCATTTGACTGCATATACTTCCTTATTTCTCAAAGTTTTTAAAGCATCATTTGCACAGTGGTGCTGGTGATGCTTTTAAAACCCTTTAATATAATCGCTCTCTAGAAGCTTTTCTATCTTCTCCAGCTTTTCGTGAGGTGGATTAAACATAAAGCAACACAGGTTTAAATAATGTGGTAGATCATCTCGATCAAAACCACTCATACTGCCAGTCCTCACAATCACATCATCAATCTTTCTCATGCAAACATAGAAAAAAATCAGAGCGGTGGGCTCTGATTAATCTTGATTATTCTGGTTTCATAACCTTTCTGATTAAGGCTTCGAATTCAGGTAATGAAGTATCTCTTGGGTTACCTGGCGCACATGCATCAGCAGCCGCATCCTTAGCTAACTGAGGGATATCTTCTTCTTTTAATCCTTCGACATATTCAGGGATACCAACATCTTTACCTAACTGTTTAACAGCATCGATGGCAGCTTTACGATATTCTTCCTGGCTCATCGCATCAACGCCTTCAACACCCATGGCACGAGCGATTTCTCTGAAACGTTCGCCAGTGTATTCCTGGTTCCATTCCATGATCACTGGTAACATGATCGCACATGCAACACCATGAGGTGTGTCATAATGCGCTGAGAATGTATGCGCGATGGAATGTGCAATTCCTAAACCAACGTTAGAGAAGCCCATCCCGGCAATATACTGACCTAAAGCCATAGCTTCTTTCGCTTTTGGATCTTTCTTGCAAGCCTGACGTAAGTTATGAGAAATCAATTTGATCGCTTCTAAGTGGAACATATCAGTCATTTCCCAAGCTGCTTTGGTTGTATAACCTTCAATCGCATGGGTTAAAGCATCCATACCCGTTGATGCGGTTAATGCTTCTGGCATACTCATCATCATATCTGGGTCGATAACCGCATACATTGGGATATCATGTTCATCAACACAAACGAATTTACGCTGTTTTTCTACATCAGTAATAACGTAGTTGATCGTGACTTCGGCAGCTGTTCCGGCGGTTGTAGCAACGGCGATTGTTGGAACGGCATGATTCTTTGTTGGGGCTACCCCTTCCAATGAACGAACATCAGCGAATTCTGGGTTCGCGATAATAATACCAATAGCTTTAGCAGTATCCTGAGCAGATCCGCCACCAATTGCTACAATGGCATCAGCGTCCGCTTCTTTGAATGCTTTTACCCCAGCCTGAACGTTTTCAATTGTTGGGTTTGGTTTAACATCTGAGAATAAAGCATAATCAATGCCATTCTTTTCTAATAAGTCAGTCACTTTTGTAGCGACACCAAATTTTACTAACCCTTTATCTGTTGATACAAAGATTTTCTTGTATCCTGCTGTTTTAATAATATTAGGAATTTCTTCAATGGCTCCTTTACCATGATAAGATACAGTGTTTAATACAATTCTATTTGCCATAATTAACTCTCCTTTGTTCTTCTTTTCACATTCATTATTTTAACGAAGCGCTTACTTGCTTTCAAGTGACACAATTGTCAAAGTGTCACTTTGTGAAATAATAGTCTTTCATAAAATGTAAAGCTTTTTTCATAGATAGAAACAAAATCATGTTTATTTGACATGACATGTAAGCGCATACTATAATAAGTATAGATTACTTAGAAAGAGGGTTTTGATAATGAAAAGATTAAGAGCTATGAGAGAACCGCTCAAATATGTACAAGGAAAGGATGCCGTTAAACATTTCTATGAAGAAATGAACTACATGGGCAAACGCTGGTTATTTATATGTTCTAACAGTGGGTATAAAGCATGCCATAATGGTATTGAAGAAAGCTTTGGCAACGAAGAAGATTTTCGTCATTATGAAGTCTTTGGCGGCATTTCTTCCAAAGGAGAAGTTGCAAAATTCCAGAAGATCGTCGAAGATGAACACATCGATACCGTTGTCGGCGTGGGCGGCGGAAGCGCTGTAGATACCGCTAAAGCCACCGCCTTCTACACTCACACGCATGTGGTGATCATTCCTACCGTTGCAGCGACGGATGCACCATGTACCGGTTTATCCGTTATTTATAATGATGATGGCAGCTTTGACAAATATTTATTTTATCCCACCAACCCAGATGCTGTTTTAGTTGATACCCAGGTCATCGCTAACGCTCCCGTACGTTTCTTAGTTGCTGGTTTAGGTGATGCCTTAGGCACTTACTTCGAAGGTCGCGCTTCTATTCAGACCGAGTCTCCTTCTCTAGAAGGCACTGGTATTACCCGTGTTGGTATGGCGATTGCGAAAGAATGTTACAAAACATTACGTAACTATGGTAAACAGGCGATTGTCGCTTGTGAAAACAACGTCGTTACTCCAGCTTTAGAAGCCATCGTTGAAGCGAATGTTTATATGTCTGGGGTCGGCGCTGATAATGTTAACTGCGCGGCAGCACATTCCTTCTATAATGGGTTAACTTCTTTAGGTGGCCATAGTGCTCCACACGGTAACTGTGTTGCCTTCGGTACACTTGTGCAATTAATTCTTGAAGGTGCTACTAAAGAAGAATTTGAAGATGTCCAGGGCTTCTGCTTAGAAGTTGGCTTACCAGTTACCTTAGAGGAATTAGGGATCACTACGAAAGAGCAGATTGAAACCATCGCTAAGAATGCCTGCGTTCCCGGAGAAACCATCCATAACTTAGCTGGTGATGTGACACCTGATGAATTATATGCAGCCATTGTAGCTGCGGATGCTTTAGGCAAAGCTGTTAAGAAATAAGCAATGATCGGTTTACGTGAGTAAACCGATTTTTTTATATGAAATGAATTTCATATATTCCTGATCGCAATAAGCGTATAATAAAAATAACAGGAGGAGAATTATGAGGAAAATAATAATTTGTATCACATGTCTATTGATGATGGGATGTTTAAGTTTAGGGAAAGTCAGAGCACAGTCTTCTCACGAATCATTTTATGGGGTATGGGTATCCGCTTCGAAGAGTAAAAAAGTGGCTTTGTCTGAGTTAAGAAAGGTGAAAGCCCGTGGCTTCAAGAAAGCGCGCATTTATCAAACAAACGACTGGTCCAATCTTAATGTTGAACACTACTACGCTATTTCGATCAACAGATACCCAAACAAAGCACAGGCACGGCGCTCTTTAAAGAAAGTCAAAAGATATTACCCTGGTGCTTACGTTAAGTTTACCGGCTTCAATCTGATCTATCATTCCCCTTGTCCTTACAGCATCATGCATTTAGCTTTTTAGGATGAAAACAGGAAGCTTATTTTGCTTCCTGCTTTCATCCTTTTATTTTAACACTTAGAGACGATGACCAGCGTCCCTTCTTCTTACCGTTAACCGTTTGCACTTTAAAACTATAAGTTTTTGCTTTCAGTTTCTTAAAGGTATAGGTATTCCCTTTAATCATCTTATAAGACCACTTTTTAGTCCCTTTGATACGATACGCTAAACGGTACTTTTTGATCCCTTTCTGTTTTGTCCAGGATACTATCACTTTTCCCTTCTTTTGCATCTTTGCCTTAATTGTGAGTTCACTTAATGCATACGTTACATAGCGTTTCTTAAAGCAGTTTTCACAATAATAAAGCTTTTTCCCTTTATGTTTCTTTGTAGCTTTTTTGATAATGTATGCTTTGCTCCATTTATGACCTGTTGGTGGAATCTTTTTTGTCAAATGGGCACCGCAAATGGAACAATTCTTTTCTTTCTTCCCTGCTCTAGTACAAGTTGCATCGGTGATAATCTCCCACTTGTCTTTATTGTGAGGGCAATCCTTTGGATTAATAACCGTCACCTGACAAGTTGCGGTTAACCCATAGTGGGTTTGACATGTTAATGTAGCCTGACCGTAACCTGTCGCATAAACTGTCCCTTGATCATAATAGGCAATCTGATCATTAGAAGAGCTCCAGACATAAGCATCCTCAGAGCTGTTTTCCGGTATATTTGTCACCTTAAGCTCGGTATTATCGCCTTTCTTCAACGTTATATTATGGGTATTAAGAATAATAGAATCTGCGCGATAACCATCAAAAAAATGCACATCATATTCAACCGAGCGACTGCCGCTAATCGAAACATGAAAAACATCTCCAGATGAATACTTGATATTATTTGGTCTAAAGATCACGGCATCTTCATGACCATACGTTTCATGATTTATTACAAATTTTCCGGAATGGGGATCATTCTGATCAGATGTCTTACTGAAAGTCCATGTTTCCGGTGGTAAATGAGCACCTGATGTCTTCCTTGTTAAAGTGACGGCAATATTATCATCGATTTCATCCGCAAAACTATAATTCCAAGCACAATAATCACCACCCCATA
Organism: Intestinibaculum porci; assembly: GCF_003925875.1. Lineage (GTDB taxonomy): Bacteria > Bacillota_I > Bacilli_A > Erysipelotrichales > Coprobacillaceae > Intestinibaculum > Intestinibaculum porci. The sequence goes on along the minus strand of NZ_AP019309.1, from coordinate 1,243,252 downwards.
ATTCAATTGGCATTTCTCGCGGTGGATAGGCATAATCCTGCTTTTGTGCTTTCCGATCATAATCCATCACGTTTACAGCTGAAATTCCCCCAGCAGCGCCAAAAGCCACATTCTTAAGCGTAGGATTTAATAACCAGCGCCGATGACCAAGATCATTAATATTCGAATCGTCAGAATCATCCAGCCAGATATAAACTGAACCCGTTAAAAGCGTACCAGCTGCTAAATTACAAGATGTTGTGCCATCCGTTCCCGCTTCATAGAGTTCTCGGCTCATCACACTACTTTGAGCAGGCATGTGGGATAAGGAATCACTTAAATAGTTCAGATACACACCAGCCTGTGTGCTTTGATCTAATTGACTATTATAGCCAACCTGCGGCAAGCCCGTAATATAGCGATAATTATTGAGATATGTAAGTGCGTTATTTTTTGTATCATCAGAAAGCTGACCAATATCGGCTAGGGTGTAAGTTGTTTTTGTATCCTTTTTCGTATAATCCTGCGTATACGTCGTCTCTTTCCCATGATGCACATAATGAGTCTTCAATTCTTGAATAATCTCTTCTTCACTTGGCGTAGTCATAGCGGCTTTTACTTTTGGTGATGAAATACCCATCACAAGCATCATACTCATAAGTATTGTTAGTACTTTCTTCATCCTCTTCACCTCTTTCTTTTATTGTACAAGATGGCTTCTCCACAAACAATAAAAGCCAAACAAACGCAAAAAAACGTTAGGCAGCACCTAACGTTAATTGAGATCCTTTAAATAATAAGCTAGTTTCGGAGGTAAGGCTTCGATTAACTGTTTGGCCATCACTTCCGGTGAAGTGGTCATGCCGGAAACAGCCCATTCGACCGTCATGGTAATAGAACCATGACAGTACATTTGTAAAAGGAAATCGATATCCTGAGGGATCGGAGATTGTAATTTCTTTTCAATAATACCCTTATAGAATTCATAAATACATTTATAATCATAGTTTTCGACATTGTTATAATCCTTAGATTTAAAAGCTTCGGTAAAGAAGACCTGATCATGCAATAAGAAGGAGAACTTCTTAGTCAGACCTTCATAGAGCGTTTCTGAAGCCCCAATCTGCAGAAAGGACTTATCAGCTAAACGTTCAAAATACCAGTTGACTAAATCATATTTATCTTTGAAATGACGATAAAAGGTTTGTCTGGTCATCCCTGAACGTTTCACAATATCTTTGACTGTGATTTTATCTAAAGCCTGATGATTCATCAGGTCTTTTATACTTTCGGCAAATATATATCTTGTATCCATTTTTAATCACCGCTCCTAGTATAGCACATTATAAGGCCTTTATAGTAGCATCGTCTTCATACTGACGGGTATAAAGCTTATAATAGTAACCCTTTTGAGCCATTAAGCCTTGATGATTGCCTTGTTCGACAATCTTGCCATCACGCACGACTAAAATGACATCGGCATCAACAACCGTTGATAAACGATGGGCGATCATAAAGGATGTACGACCTTTGATGACGGTTTGAATCGCATCCTGAATGGCTTTTTCGGTAACCGTATCAATCGATGAAGTGGCTTCATCTAAGACTAAGATGGCTGGATTGGCCAGAATGGCACGAGCAAAGGATAATAACTGTTTTTCACCAGTGGAGAGTAAATCTCCCCCTTCTCCCACTTCACTATCTAAACCGTGTCCCATATGATCAACAACACTACGAGCAGAAACTAAATCAATAGCTTTCCAGATGTCTTCATCCGTGGCATCAGGTTTAGCATAGCGTAAGTTATCACGCACACTGCCGGAAAATAAATGCGGCGTCTGTAAGACATAGCCTAAATGACTATGCAGCCATAACTGTGAACGTTCTTTCGCATCTCTGCCGTCAATAAGAATTTGCCCGGATATTGGTTCAAAGAAACGACAGACTAAGTTGACCAATGTCGATTTGCCTGCCCCTGTTTCTCCAACAATCGCCACATTCGTCCCTTGCGGCACTTTCAAATTGAAATGTTCTAAAACCATTTCCTCACCATCGGGATATTTGAATGAGACATCTTTGAATTCGACATCACCATGAAGATCTTCCCAATTTTCATAGTGAGGATGGAATGTATCACCATATTTTTCAATAACAGCTGGCGTATCTTTGACATCACTTTCAGTTTCCATTAAGGTCATAAAACGTTCAATATTGGCTTGCACCTGAATTAAAGCACTAAAAACTTCTACGATATACTGAATTGGTTCAATCATATTAAGGGCATATGTCATAAAGACAGATAAGGTCCCAATCGCCATTAACCCCTGCTTTGTGAGCATTCCGCCGCGATCTAAGACAATAGCCAAAGCGATGGCTGACATAATGGTAATAGAGGCAGTAAATAATGCAGAATAATGGGTGGCATGAATACTGGTCTGACGCATCTCTTTGGTATCTTTTCTAAAGTCATGCGCTATCTTATCTTCAACGACTAAGGTTTTAATCGTTTTCGCGCCAGTAATGCCTTCATTAAAATCACCCGTAATTGTAGAGTTAATTTCTCGTATTTGTCTGTTTAAGTGAATCAGACGACGCTGAAAGAAACTGATTAATACAGTAGCAATCGGCAATAAGATAAGTAACAGACAGGCTAACTTCCAATTGATCATCATCATGACAATAAAGACCGCCACAATGTAAGAGGCATTCCAGACAAAGTCCATAATTCGCCAGGTCATAAAAGTCCCGATACGATCGGTATCACTCATCACTCTGGCATGGATATAACCCACATTGTTGGTATTGAAATAAGAGAATGATAAGGTCTGTAAATGATTAAAAGAGGCATTCTTTAAATCACGGCCAATACCTAATTCCACTTTGGCACAGATATAAGTAGAGATAAAGTTATCAATGACCTGAATCACTAAGATGATGATATAAAGCGCCATAAAGTATGGCAAAGTATCTAAGGTATGTTTCCCAATATAATGGTTTAATGCATAACGGTTAAACAAAGGATAAATACTATCAAAGATGGATGAACCAATACCGAGGATCACCATGATGATAATAAGCTTGGTATATTTTCTGATATAAGGATAAAGATCCACTAAACCAAAGAATTTTCTTTTCTTATGCATGGCGACCTCCTATATTCTGAATATCACAGATCTTTTTATAGATCCCATTTTGTTTATACAGCTCTTCATGCGTGCCTACTTCCGCAATCTTGCCATGATTAAGGACTAAGATCTGATCCGCATTCATTAAGGTTGTAATACGATGACTAATAAGAATGACAGTGGCTTGCCCCGTCGCGGTTTTTAAAGCATGACGAATCTTTGCGTCCGTTTCTGCATCTAAAGCGGATAAGGAATCATCAAAAATCATTACTGGGGCATGCTGGATCACCATTTGGGCAATCGCTGTTCTCTGCTTTTGCCCGCCAGATAAAGTGACCCCGCGTTCCCCAACAAAGGTATCATAACCATGTTTGAAATGATTAATGGCATGATCTAAAGAGGCAATTCTTGAAGCTTCTTCAATGTCGGCAAACTGCGCTTTGTCATTCGCAATCGCAATATTGTCTTTCAGACTGCGTGAGAAGAGATAAGGTTCCTGTAAGACTAAACCAATATTGGAACGTAAATAATCAGAGTCTATATCTCTGATATCGACGCCGCCAATGGTAATCTTACCCTTCGTAACCGGATAAAGACGATCCAGCAAATACATCAATGTTGACTTTCCTGAACCCGTACCACCTAAGATACCGATGGTCGAGCCTTTTTCAATGGCAAATGAGACATCTTTAATAATATCTGGTCCTTGCTCATCATAACGGAAGGTCACATGATCAAAGATAATATCCTGATGCATATCCGGTTTTAATGGCTGCGCAATATTGACTTCTTCCTGGGCATTCATAATATAACGAATACGATCAATGGAAACTCCGGCGCGCGACATTTCTGAAATCACACGCCCTAATCGACGAATTGGCCAAACTAACATCGCATTATATGATATAAAGGCAATAAAGTTACCTGGTGTCATTTCGCCATGATAAACAGCTAAAGTGCCTAAAACCACAATGACAAAAACCTGCAATCCAGAGATGCCCTCACCAATTGACCTGAAAGCACTCATTAACGCTGATAACTTCATATAGGCAGCCGTATAAATATCATTTTGTTTTTCAAAACGGGCTTTTTCATAACGCTCGCGGCCAAAAGCCCGGACCACACGCACACCGGTTAAGTTTTCCTGAGCGATCGAAGAAAGGTTCCCTTCTTCTTCATCCGCTACCGCAAAGGTAGCCGCTAACTTATTGTGGAAAAATAATGAATAAAGCACAATAATTGGTAAGAACACTAAGGCTACAAGCATGAGTTTTACTGAGATACTTGACATAAAGGTGAGACCGATCACGAGCATGACAATAATTCTAAACATGCCGGTTAACTGTTCTGATAAGAAGTTTTTGACCATTTCCACATCATTGGTACAGCGCTGGATCAGATCACCGGTTGGATTCTTGACATACCAGGCAAAAGGCAAATGTTCAATATGTTCAAACAAGCGATTACGCATCGTCATGACTAATGTCTCGGCGCCAGTACTGTTCATTAATGAGAATAAGTAACGGCAGATAGCGCCAATCAAAGCGACCAGCATGACTAAAGCAGCAACTAATAATAAGTTCCCCTTCAACATATCAATAGATAGAAATGAAGATAAAAAGGCTGGCAGTTTCTTGGGAGCATCACCGATGATCGCATCGACGGTAAAGCCGATAATCTTTGGATTGATGAGATCAAATAATGATGACAAAATTGCAAAGATAATACTTAAGAAGAAATATTTCTTACTGCCCTGCAGAAAATAGAGTACCAGTTTAAGTTTGGTAGGAAATTTTTCTTTTTCCATAGCTTCCTCCTTTAAAAAGATCACCTTAGTGGTGATCTTCCTCGTCTTGAGTTAATTTTTCGAAGCGGTATTTTTGTTTAATATCGGGATATTTTTCATGATCCACTTCACTCATGAACATATCATAAGGTCTAACATAAGCTCCAAAATCGCCATAAAGAGCCTGATAGACCATCATTTTTTCTCTTGTTTCACTGTGGGTGGCCACACCGATAATTCGGTAAAGATAAGTATCACTGCCATCCGTTACAGTTTCTCTTTTAAAATGAGCGACAATGTCGCCCGGCTGAAATGGTCCTCTCATTGTTTGTCCTCGTAATATTTAATTAACGCCTGAGTTCCTAAGTCCCCATAACGCTCTTTTAATGACTCATCCATTGATAAAACGGTTTCTAAGACTTTTAAAGTCAGATGCCGAGATAATGCTTCCTGATCAGCAATCTTCATATCTTTAATAAAGTGTTTGATATAGAAGCCAGGATTATAATCATCCGCTAACATCTTGCGTCCTAAGTTTTCTAACTGCCAGCTGCCAGCAGCCCCTTTGGTGATAGTATCCATCATCAAATTTAAATCTAAACCAGCAGCCTTCGCATAGCTGATCGCTTCCGCTGTCCCGGCTAATGTGCCGGCAATGGCAATCTGATTAGCCATCTTTGTATGCTGGCCAAAGCCAGCTGCTCCTTCATGAATAATCGTGCTGCCCATCGCTTCAAAAAGCGGATGCATCGCTTCAAAATCCGCCTGATCACCGCCGACCATAATCGATAAAGTGCCAGCCTGAGCACCGCTGTCGCCGCCGGAAACCGGCGCATCTAAAGCATGAATACCTTTCTTCTTGGCAGCTTCATAAATTTTCATGGCTAAATCGGGTGATGAGGTCGTCATATCAATAACATAAGTGCCCTCTTTCATATTATTTAAAAGGCCATCCTCACTTAAATAAACATCTTCCACATCCTGTGGGAAACCCACCATGGTGATCACCACATCACTATTTTGTGCGAGATGTTGACGATCTTCATCATAATGCATGCCATCTTTGATTAAGGGCTCTGCCTTCGCTTTTGTCCGTGTAAAGCCATAGACCTCATAGCCATGTTTCATCAAATTTTTTACCATGCCAGATCCCATGACTCCTAAGCCAATAAATCCAATGCGCATTTTTTTATCATTCCTTTACTGACTATTATACAAGATTTTTCGTATTTGTCAAAAGATATACTACGAGACCATGATTTTGATGATCGTCAGAGAATTAAAATCTTAATTTAGAAATTTGAAGCCTTGGGCGGGCGATTGACAGAATCTCTACTAGCCATATCTACAAAACCCCTGTTATCAGGGGCTTTTAGCTGTCAAATTTTATAAACTATTATGTTGTATGTGTTGTATGTATTTCCCTTTCATGGTAAAATATTAGATATGAGGGACTTTTTTATATGAAGCTCTACTACGACAAGCGTCTTAAGGATCCCACATACTATGTCCAGGAGGGAATCAGAAACGGCAAAAAGACGACCACCCGCAATGTAAAAAAGCTCGGCAAACATTCAGAACTTCTGATGGTCACCGATGATCCGGTATCCTACTGCAGAAATGTAATACAAAAAATGAATGAGGATGCGAGATCCGGAAAGCGGGAATACACACTGACGGTCGACTTCAATCAGCGAGTGACAGGACCCGATGATAGCCGGATAAGCCGCTCACTGTCATCCAACATCGGATACTTCTACCTTCAGTACATTTATAATATGCTTGAACTGGACGGCTTTTTTAGAAATCTTCAGGAAAAGTCCAAGGCGAAATATGACTTTAATTCTGTTAACAGATTTCTTACCTTTGGCAGAATCCTTGATCCTCACAGCAAGTATGGCACCTATGACCGCCTTAATGCCTACTATGAGAATCCTCAGATTGAGTACCATCATTTTCTCCGCTTTCTCGATTTAATTGCAGAAAACCAGGAGGACTACCTTGCGCATCTTTATAAAAAATCACAGAATCTCATAAAGAGAGACATGTCTGTCGTCTACTATGACTGCACAAATTACTTTTTTGAATGCGAACAGGCTGACGATGATGAGATTGATCCGGAAACGGGCGAAGTTACAAAGGGGCTAAGACGCTACGGCGTCAGCAAGGAAAACAGGCCTAATCCTATCGTTGAAATGGGACTTTTAATGGACAAGAGAGGAATTCCTATTTCTATGTGCCTGGATCCTGGCAATACCAGCGAGCAGGAAACGGCCACCCCGCTGGAGGAGCAGGTCATTAAGACCATGGGTAACAGTAAATTCATATACTGTGCCGATGCCGGTCTGGGTTCATACAATATCCGCAAATTTAATTCAATGGGCGGCCGAGCTTTTATTGTCACGCAGTCAGTCAAGAAGCTGTCTGATGCTCTTCAGACTGCTGTATTCAACGACTGTGACTACAGAAATCTCAGTGATGACAATCCAGTGTCAATTGAGGAGCTAAAAACCTTTAAATATGACAAAAACAGCGAACTGAACAGAGCACGCTATGAATCTACAGCCTATAAAGTTTTAAATGCTGACAAGGAGGACATCTTTCTTGGTTATTATGAGATGAAAAAATGCAAAAATGGTAAGATCAGGAAAGTAAAAGCAAAAGGCACTTTAAAGCAGATCGTCATTGTTACGTTCTCGAGAAAAATGATGGACTATCAGAGAAAAGTTCGTCAGAGACAGATTGACAGAGCTAAAAAGCTCATCTCTTCAGGTGATCCGGAGAAGATCAAGAAGGGACCCAATGACGTAAGAAGGTTTATCAAAAATAAAAATAAGACAAAGTCAGCTTATATTATAGATGAGGAGCAGATTCGAAAAGAAGAGCAGTATGACGGCTATTATGCAGTAGCGACAAATCTTGTTCTTGATCCGGTCAAGGATATTCTTGACATATCACATAAGAGATACCAGATTGAGGACTGCTTTAGAATAATGAAGACTACCTTCAAAGCTCGTCCTGTCTATGTATATAATCCCAACAGAATTAGAGCGCATTTTTTAACGTGCTTCACCGCCCTGCTAGTATACAGACTGTTAGAATGCATGCTTGATGATCAGGGAACACATGTAACAGTAGAAGAGTTGATAGAAACATTAAAAAACATGAATGTGGTGAATGAGCATGATGTTTATTATAGTGCAACATACACTTCAAGCTATACGCTAAAGGCTCTCGAGCAGCTAACAGAGCTGGGGCTTGACTTTCAGTACTACAAGCCAAAGGACCTGAATAAAATTTTAAGAAAAATTTCAAAAAAATTTTTAAAGAGGCAATCACATACAACAAAAAATTGATTAAACAAAAAGCCAGGAAACACCGATAAATAAAGGGAATCCTGGCTTTTGCTCAATTTTTTCTGTCAATTGTGGGATTATACAAGATTTTTCGTATTTGTCAAAAGATATACTACGAGACCATGATTTTGATGATCGTCAGAGAATTAAAATCTTAATTTAGAAATTTGAAGCCTTGGGACGTAAAAATAGGAGAAGCCGCAAACTTCTCCTATCTGCATTTCAGGCATCTTAACATGCCGTCAATACGATCCTCAGCTATGAGGATACCAAATTTTAAAGATTTTGCAAGAACTAATTTACTGCCAATAGCTTGACAGAACTAATTTACTGCCAATAGCATGAATGCTTTTATTTATTATGTTAAGTTTCTAGTTATGTTAAGTTTTGGCGGTAAATTCCCATTTTAAAGTGAATTTTCGCCATAATACTTAACATAATTATTTGTTAATTAGGTTCTCTAAGAAATTTATCAGCTCTCCGTAAGCGTATTATAAACACGTCATCTTTCCAGCCAACTCCTGGCCTTAGCTCATAGACATACAACCAAACAAAGGATATAATACTCTAAGAAATACTTGGCGGCTGTTAGTCAGATAATCTGAGTAAACCGCTAAAGTTATTTCTACCTAGGATCGGTTATAAAGATTAATCGGGGATATGCGATTCTCATTATGCTGTGGCTAGATAAATTGGTTAGCGGTACAATAAAACCAGGGAGTTATTCCTGGCTGTTATTAGATATCTTTATGTCGTCTGGCAATGACTTTGAATATGGCAGAAGACGTTCGATTGTCTCTTGCGTCATTTTGTGAATGGAAAGCTCAGATAGCGCATATGTAATATATTTTTCAAAATCAAGATTGTTCATCTTTGCTGAAGTGAAGAGAGTGAACCAGTTCATCATGGTTTCAGCGCCTTCTACTGAATTTGCAAAGAGTACGTTCTTGCGTGTCATGACAAACGGCTTTACGCCTTCACGTTCAATAAGATTATTGCTGATTGAGACTTCTGGATGACTGATATAATACAGCAGTTTTTTCCATTGCTTGACAATATAATTCATTGCAGCCGAAAACTTACCGGAAGGCAGAAATTTTTCTTGAATTTCCAGTATCTTAACGTGAATGTCTTTTAGAATAGGTAATTCCAGTTCTTCACGCACTTTTAGAATTTCATCTAGCCCAGCGTTCTTTCCCTTCAGCTTGCGTTCATAACCGAACACTTTGCCAATCATCTGCAGTAGCCAAAGCTGATGGCCGAAAGCTGGATTATCTTTTAGAATTTCATGCCTGCGATCGTCACTCGTAGACTTATTATGAAATTCTTTATAGATATTAGTCTGGATTTTCATCGCATCCTCGATGTACCGTCTGGCATGAGCCTTATTCTAGATCTAGAATAAGGCCCATTATTCATGCTCTTTTTTTATTCAAGGAAATTAAAAATATTAAGATATTATTGATATTTATTGAAGGTATCTCAGATAATAATTATACTGAGATTGAAGAGTATAAAATCTAAGGAGCTGATTATATGAAACGATTCTGTTAAAGTTACTGTTACGATTTCTCTAATTGACGAATTTATTGATTTTCTCCAAATTAAAGGCTATAACAAATCATCAACACTTAACGAATATAGACGCGGTTTGATAAGGCTTTTCGATTTAAAACATAATGAATCCATCTACTACCATTTAGCTGACGCTGATAAGATAATTCAGCGATATATTTACAAACATTCCAAGCCTCTCTCATATAAAGATATGCTGTATCTTAAACTCTATATGCGAAGATTTAATGAATTCCTCCAGGGTGAATATCACTTATATGAACCCAAGGATGATCCTATAGAAGTATTAAGCGCTTTGCATAGAATAATAATTAATGGCTATCAAAAGTACTGCCGTAAAAAAAATAATTCGGATTGGACGATTTCAAGTAAGAGAGCTGCTGCTATATTCTTTCTAAGGCTTATCGAAGAAAGCGGAATATTCGATATGTCATTTGATGCTCGTGATACCACAGCAGCACTTCTTCATGTTAAAAATAATGATCAGTGGAATAATATCAGGCTGTTTCTTATTTATCTTCATGATGCAGGTTCAGTTTCTGAAGATTATGCCAATCTCATTCCATATGCAAAAAATAAAGTACCTTATCCAACTGTTTATACTATCGAAGAAATCAAAAAGATTGAAGCTGTCATTGACCGCAATACACTTACCGGAAAGCGTGATTATGCGATGATACTTTTAGACACCCGACTTGGCATGCGAGCCGGTGATATCGTTAATTTAAAAATAGCGGACTTTGACTTTAAACATAATAAGATATGTATCAATCTTAATAAAGGTGGAAACTTACAGGAATTTGTTCTTCTACCAGTAATTAAGGACTCAGTTAATGACTATCTCGAAGCATCTGGGAACAGTGGGGCTGAGTATATATTTGAATCTATTGATTCTCCAAAGAGAAAAGTTACTACCGCAATTTTACGTCATAGACTTGACTACTATTTTGTGAAGGCTGGAATTGATATTAAAAACAAGAAACATGGACCTCATTCCATCAGATCATCAATGACTTCATCAATGGTAAATGATGGAGTTTCCTATGAGACTGTTCGTAAGATACTCGGTCACGAAGACCGTAATGCGGTAAAACACTATGCAGCCCTTGATATTGAAACTCTTAGAAAATGTGCAATCGAAGTTAAGAATCCAAGTGGCTCCTTTCTTGAATTCCTAGGTGGCGACGATAAAAATGAAAACATGCAATGATTTATTAACTGATTCAAAAAATTATCTTGATATACGCAAAAAAGTGCTGAGTACCTATAGCTTCTATCATTACAAGCAAATAATCAGAGAATTTAATGAATATTTCTCTAAGAGTACATTGAAGGATGTTTCTGCAATTAACGAAATGGAAATTACATCATTTATCAGGACAATTACTGGAAAAACATCAACGGTAATAAATAAACTGATAGCTCTTCGCAAATTCATCAACTATCTTAACAGCATCGGATACAAGATCTTTGTGCCAGAACTCCCAGAAAATCATGATGATTATGTTCCATATATTTTCAGTGATGATGAGATATCTGAAATCCTTGAATATCTTGATAATCTACCCTTGGAAAAAGGAATGAATCCATTGTTGCAGTACGAAATGCCTATGATTATCAGAATAATGATAAGCAGCGGCACACGTATTTCTGCAACGCTACATATCAAGCTGGGAGACTTTGATCCTCAGATGCACACTATCATCATTAGAAAGGGTAAGAATTATAAGGAGCGTATTGTTCCGTTAAATTTTTCCGTATCTAAAATGCTTATAAAATATATCGACGCTATGAATATATCCAATCCTGAATCCTATATTTTTCCAAATGCACTGAATGATAATGAGCCAATGAAGTATAAGAGTGTTGCAAATAAATTTCATAATGTACTGCTGAAGCTTAATATTTATGATCACTCTGGATATAAAACACGAGGTCCATGCCTTCACTGTCTGAGACACTACTTCGTAATTAATTCTTTAAGAAAATTGATAGCTGAAGGAATACCAATTGATAATTATATTCCGTATCTCTCAATCTATCTTGGTCATGATAGCTTAGATGAAACCGAAAAATATCTTAAGTTCAGTCCTGATATATTTACTGATGAAGTTGAATTGTTTTCAGAATCAATATTAGATATTCTGCCGGAGGTGGAAAATGATGAGGACTAATAAACTGCTTAACGCATTGAGAAACTATATTGAAACTTATCTTCCAGATACAAAAGGACTATCCAATAATACCATCAAATCATATAAGGCAACTTTCAGACTGTTATTTGAATTCTTTAAAGTAGTTTATAAATTAGAACCCGATCAGATCAGTTTCAGCAGTCTTGACTATGATCATCTAAATGCCTTTCTACTCTGGCTTGAAAGCAGTAGAAATGACAGCGCTTCAACTAGAAACCAGCGACTTTCGGCACTGTCGTCATTTTCTAAATATGCTCAGTCACGTAACTTTGATGCGGCCGTTATATTCAGAAATGCTGTTCTATCATTGCCTGTAAAAAAGGCACCAGTTAAAATGAGACAGGTTATGACAAGAGAAGAAGTCAAAATATTTTTATCACTGCCTGATGTTAATAAGCCAACCGAAAGACGAAATAAGGTCCTGCTTTCTTTTATGTATTCCACTGCGGCACGTGCACAGGAAGTATGTGATCTAACGACTACTGATATATCCATTCGTAATGGAAAATATTATGTCACTCTTCACGGAAAGGGAGGAAAAGCAAGGATTGTTCCAATCAATAAAAAGATGTACAAACTTCTGCTTCAGCATATTGAAACGAAGCCTAGACAGTACAGAAATTCAAAATATGTCTTTAATTCGCAGACAAATGAACAAATGTCTGTTTCTGCAATTGAAGAGATATTTAAAAAATATCAGAAGATGGCAAAAGATAAATATTCTGATATGTTTAACGGTAATTACACACCTCATACGATGCGTCATACAGCTGCTACCCATATGCTTGAAAGCGGTGTTTCAATTCCTGTTATTAGAAGCATTCTTGGTCATTCATCAATAGAAACGACAATGATCTATGCAAGGGTAAATCAAGCAATGGTTGATAAAAAGGTAAAGGAATGGAATGAAGAACATTTTGCGATAGAGCCTGAAGCGAATCCAAAAGAAATTAAAGATGATCTTGATTTTCTTAAATGATTATCCAAGAAAAAACTTGAAAGCAGTATTAAATAAAAGCGCTTGTCAGTTTGTCTAGAATAATAATTCTACTTGAATAATGAGCCCAGCACCCTGCGTGACCTGAAAAATCGGTATAGTTATCGTAAACGGTATATCCATCGGTCACTGCCGTTCCTGAAAAATGCTCGCCGTCAATAATGAGCATTTTTTTAAGTTCGTTGATGCTTCGTCCAGGTCCGTAGGAATAGATGGCCATCTGCTTGTCTTCTATTTCTCCGGACATGCCGATCCAGACATAACTATCTGAATTTCTAGTCCCACGCTTGACTTCCTCAAGGACTTTTAGCTCTGTTTCATCGAGGTGGATAAAACTAAGTCTCAGGAAATCGTGGCGCATTTTATCGACGATAAAACGCAGATACTCATTCATGCTTCGCCATAGCCAGTTGCTAAGAAGCGTTCTGGAGATATTGTAGCCCATATCCTTATAGGCCTTCTCCTGGCGATAAAGAGGCACACACTTCTTAAGAAGATCATAAGCGGTATGGGCCACAAAAGCTGGACTGGCTGCCGATTTTTCAAAAAGAGTCACCGGTACAGGCTGACTGCTGTGATATATCTTCAGATGATCATTATTAGACTCATCGCAATCCTTGTGCTGGTTAAAGCATGCAAAATTATGGAAAATACTTTTCTTGATGTAGATTTGCGCAGGTATATACACTAACTCATTAATAACGGTAGGAGCGATTTCATGCATCTCCTTGCCGCATATTGGACAAACAGTGCTGTCAGGGTTATAATGCACTTCTTTTACCGGCAAACCAGAAAGAGCCTTTCCTTTTGGCTTTCTTGGATTCTTTTTTGCCTGTTTAGCACCATCAGGAATATCATCGCTGTCTACGATCGCAACGGTATTATCCTCTAATCCAAGGAGCTCAAAGATATTGAGCTGATCAGGATTGAACTTCTCGCTCTTTCGTCCAAATGACTGTCTTTTCATTGAGAGAATAATTTCTGTAAGATTATTAACTTTGGACGCCAAAAGCATAGTGATAGTCTCAAGATCTTCGTGCGTCATAGATTTTATTATATTGTCTGCATTTCCTTTCTGCATACCTGTGCAGATTTTATCTATCATTTTTAATATCTTATTCATAATAATATTATATCATAAATATCTATTAGAGTAAAGAAATATGATGTGATAATCGTAATAATTTTAATTTATACATACTGCCTTTCTATTTTTTTGAATGCCGTTGGCTGGTTTATTTTGAGTCCTTCCATCAGCCATCTGAACTGCCGCTCGCTGATCTCCGCATAGCTGCCATCAGATGATATCTTCCATTTGAACGTTCCTTTTTCCAGTCTTTTGTAAAGCAGCCAAAAGCCTGTGCTGGCGTTGTCATAGTAGAGCGCCTTAATTTTATTGTGCGATCTGTTGCAGAAGATGTATAGGCAATGATCCATCGGACTTCTGTGGAAGATAGACTGAACGATGGCTGCATAGCCGTCAATGCCTTTTCTCAGGTCAACCGGTTCCGTGCATACAAAAATCTGCTTAATATCGTCTCCTAAGAAATTCATATCGCCACACACACCTTTACCAGTTTTATAAGATCCGCCTCCGCTATGGCGGTGCTGCACCTTAACCTAATCGTACCAACATTAATTTCAAGAACAGAGCCGCTGCATACGCTGGTAAAAAGTTCTGTGTTATTAGTCATACTTTCGCAACTGTCAGGGTCCGAACCATCAGGAACAACCATTAGAGGCACAATGACATCTAAAGCCTTTCCGTTATCATATAAGCTTTCCTGATCGGTGCCTAATGATTCGCTATGATCCATTTCTGTGCCTTCGCTAATAACTTCATCATAATCAAGCTGAATATATGCCGCCAGATCAGGCTGTGACAAAAAGTACTTTCTCTTTTTATAGAAAGAGCTGGTGCTAACACCAATTTGCTTGCAGTAATATCTAACTCTCATTCCAGGATTATAATGTTTGAAAATATCGATCCATTTATCAATCGTTGCTTGTCTCATAAAATAAAACCTCCTTTTGACTTCAGGGTAATTATCCCAAAATCAAAAGGAGTTTGAAAGACGTGTATATTATACGCTTACAGCTCTCCTGTTTTAAGTTCATCATATTTATTATTTACCTGAATATTTGCTGCAGCTTTCTCAATATCTTCTTTGATTTTTCCTAAATCTGGGGTTGCATAGATTTGAGTGGTTTCAATGCTGGCATGACCTAAAAACATTTTGATCTCATAGAGATCTACACCTTCATCGAGAAGATGCGTTGCCTTTGAATGTCTGATCATATGTGGATGAATATGTTCAGGAAGAACATTAGGATAGATTTCATTCACACCTTTTTTCCAGCTGTTTATCATATAATTGATTGCAAATCTTGTATAAGGTGCGTGCTGCTGTGAATAGAATAGATAGCCAAGGCCATCCCAGTCCACATAATCATCACCTTTTAAATAACATGTTATCAGCGTGCTAAGATCTTTAGAGATCGGCAGTCTGCGCACTTTGTTTCCTTTGCCATGGAGTACAATAATTGAGTGCTCTTTGTCTAATCTAAGATCAGAAACATGGATGGAAATCAATTCACTCACTCGGGCGCCTGTCTCATAAAGAACAGAAAATAGGAGAAGTTCCTTCATACTTCTGTATTCTTTTAAATATTCAATCAAAATCGTTATTTGATCCATATCTAAATATGGTATCATTCTGTTGGAACCTTTCTTAGCGTCTAATCCGATAATGCTTGAGCATGTATAAATCATTGATGGTGACTTTTTTGAAACATACTTATAGAAAGACTTTATTGCGGCTAGACGCTGGTTCCTTGTAGATATACTTATATTTCTGGTCTTTTCCATCCATTCAAGATATTCTATTATAACTTCTGAATTAATATCATCGAATTCAATCCGATCTGGATTCATTCCCATTTCCTCATATAGAAAATCTAATAAGAGTTTAAATGCCGTTGCATAAGACTTTACGGTATTATGAGACACATTTTTTTCATTTACCAAATACTGGACCAGAAAGCTATGAAGATATTTCGCAAATTCGGTTGGTTTATTTCTCTTCATTGTTAATCACCCCTTTATAAATTTCCTGACTAAACTGATCCGCAATTTTTCTTATTCTCTCCATATCGATGTCAGTAAAATGAAGATAGTATTCGGTTTCACTGAAGTTGCTGTGTCCCATGTATTTGTAGAGATAAACTGATGATGCATACTCGCTATACCCTTTATCAATCATTTGTCTAATAGCCTTGCTGGCAAAGCAGTGGCGAAGATCATGGAGTCTTGATAAAGAAAGATAACACTCTTTTTGGATTTTATGGTAGTAATCCCTTACTGAATCTGCATCGATCTCTCTTCCTTTTGTGTTTAAAAACAGAGCGGAATCATCGCTGCAGAACATTTCAAGGTATTCTCTTAAGCAGACTGTCATTGATTCGGACATAACAACGATGCGGGATCGGTTTCCCTTTGATTTCCATATGCGCAAATAAGACTGATCAAGATTAATATCCTGCTTTTTTAGACTTAGAACCTCACTGATTCTCAGTCCACATGACCAAAGGAGTCTGATAATAATAGCCATCCCATACCATAGCCGATAACCATTAGTTCCAAGAGATTTCACAATATGATCATCGATGGCTGAAAAGATCATCCTTATTTCCTCATCACTGTAAATAACCGGGGTGTGATTGTTTTGAATGTGGAATTCCCGATCTTCCCAGTAGATATCTTTATATCCTATTGTTATCAGATACTTGCAGAAATCCCTTGTCACCGCAAACTGCCTTGCGTAATTAGCTTCTTTCATGCCTGAGCGTTTAGTAATATATTCAAATGTATCTTTTGTAATCTTTTTTTCCTTAAGTTCAAGGCTATCTAAAAGCTTATCTAAACGTATTAATCTGGGCTGTTCCTTCTCATACTTTAAGCCAAGTGATTTTTTAAAACTAACGAAATTCTCAAGATCATCTGCAAAGATGCTGTTAAACTTTTTTGACATAAGGCACCTCCAGGGCAAGATCCTTAAGCACTGAAATGTCAGCAGTGAGATATGCCATAGTAATATTAGGACTGCTGTGACCAAGAATGGCAGTGATGGTTTCTACATCAGTGTCGCATTCCAGAAGTCGCGTTGCACCCGAATGTCTAAGAGCGTGAAAACCATGATGTCTATTAGAGCAGTCAACTCCTGCCTGTTCCAAGTATCCTTTTATAATATAATTATGTGTTCTTAATTCCTCTTTGACTCTGTAAGGCGGATCTGACGTTACAAACACATAGTCAAGCGTGCAATCTGATGGTCTGACATTCATCAGATAATCTAGCAGCTCAGCTTTACAGGCTCAATTAATGGAAGAGTAATATTTGCACCATTCTTAAAAGCAGTTAGCCTGATTTCATTGTCTTTCCAATGTATGCTGGATAGCTTCAAATAGACAACGTCACTTATTCTTAGTGAGTAATAAACAATCAGAGTAAGAATAAGATAATGTTCTTTTCCCTTAGCAGTTGAAATGTCAACTGCATCAAGCATCGCTGAAACTTCCTGAGCTGTATAAAATGACGGCAGACTTTCTTCCCTGTGCCAAATTATCTTTGGTAAAACAGTATTCTCTGAAAAAGGAATCATTTCATTGTCATGAAGCCATTTAAGAAGTCTTTTAAATTGTTGTTTAGATCTTGCTTTGTAAAATGCACTCCAGCTTTTCATGTTATCAATCAGTACGCAAAATCTAATACATAGATGAATATCACATTGAGAAAGAACTTTACCTTCTGCATCCAGAAAATCGAAGAACCAGCATGCAGTAAAAAGATACTTAATTCTTGTGACATCTTTTAAATCACAATTTTTCAAATAGCTGTCAAACAAACATAAAAGATCATAATAATTAAGATTATTCCTAAAATCCTCCCCTCTAATAATCTTTGATGCAAGAGCATATTTACCCTTAATATTGATTTGTGTATCCATTTTGTATACCTCCTTTTTAATTTTTATGAATACACTTATCATGATAACAGTAAAAATATTATGTTAAGAAAAAAAGCGACAACCCCTTTAAAATAAAGGAATTATCACTAATACTTAACATAACTAGAAACTTAACATAAATAAAATTATGTTAAGTTTAACATAATATTTAGCACAAAATAGTAAATTGCAATCATTTCGTTACATAAGATGACACAACATTTCAAAAAATGCATCTAAAATAAGAATTGCCCCGCAAGGGGAGAAAGGGTGATCTTGTGTCATCCCAAATATGCAGACGTCATCAAGGTGAATTTGGAGGTAGAATCAACGTGTACGTTGAGACGATCCTTTACTTAATTTTGATTTTAATGATCATCAGAGAATTAAAATCTTAATTTAGAAATTTGAAGCCTTGGGACGTAAAAATAGGAGAAGCCACAAACTTCTCCTATCTGCATTTCAGGCATCTTAACATGCCGTCAATACGATCCTCGGTTATTAGTATAAACGATTTCCGAGAAATAACAAGTCTTATTTTATGCAATCTGACTATGTTCACCATACCAGATAGCCTGCTTATGCATTTACCATAGTATCTAGCTATAAGAAATCCACTAAAAATAAGACATCATCACGAGTGAATTAACAACGTTCAATAATATAATCATCATGTCAAAGTGAGACGGGAATGGGCCAAACATCTCCTGCTTCATCGACAATTTGGTGAGCGGGAGCTAATACTGAAAAGATTGAAACTTCTTAAACCATGCACCGCTTCTGATTCCAATTTTACGTTTTTTTAACTGCAAAGTCTGCACGCTGATCACTCATCCATGGAACAGCGTTTTATCCTCTTATTATTTCATGAGAAAGTGCCTCTTCCCATCTTTCACATATCGATCAAAGCGATGAATATTTAAGCCTGCTTCTCCTGAGTGGTGAATGTTAAGCTACGTGCAAAGGATCTTGTATGGATTTCCATCACGTATTGCTTCTTTCTCTTGGATATCAGGATTTTGACAGATTTTCTCTTCTAGAAAATGTTTCATAAGGTCATCTTACATTAAAATATCTCAAACAATTGATTTCACCAAAAAACAGGATCCGGTAAAGGATCCTGTATCATTAGAATAATGGTTTTTCAGCGATATCAGCGGCCCGGCCGATGTATGATGCTGGGGTCATATTGACAAGTGTCTGACGATCTTCTTCTGATAAGACGTCTAATCCCTGAGCGAATTCCAGGATCGCTTCTTTAGAGATATTCTTACCTCTGGTTAAAGCTTTTAACTGATCATAAGCATCAGCGATACCATATTTTCTTAACATCGTCTGAATTGGTTCAGCTAAGACTTCCCATTTTTCATTTAAGTCTTCTGCTAACTTAGCTTCATTAACAACGCACTTTGCTAAACCGCCAGTAGTTTCAGAGATCGCCTGAAGGGAATAACCGAAAGCTAAACCTAAGTTACGCTGCGTCGAAGAGTCAGATAAGTCACGCTGCATTCTTGATTTAGGTAACTTATTTGATAAAGCAACACAGATGTTATTTGAGAAATCAGCGTTGGCTTCAGAGTTTTCAAAGCGAATTGGATTGACTTTATGAGGCATCGTAGAAGAGCCTACTTCACCCTTTACAGGGATCTGTTTGAAGTATTCCATTGAAATGTATAACCACATATCAACATCTAAATCCATTAAAATGTTATTGAAATGACGAATACCATCTAAGATATGGCAGGTATAGTCATGAGATTCAATCTGGGTGGTAAATGGATTGAATGTTAAACCTAAATAGTTTTCTACGTAGTCTTTATTGGCTTCTTCCCAGTTAATATTAGGGAATGGTACACCAATGGCACTATAGTTACCAGTCGCACCATTGAATTTCGCTTTGATCTTGATGCTTTCAATGTTTTCAATCGAAGATTTTAAACGATAAGCATACACTTTGAATTCTTTACCAACAGTTGTTGGCGTAGCTGGCTGACCATGCGTATGTGCTAACATTGGTAAATGCGCATCTTTGATGGCTAAACCATCAATTGTCTTCGCAAATTCAGTGGCTGCTGGCAGCCAGACATTCTTTAAACCATCACGAATCATACAGCCATAAGAAGTATTATTAATATCTTCTGAAGTACAGCCGATATGAACGAATGATTCTAAGTGTTCAAAGCCTAATTCTTTTAATTTTTCATCAATGAAGTATTCCACGGCTTTCACATCGTGACGCGTAGTTGCTTCAATTTCTTTGATGCGCTTGTATGAGTCGTAATTGAACTCAGAAGAGATTTTTGCGACACCGCTTAAATCTCTTGCTTTGGCATCATTTAAGACAGGAGTATCAACATGTTCAATGAGGTATTTAAGCCACTGGATTTCCACAAATACACGATATTTTACTAACGCATATTCTGAGAAATAATCGCCTAAGGCATCTTTGATTTTGCCATATCGTCCATCTAATGGGGATAATGTTTTACATTCAAATTCTAATTTTTCCATTAAGAAACTCCTTATTTAAAGTAAGCGACACCGGATTCGAATAACTTCTGATCCATTTCGCCATAAATATTTAAGTTACGGTTTTCACCCTGACGTTCACTATGACCCATCTTACCTAAGATACGACCATCTTCTGATAAGATCCCTTCAATACCATACATTGAGCCGTTTGGATTGAATGGTGACTGCATTGTGACATCGCCAGCGTCATCAACGTACTGTGTGAAGACCTGACCATTATCAATTAAACGATCTAAGACATCTTTCGGGGCAACGAAACGACCTTCACCATGAGAAACTGGGATAATATGAGTATCCCCGACTTTGACATTCGCTAACCAAGGTGATTTGACACTGGCAATTCTTGTCTTCACCATCTGTGAAACATGACGGTGAATGGTATTGAATGTTAAAGTGGCATCATGATCCGTCATCGTCTTGATCTTACCATCAGGTAATAAGCCCACTTTGACTAATGCCTGGAATCCATTACAGATTCCGATAATTAAACCTTCACGGCTTAATAAATCATTAATGGCTTCTGTAATAGCTGGGTTACGTAAAACCGTTGCGATGAATTTACCTGATCCTTCTGGTTCGTCAGAAGCACTAAAGCCGCCCGGAATCATTAAGATCTGTGATTCTTTGATGGCTGATGCGAATTCTTCAATGGAATTCTTGATATCTGATTCACTCGTATTTCTAATCAGGACAATGCGAGGTGTCCCACCCGCTTTTCTAAATGCGCGGGCTGAATCGTATTCACAGTTTGTCCCTGGGAAGGTTGGAATAACAACCTTGACTTCATCATAAGTCTTATCCGCATGCGCTTTGCCGCGAACATGACAGTCACGCACACGAATCTCATCGGTTGGGGCAACAGCGGATGTTGGATAAACATCTTCTAATGGTGCCGTATTGAAGCTATAAGCTTCATCTAATGAGATCACTTCATCTTTATAAGTGACATCATGGGATTCATTGGTATGAGCGACAATACGGACATGATCTAAGCCTTTGACAACATCGTCATCATGAACTTCTAAGAGGATATTGCCATAGTTTTTAGCGGTTAATTCTGCTAATGAGAGATCACTATTGAATTCCACCCCAATAGCATTTCCGAAGGCTGCTTTGTAAACAGCTTCTAAGACCCCGCCGTCTTTGACCGTATAAGCAGAGCGCACTTTGCCATCTTTGATCATCTGCATAATGATATCATACTGTTTCTTTAACGCCTCAAAGTCAAAGACACGATATTCATCTTTTGGCATCATAAATTCCACAATCGCATGATGTGGACCTTTGAATTCTGGGGTGACCACATCTTTCACATCCGCACCGGTAATTGCGAAAGAGACAAATGTTGGCGGTACATCTAAGTTTTCAAACGAACCAGACATGGAATCTTTCCCGCCGATTGAAGGTAATAATAATTCTTCCTGCGCACGATAAGCGCCAAGTAAAGCCGCAAATGGCTGACCCCAGCGTTTTGGATCTTTATTTAAACGTTCGAAGAATTCCTGGAATGAGAAACGGATCGTATGGTAGTTTCCACCCATCGCAACGATTTTTGCCACTGATTCAACAACCGCATTGATCGCACCATGATATGGTGACCATTCCGTAATCTTAGGATTATAACCATAAGCCATTAATGAGCAGGTTGTCGTTTCTTTGCCTAAGACAGGAATTAAAGCTGCCATCCCTTCAGTTTCGGTTCTTAAAGTATAACCGCCATATGGTGATAATACCGTACCGTTACCGATCGATGAGTCAAAACGTTCGACTAAACCTTTCTGACTGGCAACTGATAAGCGTGACAATACTTCTTTAGTTGTTTCTTTAAAGCTGCCGCTATCTTTTCCAGCAAATGGATCTTGATTGAAATCTGGTAATGGAACACTGACATCCTGATAACGTTTTGCGCCATTCTTATTTAAGAAAGCACGAGATAAATCAACGATCGTATCACCCATGTAATGCATTGTTAAACGGCCCTTGTCAGTGACATCAGCAACGTAGGAAACCTCTAAGTTTTCATCGGCGCAGCACTGCTTCATGAAGTCTAAATCTTCTTTATTGATCACGATGGCCATACGTTCCTGTGATTCAGAAATGGCAATTTCTGAACCATTTAAACCTTCGTATTTCTTAGGTACAGCATCTAAGTTAATGTCTAAGCCATCCGCTAATTCCCCGATGGCAACGGAAACACCGCCCGCACCAAAGTCGTTACAACGAACGATCTTTTCTGAGAAGGCTGCATTTCTAAATAAACGCTGAATCTTACGTTCTTCGACAGGGTTCCCTTTCTGGACTTCTGCCCCAGCTGTTTCAGTCGTCTTTAATTCATGTTTCTTTGAAGAGCCGGTTGCGCCGCCGATTCCATCACGACCGGTACGACCGCCAATTAATAAGACAATCTGCCCAGCTTCAGGTTCTAAACGTTTGACCTGCGCTTTTGGCGCTGCGGCCACCACGGCACCTAATTCCATACGTTTTGCGACGTAGCCCTGATCATAAATTTCATGAACATAACCAGTTGTTAAACCAATCTGGTTCCCATAACTAGAGAAGCCCTGCGCTGCTTCACGGCAAATTTTACGCTGTGGTAATTTACCAGGTAAAGTATCTTTTAAAGACTGACGGGGATCCCCAGCACCGGTAATACGCATCGACTGATAAACATAAGCACGACCAGAAAGCGGATCACGGATACAGCCGCCTAAACAAGTTGCAGCGCCACCAAATGGTTCAATTTCGGTTGGATGGTTATGTGTTTCATTTTTGAACATTAATAACCAGTCTTCATCCCCATCAGTGGTATGGACTTTTAATTCTACCGAGCAGGCATTGATTTCTTCTGACACTTCCATGTCATCAAGATAACCTCTCTTACGCAGTTCCTTCATGCCAATCGTTCCTAAATCCATTAAGGTTAAAGGACGATCCGTATGAACACCATAAACCAAATGACGGCTTGCTTTGTATTTATCGATATCTTTTTCTAAGATTTCTTTAAAAGCGCCATCTTCAATATTGATATCTGTTAAAACAGTTCCGAATGTCGTATGACGGCAGTGATCAGACCAGTAAGTATCTAAGACTTTTAATTCCGTTTCGGTTGGATCGCGATGTTCTTCGTTTTTGAAGTAATCCTGCGTCACTTTTAAGTCATCATAGTTCATCGCCATACCGTTATGAACGATATAGTCTTCTAAGGCCTGTTGATCATAGTCTCTAAAGCCTTCGATCACCGGTACCGGTTTGATTTCTACTTTCGCGTCATCAAGTGATGCCGGTTTATCTAATGAGGCAATTCTTGAATCAACTGGGTTGATTAAGAAATGTTCAATTGGTGCGACATCTTCATCGCTAATACCCTGCATGATATATAACCGGGCACATCTGACTTTAATGTCTTTTGAGCCAGTTAATAACTGGAAGCACTGAGCGGCGAAGTCCGCACGTACATCATACTGACCAGGCAAGTATTCGATGGCGAATACTTTCGCCCCTTCAGGAATGTCATAATGTTCTAAATAAACATCATCAACCATTGGTTCACTTAAAATGGTAGGAATCCCTTTATTTAAAACATCTTCTGAAATGCCCTGTAAATCATAGCGATTGACAACCGTCACATCTTCTAACTGCATCATGTCTAACTGATGACGAATATTATGTCGGATTTCTTTCGCTTCTACCGCATTCTCTTTTCTTTTTACTACATAAACACGATAAACTTGACTCATGTTTGCCTCCTTTTTTAATGTAAACCAATATCTTTTCGACAATACATACCATCAAAATGAATCTTTTCAATGGCTTTATAGACTTTGTCTCTTGTTTCTTCTAAGTTTTTGCCAGCCGCGCAGACATTTAAAACACGACCGCCATTGGTCACTAACTGACCATCTTTCATTGCTGTCCCCGCATGGAAGACAACAATATCATCTGGTAAGTCATCTAAACCAGTAATGACTTTGCCTTTTTCATAGCTGCCAGGATATCCGCCTGAAGCTAAAACAACGCAAGTCACCTGTTCATCTTTCCATTTCACTTCGACCTGATCTAAGGTAGAGGTTGCAACAGCATTCATAATGTCATAAAGATCGGAATCTAAACGCATTAAGATAACCTGCGTTTCTGGATCACCGAAACGGACATTGAATTCTAAGACTTTCGCCTTGCCGTTTTCAATCATCAGACCGATGAAAATGACCCCTCTAAAATCTAAGCCATCTTCCTGTAATCCTTTCACAAAAGGATCTAAGATATCCTTCTGGAACGTTTCTTCCATTCCCGTTGGTAAAAATGGGTTTGGTGAAACAGTCCCCATCCCGCCTGTATTAGGACCTTTATTATTATCATAGATCTGTTTATGATCCTTAGCCGAAACCATTGGGACAATCGTTTTACCATCAGTAAAACATAATAATGAGCATTCAAAGCCTGTTAAGAATTCTTCTAAGACAACCTTACTGCCAGCCCCGCCTAAGATTTCTCCTGATAACATTTCTTTCAGAGTTTCCTTAGCCGTTTTTTCATCTTCGGCAATAACAACGCCTTTTCCGGCTGCTAAGCCATCAGCTTTGACAACAACCGGATAAGAGAAGTCTTTTAAAGCGGCGTAAGCATCTTCTAAGTTGGTCACTTCTTTATACTTAGCCGTAGGGATCCCATGGCGCACCATGAAGTCTTTTGAGAATGCTTTCGAGCCTTCTAACTGCGCGGCCGCTTTGCGTGGGCCAAAGACACGATGCCCATGATCTTCTAATAAATCCGCTAAGCCCATGCATAATGGGACTTCTGGGCCAATGACTGTTAAATCAATATCTTTTTCTTCCACAAAAGCCAAGATGCCATCTAAATCTTCCACTGAGCCAGGGACACAAGTACCAAGGGCCGCCATGCCAGGATTTCCCGGCAGAGCATATAACTCAGTAACCTGAGGACTTTTCTTTAAAGACCAGGCAATGGCGTGTTCACGTCCGCCTGAGCCAATAACTAAAACTTTCATAAGCGCCCTCCTATTTGTCTAACTGTGATGCGAAGTATTTTGAAATCATCGTATCGTAAGCCGCTGTTTTAGAGTAAGCTTTATAAGCTAAGTTCATCCGGAACTTGAAATCATCGGTATGATTTTCTAAAGCCTTTAAGACATCATTGTAGTCACCTGGTTCCGTTACGATTAAAACATCTTTAAAGTTTTTCGCGGCGGAACGAATCATTGATGGACCACCAATATCAATGTTTTCCACCATTTCTGGTAAATCAGCATGTTTTTCTAAAGCTTTATCGAATGCATATAAGTTGCAGCAAACCAAATCAATTGGAGTAATCCCCATTTCTTTGATCGTTTCGACATGTTTCGGATCATCACGACGATATAATAAACCGCCATGAACCTTTGGATGAAGGGTCTTGACACGACCGTCTAAGATTTCTGGGAAACCAGTCACCTGTTCGATGCCAATGGCTTTGACGCCGCCTTCCTGTAAAGCTTTTAAAGTGCCGCCTGTTGAGACCACTTCAAAACCTAATTTTTCTAATCCCTTAGCAAAATCAACAACACCTGTTTTATCAGTAACGGATACTAATGCTCTTCTCACTTTTTAATCTCCACCCTTTCATTGACGACTGCTAATTTACCATCGCAGAATAATGCGACCGCCTGTGGTAAAATTTTATGTTCTTCGACTAAGACGCGTTCCTGAATTTCTTCAGGTGATTTCACGTCCGTAATATCAACAGCTTTCTGTAAAATGATAGGCCCGCCATCCACTTCGCTCGAAACGAAGTGCACTGTGCAGCCCGATACGCGTACCCCTCTTTTATAGACCGCTTCATGGACATGCATACCATAGAAGCCAGGGCCGCAGAAAGAAGGAATCAGTGATGGATGAATATTGATGATTTTATTGTGATACTTCTCAATAATTTCATCACTGACAATCGCTAAATAACCAGCTAAAACAACTAAGTCAATGTGTTCTTCTTCTAACCGTCTTAAGACGTCTTTTTGATCTTTAATGACTTCTGCTTTAATGCCATGCTTTTTCGCACGTTCTAAAGCATAAGCTTTTTTACGATTGGAAATAACGAGTTTGATCGTCCCATTAATAGAGCCTGCTTCTACCGCGTCAATGACGGATTGCAGGTCTGTGCCTCCCCCTGAGACGCAGACCGCAATATTTAACATAATTCGACTCCTTTATCGCCAGCAACACAGTGGCCAACGACATATGGGGTATCCCCTGCCGCTTTGATCGCTTCCATCGCTGTATCCACATCTTTAGGATCTAAGGCAATGACCATGCCTAAGCCCATGTTAAATGTGTTGTACATCATTTCTTCGGCGATCTCACCATTTTTAGCAATTAAGCCAAAGATTGGCGGAACGCTGTAGCTATCCTTTTTAATCACCGCTTTAATACCTTCTGGCAGCATTCTTGGCACATTTTCATAGAATCCGCCGCCAGTGATATGAGAACAGCCTTTCACTTTCACACCGGCATTTTTCACATTCTTTAAGGCTTTGACATAAATGCGAGTAGGCGCAATTAAGGCTTCCCCTAAAGTTTTGCCTAATTCATCATAGTAAGTATTTAATGATTCAGGGGTGATTTCAAAGACTTTACGGACTAATGAGAACCCATTGGAATGCACGCCGCTAGAAGCGATGCCGACTAAAACATCGCCATCTTTAATGGTTGAGCCATCAATGATTTCTTTCCGTTCGACAACGCCCACCGCAAAGCCGGCTAAGTCGTAATCATTTTCTGGCATTAAACCAGGATGTTCAGCTGTTTCCCCACCGATTAAAGCACATTCAGACTGCTTGCAGCCTTCAGCAACGCCTTTCACGATCGTCGCGATCTTTTCCGGATAGTTTTTCCCGCAGGCAATATAGTCTAAGAAGAATAATGGTTCACCGCCAGCACAGGCAATATCATTGACACACATCGCGACCGCGTCGATCCCGATCGTATCATGTTTGTCGAGAACAAAGGCTAATTTCACCTTTGTCCCGCAGCCATCTGTCCCGCTTAATAACACTGGATCTTCATAGTTTTTGATCTTCTTTAAGTCGAAGGCCCCAGCGAAGCCGCCCAGGCCGCCTAAGACTTCTTCTCGCATCGTTTCTTTGACATATTTTTTCATTAATTCCACAGATTTGTAACCTGCTTCAATGTCTACGCCAGCTTTTTTGTAATCCATAGGCACTCCTTATTTCTTTTCCATTCTTGCTAAAACTGCTTTGTAAGTTTCAATTAAGTCACCGATATCCTGTCTGAAGACATCTTTATCATATTTCTGGTTTGTATTGACATCCCATAAACGGCAAGAGTCTGGAGAGATTTCATCAGCTAATAAGATTTCACCATCAGCGGTTTTACCGAATTCAATTTTGAAGTCAACTAATTTTAAGTTTAATGATAAGAAAAATTCTTTTAATAATGCATTGATCTTTAAGGTTTCTTCTTTGATCTTTGCATATTCTTCTCTCGTACATAATTTCATCGCAACGGCATGATCTTCATTGATTAATGGATCACCGTATTCATCATTCTTATAAGAGATTTCGAAGATTGGTTCATCTAAAACTAAGCCTTCTGGGCAGCCTGTACGTTTACAGAATGAACCTGTAGTAATATTTCTGATAATAACTTCTAATGGGAAGATTTTTACTTTCTTCACTAAATCGTCACGATCGTCTAACTTCTTGATTAAATGCGTCTTAATACCTGCTTCGGTTAACATATCGAAGATAATCCCTGAAATGGTATGGTTTAATACCCCTTTACCAGCAAACTGATCATGCTTTACACCATTACCAGCAGTTGCGTCATCTTTATAATGCATGATAATTTCGTCTTCTTTATCAGTTGCATAAACCTGTTTTGCTTTTCCGTCGTATAATAATTTACCTTTTTCCATTTTCTTTGACCCCTTTAAATTAATATTTATTCTTGATTTCTTCATTTGTTTTCAGACATGCCTCTTCCTGAGACTTTCTGAAAGCTTTCAGTTTTTCAGATAATTCCGGATACTTGATCCCCATCATCTGTAAAGCTAAGTAAGCCGCATTCTTGCCGCCATTAATAGCAACAGTCGCTACCGGTACACCGCTAGGCATCATGACGATGCTTAAAAGTGCATCCATGCCATCGGTTGCGACCGCTTTAAGCGGTACGCCAATGACTGGTAAAACCGTCATGCTGGCAACGACCCCTGGCAAAGCAGCCGCCATCCCGGCAGCGGTAATAATGACATCCGTGCCATCGTTATTGCATTCATCGACGAACGCCGCTAAAGCAGCATGCGCACGATGAGCGGATAACGCCCGCACTTTGACGTCAACGCCATAGTCTTTCAGAATTGAGATACAAGCTTCCATTTTGTCAGCATCGGAAGCTGATCCCATAATAACCGCAACTTTCATTTTTTCCTCCTCTAGAATAAACCTACAATTTTTCCATCTTCATCGATATCCATTTTATCAGCAGCAGGAACTTTAGGTAAGCCTGGCATTCTCATAATTGAGCCGGCAATGGCAACGATAAAGCCTGCACCTGTATTTGGAATTAAATCATTCACCGTCACTTCAAATCCGCTTGGACGACCTAATAAGGTTGGATCATCGGATAAGGAGTACTGCGTCTTGGCGATGCAGACTGGTAAGTTTCCTAACCCCTGCGCCGTCAGTTTCTTTAATTTGTTTTTCGCTTTCTTCGTAAAGATCACACCGTCACCGCCATAAATCTCTTTGACGATCGTTTCAATCTTCTGATCGATTGGGGCATCAAGATCATAAATCGGATGATAATGAGATTCTTTCGTATCTAAGATGTCTAATAATTTTTCTGCTAATTCAAGACCGCCATCAGCGCCTTTCGCCCAAACCTGAGAAATCGCGACATCGACGCCCATTTCTTCACAGGTCTTCTTTAATAACTGTAATTCCGCGTCAGTATCTGTTGGGAACGCATTGATCGCTACAACTGATGGTAAACCATATTTCTGAATGTTTTCAATATGTTTCTTTAAGTTTTCAACGCCTTTGCTTAAAGCCTCTAAATCTTCATGGTCTAATTCTTTTTTGTTTAACCCGCCATGCATCTTTAAGGCACGAATCGTGGCTACGATGACAACAGCATCAGGATTTAAATTGGCCTGACGACATTTGATGTCTAAGAATTTTTCAGCTCCTAAGTCAGCGCCGAAACCAGCTTCAGTAATCGCATAATCACCCAGCTTCATTGCTAAGGTTGTAGCCATAACAGAGTTACAGCCATGCGCGATATTGGCAAATGGACCGCCATGAACAAATACTGGCGTATGGTCTAACGTCTGAACTAAGTTTGGTTTGATCGCGTCTTTTAATAAGAGAGTGACCGCTCCCGTCGCATGAATGTCATCAACTGTGACTGGTTCACCAGCATGGTTATAAGCCACAATCATGCGGGCA
Organism: Intestinibaculum porci; assembly: GCF_003925875.1. GTDB lineage: Bacteria > Bacillota_I > Bacilli_A > Erysipelotrichales > Coprobacillaceae > Intestinibaculum > Intestinibaculum porci. The sequence goes on along the minus strand of NZ_AP019309.1, from coordinate 1,213,244 downwards.
GCTCTTTGTTTTAAATCCGTTAAAGAAGTGGCTAAGCATAAGATGGCCATAACTTCTGAAGCAACGGAAATGTCGAAACCATCTTCACGAGGAACACCGTTCGCTTTCCCGCCTAAACCCACAACGATATGACGTAAAGCACGGTCATTTAAGTCCACGCAGCGTTTCCAGACAATCTGTCTGGTATCAATGTCAAGGGGATTACCTTGCTGGATAGAGTTATCTAACATCGCCGCAATTAAGTTATTGGCTGTTGTGATCGCATGAATATCACCAGTAAAGTGTAAGTTAATGTCTTCCATTGGGACAACCTGGGCATAGCCCCCTCCGGCTGCGCCGCCTTTGATCCCAAAGCAAGGTCCTAAGCTTGGTTCACGCATCGCGACCACTGATTTCTTTCCCATCTTATTTAAAGCCTGGGATAAGCCAATCATAGTAGTTGTTTTTCCTTCACCAGCTGGTGTTGGATTGATGGCCGTCACAAGAATCAGTTTACCATTTTCATGGTCTTTCACTTTCGAAATGGTGTCTAAAGAGATCTTTGCTTTATATTTGCCATATAATTCCAGATCATCTTCATTTAACCCTAATCGCTCAGCGACTTTTTTAATAGGTTCCATTTCTGTACTTTGTGCAATTTCTACATCTGTTAACATGGTTATGATCCTCCTTGAACACATTATAACCTATTTATTGCCCTAAACAAATGAAAACTCTATCATCAAAAAAAGAGCCCACTCATCCAGGTCAATGGCCCAGACGGTCGACTCTCTCAGATTATACTTCCATGTGGTTAGTTCCACGTTCCGCCAGTTGTATAACACAGTCAGTTTATCATTGATTTGCGCATCTGACAAGGCGATTTGGCTATATTCCATATATCTTTTTTTGTTTTTTTCACATGGTTATGATCGTTTCATCATTAAAGCGTTTTCATTCCCTCGCTATACCTTAAGCTTTGTTAATGACAATTTTAATTTTTTGACTATTATGTACATTTCCAAACGTTCTTGCGTCCTGATAATGATCATATTCTTCTGCTGTTAATAAAGCGCTCATCAGCTTGATCTCATATGTTCCCTTCTTGAGCTTTACACTATTGGCAGTCATCTTCATCACGGGTTCAACCTTTTTTGTAGCCACTGTATTGCTTTGGGCACTTTTTAATGGATAACTTTCACAATACGTTTCCACCCCTGAAGAAACTTCATTATTTTGAACTTTGCTCATGATATAAACATAAAGCCATGGCTGATGATTTTTCGCATCATGCGTTAAAACATAAATATAATACGTAAAAGCGCCTTTTGTGACCCTACGCTTTTGATAATGGGGGATGCGAGGCATCCCATTTCTGCCACTCCTTAATACTTGACGCATCACTATTCCCAATGAGTTCTCCCTGCAAATGCGTGATCTTTTCCTCATCCTGTTTCACGCCTGCTGAGGCAATGGTAAAGTTCAAACCTTGCGGTGTCGGTTTTCGTTCACTTTTATGCGTCTTTTTCATTGAAAGCGTAAAAACCAGCACAACGATCAAAATAATGACAATAGCCAAACTTACTTTTCTCTTCATAAAATCACCATCTTTCTTACTCTCATTATAAATATTTCCATTTCCTATCACAATTAAATCGACTTTCGTGCAAAAAAAAGACCACCAACTGGTGATCTTTCCATCCTACTTCCTTGTTAATGTGACAGTAAAGTGCTGAGCATTTTTAAAATGCGGTTCTTCACTGCCATCTTCATCATAACCATCTTCATTTGCATCATAGGCTTTCTTATATTCTTTTTTCGTTGGGGAAACGGCGGTAAATGTGATAGGATAATCGCCTTGAGACAAGCGATCACTATCAACAGTGATTTTATAAACCTTATTATAGCCTTCCAGTAACGTCGATTCTGCGCCGCCTTGGGCGCTTACGCCATAGTATGAATAAGGGGTTTCTTTACTGTTTGTCATGATATAAGTAATAACCCAAGGATCGTGAGGCGGTTCATGATAAACACGACTCACATAGCTGTAACAAGTAAAGTTGCCTTTCTTGCTGACCTGAGCGCGATAGTTAGGATGATGAGCATCAAAGCTCTTCCATTCCTTTACAGTAGCGTGCTGTAATTTAAAACGGAATTCCATTTCCTTAGCCGTAATCGTTGGATCTTCGGTTTTCTTAATATTGGTCTTAGTCATATAACCAGCGACTAAACCGATAATGACAATAAACAAGACTGTTAAACCTAAAATCTTTTTCTTCATCGTACTCACCTCACACTGCAACCGCGAGGGTGATCATTTCTTTCCCCGCTGCTTCTTTAAAATATGCATCTTTCATAGACAATGATTCTCCATCTTTATCTTTTGTGACATGACGTTCCATCACGCCTCTGCGCCATAATGTACGTTCAATCTCTAAATGTACTGTCGTTCCTGTTAAACGGGTACTAAAACTCATATACTGATCTTCTTTATAACTATTGGTAAAGAAGATGTACTGACGTTCTTTAAATTCCCTGACCTGATAAGTCATATAGCTATAACTGTAATCATCTTTAGGGGTAAAGGTGATATACACTTTAGGACGATAACTGTTTAATGTAAACTGATGAGATTTTAAGACATAGTAAGTAATCTTTTCATACTTTGTCTCCTTATGATAGACATCATACTGATGCTGCGCATTAATGGCATCAATCTTATTCATATCAAAGATCCCTTTGCTGTTATAAACCATCTGGGCATAAGCCTTATTATAAGCTTTATCGTAACGATACGTGCAGACACCGCTGATCAGTAAGCCCATCACGACTAAGATCTCGGTGAGACGTAATGGTGATACCAAGTGTTTTCCTTTTTGCATTGTGGTAATACGTTTATTAATGGTCCGATTGTAGCCGAGATAGTAAAGAATAATCCCTGCTACCACCACCAAAGCGACGATGACCATCGTCATGATATACTCTCTGGTTAATGTCTCTAACATGATGCTCACCTCACAATCCAAAGACTTCTCTAAATTTGTAGTAATATGTTCTTGTCACATCAACTTTGTCCCCATTACTCATCGTTAACTGAAACTTGGATGAGAAATAGGCTTTGGCATGGATAATCTGATCTTTCCGGATAATCACTGACTTGCTGATCTTTAAAAAATCATCATTTAATAAACGACTGATTTCATATAACGGCATCCGGAGGTGAAGATCATTATTTTGCATATGGATAATCATCTCATGACCTAGAGATTCAAGATAAACAATATCAGTCAAAGCAATCATTTCATTTTTTAACACCAGATAATTATTTTCTTTCTTAATGAGCAGATATTCAGCTTCTTCATCAAAAGTCACATGACCTTGCTTTAATTCTTCTTTGATCTGATCACTTTCTTCACACATGATATGAATACGCATCTCTCATCCCTCCCTTCACTTATTATTATAATGAATGAGCAAAGTGTCTCAATCTTTTGGCATTTCTTACATAAAATACGTCCTCACATGCAAAAAAGACCACCTGTAAAAGGTGATCTAAGCCCATACTTCTTCAGCAATCTCCTTCACTAATGCCAGTTTCGCCCACTGATCATGATCCGTTAGCTTATTTCCAATCTCACATGAGGCAAAACCGCACTGTGGTGATAAATATAAGTTTTCTAATGGCACATACTGTGACGCTTCTTTAATACGAGCAATAATATGTTCTTTTCTTTCTAACAATGATTTCTTCGTTGTCACTAAGCCTAACACAACTTTTTTCCCTTCAGGCACATATTTTAAGGCTTCAAAGCTGCCTGAACGTTCATCATCAAATTCCAAATAGAAGGCCTGTACATTTTCTTTTGCAAAAACATACGGGGCAACGCGATCATAAGCCCCGAGCAGGCATAAGTGGAATGATAGTTCCCACGACAGATATGGGTATTGACAATAAGATCATCCGGTAAATCTTCTAAAGCCAGGTTATTAATCTTCAGATACTTATTGGCTTCATCATCAATGCTGACACCTTCTCCCATTTTCGCATTCCAGTAACGATCATCGACAATCATCCCCCATGTACAGTCATCTAACTGCACATTACGACAGCCGGCTTTATATAAATCTAACAAAACGGTATGATAGGCATGCGCAATATCGGCAATCAATACGTCTTCATCAGGATAGTATTTCTTTGTATTCTTTGTATTATCCCCACGATATAATTCCGCTAACATCTGGGCTGGAGCAGGAATGGTCTGTTTCGCAATCACCTGATCATCTTCAAACTGTTTCACAAACTTATAATCTTCCACAAAAGGATGATGTTCTCCAGAAATCTTACCGGTAATGGCAATAGAGCCTTTGGTCGTTTCTTCCCCATGGAAGAAATAGCCATGTTCTAATTCAATATGTTCAATGCCATTGAATCCCCACATGAAATCCAAATGCCAGTAAGCACGGCGATATTCGCCATCAGTAATCACATGATAACCGGCTTCCTTCTGCTTTTGAATCAATGTTTCAATATGTTTATTTTCAATGTCTCTTAACGCCTTAGCATCAATCTTTCCTTCCTGATAGTCTGCTCTGGCTTTCTTAATTTCTGCTGGACGTAGGAAACTGCCTACGTAATCATAACGAAATGGTGTATTTGTACTCATCTTTAAGTCCTCCTTGTTGACAAGGACGAGTATACTACCAGAATCATTATTTGTATAATACGTAAATACTACAATGCATTATAGTTACATCCTATATCAAACGAAGAATCTCATCATTTGGTTAATAATAAAAAGGCTCTTAGTGGACCTTTTGCATTAGCGAAACCTTTCCACCAACACTAATCCCCATGGCTGTCCATAACGAGCTGCATCACTACAAATATGGACATTATCCCCATTATTCTCTAGGACATCAATGACAAACTGACATTTACGATCATAGTAGAATAGCTGCCCACAATTCTGACATTTAAAGATATACTTTGCATCCTTTTGTAAGATTTTAGAACCGTTTTTCTTCGCAAGATGAAGATTTTTATAATGATCATTCACTAAGTTTACATACTTCATAAATTGATCCCCATGATTATTACAGCCTTTGATGGTATGAATAAGCTCATGAATAATAGTACTTAAAAGATATTCTTTTGTCCTTTGATCATGATATTTAAAGTACACTGTATTAATCGTAATATTCGCTTTCTTATCATCAATTCTATGACAACAGCCATATTCACTTCTTTTCCGATAAGTATACCAGGTAATATCTTTCATTACAGGCATCTTTAACTCATCACAGATTTGATCCGCTTCTTTCACATAATATTTCAGTTCATCAATATACTTATCACTAATATGATCAAAATTATTTGTATGTTCCATGTAATTCCTTCTTTCACATATTAGGATAACACATCGTATGTTCAATAAATTGAACATACGAAATATTTCACTAAAAGTACAAGAGAGCGTGTCCGCTCTCTCATAAATCTTAAACTCATCTGGTAAGTCATTAACAGTCATTAATTTAAATTAGACATTGCTCTCATGACAATATCGACATCCTGATTCTCTAATTCATGAATAATATGTAAGTATGTTTTTTGCGTTGTTGTCATACTGGCATGCCCTAATCTTCTCGCTACTGAAGCAATTGATACACCAGCAAATAAAAGTAAAGATGCATGCGTATGGCGCAATCCATGAATAGAAATAACGGGAATATTTAACTTTTTGCAATAACGTTCAAGAATATCATTAACCGTTGAGTTATAAATAGGTTTATCTTTGACAAAAATAGGATCATTCCTTGGTAAATCTTTAATCAGTTCCGAAAACTGAACAACAATCTGCCAGTCAATTTGAATTTTTCTAACTGATGATTTATTTTTAGTCGGCATAAATCCTGTGCCTTCTTTATAATCCCATGTCTTATTGATCACGAGGAGCTGATGAGAAAAGTCAAAATCTTCTGGGGTAATCGCTAAAGCTTCTGAAAAACGCATACCAGTTTTCGCCACTAACAGAATAAACCAATCCCAGTTAATCTCTGCCCCAAGCGTTAAGCTTTTTAACAAAGTGTGTAATTCAAATTGGTTTAAGTATTTGACTTTCTTATCTCGTGGCGGTTTCCCTTTAATAATAACTTTTCTTGTGGGATCACGTTCAATGTAGCCATCGTCAACAGCATCTAAAATAGCCCCTTTGATCTGATGATGGAAATCCATTGTCGTCTGTCGTTCATGAGATAAAGCATAGTCATTAATCAGTTTCTGATAAGTAATACGATTCATATCGCACATGCGGACATCTGGTACCAGCTTTCTCAGCCATCCTAATGTCATTTCGTATTTTTGTAATGTTACTGAGCGAATTGCTCCTTCTTTATAAACTTTGACCCATTGTTCATAATAATCACAGAACAATTGTGTAGTTTTATCTTCCATAGTTGTCCTCCAATATATCAGACTTACCATAATGAGTAATAAGCAACTGGAAGGTTATGCTACATGCGGGAATTCTTTTCCTCCCGAAGTAATAAAGTTTGTCAGCATCTGATCAACCGCATTGTTGACCCTAAATAATGGCAATTTAGTGCCTCTTACTTCCTCAATAAACACTTGTGCTTTCTTTTTATCAACTGTTTGCTTCAAAGCATCTAAACGACCATATTCATTAATATTTTCTTTTGTAATGTTCTCATTCAACATCTTTCTAAGCATTTCTTCAGAGCAGCCAAAAGCCTCTGCTACATAATGGACTTCATCATTTAATGCTCTTGAACCATATTCAGCAATATACTCTCTAAAAGTTTTACCAGGAATAAGCTGAACATCACCATTTTGGACATCGTGCAGGAATAACGTGGCAAAGCCCTGATCTTCCTGAGACAGAAAGGCAAATGATTTATGTAATTCTTCTAAGGTATGAATACGCTCCTGTTCAGAAACATTAGCCTGACTCAACATTTTAAGCCATTTCTTAAAGCGCATGTTCATATAATCATTGTCTATTTTTCCTGTATCCAGTTCAGTTAAATATGGATCAATATCATATGGGATATCTTCACCGCCATCCCCCGGATCCGCTTTTCCTAATTCCTTATAACGCTGTAAAAGAATATCGTAATCCTTTTCCGTAGGCACTAAAGTTATTGATTTTCCTTCCGTTTCATAAATCTTTTGTTCCCACTTCATTCCTTGAATTTTTGCGGCTTCAAAATACATCGAGAACCGTTTAAAGAGGCTAGAAAACTTCTTTTTGCTTTCAACATCATCCGGTAAACACTCAAAGTTCTCTATATGGTCCGCTTCAAATAAGCTCTTAATATCACTAAAATATCTATTCATTTGATTAATATTATCATAAAGATGATAAGCAAATAACCCTCTTGGTCGATCACCTGAATAAAGTTTCATGGCATTTTCTACATTTCTCTTCATCGTATGCGGATAACGATAGTACCGAATAGAGCCAAATGGTTTCATATGACGATCATATAATCTGTTCGTACGAGAAAACGCCTGAATAAGATGTTCATAGGTTAAAACCTTGTCTAAATAAAGGGTATTCACATACTTAGAGTCAAAACCTGTAAGCATCTGATTCACTACAATCAGGAGATCAAGCTGGTCCTTTTCTTTCAAATGAACATAAGTCCCTTTATGGGCTAAACGACTCGATACATCTTTTTTGAATAATCCATAAGTACCAATACTGAAAGTTTGGCCAAAAGTATCATTATAATCTTGAATTAACTCAGCTAAGCCATCTTCTTTATCAATACTCTTTTGACCACCTTTATTATCAATAGAGGCATCAAAAAGACAAGTCACATGAAGCTGTGGACACATATCCTTAAACTTACGATAATAACGAATTGCTTCTGGAATACTTGAAGTTGCAAAGATTGCATGGAACTGACCATACTGACTTAAACGACCCCAGTTATCCAAAATGTCTTCAACAACCATTCGCTGATATTCATCGGTTTCAAAATTCACTTTAGGAAAGAAATCTTCTATGCCTGCAGTATCCGCATCACCAGCCATTGGTACATCATTCATATAATGATAATAAACTTTATTCTTTTTAGGATCCTTAATAGCTTCTTTTTCACTGCTAGCTTTCGCTTTTTCAAGAGCGACTGCCCTTCTGACATCTCGATCTTTATAAACCATGACCATCGTTGGATCAAAGCCTAATACATTACCATCTCTAATCCCATCTGCTATACTATAGCGATGCAATTCATCACCAAAGATATCAGATGTTGTGGATAAAATCTTTTCATTTTCTTTAAAGACTGGCGTTCCAGTAAAACCAAAGAATAAAGCTCTCGGAAATGTATTCTTAATTGTCAGTAACATCTCTCCAAAAGTTGATCGATGACATTCATCAATAATAAACACTAATCGTTTATCCTGAATTGTCTGCAAATCATCGTAACATAACTTTTCTTTTGCATCTTCTTTAATATTACTCATCTTTTGAATAGAAGAGACAATCAGCGTGTCTTTAGGATCATCAGACTTTAATTTCGTAATCAAAGCATATGTGTCTTCAGTACCTTGTACATCTTCTTTATGATCTGCAAAGTTCTGATATTCGCTTAATGACTGTACCCCTAATTCAATACGATCCATTAAAAACACAACTTTATCAGCATCATGAGATTCCGCAATCAGCTGGGCTGATTTAAAGGATGTCATTGTTTTACCAGACCCTGTTGTATGCCATACATAACCGCCTAACTGTTTATGATCTTCCCAATCCTTTTTTGCAACACGATCAGAGATCGCACTCGCAGCATAATACTGATAACTACGTAAGACTTTTAAAATACCGTCAGTACTATCAGCTACCGTATAGAAGCCAATTAACTGATGTGCCATAGGAATAGATAACAATCTAGAAGTAATCAGTTTCCAATCATTCATTGGTTCATTATTAAAATCCGCCCAATGGAAATAGAAATCAGAATTAAACTTACCATCAGGTCCAGGATTTGCGAAATAAACTGTTTCCTCTGGATTCATCGCTACAAAGACCTGAACTAAAGAGAATAAGCCAGTAAACACTTTTTCATGCGCATATTTTGTAATCTGATTTGTAGCTTCAGAAACAGGAATACCGCTATTCTTTAATTCGATATGAAATAATGGCATCCCATTAATTAGTAACATCAAATCTCCTCTTCTATCCCGTAATACTTTTTCATGTCTAGGAAACAAAGGCTGTTGGACAATCTGATAACGACTTTGTCCGGCTGCAATTTCATTACGATCATAGATCTTTAGACTCACTTCTTTTCCAAAATGTAATGTATCATTAGGATTCTTTCTTGTAATAGAGACTGATTTCCCATTAATAAAAGAATTTAAAGCCATAGGAGAACGTAAATCTCTAATTTGATCTAATAATTCCTGCATTTCATCTTCGATTAATGGCTGACCATTTAATCGATCAATACCTCTATTATTCTCAAATAGAATATTAGCCCAATTTTGAATAAGATCTTTTTCAGTAGGATAACGAATAACTTCATCTTCCCAGCCATTTTTCTGTAATGCAGTAATAACAGCTTCTTCAAAATCAGCTTCTTTATCAAATTTCATTATATAATTCTCCTCTCTTTCTATCTTTTTTAATTCTTTTATCTCACGTTGATGAAGGGTAATAGCATTATCAACGAGCTCTAAAAAAACTCCTATTTTTTCTTGTTCCACCTTATTAGGAACATTTATACGAGCATTTGAAACAAGCTCCTTATTGAGATTATTCACAGTACTTCCTGCTGCAAGTCGTCGATATTGTATAAGCATCTGTTCAGTGCCAAGCATATGGCAAAGAAATTTTAAATCAAACGCATTTTGGTTGTTACGAATTAATAACCAACCATCATGAATACATCCATAAATTCCCATGATATAAGGTTTTCCAAAGCTCATCGAGTTAGATAGAATTAAATCTCCAGGAAAAACCTGTCTAGTTTTTGAAAGTCCGGAAAGTTTAATTTTTTCTTTAGTATGTGTAATGTATCTTCCCTGTTCAGGCGCATCTCCAATCTTTACCCAGTTCAAGCCATCCGATGCTTCAGTAATATAGGCATCAATTGGGCGTGGCGATCCACCACGCTCAATTGTAACAAGATTTCCCAACTTACGCTGTTCCCAAGTGTATTGCATATTATATTATATTTATAAACACACATACGTTGATGAAGGGTGATAAGGTTGTCGAGGTTTTGAAAAAACGCTCCAATTTTTACCTGTTCGTTTATTATAGGAACAGGTAATTCCAGCTTATATAATTCTTCCCAAACTATATTTTTTCTACAAGCACTTGCACCTTCAGTCGATGCCTTTAAGAAGAAATCTTTTGTCTTGTCTTGTTTAACCCATGCTTGCATAAATAATGGATCACAGTTTATCAATTCATAAACCTTGTAAGCAGGCGATATTATGCCATGTTCGAAGCGTAAATTGACATTACAATTTCCTAAATGTAAATTCTGTGCTGATAAAATTAAATCATTCTTTTTTACTTTCAAATAGCCAATATTAGATGAACCTCTAAAGTGACTAAACAACTCCGAGTTAAGAAACATTCCATCAATGGCACAAGAAAGTAATGTATCTTCGTCTTCTACACTGGTCTTTTCTCTGGTCTCATTCAATAAATCTCCCAACTTACGCTGTTCCCAAGATATTGTCATAATCTATTAAAAATTCTTAATTAAAAGCCGGCTAAAATCTTATATTGATCACAAATAATACAACTACTTAAACCCAGTAATTGTATTATTCAGCAAATCCCCATAATAATTTAACAACTATCTAGATTAAAAATTTATTAGATCAAGCAAACATATTTTCTAGCATCGATTTCTTTAGTTTTTTTAATTTTTCTAGTTTTCGCTGATGAAGGGTAATAAGGTGATCTAGTGACTCTAATGTATTTGCAATTTGCTCCTGCTCCCCAATCTTTGGTATAACAAGTTGCTTTATCATCAAGTCTTCCTTTGTGATTCCCTTTATTGCAGATCCTTGCACAATATGTAAATCTTCTTGCAATTTTCTATATAACGCATAGCACAGAAATTGAGGATCACATTTCAAATATGACAGCGAAATGAAATCTTGACTTGTAGTATAGGAATAAGGCATAAAAACAAGCTTTCCAACGCCAACATGAGTTACTACAGCTATAGAATTTCCCGGTATCATTTGAGTTGCAGAATGAGTTAGTCCATCTCTCGAAATATGCTTTTTCACATCCATATCGAACAATTGCCCTTCAATAGTATTTGACGACTGAATCCAGGGAATATTACCATTCCAAAAAGCTTCATTAGTCGTTGCTGGTGTGCCTCCGCCATAAGTCGCACCTACAATATCCGCGAGCTTACACTGTTCCCAATCATCAGTAAAACCTTTAAACCGGATTTTAGGTTTCATTTCCCCATTTTTTGGAAACATATTTTCTAGCATAGATTTTTTGATTTTTAGCAACTTTTCATACTTACGTTGATGAAGGGTAATAAGATGGTCAATGCGTAAAAAATAATCCGCAATATATTTTTGTTCTTTAATATCAGCAGGAAATTTTATATATGTTTCCAAAATTGTTGCTCGAGAAATTGAAGTGACCTTTGATCCCTGCATTAGAGGCAATAATTGATCGTGATAAATATTTGTATTCATATAAAATCCTAAATATCCTCTGGCAAATTTTGAATATGGTCTCATAGGTATTGTATGTAATCCTGCAACAATATTCCTATTCTCTATATTGCATAATTCAATGCATTTTCCAACGGTTTCATCTTCCGCCGTATCCGCCATAACAACGTCTCCAGCCTTGAGAAATGACTCAGTAAATTTATATAAATATTTTACATTTTTAATAGCTGGTAATGTGTGCATACTTGCATCTAAACATTCATTAAATTTAATCAAAATATCACCATAATGTATATCAAAAATCTCACCATCATCTAATGATAGTTCGGCTCTAGAAATAGTATTATTTTGCAGGAAATATACTAAATCACCCAACTTACGCTGTTCCCAATCATCAGTGAAACCTTTAAAGCGAATCTTAGGTTTTTTAGACATATTAATCACCACCTAACATCTTTTGTAATTGTCTTATTCCAGCCATATCAGCTTCATCACCAGTAAGATCTCCTAACATTTTCACAAGTTCTTTTTCAGTATTCTTTATCTCTTGATCAATATCTTCATAAGTATCCTTATACTTATCAGAAAGATTCTTGATTTGAGACGCAAAATCTTTTAACAATTCATTTGGTAATTCGTTAATTGCATTGGTAATAGGCTGAATCCATTTTATGAATAATAGCTGTTTCACTTCTTCATTTGATAAAGACATAATGGTATCTCTTGTCTTTAAATGTAATTCCTGATTAGCTTTTTTTATAGATGATTTTAATTCCTTTTCTTCTTTATTAAACTGATCAGCTTTCTTCAAAACATCTTTAAGATTTTGATCATCAATCACCTTGATGACTTTCTTAAAATTCTTAAATACAAATGCATCGTTTTCTTCATTTAAAGCTTCAGAGATCGTTTCTTTATCATCTTCTGATAATTCATCTAACAAAGTTGAATACTCAGATGGAATCTCCTGAAGACGTTCTTCCTGTTTAGATATTGTATCTAATTCATCTTTCAATAAATTATTTTGTACCAAGTCAAACGGTAAAATATGTCCTTTCCAGCCTTCCTGTACTTCTTTATTTTTCTTAAGAACCATGTTAGGATCAACAGCTTTTACACAGTCCATTCCTTCCGACTGAATAATCTCTAAATCTCCTGATATTTCTTCATATCCCTTGTCAAAGGCTTCATATGCCTTGTATTTATCAATTAACGAAATATCTTCAAAACGTGATAAAAGATCACTTGAAATTTCATCCTTTTCTTTTACCGTTGAAACAGTTTCAGCTTGATCAATAAGTTCATGTTCTAATGTTTCATCAAAGTGAGAAAATTTATTCTTGTAATCTTCAATGAATTTTTGAACATCTACATTATCAAAGATTGTACCTTTAATATCAGAAACCTTTAATTTTCCATACCCATGATTCATTGTAAACAATGCATCCTTTAAGCTAGGAAATACTTTCCAATAGTCCGCTAACCGATTTAACTCATATTCAGGTACACCACCAAACATAGAAGCATAGAGATCCCATGTTTCTGTTTCTTCAGATGAATCAACATATCTAGGAATATTCAAGTTATAATCATTTTGACGAATTTCATCTTTAGATACTAATCTTGAATATTTATCAATGGTCAACTTATGTGTCACCGTATCTACAATCTTTCTAATATCACAGGCACGTAGCTTATTACTCTTACCAACCTTTTCAAAACCTTTGGAAGCATCAATAATTAATACATTATTGTCTTCTCTTTTCTGACGTAAAACCATAATGATTGTGGGAATACCTGTTCCATAAAAGATATTAGCTGGTAAGCCAATAATGGCTTCAATATTATCATTTTCAATTAGATTTGTTCTGATCTTACCTTCTTCACCACCTCTAAATAAGACTCCATGAGGTAATACGATAGTCATAATTCCATCAGGCTTTAAATGGTATAACTCATGCAGTAAAAAAGCATAATCAGCCTTTGATTTAGGTGCTACACCATATCTGGCATATCGTGGATCATTTTCTTTGCCTTTAGGATCCCATTGCAGGGAATATGGGGGATTTGAAACGACTGCATCAACATATAATGGTTCGTATGTAGCTGCTGGATCTGACTCATCAAAATAAGGCCAGTCTTCTTCTAACGTATCCGCATTTCTTGTCACAATGTTATCAGGAATAATCCCTCTCATAACCAAATTCATTCTTGTTAAGTTATACGTATTAGATTTCAACTCCTGCGCATAATAGCGAATACGATTGGCATCAGGCATATATTTAGCCGCCGAAGCCCCGATGTTAATTAATAATGAACCAGAACCCGAAGTTGGGTCATAGATCTTAATTTCATTACGATCCTTTAAATGATCTGCCACAATTTCAGACATCAATAGGGATACTTCATGTGGAGTATAGAACTCACCTGCTTTTTTGCCAGCATTTGACGCAAACTTTTCAATCAGGAATTCATAGATGAACCCTAACATATCATAATCCTGTTTACGCGATCCCATGGGAATTTCATTAATTAAATGGATCAAATCACGAACAGCTTTGGTCTGTGATTTCGTATCTTTCCCAAGCTTACTTAACCCAGTCTCTAAAGTATTAAAGATTCCTTCAAAGACTCTTTTATGAGATGGTGAAATTAATCTTGAAAAAGATGATAAAGCGACTCTGACATTATCTACAGAAAAATCCGAACCGCTCTTTACCCATGTTGAGAACATGTGTTCATAAGCAATAAAATACCCTAAGCTTTGCTGAGCACTCTGCACAGTTTCCGGATCATCTTCATTCACATATTCCTTAATATCTTCCGGTGTATAATCTCTTTTTAAGAGCCAGTTCTCTTCTTTTTCTGATAGGTATTTATAAAAGATAAACCCTAAAATATAATCTTTATATTCATTAGCTTCGATATTTGATCGCATCTTATTAGCGGATTCCCATATCTTCGCTGCTAATTGATTTTTATTCATTATTTCATTTCTCCTTTATACTCCCATTTTAACATAACTTATGTTCAATATTTTGGACATAAGCTATTCATTATCGTTATTGAAGTAATCCGTATCTACTCTCTTGATTTCATAACTGTGCACTAAGCTGACGCCTAAATTATATTTGATCATTAACGATGTTAACATTTCTCCATCTACCAAAACAATCTTAGCAGTCATATGCTTATCGACAAAGTCTTTCGCTTTATCACTAAAATGAGAAGTTGTAATATATAAACCTTTATTAGCACCTTTTCCCATCAAAGCGCCAGCAAACTGCTGGATATCTGGCGAACCGACACTACGCTCAGGCGCCCATTTCTTAGCCTGAACATAGATTTTATCAAAACCTAAGGCATCCTGACGAATAATTCCATCAATGCCTTCATCACCTGATTTGGATGTTACTTCTGATGGTTCACTTAACTCACCGCCATACCCCATCTTTTCTAACAAATCCATCACTAACTGTTCAAAGAAATATGGATCCTGCGCTAAAATATTCGCTAATAATTGATCAGCCAATTGTGAGGTTAACTTTTTATAAGCTTCATCCATTGTCTCAATCGGTGTGCTTTCCATCACGGTTTCCGTTTGAACTTCTGGAGAATCGACCTCTTCTTTTTCTTCTTTTGAAGAGTTAAAGAATTCTCTAAATGACTGGAATGTTTCTAAATAATCATTATCAATCACTAATGAAGGATCCGAAACAGCCTTAACCCCTGCTTCGGTAATTTTAAACTTCCCTCTTGCTGGTGATTCAATCAAATGTGCCTTTTTTAAATAAGTACGTGCCCAGCCGACACGATTTGACAACACAGTTTGTCTGTTAATAGGTAATAAAGCACTGCGCTCTTCTGGCGTCAAATGGAAAACATCAGCACAGTAATTATTAATCTCCCTTGAGCGATGCACCTCACCATCATTTAAACAGTCAAGAACAGCCCGATAAAATTCATTATATGTTGGTATAGCCATAATAATCTCCTTATAAAAAAAGGATACGCGAAGTATCCTTTAATAACCTTTAAACTGACGACGGTTTTCAAAATAAGCATCCATCGCTTCACGGAATTGTTTCCACAATTCGTTTTCTTTTTTATGACCACATGAACCAATAGCTTTCCATTCCTGCTGAAGTTCTTTCATACGATCTGTGGTTTCTTTCGTAAAGTCGATTGTTGTTGAGGCAATCTGTTTGGCTTCCTGAATTAAGGCTTTCTTAGCTTTCGCATTTGCAGCATGTTTTTCATTCATCGAAGCATAGAATTCTTTACGGGCATCATAGAAGACTTTACGAACATCCTGGAATTCTTTCCATAAGTCATCATTGACTTTTCCTGAATTCCCAGCTGCGCGCCATTCATCCATTATTGCGTTCATTTCATCAGAAGTGACTTTCCATTCCAGATCAGGCACTTTCGCCACGATTTCTTTGGTCTTTTCAATAAGTTCACGTTTCTTAGCAGCGGAAGCTTCATATACTGGCTGCATATCTTCCTGATGTTTCACAACCTTATCATGATACTGATCATTATAAGCTCTGAACTGTTTCCATAATGCTTCATCATCACGATGATAAGCAGGACCAACAGCTTTCCATTCTTTCATTAATTCCTGGAATCTCTTGAAGCCGGTATGATAGTCTTCACTTTCCGCAATTTCCTGAGCGCGGCGAACGATGTCTTCCTTCGCGACTTTACGTTTATTCTGTTCTTCACGGTAAGCATCATAGAAATGACTCTGGGCTGCATGGAACTGATCCCAGAATTCATCTTCAAATGCTAAATGCCAATGTGGCAGTTTACGCCACTGTTCCATCAGTTCTTTATAGAAACCAACATACTTGTTCCAGTCCGTTTCATCCTGATGGGCAACCGCTTCATCAACGATTGCTTTCTTTTCTACATACGTCTTTTGAATACGTTCTAAATCATTAATTTCCAGATCAGCACCTTCGTAAGCAGCGCGTTTCCAGTAAACGACATTATATGTCTTGCCTTCTTGAATGGCCATCCATGTCCCATGGGTCGCATCATTTTCATCAGGGGCAATAGGCATATTTTTGTCATCTCTCGCCCCGTATAAAACAGTGACGAGAGGTAACCCTGTCTTTTCATCAGTACTTTCTTCTACTTTCGCAAACTGATCTCTAAATGTGTTTATTTCGTTAGATTTTCTCATACTCGTTCCCTTCGTTTCACAAAGATACAAATATATTCTATATCAAATATTAAGCGCTCTCAATGCCTTTTTATCATTTTTTTCACGTGACGCTTAAAAACGAAGATTCTTCCTTTCATGAAATAGTATTATATCACAGATCACTGTCATTTCCAGCAAGCAATAACGCTGCTGAGACAGCCTTCTTCCAGCCTTTAATATGCTTTATGCGATAGCTTTCATCTTTTTGCGGGATAAAGGTGCGGTCAATTTGTTTAATTGCACAGATATCTTCTAAATCCTGATAGAAGCCAACAGCTAATCCTGCTAAGTAAGAAGCCCCCATTGCGGTTGTTTCTACTAAACAAGGTCGCTCTACCGGCGCACCCGCAATATCCGCCTGGAACTGCATTAAAAAGTTATTTTTTGACGCTCCGCCATCAACCTTTAAACTGCTTAACTGAATGCCAGAATCTTTTTCCATTGCCTGGAAAACATCATTCACCTGATAAGCAATGGATTCCAACGTAGCTCTGATAATATGCGATTTGTTCGTTCCTCTCGTTAACCCGGTAATAATTCCTCGGGCATAGGGATTCCAGTAAGGAGCTCCCAAACCAGTAAATGATGGCACCACATAAATACCGCCCGTGCTATCCACTTTCGTCGCAAAGTATTCTGAATCGGCCGAAGTATCAATTAACTTTAATTCATCTCTTAGCCACTGAATGGCGGCGCCTGCCATGTAAACCGAACCTTCTAAAGCATAATAGACTTTACCATCAATGCCCCAGGCAATCGTTGTTAATAAACCATTTTGTGAGAAGATCGGTTTCTCACCGGTATTCATTAACATAAAGCAGCCGGTCCCATATGTATTTTTCGCTTCACCGGAGTGAAAACACATTTGCCCAAATAAAGCGGCCTGCTGATCACCGGCTGCTCCCGCAATGCGGATCGGTCCTTCAAATAAAGAAGGATCCGTTTTGCCATAGAGATAGCTAGATGGTTTCACTTCTGGTAATAGACTTCTTGGAATATCTAAAAGATCTAAGATTTCCTGATCCCACTCTAAGGTATTGATATTAAAGAGCATTGTGCGTGAAGCATTGGAATAATCCGTCACGTGGATACGTCCACCTGTCAGATTATAAATTAGCCAGGTATCAACTGTGCCAAATAACAATTCTCCCTTATTGGCTTTTTCTCTTGCCCCAGGTACATGATCTAAGATCCAGCGAATCTTCGTAGCGGAAAAATAAGGATCGATCACTAATCCTGTTTTCTCTTTAATCTTTTCTACTAAACCCGCTTCTTTCAAAGCTTTCGCGTCATCCGATGTGCGTCGACACTGCCAGACAATCGCATGATAAATCGGTTCCCCTGTAGCTTTATCCCAAATGATTGTCGTTTCACGCTGATTGGTAATCCCAATCGCCGCGATATCCTCGGCATGCGCATGAATATTTGCCATCGCTTCACGGGCGACCGATAACTGGGTATTCCAGATTTCCATCGCATCATGTTCAACCCAGCCTGGCTCAGGGAAATATTGGGTAAATTCTTTTTGGGCACTAGATACCACTTCGCCCTGCCTATTAAAAAGAATACAGCGGTTACTCGTTGTACCAGCATCTAATGCCATAATATATTGACTCATGTAATGTGACCTCCTAAATGATATTATATCAAAACAAGCGCTTTCATGAAAGAGTGAAGAAAAAAACCTGAAATCAGGTTTTAATCTTTAAGAGACAAGCCTAAATCATAAGCTTCCTGCATAGCGGGACTCTTTTGCATACTGCCTTTTTCTTCCATGTTCGGTGCCAGAATCGTCCCTTGATTTTCCCATTTGAGATAATTTGTCATCATGTTGTATTGCGCTAAAGCGGCCTCATAGACATGATCAGCCCCGGAGTCTAATAATAAAGCCGTCTTATGGAAATGGAAACCGATCTTGCCGCGGGCATACATCCGGTCAATAACCGTCTTTAACTGCGCAGTGATATCAAACCAGTAAATCGGTGAGGCAAATACCACCATATCTGTCTGATCTAAAGCTTCTAAGATCTCTGCCATATCATCTTTCTGCACACATGCCCCTGCATGTGCAAAACAGTACTGACAACCTAAACAGCCCTTAATATTCATGCCTCTTAAATTGATGAGCGTGACATCATGTCCCGCTTCTTCCGCCCCCTTCTTAAAAGCCGAGGCTAAAATTTCTGTATTCCCCTTCACCCGAGGACTTCCGTTTAAAATAACTATGTTCATATAAACCAAACCTTTCTTCTCTTATTGTACACTATTTCATTCTCATTTACTGACCATATTATTTTATATCATTTTGACCATTTCTATATACTCAGATAAGACTATAATGCAAGTATACGAGGAGGGTCATTATGAAAAATCATCTCACTTATAAACTCACGATCAATGCCTTAGGCATCGCCATGGTTGCCATTGCGACTATGTTCCTACAGTTTCCGATTCCTTTAGGCTATGCCCACTTAGGTAACTGTTTTATCTTACTTTTTGCCATTTTCTTTGATCCAAGTACCGGACTCATTACCGCTGGTATCGGCTCCGCTTTAGCTGATCTATTAACCGGTTATACCCTTTGGGTCATTCCTACTCTCATTATCAAATCCTTAATGGGTTATTTGATTGGTAAAATTGCCTCGCAAGATACCAATAAATCCCTGAAGTCAAAATATGTCTTCTTGGCGAGTATCGTTGGCATCATCGAAATGATTGCCGGTTATACCATTGCTGGCGCAATCTTAGAGCAGTCAATCCCAGCTGGCGTAGCCCAGATTCCGGGCTTAAGTATTGAAGGCTTAGTGGGGATTGTCTTATTCTATGGCTTATATGGCATTTTACTAAACGCTAAAATCAAAAGACTCATTCATAACTAATTTTTTAGAAATGAATTTTCTTGCTTTTATTCGGTAAAACTTCTTTTTACGGTACATTTTCTTAATTTTCTCTATTGACACTTTTTTGAAATAGGTTTAATCTAAGTATGTACTTCAAAGAAGTGCCGCATTCGTATAATGGTTATTACTTCTGCTTCCCAAGCAGAAGATGCCGGTTCGATTCCGGCATGTGGCTCCATAAAAAAGATCGCGAACCTATGGTTCGTTTTTTTTATTTTTGATAGAATAAAAACAGGAGGATTTTTTTATGGCTATTACAGTAAATATCTATTATCATGGCCAATCAGGTCAGGCCCAGGCATTTGCCAAGGAAATGATCAGCAGAGGAATCGTTGAAGGGATTCGCAAAGAAAAAGGCAACTTACGTTACGATTACTTCATTCCCTTTGATGATCCTGATACGATTCTTTTAATTGATAGCTGGACATCCCAGGAAGCGATTGATCATCACCATCAATCGCCATGGATGGCAAAAATCATGACCTTAAGAGAAAAGTATGATCTGACCATGGATGTTGAACGTTTTATTTCTGATGATGAGATTCCTGAATATGATCAGTCTTTTATCAGAAAATAATCAGCGTAAAAAAGGATTGTCTAGACTAAACTGGTACCATTGTCAAGGACTATTTATTGACAGTGACGACTTGTTTTCAGCTCACAAAGGATGAGGGCAAGATTCAATTGAATCTTGCCCTCATTTTTTCGCTTCTATTCATCCATATCAGGAGTTTTATTGTACGACAAAAAGAACCACTTTACGTGATTTTTTAAACAAGAAGTGGATGACTTGATGTATTATTAATAGATTGCTCCTGTTCTGTTCACATACGATAGCTCTGGATAATTCTGCCAGTTTCTAGGATAGTACAGTGACTTGATCACTGAATCGGATGCCTTGGTTAGGAACTTGAGTGCTGTATTCGTATCAGCCAATAGCGTATCCAGTTTTTCTACTTCTTTCGTATTTTCGTCAATCAGTCTCTGTAGCTTATTGATTCGAGCTAGAATAACCTTCTGATCCTTCTGTACCACTTTGAAAGGATGCTGTTCGCTCTTATACTCATAAGATGATTCACCAGACTCGTTTTGCTTGCTTCTGCGTCGAGCTCTTTCAGCACGCGCTTGTTCGCGTCTGGATTCCAGTTCTTCCTGGGTGATGAGTTCTTTGGCTGAGACGCCGAAATAAACATCAGTCTGATAAATGCCTTCAGTAATATAGCGATAGTATTCTTCAGGAGTCTGTCCTGCCAGATCATACTGAGGTATTACTGTATTATACTGTTCCATAAAGTTTTTGATCATGGTTTCAACCGTATCAAAGTTAGGACATTTTTCAACTAATTCATTTAGAATAGATTTCATTCTTCCAAAAAAGCTTTCCATTGGCGCATTATCGAGGCTGTTTCCGCGTCTGGATACTGACTGAATGAAGCCGTCATCTTCTAGAATTTCTCTGAATTCGGTGGAAAGGTATTGAGAGCCGTTGTCTGAATGAATATAGACATAAGGCTTTTTTCCATTTTCCTTCATGTATTTGCATGCCTTCTCAATTTCCTTTTCATGAAGATCCATCATCATGCAATAAGCTCTTTCAACGAGGGTAACGTCCATTCTTTTAGAAATATGCCATCCAAGAATTTCATTGGTAAATGCGTCCTTAAATACGCATAGATAAGAGATGTTTTTATTGCCGTTATAGGAAATATAAGTGATATCAGTGAGAATAACCTTGCGCGGGTCTTGTCTGAAGTATCTTTTTACGTAATCGTTAACGTTATAATAAGGATGGTTGTATGTTGCCTGTCCCTTGTAGGCATCCTTATGGCGTAGGTTGGGGAACAAATTCAATTCCTGCATCAGACGCGTTACTTTTTTTTCACCAACCGGCTGACCATTGATATTAAAATGCATGCGAGTAAAAAGAGCACAGAATGTTCTTCGCCCAGGCACGAAGCCAAAGGTTTTGACGATATCAATCATCTTATCCTTTATCATCTCATCTTCGGTAGCCTTTTGAATCTGGCTGGCAGATGGATTTTCACGTTTTTTCTTCCAGCACCTGTATTTTCTTGAAGTGATTTCAAATATCTTGCAGGCCTCACTGATTTTGACATCAGGATGATCTCTTATATACGTATCTGCGAGAAGACATTTATCTACCGCTATTTCTCGTTCTTCGATGATGATACCTTCACCAGCAGTTTTGAGCCCTTTTTTTTTACGACTCCAACAACTGTTTCCAGATAGTCAATGCGTGAATTAAGATAGTCAACCATTTCCTGATCGGAAAGATTGCCAACCTGATCACGCGGAACCATGCCGCTGACCTTCTTGGGCTTGCGTGCCTGTCCGCTGGCAGCGCGACCGGCAGCTGCGTAGGCGCGATCTTCTCCTAACGTGTTTACATCGTATCCGAGTGTCTTGTATGCCTTAATTGGTGACATGCCGCCATCCATCAGCTGTTTCATGCGGGCATAGAATTCCCTTGTGTAATAGATTCTGCCATCTGTTACCTTCTCAGTGTATTGGTTTTTAGAAGCCTCTTCTAAAGCTTTTTCCAGGTTAATCTGCTTATTTCTTTTTGCCATAATGCTTTCCTCCGCCTGATATGTATTTATTGGTGTCTGTAGTATATCATGACAGTATCAGGTTGGCACGCGCTTTAGCTCTTTTTGTTGCAAGAGCCTTCGTTTTTTCATACTTATCAGTTTCCTTGGACATGTATAAATCAAACTGCTCAGGCGGCATGGCTTCAAGATACGATTCGTATTTCACGGGTGTCATTTTATTTCTTGTCCACTGTGGTCTCTCGTTGTTGTAGTATTCCACATAGGAAAGCACCATTTCCCTCAGCTCCTCAATGGAACTGCAGCTGGTATAGTCACATTCATCCTTGAAATGGCCAAAAAAGCTTTCCTGTGAACTGTTGTCTTCACAGATGCCTCTTCTGGACATTGATTCTCTGAATCCCAGCTCCTTTACCTTTTTCTGAAATGCTTCATTGAGATACAGTGCCCCCTGGTCGCTATGGAAGATGGCATTATCGCGAAAGGTGTAGCGTTCAAGCTGCTTCAGCGTCTCCATAGTCATTGCCGAATCATTGTTTTCGCTCACCACGGCAGCTAATATGCGCCCTGTTACCGCATCTTTGACTGCTGAAAGATAGCCTCTGCCATTTGCTCCAAAAAACAGATAGGAAACATCAGTGAGAATGTGCGTAAAAGGCATGGCCAGTCTGAATTTTCGTTTAAGAAGATTAGGGCACTTGTATTTTTCAAGATGCTCACGAGCAGCCTTAAGGGACTGACGGGGAGCTCGAACTCCTGAATTAAGTCCATGCTTTCTCATCAGACGTGCTATTTTCTTAATTGAAAAGCTTTTGCCTGTAATCTCAGGCATCATCATGTGGATAGTTCTCTTGCCTTTGGGATAGCCTTTGTAATTCATTGTATCAATAATGGCCCTGACCTCTTCTTCTTCATTCTGATTCCTTAGCTCTTCATATCTGCCGTAGGCATCGTTTCTTAAAATAGAGTAGAAGGTGGATCTTGACAGGCCTGCTTCACTAATGATTTGGCTTAAAGGCATAATGTGACTGTCCGCTAACGAGTCAAGCATTATGAAGGCTTCTCTTCTTAGGCTGGCGCTAAGATCCCATATGCATTGGGATATAGACTTCAGAAAACAAGCCATTTTATTGTATAGTGCCTCATAAAGATTTAGGGCAATGGCTTTGAATCGATCAGATGAGCCTGCCTCTAAATGAATGGAACATGTATGATCAGATTGAGTAATTTGCTTTTTTATGCGCTGTTTCGTGGAGATAGTAAGAATTGCAGAATCAATATCAAAGATTTTGAGAATATCATTAATGTGCATATCAGAGAAAATTGATGCCTCGCTGTAGAATACATCCGTCAGTTTGATTCTATGTGCAGTTATCCTTTCAACCATTGGGTGGTCTGTATATTCTTCGATTATATTCTGATCAAACGTTTGCTTTTCATGCGGCTCAATATCCCCGTCAAATACTCTTTTTAGCGCATGAATACGCTGATAGCCAATTCGTTCTGGATCAAAGCCATCTGATTTAAGGACATCCTCGATTGCCTGATCAGGATATAAGCTATAGAGCTTTTCAGTATAGTCTTTTGAAAATGAAATGCCACGACGTGCGCGAATGAATTTTCCGGTCGAGACGAGGAACTGATCATAGTTTTTATCTGTTTTATTACGTTTGGCAGAGTTACCCATACGTCCGTTAGTAGGTTTCCCATCGCGTTTAAAATTTCTTTGAATACGACTAATAATTTGTGCGTTAAAGAGAGAGTAGTCAATGCCATTTTCCTTCATGACCTCTCTAATTGATGAAATGCTTTTATATTTAATCCATCTCTCCCACATCATGATCCTGAATTCATAGGTAAATGAAATACGATTTGATCTCACCAGTTTGACGAATTTATTGGCTGAAAGTATTTTAATGGCTTCATCAGATATTACAGTTCCTTTAGACATAACAATTATTACCTTCATTACAAAAAATGGCACCATAGGTTAGGTGACATTACTGTCAATGTAATGTTCCTTTCTATGGTACCATTTTAGACAGGCAATCCTTTTTATATATGATTATTCATATTTGGCAAGAATCTTGTCATACTGACCGTTCTTCTTTAAGTTGGCTAACCCTTTATTAAATTTCTTTAATAACGTTGCATTTTCACCCTTTAATACGGCAAAGCCATAATAACTTGGGTTTTCACTCTTAGTAGGCAGTTTGAAATTTAACTGACCCTGACCGATCATATATTTTAAGACAGGTGTATCTTCGAAGCAAGCCACCGCTTCACCAGATTTCACTGTTTCATACATCATCGAAGATTCTTCAACGACATTTAATTTAAAGCCATATTTAGACTTGATCGACTGGGCAAATGCTAAACCGGCTGTCGATGTCTTTGCCACAACCGTCTTTCCTTTTAAATCCGCATAGCCTTTGATACTTGATTTCTTCGCGACAGCCATGGACACGCCTGTCTTATAATACTGATCAGAGAAATCATATTTCTTCTTACGGGCATCAGTGATTGTCATCCCGGCAATAACACCATCAGCTTCTCCTGATTCCAAAGCTGTACAAGCAGCATCGAAACCTAAAGAGTTGATCTTAATCTTGAAATTCTGATTTTTCGCAATGGCGCGCATCAGATCCATATCGATCCCAATCAGTTTTCCTTTTTTATCGGTCATTTCAAATGGTGCGTATGTTTTATCGGTTGCGATAATATACGTCTTTGAAGATGTAGATGAGGATGAAGAACCACATCCTACTAAACTTAAACCCATAACACTTGCTAAAGCTGCTTTCATAAATTTGTTCATAACTGTTTCCCCCTTATAAAACTTGATTTAAGAAATTAATTGTTCTTGGCTGTTTGGGATGATTGATGACTTCATCAGGTGTCCCCTCTTCCACAATATAGCCACCATCCATAAAGATCACACGATCTGAAACTTCTCTCGCAAAACCCATTTCATGTGTGACAACCACCATCGTCATCCCTTCTTGAGCCAGTTCTTTCATAACTTTAAGTACCTCACCAACCATTTCCGGATCTAAGGCACTGGTTGGTTCATCAAAAAGCATAATATCAGGATTCATGGCGAGCGCTCGCGCGATCGCGACACGCTGCTTTTGCCCGCCCGATAACTGATTAGGATACTGATCCGCTTTATCTTCTAACCCCACCCGTTGCAGTAAGGTATGAGCTTTCTCTTTCGCCTCATTTTTATTCATCTTTTTGAGTGTGACCGGTGCGAGCATAATATTTTCTTCCACCGTTTTATGAGGAAATAAATTAAAATGCTGGAACACCATTCCAATATTCTCACGGAAGCGATCAATATCGGTTTTGGGATCATTAATATCGGTCTCATTGACAACAATTGATCCTGAAGTGGACACTTCAAGTTTATTGAGGCATCGCAGGAAGGTTGATTTTCCCGAACCAGAAGGGCCAATGACACAGACCACTTCACCTTCATGGATGTCGACATTGATATCCTTTAGGACTTCATTCTTGCCATAATTCTTTTTTAAATTCTTCACGGAAATAATTGTCTTATCTTGCATAGGATAACTTCCTTTCTAGTAACTTAGAGAGTCTTGATAAGACAAGACAGATGACTAAATACCAAACCGCCATGTAACAATACAAAGCTAAAGTCTGACTCGTCCACACTGAAGCGATCGTACGACCGGTATTGGTTAACTCTGCTAAACCAACCGTTGACATCAAAGAGGTATCCTTAATAGAAATAATGAACTGATTGACAATACTTGGCAGCATTGTGCGAATGGCCTGTGGTAAAACAATTTTCGTCATCGTCTGACCATACCTCAACCCTAAGGAACGCGCTGCTTCCACCTGACCGCGATCAACCGCTTCAATCCCGGCACGAATAATTTCTGACATATAGGCACCGGCATTGATCGTTAAAACAACCACCCCAGCACTAAACGTCCCGCCAATCAGATTCCAGCTGAATCCCATCGGTCTTAAAGCCTGGGAAATCCCAAAATAAATAATCAGGATCTGCACCAGCATTGGTGTCCCACGAATAATTTCGATATAAATCTTGGCGATCGCCCGTAAGACAACCATAATGACATTTTTAGATTTTGATGTATTAATTAAGCCAACAACAATACCAACGATTGTCGCAAAGATCAGCGATAATACAGCTAATCTGATGGTCACCAGAAATGCCGCCCAGAACTGTGGCACGTAATTCTGTACATTGACCAAAAAGTCTAACATATGAATCCCCCTTTCGTATGTATGTATACAATATACTCCACAAGAAATTCACTGTCAATAATTATTTATCACTATAATAATATTTCTCGTTTATGATCTTACTGTACTTCTTTTGTGAAATTTCAATATTTTATGTGATTCATTTTCTTTTTATCTTAATTTTTCACTCTATTTTGCAATCACTATTGTATAGTCTTTCTCTCTCACTCATTTTTATTTATATGTTTTTTATTCAAAAAAAATATTGATCAAGACCTGATCAATATTCTGTAAATATCTGCTGAAGCTCGTCATGATTATGCGTATACGCTAAGCCTAGCATTAATAAAATGCGTGATTTAAAAGGTGTTAAGGTATAAGAGGCAATCATGGTATGGTGGGGATCAAACACATCATCACCAAAAACAATGCCATCTAAAACGCGTGAGCTGCGTACAATCACGATCCCCTGCGCTGCTAACTTTGAAAGCTTCTCCTGCCATTTCTTTGAGAAGTTCCCGCCGCCTGAACCCATAATGACCAAGCCTTCACTGCCTGTCTCTAAAAGCTTTTCACTCGCTCCCGCAAAATAGGGCACAATATCCACTTCTGGGAGATGATGCAGATCCATCTGTGCAAAAACACTTTGCGTCGTATGTTTCTTGGTCTGCTTAGAATTGAAATAAATATCGCCATCTTTCATAAAGCCTAAAGCGGTATTGGCCTTTTCAAAGGCATCGATTTTATAGTTAGAAATCTTCTGAATATCACGTCCCGAATAAATGGTGCTCGAAAACAAAGCTAAGACGCCCTGTCCATAAGCTTTGGGTGACCCCGCGAGATGGATCGCCTGATATAAATTAAATGGACCATCCGCACTCGTTGCCGTCGCCGGGCGCATCGCTCCCGTTAAGACCACCGGTTTCTCGGTATTAAGCGTTAATGTGAGAAAATACCCTGTTTCCTCGATCGTATCGGTCCCATGGGTAATGACAATCCCATCAACATCACTCGCTGCTAATTCTTCCACCGTTTTTTTTAACAGACACCATTTTTCAATATCCATTTCATTCGAATCAACAGACATTAACTGAAAAAGGGAAATCTCAAATTCATGAGAAACAACAGGAATCGAACTTAAAATGTCTTTGACAGGAATCGTACCAGCCTGATAATTAGTCGTCATTCCCGCGCGACCGCTGCCCGCAATCGTTCCCCCCGTTGCGACAATTGCAATTTTCTTCATGTTTTTCCTCCTTGCCTATCATCTTATCATATCAATAAGATTTTATCTCTTATAAAGATCAAAAGCAGACCATGCTTGCCGTTATGTTAAGTCATAGCTTCTTTGAACCAAAGCCATAATGTCTTCATCTTTCAGGGCATCATTCAACACAATCGAAAGCCAGGTTTTATGATTCATATGATAGCCAGGAAAGATGACTCCAGGATGGGCGCTGACCTCCTCTGCGAGGGTATCCGATTTCAGATTAATAATATCCACTAATGTCTGATCCTTGTTTTTTAACAGTTTATCCATGGGGATATTCATGATTAAAGCGAACCATTTACGGGTATCCGCATGACGGAAAGTCCCATAGGTCTGGTACTGCTTTTCATCCCAAGGGAAGTCCGGCTTAACATCGTACTGGTTTAAAATCAATTGCGCAATGCGATTGGCTTGATCTGAGGCAAACAGGACCTCATCACAGACATTCTCGGCAATATAGCGCAACCATTGCTCATATGCGTCACGTACCCTAGTGACATACGCTCCATGAAATTGATGTGAACGAAGCTGATGATATTCCTCATCATTCATCACATCAATGACTTGACCACTTACAGCTCCTTTATTGCTAACAGTTAAGATGGCGTGAAAAGCACCATCCATCAGATCTGTTTCATAAATATACTGATCCTCTTTTTTTGTAAAGCCAAAAGCCGTCATCTTAAACGGCACAAATCTTTTTCTCTGAAAAACTTCATCTTCGATCATCATTTCACTCATCCTTTCTCAGAAGTCTCATCAGGTCTTTTCTTATCGTCATCTCTTAAAAAGGCAATCAGCGGCAAGATGAGCGCTACGTTAAGCAAGGCAAAGAAGAGATTGACATCACCGATTGGCGAATCATACAAAAAATGATTCACCATCACATAGACAATCCAGAACATGCCTCTTCTCACGTGATGCGCACTGATCGACGTGACAATCAGATAGAGGCCGATCGCTGCTAGTCCTGTGTAAGCCCAATGGGAGCCAAGCGACCCGACAATGCGATCCAACGCCTCTGGAAAGGCACTACTGACATGCTGAAAGCCGCTTTCAGTTATGTATGAAATATCTTCCTCGATCTGAAAGCCCATCCCCACACACATACCGATACTCACATAATCCTGAAGTGTTTGCCTGTGAAAGAGATAGACCAGAGCCGACACTGTCAATAGCTTGAGGAGTTCTTCGACCACACCAGTCTCAATGGACCCCAGCCATGCATCTGAATAGCCCCGCCCCATGAGGTGACGCACCAAACTTGTAAAAGAGTCGTTGATTTCGCCTGCGAAGGCGGCCGGGATCAGTGCTCCGCAGGCGACTGCAATCATCAGCACAAAGCCATCGAGCTGATATTTTTTGCAGAGGCGTTTGATTAAAAAGAAAAAAGGGACGATATACACCAGAAGCACGAAAAACGCACTGTACACTTGTAAGTACACTGTTGTGCTAATCTGCTTATGCGTCACATAATCACCTTCATCAATAACCATACCCAAAGTCAAAAGCAAAATGAGCACACCTGACATAAATAGTCTTTTACGCTCTCCATTTTGATTGATCTTATTCACTGTTGATCACTTCCTTCATGCCTTTCAGTGTATCGCCCCTGCACCTTTTTGACAAGTCACACTTCTACATTTTAGAGATTGAATATTTATTATAAAAAGAGTTAAAATAAAACCCATTTAGATCTATATTGTATGTTCGTTAAAACATGATGAATGAACTTTTTTAGATAATTGTTAAGTGAAGGACTTACTTCCATACATTTTACTCCCTTCAGAAGTGAAAGACTTACTTCCAAATCACTCACTACAGGCTGTAAGTTAAGTTTGCATTTCAGGGTCAGCTAAAATTCTTGCAAAACCTATTGACATAAATAACAGGATTTGGTATTATCTAGGAGCACTAAGAAATGCCGCATTCGTATAACGGCTATTACATCTGCTTGCCATGCAGAAGATGCCGGTTCGATTCCGGCATGTGGCTCCATTTGAAAGTGCAACAGGCGAAAGCCTGTTTTTATTTTATCTTAAACCCCCTCATGCTTTTCATGAGGGGGTCGTTTATTTTTCATCAATAAAAGCTTTGACCTGATCCATTACTTTTTTAAGATTCATCAAATCGGTATCTAAATCACCCGTATTTAAGGAATGATCCGCTCCTTCTATACAGGTCATTGGGACATGATGACTTTTCGCAAGCGCCATAAGCTGCGCATGATCCACCCAGGGATCCTTTGTCCCGTGAAATGCGATCGCCTGGGAGTTTTCTCCTTCAAAGGTATACGCTAATGGTGTAAAAAGAACACTCCTTACCTTTAGAGCATGCTCTCTCACGTATTTTTCAGCAAGAGCGGTACCGATACTTTTAGAGATAAAAAGAATATCCTCATAGGCCTGAAAATCAATGGCCGCGCACTGCTGGCAGACATCTTTGTAAGCATGCTGATAAAATTGTTCCAGATGTTCTTTCTGGCTTTTCGCTTTTTGCGCATCACCGTGATAGACAATCGCTTTGATCTCATAATCGCTTCTAACGATCTCACGGCTGTAATAGAGTAATGGTTTATCAATGGTATAGCCAATACCAGGAAATAAGACACATAGTTTCATAGGATCACCTCTGTTTCATGATAGCACAAAAAAGAGGAAGTACGTGACTTCCTCATTGAAAATTATTTTGTAGCTGGTGCTTTCTTCCAGAATGATAAGATCAGACAGCCAACAATCGCACCTAAAAGAATAGAGATTAAGTACATTGGCCAGTTACCAATTGTAGCGATAACGAAGATCCCACCATGAGGAGCACGTAATGTACAATGGAAAGCAACTGATAAACCACCAGCTAAAGCTGAACCAACAACACATGAAGGAATAACGTGAGCTGGGTCATTAGCCGCAAATGGGATAGCTCCTTCAGTAATGAAAGATAAGCCCATAACATAGTTGACTAAACCAGCATTTCTTTCTTCTTCAGTCCATTTATTCTTGAAGAATGTAGTTGATAATGCGATTGCTAGAGGAGGAACCATACCACCGGCCATAACGGCAGCCATTAATGTATAGTTACCATCTGCTAATAAACCAGTTGCTGTAACATAAGCTGCCTTGTTGAAAGGACCACCCATATCGATGGACATCATACCACCAGCAACAACGCCTAAGATGATACCATAGTTACCTAAGTTCTTTAAGAATGTTGATAAGCCGCCATTGATAATCCCCATGAATGGGTTAATTGCAGAAGCGAATACACCCATTAAGAAGACACCAAGTAATGGATAAAGTAAGATTGGTTTAATACCTTCTAATGATTTTGGTAAGCCTTTGAATGCTTTCTTTAATAATAAGACGATCCAGCCAGCAACGAAACCATAAAGTAAGGCACCTAAGAAACCAGGTGTAGCCGCTACTTTAGCAGCAGTAGGATCAGCGAAAGTCATCCCTGACTTAGCCATTAAACCACCAACGAAACCAACGGCAAGACCCGGACGGTCTGCAATTGACATGGCGATGAAACCAGATAAGACTGGTAACATCATGCCGAACGCAACGTTACCAACGGCATTGAACCAAGCAGCTGCTGGGGTCCCAGTACCAAAAGTTGAACCTGCACCATGGGTATCCACTAAGAACGAGATAGCGATTAAGATCCCGCCAGCTACAACGAATGGCAGCATGTGTGAAACACCATTCATTAAGTGTTTATAGAAGCCACGGCCGACGCCTTCACTGCTTGATGCGCTATCGCTTTCGCTCGCATCAGCATGATAGATTGGAGCCTGACCATTTTCAATTTTCTTAATTAAATCTTCTGGATGACGGATCCCTTCTGTTACTGGAACAGATAATAAAGGTTTACCATCGAAACGAGCCATTTCAACTTTTTTATCGGCCGCTACGATGATCCCGTCAGCGTTTTTGATTTCTTCTGCCGTTAAGGCATTCTTGATCCCTTCTGAACCGTTCGTTTCAGCTTTTAATGGGAAGCCTAAAGCATCGCCGGCTTTGGTTAAGTTTTCCGCTGCCATGTATGTATGAGCGATCCCAGTCGGACAAGCCGTAACGGCTAAGATACGGTAACCGCCCTGTGCTGGTTTAGATGCTTCAGCTGCGTCTTCAGCATCTTTCTGCGCTTCTTTTAAATCGATTTCGTGTAAGAATTCGTCAGGTGTTCTGGCATTCATTAATTTTTCACGGAAATCTTCATCCATTAATAAGGCACTTAATTTGGCTAAAGCCTGTAAATGTGTGTTGCCGCCATCAGCTGGTGCCGCAATCATAAAGAATAATTTTGCTGGCTGACCATCTAATGATTCATAGTCAACCCCAGCTGGTACAGTCATGGCTGCTAAGCCAGCTTTTTTCACTGCTTCTACCTGAGCGTGAGGAATAGCGATGCCTTCACCAATCCCTGTTGATGTTAATGCTTCACGCGCTAAAATACCTTTTTTGTAAGCCGCACGATCAGAGATCTTGCCTGTTGCGACCATTAAGTCCACAAGCTTATCAATTGCTTCTGCTTTAGAATTGACTTTTACCCCAAGTTCAATCCCTTTCAGATCCAATAATTCTGTGATCTTCATGATTAGTTTTCTCCCCTTAATTGTCTTAAATTTTCATAGATAAAATCTTTTTTTGCTAATGATTCAGAGAAAGCTGTCGCGCCGCCGCAGGCAGTTCCTAATTCTAAAGCTTCCTTGTAATCACCATTGCGTAAGTAACCAGCGATGAAACCTGCAACCATTGAGTCACCAGCCCCAACTGAGTTCTTAACCTTCCCTTTGCAGACACCTAAACGATGCTGTCCGCCATGTTCATCAACTAATAATGAGCCATCACCAGCTAATGAGATTAAAACGTTACGTGCACCCATTTCCTGAAGTTTGTGTGCATACTTTACAAGATCTTCTTCACCCTGTAATTTCACATTGAAGATTTCTTCGATTTCATGATTATTAGGCTTAATTAAGAATGGTCTGTATTTTAAGACATTCACTAATAAGTCACCTGTTGCATCAACAACAGAGAAAATCTTCTTGTCCTGTAAACGATTTAAGATTGTTTCATAAATTGTTGGACTGATTGATTTAGGAATCGATCCTGATAATACTAAGACATCAGACATCTGCATTTCATCAAGTTTCGCAAATAACTTGTCTAAATCTGCATCCGTAATCTTTGGTCCAATCCCATTGATTTCAGTTTCTTCATCACTGCGCAGTTTGACATTAATACGTGACATGCCCTCAGCAACTTTAATAAAGTCCGCATTGATGCCATATTCAGACTGTGCACGACGAACAATTTCATCACCAGTAAAACCAGCTACAAAACCTAAAGCTTTTGATTCATAACCTAATTCTTTAAGAATTGCCGAAACGTTAATACCCTTCCCGCCGCAGAAAATATGTTCTTCAGTTACTCTGTTGACAACACCTTTTTCAAAGTGATCGACTGAAATAACATAATCTAAGGCTGGATTAAATGTGATTGTGTAAATCATTTTCACACATCCTCCAATTCCTGAATTTTTTTTACAAGTCCATTATAGTATAGAAATATTTTTACGTCAACTCAATTTTCATGAAAATTATTTTACTCAAGCTCAACCTAACGTTTATCTACCGCAAACATTTCTTCGCATTTTGTCATTGTATTATGCGAATTCTCAATTGATACCGTTAAGAATAAGAAAAGGATTTCAATCACTGTGGTCGCTGAGACACGCGAAAAGCAGAATTCATCCAGAAATAATTTTTCACGCGTTGCCGTGGTAATATGATACTGCACCTCTTCACCGATGGCTGACTGGGGACTATTGGTAATGCCAATTGTCGTTCCGCCATTGGCATTAACGATTTCTACTGCTTCTAACACCTTGTTTGATTCACCAGAGTTAGAGATCGCCAGTAAGACGTCGCCTTCCCGTAAGGTGTAAGCATAAGAAAGCTGTGTCTCCCAAATTGTTCCAGCCGTTGTTGGAATGCCCAATTCATTGAATTTAAAGGCCGCATCAATGGCTACCGGAATTGTATTTCCCACCGCCATGACCTGCACTCTTTTCGCATTCTTTAATAAACCAAGAATCGTTTCAAAAGATTTTGGATCAATCTGATTCACTGTCTGCTTAAGTTCTTCAATTTTATTAGCAAGAATATTTTGCAGGGACTGAGGAATATCATCTAAGAGAATATCATTCGATGTCGCACCTTCCCCATAAGACTCAACCATTTCCTGCGCTAAGCCGATCTTTAACTGATGAAAACCTTTTAAACCAACCTTCCGGCAAAAACGAGAGACCGAAGCGACGCTCACATCACTCGCCTCAGCCAGTTCGGAGACCGTCATATCAACCACTTCTTTGTGATGATTTAAGATAAATTTCGCAATCTTTTTTTCTGCATCAAAGAGCTGATCATATAATACAGAGATACGGTCCATGACAGTTTGATTTTGTTCCATGAACAGATCGCGCCTCCTTTCATGTAAATTATTTTCATAATCAATTCTATCATGAATATATCTTTAAAACAAACATTTCCCACTTGTCTTGTAACTGATTTCATTATAGCATTTCCGATTTTTGATTCCTAGAAAATCGCGATAATGCAAAAAAATAGTCCCTTGAAGGACTTTTCTGATTATTACCTAATGTATTAAAAGAATATTTTCAAATTATAAAAAAGGACACACCAAGCGGTATGTCCTGATGTCCTGGAACATCTAAGGGAGGGAAAATTAACTGTGAATAATCACTATCAGTTTCCTGACAACGGTAAGTTTACTCGTTTAATATGAAGCGAAGATGAACACTTTCTAGAGCATCTTTTTCCGCTTCAAAATGATTAATGAAACGATACAAACAACAATCGTTAAAACAGTTAACTCCCCAAAAGAGTATTTGGGCAGCGGCACATTCATCCCATAAAAGCCAGAGACAATGGTCGGGATCGCCATAACCAAAGTAATAGACGTTAAGAATTTCATCATGTTATTTAACCGTGAATCCACGATCGTACTTAATAATTCTCTTGTCCCGCTGATGACATCCTTATAAATAGTGGCCATTTCAATCGCCTGCTTATTTTCAATAATGACATCATCTAGCAGTTCCATATCTTCCGGATACTGGTCAATTCGTTTATAAAGAGATAAACGGTTAAGAACAACTTCATTACCGCGTAATGATGTTTCAAAGTAAACCAGCGTAGATTCTAACTCATGCAGAGCAATCATATCATTGACTTTAGTATCATCTTCATCGAAACGTGATTCAATATCCACGCGCTTTTTATCAATAACCCGCAAAGTACGCTGATAAGTGGAAGCGGTTCTAAAGAGAATCTGATAAACAAAGCGCATACGTTTTTTCGACGAGAATTGTTTGACACGGTTATTCTGGAAATCCGCTAAAATACTCGTTTGTGTCATACAGACCGTAATCACGCTATCAGCTACTAAGATAATGCCTAATGGAATAGTGGTATAAACGTCTTCATCGTTACGTCTTTCAACGATCGGTACATCGACTAAAATCATCGTATAGTCATCTTCCAAGACAATACGTGAGGCTTCTTCCTCATCGAGAGCTGCCCGTAAATCATCAGGTTCAATATCAAAGTCTAATGAAATTTCATCAAGTTCTTTGCTGGAGGGCTCACACAAATCAATCCAGCAGCCGGTTTCTGCTTTAGGTATTTTATGACATACGCCATGATCTGTCTTATATATTGTAAGCATCTTTTAAGCCCTCCTCGTTCCTAGCTATTCTAACAATTCCCTACCAAAATTACCACACATATTACATAATCTTAACGCGTTGCGAGAACTTGTTTCATATAATTCATTATGAGGTGCGCTGCTAAGTAATGATCAGGGAAAAGATGACACAAATGATTCATGATCTCTTCATGATAATTGTATAAAGCCATATTGATGATCGCCCCAATAATGACTTCATCGCCCTTGCCTTTCAGTTCTAAAAGAGATTTTGGCAAAGTGATCGCTTCTGGTGAAACCATATAACCAATAAATGGTTCCCCAGCTTCTTTCATAAAGTCTTTAATCGTATAGACTTTGGTATCATCCATATGTGTAAAGCGGCCTAGTAAGTCACAGGTGAAATAGGTATAGTCCTCAATAGATAATGGCAAGCCGCGATTGCGTTCTTTGAATTTGTGATCAAAGAGAGAGCCATCGCTATGATCGCCTAAACGATTGGCAATATCAATCATCAGAATAAAATGATAGAAACGTTCAAAGATGGGATGATCCTCTTTTTCAAAGCAATATGCCTTGCCGGTATATTTACCAAAATACTGACAAGCTGTTAAGTAGCCTAAACGCTTATTGCGTTTTAATGTCTGTACATCAAAGTCCATAAAAGAGCCTAGATCATGATAAGAATTGGTGTAAAGCACATGCGGGGCATTGAGATAATGCGGATGAATAGGCTTTTCATGCATATCACAAACCACCACTTCATCAGCCTCCATCAGATAAGCCAAATCAATCGGCAGATTATCATAATAGCCGCCATCAAGATATTTCGTCCCTTCAATTTCCACCATCGGAAAGGCTGGAAAACAAGCTGCTGAAGCGAGTAAATAATCATAGGCATGCTTTCCTAATTCTTCTTTTGTGAGATAAAGTGGCGCCATTTGGGGATAGCTCACTGTGCATAAGCCAAAGTCAACATTTGAGGAAAAGAAAGCTTTCTCATCAAAGTACTTCTTCACAATATGATAAAACGGTGTGACATCAGCCCCCTGATGGGTAATATAATGTTTAATAAACTGGACACTGCGATTAGATACATCCATCAGATCTTCTCTGGCGAAAGATAAGTCAGGAATGCCATTAAAGACATGATGGACATCGAGTTCATCCCAGATTTCATCAATCTTGGATGAACCTTGGACATACAAAGCGCCATTGAGGGCGCCAATCGATGTACCCGTCACAATATCAAACGAATAACCTAACTCTTTACATGCGTCAATAAAGCCCGCTTCATATGCGCCTTTAGAACCGCCGCCAGAAAGCACTAATGCTTTTTTCATAAAATCACCACCTACCTCTATTATATACCTTATTCTTTCTAAGCATTATCTTTTCGTCCTATTTTCTAAAAGTCTTAAAATCCAAATTGTAAACCTTTAATTTCGTTATAGTACAAATATCTAGAAATTCTTTCCTTAATTAACACAATATCTATTGCAAGCTTATGAAAGAGGGAGTACAATATAGACATTCAATAAGGGGGCTAATTTAATGGAAATTAGAATTGAAAGAGCAAAAACTTTAAAACCAAAACCAGATCAGAATCACTTAGGCTTTGGTAAATACTATACCGATCATATGTTTGAAATTGATTGGGATAAAGATCAGGGTGGCTGGCATGATGCCAGAATTATTCCTTATGCACCTTTACAGATCGATCCTGCCACAATGGTTTTACATTATGCTCAGGAAACATTCGAAGGTTTAAAAGCTTATCGTAACCCACAGGGTGAAGTACAGTTATTCCGTCCAGAAATGAACGCACGTCGTATGCAGAACTCAAACAAGAGATTATGTATGCCATACCTTTCTGAAGAAGACTTCGTTGAAGCTGTCTCTAAGCTTGTCGAAGTAGAACAGGACTGGATCCCTACCGCTCCAGAAACATCACTTTACATCCGTCCATTCATGTTTGCGAGTGAACCAGGTGTTGGTGTGCATCCAGCTGTATCTTATAAATTCATTATTATCTTAACACCAGTCGGTAACTACTATCCTGAAGGCGTCGCACCAGTTAAAATCTGGATCGAAGATGAATATGTCCGTGCCGTTAAAGGCGGAACTGGTTTCACAAAATGTGGCGGTAACTATGCCGGTTCATTAAAAGCTCAGGAAAAAGCAGAAGAACATGGTTATACTCAGGTTTTATGGCTTGATGGTAACGAAAAGAAATATGTCGAAGAAGTTGGTTCTATGAACATCATGTTCTTAATCAACGATACTGTTGTCACTGCACCTACTGAAGGTACCGTTTTACCTGGTGTTACCAGAGATTCCATGCTGACAATCTTAAGAGACTGGGGTTATAACGTTGAAGAACGTAAATTACCAGTCACTGAATTAATGGAAGCTGCCCGCACTGGCGCTTTAAAAGAAGCTTGGGGGACTGGTACCGCAGCCGTAATCTCTCCAGTTGGAGAACTTTACTTCAAAGGTGAAGAATGTGTCATCAACGACTTCAAGACTGGTCCATTAACACAGAAGTTATATGATACCTTAACCGGTATCCAGTGGGGTCGTCTGCCAGATAAATTTGGCTGGATCAAAGTTTTAAAATAGGATCACATCATATCAGCTCACATCAATCGGATGTGAGCTTTTTTATATGCACTATTGAGAAAAAACTTATATCTTAGGCATTGTGTATAAAAGCAAATCTACTACATTCATCTCTATTATCCTATGAAAAGAATCATGCATCATCGTAAAAAAGTAAGAAGAATAAGAACACCGTTGCAAACAGACTATAACATTTATAATCACAAAAACCGGACCTCTTATAAGATCCGGCTTCTCCTATTATTTCACTTTAACGCAATACTGATCATTAATCGCTTTGACTTTGTTGACGCGATTGACATACTTTTCTGCAGTTAAGGCATCTGTTGTTAACCAGGTTTTAACGATTTCCATCGCAATCATCCCACCGATGATCTTAGCTCCGATACATAAGATATTAGAATCTGTATGTTCACGTGCTAATTTCGCACAGAACGGATCCTGACAAACTGCTGCATAACAGCCATTGATCTTATTAGCGATCAAGGCACTGCCGTAACCTACGCCATCGATAAAGATTCCACGATCCACTTCTCCTTTAGCGACAGCTAAAGATGCTGGTAAGACAAAATCAGATAAATCACAGGATTCTTCATCATAAGTCCCGAAGTCTACGACTTCGTGCCCCTGTGATTCTAAGTATGCTTTAATTTCATTTTTCATGCGTGTACCTGCATGATCATTCGCCATTGCAATTTTCATAAATGTATTCCTCCTGCCTTTATTGTAGTCAATCTTTCATCAAAAGAAAAGAAAATTCGTTACATCTATAAAAATATCGCAATAATTATTTTCTAAGCAGCTTCTCAATAAGGTTTATATAGGACTGACTATGGTTCATTGAAAAATCCCCATAGCGATAACGATACATCAACAATAACTGACTCTTATCAATGCGGCGATGTAATTTATGGGCCTGCTTAATAAGATCCCCTTCTTTAGACCCTACTTCAATATAGACCTTCGCCTTTGTCTGAGCTAATGTTTCTGGCATTTTGAAATGCGCTTCGGCCTGAAGAATCTTCTTGATATTGTCTTTCTTTAACGCCTTTGATGATGCGTAACATGGTTCAAACAGCTCTTTCGGGAAAGGCAGTGTGCGGTAGTAACCCTTCGCCATCAGCTTATTTTTTGGCAAAACATAAGGGGATATACTTGGTACTAGCCCTCTTTGCGGGGTAACTTTTACAGATTCAATGATCGCATAATCACAAAGATCACTTTTTAAACTCATCATATCAAGGGCAATTTGACCGCCTAATGATAACCCGCCTAATAAAGCAATATGGCCATGAAATGTTACCTCAATAAAATCAAGCAGTTTCCGGGCTATCGCATCAATTGATACAAAATCACTAGCCGCCTGATCATGACCATCTATATAAGGTAAAATAACATGATAACGTTCACTTAAAGCGGCTATTTCATTTTGATAGTTCCACACCGAAAGAAGCGTGCCATGTAAAAGCATTACAACCTGCTCATGTTCTAAGCCATATTCTTCATATTGTAAGTTATTATATGAGTTCATAGTGCTCTAGCCCCTTTCTGATTCCTTCCTGATCAATAGAATCGGTAATATATTCAGCCGCCTTTTTGACATCATCCACACCATTGCCCATGGCAATACCATGACCGCAGGCCTTCATCATCACCACATCATTGCAGCCATCACCAAACGCATAGGTATCTTCAATAGGAACATTTAAGACTTTCGCCATCGCCTGTAAGGCAGTCCCTTTATCAATACCATAGAAGGTAGTATCACAGCTCGGATGTGCGCCATGGTCATTAAACAGACAGGAATCCT
The DNA here is from genome assembly GCF_003925875.1 of Intestinibaculum porci. Lineage (GTDB taxonomy): Bacteria > Bacillota_I > Bacilli_A > Erysipelotrichales > Coprobacillaceae > Intestinibaculum > Intestinibaculum porci. The sequence goes on along the minus strand of NZ_AP019309.1, from coordinate 1,173,226 downwards.
TTAACCTTAACGCAATATGATCCATCTGCACTTTACTTTGATAAATAACATCACAGCTATAAGCTTCTATTTTTTCCTGTTTTGAACGCACAAGAAAGCCTGGTTCCCAAATCTTAGACATCATCACAAAATCTTCATCACTGCCTTCAAAGTAGCCATGGTCTAAGTTATAAAAAGCAAAACCAGCCCCTTCTTCGCGCAGTACCTGCGCAATCTCATGAATCTTTTCAGGACTGACGGGATGATCGTAAAGAACTTTTCCATTCATCTCACCATAACGGCCATTAAAAGCAATATAACCATCGGCATACTGGGCAAAATATTTTTTAACGTAACTAATCGCCCGACCGGTACAAATCAGCACCTTATGCCCATTTTTTCGCAATTGTTTAATTGCGCTTTGCGTGCTTGCAGGAACTTCTAAACCATGTGCTAAAGTTCCATCAATATCAAAAAAGACTAATTTCATGTTCTCACCTCGCTCACTATTATATCAAAGATGAAAAAAACGAAAAAGCCAGCATGTGGCTTTAACGTTCTGATTCATCCGTATAATCCATTTTTTCTCCGACATACTTGGTAGCTGGACGAATGATACGACCACCATAAAGCTTGTCTTCGATATTATGGGCAATCCAGCCAACGGTACGACCGATGACGAATAATAATGTATATAAGTCTTCTGGGATGCCTAACATATCATAGACTAAGCCAGAATAGAAATCGACATTTGTACAAACAGGTTTACCCTTACGTTTATAAATTTCTTCCACAGCAATTTCAGAGAAACGTTTATGGAAGAGATATTCATCATGACGATGTTTTTCAATCGAAATTTCTTCACATTTCTTAGCTAATAACTCACTACGTGGATCAGATAAGGTATAAACCGCATGACCAATTCCGTAAACTAAACCAGAATGATCATTAAATTCTTTGTTTAAAATCTTATCGACAATCATGCGAATATCATCATCCGTCGCATCTAAGCCAATGCGTTTGATAACCGCCTTCATCTGTTTACGAACGGCTAAGTTCGCCCCGCCATGACGTGGTCCTTTTAAAGAACCGATTGATCCGGAGATCGTAGAATATAAATCCGTACCCGTTGAGCCAATGACAACGTTCGTAAAGGTAGAGTTGTTCCCGCCGCCATGATCCGCATGTAATACGAGAGCAGTATCCAAAACTTCCGCTTCTTTCGGCGTAAAACGACCATCTTTCTTTAATAAATGTAAAATTTGTTCCGCAATTGACAGACTTGGATCAATCTGGTGGATAATCAGTGACTGATTATCAAAATAGTGAATCTTTGTGGCATACGTATAGCAGACAATAACCGGAATTTTCGCGATCAGGTTAACGCCTTTCTCTAAGATATCAAAAGGATTCGTACTGTCAGGATCATATTTATCATAGCGATAGAACATCAGCACTTCCTGCTGGAGCTTATTCATCAGATTCTGTGATGGAAATGATAAAATTGAGCTTTCCAGATAATGCGTTGGCAGTTCATAACGATGTGATAATACAGCTTTGAATTTATCCATTTCTTCACGGCTTGGCAAATGTCCAAACAGAATCAGGAAACAGACTTCTTCAAAAACAAACCTTTTTCCTTCGGCATGACGTAAGATTTCTTCTACATCAAGCCCGCGATAATACAAATGCCCTTTCGATGGAGAAACATGTCCTTTTGCGTCTTTCCGATAACCCACAACATCTGAGATCCGGGTTAACCCGACTAAAACCCCAGTACCATCTTCATTACGCAGACCTTTTTTCACCTGGTATTTGGAATAGAGTTCGTTAGGAATATTTTGTTCTTTAAGCAGTCTTTCAAAACTTTCTTTAATGATTTCAGCCATTACTATTCGACCTCCTACGTGATTGTGTTTTATTATACCATAATAATAGCCTATTGTATACAACTAGTTATATCTTTTTGGTGTTTCTTTGTGTTAACACTAAATTTATAAACATATTTTGTCGTATTAATAAATTAAGAAAAGACATGTTTTTTACACTTCTTAAACCACTGCTTGAGATATGTGACCACATGATATTTGACGCAGAGATGGATCAGGCGGGCATACGCTTCTTCAATAAGCAAACTCACACCAAGCATTGGCAATACCATTAACAGCGCGCGATTAAAGAGCGGTAAAATGGATAAATAATGAGATAAGAAATTGATGACAAATAAGACCGGTGACGCGCACAGCAAAAAGATAAACAAGCGATAAGCATTAAATGGCAAACAAATCTTTAATAAGACAATAAAGCTGACAAAGACGGTGATCAGATAACTGTAGCTGAGCATGACATTATGTGATAAATGAAGCAAATGAGCCCCTAAAGTCACAAAGATCACCATCGTGGTAATGGCCAAGGCGCATGGCAATGCCGTTTTAATAACATGATTTAAGAAGCCTTTAGAAGCCACTTTCACATCTTTCTCTAACGTAATAAAGAAACTTGGGTAGCCAATCGCAAAGCCGCTGATGATCGATAACTGGAACGGCGTAAATGGATATGTTTTCCCGCTGATCGAGAAGAATATTGATAACATCGTTGAATAGAGCGTCTTTGTTAAATAGAGTGAGCAGACACGTTCAATATTCGCAATAATTGTTCGTCCTTCTTTGACAATCTCCACCATGGAAGAAAAGTTTGAATCTAATAAGACGATATGGGCTGCAGACTTCGCCGCATCAGCGCCATTAGCCATGGCAATCCCACAGTCACTCTCTTTAATCGCCAGAACGTCATTAACACCATCCCCCACCATCGCAGTCACATGCCCATTTTTTTGAAAAGCATGCACTAACTTTTCCTTTTGTTCCGGCCGTACCCGGCCAAAGACATTATAATCTTCAACCATCTTCGCTAAAGCTTCTTCATCATCAGGTAATGATGAGGCATCAATGGCATGGGGATGCTTTAAGCCAGCCTGCTTACAGACACGTTCCACTGTTAAAGGATGATCACCAGAAATAATCCGCAAAGAGACATCTTCCTTGTCAAAAAAAGCAAAGGTATCTTGGCAGTCTTCTTTAATCACATCACTCATGACAATCAAAGCAAGGGGAGTCATTTCACTTGGATCAGTGAGTGAAGGCACCTGCCCTAACATTAAGACACGCAAACCATTTGCAGAATAATGTGTGACCCTTTGTAATAAAGCTGGATCATGGCATAAAAACTCTGGTGCCCCTAATAAATAAGCCTGCTTGCCATCTAGCTCATAACCGCTGTATTTGCGTTCACTAGAAAAAGGAATAGCCTTTGTCACATGTTTATCCGCAAGTGCGGTAAAATACGCCTTTAAAGCATTTTGCGTCGCATTCTGGACATCACTTTCATGACTGATGCTTTGCATAATCGCGGTCACCATTTCTAATGAGGTATTGAGAGGAACAACCTCTTCTACTTTCAGATCACCAGTCGTAATTGTGCCTGTTTTATCTAAACAGAGGACATCGACGCGCGCTAACGCTTCGATCGCTTCCATCTGCTGAACAAGGGCGCGTTTACGTGCTAAGCGGCCAACCCCTAAAACAAACGATAAACTTGTTAATAGGACTAAACCTTCAGGAATCATCCCGACGACCCCAGCGACCGTTTTCACAATCGCATTACTGATATTATTATTAGCGAAATACTGGGATCTAAATAACAGTAAACCAACCGGAATAATGATGATCGATAAGACTTTAATGATTTTCTCAATGGTATCTTTCATCTCGCTAGCCGCCCGATGACCATGGCGCGCCTGATGGGCAAGCTGCGTTGCATAGACATCATCACCGACGCGCATCACCTTGGCATAAGCCTGCCCGGCGGACACAAAGGTCCCAGCTAAGAGTTCATCACCCTTTTGTTTTTTGACCGGGTCACTTTCCCCCGTCAAAAGAGATTCATTCATTTCACAGTAGGATGTTTCGACTACTTCTAAGTCAGCCGCAATCTGCGTCCCGCTAGCCACAAAAACCAGATCATCCATCACCAAATCACGCGGGTCAATGTCTTGCCTTTGACCATCACGAATCACCTGCACATGAGCGGTATTAACGATCTTGAGACGATCAATCGTCTGCTTAACCTTAAACTCCTGGGCAATCCCAATCAGCATATTAGAAAGGACAACCCCGATAAAAGTCATATTGAGGTATTTTCCAGACAGAATAATTAAAAAAGCTAAAAAGAGGTTTAAACCATTAAAGTAAGTGAGGGTATGCTCTCTCACAATTTGCATATAACCTTTCGATGTTTTATGACGTGAGCGATTGACCTGATGGTGATCAAGGCGCTCTTTTACCTGTGAGGATGTTAAGCCACGCATAAAAACACCTCCTTACTTATAAGTATACCATTCTTTTTGACATAAATATGAATAATCAGGATCCCTCAAAAATTAAAATGAAAAGGCAGCCTAAACTGCCTTTAATCATCATCTGTATTATAATCAGTAATAATGCGATCTTTTTTCTCCTTCTTGGCCTGATACATATAGGTATCCGCGCGCTTAATTAAAGAATCAATCGTATCATCTTCTTTAACAACGGTAATGCCAATCGCCGCTTCACAATAGATTTTCTTGCCATCAACCACTTCGCAGCATTCTTCTGAAATCTTTTTGAGACGTCTGGCTGCGATAATGATTTCCTGGGGATCTCTTAACTGTAAGAGACCAACAAATTCATCACCGCCCCACCGGCAAAAACGATCTGTCTTGCGGCCATATTTACGTAAAGCAAGAGCGAGCATCCGCAAAATCGCATCACCGGCATCATGGCCATAAGTGTTATTGATGGCATGGAAGTTATTCATATCCGCAAAGAGAATCGCAAAAGGATGTTTGGTCCGCTGATAGGTTTCAATAGCTTCCGCAATACAGTTTTCCATATACTTTCTTCCCGGCAGGCATGTCAAAGCATCTCTGGTCGTGAGTTCATAGATCTTATTCACTAACGCCGCATCATAATCTTCCTGAATGAGTGGTACAAAGACCGAAACAAGCTCTAAGACCTGTCCTTTCTGATCTTTGATCGGCACAAGTGTATTTTGCATTAATAATTCTTTGCCATTTACCCGTTTCATAAACATTTGCGTCGTATAAGGCCGCCCAGTCGCCGCAGCGACCATCGCCGGACAGCTCATAGCCGGAATCGGCATCCCGCTTGTGAAGGCGCACCCTAAAGGCATATCCGTACATTTCTTTCCTTCCATCTCATGCGCTTTGAAGCCCAATAATTCTTCGGCTTTTTTATTCCAGTAAAGCAGCGTATGATCCGGCTTAATGACATAACAGCCAAATGGTAAATCGCTGATAATGGATCTGAGAAGCGTATTATATTCAGCGTTCTCTTCATAATGCATGATTTCAGCATGTTCATCAAAAAGGGTCCTCATCAAACGTTCATGTATCTCTGCAATATCTGGTGCATAGAGAATATGTGTTTTGACGCTCAAGGAAGCGAAATCCTGATCACTTACGCTCATAGCTTCTAAACCATCACAAATGGCATCAGCCATCTTTGTGAGCTCCTCTGGTGAATGTTTGGCAAGCGCAATCGCAAAACGATTCATCTCAAGGCATGTCATCGACGCTGGGGCGTTGACCACTTTGCTGATGACATCCTGGCACTGCTTTGTAAGATCATTTGACATCTTCTGCGCATCATCGTGCAGACTGACAAAAATGACACCAAAATATGTATTGTGCTGGCGATAATCTTTTTCCAAGATTTTCAATTGATCGACAAAAGCAGAAACCTCCAGCCACTTTGGCAAATGAAATCCACTTTGTTTGTAAGGAATATGGTCTTCATCAAAAAAGTAACCCATTAAACCAGTAATGTGACCATGTGCGTAGGTTGGCCACTGCGTTACATAAATGGTACGATTTTCGCCATTGAACGTTCCTTTGATCATGAAATGATCAAAGGACTTACCAGCGTGAAGCGTCGCTTCCTCCATTTGTCTGTAAGTATCATGATGAGATAACCAAGCAAAGTCGGCATCTGTTTTCCCCATAAGCTCTTCAGATGTTAAGCCGACATAATTCAAAAATGGCAACGATGCTCCGATATAACGATGTTTGCGGTCCTTCGCAAAAAATGGCATGGGACTTTTATAAATCAGATCAGGAAAAGAGGATTCATCTTTCTCCTGATCCTTGTCAATTTTCTTGATATCTTTATGGTCCTTTAATGATGATTCGCACATAGTCTCAGCTGCCTCCTCTAATCATAACTTTCTCATCCTCTTAAATAACAATGAGAGTATAAGACAATCCATGTTGATCTCCAGATGGACAAAGTGACTGTCTCATAGCTTGTTATAGTGTAATTCATTATTACAACTATATTACATTTTAAAGAGCAGAGAGACAAGCGAAAACACGAGATTTCTTCTTTATAAAAATAGAAAACATTTTGGAAAACAAAAAAAGTGCTCCCCAGCACTTTCTGTAAAAAAATTTCCCTTAAAAATAAAAATGGCGCAGCTTGAGGGATTCGAACCCCCGCGGGACTTGCATCCCCTGTCGGTTTTCAAGACCGATCCCTTCAGCCGGACTTGGGTAAAGCTGCGCGTTATTCAAATGGTGGTCTCAGCCGGAATCGAACCAGCGACACAAGGATTTTCAGTCCTTTGCTCTACCTACTGAGCTATGAGACCAAATGGCGGTCTGAACGGGGCTCGAACCCGCGACCTCCGCCGTGACAGGGCGGCATTCTAAACCAACTGAACTACCAGACCAAATGGTAGCGGGAGGGGGACTTGAACCCTCGACACTCCGGGTATGAACCGAATGCTCTAGCCAGCTGAGCTATCCCGCCAGAATATAAATGGTGGAGCTTATCGGGATCGAACCGGTGACCTCCTGCGTGCAAAGCAGGCGCTCTCCCAACTGAGCTAAAGCCCCATTAAATGGTCGGGAAGACAGGATTCGAACCTGCGACCCCCTGGTCCCAAACCAGGTGCACTACCAAGCTGTGCTACTTCCCGAATAAAGACAAATTAAAACATCATCGGATAAATGGGATGATGGAATTAATGAAATGGCGCAGCTTGAGGGATTCGAACCCCCGCGGGACTTGCATCCCCTGTCGGTTTTCAAGACCGATCCCTTCAGCCGGACTTGGGTAAAGCTGCGCGTTATTTAAATGGTGGTCTCAGCCGGAATCGAACCAGCGACACAAGGATTTTCAGTCCTTTGCTCTACCTACTGAGCTATGAGACCAAATGGCGGTCTGAACGGGGCTCGAACCCGCGACCTCCGCCGTGACAGGGCGGCATTCTAAACCAACTGAACTACCAGACCAAATGGTTGCGGGAGAAGGATTTGAACCAACGACCTCCGGGTTATGGGCCCGACGAGCTACCGGACTGCTCTATCCCGCGATATGAAATATGTGGTGGACCCTGTAGGACTCGAACCTACGACCAAGCGGTTATGAGCCGCCGACTCTAACCAACTGAGCTAAGGGTCCGACAAGATGTCACCTAACAAATAAAATGGTTGCGGGAGAAGGATTTGAACCAACGACCTCCGGGTTATGGGCCCGACGAGCTACCGGACTGCTCTATCCCGCGATATGAAGTTAAATATAAATGGTAGCGGGAGGGGGACTTGAACCCTCGACACTCCGGGTATGAACCGAATGCTCTAGCCAGCTGAGCTATCCCGCCAGAATATAAATGGTGGAGCTTATCGGGATCGAACCGGTGACCTCCTGCGTGCAAAGCAGGCGCTCTCCCAACTGAGCTAAAGCCCCATTAAATGGTCGGGAAGACAGGATTCGAACCTGCGACCCCCTGGTCCCAAACCAGGTGCACTACCAAGCTGTGCTACTTCCCGTTTTCATAAAAATGGCGCGCTAGACAGGAGTCGAACCCGTAACCTCTTGATCCGTAGTCAAGCACTCTATCCAATTGAGCTACTAGCGCAGATACATTTTTATAAGAATGGTGCCTCGGGCCGGAGTCGAACCGGCACGGAGTTTGAAGTCCGCAGGATTTTAAGTCCTGTGCGTCTACCAATTTCGCCACCGAGGCAAATGGAGGTTCCTGCCGGACTTGAACCGACGGTCGAAGAGTTGCAGTCTTCTGCCTTACCGACTTGGCTAAGGAACCACCTCTTTAGTTGTCTCACCGAGGGGGCTTTCCCTTGGTGCTCACTTAGTATACAATAGGATTTTAGATATTGCAACACTTTTCTTCATCTTTTTTTATGATGAATGTACACATTAGTCTTTTTTCCCCTATTTATCGGTCTCTTTTGGCGAAAAAAAAGAGGAAAGTTTTTCTTTCCCCTTCTATAAATGCGTACGACGCTTGCTCGATTCGATAAATAAGGCCTTTAAAGCGTCCTCATCATTATCTTTAATGGCATTCTTGATGAGGTCTAACTGCTCTTCAAAACGATTAATCGATCCTAATAAAAACGCTTTATTATTTAGGAACAGTTCGCTCCATAAGTCTTCATTAATATTCGCAATACGGGTTAAGTCTCTAAAGGAGTCGCCGATATACTTACCAGTATCATATTTCTGGGTATCACTGTTCATTAAAGCCACGGCAATAGCATGCGGCAGCTGTGATGTAAAGCCAATGATCTCGTCATGATCAGATGGACTCATAATCTTAACCGAATGGAACCCTAAGTCATGGGCAAAGCCTTCCATAAAGGCAATGGACTGCGGTTTATTAAGTGAATGCTGAACAACGATAAAGTTGGCATCCTGGAATACTTCGGCGCTCGCATATGCGTAGCCCTTCTTTTCCCGGCCGGCCATTGGATGGACAGAGATATATTCGACATCTTCAGGAATGATCTCTAAAGCCTGTTTGAGAAAGTAGGATTTGATCCCTACGGCATCAGAAACGATGCTGCCAGGCTTAAAAGTATTATTTCTAATAAAATCAAGCACTAACGAAGGATATAGAGAGATAATCGTTAAATCTGTTTCCGGAATAATATCATGAGGATCGGTATAGCCTTCAATAATACAGCCTTCTTTCTTGGCTTCATAGAGTGATTCCTGATTAATATCGACACCATAGACTTCATAACCTTTTCCCTTGAGGGCTTTGACGAAACTGCCGCCAATAACCCCTAAACCAACTACTGTAATTTTCATAGAGCCTCCTTGTAAAAAACGGGTAAGAACTCTTACCCGCGTTTTTCTTCCAGCATTTTCAGCTTGTAATCAATCAGTTTTCTTGATAAATCGACATAGTATTTATGTGGATATTCAAGACGGAAGATTTCATCCCACATTAAAGCGGACTGTTTCTTCACATTTTCACGAATTTCATCGAGCGTGTATTCTGGATAGATACACTGACCATCTTTAAAGACTGGTTTCTGCAGTTCGAAATATTCAAATTCCCCAGCTGGCAGCGTTTTATTTAACCATTTATCAAACTGTGAGTAGATTGTTAAATCATCATTCACATTGATTTTTTCATTAGCGAACATAATAATGTCCCCTAACGCTTTCTGGGTTTCTTTTTCAATTAAACGATAAACTTTCTTGTAACCAGGGTTGGTAATCTTTTCCGTATTTTCAGAGATTTTAATCTTTGGAATGATCTTGCCGTCTTTTTCGACCGCTGCCATTTTATAAACCCCACCAAAAACGGGTGCTGATTTAGAGGTAATCATATTTTCCCCAACACCGAAAGAATCAATTTTAGCCCCCTGCTCTAAAACGGAACGAATCAGATATTCGTCTAATGAGTTCGAAATAGAAATTTTCGCATCTGTTAAGCCCGCTACATCTAACATTGCTCGGGCTTTTTTCGTTAAGTAAGCAATATCACCGCTATCAATACGAATCCCCGCTAAGCGATGACCATTAGGAATCAGGACTTCTTCTGCCACACGAATGGCATTAGGAATCCCGCTCTTTAAAGTATCATAGGTATCCACTAATAAGATGCAGTTATCAGGATAGATTTCTGCATAAGCTTTGAAAGCTTCATATTCACTATCAAAAGACTGGACAAAGGAATGCGCCATTGTGCCTAAAACAGGAATCCCAAACATTTCCCCAGCTGATACCGTCGCAGTCCCTGAGGCTCCGCCAATATAAGCGGCACGGGCACCATAAGTAGCCCCATCATAGCCCTGTGCACGACGAGCGCCAAATTCCATAACAGGACGGCCTTTGGCTTCCTGCACCACACGATGCGCCTTCGTCGCAATCAGAGACTGATGATTGATCGTTACTAATAAGAAGGTTTCAATCAGCTGCGCTTCAATGATTGGGGCGCGCACTGTCACTAATGGTTCGTAAGGGAACACTGGTGTTCCTTCAGGAACAGCCCAGATATCTCCGGTAAACTTAAAATTCTTAAGATAATCTAAAAAGGCTTCATCAAAGATATGCAAGCTGCGTAAGTAATCCAAATCGCCATCACTAAAATGCATATCTTCAACAGCTTCAATTAACTGCTGTAAGCCAGCCGTAATAACTACCCCGCCGTTATCGGGGTTTTTACGATAAAACATATCGAAGTAGACAATTTCGTCCTTCATCCCCTTTTTAAAATAACTGTAGGACATTGTCAGTTCGTAAAAATCCATGACAAGCGTAATATTTCTTGCCCGATTGACATTATATTTCATAATTATTTCTCTCCTTGATTACTCACAATCATACATCTTTTCGCTTTTAAAATAAAGAAAATAATGTAATCAAATAGTGAATCATGACAATTCGTAATGTTCAATAGGAATCTCAATATCTTCATGACTTTGCATAAAAATCATTTCTGATAAAGAAGCGGGCTGAGCGAAGTAAAAACCTTGTTCATACTCACAGCCAATACGCTTTAAGAAATGGTGCTGAGCAGCTGTTTCGACCCCTTCGACTAAAGTCTGAATGCCTAACTGCTTTGCGACTTCAATAATCTTTTCGACAACTAAAGTATTCATTTGATCATCATGACCGTAATCTTTAATGAACTCGCGGTCAATCTTAATGAAATCATGGGGAAATTTATTGAGCACATTGAGAGAAGAATAGCCGCTGCCAAAATCATCAACCCACACTTTAAAGCCAGCCTGACGCAGAGCTTCAATTTGCTCTTTGAAAGGCTCCGGCATCTGGGGAATATCGCGTTCGGTGATTTCGATGACGATCATCCATGGCTGAGCATCATATTTTTCACATAAGTGAAGCAGTTTCTCTTTTAAATGCCCATCCTCAAAATCATCAACGCAGAAGTTGACCGAAACCGGCACAATTGGCAAATGCGCATCACGGCGTAACTTGATTTCTTCAAAAACCGTTTGGACCATATACATATCTAAGCGATGAATCAGATGATGTTCTTCTAACACCGGGATAAAAGCGGCTGGGGAAAGCATGTTATAATCAGGATCATGCCAGCGCGCTAACGCCTCAAAAGCATGTACCTGTCTGGTCTGACTATTTACAATCGGCTGATAAAAGACTTTGATCCACTTGTTTGATAACGCTTTTTCAAAGGTTTCTAAAATATACAGACGATCGAAATACTGCTTTTTCATTTCCATTGTAAAATACTGGACGATCGTTCGGCTATCTTCCTGATGGTATTTTGAAGCGTAAGACGCTTCATTCACAGCCCTTTTCAAATGCGACTTATTCCCTTCTAGTGGTAAACTGATACCGATATGAAGTGCCTGATTACCATTAAGAGAATAAGTATTGAGGCGTTTTTGCACCTGTTCCACTTTCTCCTGCAGCGTTTCATAACGATCTAAGACCATAAAGTGATCCCGCATCCCCTTTATGACCAGACCATGCGGAAAGAAGTCTCTTAAAATATCCGCCAAGTCCTGCAAGAGAAGATCCCCGGCTTTAAAACCATAGCGGTCATTATAACCCGTCATGCGCATAATATTGATATAGGCAATGCCAACGACAGCACGCCGACGCTTAAAAGCAGCTAAGTATTCCTCGCCAAAGAGTTCAAAGTAATGTTCATTTGGCAGCTTCGTCAGACGATCGATATAGTAGTAATCCTCTTCCTCAATGAAATAGCGCTGATCCGCCTCTTGCATATCCTTTTCAACGCTATTCATATCGGTATAAACGACATAAGCGATTTCTTCCTCTTCTGAAATCTTCTGCAGACTGCCTTCACAAAGAAAAATATGATAATCATCACTGCCCGGAATTTTCACCCTAACCATCGATTTATAAGAGCTCTCATGGTGCCAAAATTTTTGAGCATTTTCATAGAGCTTCCCCTTATCATCAGGATGCACATAGAGAAACATGCTTTCATCTAAATCGCGAATCAGTTCTTCTCTAGCAAGGTGAAAAAGATCGCAAAAGCCATCTGAAACCAGCAGCGTTTTGACGAAATGACGGCGTCGCTGATAAATCGCGATGGGAAAGTCCAAAGCTTCCATCGTTTGACGTTCTTGTTTTGAAATTTCGTACATGAGATGACCACCTTTCTTTTTTTATTTCCGCTTCATATTATCTAATTTGCGCCTTATTTTCAACGCTTTTTCGTTATTATAAAGAACATTTTCATAAATTGATTGTTTAGGATATCCAGGTGTCATATAAGAATCATTCCTATCAATAGATTTTATAAAATGAGACTAAAAAAACTTCCCGCAGGAAGTTAATCAATCGCTAATAGAAATGATAAGACGGCGCAGATGGCCCCCATGATAAAGGCATGATTACGGAATTTATTAAACGGTTTACGCAATTCTTCTTTGCCATAGCCAAGCAAGGCGATCACTAAGGGGGTCACCATATAAATAATAGCATCGATAAACCATAACATCCCCATATCACCAAAGCCGCCAGAAATGGTATCATACATTTTAAAGATCGAAGTCGTATCCTGAGCCGAAACCACCAGCCAGGCTGCCAGCATAAAGATCAGCGAGACAATAAAGCAGCGTTTGACATAGTCAAAGACATCATCAAAGTTAGGCACATTGATCTCTTTAAAAAGTGAGATAATGGTAATGACCATTAACGCTAAAACCGCAAAGAAATCAATAAAGTTAATAATTTTTGCGAGATTGTAAAATGTAGAAAACATAAAGGCCTCCTAAAGCATACTCAAAAATCTTAAGATATTATCAAAGATGGTGGTAAATAACCGCATCAGATTGCGTCCGACAATACCGCCGACCCGGGCAAGCGCATTATTACTAAACTGAATATTCAGGAAATAATTAAAAGTGTTTTTAAAGATCGCGCCAATCGAAGAAAAGAGTTTCACAAACACTTGTCCCACTTCACTATAATGACCACTCATCACAAATAGTACCAGGCTATAAACAAATGCAATAGCGCTGATCAGTAAAGCGATAAGCGTGACATAATGAATGATCCGATAAGCGCCGCTTTGCGCACTTTGTCTTGCCCATGTGTCTTTCACTTGGGCGGCGCGACTAAACGCGAAGTGCTTCATGCGCCCATTTGCACGGTTTTCCCTTCTGTCTTCCTCTGGCACCTCCGATGCCCGCCGTGGTCGCTGCGCTGACGGTTGATGACGCGACTGCGTGCGCGTTTGTCTGGTGCGTCGCGTTGCGGCTTGTCCTAAATCCTTTTGGAACTCTTCCTCACTCATCATACTACGCTTTTTAAAGCGATCAAAGGCATCATCACCACTTGCCTCAGATTCAATACGATTAAGGGCCTCGGCAAGTTCACGTTTGGAGATTTTCTTATGACAGTGCGTGCAGCGACTTTCATTAATATCATTGAACGTTCCGCACTTTTCGCAGACCCAATATTCCTGTGCCATGTCATCGCCTCCTTGCAATGCCCTATTTTTACCATTATTCATTTAAAAAATCAAGTCTCCCTCACATCTGATAAAAGATTATTATAAATTTACTTTTCATTCAGAAATTTGTGACTATAATGATAACGAAAGGAGTTCATCATGGACGATCAATATCTTGAGTGTGAGAAATATTATGTCTTTCTGATGCTCATCTGTGTGGCTGGTTTTTATGGCGGTTATACCTTATCCGTCAAGGGCGGTATTTTTGCCAATGCCCAAACCGCTAATATTTGCCTTCTAGGGATAGCTATCGGGACACATAATTTCAGTAAGATTTATACAATCATCGCCTCTTTCACTGCTTATTTCCTGGGCACGATCTTTTCTGAACAAAGCGCCTGGAAACTGAAGCATCTGAATATTATCCGCTGGGATACTTTTCTGATTTTATTAGAACTGATCTTAGTTACAGCACTTGGCGCGAGCGCTTCTTTTTTACCAGATTTTATTTATCCGATTGTCATCAACTTTATTTGTGCGATGCAGTTCAATACCTTCCGCCAGGCAGAAGGTGTCGGCATGGCAACCACTTTCGTCACCAACCACGTGCGTCAGACCGGCAGCTGGTTAGTCCGTTACCTGCGAAAAAGACATCAGAAAAAATATCTCTATCGCGCTTTACATCATTTCGGCATGATTATTGCCTTCTGTGTGGGCGCCGCGTTATCTAGCGGTCTCGGTCTCCATTTTGGCGGTCACGCTTTGTTGTTTGCGGATCTGCCTCTCGCTTACTTATTATTTATCTTCTTACGGGCCGACTTAATCACTGAGCGTAACATTGCCGATAAAACGCCACACGGCCACTAAAAAACGAGATCACATGATCTCGTTTTTGCTTATTTATATTTAATCCCGTTCCAGTAAATCGGTGAAGTCACTTCGGCGATCTCTGGCAGTGTAACATCTTTTAATGCCCATTTCTTAAATTCTTCAAAGCCGGTACGATCGACAATATAACCGATATGTTCCTTGCCGCCTGGGGCATTCGGATCGATATATTTTTCAACATACGCATACGTATTTTTAATAATCTTAATGATGCTTTCTTCATCAATCCATTTAATCCAGTCTACCCCTAAACGTGGGTTCTTCTTCCCGGTACGGCCGAAGATCGTTAATTTATAGTACTTCTTCTGTGAGCGTGTCCATGCCGCATTCGGACAAGCCAAAACGCATTCCCCGCAGCCCAGGCATGTTTCTTCATTGCGCACAGGGCGGAAATTCATCGCCTGCAGGGCCCCAACGCTCTTTTTCTTACAGCGTTTAATGCAGGCACCGCAGCTGATGCAGCGATTGGGATCTAACTGTGGCATCGTCATCCCGATAATGCCAAAGTCATGCATACGCACTTTCGCACAATCATTATGACAGCCAGTAAAACAAACCTTGAAATGTAAGTCATTAGGGAAAATTTCCTTTTCTACTTTCCGGGCAAAAGCCGTCGTATCATAGTTGCCGTAAGGACAAATGGAATTACCGACACAAGCCATAATATTTCTTGTTCCGGAAGCCGAATAACCTTTGCCTTTTTCTTCCTGATTAATGCCCATGCCTTCAATTACCGGCTGCAGCATTGCATTGACTTTATCCATATCTTCAAAAGGAATACCCGGAATTTCAAAGCCCTGACGCAGCGTTAAATGAATCGTTCCATTGCCATACGTTTCCGCAATATCCTGTAAGACTGATAAATATTTTGCATCCATCCGTCCCCCTGGGACACGGACACGTGAAGCGGCGATCCCGCGTTCTTTCGTAACACGGAAGGCATTTTTCTTTAACTGTTTTGTATTAACATCCATAATTCTTCCCCCTAATCAATGAGATGCTTGCCTTTTTCATAATTGAAGACCGGTCCATCTAAGCAGACATACTGATCACCGATGCGACAGTGACCACATTTGCCCAGACCACAGCACATTTTACGTTCCTGAGAAATCCACACTTGATGATCCTCTAAGCCAAGCTGCAATAATGCCATTACGGAAAAGTGCATCATCGCCGGTGGACCAACGACAATAGCCGCCACCTGTGATAAGTCTTCAAACTGTAAATCCGGAATATATTTGGTCACTAAACCGATATGATGATCAGCTGTTTCTTCGCCTGCATCTAACGTTAAAATCAGATTGGCTTTTTCTTTGTATCTTGGATAATCATCCTTGAAAAGAATATCATCAGCTGATTTATAGCCATTAATAATCGTTAGTGAGCGACATTCATCAGGATGCTCGGTGAAATAGTTCATGACACCGCGTACGGGCGATACCCCCGTCCCGCCGGCCACGATGACGATATCTTTGCCTTTGTAATTATTGACATCAAAGCCATTGCCATAAGGACCACGCATAAAAAGCGTATCACCGACATAATGTTCAAAAATTTCATGAGTGACATGGCCGACTTTACGGATCGTTAAATCGACAAAGCCATCCCCGATCCCACTGACAGAAATCGGTGCTTCGCCAAATTTAGGAATGGACACTTCAAAGAACTGTCCAGGCAGCACATCCCCTTCATAAGACATGCGGAAGGTATATTCAATCGCTGTATGTGGAATAACTTCTAAAACCTTAGAAAGAAAAGGAACATATTCATTTTTAGTCATTGCCGGTAACCTCCTTCATGCCATCTTCTAATTTATTAATAATATTTGAGAATGAGATATATTCTGGGCAAATATCATCACAGCGTCCGCAGCCGACACACATATGATAGTCTTCGCGTTTCTTATAGTCATAAACCTTATGCATCACTTTAAAACGCATACGGTCACCGTTTTTCTTACGGTAACTGCCGCCTCCAGCCACATCAGTGAAACCATCTACCATACAAGACGCTAAGACGCGGCGACGTTCCCCAGCTTTGCCATTTTCACTGTAGAACAAGTCCTGCATGCTCCAGCAGGTGCAGGTTGGGCAGACAAAATTACAGCGCCCGCAGTTAATGCAGCGGCTATCATATTCCCGCCACAGCGAACTTTTCGCAATGCGTTCATCTAAGTTTTCTGGAATATGAACATGCACTTCATTGTCTTTCACATGCGCTGGCACAATCTCCTGCGTTGCGACCGCTAAGTCTTCTAAAAGCGTTTCCAACTGGTCCCATTTATTATCTAACGCATAAAGATCACCCTGCACATCTACACTAAGATCATAATTGTCTGAAATGTTAGTGCCCATATCAACGCAAAAGCAGTTTTTAAAACTATGATCACAGCCCATTAACACAAAATGCACGCGATCACGTAACCGTTTATAGTAATAGTCTGGCTGACCATTACGTAAATACATATCATCAAGTCTTCTTAAGCCATGTAAATCACAGCTGCGTAAGAAGACGATTGCTCCTTTTTTAGGCGCATCCGCTTCTTTTACGGAATCTTCGGTAAAATAGAATAATGTCTGTGAAATTGGGGTCAGCACTTCTTTAAACGAGTAATCTGATTTTTTGTCAAATACGACTTCTTCAATAGACTGAATTTCCCCATAGCGGATACAGTCTGTTTCAGAAAAACGACCACCGCCCACAAAACATTTAGGGGCATAAACCACATACTCGTCACGTAAAGATGCGAGCAGCTGATTCATCCCTTCTTTATTTAATAAATAACCCATACTGTCCTCCTCAAGAGAAAAAGCTCTCCTGTATCATCCTAATACAGAAAGAGCTTTCATACCGTGAGATTACTCACGTCTTGTGTAATTTTTATTTTTTTATTAATGCATCGAGATCATAAATAATACATCGACCATGAATAATCGAGACCAAATGAGCATTTGATAACTTTTTGATCGTCCGCGAAACACTTTCCCGATTGGATCCCACCAGCTGTGCTAAAAGCGTAATCGATAAATCAAAAGGAATGACAATGCCTTCTTCCTTTTCAATACCATAATCATGGCCAATCTTCCATAACTTGGCACTAACCTGATCTTCTAAGATCATCATTTTAGTCGTATTAGCCACCTGGCGATACAGTTTACGAATCTTTTTCGCCATCGAAGCCATAAAAAGCTGCGTGAAATAAAAATCCTGGGCCATAATTTCTAACATCTGAGCGCGCGTTAAGCTGACCACTTCCAGATTACTGAGCGCTTTCGCATTGATTGAAGAACTTTGCCCATCGATAATCACTTCATTAATCAGATCACCGCTGCCAAGTAAAAAGATACTGCGTAAATTATCATTATGATTAATCCGATCTAAGACGACATAGCCGCTAACGATCATGTATATTCTTTCGACATGATCACGTACATTGAAGAGATATGTCCCTTTATGTACTTTTTCGACAATGCCGTAAGTGATGAGTTTGGTTTTTGAAGCGGGTGATGCCTCTTTGAAAAGCGGCATCGTTTCAACGATTTGACGAATATGCATCGTTTGACCTAAAAAAGCAGGCGGAGCCTACTTTTTTGCCAGTTTATTAAGCGCATCACGAGCTGCATGCTGCTCGGCTTTCTTTTTTGAAGAGCCTTCGCCAATGCCTAATACCATATCATCTGCGACCGCTTCAATCACAAAAGTTGGCGCATTGGCCGGCCCGCTCGAGCTCACTAAGCGATAATTCACAGATTTGCGATCATCCGCCTGAATGAGTTCCTGCAGCTTTGTTTTATAATCACGGATATCTTCATAAGAATCTAGATCTTTAACATGTTTAAAGATCGTTCGCTCTAAAATCTTTAACACTTCATCCTTCCCACAGTCTAAATAAACCGCTCCAACAAAGGATTCATAAATATCGCAAAGCGTCCCGCTGCGCTGACGGCCGCCGCTTTTTTCTTCCCCAACACCTAAATAAAGGAGTTCATCTAAGCCTAACTCTACCGCAAAACGAGAAAGTGATTCTTCACGCACCAGTTTACTACGTAAAGTCGTCAGTTCCCCTTCCGGATAAGATGGGAATTTCTTAAAAATAAACTCTGAGACATATAACTGTAAAACAGCATCACCCATGAACTCTAAACGTTCATAATCATGAATTGGTTTAGCCGATTCATTGGCATAGGATGAGTGGGTAAAGGCTTCCTTATATAAACGTAAATTGGTAAAAGGAATTTGCTCCTTCTGTAAATAATCTAAGATTTTCATGACTGTGTGAGACCTTCTTTCATTTTAGTCACAACATCTTCAGCGACCATCGTATAAGCGAGCTCCATGGCCGAACGCACTGCGCGCGCATCAGAGCCGCCATGGGCTTTGACAATAGCTTTTGAAAAGCCCATCATTAAAGCGCCGCCAACTGATTTATAATCAAAAGCGCTTAATTCTTTTTTCAGATTATCTTTAATCAGTAAAGCACCTAACTTGCTTTTCGTAGAGCCAAGCATCGCTTTCTTCATCACTTTCATGAGACCTAAAGCCGTCCCTTCCATTGATTTTAAAGCAATATTGCCGGCAAAACCATCGCTGACGATAACATCGCAGTTACCATCTAACAATTCACGGCCTTCGATATTACCATCAAATTGAATGACCTTTTCTTCTTTTAATAACTTGTATGCATCCTGGTGAACCTGATCCCCTTTATGATCTTCAGCGCCAATATTTAATAAACGTACACTTGGTTTATTAATATGGCGGACATATTTGGCATACACTGATCCCATGATGGCAAACTGACGCAGCTGCTCAGCCGTATTTTCCGCATTCGCACCAACATCTAATAAACAAGAGCCTTTGCCATTGAAAGTTGGTAAAACAGCCATCAGGCAGGAACGTTCCACCCCTTCTAGTCTTTTCACAAATAACATGGCACCGGTAAAAAAGGCCCCCGTAGAGCCGCATGATACAACGCCATCGACTTCATCTTTACGAGCCATCATCAAGGCCTTCACCATGGAAGATTCTTTCTGGCGACGAACGCCTAATGGCGAATCTGTCATCTTGACAACTTCGCGGGCATCAACGATTTCCACGTTTGCAAGATCTTTTAATTCCTCTAATTCTTCTTGTTTGCCAACGACATAAAGTGTGACATCACCATGATCTTTGACGAACATTTTACAGGCTTCGACAACTTCATGGGAGCCTAAGTCACCACTCATGGCATCAATTGCTAATTTCATGATCTTCACCTCAATGCGAAATTATACCATAGTTAATCGACATATTCATTACCAGTTTTAATATTTTGTTTGACGATCTCAATATAATCTTTGTATTCTCCATACTTATAGTAATCTACTAATAATGCTCGCGCATCATCGCGGGCAATTTTCAATAAATCAAAGTCCTTAATAATATCCCCTAAGACAAAACTAGGGACCCCGCTTTGTCTTTGTCCGAGCACTTCTCCAGGTCCTCTAATCTTTAAGTCATACTTTGAAATTTCATAGCCATCATTGGTGCTTTCGACAAAACGCAAGCGATCAATCGCTTCTTTATTGGTACTTGTCGAAAGCAGGTAACAGCGTCCCTGCACATCCCCACGGCCAATTCGGCCACGTAACTGATGGATCTGTGATAAACCGAAGCGTTCAGCATCATAGATCACCATCATATTCGCATTTTTCACATCGATGCCGACTTCAATAACTGTCGTAGATACTAAAATTTGCACTTTATTATCATGGAAGTCATTCATCACCTGATTTTTTTCTTCATCCGAAAGACCGCCGTGTAATAAGCCGACATGATACTTACCTTGGAAATATTTCGACATTGCTTCATACACCTGGGTGACACTTTTTAACGGATAATCACTTTGCTCATTGATCATCGGACAAATGACATACACCTGACCGCCGCTAGCGAGGTACGCCAACAAATCTTTTAAGAAAGGTTTCATACTATTACCAGGCACATATTTCGTCATTTTTTCTTTCCGGCCTGATGGCAGGGCATGAATTTCTGAGACATCCATATCGCCAAATAAAGAGAGCGCTAAGGTACGAGGAATCGGCGTTGCCGACATAACGAGAAAATCAACGCTTTCCCCTTTTTCTTTGAGAGCTTTACGCTGCTTTACACCAAAACGATGCTGCTCATCGGTAATCACTAAACCTAATTGGCTATACTCGACTTTCTCCTGAAAGAGTGCATGGGTCCCAACAATCACATCGATCTCACCATTGGCGAGACGCGTGTAAACATCTTCTTTTTCTTTCGTGCTCATCGAGCCAGTTAATAAGGCTAATGAGAGTTCACTCTCTTTAAAAAAGCTATGCAAAGTTTCGTAATGCTGGGCAGCTAAAACTTCCGTTGGCGCCATTAATGCCCCCTGATAACCGGCTAAATAGTTAGCATAAAGCGCAATGGAAGAAACGACGGTTTTCCCGCTGCCGACATCCCCCTGTAAAAAACGATACATCATTCGGGGACGCTGTAAGTCTGCCAAGATATCTAAAACCGCTTTTTGCTGATCTTTGGTAAGGGTAAAAGGAAGCGTGCGCAAAAAAGCATTGAGCGCCTGATGATCAAAAGTTTTCGCGATGCCGACACTTTGTTCTCGCTGCATTTTGATATACTGCATCGTGACTTCAAACTTTAAAAACTCTTCATATTTCAACATTTTCATCCCTTCCCCCATCATCTCATGATTAGCCGGGAAGTGGACGTTATATAAAGCGGTTTTCTTATCAACGAGATGATGTTTCTCATGGAAGTCAATCGGCACAAAGTCATCAAAATCATTCACTAAAGATAAGGCCTTTTTCACGTAATTAGAAAACATCTTATTGGTGAGCCCTTCTTTCAGGGAATATACCGGATGCATTCCTTCCTGCGCCTGCAAGTCTTTTAAAAGCAGCTGACTAGCGGTAATGCGATGCCCATTCATTTTGCCAATAATCGTCACTTTCTTACCAGTCGTTAAGGCATTCACTAAGAAATGGCGATTAAAGATCGTCACATTATAAGTCTCGCCATAAATCTCCACATTCACGCTTAAACGCGATAATCGTCCTTTAAAAAAGACCTTCGGATGATCCGCCACATAGCCTTCAACTAAGATCTTGCCTTCTTCATCGGCGGGCCATTTTTCATTGAATTCCTCATAACGATAAGGTAAATGGGCAATCACATCCTTAAGTGTATATAAGCCGCTTTCGTGCATTAATGCAATACGCTGCTTACTCGTTGTTAATCGACGCAGTTCTTCCATAGTCTCACCTCTTTATTTTTCATTTTATCATGTTTCCTATTTTCTTTCAAAACCAGTGCTGTAAAGCGCATACAAAAAAGTCATATTTTATCTTCCCTATGTATATGATATGTGATAAAATAATCTTGCGGGCATGAAAATGTCATATCGCACTACTTTTCTTTTCCACTTGTTTTACAAGTGGTTTTTTTACGCATGCCGATTGATTGACAACAAAGCGTTTATCTTTATAATAATGAAAGGAAAGAAAGAGGCGATCTATTGATGGTTTATTTAGACTACTGTGCCAATGCCCCGGTTGATCCGCAGGTCCTTGACACTTTTTATAACATTACAAAAAATATCTATGCAAATCCTAACTCCATCCATAAATTAGGTAGAGAGGCAGCCCGCATCCTTGATGAGCATGCGGATCATATCGCCTCTTATTTTAACGTTACCAGAGAGGAACTGATTTTCACCTCTGGAGCGACGGAATCGAATAACCTCGCCATTAAAGGTATTTGTGAACGTTACCGCAATCGCGGCAAACATATCATTATTGGGGCGATGGAACATAATTCTCTCGTTTCATCGGCGATGCGTATGCAGGAAATGGGCTTTGAAGTGGAGTTAGCCCCGATCGATCAGGATGGTCACGTTGACTTAGAAGAGCTAGAATGGATGATTCGTGATGATACGATTCTCGTTGCCATTGCGGCGGTTGATAGCGAACTCGGCATCGTTCAGGATATTCCGGCAATCGGCAGCCTTCTCGCGAAGTATCCGCAGCTTTATTATCATGTCGATGCTTCCCAGGCAATCGGGAAGGTTGATCTTGATTACTCGTTATGTGATCTGATCACTTTTACCCCTCATAAATTTGGCGGCATCATCGGCACCGGTGTCTTAGTGAAGCGCAAAGATGTATCTTTAAAGATCCAGATGGATGGCGGAAAATCCACTTCCATCTATCGCAGCGGTACCCCGATGTTAGCGAATGTCGTCGCTTGTGATGAAGCGTTAACCATTGCCATGGCGCATCAAAAAGAGCGTGAATCCTACGTGCACATGCTCCAGCAAAATCTTCTGGACTTTCTCAAAGATTTTCCCGAAGTCCACATTAACAACACTAAGTATTCGGATGCTTATGTGGTCAACTTCTCAATCTTAGGCGTACGGGCTGAATTATTCAGCGAAGCTTTAGAAGCCCATGAGATTTATCTCTCAACCAAAACGAGCTGTTGCCCGGTCAATGCCCCTAGTAAGATTGTCTTTGCCTTAACGAAAGATAAGAAGCTCGCTTCCACCTCTTTACGTTTAAGTCTCTCGCATTTAACAACCCCTGAAGAAATTGAAGCCTTCAAGCAGGCATTTGTATTAAGTTTAAAGGAAATCAAAGAAAATGGATAAAATTAAAGAAATCGAAAGAAGTATTATTAAACCTTACCGAAAAGCGATCTGGCGTCCTTTCTGTAAGGCAGTTACAGAATATGAATTAATCCAGGATGGAGATTCCATCATGGTATGTATCTCCGGCGGGAAAGATTCCTTCCTGCTCGCTAAATGTATGCAGGAAATTCAAAGACATGGCAAAGTCAAATTTGACTTACACTTTGTCTGCATGGATCCTGGTTATAATGAATTCAACCGCTCAATGATTGAAGACAACGCGAAAACTTTAGGCATTCCTCTGGAAATCTTCGAAACCGATATTTTCGATTCCGTTGCTGGCGGGGCCTTTAAACAGCCATGTTACTTCTGCGCTAAAATGCGTCGCGGCTATCTCTATAAACATGCCCAGACCATTGGCTGTAATAAGATTGCCTTAGGACATCACTTCGATGATGTCATTGAAACAACCTTATTATCCATGTTCTATGGTTCAGAAGTCAAAACAATGATGCCGAAGCTTCATTCCGACCATTATGCCGGCTTAGAAGTTATTCGCCCATTATTTAAAGTCCGTGAAGAAGCTATTATTAAATGGCGTGAAGCTAATGAGTTAACCTTCATCAACTGTGCCTGCCGTTTCACCGAAGGCTGCAGCTTAATTGATGATGGTTCCTCTAAGCGTAAGGAAATGAAGACCTTAATCAAACGGATGTCAGCGCGTAACCCAAAAGTTGCGGAAAACATCTTTATTGCCATGCACAATGTCAATTTAGACTGCGTTATTGATTATAAAAAAGATGGTGTGAAACATAGTTTCTTAGAAGACTACTATGATCCTGAAAACTATGAAGTCACAGAAGAAATTGAACGTTTTTAAAAGCAGCGAACAATCGCTGCTTTTACTTTTGAATCATAATATAAGCGTGAGGCTTTAAAGCTTCTAAGAAGATTTTCATATCTTCTTTTTCGACGGCAACACAGCCAGCAGTGTTCCCCTCGCCTACGCAATGGAAGAAGATCGCTGTCCCCTTGCCTTTTTCAAAGTAATCATAATTATAACCGATGACCAGCGCTAAAGCATACTGTCGATCCTGATAATCAGCCAAATGTTCATAATCTTTTCCTAGCGGATGATCTGTTTCACACCAGCGATTAGCATACTCTCCCCAGTCATCACCGCCCCAGTAAGAGGTCGGGGTAATGACCTTGGTCGGCATTGCGGTAGAAACTTGTGATAAAGCCTTTTTCTCCCCAAAGGCATACTTAAGTTCAAAAAGGCCGATCGGTGTTGTCCCATCATTAGCAACGCGATGGGCATTTAACCCATGGCGCCCGGCTCGACCATTATGGACAGCGTAAATCTTTCGCCAGGAATCTTTCTTTTCATATAAAACGACATCATAAAGTGGCACGTTTTCTCTTAAATACAATCCATTAGGTGAAACAACGATCACCTGATCCCCTGTGACATCATCAAGATACATGTTTTAAACCATTCCTCTTTAGCGTCAGTTTCTTAATAACATAATGATATTTGGACGCTTTATTTTTAGTGACTTCAAAAGTGGCGGTGCCAAAGACCTTCGTGAACAACATATTTTCACTCACCCGATAGCGATCAGAGGCGAGTTGCTCCACCTTTGTGATCTTCAGCTGCGGTGACACTTCCCCCCAGTCACCTTCCACGACCAGCTGTTTTTCCGTGATCTTTTCGCGACTGCCAAAAACATCCTTCGTAAAGTTTTTGATCATCGCATGATTATCAAGAGCCCCTTGATCATAATCAATGGCGTTTGGATTACGTAAAAGGACAAACATCCGATCTTTCTTCTTATTAAAATTAAAACTCTTCACCGTCTTTATTTTCATTTTTTGCGATGCATAATAAATAGAAAAATCATAAAGACAGCCCGTTAAGCTTTTCAAAGATGAAAGCTCTGTTTTCTTCATCGTTTTGGTAACATCTTGCGCATAAACGGGTGTTACCATAGCGAACATTATTATTAATACAATCCATTTTTTCATAAACATCTCCTCATTGGAAAGGCGATACGACTATGTGACGTGTAAAGGATGATAGTATCGCCTTTCATACCTTTATTATAAGCTATTTTGTATCACCTCGCGTAAAAATCGACCCTCGTTTATTTTTTTCTTTGAAAATAATCGTTCGTGAATGGCTCCCTTGATATAATTAAAGAGGAGGTTAACATATGAAACATTTATATTTAATGCGCCATGGCGAAACGCTTTTTAATGTCCGCCATAAAATTCAGGGCTGGTGTGATTCCCCACTGACAGAAAATGGGATCGAGCAGGCCAAAAAAGCCGGTGCTTTGCTTCAAGGTATCCCCTTTGATCATTATTACTCTTCAACAGCTGAGCGCTGCTGTGATACCTTAGAAATTGTCGCGGGAGATGTGCCTTATCAGCGCTTAAAAGCTTTAAAAGAAAGAAACTTTGGCCTCTTCGAAGGGGAAAGTGAAGATCTTAACCCCAGCTGGCATGATCCATCATTCACCTATGATGATTTATTCCCGCATTATGGTGGAGAATATCTGCACGATGTCTCAAAACGAATGGTGGAGGCTTTAACCGAAATCATGGAAAAGCCCGATCATCAATATGTCCTGGCCGTCTCGCACGCCGGGGCTTGCTATGGCTTTTGTGAAGGTTTATCCGCACCCATTGATCTTACCCTCAATGGCGGTTTTAAAAACTGCAATATTCTGCATTTTACTTATGATCAGCACACCTTCTCTTTTGTTGAAATTCTTCATATTTAAAAGGACCAGTATATGGTCCTTTTTACTTGGCCTTCCCCTGATTCTTCACCGCCTGCATTTTAGCGGCTAAGGCTTTCTGATCCCCTAAATAATATCTGTTGATGACATGCATATCATCATCAAATTCATAGACAAGCGGGATCGCAGTCGGAATATTCACACCGACAATCTCCTCATCACTCAGGCCATCTAAGTATTTTACTAAAGCGCGTAAACTATTGCCATGGGCCGCCACAAGCACATTTTTCCCTCTTTCAGGTCTTTTAAAATATGTTCCTGATAATAAGGAACAACCCGTTTGATCGTGATCGCTAATGATTCCCCAAGTGGTAAATCCTCTTGAGGAACATGATGATACATGCGTTGCAAACGTGGGCTGCGCGGGTCATCCTCCTTTAATAATGACGGTAAATAACAAAGCCGCGACGCCAGGCGAGCACTTGTTCTTCCCCGTATTGAGCAGCCGTTTCTGCTTTATTTAAACCTTGTAAAACGCCATAATGACGTTCATTAAGCTGCCAGGCTTTGATCACCGGAAGAGCATTTTCACCAAGCGCATCCAAAACATAATTCAAAGTATGAATCGCTCTTTTAAGATAAGAGGTATAAGCGACATCAAAGGTATACCCTGCCTCTTTTAAAAGCTTTCCCCTTCGATCGCTTCTTTCTTGCCCTCTTCACTTAAATCCACATCACTCCACCCGGTAAAGCGGTTTTCTTTATTCCATAAAGATTCTCCATGTCTGATTATACAAAAAGCACCGATCACTCGGTGCTTGAACGTTTATTCTACGCCAATGATAAAAGAATAAACCGGCTGCTTGCCATCGATGACTTCGCATTCACAATCAGCGAAGTGTTCAGCGATGTAAGTCTGCGCTTCTTCTTTTTCTTCTTTTGTGACATCCTGCCCACAGATCAATGTGATGATTTCAGAATCATCATCCACTAATCCTTCTAAGGATTTCTTTAAAGCATCCATTTTACCAGGCACACAGGCTTTAATTTCTTTATTCACTAAAGCCATATATTCATTGGCATGGACTTCAATGCCATCAATATTTGTATCACGCACGGCAAATGTGACCTGACCCGTTTTGACATTCTGCATAGCTTCAGTCATTTCACCAACATTTTCTTCTAATGAAGCTTCTGGGTTAAACATGATACAAGCCGATAAGCCCTGAGGAATTGATTTTGTTGGAATGACAATAACATCAATTTCCCCTTCTAAAACGCTGGCAGCGGTCTGCGCGGTCATAACGATATTGCCATTGTTTGGTAAAACGATGACATGTTTAGCATTGATTTTGCGAATGGCAGCCACTAAATCTTCCGTTGCTGGGTTCATTGTCTGGCCGCCGGCAACGACATAGTCACAGTGTAAAGATAAGAACTGATCTTTAATCCCATCACCAGCAGCGACGGCAATCACACCAACGTCTTTAGGAGGTGCTTTTTCTTCTAAGTCAACTTTCTTTACATCTTCATCTTTAACCTGAGGATTTTCAATCTCTACTGATAAAAATTCTCCAAAACGCTGCGCGATGTTTAAAGCATGCCCTGGTTTTTTAGAATACAGTTTACATCTGACGATGTCTTCATCCTGCACGATGGTAATACGTTCGCCAGGAATACGGGTTAATTCGTTCTGGAAGTTTTCGACATTGAATGCTTTTTCTTTGCCTTCTTCCACTTTTAACATAAATTCAATACGGTAACCGTAATCTTTCTTTTCTACGGTGCCAGCAGCCTTTTCCGCTGCTTCTTCTTTAGCTTTTTCCGCATTGACATTAACACGTTCAATCTTTTCTCCAACGATCGCTGACATAAAGCCCGTTAATACCAGCACTAACCCAGCTCCGCCGGAATCGACGACGCCGACTTCTTTTAATACCGGTAATAATTCAGGGGTACGATCTAAGGATTCACTAGCTGCTTTAACGAAGTATGAGAAATAATCTTCGATTTCCATATCTTCCGTGACATAAGCACTCGCTGCTTCCGAAGATTCACGAATAACCGTTAAGATCGTCCCTTCGGTTGGTTTCATAACCGCTCGATAAGCGACTTTAGAACCCTGTAAGAAGGCCGCTGCTAAATCACTTGATGAGGCTGTTTCTTTGCCTTTTAAAGATTTTGCGACGCCTCTAAAGATCTGGGAAAGGATGACCCCAGAGTTCCCGCGGGCCCCCATTAACAAACCTTTAGAAAGGGTTTTAGCGATATCACCAACAGCATCACTTTCTAAGCGTTCTACTTCGTTAGCGCCACTTGTGAATGTTAAAGACATGTTTGTCCCCGTATCACCATCTGGTACCGGGAAAACGTTTAAGGCATCAACTTCAGGATGATTATTATGAAGTAATGTTGCTCCCGTGACAATCATTGCTCTGAACATTTTTCCATCAATAAACTTCATTTTAATCCTCCATGATTCGAATGCTCTGGACATAGACATTCACAGCTTCTACCTGAATATCCAAAGTCTTTTCTAACACATATTTTACTTTTTTCTGAACTTCATATACGATTTCAGAGATTTTCACTCCATAACCAACAATGATATAAAGAGAAATAATCGCCCCGCTCTCGCCGTTTTCGACTTTAATCCCTTTAGAATAATTTTCTTTTCTTAAAAGGTCATAGATCCCATCAATCATTTTCTGGCTAGCCATACCAACTACACCGTAACATTCAGTCGCTGCGCCACCGCAAATGGTAGCGATGACATCATTTGATAAATCTATGTTCCCAAGTTCTGTTGATTTCTGAATCATAGCGTCCTCCTTTATATATTTCTCGTCTTACTATTTCTACGTTATTTCTTTTTTATTATAAAGTAAGACAATTTAAATGTAAATAAAGATTGCAACTTTCCCATAACTTCTTAAAAAAAACAGTTGCAATTATGATATTGTGATGATATGATACTCAAGTATGTTAAAGCTTATAAGGTGGTGAAGAAAATGTCAAGAAAAAGTCAGTTAACTGGAAAAGGACCTTTAACAGGCAACAATCGTTCTCATGCGTTAAATGCTACTAGAAGAAGATGGAATGTCAATCTTCAGAAAGCAACAATCATGGTTAATGGTAAGCCAACAAAAGTTAAGCTTACAGCCAGAGAATTAAGAACATTAAGAAAATCAGCTTAGTTAATTATTTACAGTTGCAACTATAAATAAACGGTATGTCTCACGCGTACCGTTTTTTTATTTGAAAAGACTCACCAGCGGTGAGCCTTCCTTTATGACTTAGCGATGGTAATCACATCACGTAAGTCATCAATTTCATAATCGACATAAGAAGTGTTATTTTTCTGATGATGAGGATTATACCAGATCGTGGTGATCCCCGCCTGACGGCCGCCCTGCATATCCGAGCTTAAAGAATCACCAACAATAAGTGTCGTCTTAGGATCATAATGCGTTGCCTGCTGAACTTGCTTAAAGAACTCTTTACTTGGTTTATCATAGCCAAGATCTTCTGAGATAAATAAATCCTTCATATATTTCATCAGATCACTTTTTTCCAGTTTATGAATCTGAGCGATATGCGTCCCATTAGAAACGACATACTGATCATAATGCGTCTCTAATGCCTGCAAGGTTTCATGAACGTAATTTTCTTCAAAAACATTCGTTCCTAAAGCTAACTGATAGAAATCATTCATCTCATCCGTATTGACGCGAGGATGCTTAATAGCATCAAAGAAATCATCAAAACGCTGCGTTAAAACAGTATGACGATCATAAATGCCCTGCTCTAAACCATTCCAGTAAGAGCGATTGATCTTTTTATAAAGAGCCATCTTCTCTTCATCTAAGATGACATCATAACGTGCAAATAACTGCTTGAGAGAGACATCTTCAGACTTTTCAAAATTGAGTAAAGTGGCGTCAACATCCCATAAAATTGTTTTATACATAGCTTCTCCTTTAAAATATCTTAATTGCCATCAATAGTAACATGATTCCGACCGCTAAGGCAACGAGTCCATGAATAAAATAACTTGCCGGATTGAGGCATAATGCTTTTCCCCGTAAATAAAGCGTGCGTTCCCCTTGATACTTTGGTAAATCTAATGGGGATACATCAAAGTGACTCGTCATCAGCACACCATTTACCTGATAGCGGGGATAATGTTTCTTTCCTTTGGTAATACAGTCATAATATATGCCTGTCACCTCTTCACGAAAGCGAAAAGGAATACTGAGATCTTTGATACCAAAGATGATAAAAAGCAAACTGATGAAAATCATCAAAATCATTGCTATCATTTTATTCATAAGCTTCTCCTAATATTGCCAGACCTTTTTGAAATAAAGGCTGATTGTTAAGGACGATAATCATCAATGATGAACGCACCCTGGTAATCCCCTGATAGAGGACATAGAGAGAATGTTCATCATCACGACGTAAACGTCCTTCTTCATCATAATAGTAATGTTCATCTAATGTCACAACGACTTTTTCAAAATCTTTGCCAATAATATCTTCCTGGGTAATGATATTCTTCTCTTCATCATAGAAATAGTGATCTTCTAAATGATCACCGCTGATCTCGACATAGCCAAGAGAACTTAAATAACGGGTATAGCTTTGGGCATCATTACGCGCTGTCATATGGACCATATGCACAGGAGAATAATTCAATGTATGATTATAACGTTTCTGATCAAACAAAGCGGAAATAAAGTTAGCCATCACTTTATTGGTGCGGATGCGATGCGTTAAGTTAAAGCTATGGAGTTCGCCATTATCTTCTAAGAAGGTAAAATCCTGTTTGAGATCACTGAAATAGCCATGAGGATCATAGGCAAAGATACCAATGATGCCTTTTTGGTTGAGAGTATTAATTAAATCCAAACGATTCTTATTTGATAAGCGCTGCGCTTCATCGACAATCAGGATCTTCGTCTGTGTGAAAGACATTGTATGGAGCTCATTCAAACAGTAAATCTGATAGCCATCCTGTTTTAATCGGGCAATGCCCTGATTTGCTTTTGCGCAGTGTAAAACGGTAACCTGATGCTCTTTCATTAATAACCGCGCCAAATCATAAAGCAGTAATGTTTTTCCCGTCCCGTAATCCCCGCTGATCGCAAAGAAGTGATAAGTCTCTTCTTCTAAATATTTGACAATCTCATTTTCAATCATCTTTTGCTGATCGGTAAGGAAATACTGGGCTTTTAAAAACTTCTCTGTTTCGACTAACGGATTGACAAGAAAGAGATCAGGTCTAAAAAGCGTATTGAGATCACGTACATGGCGGATACGCTGGCGGGTAATGAGCGTTTCTAAAATACCGGGATCACAGACTTCAACATGGTCATCGCTTAAGCTATAGAGCTGATTTGTTTTGGCGATATAAGTAAAGGAATGAATCGGCGTCTGTAAAAAGGCTAAGTAATAGCGATTTTGTAAAAGCTGTTTGGTTATCTTTTCAATCGTCGCATCATGTTTGAGTTCGACATTGATGATATAATCTTTGCCAATTCTTAGTAAATCAAACTCTTTTGAGATCTGTTCAATCTTAAAATTGTAAAACCAGTTTTCATAAAAGAGATACCCCCGCTTAAAAAGATGACAGAAAGAAGCTAAATCCTCTTCTTCCCAAGGCTTTGTCACTTTACCAAAAGACTGACATTCAATTTTCGCATAAAGGGCAAAATCTTCCTGGGAGGTGGTTTCCCGTGTCTGTAAATGGGCTAATAAGTTGATACTGTGCATGGTCTCACCTTCTTTCTAAACGAAAAGGTGGAATGACTCCACCTTGATCTTATTTCACAGCTTTAATAATCTGTACTGAGCTCTTGCTCTTAGATTTTGAACGCGTTTTTACTTTGAAGCCTTTCCACTGATAAAGACCTTCATAGTAACCAGCTGAGTTACATGAAGCGGACACCTGGCCGCGTTTATAACGACCGATCTTACGTACTAAGGCATTAATTGGTTTGCCAACATACTTTTTAGCGATCTTCTTTTGCTGCTTGGCAGATAACTTTTTGGCTTCGACAACAACAGCTCCTTCATTTTCATAAGTGGCGACAGCTGTCGTTGAGGCAACGGTTAAAGCCATCACCGCTGCTAAACATTTCTTTAATAATGCTTTCATAAATTACTCTCCCTTCGCACTGGTAAAGTGACCCAGCGCCTGTGTTTCCTGATAGTTTTTGCCATTTTGATAGATGACAGATACATTATACTTCTTTCCTGGTGAAAGTGCTAGCTCATCAATGTAATATCCATAACCATCATCCGCATATTTTCCTTTTAAATCTTCACTGGCATGATAGGTTTTATAAATGTACGATTCATCCCCGCTATACACATGGACATAAGTCGTTGTATCCTTTTTAAGATACTTCGGATTCATATGTCCGCTTAACTTACGATAACCATCCATCGTATAGTTCGCTTCGGTTTTCGCCGAGAAGGTTGAAACATGATCGTTAATCTTCGCTGTTTTAAAAGCACCTTCGTAATCTTTACCTGGCGCAAGCGGCGTATACGTCGATAAGTTCACCAGATTCCGTTCAACCAATTCAATGACCACATCATCCGCATTGACATCATCACTGTAAGCCTGCGTTAATTCATAACGGAATCCCTTTAAGAATAAACCATTATGATACTCTTCCGCCATAAATGGCGTTAAGGTATTACCAAAGGAATCTCTAAACATTAACAAAGATCCTTTTTTGCTTTTATTTTTGGTCTGATAAATATCATCAGTAGTGGCACTGCGATCTTTGTCATCAATACGTTTATAAGTGAAAGGCCGTTTATAATAGACTTGCGCTTCGCGCCCTTTAAAAGCGGGATAAAGCATCTTATAAAGGTCCCCCTGCATATCATGACGAATATCGTACTTAAGCCGGGCAAAGTTCGTATGCTGCTTATGCATCGCTGTTAATAACTTGTTTTGTACCAAGGCTGCGCCCTTGTTGTTCCAATGGGAATCCGTTTTCTGATAAAGCACTTCTTTACGCTTATGAAAAATAGAATAGAGATCCACATAATGCACATTGGAATGTTTTAATGCTTGCTTTAAGCGCGTCGCATTACGACTGCCTGGCTGAATCTTATAGCCGCTAGGCATATACTGCCCATAGAGAGAATTCTTATTGGGGGCAATGGTAAATGTAAAGTTTACATCATCCTTGTCTTTTAACGTCTCCTGCATCAGCTTTAAGTTATAGACGGCGTTGGCAATCTGATGATCATTCATCGTTTTCTTGCCTTCATAATCATCTAAGGTTGTGCCATAGAAAAGATAATCCTCTTTCCCTTCAATCACATTTGCCTGGGCACTGGTATGGGTTAGCTTACTCATAAGGGTTGCATTAGCCGTCACAAACTGCTGACGGAAGGCAAACTTCTTAGAAAAGAAGTCCCCTAACTGAGTAAAGTAATCACTATTAAAGTGATGATCTTCAAACATGAGCGGCATGCTGACATCACTCGCATCACTTTCTGCGGCCTGAAAGCCAAAGAAAGGCATGAGGGCAAAAGGCGTGATCGCTAAGGTAAAAAAGGCTGTAATAAATAATACTTTATAGATCTTCTTCATAAGCCCTCCTAGAACTGGAAATAAATAAATGGATTGAATGAAGCATTGGCGATATTTAAAATGCATAAAATAAATAAGCCATAAGCGGCGACATAACTTACCGCATTGAAAGCGACGTTCTTTTCTAACTGTGGTTTAACGATATCGATAAGCGGCGTACTAGCAATGATCGCAATGACAAATAAGGCCATATGCCATGGTGTTAAGACACTGACTAACGCATTATAAGCATTGACATTCCCGCGGCTATAGACAAACATATGACGAATCATTTCGCCGGCTTGGGTCATTGACGTGGAATTAAATAAGACAAAGGCCACAATAACGATAAGCATCGTATACAGCCAGCCTAACCATTTATGTTTCTTGGTAAACTTCGTGAGGCCGCTTGCATCTTCAGCCATGATCGCTAAACCATGAATCATCCCCCAAATGACATATGTCCAGGCAGCGCCATGCCATAAGCCAGTACAGAAGAAGACGATCAGTTTATTGATATATGTCCGTCCTTTTCCTTTACGGTTACCGCCTAAAGGAATATACAGATATTCCTTAAACCAGGTGGATAAGGAAATATGCCAGCGACGCCAGAACTCACGAATACTCGTAGAAATATAAGGATGATTAAAGTTTTCTAAGAACGTAAAACCAAACATATGGCCTAAACCGATCGCCATATCCGAATACCCACTGAAATCAAAATAGATTTGTAAGGTATAACAGAGAGCCCCAGCCCAAGCGGTCGCAAATGACATATCGCCATATTTTAAGCCAAACATTGCCGTCGCTACTTCCCCCATCGCATTCGCTAAAAATAACTTCTTTGATAAACCAACGATAAAACGACGGATCCCTTGCGATACTTCCGATAAGGTCTGATGACGATTATTAATATACATCACGACATCGTGATACTTAACGATTGGTCCAGCAATCAGCTGCGGGAAAAACGAGATATATAATAAGACATCAAAATAGTTTTTCGATAATAAAGAATGATCACGATCCACATCAATCACATAAGATAAGATCTGGAAGGTAAAAAATGAGATACCAATTGGCAAAGTAATGTGGGGATTAGGGATTCCTAAATGGGCTACGGCATTGATATTTTCAATAATGAACCCAGTATATTTGAAGACCCCAATCATCGCTAAGTCAAAGATTACCGCTAAGCTCACAAAGAGCTTACGATGATCATTATAGGCTACTAATAAACGCGCTAAAACATAATTGACAAAGACCGACCCAATCATTACAAAGACAAAGACCGGTTCTCCATATCCATAGAAGATCAGACTGGCAATAATAAGTAAAGCATTTTTTACCTTAAGATGCGGAATGATCGTATAAAGGATAAAGAGGACAGGCAAAAATATAAAGAGGAACGGTGCTGAACTGAAAACCATGGAGCCACCTACTTATGACGTCCAAGTTCCTGATAAACGAAACTGTTCACATCGGTATTTTCCGTTGGTAAAACATAATGCCCATTAACATCAACAGGAACATTTGTCTCACGCGCTAAACGATAGAAGTTATCAGAGACATTGACATATTCCTGCATGAAATACTGCGCGGTCTGAGAATTATAATGACCGCCGCGATCATCAAAGACACCATCTAAGATATAGTCTTTATTGGCTTTATTGTCATGAACAATTGTATAAGCATGAGTTGTCAAATCCGTCTGTTCTAAGTTTTGTTTACCATTGATCGCATAAACACTATACCCATTACGATTATAACCAACCGCTTTGGCTGCTAAAGTCGTCATCGCCGCATAGTCCCAGCATTTGCCCTGATAATTATTGTCATTGACTAATTCATCAGCCACATTATTGTACCAGCCATTTTTATAGCTTGGTTCAAAGCTCCAGCCGCCATAGGACATTTTCTTCATCAGATAGTCATAAGCAATCTTTAAGTTTTTCTCGCGACTATTAGTATTTTTGTAAGATGATTTGACCAAGGTCTCTAAAATCGCCGCATTGCCTTTTTTATTCCCTACTGAATAGAAGATCTTTCCCTTCTGCAGGGGTGCTTTGCCATTTTTAGCCTTCTTGAAGTAATAAACTTTCTTGCCGATTGTCTGCATGCCGCTTGCCATCTTGCCGTTTTTCGCAAAATAGTAAGTCTGGCCGCTGATCTTCTGTAAGCCCGTTACTTTCTTCTTCTTTTTATAATAGTAATAACTGTTGCCAACTTTCTGAAAGCCGTTGACCTTTTTGGCTTTCGCATAAACTGGTGACATCGATAACGTCATCATCACCGCTAATGCGCCTAATGTAAAAGATTTCATAAATTTCCTCCTCGTTTATTTTTCGCTCACTGATAAAAAGATTTCTTCACTGCCATCATATGGAATAACGGTCGCTACCTTAATATGATCATACGTATAAAGCATTTCTGTCCCGGCGATACCGCTGCAGCCAGGGCCCATATCTTTACTTTCTTTTGCTTCCCCAAGTAATGCTTTTACCTGTGCAAATGGCTTTTTATAAGCAAAGAGCGCCTGCAGCTTTTTCGCTGCTTCTTTGGTTGTCGTATGGTTCTTATTAAAGTAATAGATCTTATTATTAATGACGTAATAACCTGTTATTGGCTTATTGCCAGTATCAAAGCCGTAAATCGTTTCGCCTTTAGTGTAGTAATAAGTTTGCCCTTTCTTAGCCATCTGAATATTGAGCTTATTACCATTTTGTTTAGCATAACTATAAGTTTTCCGACCAATAAAAGCTGCCCGATAGCTGCCTGCGCCGTAAACCCCACGCATCCAGCCGGCAAACGTCGCTTCCGGATCGTACCATTTCCCATTGATCTTTAAACAGGCATGACGAGTAAACCCATCACGCGCATGGTCACGTGATCCATGGACGCGGCCGCAGACAATTTCCGGATTATAACCAATGACATAGCACATGGCCGAAAACGTACATGCAAAGCCATAACAGTTGCCTTTATGATGATCTAACATCCATAACGCATAATCCTTTGCCCAGGATTTAGTGCTTAAATTCGGATATTTCATAAAGTAACTAAAGTTAGCATGTGAGGTTAAATAATTCCATAAAGCCTGTCGCTTAGCGCTAGCGCTTGCTTCTAGCAGCCCTTTACGCTTGAGAATATTCAAGACCTTCACAAAGATCTGTGATTCTTCATTATTAACCGCTACCCCACTAGCGAGTAATTTGACATTACGTGACGTGGTATTCGTTAAGGCGCGATTACCTTTCCCAGAAAAATTATAGAGCTTATTACCGAGAACGTTCCAGCCATGGAACGTCGCGCCATCTTTTTTCACGTAATAAATACCCTTATCGGCATGAACCAGCTTCGCTTTCCCGCGATAGATTTTTCCTTCATTATCAAAATAGCGATAGGTGCTGCCGACTTTGTACACCCCATTCGCTTTTTTCGTATCCTGCATAAAGGATACTTTATCCCCCTTTTGCGCTGCCTGCACGCCGGTTAAAGACATACTCCCGACCATGCACGCACAAACGAGCGTCACCATTAAATGTTTCCTTCTCATAGACTCCCCTTTTTCTCCTTTTCCATTTGGCTTCAACCATAGTCTTAGATTATCACTATTATTTGTCACATTCAAGTTTACGATCCCTAAAAAATATTGATTTTCAAACTAGAAAACCTTTTTTGATTCTTACGTTTCTAAGCTCGCTTTCATGTCTATAATAAGTATTAATCCTATCTTTAAGGCTTTGTTATTTTAATGATTTGAAAAATAGCTGCGATCTTTTTTTCTTGTATTTTTGGTAACTTGACACATGAAATATTTGATTTACAATGCCTTATAGGAGGTATATCATATGAAGGCCCTTACAATAAATATCATTGCCAATTTGCTCGCGATCATGATCTTGATTTCACTCTTTTTTCGAGTGCGCACGCTCACCAGAAACAGCCATGAGCGACAGTTATTTTATCTCTTTTTAGGGACTGATCTCCTATGCTGTCTCATTGCTCCATTTTCAAATACGGGCTTTTTCTTTCTTGGCTCTTTCAACGTTCACTTCCTGCTTTTAGTCAACACATTCCTTTATTTCGGAGATCTCGTCATCGGCATGACCTGGACAATAATCTTATCAATATATTATGATCATAAATATGACTTTGACTCTCTTGCCCTGCCGTGTGTCACGACAATTACCGGGGTCGTATTACTATTAGCAAACATCTTTACGCCATTTTTATTTGAAATAAACAACGCCCTTGTTTATTCCCGTTTAAATGGCTTTGACCTTTTTATTTCATTATTTCTCGTCTATATCATATGGGTGATCGTCTTTTATATGGATCTTTCTCAAAGGCTCGCCAATATTGATTTTAAAGCCAAGCTTCTCATTGCTTTACCGATCATTATCGGGATGGCAATCCAGGCAATATTTTTACAATATCCGGTAGTCTGGGCTTTCGGCTCCCTCGCTATGTTTATACAAATCAAGCATATGGAAGATTTAAAAAATGATAAGGATCCCGTTACAAACTTCTATAACGACAACTACTTGCAGCGTCATCATAATTATTCAGGTAAAAATGTAACACTTTATACCCTCACTAATAAAGAAAACATTCTCAATACATATGGTCAGGATATCTTTAATGAAGAGCTGAAAATAGCTGCCCTCAACTTTTATCACATGCTTCCTCATCGCGGTCTGTTTTATATCATAAACGATCACTTTATTTTTATCAGCGCCAAAGCAGTGAATCCAAAGCAGCTTAAGCAAATCTCTTCAAAGCTGATTTTTACTCAGGAATCCTTCAAGATCTCCTCAGCCAATGAACTTGAAACCCACATTTCTTCTTAAAGGAGCCGCCCTGCTCCTTTTTTTATTACCATCATAAAACTTGAACAGCTTTACTTTAGGCTCGTTGATAAAAATGTGTAACACATAAAATACGGCAATGAAATGTCTATGAAGAACCAAAGAAATGTAGGACGAACACCTACATTTCTAAATAAACAGATGATTTAAAAATATGCCCTTCACCATGGAATTCCGCTTCTCCATGATATTTATGTGCAATCGATTCCACTGAACTCAGCCCTATGCCAATGCGCGATCCATCCGCCACTTTGCTGGAAACAAAATGACCATCACGTTTTCGCA
This sequence comes from Intestinibaculum porci, assembly GCF_003925875.1. GTDB lineage: Bacteria > Bacillota_I > Bacilli_A > Erysipelotrichales > Coprobacillaceae > Intestinibaculum > Intestinibaculum porci. The sequence continues at coordinate 1,134,421 of NZ_AP019309.1, read as the reverse complement.
CTTCACCATTGAACGTATTATCCATTGTAAAAATCAGCATATTTCCTTGTACTTTGGCACGCAAAATAATCTTCTTTTCCCCAGATTCCTGTTTATTGCAGGCTTCGATCGCATTTTCAATCATATTTCCGACAATAACAGATAAGTTATTATCGGAAATATGTGGATTATGCGCCGGAATCTGCGTTAAGATATCCATTTCAATATGACTTTTACGACCCTTTTCTACATAATAGGATAATAATGCATTGATAATCTGATTATCACAATATGTCACCGCATTATTCATAGGCATCGAAGCTTTCATATCTTCAACATACTTTTTGATCCCCAGAAAATTCTTTTGATCGACCATTTGTGCTAATGCCACTAAATGATGGCGTAAGTCATGGCGCTGTTCTCGTACCTCTTCGGCATGGGCAATGAGCAGCTCGTTATGATGCTTTTGCGCTTCAATCGCGTTCTCTAACTGAGACATCTCGTTTTCAAGGGCCATAGCCTTTTCTTTCTGAATCATCATATTCTTCCATAGAGACTGTAAAAAGATAATCAAAATGACTACAAAGAGATAAAATCCCATCAGCACAAACATCGTATCAGAAGTACTTCCTGTCAGTCGACGAATGATGGATAAGATCATAAAAACACTTAACGTTAAAGTAGACATAAAGAAAGTCCGGTCATCATTGTGATGATTGCGCATCGTATGATAACCCATAATCACAGCAACCAAAACAAGAGACATAGCCTCTTCAATGATAAAGAAATAAAAACTTGTAGCAAAATCAACGAAACCTGCAAACTGCAAGACCATCGCCGCAATGAACGAAACTTCATTACAGATAGTCACAAAAGGAAGAAGTTTATCTTTACGATTGCCCAGCTGTACAGAAACAAATTTTGTCATTGGTATCATCAGCATAAACATACTCGAGAATGATAACAAGTAGAGCCCATTAACGCTTTGACTAATATAAATAGAAAGGTCATTCATACAATATTGCCACAAACCAGCCAGGGCAATAAGTAATCCAGAATAAAAGATACGTTTAACAGGAGCAATATCATTTAAGAAAAAGAAAGCAAAAAATACTAAAATCACTCCTGTAATCAGAAAAAAGATTGATATGCCACGAGAAAAGCTGTAATTCTGACTAATGTATCTCATCACTTCACCCTGATTGCCAACCGCGCAAGGTTTTAAAGTGAGATGCGAACGACCTTTTAAAGACCAGTATGTCATATGGATATGTATTGTCTTATGTTCGCCATCAAAAGGCAGGGAGACAGTATTCACACTGCAGGCGGGATCTTTCATAAACGAAGGGCGCGTCTTTGGATCCCCATATTCATAAATAAGTTTCCCGTCAGCATATACTTTGACCGGCGCATAAACCGTCTTGACATAAAGCAATTCTCCTGGCTTTCCTCTGACATCAAAATCAATATGCACTTTTGTCCGCGGTTTTAACTGCGTCAATGTTTGCGGTAAAGACATACGTCCCTGTTTCTGTGAATAAGAATAGTTAACACGATGATAGATGCGGACACTATTCATATGTTTTTTCGCACTGCGATCATACATTTGCCCAATCAGAGTTCCTACCACGATAAAGATCACAGCAATCGCCAAAAAGATCCGATTCGGATGTAATTCTTTCAATGTCTTCAAAAGTGTCCCCCCTAATCTCTTACGTTAGAAAATAAGAATTGTTTGAGAACTCGCGCAGCTTCATAAATAGATGCTCTGCGAATATACACATAGTCGCCTTCTTTCATGACAAACATTCGATTTTCTTTATCCAATGAGGCCACCTGGGTGAGATTAACTAAATAACTTTTATGACAGCGATAAAACGGTGGATGCGGAAGATGCTTTTCAAAGTCATCTAATTTCCCTAATGTTTTCACTTTTTTACTGCCCGTCATATTGATAAAGAGATGGTGTCGTGACTGTTCTACAAAAGCAATATCCGACTCCATCAATTCCACATCTTTTCCTTCACTTTTGACAGTAATATGCGGTCTGAGTTTCAGAGCTTCCTGCGCCATTTGCAGTGTCTCATTAAAATCGCTTTGTTGTAACGGTTTCTCCAAATAGCGATTCACACGTAAGCGAAAGCCGTCCGCAAAATGGTCCTTACTTGTCGTCGTAAAAGCAATGGGAACATGCTCATCAATTTCACGAATTTTCGAGACCGTCTCAACGCCATTCATTTGATTCATGTAAATATCCATAAAAATCAGATCATATTTTCCCTGATAGAACTGCTTTAAAAGATCACTGCCATCACAAAAGTAATCCACTTCGTTTTCAACACCCGATTTTTCTAATAGCGTCAGAAAATTCTGATATTCTTTTTCTTCATCTTCGCAAATAGCCAGCTTTAATTTGCGCATGAAATTCACCTTTCCCTTCTATAATATGATATTTTCTGTCATCAAAATGATCATTTACATCCCTTAATATCAATTCAATTCCACTATTGCAAATGATAAATACATTATAGCAACAATGTCACATAAAAGAAAATAAATCCCAGCAAATAATTCTTTTCAAACTTTTATGATTATATCAAAGCACTATCTTCGCATTGTCCCATATTAACAGATTTACGTTCAGTTAAATAGCTTCCAAACATAAGTTAAGCAATGCTTAATATTTCCCAAAGAAAAAACTAGGGAGATATACCCTAGTTCTTTAAATATTTTCCAATAATTATCAGCATAAGGCCGGCAAAACCAAATAGCGCAATATACTTTGTCACATTTGTCGTATCACCAGTTTTTACAGCATGATGAGAAGCCGTTGGACGCGTATTTGTTTTCTTAGTATGGGTGGATGTCTTATTAGATTCATATGAAGGGGTTGAACTTGAAGTCATTGTCCTAGAAGGATTTTTCTGACTTCCACTCATTGTCTGACTCGTACTGTTGGCCTGAGGCGTCGCCGCCTGAGCATGATAAGTAGTCATCTCAGAATTAACGGTATTGATTAAGGAAATATGCGTGGTATCACCATTATTTGTTATTTTCACGCTTGACGTATACCCTTTTATAGCATGTTCAACGATCGCATAATTTTTTTGTGTCGTGCTTGTCCACGATAAAGAGTAGTTGCTGGATTTTTTTAAAGTTAATGTTTTTTCGAATGTTGAACCATTATACAAATCAACTTTAACCGTCTCCGGATAAGAAGATCCACCTGACCAATATTTTGTAAGATCATATTGATATACTTTATTTGATGTTGTCGTTTTCGTATATTTTGACAATTCAACCTGAGTTACATTGGGGATCTGAATAATATAAGGAAGGTAACTATAAGTTGTATAGCCATCTTGATAATTATCTATTAAGATCAGATATATGCCATTTTTTAAATGAGAAATATTTGTCTGATTAGCAGAAGCAATAACATCTATGCCCGATACTTTTGCGGCATATCCTTTAAGGGTATCGGCTGCCGCGCTTAATTCTTCGCTTGTTTTTAAGTGATTAAGATCGACGCTTGTATTCGTTGCATCAGCAAATGCTTCTGTATAAGTATATTGATCTCCTCTCACTTCAGCAATCTGATAGACATGAATATGCATTCCCTTTCTGGTATTTGTCAGCGTGAGCGAGGAAGAAGTGCTTGCATAAGCACCTCTTACACTCATCATCAGCAGCAGTGAAACGATCAGGGAGATCGTACTCAAAACTTTTTTCATATATGAATTACTTTTCAGCTTCAGCTTGTTTCTTCTTAGAAGTAACAACATAAACGGTCGCCGCTGCCACTAAGACACCACCGGCAGCATACAGCATCGTAGTACCCATACCACCAGTTTCTGGAAGTTTTGGTCCCTTCGCGTTGTCGATTGTCGCATTGACTATACCAGTTGCTGTATCTCCAGTATTTTCTTTTCCATTTAAAGTTAATGAAGTAATAGCTGATGAAGGGTTTTCATCCCACGTCTGATTATTGACTGTTTCAGCCTTAAGTGTAACCTCATGCATTGTTTCATCAAGATTATAACCTTCAGGCGCTTTTGTTTCCTGTAAGTAATAAGTACCAGAATCTAAGCCTTTCACTACAAATTTACCATTGTCATCAGATTTTAATGTTGTAGCGTCATCTTTAGAAGCAACCCAAGTCACTTCATCATTAACAATCTTTAACCATTTTGACTTGCTGCTATCTGCTAATTTGAATTCAGCATTTTTCAATTTCACCTGAGGATTGTCTTTATCCACTTTTGTCGTATCTAATTCATAAGTGAAAACAATAACTTTATCAGGTGTTGTTGTACCAGTTCCGGAATGATCTGGGTTATTTGAATATTCAATATAAGATTCGTTTGTGTTGCCTTCTTTCGCACCGATTTTCGCTTGACTATTTAATTTAGCGGTAAATTCGACTTTGATTTTTGAGTTAGCGGTAACGCCTGCAACCTTCTTTAAATCACTAAATGACACATCAAATTGCTGATCAGAAGTTTTAGTTACTGTGTACTGAGCACTATCAATAGTTGTCCAGCTAGCCCCATTATCATTAGAATAACTTACTTTAGCATCGTTATTGAATGTAAGACCATTAGACATCTTATCGTAGAACTTATAAGAATATGTCTGATAAGAGTCATAATTGCTTGGTAGGCTGCCAAGTAATTCGAATGGAACATTTTCACCAATTGAGTAGTCAGCAACATCATTATACTGCTTTCCTACATCTACATTAGGTAATCTGCTATCAGTGTTGTAATCAACTTTATGATCATCTTCTTTGACTTTCTTTTCAGAAGCTGGCACATCTGATTTAGGTGTTACAACCGTATTCTTTGAAACCTTAAGCATATAACTTACAGCTTTATCGGTACTTGAACTTCCCTTAGCGGTATCGATAATTAAATAGTATCCTGATGCTAATGAAAGATCTTTTGATTCTCCGGCTCCAATTACGACCGTCTGTTTGTTTTCAGATAATTGATCAACAATATCAAATGCTTTTTTACTGCCATTGCTAAGTTCATTTGCAATATCTGCAGCCTTGTTCGTCTTAAAAGAATCTTTTACACCAGTCCCCCATTGGATATCCCCAATACTGTTTGATGAACCATCTGTCGTACCGGTAAAAATCTGGTAAATATCAAAGTTATGTTCTGTACTAGCGGTATTGTGAATTGTAACCTGATAATTTGAAGCCGCAAATACATGAATACCCTTTGATAAATTGGACACAGCTAATGTTGTAGCGGTGGCGGCACCACCAATCGATAAAGCCATCGTTGATGCTGCTACGCAGCTCATAATTTTTCTTGAAAATCTCATAATCTAAATTTCTCCTCTTTAATCCTTTTGGTGATCTCCAGATCACCAAGTATAAAATTTTTATATTAATAAATTGAAGATATGCATTATTGAGTCTTGCTCACATGATCTTGTTAAAGCAAGCCATCATCAGTATTCTTGAGTCTTAACGGTTTTATTATTATTAAACTGCAATGTATGGATGAAATAACTGTTAAACCCTCAATCATTAACCCTTTCTTTATTTCTAAATTTGTTTACATCTCCCTTCGCATATCACTTCAATTTACATGTCTAGTATAGAGCGAAGTCATATCCTTAAAAAGTACCAGGACTGGTCCACAAAAGCGCATAATTTGCTCTTGACATATATACTTTTTTGTGCTCCTTGATTCCCATCATTCTTTTTACCATTTTCTTAGTTCCCTGATCACTTCGTGCCGCCAAGGACCCCTGACCTAAATAATCCCTACCGCATTTATTGGCTCATTAGATTCACCTTATTTCATAGTTTCTCTTTTTCGATCCTATTCATTTCATGAATAGCATTAAAGGGCAGCCTCCTCTTTAAAGGATCTGCCCTTATCTTTATTGTGCTATTCGTCGCTTTTTCATATACATGAAGATAGCGACGATTAGACTGAAAATACCAAATAATCTGTACGGTAAAACACCTTGACCGCCGGTATCTGGTAATTCATAAACCGCTTCTTTTTTATTACCAATATATAATGTGTCATCAGTGACATAAATATTCCTGTCTTTTTCACTTTCGATCATGATCTTTGAAGAATCATCATTGCCCATAGCTTTAAACTTAATGACATGATCCAGAGACTTATACCCAGCCGGTGCTTTTGTTTCTAGTAAGTAATAAGTTGTATTGGGATCAAGTTCACCACTCATAGCGATACCATAACGATTTGTTCTAATGGCATCCCCTACTTTTTCCCCCTTAGCTTTGATATCATCAACGCTGCCATCCTGATCTGCCTTATAAATTTGGAATATTGCTCCAGGTAATAAGGTATTTGTATGGTCAACATCAAATTTCTTGATTTGAATCTTTATCTTTTGTTTGTTCTTCTTCTGATTTTCAAGTGTAAAACGATCAGTATGATCCGATTGCACATCCGCTATGCCTAATTTATAAACATCAAACGTAAGTGTATTAGCCTCATTTGGAGCCTGACAATAGAACTGTTTTTCATTACTATATTTCATATTCCATGACCAATACTTTTGTCGCCTATTATTCGTTTCGCCACCATAGTAAAGATTGCTATTAATATAAGACATCGGATAACTATGATCTTTATCTGCGAGATTGGCCGCCTCATTACCATTGAAATTTGCCATGTACAGCTGTGGATAAGCTGCTGACTTAAGCAATATTGAGACATTATTGTCTTCCTTGCGAATAACAGGATCTCGATCAACCGTCCAAAGAGCATCATCGCTAGGTAAATTAACAAGATACTTTTCACCATTTGCTTTGGCAGTGAATGCTGTATCTACAAATCTAAAGTGCGACGCTGTGGATGCGTTTGTTGTACCTTCTTGAACCCCTAAAGCTTTATCTTGATGATTTGTGGCAATAAAAACCAGCTGATCTCCTTTTTTAAGATCATCAAAACGCGTGATCTTCTCAAAAGTTTTGATCGTTTTTGCTAACACTGGAACAGTCCCATCATCATTAGCAGCTTCTTCAGCAGAATACGTTCCATTATTATCAAGCTTTGTCCATGTATATGTCCAATTATTATTACTATCTAAGGTAACCTCATAATCATTTGGCCTTTCCGATGGAAGAACCCGATAACCATCCCTAAGCAGTTTCACTTTAATGGCTTTAGGCGTCGTCCCAGTCCCCCAAGTCTTTGTAACAGTAAAAGTCTTTTTGGCTTCTTGATCAACCATTTGTATGGTTATTGGTTGCGTCGTCTTTTGATCAAGGATAAATGTCTGACTTTCCGCTTTTGCATAGCCATGAGGAGCTTCTACTTCTGAGAGTGTATATTGACCATTTGGCAGATCATCGATTATATGTGGACTTGTCCCAGTGATCCAGGTGATTTGTTTAAACGAAGGATCATCATTTTTCGTCAGTTTTAGTTTCGCCCCTGCCACAAATTCTCCATGTTCATCTACCTTATTAAACTTAACAGTATAGTGAGACAAATCAGTAACTGTTAATTTATTGTCATCTGCACTTACCATATTTCCATGAGCATCAACCACAGTAATATGACCATCTTGCTCAACCTTAAACTGAAAGTCTTCAGCAAGGCGATAACCAGCTGGTGCACTGACCTCATGAAATGTATAAATACCTGGCTCTAAGCTCAGTAAATGATCAGAGCCATCGGTCGTATATGTGCCATATTTAACGGCTGTCTGCTGGTCATTTACAATTTGGATCTTCGCCCCCGATAAATTTTCTCCACCAATATTCTTTTTACTAATATAAACTAGCTTTTCTGTTGAATTTTCAAAATGCGCTGTAATCATATCTTGACTATTTGCATAGGGTTTACTGCCAACGCTAAAAGGCAAGCTTACTTTTTCTTTCCTTTGAGAAGCAGCGGGATTGTTTTTTTCATCAGCTGTTGGATTAGAAATTTTATATACACCATCAAATTTATAAAAATACACTGCCTTACCACTAGGAAGAGCAGGGCCAGAATTGTTTTTGATCATGTCAACCATCTTTTGTGCGATCTTACCAATCTCACTTATTTGCCCATTATTATCGGTAACATTTGCAAATTTGTTGTGTGTAACATCAACACCATCAGTAAAATAATGAATAACCAACTGAGTAATCCATCTCTCATAATCCGTTTTCGTAACCGATACCAGATTTCCGTTGCGATCTAAAGCTTGACCTGATCTTGGCAGCCTACGGAATAAACCAGCTGGATCATCCTTTACGCCATTACTACTGTCATGGTAACCGTAATAAATAGCTTTTGAAGCTTCATCACAAATCGTAAGTGCAGCCTTATTATCATCATTTGTGATACCTAATCGACTTCTAATGCCAAATTTTTGTTTTTCACTCAAACTTTGCCAATAGGCAATTGGATCTGTATAGCGATGATATAAATTAAAATAAATATCATTTGAGCCCTGCACAGCCAAGCCGTTATACAACGGTGCAAAATTATCATAAGTATTACAATAGGCTACATTCTCTGTCTTTCCATCAGAATTCTTGATTTTAAACAAGTTAGAACCATAGAATCTTTCTTCATAACCATAATACATAGAAGTATCTGTTACATATTCAGGTTTGGCTGTATTTTCCTTAGAAGCGACTTCAACTAAAACATAATATCCATTCTTCTTATAAGTTGTCGTATAAGAAACAGTATTATTGTTAGTTGTGATTTTAGCTTGATCAGTGATATCGACACCATTTGTAAAAGTTTTATCTGGATAATAGAGTAATCTCCACGTCGTATTTTTAATAGGAACCATGGCATAGGAAGCACCAAACGTGAGAGAATAATTTTTTTGATTTAACTTCTTATAGCTATCATCATTTTCCCACTGACTAAATGCGACAGCTAAAGCCTGTGTCTGAACCATATTGCCATCAATTAAGTCTGCGCTAGCTTTATTCATTTGGTCAAAATCAATCCTTGGTGTCCCATCAAACTGTGCTTTAATATAACCTGTGACTTCATTGGTTGAGCCATCATGAACCGCCATTTTATATGCTTGAACACTATCCTTTTTCCCATCAATAATAGGATTAGAAGCATTCATTTCTTCTATTTTTTTCCCTTCTTCAACGATAACATAGTACCCTGGCTGTTTATGTTCTGTCACAAAGTGAACTTTATAATAGCCATCACTATCAACTGATGCCGCTAAAGATGTTCCTAATTCATTTGTGATATCAGCAGGATTTTTGCCATTTTCATCAAAATACAATAAATCCCATTTAGGATTTTCTGATTGATTTTCAATCGTTAAGGTCATATCATAGACAGCCTTTAAATTATCATTCATTAATACAGTATTTAAATTTTCTCCTGAAAGATCAACCTTAATTGGTGATAAAGAAGCAATATCAGTGCCATAAATACCCTTTGAAATATTAGTAAACGCTGTTTCATCAAAAGCTGGATTAGTATTGAATTTACCTGTTAATGTTGTATAGAGTCTATTGGTAGAACTGTAAACGACAGGAATAGAAACCGTAGCGCCATTCTCTCCATCAGGAATATTGACATTTGTGGTTGGATCGTTCACCACTTCTCCGCTATCAGGATCATATGTTTTTGTACCTGCTTCGACGAGATAATAAGTCCCATTTCCATATCCGGATGCTTTCGATAATTTTTTTACAACAATCTTTGAAATAGCACCATTACTATTTGTTGTAATTGTATAATCTGACGATTTTGTTAGCTTATGCGCATGACCTGACGCATCAATATAGAGTAAATACCAATGAGATTGATCCATAGTTTTTGCATAAGCGCCATTTGTTATTTCTAAGGAATAATCCAAATGACCATCATAATTTTCAGGATCTACTGAACCAATCCTAAAATTAGTTTTTGCCCCCCATAAAATATCGATTGATTTTTCAGAGGCAATGTTGTAATGATCTCTCACAAAACTTATATAACTTTTTTCGCTTGAGCTTTCCGCTTGAACTAAAGAATAGTTCACAGCAAGCTTCATACCATTACCATCGATATTATTAATGTTCGTGACTTTCTTACCAGAAGCATCATATAAAGATGGTGTCAAACTGGTATGAATGTCTGCCGTGTTTGTCTCCCCATGAACACTATTCACTTTCACACTAGCCGCAATCATAAGAACGCTGATGAAAGCTACTAGATTTTTTCTCAATAACCGTTTCATTTGTCCATAAATTTCTTTCATAATTCCTCTTCTTTTCTTCTCAACTACTCTATTCGTATTATAAGAAGACCTTAATCGGCTCAATAGTCCCAAAAAAGAGAATAAAATGACATAATTTGTACTTGACATAATTGAAACCTTCATGATTTTCAATAACATCATAAGCAAACGGCATTGATTACCATGATCAAGCAAATACCCTTTTGGCTGTTTATTAGCAATTTATGAATCGTCTCGCTATTATTACGATGCACAAAAAGGACAATACCTACTCATAGGTATTATCCTTAGATTCCAATTTACGCAAAGACTGATTGAACAAAAAAAGCACAAACAATCCAAACGGATGTTCATGCTTTATCTTATGTATAAATCAAAGCTATTTTATGCTTTAAATGAGTTTTTAAACTGTTCAAAAATACTCTTACGGGTTGTTCCGCCCTGTAATTTCTTATACAGGTCTTTTTCGGCTTTTGTCAACTTAGTTGGAATCTTCACATTGACAGTGACATATTCATCACCATAAGTATTGCCACGTAAAGACTTCACACCTTTGCCACGTAATCGTAAAGTTGTGCCTGGCTGTGTCCCTTCAGGGATACTCATTTCAACATCACCGTAAACGGTTGGCACTTCCACCTTGCAGCCCAACGTTGCATCAACTGCCGAAACCGGAATTTCGATATGGATATCATTGCCCTGACGAACAAAGTGTTTATGTGGACGCACATAAATTTCCACATATAAGTCGCCATTAGGACCACCATTGATGCCACGGCCGCCTTTGCCCTGGACACGTAACTGCTGATGGGTATTGATCCCCGCAGGAATATTTAATTCAACAGTGACATTTTTGTTCTTATAACCCTTGCCGCGACATTCTGGACAAATCTTTTTGATCTTTTTCCCGGTGCCGTGACAATCTGGACATTCAGATTCCTGCACAAATGTCCCAAATGGTGAACGCTGCTGCATGCGCACACGGCCACTGCCGCCACAACGCGGACAGTTTTCAATATCATTTGGACTCGCGGCCCCGCTGCCGTTACAAGCTTTACAAGGTTCATCATAATTAATTTTAATATCTGTTTTCTTACCACGGATGGCATCCATGAAGTCAATATCTAACTGGACAAAACGGTCTTCGCCCTGACGTGGTCCGGTATCACGGGTACGTGATCTTCCGCCGCCGCCAAAGAATGAGCCGAAGATATCACCAAAGTCCATATCTTCGAAACCGCCAAAGCCGCCGAAGCCGCCGGCTCCGCCAGCCCCTGCTGTGCCATCAAAAGCCGCATGTCCATAACGGTCGTAAGCAGCTTTCTTATTTTCATCAGAGAGGACTTCATAAGCCTCATTGACTTCCTTGAACTTTTCTTCTGCATCAGGAGATTTATTCACATCCGGATGGTATTTTTTGGCCATCTTACGATAAGCACGTTTGATCTGATCTTGCGTCGCGTTTTTATCTACGCCTAAGACTTCATAATAGTCTCTTTTTTCTGCCATGCTTACGCCCCCTTAATTCAAGTGAAATCCAAGGCCAAAGCCTTGGATGTTCACATTATTTTTCCGTATAATCAGCATCTACAACATCGTCATCATTGTTATTTGATGAGCTGTTTGTATTCGCACCAGCATTGGCTCCGGCATTAGCGCCCTGAGCATTCTGGTACTGATAGCTTGCCATCTGCTGAGCCATCTGTTCTAATTCATTCATACGAGATTCAAGAGTAGCGATATCATTAGCATCTAAGGCTTTCTTTAATTCATCTCTTAATGATTCAGCCTGTTTCTTCTGATCAGGTGAGATCTTATCGCCCTGTTCTCTTAAGGCTTTATCGATTTCGTTGATCATCTGTTCAGCTTTGTTCTTTGTTTCGATATCTTTCTTCATCTTTTCGTCTTCCGCTTTGTTCGCTTCTGCTTCTTTAACCATACGGTCGATTTCTTCATCACTTAAACCAGTAGAGTTCTGGATCGTAATAGACTGTTCCTTGTTAGTCTTCATATCCTTTGCTTTAACATTAACGATACCGTTAACATCGATATTGAAAGTAACCTGGATCTGAGGAACACCACGAGGTGCAGGTTCGATACCGTCTAATTTGAATAAGCCTAACTGCTTATTGTCTTTAGCCATTGAACGTTCACCCTGTAAAACGTTGATATCAACAGCTGGCTGATTATCCGCAGCGGTAGAGAAGATCTGTGATTTTTCAGTAGGGATCGTTGTATTACGAGGGATTAAGACCGTCATAACACCACCCATTGTTTCAATACCTAATGATAATGGAGTGACATCAAGTAATAAGACATCTTTAACATCACCAGCGATGACACCACCCTGGATTGCAGCACCCATAGAAACAACTTCATCAGGGTTGACAGATTTGTTAGGTTCCTTACCTAATAATCTCTTAACAGATTCCTGAACGGCAGGAATACGTGTAGAACCACCGACTAATAAGACTTCATCAATATCGCCAGCGCTCATACCAGCATCGCTTAAAGCCTGACGTACAGGTGTTTCTGTCATCTGTACTAAGTCGCTTGTTAATTCATCAAATTTTGCTCTTGTTAAAGTCATATCTAAATGGACAGGACCATTCGCACCAGCAGAGATGAATGGTAATGAGATCTGAGTCTGCATCATACCAGATAAGTCTTTCTTCGCTTTTTCAGCGGCATCTTTCACACGCTGCATAGCCATCTTATCATTTGATAAGTCGATGCCCTGTTCTTTCTTGAATTCAGAAACCATCCAGTCCATAACTTTCTTATCGAAGTCATCGCCGCCTAAGTGGTTGTTACCAGCCGTAGCTAATACTTCGAAAGTACCATCAGCTAAGTCGAGGATAGAAACATCGAATGTCCCACCACCTAAGTCGTATACTAAGACTTTCTGTTCTTTTTCAATTTTATCAATACCGAATGCTAAAGCGGCAGCGGTAGGTTCGTTGATGATACGTTTAACATCCAAGCCAGCGATCTTACCAGCATCTTTAGTTGCCTGACGCTGTGCATCATTGAAGTAAGCAGGAACAGTAATAACTGCTTCGGTTACTTTTTCACCTAAGTAAGCTTCAGCAGTAGCCTTTAAGTTCTGTAAGATCATTGCTGAAATTTCTTCTGGTGTATATTCTTTACCATTAACTTTTGCTTTATAATCTGTACCCATATGTCTCTTGATTGAAGAAACAGTATCTGGGTTTGTGACCGCCTGACGTTTTGCTGCTTCACCAACAATGATTTCACCATTCTTGAAAGCAACAACCGAAGGTGTTGTTCTCATCCCTTCTGGGTTAGCGATAACTTTTGCTTCGCCGTTTTCCATAACGGACACACATGAATTTGTTGTCCCTAAATCAATACCAATAATTTTGCTCATAGTTTATTTCCTCCTATTCACTCACTTTGACAAGTGTTGCTCTAATGACACGATCTTTTAACATATAACCTTTTTGTAATTCTTCAGTGATTTTGTTTGGTTCCATCCCATCCACTTTTTCAGTCATAATGGCCTGATGCAAGTTAGGATCGAAATCATCACCGACTTTGGCCTCGATGGCTTTCACACCATTTTTCTCTAAGATATTCATGAGCTGATCATGAATCATCTGATATCCTTTAAGGAAATTTTTTAGACTTTCATCATTGGCTTCAGAAGCTAATGAACGTTCGAAGTTGTCCACTACCGGTAACAGATCTTCAATAAAGTTTTGCATCATAAATTTCTTTGTGTTATCGAATTCCTTTGTCAAACGTTTCTGGGTATTCTGCATATCCGCAAAGACTTTATAGTATTCTGTCTTCCATTTGTTGGCTTCTTCTTTCAGGTCTGCAATTTCCTGATCTTGATCTGCTTTTTTCTCTTCTTGTGGTTTTTCTTCTTTTTCTGGAGAAGCTTCAGGCTGCTTAGTCTCTTCTTTTACATCTTTTGTTTCTTCCTGAACTTCATCATTTTTCTTTTCTTCTGCCATATTTTCACCTCTCATCATTTTCTTCGTCGCCGTATTCATCCTGAATCAGCTTTTCAATATTGTCACTTACGTACTCTACTAAGGATACGACCTTCTCGTAAGGCATACGGGTTGGACCGATCACCGAAATAGAGCCTTTAGATTCCTTACCAGTATCAAACGATGCTGATATAACGGAAACATCATCCATATCTTCGAATGGTGTTTCACTGCCAATTCTCACGGTGACACCATCTTCGCTATCACTCGATGGCTCAAGCATCTTCCAGCGAGATGAATTTTCAAAAGCTGTCACCAGCTTACGAAGTTTATTGACATCATTGTATTCTGGCTGATAAAGTATATTATCTTTACCAGAGAAGTACACATTCTGTTTGGCAAACTTCATAAAAGCTTCCAGGAAGGCATTAAAGAGCACTTCATGTTCTTTTACCTTAACATTAAGAATAGGCTTGACATCATTTTCCAGTTTTTCAACGACATCATCAATCGGAGTGCCCGTCATTGTATCGTTGATCACACCAACACAAGCATTGAGGTCATCCATCATCGCTTCATCCTTAATCTGGAAAGTGCGATTTTCGACATGTCCTTTATCGGTCACGATAATGGCAGTGGCACTATGGGCGCCTAGCGGTACTAATGTAATGTTTTGAAAGCGTTCAAAACTCGCATTGTTGCCTAAGGCTACCGTTGTCAGATTCGTTAACTGAGAAATCATTTCGCAGCACTGCTCAATAATTTCGCTTAACGATCGGTTGGTGTTCGCAAACAATGTAGAGACCTGATTTTTGACTTCGTCATCTACATTCGGCTGTAGTAATGTCTCGACATAGAAATGATAGCCTTTCTTGCTTGGCACACGCCCGCTTGAGGTATGCGTCTTATCAAGAAAGCCCTGTTTTTCCAAGGTGCTCATTTCATTACGAATCGTTGCACTTGAATAAGGAAGCTTGTATTTCGTCATCAACAGTTTACTGCCGACCGGTTCACCCGTCTGGATATACTCTTCGACGATGTATTTAAAAATCAGTAATTGTCGGGCTGTAAGCATATCGATTCCTCCTTTAGCACTCTTCTTCTTCAATTGCTAACTCCATTATACACACATTTTTAGCAGTGTCAATAATTAAGTGCTAAACTTTAACTCTTTTTCTTTTCGTTTCACGAAAAGAAAAAAATACCCGTAAAAACAGGTATTAATCGAGAAAGTCGATCAGAATGCTGTTGAGATAGCGCAGTGACTTCGGGGTTGTTTTTAAATGATTATCATCAATCACTAAATTGCCTAAAGAGAGATGTTTCTTTAACGGCTCCTGATAGACCTCCTGTACGCGTTTGCCATAACGCCGGGTGAACTCCGTCAAATCTAAACCTTCCACTAAACGCAGTGACATCATCAGATGATTGAACATCGTATCTTCTTTACTCAGTTTTGTGACATGGGTAATATCTTCGCCACGAAGGTATTTCAGTAAAGCGCGGCTATGATCAATCATGCAGTCATCAATCTTACTGCTCGCCCCCGCGCCAATGCCATAATAGTTATCATAATGCCAGTACACTTTATTATGCATGGATTCATGGTTTCCTAAAGCATAGTTAGAGACTTCATACTGATGATAGCCAAGCAGCTCTAAATGATGATGTATCTGTGTCTCCATCGCATCATCAAGATCTTCATCAATGCCTTGATAGGACGTATGACTTAATTTCGTCCCCGCTTCAAGAATCAGATCATAATAAGAAAGATGCGTAATTGGTAAGGTATCGATGACCGCTAAATCTTTTTTCAGATCAGCGAGCGTCTGTCCTGGTAAGCCATACATCATATCGATCGATAATGAAGGGATATAATCTTGGGCCATCTTTAAAACATCAATCACCATCTGTTGATGATGATGACGTTCAATCGCCTTAATTAAATGAGGCTGAAAACTCTGCACGCCAAGAGAAAGACGATTAACCCCATAGTGAGCAAGCAGCTGCAGTTTCTCTAACGTGACGGATTCAGGATTAGCTTCCATCGTATATTCTAACGTATGCGCATCACAAAATGGCGCTAAAATGTGCATTAAACGCGCTAACTGCGCTAAAGATAAGCTCGAAGGCGTCCCGCCGCCAATATAAATTGTCGTCATCGTCCCTTGCAACGTTTGCGCCTCTTTTTCTAACGCCGTCAAATAATCATCGACCATCTTCTCATTATAAAAAACTTTACAAAAATCACAGTAACTGCAGATGCTGTCACAAAACGGAATATGGACATATAAAGCGCTAGTCGTTTTCAACATGATACTCCTTCGCTAGGCCGCCTAATGAGGTTTCTTTATAGGCATCATTTAAATCTTTACCGGTCGCTTTTAAAACTCGCACCGCCTGATCAAAAGAAATCTTATTCTTTCTTAAATAGCCCAGCTCTCCCGCTAACAAGCCGGCATCCATCGCGCACAGGGCTGCATAAGCATTACGTTCAATGCAAGGGATCTGCACATAACCGCCCACCGGATCACAGGTCAGGCCAAAATTATGTTCTAAGCCCATTTCAGCCGCATAGGCAATCAAATTGTTATTGAGTTCATGTATCCAGGCGACCATCGCTGAAGCCATCGCACAAGCGGTACCGATTTCCGCCTGGCAGCCGCCATCCGCGCCGGAAATAGTCGCATTATATTTAACACAGTTGCCAAAAAGGCCGCCGATCGCTAACGCTTCAACAAGATCCTGCTTGCTCATATGCAAGTTATGATAAGCATGATAAAGAACTGCTGGCACAACCCCGCTTGCTCCGCATGTTGGCGCGGTGACAATGCGATGACCATCCGCATTTTCTTCCGCAACTGCATAAGCATAAGAGGCAATCATCAGACGGGAGCGACGCATTGGCGTATGGATATTCAAAGCCTGATGATACATGTCATTGGCCACTTTCTTCATCTTTAATCGTCCTTGAATAACCCCTTCTGCTTTTAATCCAGCATCCACGCACGCTAACATTGTCTCTAAAATCATCATCAGATACTCTTCAATATCATCTTCTTCATAACGTTTAACATAATCATAAAGCGATAAAGCATTATGTTCACAGAAAGTGAGAATCTCTTCCATACTGTTATGCGGGTAATATTCTTTAAGACCGCGTTCAAATTCTCCTTTAAAAAGGATGGCACCCCCGCCGATCGAATACGCTTCAATACTGTTAAGCAGTTTGTCATCCTGATACACATTAACAATCATGCCATTGGGATGATAGGGCAAACGATCAGCATTAAAAGTAAAGGTGCAAGGCCTCGGGGCAAAGGTATCACGCATGACTTTGTCAGTAAGATGCCCTTTCCCCGTTAAGGCTAATGACCCATGTAAAGCTACTTCAAAACGTGTCGCTTCGGGATATTCTTTACGAATACGCTTAGCAATTTTCTGTGGCCCTAACGTATGTGATGAGGATGGACCAATCCCCACTTTATATAATTCTTTCAATGAATGCATAGCATCACCCCATATGTAATAAAAATAATTCTAAGCCGCGCTGTTTATCAATCAAACCCGTTTTGATTTTCACGTCTAACTGTGAGAGTTCATTGAGTTTGGCAAGAAGCTCATTGATTTCAAACTTCTCACCATTTTTCCGAATAGGATAAATGGCACGCGGATTAATGCCGGTCATCTTGGCTATTTCACGATCGTTATAACCTTTACGAGACAGTAATTTGACTTCATAAAGATGACGCAGCGACGTCGCAATTAAAGCGATCAAAGCAATCGGTTCATGATTAGTGACCATCAGGTCCTTATAAATGCCCATTGTCTTGGCCATATCATGGGCTAAGATGGCATTGGTTAAGGCAAAAACATTTTCTTCTAATGGCGCCGCTACTAAGGCATCGACATCTTCCATGCGAATATGCTGTGTGTATAATGTCAGCTTTTCAACCTGATGAGAAATTTCAAACAGATTATCGCCTGTCCGGCTTAATAAGAGATTGAGGGCATCATTATCAATTTTAGAGCCTTTTTGCATAATCATTTCCCGCGTTACTTTATAAACGGAATGACTATCCATCTTTTCCATTTGAAATACCTGGGCATGTTTACGTAAACTTTTCATGACTTTCCGACGTTCATCAAAAGTACCTTCGTGAAAGATGACAAGAATACTAGTTGGATTATCCTGTTCAATATAATCCATAAAAGCTTTTAAGTCCTGTTCACTGACCTCTTTTTGTTTACTCGAGGTGAGAAACAGCGGATGAGTAATAACAACCATTTTATAATCCGTTAAAAACGGTAAGGTTCTTAAATCCTCTAGAATCATACTCATACTATTTTCACTTGGATCATAGACACTATAGTTCATGTCATCGGTTGAGCAGTGATAACGCTCTTTGAGCTCTTTGAGCTTATCATCCATTAATAAACGTTCATCACCATAGATCACAAAATTCATCTGGCCACCTCCATTAAAAGTATTCTATCACAATTATCGACTTTCTCAATTCTTTAATGTCAGCTTGAAAACCCACAGGGCATTCATCGTATAAGGTTCACTATCTAAGCCATAGACATCCTCTAAATGATAAGTACTCTGCAGACGATCAGCATCATTTCCCTTTAAACTAACCATTAACTCATGGGGTGAAATCGTAATAATGTAAAGATGAGGAATGCGGGCCGTGAAAAAGGCTTGTGATAAAGCGCTCGATAACGGTTTATCAATCAAATTGACAACCGCACTAGCGAAATGATGACGACTGATGACAATGCCAATGCGGGCATCAACACGGCCATATAAGAACTTCTTATGCGTCAGCTGATGCTTTTGAGCATAGTCTTTCATATCCCGATACATCGCTTCATTTTCATTGAGGGCGATGACCTCCTGTGACAAAGCCATATTAAGCAGAAAACCACATCCTATTGTCAATATCTGATCGTCTTCATCAAGCAGACTGATCATCAGATCAAGGAGGTGCCCCAAGGTTTCCTGATTGGTATAAATATAGTTTAACGGAGAGATCTGATAGGTTTTTCCCTGATAGAAAAACGGATAATGCGCATCGCCATAAATACATGTATAGGTCATGATTCCCATCCGCTTATGCATTTGGTAAAGACTGTTGATGGATGTTTTCTTTAATTCGATCACTAGCTGGGGATCAATACCATGATGACCGCAATCAATAAAGACAATAATCGCTTCACCAATCACTTTAAACATCACCGTTTCAACTGTCTTGATCATATAGTTATTGAGAATCTTTTCGATCATCACGATAGCCGTATTCATTTTTCCATCATTAAGGACACAAGAACGCATAAAACTGCAGCTTTGTTTGTGATGATCACCAATATAGTATTCCTGATCAAAAGAAACCGGAGCTTTGAGATACTTCTTATAATGGGTCAATGTATGCACTGGCAGCAGTTCATGCACCACTTCATCACCATAGGCAAATGAAGAATATTTCATAATAGAGCGCTGCGCTTCATGACGTTTCAGACGTAATGAGGCTTCATAATCCATATACTGCAGCTGGCAGCGATCACATAAATCACATTGATAACAGGCTGGGGTCATACGATCAGGGCTGGCCTGAAGAACTTTTGAAACAATCGCATAAATACGGCTGCGACTTTCTTTCATAATACTGATTTCGACTCTTTCACCCGGTAAAGCATTTTTTAAATAACACATTTTACGAAAGACATGGGTATAAGCCTGGCCACGATGGTTAATCGCTTCAACCTCTACTTCCACATTTCGCGCTAAAAAGCGTTTCATATAGAGACGATGCGTCACAAACATGCCAAAGTAAAACATTTTGGCGGACCAATCTAAGATAAACAAAACCATCACAATACTCGCTAAAGGACCGTAGACGTTAGAAAAATTCGCTCTTTGTAAATAGAAGTCTAAAAAACTCATCAGTAAATATTCGCCGATTGTAGCAACTAAAGCGCCCCTAAAAGCTTCTCGAAAAAAGATATGGGCACGAGGAATCATCCGGTAAAGAAGCGTAAAAAACAAGGTCACCATCATAAATAAGAGGAAAGCCCGGAAGATCATAATACCATAAAAGACATGAAAAATGCGGGCAATCGGACCAATCGCTAATACGATAATCAGACTGATCGCTGAAAGCAGAATGAAGATGGTAATGCGAATGGTGTAAAGATAATAGTGAAAAACACCTTCTTTGGTCAGTTCATCCAATGGGAAAAGTTTCTTGGTCATGGTATAAATCGCCCCAATTCCACGGGAGACGGCATACACCGAGAAAGCTAAAATCATGATCGTCGACAAACTGATTGTTTTATTGGTTAATACTTTACTTAACATTTTGGCATACTTGGGCATCAAGAAACGCTCTAAAATATCCTGCAGAGTCGCTAAATCGATATGAAAAAGCGTCGAAGCTAAAGCGATGATCGTCAGTGCTGGAACACTTAAAATAATAATATAAAACGCTAACGCCGCACTGCTGTAAGCAGGAAAGCTCTCGGAAAATTCACTAAAAAAGGTCAATGCTTTTTTCATACTGTCACGCGGATGTAAGAAGATATAAATAAGTTTTTTCAGATCCTGTGAGATCTGCTCTTTTGTTGTTATTTGTGGCATATTGATCACTTCCTACAATCAGTATACCATATCAAATGTAAGCCCTTTATCAAATTGCGCCTTTGCGCCAAAAAAGACCATTCATCCGAATAGTCTTTCATCTTAGAGTATTGTAACGATTTTAGATAAGGCTTTTTTAGGGACATAGAAATGATGCTGTTCATCCTGATAATAAGCCAAACTTTTTTGTGCCGGGACAATCGTACTCTGATGTGCCGGATGACCAATCGCGATTAAAACGCGTAACACTTCCTGATCTTTTATCAAAGAAGCGCCAGAAGACCCCGCTGCGATTGTTTCAATCGCACGGGGATGAATGACGCTTTTTCTTGTGGTCGTGCCATCCGCCTTTTGATGGGCCAGTTCTCTGCTCCGAAATATATTTTTTCAGTACATCAAGCGTAACGCCTCCTGAAGTTGCAATAAAGTAGCTTAGCGCCCAAAACTGCCCCTTCCAGAGATATTTCGAAATCTGACTGCCGTATCTCTTTTTAACATTTCTGGCAGTAACTCCCTTAATTACGCCAATTTGATCAGATATAGCATGTTTCGGAGAAAGCTCTGCCAAGATGTGAACATGATCCTTGTGATATTCCACTTCACAGACATGCCCATCCATGGATTCAATTAGTCGTACAATCTCTTCCTTTAAAAAGTTGCCGATTTCCTCCGTTATGCACGAGCGTCTGTATTTTGTCACAAAAACAATATGATAGTTTAGACTTTTCGGTGATCTCATCCTAGCATCTTTAGTTTCTTATTATAAGTACGCATTTTAAATTACTATACTATCTAAAAGGATACTATGGAGGCATTTATGGAATAGAAATTTCACTGCCCTGTTGAAGCAACCTTATCAGTCATCGGTGAAAAATACAAATGTATTATTCTGTATTACTTACTCAATGAAGGTACTTTGCGCTTTAGTGAACTCAGTCACCGCCTGCCGCAGGCAACGGCTAAAACGTTAACACAACAGTTACGCGATTTAGAAAACGACGGAATGATTCATCGCGAAGTCTATCCTGTTGTGCCGCCAAAAACCGAATACTCTCTCACTGTGCAGGGACGTTCGTTAGCACCGATCGTTGAGGCGATGTGTGCCTGGGGTGAACAAAACATGAAAAATTTGATCATTTCCTGATCAAATCTTTTCTTATACCCAGAAAGAAGGCTTAAGCCTCCTCTTCAGGATATTTCATATGCCACTCTTCGCGCGCATAAGTCATAATTTTCATCACGTCACGAGTATAATCCAAATGCATATCATAGCCTTCATCAATAGCCTTTTCCATGTCCTGCACTTCATAGACTAAGGCATCATTGGTATCGCCCGCTTCAATAACTTCCTGATGTCCATCATTAGTATAAGTAATGACCGCTTTTTCTCCGCGAGGGTATTCATACACTTCAATATAGCCCTGATCAAAAGCGATTGTGCCACGTTTTGGCTGTTTGGCATGTAAAGATAAAATAACCGTCGCCATTTCTTCCTCTTTATTTTGCAGTAATAAACTAGCCATTTCATCTACACCAGTTGGCGCGAATTTCACTTGCGTCTGAATATGAGTTGGTGTTGAACTCATAAAGAAACGCACAAAGGATAAGGCATAAACCCCGATATCCAGCATTGCCCCACCTGCTAGTTCACGGGAGAAGAAACGGTTTTTCATATTGTAATCCTTATAAGAGCCAAAGTTCATCTGAATCAGACGTAAAGGACCTAAACGACCACTAGCGACAATCTCATGCAGCTTTTTATAAAGCGGCATATGAAAGAGTGTCATCGCTTCCGCTAAAACGACATGATTATCCTCAGCTAAAGCAATCGCCTCGTCCAATTCATCACTATTTAAGGTAATAGATTTTTCACACAAAACATGTTTACCGGCTTTTAAAGCTTTACGTAAATACTGAATATGCGTGTTATGCGGGGTTGAAATATAAATGACGTCGACGTTTGGATCGGTGAAGACTTCATCAATCTCTTTGTATACTTTTTCAATGCCATATTCTTTGGCGAACGCAACGCCTTTTTCATATGTGCGATTGGCGACACTATAAAGGTTGCCCCCTTGTTTCTGCAGAGCCTCTGCTAACTGATGACCGATCACCCCGGTCCCAATCGTTGCCCAATTGTATTTTACTGCCATAGCGATACCTCCTGTTACTTTATTTCGTACTTTTATTCTATCACATTATTAAGTTACGTCAATAGCAAAAATAACGAAAATAAAAATTGTGAGTTGCCCCACAATTATAATTTCTCATCAACCATTAAGTTTTCGCATTTCGAGAGATAGTCATAGCTTTTCTCATGACCGACCGTCAAAAAGAGATAAAGCACTTCGATAATTGTCATCGCGGATACGCGAGAAAAATAGAATTCATTAAGAAATAGTTTTTCTCTAGTGGCTGACTGTAAGTGATAATCCGCCAGCAAGGCAATCGTTGACTGAGGATTATTCGTAATAGCTATCACCTTAGCCCCGCCTTCACGCGCATTGTGAATCATTTTCACGACGTCTTTCGATTCGCCTGTATTGGAAATCGCAATCATCACGTCCTGAGGTGTTAACGTCATCGAAAAAGCCAGCTGCGTTTCCCAGATTGTCCCCGCCATAGCGCGTAAGCCAATCTCATTAAACATATACTGCGCATTGATCGCCACCGGAATGGTATTGCCCACTGCGACAATCTGAATCATCGCCGCTTTGCTTAATAAAGCAACCACTTCTTTTAACTGCTTTTCATCGAGCAAAGATAATGTGGCTTTGATTTCATTCATTTTATTTGCCTGAATATTAGCGATTGATGTATGGATATCCTCTAAGGAAATTGTCGAAGAGACCTGCACATCTTCGCCTAAAACTACATCACGCGCTAACACAACTTTAAACTGATGAAAACTTTCCACACCGCATTTTTTGACGAAACGGCTGATCGTCGCTACACTCGTCTCACAGGCTTTCGCTAATTCGCTGTTATTCATATTGACCACATCATGTGCATGGGCGATGACATAATCAGCCACCTTCTTTTCCTGCGGGTAGAAATCATCATATAAACTATAGATCATGCTGATCACTGAACTTTGACTCATAAATATCTTGCCACCTTTAATAAAAACTGTTGATGTGATCGTACAAAAGTTCATCAAGATAGTCAAGTGTTCAGGCAAATAAAAAACCCGATCGTCACCGGGCTTACAAGGACTCCCTTAGCAGCAAGAAATAGGGTGATTCATCTCTCGATAAATCTTAGGGCATAAAGAAAGTGTTGTGCAAAAAATTAGAGACATTCTTCGTAAGGGTTGAAGAAGATGCTACTCAAGGGCACATTATTTTATTGCTTTCGGGAATAAGCAGAAATAACGCTTGCATGACATGAGGTCAGGTTTCGTGTTCGGGAGGAACCTTACTCATTTCCTTCGTCTGCAACTCCATCTTACTGCATATTACACTTTTAAGTTAGTACGGAAAATGCACACTTTAGAGACATAAATTGTACCAAAAAAGATCAGCCGTTTATAGCTGATCCTTTCATTTAGCCAAATACCGTCATCGTGACTGGTGTAATAGCTGTTAAGTCATAAGTAACTTTCTTCGTCGATTCCGTTAAGTAAACAAGGAATGGCTCGATTTTCTGATAGTTTTTAGCGCTGCCAGCCGCTTTGGTCTGACGAATAAGATAAACGCCAGCTTTTAAATTATTGAAAGTGATCTTGCCTTGCTTATTTGTTGTACGCTTGATACCTTTCTTACTGACTTTTTCGAGCTGTTTAGCGATTTGAATATTCTTGAGGGTATCATCAGAAGAAAGCGTCACTTTATTCTTTTGATACGCTTTTGTGAATACATAACCGCTTTTTCCTTCGCCAGCAACCTTGTTTAATGTAAAAGTCACCCCTTTAACAGCCTTTTTCGTTGCATCATCAGTATAATGAAGGAAAATCTTAGAAGCAGACTTGGCCTGTACTTTGTTTACAGAGACTGACAGGACAAGCAGACTCACCATCACGAAAATACTCCATTTCTTATGCATGTCCATCACCTCACCTTTCACTTTCATTATAGTCCTATATTCCTACATGCACGAGTCCCAAGAATGAAATTTTCATGACATAATTGGTTCTTTTCTTTTATAAGTATGAACATAATCCATCCTCATTGCAAGCAAAAAGAGCCCATTTTGAAAATTCTCATCATACTTTCACATATGTAGAAGAATAAAAGACTTACTTTTCACTTAAAAATTTGCTTCACCATAGTAATCTTTATGCCAGCAAAGCATGAGCGTTCGAACTATTTGTAGCTCATCATCAATGTATTCCTTTTGTTTTTAAAGCAATAGAAATAAAAATGAGTATTAAACCCCAAAGCCAATATTGAAAAATTCCCGTTCCGCCAGTATCTGGTAACACATAGGATTTCGTATTTCCAACAAGAAGCACATCATTAGAAACCATGACATTTTCAACCGAATTCACTAATTCTATATCGCCATTAACAGACACAGTAAAGCCAATAGCCTGATCCAGAGCTTTATACCCTTCAGGTGCTTTTGTTTCCACAAAATAATAAGTTGTATCAACATTTAAACCTGAAACTGATAATGTTCCATCTTCATTTGTTGTTAGTGTATCCCCAACTTGTGTTCCGTAAACAGATGTATGCGGAATATTTGTCGCACTATTTTCATTTTTAATGTACAACTGAAATTTTGCGTTTTTCAGTAATTTCGTTGTATCGCCTGCTTCAAACTTTTTCAACTTTATAGAAGCCTTTTTAATCGTCGTGCTCTTATTATTAATCACTACTAAAGATTCTTCACCACGGCGGTCTTTAACAGTATTAACTTTATAAATATCAAAGCGAAGCTGATTGGTATTCTTGCTTGGAGCGGTACAAGTGAACTGTTTTATTTGCGGATCATACGTCATCGCATAAGTGTTATCTCCATACCCAAAACGTAACCTGTTTTGTGAATCATAATACATATCTGTAATCAACGAAGAATCTGCAGAAACAAAACTGTCTTCTTCTCCAGACTTATTTGCAATTTTTAATCCACGATATTTCACATTTGAGAACTGCGCTGTATGCTCTTTTTTATTAGTTATTGTCCATAAGGTATCAGCTGTTGGAGTTGTATAAAGAGTTGACGAACTAAGCGAGCCGGTATTAGGAGTCACTAACCGTAATTTCCCTTCATGACTTGAAGCATTAGGTTGAACACCTAAAACTTGCGGAGTCGCTTGATTAGCCATTAAGACAACCTGATCGCCATTTACTAAATCACTTAACTTATCAACTTTCGTATAGGTATTAATTCCTGACGAAGGACTTACTTCAGATGCAAAATCTTTAGACTTTGTATCTTCTAAAACAGTATAAGTCCCATCATAATCAAGATTTTTCCAAGTGTATTGATAATGTTTTTCCGCGGTCAATGTCACTGTTGCTTCTTTAATAGCAGCCTTTTTTCCATCTTTATAAAGAGTCACCTGAATATCCTGTGGCGTAGTCCCAATATCCCAGCCTTTTTGAACTGTTAAACTCTTTACTTTCTTCTGATCATTTGCGATCTCTAAAATACTGTTTTCAAACTTTGCATGACTTTTTGAAAGCTTAGATACAATAGCTTTACCGGAATCACCATCTTTAACCCAATGAATTTGAATAGGTTCTGTTAACTTTTCATAACCGGATGGTGCTTCCTCTTCGACAAGATAGTATTCCCCAAATGGTAATTTTTCAAATGTATACGATCCTTCACTATTCGTTGTACCAGTATCTACTTTCCTGCCTGTCAGATCACTGCCAGGAATTTTCGTTGTTACACTGTTATCATAGCGATAGAGCGTGAATGTCGCTCCTGCTAAATATTTAGCAGCATCACGACTATCTTTTTTCCTAATTTTAAGCGAAGCATTCCCTTTTTCATAAGCCTTATTTGTCAGTGTAATCACTTTTTCATTTTCACTCACAGTTTTGGTTATTCTGACATAAACATCAAATTGAATATTTGGGTTAGAAGAACACGAAAAATAATTGCTTGTTGCATATTGATCATCGGTATTTTGTGTGAGAGACCAGTTAGATCCTGCACCAGAACCAATTTGCAGATACCCCTGCTTATTAAAATGCACTTGTGTTGCATTGACCCATGCAAGTGTTGTTGTCCCTGCCATCACCAAATCCACAGATTTTTTCACATTAACTATTTGAAGATTTGAATATTGGCTGTTTTTGAGCGCAACAACACCATTTTTATTATCTTGAATTGTCCAAAGCGAGTCAGCACTTGGAGCATTGACAATCTGATCATTATACTTATTAACTGTTTTCCATTCTAAAGGAGCGTGATCGCTACTTATTTGCGACATTTGTAACCCTAATGCCTGCGTAGTTGAACGATTCACTAACATAATTTGGGTACCATTTTCCAAGCTTTTAAAATCAGAATCCGAATATTTTTCATAATAAGTTATCGTATAATTATCTGTTTCAATAGGATAAAATACATCAGAATTTTCTTCTTTTACAACATAATGATCCCCATAACTATAAGGCACTTCATTCCAGCTATAAGACCAATTTTTACCATCGCTTGACTTCAATGTTACGGGATCACCATACGTTTTGCCATCAACATATAATTGAAGTTTAACTGCTTTCGCAACTGTTCCACTATCCCATGTTTTATAAACCGTAACCTTAATTGGCTGATGATCATCAGTAACAACTAACTTATTGCCATTCACACTAGCATATGTGATCGATGAATCAATAGTAATGCGCCCTTCTCCATCAACCGTAAAATCAAAGTCTTTTACACACTGGTAATCTTTTGGGGCACTGGATTCATGAAATGTATAAGTTCCCGGCGCAATTTTAAATGTTTTATTAGCTGTATCAGTTGTCCATCTTTTAATGGTTGCATCACCTTGTTTAATAACAATCGTCGCACCTGCTAAAGGTTTTCCTGCTCCATTTATTTTTCCGATTTCTATTTCTTTACCTGTTTCTGGAACATCATTCATGACGAATGTATAAGTCGTAATATTACTAACTGGAGCATTGGTTTCAAATGCTGCTTTATTATTAGAATCATAATTGCCAATTGTAATACGACCAAAAGCATCCATCTTAAAAACAATATCATCTGTTTCATTATAACCTGCAGGTGCTGATAATTCATGAATGATATAAGTTCCTTCTTCCGGAATTACAAATGTTTCTTCATCAGCTGTTGATGTCCAGCTTGCCGTAGTATTATTATCTCCTCTTAACTCATGCCCATTTTGATCTAAAAGTTGCTTACCGCTATCCGTTACTTTGAAAAACTGAATTTTTGCACCAGCAAGATTTTGTTTTGTTGCACTATCCTTTTTGATAAACTTTGATTCAAAAGGTTTCACTTTACAGGTTATTAAATTTTGAATGTTATTTTCTTCTGAATGATAGAGATAAAAAGTTGTTCTTTCATCTATTAATTTGCTTTCTTCGTCTGTTAGATGATTGACAAAGTTTCTAAGTGTTTCCTTTTGTTCTTTTAGTGAATTATCGTTATTCCACGGTGAATCATAGCCAGAAATGCCCATTTGCGTATATAATTCATTTTGCACAACAACATAATTATATTCGGCATGTGTGGCATAATAATAAAGAACGGCTTTTACTTTTTTATAATCACCGCCTCCCCCTTGGGCATTCGCTTTGTATACAACTTCTGTCGGGTTTATGATTTTCGTATAAGTACCTGTAGCCCCACTGCTATTTCCTGGTTCATGACGATCACTATTAATGCAAAATGACCAATTTGCATCTATCTGATCATTATGATATTTCACTACAATACGTCTATTTTTATTGCCTTCAAATGTATACGCACTATATTTAGTCTCTTCCGCAAAAGTATTTGTAATGCTGCCTAATATAATAACCATTAATAGTGATAAGCACAATAGTATCAGCTTTTGGCTCATATATTGATAACAATGATTTGTATTGATTTGCTTCATATTAACTCTCTCCTTATGTAGAAAATATAAGGTTACCTTACTGCCCTCATGTTTCTTCCATCCTATTTTAAAAGCAAACATATTTTTGGGCTATTGCCAAAAAAGGTCTTCTAAATGCAAAAATTGTACTTGACAGACAGTTATCTATCTGCTTATAAGGCTTCAATGATCAATGCATTTATATCCGCAACACTTTCCTTTAACTGCGGTAAATGAGATTTATCACTTACAATTTAAATAAATGGATCACGATCCACCAGTTGGAAACTCTCGCACCATTTCCGTATTTTCTTCAATTTTTGCACTATAATATGAAACTGTAATTTTTGTGACATAAAATGTCTTTCAAGACAAAAATGGCGTCCTACCCTTTCGATAGAACACCACTTCCATTTTAATCTGAACCATACACTGGTTCACATACCGGAAAGCAAAAGACATTTTTTAGGGACATATTCCTTATCCGTTTTCATTGATATATAGGCACAAGGATACCTGCGAATTCATTCGCGGGAGGAATTGTGCCATCCTCCTTCTCTATTTAACAGGCATATACCCACCTGCATGAATAATCTTCTCTACTTTCTTAACAGGCACTGACTTCTTGGCGTCTGTCACAACATATGTGCCTTTGTTATGAACGCCCTTTGCCCTATGCTTCTCTCCGCCAATAACAACAGTATCGCCAGGACGCAGTTTATAGTGGCTTCTTCTGATCACGCGTCTGCCTTTCGAAACTTTCCGCTCTCTGAATACGCGAAGGTTCTTCTCGGAGTGTCTTGACTCGCTTCTGTCTGTGCGTCCGCATGACAGCTCTGCACCTTTCTTTGTCTTGCCGTCTCGCGCATCAACGTATTTTGCATCAAAGAATTTTTCAAGGATGCGGTTATTCCGTCTCAGCTTCTGAAAATGCATAAAAGGCGTCCTGCGTCTTGGATGGAATTCTCCCATGGCGTAGGCGTCATTGGCATGCGACTTTTCAAGGTGTAGGACTCTTCTTGCCTCCTGCGTAGCAGCGCCATATGTCATGTGCCATTCTAAATCAGGGTGGGTGCTTTTCAGCGTTCTGAACATCTGCCATCTGACAGCGTTCATGAAGGCTGCGCCGTTAAACGGCTTCGTCCTAGGCTTCAGGTCGTACAGCTTTCCGCCCGGCTTGTGGTTTGCCGAAGTATGGCATTTTGTGCAGACGGTCAGCAGATTGCTCATGCGGTTCGTATGATCGCCTGTTTCGAAGCCGATATGATGCACTCTCAGAATAGCGCCTTCATCCGCGGTTTCCCCGCACACCTGGCATGTGTAATTGTCACGATAGAAAACGGCTTTTCTCAGCGTGTTCATGCCGTATCGCGGCCCCTTCTGATAATCATCGCCTTTAAGCACGGTGCCTGTTGCCTCAAACTCATGCATGGCGTGGACGTCAAACGAGCCCATTTCAAACGTGGCTGAGACTATCGGCATGACCTCAAGGAACCGCTCAAAAATACGGATATGCTGATCACGGATGTTTCTCAGCGACGGCGCCAGCCATCCTTCCTTTTTGGAAGCTGTCCGATTATCAAAACGGGGCTTTCTGTAGCGAAGCCTGTTTCTTCTTGCGCGGCGCATTTTCCGACGGTCATCGTGCCGCTTCTTCTCATCCTGAAGCATGTCAAATTGGCAGTCAAAATACTCGTGTTTTTCTGATTTGATGGATACACCAATATGTTTGTATCCCGTATCGCAGCAGTACTCGATCGGCTGCATATTCTCGCTTACGATTCTTGTAAGCATGATCGTGAACGGCTTATACTTAAAGATAACAGCCTTGCCGCTTTTCAGCAGCTTTCTTGCACGGTACTCGCTTGTCGGCATCAGCGGCTTTTTATCCGGCGCTACAACGCATACGCTCATGGAAATTCCTCCTTTCCTGTAAAATAATAACGTTTGAATATATAAACTTAATCAGCTGAGCTAAGATTGATGAATAAGTGTGCGCTTACGCACGCCTGCATACGCTTGCCAGAGGCAGTATATATGCAGTTTCTCCCTTTCAGGGTAGTTCCCATCGCCAAGGTTATCCGCAGTTGTGTATGACATGCACACTTCTCCTGCACGTCAGAGATGTTTAATGCATGCCCGCAGAGCGAGGGACGTGGGAAGAATCCCCAGGTGCCTGTATTTTTGCGGATAACGTAGTGCCCGAAACACATTAGGCTAATCAGCTAGTACATATGTACCGACGCCAGTCTTAGACTTGCGCGAGACAAGCCTGCGACTTTAGTCGCGGGTAGTTGACATTGATAATACCTGCTCAAATGTCATGATCACAGTAAATTCTTCATTACAGCTTTCTCGCAAGTGGCAAAAGATGTGAAACCATAAGCTTGCATTTATGTATGGTGTTTAAATACGTAGTGATGATAACCATAATCACGAACACAGAAATTACCGTCCTGATCTGTTCTTAGGATATAGATATTGCGTTCCTGTAATCGTTTAATGACAATATCACTAGGATGTCCATAAAAGTTATTTTCGCCAACACCGATAAAGGCAATCTTCGGATGGATCATTTCAAATAAAGAGACCGATGATGAATGTTTTGAGCCATGATGGCCAACTTTTAGAACGTCCACATCCAAATGATGGTATTTCTTAAGTAGAGCTTTCTCCCCTACTTCAGAAAGATCACCGGTAAATAAGTAATGATAATCATGTAAAGTGACATATTGGATATTACAGTCATCATTTTTATTGCCATAATGATGGCCGGTTTTTAAAAACTTAATAGTCATCGGACCTATAGTTTTCTCTGGCTTTGGAGACATAATGACCTTCTTAACCTTAAAATGTTCTTTTAATGAAGACAAGGCGCCGGAATGATCATAGTCAGTATGAGAAATATAAACACCATCTAAGTGATCAATCCCTTGAGATTTTAAGAAAGGAATCACGGTTGTGGTGGCGACATCATAGCGAATATTACCACCCGTATCAATGAGATAGTTACCTTGATTATAAGGTAAGCGAAAATAGCTACAATCTCCTTGACCGACATTAATCATCCCTATTTCGCTATAGATCTTGTACTTAGAATACACATGAAAACTGATCATCAAAGCACATAAGAAAAGGACTGTACGTTTGCTTGGCTGATGCATTTCCCGTTTATAAAGCAAAGTAAAGTAAGCATAATAATAAAGACCCATAAATAATAAGGTTGGTTTCTGAAAGGTAATAGCGGAAGAGAGATCCCCTGTCATTTTCAAAATGTTGGTAAAGACATAAATCATCAGTGATAAGACGGGTTTGAAAATAGCGAAGAATAATGAACCTAATGTAATAATATAAAATCCTTCCACAAAAGGCATTAACAAATCTGCCAACAAAAACGAAACAAGATTTACACTGAAGTTTAAGGATAAGACAATGGGAATGGTACTTAAGTAAATCAAAAGCGGTGAGCCTTTTAAATCTTTCGTTAAAATGACAATCAGGTAAATAAAATAAGAGAAGACAAATGAAATGGAGTAAATAACATACGGATTATAAAGCAAATGACCAATAATAAGCAGCCCTAATATATCTAAGCGGTTAAGGTGCTTTTTAAAGATATCTCCTAAAACCAATACGAAGAATGCACGATGCAGAGAGATATTAAAGGGAATCATGAAAACATATAACCCAATCGTGATTTCCGCAAGAATATGCGCGATCTTTTTAGGCATCACAAAGCCATAAAGCTGAAAAAGCAGACTATAGAGAATCATGACATGCATTCCTGATAAGGCAAACATGTGCACAATGCTTAATGAAGTCATCGCACTATAATCACTTTTGATCTCTTCATCTTTTAATCCCAAAATAAATAAACGCTGATAAGAACGCAGCTTAACGTTATGACTGAAATGTTCTTCTAAAAGATTAGCGAGTGAGAAATGGCTTTGTTTTTTATACAAATGAGTCATATACATTTTGCCAATAATATGAGCCCCTTTAAGGTAATGATCTTCACTAAAACCATTGTCATTAGCGGCCTCATGGATCTTAATCGAGCGAGCACTAAAGCGAATTTCATCCTGATAACGGAAATGATCTTTGGTATAAACTTTGACCTTTCCATAGGTAGTTTTCACAATAATATGATTGGTATTGACAGTGACAACACGGCCGCTTAAATAATGTGGTAAACGCGGGGCATTGAGCATTCGTAATAAAGGCAGTGATAAAACGATAGCGACAAGCAAGTGCCGAAATGAGGTACGTCTTACCAAAAACAGACTATAAAATGCTAAAGCGATGAGAAAAAGCGGATGGACAAAACGACAGACAACAACTAATAAAGCAAAAATGGCGTAATAAAAAAGATGATATCTTACAAGCATAAATACTCCCGATAACTTTCAAAGCGCTTTTCGCCAATGCCTGAGACGTTCATAATATCTTCAATCCAGGCAAAGCGATGGGCTTTACGATAATCAATGATCTTTTGGGCGGTCTTTTCCCCAACGCCATTTAACTGCATAAAATCTTTTGCCTGAGCTTTATTAAGAGAAATCATCACTTTATGTCTTTTGGGTAAATAAATTGTCTGTTCCGCATGCACCTTTTCACTTAACGAGATCGCTTTCATATTAGCTTCCGGCAAAACACCGACGTCTTTCACAACATCTTTCAAAAGCATTCCTTCTTTAATCTTATAAGTACCATTTTTCTTAAAAGCCCCCGCCAAGGTAATACTAGGTGAACGTTTCTTTTTAACGGTTACTTTTTCAGGATGAACATAACCGTAAATGAGTGAGGAAATAATCAAAAGAACCAGGCCGACAAATTTTAATTTTTTCATATTAAAAAAGAGAATTCGTTATTCTTCGAATTCTCTGGTAATATGAAAATGATCATAGGCCAGCTGGGTCGCAATACGACCACGATGGGTTCTTTTGACAAGGCCTTTTTGTAATAAATACGGTTCGTATACATCCTCTAACGTCACCGATTCCTCACCAATACTCGCTGCTAACGCATCTAATCCGACCGGGCCGCCGCCATAACGATTAATAATGCCAAGCAGATAACGACGATCGACATCATCTAAGCCTAAGTTATCGACTTTTAAGCGATCCAACGCCTCCTGTGTACGGGCTAATGAAATGTGGTCATCATCATAAAACTGCGCAAAATCTCGTACTCGGCGGAATAAACGATTGGCAATACGTGGCGTTCCGCGGGAACGACGTGCTAATTCATATTTTGCATCATCATCCATCGCGAAGTCATAAACGCGGGACGTACGAGAGATAATCTTCGTTAAGTCTTCATCATTATAGTAATCTAACTTCGAGACAATGCCAAAACGATCACGCAGCGGAGCACTTAAATCTCCTGCTCGCGTCGTCGCCCCCACTAAAGTAAAGGGTGGTAAATCAATGCGGACACTGCGTGGTGTTTCTTTCCCGATCATCACATCGACACAGTAATCTTCCATAGCTGGATAAAGCACTTCTTCAACAACTTTGTTTAAACGATGAATTTCATCGATAAATAAAACATCACCTGGTGATAAAGATGTTAAAATGGCAACCAAATCACCTGTTTTATCAATGGCTGGTGCGGTCACAATTTTAATGCCCGCGCCCATTTCATGCGCAATAATCATTGCCATAGTGGTTTTTCCTAAACCAGGTGGACCATAAAGTAAAACATGATCTAATGATTCATCACGTTTTTTCGCCGCGGAGACGAAAATGCGTAAGTTTTCTTTAAGATCATTTTGACCGACATATTCATCAAACGAGGCTGGACGGAGACTTTCTTCATCGTCTTCGCGATGGGCCTTCGTATCTAAAACATCTTCAGCCATACCATCATTCCTTTCTATTATTTAACCATTAAAGCCAGGGCTTTCTTGACGTAGCCATTGGTATCAAGGTCTTCATCTTTTAAGCTGCCCATAACTTTATCGACATCTTTTTCTTTATAACCTAAAGCAACTAAAACTTCACAAGCTTCTTCATAAGCAGGATTATCCACCGGCATCGCTTCTAAACGCGTTAAGCCATCAAACTTCCCTTTTAAATCCAAAATGATCTGAGAGGCTGCCTTAGGACCAATACCTGGGAAACTTTTTAAATATTTCGTATTATCATTTTCTATGGCATTAATAATGTCATTAACTTCCCCGCTCGCTAAAATCGCGATCGCAGATTTCGGGCCAATCCCTTTCACCTTAATAAGCATTAAGAATAAATCTTTTTCTTTGGCGCTGCGAAAGCCATATAAACGCATATCATTTTCCGTAATAGACTGGAAAACATAAACCGTAACTTCTTCTTTTTTCTTATAAACATAAGGATTTGGCACGTAAATCAGATAACCAATTCCGTTATTTTCTAACACAATATGATCCGAATAAAATTCAGTAATAATTCCTTTGATATAATTGTACATAATTAACTCCTCGGCTTCTTATTCTAACACAAAAGATGGTAAAATGACACAGAGGTGATATAAGCATGAGAAGAATCTATTTTGCCCTGACATTTTCTCAGGAAGAAGAGGCCAGCTTACTGCAGTATCGCAGCCAGCTTATAGATTGCGCTTCCTCATTAAAGCCAATCCCCGAAAATTCTCTTCATATGACTTTAGCCTTTATCGGTGAAAGCGATGAAGATACGGTTACGGCGATGCGTGCGATCTTATCAGAAATCACTTTTAAACCTTTTTCCTTTACAGTGAGCGGCCTTGATTATTTTCCTGAAAGACAAGGAAAACGTCTCTATTATCTTACAACCAGCCATGATGAGGGATTATATGCCCTGCAAAAGCAGTTAACTGATCGTTTAAAAGCCCATAAACAGCCTTTTCATGACAAAGCCTTTCTGCCACATATGACATTAGCGCGGAAAACAGTATTGCACAAAGAGCCAAAATTTCCGATTTATTGCACCTTACATGTCTCGTCCATCCATTTGTTGGAATCAATTCCTTATGAAAATACCCGTATTGGGATCATCATCGACAATGAAAAAAGGGCTTGAGCCCTTTTTTAATCTGAGAATGTAAATTCAAAATCAAGAATACGAACGGTATCGCCGTCTTTCGCGCCCGAAATACGTAACCCTTCATCAACGCCCATATTACGGATCTGACGTGCAAAACGGTTAAAGCCATCATCCGTATATAACGCTGCCATTTGCACTAAGCGTTCAACCTTTTCGCCCGTTACAACAAATACCCCATTACCTTCGTTATGAATTTCAAACGGTGGTACATCATCTTCATCAAAGGAATAAACAACAGTATCTTCCTCCTCTTCTAAGGTTGAAAGTGGCGCTTTATCTAAAGTATCCGCAATGGCATATAACATAGCATCTAATCCTTCATGAATCGGCGCAATAATTGGGAAAACCTGCACATCATCACCAACTTTTTCCTTGAAACGTACTAAGTTTTCTTCTGCCTCATCCAAGTCCATTTTATTAGCCACGACAATCTGTGGACGATCTAATAAATGATACTTGTATTCGCCAAGTTCCTTATTGATCTGCAAATAATCTTCATAAGGATCACGTCCTTCACTTCCGGACATATCAACAACATGCACGATAACGCGACATCTTTCAATATGTCTTAAGAACTGATGACCCAAACCGCGTCCCTGAGAGGCCCCTTCAATTAAGCCAGGTAAATCAGCCATGACAAACGAACGGCCATCTTTAACCTGGACAACACCTAAATTAGGGACAATCGTTGTGAAATGATAATCCGCAATTTTAGGTCGCGCTTTCGAGACAACTGATAATAATGTCGATTTTCCAACACTTGGGAAACCAACCAAGCCGACGTCCGCTAATAATTTTAATTCCACTTTCAGGTTCATTTCTTCCCCTGGTTCACCACGTTCACAAATTGTTGGTGCTGGGTTACGTGAAGTC
The DNA here is from genome assembly GCF_003925875.1 of Intestinibaculum porci. Classification (GTDB taxonomy): domain Bacteria; phylum Bacillota_I; class Bacilli_A; order Erysipelotrichales; family Coprobacillaceae; genus Intestinibaculum; species Intestinibaculum porci. Next base: position 1,097,698 of record NZ_AP019309.1, on the reverse strand, counting down.
GCAAAACGCGCATTCCCGCGACCGCCGCGACCGCCTTTACAAACGATTGCATGCTGGCCATCTTTAACTAAATCGCATAAGATTTTCCCTGTATCTTCATCATAAACAACAGTTCCAACCGGTACTTTAATGACCATATCCGCCGCATCGGCACCATGCATTTTTTTGGCCATGCCGTTGCCGCCGGCTTTCGCAATATATTTTCTATTGTATCGTAAATCTAATAAGGTTGTCAGGGAATTGGTCGCCTGAAAAACAATCGAGCCGCCCTTTCCGCCGTCACCGCCAGCCGGTCCGCCTTTAGGAACATGTGCTTCACGACGGAAAGCCACAACCCCATCGCCGCCTTTCCCAGCGGCTGCATAGATTGATACCTGATCGATAAATTTCATCCTTTTTCCTCCTTTGGGGGATTAATTATTAAAAAAAGAATCCCAATGACGTTGGGACTCTTTCAATGACTTAAGCTGCTGGATAAACAGAAACCTGTTTTTTATCTCTGCCAACTCTTTCGTATTTAACAACACCATCAACTTTAGCGAATAAAGTGTCGTCTCCGCCTTTACCAACGTTTACACCTGGTAAGATCTTAGTTCCTCTCTGTCTGTAGATGATAGAACCTGCAGTACATTTCTGACCGTCTGATAACTTAGCGCCTAAACGTTTAGATTCAGAATCACGGCCGTTCTTTGTCGAACTAACACCCTTCTTAGAAGCGAATAACTGTAAATCTAATTTGAACATCATTGTTTTATGCCTCCTGATTTATAATTCTTATGTACGTTCCATAGTTTTCTTCAATATTTTCAAGAGTAGTGATCAAAGTCTCTAGTATCAATTGATGTTCACTCGTCATATTTTTTGAAGTAATGGAAACGTATCCTTCTTTGTATACGATTGTCCCTATGTCGAGAAAGTTGTGATTTGCCAGGGTATTGCATACCCCTGTCGTCACACTGCTGACACCGGCACAAACAAGATCCTTACCATACTCTCCGGAATTGGCATGACCACTGATAGTGATCTCCTGCACAATCCCTTGATGTCTGGTAATGTGAACTTTTATCATAATTAAGCTAAGATTTCTTTAACTGTTAACTTAGTGTAAGGCTGTCTATGACCCTGTTTTTTATGATAATGTTTCTTTGGTTCATACTTGAAGATTGTAACCTTCTTTTCTTTACCCTGTTTTTCAACAGTTGCTGTAACAGTTGCGCCTGCAACGTATGGGTTACCAATCTTAACAGTGTCATCACCAACTAATAATACCTTATCAAATGTGTAAGTTTCGCCAGCTTCAACATCTAACTTTTCTACAAAGATCGTGTCTCCAGCTTCAACTTTTAACTGTTTTCCACCAGTTTCAATAATTGCGTACATTGATGTACCTCCTTCTCATTTTTCTTAGACTCGCCAACCAAGGCAGTACTTTGTACCTTTAATACCTTTTATGTGCGGTTGTAGCTAGAGGTCTACAACGTAGTTATACTATCACGAAGAGCCCCTGCTCGTCAATCACTTTTTCATCTTTTCAAGCACTTTTCTTGGACACGCCTGATCATAAACCTCTTTTAGTTTTTCTTTTGTCACATGCGTATAAACCTGGGTGGTAGAAAGATGCGCATGCCCTAACAATTCCTGCACAACCCGCAAATCCATTCCAGCATTTAATAAATGCGTCGCAAATGAGTGACGAATGGTATGCGGATGAATTTTACGCAGCGGATCATAATGGGCCATTACTTTATTTAAAATCTTTTCCACTCCGCGACTGCTAAGCATCCCTCCCCGGCTATTGACAAAGACATAATGGTGATCCTGATGATACGAAGCCATGAGCTCTATCCGGGCTTCTTCTAAATACTTCACTAACCACGCCTTCGCATAATCATGGAAAGGCACATCACGTTCTTTCTGCCCTTTCCCCATGATACGCAAAAATTGATCATCAAGATGGACATCCTCGATACGTAAATGCACGACTTCTGACACACGTAATCCCGATGCATACATTAATTCGATCATCGCTTTATTACGCACGCCTAACAAAGTGTCTGTCTCAATCGAGTCAAGCAAGGCAAGCATTTCTTCCTCATATAGGAAATCGGGATGACGTTTACTTTCTTTTAACGAAGTAATCAGTTCAAAAGGATTCCCCTTTACCATTTTCTGACGTTCTAAATATTTATAAAAAGAGCGCAATGACGATAAACGACGATTAATTGTGGTATGCGACAGTTTTTGACTGCTTAAAGACATCACATAACCACGCGCTGCCAAATCATCAATATCCAAAAGGGAAGTGATACCTTCCTGTTTAAGGTACCCTTCAAAATCCGTAAGATCATGACGATAAGAGGTGATCGTCAGATCACTATAACGCTTTTCAAAGTGCAGATAATCAAGAAAACGATCCTTAGGCGTTTTCATTTAAGAAAGACTCCATACTCGCAATGGCGCGCTTCGCATACGCTTCCTTCTTTTCCTTTTTCTTCACGCGCTGCGCTAAATCAGGCAAAATACCAAAATTGGCTTTCATCGGCTGGAAGTCTGCTTTTGAGGCATGGGTAATATAATGAGCTAAGGCTCCCATCACTGTCTCATTGGGGAAGACCAGCGGCGTTTTCCCCTGCATCAGTCTTGCCATATTGAGACCAGCAGTTAAGCCGGACTGCGCTGATTCCACATATCCTTCAACCCCCGTCATCTGACCAGCAAAGAATAAATCATCACGGTCTTTATACTGATAAGTTGGTCGTAAGAACAATGGGGAATTCAGGAAACAGTTACGATGCATCACACCATAACGGACAATTTCCGCATTTTCTAAACCAGGAATCATGTGAATAATCTTCTTTTGTTCGCCCCATTTTAAATGTGTCTGGAACCCCACAATATTGTAAAGACTGCCAATGGCATTATCCTGACGTAACTGCACCACCGCATGGCTGCGCGGCCCGTTATCTTTTTCTAAGCCAACTGGTTTCATCGGGCCAAATAACAGCGTCTGCTTACCACGCCGAGCCATTTCTTCAAATGGCATACAGCCTTCAAAAAACTTCTCTTCATAATCATGAGGCACGACGCATTCCGCGTTCATTAAGGCATCATAGAAGGCATCAAACTGCGCTTCATCCATCGGGCAGTTAATATATTCCGCATCTCCTTTATCATAACGGGATTTATAATAAGCAATATCGAAATTAATAGAATCTTTGGTAACAATAGGCGCTGCCGCGTCATAGAAATAGAAATATTCTTTTTGTCCTAAATATTCCCCAATAGCCTGGGATAATGCATTACTTGTCAAAGGGCCGCTGGCAATAATCGTTGGCCCTTCAGGAATTTGAGTCACTTCTTCATGAATAACCGTCACTAAAGGATGATTCGTAATAGCCTCGGTAACGGCTTTCGCAAAGCCATAGCGATCAACCGCTAGCGAGCCGCCAGCAGGCACTGCATGTTCACGGGCAATCTTAATAATCAGGGAATCATTCATCGTCATTTCCTGTTTTAACACCCCAACGGCATTTTTCAGACCATCAGCACGTAACGAATTGGAACAAACCAATTCCGCAAAATATTCAGTTTTATGGGCATCAGTTGATTTCACCGGACGCATTTCGTAAAGATGGACAGGAATGCCTGCTTTTACTAACTGGTGGACCGCTTCACAGCCGGCTAATCCGGCGCCAATGACATTGACATAATTTTCCATTTTATTCTCCTTATTAGGAAAGGACTGCTTACGCAGCCCTTTCGTTTATGCTTCTTTTGTCTCTTCTTCCTTAACCTTTTTCTTTTTAGGTTTCGGTTTGATGTATTTACATTTTGGATAATTTGAACATGCTTCAAATGGTCCAAAACGTCCCTTCTTGTAAACCATCGGTGAGCCGCACTTTGGACAAGTTTCACCCGTTTCCTGATTTGTTTTATCATTTTTATCCTTCAGGATGGTCTTACATTCCGGATAGTTTGAACAAGCGATAAAATCACCAAAGCGCCCGCGTTTGTAAACCATTGGCGCACCGCAGTTCGGACAGATATCACCGCTCTCCTGACCGATTTTATTATTAGGATCAGCTTTAATATATTTACATTCCGGATAATTTGAACAAGCTACAAACTCGCCATAGCGCCCTTTACGAATAACCAGATCACCGCCACACTGCGGACACTTTTCACCAGTTTTCTGAGGTTCGATCTTTGGCATTTTCTCATAGGCCGTTTCCAGCAATGGTTCAAATTTTTCTTCGAAATGGGAAATCGCATTGACATAAGTATCATTGCCCTGAGCAATTTCATCAAGTTCGTTTTCCATTTTTGCCGTATATTCGACATTAATAATAGAATCAAAGAATTCAACCAATTTTGAATTCGTTAATATCCCTGATTCCGTTGGTTTAAAGGCTTTGTTTTCGAGTTCCACATACCCGCGGCTGACAATCGTATCAATGATCGTCGCATAGGTTGATGGACGGCCAATACCTAATTCTTCAAGTTCCTTAATCAGCTTCGCTTCGGAATAGCGCGCTGGCGGTTTCGTAAAGTGCTGGGATTTATCAACTTTTTCCGCATTCAAGATTTCGCCTTCTTCAAGCGGCGGTAAGAGTTCATTATTTGATTTTTCATAAGCGCTATACGCTCTTAAATACCCATCAAATTTCATCACGCTGCCGGAAGCATTGAATTTATAGCCATTATTGTCTAAGACAACAGAAGTGGCATCCATCGTTGCCGGCGTCATTAATGAAGCAATCGCCCGTGCATAAATCATCGCGTACAATTTATACTGTTCCGCAGTCAAATGTTCTTTGATTGATTCAGGTGTTCTTAAGATAGAAGTTGGACGAATCGCTTCATGGGCATCCTGCACATTTTCTGTCTTTTTCGCAACTTTTGCTCTTCCGACATAATCTTTCCCATATTTTTCTTCGATATATTTCTTCGTTTCATTAATAAATTCAGGCGCTAAACGAATGGAATCGGTTCTCATGTAGGTAATTAAACCCACAGTTTCCTGACCTAAATCGACCCCTTCATAGAGACGCTGAGCAATACTCATCGTGCGTTTCGCTTTGAAGCCTAATTTCGAAGAAGCTTCCTGCTGGAGCGTCGAAGTAATAAACGGTGCTTTTGAATTCTTCTTTTTGACACTCTTGGTCAATTTTTCAACGGTGAAGTCTTTCCCTAAGGCTTCGAACGCTTTCGTTGCTTCTTCACCATTATGGATTTCTAACTTCTTTGTTTTATACTTCGTTAAATCAGCTTCAAAAGGAATCTGATCTTTAATAAAGGATGCCTTAATCTTCCAGTATTCTTCTGGTACAAAAGCATTGATTTCATCTTCCTTTTCGCAAATCAGTCTTAATGCGACTGACTGTACACGGCCAGCTGATTTTGATTTAATCTTACGCTGTAATAATTTCGATAATTTAAACCCGATAATACGGTCGAGAACTCGTCTCGTCTCCTGGGACTTGACTAAGTTCTGATCAATCTTACGGGGATGTTCCAACGCCTGTGTCACGGCATTTTTCGTAATTTCGTGAAAAACGATACGATTGTCCTGATCCATATCGATCCCTAAAACCTGTGCTAAATGCCACGAAATAGCTTCTCCTTCACGGTCCGGGTCGGTTGCCAGATAGACATCGTCCGCTTTTTTGACATACTCTTTTAATTCTTTAACAGTCTCTCTTTTATCGCGAGGGATGGAATATTTTGGCGCATAATCATTGTCCTGATCAATTCCTAAGCCATCTTTGCCGCTCTTTGATAAATCGCGGATATGACCCTTCGATGATGTCACAATATAATCTTTGCCTAGATATTTCCCAATTGTTTTTGATTTAGATGGTGATTCGACAATAACCAAATGTTTCATGCCTCTCGCCTCCTTCGCTTACTTAAATTAAACGAAAAATTTTTGTTTGTCAATATGCAAACTTTTTTAAGCGAGCAGAAATGAGACAATATTCACATATTAGGGTCTCATTCATCAAGCAGAATATCACATGATGAAGCACAGATCGCTCCCTGCGAAATCAGATAATTCGTACCTGGCGGATCTTCATTCACCCGTCCCGGAATGGCATAGACATCTTTTCCTTGTTCTAAAGCATGACCAACACTCACCATTGTACCGCTTTTTAACTGTGCCTGCACGACTAACAGCTGATCACCTAAACCAGTAATGAGGCGATTACGATTTTTAAAATACACTTTCTGCGGTTTCGTCATTCCCGGATATTCGGAAATAACTAACTGTGTGCGCATTAACTGCTGATAAAGTGAACGATGCGCCGCCGGATACACTTCATCAATCCCACTGCCAAGGACGGCAATCGTCACCCCGCCGCTATGCATCGCCTCATTATGGGCCATACTGTCAATCCCATAAGCCATTCCCGAGACAATGCCATAACCATTTTCCACCAAAACGTGAGTGTACAGTTTTGCCATTTTCGCGCCATAAGCATTAGGATGCCGGCTGCCCACAACGGAAAACATACGATCGCGAGAAAGCAATGATACATCACCATAATAATAGAGGACAAATGGCGGATCATAAATTTCTTTTAAGCGCGCTGGATACTGCTCATCCACAATTGTCAGATAAGAGGCCTTCATTCCTCTTTTTAACTGCTCGAACAAAGCCGTATCAACACTTTCTTTTTCTTCTAAAGCGCGATAAATCTTCCGAAAATCACCAACATACTTTAATGAAAAGTATAATAAAGTCTCACGCATATCATTATTCATAGCGATCACCTAACTCTCCATTCGCAAAGGCATTTTGTGCATATAAAGTATAAACTAAGGCAATAACACGTGAAAGATTCTCATAACTTACAAATGACGCTAAAAAACAGCCATAAAGATAAAGAAATTTCTCATCATCAATAACACCTGGAATCATCAGCGTTTCCTGGTCATAAACAAGATTGTAAAAACCATCGGCAATCACATAGCGCGTTTCATCATCAGCGAGCATTCGATATACACCTTCATGAAAGGCATACATATGCTGGAAAGTTTCCATAACATCCTGTTTTGATTCCATATGCGGCGCTTGCGTTAAAGCAAAAAGCGGATAAACAATATGTTCAAAAAAATCTTCATGCTTATTAACACGAACAGCCATGATCTGTCCTTTTTTAACTCTAATTGATGCTTCGATCATCTTCATCACTCCCCTCTAACTCTAATAATCTGATAGCGACATAACAGATCATATCTAAATGTGGCACATAAATATCATCTAATTCATATAAAGCCATCAAAAATGCAGCGCAATACGCTTCAATACCAGGCCACCGTTTCACCTTGGTACTCGTCCGAATTTCAACACTAGCAGTCCCATCCGACAATGGTGTCGCATCAATCGACAGTTCTACATAAGGCACATCATACTTCTCGAAGAAGGGAAAATCCTTTAAATCCCCATGAGCCATCAGATAACGAGCCGCTAAAAATGAATATTCAATGTATTCATAACCCTCAAGGACTTCTTCAAAAGTTGTTGCTTTTTTAATATATCCCTCCAAAAAAAATTCAACTAAAAAACGTGTAAATTCAAGCGTGATATCACGTCTGATGTAGCTGATCGTGACCACATCATTTTCCATTGATGCATAGAGCGCAGTAAACGGGGCGTCAGCGACGCCCCGTCAATGTATGTGGACGGTCTAACCGGTTTACGCTAAGATGATTTTCTCATATCAATGCCGTTGAATTCTAATCTAAAAGCATTCGCTATTAACCGATCTAAGCATGCATCTGCATAGGTATCATTTTGAAATAATTCATACCATCCTTTAACCGGAACCTGTGATACAACGATAGTGGTTTTCCTAGCCTCTCGGCTGTCAAGAATTTCAAACAGTCTTCTGCAGGTATCAAAGTCCAAAGGCATGAGTCCAAAATCATCAATGATCAGGATATCAACTGTGGATAATTCTATGAACTCTTTATAAGTTGCATCTGCATCATTAAGCTGCTCAATTCTTTTGATTTCATTCATTAACAATGATGCTCTTGTATATCTAACCGTTTTGTTTTTATGCATAGCAGAAATCGCTAGTGCATTGACATAATAGGTTTTTCCTGATCCGCATAATCCTGTTACCAGAAGGTTTCTACCCTGATCAATCCAGTCTGTCGAGTTGTTAAGCCTTTCGATTGTTGTCGTATCAAGCTGCCTTCTAGCATCATATAGGCTTTCATCAAAGTAGGCTCCTGGATATTTCAGCTCAGCATGTTTGACCAATCTTTTAAACTTTTTCAGCTGTCTGGCATTCCATTCAGCCATAACAATTTTATTAAACCTTTCAGAAAATGATAAAAGATCCACATTAGGATCGTTCAGCTGTGCTTCAAGCTCTGAAGCCATTGATGACAAGTGCATTCTTTTTAATATAAAGCATAATTTTGTGAGATTTTCCTTTTCTTCAGTCATTTTTTCTTGTTTATTCATTATTTAAAACTATCCTTTCCTCTAATATTTTTATGCTTTGGCAGAGCATTATTATGATTTGATTCATTATCTGATGAGCTTGTCAGATTATTATAAATTTTCTTGAAATAGCTATAGCCTATAACATTACTTGCGAGGCATCGTTTAGCCGCTTCCTCAGCTAATGCTTTTGGTTTGCCCTTGATCAGGTGAAGCATACCGTTACAGCTTTTATAGGACTGCTCTTCAAATTCAAAAGACGCAATAATTCTTTTGATATATTCCTTTGTTTGGGGACCAAAGGAGCCGGCCCAATTGATATAAGTTTCAGCATTATAATTATTCTCATCGTAATAATACTGATGGGAAGCAGGCATATGCTCCTTCTCGGTAATATATTTTGGGAATGGTTTAAAAGCTCTATCATGTGTACAAATTAAATTATTGTTTTCATCAGTGATAATAATTTGATTTTTAGATGTTCTTACAAGCACCATGCGGTTATAATACTTGTAGGGAACAGAATAATAATGATTGTCGATTAGAATATGGTAATTATTTGGTACTTTTACATATTTATAATCAAAGCAGGTGAATGGAGACATAGTCAACGGTCTCATTGCTGGTTTATCAAATTCGATAAACATATCTTTTCTGTTTCCTTTTGCGTTTTTATAAGGTCTCTGATTTAGCTTTTCCATTTCTAAGCCAATTACTTCGTTAAGCTCATCAAAGCTATTAAGCAATCGTCCTTTAAGCCTTGGCAGAAGATTCTGCTCAAGCCACTTAACGGCATGCTCCACAAGACTTTTTCCTTTAGGCTTACGCGGTGGTGCAGGTACTATAACCACGCCGTAGTACTGCTCAAAATCCCTAAGCATGGCATTGAGCACAAGAGAATCCTTGTTATTTTTAATAACTATTGTTTTTGGATTATCCGGCCTTAAAATACGGGGAAGTGCACCATAAAACGTAAATGCATCCGCTAATCCCTCTACGTAATTATTAGTCTTTTCATTAGGAAAAGCCTCACAAAACGTATAATCACTTATATCAATAGTTGTAACGAAGAAATGAGCCGTAAGCGGCTTGTCTGGATCATCAGGGTTTCTCACAATAGGCAATGTATCACCAATCCAGTCAATATACAGATTATTACCAGGAGATCTATTAAGAGCCATTTTTATGTTGTCATCAATATGGTGTTCCTTTCTCCAGTCTGCAAAGTATTTCTTAAATTGTGTATACTCATAGCCGTTACTATATTTTTCCTTATATTCGATCCATTGTTCAAACAGTGTTGCGTGCTGCGAACCAGTGATTTTCAGATACACATCTTTAAAATCAGGAAGCGGCCTGTTTCCTCGACGACAGGCAGACGGATAAAACTTCTGCTTAATTTCTTCTGGAGACATTAGCTTGAGTTCGCTCAAGGATATTCCCATCTTCTCATACTTCTTTTTGATATCCGTAATTACACTGGATCCAATCCCGCATCTTGCACGGATATCTTCATAAGTAAAGCCCTGTGCAAGCATTTCTAATATTTCTTCAATTGTAGTACATTTTTGCATAAAATAACCTCCTTCTGACTACACCTTATAGTGTAGCACCAAAAAGGAGGTAAAGTTCAATTTAATATCAAAAATATATAAATACAGACACACCGATGGACCGATTATGCAAACCGATATGCGTCTTAACAAACCGGTAATACTTTTAGATAAACCAGTCTCATGACTTATATAAACCGGGATACGTTTTTATAAACCGATTTAAACGTTTTATCAAACTGATCTCCGATTTGATAAACCGCACTTACGTTTGAGTACACCAAAGTAGCGTTTTATGAAACCGATCGAGTGATTAATGTAAACTGACAATAGCGTTCATACAAACCTGTAACACGTTTATCTAAACCACTATCCGTTCATCGAACCATTTTGGCTGAATTATGCAAACCGGTCAATGCGTCTAGAACACACTGATTAGTCCGACATATGCATCCATTGACATTTTTAAAATATTTTCTGACATATAATCATCCTTTCTATTTATATTGACTCATTTGAATCTCTCATTGAGCGTAAACAAAAAGACATACTCACGCATGCCTTTCGTTTGTTGTCGTCTTCTCTCACTTATATTAAAGAAAGATCAGTTCTCTTTTTTATCGAATTTTAGTTTAAAAAGTGAAAAACTTTATAAAAATCACCTTTCTCTCCACTTATACAAATAATGTTCTATAGCTAAAAGGACTCATCTTGCGACAAGTCCTATATACATATTATCCCCTATTTAATTTGATCTTCAGCTTTTCAAATTTCTGACGCTGCTTTTCCACTTTCGCTAATGTTAATTTTGGAAAAGCTTCAAGTACTTCTTCATCACTCTTACCATTCGCAAAAGAAACATAGATTTCGCTCATTTCTTCTACGCCAACATCATAACCTTCTTTACGGCCTTCAGCACGACCTTCTTTGAGGCCTACTTTTCGACCTTTTTCTCGACCTTCAGCCATGCCTTCAGCCCACGCCTGCTCTCTTACCTCTTTTTCGGCGTCTTCAAGCATCATTGGCTTCATACTATTGAAAATATATCGGCTCCATGATTCCATATTCTCCATCTCCTTTCTCATCTTCTCATCGTAATGAAATCCTCTTGCCTTCAGTATAGCATCTTTTTCTTTGTAATCAATTGTCACTGAGAAAATTGTGGATAAAACCGCAATAAGATCCAGCTTCTCACTTTTAATGGCATCAATGCGCGGCTTGCGAATATCATAAAGATTGACAATAATTGACGTTGGACATTTTCTTAAGCCGCGGCGTTTCACATATTTCTGATGCTGTGGATCAAAACGCGCTTGTGCACTCACCATAATGATGCCTTCATCTTTATGAGGCGGTGCCATATTGATCCAGATGACAAACAGCTTATCCATTCTATTCTTTTTAAAACGACTCTGTGCCAGCACCGCCGTGCAGTACTGCACATTTCTCAGTTCCATGTAATAATCATTCGTACTCTGCATTTCGATATCCACAAGCAGTGCCCTTTGTTTGCCTTTATTAAAGGCAAATAAAGTATCAAGAATACACTTGTTTTTGCCAATGAACAGTTCTGTGCTTTGCATTTGAACCTGAGGACTGAAATTTTTGACATTATTTTGGATTGGTGCCAAATAGGCTTTGAGCTGTCCTTCATCCATTTCTTTGAAATCTTCAACTAGACTGCCTAAGATCAATGATAACACATCGACATTCTTAATAATCTTTTTTGCATTGGCATCAAGATAGTTGAACATTGCCTGTTCCTGACCTTGCTTTTTAGGTTTCATATATCTTCTCCTTTCGAGAAAATCATTCAATAGTACTATCATTTTTCTTTCTCTATATACTTAAAGACCTTTTACCCTGCAAATCTCACAAGAATCTGACAAAAAATGGAAGAAATTTTATAGAAAAGGAGTTTATTTCATTCAATTTAGACAAAGCGATGACAAATGACTAAAAAGACCTGCTGGGGAAGCAGGTCTTCGTGATGTCTATTATTATGATTGACATCTTTGTTTACATTTTAGGGAAGGGAAATTTATATGTTTGCTTGTTGTCAGTCTCCTGACAGGACTTAATATATCAATCTTATGTGAAGTGAAAATGAACACATCATTTTTTTAAACAAAGGACTTACCCTTAAGGCAAGTCCCTTTTAAGAAATGATTTCATTTAATATTTAGAAAGCTGATGATCCTCTTCATAGCTTTCACGTGCATCTTTCACAAATTCAGCGGTGACATCAGGAAGAGCCTTAAGAATCTCTTCATCACTCATGCCTTTCGCTAACAGATGATTCACTTTCTTAATTAACATTACGCCTTCTAAGCGGCCTTCTGAGCGACATTCTTCACGTACTTCTTCGTAAGCTTTTTCACGTACTTCTTCGTAAGCTTTTTCACGTACTTCTCTTTTGATCTCTTCTGCAATATCATCTCTCATGCTTTCAAAAATACCTTTGCTCCAAGATTCCATATCTTTCATCTCCTGTTCATCTTTTTCATCAATTGTAAATCCTCTTTCTTTCAGTATAGCACCTTTCTTTTTGTGATCAATCTTTGTCGAAAAAATTGTGGATAAAATCGCAATAATATCCTCCTTTTCACTTCTGATTTCTGCTTCGCGCTCTTTTCTGATGTCATAAAGATTAACCAGAACAACTGTTGGACACGCCTTCAAAGCTTCTCTTGGACAATAGACATCATGAACGCGATCGTAAAGAAGCGGTGGATTCACTAAGATCGTGCCTTCTTCATGTTTCGCTGGGGCCATATTGATCCAGATCATAATCACCTTCGCCAATTCATTTTCCACAAAATGGGTTTTCGCTAAGATTGCGGTGATATACTGCGTTGAACGAATTTCTACGAATCGTTCTTTGGTGCTTTGCAGTTCTACATCTACAAACATCTTCGGTTTCTCTTTTCGATTAATCACATAAAGTAAATCAAGAATCCGTTTCTGATCATTATGATCAAGTTCCGGATTACCCTCTCTGATCATCGTACTGAAGTTTTCTAAGCCCTCTTTCACGGGTTTTAATAAAGCCGTTAATGCCTCATCGCTCATGTCTTTGAATTCATCAATCAACGCGCGAAAGATCAGCATCAGAATATTAACGCTATGAAGAATTCTTTTCGCATTGAGATCCAGATAAGCATATTCTGGAAGGTTATTTTCTTCTAATTTTTTCTTTTCATTTGACATAGAATTCCTCCTTTTCATTAGATAACGAATAAGTGTTCATCATGATTTATTCACCTCGCTTTCAATGATGAAGCTTTTTCTTTATCTATATACTTAAAGACCTTTTACCCTGCAGATCTCACAAGAATCTGACAAAAAATGGAAGAAATTTTATAAAAAAGTGATCTATTTCATTCAATTTAGACAAAGAGATGACAAATGACTAAAAAGACCTGCTGGGGAAGCAGGTCTTCGTGATGTCTCTATTATGATTGACATCTTTGTTTACATTTTAGGGAAGGGAAATTTATATGTTTGCTTGTGTCAGTCTCCTGACAAGAGTTAATATACCGATCTTATGTGAAGTGAAAATGAACTTTCATATAAATTTAACAGTGTATTAAAAAAGATCTTCATGAGGAAGATCTTATTTAATAACATAGAAATAAAGTAAAACAAGGATACCGAGAATAATACGATACCAGCCAAATACTTTGAAGTCATGTTTCTTGATATAGCTCATTAAGAACTTAATAATTAACATTGAAGTAACGAAAGCGACGATACAGCCAACGGCTAAGATCGCAGCTTCAGTACTAGTGAAGGCTAAACCGAACTTGGCAATCTTTAATAAGCTGGCCCCAAACATAACCGGAATTGCTAAAAAGAATGTAAACTCAGCAGCCACTGTACGTGATACCCCAATCATTAATGAACCAACAATTGTTGAACCAGAGCGTGAAGTACCTGGGAAGATCGCGGCGATTAACTGGAAGATTCCAATCATTAATGCCGTTTTTGGTGTGATTTCTTCTAATGAATTAATGCGCGGACGCATATTTTTATGATTGTTTTCGACAACGATGAAAGCAACCCCGAAGACAATTAAGGCAATCGCTACACAAACAGGATTATAGAACAATTTTTCGAAGAGTTCATCGAATAAAACACCAACAATAGCAGCTGGTACGCAAGCAATTAAGATCTTGATCCATAAGCGGATAATATCCATATTAACATAACGTTCTGCCCCTTGTTTCTTTTTGTTGTTTCTAAATGGCCAAATCTGATGCCAAAAAATAACAACTACAGCCATGATCGCACCTAACTGAATGACAACTTCAAACATTGAGTAGAAGTTTTTACTTGTCAGTTTTTCTAACGAAATGAACTGATTAAATAAAATCATATGTCCCGTTGAGCTGACTGGCAGCCATTCAGTAATCCCTTCTACGACACCGAAGAGAAAACTTACAAATAATTTCAGTAACATTAAAAATTTCTCCTTTATTAAAGTACCTTGTTACTATAACATCATTTTGATAATAATCAACCTTTTTACAAATCAAATAATGACATTTGCTTTTGTTTATTTAAAACATCTTTCACCGGTGCAAAAGATTTACGATGAATCGGTGTGACACCATATTTTTCTAAAGCTTCTTTATGCGCTTTGGTAGGATAGCCTTTATGTTTTTCAAAGCCATATTCAGGATATTGCTTTGCATAATCAATCATGATATGATCTCGGGTCACTTTAGCGAGAATGGAAGCCGCCCCTATTGATAGCGATTTCGCATCCCCTTTCACAATTGCATCGTGAGGAATCACATCTTTTAAAGGCATTGCATCCGTTAACGCATAATCCGGCTTGATATTAATTTTTTCTACGCAGCGAATCATCCCAGTCTGCGAAGCGCGATAAACATTGAGTTCGTCCACTTCTTCCACGCTGATCACTTCAATATGATAAGCTAGCGCATTTTCAATAATAATATTGTAGAGCGCTTCCCGCTTCTTTGCCGTCAGCTTTTTTGAATCGTTAATTCGCTCATCATAGTAGCCTTGTGGAAAAATCACTCCAGCGACAACCAACGGTCCCGCCATCGGTCCACGACCCGCTTCATCTAAACCGATAATCTTTTGATAGCCCGCTTCATAAGCGGCCTGTTCATAAGCTAATCGTTCACACATGGCGGCATCTCCCAGCTGATTTTGCCAAAGGCCCCATCTTGAAGATCTTTAAAGAAGACATCCATAACGCGTTCATAATCGGTTTCCCCGCGCACTTTCTTGATCGCTCGTACTTTCGCGATTTGATCAAAGACTGGGATCACCCAATCATCTTCTTCATCAAAGCTGACATCATAACGTTTTTTTAAAGCATCAGGATATTGTTTATTTAAGTATTTAACAGCGTAAATAAATAAATCGTCACGCGGTAAGATATCCTGTCTGATCGAGCCGATTAAAGCCACATTACGAGCAATTTCCTCGTCATTGTAACGGGGTGCTAAAACCCCCGGTGTATCAAACAATTCAAAATCCTTTTCAACACGGATAATCTGCTGGGCTTTCGTCACGCCAGGACGATTGCCCGTCACCGCGGCTTTACGCTTCGCTAAGGAATTGATAAAAGTGGATTTACCAACATTGGGAACGCCGATCACCATTGCTCGAATCGCGCGTGGCTTTAAGCCGCGCGATGCTTCTTTTTCCATTTTGTCTTTTAAAATCAGACGACATTTGGCAATAATCTTTTTATATTCATTAAAGTTTTTCATATTAGCAACCATCACGCCATAGCCTTGTTTTTCAAAATACTGACTCCATTTAGCGGTGATTGCGTCATCCGCTAAATCTTTTTTGGTCATCACTAATAATCGTGGTTTGTTTTTGATCAGACGATCAAAGGTGGTATTTTTAGAAGAATAAGGAGCCCGGGCATCGACTAATTCAATGACGATATCAATGAGCTTCATCTTACCTTCGATTTCTCGCTCTGCTTTCGCCATATGTCCCGGATACCATTGAATTTGTGCCATAGTTTCACCTCATTTCTATTGGTTCATTGATTTAATATGGGTAATTGGGAAGAGAATAAAGCCGCCTTTTCCAATAATATCTTTTCGTTCAAAGGGACCAAGTTCACGGGAATCGACCGAATTCAGACGGTTATCCCCCATGCAGAAGTACTGGTTTTCCCCTAAAGTGACCTTAAAATTGTGGGTATAGAGCTTATCTTTCAATCTTGTTTTCTGATAAGTCATCCACGAAGGATCTAAGAAATCTTCTTTGGTATAAGTTCCATTGACATAAAGCTTATCATCCTTATATTCAATTGTTTCACCTGGTAAACCAATAACCCTTTTCACAATCTTTTCATTCAGTTTTTTCGAATTGATGACGACAATATCAAAACGGTGAACATGACGTAATCCCGTCTTAGACACAAAGGCAAAATCCCCATCATGCAGCGTATTCATCATCGATTCTCCGCTAACAACTACTGGCAGAATCAGTACATACAAAGAAAAGCCAAATAACAGCAGCGGTGCTAAGATCAAGATTCTTTTCTTTCTTTTGGCAGCTTTTAAAGCTTTTTCTGTATCCATTTCATTCTCCTTAAGAAAACAAAAAGATGGGGAATCCCCCATCCTCTTCTTATTTACGTAATTCTTTGATTCTTGCAGCTTTACCTGATAAACCACGTAAGTAATGTAATTTAGCTCTACGTACTTTACCGACTCTAGCTACTTCGATATGATCGATAATTGGTGAATGTACTGGGAACACACGTTCAACACCAACACCGTAAGAGATCTTTCTTACTGTGAAAGTTTCGCTGATGCCAGAACCTTTTCTTGCGATGCAGACACCTTCGAATAACTGAACACGTGATTTATTACCTTCCTGAATAGTTACGTATACTTTTAAAGTATCACCTGGTTTGAATGTTGGAACATCACTTCTTAACTGATCTTTAGTGATTTCATCAACTAACTGTAAGTTCATTAATTTTTCCTCCGTATATATCAAATTTTGTCTTCGAAGTTCATAACTTTTTCAGCCAGCGGAGCTCCTGCGGTCTTACGACTTGACTATTGTAGCATTTATCTTTATGCAATGCAATTCTTTTTTTATTTTTCTAACTCTGCCTGAATTTCTTCCATCAGCTTTGCTTCTTCTTTCGTAAAAGCACGATCACGAAGCAGATCCGGACGACGTAAATAGGTTCGCTTTAAAGACTGCTTCAAACGCCATTTACGAATATTCTCATGATGACCGCTTAATAAGACCTCCGGCACTTTCGCGCCATCATATTCTGCTGGCTTAGTGTACTGGGGATATTCTAATAAGCCATCGGAGAATGAGTCATCTTCATGCGATGCTTCGCGAATCGCCCCATGTAATAATCTGGTGACTGCATCCGTGATCACCATCGATGACAATTCCCCGCCCGTTAAGACATAATCACCAATCGAAATTTCCATATCGACATAGTCACGAATACGTTCATCAAAACCTTCATAGTGCCCACAAATGATAATTAAATGTTTTTCATTCGTGAGGTCTACTGCCATTTTTTGAGAGAAGGTCTGCCCTTGCGGAGACATCAGAATAACAAGTGCATCCTTGTCAACAACCGTTTTCAAGCAATCTAGTAATGGCTGACACATGAGAACCATCCCCTGACCGCCGCCATAGGGCGTATCATCAACGCTTTTATGACGATCATGGGCAAATTCACGGAAATCATGGACATGAATTTCGACAACACCTTTTTCAATGGCTCTTTTAATAATAGACGTATGCAGGAAACCCTCAAACATTTCGGGAAAGAGCGATAAAATATCAATCTTCATCATCGACAAATCCTTTAATAAGTGCGACATCAATACGTTTATGTTCGATATCTTTATTTTTCACAAAGGCATCCACATAGGGGATCAAGACTCTTTTCCCGTTATGTTCCACAACTAAAAGATCCTGATAGGTATTGTCATACATATCTTTGACAACGCCAAAAAGCGTTCCATGATTGTAGACTTCACACCCCATTAAATCTGATACCCAGACTTCCCCTTCATCAAGTAAAGAGTCATCTTTTAAAGCATATAACTCATGCATCCGAAATGCCTCGATCAGATTAATATCCTGCATACCTTCAAAACTGATCAGATCATAGCCTTTATGAACGCGATGTGAGGCAATAACAAGACTTTGATCGCCGCGTTTTTCACGTAAATAAACAATGGCCCCGACTTTAAAACGTTCATCGGGAAAGTCGGTCATCGCATCAACCTTAACCTCTCCCTTAATGCCAAAAGGTTTAATAATTTTACCTACTAATACTTTTTCTTCCATATTCACCTCTATAAAAAAAGGATGTCTCAGACATCCTTATTCTCCGTAAGATTCAAACTTAATATCTAAACGTTTATGATCATCATGCTGACCAATAGACATCAGACGACGAATAGAATTCGCCATCACACCTTTACGGCCAATCAGTTTAGAAATATCATTCTTAGATGCGTACACATATAAGGTGATCGTGTCTTCATCAAGGGAAGGCATTTCACGTACTTCTAACTGATCTTTATCATTCACTAATTCACGAGTAATGTCTAATAAAGTTTTGACGTAGTCCATGACTATTTAGCCTTCTTAGCTTCAGCGAATTCTTTGATGATTCCTTCTTTAGATAAGATATTTCTTACTGTATCTGATGGCTGAGCACCATTTGATAACCATTTCATGATTTCGTCATGTTTTAAAGTGACTTTAGCTGGGTTCTGTCTTGGATCATAAGTACCTAACTGTTCGATGAAACGACCATCTCTTGGGAATCTAGAATCTGCTGCTACGATTCTGTAGAAAGGTGATTTCTTAGCACCCATTCTTTTTAATCTTAATTTAACTGCCATATGTATATCCTCCAATAGTTTTATTTTTTTTGACTTGTCCATCATATCATATTTAAATTCCCTGTCAAGGTTTTTTACTTAACAGTTTTACTTTTCCCCTAAAGCTGATAACTGCAAGTCAATATCATAGAGGGTCTGCATGGTCTTAAGACGCTTATCCATCAGCTTTTCATAACGATCAATCACCGCCTGCTGATGCTCTAAAGAAGGGACAGAAATCTCTACTTCTTCAAGTTTACGCTTAGTATAAGCCCCCTGCATCTTTACCGCAATTTGTCCCTGGCTGCTATTCAGGAATATCGCTAAATAATCTGGCAAAAGCTTCGCCGATGTCATTTTGAGAATAAACAGTTTTTCATCCGCCACGTAGTAATGCGTATCATCATGAAGACAGGCAGCTTTCACTTCTTCACTATTGACACTTAATACCACATCACATTCATCAACAGTATATCGATAAGAAATCAGACAGTAATCCTTTTTTAACTGATCTTCATAAATCATCCCCTGATCAAAGTCGGTCGCTGTCAGTTTAAAACAAGCCTCTTTTCCTGGTAAGAGATCGATGGGTTTGATCACCATACAAAGATCTCTCAATTTTGTAGGATGAATAAGATGCAGTCTTGCTTTATAAAGATAGGTAAGGACATCAAAGCTGTAATCATTCTCCTGTATTGTTTTGTTTTTCACCGCTAAGCTGTCATTCATCATCACTTTAATAGCATCAAGATCTAACACACTTTGACGGTGTTTCGTTTTCTTGCCTTTACGGGCATCCACAACGCGAATGACATCACTGCGACTAAAGCGAAGCAGCTGATAGCCGCGTGAGGTCCATTTCCAGGTTCCTTTCGGCATCGCCATAATTCCTGAAAGCAAATGCTGATCGACGATTTCCTGACGTAAGTTCACGGTCTCCGCTTTACTTCCAAAGCTATCATCACTCACGCAAATGGCAACACCTTGCTCACTTAAACTATTGATAGCTTTAATCATTGCGCCATAACCAGGCATATCTGACTGTAAATAACGATGGCCTAAAACTGGCTGACTGCTGTTCATCTGCCAAGGATAATTGACAAAAATAAAATCATAAGTTTCTTCCCGTATATCTTTAAGAAAATCACTGCCTAAGATGACAACATTCATATCTTCAAGATAAAAACTCATCCGTGCAACTAATAAATCATCATTATTCAGATCATAGCCAAAAAACTGTAAATCAGGATGATGTTCATGTAAAGTAATGAGAAAACGACCCTGGCCAATATTGACATCTAACACTTTTTCATCTTCATGAAAGCTTTCTGTATCACTGACTAGCCGGCAAAGATTGGGTTCAGTAATTAAACGATAATCTTTTTCCCCTAAAACAAGCTGATCATAGAGTTCCCAGTAACACGACAATAACTCATTTTCATGATAACTATGAAATAAATGATAAATATCTACGAGACTGCGGCGCATCGCTGGATCGTTGACATTACGGGTATACATATATGCATCCTGAATGAGACTACGCAGATGCTCTTCATAAATCACCTCTAGCAGACGGCTTAAGTCAAAAGAATCAGTAGGCGATAAATCTTGCTGTTTTTCACAGTAGACAATAAAAGCAATACATAATAAGCGATCGCGACGTTCTTCCTGGGAAAGAGAGCCGCCTAATTTTCGTTCTAATTCCTGAATTTCCATAAATTTCACCTGCTTTCATTATAACATGAAAACTAAAAGATAGGAGTAATCCCCCTATCTTTGCTTATCTTTTCTTCTTTTTCTTATGACGCACTTTCTTATGTGGGCCACCTGCTGGGTTAAAGTTACTACGCTGTGGCTTTTGCGTCATCATGCCCGTTGTCGGATCAATATTAGAGAGCTGTTTCATCATTTTCTTAGACTGCTCAAACTGTTTTAATAAACGGTTGACATCAGCGACACTCTTACCTGACCCCTTGGCAATTCTTTCGCGACGTTTCATGTTGATGATTTCCGGATGCTGACGTTCTTCTAACGTCATAGAGAGAATCATGGATTCTGTTTCTTTTAAACGATCATTCGCTTCATCATCATCAATTTTTGGCATCTTAGGCATCCCCGGCAGCATTTTCAAAATCCCTGAAAGAGGGCCCATTTTCTTGAGCTGTTTCATCTGCACGAGCATATCATCCAAGCCAAAAGTGCCGCGCTGCATCTTATTGAAAGCTTTCATGCTTTCTTTTTCATCATAGACATCCTGTACTTTTTCAACTAAGGAAACAACGTCCCCCATCCCTAAAATACGTTCAGCCATACGATCTGGATAGAATAAATCAATCTGATCTAATTTTTCACCCGTCCCGATATATTTAATTGGAACATGGGTTAAGTAACGAATTGAGATTGCACCCCCACCACGTGAGTCACCATCTAACTTCGTTAACACAGCCCCAGTGATACCGAGCTGATCATTAAATGAAGAAGCCACATTAGCAATTTCCTGACCTGCTAATGAGTCAACAACCAAAAGGATTTCATCCGGATGAGCAATATCCTTTAAATGTTTTAACTCTTCCATTAACGGCTGGTCGATCTGTAAACGGCCGGCCGTATCGATTAAGATGACATCATTATGGTTTTCTTTCGCATGATCTAAAGCATCCGTTACGATCTTTTCCGCAGATACGTCAGTGCCTTCTGAGAACACTTCCACATCCACCTGCTGACCAATCGTTTTTAACTGTTCAACGGCTGCTGGACGATAAATATCGGCCGCAACTAATAATGGTTTCTTCCCATCTTTTTCTTTAATACGTTTAGCGATCTTACCAGTTGTCGTGGTTTTCCCTGACCCCTGTAAACCGACCATCATAATAATGGTTGGTTTCTTTGAGAAGTCAACTGTTGATACATCCGTTCCTAACAATTCTACTAATTCATCATGGACGATTTTGACAACCACCTGTCCTGGTTTTAATGAGCCAAGGACATCAGCCCCTAAAGCTTTTTCTTTCGTTTTCGCGATGAAGTCTTTGACCACTTCATAGTTAACATCGGCTTCGAGTAAGGCGAGACGAATCTCTCGCAGCATCTCCTCCATGTTTTGTTCGGTTAATTGCGACTGCCCGGTAACCTTCTTTAAGGTCCCTTGGAGTCTTTCTGACAATGATTCAAATGCCATGGTATTCCCCCTGCTTTATTTCTTTTTTTCTTATAATTCCTTCAACATTTCCAGATAATCTTCAATATCTTTGGTATCTCTCTGGTTTTCTTTTTCAATCTTTTTAATCAGTGCAAGACGCTGTTTATGCTTTTCTAACAGCTTGAGTTTACTTTCGTACTTCTCTAAGGACTTCACTGCGCGTTTAATATTATCATAAATAGCGTTGCGTGACACCCCTAAATCGTTCGCAATTTCCGATAATGAGAGATCTTCCTCATAATAAAGGGTCAGATATTCCTTTTGTTTATCCGTTAATAAATCTTTATAGAGGTCCATCAGTAAGATGACATGCTCTTTCTTTTCGAGAATATCGTCTTCCATATTAGTCCCCCATTAAGTCATGGCATAAGCCATAAATATAGTTTTCCAAATCAAATTCCTGCAGATCATCCATTTTCTCACCTAAACCAATAAATTTCACCGGAATATTGAGCATATCTTTAATTGATAAGACGATCCCGCCTTTCGCCGTACCATCCATTTTCGTTAAGACAATGCCAGTGATATCCGTGATCTTAGAAAATTCCACAGCCTGATTCACACCATTTTGACCCGTTGTCGCATCAATAACTAAAAGTGTTTCCTGAGGTCCATCAGGCACATATTTTTTAATAATGCGGTTCATTTTCTCTAATTCACGCATTAATCCGGTTTTATTTTGCAGACGGCCAGCGGTATCACAAATCAGCACATCAACCCCTGCTTCTTTAGCCTGTTTGACACCATCGTAAATAACACTTGACGGATCGCCGCCTTCCTTGCCTTTGACGCAAGGAATATCCAAACGTTTCGCCCAGACATCTAACTGATCAATCGCCCCGGCACGGAAAGTATCCCCAGCCGCTAACATCACCGAACGGCCTTCTTTTTTCATTTTATTCGCTAATTTCGCAATGGTCGTCGTTTTGCCGGCGCCATTGACGCCGACCATTAAAATAACTGTTAAGCCTTCTTTTGCATAGTTAATTTTCGTGGTCATAATCGAATCATTAGCATAAATGACAAACATCTTATCAATGATAATATCATTGATCTGACGAGGATCTTTGATATTTTCCAGACGAACTTCTTTTTTGATTTCATCAACGATCGTCATCACCATATTGACCCCGACATCGCTCATAATCAGGATATTTTCTAATTCATCAAAATAATCATCGTTGATTTCACGATAACGGGCCGCTAAAGAGTTAATCTTTTCCGAAAAAGACGTCGAAGATTTATCTAATCCCGCTACATATTTTTCATTTTGTTTGGTCGACTTCCCAATAAAAGTCTCTTTAATTTTATTAAATAGTCCCATATATTCCTCCTAAGAAGCCATTTGCTGCGCTTCTTTTAATTGTACACTGACTAACTTCGTGACCCCTTTTTGCTGCATGGTCGCCCCATAAAGCAAATCACAGTGGGCCATCGTTCCCTCACGGTGGGTGACGACAATAAACTGTGTGCGATCGGCAAAAGTCTGCAGGTATTTTGCAAAACGTTCGACGTTCGCCATATCTAAAGCGGCTTCCACCTCATCAAGAATACAAAGCGGTACTGGGCGTACGCTGATAATCGCAAATAAACAGCTTAAAGCGATCAAGGCATTTTCGCCCCCCGAGAACGAGTGCAGCTTGGCGGCTTTCCCTGGCGGCTGCGCTTCAATATCAATACCAGTTTCTAAAATATCATCTGGATTGGTATAATGCAGCGCCGCATGCCCGCCGCCAAAAAGCGTTCTGAAGACATTATTGAATTCTTTATTAATAGCTTCAAACGTTTTCGTAAAACGATCCACCATAATATGATCCATGTCCTCAATAGCCGTTAATAACTTATCCTGCGCCGCTTTTAACTCCTGGCGATTTTTCGTCAGTTCTTCATAACGCGCAGACACTTCTTCATACTGGGCGATCGCTTCCGTATTCACACTTCCTAAGGAAGCGATACGGTTACGCAGCTCTTTGACTTGTCTTGTCGAAGCGTCTAAATCAATGTCTGGATCCGCTAACGTTTTCGCATGTTCAAAAGTCATCATATACGTATCATTAAGACGCATCAGATAGTTCTGAATTTCTGTTTCATGTTTCGTTTTCGCAATCTTATTTTCCGTTAACGCTTTTTCATAACGACGATTGTCGCTGCGCATCGTCTTCAATTCATTTTCTAAAGCTTCTTTCTCATTGACATAAGACATTCTAAGCGTACGTTTCGCCTGAATTTCTTCACTCAGTTCATCACGCCGTTTCTTTTGCGCATTCAATTCATCAAGCAGACTGTGATCCTCAACCACATCATCGACGAGATCTTCATGATCTTTCGCCGCGGCTTCATAATCTGATTTTGCCATTGTTAGCTCATTCTTCTTGTTCGTGACAACGACTTCCAGCTTGGCAAAACTCATCTGTTTTTGCATAAAGAGTGAAGACAATTCTCTGCCCTCATTTTCTGCGTGATTTAAGGCTATGCGTTTTTCATTATACGCTTTCTCATCCTTTTTGATCGCTTTTTCTAAACGTTCAAGCGCTTCTTTCTGGGCAAAGGCATTATTTTTCTTACTCATGCTCCCACCCGTTAAAGAACCGCCAACATTCACGACGTCACCTTCTAAGGTGACAATCCGATAACGCGCATAAAGCAGCGATGATAACTGCGACGCATGATCGAGGTTATCGGCAAGAATAATATTGCCTAATAAATTTTCCACAATCGGAGTGATTTTCTCATCATAGCTGACAAAGCGACTCATTAAGCCTAAACAGCCTGCCGCCTGCTCACAAATGAGAGCATGATCTTCCCGCACTTTTCTTGGCTGCATTTTTTCTAATGGCATAAAGGTCGCCCGGCCGGCATGATTTTTACGCAAAAAGGCAATCGCCCTTTTCGCATCATCTTCACTAGCTGTCACAATATTTTGAACACTGCCGCCAAGGGCTGTCGCTAAAGCCATTTCATAGCCTTTTTGCGCCGTCAGTAAATCACTGACTGTTCCTAAGATCCCGCTTAAGGAATCCTTCGCTTTTAAAATGGAACGAACCCCATAACCATAATTGGATTTATTTTCAATTTGATCGACTAACTGCGTTTTCTCACTGCGCTTTTTATGGATTTCAAAGTTCAGATTCTCAATTTCATGACGTAACACTTCCTGAGCCTGCGCATTTTGACTTTGCTGAGCAGAGAGCTGCTCTTTTTCCGCCTTCACTTCCTGATACCGTTCCACGCGATCATTATATTCCCGCAGGGCATCTTTTAAGATTCCTTTGAGCGAAGCGATCTTCGCTTTCAGATCTTCCTGATTATTTGAAGATGCCGCCTGTTTACGCGAAGCATCGATCGTCGCTTTCTGGGCTTCTAAGTCACTGACATTTTTCATGACCGTGAATAACTCATTTTGTAAATTATTCACATCCTGATCTAAGTGAAACATCTTTTTAGAAAGTTCTTCACTCTGATTTTCTTTGATCAGGATATTGCCATCATTGACTGTTTTCTCCTGATCGCTTGTTTTGATCTGGTCATCTAAAGTTTTTAACTGCGTCGAAAGATTTTCAATCACCTTGACTAAGACAGAAACTTCCACTTCTTCGAGCTGTTTCTGATAAGCCAAATAGGTTTCCGCTTTCTCCTTCTGACGTTTTAATGGTCCCACCTGTTTTTCTAACTCCACAACGATATCATCGACACGTTCAAGATTATTGGTGGTCCTTTCTAACTTGGCAACCGATTCTCGTTTCCGAGCTTTATATTTTGCGACCCCCGCCGCTTCTTCAAAAAGCGGACGGCGTTCTTCGGGTTTTTGCGCCACAAAATCATTGATATTATTCTGCGAAATAATGGAGAGTGTATCTTTTCCTAAACCCGTATCCATAATGAGTGTCGTAATATCTTTTAAACGACAAGGCTGTCTGTTGATATAATACTCCGCTTCATTATTGATACGATAAAGACGTCTGGTGATTTCCACTTCATTGGCATCATAATCAAGATAATGATCCTCATTATCAAAAACGAGGGTCACTTCCGCTAAATTCTGAGCTTTACGATCCTCGCTTCCGGAAAAGATAACATCACTCATGTTATCCCCACGCAGCGCTTTGGCACTCTTTTCACCTAATACCCAGCGAATGGCATCGGTAATATTGGATTTTCCACAGCCGTTTGGGCCAACGATCCCCGTAACGCCAGGGGTAAATTCAATGACGCTTTTGTCCGCAAATGATTTAAACCCATGTAATTCAACTCTTTTCAGATACATGGTATGATCCTTTCTATTTATTTAAAAACAACCTGACCATTTTCAAAATGATCAATAATCGCTAATGATTCCAAATGGATCCCTTGACTGACAATCTTATCATGTCCTTCCTGGAAACCTTTTTCAATGACGATCCCCACGCCTTCAACATGCGCCTGCGCCTGCTTACAAATTTCTAACATCCCGCCGACAGCTGCCCCGTTAGCGAGGAAATCATCGATGATTAAAATATGATCTTCTGGTCCTAAATAAGCTTTCGCACACTGCGCGGTATAATCATTATTTTTCGTAAAGGAATGGACCTTCGCCTTATAAGCATGAGGATCCATAATTTTAGAATTGGCTTTTTTCACAAAGACCACCGGACAGTCATGAAAATAACGGGCTGTCATCACCGCTAAAGCGATCCCGCTAGATTCGATGGTCAAGATCTTATTAATTCGTTCCTTTTGAAAACGACGGGCAAATTCCTTGCCGATTTCATCAAATAAGGCAACATCGATCTGATGATTCAGAAATGAATCCACTTTTAAAATATCCGGCATAATAACACGCCCGTCACGTAAAATTCGTTCTTTTAAAACTTTCATGCTTATTCCTTCTTTTCATTAAATCTTGGTGCTAAACGTTTCACATAAAGCGGCATCTTCACACTGAAGATCGAGCCGACATCTTCCTGGCTCTGCACATCTAAAGTAAAGCCATGCAAAGAAATGATCCGAGCCACAATCGCTAAGCCTAAGCCATTGCCTTCAATGGCCCTTGATTTATCATCACGATAGAAACGCTCAAAGATATGTGAAATGGTCTCCTTGCTCATGCCGATGCCCGTATCCTGAATATTGACAATGACATTACTGCCTGATTTTTTCACTTCCACGGTGATCACACCATGTTCTTTAGTATATTTGATGGCATTATTGATAAGATTGGTCCAAACCTGTTCCATTCGCGATTCATCCGCTTCCACCATCAGATCCCCGCGCGGCTTGATAAATTCAATCTCAATATCCTTTAATAACGCAGAATAATCCTGCGTTTCAATGACCCGGTTCAATTGGGCAATCAAGGAATAAGAACTCTTATCAAGTTTGGTATCATCGCCCTCTAGCGTCGCTAACTGTAACATGTTTTTCGATAATGTAGAAAGACGCTTAGAATTACTTAAAATAATTTCTGCATATTTCTTACGCTGATCATCTGGTAAATTCTCGGTCATCAGGATATTCGCAAAACCGCCAATGGCCGTTAGCGGCGTCTGGAACTCATGGGAGACATCACTAATAAACTGCTGACGGGTTTCTTCCTGCTTTGCAAGCTGAATGGCCATCTGATTAAAGGCATTATTTAATTTTGCAATCTCATCATCGCCAGCATAATTGACGCGGACATTGTAATTGCCTTTACCCAGTTCATTCGTTGCTTTGGTTAACTCTGAAATAGGTTTGACAATAAAATCAGAAACAACCAAGAAGATTAAAGACCCGGCAATAAAAAGAATAATCCCCGCTAAAATATAGCTGGTCAGATATGTCTTTTGGGTATCGCTAGAGTCCTTTTGCACACAAATAACATAAACTCGATTATTGATATTAAAAGATTTCGCATAAGCAATCTTCGTTCCCACCATATTCGTAATCGACTTACCAACATGGCTTTGCAAATAGGAAACCTGTTTTTCACTCAATTTCACATTGCGATCAAAATGTCCATAAGACATTTTGAGACGATCAGAGCGTAAATCGAAGTTTAACTCTGACGTCTGCGAATAATCACTTAAAATCTTATACAGATCATCTTTTGAAATGCGTTCAACTAAATCCGAGATATGTTCGCTGGATTTTCCCAGTTCGCCAGAGGCGAGCGTGGTCGTGTCCGCTTTGCTTTGGTGAAAAGCGAACATCCCGGTGATCATAAAACTGATTACAATAGTGGCTACAAAGCCTAAAAACAGTTTGCCATAGACGGATTTGATCACTTGTCATCAACCTCAATCTTATAGCCAAGGCCACGTACCGTTACCACTTTAAAGCCTGGCAAATGCCCTAAATTTTCACGAATACGCTTAATATGGACATCGACTGTGCGGTCAAAGCCTTCATAGTCCATCCCCCAGATCTTTTCAATCAGCTGTTCACGGGTAAAGATCTGATTAGGATTTTTCGCTAATTCAAAAGCCAGCTCAAACTGTTTTAAGGGCAGATGAATCGTTTCATCTTTATAACGCACTTCATATTTATCACCATCAAAGACGACATCACCTAATTTGACAATATTTGAGGCATTAACGTTATAACGCTTTAAAATGACACGAATACGCGCTAACAGTTCTTCTGGATCAAAAGGCTTTGTGACATAGTCATCGATTCCTAAAGAAAAGCCTCTCAGTTTATCTTTTGACTGGGCTTTCGCCGTTAACATAATCACTGGAAATTCACGATACTGGTGCATCGCTTCGACAAGCTCAAAGCCATCCATCCCCGGCATCATGACATCTACAATGGCTAAATCTATATACTGGTTTTCAACAACTGCGATCGCTTCTTCACCACCGCTTGCTTCAATACATTCAAAACCTTCTTTTTCTAAATAAAAGCGGACTAATGCACGAATGTCTGCTTCATCATCGACAATCATTATTTTCGATTTCAAAAAAACACCCCCTTATTTAATAATTATATCATAGATATGGTCTTTGTCCCTATAAAACAAGCGAAAAAAGGATGAAATTACTCATCCTTCTGATAAGAAGCAGCCGCTTCTCCTAATGCTTTAATTAATGCTGGCAGCTCTTCAAAGCTGCTTAATGTAGCCCCGCTCGCTAATGCGTGCCCGCCACCATGAAAAGCGCTGGCGATCGTATTAATGGGCACTTCACGAGAACGGATAGAAACCCGAACATTATGATCCTTGGTATTTTCTGTAACGGCTACCCAAATGGCAAACTCTTCAATATTAGCGAGCGTATTGACATAGTTTGACCCTTCTTCACGACTGATTTGTAAAGTTTGTAAATCTTCATCTTTTAAGATGTAATAAGCGACCTTATTTTCTACCTGATAGTTGTTTAAGATAAATTTTGTCACCTGTAAATCACGTTCTGGTCGTAAATATAAACGTTTATATAACGCTTCTATATCAACGCCATGTTTAAGCAGTGTGCTCGCTGCTTGAAAGGTACGTTCATCGGTATTGCGATAAAGGAATCGGTTAGAATCTCCAACAATCCCTAAATACAGACAGCTGGCAGCTTCTTTAGAAAGGGTGTAATCATCCTCGACACTTTGATATAAGCTGGTAATCACCTGGGCGCAGGAAGAGGCTTTTTCATCCACAATATTGAGATCACCATACTGATCGACAATCAGATGATGATCGATCTTAATCTTTTCAAAAGCTAATGAGAGATCCCCATCAATGCGTTCACGATTGGCGGTATCAACGATGATTGCTAAGCTCTTTTCCTCATCAGGAACGTCCTTTTCTTCATAAGGATATAACTTCTTGGTGGGCGAAGAGAAATCTCCCATCGCCACAATATGCTTATCAGGAAAATTCTCTTTTAAAAAGAGTGTTAAACCAAACTGTGAGCCAAAAGCATCTAAATCCGGATTGACATGTCGATAAACGAGAATTTGTTTATAAGCTTTGACTTTTTCTAATATTTCTTTCATTTTTATCACCGCCATCATCATACCACAAAACCCTTAGGAAAGCAGGTGGAAATGATGAAGCGCTGTGACAACGCCATCTTCATCAACGCTGTCAGTCACATAATCAGCGATTTCTTTGACAGCCTCTTCACCATTGCCCATCGCAACCGCATAGGCGACATGCTTTAACATCGCCACATCATTCCCGCCATCACCAAAAGCCATTGTTTCGCTTAAATCAATATCATAATACTTTAAGAACTGATCAATGCCATTTTGTTTGGTGCCGCCAAGGGGAGAAATATCGGTAAAGAGCGGATGCCAGCGTCCTGACGTGCAGTTTTTCATTTTCGCAAGCAGCTGCTTTTCCTTTTTCTCATCAATAAAACACATACATTGATAAACTTTTTCGTCTAAAACGTGCGAAACATCTCCGGCCGGCTGATTGTCATTATGAGTGATTGCATGAATCGCATCAACGCGCTGATCACGATAGTTAAAGACTTTCCCATTTTTCATTGTAAAGCCACATGGGAACGGCTCTTTTTTGAGTTCATCTAATAAAATAGCCAGTTCATTACGAGCAATAAAGTTTTCATAAATAATTCTCTCTTGCGTAAAACAAAACTGACCATTTAAAGTGATATAACCATCAAAAGGAATATCCTTAATCACTGCTAAACCATCTTTCCCCCGGCCCGTTGCCACAAAGATTTTGATGCCTTGTTTTTGTAATTTTTTTAAAGCCGTCACGACACATGAAGAAACCTTGTGAGTTTTGAAGCTCACAAGGGTTCCATCAATGTCAAAGAAGACGGCTTTAATGGATGGTGTATCCATAGGTATGCCCCCTTATCGAATATTTAATAATCTCACCGTATCACGAGCAATCATGACTTCTTCATTTGTTGGAATGACATAAACTTCAATCTTTGAGAATTCATTTGAAATCAGATGATTGCCATCTACGCGGCGGTTGTTTTCTTCTTCGTCTAAGAAAACTGATAAAGCGCGCGAACAGTTATC
Source organism: Intestinibaculum porci (assembly GCF_003925875.1). Taxonomy (GTDB): domain Bacteria; phylum Bacillota_I; class Bacilli_A; order Erysipelotrichales; family Coprobacillaceae; genus Intestinibaculum; species Intestinibaculum porci. The sequence continues at coordinate 1,066,666 of NZ_AP019309.1, read as the reverse complement.
GATGATCAGTCGTCTTAAGTAAGCCGCATTTTCACCAACCCCAGCGGTGAAGGCAATCGCATCGCAGCCGCCAAGTTCAGTATAGTATGCACCAATGTATTTAGAAACAATGCGCGCATAAAGTAAAGAGGTTTTTAACGCGCGATCAATCTGTTCAGGTGTTGATTTGCCATCTTTATTGAATAACGCATTTTCAATATCACGCGAATCAGAAGAAATGCCAGAGACACCTTTCATCCCTGATTCATGGTTGTAGATATCTAAGATTTCATCTGGTGTTTTATTCAGTTTCTTACATAAGTAAGGCATGATTGAAGGATCGACGCTGCCGCAGCGGCCGCCCATCATAACCCCGGCTAATGGCGTAAAGCCCATTGAGGTATCGACGCATTTGCCATCCTGAACAGCAGATAAAGAAGCTCCGTTGCCTAAATGACAGACAATGACACGCGAATGTTTTGGATTGCCCAATAATTGAATAAGCTGCTCAGAAACATATTTATGAGAAGTCCCATGAGCCCCGTATTTACGCACTTTTAAATCAGTATAATATTCATATGGTAAAGGATAAAGATAACGTTCTTCATCCATACTCTGGTGGAATGCGGTATCAAAAGTGAAGACTTCCCCGGCGTTAGGTAAAGCTTCCTTGAATGCACGATAACCAACTAAATGAGCTGGGTTATGTAATGGTGCTAATTCTGCAAGTTCTTCTACTTTTGCAACGACATCATCATCAACGATGGCACTATCATTAAAGTAAGGACCACCTTGGACAATACGATGTCCCACTGCACTGATTTCACTTAACTGATTAACGATATGTAATGAGACCAGTGCTTCAAGTAATAAGTCAACCGCTACTTTATGATCTGGTACCGGCTGTTCCATCACTTTCTTTTCTCCATTATATTTAATTGTAAAGCTGCCCATCTCCTGACCAATTCTTTCGACAACCCCTGAAGTAATAACGGTTTCTTCAGGCATTTCAAAAAGCTGGAATTTTAAAGATGAACTTCCGGCATTGACTGCCATAACTTTTGCCATATTTGTATCCTCCTAAGTTTAATTCCTGTTACCTTAAAAATTTACCACTTTTTAGGTTATTTTGGAAGCCTTTTCAGATGAATATTTATATATTAAAAAGCAGGTTCCCCTGCTTCTCATTAAAATAAGTCTAATTCATCGTCATTTTTATAGTTTTCATCGATGACAATTGTTTCACGATTTTTAATACAATCCGCAACCTGAGAGGCGAAATCCCAATTCTTTTCATACTCTTCACAGCGATAAATCTTTGGTTTCGTCGCTGGATTATGCGGCGTGAAAATAGTACAGCAATCCTCAAACGGACGAATAGAAATATCATAAGTGCCAATCTTTTCCGCAATCTTAATAATTTCTAACTTGTCTAAGCAAGCGACGGGACGAATGACCGGCGTTGTAATGACGGCATTGATCGTATTCATTGAATCTAAAGTCTGACTCGCTACCTGACCAATCGACTCCCCATTGACGATCGCTTTGGCACCAATTTCCTGGGCTAAGCCTTCCGCAATGCGATACATCATCCGACGCATGACCGTCATCGCATAAGATTCATCGCAGTGATCATAAACCGATAACTGTAATTTGGTAAATGGGATAATATGCACGGTCATTTTGCCATGAGTATAGTGACGTAACACATTGACCAAATCTAACACTTTTTCACGTGCTAAATCATTTGTATAAGGTGGTGATGCATAGTGGATCATCTCTAAGTCTACACCACGTTTCATTGTCAAGTACGCCGCCACCGGTGAATCGATACCGCCCGAAAGCATTAATAAAGCCTTTCCGCCGATGCCGACGGGATAACCGCCAGCTCCCATGACGACATTATCCATAACATAAGCATAGTCCTTACGGAATTCCACTTTCACTAAAATTTCCGGATGATGCACATCAACCTTTAAATCTTTATCAGTATGGTGGAAAACATAACCCGCAATCGCTTTGTTCATTTCAATCGAGGTCATTGGGAAGGACTTATCATTACGTTTGGTTTCAATTTTAAAAGTCTTCCCCGCATCCTGATTAATAATCTGGGCTGCCACTTCTTTAACAGCTTCTAAATCATGTTCCACTTTGTAACAAAGGGAGAACGAATGAATCCCAAAAACTGTTTTCAGTTTTTCTGCTACCGCCTGCGGATCTTCGCCATTTAGTAAAATAAAGATATGATCGTATGTTAATTCATACGTTAACTTATCAAATGGCTTTAAAATTTCTTTGGTGTTTTTTAATAATTTACGTGTAAATGTTTTTCTGTTTTTCCCTTTGGTCGTTAATTCACCAAAGCGGACAATAATATGATTTGCTTGCATTATCTTTGTTTCTTTACCCTTTCTAATGATTGATCAAGCGCCTTTAAGAAGGTTACACATTCTTCTTTGGTCGTTACGTGTGCAAAAGAAATACGCAGCGCGCTTTTAGCGACTTCTTCATCTAAATGCATGGCGGCTAAAGTATGGGAAATCTCCGTTTTCTTAGACGTACAGGCCGAGCGTGTAGAAATATAAATACCGCTGCTTTCCAAGTCATGAACAATGACTTCTGGTTTATAATGCGGCACAGAAATATTTAAAATAAAGGGTGAAGCATCTTCACTAGAGTTAATGACAATACCATCACGTTTATGTAATTCTTCACGCATAAAAGCATTTAATGAAGCAACATATTGGTAATGTTCCTCTTGTTTTTCTAAAGCGAGGCGCATCGTCTTAGCGAGAACAATATAAGTGGCCGCATTTGAAGTCCCGCCGCGTAAACCAAATTCCTGCTGACCGCCATTAATTAATGGAACAATCGTCGTATGATGATTTTTATAAAGCAGACCGCTGCCTTTTAAACCAAAGATCTTATGGGCACTAAAAGTTGCTAAATCACATAAGCTTAAATCAATAGGCAGTTTGCCTAACGCCTGCACACAGTCCACATGATATTTGGTTTTCGGATTTTTCTCATGAATAATCTGGCTGATTTTCTTAATCGGATTGATCGTTCCCACTTCATTATTAACATACATCGTCGAAACGAGAATCGTATCCTCACGCATTTTATCTTTTAATTCCTCTAAGTTGAGATGGCCTTTTTCATCCACACCAATATAATCCACGTCAAAGCCAAAGACTTCTTCTAACTGTTTGAACGTATTCATCACTGATGAATGTTCGACCGCCGTCGTAATAATATGTTTTCCACGGTTCATATACTGAAAGCAGACGCCTTTAATAGCGGTATTATTCGCTTCAGAAGCGCAGGATGTAAAAATCAATTCATCCGGACGCACTTTTAATAACGAAGCGATATGACTGCGAGCATTGTCTAATAGTCCGCTGACTTCATAACCTAAGCTATAGGCACTATCACTATTGGCAAAATATTTTTCTAAAATCTTTTCGTAGGTGAGACGAATCTCATCACTCAAAGGGGTGGTTGCAACATAATCTAAATAAATCATTTTACCCTCCTGGTCACACCTATTTTACACTATTTCTCCATTTCTACAAGCAAAAAGGATGTCATTGACAACATCCTTCTAGGCGCTAGCACGCGCTTCTGATTTTTTGATCATCTTTTCGTAAGACCCCGGCTGGATCTTTTCAATCATATCGACCGCCACCGCTAAAGCTTTGGTATATTCACCATTTCTAAAAAGCACTTCGGCTTTGGTCAATTCAGTATTGACTTCTAAGTAAGTAGAACGGTAACGGTTGCCAAAGACAATCGCTTCTTCAACCATCTCCGCGGTAATAATCAGGTTATGCACATTGTCATAGAGCTTATAAATGACATCACGTGCCCCATCGACCTTCTTCGATAATTCTTCTAAATTTACTGGTGCCTTTGCTTTATAGGCTTTGATCTCTCTGGCTTTTTCATAAGAGTCGGCAATGTAATCTTTATAAGATTCATTAATCATTGGTAAATGATTGTTTTTAATTTCTGATTTGATTTCTAATAAGACAATGTTGATGTTTTCAATTTCATCATTAGCGCGTTTCTCAATAGCATAGAGATTGTCACGACCTTTGATGAAATCAATAATATGCTGCTTATGGGAAGTGACAATGCGAATCATCGCTTCGACATTTTCTAACATATCAGTATAAGCGAATTCCCCGGAATCCAGCTTATTTTTTAAATCCGCATATTCATCGAGGATCAGCTTAAAGTCATCATAATCACGTACTAAAGTCATCTTCTCTTCATCGATGACAAATTTCTGTTTTAAGACCTGATAGTCTTCGTAACATTCATCATATTCAACACGCGTTTTATCAACAATCGTGGTAATCTTGCTCCACTGTTCCTTAAATTTCTTATAAGATTCCTTTTCTTTCGTTAAATCAACAGCTAACGATTCAATATGATCCGTTAATGATTCTAGTTTAGCACCGGCCTCATTAATTTGGACGCTCTTTACTAACGCAATCGATTCCTCTAATTCCTCTTCAATCGTCGCGAAGCGATCATCCGCTTCTAACGCTTCAAGCGCATAAGCATCTTCATCAAGATCTTCAATCAGTTTCTTGACCTTGCCCACTTTTGAAGGCAGTAACTGCTTCACCACGGAAACATAAGAAGGTAAATCTTTCATGCTTTCACTTAAGGCATCAATCCGTCCTTCAATCTGCGAAGTGAAAGCTTTCGCATCATCAAAGAGCTGATTGTTCATCATCCCTTCAAGTTTCACAAAGTCTTCATCAATACTTTTGAAGATTTCATTGATTTCTGGAACAAAGCTTTCCACTTTGATACGAATGGCATCATACTGATTGGTCACAGTACGGTATTTTTCTTTCACGCGAATAATTTCAATTCGCTGAACGTTTTCAATTTCCGTGACTTTTTCAATTTTCTTAAGTAAGACCTGCGATTCCTTCTCGTAGCGATCTGTCATCACTCTTAACTTCGCCATCTTTTTATTAGCGCCGCGCAGCTTTCCATAAAATAGCTGCTCATCCACTTCATTGACCAAAGGATTTAATTCATTTTGCAGGAAGTCGACAATATGATCATAATCTTTGGCGAATTCCTGATATTCCGCCGCCACTTCTTTCATATTTTTCGCAATGCTTTGCACGCGTCCTAAGCGGTACTGGATCGGTAATGTTTTAATCCCATTAATGCGATTTTCAATATCGACAATTTCACTGCGACAAACCTTTAAACGCAACGAGCGATAAATAACGATCGCAATGATAAAGAGAACGAGAATCACCCCGATGATAATAAGGTTTCTCATACCCAAAAGGGCAATAAACTGATTTATATAAGATATGACTTGTTCCATATAAACATCCTTTCATTTACCCTGCTATTTTAGCATATATCCGGCCTAATTTCATTATCAAAAGAAGAGAATATGATGCATATAGGAAATCACCTCACACGAAGCAAAATTTCATCATAATAAGGCAATAAATGATTGACTTTTCAAAAATGTCACGTATAATATGGACTTGCAGTAAATGATAGCGGTACATAGCAGTTATGCAGCTACGTTTTCACCGTCGAGGGTGCAGAGTATTCCCGCAAAGAAATGCTTAATGAAAACATACGTATAACAAACTATGAGCTCTATTGTTTTATGCTAAAATAAAACAATATAGGAGGAACGTCAATGTCACGTTACACAGGTCCCGTTTGGAAGAAATCAAGAAGATTAGGTTTCTCTATCTTAGAAAACGGCAAAGAATTAAACAAGAGACCATATGCCCCAGGTATGCATGGTCAGAAGAGACACAAATCAACTGAATATGGTTTACAGTTAGCTGAAAAACAGAAAGTAAGAAATATGTACGGCGTAAACGAAAAACAGTTCCGTAACACTTACAACAAGGCTATGAAATTAGAAGGTGTCCAGGGTTATAACTTCTTATGCTTACTGGAATCACGTTTAGACAACGTTGTTTACAGAATGGGCTTCGCTTCTACAAGAAGACAGGCTAGACAGTTAGTTAACCATGGTCATATCTTATTAAATGGCAAGAAAACTGATATCCCTTCAGCACAGGTTAAACCTGGTGATGTCGTTGCTGTTAAGGAAAGATCTTTACAGTTAGACGTTATCAAAAACGCTTTAGAAGCTCAGGTTACAGTTCCTGGTTTCGTTGAAGTTGATGCTGATAAGAGATGTGGTAAATTAGTCAGATTACCAGAAAGATCTGAATTAAATCAGGAAATCAACGAACAGCTGATCGTCGAATACTACAACCGTCTTGGTTAATTCAAAAAAGCACTTTATGTGCTTTTTTTCTTTGCAAAGTATATTCCATCAAGTATAATAAAGGCCGAGGTGATTCTATGGCTGAGACAACTGACGTCATTGAAGAAGAACTTGAGGATCGCAAAATTTCCAAAGGGCTCATCTTCACGGCAATCGTACTATTTCCTTTAGTACCCTTCGCCCTCATTTATCTCAATCGCAAATTAAACAAATATGTCCGCGGGGCGTTAATGATCGCCTGGTTTATCGTATTAACCGCCACGTATCAGATTGCCTGCATGCGTGAAGGACCAGTCGTAAAATCTATTTCTACCCCTATTTCAACGATTACCTGTAAAGTTGGTACAACGAAAAAGATCGATTATACAATTTTACCTGATACCAAAAAGCTGAAGATCAAAGAGCTGAATTTTAAATCCAGTGATCGTTCGAAAGCAACCGTTGATAATCATGGGGTTGTAAAAACCACCGCACCAGGAAAAGTGACGATTACCTTAACGGTGATTGATAATCACTATACGCAGCGTATAAAAAAAATGAAAATGATGATTGTGGAGTAAACATCTCGAAAGAGATGTTTTTTCATATCGTTAAGTTATGGATGACTTTTCTCCTCTCTTCAGGCCATTTTGGAGTATAATAAAACCAAGGAGATGATCATCATGAGATCAAAAAACCTCACCTTACCCTGCGAATCATGCGGGCAGCTGAATGCTTTCCCCCACCCTTATATTGTCAATGTGGCGAAAGAACCCGCTTTAAAGCAGGCCATTATGAACGATGATATATTTAAATATGAATGTGCTTTTTGCCATCATGTCACGTATTACTATCACTCGCTCATCTACTTTGATCCCCAGCATAAACTATTCATTTGTTACTGCGAAAACCAGGAAGAATTCAGTCATCTGATGGCCCTGCAGTTTTTAGGAGATCACCTGCGCGATTATATTATTCGATACTGTGATAACTATTTTGCTTTTAAAGAGAAGATTCAGATCTTTGATCACCAGCGCGATGATCGTCTGATCGCCATTTATAAAGACATGCTGCTCAATGAGTTTAAAAAGACGTATCCTGATTGCGGCCGCGCTCTCGCCTACTATGACTCAAGCAGCCAGGAATCAATCGTCGTCATCTCTGATCATTATGGCGTCAAATGTTACAGCTTTTCAGAAAGCTGGTATCAGAGTCATGCCGCCAATGCGATGTTAACCCATGTTTTACATTATGATACATCCCCGTTTGTCGATGAGCATTATGTCAAACAGCTCTACAGCTTAAATATTCCCATCATTTTAGTGCGCGTGATGGTCATGGGGCAAATGATCGACTATGTCGTCAATGCGAATGATCATGTGCATGTCGGTGATCATGTTGAAGTCACCTGTCATGGTGAAAAAGCCATCGGTACGATCAGCACGATTCATACTAAGGAAGTGCGTGATGTCCCCCATGGCACTAAGTTTATTCAAAAAGTGATTCCTTTCGTACCGCCTTATGAGCGTGCTGCTCAGGTTGCGGTCGAACATGCCCTGACCGATATTCATGGGGATCACCAGACAATGCAGGTGGGCGCTTTCTTTCAGCTCTTAGAAAATTGCATCGTATACTTGCCTTTAAAAGATAAAGATGGTTTGCTGATGCCAGAAACAATGGAGGATCGCGCTGATGCTTTATCGTTTATCCCGATCTTTACCAATCATGACGAAATTATTTCTTTCTATGATGAACATTATACGATTGCGAAAATGCCGTTCTTTGATCTGATGCATCAGCAGCTTTTACCTGTTGATGGCTATTTGCTGAATCCTTTTTCAACAGAGCTATTTCCTATTGATACCCATTTGTTATCACTGCTTGACGCTTATCATCAAAACACTTTGGTTAATTAAAAAACACCTCTTAAAATTGAGGTGTTTTTACATGTCTTTTACCAGTGACATGGTTTAAAGTAATTTTAAAGATATTCTTCTTTTCGGCCAGATCATCATTAACCAGTGATCCTTCAAACCCATAATGGGTAAGAATCAGATCCATCGCATGATGAAACTCCTCATTGCAAAGTACGCAGGTACCAGTACCAGTGACGCTTTCATAAGAACAGCTCATCGCCGTTTCCGGATATTCATAATATTCATAAACGACTTCGGTACGGATTGAAACATCTGGATGCTTGCTGATAATCTCCGTTTTATCATTTTTCTTATCATCATAAAAATATAAAACAATGGTATCATCAACCATTTCACAGCCAAACAGCATTGAGAAAATAATTGGATATTTCTCATCATTGACCGCCAGATAAAGAATTTCACTGACATGCAGGGCATCATAAATCTCCCGCAAATCACGCATTTCATACTTCACAATTTCCATATTTTCACCTTTCCTTCAAGTACTGCATGACACAGTCATCAGCGTTCCCGCTCATCCCCGTAACAACTTCCATGTTATTAGAATGACAGGCAGAGCGTGAACCAGGGGTAATTGTTCCGGTAAGAACCAGATCTACTTTATACTTGTCTAAAAAGACAGCTAAAGCGCCATATTCGATCCCCTGCGTATCCACGACAGTACTTTTTAAAACTTGTTGCTCATGTATTTCATAGAGTTTAAATGCTGGGGTGGTCCCAAAATCATCAAAAACCTCTTTATTCAAATAACTGACCGCTATTTTCATGTAGTAGACATCCCTCATTCCAATCGAACGAAAATGCCCATTCACTTCCTTTCTTCATAGCTCACTACGCATGTAGTGCGACTCCCTGTCCAATTTTAAAATCAAATCACACCATAATGATTACTTTACTATTTTAAGCTTTTATGCCCTCCTTCGCAATAGTATTATGTTATCACACTGTAATATTTTATAGGGACTGATAAATATTTATCACACTATTTATGAAGAAAAGGAAGAGTCGCAGTCTCTCCCTCGCGAGTCGGCAACACTCATTTGTACAAAGAATTTTTATGTAAGGTTCTCCCCCCTCTATCTATTATTGTAACGCTTTCATAGAAAATTGTATACAAAAAATTCAATCATCAAAAAAAAGATATGCCCGAAGCATACCTTATATGAAGAAGAAACAAATGGCCAGGCAATACAGTCCGCCATAATAGAGAGCTAAAGCCGCTGCACCGATCGCTAAGCTCTTCTTTTTAAACTTAAAGATCATCAATACAAGATCAGAAATCAGATATAAAATCATCCCAATCATGATAAACAAGAAGAAACGCGTTGGTACAACCCGATAAACAAGAATGCTCTTCATGACCACTAAACCTTCTAAAAAGGCATAGACCCCAGATGGAATAAGCAGTTCGCCAAAATCAATAATGCCCTTTTTCGCGATAAAAACATAACTGATGAGAGCGATGACACTTAGCAGCAAGGAAGATAAGCCAAAATCATGATAATCGCCTAAAAAATGCAGAAAGGCCAAATCCCCAATAGAAAAAGCAATAATACCAAGCAATAAGGAATGTTTACTTTTAAAGGCTAGTATAATATCACCAAGCATAAAAGCTAAGAGTCCTGGCAGCATCAGCAGTAACGTATACATCGCATGGCGCGATATCGCCCCAACGATCGCAATCACGACAAAGCATAGAGATGATGCTGTTTTTGCATATAAATAATATTTTGTTCGGGCACTGAGCGCTAATAACAGTAAAAGTATCAAATATACAATTGTCATGATCAACATAAGATGCCCTCTCTTTCTGAATGTGCTATACTAACACGGGGGTAATAAAAATGATTAAAATGATTGCAACGGATATGGATGGAACATTCTTAGATGAAAACAAAATGTTCGACTATGAATTCCTGTCACAATTTTATAAAATGGAAGACCGCAACATCAAGTTTGTCTTAGCCAGCGGAAACCAGTATTTCCGTCTTTACGGACAGTTTATTCCGATGAGCGAAGAAATTTACTTTGTGGCGGATAATGGCAGTTACATCGCCAAAGGGCCCCGCCTGATCGCTTATGAGACCCTCTCTGATGAGCAAGTCAAAGCCGCCTTAAAAGCTTTACAAAGTCAGCCGCAGCTCTTTGTCATTATGAGCGGCCTCAAGGGCGTCCACCTATTAGAAAAAGATCGTGCTTATGCGCCCATCGCACACACTTACTATCGTAATTTGATGTTTCATGAAAACTTCGATCATGTCGATGATGAAATCATGAAGATCGCCATTTATGATCCTAACGCGGATATTCATCAGTACGAAGATGCAATTAGAAACCTGCTGCCAAGCGGTTTAACCGCAACCACCGCCGGAAATGAATGGCTTGATATTCAGAAAACCGGCGTCAATAAAGGCGCTGGGATCAGAAAACTGCAGAAACTATTAAATATCTCGCCCGATGAATGCGCGGCTTTTGGTGATGCGATGAATGATTTCACACTGCTTAACAGCGTAAAATATTCCTACGCCATGAAAAATGCCGATCCGCGCATTAAAGCGATCGCCCGTGAAACCCTGCCCTGGACGAATCAGCAGCAAGGTGTTGTCAAACAAATCCGTAAGATTTTAAACGACCAGTATTAAACTGGTCTTTTATTTGCAGATGTCATCACTATCTAACGTGATCGTCACCGGCCCATCATTAACTAAAGCGACTTTCATATCAGCGCCAAAGATTCCCGTTTCGACAGGTACCTGTTCTCTTAAGATCTCATTAAAACGATCATATAACGGTGAAGAGATCGCTGGTTTCGCCGCTTCTATAAAACTTGGACGACGGCCCTTACGACAATTGGCATAAAGGGTAAACTGAGAAATCGATAATATCGCTCCCTTTACATCTAATAAGGATAAATTCATTTTTTCCTGATCATCTTCAAAGACCCTTAAATGCACAACTTTATCCGCCATCTGTTTTAAGATCTTCTCATCATCGCCTTCTTTAAAGCCCACTAAAAGCATATAACCATGGTCAATGGCGCCATGAACTTTTCCATCAATTGTGACACTGGCATGCGATACCCGCTGTAATACAATTCTCATACGTTTCCTCACTTTTAAAAAAATGTTATAATCATCATAACACAAAATGAGGTGAAATTTCATGAAACATACAACTTTAGCCTATAATATGAGACCGATGAGTCTCGATGATATCCTTGGTCAAAAGCATCTTGTCGGCGAGCATGGCATTTTAAAACAGTTCGTCAAAAAAAGTCATCCGATGTCGATTATTCTCTATGGTCCCCCTGGCTGCGGGAAAACGACCATGGCCAAAGCCCTAGCCCATGATTTAGGTATTCCTTATCGCATTTTCAATGCGTCTACCGGTAATAAGAAGGAAATGGATATGATCATTGCCGAAGCGAAACTCAGTGATGGCCTCTTTGTCATCATCGATGAAGTCCATCGGATGAATAAAGATAAACAGGATCATTTACTGCCTCATATTGAAAGCGGCTTATTAACAGTGGCTGGCTGTACCACCGCTAATCCTTATCATTCCATCAATCCTGCGATTCGTTCCCGCTGCGAGATTTTACAGGTCAATCCCCTTTCCAAAGAGGATGTGATCACTGGTTTAAAGATTGCAGCTGGCAGTGAAAAAGGATTCAATAATGCCTATAAGATCGATGAAGATGTCTATGAAAAGATTGCATCGCTATCAGCGGGTGATATCCGCTATGCCTATAACACATTAGAATTAACATCGATTGTCAGTGAAGATGACCATCTGACAATGGATGATCTCGAAAGAGCGATGCCGCAGGCCAATGTCCGCTTTGATAAAGATGAGGATAACTATTATGATACCCTCTCTGGTTTACAGAAATCCATTCGCGGCAGTGATGTCAATGGTGCTCTCTATTACTTTGCGAAGCTGATCGACGCCGGCGATATCGAATCTTTAGAAAGACGCGTTATTACCTGCGCGTATGAAGATATCGGTTTAGCCAATCCGAATGCCTGCATGCGTACCGTCATGGCCTTTCAGGCTGCCAAAACGATCGGTTTCCCAGAAGCCCGCATTCCTTTAGCGAGTGTTATTATCGATCTCGCTTTATCTCCTAAATCTAAAAGCTCTGAACAAGCGATTGATAATGCTTTAGCGAGCGTCCGCGCTAAACCGCATCGTGCTCCGCGTTATTTAGCATTAACGCCTGTCGGCTTAGAAGAAGATGAAAAATATGATTATGAACGTCATGATCTTTGGGAATACATCCAGTACTTACCAGATGAAGTCGCCCATGAACAGTTCTATATTCCCTGGCTTTCTTCCCGTTATGAAAAAGCTTTAACAGATAACTATCAGCGCATTCTCAAACACGGCCGTACCAATAATCTCAAAGAGCTGAAGCGACGCAAGAAAAAATGATTTTGTGATGCATTTTATCAGCCTATTTTAAAAGCAGCCATGAAGCGTGGCTACTTTTTCTTTATCTTATTAAAATCAGGATCTTCATAGGTCTTATTGGTTTTATAGATTTTCGCAAAACCGACAATCAAACCTGCAAAGAAAAAAATCTGTACAGCCCAGAACATCACCGTATTATGAAAGACCTGTGCTTCCGTAAAATAGAGAATACTACTGACAATCAGAACAGCCCCGATGATGCCCAAAGCCTGGCCGATGCCTTCGGCATAATGATCACGGTTTTTCACGGGAATATGGGCGTACTGTTTTTCTTTATAAAAAGCTTTAAGATTATGGAAAGTGATCAGCTGATGTGAGGTTCTCACTAAATAAAGACCAACCAATACCATAATCAGATCGACGAAGCTATCCATGAATCAACATCTCCTTCTATCATGTTTAAGGTCTGATCAAAATGATCTAATAAGACATCATACCAGTGCACATTCATCTGGTGATTAAACCAAGTATACTGTCTTTTCGCATACTGGCGAGAATGGATCTTAATCTGTTCAATAACTGTTTTGCGCTCACATGCTCCTTTAAAATAAGGGAACCACTCCTTATAACCAATACCGCGCATAGACTGTAAATGATCATGCGCGCCTTGCGCTATCAGTTTATTGACTTCCTGCTCTAAACCCATGTCCATCATGAGATCGACACGTTTGTTAATGCGCTCTACTAAGACATCGCGAGGAAGCGTTAAGCCAATCAGATAAGCATCATAAATCATTTGGTGATTTTGTTTTTCTTCAATCTCACTTTTACGATGACCCGTTGTTTCATAGATTTCAATCGCCCGCAAAACGCGACGGCGATTATTCGGATGAATGTTGCGAGTGGCACCCGGATCAATCTCCTGTAAATGTGCATAAAGCTGCGCATTTGTATAATCCTGATATTTTTGCGCCATCGCCTGAGGATTGGTGATGCTCTTTTCGAAAGTATAATCATAAAGGGCGGCTTTAATATATAATCCCGTGCCGCCGACAATAATCGGCATTTTGCCGCGCGCATGAATATCATCAATGAGACGACGGACATCCTGCTGGAAATCACTGACGCTATACTCTTCAAAAGGCGTGCGAATATCAATGAGATGATGAACAACCCCATCCATTTCTTCTCTTGTCACCTTGGCGGTTCCAATATCCATCCCCTGATATATTTGCATAGAGTCGCCAGAAATGACTTCTCCATGATATTTTTTGGCGAGCTCAACGCCGCATTTGGTTTTCCCAACCGCCGTTGGCCCGACAATAACGATGACTTTCTGCATAGTCTCTATCCTTTCTTAAATAATTGCATAAGTTCATAATTGCTTTTAAAAATAATGACCTGCCGTTTATTAAGATCCCGATAGGGATCGCTGCAACGCATCAGTTCATCCACTAAGCTTTGCATTTCATACTGACTTAAATGAGTGTTATAAGCAAGCTTCTGATGCTTGGCAAGCGATAACAGCGCCTGATCACGCAAAGCAATCAGATCTGGATCATCCTGGGTAATTAAAACCTGTATCATATCTTCAATAAAAGCCTGCTCATCCACATCATCCATCCATAGCGGCAGAGCGCGGACACAATACGTATTTTTGGAAATCGGCTGTAAATCAATGCCTAAAGAAAGCAAATCGTCTTTCTTCTCTTCTAAAAGCAAATACTCACTTGCTGGCAATTCAAACATTAATGGCACAATCAGATCTTGCATAGCCGGTTTCATTTGGGCGAGATCCTCTTTATATTTTTCATAAGCAATATTATCCATCGCTCGTTTCTGATCAATCAGATAGATTCCTTTTTCATTTTCTCCGACAATATAACTGCCTTGCAGCTGCGCTTTGACATAGATCTTTTCCTTCATCGGTTTAAGGACTTTCTTTTCTTCCTGATGGGTAGGCTGAGGCGGCATTTGATAAACCGGAGCCTCTTCTTTGACCTTGATATTGGGAACTTGCTTTTCTTCATAAGCAGTCTCAGGTTTCTTGATCAGACTTGGCGTTTCCTCTGCTTCCGGCAGTTTGAAATGCAGCTGCGTCGCCACTTCTTTCGGCGCAAAAGAGACTTTTGGCGACGCTGCTTCTAACGGCGCTTCTTCTCTTTGCGGGGCTAAGACTTCATTAAAGCCTTCCGTAATCATTTCCTTTAACAAGGATTCCTTCGAAAAGCGCACTTCTAATTTAGCGGGATGAACATTCACATCGACCAAATAAGGATCTACTTCAATATTAATGACGGTGATCGGATAGCGTTTGTTCATCAAATAAGCACGATAGACTTCATTGATAGCATCAATGGATTTTTTGTTTTTGACATAGCGATGATTGACTAAAGTAATAATATGATTTTTCGAAGCGCGGGAAATGGTTTCATCGGACGTATAGCCGGTGATCGTAAATTCCTCATTTCCAAAATCGCATTTCTTCATATGTTTTGCAATATTAAGCCCATAAATCGTCGCAATCACTTCTAACAGCTTCCCTTGACCATTCGTCGCATAAATCATTTTACCATTATGCGTGAGCGAAAAAGCAATCTCTGGATGCGCTAAAGATAAGCGCTCGATATAGGTATAAATGGCCGCAAACTCGGTATTGACACTCTTCATATATTTGAGTCTGGCTGGCACATTTTGGAAAATTTTTTCAACAGTAATACGGGTTCCTTTATTTAAAGCACAGCTTTCAACGCTTTTTTTCACACCAAATTCATAAATGACGCGGGTCCCTTTTTCATCCCCCACGCTGGTCTCTAAAGTAAACAGTGAAATAGACGCAATGGAAGGAATCGCTTCACCACGGAAACCTAACGTTGTAATGTTAAAGAGATCATGGTCATCGGTAATTTTACTTGTCGCATGACGGGCAAAACACATTTGCGCATCATCTTTGTCCATGCCGATGCCATTATCCGTAATACGCATGAGCACACTGCCGCCTTCAATCACTTCGACATCAATTTTCGTCGCCTGGGCATCAATGGCATTTTCGACGCATTCCTTAATGACATTGGCAGGGCGTTCAATGACTTCCCCAGCGGCTATTTTATTGGCTGTATTGGTATCTAACTGGTGAATTTTTGCCATAGGCCCTCCTTATTCTGGTAATAATTTTTTGAGTTCAATTAATGTTGATAAAGCGTCGATTGGTGAAAGCTGCATCGGATCAATGGCTGCTAAAGCCTTTTCCACTTCACTTTCTTTTTGCACAACAACTGTTTGCTTTTTCACCTGATGGAGTGTCTCACTCACTTGGGAGTTATTGAGTAATGACTGTAAAATCACATTAGCGCTATTAATCACTTCATCTGGCAGCTTCGCTAATTTTGCGACGTTGATCCCATAAGATTCCCCCGTTGCTCCAGCTTGAATCTTATAGAGGAACTTGATCGTATCATGGGAAACATCGGCACTGGCATGAACATTTTTTACCCCTTCATTTTCATTCATTAAGGTTAATTCATGATAATGGGTTGAAAAAAGCGTTAAAGCATGAATATGATGAGCAATGTATTCAATAATCCCCTGGGCTAATGCCATCCCATCATAAGTGGCTGTGCCACGGCCAATTTCATCAAAGATAATCAGAGAATTTTCAGTTGCATAACGCAAAGCATTATTAGCTTCTAACATTTCCACCATGAAAGTTGACTGCCCAGAAACCAAATCATCCGATGCGCCAATGCGGGTAAAGATCTGATCAAAGATTGGCAAATTTGCTTTTTTTGCTGGGACAAAGGACCCAATCTGGGCCATAATAGCCGTTAAAACAACCTGTCTCATATAAGTGGATTTCCCTCCCATATTAGGACCGGTGATTAACATAATGTTCGCCTTCGCATCTAAATGACAGTCATTGGCAATATAATTCTGGCGAGAAATGACTTCCTCGACAACGGGATGACGGCCATCGACGATATCAATACGATGATCATCATTGAAAGTCGGACGCATATAGCCATTTTTTGCGGCTAAAGCAGCTAACGCAGTATAACAGTCTAAACGCGCGACCACTTTCGCGACATCCTGCATCTGATGAACATAACCCTTAATATACTGACGCACTTGTGAGAAAATCTCATATTCTAATGAGACAATGCGATCCTGAGCTGAAAGAATTTTATCTTCCATCTCCTTTAACTCGGGAGTAATAAAACGTTCAGCGTTGGATAGAGACTGCTTACGGGTATACTGGAATTCATCTTTAACCATATTGAGCTGACTTTTCGTAATTTCAATATAGTAACCAAAGACCCTATTATAACCAATCTTCAATTTAGAAATACCCGTACGCTCTTTTTCTTTTTCTTCAAATTCCGTCAGCCATTTCTGACCATTGGCTTTGAGATCACGATATTCATCTAATTCCGCCGAATAACCTTGTTTAATAATATTCCCTTCCTTAATAACTAATGGCGGGTTATCGATAATGGCATCGTCAATAATTTGCGTAATCGGTGATAAATCAACAAGCTGCTCAGCGAGCTGATTAAGGACGGGATCATTAAGCGC
Source organism: Intestinibaculum porci (assembly GCF_003925875.1). GTDB lineage: Bacteria > Bacillota_I > Bacilli_A > Erysipelotrichales > Coprobacillaceae > Intestinibaculum > Intestinibaculum porci. Next base: position 1,049,488 of record NZ_AP019309.1, on the reverse strand, counting down.
ATAAAGCTGATGACGAATCTCAGGAATAATCTTTAACGATGAGGCAATCCATTTGAGATCACGCGCATTGACATTGCCAAAAGCAATCCGGGAGGCGAGTTTCTCTAAATCATACACTTCTTTGATCATATTGATTATGGTTTCTCGTTCAATAAAGTTATTGACGAAGATCTCAACCATATCTAAACGCTGCATAATCTGTTTTTGATCAAGTAATGGATTTTCAATCCAGTTTTTTAACATGCGCCCGCCCATGGCACTATGCGTATGATCTAATAACCATAACAGAGAACCATATTTATCACCGCTTAAAGACTTTGTTAATTCTAATGATTTTTTCGTCGAGGGATCCATTGTCACATAGTCACTCTGCCGCACTTCGGCAAGCGGCTGAATATAGTCTAAGTCACGCTTTTGCGTCTCTAACATATAATTCAATAAATTCACCGCCACTTTGATTTCTTTTAAATCATTGACCTCTTCAAAAAGTTTCTTATAGCGATCACTCATATGCTCATTATCATAATGCGTAACCATTAATGAATCATCTGCGAAATCATCATTAACGACTAATTCCTTAAGATCTAAGGTGCGGATCTGGTTGCGTAAAACACGTTCATCTTTTTCAAGATTCATGCAATAAAATTCACCGGTTGAAATATCGGCATACGCTAATGTATAACAAAAATCAAAGATTCCTAAAGCACCAATAAAATGATTGACTTTTTCATTAAGCTTTAAATCCATAATCGTCCCTGGCGTGACAATCTGAACGACGCCGCGTTCAACTAAGCCTTTCGCCTGTTTCGGATCTTCTAACTGTTCCACGATCACGACTTTGTGGCCCTTCTTCACTAAGTCTTCAATATACGTCGTCGCGGAATGAAAAGGAACACCACACATAGGCACGCGCTCCTTGACTCCCGCATTTTTACCCGTCAAGGCGAGATTAAGCTCTTTTGATGCCGTAATCGCATCATCAAAGAACATTTCATAAAAATCTCCTAACCGATAAAAGACAATGGCATCCTGATAATCCTTTTTTAATTCAAGATATTTTGTCATCATGGGTGAGTATTTTTCTTTTTTCTTAGCCATATGTGTTTTCCTCCTATGCCGACCTATTATAGCACAAAAAGCGAAAAAAAGGGGCAAAACCCCTTTTGTCGATTTATTGATTCTGATTTGGTGTTGAGTCTTTTAATAAGACGTCATGAGCGCCGCCTTCCACAATTGAAGTGGCAGATACTAAAGTAATCTTCGCTTTCTTCTGTAATTCTTTAATTGTTAAAGCACCACAGTTACACATTGTATGTTTCATCTTGCTTAATGATAAAGCTACGTTATCTTTTAAAGAGCCGGCATAAGGTACATAAGAGTCAACCCCTTCTACAAAGGATAACTTCTTATCGCCGCCTAAGTCATAACGCTGCCAGTTACGAGCACGGGCACTACCTTCGCCCCAGTATTCTTTCATATACTGACCATTAACCATAACTTTATTAGTTGGTGATTCATCAAAACGTGAGAAATAACGACCTAACATGATGAAATCTGACCCCATCGCTAACGCTAATGTCATATGATAATCGTAAACGATGCCGCCATCTGAACAGATTGGAACATAGATACCGGTTTCTTCAAAATACTTATCTCTTTCTTTAGCCACGTCAATAGTAGCGGTCGCCTGACCACGGCCAATCCCTTTGGTTTCACGCGTGATACAAATAGAACCGCCGCCGATCCCGATCTTGACGAAGTCTGCCCCAGCTTCCGCTAAGAAACGGAAACCTTCACCGTCAACAACGTTACCAGCACCGACTTTTACACGATCACCATAATGTTCACGAATCCATGCTAAAGTCATACGCTGCCATTCTGAATAACCTTCTGATGAGTCGATACATAAGATATCAACGCCGGCTTCAACTAACGCTGGCACACGCTCAGCATAGTCACGGGTATTGATCCCAGCCCCAACGATATAACGTTTCTTTTCATCTAATAATTCATTAGGGTTATTTTTCTTTGATTCATAGTCTTTTCTGAAAACAAAATATAATAATCTCTGGTTTTCATCAACGATTGGTAAAGCGTTCAGCTTATGATCCCAGATAATATCATTGGCTTCTTTTAAGGTAACATCTTTAGGTGCTGTAATTAACCGATCAAAAGGGGTCATAAAATCAACAACTTTTTCATCACGAGACATACGTGAGATACGATAATCACGACCTGTGACAATCCCAATTAATTTACCATTAGGAGTTCCGTCTTCAGTAACAGCCATTGTCGAATGACCGGTTTTTTCTTTTAATGCTAAAACATCCGCTAAGGTATCATTTGCACTTAAGTTAGAATCACTGGTTACAAAACCGGCTTTATAGTTCTTTACGCGTCTTACCATAGCCGCCTGTGATTCAATGCTCTGCGATCCATAAATGAATGAGACACCGCCTTCTTTAGCGAGGGCAACAGCCATACGGTCATCAGATACAGCCTGCATCACTGCTGATACAAGAGGAATGTTTAAAGATAATGCTGGTTCTTCACCTTTTTTGAATTTCACCAAAGGTGTTTTTAAACTCACATTTGACGGAATACATTCTGCACTAGAGTATCCTGGTACAAGTAAGTATTCACTAAAAGTATGAGATGGTTCATCATAATAGTATGCCATGTTTGTTCTCCTTTAAATAAATTTAATCCATTATATAAATTTATCTCAGCATCGTCAACATATTTTCAAGAACTCTCAAAATCACGCATAAAAGGGCGACAAGTGTCGCCCTAATCAGTACTATTTAATCCTTCATTAAGTAAACTTTCGACATTTACCAGCAAATCATTGACTTCTTCTTTTAAAGCCATGTAATTGACCACTAAAGGATTTTCATAAAACTGCTTTTTTAATCTCGCATAATCCTGTTCTAACGAAAGATCTAGCTGATCTTTCGCCTTTAAAGCAATTAACTGCTTCTGCATCGCTTTCAGCTCTTCCTCAGCCTTAGCGAGCTCAGGATGTTTTTTAAGCGCTGCTTCATAGCGCTGATATTCCTGAATCACTGGCTCCTTGCGTAAATAGGCATTGAGCGCTAACGCAGCCTCCTTACTCGTCAACTTCTTCACCATCTAATGACCAGGTACGAATTTCATTGATTTTCACATTGACGATCTGGCCGATATGATCAGGGTTCCCTTTAAAGTTCACGACTTTATTGGTTTCGGTATAACCAGCTAAGGTATCAGGATTCTTACGGCTCGGACCATCAACTAAGACTTTCTGAATTGTCCCTAAATATTTTTCATTAGCCTTATGCGCATAGTAATTCACCTTTTCATTTAAGCGCTGAAGACGTTCTTCCTTTTCTTTCATCGGAATATTGTCTTCCATCTTCGCGGCTGGAGTGCCGGCTCTTGGCGAATAAACAAAGGTATAAGCTAAGTCATACTGACAGTGATCAAAAAGGGATAAGGTTTCTTCAAACTGCTCTTCCGTTTCATTTGGGAAACCAACAATGATATCGGTCGTCACGGCCACATTAGGAATAATTTCCTTGATCTTATCAAATAAAGCCAAATAAGACTCACGCGTATACTGACGTCCCATCAGCTTTAAGACTTCTGAAGAGCCTGACTGCGCTGGTAAATGAATGTATGGCATAATATTGTCATACTGCGCAATCACCTTTAACATTTCTTCACTGAAATCCCATGGATGTGAAGTCATAAAACGAATTCTTGGAATGCCTGTCTTCGCTACTTCCGCTAATAAGGTGGCAAAGTCATAACCTAAATCTAAATCCTTACCATAGCTATTGACATTCTGACCAAGTAAATTCACTTCCAGATAGCCATGATCTTTTAAGTCATTCACTTCCGCCAAAACATCTTCCATTAAACGAGAACGTTCCTTCCCGCGGGTATAAGGAACAATACAGTAAGTGCAGAATTTATTGCAGCCATACATAATATTGACCCAGGCCTTTTTATCTTTAGCACGATGACTTGGCAAGTTTTCAATAACATCGCCTTCTTTAGACCAAACTTCGGTAACAGTTTCCTTTTCTAACATTGCGGCTTTTAAAAGCTGCGGCAGACGATGAATATTATGCGTACCGAAAATCAAATCGACCTGTGGCATCTTCTGACGAATGCGGTTAACCACCACTTCTTCCTGAGCCATACAGCCGCAGACGCCAAAAATCAGATCCGGTTTCTGTCTTTTCACATTCTTTAAGTAACCAATCCGGCCAAAGACTTTTTCTTCAGCGTTTTCACGTACCGCGCAGGTATTGAGTAAAACGACATCGGCATCTTTAATATCATCATCGGGCTGATAACCCATCATTTCAAGAATACCGGCTAAGGTTTCACTATCACGTTCATTGGCCTGACAGCCATAGGTTTTAATATAATATGTCTTTCCCTTACCAATCCCGACCATATCAGGAGGAATTTCAAACGCATTATCAAGATGGTGGACATCTTCTTTAAAACGTTTACGGGCATCTTTAAGAGAAGGACCTTTAAAGTATTCACTATAATCTTTTTTCATAACTTCCTCACTTTCGTCATGCTATTATATCAAATTATAACGATAAAACAAACAAAAAGATGAGCTGGGCTCATCTTCTTATCATTATTTGCCAAAGAATGAAGCTGGCTGAATGGAGAAGTATAAAACTTGTCCTTCAGGTGTTGCTTTAAAAACGCTTTTACAGTGGGAAGCAGCGTCTTCAGCAGACAAATCTGATTCTACCTCGAATGTGGCTTTAATGCCTTTCTTTGAGACATATTTGCAGGAAACCTGATCATCTTTGTAACCATCGAAGAAATCAATCAGTTTCTGCGGCTGCGCTGTCTGAAAATAAATTGTATGGGTCATAACCATATCCTCCTTCTCTTTTCGCTATCATTATATACCGCTGAGCATAAAAAGGAAATAGAAAAGTATGGTATTTTTAAAATAAAAGACTATCTTTTTATTGGATGATCAGGATCTACAGTCACTCTTTCAATGCCAGTGCACTGATTTTTCTTATTAAAATGTAAAATGACTCCCCGCAGCTGTCCGACATCTTCCACAACTTTAAAAGGTGTCATAATTCCTTTCAAATCTCGTTCAATGATTGATTCCGCTTCACAGCCAATGACGGAATCATAAGGACCGGTCATCCCAACATCAGTGATAAAAGCAGTGCCTTTAGGCAATAAGCGTTCATCAGCTGTCGCCACATGGGTATGCGTTCCCAAAACTGCATCGACGCGACCATCGACATACATCGCAAAAGCACGCTTTTCTGCTGTCGCTTCCGCATGGAAATCGACAATATGGATATCACTATCATCATTTTCTAAAAGATCATCGATGACTTCAAACGGATTCGCCGTCTTCGGATCCATAAAGGCCAGGCCGAGCAAATTCGTGACACGAATCTTCCGTCCCTGTTTTTCAACAACACGACTGCCCACCCCTGGCAAAGCGCGTGGTCGATTAAGCGGCACCACAAGACGATCCGCGTCGTCAATATAATCAAATAATTCTTTTTTCGAATACGTATGGTTGCCCATCGTTATCACGTCGACCCCATCCTCACAGAGCTCATTATAATGATTACGATTAAGGCCTTTGCCATGGGTGACATTTTCCCCATTGACAATCACCATATCAATAGACCTCTCTTTGACGATTGTCGGCATAACTTCTTTTAAAAGGCGACGTCCTGTCTTGCCAAAGACATCACCGATCATTAATATATTCATAAGTATCTCCTTTCATGAAAAAAACGCTCCCGAAGGAACGTTTTTTATTTTGCAATTTCGTTTGCCCGCAGTTCACGGACCACCGTTACTTTGATATGCCCTGGATAAGTGAGTTCATTTTCAATCTTATCTTTGATATCACGAGCCAGTTTATGGGCTTTTAAGTCATCCACTTTTTCCGGGTTGACAATGACACGTACTTCACGGCCAGCCTGAATTGCAAAGACCTTATCCACCCCATCGAAGCTCTTTGAAATTTCTTCCAGCTTCTCTAAACGCTGAATGTAATTTTCAATCGTTTCGCTTCGTGAACCAGGACGAGCGGCAGAAAGTGTATCAGCCGCAGCGACTAAAACAGAAATTACAGAAGTCGCTGGGACATCACCATGGTGCGATTCAATAGCATTGATAACAACGCTGTTTTCACCCATCTTCTTCGCAAATTTAGCGCCTAATTCAACATGGCTGCCTTCCATTTCATGATCCATCGCTTTACCGATATCATGCAATAAGCCAGCCCGTTTCGCTAACTGCTGATTTAAACCTAACTCAGCTGCCATAATACCCGCAAAATGTGCAACTTCTAAAGAATGCTGGAGACCGTTTTGACCGTAGCTGGTACGATATTTCAGCTTCCCGATCATCATGATTTCGTCTTTCTTCATCTTTGATAAGCCTAATTCGAAGATCGCATCTTCTCCGGCTTTGTACATGATGTCATCGATTTCCTTTTTCGTCTTTTCAACGACTTCTTCAATACGCCCTGGCTGAATACGACCATCTTTAATCAGTTTTTCCAGTGCGACACGCGCTACTTCCCGGCGAACCGGATTAAAACATGACACCGTAATCACTTCTGGCGTATCATCAATAATCAGTTCCGCGCCAGTCGCATTTTCGATTGCACGAATATTACGGCCTTCGCGACCAATGATACGGCCTTTCATTTCTTCACTAGGCAGTGATACGACGTTCACTGTTCGTTCTGTCACTTCTTCCTGGGAATAACGATTGATCGCATCAGCGATAATATCTTTCGCATACAGTGAAGCTTTGGCTTTGGCTTCTTCTTCCTGCTCCTTGATATACGCTGTGACTTCGTTTTCCATTTGGACTTCAACCTGCTTGAAAAGTTCTTCTTTCGCCTGGTTGGCACTCATTGCGGCAATCTTTTCCAGCTCTGCCACTTTTTCGCTGATTTGACTTTTGAGCTGATCCTCTAGTTTGCCTAGTTCCGCTTGTTTCTTATCTAATTGTTGGTTTTTCGCATCTAAGATATCTTCTTTACCCTGTAAAGCGATATCTCTTCGATCGATACTCTGTTCTCTTTGAGAAAGCTGCGTTTCAAACTTCGTTAACTCCAGACGCTCCTTCTTGATTTCCTTTTCTCCCGCCAGCTTATATTCATAAGCCTGGGTTTTGGCATCAAGGGTTGCTTCCTTGATAATCGAGTCTGCTTTCGCATGCGCATCCTCAACAATTTTTTTGGCTTCTTCAGTAGCCTTTGATAACTTAATTTTGGTAAAAATATAATAAGCTAATAAACCTATTAAAACACCTATAATTAAAACCAGAAGAACATAGGGCAATGGGACAGCAATTGGGGTAGTTTCTCTACCGTTCATATGAATCCTCCTACCTATGTATTTATGGGTGTAATGTGACACCTAGTTAATTATATAGTATTTATTTTCTAATTTCAATAATCTCAAGTCATCGATTTCACAATTAAAAAGACGCTTACGCGTCTTTGAGAGGTTTCGCTACATTCATTAAAATGTTATCGGTAATATCATGTTCAATTGTATCTAAGATCAAATCGACATAATATTCAGGATTTTCGTTATACTCTGACGGCGTATCTTCCGGATCTTTGGTCATGACATCCATCATAATACCGACAAAAGCATAGCGATAAAAGGCGATAATGAATTCCGCTTTTTGGCGGTTTTCATCGTTAATGTCATAATGTTCTTCCACATACGTCGTTAATAAAGTAGAAAAAGAATGCCCTAAATAACTCGCCACCAAATCACGATTGCTTGAGTTCACCAAATGCTTAGCGGCCTGATGATGATCGGGCGATTGACAGAATCTCTACTAGCCATATCTACAAAACCCCTGTTATCAGGGGCTTTTAGCTGTCAAATTTTATAAACTATTATGTTGTATGTGTTGTATGTATTTCCCTTTCATGGTAAAATATTAGATATGAGGAGGACTTTTTTATATGAAGCTCTACTACGACAAGCGTCTTAAGGATCCCACATACTATGTCCAGGAGGGAATCAGAAACGGCAAAAAGACGACCACCCGCAATGTAAAAAAGCTCGGCAAACATTCAGAACTTCTGATGGTCACCGATGATCCGGTATCCTACTGCAGAAATGTAATACAAAAAATGAATGAGGATGCGAGATCCGGAAAGCGGGAATACACACTGACGGTCGACTTCAATCAGCGAGTGACAGGACCCGATGATAGCCGGGTAAGCCGCTCACTGTCATCCAACATCGGATACTTCTATCTTCAGTACATTTATAATATGCTTGAACTGGACGGCTTTTTTAGAAATCTTCAGGAAAAGTCCAAGGCGAAATATGACTTTAATTCTGTTAACAGATTTCTTACCTTTGGCAGAATCCTTGATCCTCACAGCAAGTATGGCACCTACGACCGCCTTAATGCCTACTATGAGAATCCTCAGATTGAGTACCATCATTTTCTCCGCTTTCTCGATTTAATTGCAGAAAACCAGGAGGACTACCTTGCGCATCTTTATAAAAAATCACAGAATCTCATAAAGAGAGACATGTCTGTCGTCTACTATGACTGCACAAATTACTTTTTTGAATGCGAACAGGCTGACGATGATGAGATTGATCCGGAAACGGGCGAAGTTACAAAGGGGCTAAGACGCTACGGCGTCAGCAAGGAAAACAGGCCTAATCCTATCGTTGAAATGGGACTTTTAATGGACAAGAGAGGAATTCCTATTTCTATGTGCCTGGATCCTGGCAATACCAGCGAGCAGGAAACGGCCACCCCGCTGGAGGAGCAGGTCATTAAGACCATGGGTAACAGTAAATTCATATACTGTGCCGATGCCGGTCTGGGTTCATACAATATCCGTAAATTTAATTCAATGGGCGGCCGAGCTTTTATTGTCACGCAGTCAGTCAAGAAGCTGTCTGATGCTCTTCAGACTGCTGTATTCAACGACTGTGACTACAGAAATCTCAGTGATGACAATCCAGTGTCAATTGAGGAGCTAAAAACCTTTAAATATGACAAAAACAGCGAACTGAACAGAGCACGCTATGAATCTACAGCCTATAAAGTTTTAAATGCTGACAAGGAGGACATCTTTCTTGGTTATTATGAAATGAAAAAATGCAAAAATGGTAAGATCAGGAAAGTAAAAGCAAAAGGCACTTTAAAGCAGATCGTCATTGTTACGTTCTCGAGAAAAATGATGGACTATCAGAGAAAAGTTCGTCAGAGACAGATTGACAGAGCTAAAAAGCTCATCTCTTCAGGTGATCCAGAGAAGATCAAGAAGGGACCTAATGACGTAAGAAGGTTTATCAAAAATAAAAATAAGACAAAGTCAGCTTATATTCTAGATGAGGAGCAGATTCGAAAAGAAGAGCAGTATGACGGCTATTATGCAGTAGCGACAAATCTTGTTCTTGATCCGGTCAAGGATATTCTTGACATATCACATAAGAGATACCAGATTGAGGACTGCTTTAGAATAATGAAGACTACCTTCAAAGCTCGTCCTGTCTATGTATATAATCCCAACAGAATTAGAGCGCATTTTTTAACGTGCTTCACCGCCCTGCTAGTATACAGACTGTTAGAATGCATGCTTGATGATCAGGGAACACATGTAACAGTAGAAGAGTTGATAGAAACATTAAAAAACATGAATGTGGTGAATGAGCATGATGTTTATTATAGTGCAACATACACTTCAAGCTATACGCTAAAGGCTCTCGAGCAGCTAACAGAGCTGGGGCTTGACTTTCAGTACTACAAGCCAAAGGACCTGAATAAAATTTTAAGAAAAATTTCAAAAAAATTTTTAAAGAGGCAATCACATACAACAAAAAATTGATTAAACAAAAAGCCAGGAAACACCGATAAATAAAGGGAATCCTGGCTTTTGCTCAATTTTTTCTGTCAATTGTGGGATTATATAGTATTTATTTTCTAATTTCAATAATCTCAAGTCATCGATTTCACAATTAAAAAGACGCTTACGCGTCTTTGAGAGGTTTCGCTACATTCATTAAAATGTTATCGGTAATATCATGTTCAATTGTATCTAAGATCAAATCGACATAATATTCAGGATTTTCGTTATACTCTGACGGCGTATCTTCCGGATCTTTGGTCATGACATCCATCATAATACCGACAAAAGCATAGCGATAAAAGGCGATAATGAATTCCGCTTTTTGGCGGTTTTCATCGTTAATGTCATAATGTTCTTCCACATACGTCGTTAATAAAGTAGAAAAAGAATGCCCTAAATAACTCGCCACCAAATCACGATTGCTTGAGTTCACCAAATGCTTAGCGGCCTGATGATGATCAATCGCAAATAAAATAATCGCTTTAATACAGTTTTTCAGACTTTCCCCGCTTTTCAAAAATTCTAATGCTGAGTTGGTCTGACGATCAAAAAACTTTTCCAACAAGTCGTAAATATTATCATAATGATAATAGAAAGTATTACGATTGACACAGCAGTAATCAGCGATGTCCTGAACCGTAATCTTATCGAGCGGTCGCTCGGTCACCAGGTCCATAAAGCCGTTAAGCAATAAATCTTCGGTTGATTTCGGCATCTTTACGCTTCTTCGCTCGTCTCTTCGACAGCTTCCCCGAACATTTCGTTTTTAATACCCTGTTCGACTTCCGCCATAATTTCCGGATGACTTACCAGGAAGGCTTTCGCATTTTCCCGGCCCTGACCAATCTTCTCACCTTTATAGGCATACCAGGCACCAGATTTCTCCACGATATCATACTGCGTCGCTAAGTCGAGTACTTCCCCATCATGGGAAATGCCTTTCCCATAAATGATATCCACCTGTGTGGTCTTAAATGGTGGTGCCACTTTATTTTTCACGACCTTAATGTTGGTTTTATTCCCGATCACTTCGCCATTCTGTTTGATCTGTTCAGAGCGACGAATTTCAATACGTACGGACGAATAGAATTTTAATGCTCGACCACCGGTTGTCGTTTCTGGATTGCCAAACATAACCCCGATCTTTTCACGCAGCTGGTTGATAAAGATCACCGTACAGTTGGTTTTATTCATGACCCCAGAAAGCTTACGTAATGCTTTAGACATCAGCCTTGCCTGTAAGCCCATATTCTGATCACTCATTTCACCATCTAATTCGACTTGCGGTACTAATGCCGCTACTGAGTCAATAACAACCAGTTCAATGACGCCTGAACGCACTAACATTTCCGCAATTTCCAAAGCCTGTTCACCAGAATCAGGCTGTGATAAAATCAGCTCATCCACATCGACACCTAAGTTTTTTGCATAGACCGGATCGATCGCATGTTCGGCATCGATAAATGCGGCTTTTCCGCCTTGTTTCTGACACTCCGCAATGGCATGCAGAGTCAAGGTTGTTTTCCCTGATGATTCTGGACCATAGATTTCAATGATTCGTCCTTTCGGATAACCGCCGATGCCTAGGGCAGCATCAAGCTGCAGAGATCCGGAAGGAATCACATCAATGTCGACTGCTGGACGATCACCAAGACGCATAATACTGCCTTTGCCAAACTTCTTTTCAATTTGTTTTAAGGCATCATCTAAAGCTTTCTCTTTATTATCCACATTGAGCGCTACGGATTTCTTTTCTTTAGCCATAAATGTCCTCCTTATCTTCTATTATCCTTTATTTTTTCAAAACTTTCAATAGATTTACACAGCCTAGGGAAATTGCCTGATCGACAATTTCCTGACGACTTCCAGATAATTCATAGGCAAAGGTATAAACATCATCATAGGCGGCGATGCCAATATAAATTTGCCCTACTTTTTTCCCTTCCATTGCGTCAGGTCCGGCATTCCCCGTAAAAGAGATGCAGACATCGCTATCAAATAATGCCTTCCCATGCGTCGCCATGTCATGGGCAATTTCACTTGAGACCACGCCATAATGATCAATTAATGCCTGATCAATGCCTAATACTTTGTGTTTAATCATCGTCTGATATGACACGACCGAGCCGCGATAAACTTTCGAAATGCCAGGATGCATCCCGATGCGTGAGGCAAAGGTCCCCACCGTAAAGCTTTCCGTGCTGGCAATCTGAATATTATGTTCAATTAAATAAGTGCATAATTCATCCACTTGAAATTCCTCCTTAGAAAAAAGACAAACCATAGGTTCCTATGATTTGTCTCTCATTATACATTAACTTTTTGCAACCGTTAAGATTAATCTTGTAACTGTCATCTTCGATTCCGCATCTGTTAAAGGAATCTGCTGATTATTAATATAGTACTTCGTACCAGTATTATTTCCGCTGCGGACCGTTAACTGACGAAGGGTTGTCGTATCAATAGTCTGTTCAACCGTGTCACCAGCATTATAGATCTTACTTGAAAGACCATTTAAGCTAGCTCCGTTCGCACTGAAGCCTACCCAGCAGCGTGCCCCGAAGACAATCTTCAGTTTTACATTCTTCGTATCCTTAGGTAAAACCATCTGATACTGGAATGTGCCTAAACGTTTGAAAGTCACCTGCGTAGAAGCTTTCTTCTTTGCAGCCTTCTTCTTCGTTTCCTTTTTCTTTGTAGCAGTTGAAGATTTCTTCTTCGTATTGACTTTACCAGTAGCGGTATTAGAAGTATTCGTGTACTTCGTATTTTCACTGCCTGATTTGCCCACACTTACACCAATATAGACAACAGCACAAATAAGTGAAATCAGAACAACCACAATAATCCCACGCACATACTTCAAATGAGGTTTATCCGCATAAACGGATCCTTTGGTGTTGTAATTAGGACGTTCGAACTGGAAGTCTTTTCGTTTTTGTAATTCCTGTTCGCTTTCTTCCGCTTTCTTGTTGGCTTCTTCCTCTTCCTCCGCTTTTAACTGCTGAGTCAAATTCACATAAGCCTGCGTGATCTGATCTTCATCCATATCAAGGGCACTGGAAATTTTTCGCAGATACATCTTGACATATGTTTCATCGCCTTCATAACGATTGAAGGCGCCATTTTCTATATCTCTAATAATCGCAACGGAAAGCATAGTTTTCTGAGAAAGTTCTTCAATCGTCAAACCTTTTTCCAATCGCTTCTTTTTGATTTCTTCACCAAGATTATTCATATGTCCCCTCCTGAAAGAATCATTCACGCTTATTAAAGCACAAAATAATAGTATTTACAACCACCATCAGCATAAAATTCCATTTCTATACTTAAAAACACGATAGAAACTATCGTGTGATGCGTCTGCTCTGATAAGCCGTGTTCTGTTTTTCAATCAATCATTTATCTTAGGTAACCCTACCGCATCGCCATTTTGATTCTTTTGATGCGACTCCCCTACCAAATTTGGGTTTCTATCTCGCGGAGTTTACCAGCTTTTCACCCTTTGTTTTCACAAAGTCATAGTCTCTGTGGCACTTTATGGCGCCCTCCTTATCTTGCGACTTAGGAGTTATGCCGTCGTCATCTTCCGATGCCTAAGCTTATTAGGCTTAGCACGAACACTACAGGCATTCCAGCCTGTGATAGCACGGACTTTCCTCTACTGCTAGCGATTGATTCTCGCAGACACATGAGTTAGTCATTCTTTTTATTAGAATAAACTTCTTTTTCTAACTGAGAAAGACGTTTTAACAAATCGACGTTGCCAGCCATTTTGGCTTCTAAGTTTTGTGCATTCTGCGTTGGTGCCCCCGCTTCTAAAGAAGAAATTTTCTGCTTTAACGCAGCGTTTTCACGCTGCAGGCTTTCAATTTCATCATACGATTCATTGAGCATCGCCGCAAAATTCTCATAATCAGCAACAATAAGATCTAAGAAATAATCAACTTCATTGGCATTATAGCCTTTAAAATCAATCTGAAACTGTTTATTTAAAATCTTCTTAGGACTAAGTTTAATCTTATTTTCCATCTTCGTCACCGCCATTCACATTGTTTTTGCATTCATTCGCGTAGTACATTGTATCATTTATTAAATCGATATGCAATAAATATTTGCGCCTTTGCGAAATAAATGTAACTCTATAACGCGTTTTTTTGACTTCTTTCTTTTCCTTGATGATCTCTTTTTCCCTTCCTATAATAAAGATAAACAATATCAGAAAGAAGGAATATTTATGATACCAAAACACTTATCACTCACCCTTAGCCTTTTCATGCTAGTCATGATGCTTTCACCCGCTTAGTGGGAGGTGTTTAGATTGCTTAGGGGAATAAGAAATTTTCATGGTCAAGAGATGGGAATATGTTATAATGGACGCAAAGGAGAAAAACCATGGTAAACTATCCAAATAAGAAAAAACAGCCAGTAAACCAAAACTGGCCGGTCCATGAGGAAAAGAAGCTTTATACAGCTTATCGTGGGATGAATCTGGAAGAGGATCTCAATGAAAGCAATCGCGCTTATTTAGAGCAGGATATTGCAGTCATTTATAAAAAACCAACACCGATTCAGATCGTCAAAGTCGACTATCCCCGCCGCGCGGCTGCCAAGATTGTGGAAGCTTATTATCAGAAACCTTCAACAACCGATTATAATGGCCTTTACCGTGGGCACTATATCGACTTTGAAGCGAAAGAAACCAAAGTGGATTACTTCCCCTTTAAGAATATCTCAGAGCATCAGATTCTGCATCTCGAGCGGGTGCTCAAGCATGGCGGCATCGCTTTTTTAATGCTTGCCTTTACTTCCCGTGAAGAAGTGTATCTGATTGATGCCTCTTATGTCACGGCTTCCTATCGTAAAGACGAGAAGAAGATCACCTATGTCCAGGCGCAGACTTATGGGCATTTGGTGCGCCAGGGCTTTGCGCCAAGGCTCCATTACTTAGAGATACTTGATGAGTACTATTTAAAGGAGGGCTCATAGTGAAAACAAAAAATCCAAAATTGAATAGTGAAATAAGGAGAAAGGTGCTGATATCGATCATCATCGCCGGCTGTGTCATTATTGCCAGCGCCGGGGTGTATTTTGGGGTCACGGTCTATTCACAGATCAAAGACTTTGATATCAATAACTTAACCACTACAACCACCTCTAAACAGGTTGATGAAAATGGGAAAAGTTATTACACCTATGGCTCCAATCAAGGGAAATATACAAGTTATAATGCCCTGCCGGAAGTCTTTGTCGATGCTTTAGTATCCGCCGAAGATAGCCGTTTCTTCATTCATAACGGTTTCGATATGCCGCGTATCGTCAAAGCTATGCTTTCTAACTTAAAAGCCGGTGGCATCGCCGCTGGCGGGTCGACGATTACCCAGCAGTTAATTAAGAAAACATATTATCCAAATGAAGAAAAAACGATCCAGCGTAAACTTGGAGAAATCATTTTAGCAATCCAGGCTTCCCAGCAGACTACTAAACAAAAAGTCTTAGAGTTATATGTCAATAAGATTTATTTTGGTCGTTCAACCAATACCGTTGGGATCTACGCTGCCAGTAAATATTATTTCAATAAAACGCCTTCCCAGTTAACCCTGCCGGAAGCCGCTTTATTAGCCGGAGCGGTCAACTCCCCTGTTTACTACGATGCTTTTAACAATCTTACAAAAGCTCAGAACCGTCGTAATATTATCTTAGGTTTGATGTATCAGCATGGTTACATTACGAAAAGCGAATACGAAACAGCGAAAGCAACAAAAGTCGCGAACTACTTAAACTCTAAACCATTAACCCAATCGAAAAAATATGCCTCTTATGTTGATCGCGTCAGCCGTGAAGTAAAACAGCTCACGGGTTATGATCCTAATAAGACGAATATGACGATTTACACCTACTTAGATACTGAATTACAACAGTCTCTTGATAACATTGCAGCCGGCAAGACATACACCTTCCCTGATCGCTTTATGCAGATGGGCGGGGTTGTGCAGGAAGCGAAAACCGGTCGTATTATTGGTTTAATGAGTGCCCGCGACTTTAAAGCCGGGAACTACTCTTACGCTTTCTCCGATCGTCATCAGCCTGGTTCTTCGATCAAACCAGTATTGGATTATGCCACGGCATTTGAATACTTATACTGGTCAACTGGTCATATCGCTGATGATACGCGTTATTCAAGCGGCGGCTGGACACCAAAGAACTGGGACCGCCAGTATCATGGCCGCGTCACTCTTTATGAAGCGTTAGGAAAATCATGGAACGCCGCGGCACTCCATACCTTAGCGGATGTTTATAAGAAAGTTGGTAAAACAAAATTAGTCAACTGGCTGAAGAATTTAGGTTATAACATGTCCGATGAAAGCTTCTCATTAGCTTATGGAATCGGCGGCTGGTCGCATGGAACGACGCCGCTGCAGATGGCCGCAGCCTACGCCGCGATCTCTAATGGCGGGGTTTATATTCAGCCTCATACGATTAAAAAAGTTGTTATTAATACCACTGGCGAAACGATCAATGTCGATCAGGAATTACGCAACGATTCACGTCAGGCCATGAGTAAAGCAACGGCCTTCATGTTACGCAATATCATGACGACTTACGTTAAACAGTACAGTGATTACTCTGACTTTGATATCGGTGATGAAATCGGCGCTAAAACCGGGACGTCTAACCATGATGGTTCGATCGCTGGTATTCCTGCCAATAAATCAAAAGATAACTGGCTTTGTGCCTATTCCCCTGATTATGCCTGGTCTTTCTGGGATGGTTATTCTTATAATGATCAGGTCAACCATAAGATGTATATCAGCGGCACTAATCAGGCGAAGATCGTCGCCGCCAAAGTGGCGAAGATTCTCAATACCCGGAAGATGAAAAACTCTTATGAAACACCAAATACCGTTGTTCAGGCAAAGATGATCAGAGGTGTCTATCCTTATCAGTCACCAACCAGTTCAACACCGGAAAGTTCCATTACCACGGCTTGGTTTGTGAAAGGTCATACGCCAAGCGGCAGCGATACTTCGAGCACCACAACATCAACTGATACATTAAATGCATTATCATCATTTAATGCCTCAGTCACTTCAGATAACAAGATCCGCGTCATCTTTGCGGCTTATGATCCATCATCCGATGTTGCAAGCGGCAATGTCGTGTATCGGGTCCAGGTTTTCAAAGGTTCCACAAGTGTGTACTCACAGTCATTAACGACCTCAAGTGCCACGTTAAACTTCACGCCGGAAGCCAATACCACTTATCGGGTGATCGGTTATTACTCACTCGCCAGCGGCGCAAAGACCTCTAACCGTATTTCCCGCTCTGTCACGACCAATAACAAGACTACGCAGGATGCGACTTACACCGTTTCGAGTGCCGGATCTCGAATCACTAATGGGGCAACCATTAATGGTTCAACCATCTACGTGAATACCAGCGGTGATGCCGCTTCTCGTTTAACAATCAGCTGTGGCGGGACAACCCGCACCGTCAACGCCGGCAGCGGCGCAAGCTTCTCCGTGGAAGCAGGACGCAGCTATACCGTTACAGTCACCCAAACAAATAGCGATGGCACTACTAAAAGTCTTGATTCCTTCTCCTTCTCGGTTGCGGCAAGCGATGAAGACAACAATGATAACGAGGATACAGCCAATACGAATCAGGACAATCAGGATAACACTGATGAAACTGAAGAAGTTACAGAATAAGAAAAAAGTCCGAATCAACGGACTTTTTCTTTTACAGATTTTTATGAGGCTCTTTACAAAGATCAACCAAGTGGCATTCTTTGCATTTAGGGTTTTGCGCTTTGCAGACATAGCGGCCAAAGAAAATAAACTGATGATGCAGTTTCATCCAGGAATCTCTTGGTAAAGTACGTTTGAGTTTCCGTTCAACATCTAAAACTGTGTCATCTCTTTTCGCAAAGCCAAGGCGCTTAGAAATACGTTCGACATGGGTATCAACGGGTACACTTGGCACGCCGAAACATTCGCCTAACACGACATTTGCGGTTTTACGCCCTACTCCCGGCAAGGTTGTGAGCTGTTTCATCGTATGGGGGACTTCGCCATCAAAATGTTCGACTAAAGCCTGCCCCATTTTCTTTAATGAACGGGCTTTGGAACGATAAAGACCTAAACGTTTAAGATAGCCTTCCAAATCTTCCAGCGATGCATCGGCATAATCCTGCGCCGTCGGATACGCCGCAAACAAAGCGGGAGTCACCTTATTGACCGCCGCATCAGTGGTCTGCGCTGATAACATCACGGCTACTAACATCTCTAAAGGATTAGAATGCACTAAGACGCAGTGTGCATCAGGGAATAAAGTATTTAATTCAGCAATAATACGGTCCTGTTTTTTCGCAATCATTTTACCACCAGTGATAATTCTTCACTTCATCGCTAAACTGGGATGTCTCTTCATTTTCCTCACGGCGTGTTTTCTTGCCGTATTTGGCCCAGTTCTGCAAGATCCTTTCTACATATCTAAAATTCAAAACATTGGATTTCGCTGCTTCTTTCAGCGCATCGACAATCATCTCATCGTCATAGCCAGAACGTTTAAAATCATTTATGAAACTCACTTCCGTCGCTGATAATGCACGGCCAAAGGTGTTTTCAAACAGACTCACTAAGTTGATTTCTTTCTTTTCTTCAACCTTTTCATGTAAAAGTTTCCGTTTAACCGGTGAGAAATCTAAGACCCCATTGATCCGATCAACATAGTGGGAATTAATGAGATCTAACATAATCGCATCGATTTCCTGCGCTTCTAAAGAAGAGTATTCGCCAATCCGCTGCGGTGTAATGGGAGTCATATTGAGCTCCTCTAAGGTCATCATAATCATTAACAGATGGGTCGCCTGATCGGATAAATGTAAACTCTTGCCTTTCAGCAAGAGTAATTTACGAAAATCAATGCAGTTGTAATCAAATAAATCATAATTCATATGAATACCTCCTACAAATTGTACGATTTAATAAATGTGGCATTATCTAACGAATAATAGAAATAATACAGATGAGAATCATTCTGATATTTGGCAAAGTACATAAATGCCCCATCTTCAAAGCAGACATGGACATTCTTAACCGACAGTTTGTATTTTTTATAAATAGCATCTTTCACCCGTGTTGATGAAGTAATCGCGCCATTATAAGTTTTCACTAACTGTTTCTTTTCATTATAAGCAACTAACTGCGGTTTGTTTTGCACTTTCACTTTTAAAATATAATAAGTGGAAACGCCGTTGTACGTATAAAAGTAACCATCATAATGGTATTTATGCTTTTTGACGATCGCCTCGCGAATATCTTCCTGTTCACTCTGATGTGATAAATAAGGAATATGGACTTCAAACACATAAAAAGAGACAATCACAAATAGAACGACTAAAATGACAATAATGACATTGGTGCGTGGTGTACGTTTGGTTTTTTCTTCTCGCTTTTCCATAAACATCCTCCGATGTCTCATTATATATCAATGCGCGGGTAAAAGAAAGAAGAAGGAAACATCCTTCTTCATTAATCATCACGTGATGAGCCAATCAGTAAAAGGGCATATCTTAACATCGTCGCAAAGACCTGCAACATGCTTGCGACATACGTTAAAGCGGCCGCAAATAAAACCGATTTGGCTCCTTTGTATTCATCATCTTCTAAATAATGCGTCTTTAAAATAGCGAGACCGCGACGTGACGCATCAATTTCAACAGGAAGCGTAACCACCTGGAATAATAAGAGACCACACATTAAGAAGAAACCAAACCAGGCAATCTTTGGCCGACCTAAGAAAAAGCCCATAAAAAAGGCAATCCAGCCAATATAATTCCCAACGTTCGCAAAAGGGACAATGGCATTTCTGAATTTGATCGGCGCATAACCGGTATGATACTGAATCGCATGCCCGCATTCATGAGCTGCCACCGCCATCGAAGCGATCGAGGTGCCTTCGTAAATATCACGGGATAAATTGATGGTCATATTCGAAGGGTTGAAATGATCGGATAATTCCCCTGCCACTTCATTCACCGGGACATCCCGCATGCCATTCGCATCTAAGATCTGTCGTGCGACCATCGCGCCAGTCATTCGCATATGATTGGGCACTTCGCGATAGCGGGCATAAGAGGCTTTAATTTTTATTTGCGCATAAACCATAAAGAGACCCGCTAAAACCACAAAGATCGTGCCTAGCAGATACCAGGGATTTTGCATCATGTAGAGTTCATAAAAGAGATTCATTTTTCTCATCCTTTCTTATTGGTGTTATTATAGCATACAAAATATGAACATGATATGAAGGTACAAAAAAATGACTCTATCAAAGAGTCATCCTTTTTTAGTTCATTGCATCTTTCAATCTATTACTTGGTTTGAAGCTAACTGTGCGGCTAGCAGGAATAGTAATGGTTTCTTTTGTCTTTGGAGACACACCTTTACGTTCCTGACGGTTGTTGACTTTGAATGTACCAAAGCCAGAGATTAAAACCTTTTCTCCGTCAAGCATTCTATCTACCATAGTATCAAATACAGTATTCACTAAGATCTCTGCATCTTTTTTTGTAAGATTTCTTTTTTCGGAAACCGCATCTACTAATTCTTTTTTATTCATGAAAAATCCTCCTCAATGAAACTGTGTATACTATAACAAAACCGTTCGTTTCTTTCAAGAAGAAAATGCAAAATTAGTGCATTTTTTCATGCTTTATTAATGACTTAGCGGTTCTTGTGCCGCTCTTTTCGAATTTGTTTTTTCCAGTATCTATTTCCTTGTGAAAGGAAACTCTTTTTTGTGAGAGCAGAGACTTCCTGATTACATTCCTGACCATTTTTCACGATGTTTGAGAACATCTGTAAATAGTTGGTGACGACAAATAATGCCGGTGAATGCGTAATCACAAAATAAGAACCAATATTGAAACTGCCGCGATAATGATAACCATGGCGCTGCGCCCAGAAGGCCACTACTTCATTGGAATGCTGACAAACCTTTGGTTCATACTCTTCACAAAAGGCCATCGTATAAATATTGAGATCTTTCGTCCGGACCCCTTCAATGCGATCAAAGAATTCCAAAAGCGTAGATGGAATGGATCCCGTTGTTAGTGTATAGGCAAAAACGATTGCATCATAATTACGCAATGTCCCCGGGTCAAAGGTCACACTGTTTTCGACCTTAGAATCAATATTACAGCGTTTGTCAAAAAAGACATTGAGTTTATCGCAAAACAAATCCATCGTTGCACCAGCATGTTTGAGCGATGCTTTAAGGACGAGGACGTTCATGATCGACACCTCCAAACAGTTTTAAAACATCATCTAACTCTTCTTCCTGACAGAAATACGTATCAATATTCGTAAAGGAATAAGGCAAAGATGAAGCCACTAAATACTTTTTAAAAGAAGCCTGCTCCTGCTCTGTGATATCCCCATAGCCGATGACTAGCAGCTGCTTTTTCTTCTTGGCTTTGCCATTGCGGCTCGTGGTATCCCCATCCGCAACATAGCCAGCCTGCGCATTGCAGACTTCACGTTCAATAATTTTTTTAAAAGCCAGATCGAATTCCCCGTAACGAATGCGGGAAATATAAATAATCAAAGGAATCTGCGCGCTCCACTTAGAAATGATGGTCATATCATCCTGAAAGCGGCATTGCCCATTGTTTTTGAGACATTCCAGACCGCCGGTACAGCGGGCAAACTGGACATTATGTAAATCAACGATCACAGATTCATTGAATAAGTGTTCAGGAATACTGCAATCGGCAATAACAAGACTTTTCATATGCTTTCTCTCCTCGATAAATATATTATAGGGGATCACAGGCAAAATGAAAAGGGCTTTTATAGCCCTTTCATTAGTCGCGTTTACGACAGATAATATGAATAGGTGTTCCTTCAAAGCCAAACGCTTCCCGCAGTTTGTTTTCCAGATAACGTTTATAACTGAAATGCAGGAATTTTGGATCATTGACAAAGAGCACAAAAGTTGGCGGATTAATCGCAACCTGGTTGCCGTAGTAAATCTTTAAACGGCCGCCTTCGAAATTTGAGGTAGGATTCATCGCCTGTGCATCAATGAGCACATCATTAAGTACACTTGTCGAGACACGTTTACGCTGATTTTCATAAGCTTCTAAAATCAAATCAAATAAGGTATCCACGCGGGAGCCTTGCTTCGCGGAAACGAAAGCAATACGGGCATAATCGAGATACTTGAAATCTTCACGTAATTTCTTTGTCATCTTGGCCATCGTCTTTTCATCTTTCGTGACTAAGTCCCATTTATTGACCACTAAGACCACGCCTTTTCCTGATTCATGGGCATAACCGGCAATATGTTTATCCTGTTCGATAATACCGCGTTCCCCATCCACTAACACTAAGATGACATCACTTTTTTCAATCGCACTGAGCGCACGTAATACGGAATACTTTTCAACGTTTTCATAAACCTTGCCGCGCTTACGCATCCCGGCGGTGTCGATCACGCGATAACGCTGACCATCTTTTTCAAAAGCTGTATCGATGGCATCACGGGTCGTCCCTTCAATATCTGAAACGATGACGCGTTCTTCACCTAATAAAGCATTGGTTAAGGAAGATTTTCCTACATTTGGGCGACCAATCAGCGAGAAACGAATTTCTCCTTCATGATCATCCTCTTCTTCATCCGGCAATAACGCAATAACTTCATCTAAGACATCGCCGACCCCAATCCCATGGCTTGATGAAACAGGAATAGGATCACCGACTCCTAAAGCATAGAAATCATAGATGGCATCTCTAAAGTTCACATCATCAATTTTATTAACCGCTAAAACAACGGGTTTCTTGGATTTCTGTAAAATCCGGGCCACCAGTTCATCTTCTGGTAATACCCCTTCACGGCCGTTAACAACAAAAATAATCACGTCCGCTTCTTCAATGGCAATTTCTGCCTGCATACGAATCTCTTTCACAAAATCACGCTGGGCTAATTCGATCCCGCCCGTATCGATGACACTAAAATCTCTGGTGAGCCATGAAGCGTGCGCATAAATACGATCGCGTGTGACTCCCGGGGTGTCTTCGACAATGGACACACGTTCCCCGACAATTCTGTTAAAGAGTGTTGACTTACCTACGTTGGCTCTTCCGACAATCGCTACAACGCCTTTCCTCATCACTCATCATTCCTTTCTTACGCTACTCTGGCAGAGACTAAGTCCATGACATGAGCAACGACTTCATCTAAAGTCATATCCGATGTGTCTAATTCAATCGCATCATCGGCTTTTTTTAGTGGTGATACTTCACGTGTCATATCGGCATGATCACGATCCGCAATCTCCTTTTTAATTTCTTCTAAATCGCTAGGAATACCTCTTTCTAAGTTTTCCTTATGACGGCGCAGCGCGCGGCATTCAATGGAAGCGACCTGATAGATCTTTAATTCTGCATGTGGTAAAACGACGGTACCAATATCACGGCCATCTAAGATCACGCCTCCGCCCTTTGCGAGTTCACGCTGCTGCGAAACTAAGAAAGAACGTACTTTCGCATAAGAAGAGACGATCGAAGCGCCCATTGACACTTCATTAGCACGGATTGAAGAAGTGACATCTTCATCATTTAAGGTCACTCTTCCCCCTGGCAGCATCCCGATCTTAATATCCTTTAATAAAGCATTCACAGCTTCTTCGTCATGAAAATTGACATTATGACGCAGCGCATAATAAGCGACGCAGCGATACATCGCGCCGGTATCAATATATGTATAACCTAAATTGTGGGCCACCATTTTCGCAATAGTGGACTTGCCAGCCGCCGCTGGTCCATCAATAGCAATCGAAATTTTCTTCATAAAGATCTCCTTTTAAATAATACTCTTGATTGTATAGGCAATAAAAATCATTACCACAATCATTAAGATAATGACAATCACATCTAAGATGTGAGAAATCACACTCTTTTTTGAAGACGCAGCCGGCGCCTTTGACGGACGCTTGAGTGTTTCTTTTGACGCTTTGGCAGCTTTGGCTTTCTGCGCTTCTTTTTCCGCCTTTTGCGCCTGTTTAGCCGCTTCTTCCGTAGCTTTGCGAGCTGTTTTTTCCTGCTTTTTGAGCGCTTTGATCTCTTTTTTGGATAATACCGTTGGCTGTTTTTCCGTGAGATCAATCGCCTTCTTTTCAAAAGCGGAATCATCTACTTCATTTAAAGGCTTTTCTTCTTTCTTGACTTCCGGTTTGATCGGCCCTTTTTCTGCTTTCACTTCTTCAATGGGCGCTGTTTCGCCATGCACATCATGCCCGGTTGAAAAATCCTGGGTATTGAACTGCTGTAAGTCCACCTGTTCCTGGGTCGCATCGGCTTTTAAACGATTGAGAATATCCATTTTGGTATCATAATCATTTTTCGCTTTCATGCTTTTTAACGCCGAGGTAACCGCCTCATCATTTTTTAATGTATCATAACTTAAGGGATGTAATTCCTCTTCTTCCTCTTCATCTTTTTTCATAAATGAAAGGAAATCATCATCGTTATCGGTGACTTCTACATCCACTTCTTCGCCCTCACGGGCACTTTCTCGGTAATTTCTAAATTTATCTGTTCGTGTTTCTTTACTCATTTTCCTCACCTAACACCTACTATATCACAAAGATTATTGAAAATACACTTTTAAATTCATCCCCAATAGGCTATAATTGTAAATGTAAATTATTCTTATTAGGAGGTTTAACTTATGGTTAAAGTAAATGAAAATTGTATCGGTTGCGGTGCTTGTACTGCAGTTTGCCCTGATGTCTTCGATTTAAATGATGACGGTGTTGCTTACAACACTTTAGGTGATGACATCCCTGCAGATCTTATGGATTCTGTCAAAGAAGCTGCAGAAGGCTGCCCAGTAGAAGCAATCGAAGTTGAATAATCATAGGAAACCACCGGAAATCCGGTGGTCTTTTTTACTTATTTTTCTTTTTGGTGGCTAAATTCGTTAACACGCGCACTTCATGCACCGTCAAACGGCGATACATGCCTGGTTCCATGCCTTTTAAATCAATATCACCAATCATCATCCGATGCAGTCTTTTGACTTCATGACCCATGCTTTCAAACATTTTCTTCACCTGACGGTTCTTGCCTTCCTGCAGGCGGATCATTAACATTGTCACGCCATTATTGTAGCCATTGATTTTAATCCGGCAAGGCAAGGTTTTCGTTCCTTCTAAATAAATGCCTTTTTCCATCGTCTTGCGTTCCTGATCGGTAAAGTTTCCGGCTACGACCACTTCATAGATCTTCGAGACATGGGAAGAAGGATGCATCATTAAATTTGCAAAGTTCCCATCATTAGTCATAAAGAGAGCACCCGTCGTATCATAGTCTAATCGTCCCACCGGATAAACGCGGGCATCGACATCTTTAAAGAAATCCGCCACACAGACGCGGCCTTTTTCATCATGCATCGTGGTGACAACCCCTTTAGGTTTATAAAACAGATAATACTGCTTTTCTTCCTTGTTAACGAGTTTGCCATCGACCATGATCGTGTCACTGCCATCAACCTTCGTACCTAAGGTATCGCAGACGACGCCATTGACTTTGACGCGTCCCTGTTTGATTAACTCTTCCGCTTTACGGCGTGAGGCGACCCCCGCCTGGGCGATCACTTTTTGTAAACGTTCCATTATTTTTCTCCTTTAATAAAGGGGACAAGTTTTTCGGCATCGACATAGCCTTTACGATAAAGCGTATATAATGCCTGCTTATCTTTCGTCAGCGTGGACATATCACCAATCGTATCAGGAGCGACAATCACTGCTTTCCCCTGTTTTTCTAATTCTTTTGCGAAGGCAACGCCTTCATTGTAGCGCTGCGCTCTTAAACGTAAGTTTTTCGCAGCTAACGGATCAATACGATCTAAAATTTTCGCATTCAGCTCATCATCTTTCGCATCACGGATGGTATCACGCGGTTTCGTTAAGATGACGACGACTTTATCACAGCCATCTTCTAACATCTTTTTAACTGGCACAGGATCCGCTAAGCCCCCATCATAATAAGGGATACCATCAATTTCTACCGGTTTACAAACGACTGGTAAACAGCAGGATGCGGAAAAGATTTTATAATAATCCTGTTTCATATCACTTTTATCAAAGTAATGCGCTGTGCCGTTTTTGGCATCGTAAGCGAGCACTTTGAAAATTGCCGGATTCTTCACTAACTGAGCATAATCCAAGGGATTTTCTCCATCATGATTAGAAAGCTCTCCATAGATATAATCAAAATCAATATAAGAGCCATCTTTCACAAAATTCTTCATCGACATGTATTCTTCACGGAAACAGTAATCAATGAAGAACGCATAATTACGATGGACCTGATGGGCATAAAAAGAAGCCAAATTGGCACTGCCGGCAGAAATGCCAATACCATAGTCAAAAGTAAGCTGGTGTTCCAGACAGTAATCAAAAACGCCAGCACCATAAATATCGCGGGTTCCGCCCCCTACATCTAAGACTCCAATCATCTTATCACCTCGTTATAATCTTCATAGCCATGTTTTGTTTTGATGAGTGCTAAAGTCTCATCTAAGCCATGTTCACTTAAATATGTCAGTAAATAGGCCAGGACTTTTTTTGTCTCTGGGTGGAGAATATAGTAGGCTTGACCACGTTGAAAATATTTTAACGGATAGCTATCATCGTAGGCTTTGCCCTGATAAATCATGCTCGCAGCCACGCGATCACAAAACATTTCTTCGACATACCGATAAGGCATCTTGGCTGGTTTTGGTCCTTCTTTCGTAAAGTCCACCCAAAATTCCCAGTGATGTTTATTCCGTCCTTTATGATGCAGCCAGGCTAAGGAATAGCCCTTTTCGTTGCGTTCCGCCGCATTGGGAGAATAGGTCCCCTGGTAATAATGCACGCCGGTTTTAAATTCCGTCCAGGAATATTTGGAAAGATCGTGTAAGAGTCCCTGCTTATATAAACCAATGCGAAAACAAAGCTGTCCTACTTTGATCTTATGATGTGTAATTGTCTTAAAATGTAACCATGCTTTCATAGAAATTCTCCTGATTGATAGTATACACATTTCACTTCAATAGTCAAATCACTTTCAATATCTTTCATCTATGTTATAATATCTTTATCTTTCAAGTAAATGAGGTGACATCATGCCATTTAAAGTCCAGATTGATACGAATATAGATTTTAAAAGTAAAGATATCGAAGATTTACAAAACAGCATTAAAGTATTACAGACAACTTTTAACCAGGCGCAGGAAGTGCTCTATCATCACTTTTTAGGGCGCCGCAGTTTAACCTTTGCCTTAGGCCTCGCTCTATCATGCCTATTACTTTATGCAATCTCACACGCGATGTTCTTTGTCTATGCAGCCTTAATCAGTGCCGCGATCATCTTTATTGGCTCCCTGCTTATCGCATCATTAGTCACATCGATGATTCGTCGCCAGCTTAACGCCCGCATTGAGCTCATTAAAAAGCGCATTGAAGTGTTAAAAAGAAAACAGGAATACAATAATTAGAGGACAGCGTTATGCGCTGTCCTTTACTTCTTCCTGATATTTTGTATTAAAGATATCATCACTATCAAAATCAGATGACATTTCTTCTAATTCTGGTAATTCATCTAGACTCGCTAATTTAAAGGCATCCATAAACGTCTGAGTGACCCCATAGAGAATCGGTTTCCCCGGTGATTCCTCACGGCCTACTTCTTTAATCATCGCTTTCGCTAATAACTTACGAATCATCGATTCACAGCCCACCCCGCGAATCTCTTCGATATGAACTCTTGTGATCGGCTGATAGTAAGCGATAATGGCTAACGTTTCAAGCGCTGATTTCGATAAACGCAAATGATTCTGCTTGATCATTTTCGCATAGTAAGCCTCATGCTTAACAAGCGTGACCATCTTATAACAACCGCCATAATTCACAATTTGAAAACCTTTGATTGGCTTTTGATCATAATAGTCTAATAACTGTTTAAGATATTCACGGGCTTCTTTTTTCGAGATCTCTAAAACCGCCATAATCTGTTTGAGGGTCATTCCCTCATCGCCAGCAAGGAAGATCATGCCTTCAATGATTGATAAATATTCATTTGTCTGCATTTTAAAGCCTTCCTTTCAGATAGATTTTATCAAAGTTTGCGTCTTGGGAAATATCCAGTTTACGATTTTTCACAAGCACTAACACACTTAAAAAAGTGACAATCGCAAAGTAACGGTCCCCTTTATCAAATAATGCATCAAAATTCACCGTTTCCCCGCGATGCATTTTAAAGTATTCCTCAATTTGTTCACAGCGCTCATCAATACTGATTTCCACCTTTGTGATTTTCGATTCTAACGGCTGCATGTAAGCTTTACGCTGTAAAACTTTCTGCATCGCCGCCACTAAATCATACACTTCCAGATCATCCGGAATCGTTTCTTCTAAATCATCGGTAAAAGTAGACAGTGTCGGCATCTTCGCATATTCAGCTTGTCGGCTTTCATAAGCATTATTCAATTCATCTAACACCTGATTGATCTGATTTTTTTCAATCAGGCGTCGAATCATCGCCTTTTTCTTTTCTTCATAGTCGTCTTCTTCATCGATTTGTTCCTTCGGTAAAAGCAAACGGCTTTTCATTTCAATCAGCCAGGCAGCCATCACTAAATATTCCGACATTGCTTCTAACTGACTAGGATCCATCGTCTGAATATAGGTCAGATACTGATCACAAATGACCGCCACATCCAGATCTAATAAATCCATATCATGTTCTTTAATTAAATGCAGTAAAAGATCTAATGGTCCCGTGAACTGATCTAATGTGACCTGATATTCCATAATGCACCCCCTCGCCTTATTGTATAGAAATTTACGAATCAGTGCAAATTAATTATTGACGATATTGCGATCAATACCATCCATATAAGCGGTAATGTTTTCATAAACTTCATCACAAAGCAGGCTTCTTGCCTCAACACTCGCCCAGCCGGCGTGAGGCGATAATAATAACTTATGAGGATCAGCCTGATAGAGCGGTGAGTTTAATGGTAAAGGTTCCTCTTCAAAGACGTCTAAGCCCGCCGCCGCTAGCTGATTGCCGTTTAATGCTTTGGCTAATGCCTCTTCATCAACGATTGGTCCTCTCGCCACATTGATGAGAATAGCAGAAGACTTCATCTTTTCAAAAGCGTCTTCATCAAAAAGATGTCTGGTCTTTTCCGTTAAAGGACAGTGAATACTGATGATATCACTGATTTCTAATAAACGATCAAAATCAAGGCAAGGATAAGATTCATGCCGTTTGACGCCGCTCACCGAAGTGTAGACCACCTGCGCGCCTAAGGCGGTGGCCACGCTGGCTACTTTACGGCCGATATGGCCTAAACCGACAATCCCCCAGGTCAGATGGGAGAAAGAATGAAAAGGCAGCTTAAAATAAGAGAACTGACCATCTTTGGCATACTGACCGCTTTTAACATAGGTATCATAATCATGAATATGAAGATTGAGATCTAATGCCATGCCAATCGTTAACTGGGCGACCGCATCGGTCGAATAACCTGAGACATTGCAGACTTTGATGCCTTTTTCTTTCGCATAAGCGAGATCAACATTATTTGTGCCGGTGGCCGTTAAACAAATTAGTTTCAGAGACAGGCAGGCATCGATGATCTCTTTGGTGAAGAGATTCTTATTAGTAATGACAATATTCGCCTGTCTGATCGCCTCTAAAAGATGTTCCTGATCCATATAGTCATAATAAGTGATATCACAGAAGTCACTAAAGCGGCTTAAATCCATATCTTCACCAAGGCTTTTGGTCTGTAAGAAAACAATGCGCGAAACGCAGCGTGCTAATAATTCGCGAATGCCTATTTCGTCATAACCTTTAAATAAGGTGCCTAAGGCATAAGCTTTAGGATCATCATCTTCACTCATTTCCACAAAAGAAGCATAAAGATCTCCATCATGAACATCGAAATGCATGGTCTTATGGATAAATGCCATTGATAAAGCCTTAGAAATAAGGGATTCATAGGATTTATAATCCTTCCCAAAAGTTTCCATAAAGTGATGATCCTGTTTGATAAAACCTCGTAATAATGCCCCTAAATGTGTGCAGGACGGATAATCGACACCTTCATAACAGTATAAGGGTAATACATAATTATAAAGGGACATGGGGACTTCTGCCCCATATCCTTTGGTAAAACTCTCTAATAGTTTTAAAATCTTTTTTTCATCATTCAAGCGCATAGTCACCCTCCATTAAATAGACTTCCAGACGGGTACGATCCGTTTTGATGCGATCGATATAGAAAGTAAAGCAGACCGTCATCCGTCCATTGAGATAGTCATATTTAAGTAAATTATAAGATAAATATTTGCTTTTGTCTTCACTTAAACCGCCGCCGGTCGCACTGCCGGCTGAAATAATATATGTATTATCTCTTTTAATGAAGAATGGCACATGTTTATGTCCATGGAGAACATACTTGATATGCCGTCTTTTCAGCCAGGCATAAAACGAAGCGGAATCGACTAAAGCTTTCGAAGTATCTAATAATTTCCCGAGGACATATTTTTCTTTGAAAGTAATCTTTAAGAATTCTGATTTCTCACATTTGCAGACATGATGGTGTAATAAAGCGACTAAGGTATAGTCTTCTAAATGATCAACCGTTGAGAGTTCTTCATCAATTTCATAAAGCTGCCGTCTTCCGACCTTCCCGCGCGCTAAGGAGCCTTCGGAGTTAGAATCAATCTTAATGAGAATCACATGATCATCTTCTAAGATCTTCAGTTTTTCCCCTAATAAATAAGCAATCACCTTAGACTTCTGTCCGCCGGCTAAGTTTAAGCCATTAACGATCATATCATGGTTACCCAAAACAAAAGTTAAATCCGTATGATAACGTTTTTTCATACCGGTCATAAAATCATTGGCTACATACATATTCTTTTTACTTGGCGAATTCATCAAATCCCCAGTAACCACGGTTTTTAATTTATGGTCACTATGCAGATAATCCATTAAGGTATTAAGCGAATCATAAAGGGTCATCAAATGTTTCTCCTTACGCTCTGGCCCTAAGTGTAAATCACTTAAGTGTAAGTAATAAGAAGCATGGGTCCGGTTAACGTCCCAGAGATAATCGGAATGGATAAAGTCTTCTAATTTATGAATATCCGCTTCCACGCGCATCGGATAAAAGACATGTTTGCCTTTCGTAAATACTAAGGCACCAGGCCATTTATCGATATTGACAATCGCTTCTAAAAGGCCGGGAAAAGGATCACTGACGGTTAAGTAAGATTCAGTGATCTTATAGTAAATCTGAGTTAACATGACATTTTGATCTTTTAATTGAAAAATCGGCCATGGATCCTGGTTCACGCCTGGAAAGAATAAAACATGAATCCGATCCTGATACTGTTTACGAATGGTCTTGATTTGTTCACTGACATTCATATGTAATAAATGATCGAGATCTTCTAAATTTTTACACTGCTTCGCTAAGTTAAACATCGTTTCATCAATAAGGTTCATAAAGGGAATAATGATATCATGATGAAAAAGCCATTCCCGCAGTGTACAAAAATGTTCATACGTATCCATGAAACTGCGTCGATAACCACCTTCACTGCCATAAATAATATTATAAAATGCATTGATACATTCAAATTCAGTCATTTTTACATCACTCCTAATATTATTTTAACATTTTAAAGACAAGAAAAAAGGACAATTGAATGTCCTTTAAAAATTTAGAATTTTAAGTTTCTTGGTGTTCTTGGGAATGGTTCAACATCACGGATATTACCCATGCCAGTCAGATACATTAACAGACGGTCAAAGCCTAACCCAAAACCAGCATGTTTACAGCCGCCATAACGACGTAAGTCCATATACCACTGGAGGGTTTCTTTGTTCATGCCTTTTTCATCCATAATCTTTTCTAAGACATCATAACGTTCTTCACGCTGTGAACCGCCGACTAATTCACCGATCCCAGGCACTAATAAGTCACAAGCCGCCACAGTTTTGCCATCATCATTGAGGCGCATATAGAAGGCTTTGATTTCTTTTGGATAATCCGTTAAGAAAACAGGACCCTTCACGATCTGTTCACAGATGTAACGTTCATGTTCGGCATTGAGGTCCATACCCCAGTAAATATTACTGTTGTCAAACTTCACATCCGCTTTTTGTAAGTATTCGATCGCTTCGCTGTAAGTCATGCGGGCAAAGTGTGAATCACGCACTTTGGTAATCCGTTTAATACAGTCATGATCAATCCGCTGTTCGAAGAATTTCATTTCTTCTGGGGCATTATCTAAAACATACTGGATGCAGTATTTAACCATGTCTTCAATTAAGTCCATATCATCTTCTAAATCCGCAAAAGCAATTTCCGGTTCTACCATCCAGAATTCGGAAGCATGACGGGTCGTATTAGAATTTTCCGCACGGAAGGCAGGACCGAACGTGTAGACATCTCTAAAAGCCATCGCAAAGGCTTCCACATGAAGCTGACCAGTAACGGTTAAGAAAGCTTCCTTACCAAAGAAATCTTTATCAAATTCAGTGTTATCAATGGTCGTTGCTCTAAACATTTCGCCAGCCCCTTCCCCATCATTAGAAGTAATGATTGGCGTATGTACATAGACAAAGCCCTGAGACTGGAAGAATTCATGAATGGCCATTGATAAAACAGAACGTAATCTGAACATCGCATAGAAAGAGTTCGCTCTTGGTCTTAAATGAGGAATCTCTCTTAAGAATTCAAAAGATGTACGTTTTTTCTGTAATGGATAATCTTCATCACAAGCCCCTTCGACTTCAATGGCTGTCGCTTCAATTTCAAATGGCTGCTTCGCCCCTGGCGTTAATTTAAATTTACCGGTTACATGTAAACTTGAACCCGTTGAAATGTGCGCAACTTCATCCGCATTCTTTAAATTTTCTTTGACATAGACAATCTGGGCATTACGGAAATATGTTCCATCATTTAACGCAATAAAACCAATTTTACCGCTGTTTCGGTTCGTTCTGACCCATCCTTCTAATTCAACATATTCAATGGAATCTGTTTCCATTGGCTGGTTAGACAGAATTGCTTCATATAATTCTCTAATCGTCATAAATTCAAACATTGTTTACTCCTCTTCGCTTGCTTTCGCTTTCATCTTTAACTCTAATTCCTGGATAGCTACCACAACATCGACATTCTGGACTTCGACCCCTTCTGGCACAATAAAGTGATTATGAGTGAAGTCAACGATCCCCTTGATGCCTAAAGCCACTAAACGATCGACAATCGACTGCACATCATCACTGACACATAAAATCGCAATTTTACAGTCTTTTGGGAACGTCTCTTCCAGATCATTGATATCTTTGATTTCTACGCCAAAACGTTCACCAATCATATTCTGATCACGATCATAGGCATAGACAATCTTTCCAACCGTATATTTCCAGCGGTTATATTTTAAAATAGCACTGCCTAAGTTCCCCACCCCGACTAAAATAATCGGTTCATCAAGGCCTAAGCCTAAGACATTACTTAAAGCATCAATAATCAGCTGGGTATCATAGCCATAGCCGCGTTTCCCTAAAGAATTTTCCTGTGGCAAAAAGCCAAAGTCACGACGAATCGTCGTATCCTGAATATGCGTTACTTCCGCTAATTCACTAGAGAGGAAACTTTCTTTACCGCTTTGCCCCATCGTACGTAAAGCTTTCAAATAAATTGGAAAACGGGACATCGTTGCCCGTGAGATGCGCTGTTTCTTTTCACTCATTCGTTATACACCTACACTTTCTTTTTCTAAATCATAATCTGGTTTCACCGAAATATCTAATGGTGAGAATTTTTTGTATTTATACATCACGGAAGCTGCCGAGGCAATCATCGCCGCATTATCCGTGCAGTATTTCATTGGCGGGAAGATCACCGGAATATCACTATTGGCCATCTTTTCGCGTAAGCCTTTATTAGCGGATACTCCGCCCGCTACAATAATTTCTTTCACTTTTAAATCATGCGCAGCTTTTAACGCTTTAGAAGATAACGCTTCAACGGCGACATCCTGGAACGAGCAAGCCAAATCATCCATATTGATCGTTTCTCCACGCTGTTCATATTTATGATTCAAATTAATGACCGCTGATTTTAAGCCGCTAAAACTAAAATTATAACTGCCATCATCTAAGGGAACCGGCAGCTTGTAGCTATGCTTACCGGCGTGCGCCATTTTATCAATGACAGGACCGCCAGGATAAGGCAAGTGGAGCACGCGTCCCACTTTATCGTAAGCTTCCCCAATCGCATCATCAAAAGTCTGCCCGATCACTTCAAACTGGAATTCTGAAGCCATGTAAACAAGCTCCGTATGACCGCCGGAAACCACTAACGCTAAACAAGGATAGTGAATCGTATTTTCAATGGCATTGGCATAAATATGACCAGCAATATGGTGCACGCCAATGAGTGGTTTATGTAACGCAATGGCGAGGGTTTTCGCTTCCTGCATGCCAACATGCAAAGAGCCGACTAAGCCCGGTCCTTTAGTAGCCGCAATCGCATCAATTTCATCAACCGCAATACCGGCTGTCTGCAGTGCTTCTCTTAAGACTGCACTGACACATTCGACATGTTTACGACTGGCAATTTCTGGTACGACCCCGCCATATTGTTTATGAATATCAATTTGTGAGGCAACCACGTTGGCTAAGAGTTCTTTCTGATCTCTTAAAATGGCTACGCTCATTTCATCACAGCTTGATTCAATCGCTAATATCGTTGCCATAAAGGCCTCCTTCTTTAACCATGAGATAAGCATCCTCATGGTTATCTGCATAATAATTCTTTCTGATCGCTTTATTTTTAAAACCTAAGGATTCATAAAGATGAATCGCCGCTTCATTCGAGATGCGCACTTCCAGATCACAGCTTAAACAGCCATGTTCATGCGCCTCTTTTAAACCATAGGTTAATAAAGCGCGCGCCTTTCCCCGGTCACGATGACCCGGCAGGATGCCAATCGTCGTAACGGTCGCATTCTCATAGGTAAACCACATGCCTAAAACGCCAGTAATGCCATCTTCTTCATCAAGGCAATAATAATGAGCAAAAGGATTCGATGTCACTTCATGGACAAAGTCCCGAATACTCCAATGGGAAGTAGGAAAGCAGGCATGTTCAACTTTCATCACATCTTCAATATCATCTAACCCCAGTGGTCTTAATACCATTTCTTCTTTGCCTCAACATCTTTAATGTAGGTTGGCACTAAAAGATCCACCTGTTCAATCGGTTTCACTTGTTGACCTAAATCATATATTGCGCTCACTAAATCTACGTCAACATTTGGTAAATCAAGAGCTTTTAATTCCCCTACGAGGGCATAATCAGGATATTTTTCCTGCAGCGCCGCTAACTCTTCATGCGTCAGCAGCATTTCTTTCGTTAATGGCTGACCATCTTCATAAACGCAGGCAAAGACTTTCTTAGAGCGGGCATCAATAATGGCAATCTTTTTTCCATCAGCGCCATAAGCCGCTAACGAAGAAATCGTTTTGATTTTCACATTGCTAATCACCGCTAACGTTTTCGCAATCGTCATCGCCACGCGCACCCCGGTATAAGAACCCGGTCCTTTGGTGATAATCATTTCATCGACGTCACGTAATTCAATATGCGCCTCTTCACATAACGCATTGAGTACTGGAATCGCCTCTTCACTTTGCCGTTTAGAGCCAATCATCTGCTTATTGGCAATGAGTTGGCCATCCTGATAAATGCCAACCGCTAAATACTGGTTGGATGTATCCATCACAATTGTCGTCATGCTTCCAGTTCCTCCACTAATTTCTCATAAGCCGCGCCGGTTGGATGGAAAATCAAAGTGCGTGTCCCATCCTCATTTTTCTGAATTTCAATTTCTAAGCGCTGCTTTGGTAAAATATCTTCTATATACATCGGCCATTCAATAACACATAAGCCATCATCATCAAGCATTTCTTCAAAGCCGAGATCATCATCGGCTCCTTCTAAACGATAGGCATCAAAATGATAGAGCATCATCCGCCCTTCATAGCTTTTGACGATCGTAAATGTTGGTGAGTTAATAATTTTATGAATACCGAGGCCTTTTCCGATGCCCTTGGTTAAAGTGGTTTTCCCAGCTCCGAGTTCCCCGGTCATCGTGATGACGCTGTGCGGGAAAATGTGCTGACCGATCTTTTCCCCGAAAGCAATCATTTCGGCCTCATTTTTACAGTTTACCATTTACTGCCTCCTCTCATTGATAAATAAAAGTCATACCATTTTTCCGCAAAGCCGGGACGAAAAGGACCTTCCATATTATTGGTCATATCGATGAGTATTTTTAACTGTTCATGAAAGATATCATCGAGTTTTTCACCATAGCCATAAAACCTTTTATGAGAGGCATATTCGGCTTCATCGAGAACTTTGTAGTGGTAATCAGGAAAGACTTTTAAATCTAAATCATAGTCAATATACTTGAGCGCTTCCCCATCATAGAGGGTTGGCGATGCAATATTACAATAATAAAATACGCCATTTTTACGAATCATACAAATGACGTTATACCATTTATCCTTGGGAAAATAACAGATTGCCGGTTCCCGGGTAAACCAGGTACGGCCATCACTTTCCGTGACTAATGTACGATTATTAATCGAGATAAAATGCTGGGGGGTCTCTTCTAAGATCACCGTATGCGACCAGCAGCGATGTGGCTTTCCATCATGTTTATAACAGTGGATCAGCAATTGCTGACCTGGGTGTGTTTTATTCATGTTTCTACCTCAATTCACTTCATATGCATTATACACGTTTTCCTATGACAAGAAAAGCTTACAAACTAAAAAACCCTGGCAGAAAACTGCCAAGGCGCTTAAGGAAATGTCTGCGGCGTAAACTTAATACTGTTTTTGACCCGCGGATAAACCAGGGCAAAAACAACATACGATAAAATCAAGGTGCCAATATTATAAATGGCATTATAGCCTAATGAGTAAACCCATGGGTTCATCCCCTTAGGCGCATAGGATGCAAAAAGCAGCGCTCCCGATAAAACATGGATGAAATATTTCATCACCATGCTCACCACAATACCGGTATAAAAAGTTCCCTTTTTCAAAGCAATAGAATGAAATAACGGCGCTAACCCTAAAACGGCTAATGGTAACACGTAATCCAGCAAGACTGACCAAGGGCCATAGAATACGGCCAAACCTAAGGCAAACTGCACGGCTGCACAGACCAAGCCAACGATGATGCCATAACCCGGGCCCATTAAATAGGCACAAAGGAAAATCGGCAAGAGCGATAAGGTAATACTCCCGCCTTCAGGCTGTGCAGGAATAATTTTGAATAAGTACTCTAAGACGATGTGCATCGCCACAAATAAAGCCATGTACGACAAAGCTTTGGTGTTGAGTTTCACTTTAAACATATAAATTTCCTCCTTTTCAGGAAGCCAATAGCCAAAAAAGACTCCACGTAGTGTGAAGTCAACGGTTACATGATCGCCTCTCTACGCTGGTATTAACCAGATCAGATCATAAGGGTGTATCTCAGCCACATGGCACCCCTGGCTTCTTTTTCATTATAATCTTATTCTTTTAAAATGCAAACCCTTTCCAATTCTTACTAGACATTCTCTTCGCTCATCTTTTATAATAGTAGCGTTGAGGAGGAAGATAAAATGTCTAAAATTATCGCAGTTAACGCTGGCAGTTCTTCACTGAAATTCCAGCTTTTTGAAATGGATGACGAACATGTCATCACATCCGGGATCGTTGAACGTATCGGGATGGATGATGCCATTTTCACGATCAAATATAATGGAGAAAAAGAAACCAAAACTTTACCTGTACCAACCCATAATGAGGCGGTACAGTTATTACTAGATACCTTAATCGAAAAGAAGATCGTTCATGATCTGACCGATATTAAAGGGATCGGCCACCGGATTGTCCAGGGCGGCAGCTACTTTGATTCATCCGTTGTCATCGACGAAGATGTCAAAGCCAAAATCAAGGAACTCATTCCTTTAGCACCATTACATAATGGTCCTCATTTAATTGGGATCAATGCTTTTGAAAAAGCTATTCCAAGCGCTGGCGCGGTCGCCGTATTCGATACCGCCTTCCATCAGAGCATGCCCCCTAAAAACTATATCTACCCAATTCCTTATGAATATTATACTGATCATGCCATTCGTAAATACGGGGCTCATGGGACATCTCACTACTATGTTTCACAGCGCGTCATTGATTTATTAGGAAACCCTGAACATTCAAATATCATCGTAGCCCATTTAGGCGCTGGCGGCTCTTTAACCGCTGTCAAAGATGGGAAATCCTATGATACATCAATGGGCTTAACCCCATTAGCCGGCATTATGATGGCGACTCGCTGCGGGGATATCGATGCCTCTGTCTTCGATTTCATGGCAGAAAACTTAGGTATGAGTGCCCACGAGATCATCACTACTTTCAATAAAAAATCTGGTTTATTAGGTGTTTCCGGGGTCTCTGGCGATATGCGTGATGTCAAAGCCG
Source organism: Intestinibaculum porci (assembly GCF_003925875.1). Lineage (GTDB taxonomy): Bacteria > Bacillota_I > Bacilli_A > Erysipelotrichales > Coprobacillaceae > Intestinibaculum > Intestinibaculum porci. Next base: position 1,010,944 of record NZ_AP019309.1, on the reverse strand, counting down.
CGGCCGAAGAAGGCAATAAACGTGCCCAGTTAGCGATTGAAATCTTTGAAAATCGCGTTGTTGATTACATCGGTCAGTACACTTTTGAATTAGGTCATGTCGATGCCATCGCCTTCACCGCCGGGATTGGCGAAAACTCTGACTTTGTCCGTCATGATATCTTAGCGAAGATCACTGAAGCAACCGGCATCGTCATTGATGAAGATGCTAATAAAAATGGCAAAGGTGAACGTCTGATTACCAAACCAGAATCTAAAATTAAAGTTTTCGTGATCCCAACCGATGAAGAATTAGTCATCGCTCGTGATACGAAACGTTTATTAAACTTATAAAAAAGAGGAAGATGCAGATTTTCTGCATCTTTTTATATTTTCATCATTTTGAATATTATTTCCGAGAATTCATGAATATTCTAATTAATATCCGCGATTTCTTTATGATTTTCATAATTTTATTTCCGAAATAAGGTTATTATTTCCCATTTCTTATAATAAAAATGATGTTTTAGCATTGCAAAAGATTCTTTTATGAATATAATGAAGGCGTGTTAACGATGACGTATATACACTAGCGCCAGGACTCTATGAGTTGACGAGGACCGGATTAATCGAAAGATTCGGCGGATGATCCGGAGGTATGATACTACCTGAACGATCGGCAAAAAAGCGGAGTGATCCGCTAACAGATCCGATCTGGTATCCATCATTAACACACATAACACGCATCAAGGAGGATATGATTATGTGTGGAATTACAGCTTATGTCGGTAAGGGACAGGCCTTACCATTTTTAATGCAGGGTTTATCAAAACTCGAATACCGCGGTTATGACTCTGCCGGAGTGACTGTTTTAAATAACGGTAAACTCACCACCGTGAAACAGAAAGGCCGTCTGGCAAACTTAGAGGAAGCTTTAAAAGCTTATGATATGACTGGTCATGTCGGCATCGGCCATACCCGCTGGGCAACGCATGGAGTGCCTTCAAACTTAAACTCTCACCCTCATACCAACAGTGATAATACATTAGCGATCGTCCATAATGGGATTATTGAAAACTATCGTGAATTAAAAGAAATTCTCTTAGAAAAAGGTTATACATTCGCTTCTGATACTGATAGTGAAGTCGTTGTTCAGTGCTTAGATTATTTCTATAAACAGGGCGGCGATTTATTAGATGCTGTTCATAAAGTTTTAAACTGCATCGATGGCTCTTATGCGTTATCGATTATCGCTACCAAAGAGCCAGATAAGATTATCGTGGCCAGAAAAGATTCACCATTAGTCATCGGAAAAACCGATGAAGGTTATGTGGCAGCCAGCGATACCCCTGCCCTGCTTGCTTATACGAAAGATGTTTACTACTTAAATGATAATGAAATGGCCGTTTTAACAAAAGACAGCATTCACTTCTATAACCGTCGTAATGAAGAATTACATAAAGAATTAACCCGTATTCCTTATGACTTAGAAGCTGCGCAGAAAGATGGCTATGATACCTATATGTTAAAGGAAATCAACGAACAGCCTCATGTCATTAATGAAACCTTACGCGGCCGTATCTTCGATCATAAAGTTGTGATGAAAGAATTAGATGATATTGATTTTGCAAAATTCAATAAAGTTTACTTCGTCGCTTGCGGAACGGCTTATCATGCCTGCTTATGTGGTGCTCAGATCTTAGAGAGAGCCACGAAACTGCCAGTTATGACACAGGTCGCTTCAGAATTTAGATACAACGATCCAATCATCGATGATCAGACATTATGTATCTTCGTTTCGCAGTCTGGGGAAACCGCTGATACATTAGCAGCTTTAAGACTTGCCAACAGCAAAGGCTGTACAACGATTGCCATCGCTAATGTTTTAGGCTCAACCATTTCTCGTGATGCAATGTATACCTTATATACAGCCGCCGGCCCAGAAATTGCCGTAGCCTCAACCAAAGCTTATACTACTCAGTTAGTCTTATTAACATTATTTGCCGTGTATGTAGCCCAGCACTTACATGACAATATCGATACGGAAATCTTAGATCAGTTAGCTAAGCTGCCTGATTACGTTGAAGCGTTAATCAAAGACGAACCAACTTTTGAAAAATATGCCGCTTTATTAAAAGATAAGCATGACTGCTACTTCATTGGCCGTTCATTAGATTATGCCTCTGTCTTAGAAGGTGCTTTAAAGTTAAAAGAAGTCTCTTACGTCCATGCCGATGCTTATATCGCTGGGGAATTAAAACATGGTCCAATTGCCTTAATTGAACCCGGCACAGTCGTTATTGCCGTCGCTACCCAGCCTCATGTTGCGGCAAAAACCATTTCTAATATTCAGGAAACCATCGCCCGCGGCGCAAATGTTGTTTTATTCACGACCGATAATGAAGAAGTCAGCAACGTTGAGAACATCTATCGCCTGCCAGATGTCAATCCCTTATTACAGTCAGTTTTAGTGGCCATTCCTTTACAGTTGATCGCTTACCATACGGCTGTGATCAAAGGCTGCGATGTCGATAAGCCTCGTAACTTAGCAAAATCTGTAACAGTCGAATAGTATTTTGAACCAGGATCACCTGGTTCTTTTTATTTGTATCATTTCAATACTTATCATTATCCTTCACAAACAATTGTAATATTGGTATAATAAAAGATAGAGGTGATAATGTGGACGACAAAGTAAAAGATTTAACCGCCTACGAGAACCGTTTTAAAGAAGATCCTACATCATTCAATGATTTTCAGGCAATGGATTTCGTAAAAGAGTTAAAGAACCAGAACAAAAATGATGAAGCGATTGAAGTCGGAAGAACTTTCCGTCAGGTCGCACCGGAACTCAAAAGATATATAAATCATTATGGCTTTGCCCTTTATAATCGTTTTATCAACATTGATGACGAGGCAATTCAAGACAATGAAAAATTATTTTTTGATATTTTGGATGAAATTGCAGAGGTATGCAAACAGGAGCGCTATTCTCCTTTAGAACCTGCCGTTAACCGTGCAGTGAAATATTTAACACATCAGGATCCTGTTGATTACAACAAAGTCAACGATATGTTAAATAAATTAGATGCCCCTACTTTAAATGACAAACCATTTGTGAATGCGGATGGTGTGGAATTTGAAAGCTTTAAGGAAAAATGGTATCGCTTAAAGATTCGTGCCCTCTTTGAAACAAAACGCTATCGCGAATGTATCGAAGAAGCGAATATTGCCTTAACCCTGCCATTAAAATGGCATCATAACACTTTAAACTGGATCAAATATTATCGTGGCTCTTCCTTAGTGGAAGTCGGCCGCTATGAAGAAGCAGAACAGGTTTTCTTATCATTAAAGAACTTCCGTGCTGCCCATTCCGCTGATGTGTTATTCAAATTATATTTGCATACTGATCGTAAAGACGAAGCTTATACAAATTTAATTTATGATTTCTTCAGAGATGGTTTTGATCGCCGTAACTTAGGCATCTATAAAAACATTTTAGCCATGGCTGAAGATAAAGGGATCGAAAAAGCTTCCCAGTTAGCCGCTGCGTTAGTGAAAACTTTAGATCCTGAAACGGAAGTGACTGAAGATATCAGCGCTTATGCCGACGTAGACGCTAGCGCATTATTCGATAAGTTATATAGCGAAATTATGTATCGCTTAGAGAACTACATTCCTCGTCAGGAAGGTAAAGTCATCTACTATAACTACGATAAAGAATTCGGCAGCATCCTTCAGGAAGGCGAAGATAACTTATTCTTCCGCCAGTCTGACTTCATCGATGATGAAGAAGTTCGTAAATATGATGTTGTTGAATATTCAGTCATTAATTCTTATGATGCGAAACGTAAACAGCCTTCTAGCAGAGCCGTGATGTTACGCGTCCTTTATGAAGATATCGACTACTAAGCTCATGAATTTTCATGAGCTTTTTGAGTACTTAAAATGTTCACACTATTTTGTAGCAATTTTCTAAATTTATTGACAAAGAATCCCGTTTCCACTATTATTGACTTATATTTATAAAAGCAAAGAAATGACATAGTAAGAAGCTTTCCGGAATCAGAGATATCATGGTCGGTGCAAATGATACACAGAAACTTCCGAATTCACCATGGAGCTGAAAAGTGCAAAGCTTTTCCGGTACGCCCGTTACGCGTTTCGTTTTTAACGATCTAAGATTATTCAGCAATGAATAAAAAGAGGTGGTACCGCGGTCAGATTCGCCCTCTTACGGGTGAATCTTTTTGTTTTTATAAAAACGAGGAGGGAAACATATGAAAAAATTTTTAAGTGCCATGTTAGTGACAGGAATCGCTTTATCCGGCTGTTCTTCAAAAACAGCAAGCAAAAGCAAGAAAGATGTGAAAATCGGCGTTATTCAGTACATGCAGCACGATGCCCTGGATGCAGCCTACAAAGGCTTCAAAGATGAATTAGTCAAACAGGGCTACAGCGCCAAAAACATCACTTACAAAAATGCTTCTGGCGATGCTTCTAACTGCGAAACCATCGCTGATCAGTTAGTCAATGCGCAGCCTGACTTAATTTATGCGATTGCCACACCAGCCGCTCAGGCGATTGCGAAAAAGACGAAAGACATTCCAGTCGTTGTCTCTGCCGTCACCGATCCAGCAAGTGCCAAATTAGTCAAATCAAATAAGAAACCGGGCACCAACGTTACCGGGGCAAGTGATTTAACGCCTGTAGCTGAACAGATGAAATTATTAAAACAGCTCTTACCAAAGGCAAAAACGGTCGCCGTCATGTACACTGGTTCCGAAGCAAACTCAGAATTCCAGGCAAACATCGCGGTTAAAGCGGCCAAAGCAAATGGTTTAACACCCGTTCGTAAAACGGTTTCTGATTCTAATGACATTCAGTCCGTTGCCCAGTCCATCAAAACCGATGCCTGCTACATCCCTACTGATAACTTATTAGCTGCTAACATTCCTGCTGTTACTCAGACCTTAAACGAAGCGAAGATTCCACTCATCTGCGGGGAAGCCAGCATGGTAAAAAATGGCGGTCTCGCTACTTATGGAATCGAATATACCGCGTTAGGTAAAATCGCTGGTCAGATGGCTTATAAGATTTTAGCTAAAGGGGCAAAGGCGCAGACCATGCCAGTTGAATATGAATCAGCAAAAGACTGTCTGTTAACAATCAACAAAACCAATGCGAAAAAATTGGGAGTGAAAGTACCAGCTGCTTTAGACAAAAAAGCACAGTACGTCACAACTAAGAAATAAAATAAAAAATAAATATTAAGGGGACTTTTCTATGGCTTTTCTTTTAGCAATTCAAGGCGCCTTGAATCAGGGGATCTTATGGTCCATTATGGCTTTAGGCGTTTATATTACCTTCCGACTGCTCGATGTCGCCGACTTGACAGTTGATGGTTCCTTTGCGACGGGGGGCGCAGTAGCGGCCGTCATTCTAGTCAAAGGCGGTAATCCGCTCATCGCCATCTTGGCCGCAGCCTTAGCTGGCTGTCTGGCCGGCTGGGTCACTGGCTTCCTGCTCACGAAGTGTCATATTCCCGCCATCTTAGCCGGGATCTTATCACAGATTGGTTTATACTCAATCAACTTACGTATTATGGGCAAATCAAACATCCCATTACTCGCCACGAAAAGCTTATTTGACTGGTATTATATGTTTAATATCACACAGACGCAGGCTTCTATTATTGTCGGCGTGATTATTACCTTATTAGTCGTCATCGCTTTATACTGGTTCTTCGGTACGGAACTAGGAGCCGCGATCCGCGCAACTGGAAACAATGAACAGATGGTGCGCGCCGTCGGTGTCAATACTGACTTCACGAAAATTGTCGGCACCACCCTCTCAAATGGTCTAATCGCTTTATCTGGCGGTTTAGTCGCTCAGCAGCAAGGCTTTGCGGATGTCAAAATGGGGATCGGCGCGATCGTCATCGGTTTAGCTTCGATCGTCATCGGCGAAGTGTTATTTGCCGGTAAAGGCAATTTCTTCGTCCATCTGCTTTCAATTGTCGTTGGTTCGATTATTTATCGTATCGTCATCGCCTTAGTCTTACAGATGGGCTTATCAACCGATGACTTAAAGCTCTTAACCGCAATTGTGGTCGGCATCGCCTTAGCGGTTCCCCACGTTTTAGCAAGTCGCCGTCAGAAAGCACTCTATAAGAAACTGACAAGTGAGGTGGATCGCCGTGCTTAAGATTAAAAATGTATCCAAAACTTTTAACATTGGCACTGTCAATGAAAAGAAAGCATTACAAAATATCAACTTAACCCTCGAAGATGGTGATTTCGTCACGATCATCGGCGGGAACGGGGCTGGGAAATCTACCCTGATGAACATGATCGCCGGGGTGTACCCACTAGATTGTGGCCATATCATTGTCGATGACAAAGATATTTCCTTAGATAACGAATATAAACGCGCTGCTTATATCGGACGTGTCTTCCAGGATCCGATGTTAGGAACAGCTTCTAATATGGCGATCGAAGACAACCTAGCGATGGCCAAAAGACGCGGTCAGCATCGAACGCTGCGCTGGGGCATCACCAAAGAAGAACGAAAAGAATACAAGGAATTATTAAAAGGCTTAGGTTTAGGCTTAGAAGATCGGATGACCTCCAAAGTTGGTTTATTATCCGGCGGTCAGCGTCAGGCTTTAACATTGCTAATGGCCACCGTTACAAAGCCAAAGCTGTTATTATTAGACGAACATACCGCTGCCTTAGACCCCGCAACGAGTGCTAAGGTGATCTCTTTAACGAAGGAAATCGTCGCTCAGCAGCATCTCACGACGATGATGGTTACCCACGATATGCAACAGGCGATCGATGTCGGCAATCGTCTCATTATGATGTTTGATGGGCAGATCATTTACGATGTGCGCGGCGAGGAAAAAAAGGCTTTAAAAGTGGCCGACTTATTAAAGAAATTCGAAGAAGCAACCGGCAGTGAATTCGTTAATGACCGTGTTTTACTTTCCTAATGAAAAAGGAGCGCAAGCTCCTTTTTTTAGTGGTTTTGTAAAATATGTTTGATGGTCGTGACGTACGCTTTTGGCTCTAACACCAGCTCCCCGCAGTAATAACGATCAGGAATTTCTATAAAATTGGCATAAGGATATTTGTCGAAAAGGACATCTTTAACTTTATAACAGGCCCCTTCCATGCCATAAAAGAAGATGCTTTGGCGCATCTGCGAGGGATCCATTTCAATAATGCGATAATCGACAATATCGCGGATGACATGTTCTAAAGTTGCGCAATTGGCAAACTGCGCCACATCATACATATCATCAAACATGGCGGTATAAAAAGGGGCATCCCGGCCTAATAATTTTCGCATCAGTTCATCTTGGCAGAGGGCTTCTCTAAAAGCCTGACGCTCCAAGTGGCGCACCTTTTCAATAACCTGGGTAAGCCTAGCCACAATGCTTTGTCTTAAAAACGGGACAACATGGTAAAATGGCGCTGATTCATAAAAATAGTAATCCGCATGAAAGTCATCACGCGAAGCGAGTTCCATTACGAGCGCACAGCTCGAAGACATGCCATAAAGCATCCGCACATGCGTCAGGCGATGAATCTTGAGCTGATACATCAGATCCTGCGCAAAAGATCGCGCGCCAGGATACGTTGTCTGTGGCAAAGCGCCATCAGGTGTTATGAGAACCACTTTATAGGTGCTCGCTAAATCCTGGGCGATCTGGATTAAGCAGGCCCCGCTTAAAAGCGGTCCGGGAATCATCAGGATGACTTCCTGGTGATCACCATAAGTGGTGAATTTCATTGTTTGAGCGAGAGAAACATAACAATCGCCCCCACCGCAAAGAAAATCGCTCCGACAATGGCATAGATTGCACTGCGGGTAATCAGCGTTGCGGTAAATAATACAATAGCAACGAGATAAAGCAAGAATGGGAATAATAGTTTTTTCATAAGTTCACCTCTTTTACTGCATCATAACTTTGATAATCCCCAGCAGCATAATGCTGATGAGCGCGGCTAAGACTAGAAATAAGCCGATATAGCCGACAGTTCGTAAAGGAATCGAATAAGGCTTGGTTTCAAAACTGTAAACGATCCCGCCAGGGACATTCTTGACATCATAAGGATAATGATAAATATCTAAAATACGTTTATTAATAGCTAAGCCGAGACCGCTTCCTGAAGCATCACTGCGTTCTCTTTTAAAAGCGGTCCAGTAGCTTTTTAGGGTTTTCTCATCAATGGGCGCATGGCTGTTGAAGAAAGAAACGATGCATCGACTGTGATAACGATGGGTAATCGTAATACAGATGTCACCGTCTTTCGCGCAGTAATCAATCATATTAGCGATGAAATTGGCTACTAAGGTGGTCATAATCTCCTGTGAGCCATTAATCATCACCTGACGATCATAAAGCTTCGTTAAATGAAGATGCCGCCGCGCTATCGTTGCCTGCTTTTGTTTGAGCGCCGCTTCAATGACCGGCACCAGGTCGAAAGGCTTACTCGCCACCTTTTCTCGCCGATAGAGGCCATTATAATAAAGCAGCCGCGATACTAATTGAGACATATGGTCCACGCCTTCTTTGATCGCCGCAAAGTACTGTGCATTCTTTTGCGGATTAACGCCTTCTTCAATCAGTTCCACAGTCGAAGAAATAATCGTGATCGGGGTCCTTAATTCATGAGCGCTGGCATTCATAAAGAGCAATTCCGCTTCGGAAACTTCCTCGCCTTTTTCATAGTAATAGTTAATGATAATAATAATCAGACCGCCAATACTAAAAAAGAGAAAGGCTTCGAGCATACTGACAATGCGAAACAAACGGGAATCAAGCGTTTTACTCGTCGCATCCTGGGAAAGCATCGCAAGGCAGAGATACGGTTTGCCTTGATATTCATAATCTATGACATAACAAAGACTGCGCGACGCTGATAAGTATCTTTTCCCATTGAGGCCATGGCGATAAAGCTTTTGGGCTTCTTTCTGCATAGCTTTGGAAGATAACATCTTTTTTAAAGAGAGATACTCTTTAAATGATGTTTTATTCATCATATTGATATTATTACGATAGGACATATCATAAACCTGGGTTTGCCCTAAAGAGGGATGATCCATCACATACGTATGATCACTAGGATGCTTCGATAAAATAATCGTTTTTGTTTTTGGGAAGTTCTTTTTCCCATTATCAATACCAACACTAAAGCGCGTGACAATCCGCTTCGTCCCTTTGGTATAAAATGAGACTTCATTGACATTCAGGTATTGATGACTCACTTTTAAAGCGCCAAATTCTTTTAAATGACGCGCCACCACCGCATCATCAATCGGCAGGGACAGCGTCTGATTTCTTTTCAGACTCACTTCAATACTAAAGGAAGAGATCGCCAGCAGTTTCCCTTTTCGATCGTAAGCCGCGATGGCTTTAGGCGTTTTATGAGAGCTTGAATCAAGCAAATCTACCAAATCATTGGGAGAAATATAAACATTAGCATAAATATTCATATCGTGATAAAACGAATCACGATGCACGGAATTGTTTTTCACGACGCCGCTGCGAATACTGATAAAACTGACAATGCCGACAATCATATACATGAAGGTCATCGCCACAATGACGAGGATGATCATTCTTCGTTTACTCATGGGCCCCCTCAAAGCGATAACCGCAGCCAGTCACCGTGACAATATGACGACCGCCCTCTTTGAGCGCTTTGCGAATACGTTTGATATGGGAATCAATCGTTCGATCATCGCCGGCGTAGTCATAGCCCCAGACATGCGATAAAATAGCTTCGCGTGAGAGAATACGAGATTCATTTTCCATAAGCAGTGCTAAGATCTGGACATCTTTTAATGACAAATGAATATCCTCATCCTGATAAGAGACGCTCATTCGCTGTAAATCCAGAGATATCCCGCTCGAGCGCAAAAGATGTGAAGATGTATCCCCGCGGTAACGTTCAATCATCGCGACGACTTTATGATAGAGAACAGCCATTGAAAATGGCTTCACCATATAATCATCACCGCCGCAGAGATAGCCTTTGACAATCGCATCTTCATAGCCTAAAGCACTTAAAAAGAGAACCGGCAGATTGTAGGCCCGGCGAATCTCCTGGCACGTTTCCAGACCGCTCATGCCATCCATCATCACATCAAGAATGACTAAATCAAAAGTCGGATCTAAGCTGGCAATAGCCGCTTCCCCGCTTCCCGCCACAACCGTTTCGATGCCTTTAAAAACAAGATAGTCCTTAATATTATCACGAATACTTTTTTCATCGTCGACAACTAGTACTTTCATAAGTCTCCTCCTTGACAAAAAAAGATTCCTAAAAAGGAATCTTTGTTAGATAGAAATCTTGACGATTTTGACGTCATATGGAGAAGCGACCCCTACTGTCACGACTTCTCCGACCTTATGGTCAAGCATTGCTTTCGCTAATGGTGATTCATTAGAAATCTTGCCATGTAATGGATCAGTTTCTGTTGAACCGACAATGCGGTAAGATTCTTCTTCTGGGTTTTCTTCTGATAAGTCAAGAATCGTAACGATATTACCAAGTTTAACGACATCGCTCTGTGATTCACTTTCGTCAATCACTTCTGCGTGCATTAACATCTGGTCAATTTCTTTAATACGCGCTTCAATTCTCGCCTGTTCATCACGGGCTGCATCGTAGTCGGCGTTTTCTGATAAGTCACCCTGGCTACGTGCTAATACTAAGGCATCTCTATTTTCAACACGATCAACGTTGACTAAGTGATCACGTTCTGCTTTTAATTTTTCAATACCTTCTTTGGTTAAAAGAATTTTGTTGTCCATTTATTTCACCTCGTCTCAAAATATATCATACATCATCGTTTTATTCAATGATACTCCGAATTTTTGTGATCAGCAGATCAATCGCTACGACGTTTTCTCCGCCATTAGGAATGATAATGTGGGCGTATTTCTTTGATGGTTCAATGAACTGATCGTGCATTGGTTTGACGGTTGTCAAATACTGCTCACAAACTGATTCTAACGAACGGCCGCGCTCTTCGATATCACGTTTAAGACGACGGATAAAACGAATATCTGCCTCCGTATCGACATACACTAAGATGTCACACTGCTTACGAACCTCTTCCTCCGCTAAGACAAAGATTCCTTCAAGAATAATAACATCGCGATCTTTGATCACTTCCGTAATGTCACTGCGAGTATGACGGGAATAGTCATATGTTGGCTTTTCAATCGTTTCTTTCCGTTTCAGTTTTTTCAGATCTTCAACTAATAAAGGGGTATCAAAAGCTAATGGATGGTCGTAGTTCGTTTTAATACGTTCTTCCATTGGCTTATCGCTCTGATCCTTATAATAGTCGTCCTGTTTGACAATACTTACGCGGTGTTTGCCTTTAAAAGCCTCGTACACCTTCGCCGCAATGGACGTTTTTCCCGAGGCGCTGCCTCCTGCTATACCGATGATGATAGCCCGATCGTTCATGATTTAACCTTCCTTCCCATATCATTTTCCGATACTTCCTGTGCTAATGGAAGATATAAAATCTCCATTGGATGATTCGCAACGGTGACTTCTTCCATGTCTTCATTATAAATCTTCTCTACTTTAAAATAAAGGTTATCACGAACTGGTGAGAAGATTTCCACCTGATCGCCGACCTTAAAATAATTACGCTGTTCCACTTTCGCAAGTTTTTTCTCGTGATCATAATCGAGGACTCTTAAGACAAATTCCTGGGTTGGATGTTCATCCCGTAAATTAAAGAGCTGGAATGTCTCATCCGGCGTTTGATCGAAGAAGCCTTCGCAAAACGCGCGGTTCGCAGATTTCTGTAATTCCGCTTCATACCAGTTATCTTCAAAATGATCCGGATCAGCGCAGTATGTATCAATCAGCTTGCGATACGTTGATACAACCGTCGCAATATAGTGAAGAGATTTCATGCGTCCTTCAATCTTCAAAGAATCAATGCCAATTTCAATGAGCTTAGGAATCTCATGGACCAGGCACATATCTTTTGAGGACATCGAGAAAGGTATCTCGTCTTCACCATTGAGCTTTTGCCCATCCGCCTCAATATCATAATACCAGCGGCAGGACTGGGAACAGCCGCCGCGGTTGGCATCACGACGTGAGAAATAGTTAGAAAGCATGCAGCGGCCGCTGTAGGCAATACACATCGCCCCATGGATGAAATATTCCATGTCAATATTACGGTTGCGTTCACGCATGAGTTTGAGATCGCGATATGCCACTTCCCGGCCAAAGACGACGCGATCCATCCCCATTTCCTGATAAAAGCGAATCGCTTCACTATTAAGTGTGGACATCTGGGTTGACACATGCACTTCTAGCTTTAAGTTTAAAGATTTCGCTAAGGTCATAATATAAGGATCGGCGACGATAATCGCCTTAACGCCAATCTCATCTAAAGCGCATAAATATTCTTTTAAGCCTGTTAAGTTATCATTATGGAGAATGATATTGCAGGTGACATGAATATCGGCACCATACTGATTGGCGAAAGCGACTGCTTCTTTGATATCTTCTAAACTGAAGTTTGAAGCCGCCGAGCGTAAAGAGAATTCTTTCCCGCCGATAAAGACGGCATCCGCGCCATAAATAATAGCGGTTTTCAGCTTTTCTAAGTTGCCTGCCGGCGCCAACAGTTCCGGCTTTTTGATAAAGGTTCGTTTGCCGTTGACATTTCTACATAGCGCCATGGTTATCCCTCCTCTTCACATCTTCTAAACGATAGAGTGTTTCATCATTCAGGAAGCCGCGATCTAAAGGCTTGCTAATCTCTCTTAACATCGGCAGATAGTCTTTCATCTTATGGACATATTCCTGCACCCCTACTTCGTTGAGAGCTTTCAGACATTCACTATACATATGCGTGACCTCAATAGCTTCAATGGCACTCATATAGTTCGTTTCGATATAGAGATAATCAAAAACTGACATCTCATTTAATAAATCTAAGGTATACAGTTTATTCACACTAAAGATCGTCGTACCGCGTTCATCTTCATAAATATGCGTTGCATAATCCGATTCCCGGGCATGGAGGATGACATTGTCCTGATTGAACTCTTTATGCGCCGCTTTCGCATAGCTCTTTAGTAAATGACGTTTCGAACTCATCATATACTGGACCCCATGGCCCTGGATCATAATAGGCAGATGGGTGTGCTTTTTAATGGCAATCTGCTCTTCTAAAGGGATTTCCTTCGCCACCCAGGCGCTATCAACCCCTAAGTCTTCTAAGACATTAAGCGTCATATAATTCGTATTAAGGGTATTAGGCGCATACATCATGCGGAAATCATAACGATTTTTAACATAGTGTAAAACGCCGAAATCCTGGAATAAAAGACCTTTAATATTCATTTTCGCATAAGCATCAATCAGCCGTCTTAAAGCCGGCAGTTCATGCTCATCATACAAGCCATTCACCATCACATACGTTTCCGGCACACGCGCGCTGATCGCTTCAATCTCTTCTAAGCTAAACTTATGGCTGCTGTAGGCACTCATCGGCCCGGCGACGATTATGCGATCAACCCCCATTTCTAAATAATCATGGAGATAAGAAGCATCATTGAGATGCAAAGCCAATTTGAGCTTATGTTTGGCTTTGGTAATCGTACATAGACCATCACCAACCGGGATATAATCAACATGATAATCATCATTTTCAACAATCCACTTACGGAATCGTTCAATCTTGCGTACTAACGCTTTGGTATTGCGATTGCCGATCGTTTCCGGATGTTCTAACATGCCATGGAAATCAAGGTTATCGACAATAACGACACCATCATCTTTCACAAGATCAATATATTTTTCAAAAAATTTTCGATACTGGGCTTTGGCCGCGTCAATAAAGAGGACATCATATGGTGCCCCCTTTAATAACTGTGGATCAAAGCTTAATGCATCGTCATGATAAAGGGTAATGCGATCTTCTAAGGAAGCTTCCTGAATATGACGTTTCGCTTCCTGATAGAGATCATCATTTCTTTCAATCGTCTCAATGTGCAGATCCTCGCAGTTCGCCGCCATCATCATCGCGCTATAGCCTATAGCAGAACCGATTTCTAATAAGGAATGGGCGTGACGAGCCTTCAGCTCGGCAATAATGAAGGTAATACCTTCTTTGAAAATGACGGGAATATGACGATCTCTGGCACTTTTTTCTAATGCATTAAATTCAATCATTAATACCACTTATTCTCCTTTACTGCTTTCTGGTGTTCTTTGTAGGTTTTTGAATAGATGACCGTGCCATCTTTCTTCGCAAAGAAATAGTAATAATCTGATGGGGTGTAATGCGCTACTGCTTCTAGCGTCTTCTGAGAAACTGTCGCCACTGGCCCAATTGGTAAGCCTTTATGCAAATAAGTATTGTATGGGGATTTTGTCTTTAACATTTTGTGAGAAACTTTCACCCCAGTGCGTCCTAAGGCATAATTCACAGTAACATCAGACTGCAAATACATATTTTTCTTAAGACGGTTCATAAACACCCCGGCAATCTTAGGACGATCGGCATCAAAGAGTGATTCTCTTTCGACGATCGAACTTAACGTTAAGAACTGATGCGGCGTATAGTTCAGGGCCGTCATACTGCTTTGATAAGGCGTTAACTTCGTATTCATCGCATCTAACAGTTTGGTGGTAATGGTGTCTAAGGTAGCATTCTTTTCATTGATGTAATACGTTTCTGGATAGAAGTAGCCTTCTAATGGATACTTGATGCCCGCCTTTTGCGTATCAGCTTTGATAAACCAGTATTTACTCATCAGAGTATTGAGATAATTTGTATCTGACCACTGTTTTAAAACTTCTTCTGGGGTAACAGTTTTCCTTTGAATCTTTGTCAGACAGGCAGCCACATCAATGGCAATCTGGGATAAAGTTGTCCCTTCTTTCACCGTCAGCTTATTGTTAACGACATACTTCGTATTAGCCGTATGCATGATCGCTAACATCTGCTTAAAGTTCATGTTTTTATTTAGTTTATACGTATTCGCTTTTAACGTTGTCGGATGGAATTTGACATAAACTTTCGCTGCGAGGGTGGATTCAATCAGACCGCTTTGAGAAAGTTTAGTAATCATTTTATGACAGGTATCTCCCGCATCAACGGTCACTACAACCGTTTCATCTGTTCCGGCGGCACTATTAATGGCATGATTATAATAAAAGGCGCTGCCGCCAACGGCAATAATGATGGCGAGAATAATAATTATTAATTTCTTTTTCATTGTTCTTCTCCTCGGTTTCCCATTATATAGGAATTCCTTGTATGATAAAAGCAATTGACCTAAAATTTAAAAATTTCCTTCATAATATAAAAATCGGGGATTTCCCCCGATTATGACCAGTTTGTCACCCGCACCTGCGTTTTGCCTAAGGCTATACAGGTTGGTGAATGAATGGAAACGCGTGACTGCGTTTCAAAGAGCACCCCATTGCGTTCATGAGCGCGGATCTCAAAACTTTCAACGGTGCCCGCTGCTTTCGAGCAGACAACCAGATATTTATTTTCGAATAGCTGCAGACACGATGGTCCTTCGTCTACTTCCAGACAGTCGACGCGTTTGATCTGATGCTCTTCATCAATGGCGAAGGCAACTAAGGTATCATCACCTTTATTCGTCACAAATAAGTAATCATCATCTTCTGATAAAACCAGGTCCGTTGGCATATTTTGTCCATCATATTCTTCCTTGAGATAAGAAGATAAAGACTGAACTAACGTAAAATGCCCATCTTCATAATGATAAACATGAATCATGCTGGAAATCTCATTGATGAGATAAGCATAATCACCTTGATGATTAAAGATCAGCTTGCGTGGACCGCTGCCCGCTTCTACTTTAAAAGACGCTTCTTCATTGAAAATCAAATGACCTTCTTCATCAAAGTCATAGATTAACACTTCATCTCCGCCTAAATCCGTGACAACAAGTTTACCATCCGGGGTAAAGCATAATGAAGAAGGATGTGATTCACTTTGTTTGATTGGATCAACACTGGAAGAGGATAACTGCCCTTCTAAATGAATCTTTGTCATTTTTGATTTCACAATCGGTGAAGACACAATTTCACCATTATAGTAATCAATACCATAACACATCTTGCCATCTGGTGAGATGATCGTATCAACATACGTCTTACCCTGATAAGGCGAACGCTGGGCTAAGCCAAGCTGTAAGTCCATCATCGCATACTGCCAGATCCCGCCATCGACATCTTTGCCCGAACCATTACGATAAGTAATATTCATAAAACGACCAAAAGGGCGCATGGCAATCGGATTGGCTAAGGATTTCACGAACTTCTTCTTAACGATCTGGCCATTTGTGACATCTAAATAAAAGCCATAGATGCCACGATCTAAATCCGTGCCATCACAGCCGACAAAGAAAAGATCAACGGTTTTTGTCCGAGAAAATAAACCCATAGTGATCCCCTATCCTTCACAGCCGTCGCAGACTTCTGTCTCGGTATCACTCTTCATAGAATAAGAAGCGAGAATCTCTTCTGCTTTATCCCATTCAGCCCCATCTTCGATGGGAAATAAATGACCTTCATCATCATACTTTGACACGAAAACCTGTTCTTCATCTTCAGGATCATAATAGAAAACATAAGATGACGACGTATCTTCATCATCATAAGTAAAGAGAATATCATAATTCTTGGCATTGCCATCATTATCATAAACAGTAATTGTATCTGTATCCATTGTTATTTACTCCTTATACGATCTAAATAGCCCTGGAGGATTTCTACCGCCGCCATCTTATCGACAACTTTCTTACGTTTTTTTCGTGAGACATCCCCAAAGATCAGATTATTCGTCGCAATGACAGTGGTTAATCGTTCATCTTCGAGAATCACCTCAACATCCATCATCTCTTCTAAACGCTTTTTAAAATCAATGGAGATTTGTGCACGTTCGCCTAAATCCCCATTCATATGTTTTGGTAAGCCTAAGACAATGGTATGAATATTGTATTCATCGACTAATGCTTTAATGCGATAGCTGCATTTCTTATAGGCATTTTCACTAAAGTGATAAGTCTCTACGCCATGGGCTAAGAGTCCTAATTCATCGCTGATGGCGATGCCGCAGGTACGTGAGCCTAAGTCTAAGCCTAAAATCCGTTCCATGTTATTTTTTCTCCAGGTATGATTTTACAAGTTCTTCAATAATCTCATCACGATCGACCTGCTGGATAATAGATCTGGCCCCTTTGTGGCTGGAAATATAAGCTGGATCGTTCGAAATCAGGTATCCGGCAATCTGATGAACCGCATTGTAGCCACGTTCATTCAAAGCTGATGCCACCGTATTGAGATTGCTGCGAATAACTTCTCTACGTAATTCTTCTGAGTTAAATACTCTTGTCTGTGTGTAATCTTTTGCCATAATTCAGACCCCCCTTACGCTAAATCACTAAATATATATTATACCACTTTTTAGGAAATTACAATCGACATGATTATGATGTGACCAAAAAAAGAACATTTGCAAAAGCAAATGTTCTCGATCTTTTATAATTTGGCTTTAACGGCTTCTTTAGCATCTTCAATAGCGTCTAAAGTAGGTGCACCACCCTGGGCGATATCTGGTTTCCCGCCGCCGCGGCCATTTAAGATTGGGTTGATCCGGGGATTTTACAGTTAGACAACCTAATATCTCAAATTATGCGCTTGAAAAAAGCTTTTTTTGTCAACTTTTGTTAATTTTAGACTCGTAATATTCCGTAATGTATGTTATAATGATATGGGAGGGCTTCCATATGGCTAAACGTTTAAAATCAACCAAATCTAAAAACTCTGAATCATTCTATATTATCGACGACTTCTATGATCCTAACACTAGAAAAAAATCAACCTTCGTTGTTGAAAAACTGGGCAATATCAGGACTCTCATGGACAAGTATCATACCGATTCCCGTGATGAGGTCATGAAGCAGCTTAAGCTTTATCTTGATGAACTCAGACAAAAAGACAGTGAGGACAAGGCAGATGTTAAGCTGATTCTTAGTCAGGATGACCTAATAGAAAAAGACAAGGAAAATCTCTTTAATATCGGCTATATGTACATCAGAAACATACTGTGTTCTTTGGGCATTAAGGATATCTGCAATGAGATATCAGACCAGTACAAGTTTCAGTATAATTTAGCGAGCATTATTAATGATCTTGTTTCTGCCAGGGTTATTTATCCCTCATCAAAGCTGTCTACGTATAAGTCATGCAGTAAGTTTTTTGATTTGTCTGATTATGAACTGGCGGATGTTTACCGTTCCCTCAAGGTTCTCTCTGAGCAAAGATACTTCATTGAAAAAATGCTTTACAAAAACAGTTCACAGCTTTTCAAGAAGAACACAGCGGTTCTCTACTATGACTGCACAAATTTCTATTTTGAGATTGAAGAAGAGGATGACTACAGAAAATACGGAAAAAGCAAGGAAAACAGACCTAATCCTATTGTTCAGTATGGTCTGTTTATGGATGCTGATGGTCTCCCTTTAGCTGATTATGTCTTTCAGGGCAATATGAATGAGCAAAAATCCATGAGAGAGTTAGAGGCTATTGTTGAAAGGGACTTTGCAGTTTCAAAGTTTGTTGTCTGTGCTGATGCAGGTCTCAACGGCTGGGAAAACAAGGTATATAATGACATGAAGAAAAACGGTGCCTATATTGTCACCCAGCCAATCAAGAAAATGTCAAAAGTCATGAAGGAATGGGCAATATCTCCAGAAGGATGGAAGCTTGAGGGGTATGCCGGAACTTTTAATCTTAATGACCTGGCTGATAAGGAAACCATTGAAATTGAGGGTGTAAAAAGAAAAATAAAGGATCTTGTTTTCTACAAGAACCGATGGGAAAAAAGAACTAAGAAATCCGAGTCATCGGGCGGCAAGTACACCCTTGAAGAAAACTACATAGTTACTTATTCAAGAAAATTTGCCAGCTATCAGAAACACATCAGAGAAAAGAAACTGGAAAGAGCCAGAAAGCTCCTTAATAACCCAGGAAAGCTCACAAAAACAAACCAGCGAGATCCCCGCTACTATATTTCTAAAGCATCAGTCACCAAGAATGGCGAGGTGGCTAATGAAACGGTTTATATGATTGATGAGGAAAAAATCGCTGAGGAAGAAAAGTATGATGGCTTCTATGCCGTTACCACTGATCTTGAAGACGATGATCTTTCATTGATTATTAGCGCAAACAAGCAGCGCTGGGAGATTGAAGAAAACTTTGAAATAATGAAAAGCGAACTAAAAACAAGACCTATGTATGTCACAAAAGAACATTCAATCAACGGTCATCTCCTAATATGCTTTATTGCCCTGCTGGTTTATCGCCTGCTTGAGAAAAAGTATATGAATGAGAAATATACATGTGCAGAATTATTTGATACACTCCGTGATCTTAACCTAACCTATATAAATGGAACAAACTATATTCCGTCCTTTAAAAGGACAGAAATTGTGGATGACCTGGCTGAAGTTTTTGGCTTTCAGCCCTCACGAAAAATAATTACTCAAAAATATTTAAAAAAATTTCAAAGAGTCGTTAATTCTAAAAAAAGTACGAAACTGATTTAAATAAAAGGAAGGCAAAATATGTTGAATACATCAATACATTTTGCCTTTATTAGCTTATTAACTGTAAAATATGGGATTATACCACTTTTTAGGAAATTACAATCGACATGATTATGATGTGACCAAAAAAAGAACATTTGCAAAAGCAAATGTTCTCGATCTTTTATAATTTGGCTTTAACGGCTTCTTTAGCATCTTCAATAGCGTCTAAAGTAGGTGCACCACCCTGGGCGATATCTGGTTTCCCGCCGCCGCGGCCATTTAAGATTGGGTTGATCGCTTTGACAAGATCTCCCGCTTTCACACCTTTTTCATTTAAGTCTTTCGTGACCCCGATGAAGTAAGAGTTCTTCCCTTCAAGAGTGCTAGTCACAAAGATCACACCGCTGCCTAACGAATCACGATAATCGAAGACGAGCTGTTTAGCTTCTTTAGTGTTCTTTTCAACATGTTCATAAAGGAATTTCACACCATTGACTTCTTCCACATCATTCATCTTCGCTTTCGCTTCTAAGCTGTTTAATTGCGAGGTCAGCTTTTCGATTTCTTTGCGATCCGCCGCTTCCTGTTCAACCAATTCTGCCACTTTTTCTGTGACATCTTTCTTATTCTTTAACTTTAACGCTGCCGCCACTTCATTCACGACTTCTTCTTCATGTTTGAGCGCTTTGTATGCTTCAAAGGACGTCACGGCTTCAATACGTCTGACCCCTGAACCAACTGATGTTTCGTTGGTAATCTTGAATAAACCAACTCGTGATGAGTTAGGCGCATGTGTCCCGCCGCATAATTCTGCCGAGAAATCGCCGACTTTTACAACGCGAACAATATCGCCATATTTTTCATCGAATAAGGCAATAGCCCCTTCTTTAATGGCTTCATCCTTAGGCATTTCTTTCGTTTCTACAGGAATGCCAGCAAAGATCTTTTCATTCACTAAAGCTTCAACCGCTTTTAATTCTTCTTCGCTCATCTTTGCTGGATGGGTAAAGTCGAAACGTAAGCCTTTATCATCACAGTAAGAACCAGCCTGAGCGACATGATCCCCTAAGATCTGTTTTAAAGCGGCATCTAATAAATGTGTCGCCGTATGGTTATTTTCAGTATACTGACGTTTAACCGTGTCAATATATAAAGTGAAGGTATCACCAACATGAATAGGCGTATTTGTCTTCACGAAGTGTAAATGCTGACCATTTGGGGCACGTAAAACATTTTCTACCTGCGCTTCACCCTGGGCATTTTTAATAACCCCCGTATCGGCAACCTGGCCACCCATTTCTGCGTAGAATGTGGTTTTGTCGAAGATGACTTCTCCTTCATCAGTGATTTCATCACACTTCACACCATCTTTGAATAAAGCGATCACTTTCGCTTCAATTGGCGTTTTATCATAAGTGAAGGTCGATGGTTCATCAAAGTCCATTAAGTCTGCTTTCTGAGAACCAAATGATTCCAGATCGCCACGCGCCGCACGGGCTCTTTCCTGCTGGGCTTTCATTTCTTCATCAAAGCCCTCCTGATCAACGGTAAAGCCTTTTTCTGAGGCGATTTCAACGGTTAATTCAAATGGGAAACCATACGTATCATAAAGCATGAAAGCTGTTTTACCATCAATCGTTTTGTCTTTCGCATTCGCCATGAAGTTTTGAATACGTTTTTCACCCTGATTTAAGGTTTTAGCGAAAGCTTCTTCTTCCTTCTTGACAGCGGCTTTGACCATGTCTGCTTTCGCTGGCAGATAGTCATAGAATTCTTTCATCATATCGACAACGGTATCCACTAATTTATATAAGAATGGACCTTCAATACCAATCTGACGACCATAACGGACAGCGCGGCGTAAGATACGTCTTAAGACGTAGCCACGGCCTGCTTTATCGAACATAGCCCCATCGCTTAAAGCGAAAGTCACGGTACGGATATGGTCGGCAATCACGCGGTAAGCCATCTTATTATCTTCATATTTCACATTTGCTAAAGTTTCGGCATGGTGAATAAGTGGTAAGAATAAGTCAGTATCAAAGTTAGTTTCACCACCCTGGATGATGGAAACTAAACGTTCTAAGCCCATCCCGGTATCAATATTCTTATGTGGTAATTCTTTATAATCTTTACGATCAATGGCTGGATTACAGTCAAACTGTGAGAAAACGATATTCCAGACTTCGACATAACGGTCATTTTCCATATCATCATGGAATAATTTAATACCGATATGATCAGGGTCAAAAGCTTCCCCGCGGTCATAGAAAATTTCACTATCAGGGCCGCCTGGACCTTCACCGATTTCCCAGAAGTTATCAGCTGTTTTCCACATATGACTAGGATCTACGCCACATTCCTTCGTCCAGATGTTATAAGCATCTTCATCATCGGTATAAACGGTGATATAAAGCTTATCTTTATCCATCCCAATCCATTCTTCGCTGGTTAAGAATTCCCAGGCAAAATGAATCGCTTCACGTTTAAAATAATCACCAATAGAGAAGTTACCTAACATTTCAAAGAATGTATGGTGACGAGCCGTTTTCCCAACGTTTTCGATATCGTTTGTACGAATAGATTTCTGCGCATTGGCAATACGGTTACATGCTGGTTTTTCCGTTCCATCAAAGTATTTCTTTAATGCGGCAACGCCAGCATTGATCCATAATAATGTCGGATCGTTATGGGGAATTAATGATGCCCCTGGTTCAATCATATGTCCCTGTTTTTTAAAATAATCAAGGAACATTTGACGTGTCTGATTACCTGTAAGTTGTTTCATATGTCCTCCTTCAACTAAAAAAAGCCGTTCCTAGTAAGGAACGACTTGAATCGCGGTACCATCCTTGTTCATGAATGACTTCATGCACCTCTTCACTTGTAACGTCAGTGTCACGGTGATGTTTGCATCACTCTCAAAAGGAGCTTTCCTCGCACGTCTTTACAGGCTTACACCAGCCGCCTGCTCTCTTTTAAAGGCCATGTGAGTACTCATCTTTCTCATCGATTTACGTGTACTATTATACATGCCTTTGATAAAAAATCAATGGCCTCTTATTCAAATAAGTAGCAGGTCTGACTCATTGAGCCTAATTCTCTAAAATAGTTAAAAACCTTGACATCATCCTGACCAGCTGCCCCTAAAACATAGAGAAGTGGTAAGAAATGATCGGGCGTTGGCACGGCATAACTGCTATCTGGATGAGACTTATAATCAATCACTGCATCATAGTCTTTGCGGGTAATAGCATCATGAATATAGGTATCAAAAGCATCTGCCTGTTTACTGCCATGAGGATTATTCCAATCTGTTTCTCTTAAGTTATGAACCACATTTCCGCTGCCCATCACTAAATAACCCTGCTCGCGTAAGTCGCCTAAGACCTGACCAACTAAATAAGAGCCTTTGGCATCTAAACGGGCATTCACGCTCATTTCAACAATGGGAATATCCGCCTTAGGGAACATATGAATAAGTGGTGTCCAAACGCCATGATCAATGCCCCAGTCATTATTAACACGAGCAATTCCCGGCAGCATCTTCACGACTTTTTCCGCTAACTCAGGATCGCCTTTCACAGGATACTTTAAAGCATAAAGTTCATCAGGGAAGCCATACATATCATTGATTTGTTTCGGTTCCTTTGCACAAGAGACAAAGGTATCATTCTGATACCAGTGTGCGGAAACCATCAAAATCGCTTTTGGCTTGCCATAAGTTTTTAAAATATAGTCACCCATTTTCTTGAGTGTTAAAGTTTTCATGTTGTTTTCTAAAGCCAGCATCGGTGAACCATGACCGATGAATACTGCTGGAAATTTCATAGTAATCACCTCGATAGTTACTATAAATGAGTAAGTTACTTTATACAAGTAGGATTATTTTCTTGTCTTGGTATCTTTTACTTGAGCATTAGAGCATAAAACAAAGGATAAAGGGAAAAATAAGAAAAGCAATATTTAAAACTTTCTGCGATGTGGTCATCGTTTCAATCTTAACCTGCTTTTGATCTCCGTAATCTTAAAAAAAGAAACAGTAAATCCAATAGAGAATGGATCAGCCTAAGTCACAATCACCGAGACACTTATAGCGATGACATATAAAGCAAATCCGCTGACAATAAGCATATGTCATCAATTGATTCAATCATTCATAAGTTTGCTATAGGAAAACAGGTCAGCTGTTACTGCCCTGTTTCTACTTGATTTTTACTTTGTAAATGGCTTCTTTTTCTAAAGACAAGACCGGTTTAAAATGGATTTCAAAACTGCCTAGAGAATGAGCCCCATAACCAACCGTGACATCCTTTTCTTTACCTGGTGCAATCGCATCTAATGTCGTGTTATTAAGCGGATAATTATCTAGTTTATTATTATCAGGTCCATAAACATCATCATCGACACCAACAGAAAGATCCTGATCTGATCCGTTTTTCACATGATAAACAATTTTAATGACATACTTTGGCTTCTTATCTTCAAACATATTGCGCTCTTTCGTGGTAGTGGCACTTTTTAATGTATAGACAACATCTCCAACCTTGACACTATCACCAACTTTATAATAGCTCATTTTCTTTTGTGTAGTCTGCTTTGTTGTCGATGAACTCACTTTTTCACCACCATTGCCGGAATCATTACCCATTGAGCTCACGCCAAAAATAATGATCACAACTAGGATCCAAAACCAGACTCTTTTATAAATAGGTTTCTTTTGCTTTCTCATAATTTCCTCCATCTAAACATTTTTCAAGAATGATTATGCCATACTTCAAAAAGAAAATGGTGTGCTGCTAGCACACACATCTATGAGAAAATCACTAAGCCCAAACCAAAAAGAAACAAGAAGAAAAAATATGTAATGATTGTCGTTAAGAGAATGCCAAGGATGCGAATCATGCGATAATGATTTTTATGAAAGAGACAAAAGTCATAAACATTCGCATAATTAAAGCCAAAAACGAAAAACCAAAGCTCTAGAGAAAGCATGAAGAGAACTGACCAAAACGTATCTTTTTTGACTGATAAAGCGACCATAATAAGCAAAAGAGCAAAAAGGATGTAAGTGATGCTCGCAATGATCTTATGAGACTTTTTGCCATGACGAAAACCAACGGGAATCAATGTGCAATACGCCAGGCTTCTTTGCATGGCCTGGGCACTTTGATGGCGATCTTGGGGATCAATCTCAATAGCTCTTTTCACAATTGGTCGCAGCATCCCTTTCACTAAAGAAACAGAAGGCATATAGCCGGTTGCTAGCACATTGAGCAAAACCCCGCAGGCATAAAGATCCGTCTGCTCGGTGGTCTGAGAAAAGCCAAATTGTTCAGGCGCCGCATAACCAATGGAACCCAGGGCTGTGGTATCAACAGTATGTTTATTGGTATAAAAACGCGCAATATCAAAATCCCCCAAGATGATCTTTTCCCCATCATAATAAATATTTTCTGGTTTAATATCACGATGAATAATCATTGGATCATGATGATGTAAAACATCTAAAATCTCAAGCAGCTGTTGCATCACTGAGATTATTTGCGAACGCGTTAAAGGGCGACTCTGCTGATAAGTCGCCAAGGTTGGTGCCTCAATGTATTCTTCATCGACAATTAGACGTCCTTGGCTTTCATAAATTTTTTTAATACGGGGAATGTATGTCTTTATGTCCCTTAAAGCAACATAGAGTGACCTCGCCTCTAAAGGCAGAATCTTTTCAATGATTTTTTCATTCTGATCAGTGATCAGATAAATAATTTTCTGATCATCCTTTTTTATCACTTGAATCTCTTTTCTCATCATCCATCTTTCCTTCACTTTTTAAATATTATATCATTGAATTGGTGATACATATGAAAACGAACGAATTATTTAATCAGCTCACGCAAACCAAAGACCCTACGAAACTTATTCATGACTTACCTAATATTAGCTTTACAGCTCTTTTAGATCACTATATCCAGCGCTCTTCAAAATCAAAAAGTCAGATCATTAAAGCAGCACAAATTGAAAGAACCTATGGCTATCAGATTCTTAAGGGAACCCGTCAGCCTAGCCGGAATAAAATTTTATCTCTAGCCATCGCTTTAGATCTTAGCTTTGACGAGATTAACCGCCTTCTCGCGCTATGCGATCATGGCCCGCTTTATGCCAAAGTGTCCCGCGATGCCTTAATTATTTATGGCATCTCACATCACCTTTCGGTGATGGAAATCAATGATTACTTAGCCGATCATGCGCTCCCCTTGCTGACGGATTAGAAAAACCTAGGCATCACCTAGGTTAGAAAGAGAGGTCTCCAAAAGAGAAATCATCAATTTGTAGAGCAGGCACTTTTTCACCGCGTAAACGCTGTGATAAAGTGGTGTTGCGCACCGCATCGCTGTCTCGCGTTAAGCCTTGGGTAAAGGCATTTTGCTCACCGATGAGGAATAATTCATGCTTTGCTCGGGTTAACCCAGTATAAAGCAGGTTCTTACGATTCATAATCGTATAATCACGTAAAACACTCATAATGACAATAGGGAATTCATTGCCCTGAGATTTATGAACCGACATACAGTAAGCATGCGTGATTTGAAAAAGATCCTGCGTGCTATATTCAATCTCTTTGTCATCATAGGTCACAACTAAGATTTCAGAAGTCCCTTCTTGAGGATTTTTAGGAATAATCTCTGTGAGGATCCCAATATCTCCATTAAAGACTTCATCCTCTACGCGATTTTTTAGCTGCAGAATTTTATCTCCTACTCTAAAAGTCCTTCGTCCCGCCTTGTATTCCTCTTTAAAAGGATCGGCAGGATTCACGAGATTCTGAATGGCTTCATTAAGCGCATCAATACCGGCGACACCGCGATACATCGGTGCTAAGACTTGGATTTCATCCATTTCAAAGCCATCATCAATCGCTTCCTGAATGATCTCTAAGATTTTCCCTGGCACTTCATAATTCGCCGCAGGCATAAAATGCACATCCTGTGCTTGTAATAAATCAGGATGATACTGGTTATTACGAATCGCATGGGCTAATTCGACAATCCCGGAACCTTCCGACTGACGATAAATGGTATTGAGTGCGACCACCGGCACGATCCCAGAGGTCATCATGTCTTTGAGGACATTCCCGCAGCTAACACTTGGCAGCTGCTGATCATCACCAATCATTAAGATTTTGGTGACATGTTTCCCCGCTTTTAAAAGCTTAGAAAATAATAAACTATCCACCATTGAGAACTCATCAATGACTAATAACTGCGTTGATAAGGGATTGTTTTCATCCATCGCAAAGACGTTCTTATGCATATCCCATTTTAATAAACGATGAATGGTAGAAGCTTCTAAGTTTGTTAATTCGGCTAAACGTTTCGCGGCGCGACCAGTAGGCGCGGCTAAATCGATATGATCATCAGGATGCAGCGACCGATAAAGCTTTAAAATTGCTAAAACAATCGTTGTTTTCCCCGTTCCCGGGCCACCAGTGAGAATCATCGCTGGTTCGCGCATAAAGGTGAAGATCGCTTCTTTTTGGGTTTCATCATAATGAATTCCTAACATCTCTTCGATCTCAGATAATTTGTCTTCGAGTTCTTCCTGATCATAATGCGACTTTGGTAAACGTTTGAATTTCTTAAATAATGAGGCAATTGTGACTTCGGAATCATAAAGAGTAACTGGATAATAACGGTCTTCTTCTAAAACGATGTGCTTCTTATCAAGCAAACTCTTTAATGCCTGTTCAAACACTTCAGAGGGAACATCTGGCAAAAAACGTGAGAAGGTATAATAAATATCACTATATCTTTGATAAGTTGCCCCACTTTTAAAACACTGACTCATCAACGCATCTTCAATCGCCGCGAGAATGCGGTATTCAGACTGCGGATCAAAGTTCAGTTTCATGGCAATATCGTCAGCCGTTTTAAAACCGATTCCTTCAATATCTTCAATCAGCTGATAAGGATTGTTTTCAATAACTTTTACGGTTTCATCACCATAACAGCCTTGAATCGCTGTCAGATAACGCGTTGAAATGCCATGGCCCATAAAGAAATTGAGAATTTCATGATCAAGGGCCTGATCATTGAGGACATCAGTAATAACCTTCATCTTCTTTTCACTCATCCCGCGGACACGCAATAAACAATGCGGATTGTCTTTGATCTGTGTTAACGCATCATCCCCTAAGGTATCGACAATGGCTTGCGCCTGTTTTGTGCCAATGCCTTTAAATAACGGTGATGATAAATAGCGGATGACCTGATCATGGTCATCCGCCAGAATCACTTCATAAGACTGAATTTGAAACTGTTTGCCATAGCGGGGATGGGTGACATAATCACCCGTAATACGATAGCGTTCATCTTTATTCACATAAGACATATTGCCGGTAATATTGATTTTAACGCCTTCCTGATCACAGTCAAAGATCGCCACAATGAACTTCGTTTCTTCACTGTAGTAGCGGACATAACTGATCGTACCCGTATATTCAATCATTATAAATATTCAAGCTCCTTATTATTGTGATAAACCTTATCAATGGTGCCGCCGCCTAAGCATACTTCACCATCATAGAAGACCGCTGCCTGACCTGGCGTAACGGCTTTGATTGGCTTTTTGAAAGTGACATAGATGGTATCTTCGTTGATAAAACGAATGCTGACATCATTATCTTTCTGACGATAACGGAATTTGGCCGTGCAGTCAAAATCACCTTCTGGTTTCGTTGAGGAAATCCAGTTCACGCCGGTAATGAGGGCCTCATCAGATAATAACCACTGGTTAGAATCACCACTAGCGACGTAAAGAATATTCTGATCATATTCTTTACCGATGACAAACCAAGGGCCGCCCTTGCCGCCAATTTCCAGGCCGCGGCGCTGACCAATCGTATAGTACATAATCCCCTGGTGTTCGCCAATCACTTTCTTTGTTGCATAATCGACAATCTTCCCTGGTTTGGCCGGAATATAGTTCTTTAAGAATTCTCTGAAATCACGTTCTCCGATAAAACAGATACCGGTAGAATCTTTCTTATCGGCAACGGGCAAGTGAAGATCATGAGCGATCTGACGCACTTCCGGTTTGGTTAATTCACCGATGGGGAAGAGTGATTTCTTTAACTGATGCTGATTGAGCTGACATAAGAAGTAGGTCTGGTCTTTATTGCCATCCACCCCTCTTAACATCACATCATCCCCATCGCGATGTTCCACGCGGGCATAATGGCCGGTCGCAATATAATCGGCATCTAATTCTTCAGCATACTGCAAGAATGCTTTAAACTTAATTTCTTTATTACATAAAATATCTGGATTAGGGGTACGGCCTTTGCCATATTCATCTAAGAAATAAGTAAAGACATGGTCCCAGTATTCCTTAATAAAGTCGACTCTTTTTAATTCTAAGCCTAATGCGTCAGCGACCGCTTTCGCATCATTATAATCCATTTCCTGGGAACAGACAGGATCATTATTCGTCGGGTTTCCTAATATATCATTATTTAACTGAGAATCCCAGTTTCTCATAAATACACAAATGACATCATAGCCTTGTTTTTTTAACATATAGGCAGCTACGGCGCTATCAACGCCCCCGCTTAAGCCTAATACAACTCTTTGGCTCATGTTTACGCCTCCTTTTACGCGTCCTCCATTGTAACACATTCGTGTAGTAAAAAAAAGCTGTTCGCCAAATGAAAAAGATTCCCCGAAAGGAATCTTTCTTACATATTCAAGGATAATTCAGAAGGCATCACGTGGTCTTCAATCGCTCTTAACTCATTGAGATTGAGATGACCGTTAACCGCCTCTAAGATGTTATCACAGTTACTGGTAATACGATCGATATTCGAAATCAGCTCAGCAAAGGAAGCTGTTAATTCTTTTGCGCATTCTCCTTTAGCGACACGTTTTAAGTGGCGATTCTGAATATTGACATTAAACTGCACCAAGGTGTTTTTAATATTCTTAATCTCATGAATCCGACTGACATCGCCTGTCGCAATGACTTCTAACGTCGCAAAGTACATATTTAAAGTCGACATTAAGGATTTATTGACATCCGAAATGGCTTTAGCGCTGTAACTGAAGCCACCGGTCTGATCCTGCGTTGAAATATCAATAACATTGTGACAGACATGACGGATACGATCAATTTCATCAACGATATACATAATACCATTGGCTTTATGGGCCTGATCTTCATTTAAGACACCATTGGCATAAAGCTTGGTCATATAATCAAGAATGGCTTTATGAAGCTCTTTGCTTTCTTCAATCGATGCCATAACTTTTTCGCTCTTTTGATCACCGCGGACAACAGCTGGCAATTCTCGTAACACTTCCCCAATGCGGTTACCTAAGTTCATTGCTTCTTCAACGACTAACTGTAAAGCGGCCGCAGGCTGATTGATGACCGAATCATCTAAGTACATAATGACACGACTCGTTCCTAAACGCGCTTTCTTTTCCGCTTCTGTTTCTGGTAAGATACGCATCACGATCTTGACCATTAACCATAATAATGGCGTCCATAAAATTGTCATTGTTAAGTTGAAGCCTGTATGGGCATTGGCAATCTGACGAGAGATGACTGCGGTTTCCGCCCCATGGGGAGAAATCATTGTAATCAGATGGGCATAAGGTTTGACGAACCAGATAAATAATAAGGTTCCGGAAATATTGAAGATCGAATGGGCAATCGCCGTTCTTTTCGCATTACGGCTGCCGCCTAAAGAGGCTAATAAAGCCGTAATGGTGGTCCCGATATTATCGCCTAATAAAACCGGAATGGCGCCCGCTAAACCAAGTAAGGAATGCCCATTTGGTCCAGCCTGGGCCGCAAAGTTCTGAAGTACGGCAATCGTCGCACTGGAACTCTGCACAACTAGGGTCATACATAAACCAACTAAAACGCCTAAGACTGGAATATCCGCAACTTTTTCAAGCATATGGATGAAAACTGGCGAATTCGCTAATGGTTTCATCACTGAACTCATTGTCGAAATTCCTAAGAATAATAAACCAAAGGATAAAATAACGGTTCCGATACTTTTCGTCTTTTCTTTCTTACCAATAAAGTTGGTCAAGAAGCCGACAAAAATAATCGGATAAATATAATCATTGATATCAAAAGCAATTAACTGCGCCGTCATCGTGGTCCCGATATTGGCCCCGAAGATGACAGAGATCGCCTGCGGCAGGGTCATTAAGCCAGCGGATACAAAGCCGATCGCCATAACGGTGGTCGCACTAGAGCTTTGTAATACCGCCGTGACTAAAGCACCAGCTAAAACGCCTCTGACAGGATTCGATGTAAACATCGCGAGTATCTTTTTCATTCGTTCCCCGGCAGCTTTCTGCAGTGCGTCACTCATCTGGTTCATGCCAAAGAGGAAGATCGCTAAACCGCCAAAGAGACCGAATAGTGTTTTCATAGTTTCATTCATATATAGGCCCTCCAAACTTGTCCTTATGAATCTTAAATTTCAATTAAATAATAAGCAAAATTTAAGTAAGAAACATCATGGCGTCGTTAAGTGTTTGTTAAGAATATGTTAATTTATATACTCTAAACCTATTCTTAACATGTTCTTTACATTCCTTTGGCCTATTCTTTACAAGAATGTGAATGATTGTAAGGAAATGGATGATATTTTCTCTTTTATCCCTATTAATCGCACTTTTTCTCTTAACAAAAAAATGATCAGGCTAACGCCTGATCAATGGCGTCAACTTAAGGTTGGCGCTTTTTTGCGTCCTTTTGTGTTATAAATACAAATATCATTTAAAAAAATATATATAGTAGTCTCCTGCTATCTGGTTCCAAGCAAAAAGTAGTTAAGGCAAATACTGCTATATTATTTAATGTTAGCTATTATATATGATATAATGTAGTTGAGAAAAGGAGGCATGATATATGTTTGTTAGAGTAATTCCAAATAATAAGGGAGACAAGACCAAGAGCTTCTGCGCTCTGGTTGAGTCCAAGCGTGTAAATGGTGTTCCTAAACATGTCGTTCTTATCAATTTCGGCCTGGTTGACAACGAATCCGTTCCATATCTTAAGGCGGCCTTCGCCAAGAAGAAGCCTAGACTTGTCTATGACGACGAAGACTCCTAAGAAGAAAGTAGTTAAGACAGTTATTGAATACAAGTGCAGCCCTCTCGTGAGCTTTGTCAATAGGGTATCCGCTATAATAAATTCCGATGATACCACAGTAATGGCCAGAAACAAGCCTGTCGACTTTACAAGGCATAGATGCTTCAGCAGTTCAAGCGCTATTATGTACTTTGCGTTCCGTCACCGAACCAATACCGGCTTTGAGCTCAACTCATTTTTCAGCGATGTCGGCAAACTGAAGAACAGGATATCAAGACAGGCGCTTTTTGCAAACGGCAAGAAGCTTAACCCGTATGTCTTCAGATATCTTACGCAGGAGACCTCAAAGGAATTCTATAAGTCCGAACTTGTAAAGAAGCTGAACGGCTACATCGTATTGGCTGAGGACGGAACAACCATCGAGGCGCCTGACACGCCTGATGCCATCCGTTACTATACGCTAAGAGGAAACGGCAAGCTCTCAATCGCCGATCAGATTGAGGATGCCAAAAGAAAAATTAAGCTGGCCATGCTTTACGATGTGCTCAACGGCAATATTATTGACTTCACATATAATAACTTCAACTATTCGGAGATACCAATGTGCATGAACCATCTTTATACGCTGAAGAACCACGTGACTGACGATCCGGGCAAGTATCTTCTGCTTGCAGACAGATATTATCCATCGCTAAAGATCTTCAGCTTTGTCGAGTATATGGGCATGAAGTACTGCATCCGAGGCAAGAAGAACTTCTACAAGGATCTGGTAAAGGAAATGAAGTCGGATGATGAAGTGATTGAGGTTACTCCTTATAAACTGGCATTCAAGGAGCTCTCGAAGTATCCTGAATGCGAGGCATACTTCAAGGAGAATGAATCAATCAAGATCCGAGTGGTGCGTCACAGATATAAATATACTGACAAGGATGGAAAAGAAGCAGCTACAGAGCTTTTATACTTCACTAATCTTTCGAAGGACGAGTTCTCTGCGGAAGACATAATTGATCTCTACTCTCGCAGGTGGGGCATCGAAACCGACTATAAAAATTTGAAAAGCATACTCGAAATAGAAAGGCACATCTCTACCAATCTTAATATTGCGGAATGTTGCATACTGGGAAAGATATTCATGATGAGCATTTTCGGCATCATCGGCAAGGAGATTGATGATATACTTAGAAACGTCTATATGATCAGTAAGGCTGAAGGCAATGCTGACAAGTATCAATATGAGGTTAATACGCAGCAGATGATCGACGTTCTCAGAAAACAGGGAATTTTGGATGGAATCCTGAATGGCAGGAAGCGAAAGATAAGGAATGCAATAACAACTGTCATAGAACTGCTTAATAAAATAAAAGTGCCTATCCGACCAGATAGGCACTACCCAAGATGGAATAAATACGTTGTATCGCCACCGAAAAACAGGTATAGAATTGACGGCAGGGAACACGCTAAAGTCAAAAGATTCAAAGGCATTTATAGAACCGTAAGAAAGTAGTTAAGAAATGCCGGTAAAATAAGCAATTTTAAAAAAATGGCTATTTTACGATAGGGGTAAACTGGTACCATTGTCAAGGACTATTTATTGACAGTGACGACTTGTTTTCAGCTCACAAAGGATGAGGGCAAGATTCAATTGAATCTTGCCCTCATTTTTTCGCTTCTATTCATCCATATCAGGAGTTTTATTGTACGACAAAAAGAACCACTTTACGTGATTTTTTAAACAAGAAGTGGATGACTTGATGTATTATTAATAGATTGCTCCTGTTCTGTTCACATACGATAGCTCTGGATAATTCTGCCAGTTTCTAGGATAGTACAGTGACTTGATCACTGAATCGGATGCCTTGGTTAGGAACTTGAGTGCTGTATTCGTATCAGCCAATAGCGTATCCAGTTTTTCTACTTCTTTCGTATTTTCGTCAATCAGTCTCTGTAGCTTATTGATTCGAGCTAGAATAACCTTCTGATCCTTCTGTACCACTTTGAAAGGATGCTGTTCGCTCTTATACTCATAAGATGATTCACCAGACTCGTTTTGCTTGCTTCTGCGTCGAGCTCTTTCAGCACGCGCTTGTTCGCGTCTGGATTCCAGTTCTTCCTGGGTGATGAGTTCTTTGGCTGAGACGCCGAAATAAACATCAGTCTGATAAATGCCTTCAGTAATATAGCGATAGTATTCTTCAGGAGTCTGTCCTGCCAGATCATACTGAGGTATTACTGTATTATACTGTTCCATAAAGTTTTTGATCATGGTTTCAACCGTATCAAAGTTAGGACATTTTTCAACTAATTCATTTAGAATAGATTTCATTCTTCCAAAAAAGCTTTCCATTGGCGCATTATCGAGGCTGTTTCCGCGTCTGGATACTGACTGAATGAAGCCGTCATCTTCTAGAATTTCTCTGAATTCGGTGGAAAGGTATTGAGAGCCGTTGTCTGAATGAATATAGACATAAGGCTTTTTTCCATTTTCCTTCATGTATTTGCATGCCTTCTCAATTTCCTTTTCATGAAGATCCATCATCATGCAATAAGCTCTTTCAACGAGGGTAACGTCCATTCTTTTAGAAATATGCCATCCAAGAATTTCATTGGTAAATGCGTCCTTAAATACGCATAGATAAGAGATGTTTTTATTGCCGTTATAGGAAATATAAGTGATATCAGTGAGAATAACCTTGCGCGGGTCTTGTCTGAAGTATCTTTTTACGTAATCGTTAACGTTATAATAAGGATGGTTGTATGTTGCCTGTCCCTTGTAGGCATCCTTATGGCGTAGGTTGGGGAACAAATTCAATTCCTGCATCAGACGCGTTACTTTTTTTTCACCAACCGGCTGACCATTGATATTAAAATGCATGCGAGTAAAAAGAGCACAGAATGTTCTTCGCCCAGGCACGAAGCCAAAGGTTTTGACGATATCAATCATCTTATCCTTTATCATCTCATCTTCGGTAGCCTTTTGAATCTGGCTGGCAGATGGATTTTCACGTTTTTTCTTCCAGCACCTGTATTTTCTTGAAGTGATTTCAAATATCTTGCAGGCCTCACTGATTTTGACATCAGGATGATCTCTTATATACGTATCTGCGAGAAGACATTTATCTACCGCTATTTCTCGTTCTTCGATGATGATACCTTCACCAGCAGTTTTGAGCCCTTTTTTTTTACGACTCCAACAACTGTTTCCAGATAGTCAATGCGTGAATTAAGATAGTCAACCATTTCCTGATCGGAAAGATTGCCAACCTGATCACGCGGAACCATGCCGCTGACCTTCTTGGGCTTGCGTGCCTGTCCGCTGGCAGCGCGACCGGCAGCTGCGTAGGCGCGATCTTCTCCTAACGTGTTTACATCGTATCCGAGTGTCTTGTATGCCTTAATTGGTGACATGCCGCCATCCATCAGCTGTTTCATGCGGGCATAGAATTCCCTTGTGTAATAGATTCTGCCATCTGTTACCTTCTCAGTGTATTGGTTTTTAGAAGCCTCTTCTAAAGCTTTTTCCAGGTTAATCTGCTTATTTCTTTTTGCCATAATGCTTTCCTCCGCCTGATATGTATTTATTGGTGTCTGTAGTATATCATGACAGTATCAGGTTGGCACGCGCTTTAGCTCTTTTTGTTGCAAGAGCCTTCGTTTTTTCATACTTATCAGTTTCCTTGGACATGTATAAATCAAACTGCTCAGGCGGCATGGCTTCAAGATACGATTCGTATTTCACGGGTGTCATTTTATTTCTTGTCCACTGTGGTCTCTCGTTGTTGTAGTATTCCACATAGGAAAGCACCATTTCCCTCAGCTCCTCAATGGAACTGCAGCTGGTATAGTCACATTCATCCTTGAAATGGCCAAAAAAGCTTTCCTGTGAACTGTTGTCTTCACAGATGCCTCTTCTGGACATTGATTCTCTGAATCCCAGCTCCTTTACCTTTTTCTGAAATGCTTCATTGAGATACAGTGCCCCCTGGTCGCTATGGAAGATGGCATTATCGCGAAAGGTGTAGCGTTCAAGCTGCTTCAGCGTCTCCATAGTCATTGCCGAATCATTGTTTTCGCTCACCACGGCAGCTAATATGCGCCCTGTTACCGCATCTTTGACTGCTGAAAGATAGCCTCTGCCATTTGCTCCAAAAAACAGATAGGAAACATCAGTGAGAATGTGCGTAAAAGGCATGGCCAGTCTGAATTTTCGTTTAAGAAGATTAGGGCACTTGTATTTTTCAAGATGCTCACGAGCAGCCTTAAGGGACTGACGGGGAGCTCGAACTCCTGAATTAAGTCCATGCTTTCTCATCAGACGTGCTATTTTCTTAATTGAAAAGCTTTTGCCTGTAATCTCAGGCATCATCATGTGGATAGTTCTCTTGCCTTTGGGATAGCCTTTGTAATTCATTGTATCAATAATGGCCCTGACCTCTTCTTCTTCATTCTGATTCCTTAGCTCTTCATATCTGCCGTAGGCATCGTTTCTTAAAATAGAGTAGAAGGTGGATCTTGACAGGCCTGCTTCACTAATGATTTGGCTTAAAGGCATAATGTGACTGTCCGCTAACGAGTCAAGCATTATGAAGGCTTCTCTTCTTAGGCTGGCGCTAAGATCCCATATGCATTGGGATATAGACTTCAGAAAACAAGCCATTTTATTGTATAGTGCCTCATAAAGATTTAGGGCAATGGCTTTGAATCGATCAGATGAGCCTGCCTCTAAATGAATGGAACATGTATGATCAGATTGAGTAATTTGCTTTTTTATGCGCTGTTTCGTGGAGATAGTAAGAATTGCAGAATCAATATCAAAGATTTTGAGAATATCATTAATGTGCATATCAGAGAAAATTGATGCCTCGCTGTAGAATACATCCGTCAGTTTGATTCTATGTGCAGTTATCCTTTCAACCATTGGGTGGTCTGTATATTCTTCGATTATATTCTGATCAAACGTTTGCTTTTCATGCGGCTCAATATCCCCGTCAAATACTCTTTTTAGCGCATGAATACGCTGATAGCCAATTCGTTCTGGATCAAAGCCATCTGATTTAAGGACATCCTCGATTGCCTGATCAGGATATAAGCTATAGAGCTTTTCAGTATAGTCTTTTGAAAATGAAATGCCACGACGTGCGCGAATGAATTTTCCGGTCGAGACGAGGAACTGATCATAGTTTTTATCTGTTTTATTACGTTTGGCAGAGTTACCCATACGTCCGTTAGTAGGTTTCCCATCGCGTTTAAAATTTCTTTGAATACGACTAATAATTTGTGCGTTAAAGAGAGAGTAGTCAATGCCATTTTCCTTCATGACCTCTCTAATTGATGAAATGCTTTTATATTTAATCCATCTCTCCCACATCATGATCCTGAATTCATAGGTAAATGAAATACGATTTGATCTCACCAGTTTGACGAATTTATTGGCTGAAAGTATTTTAATGGCTTCATCAGATATTACAGTTCCTTTAGACATAACAATTATTACCTTCATTACAAAAAATGGCACCATAGGTTAGGTGACATTACTGTCAATGTAATGTTCCTTTCTATGGTACCATTTTAGGGCTTTGTGCCCTTTTTTTCTGAATCATCATGACTAAATTATTCCTGATTCATATTTTAACACATGCTGGAATAAAATTGAGAAAATAAAAGCGTCAAGATAACAGCTGATTGTTAAATTGACGCCATTGATCAGGCTAACGCCTGATCATTATCATTATTCGTCACCTAACTGACTCATTGGCAGCATTGCTGCACCAATGGCACCGCAGTCATCTAACTTCTTTAATAAAAGTGGAATATGATTTCTCATCCCGACATGAATCTTTTCATTGAACTGACGGTTTAATGTATCCCAGAAGTAATCACGAGATTTCATGACCCCGCCGCCTAAAACGAAGCAATGCGGATCGACCGTATGCGCGATATTCGCTAATAAAGTTGATAATTCATTGATTGATTCTTCTGCAATGGCAATGGCATCTTCGTTGCCTTTGGCTGCTAAATCAAAGACATTTCCCGCATGTTTAACAGCATCGCCAAAAATAGCCTGACCTTTACGGGTAATGGCCGTACCAGAACATTCCCCTTCGGCAGCCCCAGCATTTAAAGCGCCCTGCTTATAACCGCCTGGTTTCACAATGATATTACCGATTTCCCCAGCATGGCCGCGACCGCCAGATACTAATTTGCCATCCACGATGAAGGCGCCGCCGATCCCCGTTGAAACAGTAATAAAGTAAACGGTTGGATACCCTTTACCAGCACCTAATAAAGCTTCGGCTAAGCCTGCCACATTGGCATCATTATCTAAGAAAACAGGTTTCTGGAATTCTGCTTTTAATTTTTCCACAATAGGATAACCTTCAAAACCAGGTAAGTTGCTGGCCATAATCATTACGCCTTTTACGGTGTCGACAGGACCTGGAACACCGATTCCAATCCCACGGACATTTTCAAAACCGCCGCAGGCATCATAATCTAATGTACGAATCATGCGCACAATTTTTGTATAGACATAATCTGGCCCTTGTTCTTTTTCAGTCGATTCTTTGACTTCGCTATATGTTTCGCCGTTTGCATCAACGAGCAGGGCACGAACATTGGTTCCGCCCAAATCAATACCAATATAATATTTCATTTCTTTATCCTCCTAAAAATCATTATATTATATTTTCATATTTTAGAAAACTATTATCGGAAACTTTTTACCCAGTTCACTAAAGAATCATGATAAACATTCTCTAAGACACTGCGTTTCATATCATCGCTCACCGGACCATTGGCAGCCATCTTCGCTAAAATACAAGTCTGCAGCTCTTCCACTGTCATATCTTCATAAGGCACATCGCGGACTTCTTCTGGTAATACGACTTCTTCCTGAAGAGCAGCTTCCTCTTCTTTGACTTCTTCTTCAAAGACTTCAAAGTCGACCGGTTCATAGCTTTGGGTTTCTTCATTGAGCGGAATAAAGATTTCCCCTTCATTAGCTTTTAAAGTGATATTTAATGATCCTTCTGCTTTGACCTTTTGGCCGCTTAAGACACCTAAATAGAGATTATGATGCGCAGAGACTGTAATACGAGCATCATTGTCATCATTGTTCACCGCGATGATCGCTTCATCATCGCCTAAGACTCTGGCGAAAGCATATTGACGATTCGTTAATAATAACTGCTCATAATCGCCATACGATAACGCTTTGACATCCTGACGCACTTTTCCTAAAGCACTAATCAGCTTCGTTAAGGTATTGTCTTCTAAAGGATTCTCATAATCTTTTAAATCAAGAGCGGGACGAAGCGGCGCATCGGTATTTTCCCCGCGTCCTTTCTTGCCTTCAATACCAAATTCAGAGCCATAGTAAATAGAAGGCACACCCGGCAATGTATAAAGTAAAATATGGACCGGAATGAGATGGGCTTTATGAGTTAACTTAGAAGCGATACGTTCGACATCGTGGTTATCCACAAAGTTATAGAGACGTAAACCTAATGGTTTATTGCCGCCCATTTCATAATTACGTTTCACCGTATGAGCAATCTCAAAGTAGTTATGATCATTATGTCCGGAATAGAGCGCTTTATGTAAGGTATAGTTCGTTACCGCGTGTAAAGTTGAGGCATTCACCCAGCGGCTGTAGTCGCCATGGATGACTTCCCCCATCAGATAGAAGTCTTCTTTTAAAGAATCTCCCACGCGGCGGATCATCTTCATATAATCGAAGTCTAAGACATCTGCCGCATCTAAGCGGATCCCGTCAACATCAAAGGTTTCAACCCAAAATTTAATGACCTCCGCAATGTAATCCTGCACTGCTGGATTTTGCTGATTAAGCTTAACGAGTAAGTTATAACCGCCCCAGTTTTCATAACTCAGGCCGTCATTGTATTCGTTATTTCCAGAAAAGTTAACCTGTTTAAACCAGTCTTTATAAGGTGATGCTTCTCTTTTTTCTAACAAGTCTTTAAAGGCAAAGAAATCCCTGCCGACATGATTAAAGACGCCATCAAAGATGACTTTTACGCCTTTCTCGTGACAGGTTTGCACAAACTTTACAAGATCATCATTATCACCTAAACGGCGATCTAACTTTTTATAGTCAATGGTTTCATAGCCATGTCCTACAGATTCAAATAATGGACCGATATAAAGGGCGTTGCAGCCGATTGCTTTGATGTGATCGATCCAGGGAAGTAAAGTGTTTAATCGATGTTCCACCTTACCAAAATCATTTAAACGAGGTGCTCCCGTTAATCCTAAAGGATAAATGTGATAGAACACCGCTTCATCATACCATGCCATATAATTATTACCTCTTTCTTTTTTAACATAGTACCACTTTATCACATTTAAAGCGCTTACGCTTATTTTTCTTTCATTTTCTTAATATATTTTCTTCA
Organism: Intestinibaculum porci; assembly: GCF_003925875.1. Taxonomy (GTDB): domain Bacteria; phylum Bacillota_I; class Bacilli_A; order Erysipelotrichales; family Coprobacillaceae; genus Intestinibaculum; species Intestinibaculum porci. The sequence goes on along the minus strand of NZ_AP019309.1, from coordinate 970,817 downwards.
CTTTTTGAAATTAATCAAAGAGATCTTTTTTAATTTTCTTAAAAAGCGGCGGTAAAGGCGCAGTAATTGTTTTCCCCTGCATATATTTCATTGAACCAATCGGCCGCACAAAGGTCAAAGAATAAGCATGCAATAACTGAGAATTCAAATGATATTTTTTCTTGATCGCCTTGTTCCATTCAAAGTCCCCATATTTGGCATCGCCCATCACCGGATGACCAGTGCTCGCTAAATGCACACGGATCTGATGAGTACGGCCAGTAATTAACGAAACTTCTACTAATGAATACTGCGGACGCGCTTTGATCACATGAACAACCGTATGCATCTTTAAAGCCCCAGGGGTATTTTCTTTGACTAAGTACATCTTCCCTTCCGCTTCATTCTTTTTCACATAATCAACAAGTTCACAGTCTTTCATGTATCCTTTTACAATCGTCAGATACTTTTTATCAATGCAATGACGTTTCTTCATCATTTCATTAAGATCCTGTAAAGCCCGCATATCTTTGCCAAACATCACAAGGCCGCTGGTATTACGATCCAAACGATGAACGGGACCCGGGGTAAAGCCCTGGGCTAAGGCAGGATCGTAATCACCTTTCTGACTTAAATAACTCAGTACCTGATAAGAGAGTGTATCAAAGTCATCTTTAGTATCCGGCTGGACCAGTAAACCAGCTGGTTTATTCGCCACGAGTAAATGTTCATCTTCATAAGCGGTTTTAAAAGTAATGGCTAGATCATGAATGGTCATTGGCGCTGTATATTCCTGAAACTTATCATCATAAAGGAATAATTCCACCACATCCCCATATTTGACAATATAGTTCTCTTTTACTTTTACGCCATTTACCTTGACATCTTTCTTTCTTAACATCTTATAAATCATCGAAGCTGGCGCTTTCACAAGCAATTTCTTTAAATATTTATCAATACGCTGGTTTTCATTAGTATGATCAATGACTAATTTTTTCATATTCTCCTCAACTTTCTATTTGAAAGCCTTTACACCTATCTTATTTCATGTTATTATAAAGACGGGTAGAAACCTAGATGTGGTAACCCCCCTAATATTTATTCACTTTTTTAAGTGTAAAGCTTTATGAAAGGACGCTTCCCCCGCGTCCTTTTTTCTTATTGTTTCGTGATTTCTCTTTTCAATCCTTTCAAATCAAATAAACGCATTAAAGATCTCTGATCTTTTATTTTTAACTGTTTTAAAAAACGTCCTACCTGCTGATCGATGAGCGCTTCATCAATACTTCCATGATGATCTAACCATCCTTCTAAATCATAAAGCATAAGCCGGCGCAGCTGCTCTAAAATGGAAGTTTCTAAATAATAGTAACCCTGATGATGCGGTTTAGAGAGATAAAATGGCACCCCCTCATGCTGATCCTGATACTGATCATATAAGAGGCAATCTCCACTTATATGAGAATGATCCTGATAACGACCTTTCATTACGGTTATCTTTTCCGGATGATCAAACTGCGGCAAAATCTGTTTATAAAACAGATCAATGACTTCTTCACGTTCTTCAATAATGGTAATATGATCAACATCATTTTTTAAATGCACCATATAAGACAGATAACCAAGCTTCAAACCATAAATCACAACCTGACCATACGCCTGATCAATCATCTGTTGATACGCATGAATTTCAAATGGTGTGACCGTTCCGATCAATCCCTCTGATCCGATAAGAATCGGAAACTGAAAACGATCTTCCAGCAAGGTAAAATGTGGCGCAATACTTAATCCATCAATAGCTGGTTCTTCATCTAAAATGATCGTCATCGGCTCATAGGCCACCTTTTCCAGATGGTAATCACCGACCTTTGTATCCGGCGTCTGAATATATTTTAAATACGGATTTTCCTGCAGAAAATGCGGATCTGTCCGTGATAAATGTTCCATCATATAAAAAGAAACATAGTTTTTCATCATGGGATGATCTTCTAAATTTCCGCAAGCAATAGCGGCTTTCGTGACTAAAGCGCCAGGATTTTGAAAATGTGGCAGTCGCTTTTCACATTGTTTAAGAAAACTTTCCGTCTCTTTCACATCGATAGTGATGATGCGTTCATGTTCTTTTTCAATCAAATAAGAAGAAAGCATATCTTTCTCTTTTTTCTTTGTGATCAGTTTTTTGACTTCATTACGCATCGTACTATTATTTCTGATATCCATTATTTCACCTCATTCACGCCCATTATATCATAGCTTATTTAGTCGTGACAATGTGCCCTTTTAACGATTTCACAAAGCGATTTTTGGCTATTTGTGATATACTTTTGACGAGGTGACATTATGAAAAGCTTAGAAGAAAAACAATTACAAAGTGAAGAGATCTTTAAAGGGAATATTATTACTGTAACCCATGAAAAAGTGGAATTGCCAGATGGCAATACGGCGATGCGAGAATGTGTCTATCATCGCGGCGGCGTCTGTATTCTCGCGATCGAAGATGACTGTATTTATCTGATTCGTCAGTATCGCTATCCTAATCGCATGGAAACAATTGAAATCCCAGCCGGAAAACTTGAAGAAGGAGAAAATCCTGATGAAGCCTGTTATCGTGAATTTGAAGAAGAAACATCACGTCGTGCTCAAAATATGCGTTTCATTTTAAAATTATTGCCAACCCCCGGCTTCTGCTCTGAAGCGGATTACTTATATGAAGCGGAAAACTTCAAAAAAGTCGATGATGCCCTGCCGCAGGATGATGACGAATTCTTAAAATTCATTAAGATGCCGATTGATGAAGCTTATGCGAAAGTATTAAGTGGAGAGATCGTTGATGCTAAAACCATTATTGCCATCATGTATGCTTATAACCGAAAACACTGCAAGTAGACAAACGTCTACTTGCTTTTTAAATAAGATGTTTGATATAACCACCGGTTACCTGGATATTTTCATGGGCAATAATAAAAGCTTTTGGATCGGCTGATAAGATATCTTTCTTAATCGCTTTGACTTCATCTTTGGCCACAACCGTTACTAAGACATGAGTCGCCGCATTGGTATAAACGCCAATGCCTTCCCAGGCCGTTACCCCGCGGGTATAGTTATGCATAATTGTTTGGGCCATTTCCGGATGATGGGTAAAGATCATGAGTTCGATCTCGACATTCTGATAATGCATACGATCGATGGCTAAAGCGAAAGTTGCCACAAAGATAATGGAATGAATTCTCCACTCCCATTGCGCTTCGCTCAATGGAAGTGGTATCTCTACCGCAACCAATGGCAGAAGCCGACAGCAGTCGTTTTGTTTAAGCAGGTTTCGAGAACAGCCTCGGCTAATGAAACTTCCGCTGAACCGCTCCTTACAGGCACATTCACAGGCGCCTCTATCCCTTCGGCTGATGAAACCGTCGGGAATACATTGGTCTGATCCTTTTTTTATACCGGCATGACCGGACGCGTTCAGATAGCGTATATGTCAGATGACATCATCAGCGGACAGCGCCAATGATTCTTTTATATGAGAAGCTTTCAGGAAAGCCCAGGAACCGGAAGTCTAATATGTCTTTCCAGGCATCAGGCATGGCCTTGCGAAGAATATTGGCTGCCCCGTTGCAGTCGGCGTTGATGAGATAGCCGGTATGCGTGCGGTACAGACCCCGCTTAACGCGTCTTCCTGAAAATACGCATGATGTGCCTTTATCCCTGCCGTACACAGGCATGAAGTCTGATGCGCTGATATCGGCTCTTGACGTAAACGACTCCTCCTGCTCAATGACCTGGATTCCGGCCTTCATGGCCTTGAACTCTATCAGCTGAAGGAGCTGATAATGGGGAACGGATACAAATTTCTGGTTGTTTCTCTTTCCCATGTCTGAGTTCTGTTTCCATCGCTTGTTTCGTCCAATGACAAGCACGCCGACACTGTGCTCAAGGCACCAGTCAATGATCCTGCGACTGCACTGATGCATGAAATTTCCGTTTCTGAAGCTGTGGCGCAGCGAGAGCCTGTCAAGATGCGCTGATTCAGCGTGCATGTGCTTGTGACCTTTTGTAATATCAGAAACTGCGTCTGCTTTCTTTTTGGCAAACCATCGGTTCTCTGAAAGAACAGCACCGCCCTTGAATACAGCGGACGATCCGTCCGTGCACGCTAAAGCTGCAATGTTGTCCGTTCCGAAATCGAGACCGGCCATGTTAGGCAGATCAGTCCTGACAGGCACGTCAGGCGATTCAATGACAAGAGAGAAAATATAGTATCCGCAGTAAGGCTTTACAGTCACCTGCTTGAGACGGCCGTCCGCTCTGAAACCATGGAAGACAGGATGATCTTTTTCGTTCAGTCCCGGAAGCTTGAGACGGATGCAGTCAGGGATTTGATTCCCGTCACTGTCATATGCAGGATAAATAACAGCATCCTGATTCGTTACAGTAAATGAGGCATGCTCAGATGTCTTGTATTTCGGCATTTTGGGACGTCCGGTGTACTTGTCAGGATGTTTCCTGTAGTCACTGAGCGCCCTGAGCCAGTTTTCAAAGTCTGATGTCGCCTGCTTCAGAACCGCCTGGGCAGTCTGCATCGGCAGCCCCGCAAAGAAGTCAGAATTCTTATTGACTCTCATGATCTTGTCAAGTGCCCTGTATGACAGACGCCGCCTGATGACCAGGGATGGATATGCTGCCTCTGTACTGGCAAGCTCTGCAAAGACCTCCTGCTCATTAGCACTCTGTGAAGTCTTATTCCATCCGGTGAATGTCTGTCTGATTCTGAACAGCGCGGCATTATAAAGATTCTTTGCAAGCTTCGCATTTTTTGCCGCATACTGGCACAGGGTATTATAATGGCCGGGCTTTACAAGATACTGAACGACTGTTTCCATGTATGGGTGACCTCCTAAAATATACCTTTCTCTCGACTTATATTATACCATATATTATAATGGATGTATACATGAAAGGAGAGAATGATGCAGTGTACCGAAGAAAAAAAGATCAGTCATACTATACAAACAGACACAGCTGTTTTCTGCTGCAGTATCACATGGTGCTTGTCACAAAATACAGGAAACCTGTTCTCAGAGGAGAAGTCCGTGATCTTGTATACCAGATAATCCCGTGTTTAGGATATAGCACCATGTTTTTTAGGTTGATTTTCACTTTCCAAAAAGTTTTTTTCACTAAATGTTGGCTTTACAAGCCGATTTTTTTATTTTCTGAATAAATTTGACAAACTTTTTTCTAAAGTGTTCTATTCATGGTGCTATGGTGTTATAATAAAATTAACAAAAATCAAGGTAAAAAGAGGTGAAATTATGGCTTATTTTTTAAAGCAGACACAGAATAAGAAAGGGACATATTTGCAGATCTACAGCAGCTTCTATAACCCTGAAAAGAAGCAGACTTCTCACAAATCTTTTAAGCCCATCGGCTATGTTGATGATCTGAAAAAACAGGGTATCAGTGATCCTGTCAGCTACTACAAAGAAGAAATTAAAAAGATGAATGCGGATCGCCAAAGTGAAATAAGGGATAAAAAGTCCCAAAAGGTTTCTGATACTCTGCCTATTAAGTATTATGGCTATTTCCCAATCAGATCCATTAATAATAGACTTGGTCTCGACAGGGATTTATGCATTTTACAGCTCCCGTATAATTTTAAATTTAATGTTTTTGAGCTTTTATCTTCGCTTGTTTATGCGCGAGTAATATCTCCATGCTCTAAACATAAGACATTTTTTGATGTTCTCCCCTATTTAATTGATGAAACATCGTTTTCAAGAGATCAGATGTATGAAGGCCTACGTTTTTTGGGTATTGAATACGAGCGCATCATTGAAATTTACAACCATAAAATTCAGCTGATTTATGGCAGAAATACCGATCATACATACTTTGACTGTACTAACTTTTTCTTTGAAATAGATAAAGAGGATGATCTTCGCAGAAAAGGACCATCCAAAGAGAAGAGAACTGATCCGATTGTCGGGATGGGACTTCTTCTGGATAATAAGCAGATCCCTATCGGCATGAAAATTTATCCCGGCAACATGAGTGAAAAGCCGATTTACAGAGAGGTTATTCAGGGTCTGAAGGACCGTAATAATATTAAAGGCAAAACAATCAGAGTGGCTGACAAGGGATTAAACTGTACTGCTAATATCATGGATGCGATACTCTGCGGTGACGGCTATCTTTTTTCCAAAAGCGTCAAGACCCTTCCAGAAAAAGAGAAAACCTGGGTCCTTCTCGATAATGATTATGTGGAAGTGAAAGACAAGAATGATAATCTTCTCTATAAGACAAAATCATGTATAGATGAATTCCCTTATATGATCACTGATAATAATGGAAAGAAGACAAAGGTTATGCTATGTGAGAAGCGAGTTGTCACATATAATCCTTCATTAGCCAAAAAACAAATCGCTGAAATTGATAAGGAAGTCAACAAAGCTTTAAATGCATCGTTAAGCTCCGCGAAAAGAGCTGAATATGGCAGCAAAAGCAAATATATGGATTTTATAACGGTTGATAAGGACGGAAAAGGCACCGATGGCAACATAAAAATCAGTGTTAATATGGAAGCGGTAGAAAAAGCCAAGCGTCTAGCGGGCTACAATCTTCTTGTGACCTCAGAACTAAAAATGACTGATGAGGAAATCTATAACAATTACCATAATTTATGGAGAATTGAGGAATCATTTAGAATGATGAAGTCAGCGTTTGACGCCAGACCAGTATATCTTCAAAGAGAAGACAGTATTATTGGACACTTCCTGATTTGTTACATTGCGGTATTACTTATGAGATTACTGCAGATTGAGGAATTAGATGACCAGTTTGGCTATCAGGAGCTGATAGACTATATGCGAAGCGCAACCGCTGTTGATCTGAAGGGACAGTATATGGTCAACCTCACCAAGAAATCCGACGTAATGCTTAGACTCAAAAAGAAGATAGGCAGACCAATAGATAATTATTACTTAACGAATAAAGACATTAAAAATATTTTAAATTACAAATTCCGTTAAATAAAAAGGTGCAAATATATATGGATATAATCATATTCATACTATTTTGCATCTTTATTTTTAATAACATTTTTTCTCGTTTAGCACCATTTTTTAAAAAATCATCCTAAACCCAGGTATTATAATGGATGTATACATGAAAGGAGAGAATGATGCAGTGTACCGAAGAAAAAAAGATCAGTCATACTATACAAACAGACACAGCTGTTTTCTGCTGCAGTATCACATGGTGCTTGTCACAAAATACAGGAAACCTGTTCTCAGAGGAGAAGTCCGTGATCTTGTATACCAGATAATCAGAGACGTGTTCAGTGAGAGAGGACTAAACATCCTGGAAATGAACGGTGAGGAGGACCATGTTCACGTGCTTTTTGAGGCGGACGGGTCTTCGACACTTAATTCACCCTCTTTTTTAAATTATCCTGATTAATAGGATATTTTTTTGTCAAGAATTTTTTATTTTATTGTGGCTATCGTGGCTTGTTTGTGTTATAATATTACAAAAGAGACGATAAACAGGAGGTTTTTTCAAAATGAAGCTGAGCTATAACAGGAAATCTAAAGATCCCACCTACTATGTACAAAAATCATACCGAAAAGACGGAAAACCAACCACAAAGTCTGTGTGCACAATCGGCAAGCATTCTGAGCTTCTGAAAATAACTGATGATCCCCTTGAATATGCAAAGCAGTACGTACGGAATCTCAACGACAAGGAAAAGAGTAAAGTTCTAAAAGTTAACATGTCACTTGACCGCACTAAAAAAGTCAGCTATCCCGATAATAATCAAGAAGCGGATACCTCTGTTGTTATTTACGGATCAAACATTGGCTACTTCTATCTTCAGGGCATCTATTATCAGCTCAACCTACAGAAATTCTTTGAAAAGGTCACCGCAAATAAAAAGAATCTTTTTGACTGCAATCTCATCAACAGGTTCCTGACATTTGCAAGAATACTTGATCCTAAGAGCAAAAAAGGAACATGTGATTGTCTTAAGTTCTTTTATGAGAAGCCTCAATTCACGCATCAGCAGGTGCTCAGATTCATGGATATTCTAGTAGAAAACAAAGAAGAATATATTGGCCATCTCTATAAGGAATCCAATAAAATCATTCCTAGAGATACATCTGTCATGTAGTATGACTGCACTAATTATTTCTTTGAAAATGAGCATCCTGATATTGAAGTAGATGAAGTAACAGGTGAATTAATTAGGGGGCTCAGACAGTTTGGTGTCAGTAAAGAGCATAGACCTAACCCGATTGTGGAAATGGGACTGATCATGGATTCAAGAGGCATCCCCATCTCTTTGTGTATTCACAGAGGAAATGAGAGCGAGCAGACAACAGCCATCCCCCTGGAAAAGGAAATAGTTAAATTCATTCCAAAGAGCAAGTTTATTTACTGTGCTGATGCAGGTCTCGGATCATATAATATTCGCAAATTTAACTCCATGGGTGGACGTGCTTTCGTTGTCACCCAGTCCATTAAGAATCTTTCCAAAAGATTCCAGGAGGCCGTCTTTAATGACTTCGACTATCGGCTCCTTTCAACTGACAGAGAAATCACGCTGAAAGAGCTTATGGAATTTGATAAGGAAAACCCTGACAATATAAGCCTGTACAACGACAAGGCTTATAAGGTCTTTAATGCAGACAATGAAAAAATGTGGAATGGTGAATACCGTGAAATAACAACAAAAAATGGAAAAACCGCCAGAAGAAAAGTTTACACGACACTCAGGCAGTCAATCATCGTTACATTTTCCAGAAAAATGATGGAATATCAGAGAAAGGTCAGAAACAGACAGATTGAAAGAGCGAAAAACATGCTTAAAAACTGTGATCCAGAGGCAATCAAGAAAGGGCCTAATGATGTAAGAAGATTTCTGAAAAATACCAGCAAATCAAAAAGCGAATACATTCTTGATACAGAGAAAATAAAAGAAGAGGAAAAGTTTGACGGCTTCTATGCCATCGCTACAAACTTGGATGATCCGGTTAAAGACATACTTGAAATTGCACATAATAGATATCAGATTGAGGACTGCTTCCGTATAATGAAGACTAACTTTGATGCAAGACCAGTATATCACCGGAATACACCAAGAATAGAGGCTCATTTTCTTATCTGTTATACTGCTCTGCTGATCACGCGTCTCCTTCAGCGCAAACTGGACGATCAGGGGACGCATCTTACAACCGATCAGCTCATTAATACTATGAAAAATATGATAGTAGTCAACGAGGAAGATATCTACTACCGGGCAATCTACTCCAACAGCAAAGCTTTGGAGGCACTTGAAAAGTATGCAGGCTATCAGTTTGACAGCCAATACCTCATGAAAAGTGACTTTACAAAAATTTTGAGAAAAATTAAAAGACGGCCAAGTTATACTACGCTGAAATCATGATATTAAAAGCCAGAAAGTGCTGATATTTAGAACACTTTCTGGCTTTTTGACCTTTACAACTGTCGAAAACGGGATATTATAATGGATGTATACATGAAAGGAGAGAATGATGCAGTGTACCGAAGAAAAAAAGATCAGTCATACTATACAAACAGACACAGCTGTTTTCTGCTGCAGTATCACATGGTGCTTGTCACAAAATACAGGAAACCTGTTCTCAGAGGAGAAGTCCGTGATCTTGTATACCAGATAATCAGAGACGTGTTCAGTGAGAGAGGACTAAACATCCTGGAAATGAACGGTGAGGAGGACCATGTTCACGTGCTTTTTGAGGCGGACCCATATACGACACCAGGTGAGCTTGTCAATGTTGTAAAGACGAAAACAAGCCGATTTGCGAGAAAGCAGTTCGGTGAAACGGAACTGAAGAAATATTACTGGAAGCCTCTATTCTGGAGTGACAGCTATTTCATCACAACGGTCAGCGAGAACAGTCTGGAAACCGTGCAGGCATACATCCACAACCAGTAGAGCGGGCATTCATCCACGCCCATATCAGAGATATGGACGTGGTACTCTGCCTTTTTTAATAGATCGCGGTCCCTAAATTGAAAAGAATGGCGCAGATCGTATAGAGCACTGCATTAAAACTTAGGTTCATAATCCCGACACTGAAGTTTTCAAAGTGCTCTGTCAAATAGACGCCTAGTAAATCAAGACCGCCAGCGCTGCCGCCATTGGTCAATACAATCCCGCAGCCAGCGCCGCCTAATAAACCAGCGATTAAAATATTCGCTAACTTATCATCAAGCAAAGGATGAGCAGGAATCGGCGCCAAGGAGAAAACAAATGTTTGAATAGCAACCGATAATATTGTTAAAAAAAACATGCGCTTATTCATCGCTTTATAAGCGAGAATAAATAATGGAATATTCAAAGCTAAGTTAATCATCCCAGCTAAATCAAAAGAAACATGAGAAAATCCTAACGTTTTAATGAGCTGCGCTAAGCCGACAATCCCGCCGGCATAAAGCTTTAATGGGGTTAAAAAGATATTGACACTTAAAGCGTAAAGAATACTGCCTAAAATAACGAAAGCCCCTCTTTTATAAGTAAAGGGCATGGGCTGATAATGCACTGACATAATGTCCTCCTATACAAAAAAGGATACGCCTGAAACGTATCCTTCATCTTTTAATAGTAATAATCTTCGTCATCTTTTGGTCTTAAGAAATAAACCAGTAATTCGACGATCGCAATAATAACGGTATTTAAGATATACACATTAATCAGACTAGAAGCTCCTTCTGATAATGAGACATAAGCCGCATAGCTTGGCAAGAATGGTAAGATCGTATGTAAGCCATTAACAATGCCACGGACCAGAATCGTTGCAAAACCGCTATAAGCACTATACATATTCGCAATGAACTGTAAGACGCCACGATCAAACTGACTTTGCAGAGCAATATAAATGACTAAGCCAATAATCAGAATGACTAATGATAAAGCAAAGGTATAAAGGATATTAATAATGACATTGGCGGTTTTCCGTAATTTCGTATCCTCCTGACGGCTTTCATCCTGAATCAGGAAGTCCGTTGCGGGCGTTTCGTCCGCAAAGTTTTCTTCATTACGCGCCATTACTTTTGATAACACATCATCGAGTTCGATGGTCTTTTGCGGATCTAACGATAAGATCCCAGTATCTTCATAGCTTTCCTTATCAATTGGGCCATTATAAATAATGGTATCACCAAAATCCTGAACCTGTGACTCTTCTTCAGGTTCGATATTTTCACTTTCTGAGGTATAAGCTTCTTCACTCATACTTTCAGCAGTTTCCGCTTCACTTTCCGGATAAGCTTCGTAAGGTTCTTCTTCCGGGGTGTCTTCATAAACGTCTTCTTCGTCAGTTTCCTCTTCAGATACTTCCGCAGCAGAAGCATCTTCTTCCGGCTCTTCTCCGACTTCCGGAATTTCTGATTCGTCAACCTCTTCTAAAGATTCTTCGCGTGATGATAAGCTTGATTCTAAGTTTTCTAAGATATCTTCAATCGAATGACGTGGTGAAACAATCGCTTCTGATGGTTCCGGTTCAATTTCTTCATAAGCTGGTTCCTGCGACGGTGTTTCTTCAGTTGTTTCTGGTTCAGCCGTTTCACTGCTCTCGGCAATGATTTCTTCACTTTCAGAAGTAGCCTCACTTTCTGGCGCTGCGATGCTTTCCGATGCGGCTTCCGTTTCTTCGGAGAACGCATTTGGCATTTCCGAGAGTGATAACTCTTCCGCTTCTTCCGATTCCTCAACTTCTGCCACTTCTGGCACGGTATCAGGAATAACCGGCTTTTCATCTTCTAAGGAAGCAGGATCCACATTTAATTCCGATAAACGGAATTCATATGTCTTATTGACGATATCTAACAGCGAATCATCATCTTTGTATAAATCTTCCAAATGAATACGAACATTACGTAATTCTTCTGGTGACATATCTTCATCAAGACCTAAGATGGATTCATACATCTTATAATCTTCATAACGACCAAAGATGACATCGTTTAATGCTTCATATAAAGACTTGCAGGTCTGATAAGAAAGAGAACGTTCCTTTTCTCCTGCTGGCACTAAGTCTTCCATATAAATCATATTCAGATGGGCTTCTTTACCAGTTTCCAGCAATGACACTAACGATGTCACTAATAAGGTCTGTTCTGGTGTGACCTGATATTTCTTCATTAATAAGTCAAAAATATCGGTTGCTGGGAATGGCTGTAATTTTGTATCATTCCCAATCACATAATCAACTTTATTATAAAGTTTCCCCATTTCGAGATAAGCGATCGCATTTTTTGTTTTATGGGTTGTCACCACTGCAATCTTAATCTCTTTTTGTCTTAAATATTCAAGAAATTCCAAAGCCCCATCATTGGCACTCTGATCTTTCATTTTCAAATAATTATATAGATCTTTTTCTACTTTATCATTCAGCGACGCTGAATCCATTGAATGAGCAAGAGGTAATGCATCATACATAGAATACATATTACCTAAGGCTTCATAGAACGTCTGGCGATCCAGCGAGACATTCTGTTTCTTACATAGATTTTTATAAAAGTTATAGCGATAGTGATTTAAAGGAAATAAGCAGCCATCTAATTCAATGACGGCGAGTTTTAAATCACTGACGTTTTGCCTTACCATATGTTCATCCCCTTTGAGGCTAATTATACCAAATCTCGCTTTATTATGCCACTGTAATTCACATTCAGGCACACAAGACTATTATAAAGACTAAATCAATTTTTGCAACGTATGCACGTTAAAAAATCCAAAAACATCCTTTTAATAAAAGAAAAAGAGAGGTCATCCCTCTCCTGCTTGTAAAAAATGGTCTCCCCTCACGGGCTCGAACCGTGGACCCTCTGATTAAGAGTCAGATGCTCTGCCAACTGAGCTAAGGAGAGATGTACGTAAAATATGCAATTGAAAGTAAAAGCTGCACATTGTGCAGCTTCATAGATCAAATGGTCTCCCCTCACGGGCTCGAACCGTGGACCCTCTGATTAAGAGTCAGATGCTCTGCCAACTGAGCTAAGGAGAGATTTCTTATCGACTGCGTGAATAATGATACAATAGATCACGGCTAACGTCAATAAGAAATGCGAAATTTCTAAGATTTTTTTCGTGTAAACTTACGTACTAACCACTCTTTGGCATTCGCCACGGCCTCAAAGGCTATTGTCAGATAGCGTAAGACCGGTTCTGAGGCAATCGCAAAAACGACAAAGAGCATGATACATTTTTGCGAGACACGGGTGATATCAAAGAGTCGATGACCAAAGTAAACCGCTGCTAAGATACCTATAATATTGCCGCCAATAACTAAACTCTTGAAAAGATTCAATGGTTTAGAAATCGAGATTAAGATTAAAAAGCCAACAATCGACATCAGAAATGCTGATGCAACGGAAATATCTTTGGTGGCAACACCAAAGGTTTCACCAAAGACAACAAGTGATCCGACAATCGCAAAATCAGTAATCGCCGCCGGCAGCGACTTAAATAAGACGCGGCGAATAAAATGACCAGTAATGCGCTCTTCGCTTGGCTCTAACGCTAAGAGAAAAGCCGGGCAGCCAATGGTAAAGAAGCTGATCAGCGAGATCTGCGCTGGTGATAATGGATAGGTCAGGAAATTGACAATCGTAAAGATTGCCAAAATAAGTGAAAAGATATTCTTCACTAAGAATAACGTTGCCGAACGTTCAATATTGTTCACGACATTACGTCCCTGCGAGACAATCGCCGGCATGTGGGAAAAGTCCGAATCAAGTAAAACTAACTGAGCTGCCTGAACCGCCGCATCCGAGCCGGCGGCCATACCGATGGAACAGTCGGCATCTTTCATCGCTAAAATATCATTGACCCCATCGCCTGTCATCGCCACAGTATGCCCCTGCTTTTTCAAAGCGCGAACAATCATTTGTTTTTGTTCTGGCGTGACACGGCCAAAGACCGTATACTTCTGTACCGCTTCCGCAATTGCTTTTTCATCACCTAAGGTTTGGGCATTGATATGATTTTCAGCATGCAAAATACCGGCTTGTTTCGCCACTTCTGAAACGGTCACAGGATTATCCCCGGAAATTACTTTCACATCGACGCCTTGTTTCTCAAAGTAGCTAAAGGTTTCTTTCGCATTTTTACGTAAGGGATTCGATAACATAATATAGAAGATCGGTTCCACATATTCATTGCTTAAAGACCCCGCTGGCAAACCGCCTTCCTTAGATGCAAAGACGAGCACACGCAAGCCTTTAGAGGCATAGCTTTCAATTTGTTCACGATACGTTTCATAATTCATCGCTAAGACAATTTCCGGCGCCCCCATCATATAAGTGACATGCCCAAAGGTCACCGCACTGTATTTATATTTGGAAGAAAAGGACATATAGTCCTGTGATGTATACGTATCACTTTCCCCAATATAGCTGCGAATGGCCTGCATTGTCGCATTATCATCCGGCAGTGTTTTCACATAAGACTGAAGAATGTCTCTGTTTTCGCTTTCCAGCGATGCATTCATATCCGTAGCTTTCATAAAATCTGCCACCAACATGGAATGATCAGTAATCGTGCCGGTCTTATCGACGCATAATGTATCCACGCGGGCTAACGCTTCAATCGACTTCATATTGTGTAACATCACCTGCTGACGTGCTAACATCACCGCTGATAAAGCCAAACGCACAGATACTAATAAATAAAGGCCTTCTGGAATCATCCCAATGACCGCTGCGACACTAGATACGACACTTTCGGAAAACGGCTTGTGGGCAAAGAGATAACTTTGACCAAATAACATGAGACCAATTGGAATAATGGCGACCCCAGCAAATTTGACAATCCGATCAATGGCTTTGACCATATCCGATTCTTTATTATTCACTTTTTTCGCTTTCGCGGTTAACTGCGAAATATAGGAATCATCGCCAACATGGGTTAATTCCGCTTCGCATTCCCCGTTGACAATAAATGAGCCCGACATCAATGCACTATCGACAGTTTTCTCAATTTCATCAGCTTCCCCAGTTAAAAGGGCTTCATTGACGTTGACACTGCCATTAATAACTCGCGCATCTGCAGGAATCTGATCGCCGCCTTTAAGAGCGATGACATCCCCTAATACCAGCTCTGAAACAGCTAGCTGTTTTAAACTGCCATCACGATAGACCATCGCGGTGGGGGCATTTAAAATATTTAGGTTATCCAACACTTTTTTTGCATACACTTCCTGGGCAATGCCAATGAGCGTATTGATAATGATGACCACCAGGAAACTCAAGGAGTTCCAGGCCCGTGCTAAAATAATTAAAATCGCTAACACGAAGAAGATAAAGTTAAAGTAGGTAAAGACATTTTCTCGCACGATTTCACCAATCGTTTTTGATGTCTGTTCATGACTGACATTGCCTTGTCCTGCCGCTTGTCTCTTTTTCGCTTCTTCACTTGTTAAACCGATCATCTAACCACCTCACATACCTTAATAGTAACACTTTCTTGAGACTCTACCAAACTGAAATGACATCTTCATGAATTTCGCATCGCGATTTTTTTCATTTTCCTGTTGCAATCTCATATTTTACATCTGATAAGCTAATAAAGGCAAAATACATTGAATACATCAATATATTTTGCCTTTTCTTTATTCAAATCAGTTTCGTACTTTTTTTTGAATTTACAACCCTTTGATATTTTTTTAAATATTTTTGAGTAATTATTTTTCGTGAGGGCTGAAATCCAAAAACTTCAGCTAGGTCATCCACGATTTCTGTCCTTTTAAAGGATGGAATATAGTTTGTTCCGTTTATATAGGTTAGGTTAAGATTGCGAAGTGTATCAAATAATTCTGCACACGTATATTTTTCATTCATATACTTTTTTTCAAGCAAACGATAAACCAGCAGGGCAATGAAGCATATTAACAGGTGACCGTTGATTGAATGTTCTTTTGAGACATACATTGGTCTTGTTTTTAGTTCGCTTTTCATTATTTCAAAGTTTTCTTCAATCTCCCAGCGCTGTTTGTTTGCACTAATAATTAATGAGAGATCACTGTCTTCAAGATCGGTAGTTACAGCATAAAAGCCATCGTATTTTTCTTCTTCTGCAATCTTATTTTCATCAATTGTATAAATTGCATCACTAGCTACTTCACCGTTCTTCGTGAAAGATGTTTTAGAAATATAATAGCGTGGGTCGCGTTGGTTGGTTTTTGTAAGTTTTCCTGGGTTATCAAGAAGCTTTCTCGCTCTTTCTAGTTTCTTATCTCTGATATGTTTTTGGTAATTGGCAAATTTTCTTGAATAAGTAACTATATAGTTTTCTTCAAGAGTGTATTTACCGCCTGATGATTCGGATTTTTTGGTTCTTTTTTCCCATTTGTTTTTGAAGAAAACAAGATCTTTTATCTTCTTCTTTACGCCTTCAATTTCTATAGTTTCTCTATCAGCCAGATCATTAAGATTAAAAGTTCCAGGATATCCCTCAAGCTTCCATCCTTCTGGTGATATTGCCCATTCCTTCATTACTTTTGACATTTTCTTGATTGGCTGGGTGACAATATAGGCACCATTTTTCTTCATGTCATTATATACCTTATTTTCCCAGCCGTTGAGTCCGGCATCAGCACAGACAACAAACTTTGAAACTGCAAAGTCTCTTTCAACTATAGCCTCTAACTCTCTCATGGATTTTTGCTCATTCATATTGCCCTGAAAGACATAATCAGCTAAAGGGAGACCATCTGCATCCATAAATAGACCATACTGCACAATAGGATTTGGTCTGTTTTCCTTGCTTTTTCCGTATTTTCTGTAGTCATCCTCTTCTTCAATCTCAAAATAGAAATTTGTGCAGTCATAGTAGAGAACCGCTGTGTTCTTTTTGAAAAGCTGTGAACTGTTTTTATAAAGCGTTTTTTCAATGAAATACCTTTGCTCAGAAAGAACCTTGAGGGAACGGTAAACATCTGCCAGCTCATAATCGGACAAGTCGAGAAATTTACAAGTTGATTTGTACGTAGACAGCTTTGATGAAGGATAAATAACCCTAGCAGATACAAGATCGTTAATAATGCTCGCTAAATTGTATTGAAAATTGTACTGGTCTGATATCTCCTTGCAGATATCCTTAATGCCCAATGAGCATAATATGTTTCTTATGTACATGTATCCGATGTTAAAGAGATTTTCCTTGTCCTTTTCTATTAAATCAGCCTGACTGAGGATTAGTTTGACGTCTGCCTTGTCCTCACTGTCTTTTTGTCTTAGTCCATCAACATAGAGCTGAAGCTGTCTCATTACTTCATCCCGGGAATCGGTATGATACTTTTCCATAAGAGTCCTGATATTGCCCAGTTTTTCAGCTACGAAGGTAGATTTCTTTTTAGTGTTAGGATCATAGAAGTCATCGATAACATAGAATGATTCAGAGTTTTTAGATTTGGTTGATTTTAAACGTTTAGCCATATGTAACCCCTCCCAAACCATTATAACATACATTATGGAACATTACGATATTAAAAATTGAAAAAGTTGACAAAAAAACGCTTTTTTAAAGCGTATAATTTAAAATATGAGGTTGTCCAACTGTAAAATACCCGGCTTGTCTCTTTTTCGCTTCTTCACTTGTTAAACCGATCATCTAACCACCTCACATACCTTAATAGTAACACTTTCTTGAGACTCTACCAAACTGAAATGACATCTTCATGAATTTCGCATCGCGATTTTTTTCATTTTCCTGTTGCAATAAGGAAGTGGGTATGATACTATAAACGAGCAGTCGATGCGGATTTACTCAAGTGGCTGAAGAGGCTCCCCTGCTAAGGGAGTAGACCGGGTAACCGGTGCGAGGGTTCAAATCCCTCAATCCGCGCCATATTGCAAAAACAAACGGAAAAGAAATTCTTTTCCGTTTTTTTAAATGTCGATATAATCTCCTTCATCAAGATGACGATCATACAGTTCCTGATCTTTAAACTGTAATGTTTTCTGATGTCCCTTTTCGTCTTCGACAATGACATCATCAACCTGCTCGTAACCATCAGGCCGTCCTTCACAGCCAAAATCCGGCTCTAAAATACGAATAATCTTATAGCGCATAAGCTCCCCCTTTAATGATATGCGCGCGCTTCTATTAATAATGTCACATTATTGGCATACTCTTCAAAAAGATCTTCTTTGATCAAAGCCACCACTAAAGCTAATGAATTGGCTAAGGAATGAGAAGACTTCTTGGGACTGAAGCGGCGATCTGAGAACACATTATAGCCCTTTTCCTGCAAGTTTTCTAGTAACTCCGGATGCTCTTTCAGTGAGCAGATGACTAAATAATCGACTAAACTCTGTTCCTGGGCTAAGATAAACTTATATCCATCCCATTCAAAGTAAATCGGTTTGGTGAGTTTGGTGCGGCGTTTCTTTTTGACACCATCGATCATCACTTCTTCAACAAAATCCTGATAATGTTTGCGGCCTTGGTAAACAATACTGTTTTTTAGTGCCGCTTTGAGATTGATTTCCGTTTTGCCATTGAGAATCTTTAAGCCCAGCTCACTGAGCTGACGGCCATCCTCATAATCCGTCTTACTAGCAATATCTAATGGCACAAAGGAAGCATCGAGAGCACGTAATTTCTTGCGTAAAATATGATTGGTTAAGTGGGTATCTTCAGCGGTTTTATCACCAAAAGAATCGTAGTGTGCTTCCAGCATTTTCACGCGAAAATGGGCATGGGGCTGAGCCACGAAGGCGAATGACTTTTTTAACATATGTTCACTCCTCTCTATCTTCATTATAATCAAAAAGTGTGATTTTCCTGAAAAAAGTTCGCCTTTCTAAAAACTTTTGATACAATGAGCGCGAAAGGAGTTTTTTTATGGACTATAAAATAGTAGAGCGGTCGCAATTTACGATCACAGGCTTCACCCAGGACTTTACCGCCGCGGATGCCTTTTTAAAGATCCCCGCTTATATGAATACTATGACCACACACATTAATGAAAATAAGCTTCCTATCGGCGACCTCGCAGTGACCATCAATGATGAACAGGATTTTAATACCATCCATTTCTATCTCGCTAGTGAAGGAAAGAAAGATATTGCCGGGTGCTCATCTTATACATTCCCCGATGGCTTATGGCTTCAGTTTCCCTGCTATGGCGCTTATCCCTACGCCCTCCAGCAGCTTGCTTATGAAGTATATAATGACTTTTTACCAAGTCATCCCGAATTCTCCATTCGCTTTGACGCTTCGATCGATTACTTAAGCGCCGGTGATCGAAAAAGCCCAGATTATTATAGTGAATTTTGGCTGCCTATTGAAAAAAGATCGGATTAAGCCGATCTTTTTTTACTTATTAATAGTCCCGACACCATCACTTTTCGCCAGCGCATCAACACCTTTTTCATCAATTGTCCCTAAACGTGTGATTTTAGTGTTTAAGGTTTCAGCCTTGGTCGCAATATAGAGGGTATGCCCTCCTTTGACATAGAGATCACCCTTTTTCATAGCGCCCGCTGTTTTGTCAGCCACATTCAGTGCATTATCTAATTCACAGTAATAACCATGACGATCTTTCGCGCAGTTGAGTTCAATTGGGGCAATTGACAATAATGAATTGGCTGACTTATTGCTTAACAAGGTCACTTTATACTTTTGCTTATTCACGCTTAAGGTCATAGTTTTAGCCTGCTGCTTTTCTTCGACTTTGACATTTTCCTGATTATTGGTATCAGAGCCGGTATCCTTTTTAGATGAGCAGCCCCATAATCCTAAGACTAATAAGACGGTTAATAACTTTTTCATAGATGTCCTCCTCGCCAAGAGTATAGCACCATTACAGTAAACCGCCAATGGCTAAGAATAATGGTGCGAAGACTAATGAGACAATGGTCATTAATTTGATGAGGATATTTAAAGATGGACCAGAGGTATCTTTGAATGGATCACCAACAGTATCACCAACGACCGCCGCTTTATGACAAGCCGATCCTTTGCCGCCTAAATGACCATTTTCAATATACTTCTTCGCATTATCCCAAGCGCCGCCGGCATTACTCATAAAGATCGCCATCATGACGCCAGTGACTAAAGCCCCGGCTAGCATACCGCCAAGAGCAGCGGTTCCTAATAAAACGCCCATGACAATCGGTGCTAAGACAGCCACTAACCCTGGCACGATCATTTCATGTAAGGCTGCATTAGTCGAAATAGCCACGCAGGTCTTATAATCCGGTCTGGTTTCGCCCTGTAAGATACCTGGCATTTCTTTGAACTGACGACGGACTTCTTCAATCATCTTGAAAGCGGCTTTGGAAACGGAAGCCATGGTATTAGCGGAGAATAAGAATGGCAGCATTGCCCCAATAAGTAAGCCAATAATAACCTTATAGTTTAAAATATCAATATTTTTAAGGTTAACAGCCTGAGCATAAGAAACGAATAAAGCTAATGCCGTTAAAGCTGCGGAACCGATCGCAAAGCCTTTGCCCATGGCTGCTGTCGTATTCCCGACAGCATCTAAGGAATCGGTAATATCACGAACGCCTTCATCTAAGCCTGACATTTCCGCAATGCCGCCGGCATTATCAGCGATTGGCCCATAAGCATCAACGCCAACAGTGATAGCAGTTGTCGATAACATTCCGACGGCTGCTAAGGCGATGCCGTAAAGATCACCAAAATAGTAAGACGCAAAGATCGCAATACAAATAAGCATAATTGGTAAAACTGTCGATTTCATACCGACCGATAAGCCACTGATCACAGTCGTTCCGGCGCCGGTTTCAGACTGTTTCGCAATTTCTTTAACCGGGGCATAATCGGCAGAGGTATAGATTTCTGTAATCATCCCAATAAGCACGCCGACAATCAAACCAGCCACGACGCACATACCGTATTTGGCGTCACCAAAGATCGCGACGCTTAATAACAGACCACCGATAAAGACAATCGTACTCGCCGCATAAGTCCCAATTTTTAAAGAACTCGCGGGATTGGTATTTTTTGATTTACGGACAAAGAAGGTCGCGATAATGGCAGCTAATAAACCGATCGAGGCCACTAATAATGGATACAGAGCGCCCTTGGCATCGAGGAAGGCTACACCTAAAGTAATAGCGGAAATCAATGCGCCAACATAGGATTCAAATAAATCAGCGCCCATCCCGGCAACATCACCGACGTTATCGCCAACGTTATCGGCGATGACCGCTGGGTTACGGGGATCATCTTCCGGAATGCCAGCTTCAACTTTACCGACTAAGTCCGCCCCAACATCCGCAGCTTTGGTATAAATCCCGCCGCCGACACGAGCGAATAAAGCGATCGAAGAGGCCCCCAAACTAAAGCCCGATAAGACATCGACATCTTTGGTAATCAGATAAATAATAGAGACACCAAGGATCCCAAAACCAGCGACACATAATCCCATGACACTGCCCCCAGAAAAAGCGATATCCAATGCTTTATTAGAAGCGTACTGACGAGCTGCATTAGCGGTGCGAACATTGGCTTTGGTGGCAACGTTCATACCAAAGTAGCCGGCTAGGGTGGAAAGCAAAGCGCCCGCTACAAAGCAGATCGAGGTAACGAAGTTACCAACGCCAATACCGATACAGAAGAATAGAATAATGACAAAGATAATGAGCACACGATACTCACTCCACAAAAAGGCATGAGCACCTTCCGAAATAGCGGAAGCTATTTCTTTCATTTTCTCGGTTCCTTCGTCCTCTTTGATCACGATGTGCGTGAGATAAAAAGCAAAGAGGAGCGCTATGATTGCGACAATAGGAACGAGATACATAAGATTCTGATGAGACATAAGACAACACTTCCTTTCAAACATCATAAATTCCTTTAACTACTTTTTATTATAATCAGCTCTTTCACAAAGTGAACATTTGCACAATTTCTCCAAAAAATATTTGTGATATAAGAAATAGAGAAAATAGAATTTTATGCCTTATTTACGATGCTTTTGGAAATTTTATACAAGTATTCTCTTTCTCTTGACTTTTCTTTTTTAGACAAAATACCCCTTTTTGCACAAAAAAAGACTGACATAAAAGTCAGCCTCTTAAAGCATTTCTGCTAATTCTAAGATTAATTTTTCGGTTTTCTCCCAGCCTAAGCAAGGATCAGTAATAGATTTTCCATAAACCCCATCTTCTGGTTTCTGACAGCCATCAACCAGGTAAGATTCAATCATTAACCCTTTGACTAAGTTTTTGATATTGTCATTGCAGTTTCTTGAATGCAGCACATCCTTAGCGATACGGATCTGTTCTTCGTAACGTTTACCAGAGTTAGAGTGGTTGGTATCAACGATGACAGCAGGATGTTCTAAGTTTCTTTCCTGATATAAGTTGTACACTTTTTCTAATGTTTCATAATGGTAGTTTGGGTAAGCCTTCCCGTTTTCATCAACGTAACCACGTAAGATTGCATGGGCGAAATCATTACCTGGCGTCTTAACTTCCCAGCCACGGTAGATGAATTTCTGTGAAGCCTGAGCAGCGGTAATCGAGTTCATCATAACGGTCAAATCGCCGCCTGTTGGGTTTTTCATACCAACCGGAATACCAGCGCCAGAAGCGACTAAACGATGTTCCTGGTTTTCCACTGAACGGGCCCCAACGGCTACGTAAGATAATAAATCAGAGAGGTAACGATGGTTCTGTGGGTATAACATTTCTTCAGCGCAGGTAAAGCCAGTTTCTTCGACCACGCGTTTGTGCATATGACGAATCGCGATGATCCCCGCTAACATATCTTCTTCACCGAGGGGATCTGGCTGATGTAACATGCCTTTATAGCCTTTTCCGATCGTTCTTGGCTTATTTGTATAGACACGTGGAATGATAAAGATTTTATCAGCCACCTGATCCTGAACTTTTCTTAAGCGGTGCATATAATCTAAAACAGCGTCCTCGTTATCAGCTGAACAAGGTCCGATAATAAGTAAAAATTTATCTGAACGGCCGGCAAAGATATCGCGGATCTCTTCATCGCGAGCCTGTTTCAGCTTTTTCATTTCTAATGTCACAGGATACTGATTCTTAATTTCCTGTGGTGTTGGTAATTTGCGGATAAATTCCATCTGCATATCCATAATGATTATTCCCCCTATATTCGATAGTATCTACATCTTACTTGAAACGATCATAAATAGCGAGCACTTTTTATAAAAATTATGTATTTTTTTATTTTTCACAAATATTATTTACACTTTATACTATTTTTCGATACCTTTCATCAAAATATCAACCATTTGATTCAGAGCATCCATATAATCGAGATGTGCTTCCACTAAGACATCCCGTTTAAAAAAGTTCTCTAGCGTGGAGGTATAAATAATCTGAAATAAGTTTAAGTTAATATCTCGAATAACCCCTTCATCAATGCCCTGTCGCAATAAATCAAAGGTCATCTCCCAGCCTGATTCCAAATAATACTGCACTTTTCGATAAGCTGAAGGATACTTATCCTGTAAGACATAAAGACCAGTCATATCCATTTGTAAAAAGCTTTCCGGCATCGCCGCTAAAATCATCTCAATTCTTTCAAGCGTCGTATGACTGAGATCATTTGTAACTTCTTCTTCCTTCTCTTTAATACTCGCAAAGCAGTAATCCACTAAATCATTAACCAAGGCATTCTTGTCATCAATGACCTGATAAATTGTCTTTTTCGAAACTGACATGTCTTTGGCGATGTCATCCATCGTGAACTTCAACCCTTTTTGTTTATAGACTACTAAAGCTGCTTGAATGATTTTCTCTTTCAAATCCATAAGATAAAGCCTCCCCTTTATAAGAATATTTTATCATTTATGCCAGGGAGGCTCAAAGTATTTTTCTTTTATAAGGCTTTTAAAACAAAAAGCTGAGAAGTAAAATCACCATTTTCATGATGATCCGTAATTAACCCATAATGATCTGCTCATCACCAGCATTCTTGATCGCTACCTTTATCTTTTGGTCACAAAATTCCCCCGCCAGCAAATCGATCTCCAGGAAAAGCAGAAGAGCTATACTGATTTAGCAATTCGCTATATTGAGGCCAATTACAGTCAACCCATAAACATTTCCAGTATCGCTAATGCTTTGCATATTGAACGCACTTATCTGTATCGCTTATTTAAAGAACGAACTGGCATGTTACCAAAAGACTTTCTCATTACTTATCGCTTAAAGCGCTCCTGCAGCTTATTAACTGAAACGACTCAGCCGATTAAAGTCATCGCCTTGTCTGTCGGTTATGAAGATGCGCTCTATTTCTCTCGCTTGTTTAAACATACTTATCATTGTACGCCAACACAGTATCGTCAAAGTCATCAATTAATAATTTCATCGTAAATATACGCTTTTTTCTGAAATCTCTTTCTTCCATGCTACAATATAAGAAAGAAGGTGACCACATGAATGACATTCAATTTAGTGAAAACTTAAAAACATTAAGACATAGTCATCATTTGACTCAGGAACAGTTAGCGGAAATTCTTAACACCACCAGCAAATCCATTTCCCGCTGGGAAAACGGCAAAACCATGCCAGATTATACAGTGATGTTAGAATTATCACGCTATTTCCATGTCAGTCTTGATGACCTCATCAAAAAGACCCAAACGCCAATGAGCGATCAGGCTTATCATCAGCTGTTGTCTTTGTTGACAAGTTTGGCATTATTACTAAGCTTGACACTTCATAGCTCCTTAGGTAATCTCTTTTACCAAAGCACTGCCATTCCATTAATCATTCCACTCTTACTATTAGGATCACCTTTGTATATTACGCAGGTACGCTATTATTTACATCACACTGCAAGTGGTCAATGGCTGATCGCCCACCACTCCTCCCTCTTCCTCATCCTTTTAGTCACCACTTTGATCCTAGCGCTTTCACGCTAGGATTTTTTCATAAAAAAGGCGCTATTTTTTTCGATTCTCAGCTTGTGTCCTGTTCAAAATCCCTGCTTTGTGCTTGATTATAAGTACAGAAGCAACATCATTTTGATTTTTGGAGGTTATTTTATGAAAATGAAATTATTAGGAATTTTTCTGCTTTTGGGATTCATTCCATTTTCCACCGTTTGCGCTCATGCAAGCCCGGTATAATATTATCATTATAGAATCCAAGCAGAAAACAAAACACATCAACAGACTACACCGTATTTAGAGATGTCCCAAAAGACAAACTTGATGTCCCTTGGTATATTTCCTTAGAATCATCCGGAGAAGGAAAAGGCACCATTACAAGTTTTTGGCTCGAAAAGACCGACGGCACTCATGTCGCACCTTCTACCGATGTCAAGCAAGGTACCTCGCAGACACCAGCTGCCTATGGCTTTGCAAATCAGCAGCACGTTATGTTAACTGCTGAAAATAATAAATATAACGAAAATGTCTATCTTGTCAGTGGTCATTGGCAAGCTGCTACAAAATAATATTGTATACGTATGTTGCTTCTGCATAAATAATATAAAAGGAGTAATTTTATGTTTGCCTATGAACTTTATAAAAGATTACATCGTAAAAGAAATCTGATCGTCTTACTCTTTATGCTGACCATTATGCTTTGGGATGTGTACCTTGTTTTTAAGGATTCCTATATTAATCCAGCCAATATTTATCCTGGAACACCAATGTCCCTTGTCTACAAATGGACTTATATCCCGCCCGATGCAGCTTTTTTGTCCGGATTATCACACGGTCATATTCCCCAAACGATCATTATTTGGCTGATGCCTATCTACTTATTATTGCTCGGCGCGGGAGATCACTGCGCAGAACATGCTTCCCATATGGATGACATGACAAAGATGCGTTCCTCTCACAAAATTTACTATGCAAAACTGCTCGCTCAGTTTCTTTATATTACGATCACATTCATCATCTTAGCGACTATTAATTATCTTGTCTGCTTAGTCGTATTTCGCCATGGTCAATACGCAAGTAATATGTATAAAGATAATTTACCACTTTTATTGTCAAATCGAAAACCCTATATATCGTATATCACATTCATCATCCTGTTTGGTTTATTATCAGCCTGCTATGCCACAGCGATCACGGCGTTAAGTACCCTCATTCCTTTCCGTCTGATTGTCTGGATTGTCAGTTTTTACTTTTGGTATAGCCAATTATCATATTTACCAGATTTATATCAGCCTTATACCGAGGTTACTTTCGCCATGCGATTACACAATTTAGTGTTATATATGATTCCTTTACTGATTGTTATTATCATCAGCGTCATTGTCAATAAAGTAAGGCGGTGATGAAAATGCTGATTATCTACTACGTGCTTATAAGTCTGACCATCATGCATAGTTATCTTACCCATCACAATGCACTAGCGAATATGGTTCTCTCTTATTCAACGCCTAATGCTTATGAATTACATTTTAAAGAATACATCCCCTTCGTGATCGTGGGACATAGTTTCCTTTATTTACGTTTTCAGGATGCCTATCTGATTCGTTTCTCTAAAAAGAAACTGTTACAGAAAATAACTTTACATGAATGCCTGCATGTGCTTTGTTTTCTCAGTATGTTTTATATAACAACGAATCTTTGCGTGATGATCCGCTACGGTCGTTTGGTAATTTGGCCATCACTAATGGAAGGCTGTTATCTGATTCCTGTTTATTTACTTTTTATGATACTTTTGGATATCATCATACTCATCACCCATCAACACTTGCTTAGCGTTGCCATTACGTGTGTGTTATCGATGCTTTTGACATTTCCGATGATGTCTTTCATGGGTATTATGATCTTTGAAAACAAAACAATCCCCTATCTTTTACTCATGCAAAAGGATTGTCTTTTCCTCGCTTTACTCATTTTCTTATCCATCATCAGACAAAAATGTTTACAGGGACGTGATGTCATATGAGTCATCTTCTCATGTTACTATGTTATTTGCCCTATTTATATATCTTATGTACATTCTTTCTTAAAACAGGTAAGACAAGTATTGATTTGCCCTACGATATAGGCCTGATCTTTTACTTAAAGGTTGTACCCCTTTATGCTATTCCCTTATTTTTCTCTCTTTTTAAGGAAGAAAAGGATTATCAAATTATTCGTTATGTCTCTAAAAAGAAGATCATTCACAAACATCTCTTAGGAATCTTTATAGACGCTTTCCTATGCAGCATCAGCTTTCTGATGATGAATCGTATTGTCTTCAAACATCTAAGAGTTTATCAAAGTCTTCTTTTCACTGTCCTTTTGATCTGCTTATTACTGATGCAATCCTCTCTTGCATTATTACTTCATGATCCTTTATTACTCATTATGACTTATGTGGTAAGCAGTCCTATGATGAGTGATTATATGCAATACATGAAGCAGCCATTATTAACGGACTTATTCATCCCAGAAAGCCTCTTTACTCGTTATCCCCATCCATTGTTGCTGATCCCCGTTTGTTTATGCTTACTAGCTATAAACAGTTATTTGATCAAAAGAAAGGAGTACTTATGAGCTATCTCGAAATTGAAAACTATACCAAGGTGATCCGCCAGGAAACAATCTTAAATCATCTTACGATCTCTTTAGAGAAAGGAAAAATCTATGGTTTATATGGCCGCAACGGCAGCGGGAAAACAATGCTCTTAAGAGCCATTGCCGGCCTTATTATGCCAACGGAAGGCTTTGTTAAAATCAATGATCAGATCATTACCAAAGATGTTGATTTTGCGCCCCATACCGGTATTCTCATCGAACATATGAACATGCTGTCCTATTTAAGTGCCAAAGAAAACTTAGAAGGTATTGCGAAAATCCAAAAGATTGCCAGTGAAGAAGATATTATCGAGGCTTTAAACGCAGTTGGTTTAGATCCGCAAAGTAAAAAGCGCGTCTTTCGCTACTCACTAGGAATGAAGCAGAAACTGTGCTTAGCGCAAAGCTTCTTTGAACACCAGGAACTTTTATTACTCGATGAACCAACCAATGCTTTAGATGAAGAAAGCGTACAACGCATTATGATGCTTTTTGAAAGTTTTAAAGAAGAAGGACGAACACTGATCATTGCCTCACATGATCGGGACTTTTTAGAAAGTATTTGTGATAGGATCTTACCAATTAAAAAGGGCACAATTGAAAAAAGGCATTGAGTTTTTCTCAATGTCTTTCCATCATTGCTAATAGACCTTCGACATCACGCATTTGCGTAGCCCAGGACGTTGCTAAACGAATCACGGTATGCGTATCATCATACTTTTCCCAGAACCCGTAAGCGACGTATTCTTGCATCTTTTTAAGTTCTTCGTTAGCCACGACAATGAACTGCTGATTGGTTGGTGAATCGATATAAAGATGATAACCACGCTCTATTAAGCCTTTCTTTAAAGCCATCGCACAGGCAATGGCATTTTGCGAGATCTTTAAATACAGATCATCAGTAAAGAGCGCATCAAACTGCACACCCATTAAACGCCCTTTCGCTAATAAAGCGCCATTTTGTTTGATCTGTGTTAAGAAATGTTTAGGCGCATTATTATGCGTAAAAACAACTGCTTCCCCGCATAAAGCGCCCACTTTCGTGCCGCCAAGATAGAAAACATCCGTTAACGCGCCGATCTCTTCAATCTCTAAGTCATGTTTTGCTGCTAACGCGTAGCCTAAACGGGCGCCATCCAAGAATAAGGGCAAGTCATATTCATGACAAACATCGGAAATAGCGGTCAGTTCAGCTTTAGAATATAAGGTTCCATATTCCGTTGGATGAGAAACATACACCATCCCTGGGAAAGCCATATGTTCATGGTTTTCATCAGCGTAGAACGTCGCTAAATAGTCTTTTAATTCACCCGCATCAATCTTTCCATCATGAGAAGGAATCGTTAAGACCTTACGGCCAGCGTGCTCAATCGCCCCTGCTTCATGGAAATTCACATGACCCGTCGTCGCTGCCACTACAGCTTCATAAGGCGCTAGCATCGTTGAAATGACGATCATATTGGTCTGCGTACCACCTGAGATAAAGTAAATATCATCACTATCCACTTTCGTGAATGCTTTGATCTTTTCTTTCGCGCTGGCGCAGTAAGGATCACTGCCATAACCCGTTAAATGTTCCTCATTGCTTTTCACTAACGCTTCTAAAAGTTTGGGATGCGCTCCTTCACTATAATCATTAATAAAGTAATACATTATTTCACAAGACCTACAACTTCCCCAATGAACATATTATGTATATCGCCATCTTTATAAGAAGAATTCTGAATTTCTTTTGGCATGGCGCTCAAATCCATTTTCTGTTCATACAGTTTCTTGCAGATCAGGGTATACTTGGCTTCTTTAAAGCGCACGCCATGATCACATGCTTCTGGGGTTAGGGATGTCAATGCGACTTTATCCCCATCACGACCCGACTTGCTGCCTAAGATCGCTAAGTCCTTTTTATGCTCCCCCTCAAAGAAATCGATTGTAAAATAATCGCACTTTCTTAAATATTCCAGGGTATAACGGCTATCACGAACATAAATCGTGACTGCATCCTTCCCCCAGATACTGCCTAATGCTCCCCAGCCAATTGTCATCGTGTTATAGTCTTCTAAGTTTCCGGCAGTGACTAATGCATTGCCAGGAAAAAAGTTATGAAATACATCTACATTCAGTTCCATAGTTTACCTCCTGACATTATTATAAATTAGTAACCTATTTTTGCAAGCGCATCACCGACAATGTCCTGGTGGTCAAAAGCCAAATCAGACAAAGATAATGTTTCATCTCCACAGATGAGCGCATGCGCTTTGGTGACTGTAAACCACTTTGCTTCAGCTGCATCATCACCAGCCTTCACATGCACTTTGTTTTTATCAATTACGGCCATATAAGCGCAGGAAACAACCCAGCCGCGCGGATCACGGCCTGGTTTGGAATACACCCCTAATAGCTGTAAAGGTAAGCCGGTCACACCCGTTTCTTCGGCTAATTCACGTGCTGCCGTCTTTTCTAAGGGTTCATTTTTATTAGCGAAACCGCCCGGAGTCGCGTAGTGACCAATAAAGGGATGGCCCCCTCTTTTGACTAATAAAATTTGCAGCTTGTCATGATCCTTTGCGAAAACGACAATATCCGCCGTGAGAGATGGTTTGGGATATTTATCAGGATTATACTGTTTTAAAAATTCTTCTTCGGTTAAACCATTGCGATCTTTCATATTTGCCTCCATCAAAAAAGGAGAAGGTGTCCTTCTCCTCATATGTTTTAGAAATCCACTTCAGTGTCGTAGTAACAAGCCTTCAGTAATTTTTCCATTTCTTCCTGTGTTGGTTTACGTGGGTTTGTTAAAGTGCAGGCATCTGCGATGGCATTCTTAGCGATTTCAGGTAATCTTTCTAAGAAGACATTTTCAGGAACGAAGCCCTGTTCTGTTGGATAAGAATCTGCACCGTAATGTTTGATGCCATGTGGAATATTTAATGCATCATTCATGCTGCGTAATTTTTCAATTAACTTTGCAACTTTTTCATCTTCAGTTGTGCCGCCTAATTTCATTTCATCAGCGATGAATGCATATCTAGATTTTGCTTCTGGATCTTTCGCATTGAAAGCAATAACTTTTGGTAAGTACATTGCGTTAGCAGCGCCATGGATAATATGAGCGCCGTAATCAGCGAATGCAGCACCTGTCTTATGAGCCATTGAGTGTACGATACCTAATGAAGCATTAGAGAATGCCTGACCTGCTAAGCACTGTGCATCATGCATATTATCACGAGCAGTCATATCGCCATTATAAGAGTTGATTAAATCTCTCTGGATCATACGGATTGCCCAGATCGCTACTGGATCTGTATAGTTGCAGTGTGCTGTTGACACAAAAGCTTCGATCGCATGTGTCATCGCATCCATACCTGTATGAGCGACTAATTTCTTAGGCATTGTTTCTGCTAATTCAGGATCAACGATGGCTACATCTGGAGTGATGCCAAAGTCAGCGATTGGATATTTAATACCTTTATCATAATCAGTGATAATTGAGAAGCAAGTTACTTCTGTTGCTGTTCCTGATGTTGAAGAAACTGCACAGAATTTTGCTTTATGTCTTAATTCAGGTAAAGCAAACACTTTACACATATCTTCGAATGTACATTCTGGGTGTTCATATTTAACCCACATAGCTTTTGCAGCATCGATTGGTGAACCGCCGCCGATGGCTACGATCCAGTCAGGACCGAATTCTTCCATGGCTTTTGCCCCGTTCATGACCGTCGTAACTGATGGATCTGATTCGATTCCTTCAAATAACTGAACTTCCATACCTGCTTCTTTCAGATATTCTTCAGCTTTCTGTAAGAAACCAAAACGTTTCATTGAGCCGCCGCCGACACAGATGATCGCTTTCTTTCCTTTTAATGTTTTTAATGCTTCCAGGGAACCTTTTCCATGATATAGGTCTCTTGGTAAAGTAAATCTTGCCATAATTATTATCTCCTTTACACATTTACTTCGTGATACATTTCACGATTCCTATGATACCGTTTTCATCTCAAAATTTCAAATATTAAAAAAAGAATAGCACTATATCAAAAAAGATATAGCACTATTCAAACGCTTGTACTTCTTTATGAAGATCTTCTAAAAAACGCTTTTCTCCAGGGGATAATGTATAACCGCGACGATAGATCAATAAATCCATTGCTTTAAGCACATCCGTGTTGAGCGGCCGAGTGATCAGATGATATTTTTCTAATAAATCTGTAGGCATCGGTGAAACTAACATAAATGTATCCTCTAAGTTTTCTAACAGCTCCAGCTGGGAGGCCCTTTCAAAAGCTTCAATACTTTGCGTAACGCCGGTCTGGTGAATGATATCATTAAGATAGCTAACCGTATGCTTAGGTAAATGATCGGTGGCATGGCGAATCAGAATCTGATTTTTAAGGTCTGTGATATCAATATGCTTTCTCCCAGCTAAGCTATTGCTTTCAGACATTAATAAAACACAGGCAAAAGAGCTGATCACCTGACTTTGCAGATTCTTGAATTCAAAAAGATGGTTATAGTAATC
This sequence comes from Intestinibaculum porci, assembly GCF_003925875.1. Taxonomy (GTDB): domain Bacteria; phylum Bacillota_I; class Bacilli_A; order Erysipelotrichales; family Coprobacillaceae; genus Intestinibaculum; species Intestinibaculum porci. The sequence goes on along the minus strand of NZ_AP019309.1, from coordinate 938,789 downwards.
GCGATCAAAATCAAAAACGCGTAAGATTCCAAGATTACATTCTCCTTTGGTGACTAAATCCACGACATCAGTCGGATTGGTTTCATGATAAGCGACATCTAAGCCATTTTTATAAGGCTGGCCTTCTTTAATAAACTTATGAAAAGCGGCGGAAATATAGGAAGCGGTGGGGACCGCAACACTAAAGGAAAAAGGCATTTCAAAACCTTTATATAAATGATCAAGTTCATCCACTTCATCGACGATATGACTGATGCGGGTGAGGACATCACGTCCTTTGGGGGTCACCTGAATGCCTTTATTCGATCGTTCAAAAATGCGTAAATTGAGTTCTTCTTCTAATTCTCCAATCACTTTTGATAAATAAGGCTGATTAAGATACAAAGATTTCGCTGCCTGCGAAATTGATCCGCATTTTTCAACTTCTAAGACGTATCTTAAATGATCAATATTCATAAAAAGTACTCCTATTCCTAATTTTTTTACATATATGCTTATTGTATCATAATTATCCAAGAAAAAAAGACCTTGTCTTATGACAAAGTCTTAAAATGGTGAGGCATAGCCGTCAACCACAAGGGTAGGTGTCCCTTTAGCCACCAGATCTTTATACATATAATCGATGACTAAAGCTTCTAAGAAATTACAGCCAAACAAAGCTTTTGTTTCCATATACGCGTTAAAGTCATTCATACCCTTTTGACGACGGACACAGTCCCAATACAGTTTCACTAATTTCATAACCAATACCTTTAATGATTTCCTTTCCTTAATCATACATGATGTAGCTCACGGTTTCAAGCGAAAGTGGGCTTTTTCATAATTTGGAAATCTTTGCCTCTCCTTTATTTATCTCCATTATATCAAATGAAAACTGAAATAAAGATATCGGTTTTCTAAGAAATATGTTTATTTTGTGATGGCCGCAAATAATTCATTTGAATCATTCACGATTTCATTTGCACCATGTGTCTTTAAGAAATCTGCACTTCTAAAGCCCCAGGTTACGGCAATCTCGTCCATCGCTGAATTTTGTGCCGTCTGGACATCAATTTCTGAATCCCCAATATAAACACAGTGTTCACGGGCAACTTTTAAAACGCGTAAACATTCTTCGTTCATATCCGGTGCTGGTTTACGTTTAATTGATGCTTTCTGCCCTAAACTAAAATCAAAAACACCATCAAAGAATGTTTTCACTAAGCTTTGTACGGCTTCATCTGGTTTATTTGAAACCACTGCGCAGGCAATGCCTTTTGCCTTTAAGGCCTGAATCATCTCGACAATACCGTCGAACGGTTTCGTCGCAATGCCGGCATGGGCCGCATAATAAGGACGATAGACCTGAGAAATCCGTTCCACTTCTTCTTTTGTCACACTTTTTGGAATCACTTCATCTTTTGTCCCGACGGCGACTAAGGAGTCTAAACGAGCGCCCGCTTCATAAGCCAAGGCTCTTGTTAAGGCCACCTCAACGCCGCTGCCAAAGAAATTTTTAGTATCTTCATTTGTATAATTATGACGGTGCCCCGTTTCTTTCATCGCATAATTTAAAGCATTCGTTAAATCTTCAATTGTATTTAAAATTGTGCCATCCATATCAAAAATAGCTGCCTGATATTTCATCATCTTCACCTCTACCGCCATTATACCAATTCCCCTTTAAAATACAATCTTCATCGTTTTTTCTTCCTTTCGACTTTTTTTCGAGAAAGTTTAAAATAAATTGCATTCAAACATATTATCCCACAATTGACAGAAAAAATTGAGTAAAAGCCAGGATTCCCTTTATTTATCGGTGTTTCCTGGTTTTTTGTTTAATCAATTTTTTGTTGTATGTGATTGCCTCTTTAAAAGTTTTTTTGAAATTTTTCTTAAAATTTTATTCAGGTCCTTTGGCTTGTAGTACTGAAAGTCAAGCCCCAGCTCTGTTAGCTGCTCGAGAGCCTTTAGCGTATAGCTTGAAGTGTATGTTGCACTATAGTAAACATCATGCTCATTCACCACATTCATGTTTTTTAATGTTTCTATCAGCTCTTTTACTGTTACATGTGTTCCCTGATCATCAAGCATGCATTCTAACAGTCTGTATACTAGCAGGGCGGTGAAGCACGTTAAAAAATGCGCTCTAATTCTGTTGGGATTATATACATAGACAGGACGAGCTTTGAAGGTAGTCTTCATTATTCTAAAGCAGTCCTCAATCTGGTATCTCTTATGTGATATGTCAAGAATATCCTTGACCGGATCAAGAACAAGATTTGTCGCTACTGCATAATAGCCGTCATACTGCTCTTCTTTTCGAATCTGCTCCTCATCTATAATATAAGCTGACTTTGTCTTATTTTTATTTTTGATAAACCTTCTTACGTCATTGGGTCCCTTCTTGATCTTCTCCGGATCACCTGAAGAGATGAGCTTTTTAGCTCTGTCAATCTGTCTCTGACGAACTTTTCTCTGATAGTCCATCATTTTTCTCGAGAACGTAACAATGACGATCTGCTTTAAAGTGCCTTTTGCTTTTACTTTCCTGATCTTACCATTTTTGCATTTTTTCATCTCATAATAACCAAGAAAGATGTCCTCCTTGTCAGCATTTAAAACTTTATAGGCTGTAGATTCATAGCGTGCTCTGTTCAGTTCGCTGTTTTTGTCATATTTAAAGGTTTTTAGCTCCTCAATTGACACTGGATTGTCATCACTGAGATTTCTGTAGTCACAGTCGTTGAATACAGCAGTCTGAAGAGCATCAGACAGCTTCTTGACTGACTGCGTGACAATAAAAGCTCGGCCGCCCATTGAATTAAATTTGCGGATATTGTATGAACCCAGACCGGCATCGGCACAGTATATGAATTTACTGTTACCCATGGTCTTAATGACCTGCTCCTCCAGCGGGGTGGCCGTTTCCTGCTCGCTGGTATTGCCAGGATCCAGGCACATAGAAATAGGAATTCCTCTCTTGTCCATTAAAAGTCCCATTTCAACGATAGGATTAGGCCTGTTTTCCTTGCTGACGCCGTAGCGTCTTAGCCCCTTTGTAACTTCGCCCGTTTCCGGATCAATCTCATCATCGTCAGCCTGTTCGCATTCAAAAAAGTAATTTGTGCAGTCATAGTAGACGACAGACATGTCTCTCTTTATGAGATTCTGTGATTTTTTATAAAGATGCGCAAGGTAGTCCTCCTGGTTTTCTGCAATTAAATCGAGAAAGCGGAGAAAATGATGGTACTCAATCTGAGGATTCTCATAGTAGGCATTAAGGCGGTCATAGGTGCCATACTTGCTGTGAGGATCAAGGATTCTGCCAAAGGTAAGAAATCTGTTAACAGAATTAAAGTCATATTTCGCCTTGGACTTTTCCTGAAGATTTCTAAAAAAGCCGTCCAGTTCAAGCATATTATAAATGTACTGAAGGTAGAAGTATCCGATGTTGGATGACAGTGAGCGGCTTATCCGGCTATCATCGGGTCCTGTCACTCGCTGATTGAAGTCGACCGTCAGTGTGTATTCCCGCTTTCCGGATCTCGCATCCTCATTCATTTTTTGTATTACATTTCTGCAGTAGGATACCGGATCATCGGTGATCATCAGAAGTTCTGAATGTTTGCCGAGCTTTTTTACATTGCGGGTGGTCGTCTTTTTGCCGTTTCTGATTCCCTCCTGGACATAGTATGTGGGATCCTTAAGACGCTTGTCGTAGTAGAGCTTCATATAAAAAAGTCCTCCTCTCATCTAATATTTTAGCATGAAAGGGAAAGACATACAACACATACAACATAATAATTTATAAAATTTGACAGATAAAAGCCCCTGATAACAGGGGTTTTGTAGATATGGCTAGTAGAGATTCTGTCAATCGCCCGAAATCCGTTCCACTTCTTCTTTTGTCACACTTTTTGGAATCACTTCATCTTTTGTCCCGACGGCGACTAAGGAGTCTAAACGAGCGCCCGCTTCATAAGCCAAGGCTCTTGTTAAGGCCACCTCAACGCCGCTGCCAAAGAAATTTTTAGTATCTTCATTTGTATAATTATGACGGTGCCCCGTTTCTTTCATCGCATAATTTAAAGCATTCGTTAAATCTTCAATTGTATTTAAAATTGTGCCATCCATATCAAAAATAGCTGCCTGATATTTCATCATCTTCACCTCTACCGCCATTATACCAATTCCCCTTTAAAATACAATCTTCATCGTTTTTTCTTCCTTTCGACTTTTTTTCGAGAAAGTTTAAAATAAATTGCATTCAAACATATTATTTTGTAATCTTAAAGTAAAGAATAACACGAAAAGGAGATGAATTTATGGGTTTTATTCAAGCATTTACTGGCGCCCTCGAAGGCAGCTTAGCGGATACCTGGAAAGATTTTATTATGCCGGAGGACGCCCCAGCTACCGCTGGTGTCTTCCATGGCGTAAAGAAAGGGCAAAACAAAGGCCGCGGCGCCAATACGAAAGGCAGTGACAATATTATTACCAACGGCAGTAAGATTATCGTGCCCGAAGGCTGCGCTCTCCTCACCATGCAGGATGGCGCCATCACTGGGTTAATCACAGAGCCGGGCGGCTACACGTACAGCTCTGATGCGCAAGCTTCGCAATCATTTTTAGCCGGTGATTCACTCATTGACACATTAAAAGATTCCTGGGACCGTTTTAAATTTGGCGGCATGCCGGGCAGTGAACAGACGGCTATTTATGTCAACTTAAAAGATATTCCGGATAATCGTTTCGGTACGCAATCTGAAATCCACTGGGATGATGCCTTCTTAGGCACGCAGGTTGGCGCTGTAACGCGCGGCAGTTATACGATGCGGATCGTCGATCCAATGGTTTTTGTGAAACGTTTTGTCCCACAAAACTATTTACGGCCAGATGGACCAATCTTTGATTTTGCGGATATGGATAATCCTGCCGGCAATAAGCTTTTTGATGAAGTCGTAAGCTGTCTCTCATCAGCTTTCTCCCTCTATACCAATGATCCTGATAAAGGCAATCGCATCACCAGAATTCAAAGCGATCAGGTCGGCTTTGCGAAATCCTTAGCTCAGGCCGTAGAAAATGACTACAGCTGGCGTGAAGAATATGGTTTAGCCATCGTGAAAGCGGCTTTAGTAGCCATTGAATATGATGAAGATACAAAGAAGCTGTTAGCCGATGTTAAACGTGCCGATGCATTAAGCGGGGCTCGTGGCGCTTCCTTTAAACAGCAGGCTTTTGCCCGCGGCATGCAGGCAGCTGGCGAAAACGGCGGCAGTGCGAACATGGCCTTTATGGGGATGAATATGGGTGTTGCCGGCAATATGATGGGCGCTTTTAATCAAGAGGCCGCAGCGCCAAGTGAAGATCCTTATGAAAAACTGCGAAAGATGAAACAGTTACTTGATGATGGCATCATTTCCCAAGCCGATTTTGATGACGCGAAAAAGAAACTGTTAGGTTTATAATATGACTGACGCAAAAATCATCGACACCAGCAGTAAAAAGGCGCATGGGCAAAACAAATGTCCAGCCTGCGGCTCAACGGATATCGCGCTCAATATCAAAGCCGGCAAACTGCAGTGTCATAGCTGTCGAAAAACCTTTGATACCCCCACAATGCAGGATTTCCTCAATGCCCATTTAGAAAACCTGCAAGGCGTAACGATTGGTTCCGGGGCGAAAGAAATTGATGAAAAAGCGACCGCTTCTGCGATGATCACTTTGAAATGTCCAAGCTGCGGGGCGGAAGTCGTCATCGATTCCTCAGCCCAGACCAGCGCCCGCTGTCACTGGTGCCGTAATACCTTATCCCTCAATGAACAGATTCCTAACGGGGCGGTACCGGATGTGGTATTACCATTTCAGATTACCAAGGATGAAGCGAAAAATCTGATTGAAGATTTTGCGGGTAAGCGAAAGTTTTATGCCCATCCAAAATTCAGTCATGATTTTAATACCGATAGCGTCATGGGTGTCTACTTACCTTATATGATGATTAACGAAAATACGCATGTTACGGCAAATGGCGAAGGCGAAATCAAAACGCGCTCTTATGAAGTTGTTGTCGATACCGATGAACAAGGCAATGACATTAAGGAAACCCGTTATGATGCCGATCGCTATGCCATCAAGCGTGAGTTTGATATGTTAGTGGAAGGTTTAACAATTGAATCTTCGAAAACCAAAATGGATAAGAATGCGGCCTTAACGAACAACATTATCAATGCCATTATGCCTTTTGATACCGAGCATCCCCTCATGTGGAATCCGGGCTTTTTAAAGGGTTATACCTTTGAAAAAAGAGATATGAATACCAAGGATTTAAAAAAGATTGTGCAAAATCAGACCGATGATATCGCTCGTAACTGCGCCAAAGAAACGATCAAGCAATATGATCGCGGGGTCCATTGGAACAGCTGCAAAGCCGCGATTCAAGGTCAGCAGTGGCTTTCTGCATATTTACCGGTTTGGTTATTCTCTTATCAGGAAACCAACGGTGATCCGTCGACTATTCACTACATCGCAGTCAATGGCCGGACGAAAGAAACGATGGGTTCGATTCCGATTTATTATCCTAAGCTGCTTCTCTTGACTTTACTTATTGAAGTCGTTTGTTTCCTCGTTGCCTTCTTCATGAATAAAGCCAAAGACTGGCCATGGGCTTATCTTTTATTAGCCTCTGGACTGATTTATTTCTTTATTATTTATAATCGTTACCGTAATACCTCAGCCCGTCATGACTATGAAAATGTCACCAAGCGCAAAGTCTTACATATGCATAAGACTGATGAACGTGTCCGCCACCTGACAAACTTAAAAAACAGTCGCATGGATAATGCCAATGAAGACGAATTAAAAGGTTCTATTTATTAAAGCAGTTTACTTTCGAGTCGATTTCTCACGACTAAAGTCGCGAGCTTGAAAGAGTGAGCGATGATGGAAATGATTAATTGAGCAGAGTCATATGGATGCGTCGCATTCCTCCGGAGATGCAAGGACCGGGGCTGATTCCAAGGCTCCCGAACCCTAAAGACGCACCCAGACTATGGAAACATTATTGCCGGATGTTAGTGCCTTACAGGCGACGGCACCGGAATCTTATGAAGGGGGGCATCATGATATGCCTAAGACAAAACTTGAGCAGGAACTGTCTGAAACAGATTATATTTATGTTCTGTCTGCGGACGGAGATCCGCTGATGCCTACCAGAAGACGCGGACATGTGAAGCGTCTTCTCAATAAGGGAAAGGCGAGAATTGTATCGCATGTCCCTTTCGTCATTCAGCTGAAGTACGACGGATCCAAGAACACGCAGCCGCTTTTCGGTGGCATTGATCCGGGTCGTACAAACATAGGCGCTGCAGTTGTGACGCCTGAAGGGAAATGCGTGTACAGATCACATACCGCATCCAGAAACAGAGACGTACCGAAGAACATGGAAGCGAGAAAATCGCATCGTCAGGCAAGCCGAAGAGGCGAACGCCTGAGAAGAAAACGCCGTGCCAAAGCAAACGGAACGACGACAGAATTTCCAGACGGGCGAATGCTGCCCGGATATAAGAAACCTGTTATGGTGAAGGATATTGTCAATACGACGGCTAAGTTCAGCTACAGGAAACGCCCCGAGAAATGGCTTACGCCAACTGCGAATCAGCTTGTGCAGACACACGAAAATCTGATTTGCCGTATAAGTGCTATTCTTCCCGTGACTGACTGGACGATTGAAGCCAATAAGTTTGCCTTCATGCAGATGGATAACGGAAAGTGCTACGGCACTGACTTCCAGAACGGACGCATGAAAGGCTATAAAAACTCGCATGAGTACGTATACATAAGACAGAATGGCGTATGCCCAATGTGCGGTGCTCCGATAGAACACTATCATCACATCATCCCTCGCTCTCGGGGCGGAAGCGACCTGCCGGAAAATATTCTCGGCGTCTGCATGAAATGCCATGCGCGAATACATAAAGGAGAGCTAAGATCTGACATGAAAGGCGTCATGAAGAAATACGGCTCACTTTCCGTTCTGAATCAGGCTATTCCATATATCTGGCAATGGATGACAGAGACATACGGGGAAGATCATGCGCATTTCTGCACTGGCGTGGAAACACAGACGTTGAGAGATGATTTAGGACTTCCAAAGGATCATGACATCGATGCACTCTGCATCGCATGCATCGGATCAGGCATTACACCTGTCCGAAGACTCCCCCGCACATTTGAAATCGTGCAGTTTTGCCGACACAGCAGGGCAAACATAAACAATCAGCGTGAAAGGACGTATCGTCTTGATGGAAGAATTGTCTGCCGGAACAGGCATAAGCGATTTGAACAGAAAGGCGATTCACTTGAGGAGTTCAGACAGAAATACCCTGATCAGGTTTCGCGGCTGACGGTGACAAAATCAACGCGCTATTATAACGATGCAGACAGGCTCATGCCGGGTGCTGTATTTCTTTTTGATGGCGAGCGATATGTGCTGCAGAGTCAGCTTACCGGCGGTCGCTATTACCGCGCTGTCGGATGCGAGAAAAGAAATTTTCCTGCTGCCAAATGCACGATCATCAGAGAAAATGCCGGACTGGTATATGTCTAGGATGCTATCGGCGGTCTTTATCTCATGACTGAAGTCACGAGCGTTAGACCGCCTGTTTTGTAAACTGTTTTTCCATTTTGTGACAAATGTGAATTTGACTTTTGTAAAGAGCGTGCTAAACTATGAGGCAATTTAAGCAAGGCTTAAAAGAAAGGGCGTGTTTTTTATGAAAAAAGTACAATTCGTATCCTTAATGACAGCATCCCTGCTGACACTGAGAGGAATCCGTTATTTATATAAAAAATGTTTTCACCATACGATGACTTCAAAAGCCGTCGAAGAAGTCATTAAAATCACGAGCAAGAAAGATGCATACACTCATCCTGAAGCGTTTGAGCGCTTTCTTTATGAACAGTCCATCGAAAATAAAAAGAAATATAAACTTTCTCACTATATGCTTTCCCATGTCGATGAAACGACTTTTGCCAGTCAGCAGTTATTTGTCGTACGGGCATCGAAACACCCAAAATACCACATTATCTATTTACATAGCGGTGGTTTTATCCAGCCGATCTCCTTTTATGAATGGCGTTTTGTCGATCGTTTAGCGAAAGATCTCGATGCCTGCGTCTATGTTCCCATGTATCCGTTAGTCCCCACCGCCACCCATGAAGAAGCCTATGATTTATTAGAAAAACTCTACGCTTCGATCGATCGCACTCTTCCTTTAACGATCATTGGTGCAGGTGCCGGCGGCGCTTTAGCGACTGGTTTTTGCGAATCGTTAGGCTCTGATCTGCAGCCTGATCGATTGATTCTTATTTCGCCATGGTTAGATCTCACGATGAGTCGTGATGGCGGTCAACTAGAAAAAATTGATCCGCTGCTCTCTTCCTATGGCATTAAACGTTTAGGTACGATGTGGGCAGGTACAAAGTCGCTGTATGCCTATAAGGTATCTCCTTACTTTGGCAATTACACCTGCTTAAGTGATGTGACTCTCTTTGGCGGCACCAATGAACTGCTTTATCCAGATATTGTCCGCTTCTATCGCAAGCTTAAAGCTGCCCATGTAAATGCCAGACTGATCACTGGTCATCATCTCATTCATAACTATCCGTTCTTACCGATTCCCGAAGCGAAAGAGGCTTTCGAACAGATTGAAAGCACGATCAAGGGAAGCACTAGGAGTGAACGCTTAAATATGCTATAATCCTCCCAAAAGGAGCACAGCTTATGGACTATTTTGGACAATTCTATCTTGATTCAGAAAAAGATATCATTATCACTTTGTATAAAGAAGGAAAAACACTCAGGTACGTCTTACGAACCCCGCACCATACGACAGGAAATCTGATCACCAATTTAGCGCATCTTTGCCACTTACCCATTACGTATGAAAAAAATGGCTATAAGATGATTGAAGGACAGATTCCCTGCTATATTGATGGTCATAATCAGCAGGTGTATATCTTTCGTTTAGGCAATACCAAAGTCGCGAATATTTATCCCGATGGGCAAATCGATCAGAAAGCCTCGATTCCAGCCATCGCGAAAACGCTAATGAGTCAGACCAAAGACTATGATTTAGATGAATTCAAAACTTTAGTCAAAACGTATATCCGTGAAGAAGTGAAGTTCCATTCTGATCTCCACACCCATCGTAATGCGAATTTATCCCCAGATTTACTTATTGCCTTAGGCATTTTCCATCAGATTCGCTATCCCTATTATTATATTAAAAAGCTCAATTTGTCATTATCTGCAAGCCAAAAGAGACAGTTAGAAATGGATCGTCAAAAGGTTGCGAAAGACTATCGTGATTCCCCATTAACCGGAAAATACTTAGATCGCCGCATCGATGATCATACCTTTATTAACTTTGCTGAGCTGATTCTTGGTAACTTAGACGATGCCGCCGAGAACATCGCGAAAATTCGTACATCTTTAGCGGTCATGAAAGATGGGCAGGCTGTCTTTACCAACTTAGAAAAAGTGTACCTTTATCGCTACGTCTTTACGAAAGGCATTGTCAGTGAGAAAAAGTATTTGATTGACGACTATCGTAAACTGCAGGACTACCGCAACATTCCTGATCAGGATATCGTCAAAGCTTTAGCACAAATATTGAAAGATAGCCATAATCCCTATTATGCTCATATGAATCTTTATCAGAATGAGCTTTTATGGGTGGCCCGCAGCTATCAGGCGGTGGGGGTCACTTACGCAGAAATCTCGGATACGGCTTTAGTCAAGAAAAGTGAGGCGGCTCAGGTGTTGCAGGATATTCATGAAGTCATGCCCGCGATCACTCAGGAAACCGGTGTCACTTTACGCTTTTTAGCGGCGATGCGCCGCATTCCCTTAACGATTGTGAAAGATGCTGTCGATCATGATAACTACTTCTTAGAAAACCTCAATGTCTTAAATGCGATTGCGAAAGATCCTTATGTAGCTGGATGTGATTTTGTCGGTGAAGAGCTTAATGATATCAAAGAATTAAAGGATGTCATTAAAGCGGTTGTCAAACTCACCAAAGATATTCCTTCCTTTGTCATCCGGATTCATGCCGGGGAAAACGATTCATTGCCTGATAATGTCTTAAACAGCATCGAATGCGTTGAAGATGCTTTAGCGGAAGGTGACACATTCCCGCATATGCGCATTGGTCATGGTCTTTATACCCCTTCCCTCAAAACCCAGAAAGGGCAAAAGCTTCTAGAAAAGATCAAAGCGCATCATGTCATCCTGGAATTTCAGATCACGTCCAATGTCCGTTTAAATAACCTCAGCAATCTGAAGTACCATCCTTTAAAACAGTATTTAAATGAAGGCATTGCCTGCGTTCAAGGCACCGATGGCGGCGCCTTATATGGCACCAATTCAATCGATGAACAGCTCTCTTTAGAGCGGATGTTAGACCTCACCTTTGACGATCAGTTAAAGATGCGCCAGGTCGAAGATCAGATCATTGCTTATTCACTCAATGCCTTTGAAGAGAAAATGGCGGCGATGCCAAAAGATATCGCCATCGCTGATTACTACAATAAGCAAATAGCCTTATCCGCAAAGGATATTCCTTTAAGCGTCTCGAAACGTCATCTCGATCCTTATACACTTTTCAAGGACCAGATTACGCCCCTGCCAACGCATAAGATTCCCCTTATTGTTGTTGGCGGCTCTTTTAACAACATTACTCACAACACCCGCTTACGCGCTCCCGAAACAGCCTTACTTGATGATCTGATCAAACGGGCAGATCCAAGTAAAGTCTTCTTCGTCATCGGCCCGAAGCTTACGGGCTATGAAAAATACGTGTTAGAACATGCCCAAGGTTTTGATATCTTCTGCTTTGTGCCAAGTTTATTAACAGCGAGTGAAGCGCAGAAACTCAAACATCAAAATGTGAAGATGCGCGTCTCCATTGAAAGTTCACCATTAGGGGTCTATAAAAGTTTCACCTATGAAATCTTTAAGCGTCGCCAGTCGATTATTATTGCCTTTGATGGCAACAGCGCCGCTTCGAACTTAATTCAGGATGCGAAAAACTCATCCTATAAATCCCGTACCTTTATCGATTATCACTGTCGTATTCTTAAAGATAAAGCAAAATCTTTGCAAGGTTATATTACGTTCTTTTATGATGGGGATCATGCCGATTCGATGCTGCACTATGCCAACACCTATTATCGCGCCCTTTCTCATCCCGAAGAGCAGAAAAGGAAACATCATCACTCATGATTCGCATCTTACAGTTAACGTTACCTATTTTACAAAAAGCAGTCCCCTTCGGTCTGCTTTTTGCCTTAATCATCTCTTTTATCACTAGGAAGAAAACCATTCGTTTCTTTCTTTTCTACTTCTACTTGTTTGTCTTAAGCTATATCACCATCTTTTCGCGCACGCCTCGGCCGATCCAGATTGATCTGATGCCATTTTCAACATTATCTGTCCTCCCCGATAACCTCATTTATTACTTTGAGAATATGGCTTTATTCATACCTTTAGGTTTCTTTCTTGCTCTATTAACCAAAAGAAAAAGCCGTGAAATTATATTCATCGGCTTCCTTGTTTCTTTAGGCATTGAAATCACCCAGGTTGTTTTCTCCCTTGGCTATGGCCAAATGGATGACTTAATTGCCAATACCTTAGGCACCGCCATCGGTGTCTTATGCACACGGTTCGTCAAGCACTGATCGTGTTTTTTGTTTGGTATAAATGGATAAGTTATGGTTCACGACAAAAGCAAGGACGCAGACAATCAGGAAATAAGGCAAATGGCTAAAACCAAAGACTTCCCCGCCAATGAGAATCGGCGCTAATAGCGTATTGGTCGCCCCGCCAAAGACCGCCGCGTAGCCTAACGCTGATAATAAGACAGCCGGCATGGGTAAAAAGAGTGATAAGACAAAGCCAGCCGTGGCCCCAATAGAAAATAATGGTGTCACTTCCCCGCCCTGATAGCCCGCCGCTAACGATAAAAGCGTTAACGCTAACTTAACGATAAAATCCCAGACATAGATGGTATGGCCATCAAAACTCATCGTAATCAGATTCGAACCCAGGCCGCTGTAACGGCCATTGGTCAAATACATAAAAGCCATAATAATGACGCCTAAAAAAGCAATCCGCTTGTAAGGATTTTCGATCTTCCTTTGAAAGAAACCTTTGGCCTGTTTTTCCCCATAAGCGAAAAGCGCGCCAATCAGGCCAAAGAGAATGCCCGCGATCACTAAGGTGATCAAGGTATTGAGGTCTAAAGAAACACTTCCTTTTAAAGCGTAGGTAAAACCTTTTAAACCTAATATACCAGACGTAGCACTAGCACATAAAGCAGCTACTAAACTTGGCAATAGCGCTTCATAAGCGATGGTTCCTGGCGCTAAGACTTCTAAGGCAAATAAAGTGCCGGCAAAGGGTGTCCGAAAGACGCCGCCAAAACCGGCAGCCATTCCCATCATTAAAAAGATGCGTTTGTTTTCTTTTAACGGCAAACGTTTCCCTAGTTCATAAGATAAGGTGCCGCCAATTTGCACGGCGACGCCTTCACGGCCGACACTCGCACCAAAGAGATGGGATAACCACGTGCCCACCATGACCATCGGAATCATCCGCAGAGGCAAAGCTTCACGCATTCCATGGCCGGTTTCAAAAATCAGACTCATCCCCTGAATGCTTTCTTTTCCAAAATTGGTGTAGTACCAGACAATGAACATGCCAATAAACGGTAACCCTGGTAAGACAAAATACAAGTATTGATCACGAAGATGGGAGACAAGTAATAAAACAGATGCGAATAAAGCATCCATTGCCCCTACTAAGATCCCCATAATGATCGCTACTCCTGAAAGGATTATTAATGAGCGATATTCTGCTCCTAATTTTTTCATCATATTTCCCCCTTAAACGAAAAAAATGCTAATGACTCCCTTAAAATAGAAGTCATTAGCTCACTAGCAGTTCGGCATACGCCAGGGAAACTTCATTCCCGTTGTTCGCATTTTATCATAACTCATAGCCTAGCGCAAGTGAATAATCTCATTTGCCTTGAGTTCACCCAATATTTATAGACGTAGGGTCGAGAATTTGGTAAAATAAATCGTATATTATTGATAGGGGGAAATATAAAATGGATACTGAAGTTAAAAGTAAAAATTTTATTGAAAAGATCATCGACGAAGACCTTGCCAATGGTACTTATAAGAAAGTCGTGACAAGATTCCCGCCGGAACCAAATGGCTATCTCCATATTGGTCATGCCAAGAGTATCCTGTTGAACTACGGGCTGGCAAAAGAATACGGCGGAGACTTCCACTTACGTTTTGATGATACAAATGCAAAAAAAGAAAATACAGAATATGTGGAATCCATCATTAAAGATGTCGAATGGTTAGGTGCTAAATATGTCGGCGGCGTCCGGTATGCTTCTAACTATTTTGATCAGATGTATGAATTAGCCGTTAAGTTAATCAAAAAAGGCAAAGCTTATGTGGATGATTTAACAGCTGATGAAATTCGTGAATACCGCGGCACATTAACGGAACCTGGTAAGAATTCACCATATCGTGATCGCAGCATCGAAGAAAACTTAGACTTATTTGAACGGATGAAAAATGATGAGTTCAAAGATGGGGAAAAAGTTTTACGTGCAAAAATTGATATGGCTTCACCAAATATTAATATGCGTGATCCAATCATCTATCGTGTCGCGCATGTCACTCATCATAATACGGGTGACAAATGGTGTATTTACCCAATGTACGACTTTGCGCATCCGATTGAAGATGCAATTGAAGGTGTCACACATTCGATTTGTACACTGGAATTTGAAGATCATCGTCCATTATATAACTGGGTCGTTACGGAAACTGAATTCCCTAACCCACCAAAACAGATTGAGTTCTCAAAACTTTATCTGACCAACGTTGTAACTGGTAAACGTTATATTAAGAAACTCGTTGAAGAGCGCATCGTGGATGGCTGGGATGATCCACGTTTAGTCACTATTGCGGCGCTACGTCGTCGTGGTTTCACACCAGAATCTTTAAAGATGTTCATGGATATGACCAGTGTGACAAAATCACAGTCTTCAGCTGATTATGCGATGCTGGAATACTGCATTCGAGATGACTTAAAACCAAAAGCACCGCGTTTAATGGCAGTCTTAGATCCCATTAAATTAGTCATTGATAACTATCCTGAAGGACAGGTCGAATACTTAGATGCACCTAATAACGTGGAAAATGAAGCCTTAGGATCACGTAAGATTCCTTTCGAAAAAGAACTCTATATCGAAAGAGATGACTTCATGGTGAACCCACCAAAGAAGTACTATCGTTTCTTTGTCGGTAATGAAGTCCGTTTAATGAATGCTTACTTCGTTACTTGTACAGGTTATGAAACCGATGAAAATGGTAATGTTACCGTTATTCATGGGACTTATGATCCAGAAACCAAGAGCGGCAGTGGCTTTAATGCCCGCAAGGTCAAAGGGACGATCCACTGGGTGGCAGCCCATCATTCTAAGAAGGTGACTGTGCGTTTATATGAACAGTTAGTAGATGAAGAAAAAGGTGTTTATAACGAAGACGGCAGTGTCAATATTAATCCAAATTCCTTAACGGTCATTGACAATGCCTATATTGAAGAAAACATCAAAGACTACAAACCGGGTGATGCCTTCCAGTTTGTCCGCAAAGGTTTCTTCAATATTGATCCAAAAGACTCTACTGAAGATACACCTATTTTCAATAGAATTGCCTCTATGAAGAGTTCTTTCAAATTACCAAAGAAATAAAATATTGTGAGATCAGATCATTTATAGGATCTGATCTTTTTTATACAAAAAGAGCTTTCTAAAACACGAAAGCTCTCAATGATTATAACTTTTTCCGGGTTAGCGTTAAATCTAATAATGATAAATGGGTATACACCTTATCTATCTCTTCATAGATGCCCTCAGGATGCGCAACGTCTAATAAGACGTCCGCTAACGCGGCGGCATAGTCACGTTTCTTTTTCTTATTGAGACGATGCCAGTTGACGCCCTGAAAGTATCTTGCAACATCTTCGTTATAGGGCAGTTTGCCCTGCATCAGGAGGACGGCAATCACTGGATAACCAGGATACCCCTGCCAGTAAGTCGCATTATCATTGGCATTATAAGTATTTCCCTGCCAGCGCACTAAATACACTTTCTGGTGATCACTTGATGTGACTAACGCATGATTTTCATGCATCTCTACGCGACCATCGATGATCGCGCTATAGGCTTCGGGAATTTTTTCTCTTGGCGGCATTTTCATTTTTCTCACCTCGCTCCTCATTATAAAACATTTTTGAGGCCTTGTTTACGGGCAATAAGACGAAAATGTTCCATTTCTTCCTGATTCAAAGCTTTGGTCTTTGGATCTAAGCCATAAGTGAAAGATGTCCATTCATATTTTGCGCTCGCTAAAGGGTTATAATTGAGAAGTTCATAAGTGACATCAGGATATTCATTAACGAGAAACTGAGCGATCGCCGCAATATTCTCATCTGTAGCGGTATAGCCAGGTATTAATGGCGTGCGCACAATCATACGTTCACGCATGGGGGAATGAAGTAACGTTTTGATGTTTTCTAAGATGAGCGCATGATCAACGCCAGTAGCTTGCAGATGTTTTTGCGCGTCATAAAGCTTAAGATCACAATAGATAAAGTCTAAGTGTGGCATGACATCCTGCAGATGCGTGCTATAGAGACTGCTTTCGATGGCGGTATGAATGCCCGCTTTCTGACATTCTTTTAACAAGGAGACTAAAACCCGCCACTGCAATAACGGTTCCCCGCCAGAAAACGTCACCCCGCCCCCATACTTATAAAAAGGGGCATCCTCTTTGATTTTTTCAATCAGTTCTTCAACACTATAATAGGTGCTATCATAACGGAGCGCTTCAGCTGGGCAATCAGCAATTGCCAGATCCATCGCCTCCCCTTCTTCTAGAAGAGGCCGATCCTGATACTGAATAAAACGGGCGCAAAGCTGACAGTGAATACAGCGGGAAGACATGTACATCGGCGCTCTTTGCACGTCGAGTCCTTCCGGATTTTGACACCAGCGACAGCGCAGCGGGCAGCCTTTTAAAAAGATGGTGGTCCGCAGCCCTTCGCCATCGTGGATGGCGAAACGCTTAATATCAAAGACTAAAGCTTTAGATGTGGTCATAACTTGTGCGGGCAATGATTTCATCCTGCAGCTTACCCGCTAATTCCACGAAATAAGCGGTGTAGCCAGCAACGCGAATCGTTAAGGAACGATGACGTTCAGGATGGATTTTCGCATCCAGCAGATCTTCGCGATTGACGACATTGAACTGAATATGGGGAATCTCTAAGTCGACAAAGACGCGCAGGAATCGTTCAAAATTGTCACGCCCTGCTTGGGTTGCAAAAAATGATGGTAAAAATTTCATGTTAAGTAACCCGCCATTGGTCGTCAGATTGTTGTCCATCCGAGATACGGATTTTAATAAAGCGGTTGGCCCTTTTAAATCACGGCCATAGACCGCAGATAACCCGCCATCTGCTAATGGCTCACGCGCTTTACGGCCATCAGGGGATGCCCCGACATTTTCTCCCATTGGGACATGGGCAGAGACTGTATACATCCCAGTATGATAGAGACCGCCACGCGGATTACGATAGGCTCTTAGTTTTTCTCTAAAATAATGGCACCACTGTTCCCCTAAGTTATCCACCCAGGCTACATCATTGCCATATTTAGGCACTTTATGTTCAACCATGGTATGAATGATCTCGTAGCCTTCAAAGTTTGCCTGTAATGCGGTTAACATCTCTTGAGGAGCAATCTTCTTTTTGTCATAGACTAAATCCTTTAAAACGGCTAAGCTATCTGCTAAGTTAGCCACCTGAATCATCTGGATGCCGGCTAAATTATATTTTGCACCGCCGGCTGTGACATCGATGCCTTTGTCCATGCAGTCATTGATCACGCAGCTGAGAAAAGCGGTCGGTAAATATTTCTGATGGGCGGCTTCGACGACTTCTTCGGCTTTCATCATTTGGATAATATAGTAATCAATCATTTGCGCAAAAGCATGCTCTAAATCTTTATAGCTTGCATATGTATCTAAGCCGCCATAATCAGGACCCATTTTTTCGCCCGTTAATAAATCGATTCCATGATTGAGGGTTAATTCTAAGGCTTTATTAAAGTTGAACATCGCCGCATCGCTCCAGCCCAAGTTATTGCCCTGGGTCGTTAATTCGACACAGCCGGCAATAGCATAATCATAGGCATCCTGGGGATCCACGCCTAATTCTTCCACCATTGTTTTCATGACTGCTTCATCATTGAAGAACTGCGGCATACCGCTGCCTTTCGCCACAACTTCAATGGCTCTTTGCATGAGCGTTGAGGAAGAATGTTTATTGAGGCGAACGGATAAGTTAGGCTGCGGCAAGCCTAAGTCATACTGCGCATCTAAGAATAATAAAGAAAGAGCATTATAGGTATCCTGACCGTTTTCATCAACGCCGCCGACGGCAATATTAAAGCCAATTGGGAAACCCGCAAAATATTTGGCCGAATTCTGGTTACGCATATAGACAATCTGATTAAATTTCAGATAGAGACATTCAATCAGTTCCAAAGCCTGCTCTTTTGTGAGTAAGCCTTTATTAAGATCATGCTGGTAATAAGGATAAAGATAACGATCTGCACGCCCTGGTGAAAAGGAAGAGGCATTGGATTCCATCTGTAAAATCACGAAGAGAAACCAGAGTGACTGTAAGGCTTCATGGAAGCTTTCAGCGGGCCGTTGCGATAAGTGTAAGCAGTTGTTCGCTACTTTCTTGAGGGTTTCATCAGGATTGCTTGCCATGATCATGTCATGGTAACGACGCATGAATGTCATCGCTCCTTCTAAAGTGATGATCATGCATTCATAAAATTCACGATGTGCTTCATCACATGTGGCAAGATGCTTTTGGGCCTCTTCTTTTAATCCTGCTGGTCCCTTACTAAGCCACAATGCGACATCCGGACAGATATGGCCCTGGGCATGATCCTTCTGATTGATTTTAACGACTTTAGCGATAGAAGCGATCTCATCGCCATATCTGCCATAAATGGCATCTTCTAAAGAGCGATGACGCCAGTAAGGATAAATCTTTTCGCGAAATTCCTGGATATCTTCTTCGCGAATGGCAAAACGATCCTGTAGGCGGCTAGGCAGCGTTTCAAATTCCCGATTGACCCAGGCACTGCCGCTTTCCGGAAAGACAACGCCAGCGCGCACACCTTTGGTGCGATTGCCGACGATCAGTTCTTCCCGATCAAAACCAATTTCTATTTTTTCTAGGGAAGCTTTCAGGGCTAAGGCTCTTTTCTTGGGAATCGAGTCACCTTCATGAGCCTGATAGACTTTGGTAATAATGCGCGCCTGTTCAATCGAGGCATAACGTTTTTCTTCAAACATCCGCGCTTTTAAATGCTGAATTCTTGGTGTCTGCATCATCTTTCCTCCTTTACACAATATCAATATCTTTCGCAATCAGGGCTTTTTCTACTTGACTGCTTAGTAATGTATCGGTAATCAAACCGGTAAAATCATCGATCGTCGCATAAATGAAATGCCCAGCCTGGTGAAACTTTTCATGTTCACAAAGCATATAAGAAGCCGCTGATGAAAGCATAATTTGTTTTTTCGTCAGGCCATCATCCATATCATAAGTCATCACCTGATTATTAGCGATATCGACGCCAACGACACCGACAAAAGCAAGATCAAAGCGATACTTTTTTAAGGTATCAATCGTTAATGACCCGGTAAAGCCATCATTGGTATGATTGATCATCCCGCCAATGAAGATGAGTGTCACAAAAGGCACATCCTTGAGCAATTCCAAAATAGCGACCATATTGGTGACGATGGTGAGACGAAGATGCTGCTGAACAATTCTTTGGGCAATAGCATAGGAACTCGTTGAGATATCGAGAAAGATCATCAGATCGTCATGTAAGAGCGTCATCGCTTTCGCCGCAATGCGCTCCTTTTCTTCCACATGCACTTCACGACGATCTTTCGCATGATAAGCATGGACATTCTCCCGATTGGTCGTAGCTCCGCCATGGATTCGGGTTAATAATCCTTTATTTTCTAAGATTTTGAGATCTTTACGAATACAGTCTTCCGTCACACCATAAGCTTTAGCTAAGTCTTTGACGATCACTATGCCTTCACTATTGACGCGTTCGACAATCTTACGGTGTCTTTCCCCCGCTAACATTTACTGCTCCTTGGCTAAATCGCAGATGCTTGTATCCTGACCATAGACATCATACCAGTCACTATTAAAGTCATTGACAGCCTTGTCGATATTCGGATTGGCGAAAACAGTTTTTAAAATACCATAAGGAGCAGTGACTGCCTGAGAGCCAGCATTCAACGCCTCTTCAACCTGTGATAAAGCATGGAAGGAAGCGGCTAAGATTTTACAGTCATAATGTCCTTCTTCAATCCGTTTCGCGACGTTGCTAATTAAAGCGACGGGATCACCGCCTAAGTTAGCGATACGGTTAAAGTAAGGGGCTAAGTAATCAGCGCCAGCTTCTAACGCCATATAAGCCTGCATGGTGGTATAGACCGCTGTAGCGGTCACGTTCGCGCCTTCAGCTTTTAAAGCTTTCATCGCCTTCACACCTTCATATGAAGTAGGCACTTTAATATAAACCTGGTCATCAATTTCTTTAAAAATGGTATGCGCTTCAGCGATCATATCTTCCGCTTTGGTAGCCACGATCTGAACATGTAAGCAGCGCGACATCCCAATGATTTCACGTACCTGACGCATATGTCCAAAGAAATCCTTTGGACTGGTTTTTTTCACGATAGATGGGTTGCTGGTAATCCCGACGATTGGCATGTGATCAACGCCATCTCTGATTTCCTCTAAGTTAATTGTATCTAAAATAAATTCCATAATTGTATCTCTCCTTCTTTTGACACCTTCATTGTAATCGGATCTTTTCTTCTTCTCAATTTATTTTTATTGTTTTATCGTATTTTATAGGGATTTTATTTATTGCTTTTTATTGTTTACAAGAATAAATGTGACAAACAATAAAAGAGCTTTCATCCTAACTTGGATGATAAGCTCTTTTAATACGATCCGCCGCAATCAAGGCATCTGATTTATCAAAGGCATAATCCCGTTCAATGATAAACATAAATTGCGCGATATCGTCTTCTAACTCCGGCGTGGCATCACGTAATAACTGGGTCATGGCGTCATGCTCTAAGCACCAGGAGAAATCTTCTAATGGCACTTCTTTAAAACACTCAGCCGCAAAGTCAATGGCAACGATGCCCAAATCTTCCTGCGCATCTTGAGTCACATCACGCATATAGGCATCCACTTTAGACGGCCACTGTAATAACTGACGCATCAAAGATGGCTGATGGGTATAAATATCCGCGATAAATTCATCATAAGAAGGTAAATGTGCCCCTTTGATGGTGCCATGCTCTATGGTAATCTTCTCTAAGATATCGGAGAGCTGCCAGCCGTGAACAGCGAGATCGTAAAGTAAATAAGCCTGATAAGCTTCTTGTCGTAATGTCGACATACAATCACCTCTATTCCATTATAAACTCTTTTCAAAAAAGAAAAAACCTCCGTGAGGAGGTTAGCCATTCAGTTTGGCTTCATTATGATCACCTTTTAAATAGATAGCGAGCATCATGACAAAACCAATCAAGGTCATCACAGCCATAAAAATAAGCATACTGCTTAACCCAAAGGTATCCTGGAGACGACCGCCGACAAAGTTGACAATCGTTGACCCAATACCGGTGACGATGACCGCTAAAAGTGTTTGCGCCATCATACCATGTTCACTTTTCACATAATCATTAGCGTAAATGGTAATAACCGCCGTAAAGATACCATAACTGATCCCCTGGAATAATAAACCGATAATCAGAATCACGAGGTTAGGCGCCAAGCAGATTGTTAAGTTACGCACGACATAAAAGAAGCTCGCAACCATTAATAACTGAACCGGTTTGAATCTTTTCAAAAGTTTATGGGTAATAGCCATAAAGGGTAATTCGGACCCCGCTGATAAGAAAGTCGCAATCCCAAATAAGGAAGAGCTGCCGCCTAAATGCGTCACGATATTAATCAGATAAGTCCCTAAACCCGTAGCGGCGGCTACCGGAAACATAAAGGCAATTAACATCAGGGTATATTTCTTATATGTTTTCATAAACGTTAACATCGAGATTTTTTGTGTAGCTGTGCTTTCTTCTTTGACTTTGACATCTGGCAGCGACGCTAACATAATTAAAACACCAATCCCAGAAATGACATGCACGGCGACGATGCTTAAAGGATTGAGGACATCAACTAAGATCCCCATAACGGCGGCCCCAGAGGCATAAGAAAGAGAACCAATCCCGCGCGATAACCCGAAGTTCAAATATTCCCCATCTTTGAGATAATCCATACAGATCTGACTTAAAACAGGCACATCGGCAGCCATTAAAGAGATCAGAGCAATATAAAGGATAATTAAAATGGGCGCTGGCAATGGTAAAAATGACATCAGGGCATAGAGGATGAACTGCCCGATAAACGTTAAGGTGACGAGTTTTTTAGTTGTCATGCCTTTGATTTTCCCAATCAGCGAAGCAATATAGGGCGAGGTAATAATGGTAATGGCTGCCCCTAAACCAGTTACAATCCCGATCTGGGTATTAGATAACCCTTTATAATGCAGGAATATTGCCACAAAGCCATATACGCAGCAATAAGTAATCCAGTAAAACAGATGCAGGAGATTATATTTCATTTGTAGTTTCTTCATACATATTTTCAACCTTTCTCACTATTTCATTTACACACATGAGGGCTATTGTATCATAGAAAAGGCATGAAAAAAATAGTTTTCACGCAAATAGGACTGCCTTCATGCAGTCCTACAAAAATGTATGTAAATGATCATCTAAAGCTTTAATAGTGCCATCTTGAATGGCCTGGGCGAAAAGATCCTTTTTAAGGCTGCCTTGGCGGATATAATACGCCAGCAGTTTCACTGTTTCCAGCAGATCAAGTGAAGTTATGTCTTTTTTAATTAATGATGCATTGTCTTCATCATACCACTTTAATAAGCCGCTTTGATAAAAGGCATAAACATAAGCTTTAGTAGCTTCATCAAAGACCGGTAAGTCCTGATGAAAACGCCCTTTCTTATAAGTAATTGTCTGCCCGGCAAATATCGGCAAATGATGAAGCTGATCTTTCACCATGGCCGTATGCACTTCCTTAATGGAAGGAATGCTTTCGGCCGCCCCGAAACGGCTGATTGCGATACTAGACGCGTAGCTTGCCTGCTTCATCGCTTCCTTGATGTCCACTCCATTGATGAGAGCGGCCAGGAAGAAACCGATATAAGTATCGCCCGCGCCGGTTGTATCAACCACCTGAGTAGGCATGCTCTTTTGTTTGATCATGACATCTTCAAAGAGATAAACACTGCCCTCTTCACCTAAAGTGAGTAAGATTTCCTTATGGGGGAAGCGTTTCTGCAGCGCTTCAATCAGATGATCGGAAGTATCGACCAGCATGCTCGCTTCGGTTTCATTGACAATCAGGAGATCAACGTCCGCTAATGGCAAGGATAAGACATCCTCATGCATCGGCGCCGCATTGAAAACAACTTTCATGCGCCGTAAATGAGCTTCATGAATAAGCGGTGCTAAGTTGTTAATCTCATTTTGAATAAGCAGATAATCGCCCGGAAAGCATGTTGCAATGGCGCGATGAATCTGATCTTCTGTAATGCTGTTATTGGCTCCAGGATTAATAATGATACTGTTTTCGCCTTGACACAGCTGGATAAAGGCATGACCGGTGGGACCAGATATCTTTTTTAACAATGAGAGATCTAAATCTTTCATCGCTTCAAGAAAGATCTGACCATCTTCGCCAATTGCCCCAGCGGGTAAAACAGTCACCCCGGCTTTGTGTAGGGCCATCGTCTGATTGAACCCCTTCCCGCCTAAGTGGCGGGAAGCTTTGAGGGCTTTGAGGGTTTCCCCGGGACGGACAAAGTGTTCTACTTCATATGATTCATCAATATTATAAGATCCAAATGATAATACTTTCATAACTCCTCCTAAAGCATTGGTGCGATCAAGCGTAAAACCGCCTCCAGCAAGTCTTTAAACAGACCATCTTGCGCTTCTTTTTCGGTGACCAAATGACTCTTTGACAAAGTATCGAGGCAGTCTTTTTTGACTTTCATCACTTCTTTGGTATCACGCATGAAAAGACCACATTCAAAATGATGCACAAGGGAACGATAATCCATATTAATCGTACCGACCGTGGCGATATGATCGTCCGAGACAAAGACTTTCGCATGGACGAAACCTGGCGTATAGGTGTAAATCTTAATATGATTATCGATTAAGATTTTAAAATAAGACTGGGTAACAGTATAGACGATCTTCTTGTCAGGAATGCCCGGCACAATAAGCCGAACATCGACACCACGTTTCGCTGCTAAGACTAAGGAACGGATCATTTCTTCATCGATAATCAGATAAGGGGTCATAATATAAACATAATCCTTCGCCTGATTAAGGATGTTCATATAGACATCGGCGCCGACATCTTCGTCATCTAATGGGGCATCACAGTACGGGATGATATAGCCTTCTTCCTCATAAGTGACAGGATCGACTTTGAATTTGGTGAAGTCGCCATCTTCCGCGCGGAAAGCATTCCAGCTCGTCAAGAAAAATAAGGTGAACGACCAGACGGCTGAGCCTTTGATCCTAATGGCATTATCTTTCCAGTGTCCATAAGGCGAATGGACATTAATATATTCATCAGCTAAGTTCATCCCGCCGGTAAAGGCTACTTTGCCATCGATGACCAGAATCTTCCGATGGTCACGGTTATTCATGATCACCCCAGCTAAAGGATTCAAATGGTTAAAGACAACGCATTTGATGCCTAAGGCTTCCATTTCTTTAGGGAAATGCTTGTCTAACATGGAGATACAGCCAATATCATCATACATTAAGCGCACTTCAACCCCCGCTTTGACTTTCTTTTTGAGAATCTCTAAGATCGTATCCCAAACCTCGCCGTGATTAATAATAAAATATTCAATAAAGATAAACTTTTCGGCTTTTTTGAGTTCTTCGACGATGGCTGGGAAGCCTTCATCGCCTAAAGGATAATAAGTGACCTGATTGTTTTTATAAACCGGAAAATGATTATGATCATAAAGATAACGCATCTGCGAGAAGCCTAAGTCTTCCACTTCTTCTTTCGTTTTAGGATCCTGGAGATAATACTTCTGAGCGTTTTGCGTAGACTGACGCAAACGCCGTAAAGTCCGCGAGGTAAATAACATATTACCCAGCGATAAGTATAATAAGGTCCCTAAAATCGGTTCAATCAGGATCACCATAATCCATGGCAGCGAGACATCAAGAGAGCGGCTGTTTTTGATAATGGATAAGACAATTAATAATCCTAAGATTCGATAGACAACGTTAATGACCGGAAAATGATCCGCAAAAAAGATCATAATAAAGACATAAAATAAAATTTGAATAATAAAGCCTAGCCCGACAACGAAGCCGCGGCGCATCGCCATACGCATTTTAAGCTTCCCCCTTCTCTACTTTATAGCGCAGCCAGACGGTATTCCCGCCACAGGATTTCGCTTCAATGAGATCGAAAGCGACCGGATGCGAGGATGCCTGTTTATTGACAAAACCGCTTTGACTGATAGCTGAACCATCGGCCCCCGGCGCGATGACAATGGAGAGTTCATCGCATAAACCAGCCTGAATAAAAGCCCAGTTTAGCACCGGTCCGCCCGCTAGCATCAGGCTTTTGATGCCAAAATCATTTTTCAGCTTTTCCAGCATGACCTGATAATCAATACTCTGATGCCCACAAATAATATAAGGAATGTGTTTCTGACGTAAGAAATCTTTATACGCATCAGTGGCTTGTTCGCTTAGCACTTCAATCACGTAAGCAACCTGATGATGCACGATATAATTGGCCTGCCAACCCATCTGACCACGCGGATCAAGGGCAATATAATACATTGCCCGATGGGTATGAATAATATAATCACCAGCAGGCACTTTCACTAAATGACGCAGCGGCGGCTTGGCATAATGGGTGAATTTTTCCTGCGTGGTTCCTTTGCCGGTTAACCAGCCCTGCATTTTGTAGGGGCCTTTACGCGTAAAAGACACCTGATCATAAAACTGCATTGCTTCCTGAACATGTTCCTGATTTTTATAAGGACCATCTACCTTTCCATCCACACTTGTTAACATATGACAAAACACATAAGGTCGATCCATTTTTCTCCTCCTACAAATAGTCTCCTGGCAGATCACCAGGGAAATGTTTATGAATCACGCGCGAAGTGACGATCGTGGCATCAACTTGCCAGGACGTCTCCTCTAACGTTTGTAATACTTCACAGCACATAATAATTTGGGGCATATACAATGCTAAAGTGCTGATCGATTCATTTTGAACTTTAATCGTCAGCTTGGTATAATCAGCACTCATTTGAAACTGATTGCTGGGATTTTCTTTTAAAATAAGTGAGCGCAGGGCGTAGAGATTGGAGCGATAGGCTTTGTGCCAGGCTTTCTGCTGGTGCGCACTTAAGGTCACATCAATACTGCCATCGCTTTTTTCCGAGACTTTTTTAGAAATCTTCTGCGCCTGTCGCAGAAAGTCTGCTTTTTCCCCATAGACCTGTGTAATCGTATAGGTTTTCACATCGCTGACTTCGGGTTTTTGGACATTATTAAGGATCGTAAAAAACATTGCTAAGACAAAAAGCGCGACTAGTAATAACTTCTTCATACAAACTCCCATAAAAATTATAATATATCTTGAGAAAAATAGTGAACACTTCTACAATAAACAAAAAAGAGAGAAGGTGCTGCTATGTTAGTGAAACATCCCCATTATTATACCGATGATTCCATTTTAAATCCATTAATAAATGATCAGAAAGATTATACCCAGTATATCTGTTTATGCGGGGCGAACGGCAGCGGACGAGATGTCCTTCTCAAACAGATTGAACGTTCTTTTTCTGCTAAGCATTTAGAAGACTTCTTTCATGACGATATCGAACATCTCGCTTTTGCGGCCAAAGATATTGGCTTATTACTAGAATATCCAGAAGAACAGATGCTTGACATGAATGTCCTCTTCAATGTCATGAACTCCCTGTTCACTTTTAATTATACGCTTTCTAATACCCATCGCAAAGCCTCTGATGCGCTTACTTTTGTTGGTATTAAACCAGAAGATTTCCGTAAAGATCCGCGCTCTCTTTCACTCTATGAACAGCGCAAGATGATACTAGCGAGCTTCTTGGCGATTGATACGAAAATTATCATCATTGATAATCCTACCGCTGATTTAAATGAAAATGAAAAAGAGGATCTCGTTCATTTGCTTTATGAACTCAATACCTCTAAAAATCGTACCGTTATTATGTTAACGAGTCATGCTCATGATATTATGAACTTTACTGATCAGGTCTTTGGGTTTAAAGATGGACAGTTAAGTTTACTGGGGAAACCAAGTGAATATCATGATCATCCCTCGCCGCTTTCTCATCAGGAAGAAGAAGTTCTTCATGAAATTATCTATCATGCCGAGATTGACCTTTAAAGGTCAATCTTTTCTAAATCATGAGGAATATGCAGATCACCGCTATAAACGGATTGCGCTTCCTGAAGATAACGCTCTAACTTGTTTAAACGTCCTTCTTCACTATGATAAAGCACCAAGTGACGCACATGTAAATCTTCTGCGAGCTTAGCTGCATCATAGACGGTCGAATGATGTTTTTCATAAGGATGGAAAAGATCTGCTTCACTTTTTAAACAGAAGGCTTCACAAAGCAGCCATTTGGCATAGCTGACATATTCTCTTTCTTCTTCACAATAAGGTTCATCCCCTAAACAGGTTAAATACCCATCATCTAAAGTGACGCGAAAGCCATACTGTTTTGCTTTCGTCGAATGAATATCGAAGAAAACAAACTCCCGGTTGATAATCGGTCTGATTTCTCCATCATGTACAGTGATCAGATGAATCCGCTGATGAATATTTTTGACGATGGCTTGAGGTAAAAACTCCTGAGCCATCTTTTCTAATAACGTAATGACTTCGTCATGACCGTAAAAATAAGCATCGCCTTCATAAGCGCCGGCATTCATCTGCTGGGAAATAGCGCGCAATGCCCAGATCACGCCAAAGAAATGATCGGTATGTTTATGCGTCATAATAATATGATGGATCTCTAAGATCGATAAACCAGCTTTTTCTAACTGGGTAAAGAGGCCGTTACCACCCCCGCCATCGACTAAGACATGACTCTCACCATCCGATAAAACAAAACAGGTATTATAAATATGTGTTGCTAAGGCATTGCCGGTGCCAAGTAATGTTAATTGCATAATGATCCTTTCGTAATCACTGTAAACACCACTTCACTCACGCCGGCGAGGAACATGACGAGAACAGGATTCATTTTGAATTTTCGTAATAAGATTAAACAAATAAAGAAAACAACAATCGCATGATAACGAATCGCCGAGATCGCGATTTTGGAATCATTGAAGAAAGAAGCGATGAAGATCGAAATCCCGCTGATAGCGATCATCGCCACCACTGCGGGGCGTAAATACGATAAAATATTCTGCATCCAGTCAATCTGTTTGTATTTGACATAAATATAAGCCAGCACACTGCAGATCACAACAGCTGGGAAGATGCAGGCAATCGTCGCCACAATAGCGCCCGGAAACCCTTTGACTGCTTCGCCTATAAAGGTCGAACCGTTAATGGCAATCGGCCCTGGCGTCATCTGGGAGATCGTAAACAAATCAGTAAATGTTGATAAGGAAATCCAGTGATGTTTGGTGACCGCCTGTTCAATAATAAGCGGCATCGACGCATAACCCCCGCCAAAGCTAAAGAGACCAATCTGTAAGAATGAGAAAATTAACTGTAAGTAGACACTCATGATGGCACCTTCTTTGTAAAGACAAAAGTTTCTAATAAGGCGATAATCATACAGCCTAAGACAATCCAGGCAATATTAACTTTTAGGAATTCGTTGAGAATAAAAGTTGCTGCCATAATCATAATCGATTTGATCGGGGTATCCTGAATAACCCCTTTACCCATATCATAGACAACACTGGCAATGAGGGCGCCGACCCCCGCTCGCATGCCTAATAATAAGGCGGCGATGATTTTATTGGTGATAAAGGCATGATAAAACATCGAAATGACATAGATGATCGCAAAAGGCGGAATAACGGTTCCCAGCACACAAACGAGAATGCCAGGAATACCTGCCATTTTATAGCCTAAAACGATGGCACCATTGACCGCGATCGCCCCGGGGGCGCTTTGCGCGATTGCCACCAAATCCAACATTTCTTTTTCATCAATATAATGTAACTGATCGCAGAATTTTTCTTTCATCATCGAAACGATGACATAACCGCCGCCAAAGGTGAAAGCGGATAGGTAAAAAGTGGATAAGAAGAGTTCCCAATATAAAGCTTTTCCTTTTTTCATATATTTCACTCCGGGGCTTATTATACCGCAAAAGAAAAGAAGGAAAAAGAGGATTTCTCCTAACAGTTTCCTTCCTTAAGCCATTTTGCAACATCTAAGGCATGATAAGTAATAATAATCGAAGCCCCGGCACGCTTAAAGGCATACATATTTTCTAAAACGATGCGCTTTTCATCAATCCAGCCATTTTGCGCTGCCGCTTTGACCATCGCATATTCTCCTGAGACGTTATACACAGCTAATGGTTTATTAAAAGTCAAAGAAGCTTCTTTTAAGACATCGAGGTAAGCTAAACCTGGTTTCACCATGACGATATCTGCGCCCATGTCGATATCATTCTGAATTTCACGTAAGCCTTCCTGGCCGTTTCGAGGATCCATCTGATAACTTTTACGATCACCAAATTCTGGTGCAGAATTCGCCGCATAACGAAACGGCGAGAAATAGCCAGATGCATATTTCGCACTATAGCCCATAATGGGGGTACTTTTATGACCATGAGCATCTAAGTACGCGCGGATGCTAGCAACATCCCCATCCATCATATCGGACGGGGCGACGAGATCAGCTCCGGCATCGACAACCGTGTTGGCCATTTTCGCTAGTAAAGGCAGTGTTTCATCATTTAAGATAATGCGCTCTTTATTAATAAGGCCACAATGCCCATGACTGGTATATTCACATAAACAAATATCCGCCACAATTAATAAACGGGGATACTTGCTTTTGATATAACGAATCGCTTCCTGGACAATGCCATGATCATGATAGGCTTCACTGCCCACCGCATCTTTTACTTTGGGCACCCCGAAAATAAGAATGCCGGAAATCCCGCTTTCATCAATCTCTTTAAGGAGGGGATCAAGTTCATCAATACTGTAACGATAAACGCCAGGCATGGAATCAACCGGCTGTTTGATATGTGTGCCTTCAATGACAAATAATGGATAAATGAGGTCTCGCAGGTCTAATCGTGTTTCGGCGACGAGATCACGTAATGCCTGATTTTGTCTTAATCTTCTAAATCTTTGCATGTTGTACTCCTTCTAATAATGTGGCAAGAATCCCTTGCCGTGAGGCTTCCTGCGCTAAGATCCAATGGTTAATCGGATAACGGGTTGCCATCTTTGCGGTATAAGGACCGATACAGATCACCTGCGTATGGCTACTGACCTGACCGCCAGCTTCAAAATAGCCTTTTAAACCCTGCGAGCTGGCAAAAATCAGGTAGTCATCTTCACAAAGGCCCGGATGCGGGAAATCAATCACTGTATCATATAAAGCGAATTCATCAAATGAACGATGGGCCGCACTTAAAATAGTGCTTAAGACATCATTGCCCTTTAAAGCGCGAGGAATTAATAAGCGATCCTGCGTTGTTGTCACTTTGGTTAATAACTCCCCTAAAGCCTGTGAGGTATACACATCGGGGATGTAATCCGCATGAAAATGATAATCTTTGAGATACATCGCTGTCGCTTCACCAATGACCGCTATTTTCAAAGATGATAATAAACGCAGATCATAGCCTTTTTCATAAAAGGTTTCAAAGAAGAGACGGATCGTATTCCGGCTGGTAAAGACTAACATCGTATAATCTTGTAAATGGGCGATCTTTTCTTCTAAAGTTTCCTGATGCACCGGCTGAATCTTCACAATCGGATAAGAATGACAGTGTGCTCCATAGCGTTTGACGAGCGTCCCCATCCGGGTATTGAAATCAATCGTTCCGACGATGCTGACACTAGTGTGCGAAAGCGGTCTTTGCGCCTGAGAGCGAAAATCATAACGCGATGTTTCACCGACGACAATAATTGCCGGGGTAACACATAAAGGATCGCTTTTGGCTTTTTCTTCAATATCCCCTAAGGAAGCTCTTAAGACATGTTCACTTTCTTTGGTGCCATTTGAAATAATCGCACATGGCGTAGAGGCTTCTTGCCCCGCGCTTAATAAGGAAGATACAATGATTGGTAAAGCATGTAACCCCATTAAGAACACCAGCGTCCCGCTGCTTTGCGCTAACGCCTGAAAGTTAACATGCTGATCAATTGTGCCTTCTTTGACATGACCGGTAATGATGCTCACCTGTCGGCTGACGCCACGATGCGTCACGGGAATTCCCGCCATTTCCGGCACCGCCACAGCGCTTGTCACACCAGGAATGAGTTCAAAATCAATCCCTGCTTTGATTAAGGCCTCAGCTTCTTCGCCGCCGCGGCCAAAAACGAAAGGATCACCGCCTTTAAGGCGTAAAACAACTTGATGCGTATGTGCTTTTTGGATGATCAAGTCATTGATTTCATCCTGCGAAGCGTAATGCTTACCGGCCATCTTGCCGACATAAATCTTTTCACAGCCCACTTTCGTATGGGACAGTAACTCCTGATCGATCAATGCATCATAAATGACGCAGTCACAATTTTGTAAGACTTCATAAGCCTTTACCGTAATATAATCTTTATTACCCGGACCGCTGCCGGCAATATAGACAAATCCTTTAGTCTCCATGGGCATGCTCCTTTAATTTTTGAATGAGTAATGGTAATTGATCGGCTTTTTCATAATAGATGGGACTCTGATGATAGAAACTGCGGATCATGCGTTCTCCTTTTTCCATTGTGCTATAAGCCCCTACAGCGTCGTGACAGGAAGCCTGTAAGCCCTGCATAACCTGTCTTTCTAACATAAAAGCCTGATAAGTTTCTTCATCATGGATACATGAGAAGATCTCCTGAAAAGGTGAATCCTTAAGATATTCAATCGTCAGAATACCCTGACAGGAAGCGGGCACAAAGACTTCTGGATCTAATGGCACCACTTCTAGTCCTGCTAAGGAAGGCTGCAGCCTCTCTAAGCCAGCCTGGGCAAGAATAATGGCATCATATTCCCCGCTTCTT
Source organism: Intestinibaculum porci (assembly GCF_003925875.1). Taxonomy (GTDB): domain Bacteria; phylum Bacillota_I; class Bacilli_A; order Erysipelotrichales; family Coprobacillaceae; genus Intestinibaculum; species Intestinibaculum porci. Next base: position 906,191 of record NZ_AP019309.1, on the reverse strand, counting down.
AATTTCTCAATACGGGTATTGATGTTCCCTCTAAGCATCTTCACCTGAGCATTTGGCATCAGTTTATGTAATAGCACTTCCCGGCGGGGACTAGAGGTGCCAATCACCTGCACCTGATCTTTATTTTTTATAAGAACATCATAAGGGACGCCGCGTTTCATCACGCTGAATGCAAAATATGAGGAGGATAAAGCTGGTAAGTCTTTTCCGCTATGAATGGCAATATCAATGATGCCTTCTTTAAGGGCCTCTTCAAATTCTCCCACAAAGAGTCCCTTTCCCCCGATCTCTTTTAAGGAACGATTGAGAATCAGATCCCCTTTGGTTTTCATAATGACTTTTTCAAAAGTCAGGTCTGGTCGTTTCTGCTTTAAAGCCTGTAAAACAATATCCATCTGGGCGATTGATAACTGTGAGCCGCGAGCTCCCACTCTAATCTTCATTTTGAAAATACCTCTCACAATAGTCAGCTAAAGCTTCCTCGCTCATCTCTGGCTCCTCTAACAGTAAATCGATCACCTGATGGTAAAAAGCTTTTCTCGAGGCCATTGTTCCTTTCTTTTTCACATTCTCTCTCAGCTTACCTAACCGGGCATTGATGATACCGAAATCATCAGGCACCTGCGCTTCTAAGATTTTTCTGATCTCCTGACTGATGACTGGCGAATGTCCGCCAGAGGAAATCCCACAGACAATATCTTCATTGGTATATAAGGAAGGAAAAAGAAAACTGCAGTGATCTAAATCATCCACGCTATTAATCGGAATATGCTTAGCCTTGGCGAGAAAAGCGATGCTTGCATTGACGCTCGCGTCATTGGTCGCCGCAATGACCATCTGCATCCCTTCTAAGTCCTCTTTTTCAAAAGCTCTTTCTTCATAAGAATAATGATGCTTATTTAAAAAAGAAAGCATCGCCGGCTGATAAGATAATGCAATAACATGTAAGCGAGGCTTAAAATAAGAGAGTTTCTCCGCTTTACGCAAAGCCGTTGTCCCGCCGCCGACAATTAAAACAGGGACGTTTTCTAAATTGATAAACATGGGAAAATAAGCCATCGTTCTCCTCCTTCCTTAGGCGTTTTCCATTCTAACATACTTGTACGCTATGGAGAAGGGTTTTGATAAGGATTGTCCTTTCCTCTTCCCTTTTGTACAATGAAATGGGTGATAATATGAAAACAATAAATGAAAACAACTTAGAAATCAATACACAGCTCTTTCATGATGAAGAAACGTATGTTCATCAAATGTTCAAAGAGGATGACTATAGTGGCCTTACTGTTTTTCAAATCGACATGAAAAACTGTGTCATCAAAGATATGGCTTTAACAGACAGTACCTATGATCACTGTTATTTTGTCGATGTTGTCTTTGACCATTGTGACTTATCGAATACGACTTTTCGCGAAACCCTCTTTCGCCATGTCCAGTTTATTAACTGTAAGATGTTAGGCTTACATATTGACGAAAGTCTGATCGAAGTCACCACCTTCCAGCAGTGTCTGATGCATTATAGCAGTTTTTATAAAGATACGATGAAATCAGTTAAGCATGAGCAGAGTCAAATGAAAGAAAGCTTTCTTACAGACTGCACGTTAAAAGATACGCATTTTTTAGAATGTGATCTCACTGGCAGTGAAATTGATCATACCGCCTTAAAAGGCATTGACTTATCAACTTGTCAGTTAGCAGCTTTACGTATTTCCCCAATGGATTTAAAAGGCGCTCTCATCAGTGAATGGCAAGCTATTGATTTAGTTGGCCTGTTAGGTGTCATTATTAAGTAAATCTTATGAATTTCTTTCATATTTCTTACGACTTTCTTACAATATTCTTAATTTTTTCTTAATATTTTGTTGACAAATGGCGTATCCTCCGGTATTCTAAGACCATCACAAAGAGAGGATACAGATTTAAAGAATGTTAAAATATATAAGAAATATCACTATAAAATTCATTTTCGTTACTATTATGGCTGTCGGTTTAATCTTACCAGCCACCACTGATTCCAATGCGGCCGGTAATCGAATTGCGAAGAAAGCCTTATCCCGCGTAGGTTCCCGTTATGTTTCTGGCGCCGCGCATTCCATGGGACAGATTAAAAATAAAAAACAGCGCAGCTTTGACTGCTCTGGTTTAGTGAACTGGTCATATTACCAGTCAGGCTATAAGATTGGTTCCCGCACGACCCGTTCATTAAGCAGTGTTGGTCATCGCGTTTCCAAAAGAAAAATGAAATCCGGCGATATTGTCTTATTCCGCTGCAGCGGCAGCCGTATTTCTCACGCCGGCATTTATGTTGGGGCTGGCAAAATGGTCCATGCCCCAGGTCATGGCCGCCGCGTTCAGGTGGTCAGATTATCAGGTTACTGGAAAACCCGTTTAGCCCGCGTTGTCCGCGTCGCAAAATAGGCGAACATCAATAAATGCTCGCCTTTTTCTTATTGTTTAGATAAATGCTGGTAAAGAGCGCCAAGTAAATTGGCATCATTACGATAGGCACAAGGGACGATTTCGGTCATCCGAACGGGCATGCCGACACTATGATGGTAGGCATAAAGATCTTGATAATTCTTATTAATATCTTCCATTAAGAGCGACTGTGCTGAAATGCCGCCGCCAATGGCAATCTTTTCACAGTCAAACAATGTATTAATATTCATTAACTGAATGGCTACTTCCCGGCTGAATTCATTAATCGCCGCTAAGACATCCTGATTGCCCTCATGAGCCATCGCAAAAATTTCTTCTCCCGTATACTTGGTATCCGTATGCAAATGTTCCTGTACTCGACTAAGTAAACCAATAATCCCATTACGCATACACCAGCTATAATTGGCATCATCGGCATGTTCATAAGAAGTGATCATTCCAGACACTTCACCCGCCGAGAAATGTTTGCCGGTATGCACTTTATGATCTTTCACCAGGCAGCCGCCAATCCCGGTGCCTAAGATAATGACCGCCGCATCATCAACATCTTTTAAAACACCAAAACCAATTTCCGCATTTGCAGCGCATTTAGCATCATTGCCAATTGTCACAGGAACCCCTAAACGTGCACTTAAGTCTCTCGCAAAATAGGTATCATTATAATAACCTAAAGCCCCTGACGTATAAGCATAGCCTTTTTCGGGGTCAATGATTCCAGGCATGGAAATGCCTACGCCAGCCACATCGTCGTAACCTTTCATTAAGTCTTCAATCGTCTGATATAAATCTTCTAAGCTGGTCACTGGGGTAGGCACCTTTCCCTGATCTAAAAACTGTGCCTGCTCATCCATTAAGGCATATTTAATAGAACTGCCGCCAATATCTAATACGAAATAATGCATTTTTCTCTCTCCTTTTCCACGCATTTATTTTATCACGATCACTTAAGCCGCTTGAATATATTTCCATTTTTGCATAAAAACATTTTAAATCCGTATTTTTCCTTTTTATATGCGATTTTTCAAATCACATAATTCGCAGATAAGTTATCATCATCCTGAAAGGAGTCATCCTTTCGGAAACTTTGCCCTCGCTTTCATTATTCTCAAACAGTTGGCACGAAAGCATATTTTGATCCCATGTTTCTTGCAAAGTTTCTATACAAAAAAGCGGGGGTCACCCGCTTTTCATCTTAATATAAACGACGTGCTGTATAGAACTGATTTCTATAGTAACCACTGCTGACTGTGACAACAGAAACAGTTGCCCCGCTATGTGGTGCATGTACCATCATGCCGTTACCAATATAAATACCCGTATGGTGAATGCCGCTATAAGATCCATTTGAAGAGAAGATCAGGACATCACCTGGCTGTAAGTTACCATAGCTGACTGTTGATCCCATTGATGAGAGACCACGTGTATCGGTACGGCCAAAGTTAATACCGCACTGAGCGTGAGCCCACCATACTAAACCAGAACAGTCAAATGTCGATGGTCCGCTCGCTCCCCAAACATAAGGAGCACCACGTTTTGATAAAGCTTTTAAGGCAATATCATCACCAGATACGCTGGCATTTGTCACCTTAGCTGATGCGCTGTCATCTGATGTGCTTGATGAACTTGAAGTGCTTGATTGACTTTTGCTTGAAGTGTCATCTGAAGAACTATTGGAACTATTAGATGAGCTGTTACTTGAGGCAGCCGCATTCGAACTTGATGAATCATTGTCATCAGATGCTGAACTGTTAGCACTTGACGCACTGGAATTAGAAGTGCTGGCGCTATTTGAGCTTGATGAATTATCATCATCATTACCCTGCGCATTAGAAGAGGCGTTTGATGAAGCACTCGCATTTTGCGCCGCGCTGGCAGCCTGCTGAGCAGCTTTCTTCTTTGCTGCCGCTTCGGCCTGGGCTTTCTTTGCAGCCGCTTCCGCAGCCGCCTTTTTTGCAGCCGATGCTTCTTCGGCAGCTCTGCGCTTTTCTTCAGCTTCTTCCTGAGCCTTCTTAGCAGCAGCTTCGGCTGCAGCCTGACGCTGTGCCGCAATGCGTGCCTTTTCACGCGCTTCGGCTTCTGCTTTCTCTTTGGCTTCTGCTAAAGCTTTCTTCTGCGCCGCAATCTTTGCAGCGGCAACGGCAGCTTTCCGTTCCGCTTCTTTCATATCCGCTAAGTTCTTAGCGATCTGCTGGATGGATTCTTCGTTATTACCTAAGTCACCTGTTGACTTACGTAACGTTGCTTCCTGTTCTTTTAATTTTTCATTGTACTGACTTAAAATCACTTTTGACTGACGACGCGCGCTCGTTAAATTAGCCTGCGTCGCTGTTAACGTCTGTTTCTGTGTTTTTAAGTTGGCTTTGGTCTTATTAATCTGATCCATTAAATCATTTTCATAAGAAGTAATATCCCCAACTGTTGATACTCTTGAGAAGAAATCCGAGAATGAATCAGCGCCAAATAAGTAAGAGACGTAACTATTTGAGTTCGTTGTCGCCTGCGCCGCATAAATTCTATTTTTTAAGGTACTTTCTTTTTTGTTTAAGGCTTTTTCCGTGTTCGCAATAGAAACCTTCACATAGGCAATTCTTTTCTTTGTGGTGTTGATCTGACTATTGAGTGAAGTGATCTTCTTCTGCATTGTCGTAATAGAAGATTTTGTACTTTGTACTGATTTCTTCGTTGAGGCAATCTGCGATTTCAAATCCTTACTTCTCCCCTTTAAGTAAGTATTGAATTCCTGGCAGGTCTGCTGTTTTGACTTACTTAATTTCTTTGAGGAACAAAGTTTATAGTAAGTGTCTTCTTTCCCTGCGAACGCTGAAGCAGCATTAACATTTTGTGATTGTGCCTGATACGCAAACGGGGTAATCAGGGCGAGTGATAAAATATATTTAAGGAATCTTCCTTGTCTCACAAGAATCCCTCCTCCTTTAAATGTATAATCGTAAATCTTACTCGATAATAATACCCTGTAAATGGACATAAAGTCAATAAACCTTAGGATATTTCCTAACCCATTTTCGTCTTTTTAAAGGTCATTTAAGTTTCACTTAAAGTTCATAATGTAAGCCCTTATACCTGTTATGATAATAATAAATGTCATTTCCTATTACTAGAAACCATCAATATTTTTATGCTTATTCTCTATATTTTGATATAATTATACATAGAAAGCATTAAATGAGTAAGGAAGTGAAGAAAATGGACTTAAAAACCTTTCAATATTTTGTAGCCGTCTATGAATATCAAAGTTTTTCTAAAGCTGCAGCGCATTTAGGCATTACCCAGCCAACCTTATCAAGACAAATGCAGGAATTAGAAAAACAAACCGGACATCCCTTACTGGTTCGCTCCAAAAAAGCGATCACTTTGACCAAAGAAGGGATGATCTTTTTAAAACGCGCCCAGGAAATCTTACAAATATCAGATCAGTTAAAGCATGAACTTTCTCCGGCGACGCCGCTATCTGGTGACCTGCATCTCAGTTTTGTGGAAAACGGACAAAGCGCACCGCTGATGCAAGCCATTTATCGTTTTCAAAAGAAGTATCCCCAAGTACGTATGCATTTACGCAAACAAAGGGAAACGGATCTTATGCAGGCTTGCGTACTGGGATTATGTGATCTCGGCGTTATTCATGGCCATAGCGATGATCCACTATTGTCGCGTTCACCCTTAACAAAAGCGGATACTCTTGGTATCATCATAAGCAAAAGTCATCCTTTAAGTGATAAAGTTGCCCTTACAAATATAAATATTAAAGGGCAAGATCTTTATATCCCTGAAGATCTGAGTGATGCCTACTTGCAAAAGCATAAGCTTTTTGCCACAATAAGAGGGACTTATCTCGGCTTATCAGAGATTCTTCCCTTAGTGCAAGACAATACCCTTATATTATCTTATGAACATCTGCTAGAAGAGAATTTCTATACGCCTTATACGTTTAAAAAGCTCATACCAGAAATGACTCTGCCCCTATCGCTTATTTATAAGAAAGGCTCTGAGTCGCTGCTTTTACAAACCTTTATGACATACCTGAAGGAGGACCTATGAACGAAAAAGATCTGTTAAACATGGATGATCACTGGGACTATCAGTTAAAGATGACCAAAATCACTACGGTGGAAATGGTCTTACGCTATCGCTTTCCGAAGATGCGTTTAGGCTTTCTTTATCAGTGTTCCCTTGATGAACTTGATGAAATCACCAAAGTGGTCGGCACTATTACTGAGGAAGAATTACAAAAGTATCACCACGCATAAAAGCCATCTTGCGATGGCTTTTTAATGTGTCCCTTGTAAATAATGAAGGGCAATAGCGACGTAAGCCGCAATGCCGGTTTTCATCCCTTCTTCATCAAAGATAATATGACTGTTGTGGAGAGAAACTGGAGGACGATCTCCCTGTGCCCCTACTAAAACAAATAGGGATGGTACATGTTCCATAAAATAAGAAAAGTCTTCGGAAATAGAAAGCGGCTGACAATGGGCATCCACTTTCGCAATAGACTGCAAAGCTGGCAGCCAGTCTTTCGCTAAAGTCTCATTATTATTAACCGTTAACGCCCGCATCGGAAAATTAACGAGTGCTTCACCGCGGTACATCTGCGCCGTATCGGTAATGATCTCTTCAAAACGTTCTAATACTTTGACGCGCACATCTGGATCAAAACAGCGGATCGAACCTTTCAATACCGCCTCATCAGGAATAATATTCCCCGTTGTGCCAGCTTGCAGTGATCCAATGGTCATCGTAAAACGCTCAGCCGCATCAATTTCTCGCGCCGTTAACATTTCCAGATTACAGATCGTATGCGCCGCAATACTAATCGGATCCACGCCTAAATGCGGCGCTGAACCATGAACAGACTTACCATGAATCTGCACTGTAAAGAAATCAGAACTTGGCATCATAACCCCCGGACAATAGGCAATCGTTCCAGTAGGCTGATCCGCTTTGATATGCATGCCGAAAGCTGCATCGACATGCGGATTTTCTAAGACCCCGGCATCGATCATTGCTTTCGCCCCTGAGGCAATTTCCTCCGCTGGCTGAAATAAGATTTTGATGGTGCCTTTAATCTCTTTGAGTTGTTTGAAAATAGCACATGCTCCAAGTAACATCGTCATATGGAGATCATGACCGCAGGCATGCATCTTGCCGTTATGCGCTGCAAAGTCTAAGCCGGATTCTTCCGCCATCGGCAAAGCATCCATATCACTGCGTAAAAGCAGACATGGGGAACCAGTACCAATCGTCGTGACAATCCCATGATTGCCAAGATCGTGAGGTGTATACCCCATTTCTATTAAACGTTTTTTAATATAGGCCGTCGTCTGATCCAAATCAAAGGTCGTTTCCGGCATCTGATGCAAAGTGCGACGATCCTGAATAAGTGTTTCCTGTAATTGTTCTATTTCATCTAATATATTCATCTTTATCACAACCTTTGCCCCATTGTAATAGGATTATACGAAAATGAAAAGCAATGTGATAAAAAAAGACAATTTTAGTCGATGACATCCTGAGCCGCAAAAGCTTTCGCATCCTGACGAATACGATCCTTTTTGACAACCGCCACAATCTCGGCGATCGCTTCATCAGAAAGGCCTTCAAAAATTTGAAAGGTCGTTAAGGCCAATTCGGGATTTTCATAGCGATCCAGCTTATAAAGATGGACAAGGTGATCAAGTAAAGTAAAGATTTTCATGTTTGTCCGTTGGTTTTCTAAATCCGAAATGGTATCCGCATTCAACCCTGTAATCTCAGAAACATCCCGAATGGTCAGCTTATTTTTCTTCCTGGCCCGTTTCATAATCGGGCCGATATCCTTAAATAAAAACACAATGATGTCCTCCTTCAACTTCCCTTGTCCTATTAGAGCTATTATATCATGAGGGATAATAGGGTTTTTGTCAATTTCGTTTGATATCAAACCGATCTTGCAAACCAGCTCTCCCTAATTATTTTTTTAGAACATCGAAAAAAGAATGTATTTTTGTAAACATATGCTAAAATATAAGTAGATACATCAAAAACGAAAGGAGAATCAAAGATGAAAATATTATTATGCTGCAAAGCAGGTGTAACTTCTAATATGTTTGCGGCAGCCTTAAAAGAGGAAGCTGCTAAGAAAGGCGTAGAAATTGTCGTTTGGGCCGCAGCGGAAACAGCTGTCGAATATTCAATCGATCAGGCGGACTTAGTATTAGTCACACCGCAGCTGAGAAGCTCTTTACATAAGTTTGAAGACTTAGCTGATCCTGATACCCCAGTATTATTAATCAGCGATCAGGATTTCAAAGACTTCAATGCCGCAAAAGTCCTTGATGAAGCCCTTGCAAAAAAATCATAATAATCTAAAAAAGGCGCATTTATTTGCGTCTTTTTCGTTTGATCGCACCAATTAAATCAGTCTTTTCTGCCTGATGCGACGGTATCAGTTTAAGCTGCGGCATAAATTTGTAAATCATTAATAAGGTAAAGATGATCATGACAATGCCATCACTGACATTCTGGTAAAATGCATAAGGAATCATTAATAAGGGAATAACAATCCCACCAAGACTTAAATACTGGGTTATGATGACAGTGATCAACCCCATAATTAGGGAAAAGAGTCCATAAAGCGGCGCATACATAAAAATAAGAATACAAGTAGTAGCGACGCCTTTGCCGCCTTTAAAATGGCGCCAGAAAGGAAAATCGTGACCGATCGTCGCGGCCAGGCCGCCAAGTAATAGGCCTTGATCACCTAGGAAGTGAGCACTTAATAAAGCCGCTAAGAGACATTTTCCGACATCGCCTAATAAGACGATCACCCCCGGCACAATCCCCAAGTGCGCCATAACATTGGCCATCCCTGGATTTCCAGAGGTTCCTAATTCACTCGCTGAATGATGGGTAAGCACCTGAGTGACAATCTCACCAAATAAAATAGTCCCTAATAAATATGATATCAATATAATAAGTATTTGCATAAAATCTCCCCTTTCTTCCATCATACCACAAAACATTTTATAATGTGTAAATCAGTTGAAACGGACATATGAGTTTGTTATATTAGGGGCATGAAGTTAGAAGAAAATAAAAGTTTAAAAGATTACCTTACGATGCGTCTTGGCGGGAAAGCACGCTATTTCGCAGAAATCCAAACAAAAGACGATGTTGTTGAAGCTTTTCAGTTTGCCGCAGCTCACCAGCTGAAAACATTTGTCATTGGAGGTGGCAGCAATACCTTGGCAGATGATGAAGGCTTTGATGGTCTCGTTATGCATATGTGTCTCAAAGGACGTACTATATTAGAAGACAATGCGGATGATATCGTCATTCGCTACGGTGCTGGCGAAATCTTAGATGAAGTCATTTCTGAAAGTGTGGATATGCATCTGACTGGCATTGAAGCGATGTCTCTCATCCCTGGCACGATCGGTGCAGCTCCCGTGCAGAATGTCGGTGCTTACGGGCAGGATATCTCACAGAGTTTTGTTGAATTAGAAGCCTATGATATGCACACCAGAGCATTTGTCACTTTGTCAAAAGAAGACTGTCAGTTTGCTTATCGCGCTTCGATTTTTAGAGGCAAAGACTGGGGCCGCTACATTATTGTCAGCGTCACCTTACGTTTACAGAAAGGCAATCCGCAGCCGCCATTTTATAAGCAAGTTCAGGCCCGCCTTGATGAAAAAGGCATCACCAGCTATACCCCTGCTTTAATTCGTGAAACGGTTATTGAAATCCGAAAATGGAAACTGCCAGATCCTCACTATATTCCTAACTCTGGTTCATTCTTCAAAAATGCCATTATCACCAAGCAGAAGTTAGCCCACTTACAGGAAAAGTATCCCACCCTTAAAGGTTTTGCAATGGGTAATGATACCTTTAAGATTTCTACTGGCTGGCTGATTGACCAGGCTGGTCTCAAAGGCGCATCCATGTATGGCATGCGGGTCCATGATCGCAATGCGCTCGTCTTAACCAATGTGGGCGCTAAGAGCTATCATGCTCTTGCGAAAGCGCGGGAAGATATTATCGCAGAAGTGAATAAACAATTTGGTATCAAGATCGTCCAGGAAGTTCTGGAAATGCATTAATGACAAAGATTTTTGAAAATCTTTGTCTTTTTTTTATTAAACCTACGCTGCGCCACGCGCAATAGTAAAAACGGACGACGTCTTTATCAAGAAAAGGACCTGACTCTTTTAAAGCTGATCTGCTTTTTATCCTCAATAGGGTTATCCTTAAAAGAAGAGGAACATGACGAAGTCAGCATGATGTTATTAGACCAGCAGGATACGCATTGCCCCTATCACAATTCCTGCAGCGAAGTGGTCACTAACGATGAAAACAGTGAGTAACTCACTGTTTTCTTTTAGAGACAATATAATTCATGCGCTTGAGCTTTTTTAAACTCATTGCTTTAAAGCTGCGATATTTGATAAAAAGTAGTATAAAGGCAATCGCTAAAACAAAGGTTGTCATTAATAAAATCGGATTCAGGGAAGATAAACTTGTCGATGTGGCGCGATATAACTGCATCGTACCTTCGCTGGTCTCATATGTATAATAATGCGCTTTTCCATCTGGTCCTAATAAATAAAGCAGTTTATAAGCAGCATCCGCTTTGTTTTCAAAGTTATATCCCTTGATCGTATGCTGATTAATAGTAATGGTTGTTTGTTTAAAACCATCCTTCTTCTCTTCTTTTAAAGGTAAAGGAATATAGAGTTCGCCTTTTACAGTTAAAGACTCAAAAGGAGCAGTGATCTTTCCATCTTTAACCACATAGAAAGCGCCTTTTTTCGCCGAATCAAGCAAATAGACGATTGTATAATCCGCTTTTTCATGTTTTAAAGCCACCACTTCCTGATTATTAAGATGCACTGAATATAAGGTAAAATGATCAGGAAAACGGATTTTGCTTAAATCCGTTTCCACCTGATAAGTCATATGATGATACGTTACATTCACTGGTGATGGCGCATTTGTTGATGACGTTTCCCCAATCTTATTGATCTCAATAGTATAAGTCTGACTTTGACCATTAGCCGCTTTGACGATCACCTGTATCGTATTTTTTCCTTCCTTTAAAATATAGGTCCCGGTGCCGCTTAAAGTCGCTTTCGAGGAAGCCGCTAACGCATTCACCTGGATACTTGCAAGCTTTGTTTGCGCTGTATAATGCGTGACTGAAGAAATAAACTTTGGTGATAACGATACTGAACTAATAATCAAAGAAGCTAATCTGGCATCACTATTTGACTGATTCATATAAGCCTGCAAAGGCGTGATAGACATAATCATTAAAAAAAGACTGATGAGCAGTTTTTTCATAAAATCCCTCCTCATTTTCATCATACACCATGAAGAAAGATGTTTTAAGGAAAAGTATGGTACTTTTTTCAATTATTGAAAGAATGCCCTTCTTTTTAAGAACTTGTCTATAATGAATTTGAAAATTTAAAGGAGGAGCTATTTTATGGGTTTTAGTAAAGATTTTTTATGGGGCGGTGCCTGTGCTGCCCATCAGTTTGAAGGCGGCTGGCAGGAAGGCGGTAAAGGACCTTCCATCGCTGATGTGATGACCGCAGGATCTAACGGCGTTGCCCGTCGTATTACCGATGGTGTCATCGAAGGAGAAGATTATCCTAACCATGTCGGTGTCGATTTCTACCATCATTATAAAGAAGATATCAAGTTATTTGCGGAAATGGGCTTTAAAGCTTTCCGTACTTCTATTGCCTGGACGCGTATTTTCCCACAGGGTGATGAAGAAACACCAAACGAAGAAGGCTTAAAGTTCTATGATGATGTTTTTGATGAATGTCATAAATATGGCATTGAACCTGTCGTTACCTTATCACACTTTGAAATCCCTTATGGTTTAGCGAAGAAATACAATGGTTTTATGGATAAAAGAGTCATTGACTGCTTTGTTCGCTTTGCGAAAACATGTTTTGAGCGTTATAACGGAAAAGTCAAATACTGGATGACATTCAATGAAATCAACAATCAGGGTGCTGCCCCGATTGCTCATCATATGATCCAGGAAGGCGGCATCTTAACGACTGATGATAATCCTGATAATGAATATATGATGTATCAGTCTGCCATTAATGAATTAATCGCTTCCGCTAAAGCCGTCAAAATTGCCCATGCGATCAATCCTGATTTCATGGTTGGCTGTATGATTGCTTATGTTCCTGTTTATAGTTATTCATGTAACCCAAGAGATATGATGCAGATGGTCGGCGCTGATCATAAACGTTACTGGTTTATGGATGTCCATGCCCGTGGTGAGATCCCTGCTTACTTAGAAAAGTACTGGCAGCGTCATCATATGGCTATTGCCTTAAGTGATGAAGAACGTCAGATCTTAAAAGAAGGCACCGTTGATTACATTGGCTTCTCTTATTATATGTCTTCATGTACAAAATCTATGGATGATGGCAAAGAATTCAACTTCTATGAAGTCAATCTGCCAGCTTTAGACATTAAAGCCAATACGACTGATAACCCTTATCTGAAAAAGAGTGACTGGGGCTGGGCCATTGATCCATTAGGCTTACGTTATTCCCTTAATGTCATCTATGATCGTTATCATTTGCCAATGATGGTTGTCGAAAATGGTTTTGGTGCTTATGACAAGAAAGAGGCCGATGGCAGTGTTCATGATAATTATCGCATCAGCTACTTATCATCCCATATTCAGGCGATGAAAGATGCTATTGATTATGATGGCGTCGATTTAATTGGTTATACAATGTGGGCACCAATCGATATCGTTTCCGCTTCAACGGGTGAATATGATAAACGTTATGGCTTTATCTATGTCAACTACAATAATAACCATGAAGGTGACTTCTCTCGTTCTAAGAAAGATTCATTCAACTGGTATAAACATGTCATTGAAACCAATGGTGAAGAACTTTAAAAGATGGACAACTGTCCATCTTTTTATTTGCGATCTTTGAGTTCTTCCAGATTGTATGGTGTTTCCTGATAAACGTAATAGTTCAGCCAGTTGGCAAATAATAAATAAGCATGGGAACGCCAAGCTACCCGTACTTCCTGAGTTGGATCATCATCTAGATAATAGTTTTTTGGAATTTCAGCCTCAATGTTAGGATCATTGAGATCACGGCGATACTCTTTATCTAAGGTATCTGTATCATATTCCGCATGACCTGTCACAAAGAAACGGGAGCCATCTTTTTCAGCGATTAAATAAACCCCTGCTTCATTGGATTCGGCTAAGATATCCAAGCTTGGAATACTCGCGACATCTTCTTTTAACACCGTTGTATAGCGGGAATGCGGTGCATAAAATTCATAATCGAAGCCACGTAAAATCTTTCGTTTCATCTTCTGGGTATTGATGCGATGTTTATAAACACCGGTTAACTTATGCTTTAATAAGTATTTATCAATTCCATAATAGTAATGCAGTGCCGCCTGAGCACCCCAGCAGATAAAGAAGGAACTAAAGACATGGCATTTCGCCCATTCCATGATCTCACAGAGTTCATCCCAGTAATCGACATCGCTAAAAGCCATCCGTTCGACCGGTGCCCCGGTAATAATCATGCCATCATAATAGTTCTCTTTTACTTCACTAAAGGTTTTATAGAAGTTCTGCAAGTGTTCCGGAGAGACATGTGAAGGGGTATGACTAGCGGTACGAATCAGATCCACTTCCACCTGTAAAGGGGTATTTGATAGCAGTCTTAATAGCTGTGTCTCGGTCACTTCTTTGGTTGGCATAAGATTGACAATCATTAACTTTAATGGTCGTATTTCCTGGGTTGTGGCACGACTTTGCGTCATCACAAAGACATTTTCATCAAGTAATATTTGCGCTGCTGGCAAATCATCTGGTAAATTAATTGGCATTGCTCTCACCTCTCTTGGCTATTTTATCACAATTCCTACTATTCCACTAGAAAGAAAGTAATTCATTAAAAGCGGCTAAGAGAAAGGAATCGGTCATCCCGGCTAAATAGTCAATAATACTCTGGGCTAAGGCTTTCTCATCACAGGTGAAATCATAAACCACTTTGTTTTCATAAATAGCTTCACGCTTTTCCCCAAAGTAAGCGTATTTCTCTAACCACGCCAAATAATGTGAGATCAATTTGGGATAATGAATCATATCCTTTTTAAGATCATCCACAAAGGTCATACGCTGCCCATAATCATAGAGAAAATCAAAAAGCGAATGCATAATGAGCTGTACATACTGGGTATGGACTTTGACACGTTTGATTTCATAAATGCAGGCATAATTAAAATTCATAATGAGCTGCATCTTCTTAAAAGCTTCTTCACTTAAGGCAATGCCTTCTGGTGATGAGTGATTGACAACATCTAAGATAAAGTAATTGACGATCACCCCATTATTAATAGCGGAAAAAGGTGTTCCAAACTGATTTAAGGTTTTTAATAATGCATCAACCTGTGCCTGAGTGATGACATCAAGCCGTAAGGCATCTTCAATATCCCTCGCTAAATAGGCAATCTTATCCGCCATTTTGACAACGCAGCCTTCATAAGTCCAAGGTTCATACTGCCCTGGTCTTTCGATCAAAGAGAGATCAATCGCTTCTTTTCGTGGAGTAATACAGCGCTGACGCATTTCCCCGCAGTGCGAAATGATCCCATCACGCACCGCATATGTTAAATCAAGATTATGTAAATGATGGATATCATCTTCTAAAACTTCCAAATCATCACATAAATAGAGAGAATTGCGTTCATGCCAGAAACTGGGCAAACCATAGTCTTTGGCGAGAGAACGTAAAATCTTCTCCCCGCCATGCCCAAAGGGCGCATGGCCTAAGTCATGACCAACCGCAATCGCTTTGGTTAATTCGGTATTCAAGCCTAATTCTTTAGCGATCGTATAAGAAATGGAATCCACCAGGTTGACATGTTCTGAACGGGTGCAGACATGATCATCATCAACCGCAAAGAAGACCTGCGTTTTATGTTTCATCCGCCGATAAGCAGGTGAAAAAATCAAACGGGAATAGTCCCGGCTAAAAGGTGAACGAATATCATGTTTCCGCTGATAAAGCGCATCGCGGCGACTGATCGCTTGCTTATAATGGGGATGATGTTCATCCATACATTCATTTTCTAATGCTTTCATAGAGCTTCCTCCTTCCTTTTATGGTAGACTGATGAAGAGGTGAAAGCAATGGAAAGTCTCTTTTTTGATAGTCTCTTCTCTCTTTTAGAGGGAGAAACAGATACCATCGCCAATATGGCCAATACCGCCGCCCTGCTTTATGAGACCTTACAAGATGTCAACTGGGTTGGCTTTTATCGAATGAAAGACAATGAACTATTATTAGGACCCTTTATGGGCAAAGTCGCCTGTGTTCACTTGCCTTTAAACAAAGGCGTCTGCGCGCATGCGGCTACGACAAAAAAGACAATACGCGTTGATGATGTACATCAGTTTGCCACGCATATTGCCTGTGATAGTGCCACGAATAGTGAAATTGTCGTTCCCTTAATGAAAGAGGGAAAAGTATTAGGGGTTTTAGATATTGATTCCCCATTACTTAATCGTTTTAACGAGCAGGATGAAAAAAATTTAAAACGCGTCGTTGAAATCTTACTGCCGCATATTGAAAGTGTCTGATTTTTTCAGTCACTTTTTTTATATTTGTAGACTAAGACAATCACTACCCCTGCGCTTGCCCCGCCGAAGTCCACGAAGATATCCTTCATCGTATCATAAAGAGCATCACGGCCAATTCTTGGCTGATCCCCTTTCTTTAAAACCGAGCGACCGGTTTTCATATAGCGCTGGAAGTTAGTCCCTTGAATCCCATCTGAGGTATATTCACACATTTCCCAGACGGCGCCACAGCCTAAGGCCATTAAAATCGCCACAATGGCTTTTAAAAAGGTATGTTTAGAGGAATGATCACTGATCACTTCAACTAACCAATAGCCGATAAAGCCTAAGGAAACTCCGGAAACCAAATGTTCCGCCGTATCCCACCAAGGAAACAAGCGATAGAAATGCAGACCATTCCCGCAGATCAAAGCCAGGAAGGCAAAAAAAGCCACACTTATATAGACATGATCAGGAATATGGAAATGCATCCGGCGTTCTATTAAATCAGGAACCACAATCATCGCAATAAAACCAAAATACTGAGCAATAGCTAATAACTGGGTTAATAAATCTGTTCGCTGCCTTAAGGTAAACAGATCGATGATCCCTTTCACAATGAGGGCACATGTAAATAATGATAATCCTAAAATAAGTTTTCCGCGTTTTGTAAGTTTCATTTTTATCACCTCATTTCATTATAATCGCTTCTTAAAATACTGTCATCCATCCGGCCATGAAAATTATTTTTTTCACGTCATTACTTATAGAAATAGATTTTTATGCCATTTTTGGGCAAAAATTTCTTTATCAATATGATATATAAAAGGAAACGTTTTCAAAGACTCTTATTTTTGCTTTATTTTATAGAAAGATTAAGGTAAAATAAAGATAAATGGAGGTAGGTCAAAATGACAAATATTAAAGGTATTGGTGCTTCTAGCGGTATCGCTCTTGCAAAAGCATACAAGTTAGAAATGCCTGATTTAACTGTATCAAGAGATACTGTTGAAGATACTGAAGCTGAAATCAAAAAATTAAACGAACATAAAGCTGCAGTAGAAAAAGAAATTAATAAGATTAAGGAAAGAGCATCTAAGAACTTATCAGCTGAAGAAGCAGCCGTTTTCGACGCTCATTTAATGATGTTAAATGACCCAGAATTCGCTTCTCAGATCGAAGGTAAAATCAAGGATGAAAAATTGAATGCGGCAGCTGCTTTGGAAGATGTAGCTACAATGATGATCAATATGTTCTCATCTATGGATGATGCATACTTCAAAGAAAGAGCAGCTGACATCAAGGATGTTTCCACAAGATGGAAAGCACATTTATTAGGTAAAAAATTACCTGATCCAACTGCTATTGAAGAAGAAGTTATTATCATCGCTAATGATTTAACACCATCTGATACTTCACAGTTAGATAAGAACTTAGTCAAAGGTTTCGCGACAAACATCGGTGGTCGTACTTCTCACTCAGCCATCCTAGCACGTTCAATGGAAATTCCTGCTGTGGTAGCTACAAATGCAGTTATGCAGGAAGTTAATGATGGTGATTTCGTCATCATCGATGGCGATGCGGGTGATGTCATCGTTAACCCTGATGAAGCAACCATTAAAGAATATGAAGCTAAGAAAGCTGATTATGAAGCTTACAAAGCTGAATTAAAGAAATTAGTGAATGCTGAAAGTAAATCAACTGATGGTCATAAAGTATTATTAGTAGCTAACATCGGTTCACCTAAAGACTTAGAAGCTGTTAAAGCGAACGGTGCTGAAGGTGTCGGCTTATTCAGAACTGAATTCTTATACATGGAAAATGATGATTTACCAACCGAAGAACAGCAGTTCGAAGTTTATAAGGAAGTCTTAGAAAACGTTGATGGACCAGTTGTTGTCCGTACATTAGATATCGGTGGCGATAAGAAGTTACCTTCACTTCCATTACCTGAAGAAATGAACCCATTCTTAGGTGTGCGTGCCATCCGTCTCTGCTTACAGCGTCCAGACATCTTCCGTGTACAGTTAAGAGCCTTATTAAGAGCTTCTGTTTACGGTGATTTACATATCATGTTCCCAATGATTGCCACTCTTGATGAATTCCGTCAGGCTAAAGCAATCTTATTAGAAGAAAAAGAAAAATTAATCAACGAAGGTGTAAAAGTTTCTGATCACATTGAAGTTGGTATCATGGTTGAAATTCCTGCATCTGCAGTCTTAGCTGACCAGTTCGCTAAAGAAGTAGACTTCTTCTCAATCGGTACTAACGACTTAATTCAGTACACTTTCGCAGCTGACCGTATGTCATCTACAATTAACTACTTATATCAGCCATTCAACCCTGCTATCTTACGTTTAGTACGTGGCGTGATCGAAGCTTCTCATAAAGAAGGCAAATGGACTGGTATGTGTGGTGAAATGGCTGGCGAAGCCAAAGCAGCACCAATCTTACTTGGTTTAGGCTTAGATGAATTCTCTATGTCTGCAACTTCTGTCTTAGCTCAGAGAAAACGTATCAACTCATTAAGCTATGAAGAATCAAAAGCTTTAGCTAATAAATGTGCTGATACCTGCCGTACAATGGATGATGTTGTAAAAATCATTAAAGACGAAACAGGTATTGAATAATAATGAATAGAAACTGTGATATCACGCATATCACAGTTTTTTTGTACACTTTTTCAATTTATTGATATGTCGAAATGTAACCGCTATAATCAAAGTAAGAAAGGAGGTTTCTATATGCATTTCACCTTTAAAGAGATCGCTTTTGATGATCATTTACTGATAAAGTCTTTTGACCTATTCCTGCATCCTGGCGAATGTATAATCATCACCGGTGAAAGCGGCTGTGGGAAAACAACTCTATTTAACGCCTTGACTGCACATAATGACTTTCTTGAATCAGCGCCGTCACTCACGATCTCAGCGCAAAAACAAAAACCGCTTTTATGTGAAGATCTCACCCTTCAAATGCAGTATGAAATGATTGGCAGCGATGCAACGCTTTTCCAACATTTTGATCTGATGACACATTTAAACGACTATCCTGCCTGTCTCTCAGGCGGTGAAAGACAGCGCGCAGCTTCGGCGCTTACACTCAGTCGTGAGGCGGATCTTTATATCTTAGATGAACCTACGGCATCCCTCAATCAGGATTACAGTGCACTTTATGTCTCGGCTTTTAAAAACATTATGCAAACCGGACGCAGTCTGATTATCTTCACTCATGATGAATATTTACTTGATCCAGCTTTTACGCATATGCATATTGCGCATCAGGAAATAGAAATAAAGCATCAAGGCCTTCATTATGATCATTCTTATAAAACAAAGCCGCTTGATCTTAAGCAGATGCCAGGATATATCATTAAAATGGATCATCATGGTCGCTGGTATAAACATCTTAGTCATGTTCTCATCCCTTTGCTGCTTATTATATCTCTCATTTTTTCTGGCTTTAATCAGCTTATTTCCACTTCCACAAATAAGCTCTTAAGTCAGCTCACTTCACGGGAGTTAGTGGCTTATAAACCCGTTGAAACGTTAAAAGGAAAAGTGGATACATATTCCATGTCTGGTTTTGAAAAACCTCTATCCAATAAAGAAATAGATTCTTTAAAAGTTAAGCATGTGCAAAATATCAAAGCACGTTATGACAACTTTGAACCACTTGATGGCGTGTATCGTGATTTACTCACTCATCCATATCATATAAGCGAAAAGACAAAACCGTTTGTCCTTTCCCAAGCAAACAAAGCAACAACGTTTTCACGCATGGACATCTCAACTTATCATTATGATTTACGCGATCAAGGCAGTATTCGCTATGAAAATAAAAAGAAAGGTTTATATCTAAGTATGGCCACTGCGAAAAAAATGGCACAGGCACTCCATTGCCAAGTCAAAGACCTATTAGGAAAATCTCTCACGTTTTCATTAGGGATCCCTATTTATAATACGTATGGACGCAGTCAGGGGGGAGTTGGTGAGACCATCGCTTATACTTATGATCTCACCGTTGATTATATAAAATTAACAATGCCGATCACCGGTATTCTTAAAGCCTCCTCATTTGGCATTTATAATCTTGATCGTTATGTCATTTATTTGCCCGATAAGGCTTTCTTTAGCTTAGTCAAGAAAAAAGCACGAACGCAAAGAAGAACACTTTATATTGTCGGTGAAGACTATTCCCATGTTTATTTCAATCATATTGCGAAAAATAAACGTAAACAAATTATGCATACTTTTCATGATCGCCCTTATCGGCCTTGTGCTTATAGTGTTTATGTCGACGAAATAAGCGCTGTTCCGGATGTGATCAAGGCTTTACAAAAGAAAGGATTTGATATCTTAAGTGAATACAGCAGCCATCAGGAAGCGGCATTAGCGGTTAAAAACTACCAGCAGGCCTATGGGATCGCTACCTTGGCATTGCTACTATTGTGTCTCTTGTTAAGTGTTGTGATCAATTATATAACTCGCCATAAGCGTTATCTGCATAAGTGTTATCTCGCGTCTTTAGGTATTAAACATTGCCAAGCTCTATTTAAAAAGGCCTATGGTAAAGAAACTTTAGCACTTTTATTATCCGTGTTCATTTTGACATTTATTATTTGCTTACTGATTTCTTTACAAAGACATATTCTTTTTATGCCAACGCTATTCACGATCTTAGGAAGCTGTCTAATTATTATTTTGAATGCTTTTCTTTTTCCTCTTTATATAAGGAAGTGAGCCTATGAGACTAGCCCATTTAGCCATTAGCTATGAAGACAAAACGATCCTTGAAGAATCACAAATGATCATTCCTGACCATCAGTTTACCCTCATTAAAGGGGTCAGCGGCTGCGGGAAATCCTCTTTGCTTTATCGTCTTGCTTTGATGAGCGAAGATCATGATTACACATATATTTACAACAATGAAGTCATTGACATCGCTAATGAAAAAACGCGTACTGCTTTTCGCCATCAGCATATTGCCTATGTCATGCAGGATCCCTTACTTTTTGAGCAAAGTGATGTGAAAGGCAATATTCTTATGCATGCAGCTATAAATGGTCATCATCCTCATGATGAAGAGATTGTCTCTTATCTTCATCAGGTGCATTTAACCATTCCTCTTGACGAGCCTATCATGCACCTTTCTGGCGGCCAGCGTCAGCGTTTAGCGATCGCCTGTGCTCTTGCAAGAAATGTCGATGTTATTATTCTTGATGAACCAAGCAGTGCCCTTGACGGTTTACATGAAGAAGAACTCTTTCATATGTTAGCAAGCAGTCCTCTCACCGTTATTATGGCAACTCATTCTACGCAGGCCGATGAGCTTTGTGATGCTCTTTATGAAATCAAAGATCATCAGCTCATATGTCATAAATGTACTCATGAAGAGATCAGTCATTTTCAAGAAACATCCGATGATCTCTTTCCTTTGTATTTCCATTACTATTTACGCTTGCATCGCAAGGATTTTCTGATCTTAACACTCATCCTGACCTTATGCCTTTCTTTGATGCAATTCTCTTTGCGTCAGGCAGATCATCACTTTTCTGCAATGCAGGAAAGCTATTACCATTTATCAGATCTCGCTTTTATGGTCACCAAAACAAATCAGCATCTTGATGAAGGCTTATCTCCTTTTACTTACCAAGCCAATACAAAAGTAAAACCGATTGCCTATCATTATACTTCAGCCTTGCTTGATGACCTTGAAGTCATGGCGGTACCGCTATTAAGTAAACGAAATGCACGCTACTTATCACAAAAGGAATCACCAATAGCCTTAAGTTATACGCTTTATCAATCTTTAATGAAACATGGAACTGATCTTGATGATTTATCAATCACTTTAGAAATAGATCATCAACACTATACCTATAAAGGTTTAGTCAGTATTCTCAATGATCAAAAGAAGAGTCCCTATTTTAAAAACAATATCCCTTATTTGGCTATTGATCCCACATTTCTGAAAAAGCTCTATAAGAAATATTCAATTCACTCATACGTCGCTTATATCTATAAAGAAAAAAGCTACGATCAGTTTATAACTGATCGCAGTCTCATTCAAAAGCATTACAAAGTGATTAATTTCTTCACCCATGAAAAGGAAATTGCCTCTCTTATTCAGATGACGCAATGGTTAAAGATTGGTTTACTGACATTATTTACCATCATTATTCTCATCCTCACCCTCACATTAACATTAATGTATTATCATAAACATCTGATCGATGACATTAAGTTATCGATCGAAGGACTCCCTCATCGTTTTATGTTAAAGGTGAAAAGTGCATGTACCGCTCTACAGTTTATCATAGCACTAGCCATTCCCATCTTAATTGCCCACAATCAAGCCGCCATAAGTGTCTTTATTCTTTTAATCACTTATGTCATTACGATCCTTGTCATGAATCACACCCTAAGTAAACTCTCTATTGAAAAGGTTTTGCGCTCTTAGAATAGATATTTATATTTATAAAGCGTATGAGATCATATCCATGTGATTCCTGCCATTAACATTATTAATGTCTTAAACGATTTTAACAAGAAACTTTTGATCGATGGAATTTTCGGAAAAATATGACATTACCGTCTGCCCAAGCAGCTAAACTGACGGTTCATCATTCTATTGGACACTTTCGTGCAGGAAACGTAGTAGAATTCCCTTTAAATCTAGTCATATTATACATCATTTTATCTACTAAAAAGTAGCGTTCCCCTTGGCAAGCCATGGGGGCGCTACACATTTATAACCAAGTTTTTCCAACAGCCAATAAAAATTTTAGCCTTGTATGCTAACCATCAATAAGCTGTAATTGTTTTAAAGCATAAACAAGACCATCGTCATCATTAGATAAGGTATGTGTTGGCAGCTTTTCTAATAACGCTTGTGGGGCATTCGCCATTAAATAAGGATGTCCAACAGCTTCCAGCATACTCAGATCATTATAATTATCACCAAAAGCAATCGCCTGATCTATTGGACAATGGTAATAATCACAAAGCACCTCAACCGCATGCGCTTTGGTAATACCTAAAGCATTGATCTCAATGAGGATGTCTGAACTCTTGCTGATAACAACATCCTTAAAACGCTCTTTTAAAGCCTTCTCAATGTCATTTGTATAATCAGGATTACACATACACAAAATCTTATTGACGCTCATATCATCGCTTAATTCATTAAATGAGGCCACTCTCGCTTTCGCTTCGACAATATGTTCCTCCCGTAAAACTCTTTCGTCACGTTTTTCCACGATCCAGTCATCCCCGCTATAAATATTAGCGGTTAAATCAAAGCCTTGCTGGTGCATAAAGCCAATCATAGCCTTAGCCTGTGAGGCGCTAAACCCCTGCGAAGCAATCACTTCATGCGCTTCATTCAAAATTAAGCCACCGCTATAAGCAATAATGGCACAGGTAAAATCATTTTTCTTTAAGATCGGATAAATTCCTGATGGAGAGCGGGCACTGACAATAACAAAGGGAATATCCTTTGCCTGCAGCGACAAAATAGCTTCTTTCGTGGCCACCGACATCTGATGATCACTATGTAATAAGGTTCCATCAATATCACTAAATACTACTGTTTTCATACATTTCCTCCTGTATAATCAAGCAGACAGCCTGCTTCTTTCATCGCTTCAAAGATTTTTTCTGGGGGCTGCTTATTGGTTGTGATCATTTGTACATCACGAAAGTCTAAAGCTTTAATTGTCCCCTTTTTTAAATATTTGCTGTCATCATAAAGCACACACACAAAGTGCGAGCGCGAAGCTACTAAATGTTTCATATAGGCATCATCTTCATCCTGAAAATAGATCCCATCTTCTTTCACACAGGCAGCTCCTAAAAAACAAAGATCAAAAGTAATGCCTTCAATCGCTTTATAAGCATCAGGACCAAACATAAAACGTCCCCGAGGATTATATTTCCCGCCAATCATATGCGTTTCACAATGCGCGCTTAAACTTTCCACATTCGCTAGACTATTGGTATAACCGATAATATGCGAAGGCACCAGATCACATAATGCATTAATCGTCGTTGAAACATCAAAATAGATAACTTTATGAATACTGATATAACTCAAAGCTTTACGAGCAATTTCTTTTTTGAGACTTATATGCTCTTTTTGGCGCTCCTTATAATCAAGAATCATCCGTTCCTGGGATTTGATCATAATCCCGCCATGGGTCCGCAGTCCTAATCCTAAATCAACCATTTTCACAATATCTCGTCGTGCTGTATCACGGGAAATACCAAAGATTTTCATAATATCCTGGTATTTGAGTACTTCTTTCTCATCTAATAGTTCTTTTATTTTATGAATTCTCTGATTTTGATCCATATCATCACTTCCGCCTTTATTATAAGCTTTTTTAAGTGTTTAATCAATATATACTTATATTTACTTACATAGATGCAAAACAAAAGCACCTCATCTGAGGTGCTATCGACCGGCAGCGTTCTATTGTCGCCATTTCTGACTATCGTCGACGCTGTGATGCTTAACTTCCGTGTTCGGCATGGGTACGGGTGTCTCCATCACGCCATCGCTACCGGATCTCAGGATCTCCCCTGAAAACCGCACACAATCTCTTCTCTGGTCAAGTCCTCGGCCTATTAGTGCCGGTCCGCTGAACATGTCGCCATGCTTTCACTCCCGGTCTATCAACCTTATCGTCTTTAAGGGGCCTTACTTGCTAAGCAACGGGAGGTCTCATCTTGGAGGGGGCTTCACGCTTAGATGCCTTCAGCGCTTATCCCTTCCGGACTTGGCTACCCAGCTGTGCCACTGGCGTGACAACTGGTCCACCATCGGTCCGTCCACCCCGGTCCTCTCGTACTGAGGGCAGCTCTCCTCAGACCTCCTGCGCCCACGACAGATAGGGACCGAACTGTCTCACGACGTTCTGAACCCAGCTCGCGTACCGCTTTAATGGGCGAACAGCCCAACCCTTGGAACCGACTTCAGCTCCAGGATGCGATGAGCCGACATCGAGGTGCCAAACCTCCCCGTCGATGTGAACTCTTGGGGGAGATCAGCCTGTTATCCCCAGGGTAGCTTTTATCCGTTGAGCGACGGCCCTTCCATGCGGTACCGCCGGATCACTAAGCCCGACTTTCGTCCCTGCTCGACCTGTTTGTCTCGCAGTCAGACACCCTTATGCCTTTGCGCTCGATGCGTGGTTTCCATCCACGCTGAGGGTATCTTTGGGCGCCTCCGTTACTCTTTGGGAGGCGACCGCCCCAGTCAAACTGCCCGGCTGACACTGTCCCGTACGCGGCTTACGCGTCCCGGTTAGAACCTAAGTGCACGAGGGGTGGTATCCCAACAGCGGCTCCTCGGATCCTGGCGAACCCGTCTCGCAGCCTCCCACCTATCCTGTACGTCATGCACCCAGGCCCAATGTCGGCCTGCAGTGAAGCTCCATGGGGTCTTTCCGTCTAGTCGCGGGCAACCTGCATCTTCACAGGTACTAAGACTTCACCGAGTCTGCAGCCGAGACAGCGCCCAAATCGTTACGCCTTTCGTGCGGGTCAGAACTTACCTGACAAGGAATTTCGCTACCTTAGGACCGTTATAGTTACGGCCGCCGTTTACTGGGGCTTCGTATCATGGCTTCGCTTGCGCTGACCACTCCTCTTGACCTTCCAGCACCGGGCAGGCGTCACCCCCTATACTTCGGCTTGCGCCTTCGCAGAGAGCTGTGTTTTTGGTAAACAGTCGCTTGGGCCATTTTTCTGCGGCTCCGAAGAGCACCCCTTCTCCCTAAGTTACGGGGTCATTTTGCAGAGTTCCTTAGCTGCAGTTCTCTCGCTCACCTTGGGATTCTCTCCCTGCCCATGTGTGTCCATTTTCGGTACGGGCCTTCAGAAATTTGTGCTAGAAGCTTTTCCTGGAAGTCTGCTTCACGCTTTTCCGTACTTGCCGCAGCTTTCCGTATGCGTCACGCCTTCGCCTTCTGTGATGCGCATTTCACTGCATCACGGCTACCTCGCTTGCCCCGGCTCTTCCGTCCGCCGGTTGCGCTAGCCTTCTCCGTCACTCCATCGCTCCCTGAAGGGTACAGGAATCTCCGCCTGTCTTCCATCGGATACGCCTTTCGGCCTCTCCTTAGGTCCCGACTCTCCCAGAGCGGACGAACCTTCCTCTGGAGACCTTGGGCCATCGGTGTGCGGGATTCTCACCCGCATCTCGCTACTCACGCCGGCATTCTCTCTTCCATCCGCTCCTCGGGCCCTTTCGGTCCCGCTTCTCCGCCGGATGGAACGCTCCCCTACCATATTTTCATATCCATAGCTTCGGTGTCATGCTTAGCCCCGGTAAATTATCGGCGCAGGGTCATTCGACTAGTGAGCTGTTACGCACTCTTTGAAGGATGGCTGCTTCTGAGCCAACCTCCTAGTTGTCTCCACGTCCCCACTTCCTTTTCCACTTGGCATGCACTTTGGGACCTTAGCTGATGGTCTGGGCTGTTTCCCTCTTGTCCGCGGACCTTATCACCCGCAGACTGACTGCCGCGACTGGACGTGCGACATTCGGAGTTTGATTATGCTCAGTACCTCGGGATGAGGCCATCGCATATTCAGTGCTCTACCTTCGCATGCCGTCTCGCGACGCTAGCCCTAAAGCTATTTCGGGGAGAACCAGCTATCTCCGGGTTCGTTTGGAATTTCACCCCTAGCCACAGATCATCCGCCAACGTTTCAACGGGGGTCGGTTCGGTCCTCCATCGGGTCTCACCCCGACTTCAACCTGTCCATGGCTAGATCACCCGGTTTCGGGTCTGCTCCTCCAGACTCTCGCCCTATTAAGACTCGCTTTCGCTTCGGCTCCGCATATCCTGCTTAGCCTCGCCTGGAAAAGCAACTCGCCGGCTCATTCTACAAAAGGCACGCCATCACCCTTTGACGGGCTCTGACTTCTTGTAGGCATATGGTTTCTGGTTCTCTTTCACTCCCCTCCCGGGGTTCTTTTCACCTTTCCCTCACGGTACTGGTTCGCTATCGGTCACACAGGAGTCTTTAGCCTTTCGGGATGGTCCCCGATGCTTCCGACAGGATTTCTCGTGTCCCGCCGTACTCAGGATCTCCGCTCGCTAAACCTCGGTTTCGCCTACGGGTCTCTCACCCTCTCTGGATGTCCTTCCCATGACATTCGGCTGCCGAGGCCTTCGCTTTGTGCGGGTCCTACTACCCCATCATATGATGGTTTGGGCTCCTCCGCTTTCGCTCGCCGCTACTTACGGAATCTCGTTTGATTTCTTTTCCTGCAGGTACTTAGATGTTTCAGTTCCCTGCGTCTCGCCTCTCTCCAGCTATGTATTCGCTGAAGGATGCATGAGTCTTGCTCATGCGGGTTTCCCCATTCGGACATCACCGGATCTTCGCCTGCTTACGGCTCCCCGATGCATTTCGGTGTTTGCTCCGTCCTTCTTCGCCTCTGTGTGCCCAGGCTTCCGCCATACGCCCTTTCTTTCTTGACCTGAAAGTTGATATGAATAAGCTTGAGTTTACTGACTGTTATTCTTGATCTAACTGTTTCTCTTGTTTATCTTAGCTTTTGCCCACTATACCAGATTCTAGACCTTTGATGTTTCTCTGATCTTATCCTTATATAGTGTTTGCAGGAAGTCTTACTAATCTTAATTAATAAGTCTTCTCTTTGCTTTTGATTGTATGCGGTTTTCAAGGGTCTTCCTTCTCTGCAAAGCAGAGAAAACCGAAAAGAAACACGCATTTCTCCCTAGAAAGGAGGTGATCCATCCCCACGTTCCCGTAGGGATACCTTGTTACGACTTCACCCCAATCATCGGCCCCACCTTAGACAGCTCTCTCCTTGCGGTTGAGCCACCGGCTTCGGGTGTTGCTGACTCTCATGGTGTGACGGGCGGTGTGTACAAGGCCCGAGAACGTATTCACCGCGGCATGCTGATCCGCGATTACTAGCGATTCCAGCTTCGTGCAGTCGAGTTGCAGACTGCAGTCCGAACTGAGAACGGGTTTCTGGGTTCTGCTCAACCTCGCGGTCTCGCTTCCCTCTGCTCCGTCCATTGTAGCACGTGTGTGGCCCAGGTCATAAGGGGCATGATGATTTGACGTCATCCCCGCCTTCCTCCTCCTTGCAGAGGCAGTCTCGCCAGAGTCCCCAACTCAATGCTGGCAACTGGCGACAGGGGTTGCGCTCGTTGCGGGACTTAACCCAACATCTCACGACACGAGCTGACGACAACCATGCACCACCTGTCTTCTCTATAGCTATGAGGAGATCTCTCTCCCTTTTAGATCGATGTCAAGACCTGGTAAGGTTCTTCGCGTTGCTTCGAATTAAACCACATGCTCCACCGCTTGTGCGGGCCCCCGTCAATTCCTTTGAGTTTCATTCTTGCGAACGTACTACTCAGGCGCGATACTTATTGCGTTGACTGCAGCACCGGGATCTGACTCCCGACACTTAGTATCGATCGTTTACGGCGTGGACTACTAGGGTATCTAATCCTATTTGCTCCCCACGCTTTCGGGACTGAGCGTCAGTTGCGGACCAGACCGTCGCCTTCGCCACTGGTGTTCCTCCATATATCTACGCATTTCACCGCTACACATGGAATTCCACGATCCTCTTCCGCACTCCAGTGATCCGGTTTCCGGGGCTTCCCGAAGTTTAGCTTCGGGCTTTCACCTCCAGACCTGTATCACCGCCTGCTCCCTCTTTACGCCCAATGATTCCGGATAACGCTCGCCACCTACGTATTACCGCGGCTGCTGGCACGTAGTTAGCCGTGGCTTTCTATGTTCGGTACCGTCACTCGCATGGCATTTCCTCCATCCGACGTTCTTCCCGTACAACAGAACTTTACGACCCGAAGGCCTTCTTCGTTCACGCGGCGTTGCTCGGTCAGGGTTTCCCCCATTGCCGAAAATTCCCTACTGCTGCCTCCCGTAGGAGTCTGGGCCGTGTCTCAGTCCCAGTGTGGCCGTCCGCCCTCTCAGGCCGGCTAAGTATCGTCGCCTTGGTGGGCCGTTGCCCCGCCAACTAGCTAATACTGCATAGGTCCATCCCCCCGCTGACCATCCGGTCATTTAGCGCATCCAGGATGCCCTGAATGCGTCTATGCGGTCTTAGCAGCCGTTTCCAGCTGTTGTCCCCCTCGGAGGGGCAGGTTACCTATGTTCTCCTCACCCGTTCGCCACTGAGCACCAAGGTGCTCCGTTCGACTTGCATGTATTAGGCACGCCGCCAGCGTTCATCCTGAGCCAGGATCAAACTCTCCATTGTTTATGAATGGAGCTTTGAATAAGCTCTTTAAATTACTTCTGACTATTTGTTTTCGGTGTTTTGTTCACCGCTCAAAAATGAGTTCTTTGACGTGTTTCTTTTCAGTTTTCAATGTTCTGCATGCGCTCCTTACCGGAGTGCTAACTAAATATACCATTTTCCTTCCTGCTTGTAAAGTGTTTTTTGAGATTTTTTGAATCTTTCGTTAAAAAATACGGTATACAGGCATTTTATTGCGCATAATCGCTCATTTTTACATGTCAGGTCATTTTTATCCTTTTATAAAACGTCACAATGGCGCTTAAATACGTCGACAATATAGTAAAAAAGAGTAAGCCTTAAATCTTACTCTTCATCATGCAGGTAAAGGTAATGATGCCTTCTTTCCATGAGGCATGAATACTGCCGCCATAAAGACGAACAATACTTTCTGCAATCGATAAACCAATACCATAACCGCCACGATCAATGTTATGCGATTGATCAGCGCGATAGAAGCGGTCAAAGAATTTGGTGTAATCGACATTCTTGCCATCTGCATAGGTATTTGAAACGTCCAATCGAATCACTTTATCTTTCTTTAACGCACTTAAGGCAACCGTGATCGTGCCCTGATCATCACAATACTTTACGGCATTATCAACTAACAAGGAACAAAGCTGCCGCACTTTTGAGGCATCACCTTTCATCATCACATCACTTTGAATTGTCCTGATGATTTGTTTGTTTTCACTTTGCACAAGGGACATAAAAGGATCGATGGACTCATTAATTAATGTCGAGACATTAATTATTGCGTCTCCTTCCCGATTTTCCTGTTCCTGCGCTTTGGCGATCATCACTAAATTCTGGATGAGACCATTCATGCGCTCCACCTGATTCATCGTCGATTTCGTCCACTCATCTTCACCGTTAATCATCTCTTCGACTTCCATGTTCGCGCGAATAACCGCTAACGGTGTTTTCAATTCATGGGAAGCATTCGTAATGAATAGATTCTGTCTTTCCGCATTTTCGATTTCTGGTCGAACCGCTCGCTTCGAAATAGCGAGAGCGCAAACAAAGACCAATAAAATACCTGGTAAAGTGACCATAATAATAGTTATTGTAAGGTTTTTGCTTGATTCAATTTGCGTCGTACAATCAAGAAAAACAACCAAAGTCTGATTTTTGCCGACTTTTGCAACTTTATAATAATAAACGCCATCGTGCCCTGTCTCATCACCGCTGCGTAAAGCTTTTCTGGCAAGATTATAAGCCTGGCTGCGAGAAACGGCCGCAATATGGCTGGTGGTGGAACGAGCAATCGAGCCATCTTTATTGTAAGTGACAGAGAAGTAGCGGGCTGAATAATGGAATTCCGTTGAGAAATCATCAAAAGAACCAGCTTTCGGGTTTTTATTGATTTCTCCGTTCTGATCTACGATATAGCTTAAAGCCGCATTGATCACGCGATTGCGATTATACTGGTTAATAATATGAATAGATACAGAGAATAAACCAATGATCGCAATAAGGACGCCCATGAAGATACCAATAAATTTCAGGCGTAATTTATTAATCGCATTCTTGCTCATTGTTCACAAGCTGAAAACTGCCGCCACGCTCTCCCGCAATGGTAATATTCGCATTGATCGACTGCAGTTTTCCTTTCAAATAAGAGATATAAAGCCAAATGGTATCTTCACTCACCTCTTCGCCCTTCCAGATCTTTTCAAACAGATACTTGGTATCTAAAGGATTCTTATGAAGCGCTAGTTCTTTAAAGAGCTCACATTCCTTGTGTGATAAACGAATGGAATTAAGCGATGATAATTCTTCATTCTCCACATTTAAAGTGACATTGCCAACACTGACATCACGACGATCATAATCATCATTACGTCTGGTAAGTGAGCGAATGCGCGCAAGCAGCTCTTTCATTGCAAAAGGTTTAACCAAATAATCGTCGGCCCCCGCATCTAAGCCAGTGACACGATCATCCACTTCTGCTTTTGCGGTTAATAATAACACTGGTGTCATATCATCGTTAGATCGCATATCCTGCAAAACTGCAATACCATCTTTTTTCGGCATCATGATATCTAAGATCACCGCCTCATAATGCTGGCGGTTTAAATATGTTAAAGCTTCTTCACCATCAAAGGCACAGTCCACTTCATAGTTATAATGTCTTAATACCGTCGCAATCGCTTTATTTAAATCTTGTGTATCCTCTGCTAAGAGTAATCTCATATTATTCACCTTCTTCAATGATCATATTTCTAATTGTCTGCATAGAGATATCTGTGGCCGCAAGCTCGTCCGCGCAGCGTTTCAGTTCACTTTCTATAAGCTTTATGTCGCCTTTAATATCCTTTTTATAGCGCATATGATGCTCTAAAGCAGCCCAAGTATCCTGAGAAATAGTTCTCAGCTGAAATTCCACAAAGTAACCATCAACTTTGACAATTAAATGTAAAGAGCGATAGCCTGATGGTTTGACATTTTTGATATAGTCTTTTTCGCGAATAATATCGTAATGCTTTTCATGCAGTAAAGCATCTCTAATATCATAAACGTCATCAAGGAAAGCACAGACAATGCGCACACCAATGGCATCCTGAATCTTATGTAAAGCAGAATCACTATTAATGGGCAGATGCTTTCTGAGACATTTTTCTTTCATGCTTGCTTCATCCTTAATTCGTGATAAGCAATGTTCGATCGGATTCATACCTTTCTTTTGCATAATATCCTGTTTAATATCTTCTATATCATCAAGAACCTTTTGTTGAATCTTAACTAAATCATCATAATAAGGATCATATATTGATGCCATAAAACCACCTCTTTAAAATCATAACATGACAATATGTGAATCTCATGGATTAAAAATATCTTACTCAATAATTATGAACACAATATAAAAAGCGTGAGACATAAATCTCACGCAAAACAAAAGCACCTCATCTGAGGTGCTATCGACCGGCAGCGTTCTATTGTCGCCATTTCTGACTATCGTCGACGCTGTGATGCTTAACTTCCGTGTTCGGCATGGGTACGGGTGTCTCCATCACGCCATCGCTACCGGATCTCAGGATCTCCCCTGAAAACCGCACACAATCTCTTCTCTGGTCAAGTCCTCGGCCTATTAGTGCCGGTCCGCTGAACATGTCGCCATGCTTTCACTCCCGGTCTATCAACCTTATCGTCTTTAAGGGGCCTTACTTGCTAAGCAACGGGAGGTCTCATCTTGGAGGGGGCTTCACGCTTAGATGCCTTCAGCGCTTATCCCTTCCGGACTTGGCTACCCAGCTGTGCCACTGGCGTGACAACTGGTCCACCATCGGTCCGTCCACCCCGGTCCTCTCGTACTGAGGGCAGCTCTCCTCAGACCTCCTGCGCCCACGACAGATAGGGACCGAACTGTCTCACGACGTTCTGAACCCAGCTCGCGTACCGCTTTAATGGGCGAACAGCCCAACCCTTGGAACCGACTTCAGCTCCAGGATGCGATGAGCCGACATCGAGGTGCCAAACCTCCCCGTCGATGTGAACTCTTGGGGGAGATCAGCCTGTTATCCCCAGGGTAGCTTTTATCCGTTGAGCGACGGCCCTTCCATGCGGTACCGCCGGATCACTAAGCCCGACTTTCGTCCCTGCTCGACCTGTTTGTCTCGCAGTCAGACACCCTTATGCCTTTGCGCTCGATGCGTGGTTTCCATCCACGCTGAGGGTATCTTTGGGCGCCTCCGTTACTCTTTGGGAGGCGACCGCCCCAGTCAAACTGCCCGGCTGACACTGTCCCGTACGCGGCTTACGCGTCCCGGTTAGAACCTAAGTGCACGAGGGGTGGTATCCCAACAGCGGCTCCTCGGATCCTGGCGAACCCGTCTCGCAGCCTCCCACCTATCCTGTACGTCATGCACCCAGGCCCAATGTCGGCCTGCAGTGAAGCTCCATGGGGTCTTTCCGTCTAGTCGCGGGCAACCTGCATCTTCACAGGTACTAAGACTTCACCGAGTCTGCAGCCGAGACAGCGCCCAAATCGTTACGCCTTTCGTGCGGGTCAGAACTTACCTGACAAGGAATTTCGCTACCTTAGGACCGTTATAGTTACGGCCGCCGTTTACTGGGGCTTCGTATCATGGCTTCGCTTGCGCTGACCACTCCTCTTGACCTTCCAGCACCGGGCAGGCGTCACCCCCTATACTTCGGCTTGCGCCTTCGCAGAGAGCTGTGTTTTTGGTAAACAGTCGCTTGGGCCATTTTTCTGCGGCTCCGAAGAGCACCCCTTCTCCCTAAGTTACGGGGTCATTTTGCAGAGTTCCTTAGCTGCAGTTCTCTCGCTCACCTTGGGATTCTCTCCCTGCCCATGTGTGTCCATTTTCGGTACGGGCCTTCAGAAATTTGTGCTAGAAGCTTTTCCTGGAAGTCTGCTTCACGCTTTTCCGTACTTGCCGCAGCTTTCCGTATGCGTCACGCCTTCGCCTTCTGTGATGCGCATTTCACTGCATCACGGCTACCTCGCTTGCCCCGGCTCTTCCGTCCGCCGGTTGCGCTAGCCTTCTCCGTCACTCCATCGCTCCCTGAAGGGTACAGGAATCTCCGCCTGTCTTCCATCGGATACGCCTTTCGGCCTCTCCTTAGGTCCCGACTCTCCCAGAGCGGACGAACCTTCCTCTGGAGACCTTGGGCCATCGGTGTGCGGGATTCTCACCCGCATCTCGCTACTCACGCCGGCATTCTCTCTTCCATCCGCTCCTCGGGCCCTTTCGGTCCCGCTTCTCCGCCGGATGGAACGCTCCCCTACCATATTTTCATATCCATAGCTTCGGTGTCATGCTTAGCCCCGGTAAATTATCGGCGCAGGGTCATTCGACTAGTGAGCTGTTACGCACTCTTTGAAGGATGGCTGCTTCTGAGCCAACCTCCTAGTTGTCTCCACGTCCCCACTTCCTTTTCCACTTGGCATGCACTTTGGGACCTTAGCTGATGGTCTGGGCTGTTTCCCTCTTGTCCGCGGACCTTATCACCCGCAGACTGACTGCCGCGACTGGACGTGCGACATTCGGAGTTTGATTATGCTCAGTACCTCGGGATGAGGCCATCGCATATTCAGTGCTCTACCTTCGCATGCCGTCTCGCGACGCTAGCCCTAAAGCTATTTCGGGGAGAACCAGCTATCTCCGGGTTCGTTTGGAATTTCACCCCTAGCCACAGATCATCCGCCAACGTTTCAACGGGGGTCGGTTCGGTCCTCCATCGGGTCTCACCCCGACTTCAACCTGTCCATGGCTAGATCACCCGGTTTCGGGTCTGCTCCTCCAGACTCTCGCCCTATTAAGACTCGCTTTCGCTTCGGCTCCGCATATCCTGCTTAGCCTCGCCTGGAAAAGCAACTCGCCGGCTCATTCTACAAAAGGCACGCCATCACCCTTTGACGGGCTCTGACTTCTTGTAGGCATATGGTTTCTGGTTCTCTTTCACTCCCCTCCCGGGGTTCTTTTCACCTTTCCCTCACGGTACTGGTTCGCTATCGGTCACACAGGAGTCTTTAGCCTTTCGGGATGGTCCCCGATGCTTCCGACAGGATTTCTCGTGTCCCGCCGTACTCAGGATCTCCGCTCGCTAAACCTCGGTTTCGCCTACGGGTCTCTCACCCTCTCTGGATGTCCTTCCCATGACATTCGGCTGCCAAGGCCTTCGCTTTGTGCGGGTCCTACTACCCCATCATATGATGGTTTGGGCTCCTCCGCTTTCGCTCGCCGCTACTTACGGAATCTCGTTTGATTTCTTTTCCTGCAGGTACTTAGATGTTTCAGTTCCCTGCGTCTCGCCTCTCTCCAGCTATGTATTCGCTGAAGGATGCATGAGTCTTGCTCATGCGGGTTTCCCCATTCGGACATCACCGGATCTTCGCCTGCTTACGGCTCCCCGATGCATTTCGGTGTTTGCTCCGTCCTTCTTCGCCTCTGTGTGCCCAGGCTTCCGCCATACGCCCTTTCTTTCTTGACCTGAAAGTTGATATGAATAAGCTTGAGTTTACTGACTGTTATTCTTGATCTAACTGTTTCTCTTGTTTATCTTAGCTTTTGCCCACTATACCAGATTCTAGACCTTTGATGTTTCTCTGATCTTATCCTTATATAGTGTTTGCAGGAAGTCTTACTAATTTGAATTAATAAGTCTTCTCTTTGCTTTTGATTGTATGCGGTTTTCAAGGGTCTTCCTTCTCTGCAAAGCAGAGAAAACCGAAAAGAAACACGCATTTCTCCCTAGAAAGGAGGTGATCCATCCCCACGTTCCCGTAGGGATACCTTGTTACGACTTCACCCCAATCATCGGCCCCACCTTAGACAGCTCTCTCCTTGCGGTTGAGCCACCGGCTTCGGGTGTTGCTGACTCTCATGGTGTGACGGGCGGTGTGTACAAGGCCCGAGAACGTATTCACCGCGGCATGCTGATCCGCGATTACTAGCGATTCCAGCTTCGTGCAGTCGAGTTGCAGACTGCAGTCCGAACTGAGAACGGGTTTCTGGGCTCTGCTCAACCTCGCGGTCTCGCTTCCCTCTGCTCCGTCCATTGTAGCACGTGTGTGGCCCAGGTCATAAGGGGCATGATGATTTGACGTCATCCCCGCCTTCCTCCTCCTTGCAGAGGCAGTCTCGCCAGAGTCCCCAACTCAATGCTGGCAACTGGCGACAGGGGTTGCGCTCGTTGCGGGACTTAACCCAACATCTCACGACACGAGCTGACGACAACCATGCACCACCTGTCTTCTCTATAGCTATGAGGAGATCTCTCTCCCTTTTAGATCGATGTCAAGACCTGGTAAGGTTCTTCGCGTTGCTTCGAA
Organism: Intestinibaculum porci; assembly: GCF_003925875.1. Lineage (GTDB taxonomy): Bacteria > Bacillota_I > Bacilli_A > Erysipelotrichales > Coprobacillaceae > Intestinibaculum > Intestinibaculum porci. The sequence continues at coordinate 869,997 of NZ_AP019309.1, read as the reverse complement.
TTAAACCACATGCTCCACCGCTTGTGCGGGCCCCCGTCAATTCCTTTGAGTTTCATTCTTGCGAACGTACTACTCAGGCGCGATACTTATTGCGTTGACTGCAGCACCGGGATCTGACTCCCGACACTTAGTATCGATCGTTTACGGCGTGGACTACTAGGGTATCTAATCCTATTTGCTCCCCACGCTTTCGGGACTGAGCGTCAGTTGCGGACCAGACCGTCGCCTTCGCCACTGGTGTTCCTCCATATATCTACGCATTTCACCGCTACACATGGAATTCCACGATCCTCTTCCGCACTCCAGTGATCCGGTTTCCGGGGCTTCCCGAAGTTTAGCTTCGGGCTTTCACCTCCAGACCTGTATCACCGCCTGCTCCCTCTTTACGCCCAATGATTCCGGATAACGCTCGCCACCTACGTATTACCGCGGCTGCTGGCACGTAGTTAGCCGTGGCTTTCTATGTTCGGTACCGTCACTCGCATGGCATTTCCTCCATCCGACGTTCTTCCCGTACAACAGAACTTTACGACCCGAAGGCCTTCTTCGTTCACGCGGCGTTGCTCGGTCAGGGTTTCCCCCATTGCCGAAAATTCCCTACTGCTGCCTCCCGTAGGAGTCTGGGCCGTGTCTCAGTCCCAGTGTGGCCGTCCGCCCTCTCAGGCCGGCTAAGTATCGTCGCCTTGGTGGGCCGTTGCCCCGCCAACTAGCTAATACTGCATAGGTCCATCCCCCCGCTGACCATCCGGTCATTTAGCGCATCCAGGATGCCCTGAATGCGTCTATGCGGTCTTAGCAGCCGTTTCCAGCTGTTGTCCCCCTCGGAGGGGCAGGTTACCTATGTTCTCCTCACCCGTTCGCCACTGAGCACCAAGGTGCTCCGTTCGACTTGCATGTATTAGGCACGCCGCCAGCGTTCATCCTGAGCCAGGATCAAACTCTCCATTGTTTATGAATGGAGCTTTGAATAAGCTCTTTAAATTACTTCTGACTATTTGTTTTCGGTGTTTTGTTCACCGCTCAAAAATGAGTTCTTTGACGTGTTTCTTTTCAGTTTTCAATGTTCTGCATGCGCTCCTTACCGGAGTGCTAACTAAATATACCATTTTCCTTCCTGCTTGTAAAGTGTTTTTTTAGATTTTTTGAATGTTTCGTTAAAAAATGTGGTATACAGGCATTTTATTGCGCATAATCGCTCATTTTTACATGTCAGGTCATTTTTATCCTCTTTTAAAATATGCTTTGCAAAGCGATCATTTGATTAAAATAATTTCTTTTTAAAACTTTTACGACTATCCAATCAGATATGTGCTTTTGTGACTTGTTCTAGTAAAAAGAGCTACTTTGGATAAATAGAGATATGATATTTTTCAACATAATTAAATATGAAAGAGAACTTCTCTCAGGGAAAGTTTAACTTTTTAATTTTAAATCCTAAATAATCCCTTTTATCAGCCTATATTCAAAGCATGATTTTGTAGTTATGCAATAATATAGATGTAATGTAGAAAAGAGGTTATGGATATGTCAAAAAAGCGTACTTGGAATAAGGAAAAACCTAGAAAGCTCTCATTGGTTGAGCTGGAAGAAAAATATGGTTCAACAGATGCTCAGATTAAGTTCTTCCTTAACATCAAATGGCCTGAGGGATTTGAATGTGATTTTTGCCATTGCCATGAGTATTATTTGATCAAAAGAACAACAGGTATTAAGAACAATTACATCCTTGAGTGCAAGGATTGCGGTCATCAGTTTTCATTGTTGTCAGGCACTATTTTTGATAATAGCAACCTGACACTCTGGCAGCTGATTCTAGCCATTTACCTATTCTTTGTTCAGAATAAAGGGATTAGTGCCGTTGAAATGGGAAATCTCATCAATACAAGCTCTAAAACAGCTGGTAAATGGATCAGAAAATTCAGAATACTCATGGCTGAAAGTAATAATGATCATCTTTTAGAAAGCAAATTCTATGACCTAGATATCCTTGAAGTTGGTGGTAAAAGACCAGGTGGTAAGCGCGGTAAAGGCGCTGATAAGTCACCAGTAGTCATTATTTTAGGTACAACACAAGACAACAAGTATCCTACCTTTGTGAAATTACATGCCCTTATGAACCATAAATCAGCTTCAATTAAGAAATGGATGCGTAAACACGTAAAACTAGATAAGAGTACGGTAATAAACTGTGATAAGGATACATCTTTTAATTTTCTAAAGAAAATAGTAGATTTACATAGTGCAAAAGTTAACTATAAAGAGAAAGATCATAAGCTTTACTGGCAAAATGTCATTTCTGGTAATATAGAAAACAACATTAAAACTATTTATCATGGTGTATCTAAAAGAGATTTACCATTGTTCCTTGCTGAGCAGGAATGGCGCTTCAATCACCGCTTTACCGGTAAGAATATCATGAATAAGATAATCAAGTATTTACGCAAGTCAAAACCACTACGAAATAGTGCGGTTATTAATGTTTTGAACCTCTATGAATCTAAATTCTTGAAATCCTAGTACCTGAGAGTTGTTCTCTTTCATATAATTAAATAATGCCTCTCACTTTTCCTATTAACATGTCTAAAGTAAAAGCTTAGTAACAAGCTATTGGCAGGCAATTCTACAAACGGATCAAAAGTCATCTCCCACTTATTACCTAATTGTCCTGTTGAGGAGATCATACGATGTTCGTTAGCGTGCTTGAACGAATCAAAAGTAGTGGCATGACCACATAACTCCCATATACGATCAAAATGTTCATTTGTTTTAAAGCGTCCATAATCATCTTCTATAACCTGATTAGATCCATCACCTCTTTAAATAAAGGCGCTTTATCTAAATGACGCGTTGAATCTGCCAAGTAAACTTGCAGCATAGCGCCTTTGAAAAGCTTTGTAAACCTCATATCAGTTACGCTTTTTGCATCGCAACTAAAACATGAAGATGACTTTCTATTTGTATTCCTAGTAAAGCACCTAAAGTGTTATATTTCGTTTCTGGCATTATGATAATTCAATCCTCCACATAAGAGCGATCAAAAACACGATTCATTTCTCCTAAAATCAAAATGAAGTGATCATCTTATTTAAATGATCAGGATTATTAGGTTGTGCGATCTTCCTAACGAACTCAATACCAAGAATTCTTGCAAATTTCACACTTGGTAAATCGCCACGACGAGTAAAAATTTGTAAATAATTAATGCCAACCCCCCTCTATTTTCACTCAGTTTTATTCTTTTTTTAGTGACGCAATAGATCTTTCATTCAACATGAAATTCTATTGACCACCTGGTCATTGACGACACATTTTATTTTGGTCCCTCTTTATTGATTTAACTATTTTTTACATTAAAAAAATAATCAATTAAAAAAGTGTGAGACATAACTCTCACGCAAAACAAAAGCACCTCATCTGAGGTGCTATCGACCGGCAGCGTTCTATTGTCGCCATTTCTGACTATCGTCGACGCTGTGATGCTTAACTTCCGTGTTCGGCATGGGTACGGGTGTCTCCATCACGCCATCGCTACCGGATCTCAGGATCTCCCCTGAAAACCGCACACAATCTCTTCTCTGGTCAAGTCCTCGGCCTATTAGTGCCGGTCCGCTGAACATGTCGCCATGCTTTCACTCCCGGTCTATCAACCTTATCGTCTTTAAGGGGCCTTACTTGCTAAGCAACGGGAGGTCTCATCTTGGAGGGGGCTTCACGCTTAGATGCCTTCAGCGCTTATCCCTTCCGGACTTGGCTACCCAGCTGTGCCACTGGCGTGACAACTGGTCCACCATCGGTCCGTCCACCCCGGTCCTCTCGTACTGAGGGCAGCTCTCCTCAGACCTCCTGCGCCCACGACAGATAGGGACCGAACTGTCTCACGACGTTCTGAACCCAGCTCGCGTACCGCTTTAATGGGCGAACAGCCCAACCCTTGGAACCGACTTCAGCTCCAGGATGCGATGAGCCGACATCGAGGTGCCAAACCTCCCCGTCGATGTGAACTCTTGGGGGAGATCAGCCTGTTATCCCCAGGGTAGCTTTTATCCGTTGAGCGACGGCCCTTCCATGCGGTACCGCCGGATCACTAAGCCCGACTTTCGTCCCTGCTCGACCTGTTTGTCTCGCAGTCAGACACCCTTATGCCTTTGCGCTCGATGCGTGGTTTCCATCCACGCTGAGGGTATCTTTGGGCGCCTCCGTTACTCTTTGGGAGGCGACCGCCCCAGTCAAACTGCCCGGCTGACACTGTCCCGTACGCGGCTTACGCGTCCCGGTTAGAACCTAAGTGCACGAGGGGTGGTATCCCAACAGCGGCTCCTCGGATCCTGGCGAACCCGTCTCGCAGCCTCCCACCTATCCTGTACGTCATGCACCCAGGCCCAATGTCGGCCTGCAGTGAAGCTCCATGGGGTCTTTCCGTCTAGTCGCGGGCAACCTGCATCTTCACAGGTACTAAGACTTCACCGAGTCTGCAGCCGAGACAGCGCCCAAATCGTTACGCCTTTCGTGCGGGTCAGAACTTACCTGACAAGGAATTTCGCTACCTTAGGACCGTTATAGTTACGGCCGCCGTTTACTGGGGCTTCGTATCATGGCTTCGCTTGCGCTGACCACTCCTCTTGACCTTCCAGCACCGGGCAGGCGTCACCCCCTATACTTCGGCTTGCGCCTTCGCAGAGAGCTGTGTTTTTGGTAAACAGTCGCTTGGGCCATTTTTCTGCGGCTCCGAAGAGCACCCCTTCTCCCTAAGTTACGGGGTCATTTTGCAGAGTTCCTTAGCTGCAGTTCTCTCGCTCACCTTGGGATTCTCTCCCTGCCCATGTGTGTCCATTTTCGGTACGGGCCTTCAGAAATTTGTGCTAGAAGCTTTTCCTGGAAGTCTGCTTCACGCTTTTCCGTACTTGCCGCAGCTTTCCGTATGCGTCACGCCTTCGCCTTCTGTGATGCGCATTTCACTGCATCACGGCTACCTCGCTTGCCCCGGCTCTTCCGTCCGCCGGTTGCGCTAGCCTTCTCCGTCACTCCATCGCTCCCTGAAGGGTACAGGAATCTCCGCCTGTCTTCCATCGGATACGCCTTTCGGCCTCTCCTTAGGTCCCGACTCTCCCAGAGCGGACGAACCTTCCTCTGGAGACCTTGGGCCATCGGTGTGCGGGATTCTCACCCGCATCTCGCTACTCACGCCGGCATTCTCTCTTCCATCCGCTCCTCGGGCCCTTTCGGTCCCGCTTCTCCGCCGGATGGAACGCTCCCCTACCATATTTTCATATCCATAGCTTCGGTGTCATGCTTAGCCCCGGTAAATTATCGGCGCAGGGTCATTCGACTAGTGAGCTGTTACGCACTCTTTGAAGGATGGCTGCTTCTGAGCCAACCTCCTAGTTGTCTCCACGTCCCCACTTCCTTTTCCACTTGGCATGCACTTTGGGACCTTAGCTGATGGTCTGGGCTGTTTCCCTCTTGTCCGCGGACCTTATCACCCGCAGACTGACTGCCGCGACTGGACGTGCGACATTCGGAGTTTGATTATGCTCAGTACCTCGGGATGAGGCCATCGCATATTCAGTGCTCTACCTTCGCATGCCGTCTCGCGACGCTAGCCCTAAAGCTATTTCGGGGAGAACCAGCTATCTCCGGGTTCGTTTGGAATTTCACCCCTAGCCACAGATCATCCGCCAACGTTTCAACGGGGGTCGGTTCGGTCCTCCATCGGGTCTCACCCCGACTTCAACCTGTCCATGGCTAGATCACCCGGTTTCGGGTCTGCTCCTCCAGACTCTCGCCCTATTAAGACTCGCTTTCGCTTCGGCTCCGCATATCCTGCTTAGCCTCGCCTGGAAAAGCAACTCGCCGGCTCATTCTACAAAAGGCACGCCATCACCCTTTGACGGGCTCTGACTTCTTGTAGGCATATGGTTTCTGGTTCTCTTTCACTCCCCTCCCGGGGTTCTTTTCACCTTTCCCTCACGGTACTGGTTCGCTATCGGTCACACAGGAGTCTTTAGCCTTTCGGGATGGTCCCCGATGCTTCCGACAGGATTTCTCGTGTCCCGCCGTACTCAGGATCTCCGCTCGCTAAGCCTCGGTTTCGCCTACGGGTCTCTCACCCTCTCTGGATGTCCTTCCCATGACATTCGGCTGCCGAGGCCTTCGCTTTGTGCGGGTCCTACTACCCCATCATATGATGGTTTGGGCTCCTCCGCTTTCGCTCGCCGCTACTTACGGAATCTCGTTTGATTTCTTTTCCTGCAGGTACTTAGATGTTTCAGTTCCCTGCGTCTCGCCTCTCTCCAGCTATGTATTCGCTGAAGGATGCATGAGTCTTGCTCATGCGGGTTTCCCCATTCGGACATCGCCGGATCTTCGCCTGCTTACGGCTCCCCGATGCATTTCGGTGTTTGCTCCGTCCTTCTTCGCCTCTGTGTGCCCAGGCTTCCGCCATACGCCCTTTCTTTCTTGACCTGAAAGTTGATATGAATAAGCTTGAGTTTACTGACTGTTATTCTTGATCTAACTGTTTCTCTTGTTTATCTTAGCTTTTGCCCACTATACCAGATTCTAGACCTTTGATGTTTCTCTGATCTTATCCTTATATAGTGTTTGCAGGAAGTCTTACTAATTTGAATTAATAAGTCTTCTCTTTGCTTTTGATTGTATGCGGTTTTCAAGGGTCTTCCTTCTCTGCAAAGCAGAGAAAACCGAAAAGAAACACTCTGTTCTCCCTAGAAAGGAGGTGATCCATCCCCACGTTCCCGTAGGGATACCTTGTTACGACTTCACCCCAATCATCGGCCCCACCTTAGACAGCTCTCTCCTTGCGGTTGAGCCACCGGCTTCGGGTGTTGCTGACTCTCATGGTGTGACGGGCGGTGTGTACAAGGCCCGAGAACGTATTCACCGCGGCATGCTGATCCGCGATTACTAGCGATTCCAGCTTCGTGCAGTCGAGTTGCAGACTGCAGTCCGAACTGAGAACGGGTTTCTGGGCTCTGCTCAACCTCGCGGTCTCGCTTCCCTCTGCTCCGTCCATTGTAGCACGTGTGTGGCCCAGGTCATAAGGGGCATGATGATTTGACGTCATCCCCGCCTTCCTCCTCCTTGCAGAGGCAGTCTCGCCAGAGTCCCCAACTCAATGCTGGCAACTGGCGACAGGGGTTGCGCTCGTTGCGGGACTTAACCCAACATCTCACGACACGAGCTGACGACAACCATGCACCACCTGTCTTCTCTATAGCTATGAGGAGATCTCTCTCCCTTTTAGATCGATGTCAAGACCTGGTAAGGTTCTTCGCGTTGCTTCGAATTAAACCACATGCTCCACCGCTTGTGCGGGCCCCCGTCAATTCCTTTGAGTTTCATTCTTGCGAACGTACTACTCAGGCGCGATACTTATTGCGTTGACTGCAGCACCGGGATCTGACTCCCGACACTTAGTATCGATCGTTTACGGCGTGGACTACTAGGGTATCTAATCCTATTTGCTCCCCACGCTTTCGGGACTGAGCGTCAGTTGCGGACCAGACCGTCGCCTTCGCCACTGGTGTTCCTCCATATATCTACGCATTTCACCGCTACACATGGAATTCCACGATCCTCTTCCGCACTCCAGTGATCCGGTTTCCGGGGCTTCCCGAAGTTTAGCTTCGGGCTTTCACCTCCAGACCTGTATCACCGCCTGCTCCCTCTTTACGCCCAATGATTCCGGATAACGCTCGCCACCTACGTATTACCGCGGCTGCTGGCACGTAGTTAGCCGTGGCTTTCTATGTTCGGTACCGTCACTCGCATGGCATTTCCTCCATCCGACGTTCTTCCCGTACAACAGAACTTTACGACCCGAAGGCCTTCTTCGTTCACGCGGCGTTGCTCGGTCAGGGTTTCCCCCATTGCCGAAAATTCCCTACTGCTGCCTCCCGTAGGAGTCTGGGCCGTGTCTCAGTCCCAGTGTGGCCGTCCGCCCTCTCAGGCCGGCTAAGTATCGTCGCCTTGGTGGGCCGTTGCCCCGCCAACTAGCTAATACTGCATAGGTCCATCCCCCCGCTGACCATCCGGTCATTTAGCGCATCCAGGATGCCCTGAATGCGTCTATGCGGTCTTAGCAGCCGTTTCCAGCTGTTGTCCCCCTCGGAGGGGCAGGTTACCTATGTTCTCCTCACCCGTTCGCCACTGAGCACCAAGGTGCTCCGTTCGACTTGCATGTATTAGGCACGCCGCCAGCGTTCATCCTGAGCCAGGATCAAACTCTCCATTGTTTATGAATGGAGCTTTGAATAAGCTCTTTAAATTACTTCTGACTATTTGTTTTCGGTGTTTTGTTCACCGCTCAAAAATGAGTTCTTTGACGTGTTTCTTTTCAGTTTTCAATGTTCTGCATTGCGCTCCTTACCGGAGTGCTCGCTTATATTACCGCACTGGTAAAACAAATGCAAGAGGTTTTTTCACTTTTTTAGAAAGTATTCTTCGCATAATACAAATTATCATCTATTTATCATGATAATTGGCATAATATTTTTTTACCTGATCGGTTATTTTCCCTTAATACTGCATTTACACTTTAAAAGAAAAATAAAAAGGTAACCCGAAGGCTACCCTAGTAAGACGTTCTATCTTATTTAACTTCCATGACTTTCTTGCCGTCATATGAACCGCAATGTTTGCAAACTCTATGAGAAAGTTTGAATTCTCCACATTCAGGACATACAACAACTGCAGGTGCAGATAATTTGTCATGAGTTCTTCTCTTATTTCTTCTTGTACTTGATACTCTTCTAAATGGTACTGCCATAGTTTTTTCCTCCTCTTATTCCTTGTCTTTAAAATAATCTTTAAGCTTTGCAAGCCTTGGATCAATAGGATTTTCTTCGTCATCTTGATCTAATTCGGTTTCATCAAGGACTTTCCAGCCTTTTCCTTCACGCTGAAGTTCAGCGCCTTCCTTGACAACTCTCATTGGTACAGCCATCATAATTTCCTGCCATACCACAGGTGTCAAATCAGCTGTGTCCTTCTTAGCTTCAATGACATCTTCATCATCTTCAGGCTTATAAAAGGCAAAGATTTCCGTTTCGTCTATCGCAAAGGGATAATCCGTATCCTCTAATGAAATAGCGCAAGGAACAATCATCGTGCCTTCGATGTGTACATCTACATAGAGCCTACCTTCGCCATCGAAGTAGTGTCCATGGCCAGTGACACGCACATCCTTTAATCCATTGATTCGCGATAAGTTATAGAACATTTCATCAGAGAAAGTCAATGTCTCATCAAAATCAAATTGTTCATTTTCTGGTTTGATCAGCCAATAACGACTCCACTTCATTTTATCACCTTCTATAACGCATTAACCATTATAAAGAAAACAAATCCCCAAGTCAACGATAATTTCAAGAATTTTTAGACCCCCGAAAAAGCATTTTTTAGAGATTTGTGCCCTTTTTAAGCCTTCCCCATGTTAAACTATTTAAGAGGTGACGTCAATGAAAATTCTCGGTATTATTGCGGAATATAATCCGTTTCACACGGGACATGCCTATCATATCAAAAAAGCAAAGGAAATGATCCATCCTGATTATACAGTGATTGTCATGAGCGGCGCTTTTGTCCAGCGCGGCGAACCTGCGATTGTCGATAAATGGACCCGCAGTAAGATTGCTTTAGAAAATGGCGCTGACTGTGTGATTGAATTACCCCTTGCATGCGGCGTAGAAAGCGCTGATTACTTTGCCCATTACAGTGTTTTACTGTTAAAAGAAATGGGCGTTACAGATCTAATCTTTGGCTCAGAAGATGGTCATATTGAGACCTTTTTTGATATTGCCAAGACCATTGAAACATATCCTGATTTATATAATGGTTATGTCAAAGACGCCATGAAAACAGGTTTGCGTTATCCTGATGCCTGCAATCAGGCTTTAAGTTTATTAATGCATAAAGAAGTACGTACGCCTAATGATCTCTTAGGCTTAGCTTATGTTAAAGAAATTGTACACCATCATTATCAAATCACTCCCCATGTCATTAAACGTACAAATGATTATCATGAAACATCTCTATCACAGATTGCCAGTGCCACAGCTTTACGCAAAGCTTTAAAAGAAGACAAAGATGTCTCTTCTTATTTACCGGGGTATGATTCTTATCAGGATGCGCATTTCTTTGATCTCAATGATTTCTTTATGCCATTAAAATATGCGATATTGTTTCAAAAAGACCTATCCTCGATGCACTTAGTGGAAGAAGGAATCGAACATTTAGTAGTCAAAGCCGCAATGCAGGCCACAAGCGTTGACGAGCTCGTTAACTTATGTTCCTCGAAGCGTTACACGCGAGTGCGCATTCAGCGCATGCTTACGCATATCTTACTCAATAATACGAAAGAGGAAGTCAAGGCCGCAATGGCTATCGATTATATCCGTCTGCTAGCCTTTAATGATCGCGGACGAAAGCTTGTTAAAATGCGTAAAGGCCAAACAGATTTTAAGATGATTACTTCTATTAACGCCTACGATCATCCCGCTTTAGCGATTGAACGAAAAGCAGCCCTTTTACTAAGTCTGGTTGATGCAACGCAAAAAGAAAAGGAATACCGAAGTATTCCTTATCATTCTTTGTGATGACTTTTCGCTTCCAAATCATCAATCACTTTATTAACATTCACTCTTCCATTGCGAATGCCAAGGCCAAATACTAATGAGCCAAGGACACCGATGACAGTGAGGATGAATCCGACAATGGTGATGAACAAGTTTTTGGAATGGAATACGTAAATCAAGACCAAACCAATACTCGCGACTAAGAACATTAAGTTAAGATAACGTCCTAAGTTTTCAAGCATGTGTTTCTGGTAATTGATTTCGTTAGTGTAATTTTGGAGTTCCTTTTCTGTCATGGTGTTCTTCCTTTCTTTTAGTATTTTAATCCTGGGTTGAAGAAACCAACTAAGACACCGACAAAGGCGATGACTACTAATAATAACATAACAGTGATTGGTGACATTTTCTTCTTAGCCATTAACCACCAGCATAATACAACGAATAATGCTGTTAATAAGCCTGGATAAACGGCATCGAGCTGTTTCTGTAATTCAAGGAATGGTTTACCAGCTGCATTCTTTAAAACTAAAGATGTTTTTACTGATACCCATGTTGCCGCAACGGCCCCAACAACCATACCACCAACAACGCCGATGGCTTTTCTGATTGCCTGACCAGTTGGACCAACCAATACTTCAACAGCTTTCCCACCAAGTTCATAACCTTTCATGTAGGCAAAGCGCATACCGAAGTAAGCTAATAAGTTCCATACAATGATATAGAAAATCGCGCCAAGTGGATTACCGCCAGTAGATAAACCTAAAGAGATACCTAATAAGACTGGGATTAATGTCCCAACGATGAGGGAATCACCGATCCCGGCTAATGGACCCATTAAGCCGGCTCTTAACCCGTTGATCATTTCATCGTTAACATCTTCCTGACCATTCGCACGGGCTTCTTCAAGACCAGCTGTGATCCCAACAACTACGGAGGCGATCTGTGGTTCTGAGTTGAAGAATGTGGTGTAAGTGTTCATGGAACGGGCCTGATCTTCTTTATTATCATATAATTCTTCCACGATTGGCAGCATTGCAGCTAAATAACCGAATGTCTGCATATGTTCCTGTGAGAAACATGTTAAGTTACCATAATACCAATGATGGAAAGATTTCATCAATGTTTTTTTGCTTAATTTCTTTTCTGCCATTTTAGATATCCTCCTCTTCCTCATCATCGTCATCCATTGCACCAGCTGAAGCTTTGACGCCAGTGGTCTGAATCATATCGAGTTTGTAGTACAGTACGGCAAAGATTAATGATACACAAGCTGAAGCCACTAAGTTTAAACCTAATGAAGCAGCTAATGTGAAACCAACAAAGAATGGAATGAAGTCTGCTGGTTTTTCAACGATCTGTTTTAATAAGATAGCGATCCCGACACATGGTAATAAAGCGCCGACCGTGAATAAGGTCTTCATTGCAATACCATCCATTGGTAAGGCATTCTTTAAAGCAGTAACGGCATCAGCACCGAAATGACACATGATTAATGTTGGAATGAAAGAGAATAAGATATGTGAGATCCAAGGTAAGACGAAATCTACTGTATAGATTTTCTTGAAATCACCTTTTTCAACGGCTTTCCAGCCAATCCCCTGCCATACTAAGTTTAAAGTGGCAGTACCATAGAATAAAACAGTACCAAGGGTCCCTACTAAAGTCCCCATAGAAGTCGCTAAACCAGTCGCATCGGCAGAAGCGTAATCTAAGCCCTGTGATTTAACTGCTACCATTGCAAGTGGAATACCAATATAAGAGATGGCACGCACATCAGCAGAAACAGTTCCGCCAGGTGTTACTAACGCGATATAAACGACCTGCATGGCAACCCCACACATGATCCCTAATTTAACATCTCCTAAGATTAAACCACACACGAGACCACCAACTAATGGACGTCCTAAAGTGTAGTTACCAATTGTTGTACCACCCATACCTGGTAAAGATGCCAAGCAGGCAAATAAACCAAGCAGAGCAGCCTGAAGCCAGCTAATACTCATATTATTTCCTCCCCAATTATGAATTATTAAAAGCCGAATTTACCTTTGAAATCATCCCATGTACCGATGGAAACATCTGGTATTAATGAGAATTTAATATTGTAGCCTGCTTTCGCAATCGCTTCGAAAGCTTCTGCTTCTTCCTGTGTGATGGACTGGTTGTTGCCTAATTTGGTTGTGCCAGGACGATCATTACATGGTCCGACAATAACTGTTTTGACATCACCAGGTACAAAGCCTAAATCCACTAATAAGTATTTCATGTCTAATGGATTTTTAGTAATTAAGAAATACTGATCAGCTGATTTTAATACTTTTTCCTGAACATCTTTAAAATGTTCTTTGGTCCATACGAATGTTTTCTTATCTGATGCACTCTTATAAGCCTGTTTTAAGACTTTATTTGATGCTGCGGCATCATTGACAGCGATTAATCCTGTACAAGGATATTCTTTTGCCCATCTTGTGACAGTCTGACCGTGAATCATACGGTCGTCAATTCTTACAAATGAAATAGCCATATTATTGTACTCCTTTAAATATCATCTTCTTCATCATCAGCGTCATCAGATGCTGTTTTGTATTCCTGCAAAGCAGTTTTTGCTTCGCTTAATACGCTTGATACGAAGGCATCCCCTTCTAATACATCTTTCATGACAATAGCAGTTAAAGCCATTGGCAGGTTCATCCCGCCTAAGACAGTGGTTGTTTCTAAGTATCCCATTTCACTTAAAACACTTAAAGCTGTGGTTAAAGGTGAACCGCCAACAATGTCAGCGAGTAAAACCAAAGAATCATCATCCTTCAAAACGCTTAAAGCTTCCTTGAAGGTCACCGCGAAATCATCAGCGGAGGTGCCATTCTTTAATCCTACAGCGATCACCTGATCGATCTTGTCGCCAGCGAACATTGCGAGCGAGGTTTTTAAACCTTCCGCAAAATCACCATGGCTGACAAGGACTAAATACTTCATTGTCTTCATCTCCTCTCGTGGCTTTATTGTATTATTTTTTTCATTTCGTGAAACGTACTAAGCGTCACAAATAAAAAATGACAAATGTCATGGATGTAAAGCCTTTACATGACATTTGTCAGCTATTTTGTAAGCATATTCTCAATACGACTTTCAATACTCGGTAAATCACTATCTAAGCTCCCCTGTTCAATCGCCAGAGTCACTTCATTATTAGCGAGTTCCATTACTTCGTTATACTTCTTAAAGTGTGGAGAGGACGAAGAAGAGGTCATCATCTGATTGATTGTCTGGGAGGTTAAAACCTGTGAGCCCATATTATCATTCTTTAAGATTTTTTGCGTTGTCTTGGATGTCATCACCTTTTTTAACACGGAAGATCCCGAAGACTCTTTAAACAGCGCCTGCTGATTATGCACATCAAGGGTTAAATCATTTAAAAGCAGCCAGGCTGCCTGTTTATGAGAAGAATGCGAAGAAATCGCAAAGAGTGTTGTCGGCATATGAATCTTATACCGTGATGAACCTGGCATTGGAACAGAACGCCAGCGGAATTTTGAATAGCGGGAAACGCGGTAAGGATAAGAGCGATAAGTGCGATACTGGGCTAAAGACATTGGCATAAAAGCCACTTTGCCCGTATCGAAATCACTCTGTGACACTTTGATATGACCATTAAGGGCCACCAGTCTGGCATAAGAGGATAAAGCCTTACGGACTTTCTCACTATTGAGGTAACACTCTGTCCCATCATCATTAAAAAGGGCCGCCCCATTTTCTTCGAGCGCTTCCTGCCAGGTATAACCGGTCACCCCAAATTGATCTAATTCTCCATTGCCATCAGTATCTTTCGTGACCTTCCGACAAATCTTATAAAAGTCCTGGAAAGTCCAGTTTTGTGAAGGCAAATTAATCCCTTCCTTCTTTAACAGATCCATATTCACACACATCATCATTGGATTGCTTTCAAAAGGTAAGGCATAAACGCGATTGTTCACTTCCCCCGCCGCGAGAGCAGAAGGATAGAAAGCCTTCACATCCGTGTAACTATTGCCAATTAAGCTATTGAGATTCTCTAAGCCGCTGGTATCAGACAATAAGTTAAAATCATCGGTTGGCACCATAAAGACATCACACTGCTGACCTTGAATCAGTTTATCAGAAAGCCATGAGGAATAATCCTCTTTCGTTATGCCTGAGACATATTTCACTTTCACATGGGGATGTTTTTTCTCAAAAGCCTTGATAATCTGGTCGACTAAGTGATAAGAATCCGCATAAGGCACATCCCAGCTAGAACCGGCATAAACACCTAGACGCAGAGTAATAATACGATCTGGATTATTCGTATAAATAATGGCAATAAACAAGGCACTTAAGACAAAGATAATCAGACTATCGCGCAGTCTATTCGTTTTCATCCGCAATCACCTTAGTTGTGACACCGCTTTGTACGGCCCAGATGGCTAACTGGGTTCGGTCACGTAAATTCAGTTTTGATAAGATCGTTGATAAGTAGTTACGGACAGTCCCTTCAGACAGGAATAGTTTGGCACTGATTTCCTTATTTGATAACCCTTGACCAACCTGCTGAATAATCTTCCATTCATTTTTCGTGAGATCATGAGCCTGCTGATCATCAACCTGAATAGCGAAGTTGCTCTGGGCCATCTGAGAGAAGATTTTAAAGACCTTGGTCGCAATATCCGGGTTAATCATCGCCCCGCCTTTATAGACCGTGCAAATGGCTTTATAGAGATCATCCATTGAAACCCCTTTTAATAAATAGCCGGAAGCCCCATACTTTAAGGCACTGAAAACAAAATCATCATCGTCAAAAGTGGTCAGAATAATAATCTTGATATCGGGATACTGCTCTTTAATCGCTTTGGTCGTTAAGACACCATCCATTTTTGGCATCCGGATATCCATCAGAATCACATCCGGTTTATCGGCCTTCACGTTTTCTAAAACTTCAAAGCCATTGCTGGCTCCTTTTACTAAGGTAATATCATCATGTGCTGAGAGCACAATTTCTAACGATTCTCTAATCAGTGTCTGATCATCTGCAATCATGACTTTCATCATCTTCATCTTCTCCTTTCAGTTTCGGGATTTCTACTAAAGTTCTAAATCCATTGATATTCATAAATTCCACTTTAGCGCCGATAATCGCTAAACGTTCCTTCATTTGCGTTAGACCATAGCCATAGACAATATGTTCACAGCCCATCCCATCATCCTGAATGATAATGGTATAGTGGTCTTTCTCTACGAACATATTAATTTCAATATGTCTGGCATGCCCATGACGTACAGAATTGGTGATACTTTCCTGGATCACACGAAACAGGACATCCTCTTTCGTATTATCAAGATCAACATGATTCCATTCATAATAGAGATCAATTTTAACCTTGGATAATTCTTCATATTCTTTAATCATCTGGGTTAAGCCAGCTTTTAAAGATTTGTTTTCCAGAGCGCCGGGGCGCAGTTTATTTAACGAACGACGCACATCGCCAATGCCTTCCCGCACCACTTTTGAAACCGCGATGAGCTGGGTTTTGGCGCGCTCTGGTGAAACATCAATTAAGACAATGCAGGCATCTACTCCCGCCGCAATACCGGTTAAGGCATGGCCTAAGGTATCATGAATTTCCCTGGCAATGCGTTTACGTTCACGATCTTCCGCAATCTTTTCCGATAACGCCACATAGTTTTTTAATTCGCTGTTCACCTGATTGACCATCTGCATTTCCTGCTGTAAGTGTTGTTTTTCTTCCAATGAATCCATCAGATAGGTGATTAAAAAAACAATAAAGAGCACAATATTGAAAGATTCAAAGAAATAACGGAAAAATGAGAGCATCGTCGCCGATCGATGAGGATAAAAGGCCAGATAAATATCCAGTGATGGGAAATCAATCACCTGCGATAAAACCCCATAATTACTAAACAGCAGACTGGCAAAGCCCGCAATCATTAAAAGCAGCCAATGCTTATTATCCTGAGCATGGTAAATAATATCCATAAAGACCAGTAAAATAACCCCATTATAGCTGTCGTGAAGGATCACCAGAATAGCGATCATAAGAAGCAGTTCCACCACAATAAAGGAATCCCCCATCTCCGTAAACTGAGGAATATATTCACGTGCTAAAATAGCCAGACAAAGAATCGAAGCCGCAGCCACGGCCATGACATAGAGCTGAACTGGATTTCCTGGAATGACATCTAATCGTTCAAGCAAGGCATGCGACCGATGATGCAGAACGATATAATGCGTTGCGAATAAATATAATGAGGCATTGTATAAAACGGCAATAAAATTGATGAGGATCAGTAAGATCCGTGTTTGTTTTAAATGTTTTCCCTTGACCATTATGACCACCCCGTTAATTCCTGATTATTGATATTGTGCTGGGTGATGGCAGTAACCGGAATGACGATTTCCGCCTTAACATGCTGATGATGATAAAGTTGTAAGGCACAGGCAAAGGCCCGTTTAGCCATCGTTAATGGGGACTGCGCCGCAATGGTTTGAATAACCGACATATCGCTCATAATTTTCTTAAGCTCCGGTGAACCATCTACGCTATAAATAGCGATATGCTGGAGGTGTCTTTCCTCAAAGGCCGCTAAGGCGCCTAGCGTAGCTGGATCATTGAGTGACATTAAGGTATTAAAAGCAATCTTTTTCTTTAAGAACTTTTGCGTCTCCGCCATCGCTAAATCCGTCTGCCCCAGACAGTTGCGCCGGCCGACGATGCGATAGTGTTTATGCCCCTTGATGGTATCGGTAAATCCTCTGATGCGATCAACAGCCGATAGCGCCTGTTTATGTTCTAAGAGAAATATTTTAGCGGAAGACTGATTTTTCATCATATTTTTTGCGCACAAAACCCCTGCCTGATAGTTATTGGAGACGATCGTCGTATCGACATAGCGACTATCACTAAGCGGCGTATCAATCACAATGGTATGCACATCATGATTTTTCGCGTAAGCCATGGCTTGCTGGATCTTCTTATTATGGCCATCGACGGGATTAATAATGAGCACATTGACTCCTTCCTCAATGAGCTCATGAATCTGTGTTACCTGTCTTGACGCACTTAATGCGGGATCGCGCGTCAGCACGACGCCCTGATGGATGACCGCCTGTTTTTTGATTTCGTCGTTTATGGTTTTATAGAAATTATTATTCAGCGTCATGTAAGTTGTGCCAATCTTTAACTGTGTACTGTAAGCGTATTATAAACACGTCATCTTTCCAGCCAACTCCTGGCCTTTGCTCATAGACATACAACCAAACAAAGGATATAATACTCTAAGAAATACTTGGCGTCTGTTAGTCAGATAATCTGAGTAAACCGCTAAAGTTATTTCTACCTAGGATCGGTTATAAAGATTTAATCGGGGATATGCGATTCTCATTATGCTGTGGCTAGATAAATTGGTTAGCGGTACAATAAAAACCAGGGAGTTATTCCTGGCTGTTATTAGATATCTTTATGTCGTCTGGCAATGACTTTGAATATGGCAGAAGACGTTCGATTGTCTCTTGCGTCATTTTGTGAATGGAAAGCTCAGATAGCGCATATGTAATATATTTTTCAAAATCAAGATTGTTCATCTTTGCTGAAGTGAAGAGAGTGAACCAGTTCATCATGGTTTCAGCACCTTCTACTGAATTTGCAAAGAGTACGTTCTTGCGTGTCATGACAAACGGCTTTACGCCTTCACGTTCAATAAGATTATTGCTGATTGGGACTTCTGGATGACTGATATAATACAGCAGTTTTTTCCATTGCTTGACAATATAATTCATTGCAGCCGAAAACTTACCGGAAGGCAGAAATTTTTCTTGAATTTCCAGTATCTTAGCGTGAATTTCTTTTAGAATAGGTAATTCCAGTTCTTCACGCACTTTTAGAATTTCATCTGTCCCAGCGTTCTTTCCCTTCAGCTTACGTTCATAACCGAACACTTTGCCGATCATCTGCAGTAGACAAAGCTGATGGCCGAAAGCTGGATTATCTTTTAGAATTTCATGCCTGCGATCGTCACTCGTAGACTTATTATGAAATTCTTTATAGATATTAGTCTGGATCTTCATCGCATCCTCGATGTAGCGTCTGGCATGGGCCTTATTCTAGATCTAGAATAAGGCTCATTATTCAAGTAGAATTATTATTCTAGACAAACTGACAAGCGCTTTTATTTAATACTGCTTTCAAGTTTTTTCTTGGATAATCATTTAAGAAAATCAAGATCATCTTTAATTTCTTTTGGATTCGCTTCAGGCTCTATCGCAAAATGTTCTTCATTCCATTCCTTTACCTTTTTATCAACCATTGCTTGATTTACCCTTGCATAGATCATTGTCGTTTCTATTGATGAATGACCAAGAATGCTTCTAATAACAGGAATTGAAACACCGCTTTCAAGCATATGGGTAGCAGCTGTATGACGCATCGTATGAGGTGTGTAATTACCGTTAAACATATCAGAATATTTATCTTTTGCCATCTTCTGATATTTTTTAAATATCTCTTCAATTGCAGAAACAGACATTTGTTCATTTGTCTGCGAATTAAAGACATATTTTGAATTTCTGTACTGTCTAGGCTTCGTTTCAATATGCTGAAGCAGAAGTTTGTACATCTTTTTATTGATTGGAACAATCCTTGCTTTTCCTCCCTTTCCGTGAAGAGTGACATAATATTTTCCATTACGAATGGATATATCAGTAGTCGTTAGATCACATACTTCCTGTGCACGTGCCGCAGTGGAATACATAAAAGAAAGCAGGACCTTATTTCGTCTTTCGGTTGGCTTATTAACATCAGGCAGTGATAAAAATATTTTGACTTCTTCTCTTGTCATAACCTGTCTCATTTTAACTGGTGCCTTTTTTACAGGCAATGATAGAACAGCATTTCTGAATATAACGGCCGCATCAAAGTTACGTGACTGAGCATATTTAGAAAATGACGACAGTGCCGAAAGTCGCTGGTTTCTAGTTGAAGCGCTGTCATTTCTACTGCTTTCAAGCCAGAGTAGAAAGGCATTTAGATGATCATAGTCAAGACTGCTGAAACTGATCTGATCGGGTTCTAATTTATAAACTACTTTAAAGAATTCAAATAACAGTCTGAAAGTTGCCTTATATGATTTGATGGTATTATTGGATAGTCCTTTTGTATCTGGAAGATAAGTTTCAATATAGTTTCTCAATGCGTTAAGCAGTTTATTAGTCCTCATCATTTTCCACCTCCGGCAGAATATCTAATATTGATTCTGAAAACAATTCAACTTCATCAGTAAATATATCAGGACTGAACTTAAGATATTTTTCGGTTTCATCTAAGCTATCATGACCAAGATAGATTGAGAGATACGGAATATAATTATCAATTGGTATTCCTTCAGCTATCAATTTTCTTAAAGAATTAATTACGAAGTAGTGTCTCAGACAGTGAAGGCATGGACCTCGTGTTTTATATCCAGAGTGATCATAAATATTAAGCTTCAGCAGTACATTATGAAATTTATTTGCAACACTCTTATACTTCATTGGCTCATTATCATTCAGTGCATTTGGAAAAATATAGGATTCAGGATTGGATATATTCATAGCGTCGATATATTTTATAAGCATTTTAGATACGGAAAAATTTAACGGAACAATACGCTCCTTATAATTCTTACCCTTTCTAATGATGATAGTGTGCATCTGAGGATCAAAGTCTCCCAGCTTGATATGTAGCGTTGCAGAAATACGTGTGCCGCTGCTTATCATTATTCTGATAATCATAGGCATTTCGTACTGCAACAATGGATTCATTCCTTTTTCCAAGGGTAGATTATCAAGATATTCAAGGATTTCAGATATCTCATCATCACTGAAAATATATGGAACATAATCATCATGATTTTCTGGGAGTTCTGGCACAAAGATCTTGTATCCGATGCTGTTAAGATAGTTGATGAATTTGCGAAGAGCTATCAGTTTATTTATTACCGTTGATGTTTTTCCAGTAATTGTCCTGATAAATGATGTAATTTCCATTTCGTTAATTGCAGAAACATCCTTCAATGTACTCTTAGAGAAATATTCATTAAATTCTCTGATTATTTGCTTGTAATGATAGAAGCTATAGGTACTCAGCACTTTTTTGCGTATATCAAGATAATTTTTTGAATCAGTTAATAAATCATTGCATGTTTTCATTTTTATCGTCGCCACCTAGGAATTCAAGAAAGGAGCCACTTGGATTCTTAACTTCGATTGCACATTTTCTAAGAGTTTCAATATCAAGGGCTGCATAGTGTTTTACCGCATTACGGTCTTCGTGACCGAGTATCTTACGAACAGTCTCATAGGAAACTCCATCATTTACCATTGATGAAGTCATTGATGATCTGATGGAATGAGGTCCATGTTTCTTGTTTTTAATATCAATTCCAGCCTTCACAAAATAGTAGTCAAGTCTATGACGTAAAATTGCGGTAGTAACTTTTCTCTTTGGAGAATCAATAGATTCAAATATATACTCAGCCCCACTGTTCCCAGATGCTTCGAGATAGTCATTAACTGAGTCCTTAATTACTGGTAGAAGAACAAATTCCTGTAAGTTTCCACCTTTATTAAGATTGATACATATCTTATTATGTTTAAAGTCAAAGTCCGCTATTTTTAAATTAACGATATCACCGGCTCGCATGCCAAGTCGGGTGTCTAAAAGTATCATCGCATAATCACGCTTTCCGGTAAGTGTATTGCGGTCAATGACAGCTTCAATCTTTTTGATTTCTTCGATAGTATAAACAGTTGGATAAGGTACTTTATTTTTTGCATATGGAATGAGATTGGCATAATCTTCAGAAACTGAACCTGCATCATGAAGATAAATAAGAAACAGCCTGATATTATTCCACTGATCATTATTTTTAACATGAAGAAGTGCTGCTGTGGTATCACGAGCATCAAATGACATATCGAATATTCCGCTTTCTTCGATAAGCCTTAGAAAGAATATAGCAGCAGCTCTCTTACTTGAAATCGTCCAATCCGAATTATTTTTTTTACGGCAGTACTTTTGATAGCCATTAATTATTATTCTATGCAAAGCGCTTAATACTTCTATAGGATCATCCTTGGGTTCATATAAGTGATATTCACCCTGGAGGAATTCATTAAATCTTCGCATATAGAGTTTAAGATACAGCATATCTTTATATGAGAGAGGCTTGGAATGTTTGTAAATATATCGCTGAATTATCTTATCAGCGTCAGCTAAATGGTAGTAGATGGATTCATTATGTTTTAAATCGAAAAGCCTTATCAAACCGCGTCTATATTCGTTAAGTGTTGATGATTTGTTATAGCCTTTAATTTGGAGAAAATCAATAAATTCGTCAATTAGAGAAATCGTAACAGTAACTTTAACAGAATCGTTTCATATAATCAGCTCCTTAGATTTTATACTCTTCAATCTCAGTATAATTATCTTGAATTCCCTAGAACAGTTTTTAACTACACTGATTTCTAGATGGATTAATATATAGAATTATGTTGTTAACATCACTATAAATTGAATTTTTACATTGAAATAATTAGCACGATATAGTATAATGTAGTTATAAAGAATTAGATTTATAACTACTCATGCAAAAGAGGTGCTAATATGAAGCTCAGTTATCAGACAATTAATGGAACACTTTATGCTAAAATCCCTGGCAAATCAGTCCGCAAAAACGGCAAGATCGTTAAGCAAGGTGCTAAACATTTAGGCAAGGTTATCGATAAGGAAAACAATATCTTTTTCAATAAAGAAAGAGGCATGTTTACCTATGATCCTGAAACTGGTGAATTCGGTGAAGCTGATGAATCCTATGTATCTGATGTTCAGCCTGATAAGCGCAAAAGACAGCGTACTATTCTTGATTATGGCGATGCCTACTTCGTAGATCAGCTTATTCATCATATGGGATATGACAAAGTCATTGATGAAATCAGCTATAAAAACAAAGATACCTTATATGCAATGGTTGCCTACTATGTCATTTCCAACGCTGCTAACTGTCATGCCAATACCTGGTATGAAGGGAGCTTTGAAAGCATTCTTTATCCAAAGGCTAATCTCACATCTCAGAGAATAAGTGACTTTATGAGATCAATTGGCAAATCAGAAAATGTCCTTAAATTCTTTGAAAATCATATGAAGTGGATCAAAGAAAACATTTCGTCTGATAAAGCTATAATCATTGACAGCACAGGGCTTCCTAACAGTATTCATATGCCATTAACTGCAATCAGTAACCACAATGGGAAGGTTTCCAATGAGGCTAGAATGATTACAACACTTCAGAGAGATACAGGCTATCCCCTAATGTTTAGAATTATTCCAGGCAATATCGTTGATATGAATACACTGATCAGATCAGTAAATGTACTTGATAATTTAGGCAATATTGAAACAGACTATATTCTTAGTGATGCTGGTTATTATACCCTTGAGGATATTAATGAGCTTTATCGAGCTAACATCGATTTCCTGATGAGACTGCCTGAGAAATATAGACTATATCGTGATTTGATCAATAAATACGGTCCCGAACTAAAGCAGGAAAGAAATATGGTCAAATATAGTGATAGAGTCGTCTATATCAAACAGATCGAAGTTAGCATTGGTGATGGACATAAGGCTTATGCTTTTCTAGGATATGATCTAGATCAGGTAGATCATGAAATACATAAGTGTCTGAATAAGAGCAAAGAAATGTCAACTATGCAGATCCAAAAAAAGCTTGAATCAATGGGATATTTTGTACTGATTTCAAGTCTTCCATTCCCAATTGAAGAAGTGCTTCCTGCCTACTATACTAGACAGCTGGTTGAGCAGTACTTTGATTTAAGCAAGGGATCATCTAAGCTGACACCACTTCGCGTTCATAGCGAAGAAGCAGTAAGAGGTCACCTGTTATTATCAATGATTGCGGCAACCATTAACGTGTATATCCAAAAGAAAACAAAGAAAACTGCAACCAACCAGGAAGGCATATTCATGGGACTCAGAAATCAGAAGTGCCTCGTCTACAAGACAGTCACTTCAGTTGAAGAGCCACAAAAAAGAGCTAATGATATCTATAATGCGTTTAATATTTCATGCCCACTTTCATACACAAAAAGAGGCAGTGATTGGGTACCAAAATTTCACCTAAAAAGGCATGAAGATGAGGTGTAGTTATAAACTATACCCGGGAATTCAAGATTATTATCTGAGATACCTTCAATAAATATCAATAATATCTTAATATTTTTAATTTCCTTGAATAAAAAAAGAGCATGAATAATGAGCCCAGCACCCTGCGTGACCTGAAAAATCGGTATAGTTATCGTAAACGGTATATCCATCGGTCACTGCCGTTCCTGAAAAATGCTCGCCGTCAATAATGAGCATTTTTTTAAGTTCGTTGATGCTTCGTCCAGGTCCGTAGGAATAGATGGCCATCTGCTTGTCTTCTATTTCTCCGGACATGCCGATCCAGACATAACTATCTGAATTTCTAGTCCCGCGCTTGACTTCCTCAAGGACTTTTAGCTCTGTTTCATCGAGGTGGATAAAACTAAGTCTCAGGAAATCATGACGCATTTTATCGACGATAAAACGCAGATACTCATTCATGCTTCGCCATAGCCAGTTGCTAAGAAGCGTTCTGGAGATATTGTAGCCCATATCCTTATAGGCCTTCTCCTGGCGATAAAGAGGCACACACTTCTTAAGAAGATCATAAGCGGTATGGGCCACAAAAGCTGGACTGGCTGCCGATTTTTCAAAAAGAGTCACCGGTACAGGCTGACTGCTGTGATAAATCTTCAGATGATCATTATTAGACTCATCGCAATCCTTGTGCTGGTTAAAGCATGCAAAATTATGGAAAATACTTTTCTTGATGTAGATTTGCGCAGGTATATACACTAACTCATTAATAACGGTAGGAGCGATTTCATGCATCTCCTTGCCGCATATCGGACAAGCAGTGCTGTCAGGGTTATAATGCACTTCTTTTACCGGCAAACCAGAAAGAGCCTTTCCTTTTGGCTTTCTTGGCTTCTTTTTTGCCTGTTTTGCACCATTAGGAATATCATCGCTGTCTACGATCACAACGGTATTATCCTCTAATCCAAGGAGCTCAAAGATATTGAGCTGATCAGGATTGAACTTCTCGCTCTTTCGTCCAAATGACTGTCTTTTCATTGAGAGAATAATTTCTGTAAGATTATTAACTTTGGACGCCAAAAGCATAGTGATAGTCTCAAGGTCTTCGCGCGTCATAGATTTTATTATATTGTCTGCATTTCCTTTCTGCATACCTGTGCAGATTTTATCTATCATTTTTAGTATCTTATTCATAAGAATATTATATCATAAATATCTATTGAAGTAAAGAAATATGATGTAATAATCGTAATAATTTTAATTTATACATACTGCCTTTCTATTTTTTTGAATGCCGTTGGCTGGTTTATTTTGAGTCCTTCCATCAGCCATCTGAACTGCCGCTCGCTGATCTCCGCATAGCTGCCATCAGATGATATCTTCCATTTGAACGTTCCTTTTTCCAGTCTTTTGTAAAGCAGCCAAAAGCCTGTGCTGGCGTTGTCATAGTAGAGCGCCTTAATTTTATTGTGCGATCTGTTGCAGAAGATGTATAGGCAATGATCCATCGGACTTCTGTGGAAGATAGACTGAACGATGGCTGCATAGCCGTCAATGCCTTTTCTCAGGTCAACCGGTTCCGTGCATACAAAAATCTGCTTAATATCGTCTCCTAAGAAATTCATATCGCCCCACACACCTTTACCAGTTTTATAAGATCCGCCTCCGGTATGGCGGTGCTGCACCTTAACCTAATCGTACCAACATTAATTTCAAGAACAGAGCCGCTGCATACGCTGGTACAAAGTTCTGTGTTATTAGTCATACTTTCGCAACTGTCAGGGTCCGAACCATCAGGAACAACCATAAGAGGCACAATGACATCTAAAGCCTTTCCGTTATCATATAAGCTTTCCTGATCGGTGCCTAATGATTCGCTATGATCCATTTCTGCGCCTTCACTAATAACTTCATCATAATCAAGCTGAATATATGCCGCCAGATCAGGCTGTGACAAAAAGTACTTTCTCTTTTTATAGAAAGAGCTGGTGCTAACACCAATTTGCTTGCAGTAATATCTAACTCTCATTCCAGGATTATAATGTTTGAAAATATCGATCCATTTATCAATCGTTGCTTGTCTCATAAAATAAAACCTCCTTTTGACTTCAGGGTAATTATCCCAAAATCAAAAGGAGTTTGAAAGACGTGTATATTATACGCTTACTGTGTACTGTAGACTCTTTGAAAATAATCGATTCCTAGGATCAGACAAACACAAATCAGACTTGTGATCATCCCCGTGATTAATACTCTGCGCATATATATGTTCCCCTTTTCATCCCTATTCTATCATTTAATCGATATGACATTTGTCATATCTTTTTCCTCAATGCTTAAGTAAAAGAGCCAGGATCCGCAGTTCCTGGCTCTTCATCATTATTGTCTTAATTCAGCACTGTAAGCTTTCTTCACTGCCGCTAAGACTTGTTCCATCGCTTCATTGACGGTTTTTTCATCAAGCGTTCGTTTTTCATCCTGTAACATTAAGGAAACGGCAATGGATTTCTTATCCTTAGCCACATGTTCTCCTTCGTAAACATCAAAGATGGTTGTATCTTTGATCAGTTTCGAAGCTTTGAAGATCGTGCGTTCAATATCACTTGCTGGCACATCGCGATCAACGATTAATGCTAAGTCACGAGAGACTGATGGATACTGTGGTAAAGCGGTGAACTTCAGTTTCGAAGAACGCACACCAATTAAAGCCGTTAAGTTTAACTGTGCAACGTACGTTTCACCAACACCATAAGCTTTGGCTTTGGCAGGATGGACCTGGCCAATCACCCCAACGATGTCTTTACCCATACGAATATAAGCACTGCGTCCTGGGTGGAAGTCTTTATTGTCTTCTTCAACGCGCACTAAGCTATAACGGGCTGGCGTAATATTTAAGACATCCATCACTTTTTCTACTAAGCCTTTGACAACATAGTAGCTTGCTTCGACCTTTTCACCCATCCATGGGATATCCATATACAGACCGCTCATCGCGATCCCTAACTGTTCAATTTCTTCATTGACATAAGTATTCGCAATTTCAAAGATGTTAACATCTTTCATCGCATGGTCATTGTTGTATTTCACCACTTCCAATAAGTGTGGCAGAATCGATTTTCTTGTCACGCTGTGTTCTTCCCCTAATGGCCACATTAATTTAATGTTTTCATCATCAGGATGGAAGAGATTAAAGTCATTGACTTTGCTTGGTGATGTTAAAGTATAGGTTAGAGTTTCATGTAAGCCTAAATCAGAAAGGATATGGGCAATAGCTCTTTCTTTCGCTTGTTTATCTGTTAATAAACCTTGTGTCATAGACATTTCTGGTAATGTTGATGGAAGGTTATCATAACCATATAAACGTGCAACTTCTTCAATTAAATCAGCATCCATTGAAATATCGTTACGATATGCTGGCACCGTTACGGTAAAGTTTGTGCCATCAAGATCATAGCTAAAGCATAAACGATCGAAGACATCTTTAATTTCTTCAACAGTGAAGCTGGTGCCTAACAAACCATTGACACGTTCCACAGAAACGGTAACTTTCTTTTCTGGAGCCACATAATCTGTCGCCACAGTCTTATAGATTTCTTTGGCATTTGCTAACTGTTTTAATAAATCAGCACAGCGATCTAAGACATTTAATGTATTAGCCGTATTGATCGCGCCTTTAATATAATGCTGAGAAGCTTCCGTTAATAAGTTTAAACGACGAGCGGTCATACGCAGCTGTGGTCCGTCAAAAGTAGCGGCTTCAATAACGATATTTTTCGTATTTTCATCAATCTTAGTAGCATCAGCGCCCATGACCCCTGCAACGCAGCCAACAGTGCCATCAGTAGAAACGATGATATCTTCTTTTTCAATGGTATAATCTTCGCCATCTAACATCTTATAGTCACCGCTAAAGCCCTGTTTAATGGTGAAGGCTTTCTTATTTAACTTATCATAGTCATACATATGAATTGGCTGACCAGTTTCCACCATCACAAAGTTAGAGATATCCACAATGTTATTGATTGGTTTAATACCGCTTGATAATAAGGCATGACGCAGCCATGCTGGTGATTCATGCGTTTCTACGCCTTTCACTAACTTAGCGCCAAAGAATGGGCATAAGTCTGTTTCTACATCAACAGTAATATCACTTTCTAATTCATCATAATGATGAATTTCTGGTAATGTTACAGGACGTCTTAAAACAGCGCCCACTTCATAAGCTAAAGAAGTCATCGCCATACAGTCACTACGGTTAGGGGTTAAACCGATTTCCATAATGAAATCATCTAAGCCCATATAGCTTAACGCTTCCACGCCAACCGGCGCATCTGCTGGTAAGACATGGATCCCAGCTTTATCTTCATCTCTTAATAAACGGTTATCAGGAATTAATTCCGCAATCGAACAGATCATCCCATTTGATTCTTCTCCGCGGATTTTACCAGCCGCAATTTTACCGCCATAAAGTTCACAGCCCGGTAAAGCGACAACAACTTTTTCTCCCGCTGCCACATTAGGGGCTCCACAGACAATCTGGGTCACTTCTCCAGGAGCGATTTCTACCTGACAGATATGTAAATGATCACTATTAGGATGATCAATACATTCCTTTACATAGCCGACAACTAATTTCGTGCCGACAGCTAAAGGATGATGCCCTTCCACTTCGTGGCCGATGCGTGTAATCTTCTCTGATAATTCCAAAGGATCCTGATCATCGACCTTCACATAGTTATTAAGTACTTTTAAACTTGCATTCATCCTTTTTTACCCCTTTCTTGCAAACTGATTTAAGAATCTTAAATCATCATTATAGAAATCACGAATATTATCAATACCATATTTTAACATGGCCACACGTTCCAGACCGATCCCAAAGGCAAAGCCCTGATAAACTTTCGGATCGAAACCACACATTTCCAAGACATGTGGGTTAACCATACCAGCCCCTAAGATTTCAATCCAGCCGGTCCCTTTACACATTGCACAGCCCTTGCCGCCACAGTTTGCGCAGGAAATATCAACTTCTACGCTTGGTTCGGTAAATGGGAAATAAGAAGGTCTTAAACGAATTTCACGTTTTTCTCCAAATGTTCGTTTGGCGAAGACATCTAATGTCCCTTTTAAATCAGCCATCGTAACGTTTTTATCGACAACTAAGCCTTCACACTGACAGAACTGATGAGAATGAGTCGCATCGTCATCATCACGACGGTAAGTTTTCCCTGGGCAAATAACCTTGATTGGGCCCTTACCCTGAGCCGCTAATAAGACATGCGCCTGTACTGGCGATGTATGTGTTCTCATTAAAGTATTTTCATCAATGTAGAAGGTATCCTGCATATCACGTGCTGGGTGTCCCTTTGGCAGGTTCATTAATTCAAAGTTGAAATGATCCGTTTCTACTTCTGGTCCTTCTGCAACGGTATAACCCATACCTAAGAATAATTCTTCCATATCTTCTTTCACGCGTGTGATTGGATGTAAAGAACCATTAGGTAATTTTCGTGCAGGTAATGTAATATCAATCCGTTCACTAGCAATCTGAGCATTCATTTCTGCTTCTTCAAGCTTCTTTTTCATGTTTTCTACGGCACTAGCAATATCTGATTTTGCTTTATTAGAAAACTGACCAAAAGTCTTACGATCTTCTGGAGCCATGTCTTTCATCGCTTTCATTGCTTTCTGAATAGGACCCTTCTTGCCTAAGAATGAGACACGAAGGTCATTTAATTCTTTTAAGTCAGCCGCTTCACCAATTTTGGCTAAGGCTTCTTCTCTGATGCGTTTTAAGTCATCCATTTCTTTTTCCTCCAAAATAAAAAGTCGTTCCATTTAGGAACGACATAATCGCGGTACCATCCTAATTCATAGAGAATCTCTATGCCCTTAATTCACTGTAACGTAGTTCTACGGCGGGGATTAACCGCACTCCAAGGTGAATTCCATAACATGCCGCAAGAAGATTCACACCCTTCTCTTCCTCTCTGATACTTTCTGTTATGTACTAGTCCTTATCGTTGTGTTACTCGTATTATAATTCATTACTAGTCTCTTGACAAGCAGTTATTCATTCCCCGAGTCACTCCGAGTCACTTGTAAAAATTAAACTTCCTTTTCTATTAAATAAAAAATTAGAGCCAGACGTTACTCCGGCCCTTGTAAAACATAAATATGTTTTGTTGTCTGGATAAAATATACATAATTTATTTTCAATTGTCAATAGTGTAAAGAAAAAATACACCTTACCTGCAGTTATTCATTCTCAAGTCACTTGTGAAAAATCAATTTTCCTTTTCTTTAAATAAAAAATTAGAGCCAGACGTTACTCCGGCCCTTATAAAACATAAATATGTTTTTTTGTGCGACTAAATTTTACCTGATCACTTTATCATTGTCAATGACGTAATGAAAAAATGAGAGCCCAGCCGTTGCTCGTCAAAATTTCTTAGTTATCAATCGTCAATTCATTTTTTAAAACCACCAATCGATAATTTTATGAAGAAATACAAAGGATTCATAAATCAAAGAATTATTGTGATAATCATGGATAAAGAATCTCTGATCAAGCGCATGTAATAATAATGAAGCCGCCTGATGCACTTTTTCACTTGTCACAATCTTGTTATGCATGTAAAGTAAGGAAACAATCTGCTGTAAGCGAATATTACTCATACGTTTATTTCTTGAAGACTTGGAAATAGTGGGAATCTGACATAGCACTTGGGCTACTAATGGATTCACCCTATATTTAGCCGTATGCAAATGAAGATCATTTAAAATACAGTTATTATGAGCAGCGGCATTACGAATGTCTTTACACGTCTTTAATAAATAATGTTCCCTAATCATCTCTCGATCATGATAGCGATCCCCGCAGAATTTGTAGAAAGAAATTGTTCTACCAAAGGGAACGATTTCCATAAAGACCCATACAGGATAATTTGGAGAATACTTTTTCACTAACTCTCCACAATAAGGAGATGTACGGTTACGTTCCAGATCATTCTTACATCTTTCAAATTCGTTTACTTTGCCATATTTATTGACATCTTTCAGATAATCCATGAAATCTACCACAATCTGATAGCCATCTTCGTGATGTTCTTCAATGACTGTGAGGATCTTCATCTTAGCGTAGTATTCAACATCTAAAGATAACTGTAATAAGACACTTCTTAAGAAACGATCAATTTCTGTTAAATCTTCCAAGTCACCAAATTCTAAATGAATGTACTGACCGGCATGATCCCCATATTCATATTTCTGATAATTTTTACGATAAGCGATGAGTTTAAAGAAATGACTCTCATTTTGGAGATAGGAAAAGGCATCCTTTTCACTGACTAAGTCAAAAGCAATGCCTTTGCTTTTTAAGTGTTCAATCTGTTTTCCGATCGTTAATAAGTGTTTCTTCTGATCAATCATAAACGCTCCTTTCACAAACACATTAATGAGATCAAAAAAGGTAAAGAAAAAGACCACGAAAATCGTAGTCTTTCACAAAGTCATCTGACTTTATCAAAAATAATATATGTCAGGTTCTTATTCTCCACCCATCATTTTCATATATTCACGGTTGATATCCGCTAATTCAATTTTACCATCAATGTAGTCATTATACATTTCCGCAATAACATCATCACCAGCACAAGTGACATCACCGCCTAAAGAATCTTCAACGATCTTACGACGCTGTTCAAAGGTAGTATTTTTAACGAGCACACGTTCTGCCCATGGCAGCTCTTTCTTTTCTAAATGATCGAGGGCTTCTTCGATGTCTTCTAATGTTTCTGCAACATCATCGTCTTCTTCGTCATCATCAGCATCTTCATTATTTTCATCTTCTTCAACTTCATCATCTTGGCCTTCTTCTGAATCCTCTTCTTCATCTAGGTCATTGGCATCAAGAAGGTAATACATATCCCCTAAGATAATGATATTCATTTCAAAATAGAGCACGTCATCATCACATAAGATGGTACCGCCATATTTTGCGGAATCGTCATCATAGTACTCATCGATTAACTGCAGTTCTTCTTCACCATACTTCTTGATGAATTTCTTTAAGCTCATGACTTTTCCTTTGACTTTATTGCCTTTACGTTTATACACCAATACTTCACTAAAAGCAGGATCAATGGAATCAAAGTAGACGGAACCGCCAACGGCACAGTCGCGACCAATATCATAGAATCCCTGATCAAAATCTAAGGTTAAAGTGCCTTGATGATAATGCATATTGCTGATGTAGGCATCGTGTAAGGCATAAGGCAAAGCATAATTAAAATCTCTTTTTAGTTTCATAATAATATATCTCCTTCGCTAAAATAATTTTAAAACATGGGGTACAAAGATCATTAAACCAATAACGGCCGCAAAGAAAGCGGCGACTAAGACCGCCCCGGCTGCGCAGTCTTTGGCTTTTTTCGCTAAAGGGTGAATCTCCGGACAAGCTAAATCAACCACGGCTTCAATGGCGGTATTGGCAATCTCTAACGAGATAACCAAAGCAAATAGCAACAAACAAATCAGCCATTCCTCGTAAGTAATATGAAAGATAAAACCAAAGATCGTCACTAAGACCATCATGATCAAATGAATTTTAATATTGCGTTCATCACGAACGGTATCGATAATCCCATCAAAAGCATGGGCGAAACTTTTTGATAAAGGCTGTCGCATACTAATAATATCTCACTGTAAATTTCTTTTCGCTTTTATTTACAGGCTGATCACTTTCTTCAACGTTGGTAATCTCTATCCATGGCTGTTTACTGATTTGGGAGACAAACATATTCACATTCAATGGCTCCCCTTGCAGTTCTACTTCTACCCGTCCATCATATAGGTTTTTACACCAGCCGGTTAAATGGAGTTTGCTGGCGATCTGTTCACAGCGAAAACGGAAACCGACGCCCTGTACTTCACCACTAAAATAATAATGTCTTCTAATCATATTCTCACCTTCTATACGTATACATAATAATGCCAGCAGCGACGCCGACATTTAACGATTCCATCGCACTAATAGGAATATATAAGGCCTGATCGCAAAGAGCTAACGTTTCTTCTTTCATGCCTTTGCCTTCATTGCCCATTACAAAAGCCATTTTATCGCTTGTCGTAATCTGATCAATCGATAACGCGTCGCGCAAAGCGCTGCCGATCACTTTGACTTCGCTTTGTTTGAGTTTGGGAATAATTTCTTGTAAGTCACCGCGATAAGTGTTGAGTTTATAAATAGCTCCCTGAGTGGAACGCAAGGTTTTATCGTTATATAAATCACAGGAATCATTGGAAAAGATCACCTGTTTAAAACCGAAAGCGCAAGCGCTGCGCATCATTGTTCCAACATTGCCAGGATCCTGTACGCCATCAAAAATGAGTGTTCGTTCACATAATTGAAGCTGATCTTCTTTTTTGGAAACGACTGCCATAAAAGGCTGAGGTGTTTTCGTAAAGGATAACTTGGCCATCACTTCTTTGGAGACATACAAAGTATCCACATCACTCATGAAAGATTCATCAGTTGTAATGATTTGCTTAGCTAAATGCGCTGTCATAGCTTCTTCAACCATATGCCAGCCATCAACTAAGTACGAATTGGTTTCATCACGACCTTTCTTCTGTTTAAGTTTCATCAGGTTTTTGATGACTTTATTGCTTGATGAGGTTATTTTCATACATTCTTTCCTTTCAATAATTCCTGTCGGTAAGCATAATCAGGCATTCTTTTCGCTAATTCATGATAAAAGCGAGGAGAATGATTGGCTTCAATAAAATGGCACAGCTCATGCATAACAACATAATCAATCAGCTGCGGATCTAAATAGATCAATGAGAGATTAAAGCTCACCATATTCTTTGTATAGTAACAGCTGCCCCAGCGTCCTTTATACTTTTTCACCACGATCTTAGGCATCGGATGATCAAAATAAAGATCTAAATACTCACGCACTTTACCTTGGGTATAACGTAACACTTCTTTTTTCGCATAAGCTTCAAAAGCTTTTTCAATTTGTGATGAATAAATATAAAAACGTCCCTGATAAAGCTCACAGCGCAAGCGATGCAGATCATTAATAATCAAAGGATAACGCTGTCCATAAACTGTCGCATAACCTTCTTCTACGCTGATATAAGGCTCATAAGCACGAATACCGCGTAAAATTTTTTGCTTATTTTTTTGAATGACTGCTTCAATTTCGGGAATCGTAAACGCGTATGCACTGCTGACGACAATTTGCCCCTTGACCACTTTAATGATCATTGATTTCATATTTTTATAAGTAACGGTATACGGATAAACCTGACCATTTAATTCTATCGTTTTTTCCATGTCTCTATTATAACACAAGAATACCTTTTAACGAAAAAAGACTAGAGGAGAACATCCCTCTAGTCTAAATCGCTAAATAAATCAGCTTTGTAGACACCTTTGTCTACTAATTCCTTGAAGCTGTCAATGACAAAGTCTTTATCTTCCGCATAAGTGACACCAAACCATTTATCGTTTGTTTCTAAGACTTTTACCGATACTTTGCCTTGTTCCAGTAATTCTCCAATATAGACAGGAATCAGGTATTCCCCTTTCATTGGATCTTTATTGTTTTCAAAGAATTCCACAAATCCATCTTCTAATGTCTGCATGAATGCTGGGGATAAAGCCCACATATTCATTGAGACATTGGCGTTAGGATCTAAAGCCACACCATTCACTTCAGCGCCGGTCGCTGTTTTCGCAATATCATGAGTTTCATGAACATCAGTTAAATAACCCTGATCATTCACTTCACAGACACCGCGGGTCACGGTACCGTTATCACTTAAAGTGTTTTTAAGAATAAAGCCAGCCATTGCAAATTCATTATCACCATGGCCTTCAACTAAGAAGTCATGTAATAACTTGAAAGCTTCCTTGCCATAATAGTCATCCGCATTAATCACGCAGAATGGCTCATGGACTAAGTCTTTCGCTGCTAAGACTGCCTGACCGGTACCCCAAGGTTTCGTTCTGCCTTCAGGGCAAACCATGCCAGCTGGTAAGTTATGTAAATCCTGGAAACAATACCCTACTTCGACGTTATGGGCATTGCAGATCTTTTCAATACGATTACCAATAATATCTTTGAAATCCTGTTCAATGTCTTTACGAATGATGAAGATGACTTTATTAAAACCAGCTTCAATGGCATCATGGATGGAATAATCCATAATAATTTCTTTATTAGGGCCGACTGGTGTTAACTGTTTGATGCCTCCGCCAAAGCGAGAGCCAATCCCAGCTGCCATAATAACTAATGACGTTTTCATATTCCTACTTCACAAATCCTTTCCTTACGTACTATCATCATTTTATCAAATTGGAATCATTTAATAAAGATGTAATATGTCATCTTTGCAAGAATTTGGTTACTATTCACAGTGCTGAAAGATTAAAAATTGAATAATGTCTTTATTTAGGGGTATATCCATATATGGGATACCCTTTTATTATAACTTTTAAAGTGATTTATAGTCATGTATTAACAATTCAAGTGTCTTATTCCTGACAACCAAAAAAGTATTCTCTTTTTCTTGATAATTTCAGCAAACATAGTCTCTAATAAATTTAAATTATATGTAAATTACTATTTATTTTAAGCTAGTTATATGATATACTGTATATAGTAACAAGGGGGTGAGAAAAGATGGCAATTGTTTATGTGACAAACAAGAAAACTGGCAAGAAATATGCTTATGAATCTGTTTCAGTTTGGAATCCTGAGCTCAAACAGCCTAGAGCAAAACGCAAATACCTTGGCGTTGTAGACGAGGAAACTGGAGAAATTATTCCTTCAAGCAAAAAGCGAGGGAGAAAGCCTAATCCTGATAAAAATACAGCTGAAAATGAAGAAAAAGCAAGCGGCAGAAGAACCTATAAAAAGATGGTTGAGGATATGCAAAAAATTATTGCAAGCAGAGATGATGAGATCAAACAGCTTAAGGCGGCTAATAGAAAGCTTACCAGCAAGATCAATAGAATTGAATCAATTCTTAATAATGATGATTAACAAGGAGTAAATCAATGGATTCTTTAGGAACACTATCAGTAAAATATGATAAAGCATGCAAAAAGATTGGTGACCTTAAAACAAGACTTTACGATTGTAATGAAGAACTGAAATCCAAAAAACAGAAGCTTGAATACAGGGATAACAGAATCGCAAAATTAAAGCAGCTTTGTCTTGAAAAAGATGAAATGATTAGAAATCTTAATGATGAAATTAACAGACTGAAAGACAAGATTGAATATCTTAATGCCATAAGCAATCATGACTCAACTACCGTTGGTATTCCTACTGCGTCTACTCCTATAGGAAAAGCAAAATATAACTCAAGCATCAATTCCAGAGAGCCTACTGACAGAAAAATTGGAGGTCAGCCAGGACATTCTAAAAGTGAACTCGGTATTCCTGATGATATTGACGAAGAAATTGAATATGTGGCAGATGATGCAACTGAGTGTCCGAAATGTGGTTCTCATGAACTTGTTTTCACCGGCAAAACTAAAGCTGTATATGAGAAAACTATTAGCATCAAGCCTATAAACCTCAAAAAGGTTTTCTATCAATACAAATGCGGAAGCTGCGGGACTACATTTTTTCTTGGCCTGAAGCCTAATGAAAGATCAGCCTGTCACTATGGGACGGCAGTACAGGCCGTTGGCTTATCGCTAATGAATACCTGCAATGTTCCTATTAACAAGGTTAAAACCTTTTTTGAGGGGATCACAAACGGAGAAATAAGTCCGTCAGAAGGCTACCTTGCAAAACTTCCTATGATTGCATCAAAAAAGTTATCTGAGTTCCGTATAGTTTTAAAGAATCTAATGCTCCAAAGAACTCTCGTATATTGGGATGACACTGTTATCAATATTAATACAAAGAAAGGCTGCCTGCGCTTTTACGGAGATGAAACACTCTCATATTATACGGCTCATGAGAAGAAAGATCTTGAAGGGATTGAAGAAGACAAAGTCCTAACACTACTCACTGAAGAGCAAAAAACGATGCATGATCACAATAAAGTGAACTATAACGCTAAATTCAAGTTTGGCAACCTTGAATGCAATCAGCACCTTCAGCGTGACCTCAAAAAAATCGCTATTGATACAAAACATGATGAGCTTATGGAACTGAAAGATCTTATTTCCGATACCATCCACAAACGCAAAGAAGCCATAAACAAGGGAGAGACTCGCTTTAGTGATGAATTTATTGAAAACTTTAACAAAAAAGTTAATGATATACTCAACCGAGCGGAAAAGAGAAACAAAAAAGATTATGATGCATACTTTGGAAGATCCGAGAAGACGCTAATTAAGCGTATACGTGATTATTATGATAATTACTTTGCTTGGGTAAATGATTTCACTCTTCCGACAACCAATAATTGCGCAGAACGCGGACTTAGAGTCGTAAAAAGCCATATGCGATCATCAGGACAGTTCCAAAATATTCAAAACGCTCAGTATTACGCAGATGCCAAAACGTATATAGAAACCTGCAGGAAAAACGGAATAAATGAGATCTATGCAATGATACGACTTTATGAAGGTGATCCAATAACGGTAAAAGAAATATTCTCAGGGGAAGATCTCTCCTGAGAATCGACAAACCGTTATAATGGTGGAATAAGGTATCATAGCCATTACCTGAAATCAGATTTAACATCATGCTTCATTTCGCTGTGTATACATTTTACATACCTCTTTACTACAATTAAAACAAGGCCGTATCACGGGCACCGTTCCGTGCTCTTTTTAGGTACAACTTTATATATCAACTATATCTAACCGTGAATAGTAACAGAATTTGTGAATAATTCATCATTCTTCCGCCTCATCACTCCATTCATCATCAAGAATGTCATTGACATGTGGCGAGAGAAAATCAACTTGCATGGCCACAACGCGAATGTGTAAATGTCGTTTTTCTTCTTCCATCGTATTGTACTGATGCAAATAACCAACAACAGCAATCTTAGAGCCCTTCTGGCAGTACTGATGGACATTTAATGCCAAATTGTTCCAAGCTTCCACAGGGATAAAGTCAGCGTGATCACGAAAGTTTACGGCCAACAGGAAGCGCACGACATCCTTTCCATTTTGGGTTTTCGATAATGTGAGATCGGTGGCGATATTGCCAATTAACTGTACTGAATTCATAGTATCATCCTTTCTGTATTTTTTTCTCTCTACTAGGTTAAACACATAAAAGGGTACAAATCTCACAAAAAAATATTAAATTTTTAAACTTGAATTCCCTAGAACAGTTTTTAACTACACTGATTTCTAGATGGATTAATATATAGAATTATGTTGTTAACATCACTATAAATTGAATTTTTACATTGAAATAATTAGCACGATATAGTATAATGTAGTTATAAAGAATTAGATTTATAACTACTCATGCAAAAGAGGTGCTAATATGAAGCTCAGTTATCAGACAATTAATGGAACACTTTATGCTAAAATCCCTGGCAAATCAGTCCGCAAAAACGGCAAGATCGTTAAGCAAGGTGCTAAACATTTAGGCAAGGTTATCGATA
Source organism: Intestinibaculum porci (assembly GCF_003925875.1). GTDB lineage: Bacteria > Bacillota_I > Bacilli_A > Erysipelotrichales > Coprobacillaceae > Intestinibaculum > Intestinibaculum porci. The sequence continues at coordinate 831,596 of NZ_AP019309.1, read as the reverse complement.
AGGAAAACAATATCTTTTTCAATAAAGAAAGAGGCATGTTTACCTATGATCCTGAAACTGGTGAATTCGGTGAAGCTGATGAATCCTATGTATCTGATGTTCAGCCTGATAAGCGCAAAAGACAGCGTACTATTCTTGATTATGGCGATGCCTACTTCGTAGATCAGCTTATTCATCATATGGGATATGACAAAGTCATTGATGAAATCAGCTATAAAAACAAAGATACCTTATATGCAATGGTTGCCTACTATGTCATTTCCAACGCTGCTAACTGTCATGCCAATACCTGGTATGAAGGGAGCTTTGAAAGCATTCTTTATCCAAAGGCTAATCTCACATCTCAGAGAATAAGTGACTTTATGAGATCAATTGGCAAATCAGAAAATGTCCTTAAATTCTTTGAAAATCATATGAAGTGGATCAAAGAAAACATTTCGTCTGATAAAGCTATAATCATTGACAGCACAGGGCTTCCTAACAGTATTCATATGCCATTAACTGCAATCAGTAACCACAATGGGAAGGTTTCCAATGAGGCTAGAATGATTACAACACTTCAGAGAGATACAGGCTATCCCCTAATGTTTAGAATTATTCCAGGCAATATCGTTGATATGAATACACTGATCAGATCAGTAAATGTACTTGATAATTTAGGCAATATTGAAACAGACTATATTCTTAGTGATGCTGGTTATTATACCCTTGAGGATATTAATGAGCTTTATCGAGCTAACATCGATTTCCTGATGAGACTGCCTGAGAAATATAGACTATATCGTGATTTGATCAATAAATACGGTCCCGAACTAAAGCAGGAAAGAAATATGGTCAAATATAGTGATAGAGTCGTCTATATCAAACAGATCGAAGTTAGCATTGGTGATGGACATAAGGCTTATGCTTTTCTAGGATATGATCTAGATCAGGTAGATCATGAAATACATAAGTGTCTGAATAAGAGCAAAGAAATGTCAACTATGCAGATCCAAAAAAAGCTTGAATCAATGGGATATTTTGTACTGATTTCAAGTCTTCCATTCCCAATTGAAGAAGTGCTTCCTGCCTACTATACTAGACAGCTGGTTGAGCAGTACTTTGATTTAAGCAAGGGATCATCTAAGCTGACACCACTTCGCGTTCATAGCGAAGAAGCAGTAAGAGGTCACCTGTTATTATCAATGATTGCGGCAACCATTAACGTGTATATCCAAAAGAAAACAAAGAAAACTGCAACCAACCAGGAAGGCATATTCATGGGACTCAGAAATCAGAAGTGCCTCGTCTACAAGACAGTCACTTCAGTTGAAGAGCCACAAAAAAGAGCTAATGATATCTATAATGCGTTTAATATTTCATGCCCACTTTCATACACAAAAAGAGGCAGTGATTGGGTACCAAAATTTCACCTAAAAAGGCATGAAGATGAGGTGTAGTTATAAACTATACCCGGGAATTCAAGTTAAAGTTTTTGGCTGCGAAAACGTATATTTTGATGAAATTTGGACAAACAGGTCACTAAAGTCTAAAAATTGGTCAGCGGAAAAGAGTGAAATCTCATTTTCTGCACACTCATAAGTGACATACTGCAGCTCATGCTCATCATAATAAGCAAGCACACTTAAAGTGGTGCCTTCAATCATTTTCTCTAGTTTCTGATAAATCTCGATAAACATAATGAATCTTTCCTTTCGCTATCTGATATTTTTCAAAATAGGCTTCTTCCTTAGGAATCCATAAATTTTGAAACATCTTTGCCTTTTCATTTGGGTGATTGGATCAACGTCACAGAAAATCCCCAAATCATAGTCATCACCAAAGTAAGGATGCATACTATAAGACCCTTCACCAATAATATATTTTTTAGGGGTGATATCCTATCCGTATTTATGCGGTTTATAGATATGATGATTAAAAGTGCGATCACGCACTTTCTCGGTCATGAGATGGGCATTCATACTTCTTTCGCAAAGCGCTCATAATCGACGTTTCCGCCGACTTCATTTAAACGCTCATATGTTCCTTTGCCGCCCTTGTAAATAAAAGTCATCCATATGAAAAATCGTCGCATCAGGCTGCTCGCTTAATAACAAGGCAAGCGTCGACTTCCCGGCAGCGCAGCGTCCATCAATCGCAATGATGACTGGCCGATGTTTTCTTTTTAAGATTTCTTCGATCATTACCTCAATCATATCTCTTATACCTCATTTACATTTTCTGTGTTATAATACGCCTCATGAAAGGATGTGGATCAAATGAAAAAAGAAAAAGTTTTACGGGATAATTCTCACCGTTGGCTCTTATTGGCCCGCTTTTGTCTGATTGTCCTGATTCTTGTCTGGATGTATGTCATCTTCCGCTTCAGTGCGCAAAATGGAACAAACTCCCATGAAGCGAGTGATCATGTCGTTGATCTTTTACAGCGCATTGTCTATGTCATGACCGGAAAAGATGTCAGTGTCATTTTAGCGACTGGCAGCTACCGCATGTATATCGAATTTGCGGTCCGTAAATGTGCCCACATGTTTATTTATTTTGTTTTATCCATCAACGTGATGTTATTGCTCTTTACTTATAAGCGCATGCCGATGCTTAAAAGGATGTTTATTTCCTTATTGGTTTGTTTCCTATATGCCTGCACCGATGAATTCCATCAGCGTTTCAGCGCTGGCCGAGGCGCTTCTTTCCGCGATGTCCTCATCGATACCAGCGGCGCCGCCTTTGGTCTCATCGCTGCGCTTATTATCTTTTGCGTAATCTTTACGATCTATACTACCCATCAGCAGCGTAAGATCGCGAAATATAACGCTTCTTTACAATAGGCCCTAGGCCTATTTTTTATTATACCTTTTGATTTGTATCCCGGCAAAAAGAAAAGCACTGCCTCAAGGCAGTGCCATAGTTTTCTATTTTGGCGCAACGGCAAAGTAGAAGATGAAGAGTAAGGAAAGAACCCAAACAATCCAGTTGACTTCTTTTGCTTTACCACCAGCGATCATGCCAGCTGCATAAACGATGAAACCAGCAGCGATCCCGTTAGAAATTGAGTAGCCTAAGATCATGACTAAGACCGTAATGAAAGTAGCACTGGCGACGATCATATTATCCCAGTCGATGCCTTTTAACTGCTGAGCCATCATAATGCCGACGACAACTAAAGCAGGTGCGGTAACGGAATAAGTAACAATCGATAATAATGGTGATAAGAATGAAGCTAATAAGAATAATACCCCAGTGACACAAGCGGTTAAACCAGTACGGCCGCCGACACCAACACCAGAAGCGGATTCAACGAAAGAAGTGACAGTTGAAGTCCCCATTAAAGCCCCAAAGCAAGTCCCGATTGAATCAGCTAATAAAGCTCTTTCCACGTTCTTTAATTCGCCATTTTCATCCATTAATTTAGTCTTACCAGCAACGGCTACTAACGTTCCGGCAGTATCAAAGAAATCGACGAATAATAATGAGAAGATGGCTAACCAGCACTGTGGATGTGAGAATAATTCACCAAAACCGTTAAGTGCCTGACCAACTAATGAAACATCAAAGTTTGCACTGGCAACGCCGGTAAACTGTGGCATATCCGCGAAGCCTAAGGCATTCATAATAACACCGATAATGGCGGTAATGACTAAGCCCACGAAAACGCCTGCTGGGACATTACGCACAACTAACACTAAAGTGACAATAATACCAATCAAGGCTAATAAAACAGATGGTTTTGTGAATGAACCAAGTGATACTAAAGTGGCTGGAGAAGTCACGATAATACCAGCGTTCTTTAAACCAACAAAAGCGACGAAGAAACCGATACCGGCCCCGATCGCTAATTTTAACTGCGATGGAATGGCATTGATGATCATCTTACGAATATTCGTAACAGTAATTAAAACGAAGATAATCCCTGATACTAAAACACAGGCTAAGGCGCCACGCCAGCTTAAGCCCATCTTCGCAACGATAGTGTAAGTAAATAACGCATTAACGCCCATCCCGGAAGATAAAGCAACTGGGTAGTTGGCAAGAACACCCATGAGGATGCTGATCACGCCTGAAGAAATAGCCGTCGCAAAGAAGACGCCTGATTTTGGCATCCCGGCATCATGTAAGATGCTTGGATTGACAGCTAAAATGTAGGCCATGGCTAAAAATGTCGTAATACCAGCTAAAATCTCGGTTTTGACATTCGTGCCATTTTCTTCTAATTTGAAGAAATTTTCCATATTTAGTTTTCCCCCTTAAGTAAACAAACATTAAAAAACAATTACATCATACACAAAATCAATAGGTAATGCAATTTTTTTCAAGAATTGAGACATTGAAAGCGGTTATCGTTTATATTAAAAACAAAAGCGGAGAATTCCCCCGCTTAGTCTTTCATAAGGTAGTCCCAGCGTTCAATTTCTTTGGTCTTTGCCACGACTAAGAAATGATCTTCCCGATCGACCTGATAATCCGCTAAGAAATCCATATTCATCTTTTCATCTTCCTGACCGCGAATGCCGATAATGTTCATGCCATAAGCGGTACGGACGTTTAAGTTACGTAAGGTCTTCCCTACCCATTCATTAGGCGCTTTGATTTCGACGATTGAATATTCATCATCTAATTCAATCAAATCGACAATACTGCGGCGAAGGAGCGTTTTAGCCACGCGGTGCGCCATATCTTTTTCGACGTTGATGACCTGCGTTGCCCCCACTTTAGTAAGAATCATGCTCTTTCGTTTGGTACGGGCTTTAACAATAATATCTTTCACACCAAACTCTTTAAGGATCATCGTACAAAGGACAGATTCTTCAAAGTGCTTAGAAAGCGATACAACAACTGTATCAAATTCATTTACGCCCAATTCTAATAACTGATCTTTATCGGTGACATCAGCCACAACCGCACGGGTTACAAATTCCGAGACGCGTTCTACGCAGGTTGGATCATTATCCACTGCTAAGACTTCTACCCCATAATTAGAAAGGGTTTCTGATAAAGTGGAGCCAAAGATCCCTAAGCCCAGGATCGCCACCTGTTTTGTTTTTTTTGCCATAAGTTCCTCCTACCCGACGATAACATCTTCATCAGGATATCTAATTTCTTTACTTGCTCTGTTTTGTGATTTTCTGGTGAATAATAAGATTAATGAAACAGGACCGATACGTCCGGTATACATTAAGATCATGATGACGATCTTTCCAATCACAGATAATGTTGGCGTTACACTAGCCGATAAGCCGACGGTACCAAAAGCGGAAAAGACTTCCATCATGATATTTGCTAACTGTAAATGCGGTTCAGAAATGGATAAAACCATTACGCCTAAGACACAGGCCGTTAAACCTAAAGCAAAAACGGAGAACGCTCTTAAGACAATTCTCTTTTTGACTCTTCGTCCTAAGACGGTTACTTCTTCACGCCCTTTATAAACAGCAATCAGCATTAAGACGACTAATGCAAAGGTAACAGTTTTGATCCCGCCGGCTGTTGATGCTGGCGAACCGCCAATAAACATCAGAATACACATTAACATTTTCGTGACACTGCGTAAGTCATACATGCTCACCGTCGCAAAACCCGCTGTACGCGTTGTTGTCGACTGGAAGAAGGAAGCCCCAAGCTTCCATCCTAAAGACATGTGACCGATCGTTTTCGGGTTATTGAATTCGAAAATAAAGAAAAGAATTGTCCCGCCAATTAATAATGTAGGCGTCATAATTAAAACCAGCTTAGAGTGCAAAGATAGAGAATGGATCACTCGTTTAAAGCTAAAACGACAGTCATGACTGCGTTCTCTTTTAATCTTATCTAAAATATCTAAGACCACTAAGAAGCCAAGACCACCAAGAATAATTTCGGCACATACTACAAAGTTGATGAGAAAATTATTTTGATAGTGAATCAGTGAGTTGCTGCCAAGAAGATCGAAACCGGCATTACAGAAACCACTGACAGCATGCCAGATGCCGTAATAAATAGTCTTGGGTAAGTTATATTGAGGGGCTAAGGCAATCCCCCAAAGAATCGCTGCAATCCCTTCGACCACCCCTGTGTAAATGACAATTGTTTTTAAGATTCGCGGCAGCCGCTGCAGGTTATCCTGGTTAAGTGCCTCCTGAAAAACCATTTTATTAGCAAGTGAAATTTGCCTTCTTGTCATAAAATAAAAAAGATACAAGAAAGTTAAAAAGCCAAGTCCCCCAATCTGAATCAGAATCATCACAACAATTTGTCCAAATACATTATAAGTGTCGATCAAAGTAATCGGAGTTAAGCCGGTTACACAAACTGCTGATACAGAGACAAACAGATTATCAATATAAGGTTTAACAGCCCCTTTATTCGCAAAAGGCATCGTTAGTAAGATTGAACCCACAAAAATAACCGCTAAGAAACTTAAAGCGACTAATTTTGTTGGTGACATAATCTGCTTTTTCTTATGAGACGTAGCCACTGATGTATGTATCATAAATACGCTCCTTCATTTAACTATATGAACTATTATATGTCATCACCCATAAAAATCAACCACATAACGCGGGAAGCTTTTTCATTTTTTCAGGTATATTGAATATTTTGTCTGAAAGTAGTTGCAGGCAGACTGATTTAGATATATATTTAACATGTTCTTTGGAACATGATGAGTGATACTTTACCAGAGCTTGCACTCATCATTTTTTTTGCTTCCTTTTGATGATCTTCATTACATTTTAACATTTTTTAGATAATTGTTAAGTGAAGGACTTACTTCCATACATTTTACTCCCTTCAGAAGTGAAAGACTTACTTCCAAATCACTCACTACAGGCTGCAAGTTAAGTTTGCATTTCAGGTTTTTCACAAATTCTATCAAATCCCTTTATTCTCCAAAAAGACTTTTGTATAATGAACACGTAGGAATTTTCATTTTCTGCAAATCAAAGAGGTGATGAGTATGAATCGAGAATATTTGATAACTTTAGGTATAGACTATGACGATGGACTCAATCGTTTTGTCGGCAATAAAGACATGTATGAAAAGTTCCTTTTGAGCTTCAAAGATGATCCTTCATACGCTCAGATGCTCACTGCCATTGAGGCAAAGGACGCCAAAGCCGCATTTAATGCAGCGCATTCTTTAAAAGGTCTATCTGGCAATTTATCCATGAAAAAGCTCTATGAGCGTGTTTGTGTCCTCGTGGAAGAACTGCGCGAAGGAGATCTCTCTCATGTTGATGAGTCACTTCCGCCAGTCACCGCTGCCTATCAGGAATTAGTAGATGGTCTCAAATAGATCATCTTTTTATTATACTTTTCTCATATATGATAGGCGGTTACATATTTACAACATAATAATGGAATATATTAAAATAGTCTCATAAAATCAGTCTCTTCTCAAATGTAAACGATTGCAATTTTATCCGATTGTATCCGGGCTTTTTGCATTTTCATTTTTTTCACAAAATTTCCCATTTAGGATAGACATAAGAAAATAATTCCTTTAAAATGTGACCCGAGAAGAAAGGGGAATATTCAAAAATGAATATGTTTGTTTTATTTATCATTGCCCTGCTCCCAATCATCTGGCTGATTGTGGCAATGAGTGTATTGAAGATGCCAGGATGGAAAGCCTGCGTCATTGCTTTAGTAGCAACTTTCCTGATTGCCATCGACATTAAACACATGAGCGTTCTCAATGCCGCTACGGCTGGTTTAGAAGGGATTGCCAATGCTCTGTGGCCAATCATTATCGTTATCTTAGCTGCTTTATTTGTTTATAACTTAACACTTGAAACAGGCGCTATGGAAAAGATCAAAGCGATGCTTGCCGGCGTATCAACAGATAAACGAATCTTAATGTTATTAATTGCTTTCGGTTTTGGTAACTTCATGGAAGGGATGGCTGGTTTCGGTACCGCTGTCGCTATTCCTGCGGGGATCTTAGTTGGTTTAGGCTTCGATCCATTAATCGCTGTTGTCACTTGCTTAGTCATCAACTCTACCCCTACAGCTTTCGGTTCTGTTGGTGTCCCAACCAATACGATGTCTAACATCACTGGTTTAAACGTTGTTGGTATTTCCAGCAAAGTAGCTTTAATCCAGTTAGTTGTTCAGTTCTTAATTCCATTCTTTGCCGTCATCATCATGGGTAAAGGTCCTAAAGCTTTAAAAGGTCTCATTCCTTTTATCGTCATCACTGACTTAGCTTACATCATTCCACAGTATGCTGTCGCAGCAGTCATCGGTCCAGATTTAGCAAATATCATTGGGGCGATCGTATGTATGGTTGTTGTCATCCTTTTAGCATTAAAGATGAAAACTCCAGAAAATCCAGAATACATGGTTGAAACCTCAGGTAAGAAACTTGACATCAATGCCAAAGATGCTTTCATCGCCTGGTCACCATTCATCTTCATTTTCTTATTCTTATTATTAACATCAACATTAGTTGCACCAATTCATGATTTCTTATCTTTAGCAAACTCTAAGATTGCTTTCTATACTGGTAAGAACCCTGCTACATTAACTTTCTATTGGATCGATACACCGGGTGTCTTAATCCTCTTAGCTGGTTTATTAGGTGGTGCACTGCAGAAAGCACCATTTGGTACAATGATGCGTGTCTTAGGCCGTACAGTAGCTTCTAACGTTAAAACAATGATCACTATCTGTTCCGTCTTAGCCGTTGCAAAAATCATGGGTTACTCAGGTATGACAAGTGATATCTCTAAAGTCTTAGTAGCCGTTACTGGTTCAGCCTTCCCATTCATTTCACCATTAATCGGTACAATCGGTGGTTTCGTTACTGGTTCAGGTACTTCTACAACAGCCTTATTCGGTGCAGTTCAGGTCGAAACAGCCAAAGCCATCGGTGCCAACCAGTACTGGTTAGCAGCCGGCAACTTAATGGGTGCAGGTTTAGGCAAGATGATCTGTCCTCAGTCAATCGCTATCGGTTCAGCCGCTGTTGGCTTAGCTGGTCGTGAATCTGAAATTATGGGTAAAGTTGTTCCTTGGACAGTTTTATTCACTGTGATCGGCGGCATCGTCTGCTTCGTTTTCCCATTAATTGGTTTAATCTAAAAAAGGAGCCAGAGAATAATCTCTGGTTTTTTTTATGCCTACAAGTCCATTATAGTCATCGCCTATCAGATAAGAACATCATATCATACCTTCTATGAATCCTTTAACGCCAAAACGGGCACCGCTTTATGCTGTGCCCCTTCTTTTAATCCTTCTTTTGTAAGTTAATAATAGGAATATGAAATTCCTCGGCAATCGTATGCTCTATCCGGCAGCCACGTGACTTCTCCCAGCCGGGCGCAAAGATAATAGCATCCGCATCACTGAGTACTAAAATACTCTGAGAGAGCTGTTTTAAGCCAAACGTCTGCTCCTTTTGAATAACCGAATCTAAGACCTCCACATCTTTCAGATAAGCATGTAACTGTTTAATAATATCCTCGCGTACTTTGACAATTTCCTCATCACTTTTAAAAGCATATGGCTGTGAGATATAAACTTTCATATAGTAGCCACCTCCCTTTTTCTTAAAGTATACTCTTTCATTAAAAAAAGAACCACAGTTTTCACTGTGATTCTTAAAAAGGTATTAGTCCTTGTTTTCAATAATTGTCACGAATCTTGTCGTATACTTAGCATCTTTATTCGTTGCTGTATACTTGTAATCATCGCTGTATTTCTTCAACTGATCGAATAACTTCTTATCCTTCTTGATATCTTTTGCAGCTCCAGTCAGCTTATCAATACCAGAAGTCTTGTATTCTTTCATACCTTTCGCTAAGGTATTGGCACCAGTCGCTAGCGTATGAGCACCAGTATTTAACTTACCAGCACCACTGTTGACCTGCTGAGCACCGCTATTGACCTTATTAGCACCAGTAGCTAAAGTACCTGCCCCAGTCGCTAATGTATTAGCACCCGTATTTAACTTAGCAGCTCCGCTATTCACGGCATTGACACCATTAACTGCTGTCTTCACACCGTTATTTAACTTAACGGCACCATTCGCTAATGTTTGTGTACCGTTATTAACTTCCTGAGTACCATTATTGACTTTCTTAGCACCGCTATTTAATGTCGCTGCACCAGTAGCTAATGACTTCGTACCTTTTGCTAAAGTTGAAGCACCACTATCAAGTTTAGCAGCTCCGCTATTTAATGTATCAACACCAGCTTTAGCAGTCTTCGCACCATCATTTAATTTCGTTGCACCACTTGCTAATGAAGAAGCACCTTTATTCACTTTAGAAGCACCATCATTAACCTGCGCAGCACCACTCTTTAACGAATTAGCACCCGTTGCTAATGAAGCAGTACCATTTGCTAAAGTCTTCGCACCAGTATCAAGTTTCGCAGCCCCATCATTGACGCTGTTTACACCAGCCGCAGCTGTCTTAGCACCTTCATTTAAGGTATTTGCACCACTTGCTAATGAAGAAGCACCTGTATTCACTTTAGAAGCACCATCATTAACCTGAGCAGCACCAGCTTTTAATGAAGCAGTACCAGTTGCTAATGAAGAAGTACCATCTGATAATGTCTTCGCACCATTAGATAAATCAGTAGCTCCAGAAGAGATCTGACCAAATGAGCTTGTTAATGTATCAATACCATCTACAAGTTTATCATAGTTATCAGAAACTTCCTGAGCGCCGTTTGCTAATGAAGTTGCACCATCATTTAACGCCCCGATAGCCTGAACTAAGCCCATAGAGTTAGCATCAGTACCTTTCTTATTCATCGAATCGCTAACAGTCTGCAAACTACTACTTAACTTATCGATAGCTGCATTATTCTTTGTTAATAATGTTGGTAACTGCTTGATTTCATCCAAATTACTGCTTAATGAATTAAGGTTAGCCATTACACTATCAATATTTAAATTTTGAACTTTAGCCATCGTATCTTTGCTATTATTGATCTGATTTAAATATTCATTAATTGAATCAATATCCTTCTTGATTTGATCCTGATATGAACTAATAGTGTTCTGATTATCTTTCTGCTTTTCAGCAATTTTATTCAAAGCGGTAATCTCATCATTCAGCTGATCCTTAGCCTTGGCTACATTGTTAACAACTTTAGCAGCCCCCTGATTTCCGCATAACTGACCATAATTCGTAATGGCTGCCGAAATCTTGCTTTGATCACCAGTTTTATAAGCTTCAGTTATTGCAGATGCTGCACTTTTAACTTCTTCATCAGTTGGAGCCGTAACCTGACTAGAATTACTGCTCAAAGCATTCTCAATTGCATTGATCTTTGTAATTTCCCCTGAAACTGTCGTTTTCTTTAAATCATCGCTTAATACATTTAAACTCTGATTTAAAGCAGTGAGTTTAGTTCTCGCTTGTTTTAACTGCTCGGCAACAGCATTTAATTTTTTAAGTTGTTCTTCCTTATTTTTATTATTTGCAGCATTATTTGCAGCTGAAAGATCCTGCATTGTAAAACCAGCTTCTCTCAATTCTGTAATAGTAGCATCAAGGGTCTCTGATGACTCCTTAATTTTAGTTGCAGAATTGGTATTATAATTCTTTAAAGTTGCTAAATTTGTTTGATTATCAGCTAACTGTTTACTTAAATCGCTTGCTTGATCTTTAACGGCACCAAATAACTGCGCTGTACTCTGATTTAACTTTTTAGCACCTGCGGCAACTTTCTTAGTTCCATCAGTCTGTAACTGTTTAGCGCCTGACTGTAAATCTGTTAAGCCTTTAGAATAAGCTGTTGTACCTTCAGCAAGTTTACCTGCACCATCTTTTAATGAGCTTGCACCGGTATTAACCTTCTGAGCACCATCATCAACTTTGTCAGCACCATCTTTTAATGAACTTGTACCCGTTGCTAATGAAGAAGTCCCGTTGGCTAAAGTTTTAGCACCTTCGGTTAAAGTATTCGCCCCAGTTGCTAATGAAGCAGCACCTGTTGCTAATTTCTGTGTACCTTCATGTAAAGCAGTAGCCCCGGTTGATAATGTTCCAGCACCAGTATTGACTTTCTTAGCACCATCATCTAAAGATGTCGCACCAGTTGAAAGTGAATTTGTCCCTTTCGCTAAAGTAGAAGTACCAGTTGCTAAAGTTTTAGCACCTTCAGTTAAGGTATTTGCCCCGGTTGCTAATGAAGAAGCACCTGTTGCTAATTTCTTCGTACCATCATGTAATGAAGAAGTGCCTTTAGCTAATGTACCAGCACCTGTATTGACTTTCTTAGCACCTGCTGAAAGGGAGGATGCACCTTTAGCTAATGATTTAGTCCCTTTAGCTAAAGAACCAGTTCCTTTAGCTAACTTCTGAGCGCCGCCAGTTAAAGTATTTGCCCCAGTAGCTAAAGTCTTAGCACCTGAAGCTAACTTAGCAGTACCAGTAGCTAAAGTAGAAGTACCGTTAGCTAAAGTTTTAGCACCACTGCTTAATTTACCAGCACCGCTTGATAAAGAAGATGTACCGTTAGCTAACTGAGATGTCCCATTTGATAAAGTAGAAGTACCATTAGCTAAGGTCTTAGCCCCTGATGATAATTTAGAAGAACCATCGACTAATTTCTGAGTAGCTGTTTCTAAATCATCGACTTTATCAAAGTTATCAGTAACTTTATCTAATAATTTATTGATATCACCATCTTCTTCAAGAAGCTTTGGCGAAGCGACTGAATAAAGTGATGAAAGATCAAAATCAGTTGTATCATATTCAATCTTAATAGAGTTGAAATCATCAAACTGTTTGATATCTGGATAGTTTTCATGCATACCTGGTAATGAAACACCAACTAATAAATCACGACGACCATTGTTGATGATCTTACCATTGTTAACCTTTAAATTCTTGGTCTTTTCTGAATCAAAGGTAGTTGTTAATAAGCAAAGGAATGGTGTATAGACGGTCTTTCCTTCAAACTGATGTTTCTGATTATTCTTATAATCAAAGGTTAAAACAACATGACCTTTCTTACCTTTGGCATCTTTATAAGAAACTTTCTTACCATCAATGGTATAAGTTGGTGTGACACTGACAGGTATTTCCGTTGTGGTTTTCCCCTGATAGAAGATATCACTGCCTTTTGACTGCCAAGTGACATCATTACCTGACTGAGTCATTTTTTCATTGCCAGAGGTATTCTTGATATCTGTTAAATCTGAATAATCCTTAATAGTTTCTTTTTTATTGCTGGTTAAATGTTCATTAACCATCTGATAAGTGACAGTTCCGTCACTGTTTATTTTGGTATAAACTGTTTCATTCTTTTCATAGGCCATAACTGGAACACTTGACATCATTGTCAAGGCCACGGTTAATGGAATAGCTTTCTTAAATACGTTTGTCATAATTAAGCCCCTTTCTTCTTGAAACCTAAACTTGTATGTGTAATGACTTTATCAAAGACTAATAATAATGATGGAGCGATAAAGGCGACATCGATCATGGAGATTAATGCCCCACGTGAGATCATACTACAAATCGTAGAGATCATATCCATAGATGAGTAAATCCCGACACCAACGGTCGCTGCGAAGAAACATAATGCAGAGACGAAGATGGACTGTAAAGATGCATCCATCGCTGTTGAAACAGCCTGCACTTTATCACCGCCGCCCTGACGGATTTCCAGATACTTCGTACTCATTAAGATCGCATAGTCGATGGTAGCTCCTAACTGGATGGTCCCAATAACGATGCTCGCTACAAACGGAATCTTTGTGCCCATCATAAATGGGATACCCATATTAATAAAGATCGCAAATTCGATCGCTAATACTAATAAAACTGGTAATGAGATTGATTTTAAAACGAATAACATGATTACAAAGACAACCCCAATAGATGTTGAGTTAACGTTTGTAAAGTCAGTATCCGCAATGGTAACCATATCTCTCATCAATGGACCTTCACCAGCGACAATCGCATGTTTATCATAAGATTTGGCGATCTTAGAAACATGAGCAATCTGACTGTTTAACTGATCCGTTGCAGTATCATATTTAGAACTCAATAGGATAATCTGATATTTGCCATTATCTACCATATCTTTGATATCATCAGGCATCATATCTTCAGTAATACCCTGACTAGAGAGTTTGGCAATACTTGCAGTCATATCGATGCCTTTCAGATCATCAATCTGATCCACCATCTTCTTCACATCAGTCGCATCCATTTTAGAGTCAACTAAGATGAAGTATGGGGAAACGATCTTGAAGTCTTTCTTTAAGACATCATTGGCTTTTACACCAGGTAAATAACTTGGCAGCCCGGCTGTTAAGTTATAGTAACTCTGAGTTCTGCTCTGGGCATAATAAGATAAAGGTAAACCAATCACAAAGACGGTTAAGACAATCTTATAATGTTTTAAGACAAAACGTTTGATAAATGATAAGTCTGGTACCACGCTCTTATGGGCTGTCTTGGTAATGATTGGATCAAAGACTAAGACTAACGCTGGGAATAAAGTAACGACTGTTAAAACCCCAAAAGCGACCCCTTTAGCCATAACGACACCGATATCGACCCCAAGGGTTAACTTCATCGTACATAAAGCTAAGAACCCGGCAATCGTTGTCGTTGAAGAACCAATGACGGAAATCATTGTTTCGGCAATGGCTTCATCCATTGCTTCAAGTTTATTATCTCTTTGCGTCTTCCAGTACTCAAACTTGTGATACAGGAAGATCGAGAAATCCATTGTAACCCCTAACTGTAATACCGCTGCAATGGCTTTGGTAATGTAGGAGATCTGGCCTAAGAATAAGTTAGATCCTAAGTTATAAACAACGGCTACGCCGATGTTACCTAATAACAGGAATGGTACAAAGAAGGAATCCAACGTTAACATTAGGACAATCAAACATAAGGCTACGGCAATAATGACATACATAATAACTTCGCTATTAGCGATCTGGGCCGTATCCAATGTTGTGGCTGACATCCCCGCAACCTGAATGGATTTCTTTAAACCACGAATCTTTTCGACTGCTTTTAATGTCGCATCATCAGAAGTCGAATTCGTGAAGGTGACAAGAATCAGGTTCTTATCCCCCTTTTGCACTTTGCTGGCAATATCACTTGGCAGCATCTGTACCGGGAATGAATACCCTAAGATATCATAAACACTCCCAACCTTGTTGACTGTTTTGACATCCTTAATCCGATCTTCGAGATTAAGAATCTGCTTGGTGCTCATATTGTCCGTAATGACAACCGCAAAAGCACCTTGTTTAAACTCTTTGGACAAGATATCCTGACCCTTCATAGTCTCTACATCACTAGGAAGGTAAGAAACGATATCGTAATTAATTTTGGTATTCTTATAACCGATGGCTGCTGGAATCATCAGCAATAAGCATATCGCAATAATTACATATCGACCTCTTGTCACTGCTTTACAAAAGGTTTTCATATATTCAATTTCGCCTCCATAAAAATGACTAACCGCCATCTTTTACACATCTATACTAGCACCAAAATGACCAATGGTCAATTATATCTAAAAGAAAATTGACTACCGGTCAATTTTGTTCTATAGTAAATATGAAGGAAGTGTGGGACATGGAAACACTCAAAGAAATTAAAAGCAAAATCGAAATGAACAAAGCCGATAAGAAACACCGTTTGCTTGATAATGCGTTTCAGTTATTTGGCACCAAAGGTTTTGCGAAGACATCGATCAGCGATATTGTCAATAAAGCCGGTGTCGCCAAGGGGACCTTCTATCTTTATTTTAAAAACAAAGAAGATATCCGTGACCAGTTAGTCAATGAAAAATCCCTTGAGCTCTTTTCTAATGCCATCACTGATCTTGAAAAGAAAGTTCTGCCTCGTTTTGAGGATCGCCTCATTTTTGTCATCAATCATATGATTGAAGATTTAAATGCGCATCCAGAAATTCTGACATTTATTGATAAAGACTTATCATTGGGATTTTATTCATCAGAATTATCAAAATTCTTTTCTGATGAACCCACAGGACTCTATGCCCTTTTCAAGGAAGGCGTGGAAAGTGAACACTTGCCAATTGAGAATATTGAGATCACCTTCTTCACAATTTTGGATTTAGTCGGCAGTACCTGCTATCGCTGCATGGTACAGAAATTTCCAACCGACATTGAAACCTACAAGCCCTTTCTTTTTAAATCGATTCGTGCCATCCTACATATAGGATAGAATTTATTCTTGATTTTTAGAAAGAAGTTTGCTAAGGTTAACGCGTACAGTTAAATATATGCGGATAATAGGAGCAGCTTCTCGCTGCTCTTATTATTTTCTATTTTCATTTTTCTCAAAAAGGTCTATAATAAAGATCGCATCGGGAAGTAGCGAAGCTTGGTTATCGCGCATGCTTCGGGAGTATGAGACCACGGGTTCGAATCCCGTCTTCCCGACCAGGTAACAAAAAACACTCCAGGATTATTATCCTGAAGTGTTATTTTTTTTGCGTTCATTTCGTTTTTTTACAGCATAACTGTGCATCTCATGCACGATTAAAGACAGGTTATGAAGATTGATTGTACACACACTTTCCAGATCATTTGCCTCGCCAATATCCATGAGCACTCAATAGGTACAATCATCGCTGCGCTTGTTTTCATTATTTATAATACACTCTTTAAGCATAAAAAAAGATAGAACGCTTTTCTATCTCTCAACAATTATGGTGCCGACAGCCAGATTCGAACTGGCAACCCCATCCTTACCATGGATGTGCTCTACCGTTAGAGCTATGTCGGCAGGAATTTCTTGCATAGAATTTATACCATATATTTTTAGTGTCGTCAAGCATGATATGTGCATTCTTAAACAAAAGCATGATATGTGCATTCTTAAACAAAAGATAAGCATACGATCATAATGCATAAAATAAAGATCCAGAAAACAGTGCAGTTACTGTATATTCTGGATCTTAAACGGTTCTTACTGCCAGCAGTCGAGATCGTATAATCCGATATCTTCCCCTTTAAAAGCAGGATGTTCAACCGTCTTACGTTTTTCTTCATAATCACGCAAAGCATGAATGACGATGGAACTTAACAGGAAGCAGGCAGGCAAATTAATGAGAGTCATTAATCCCATAGAAATATCCGCGAGGGCCCAGGCTGCATCCATCGGAACAACAGCTCCGACAAAAATCACCAGGACGCAGATGATATGAATAATGGTCATCGCCCCTTTACCAGGCTTCTTCTTATGATTCAAATAAGCCACCGCATTATCGACATAATAAAGATTACCAATTAAAGTTGTAAAGGCAAATAAAATCATGGCGATGGTAATAAAAATTGGGCCAAAAGAGCCAAAAACAGTTGAGAGAGCCTGTTGCACATAAGGAGCACCTGAGAGTTTAACAGATGGTAAAATACCTGAAGAGAGACACATAATAGCTGTCGCACTACAGAGTAATAAGGTATCAATATACACTGATAACATCTGCACTAACCCCTGTTTCACAGGATGAGTCACATCGGCCGAAGCACTGGCATTAGGGGCTGAACCAACCCCAGCTTCATTAGAATATAAGCCACGTTTAATGCCATAAATCATACAGCTGCCAGCCATTCCGGAGAAGATGGCCTTAAAGTTAAAGGCATCCTGAATAACCAAATGCACCACTGAAGGAATGATAGTCACATGGGCTAGTAAAACAATGAGGGAAGCTAAGACATACAGTACGCCCATCACCGGGACAACAATTTCGGTAATGCGGACGATACGTTTGCCCCCGCCAAAAAGCACGATCGCCACCAGAAGTGCAAGAATAGCACCAATATAAAGAGGTGTGTTCTGCGGATGATAGAATTCATACGCCGCAAAAGTTGACTGCAGGTTAAAGCTGGCAAGCATATTAAAGCCAACCCCATAAGTTAAAATCAGAAAAACGACAAAAGCACCGGCAAAAAACTTAGAATGTAAAGCGGTCTCGATATAATAAGCAGGGCCACCAAAATATTCCCCTGTTTCCTTATTCTTCTTCTTAAAAATCTGCGCCAGGGTACTTTCAACAAAAGCTGAGGAAGCACCAAAAAAGGCTAACAGCCACATCCAGAAAACCGCTCCCGGTCCACCCATACAGATCGCTGTTGAAACACCGACAATATTGCCCGTCCCCACGCGGGATGCCGTCGATACCATCAAGGCCTGAAAAGATGAAACAGCACGATCATCGGCTGGTTTTTCAAAGATAATTCGTAATGATTCACGAAAATGACGCACTTGTACAAAGCGCGTTCGTCCCGTGAAGTAGAATGCTGCAAAGCCAAGCACAATCAGTAAAATGGGATAATACATAACATTATCCATTGCTTTAAGAAATTGTAGCATTGCAAAATCTCCTTTCTATTGTATACAATGTTCAGTATACCGAAAAGTGCTTAAAATTGCACGCATTTTCTTTTTGAACAAGAATGTGACCGGTAAAAGGGAGCGCGCATACCAACAATCCTGTACATTATAATCAGCTATTCGCTTTTACGAAATCAAACTGAACTTTTCAATTTCTTTCATCGACAGGAAACACAAAATAAAATAAAGCATAAGTAAAGTTATAACAAGTTATAACAAAATTATAAAGTTATAACAAGTTATAACAAAAGATAAATTCATAATGTAAAAAGGTGGTTTAATTGATGAATCCATTCACTTTAAATTTTGGGATCAAACCAACAAGCTATATTTCTAGAAACACACTGAAAGATGAAATCATTCATAGCTTCAACGCCAACCCATCAACCAGTAATTTGTATATGATTACTGGTTTACGAGGATCAGGTAAAACTGTATTCCTTACAGATATTGAAGATTATTTCAGAGATCAGGGCTGGATTGTTTTTGATTTAAGCATTGAAACAAACTTGCTGCAATCTTTTGCGGCGAAACTCTATAATCACCAAAAGTTAAGAAGCTTCTTCAATCTTGCAAAACTCAATTTTTCTCATTTGGGGATCGGCATAGAAATTAACGGTGAACCTCCCATCACTGATTTGAGCACCGCCATTGAAAGAATGCTTGATGTCGTTAAGAAAAAAAACAAAAAAAATACTCATTTCAGTTGATGAAGCTGTGAACTCAGAGACCATGAGAACATTTGCCAGCACATTCCAAATTTTGCTTAGAGAACATTATCCCGTTTATTTACTCATGACAGGGTTATATGAAAATATTTACGATTTACAAAACGTTAAGACACTCACATTTTTATATCGTGCGCCAAAAATCACTTTAAGTCCATTAAATACAACAGCTATGGTTGTAGAATATCAAGGGATTTTTAAAAACACCTTGGAAGAAGCCAGAGAAATGGCTAACCTTACGAAAGGCTATCCTTACGCTTATCAAGTGACTGGTTATCTTTGCTTTAAAAATGGAACAAAACATATCACAGAAGAAGTGTTAAATTCCTTTGATGTATATATGGATGAATATGTCTACAGTAAGATTTGGCAGGAGCAATCCCCGGTGAAAAGAAAGATCTTAATGGCAATTGGTTCATCAAAGACAGGCCGTGTTAAAGACATTAGAGATTCCTTATCGATGTCAAGCAGCGCATTTTCTGTTTATCGTCAGCGACTCATCCGTCAAGGCCTGATTCAGTCTGATGGATACGGAAAAGTGAAACTCACTTTACCGCGCATTGAAGTGTTTATGGACAATCAATTTTTCGATGAATAGTACTCTACTCTCCATTTGAGAATTTTTTGAAAAGTACAAACTGAATAGACTGTACTTTTCATTTTTATAAGGTAAAATCAGCGTTACTTTTTTCCATCTTTACAAAGACTTTTCAAAGCAAGTACATAGAAGGTCATCATCAAAAGTGATAATATAAAAGCTGAACATTTGAGAATACAACCTATCATGCTCCTCTATACCAAAAGTCTTCGCAAAACCTATGACCAATTCGTCACTTGCTGTGGACCCGCACAGTGTGTAATTTACTTTTAGCTCGTAAACCGCAAATTGAAACAACTTAATAACAAGTTCATAATATAAAAAGGTTATCATTCGTGCGGTTAGAAACCGCACATTGTGATAACCTTCATCGTTTCGCTATGATATGTGATAAAACAAACCTATCAATTTTTAGAAAGGCACAGATCCTCAAAGCCAAATGAGTTTGGCCGCTCAACTTTGAGGATCTAGCACACGAACATGTTACAGGAAAATAAGATTTCATTCAAGTTTTATATTCAACTTCTTAAAAATAAATCCATTTTCTTCTTTATACTGTTTAAAAGCGATGTTTTTTAGAAAATCTTTTAGTCTAAGAAACGCCTTTTGAGACACTTGTCGCGAATGAGAGACAGGCTGATAGATGCCGCAAACGATAAATAATCACCATCAGTACGTCATATTGCTGTATCACGAAAGCGCCGGTTTTAAACCATATGGTGAGCAGTCGTTCATCCATTTTGTTAATGCATAAGTGAAAGTGATGTATATTCCGCAAAATTATACCGTTTTTTTGCAGCCAGCACCTTGAAATACGTGGACATCATTGCCGCTGTATAATACCGGCGACATGTTCATACAGGCTTACAACGATTTTAAAATTTTAGAATATCCTCCCTACGAACAGCTTTTAAAGCTTTCGGTTCCAAGATAACGAGTATATCTCCACAATTATTTGGAAACTGCCAGCCATCTAACATCCTCAACCCCCAGTTGATTGCATATCGTCATCTGTTCAAGATTTATTGATCCTAAATCAAATAAAAAACGGAAGTCCACATAACTTCCGTCATAGACATTGGCGTCACCGATGCGATTTGAACGCACGACCCTTCGCTTAGGAGGCGAATGCTCTATCCAGCTGAGCTACGATGACAGAATAACATCAGAGATGTTATTGATGATTGACCTTTTGACGATAACGATCAAAAGGACCATAAGCGATGTGATACATGACAAAGCAGATGATGACTGCCGCTAAGGCATCCATGCAGGAATGTTGCTTTACAAACATCGTTGATAACGTAATAAGAATAGCACTAATCCAGGCAAATGCAAACATCTTTTTATTCCCTTTAAATAATTTGCTGTGAGTGAGAATAATGGCACAGCCTAAAGAGTTATAGACATGGATGCTGGGGAAAACGTTGGTTGGTTTATCAGCACTATAAACAAGATGCAAAAAGAATCTTTGAACTGGCGTTCCATAAATATGCGCTGGGCGATAATTAAAGGTTGTCGGGAAGATCGTAAAGATGATCAGACAAATAGTCATCCCACCAAAGAGCATCAGACAGAACTTATAAAATTCTTCTTTGTTATAAAGGAAGACAAATAAGCCGGTGCCAAAGACAAAGAGGAACCAGTACATATAAATATCAATAAATGCCGGGACAAAAGGAATTATCGAATCCAAAGCCACATGCATATCAAAGAAATGACTAGGATCACGCTGCTGAATACCAAAGTACCATGGCAGATAGCCAATGAAATAAACGGCAACGATCCAAATATATTTATGACTTTCGTAAAATGCTATGATTTTTTCTTTCATTTTTTTCACCTTTTTCGATTCTAACAAAAAAGAGATTGGAAAACAACCTCTTAATTGAAATCGAAGATGCGCTGGGCGATGGCATAAGCCTTCATCATCACTTTATTGCCGCGGCGGCCATGTAATCGCATGGCATTGCCAAGCAGAGTGCGACGAATTGCATGATATTCTTCAGGACGTTTCTCCTGTAAATAGTTCCAGAGATCGACGCGTTTAGCAAGGGCTTCGTCGGTGCCGGCTTTCGTTAATAAGACTGTCGTAACTGTCGTAATCATCGTTAAGTAATGAATCATGTAATATCTTAACATCCGTGATTTTAAAGACATGATATCAACGGCATCAATCATCCGTTTATTGACGGCGATCTGCTGATCGATTCGCCCAATCATGACACTTTCGTTCACTGACTGATCAGCGCGGCCAATGAAATAATGATACAGATTGACATCTAAATAATACATTGTATCGACATATGGTAATGGTTCGTACACAAATAAGTTATCGACATAGAATGTATGTTTTGGTAATTCTAGGCCACAGCGTTTTAAGACATCTAAGCGATAGATCACCGAATGCATTAACAGGTTCTGACTTGGTAATAATGGTCGCATATCATACCAGTGGAAGACTTTATTGCGGGGTAAAGCATTCCAGTAATGGATCGCTTTATGTTTATGATCACTTGGTTTATCATAAACATAATTGACAATAAACATATCAACACCTTCATCCCCTAAGGATTTTAAAGTACTGATTACTTTCTTTAAAGCTTCTCCATCAAACCAGTCATCACTATCTAAAACTTTATAATATTTACCTGTGGCATTGCGAATACCCGTATTCACGGCAGCGCCATGTCCGCCATTTTCCTGATGAATACAACGAATGGTATCAGGATATTTACGCTGATAGTCATCACCGATTTCACCGGTACGATCTTTTGATCCATCATCAATGATCAGGATTTCTAAATCTTCTTTACTGCCCAGCAGGCTTTCAATAGCGTGAGCCATATATGCTTCTGAATTATAAGAAGGAATGGCTACAGTCAGTAGTTTCATTTTGCTACCTCCTAACGAGAGCTATTGTATCAAATACTATGCATTGTCTCAACGTTTCTTGCACTTTTTTATTTTTTCGACATAGAAATGAACATCTTTCTATTTTCATAATATGTTCTTTTTAGACATTCATCACCACTTTGCGTTATGATAGTAATTATATTTGCGAAAGGAGATTCTTATGAAAGAAGAATTTGTTTTATCCTATCACCCTTATGTTCAAAGTTTTATGAAATTTATCCGCATCGCCGCAATAGTGATGATGATTCCAGCTATATTTTTAATGATTGATAGCATCGCCATCGGCTTAAAAGTGCTTTATGGCCTCATCATTGTATTCTTGCTTATCGGTGTTTTATATGCCCAAAGGCATATCAAAGACCCTTTGTCTTTAGGCAAAAATGGTATTATGTACAAAAAGAAGATTTATCCTTATAAAAATATCAGCCAGGTGAAAGAAATCAATAATCGTCTCTATTTCTGTCAGGGCGATCAGACTTTATTTACCCTAAATGAATTCTACTTCCAAAGTAATGATCTCATTGCCATGAACAATCACTTAGAAGACGTTTCTTTAGGGATTGAAGAAACGGTTGAACACTTTGCTTTAGAAAAACTGATGCAGCCAAAAGTCTCTTCTCTCATTTTTGGCCTCACCAGTTTCATTGGTTTAGCTTATATCATTGCCTTTGCCAATGGGCTCTATCGTTATCACTTTATTTGCTTTTTGTTATCAATAGTCATGCCGCTGTTTTATGCCTTCTATTATTGTTACTTATTAGTGATCAATAAGAAAGAAGAAATCATGGCTCATCGCGCTGGCTACTTATTAAGTATGGTCATTCCTGCATTCATAGGTTTAGGGGATATTTTCTTTATTCATAGCACTGATTCGATGAATGCTATTATTACCGCATCACTCTTTCTTTTCATCATGATCTTTGTCGTTTATATTTTTCATGAACATATTCGGATGATTGGTCACGATCTGTTATTTGTCATCTTTATGATGATTGATATTCCTTTACTGCTCATCACCCTCAATGTCAACATTTCTCTATCAGCGACAACGATTACCAGAAAAGTCGCCAGTGTTAATGTTCAAAACACCAAAATGATCAGTGTTTATAATGCAAAATATATCACCTCAGTTGATCACCTTCAAACGGTGGTAAAGACAAAAGCCGGGCAAGGTAAGAAACCGGGTGATCAAATCACGATCTATGAGCGTAACGGCTTCTTTAATACGAATATCGATGAAAAGAAAGTCACCATCAAAGCCATTAAGAAAATCTCCAGCGGCTATCAGGTGTATTATGATGTCCCACATTATAACCGCATTATGATTACGGAGAAAGAAGCGTTATCTTTAAAGCCTGGTGATAAGGTGGCAATCCAAGTCAAAAATGGTCTCTTGGGTGTCAGAGATTACCAGTATATCAAGAAAGTAGAGTCATAAGGCTCTACTTTTTTAATAACTGGAGATATTCTTTTTCATGAATAATCTGAAGGTCCTGCCCTTCTTTTTGCAGCGCAATGGCTTTAAGCACCTTACGGTTTTCTTTGCCATAGCGCACCTTCCGATAACCCAGGCTGCCAATCACTAAGTAAGACGTATGCGAATTGACTTCCCGATTATAATAAGCTTTCACCTGATCTAACTGGCGATGTAAATCTTCTTTACTGGTAAGTAAATTGCCGGTAAAAGCGATCGAGAGATTGGTTAAGGCATGCTTTTGCGGCGAGACCGAAGCCGCATGCTCCGGAGAAATGATATTGCGATAATAGTTGGCATGCATTTCCCCGAAGGCAATATGATAGGCTTCATGTAAGACCGTTAAACTCGGCATATGCGCTTTTTCTAATAATTTGATAAGGATGTTTGCACAGGCCTGTGCATCCGCTAAAGCATGATGAGCCTGAGCCATAGGAATGCCATAATACTGGCATAAATCAGTCACACTATATTTTTCTAACTGCGGCTCCAGCAAATGGGCTAGCACATTGGTACAGCTCATTTGTAGGCTTGGATAAGCGATTTTATTACGTTTCATCGCTGCCCGTAAAGCAGCCATATCGCCCTGAACATCATGGGAAACGACAACCCGATGATCGAAGTAAACGGCAATCTCCTGCCATACTTCCTTAAAAGATGGCGCCTTTTTTAAATCCTGAATGCGAATATGATGCACATTATAACGATAGACATCAAAGCTTAAATTCTTTGGACGAATAAGGGAATAGTAGGTATTAACAATTTGCCGGTCTAATAATTCGACAATCCCAATGGAGCAGACAGAAGCGGGATCGCCGTTGAGCACTTCTATATCAAAGACCGTGATGCGTTCGCTCATACAATCCCAACAGCTTTCTTCGCCAAGGCATCAGCCATATCATTATACGTATTACCGGAATGCGCTAAGACTTTGCAGAAATGAATCGTAATATGGTTTTTATATTCCTTGATTTTAGCGGCGTAAGCTTTAGTCCCTGGTTTATTAGCCTGCCATGAGCCATTAGCCCATTTTTCAATACCCATATAATCATAGTAAACACTAATATGCTGATAGCCATTGGCAATTGCATATTCAATAGCCACTTCTGAGCCAAAAATCTCTCCTGCCACATTCCGCATGCCGACATAGTCGGGATGCGTCCCTTTGCCATAGATCTTTTTGATCACCTGCCCCTGTTCCATTATGACACAGCCATACCCATAAACATGCGTTTTCGCATTAAAGCTGCCATCAACATAAGCCACTAAACCTTCCGGCGCCTTTGTCTGCGTTGCTGCCTGTAAATATGCCTGAGCTTCACTACGCGTGGAAAATGATTTATAAACCGCCCCTTTATAGCCATTTACCTGCGCTTTACAGTCATCCCAGGTGGTAAAGATCCCGGTTTTTCGTCCTTTTTTTACTGCATAATATTTCATGGCACGCCCTCTCTTTCGCCTATCATCATAAAAAATATCATCAATTTTGTCTAGACAATTTGTTGAGAAGGAATAGAAAATTCTTTATAATGGAAAAGAGGTTTAAGATATGAAAATAGAAAATAGATTTTTAAAGTATGTAAGTTTTGATACCCAGTCTGATGAAGCCTCTACGCAGTCGCCATCCACGGCGAAGCAGCTCAATTTAGCTGATTTTTTAAAGGAAGAAATGCAGATTTTAGGCTTCAAAGATATTGAAAGAAATGAATATGGTATCGTTTATGGCCGTATTCCTGGGAATACCGATACCAAAGGAGATGTCATTGGTTTTATTTCCCATATGGATACATCACCTGATGCACCGGGGCATGATATTCATCCCCAGGTCATCCATGATTATGATGGTTCGATTATTACCATTAATAAAGAAAAAGGGATGGTACTCGATCCAGAATTTGAGACCCCTTTATTAAATAAGGTCCATCACGATCTCATTACCACTGATGGCAATACCTTATTAGGCGCGGATGATAAAGCCGGTATCGCCATTATTATGACTATGGCTGAATATCTCTATCGTCATCCTAAATTTAAACATCACGATATCGTCGTGGCCTTCACTCCTGATGAAGAAGTCGGCCGCGGCGTCGAACACTTTGATATCGACCGTTTTGGTGCCGATTATGCCTATACGGTCGATGGTGGTCCAATCGATGAAATTGCCTATGAAAACTTTAATGCTTATAAAGCCGAAGTTATCATTACCGGGAAATCTTATCACCCTGGGGCAGCGAAAGGAAAAATGGTCAATGCCATTACCTTAGGACGTTATTTTGATGCTTTACTGGGGGAACATGATCGTCCGGAATACACCTCTGATTATGAAGGCTTTATCCACCTCCATAATATGAGCGGTGATGTGTCTTCGTGTCATTTAAGCTATATTATTCGTGAACACGATGAAGAAAAGATGGAAGTCTTACTGAATCGTATGAACCGGGCAGCGGAATATCTCAATGAAACATATGGCGACGTTATCGAGATCACCTTTACAAAGCAGTATGAAAATATGAAATCGGTCATCGAACAGTATCCAGAAGTGGTCGATCAGGTTTCTGAAGCGATGTTAGATGTTGGTTTAACGCCTAAGGCTAGCCCTATTCGCGGCGGCACCGATGGAGCGATCCTCTCTTTAAAAGGATTACCGACACCAAACTTAGGAACCGGCGGTTATAACTATCATGGTCCTTATGAATACTGTGATCTCACCGAAATGAAAAAAGCCGTAGAATTGCTTCTGGCGATACTGCGCAATAATACCCGCAACATCTATTAATGGCACATCATGTGCCATTTTTAATATTTGAAATTATCTCGAAATCGCTATATAATGAAACAACAAGCAGTATTATCATATTTTCTATCAATAATTACTATTTATGCTAATTATATTTAATGAGATTTCATTTTTCCTTCTTATGATCAATGTTTTTTTATTACTGTATTGTTTTTATGATTTATTTAACATGTCGATTCAATACCTTTTTTTACTATCTCAAATTAAATTACATTGTAATGATGAAGATAATTTATGTTACCAAGAGGACTGCTAATTTTGTAAATACATCATTTTTTTGTGTTTTTCGTTTACAATTGTGCTATATTATCTATGAGGGAAATCACCTGTTTATAATTCAACACGAAAAGGAGGGTACACATATGAGATTTGGATTTATTACAGATTTTTTGATGGAAAATTCAGATCATAAAAAAACGCTGCTGATGGAAGAAGTTGGCGCAGAAAATCTCTACGCAAACAACGCTGGTTATGAAGAATTACTCACTAAGATTTCGGATGGCGATACTCTTGTTCTCTACCAGATCCACGATTTAGCTTCCGACTGGAAAGATTTTGTGACACGCTGGCATCGGTTATATGAAATGGGCGTTCAGTTCAAAGTTATCGTTGATGATTTCTTTAGCACGGGGGAATACGCGACTGACGACCAGGAAGACATTATGATCCACATCGCTGAAGCCGGTTATGAAATGAACAATTTCTACCTGAACCAGAAGAAGATTTCTGGTATGAAGAAAGCCAAAGCTAACGGTGTTAAATTTGGTCGTCGGAAAGTGAAAAACCCAGAAAACTTCGAGAAGTACTATTATCTCTGGAAAGCGAAAAAGCTGCCAATCAAGGAAGCTGCCGCAGCCATCGGTATGAATACTTCTACATTCTTCAGACACTGCCGTGAATACACGGAACAGTTAGAAATGCAGAATAAGAACTAACGCATAAAGGTCGTTTGCGACCTTTATTTTTTTTGTTATAATACCAGCGGTGATATTATGACAATTTATGACAAACTTTGTGATTACTTAACAAAAGAGCAAATTCATTATAAGCAGCTGACTGATGATACGCTTTGTTTTGATTTTACCATTGAAGGTAAATTTACCCATTTAACTTCTTTTCTCTTCATTAACGAAGACAGTTATATGGTGCAGACCAGTTTACCGATGCCGCTTAAAGAAGCGGGCTTTCCAATGGTAATCGACTTTTTTACCCGTCTGAATGTGACCATGGAATATGGTTATTTTTCCTTAAACAAAAGCAACGGTTTAATGAGCCATATTATCAAAGTCGACTGTGCTGATTCCTTTCCTTCCGATGCAGTCATTAATGAAAGTATTATGACCGGTATTCGCCTTTTTGGTGCTTATGGCGTAGCGAGTGCCCTTTATTATCTGCTCTCTGGTATCCTTACGCCAGCGCAGGCAATGGATTTTGTAGCGAGGTAAGACTATGGATTTAATATTAATAACACAGACAAAGAAGTATTTAACAGGACATACCTATCAGCAGCAAGGCAACATCTTTTACATTGCTCATCAGGAAGAAGATTGTGATCTTTTAAAACTCATCGTCAAAGCGCATGCCCTCTTCTTAGTGACTACAATTAAGGGCCATTATTCAAATATTCCGGATTTAATTAACGATGTCAACTTAGAAACTACCTATGGTAATTTTGATTATGATCAAAAGACAAATACGCTTTACTATCGCGCAAGTGTCGATCTCAATCAGCGCCCCTATTCTTTAGCGCTATTAGAGCATCTCTGTAATGCCCCTCTTGTTGATCTTGCCTTATTAAAAAAAGCAGCTGATTAGGCTGCTTTTGGTGTTTTAAGGCGATCAATGGCGTAGAAGAGATAACCCAAAGCGATAAAGACAATCGTTAATATCCCTACCCATAGGAAAACCCCAGAATATCCTAAATGACTGACATCTAAGAAGAAATAAGGATAAACAACATAAGAAGCGGGAATATGACCATGATAAGTATGATTTAACATGATCCCTCTTATTAAAATAAAGAGCACGTAGATATAAGGATAAATGATGATCCATAACGGCGTGGTCTTTTTTAATTTTCCCGCTTTACTAAACAAAAAGAAATCTAAGATAAAGAGGATTGGTCCAGCCAAATGGATGATCCAGTTATAGCTGTTACGCGTCCAGTAACTAGCTGAAAAGGGATTGCCTAATAAGACATTATAAATCAGGCAGGTTATAAGGATATAAATACTGATGAGATACTGCGGCACCACCAGTAAATGTCCACTTTCCCTTTTCATTAATAGTTCTCTGGTTGTTTGAACAAATAAAAGTATCATCATTCCCAGGCATAAGAGATTAGACTGCGAAGTATAGTATACCAGAAATTCATTATGCGGATGATTGAGCCAGCTGGCATAATCTAAGGATAAACCATAGGTTAATAACATGATATAGAGTAAGCGATAAAGCCATTTTATTCTTTTGACTTTCAATTTTCCTTCACCTCCCTATCTTTTTATCATAGGTTATTTCTTATGTCAATTTATTTTGATATTTAAAAAGTACCACATTAGTGGTACTCATCTGTATGTAATAGAGCTTTAGCGTTGGCAACGCGCTTCGGGGTTGGCGGGTCAATCCCTTCTAATTTATAAGGAATCCCTAATTCTTTCCATTTATAAACACCTAAAGTATGATAAGGCAAGACTTCTACGCGCTGCACATTATCTAACGTTTCAATAAAGTCATGTAAAGCCTTTAAGTCTTCATCATAATCTGATCTTTCCGGAACTAAGACATGTCGGATCCAGACCGGCTTCTTGATATCTGATAAATAGCGAGCCATTTCTAAGATATTGGTATTCTCTTTCCCAGTAATGACTTTATGGCGCTCATTATTGATTTCTTTGATATCTAATAAAAGCAAGTCGGTATACTGCATCAGTTCTTCAAACTTTGCAAACCATTCTCCTTCATGGGTAAAACAGCCGCCGGACGTATCAATACACGTATTAATGCCTTGGGCTTTTGCTTTCTTCAATAAATCTAATAAGAAATCAATCTGATAAAGCGGTTCTCCGCCCGATACCGTGATTCCGCCATTTGTCCCCCAGTAGTCCTTATAACGAACAGCTTTTTTCAGTAGAGCATCCGCTGTTTCTTCGGTAAACTTTTGCGAACCCCAGGTATCGGGATTATGACAGAATTGGCAGCGTAAGGGACAGCCATGTAAGAAGATCAGGAATCTGACACCTGGTCCATCAGCGGAGCCAAAGCTTTCAATAGAATGGACTTTTCCTAAAATTTCCATGATATTTCCTCAACTTTCAAGTAAAAAGGCCTCGATTGAGGCCTTTATGATTTTATAAATGATCGTGGCAAGTTCTAGAGATAACATCTAACTGCTGTTCACGTGTTAAGTCAATGAACTTAACGGCGTAACCAGATACACGGATCGTGAAGTTAGCATATTCTTCTTTTTCTGGATGTTCCATCGCATCGATCAGTTTTTCTGTACCGAAGACATTCACATTTAAGTGATGAGCGCCTTTCTTGAAGTAACCATCTAAGACAGACACTAAGTTATATTTTCTTTCTTCATCTTCGTTACCTAAAGCAGATGGGTTGATCGTCTGTGTATTTGAGATACCATCTAAAGCATATTCGTATGGTAATTTAGCAACTGAGTTTAATGAAGCTAATAAACCAGACTGTTCTGCACCGTATGCTGGGTTAGCCCCTGGTGATAATGGCTCACCAGCTTTTCTTCCATCAGGAAGAGCACCAGTAGCTTTACCATAAACAACGTTAGAAGTGATTGTTAAAATAGAAGTTGTTGGTTCTGAATTTCTATATGTATGATGTTTCTTGATCTTGTTCATGAAAGTCTTTAATAACCATACCGCGATATCATCGGCGCGGTCATCATCATTACCATATCTTGGGAATTCACCTTCTGTTTCGTAATCAACAACTAAGCCGTTTTCATCACGAACAGTTTTAACTTTGGCATATTTAATAGCTGAGATTGAGTCTACAACGTGTGAGAAACCAGCAATCCCTGTTGCGAAAGTACGACGTACATCCGTATCGATTAAAGCCATTTCCGCTGCTTCATAGTAATATTTATCATGCATATACTGGATGGCATTTAAAGTATTGACATATAAACCAGCTAACCATTCCATCATATCATCGAATTTTTCCATAACTTCATCATAATCTAAGTATTCAGAAGTAATTGGACGATATTTAGGACCTACCTGTTCATGGTTCTTTTCATCAACGCCACCATTGATTGCGTAAGTTAAACATTTTGCTAAGTTAGCACGAGCGCCGAAGAACTGCATTTCTTTACCCGTCTGCGTTGCCGATACACAGCAGCAGATGCTATAGTCATCGCCCCATACAGGTCTCATGACTTCATCGTTTTCATACTGAATTGATGAAGTAGCGATGGATACTTTAGAGGCATACGCTCTGAATTTTGTTGGTAAGTTAACAGTATATAAAACGGTTAAGTTTGGTTCTGGTGATGGACCCATGTTTTCTAATGTATGTAAGAAACGGAAACATGTTTTCGTTACTAATGAACGACCATCATTGCTCATCCCGCCAACTTCCAGGGTTGCCCATACTGGGTCACCTGAGAATAATTCGTTGTAAGAAGGAATACGCGCGAATTTAACCATTCTGAATTTCATAACTAAATGGTCAATTAATTCCTGTGCATGGGCTTCATCAATTGTCCCGTTTAATAAATCTCTCTGAATATAAATATCCAAGAAAGTAGAAACACGACCAACGGACATAGCGGCACCATTCTGTGTCTTGATGGCTGCTAAGTAACCGAAGTATAACCACTGTACCGCTTCTTTCGCGTTGCTTGCTGGACGAGAAATATCGTAACCATAAGCAGCGGCCATTTCTTTCATACCTTTTAAAGCACGAATCTGTTCAGCGATTTCTTCTCTTAACTGCACGATATCATTAGTCATATCACCACTGATGCAGTTAGCGAAATCTTCCTGTTTCTTTTCAATTAAGAAATCGATCCCGTATAAAGCAACACGACGGTAATCACCAACGATACGGCCACGACCATAAGTATCTGGTAAACCAGTGATCACGTGTGAGTGTCTTGCTTTCTTCATTTCTGGTGTATAAACATCAAAGACAGCCTGGTTGTGTGTCTTATGATATTTTGTGAAAATTTCATGTAATTTTTCTGATGGCTGGTAACCATAAGTTGTACAAGCCTGTTCAGCCATACGGATGCCGCCATAAGGCATGAATGCACGTTTTAAAGGTTTATCAGTCTGTAAACCAACAACCTGTTCTAAATCTTTTAAATCTTCATTGATATAACCAGGTCCATAAGCTGTTAAACCTGATACGACTTCAGTTTCCATATCAAGAACGCCGCCTTTAGCACGTTCTTCTTTCTGTAATTTCTGTAATTCACCCCAAAGCTTATTCGTAGCCTCAGTTGGGCCGGCTAAGAAAGATTCATCTCCAGTATATTCTGTATAGTTTTTCTGAATGAAATCTCTGACATTGATGTCATCTCTCCAGGCATCCCCGAAGAAGCCTTCCCATTCTTTTTCAAAGCGTTCTGCCATAATTGTTTACCTCCTAGTGATTGCCAACGAAAATGTAAATGTAAGTACTTACATTCTTTTGACTCATTTAATTTACCATGAATTTTTAGAAATGTCTATGCTTTTGCTTGTGAAAATTCAGTAATGATTCTTACTTACAACGCTTACATATCGTTTCATCATATCAATATTTAGTCTATTCATATATTTATTTATATAATTTGTATTAATACCATTTTTACCATTCGTTTCATCATGATTTATGGTAATAAAAAAGCCTCAACTTTTTTTCTTACATTTTTCAAAAGTATTGACTTTCTTATTTGCAAGTTTTTTCACATTTCTGATAAAAAAAGACCAGGGCTTTTATTTCCCTAGTCTTGCATTCATGGCAGCTTCAATCGCCGCCGATGCTTTCCCAAAAATCATCGTTACCGAATCCGCTCCCTGGACCACGCCAGAAGCGCCTAACGCTTTGATTGCATCAAGATCGATACCGTTTTGTGATTCCAAAGTGGCTCTTAAGGTCGAAGGCGTACTTTCGGCCTTCACAATATTATCCACGCCGCCTAAGGCTTTAAAAAGCGCCTCTAAATCAATCGGACACTCCGTCGCCTTCTTTTTCGTACGCGCTTTAGAGACAAAATAAGCAATAACGAAAAGCGCAATGACACATGCGACAATAATCACAATAAGAGTTGTTTGATCCATTATCTTCACCTCGTTTTTTTGTTGAAACAGCTACAAAATATAGTATACTATATGCGAGTTAAAATGGAAATAAAATTGGAGGTGAGGCCATGAGTTTCTTTGAGGCCGTTAAAAAACATCCATTAATATTGATATTACTAGCGTTGTGTGCCATTTCTACTTTTACCATTGCCTCAGCTGCCCCGGTGATGACAAATATTGCCAATCCGGATCGTATGTGGATCATGCAGCTGGCTTATTATGCGGTTGGCGGATTAATCGCCTTTGCCATTTATAAAGTGGGGATGGATACGCTCTATCGTAATATCCGGCTGCTCTATTGGATCTTTATGGTCCTATTAATTGGTCTGGCGATTGACCATATCTGTTACACCAAGTTATTACATACCCATATTGTTCCCTTTGCCTCATATGTCAATGGGTCAACCTGCTGGTATAACTTTAAAGTCTTCTCGTTCCAGCCTTCTGAGTTCATGAAAGTTATTATGGTCATGTACTTAGCGCAAATGACGAAAGAGTTTAATAATAAAGTCTTAGTCAGAACCAGTGACAGTGAATTAAAATACATCAGCGAAGTCTTAAAGATTGCTTTGCCGCCAGCTATTTTAATCCTCTTAGAAAATGATACCGGGGTCATTATGATTATGGCGGCGGCCTGCTTCTTCATTCTCATTTCGAGCGGCATGAACGGGCGCTGGTTTATCTTTTTCTTCTCCGCCCTGGCTATTATTATTGCCTTGATGTCTTATTTATTCGTTTATCATAATGGCATCTTTACTTCTTTAATCAGCGGTCACCGCTTAGATCGTTTCTACGGCTGGTTAGACCCCGAAGGCACCGCTGGCAACCAGGGGATGCAGTTATGGTTTGCGATGTTATCGTATGGCACCGCATCATGGTTTGGTCATGGCTTTAGAGCTTCTGTCATGAGTTTCCCTGAAGGGCATACTGACTTT
Source organism: Intestinibaculum porci (assembly GCF_003925875.1). GTDB lineage: Bacteria > Bacillota_I > Bacilli_A > Erysipelotrichales > Coprobacillaceae > Intestinibaculum > Intestinibaculum porci. The sequence continues at coordinate 797,502 of NZ_AP019309.1, read as the reverse complement.
ATCTTTGCCGTTATCTGCACCGACTTCGGTTATGTGGGCGCGTTAATTACGATTGCGGCGATCGTCGCTTTCGATGTCATCTTATTACGCATTGGTTTACGCAGTGATAACGAACGTGATAAACACTACACAATGGGTATGATTGGCTGTCTGGTTTTCCAGCAGGTCTGGAATATCGGGATGGTCTTAGGCTTAGCCCCTATTACCGGGATTACTTTACCGCTTATTTCTTATGGCGGCAGTTCCTTATTATCTTATCTCTTTGCGATGGGCATTTTCTTTGATATCGATCATATGAATAAAATTACCAGCCTATCAGCCAAGGGTTATTAAAAGCGAGTGATTTTACACTCGCTTTTTAAATACCATCATTTGATGCGTCATCGCATGTTCAAAGGCAATCTCTACACTATCTAAGTAAAAGTTCCCTGGCTTATCATTATACAGTTCATCACCAACTAAGGGATGCCCAATTGAAGCGAGATGGACGCGAATCTGATGCGTTCTTCCCGTCTCTAGCCGACATTCAATTAAACTGGTACCAGCATACTCTTTTAAGGTTTTATAATGCGTAATAGCATGGGCGCCCTGAGGATCAATCATTCTTTTAGTGGGATGATCTAACCGATGAGCAATCGGCGCATCAATCGTGCCTTCTCCTGGATGGCCTTCCACTATGGCATGATACACCCTTTTCACCTTTTTAATATCTCGGGAATAAAAATCATGCACATAACGCGACTTCGCCACTAATAAAAGGCCCTGGGTTTCTTTGTCTAAGCGGTTGACAAAGTGAATCGCACCTTCAATGCCATGTTCCTGATAATAATACATCAGGGCATTGCCTAAGGAATTGGTTAAATACATACGGTTAGGAATCGTCGCTAAATGCGCTGGCTTATCAATAACCATTAAATAGTCATCTTCATAAACGATGCCAAAATCCATCTTGACAGGAATGACCTGACTCTCCTCTTTTGGAAAGACAATCGTGATTTCATCATCTAAAGCCGTTTTCTCACAGAGGAAAACCGGCTGTCCATTTTTTAAAATAGCGCCATGATTGCGGGAATCCTTGACTAATTTTTTAGAGATTCCCTGCTTATAGAAGAAATCATCAAGACGCATATTCGTATGATCAGCATCCACTTGATAAACTAATTTCATAAGAAACTCTTCTTGAGGCGGTCAATGAAATTGATCTGCCGATAATCCGCAAATTTCGCCACACGTTTTGATAACATGACATCCACCACTTCATTCTCCATTAATTCAAACGCTTCAATATCACAGCACATGACAGAATGTTCATAGTTGACCGTTTTTAAACGAATATACTTATCTGCCCCTAAAATCAAGGAAGACCCTAAAGAACGATAGGCATTATGATTAATGCCGGCAATTTCACTGAGCTGCATCAGCTGCAGCGAAGGATCTAAAACGGCGCCCTGAATCGACTTATTATAAGCGGTTGAGCCAGAAGGCGTAGAAACGCAGAGGCCATTGCCTCTAAAAGTCTCTAAGTGCTCTTCATTAATATAAACATCAATCACCTGGGAATGACGGTTATTTTCTAAGCGCATTTCATTGAGCGCATAATGTACCTGTCCATGTAAGTGGACTTCTAATAAAGCACGTTCAAAGACCTGCGGCTTTTTTGACTGTAAGTCATTAATCAGATCATACACTTCATCTTTTTTATAATCCGTAAAAAAGCCTAATGTCCCAGTATGTAACCCAACAAAATGGACGGTTTCCAGCTGCTCTAAATATTTATGAACAGCATATAAAATTGTCCCATCGCCGCCTACCGCAATTACTAACTCGGGATGCGCTTCATCATAATCCATGAAACTGCTCACCTGATCACGAACGATTTTCGCAATCTTCTCTGACGGTTCATCCTGTTTACTGACAATTGCAAATTTTTTCAATTTCATTGATATATAGGCACAAGGATACCTGCGAATTCATTCGCGGGAGGAATTGTGCCATCCTCCTCTCTATTTAACAGGCATATACCCACCTGCATGAATAATCTTCTCTACTTTCTTAACAGGCACTGACTTCTTAGCGTCTGTCACAACATATGTGCCTTTGTTATGAACGCCCTTGGCCCTATGCTTCTCTCCGCCAATAACAACATTATCGCCGGGACGCAGTGTATAGTGACTTCTTCTGATCACGCGTCTGCCTTTCGAAACTTTCCGCTCTCTGAATACGCGAAGGTTCTTCTCGGAGTGTCTTGACTCGCTTCTGTCTGTGCGTCCGCATGACAGCTCTGCACCTTTCTTTGTCTTGCCGTCTCGCGCATCAACGTATTTTGCATCAAAGAATTTTTCAAGGATGCGGTTATTCCGTCTCAGCTTCTGAAAATGCATAAAAGGCGTCCTGCGTCTTGGATGGAATTCTCCCATGGCGTAGGCGTCATTGGCATGCGACTTTTCAAGGTGTAGGACTCTTCTTGCCTCCTGCGTAGCAGCTCCATATGTCATGTGCCATTCTAAATCAGGGTGGGTGCTTTTCAGCGTTCTGAACATCTGCCATCTGACAGCGTTCATGAAGGCTGCGCCGTTAAACGGCTTCGTCCTAGGCTTCAGGTCGTACAGCTTTCCGCCCGGCTTGTGGTTTGCCGAAGTATGGCATTTTGTGCAGACGGTCAGCAGATTGCTGATGCGGTTCGTATGATCGCCCGTTTTGAAACCGATATGATGCACTCTCAGAATAGCGCCTTTGTCTGTGGTTTTCCCGCACACCTGGCATGTGTAATTGTCACGATAGAAAACGGCTTTTCTCAGCGTGTTCATGCCGTATCGCGGCCCCTTCTGATAATCATCGCCTTTAAGCACGGTGCCTGTTGCCTCAAACTCATGCATGGCATGGACGTCAAACGAGCCCATTTCAAACGTGGCTGAGACTATCGGCATGACCTCAAGGAACCGCTCAAAAATACGGATATGCTGATCACGGATGTTTCTTAGCGACGGCGCCAGCCATCCTTCCTTTTTGGAAGCTGTCCGATTATCAAAACGGGGCTTTCTGTAGCGAAGCCTGTTTCTTCTTGCGCGGCGCATTTTCCGACGGTCATCGTGACACTTCTTCTCATCCTGAAGCATGTCAAATTGGCAGTCAAAATACTCGTGTTTTTCTGATTTGATGGATACACCAATATGTTTGTATCCCGTATCGCAGCAGTACTCGATCGGCTGCATATTCTCGCTTACGATTCTTGTAAGCATGATCGTGAACGGCTTATACTTAAAGATAACAGCCTTACCGCTTTTCAGCAGCTTTCTTGCACGGTACTCGCTTGTCGGCATCAGCGGCTTTTTATCCGGCGCTACAACGCATACGCTCATGGAAATTCCTCCTTTCCTGTAAAATAATAACGTTTGAATATATAAACTTAATCAGCTGAGCTAAGATTGATGAATAAGTGTGTGCTTACGCACGCCTGCATATGCTTGCCAGAGGCAGTATATATGCAGTTTCTCCCTTTCAGGGTAGTTCCCATCGCCAAGGTTATCCGCAGTTGTGTATGACATGCACACTTCTCCTGCCCGTCAGAGATGTTTAATGCATGCCCGCAGAGCGAGGGACGTGGGAAGAATCCCCAGGTGCCTGTATTTTTGCGGATAACGTAGTGCCCGAAACACATTAGGCTAATCAGCTAGTACATATGTACCGACGCCAGTCTTAGACTTGCGCGAGACAAGCCTGCGACTTTAGTCGCGGGTAGTTGACCACCAACTTTTATTTTGTTTGCATGTCTTATTATATCGTCCATTGACGTTTTACGCAACGAGACATACAATAGATGCAGGTGAGAAAAATGGAAAAAAATAAAGAAATCGAATATAAAATTCTCGTCTCAAAAGAGACCTTTAACCAAATCTGTCAGTTTTACCCAAAACATCATACCTATACTCAGGTAAACTATTATTTGACAAGTCCCCAGTTAGCTGCCAAGCGTTATGCTTTACGGGTCAGAGAAAAAGACGGAACTTATGAAATGACTTTAAAGATTCCTCAAGGCTTTGCGAAGATGGAACATAATGAGATGATTTCCAAGGCTGATTTTGAAAGCATTGAAAATGGTGTGATGATTGATAATGATATTACCCGTTTATTAGCATCTCAAGGTTTTGATCTTTCGCTTATTAAACAGGAATATTCTTTGAAAACCATTCGTCATGATATTCCCCTTGATTATGGTATGCTTTCAATGGATGAAAACTTCTATAATGGACATCATGATTATGAATTCGAATTTGAGGTCAATGATGAAAAGAAAGGGGCTTTACAGTTTGATGAATTATGTGCCCTCTTCCATTTAACCTATACCGGTAACTGTGATTCTAAAATCAAACGTGTTCTCGCAACACTTTAAAAAGCACCCTTCAGACAACGTCATTCAGTTAGTCAATCGCTAGGTTAGTTTACTTTTCATTGAAGTGAACTAACTTTTTATTTTTAAAAAGGTAAAAAGCAGGAATAGATTCATCATCTAAAGGAAATGATAGCATTTTTAATGATAATCTAAAGTTCGGTGGGGGCTGAGCTGGCCCACCATTTTGTTGGTTTTTAAATATTTCTTGTTCTTATTCAAAGCTTAAAAGCTACATAAAAGATGAAGAACCTGCTTTAGTTCTTCCCCTATCCAACTAGATATGAGTACATTACAGACAAGAAATCAATCCAATTAATGAAGCCGTCGCCACTAACACCCTTAAATACGAGATAATCATAAATCACGGAGATTTCTTACTTATGTTTAGGGATGTTGTGGCTTTTTATGTTCATTGGATACTATCCAAAATGATAAAAAAAGATCAGGCTATGGAATAAACGCAATTACTTGCTTTCACCATAGCCTGAAACCTCGTTAACTAAATGAGACTGTTATTAATCTGCTCAATATGATCACATAAATCATTTCAATTCCTGAGCGCTTTTTATAGTCTATTTATGAATTGAAGATTCTATCACAATTTTATTTTTGCAATGTACCAAAGACAACAATTCTTTTTGCGCTTAACGCATTCACACACGTTGACAGAGCCACAATTGGTAAGCTTTTATCATATGTTAAATGATCAGGATCGTTTTTTTCAATGTACTTTATTACTTTTTTTGTCGTCGTCTGCGCCGAAGCATTGAAGATGGTATCACTCGTAGACAGCACATGAATACAGCTAAAGAGCTTTAACTTATAAGTTGGACCGCCTTTTACTTCAATTGTCCCTGTCGTATGCGTCTTTAAATAACTTTTTTTAAGATAAGGATCCAATGTTCCAAACATAAGACCTTTATCTAGATGATGTCCGTAAACAACACTATAAGGGTCTGTAAACTTTGCATTATTTGTACTATCAAGGAAGATTGAACCAGCAATATCCACCTGTCCTAAAGGATTTTTATTCAGATATTCTGTATTGGTTGATCCTTGCATAATCGGAAAATTAATTTCCGTTTTATCAACCTTTAACCATGCAACAGCTCCTAAATCTTCCATTGAATAACTAGTATAACCAATTTTTAAATCATTGTTTTTCTTTACATCGACAAAGATTGAAAAAGCGCCAACACCTAATGCAATGACAATACCAGCTGTGATGATGAAGTCAATGAGGTTATTGAAAATATTATAAGCGCGTCGATCCAATGTATACTTTTCTTTATCCTTAGGTTTTCTTTTAGAAAATAGTGTTTTCAATTAAATCACCCCCGTATGGAATGAACAAAAGTATGTGCCCTCAATCGCACTTGCATTAATATCACCAAAAGTACGTGAATCATTGGTATCTATACGATAATCATTCAAAATAAAATACTGATCAGCACCAATGATATGTTCCTTAACACTTCCCCTAATACGATAAAAAGATTCCTGTTCAACATCATTGATGTAACATTTTCCCGCTTCTACTGACACCTTATCTCCCGGAACACCAATAACACGCCCTACTCTGATCTTATTATCTGATTTATACGCAACAACAAGATTACGCACAATTTTGCCATGCCGATAATAAAGAACAAGGGTAGTATCCTGTAAGTAGGGATACATTGATCCACCTTCCGTTAAATGAGCGCTGAACTCAAAGGTAAAAACAGCCGCAAGAATAACTATGAAAACTAATAGCTTTTCAATTGGCCATAACCATCTTCTTAAAGACTTCTTTGATTTTTTCTTTGATTTCTTTTTCTTCTTTTTTACTTCATTGTTAGCTTCCATAGTTCCACATCCTTTGCGAAAATAAAGCCCCTAGGCTTATGCCTAGGAGCCTTCAATATCAATTATATCTCAGAAATAACTATTCGTCATCTTCATCTTCTAAAACATCTTCATGACGTTTCTTAGCGATTAATGCTACTGCACCACCTGCTAATGCAACACCTAAGATATTGAATGGTAACTTATGATTTAAATAAATACCAGTTGGGAGTGTACCATTTTTAGTATTTGTTACGACAGTTTCTGCAGTATTATCACCAACATCATGAGGAGTCCCTGGTAAAGACTCATATTCACCTGGATCAATTTCTTCTACTTTATATTCAGCGCCCTTAGTTAAACCTTTGAGAGTTAAAGATTCACCGTGTTTAAGCTGCGTTGTTACTATTACTGTACTATTAGAAGCTGTTGGAGTGGTATCATTTACTTTAGAATCACCTGAATTAGTAGCTGTTACTTTTGAATGCTGGCCTGTGATTGTAACCTTAAAGTCGAAATATTTAGTTTGATCCCCCTGGTTCCCCGTTACCTTCTTTGTAACTTTGATGGCTTTCGTATTCTTATTTGGATCTGGATCTGGATTATCAGATGTTAAATAATTATTTACAAATCCACTTTTTTTATCTCCATTTTCATCTGCAAGAGTGTAATCCACTACTGATAACGTATGAGAATTTTCATCATCTACATTTCTATAACCAACAAAGATATTTAACTTTCTTGTTTTCCCCTCACTATCAGTGATAAAACCATCTGTAGTAGATTCAGTTAAGGTATAAGTGAAAACTGTTGGCTTGTTCACAAGACTTACTAAACTACTCGCTGTGATATTAGTTTGTTTAGTAATAGATTTTTTTCCAGTAGTTGGATCAATTGAAACATCGTTATCATCATTCGTAGAGAATGTAGTAGTAGCATTTAACGTAGGTAACGTAAACGTAGGAGTTTTATCATCTACAACATTATGAAACCCTGCGTGTTCAAGTGCATCCTTCTCCGTAGAACCAACTGCTCTTGGTGTTGCTTCATAACTAATTGTGGTATTAGGTACATTCTCATTTTTATCAAGAAGGATCTTCTTATCAAATGAAATTTGATTTGGTGTAGTAGTATCTCCTACAGTAGCTGCTGTAGTTGATCCTTCAGCAGCAACGGTTGTTAAGGCTGGAGCAACGCTCCCTAATAATGTCATCGCAGCAATACTAGACGCGCATAAGATTCTTGTTGTTTTTCTTGTTTTAGTTTTCATAATTATAGTTCCTCCCTATATATTTCATTTAAACTAGCTATAATTCGAAATGATTTACATTTCTTTCAAACTAAGAAGAATTGAGCAAATATAATCCCATTTCTCATCATACGTATCATATTATTTTGGCCAAGATTTATTGTATATGACTTTCTTCTTACAAGTACAATATACAAGTAGACTGTCACAAAGCGGTCACATTTAAAATGATTATTTGGTTTTTTTAAGTTTTGTATTCCTTTTATTTACTAGAATAAGTTTTCAATAATTTCTAAATAGAAAGAGCTTACGATGCGAATTTACGATATTCATCAGATCATTTGATATAAGTAAGGAAATTTCAAATAAATCATACAATGCACTATCAGCATTTTATTAAAAACGGTTACAATGATAAAACCGTAATATGTACAAAATCAAAAAGATTTCTTTCATTTATACCTAGATTCTTGTTAAAAACAATTCTCATGAATGTTCCCCAAAGATTTTTTTGACCTAAGGAAGATGAATGCGAAACCCTGTCAATTGCGCATATGTATTCATAAAAATATTGTCTATACTTTTGCAAGATATAAACACTTCAGCTATTTTCTCTTGCATTTGATTTGATAATTAATGGCAGGCGCTAATTCTGATAGACATGCTGCTTTTTTACACCTTACCTCTCATCCCCAATACCCCTTGAAGAGGTCATTATAGAGCGCCATGAGGAACATTATTTACCTTATAGGGTGCAAACAAAGCTTAAAGATAAAAAATGTCATAAAAGCAAATTTAGAGCTTTAATCATGACATAGGTGATCAAATAAAGATTGGAAAACAAAAACGTTTATAAACGAGAAACTCTAGATCACTTCATGAAACGTACAATTCTTTTCTATAGCTTTTCTATCTATGCTAGTAAAGAATAAACCGCTTTGAGAAGAAACAACTGCTATACATCTTTTTTAACCTCTTTCTTACTGTAAAGAATGTAAAGAGAAACATAATACAAAGTCAAAAGTAATCTACTTTATGGCAACGCTCTGACGATTTAAGACACGTACATGATGTAATATTCCAAGTCTCCTCTTGATCATTTACAAAGTAAGAACACTTTGATAAACATTCCCAAATTTAAAGCAAAGAGATCAATAAACACATTAAAACAATACAAAAAAAAACGATTTCAAACTAATTCATGAGATGCATCCCTTTTCAAATTCAAAGACAAAACGCAAGAAGTTTTTATTAATACAAATTGATACATTTCATTTTTCATGTGACCCATTTTTCATTTCACTTATTGCAGCCGATTAAGCATTTTAAGTGAGACATCTTCATTTGTATGACCGATTTAAGTCATATAAAGATAAAAACAGGATCAATATCCGATCCTGTCTTTTTCATTATGAATGTTTCTTTTCTTTTAAGTGTCTTCTCAATAAGATCACAATAACCACCAGTCCACTTAACAGTCCAAGAACATAAGGAGCAATCAGTGTATAATCCCCTGTCTTAACAGCCTGTGTAATAATATTTTCATTGCCGTCAGGGGATGTATTATTACTATTGGCAGTAGTTGTAGATCCACTTGCCTTTTCAGTAGTCGTCGGCTCACTTGCCTTCTCTGTACTCGTTGGATCATTTGGCGTATTGTAATTATTTGTTGATCCCTCGTCTTCATTCTCAGTTGTTGTTTTAGTACCTGGATCATTTGATGTAGACGCCGGTGTTGGTGCATTTGAGCCATTCTCAGTCGTCGTTTCAGCAACTGGTATATTATTAGTACTCTCCGAAGTTGGGAATACTGTGACCCCCATCTTCTTTTTATCATTTGTATAAGCAACAGTCGTCACATCTAATCCACCAGAAGAATTATCTGTAGCCGTTAAAGTGATACCCATCTGATCTTTAAAATCAGAAACAATCGTATAAGTATACTCTCCTGCTTTTGTTAATGTGACAACAAAACTTGCACTGCTGCCATCTTGAACACTTAAAGTTGTCGTTGATGGAAGGGGAGCATTACTAGATTGAATGGTTACATCATGCGCTTTTCCATCATTCGTTGCCATCTTGACTGGAATAGTCACATTTTTTGCAGTTGTTGCATTAACATTGATCATTGAAAGTGACATCCCAATACTTACTAAGAGCATCAAGAGACAATATTTAATCATTCTCATAGCTTTTCTCTCCTTTCTACTCTCCATCATTTCTTATTTTTAACATTCTTAATACAAATCCAATACCAGCAATAAGCAATGGGAAGGTAATAATTGTATTACTTTGTATACCAGTTGGAACACTGCCACTCAATGTGTTCGTAAAAGCAACCTTATGACTTTTTTGGAAGCCTTTTGTGGAAGTATTAACACCTGATACTGCAGATTCATCATCAATTCGATATGTTGTCTTATAATTAGTGTTATCAGTTTCACTGACAGTATATGTTGCATCTTTATTAGTAATATTAACTTCTTTAAAGGTGATTGATTCTTTATCTTTCAAATAGATAGTTCTGTTAATCTCACCATTAGCATTAGCTGTAACTTTACTTGGATTTCTTGGATCTGTCGCATTGGTTGTATCTAACAAATACTCTGTATTTGCTTTAACATTATTGATAACAACATTAAATGCAAAGTATTTTGTCTTATCACCCTGATTTCCAGTTACAGAGTTAGAAATTGTTAAGTCAGCAACATATTTCCATTGTGCATAAAGCTTATTCTCTCTATTCTCATCGGTACCAAGTTTATTAATGCCAACTTTCTGACCAGCTTTAAAAGATTTACCACTGCCATCAGCTTTAGTATTCCAGCTATCAAAGACAGCCTTTACACCTTCACTATTGGTTGGTGCGACGAACTTTGAACCCTCATATAGTGTAATTTCATCATTGTTAACAAACTCAGTATTACCATTCTCACTATGCTTTAGAGGACTAAAATCTTTTCCATTGTTAGCATAATAAACCAAGCTCACTTTTTGTGGAACTGGAACATAATTTGCCTTTAATAACTTATTTCCTGTCATCTTAAGTTTATCACCTGGATACAGGTAAGTATCTGTAGCTGTACTTGTTCCATCATCATTCACATCATAAACCTGCCAATTCAAGAACATTTTACCTTCAGGGGCTGTAATCTCCTTAGCAAATTTCACATCAGCAAAACTATTTAATGCATATTGCTTGTCATCTTGTACAGTGCCCTTACCACCATTAGCATCATAGCTTACAATATATTTATTAGAATCAATGACATATGGATAAAGATTGAGATTTTTCTTTAACTCGGTATCAAAGTTGAATAATGTATAATTACCATTATCATCTTTTGTCGCCCAGCCAACCCAATGTGATCCATTTGGTACGGTATAAGTGTAACTATCATTTCCATCGACAATAACCTTTCCGTCACTGTCTTTTACAGTTGGTAAGTTATTGATATCAATTTTGCTGCGGAATGACAGCTCATTGAATGCTTGTGTCTTACCATCATCAAGACCATGCACTTTTACATTAACATTTGGAGCCTCCCATTTTGCATAAAGTGTAATACCATGTGCAGGCATCGTTGTATTAAAATCAAATTCCGTTGTATATGCTTTATCTTTATACCATCCTTTAAATTGATATTCTTCATCTAATCCATCCGGTCGATCTGGATTATAATTCTTATCCTTTAACGATGCTTCGTATTTTATTGATTTGCTTTTATCTAATTTATTATAGTTATAGAAGCTTAGGTTATAAGAATTACGTTTGAAGTAAATATCTAAAGAAGAATTATACCAAACTGCTGCATAGTACCCATTTTCATCTTTTTCTTTTAAATCACCGCTTGTAGAATACCTATGTCCATCATCTGCAGTATATCGAACCGGTGTAAACCCATTATATTTATCATTAATATTATAAGTCGTCCCTCCAGTAGCATGCGATACATCGGCAAGAATGTCTTCACCTTTTAAATTTTCTTTATAAAATCTAATAACTGCATTACCAGTACGATCAGTATTAAAGATATCAACCTCTCTGTCATTACCTGGAGAAATATATGTTGTAATAAGCGTGGTAACAAAATTTGTATCTTTATGTTTCCAATTACAATTATGCCTTTGTATAGTATATTTACCAGACCACCGATCGTATTCGTAAACTGTGTAATACGTTGGCCATGTAAAATCTAATTCCTGTCCATATAAACCTTTGTGTAATTTGATTACACTTCTATCACTATATTCGATAGAATCAGACGGATAATTAAATTTAAAGGTCACAACTTTTCGATCATAGTAGACATTAAAGACAGTCTTTCCATCAGCGGTAATAGTTTTTTCAACTTCAGACTTAGTCGCATTATAAGTAAAACCTCTTTCATAGCGATTTCTATAATTTGATACAGTTGTTACGTTTTGCAAACGAATCTTTTCACCTGTTTTTGCTTTTAACGAAACAGTTGATTCAACTTCATATGTTTTGTCTTTATCTAATGTATTAAATTTATCATTAAGACTCTGCTGCCAGAACACAACAGTATAATTTGTTTCAGCTGCTTCATACACAGCATACAACTTGATGTCTTTGTCTAAGGTATTACCATATTTATACTCATCACCGCTTTTTGTTGTTGACCAATACAAGAACTTATAACCTTTCTTGTTAGGTGTAGGCATGTCTTTCTCTTCTACAGACGTACCAGCATTCACAAAACGGGGTTCGAAGTAAGTTCCACCATCGCTATCAAAAGTAATATGGTGACCGCTCTGAATATTTGGATAGACGCGAATATTTTCATTACCAATCGTGATTGAATTAACTTTTTCATTGAATTCCTTATCATAATACCAGCCTTCGATCGACTGATTTGAAGCAAGGCCAAGTTTTACCTTACTTATATCATCAGCACTAATCGTATCACCTTTGATGCCCTCTTTTGTAGAGGCTACTTTTTTCACATTGTCTTCATCCACTCCAGCCATAAAGAAGACATAGTGAACTTCTTCAAAAACCGCATAGATGTTATGGGTAGTTCCTGTAGCATCAGGAAGGTTTCCAAACTTAAAATCAGCTACAGTTGCATTTTCACTTGTAGACCAGCCAATGAACTTATAGCCTTCCTTTTCAGGAGCATTTGGTTGATCCAGTTTTTCACCAGAAGTAATCTTCTGGGTATAAGTATCCATCAATTGTTTATTTCCATCATAGAATTTGTAAGTATCAACGTTTTCTGATGTGATAACATAAATAGAAAAGCTCTTTGCCTTAAAGACAGCTTTCTTCCCAGATACTTCAGCTGTCATCTTTTCAATGTCACCTGAGTCCTTTTTGTGCAGTACCTGGAAGTTTTTTCCATCCATTTCATTCTTTAATGTCATCTTTACAGTGACATTTTTATCGTTAGCCGGTTCAATTTCTTTTCCTTCATAAGAGAATGTAATATCAGCACCGACTGCTTCATCGATATTATTCAGTTTTTCTTTTGCAATTGATTTTGCATCAGAGGCACTGATTTCTTTTGCATCCATCTTTGTCCCCTTAGGGAATGTGTTGGCAAGTGCTGTGACAGAAATAGTTAATTTGTCAGTTGATGCCGTAAAAGATGCTTCCGGCATCTCGACCGAATCTGTCTTATTTTCTGTAACAGCTGGTGGATCTAGGCCCGTCGATTGATCTGCATCTGTTTTTTCTTCAGCTTTTTCATTCTCAGATGCTGGAACCGATGTGCCTGTCGCCCCTTCTTTTGCATTTTCTTGTGTTGTGTCTTCACTTGTTTGCGGAGCTGTTTCATTCTGATTAACAATGGTTTGCTGTGTATTTTCATTCACAGCATATACGCTTCTAGCATTTGATATACCAGAGATAACCATCATGAGCACAACTGCGATTACCACAAGCTTCCACAAGCAGTTCTTGAATGTGTTCATAAATAACCCTCCGTAAAATTTTATCAAAAATTGGAAATAATGAATTGTAAGTGCTTATATCCTTTCTTAATTTTAGAATACAGCATTACGGTCACAAATATGTCACATTAAATATGTTTTTGTATTAATTTTTAAATTACTTCCTGTTTATGTGATCTTTCTTTATCTGCACAAATCAGTGCTTATTCTGATGATTTTAAGATTCCTCTTAGCGTATTGCTTCATTATTTAAATGTATAGTTTTATAATCTCTGTTCACTAAATAAAAAGAAAGTGACGCAAGTGAAAGCAGATTTTACCTGTCAATCACAAATACAAGTCACTTTCTGAAAGTTCGTATTTCTGTATTGGTCTAATAGAGCGAATCTAAAAGTATGCGATCATACGAAAAATGAAGCTACAGTCATTAAAGTCTTTGTCATAAGTCATAAAGAGCCCCGCTTTCATTTCATATGGATTTACAGAGACGCTGCACCCTTTTTATGACGTTCATTGAACACTAATCAAAATGATAGAAAATAAAAGGCCAGGCTGCAAGCAAAATACAATTGTTTGTTTTCCCAGCCTGGAACCCCAGTGAACTGAACATCAAATTTTAGTGGCACTTTAAAAAGCACCTTGCGGTGCTTTTTAAGTTACTTATTTTTATGATCCCGATCATATTCCTCTTTGAGAGATTTCGCATTATAAAATGGCGGGCAGTAATCCGCATGATCACATTCAGCTAACTTACGTAATTCACGAGGAATAAAGGCTCTGATTTCCTCAGCGTTATAGCCGACCTGGAAACGGCGTTCATCGATAATGATCGGACGTTTCAAAATAGAAGGATTTTCCTGAATGAACTTGATCAGTTCATTAACGGACATATCATCGATATCAACGTTTCCCTCTTTCATAATCTTAGAACGTTTAGAAATAATATCATCAGTGCCGTTTTCACTGCGTTCTAAAAGTTCTCGCAGTTCATCTTCGCGCAGTAATGTGGAAAATATATTTTTCTCTACATAGGGAATGTCGTGTTCTTTTAGCCAAGCTTTCACCTTACGGCAGGAAGCGCAGCTAGGAGCTGTATATATTCTTATCATGGTTCCACCTCTAGCCTTCATTATACAAATAAAAACATATGTTGTATATATTTTTTTGAATAATGATTGATTTTCATATACTAAGCTCCTATAATAGTGAGCAAGCAATGAATGAAAATAAGTAGCCGCTGTTTAACGTCTAGAGAGTCTGTGGATGGTGTAAACAGAACCGCGCAGTAGGTGAAATTGGGTTTCAGGAGCTTCTTATAGCACGAGTTATAAGACGTCAGTCAGCGTTATATGACAGAATGTGATTGCATTCTCCCAGATTTGGTGGCTTAAAGATTATTGTACATCTATTCCAAAGGGATAGATGTTTTTTCATTTCCTGGGGGAGATTAGGAGGAAATTATATTATGAAAAGAATGTTAAGCGGAATCAAACCAACCGGACGGGTAACTTTAGGAAACTACATCGGGGCAATTAAGCCTTTTGTTAGTTATCAGGATGAATATGAAATGATCATCTTCATCGCGAACTTACATTCGATGACAATTTATCAGGAACCTAAAGATTTAAGAAAAAATACCAAAGATTTAATTGCTTTGTATTTAGCAGCTGGTCTTGATCCTCAGAAGGTAACCTTATTCCTACAGAGTGA
This sequence comes from Intestinibaculum porci, assembly GCF_003925875.1. Taxonomy (GTDB): domain Bacteria; phylum Bacillota_I; class Bacilli_A; order Erysipelotrichales; family Coprobacillaceae; genus Intestinibaculum; species Intestinibaculum porci. The sequence goes on along the minus strand of NZ_AP019309.1, from coordinate 782,410 downwards.
TGTCTTAGAACATGCCCAGCTCGGTTGGTATTTAGGCTGCATGGTCTCTATGGGTGAATTATCACGTATGACCCAGTACAAGATGCAGTTAGAAAAAGCCCAGGCACGTCATGATGTTTCAATTGGTGCCGGAATCTTCAACTACCCTTCTTTAATGAATGCGGATATCTTGATGTATGATCCTGATTATGTTCCTGTTGGTGATGATCAGAAACAGCATGTAGAATTAGCACGTAACGTCGCGGAACGTTTTAACTCACGTTATTCTGAAACATTCAAACTGCCAGAACCATTAACCCCAAAAGTTGGCGGTCGTATTATGTCTTTGCAGGATCCAACCAGCAAGATGTCTAAATCTGATCCAACTGGTAAGGGCTGTATTTATATCTTAGATCCAATTAATATCTCTAAGAAGAAGATTATGTCAGCGGTCACGGATAGTGATTCCCATATCCGTTATGATAAAGAAAATAAGCCAGGTGTCTCTAACCTGATGGAAATCTATTCTATTTTAGATCATAAGTCTTATGATGAAATTGAAGCGATGTATGAAGGAAAAGGCTATGGTGAATTCAAAAAGGATTTAGCAGAAATCGTTGGTAATGAATTACAGGCCATTCAGGATCGTTATAATGAGATCATTAATAGCGGTGAAATTACCGAGATCCTCAATGAAGGCGCCGAAAAAGCCCGTCGTATGGCTCATAAGAAACTCGCAAAAGTGGAAAGAAAAATGGGTATTACCATTAAGTAAAAGCTGCGCTCATACGCAGCTTTTTAGATATAGAAAAAACTGCCGAAGCAGTTTCTTCTAATAGTTAGACTGTACGAAATCTTTTAAGTAATAGTACTGCAGTGCTCCTGAACGGTAAGCTTTAACCTTTCCATCCTTGATGATGAAGGTAGCTGGCGTAGCGACAGCCTTCTTTAAAGTCTTTTTCACATAAGCACTATTCTTATTGACATAATAGATCTTATACTTACGGTTCTTTGTGGCGAATTCTGTCATAACATCCTGGTATGATGACATACTTGAATCACTAGATGTCCCCGCCACTAAAATGAAGTCCTTTTTATTGGCAATCATTTTTTCAAGCTGCGCAGCAGAGATTGTTTTATAGGTTGCATAAGTTGCGATACGATACGCTAATAAGCATAAGAAGACCACAAGCACCAGACCGAAGACACTGATTTCCTTCGCAAATTTCTTAATAAATTTCATGAGACTTACCTCCGACTTAGATATATTACCAAAGTTATGCATAAAATACAATCACATTTAAAATGACAACCTACCAAAGATAGTATATAATATCTCTTAAGGAGATGATAACATTGAATAAAGTTGTGAAAACAGAAAATGCACCAGGTGCTATTGGTCCTTATTCACAGGGTATTGATACCGGAGATTTGATCTTTTTCTCAGGACAGATTGCCTTAGATCCAAAAACCGGTAAAATGGCTGAAGGGATTGAAGCCCAGACGCATCAGGTCTTAAAAAATATCAAAGGTTTATTAGAAAGTCAGGGTTTAACATTCGCAAATGTCGTGAAAACAACCTGCTTCTTAGAAAACATTGATAACTTTAAATTAGTGAATGAGATTTATGCACAGTATTTCGTTGAACCATTCCCTGCCCGTTCCGCTGTGGGCATCGATCGTTTACCAGCTGGTGCGCTCTTAGAAATTGAAGTGATTGCAAAGAAATAAAGCCCTCTATCGGGCTTTTTTCATTTCCTCAAAATGAGATGGCATAGTTGGTAAAACGCCGCCTTGCCGTCTTAGCGGCGGCTGTGATGGTAAAATATAACGATTCGTTAAATAGAATGTACAAAGTGAGAGCGATAGCGTCAAAACGGTAATCAGCACGCTTAAGCGCTTCTTGTTATTATTCTTCATTATCACCATGGCCACGCAATAGGAAAAGATTGCGAAACAGCCAGCAATCATAACCATCTGAGAAGCTGACAAACGGAAGCGTACTAAGACAAATTTGGCTAATAAAATAATGATTATAATCATCAGCACGCTGAGACTGCCAAGCATTTTATAATGTCTTTTACTCATCCGTATCACCTCTATTTCTACTATACACACAAACCTATGAGATATTATCTTGCAATTATGGGTAAATATGGAAAACAAGCAGCGCACGCGCTACTTGTTAAAATGAATTGATGATAAAGGCTTATCGTTCGCTAATTTCTTATTACAGTGATGACAGCGATCAGCGATCCCCATCGTAAAGCCCATGCGTTTTTCAAAAACATCTGTCGAACCGCACTTATCACAGCGACAGCGTTTGATTAAAGTATAAGTATAAGCACTTAACCCTACATAAATAATTAAGTCACAGATAATACCAAACATACCTAAATCAAAGATGTAGACAAAGATCGCTACAATCAGCAATTCTAAGTTCGCCACTACTTCTAAAATACGAATACGTTTGGTGAGGCTTCTTCTTGTCACATTATTTTTCATAGACACGCTCCACTCTTGGCGAAATCAGACAGGTAATTTCATAAGGAATGGTATGTAATTCCGCAGCCATCTTGGATAATGAGATATGCTCCCCAAAGATTTCTACCTGATCATGAACATGAATGTTTTCATCAACTTTGACCATGCACTGATCCATGCAGACACGACCAACAATTGGGTAATAATGTCCGTTAATATAGACGTCTCGCCCCTGGTTGGTACGGATAAAACCATCTGCATAACCAATTGGAATCGTCGCGATGAGTTCATCATCACTCGTTGTATAGGTCATGCCATAGCCGATCTTTTCTCCTTTAGGGACACGTTTAATCATTGCCACGCGGGAATATAATGACATCACCTGTTTGAGTTCATCATTATCTACGCCGCGAGGATCAACACCATATAAAGCAATTCCAATACGGCCTAAGTTGCCGAAATTGCTTTTATGGAACATCATCGCAGCGGAGTTATCACAGTGAATATATTTAAACTTGTTATTGCCAACAATAGATTTGAATAAAGCTAACTGTTTTTCATAGTTCTGATTCTGGGCTTCGTTATCTGGTTCATCAGCCGTCGCAAAGTGGGTAAAGATCCCTTCCACGGCAATCTTATTAGGATCAATGGCACGCATTGCCTGTTCATATTCTTCTCTTGACTTAAAGCCAATACGGTTCATGCCTGAATCAATAGCAATATGCACTTTTACAGGCTGATCGCCATGATGTAAAGCCTGGATCTTTTCTAGAAAATCAAAAGAGAATAATGGTAAAGTAATATCTTTTTCAATCGCAATCGATAAATCTTCAAGAGGAATCGCTCCTAAGACAAGAATATCCTGTCTTACGCCTAATTCTCTTAAATCAACGGCTTCTTTTAAAGTAGCCACCCCAAATAAGGCAATATGGGGATTATCCTTAATTTCATTAGCGACTTCTTTATAGCCATGACCATAGGCATTCGCCTTAATAATGGCAATTAATGGTTTCTGTTCTTTCTCATAAATCGTCGCAATATTTTTTTCTAAATTACTCAGTTTGACTGTCGCAAACGTATCACGATAACGTGTTGTCATTTTTTTCACACCTCTCACGCTTTTAAGTATAGCCCACCAGGCCTATGTTTTCAATTAAAAAAGGAGTCGAAACTCCTTTAAAAGATAAACTCGGAGAGTGATCCATCTTCCAGTGAAACCCGGTAACGGTTTTTTACCATTTTTAACATCGGGATATCACTTTTTGAATCCGAATAAGCATACGAATGATCATAATCAATAGCCATATCATGAGCTTTGAGATAATCATTGATGCGATCACATTTATTCGCTCCTTTGCAGTTCTTGCCAACAATTCTCGACGTATAATGGCCATTGACTTGCTTCGTCACAGTCCCCATTAAAACATCAATTGGCAGTTTATTAAAGCGCATATAGGCTTCTGAAGAAGCCGTCACTAAGAAAACAATACAGCCTTCCTCCTGACGCTTTTTTAACTCTTCGACCATATGAGGATAATAACTTGGGACAACTACATCCTGATAGAACTTTTTCTGCTCCTCTTCCGATAATAAAGTGAGCGGGAAGAGAATTGAACTCTTTAACGTTTCCATAGAAACCATATGCAGGCCATAGCCAATTCCTAGAAAGAGTGTTTTGACAAAACGAAAGATCGCTAAGGGATGTCTTTTTAATGTATAGGGCAACAGTTTATAAATCGTATCCCCTTTCGCAATCGTATTATCAAAATCAAAGAATGCACATTTGACCTGTTTCATTAAGCAATCTCCAAAGCGATTTCCATCATATCCGTGAAGGTCTTTTCACGTTCTTCAGCGGTGGTATCAGGTTCATCATTGACTAATGAATCAGAAACAGTTAATAAAGTTAAAGCTTTCTTGCCTAAATAAGCAGCAGTGCAGAATAATGCATAACTTTCCATTTCGACACCTAATAAGCCCATATTCTGCCAGCGTTTATTCGTTTCCACATCCGCATGATAGAATAAATCACTCGAAAGAATATTGCCGACATGATAGTGGACATTTTTCGCTTTCGCGCAGTTCACTGCTTTTTCTAATAATTCATAAGAAGATAATGCAGAGAACGTCCCTGGCAGTTCATACTGATGAGCAAAGTTACTATCCGTTGAAGCCCCCTGGGCAATAATGACATCACGAATATGGACATCTTTATGGATCGAACCAGCCGAACCGATACGAATAATGTTTTCCACATCATATTCCGTATACAGTTCATAAGAATAAATCCCAATAGATGGCATCCCCATTCCGGAACCCATAATCGATACTTCTTTTCCTTTGTAAGTGCCAGTAAAGCCTAACATCCCACGTACGCCATTAACCTGACGAACATTTTCTAAATAATGTTCCGCGAGATATTTCGCTCTTAGCGGATCACCTGGCATTAATACTGTTTTTGCGAAATCACCTTTTTTCGCTTCATTATGTGGTGTACTCATTCATTTTTCCTCCTTTTTTCCATCTCTACAAGTATAACATATTACCCCTTTGTTTTCGTATTCTTTTTCGCATTTGGATCTAAATAAAAGCGCTGATCATGAAAGACCTGTCCCTTCATCGCCGTCGCTAACGCCTTTCCTAAAACCTGGCGATCCTGCGCGCGATACCCTATTTTCACAAAAGAGCCTTTGGCGACAATCAGTGGTGTTTTATTTTCATTGACATTGAGCTGTTTCATTAACTTGGTATAACGCTTTAAAGACGTTTCATCATCTAAATCATAATAATTCACATAAAGAGCAGAATGCTTTTTTTGATAACGCGTTAATTCACTTTTTAATGCATGACAGGCTCCACAAGTCGTCAGATAATATACATCGATATGAGTAACTTTTTGCTTAGCACAGCCGCTAAGAATAAGCATCAAAACAACAAATAACTTTTTCATTTATACATATAGCGATGTCCGCTTAACGCAGCCGACATCTTCTTTCCTTTCAGCTTCGCTTCTAAATCTTTCGCAATCTGTTTTTCATCACCTGTGCGATAGCCTAAATAAGCCATATACCCTTTGATATTCACAAAAGGCGACATACCATAATAATTTTCATCAAAGTCCTTTAATGACTTAATCACCTGATCATAAGGCTTTTTGGTCCCATCATCATCCATATCATACATCTTAATTTTCACTTTGCCCCCATATCTTTCTTTAAAATAAGGGATTGCATGTTTCTTAAAAGCTTTACACTCCGCACATGTCGCCACTGAGTAAAATTCAATGGTCACCGTTTTCTTTAGCTTTACTTTCTCAGTGTTACTGCAGGCACATAAGCACAGCATGACTATTACACATATTATTTTTTTCATATCATCACCTATGCCCATTATAAAATGAATTTCTCATTTTCTGCAACATTTTGTGAAACAGCCTCTGAGCATTGCATAAAAACGTAATCTTTTGTAGAATGCGCCTAGGAGGCTTAACGATGTCGACAAAACTAAAACTCTTTTTATATACCATAACCCCTTTTGTAATGCTCTTTTTCCAGTGGATCATCTATGTCTTAGTAGACCATAACATTACCGCTGAGGCAGCCGCCACAAGAGTACTTTATCTTTTACTCAACTGTATCAGTTTTTTGATTCAGGGATTGATGATGCTCTTTATCTCCCATATCGATTATGAAGACTTCATCAATAGTCATTTACTCCTTAGCAGCATCATCGCTGTCATCCTCTTTTTAGGCACCTTTAACTTATTAGCAGTCCATTATAGCTTCATCCCTGATACCATTGATGATTTCCTCATCAGTTATGGTTATCTGCCTATCATTTGGGCTGGCTGTTATACCTACAATGCAATCAAAGACTTAAAGAGCTGAGTTTCCTCAGCTCTTTTATTTGATCGTTCCAAAGACAACAACACGTTTTTCACTTGTCGCATTCACACAAGTTGATAAAGCCACAATAGGTAAACTTTTATCATAGCTTTCAAACTTAGTTCTTACTGTTTGGTAAAGATAAAGGATACCCCTGTTTCTTCATTGCGAGCTGTGACTTTATAGCCATACATATCACAGGTTTTAGCTACAATGGAAAGGCCTAAACCAAACTGACCTTTCACGCCTTTGACATAGGGATCAAAAAGATCTTCAATCTTATCTTCTTCAATTGGTTCACCATCGTTATAAATAATCATCTCATCTTTACGTAAGGTGATCTTAATGAGGCTTTTCGCATAACGGGTCGCATTATCGACAATGTTTTCAATAACCACCCGCCAATGATCAGGATTACCCACAAACTTCACATCTTCTAAGTCACATTCAATATGGAAATGATTCATTGACTGCATCTGAATAATCGTATGTTCAATGAGTTCTTTCATATCAAATTCTTCAAAAGAGATTTCTTCTGATTCGACATAATCCAGACGATTTAGATAAAGTAAGGATTTAACTTTATGCTCTAAGCGATCGGCATTTTCTAAAATGACATCAATCGTTGAATCTTTATCCCCATAAGGATAAATATCATCTTTTACCGCTTGAGAATAGTTTTTAATTAAGGCAATTGGGGTCTTTAAGTCATGTGAGATATTATGAATCATTTCTTCTTTGGCTTTTTCCTGTTTTTTGATTTCATGATTCATATCCACAATCGCATTACCGACGATGCCAATCTCATCTTCACGCGGCATATCAAATTCAATATCCTCACGGTTTTTAATCGCATCAACATAGTTCTTGATCTTATTTAAAGGTCTAATCAGTGAGAATACCCAAATGATTAATATAAAGGCCGTAATGCCTAAAAAGACATATTGGATATAAACGACACGATTCGTTAAGCTTGATAACAGTTCAGCGGAATAATCATCACTGATAATGCTGATGACATAATCTGAGTTTAAAGCCGAAATAGAGAATTTCGCAATGCGATAGTAATATGTTTTTCCCTCATAGATGCCTTTGCCTTCAATACTTTTATGAGCATTATCTTTAACGATATTAACGAGATCATCACCATAGACATACTGATATAAGAATAAAGGCATCGAGCGATCTCGAAAACCAGTACACCAGGGAATATAATTCAGCTTAGAATTATAAAAGATGTGGCTGACACGGCCTTTCGCCGTGTCATCACGTGTAATCGTAAAAGATTTTAAAGCTGTCTGTGATTCCTCTAAGGAATCATACATCTGATCGGCAATAATGCCTTTCACATTGGAATCAAGCACCGGCATCAGAATCATCACAAAAGCAATCGCTAATAAGCCAAAGACGATCAGCAGCTGCTTCACTAATGAATAATGTTTCAGGGAAAAGAGATTCTTCTTGCTTTTCATTAGTCTAAACGATAGCCAAAGCCATAGATGGTTTTAATATTGATCTCTGGCATTTTCTTTCTTAAACGACGTAAGGTATCATCGACAACACGATCACTGCCGAAATAGTTCTCATCCCAGACTTTTGTTAAAACCTGTTCACGCGAGATGGCAATGTTCTTGTTTTTCACAAAGTAAAGCAGTAATTCATATTCTTTTGTTGTTAACTCAATTTCTTCATTGTTTAATAAGACTTTACGTTTGGTTTCATCAATCATATAACCATCGATTTCCACCATTCCTGACGCATTCTTATAAACCCGTTTTAAGATATTCGCAATACGTAAGAGCACTTCTTTCATATTGAAAGGCTTCGTAATATATTCATCTGAACCTTTTTCCAAGCCAATAATACGATCAAAATCCTGATCACGAGCAGACATAAAGACAACTGGCATTTCTGGTTTGACAGCTTTGATTTCATTGAGTAAATCAAAACCGCTCTTTTTATCTAACATAATATCCACTAACCATAAATGGACATCATCATCGACATGCGCATGCGCTTCATCATATGTATAGAATGACTGCACTTCGTAACCTTCTTTTTCTAAGTAAGTCCGTACTAAGTCATTTAAATTCTTTTCATCATCAATAATATTAATACGATATTTCATTTACTTTCACCCCTTCTGCTTTTTATTATGCACAAATATTGCCATACAAGTATGGCAATATTTTGGCTAATCATGTGATTAAATTGCATATCCTTTTTCTTTGATTTTATTGACAACCTTCAAAACATATTCGTGACATAATGCATCGGTAGACGCTTCCACCATCACACGAATCACTGGTTCTGTCCCTGAAGCTCTCACTAAAGCGCGGCCATCACCTTTTAACGCTTTTTCAACGTTATCGACTTCCGCTTTGATATCCGGATCATCTAAGACAACCTTCTTATCTTTCACGCGGACATTAATAAGCAACTGCGGATAGATCTTCACCGGTTCAATTAACTGCGCTAAAGTCTGTTTTTCTTCCATCATCGTTTCGACAATCTTTAAAGATGTTAAGATCCCATCACCAGTGGTCGCATGTTTCGAGAAGATAATATGCCCGCTCTGTTCACCGCCGATGACATTGCCTTCTTCCACCATGTTTTCATATACATATTTATCACCGACCTGGGTTTTCGCATAACCGATGCCGGCTTCATCTAATGCTTTGTATAAACCGATATTACTCATTACGGTCGTAACGATCTTATTATTGTTTAATTCGCCATGTTTCTTTAATTCCTTGCCACAGACATAAAGAATCAAATCACCATTAACGACGCGGCCAAATTCATCGACCGCAATGCATCGATCGGCATCACCATCATAGGCAAAACCAACATCTAAAGCATTGCTGGTCACAAATGACTGTAAGCTTTCAATGTGCGTAGAGCCGCAGTTGGTATTGATATTTGTCCCATCAGGCTGATTATTAATGACATAGGTCTTGGCCCCTAAGGCATCAAAGACTGCTTTCGCAATGGAACTAGAAGAGCCGTTGGCACAGTCCAAGCCCACCTTTAAATCCTTGAATGCTCTGGTTGGAATCGACATTAAGTAACCGATATAACGGTTACGGCCCATCGAATAATCCAAAGCGCGGCCAATGTCTTCGCGCTTTGCAAAAGGAATTTCATCGCTTAAGCCATCAATATAACGTTCAATGCCAGCTTCTACTTCCCCCTGCAGTTTTTTGCCATTGCCATCAATAACTTTTAAACCATTATCATAAAAAGGGTTATGTGATGCGGAAATCATAATTCCACAGTCAAAACCATCACTGCGAACGATGTAGCTTACTGAAGGCGTCGTTGTGACATGCAATAAGTAAGCATCCGCTCCGGAAGCCGTTAAGCCAGATACTAAAGCATATTCAAACATATAGCTTGAACGTCTGGTATCCTTGCCGATTAAGATGCGGGCTTTATGGTTTTTATTGACACCATAATACCAGCCTAAATAACGGCCTACTTTATAGGCATGTTCTACTGTTAAGTCGACGTTCGCTTCCCCACGGAAGCCGTCGGTACCAAAATATTTTCCCATTGTGTTTCTCCTATTTCTTTTCAATTGTCATATCAATACGAATTGTACTCGCAGACATTTTCGTAATTTTATCGTTACCTTTGAGTTCCAGACCGGTTAAGGTCGTAGAACCAGATAAACCATCAATATTCACATCACATGATAATGCTGAGATATCCGCAATATCACTACGTTTACCATAAATGGTCACGGTTGATGGACTCAGTTTATAATTAGAAATCTTATAACCTGATTTTACTTTCCCTATGAAGTTTGGTTTAACGGCCACCACTTTCGAATACGTATTGACTGAGCAGTTAGCAATCACTTTCTTAGGTGAAATCTCACAGTTGACTTCATCGCCATCACTATCAAAAGCTTTAACTTCACACGTTTGCGTAAAGGCTTTGCTCTTACCTTCCACATCAATGACGGCACACACCTGATCAATTGATGACAGCGTCGAACGTGAGGCAGTTACAGCCACCGTCTTCTTTGACAGCGAATTCACGGAAACAGAATACTTATCACCAAGCTTCGCTTCATTCTTGAACTTCGCCGTCAATGGCAGATTCTTCGTAATCTTTGGTGAAATACGTACATTGGCCGTTTCCGGCATGATCATAACCGTTAAATTATTATTGAAGTTTCGATACTTCAGTGTCACATTATGCGAGCCGGTATTATATTCCGATAAATCCGCATAGACCTGATAGTTCTTTGTTAACTGGGTCGTATAAATATCCACTGATGGGCCAATCAGCCCCACCGTCACACTCGATGGAATTCCTGAGACTTCATACCCCTGTTTTAAACCTTCGACCGAGACGGCCACATTTTTGATCGTCACCCCGCTCGTCGCTGAGGTTAACACATCACCGCCGGAAAACGTAATAAACAGAATCACTGTCAACAAAGCAGAAATAATGCGGATCGACATCTTATTACTTAACAGCTTATCTAAGGCCTTGTTAATGTAATTAAAGCCCACCAGGACATCTGATACGGTCTTTACCTTACGCTCTTCTACGGCTTCTTTTTTCGCTTCCTGCTTCGCATTTTCTTCTCGTTCTTTCTTCACAAAGTTCAAAAAGAAATCAGTGGTGGAATCTCTTTTCTTAGGGTCTTTATCACTCATCTTGTTTATCCCCCTCGTCACTATGATACCAGTCTAGTTCGGACACTAACTGGGCACGTAATTCTTTTGGATTGACCGGACGTAAGTCCCCATCTGTCACGAAAGAGATCGTCCCGGTTTCTTCAGAGACAACGATCGTTAAAGAATCCGTGATTTCACTAATCCCGATCGCCGCGCGATGTCTTGCCCCATATTTGGCGGGCACTTCCTTATTGGTTGGCGGATAGAAACAGGCACTCGCCACAATGCGGTCATTTTTGATAATCGTCGCGCCATCGTGTAAAGGCGTCCCTTCATAGAAAATCGTCTTTAACAGTTCACTTTTAATCTGTGCATCAAATTTGATACCTGTATTAATAAAATCCTGCAAAGACTGCCGTCTTTCAAAAGTAATTAAAGCACCGGTCTGCGTTTTCGACAGATCCGTGACACAGTTCACGAGCTCATTTAAAATCTTCTCACGTTCCCCTAAATTCACCGTATGGACATAATCATTATTCGTTTGCCCCATCTTTTCCAGGATCGCACGAATCTCAGGCTGAAAGATAATAATAATCCCGAGTACCCCATACGTCAAAACAGCATCGACAATCCCGCCTAAAGTCGTTAAACCAAAGAAACTCGTAAGCACCTTCACTAAAGCAATGACAATAATCCCTTTGAATAACTGCAAAGTTCTCACATTATTACGAAAAGCCGAGATAACATAATAAATAAGCAGCCATACTAAAATTAAATCGATGGCTATTCTAAACATTTTTAATACCAGTGAAACATCAAAGTTCACAGCTGCAATCATTTTCTCACCTTCAATCACCAACATTATATCAGTTTTAAAAGCCCTTGAAAACATTGTTTACAAGCCAAAAAGATATCCACCAATGCGGTGCATATCTCGTTTCTTTTTGTATCATTCACATTTTTAGTGGATAACCTTCATCCAATGATATTTATACACATAATAAGTGACTTTCTTCTTTGCTCAGAGCTCTTTTCCACCATCATTGTGCGTTTCTCCTGCTCTTTTTATGCTTATCGACAGCGTTGGTGGATTATTTGTGTTTCTGAATGTGTTATTCACTGCCTTGGTGGATAAATATGATTATCAGAAATGATATTCACATTTCATGGGCGCAATTAAAAAAACGTGAGGTATAACTCTCACGAAAAACAAAAGCACCTCATATGAGGTGCTATCGACCGGCAGCGTTCTATTGTCGCCATTGCTGACTATCATCGACGCTGTGATGCTTAACTTCCGTGTTCGGCATGGGTACGGGTGTCTCCATCACGCCTTCGCTACCGGATCTCAGGATCTCCCCTGAAAACCGCACACAATCTCTTCTCTGGTCAAGTCCTCGGCCTATTAGTGCCGGTCCGCTGAACATGTCGCCATGCTTTCACTCCCGGTCTATCAACCTTATCGTCTTTAAGGGGCCTTACTTGCTAAGCAACGGGAGGTCTCATCTTGGAGGGGGCTTCACGCTTAGATGCCTTCAGCGCTTATCCCTTCCGGACTTGGCTACCCAGCTGTGCCACTGGCGTGACAACTGGTCCACCATCGGTCCGTCCACCCCGGTCCTCTCGTACTGAGGGCAGCTCTCCTCAGACCTCCTGCGCCCACGACAGATAGGGACCGAACTGTCTCACGACGTTCTGAACCCAGCTCGCGTACCGCTTTAATGGGCGAACAGCCCAACCCTTGGAACCGACTTCAGCTCCAGGATGCGATGAGCCGACATCGAGGTGCCAAACCTCCCCGTCGATGTGAACTCTTGGGGGAGATCAGCCTGTTATCCCCAGGGTAGCTTTTATCCGTTGAGCGACGGCCCTTCCATGCGGTACCGCCGGATCACTAAGCCCGACTTTCGTCCCTGCTCGACCTGTTTGTCTCGCAGTCAGACACCCTTATGCCTTTGCGCTCGATGCGTGGTTTCCATCCACGCTGAGGGTATCTTTGGGCGCCTCCGTTACTCTTTGGGAGGCGACCGCCCCAGTCAAACTGCCCGGCTGACACTGTCCCGTACGCGGCTTACGCGTCCCGGTTAGAACCTAAGTGCACGAGGGGTGGTATCCCAACAGCGGCTCCTCGGATCCTGGCGAACCCGTCTCGCAGCCTCCCACCTATCCTGTACGTCATGCACCCAGGCCCAATGTCGGCCTGCAGTGAAGCTCCATGGGGTCTTTCCGTCTAGTCGCGGGCAACCTGCATCTTCACAGGTACTAAGACTTCACCGAGTCTGCAGCCGAGACAGCGCCCAAATCGTTACGCCTTTCGTGCGGGTCAGAACTTACCTGACAAGGAATTTCGCTACCTTAGGACCGTTATAGTTACGGCCGCCGTTTACTGGGGCTTCGTATCATGGCTTCGCTTTCGCTGACCACTCCTCTTGACCTTCCAGCACCGGGCAGGCGTCACCCCCTATACTTCGGCTTGCGCCTTCGCAGAGAGCTGTGTTTTTGGTAAACAGTCGCTTGGGCCATTTTTCTGCGGCTCCGAAGAGCACCCCTTCTCCCTAAGTTACGGGGTCATTTTGCAGAGTTCCTTAGCTGCAGTTCTCTCGCTCACCTTGGGATTCTCTCCCTGCCCATGTGTGTCCATTTTCGGTACGGGCCTTCAGAAATTTGTGCTAGAAGCTTTTCCTGGAAGTCTGCTTCACGCTTTTCCGTACTTGCCGCAGCTTTCCGTATGCGTCACGCCTTCGCCTTCTGTGATGCGCATTTCACTGCATCACGGCTACCTCGCTTGCCCCGGCTCTTCCGTCCGCCGGTTGCGCTAGCCTTCTCCGTCACTCCATCGCTCCCTGAAGGGTACAGGAATCTCCGCCTGTCTTCCATCGGATACGCCTTTCGGCCTCTCCTTAGGTCCCGACTCTCCCAGAGCGGACGAACCTTCCTCTGGAGACCTTGGGCCATCGGTGTGCGGGATTCTCACCCGCATCTCGCTACTCACGCCGGCATTCTCTCTTCCATCCGCTCCTCGGGCCCTTTCGGTCCCGCTTCTCCGCCGGATGGAACGCTCCCCTACCATATTTTCATATCCATAGCTTCGGTGTCATGCTTAGCCCCGGTAAATTATCGGCGCAGGGTCATTCGACTAGTGAGCTGTTACGCACTCTTTGAAGGATGGCTGCTTCTGAGCCAACCTCCTAGTTGTCTCCACGTCCCCACTTCCTTTTCCACTTGGCATGCACTTTGGGACCTTAGCTGATGGTCTGGGCTGTTTCCCTCTTGTCCGCGGACCTTATCACCCGCAGACTGACTGCCGCGACTGGACGTGCGACATTCGGAGTTTGATTATGCTCAGTACCTCGGGATGAGGCCATCGCATATTCAGTGCTCTACCTTCGCATGCCGTCTCGCGACGCTAGCCCTAAAGCTATTTCGGGGAGAACCAGCTATCTCCGGGTTCGTTTGGAATTTCACCCCTAGCCACAGATCATCCGCCAACGTTTCAACGGGGGTCGGTTCGGTCCTCCATCGGGTCTCACCCCGACTTCAACCTGTCCATGGCTAGATCACCCGGTTTCGGGTCTGCTCCTCCAGACTCTCGCCCTATTAAGACTCGCTTTCGCTTCGGCTCCGCATATCCTGCTTAGCCTCGCCTGGAAAAGCAACTCGCCGGCTCATTCTACAAAAGGCACGCCATCACCCTTTGACGGGCTCTGACTTCTTGTAGGCATATGGTTTCTGGTTCTCTTTCACTCCCCTCCCGGGGTTCTTTTCACCTTTCCCTCACGGTACTGGTTCGCTATCGGTCACACAGGAGTCTTTAGCCTTTCGGGATGGTCCCCGATGCTTCCGACAGGATTTCTCGTGTCCCGCCGTACTCAGGATCTCCGCTCGCTAAACCTCGGTTTCGCCTACGGGTCTCTCACCCTCTCTGGATGTCCTTCCCATGACATTCGGCTGCCAAGGCCTTCGCTTTGTGCGGGTCCTACTACCCCATCATATGATGGTTTGGGCTCCTCCGCTTTCGCTCGCCGCTACTTACGGAATCTCGTTTGATTTCTTTTCCTGCAGGTACTTAGATGTTTCAGTTCCCTGCGTCTCGCCTCTCTCCAGCTATGTATTCGCTGAAGGATGCATGAGTCTTGCTCATGCGGGTTTCCCCATTCGGACATCACCGGATCATCGCCTGCTTACGGCTCCCCGATGCATTTCGGTGTTTGCTCCGTCCTTCTTCGCCTCTGTGTGCCCAGGCTTCCGCCATACGCCCTTTCTTTCTTGACCTGAAAGTTGATATGAATAAGCTTGAGTTTACTGACTGTTATTCTTGATCTAACTGTTTCTCTTGTTTATCTTAGCTTTTGCCCACTATACCAGATTCTAGACCTTTGATGTTTCTCTGATCTTATCCTTATATAGTGTTTGCAGGAAGTCTTACTAATTTGAATTAATAAGTCTTCTCTTTGCTTTTGATTGTATGCGGTTTTCAAGGGTCTTCCTTCTCTGCAAAGCAGAGAAAACCGAAAAGAAACACGCATTTCTCCCTAGAAAGGAGGTGATCCATCCCCACGTTCCCGTAGGGATACCTTGTTACGACTTCACCCCAATCATCGGCCCCACCTTAGACAGCTCTCTCCTTGCGGTTGAGCCACCGGCTTCGGGTGTTGCTGACTCTCATGGTGTGACGGGCGGTGTGTACAAGGCCCGAGAACGTATTCACCGCGGCATGCTGATCCGCGATTACTAGCGATTCCAGCTTCGTGCAGTCGAGTTGCAGACTGCAGTCCGAACTGAGAACGGGTTTCTGGGCTCTGCTCAACCTCGCGGTCTCGCTTCCCTCTGCTCCGTCCATTGTAGCACGTGTGTGGCCCAGGTCATAAGGGGCATGATGATTTGACGTCATCCCCGCCTTCCTCCTCCTTGCAGAGGCAGTCTCGCCAGAGTCCCCAACTCAATGCTGGCAACTGGCGACAGGGGTTGCGCTCGTTGCGGGACTTAACCCAACATCTCACGACACGAGCTGACGACAACCATGCACCACCTGTCTTCTCTATAGCTATGAGGAGATCTCTCTCCCTTTTAGATCGATGTCAAGACCTGGTAAGGTTCTTCGCGTTGCTTCGAATTAAACCACATGCTCCACCGCTTGTGCGGGCCCCCGTCAATTCCTTTGAGTTTCATTCTTGCGAACGTACTACTCAGGCGCGATACTTATTGCGTTGACTGCAGCACCGGGATCTGACTCCCGACACTTAGTATCGATCGTTTACGGCGTGGACTACTAGGGTATCTAATCCTATTTGCTCCCCACGCTTTCGGGACTGAGCGTCAGTTGCGGACCAGACCGTCGCCTTCGCCACTGGTGTTCCTCCATATATCTACGCATTTCACCGCTACACATGGAATTCCACGATCCTCTTCCGCACTCCAGTGATCCGGTTTCCGGGGCTTCCCGAAGTTTAGCTTCGGGCTTTCACCTCCAGACCTGTATCACCGCCTGCTCCCTCTTTACGCCCAATGATTCCGGATAACGCTCGCCACCTACGTATTACCGCGGCTGCTGGCACGTAGTTAGCCGTGGCTTTCTATGTTCGGTACCGTCACTCGCATGGCATTTCCTCCATCCGACGTTCTTCCCGTACAACAGAACTTTACGACCCGAAGGCCTTCTTCGTTCACGCGGCGTTGCTCGGTCAGGGTTTCCCCCATTGCCGAAAATTCCCTACTGCTGCCTCCCGTAGGAGTCTGGGCCGTGTCTCAGTCCCAGTGTGGCCGTCCGCCCTCTCAGGCCGGCTAAGTATCGTCGCCTTGGTGGGCCGTTGCCCCGCCAACTAGCTAATACTGCATAGGTCCATCCCCCCCGCTGACCATCCGGTCATTTAGCGCATCCAGGATGCCCTGAATGCGTCTATGCGGTCTTAGCAGCCGTTTCCAGCTGTTGTCCCCCTCGGAGGGGCAGGTTACCTATGTTCTCCTCACCCGTTCGCCACTGAGCACCAAGGTGCTCCGTTCGACTTGCATGTATTAGGCACGCCGCCAGCGTTCATCCTGAGCCAGGATCAAACTCTCCATTGTTTATGAATGGAGCTTTGAATAAGCTCTTTAAATTACTTCTGACTATTTGTTTTCGGTGTTTTGTTCACCGCTCAAAAATGAGTTCTTTGACGTGTTTCTTTTCAGTTTTCAATGTTCTGCATTGCGCTCCTTACCGGAGTGCTCACTAAATATACCATTTTCCTTCCTGCTTGTAAAGTGTTTTTTAAGATTTTTTGAATGTTTCGTTAAAAAATGTGGTATACAGGCATTTTATTGCGCATAATCGCTCATTTTTACATATCAGGTCATTTTTAACCTGCTCTGCATTTATGAATAATGGCAAAGAAAAACGCTTCCTTAAAGGGAAGCGCCGCTCTTCTATTTTCCAGCCATTTTTTTGTAAACGTCTACAAATTCCTGAGCTAAATCAATAACAACTAATCCGCACATTAAGTGGTCCTGAGCATGTACCATTAATAAGCTTAATGGTGTCTTTTCGCCGCGGATTTCAGCCTGGATCATTTCAGTCTGTGAATGATGTGCCTGGTTTACTGATTCTTTCGCTGTCTGTAAAGATTCATCTGCTTTTTCGAAATCTCCAGCTTTTGCATACTGAATAGCTTCGATCGCAGAGCTTCTTGCGCTCCCTGCATTAACGATTAAATTAATGACTAACTGTTCTTGTTCATCCATTACAATTGTCTCCTTCTCATTAACATTTTCGATACGGTTTTATTATAGCATACCTGTGAGCGATTTCAACCGTAACATTTTGTATCTCTTTATATGAGTTCAAAATGTTTGAGCGCGTTGACAATACCGTGTTCATCAATCGCATCGGTAATATAATCAGCGGCCTTTTTGCAAGGTTCTACGGCGTTGCCCATGGCAATTCCTAACCCCACACTTTTTAACATTTCTAAGTCGTTATTGCCATCGCCAAAAGCAATCGTATCATGCATGGAACGCCCTAACTTCTCCACCATCTTTTCAATACCTAAAGCCTTGCTGGTATTTTTAAGCGTTAAATCAAAGGAATGGGCACTGCGATGTTTCTGTAATTCAAAGTATGGCGAAAGACGACGCTTCATCTCCGGAATATCTTCGACATGTGCGCAGTAGATCATGCCAATGTATGTTTCAATTTTAAAAGGATCAAAATCATCTACACAGATTTCATCTTTCATCCCCCATTTCTTGGCGAATTGAATATGGGTTGGATCCTGTTTATCTTTAATATAAATATTTTCAGAATTTTCAAAGTAATAGTTCATCTCATATTCTGAGCAGAGCTTCATCGTCTCGACAATTCCTTTTACCGGAACAATATTGCGGTAAAGCGGTTCATGATGATAATCCACGCGACCGCCATTACAGGTCACCATCCCACTGAAGGGATAATAAGATACGCCATCAACGATAAAGCATTCACAGCGGCCCGTCGCTAAAAAGACATCATGTCCATTGGCCTTAAGCTGGTTCAAAGCCTCTTCCACTTCTGGCAAGATACGGTATATATTTTTACTGACTTCGATGAGTGTCCCATCGATATCAAAGAAAATCATTTTTTTATTCACAACACTTTATACTCCTTTAAACAACGCAAATTCTAACATAAAAGTGCAGACATGAGAAGACACAAGACTTTAAGGAACGGTTAAAAACACGTAAAAAAAAGAAGCAAAAATAATAGAGAGGCTAGCGAACCAACCTCTCTAAAAAATACGCCCATGAGCCACGTAGGTCATCATGGTACTTTCACTTCAATTAACACTGACTAAATACTCTTAATCAGCAAATACATCATACAAAATTTTAAGATAATGCACTATCAACACACTCTTAAGTTTGCTTCTAAGTCTTATTTCCATAACTTTAGGGTTAACCATACGCAAGACCAATCACTCTCGGACAATACTCATGATTTTAATGATAAAATCCATGTTAAACCCATAGATAAGAAATACACCTGCAATAACCGTTACCTGTTTGTGCCAATTTAAAAATGCACCACTTTTTTATAATTAAAACGGTTGAAAACTGTACCACTAATAACTCACAATAGAGAGATGTCACCGTCAAGTTAAATGTACAAAATAACAGCGAAATTTTTAAATCTATTTCTTATCGATACAAATTCCTCGTAGGCGCTCGGGACCCCTAATAGTATCAAGATAAGAAGAAAAGGGTATTTTGCTCCGCAAAAACCCTTTTAAAAACCGTGGGCTTCCGCCCACCCCTGACAAACGCAATGCGTTTGATCATGCCTCTGAAAAGTAGCTTTATCACGTAATTACTTTTCGTCGCTCAGCAAAAGCTAAATGCCTAAAATAAAAAGACAAGGGTAAACGTTGCTCACGTTGTTCGCCCTTGTCTTTATGATAATCTAAATTACGGTGGGGTCTGAGCAGGCTCCACCATTTTGTGTGGTTTTTGGTTTTTAAATATTTCTTGTTCTTTTCACTTTCGTGGGGTTCTGATACGTTCTAAACTATGTTATTATCCATATACAGAACTTAAAAATCTACAGAAAGAAAAAAAAGATGAAGAACTCTCCGACCAAAGTTTGTTCTTCATCTGTCCAACAAGACAAGATGATAATATCGCATTACAAGCAAGAAATCAATACGATTGATGAAGAAACTTTCCTAAATGACTTTAATAAATACTATGACACAGAGCAGATCCTTGATCAGCTCAGAAGCAAGTGGCGCAATTACAAGTGCTACGTTCATGGCTATGTCCATCGCAGTGTTATTATTAATGGTGCTAAATACACCCTAAAACTTTTACGCGTCAAGAAAATCAACAGAGATAATCCTGATGATCATGAGACGCACGTTGTCCTTCCAAGCTTTCTATTACCTTACATGCAGAACTGTGTCCAGGATGTCATTCATGTCTGCATAGAACTTAATATCCTCAATAATGATGAAGTCAGTGATCAGTCTGACAATACGGCTAATGAGTCTCTGGCGAGCAGAATCATCAACTATGTGCCGCCCTGCAGTTCATCCTTTTTCAGCTACATCAAAGCAAAGCTCAAGGGCCGCATCATCAGCTCAGTAAAAGATCTCTTTAGGATTTTCAGTCGAGTGCCTTTAAATGTAAGCCTTTCCATTAAGAGACTGATTTTTTTGATATAACTTTCCACACGAGCTATGTATTTTGTGCCCGGGGATTTTACAGTTAGACAACCTAATATCTCAAATTATGCGCTTGAAAAAAGCGTTTTTTTGTCAACTTTTGTTAATTTTAGACTCGTAATATTCCGTAATGTATGTTATAATGATATGGGAGGGCTTCCATATGGCTAAACGTTTAAAATCAACCAAATCTAAAAACTCTGAATCATTCTATATTATCGACGACTTCTATGATCCTAACACTAGAAAAAAATCAACCTTCGTTGTTGAAAAACTGGGCAATATTAGGACTCTCATGGACAAGTATCATACCGATTCCCGTGATGAGGTCATGAAGCAGCTTAAGCTTTATCTTGATGAACTCAGACAAAAAGACAGTGAGGACAAGGCAGATGTTAAGCTGATTCTTAGTCAGGATGACCTAATAGAAAAAGACAAGGAAAATCTCTTTAATATCGGCTATATGTACATCAGAAACATACTGTGTTCTTTGGGCATTAAGGATATCTGCAATGAGATATCAGACCAGTACAAGTTTCAGTATAATTTAGCGAGCATTATTAATGATCTTGTTTCTGCCAGGGTTATTTATCCCTCATCAAAGCTGTCTACGTATAAGTCATGCAGTAAGTTTTTTGATTTGTCTGATTATGAACTGGCGGATGTTTACCGTTCCCTCAAGGTTCTCTCTGAGCAAAGATACTTCATTGAAAAAATGCTTTACAAAAACAGTTCACAGCTTTTCAAGAAGAACACAGCGGTTCTCTACTATGACTGCACAAATTTCTATTTTGAGATTGAAGAAGAGGATGACTACAGAAAATACGGAAAAAGCAAGGAAAACAGACCTAATCCTATTGTTCAGTATGGTCTGTTTATGGATGCTGATGGTCTCCCTTTAGCTGATTATGTCTTTCAGGGCAATATGAATGAGCAAAAATCCATGAGAGAGTTAGAGGCTATTGTTGAAAGGGACTTTGCAGTTTCAAAGTTTGTTGTCTGTGCTGATGCAGGTCTCAACGGCTGGGAAAACAAGGTATATAATGACATGAAGAAAAACGGTGCCTATATTGTCACCCAGCCAATCAAGAAAATGTCAAAAGTCATGAAGGAATGGGCAATATCTCCAGAAGGATGGAAGCTTGAGGGGTATGCCGGAACTTTTAATCTTAATGACCTGGCTGATAAGGAAACCATTGAAATTGAGGGTGTAAAAAGAAAAATAAAGGATCTTGTTTTCTACAAGAACCGATGGGAAAAAAGAACTAAGAAATCCGAGTCATCGGGCGGCAAGTACACCCTTGAAGAAAACTACATAGTTACTTATTCAAGAAAATTTGCCAGCTATCAGAAACACATCAGAGAAAAGAAACTGGAAAGAGCCAGAAAGCTCCTTAATAACCCAGGAAAGCTCACAAAAACAAACCAGCGAGATCCCCGCTACTATATTTCTAAAGCATCAGTCACCAAGAATGGCGAGGTGGCTAATGAAACGGTTTATATGATTGATGAGGAAAAAATCGCTGAGGAAGAAAAGTATGATGGCTTCTATGCCGTTACCACTGATCTTGAAGACGATGATCTTTCATTGATTATTAGCGCAAACAAGCAGCGCTGGGAGATTGAAGAAAACTTTGAAATAATGAAAAGCGAACTAAAAACAAGACCTATGTATGTCACAAAAGAACATTCAATCAACGGTCATCTCCTAATATGCTTTATTGCCCTGCTGGTTTATCGCCTGCTTGAGAAAAAGTATATGAATGAGAAATATACATGTGCAGAATTATTTGATACACTCCGTGATCTTAACCTAACCTATATAAATGGAACAAACTATATTCCGTCCTTTAAAAGGACAGAAATTGTGGATGACCTGGCTGAAGTTTTTGGCTTTCAGCCCTCACGAAAAATAATTACTCAAAAATATTTAAAAAAATTTCAAAGAGTCGTTAATTCTAAAAAAAGTACGAAACTGATTTAAATAAAAGGAAGGCAAAATATGTTGAATACATCAATACATTTTGCCTTTATTAGCTTATTAACTGTAAAATATGGGATAATATCGCATTACAAGCAAGAAATCAATACGATTGATGAAGAAACTTTCCTAAATGACTTTAATAAATACTATGACACAGAGCAGATCCTTGATCAGCTCAGAAGCAAGTGGCGCAATTACAAGTGCTACGTTCATGGCTATGTCCATCGCAGTGTTATTATTAATGGTGCTAAATACACCCTAAAACTTTTACGCGTCAAGAAAATCAACAGAGATAATCCTGATGATCATGAGACGCACGTTGTCCTTCCAAGCTTTCTATTACCTTACATGCAGAACTGTGTCCAGGATGTCATTCATGTCTGCATAGAACTTAATATCCTCAATAATGATGAAGTCAGTGATCAGTCTGACAATACGGCTAATGAGTCTCTGGCGAGCAGAATCATCAACTATGTGCCGCCCTGCAGTTCATCCTTTTTCAGCTACATCAAAGCAAAGCTCAAGGGCCGCATCATCAGCTCAGTAAAAGATCTCTTTAGGATTTTCAGTCGAGTGCCTTTAAATGTAAGCCTTTCCATTAAGAGACTGATTTTTTTGATATAACTTTCCACACGAGCTATGTATTTTGTGCCCTTCGTTCTTTCCTATAATGAAGCTGCATTGATGAAAGGAGTGCATAATTTACAATGCCTAAAGATAAAAACTTAATAATCAGTAACAAGAACGCCGGGAGCAGCTCTGATGCTGTTTCCGATAGCACCGTTAAAGCTTTTTCATTCAATGATGATGTGCTAAAGCTTTTCAACATCAAGGAATCCCAGGTTGAAGAGTTTAAAATATCCAGTGAAAAAGATGAGCTTCATGTTCAGATAACGCTCAACAGAGGCGACTGCAGCTGTCCTATGTGCCGATCCGAAGAGATCAAGGTTAAGGGATACAAAATCAAGAAGGTCCGCCATTCCGTCCTCGCTCATGCGCCATGCATAATTGATTACAAACAGCGAAGATTCGAATGCAAGAACTGCGGTAAGACGTTCAATGAGGAAAACCCCTTCACCTTTCCTGGTGAAAAAGTCTCTGTCACGACCGTGTTTCTGGTTTTGAAGGACTTGCGTGATCCCAACGAAACGTTCACATCGGTCGCCAACAGATATTTTCTAAGCCCCACCACCGTTCAGAGAATCTTTGATGCGCATGTCAACATTCCCAGAAAAAAACTTACTAAATATTTGGTAATGGATGAGTTATGTCTAGCTTCCCATAACTCATCTTATGGAGAAAAAGTATTATGGGAAGTCGTTTTTAATTATGACCAAGTGCTGGTCTTTTTTCATTCCGGACTTCCCATAATATTTTATCTTTGGAATCACATTTATGTACTGTATACTCAAATTAAAAAGTTATCTGAGGCAAAAAGTGACCATTCAGATAACTTATATTTCGTGACTGATGTAATTATGATAAAATTATCTCATGCAAAGATACAGAAAGGAAAGGATCTTCAAAGCTATAAGTTTGGTCGCTTACTTTGAAGATTCCCCACGTGCACCATGTTACTATCAGTGTTTGCTTTTTTCAACACCTTTTTGAGAAAAAGACTTTATGAAGGAAGATCGATCTTTGATATCGATTTTGAAGATTTCTGCAGTTTTATAAATGAATTATCCTCTCAGTCCTGCTGTTATGATCATCATTCTTACAAGAGCAGAAAGAAGCCAAAAAAGATACCATGTAAACTTACAAAAAGAAAATATTTTAGATATCTTATCACATTTTATAACGGGCAAATGAATATAAGTACAATTGAAATACCGCTCATGTACAGCGTGAATACAAACAGCTATCATTCGCTTCTTCCTGCCTTTTTTATCATGTTTAAACACCAGTATTCCATTCAGTTCATTTTATCTGTTTTGATATACTGGGATAATCATAAGAATGATAAGACAGCCTGTAGTATATCTACTAAGTTTAATATTCCACGTTCGACCATGTATAGATGGAAGAAAGACTATTTACGTTACCTGATACTTTATAAAAAGTATTTAGGTGAATCTGTCTTCAGCTACTTTATTCGTGCATTTTTTAGTAATCCAAACAATTCAATAAACATTATTTACAATATCCTGAAAGAGCGAATATTTTCTTTAAAACATATGATTCACTACGAATATGTGACATGAATATTATTTGGATACATTTCAAATATATTCGATTATAGCTTCATATTTTGCTTTATAAATAAGACAGGACACGATTCATGATTATGTCTGTTATATAATGATTTTGTCATTTAAAGCGAGAGGAGGTATATAAAATGACGAGTATTAGTATGACTGCATCAGCTAAATTGAAAGTACAGATTAAGATGCAGTATGTCCTTTTGTGGGAGGTAATGAGTAATGGATAAAAGTGAATTTGTGAATTATTATCTGAAGATATTTAGAGATAATCAGAAGCCTGATTTGGTAGAAGCTACGATTAAACATAAGTGTAATCACGTACAACCCTTTCTAAGCTATGTATTTGATAATGATGTAAATGATTTTCATGATTTTGACCTTTCTATTGTATTCAAATTTATTAATCAGCTTCCTTACAGATCACAAACGAAAAGTATGGTTGCTTTTACATTGAGAAATTTCTTCGATATTCTCCATAAAAATGATCTAGCAACTGTTGATGGACGTAGACTTTTTCCAGTTATCTTTACGAATAGGCGATCGACGCTCCCTTCCTATTATACAGAAAAAGAAATCAAAATGATGTTGAGTGAAATCAAACCGAATAGTCAAAACTACTTACGGACAAAAACTATGATTATGCTGGCTGCTCAGACAGGTCTAAGAGCTAGCGATATTCTTCAGCTGAAGCTAAGTGACATTAAATGGGATAAGAATCTTATTGAAAAGCCACAGATAAAGACAGCCTGCAGAGTCAGCGTTCCCATATCAAAAGAAGTTCGATATCTGCTAATTGCATACCTAAGAGATATAAGACCAAAGAGCCTGAAAGATTATAATGAGTATGTATTTATTAACCCAGACACCGGGACCACATATTGCCGTTCAGAACTTACAGCCCTTGTTAAGTATTACTTTAAAAAATCTGATGTGGAGATTGGCGAGAGAAAGAATGGAGCGCATGCCCTGCGCCATTCACTTGCAACCAATTTACTAAATAAAAACACACCAATGCCTGTTATCACAGGTATTCTAGGCCATAAAAATCTTAATACAACAAGCAGATATCTTTCTATTGATGTGGAAACACTGCGCTGTCTCTGCCTGGAGGTTCCCAATGAGTATCACGATTGAAAACTTTCATGGCGTTTTCCGAGAGGTATTTGTTGGCTATGTAGAATATAAAAGGTCACTCGGATTTGCGTTCGATTACACCATTATTGCAGGACTATTAAAACTGAATAATTATCTTGAAACATACGATCTTAATGCGCCCATACTCACACGTGAAATGGCTAAGGGATATATTCATCAAAACGAAGGCAAGGCCCCGTCCACTATCCATAACTGTGAATCACGTATACGACAGGTCGGTCTATATATGAAGAATATGGGATATGAAAATGTTTATGTCTATCCTGAAAAGCATATTAAAAATACTACAGATTTCGTTCCATATATATTCTCAAAACAGGAAATGCAAAGTATTTTCAAGGCTATCGATATCCTCGCTTCAGAAAATATGATGTATCATTTCTATCAAACAGAGCTCAGACTCCTGTATGCTACAGCGATGAGGGTTGGAGAAACGCTTGATCTTAAGGTGAAGGATGTAGATTTTACAAGTAACGTTATCAAAGTAAATAATGCTAAGAACAACGTTACTCGACTAATTCCTTTTAATGAATCACTTAGAAAATGGCTTCTTAAAGGTGGAAATATAGATGGCGATCCAGATGATTATTTCTTTCCAGCTCCAAGAGCAGGAAAAACAGGGAAAAGGAAAAGATCACAGCAAGTTTGCATACTATTTCAAAGAACCATACTGCCAAAGGCAGGCATAAATATATGGAATGGAAAGTACAAAATACGTATTCATGACATTCGTCATAGTTCTGCATGCGCTATGCTTAGCCATATGATTGAGCTTGGCTGGGATCCCTACTGTGCGCTTCCTTATCTTAGCACCATGCTTGGACATAAGGGAATTGAAAGCACTGAGAAATATTTAAGGTTAACCAAAGAGCATTATGATGAAATCGTTAATGCCGGTCACTATATTTATGAAAAGGGGTTAGGAAATGACAATGAAGAAAAAGACATTTAAGAATGACTTTCCAAAACTGTTAAGCAAGTTTCTGATGGTTTATCTGCCTAAGCAGAGGGGCTTCAGCAGTAATACGGTCACTAACTATAGTTATGCTTTTAAGGAATTGTTTGATTACATGAAGGAAAAAGAAAATATAAATCCTTCTAAAATAACGATAGAAATGCTCGGATATGCCAGTATCATCAGTTTCCTTGATTATCTTGAAAATGAAAAAGGTGTTTCAGCGAACACCAGAAACAACAGGCTGGCAGCTATCAAATCATTTATGGCTTACGTAAGCTATGAAGCGCCTGAATATGTTAATACATGCAGTACAGTCTCAAAAATCAAAATGAAGAAATTTGAAAGCAAGCCAATGAACTATTTAACAGTTGAAGCAACTGAATTCTTATTCTCTACATTTGATCAAAATGATCCCGGTGATTTAAGGGACCTATGCATTATTCTTCTTTTATACGAAAGTGGTGCAAGAGTTTCAGAACTGACTGCCATCAGAAGAAGTGAAATCAAGCTTAAAGCACCACATACATTAATATTACACGGCAAGGGAAATAAATCAAGAATAGTTCCCATCGATGCAAGCGTAGTCAGGATTATTAAAAGATATACTGATCTATATGGAATTGATGCAGAAGATTTTTTATTTATGAATATACATGGAGAACAGCTTTCACGCAAAGGTGTCGCTTATATTGTCAATAAATGCTTTCAGAGAGCTAAGCAAATGAATCCGAGCCTTTTCCCTGAAAGGATTTCACCACATTCACTTCGCCATTCTAAAGCAACACATCTACTTGAAAATGGCGTCAACTTAATTTATATAAGAGATCTTCTTGGTCATGCATCAGTTACTACAACTGAGATCTATTCTAAAACAAATCCAGAAATCAAAAGAAAGCACCTTGAAGAAGCTGCACAAAATCTTATTGAAGAAGAGGAATTCAATGAAGACGAAAAAGACAACTTGGAAGAATGGCTTAATAAAATGATTCGATAAGCTTAAATAATTATGGGAAGTCCGGAATGAAAAAAGACTAGCACTTGGTCATAATTAAAAACGACTTCCCATAATACTTTTTCTCCATAAGATGAGACCTATAGTTTTCACTCTTCTCAAGGGGATTATGTATATGTCCTTATGGATTTTGAGACACTAGCAATCATTGATATCCTTCCTACAAGAAAAAAGGATGATCTTCAGAACTACTTTTCTAAGATTCCTAAGGATGAAAGAGATCAGGTGCGCATGACCAGCTCGGACATGTGGGAAACCTACCGTTCTGTATCAAAGCAGTTCTTCCCCAACAGCAAGCACGTAGTTGATACATTTCATCTTAAGGCTGAACTTTCTAGAAAGCTGCAGGATGTACGTATCCGTGTTATGAAAGACAATTACGTCAAGAAAAAGAAGCCTGAGGAAATCAAAGCGATGTCGCCTCAGGAACAGGAAGAATATGAACAGAAGATCATTAACTACTATCTTCTGAAAAAATTCAAATGGATGTTCTACAAACGTCCTGATGACAAATGTTTTGATCCCAATAACGAAAAGAAATACAACAAAGTATTTAAACGTTACCTTAATTACTATGAAATCTACTATATGATTCTCGATATAGATGATGAGTTAAGAGAAGCTGTCGCGCTGCAGGAATGCCTATATGCTTTTTTTAGAAAAAATGACCTGAAGACAGCCGCCAAGGCTCTCAAGGAGCTTATTACCAATTTCCACGCCTCACAGGTGAAGGAAATGAATGATTTCGCTAATACACTTGCCAACTGGAAGCAGGAAATTCTCAACTACTTTGAGCCTGTTCAGATCGGCGAAGAATTTATCATTGATGACGATCTCAATAACGCTGAGACCGAACTGATTAAGAATTTTATCGCTAAGAACCGTCAGAAGAAAACCAGACGCATGAACTCGAGCGTAATAGAGAATCGTAACCGCATTATACAATCGATAAAGTGCTGCGCTAATGGTTATTCCAACTGGTCAAGATTCCGCAACAGAGTTCTTTACTGTCTTGGCATGGATACATCTTTCTTCTTGGAGCCGCAGCCAATCAGCAGAGACAGAATTAACGACAAAGGTTCCAGAAGCAAGCGATAAAACCTTATATAAGTCTTATATAACGCCTATATAGCCATTATATATGAAAGGAAGCAAAGAAAATGAAAAAGCAAAAAAGAAAAATGGTTTCCTTCTCTCTTGATCCCGAAGTCTACGAAAGACTTCACCAGTATGCATTTGAACAGCACCAGTCGATGTCATCAGCACTGACATCCTGGATCATGAATGCGAAAGTCAAATATGACGTAAGCTGGAGGCAGGAATCACTATTCGATCATGAACCAGATGAATAACAACCATCTGCGGAGAAGCTTTATGCCTCTCCGCTTTATTTTATAAACAGAAAGGACATAAATATTATGAGCAAACACACCTACTCAAAAGATCTTAAAAACTATGGAGAATACAGAAAGGAATATGATGCCTGCGATAGACTGGAACCCAGCTGTGCTCCTGATAATAATATTTATTACGACGACGAGGACACTCGTCATTATCTGGATGAACTCGATAGGTTTCTTGATAAGGAAACATCCATTGAGCTTATGAATGATGAGGAACAGCACTGTATTGACTGGATACGCAGCGGCCATAGCTTCTATGCCAATGAATTTAATATGAAAGACAACAACGGCCGTCCTATGAACATAGCCGAAGCCACATTCATGCAGAGACTCATCATTGAAGCCTATAAAAACGGCTTTAGAAATAACTACTTCGAAGCTGATTACACTAATATTCAAAAAAGAGATCCTCATACAGACGAACTGACTGAAGAGGATCAAAGCTACATGGTTATTGATTTCTATGATTTCGAGAAGTACAAGAAGGATCACCCAGTCACTCCCCGTGAGGAAGGAGCATGCATTAAATGGATTAATGATGGTCACTGGTTCTTTACCAATCCGCTTTATAAACTGGATGGCATGTTCTTCCTGTATTCAGCCAGCTTTCTGGAGGCCTACCGGTTTTATAATCAGGCAGTTGAGCGATATAAAAAGCGCCTGGCTTATCACCAGGCACACCTGTAAAAGTAAATAGCGAAGACCCATCAGCCAGATTTCTCAGACTGTGAGTCTTCGCTAACAATACGCTCAGTATAGTGGGAGTTTTATTTACTCCAAAGGCCTATAAGTTTTCGTGGGGAGGTGCAAACCCTACGGTTTGAAAAACCCCAAAAAACTGGATAGCCTACGCTACTTTAAAGCGCCGTCTTTATTATTTATAGCCATTTTAAACGCTTATGCCGACGAAAAGTAATAATCACGTGTAAATATACTCGAATTGATTTAAAACGTCTTAGAACGCAAATATGAGCTTCTAACGACTTAATTCATCTCTATCTCGTGTTTGAGTTTCATTTCTATGAATTTTTTCAAACTCTCCACCTTTTACAAACTCTTTAATTTCGCTCACAAGGTTATTCATGAGCTTTTTAGCTTGTCCAACAGTTGCACCAAGGGTATTTTCCATAAACTGATTAAAACCTCTGTAAATGCCCTTAATTTCGTTTTTAAGCGATTTATTCTCTTTCTCCAACGAATCAATTTTCTCTAAATTATTATTAAATCTATCTGCCAAATCATTGTAATCACGCACTACCTCTTTGTATTTGCCTTTTACGTAATCAATTCTTTTTGGTAAATCTGTTTCTGCATATTTTTTTAGTTGCTCATTCGATTTATATAAATCTTCATAATAATTTATCTACATTCCCTTTAGTAACGTGTAACTTTCCAAATTTACAAAAGCGACTCATAGAATTATTTCCTCCCGTTAAATAATAGATAACTATTAAAAATAGACAATACTTGCTCATAAGTAACGGTACTTAAATTGTTTACTTTGGCGTGTTTCATTGCTTGATGAAACTGATTTTTAGTAAACAGTTGACGATATTCTCGATTGACCCATTTTGAAACAAAGTACGTATATAGCTTCCAATATTTATCTGGAACATCTGTGGTATGGCGGGTAAGTTTTATTAAGACACTGTTTACTTTTGGTTTAGGATGAAAGCATTCCGCTGGCAGCTTAAGCAATTGCTGAATCGAGACTTGAGTGTGCAAGAGCAACCCTAGTGTTCGGTGAATATCCAAGGTACGCTTATAGAATCCTTCTTCAACAATCAGATAGATGTCAGACGCATGGCTTTCAAAAACCACTTTTTTAATAATTTGTGTGCTTAAATGGTAAGGAATACTCCCAACAATTTTATACCTCTGTTTGTTAGGGAATTGAAACTGTAGAATATCTTGGTGAATTAAAGTGACACGAGTATTCAGTTTTAATTTTTCTGACGATAAGTTGAATAGATGACTGTCTAATTCAATAGACGTTACCTGTTTACTTATTTTAGCCAGTTTCGTCGTTAAATGCCCTTTACCTGTTCCAATTTCGTAAACGGTATCGGTTTCTTTTAAATTCAATTGTTTTATTATTTGGTTGAGTACTTTTTCACTCGTTAAAAAGTTTTGAGAATATTTTATATTTTTGTTCATGTAATCACTCCTGAAGTGATTACATCTGTAAATAAATACAGAAGTTAAATGATTTGTTTGTAATTTTAGTTATCTGTTTAAAAAGTCATAAGATTAGTCACTGGTAGGAATTAATCTAACGTATTTATTTATCTGCGTAATCACTGTTTTTAGTCTGTTTCAAAACAGTAGATGTTTTATCTACATTACGCATTTGGAATACCAACATGACGATCCCTACTTCTTAATTACAAATTTTTAGCATCTAATTTAACTTCAATTCCTATTATACAAAATTTTAATTATCTTGTCAAGGTTATAAAACACTGTTTTTTAATTATATTTTAAATACTTTAAATATATTTCATTATAATACCCTGTTTTTTAATTTTTGAATCCAGGTACAATTCTATGATTTGTTTCATGATCATAATTTATCTTCAGACGGTCATGCAAGTTTTTAGATCTTCCAATAAGTATTAAAAGTTAATTTGCTGCCTATAAGACTCTTCTCAGCAGCCTGTATTTGCTATTAAAACCCTAGAAGAAAATCAGCGCATTTTCTGTTCAAAAATTTCTATAAATTCAATATGCGTAAGTTTAAATATACCATTTTAAATATAAGGCGCCAAAAAAGAAGATATCCCTAAGGATACCTTCTTGCATGTTACTCTTATTCAACGATTTCAGTAACGTTACCAGCACCAACAGTTCTACCACCTTCACGGATAGAGAAACGAGTACCGTTTTCGATAGCGATTGGGTGAATTAATTCTACGTCTAATTCAACGTTGTCGCCAGGCATAACCATTTCTACGCCTTCTGGTAATTCAATAACACCAGTGATGTCAGTAGTTCTGAAATAGAACTGAGGACGATAGTTAGCGAAGAAAGGAGTATGACGTCCACCTTCATCTTTAGTTAAGATGTAGACATGAGATTTGAATTTCTTATGTGGGTGAACTGAACCAGGTTTAGCGATAACCTGACCTCTTTCGATCTGATCACGGTTGATACCTCTTAATAAGACACCAACGTTGTCACCAGCGATTGCGTAGTCTAATAACTTACGGAACATTTCGATACCAGTAGCTACTGACTGCTGAGTTTCTTTGATACCAACGATTTCGATTGGATCATTTAAGTTTAACTGACCACGTTCTACTCTACCAGTAGCAACAGTACCACGACCAGTGATTGTGAATACGTCTTCAACTGGCATTAAGAATGGTTTATCAGTATCTCTGACTGGATCAGGGATATAAGAATCCATTGTGTCTAATAATTCCTGGATTGCAGGAGTCCATTTTGGATCGCCTTCAAGTGCTTTTAAAGCTGAACCACGGATGATTGGAGTATCATCACCTGGGAAGTCGTATTCATTTAATAATTCACGAACTTCCATTTCTACTAAGTCGATTAATTCTTCGTCATCAACCATATCGCATTTGTTTAAGAATACGATGATGTAAGGTACACCAACCTGACGAGATAATAAGATATGTTCTCTTGTCTGTGGCATAGGTCCATCAGTTGCAGCAACAACTAAGATAGAACCATCCATCTGAGCTGCACCAGTGATCATGTTCTTGATGTAGTCAGCATGGCCCGGACAGTCAACGTGTGCATAGTGACGATGTTCAGTTTCGTATTCAACGTGTGCAGTGTTGATTGTGATACCACGTTCCTTTTCTTCTGGAGCGGCATCGATCTGGCTGTAATCTTCGAATTTAGCCATACCTTTTTCAGAAAGGTATTTAGTGATTGCAGCAGTTAATGTAGTTTTACCATGGTCAACGTGACCGATAGTACCAACGTTTACATGGACTTTACCACGGTTAAAATGTTCTTTTGCCATTTAAGGTCTTCCTCCTATTAATTACTTAAAATTTTACATATACATTCTATATGAATTACTGCTAAAAAGCAATATAATTCATGACTTTTCATGCCTTGCAAGTGATAAGTCACCGACTTACCACTCACAAAACGGTTTGCGTGAAAGAATTAGTCTTCTTTTCCGCCTTTTTCTTTAATGATCTTTTCACGAATTGACTTAGGTACCTGTTCATAACGGTTGAACTGCATAGTGTAGTTACCACGGCCCTGAGTGAATGAACGTAAGTCAGTTGCATAACCGAACATTTCAGAAAGTGGTACAGAAGCTTCAACCATAACAGCGTTACCTCTTTCTTCCTGACCATCGATCATACCACGACGAGATGAGATATCACCCATAACTGAACCTAAGTATTCAGCTGGAGCAGTCACTTCAACCTTCATGATTGGTTCTAAGATAACTGGATCACACTTCTTAGCAGAGTTCTTTAATGCCATAGAAGCAGCGATCTTGTATGCCTGTTCAGATGAATCGACATCATGGTAAGAACCATCGAATAATGTCGCTTTAATATCTAAGACTGGATAACCAGCGATGATACCATTATTTAATGCTTCTTCAAGACCCTGTTTAACTGAACCAATGTATTCTCTTGGGACAGCCCCGCCGACTACTGCGTCAACGAATTCAAAGCCTTTGCCTGGGTTTGGTTCAAATTTGATCCAAACGTGACCATACTGACCACGACCACCAGACTGTCTGATGAACTTACCTTCAACATCAGCTGCTTTTGTGATTGTTTCACGGTAAGCAACCTGAGGAGCACCAACGTTAGCGACTACGTTGAATTCACGTTTTAAACGGTCAACGATGACGTCTAAGTGTAATTCACCCATACCAGCGATGATTGTATCACCAGTTTCAGGGTTTGTTGATGTTCTGAAAGTTGGATCTTCTTCAGCTAACTTAGCTAAAGCGATACCTAATTTATCGTTATCAGCTTTTGTTTTTGGTTCAATAGCTAATTCGATTACTGGTTCTGGGAATTCCATCTTCTCTAAGATAACGAAGTTGTTTTCATCACAAAGAGTATCACCAGTCGTTGTATTTTTGAAACCTACAGCGGCAGCGATATCACCAGCATAAACCTTATCGATTTCTTTACGGTGGTTAGCGTGCATCTGTAAGATACGTCCTAAACGTTCTCTCTTATCTTTTGTAGAGTTTAATACATAAGTTCCTGATTCAGCAGTACCTGAATAAACACGGAAGAATGTTAATTTCCCTACATATGGGTCAGTCATAACTTTGAATGCTAAAGCTGCGAATGGTTCATCATCTGATGGATGACGATCTACTTCGTTGCCTTCAGCATCTGTACCCTTGATTGAAGGGACATCAGTAGGTGCTGGTAAGTAATCGATAACAGCATCTAACATTGGCTGAACACCTTTATCTTTATAAGCGGAACCACATAATACAGGGAATAATTCAACTGCTAATGTCCCTTTACGGATGGCAGCCTTTACCTGTGCGATGTCTGGTTCTTCACCTTCAAGAACCTGCATTAATAAATCATCATCAAATGATGCAGCAGCTTCTAACATCTTTTCATGGTATTCCTGTGCCTGATCTTTGTATTCATCAGGAATTTCTTTTTCAATGACTTCGATCCCTTCAGCACCTTCGAAATATAATGCTTTCATAGTCACTAAGTCAATAACGCCTTCGAATGTTGATTCAGCACCGATTGGTAACTGAATTGCTACGGCATTAGCGCCTAAACGTTTACCGATTGATTCTAAAGACATAATGAAGTCTGCACCTGTCGCATCCATTTTGTTAGAGAATACGATACGAGGTACACCATAAGTTGTAGCCTGTCTCCAAACTGTTTCAGTCTGAGGTTCAACCCCTGCCTTAGAGTCAAGGACAGTAACAGCACCATCTAATACACGTAAAGATCTTTCAACTTCGACTGTGAAGTCAACGTGACCCGGTGTATCGATAATGTTAATTCTGTAACCTTTCCAATGCGCAGTAGTGGCAGCGGAAGTGATAGTGATACCACGTTCCTGTTCCTGTTCCATCCAGTCCATCTGTGAAGCACCATCGTGTGTTTCACCAATCTTATGGATTTTACCAGTGTAATAGAGGACACGTTCAGTCGTTGTGGTTTTACCAGCATCGATATGAGCCATGATCCCGATATTACGTGTTTTTTCTAGTGGAAATTCACGAGCCATAATTTTCTCCTTTTAAATATTTCTTCTATATATAAAATGATATTACCAACGGAAATGTGCGAAAGCTTTGTTGGCTTCAGCCATTTTATGAGTATCATCTTTCTTCTTAACAGCAGCGCCGGTACCGTTAGAAGCATCAATGATTTCATTAGCTAAACGATCAATCATCGTATTTTCATTTCTTAAACGAGAATACTGAGTTAACCATCTTAAACCTAATGTTAATCTTCTTTCTGGTGAAACTTCAACTGGGACCTGGTAGTTAGCACCACCAACTCGTCTTACTTTTAATTCAAGAACAGGCATGATGTTATTGATTGCAGCATCAAAAACTTCCATAGCTGGTTTGCCAGTCTTAGCTTCTACTTCTTTAAATGCGTTATATAAGATGTTCTGAGCGACACCTTTTTTACCATCGAGCATGATGTTATTGATTAATTTAGTAATAGTTTTGCTATTGTAAACTGGATCAGGTAATACATCTCTCTTAGCAATACGTCCTTTTCTAGACATTAGCAATTCCTCCTATTTTATTTCTTTGGTTTTTTAGTTCCGTAACGAGAACGGCCCTGTGCACGATCTTTAACACCAGCGCAGTCCATAGTACCACGGATAATATGGTAACGAACCCCTGGTAAGTCCTTTACACGTCCACCACGAATTAATACAACTGAGTGTTCCTGTAAGTTGTGACCAATTCCTGGGATATAAGCTGTTACTTCTAAACCGTTAGATAATCTAACTCTGGCATATTTACGTAAAGCTGAGTTTGGTTTTTTAGGTGTCATAGTAGCCACACGTGTACAAACTCCACGCTTCTGAGGTGAAGCAACCTTAGTAGCTTTCTTAGCTAATGAGTTATAACCTCTCTGTAATGCTGGAGATTTATATTTCTTAACTTTTTCACTACGTCCTTTTCTAACTAACTGATTAATTGTAGGCATTGTTTTCTCCTTTCTTTTCTAACACACAATTCCGGGTGTTTCAAAAATTCAGTTATAAAATAATGCTTGTCAACAAGCACCTTTGATATAATACATAATTGACTACCTGAAGTCAACACTTTTTTTACTCTTTTTTAAATCAACGAACCCGTGCGTTTAATATAGCACTTTTATATGAGCAGAACAATACTTTTTTAAGAAAAATACGTATATCTTCTCACCTCTTTAACATCGCTGTATAACGTCTGCGAATACCTATTTGCTTAACGTAAAAGAAAGTAAAGATGATCACATCTCTACTTTCTTAGATAATTCAATAATATAACCGCGATGACCAAGTTCCTGCCACTTCGTAACACAGTAATACGATTCCCCATCGATCATTTCAATACCCGAATACGTATTATGATGCTTTTGTGTCTGCAGATCATAACCAACATCTTCACTCATCAGATAGTCATGAACATGAGGGAAGGTATGTACCTGATGTAAGATCTGCAAATCTTCATCCATAATGATAATATGCGTAAAGACGGCTTCATAGCTTTTCACAATCTCCAAATAAGTAGAAAGAGACTGTTTCACCATATTCTCTTCCCGCTTCTTTTTCATTTCCTGCTTATTTTCTAATAACCGTTTTAAAACCAGATCATCAATAGCGCTTTGGTTCTCCGCTTCACTATATAAAGCATAAGCACTCGTCAAATAGGGCGTTAACCGTGATCCGCTGACGACAATTTCCTGAATCCGTTCACCCATTAAACAAATCGTATCAGCAATCGCCTGCTGATTTGTCTCCTGACTGATGACGACAAACAGATCGCCATAAATATAAGCCACTAAGCCTTGATTACGTACTAATTTCTTTAAAACATCCGCAATCTTCTTTAATAAGATATTCACCTGATCCATGCCTTCATCATGAATCATCACCTTTAAATTATCAATGGACAAACAGATATAACTAAAATCAATATGATTGAGTGTATATTCCTTAATATACTGATCTAAAGCAATCTCTAAGCCTGTCTTATTGGCACACTTCGTGACTTGATCCTGATAATTTAGAAAGTTCTTCACGATAATACTGCGATCCGTCACATCCTCAAAGCAGCCAAATAAACCAATAATCTCTCCCTGCTCATAAATGGGCAGTTTAAAGTTACGAATCTTACGTAAGTTGCCATCGACTACACAGATGCCTTCGCGATTAATAATCGTTGCCCCTTCGTTAATGACATGCTCTTCATCTTCTTTAAACTGCATCGGATCTAAGTGATAACCTAAATCCTCATCCCGTTTGCCCAGTAACTCTTTTTCTGAGGCAAAACCGAAATACTTGAGGAAAGTGCGATTTGTTCCGACGAAGCGGCGGTCACGATCTTTCCAGAAGATGCCAATTTTTAACTGATGGAGAATATTATCAAAGAGATTACTGTAAGAAAAGCCGCCTTTATTTGTCAGACTTTTCGCATAGGACGTTTGCGTGCGCGGAGACGAAATAGTATATAGCAGCAAGGGATCCTTGCCATCTTCACAAAGCGAAATGGTAATCCGTTTTAATGGATAATGACCATCTTCATCAAGAATACGAAAGTTATCTTCGACGCACTGACTTGGTGAACTATAAATCCGACTTAACAGAGACTTAGAAGACATAAACTGACGATAGTGTTCCTCTTCCTCCGGATAGAGCTGATGATCAACAAAGAAATTCATCAGGGCACTCGCCTGTAAAACATTATCATGGAGAGAGCTGTTATGTAAGATCGGCGTTGCCTGATCACGACTCGGCTGATATAAATACGCCTGCTCATAACGGCTCGCTAAATACTCCAGCAGTTTTTCTGGCCGATCATCCGTTGCGGCGACCTTCACCTGTCTGATGCGAATCATATACGCTTCTTTGGTTTTCATTGAGGCAATCGCCGAAAGCTCCCCTTCCACTAAAAACGTATTGACAATCACACTAAAAAGCTGCGGCTGCTGATGGCGTTTCGCTTCATTGACAATCATCCGCATATTCTTTTTAAAGACTTGCGGTTTATGATTGAAAAGATCTTCTAAGGCGCTGATGCTGCTCACCTGCAGATTATGCCATAAGGATTGGAAAGCCCCATTCATCGCCAGAAATTTTTTAAAATGATGTTCTACTTCAACGATGCAGCAAGCCTGATCAGGTGCTTCATATAAAGGCTGGCGGCTGATGGCTTCCTGATAATGATATTCAGCGGGCAATTCAAAATCCAAATTATTGTAGCGGGGATGCATTCTTGAATACACAGCATATTCTTTGAAATAAGATCCCTGCATATAATCAATGCCTAACTGGGCAACCAAATCACTAATTTGCTTAGTAGTAACACCTTTCATAATCGTGCGAATGCCTAAACGTTTCGCTGTTAAAATCTGTGCCTGCATAATGACTTGATCATCATGATCAAAATGATCTAAATCCTGCGCATCGAGCTTAAAGGCATTAAAAAGTTCATCAGAGAATAACTTATAATTAGAGATGAAATCGCCATAATCTTCTAGCCATAATTCATAGCCTAAATACTTTAGACGCTCTAACTCTTCAATCACATACTGATCTTTGAAAAGTACTTTATTAGCAGTCAGTTCAATACGCACATTATTGCGGGGAATTTCGTAGAGCGCTGTTTCCTTATTTAAAAGATCAATCATATCACAAAACTCAAAATCATTAACTGAGATATTGAGTGAAAAAGGCTCCATCACCCCATCAAAGTTACGAAATTCCGCATAATCTTTGCATACCTGTTTAATCATATAGGTATCTAAAATATGAATCATATGATGCTTTTCAAGAATAGGGGCAAAATCCTTCGGCTCAAGAATTTGATCATGCACACGATGCCAGCGCGGAGCCGCTTCTAAACCGGCAATCTTATGCGTTCTAACCCGATAGATAGGCTGATAATACACTTTAATATCACCTTTCTGTATGGCTTCTTCTAAGTGCTCGACAACATAGGATTCAAATAACAGCTGCTTACGTGTTTCTTCATCAAAATAGCGCACCCGCTCACGACTGCCCTCCTGGATCGTCGAAGCTGCTAAACGGGCCCGGTCAATCGCGGTGGTAATGCGGGTAATCTCGCGGATGCGATAAATGCCCGTATGAATCGTAACATCCTTATCAAAATAGTATTCATCAAAAGTGACATTGATCTGATGAAGCAGATCCTCAATGCCCTGCTCTGGACATAACACAACAAAGCGATCAGCTGATAAATGGGCAATCAAACATTCGGGAAAATACTGTTTTAACATCTTGACCATCATCCGCATCATCGTATTTCCGGCTTCATAACCATAACGCTTATTAAACCGTTTAAAGCGCGAAATATCAAAGAAACAGATAATCATATGATAAGCCACCAAATCCGTCTTTTCGACCTGCGCTGTCGCATAGCGGGTAAAAGCGTCCATGGTTAAAAGGCCCGTCTGACTATCTAAGTCACTTTCTTCAAAAGCAGGACTGATGGCAGTTTTCTCTTTATGCGGCTGCGCGTGATCCTGATTGCGACGGGCTTTTGCAATCAGCTCATAGATCATCGCCGGAGCAGTCAGATATGCCTGCACAAAACCGAACTGGAGGGTTGTATAAACACGATAATGATTGATTTCATAATGACTGACATTATCTTTAAAGCGCGTCAAACGATCACTAAACTGATCACTATGATCGAGAATAATAAAACTATTATAACCATCCTTATAGATATAATCCTCATTAAAGAAACAAGATGCTAAACGCACCAGCTCTTTAATAACCTGATCCCCAAAATCACTGCCACTGAGATCATACATGCTGCCTAACTCTTTGAGCGTGATCACTAAAACTGATAGTGATGCATTTTGAAACTCACTGATATCCTGATCTAAGACACTCTTTAATTTCACTTGCGTCATCGGATCATGGCTGCGATACCAGGCAATCGTCTTTCTCATAAACATCTCCCCTTTCCCTCTATTATACTTGATTCAAAAAAGTATTTCACGCAAAAAGAGGAGTGCTCACTCCTCTAATTGATGGCTTTGCCATTCACATATAACTTATAGCCATTGAAGTTAATATTACTGTAAGTTGTATCAGCATCTTTTAAAAATGTCACATACGTATCTCCCGTTAACGTGATTTTAGAACTCTTGTCTAATGTTAAAGTGACCTTCTTCGCTTTATTCTTGGTATCGATGGCTCCTTTATAAGTACTATTCATCAGTTTGATCGAAACCGTAGAAATTGAATCGGCTGTAATATTACCCGTTAAAGTCTGTTTTTTCGCATTAAGCGTGACATGACCGCCATTTTGCCCGCTCGTCCCCCAGGCACTCGTGCCTTTAACTGATAATAACGTCCCTGAACCAAAGTTTAACTTCGTGTTATTCAGATTAATCACAGCTTCCGTATTTGTCACAAAGAACATTGGTGCACTCTTATAATAAGCCGATGATTTTAAGATGGATAAGTTACTGTTATTGGCTGTAAATGTGGCAACGCCGCTTTTCGCATCGCCTGACATAGACTGATAAAGCATCACCCCAGCCTGATCAATACGGTCACGATTACCCTTACCACTGGCACTTAACGTCGCATTATTCACAGTCGCTTGGTTTTTTCCTTCAACAACCACAATTTGTGCTCCATAGGCTGTGCCAGTCGTTTTCGTCGCACTAATGTTGCCCGTTGAGTAGATCAGCGGTGACCCAGCACCTTTTGTTGTTAATTTAGAAGACGTCACTTTAACAGTTCCTTCACCACGATCAGTCGCTAACGTCGCACAGCTGCCGCCGGTTGTAGAAATCGTTAAGTTCTTGCCAATAATGGTTCCGCCATATGTGGCATCTAGGCCGCGGCTAGAGTCTGAACCTGTCGTTTTAATGGTAGAATGACTCATATAAATCTTCGCTTTACTGCCAGTCGCAAAAACGGCATTCGCCCCTCTAGCGCTTGTTGCAATGGTTGTATTTGTAATATTTGCACTGCCATTTTGCGCTAAGATGGCCGCATTCACACCACTAAAATCAGAAGCTTCCGTATTTGAAGAAGCTCCGGTTTTCTTCACGGTCGCATTTTTAATGGTGGCCGTTGCCCCTTTCTTTACGAGAATCGCATTCTGATCACGCTTCGAAGATGTCTGACTGCCGGTTATGGTTTTCGTCCCTGTCACTGTGGTCTTTCCGCTCGCCTTCGTCGTTGATGAACTCTTTGAAGAGGGTGCCTGACCACTTGGCATACCATTTTGTGATGATCCATTACCAGGTGCCTGCATTGATTTCGCCTGAATAAGATAATGATTGGCAATATACGCTTCACTAAACGTAAAGCCGCCCGTAACAACGGCTAATAAAGAAATACCCATTGCTTTTGTTTGCCATGTTTTCATCGCTTCACTCACCTTCCGTTTAGAACCTTTACTAACAATCAGATAGAAGACTGAGCCGACGGCCACAAATGATTCCATCCCCATCGCTAAGTAATAATAGATCGCTAAGCTTTGACTGGTTTTCATTTGTTTTGGCTGACTCTGACTGCCGTTTTGCTCCATACCCTGCAGCGTATTATTACTAGGCATTTTTTGCGCAATCGATGGTGGTGTCCCACCCTGTTTCTTAGGATGATTTTTCGTATAAATATAAAACATCATCCCGCCAATACTGCTTACTGATAAACACAGTAAGAGCGTAGCGATGATGTTTTTGGTTTTTCGTTTCATTTCATTCACCTCACTTATGAGTATAGAAGTGAAATATGTGAAACATTTCATATCTCTATAGCGAATATCGGTATGACTTGTCTCGTTATTATTCCCTTAGCTTTTTACTAATTTTGAGCGAAAGAAAAGACATAGCCGTTAAGCTATGCCTAATTTCTTATTTATTATGAGGGATGAATTCCTCTGGTTCATTGAAGGTTGCATCATCAGGATCGAAGTATGGTGCTTCATCTTCACTCTTCTTGAGTTCTGCTAAGCGTTCTGCTTCTTCTTTTTCCTGAGCGATGGTTTCAGGAGATTTTAATGGACCTCTTAAACCAGTACCAGCTGGTAATAAGTGACCAATAATGACATTTTCCTTTAAGCCCTTCAGATGATCAACTTTACCCTTGATGGCTGCATCCGTTAAGATACGTGTTGTTTCCTGGAAGGAAGCACTTGCTAACCAAGAGTCAGTATCTAAGGAAGCCTTCGTGATACCAAGTAAGATTGGACGACCAACTGCTGGACGTTTGCCTTCTTTTAAAGCCTGTCTGTTCAGGTTTGTAAATTCCTGGACATTGACATGTTTACCTGGTAAGACGCCAGTGTCACCGCCATCGATGATACGCATACGTTTCATCATCTGACGGACGATAATTTCGATATGTTTATCGGAAATATCGATACCCTGAAGTGAGTAAACTTTCTGAACTTCCTTCAGGATGTAGTTTTCAACAGCTTCCATTGAAGCTACGGATAATAATTCCTTAGGATCGATAGAACCTTCAGTAATCTTACCACCAACTTCAACCTGATCGCCTACCGCAACGCGGAGTTTTGCACCATATGGTGCTAAGTAGCTCTTTGTTTCTAAATCGTTAGAGACAACGACTTCGGCACGGCCGGCATTATCGATAATGTTAGTAACTTCACCGCTGATTTCAGAGATGATAGATTTTGCCTTTGGATTTCTGGCTTCAAATAATTCCTGTACACGAGGTAACCCCTGAGTGATATCGGCATCACCGGCAACCCCGCCCTGATGGAAGGTACGCATTGTTAACTGAGTACCAGGTTCACCGATTGACTGAGCGGCCATAACACCGACAGTTTCACCGACTTCTACTGGTTCACCCGTTGCTAAGTTACGACCGTAACATTTGCAGCAGACACCGTCTTTAGCACGACAGCCGAAGATAGAACGAATTTCTACTTCTTCAATGCCGGCATCGACAACGGCTTTTGCATCATTTTCATTCATTAACTGATTTGCAGCCACGATGACTTCACCAGTCTGTGGATTAACGATATCTTTTAATGATGTACGACCGATTAAACGGTTAGATAAACCAACGATTTCTGAACCATCGGCATTGTATAAAGCACTAACTTTGAAGCCGCGGTCTGTTCCACAGTCTTCTTCTGTTACAACAACTTCCTGCGCAACATCGACAAGACGACGCGTTAAGTAACCTGAATCGGCAGTCTTTAAGGCCGTATCGGTAGAACCTTTACGGGCACCATGAGTCGAAATGAAGAATTCGGATGCCGTTAACCCTTCACGGAGGGCTGACTTGATTGGTAATTCGATCGTTTCACCCTTAGGGTTAGACATTAAGCCTCGCATACCTACGAGCTGAGTGAAGTTCGAGATGTTACCACGGGCACCAGAGTCTGACATGATGAAGATTGGGTTCGTAACG
The DNA here is from genome assembly GCF_003925875.1 of Intestinibaculum porci. GTDB lineage: Bacteria > Bacillota_I > Bacilli_A > Erysipelotrichales > Coprobacillaceae > Intestinibaculum > Intestinibaculum porci. Next base: position 738,948 of record NZ_AP019309.1, on the reverse strand, counting down.
TCAGAGACGAACTCTTCCTGTACGACATCCTGAACACGGTCTTTAATGTCAGTCCATAATTTGATGACGGCATTATAACGTTCAGATTCTGTTAATTTCCCTTTGGCGTATAACTTCTTAATAACTTCCAGCTGGTCATCAGCTTCATCGAATAAGACGTATTTCTTCTGAGGGATCTGGATATCGGCAACGGATACGGTTAAACCAGCCACTGTTGAGTAATGGTAACCCTGGTTTTTCATCTTATCAAGCATGACACTGATATCTTCAGAATGCTGCGTTTTGAAGGCTTCACCGATGATCTTTTCTAAGGTTTTCTTCGTAAATGGATGAATGATTGGCTGCGCTGCGATATGTTCTTTAATGTTTGTACCAAATGGGACAAAGAACTTATCTGGCGTATGTTTTAAGTTTTCCGCTGAGTCTTCATTCATGAATGGGAATTCCCCATCGAAGATCTGGTTGAAGATAATCTTACCAACAGAAGTAATCAGATAAGCATTGTTCTGTTCTTCTGTGAATGTTTTATTATGTAATGAAGCACCACGGATGGCACAACGTGTATGTAAGTGAACAGTTTTTGCATCATAAGCCATTAAGACTTCGTTCACATCAGCGAAGACTGTCCCTTCACCGATCTTACCCGCTACTTCAGTTGTTAAATAGTAGTTACCAAGCACCATATCCTGTGATGGTGTAACGATTGGTTTTCCATCCTTAGGACCTAAGATGTTGTGGTCACCACGCATTAACTGACGTGCTTCCTGAATAGCTTCTTCACCAAGAGGGACATGGACGGCCATCTGGTCACCATCGAAGTCGGCGTTGAACGCTGGACACATTAATGGGTGCAGACGAATGGCACGCCCTTCAACTAAGATTGGTTCGAAAGCCTGGATCCCTAATCTATGTAAGGTAGGGGCACGGTTTAATAAGACTGGATGCGTGTTGATAACTTCTTCCACAACTGGCCAGATAGCATCATCCATCTTATCGATCATACGTTCAGCAGCTTTGATATTCTGCGCAATCTGATCACGAACTAATCCTGAAATAACGAATGGTTTAAATAAGTTTAAAGCCATTTCTCTTGGGATCCCGCACTGATACATCTTTAAAGTTGGTCCCACTGCGATTACGGAACGACCTGAGTAGTCAACACGTTTCCCTAATAAGTTCTGTCTGAAACGACCCTGTTTCCCTTTTAAAGTATGAGACAGTGATTTTAAAGGACGTCCGCCAGCACCAGTAATTGGTTTAGAACGACGACCGTTATCAATTAAGGCATCAACAGCTTCCTGTAACATACGTTTTTCGTTCTGGACGATAATGGAAGGTGTTCCTAACTCTAACAGTTTCTTTAAACGGTTATTACGAGTGATAACACGACGATATAAATCGTTTAAGTCAGAAGTGGCGAAACGACCGCCATCCAGCTGTAACATTGGACGTAAATCAGGTGGAATAACTGGTAAAACGTCTAAGATCATCCATTCTGGCTGGTTATGAGAAGAACGGAATGCTTCAATAGCATCTAAACGTTTTAATAATTTCTGACGTTTCTGCCCCTGAGCTTCTCTTAATTCTTTGTTAACCTTTTCAAATTCTTCATCTAAGTCTACTTTCTGTAATAAGACTTTGATCGCTTCAGCCCCGATTTTTGCTTCGAACTGATCACCGAATTTTTCATAGCAGTTACGATAATCTCTTTCTGATAAGACCTGTTTGTATTCCAGTGGTGTCGTTCCTTTATCAGTAACGACATAAGAAACGAAGTAGATAATTTCCTCTAACTGTTTCGCTGGCATGTCTAAGATTAAGCCCATGCGTGATGGAATACCTTTTAAATACCAGATATGCGCAACTGGCGTTGCTAATTCGATATGACCCATTCTTTCACGGCGGACAGAAGACTTAGTGACTTCAACACCACAGCGATCACAGACCACACCTTTATATCTGATTTTCTTATATTTACCGCAGGCACATTCCCAGTCCTTCATCGGACCGAAGATGCGTTCACAGAATAACCCGTCTTTTTCGGGTTTCTGTGAACGGTAGTTAATGGTTTCTGGCTTTTTTACTTCGCCATGAGACCATTCACGAATTTTATCAGGAGAGGCTAAACCAATACGGATTGCGGAAAAATTAGTATTTGATGCCATTATTCATCCTCCTCATCATCGTCATCACCGCCGGCAATATCGGCCATGATATCATTTAATGCAGCATCTGTCTGCTCATCATTATAACTTTCTAATGCCTTAGCAGCTTCTTCATCTTCGGCAGATGAATCTGCTTCTTCGTCAGCTTCAGTATCTTCACTCGCTTTCGCGTCAGTGTCTTCATCAGCTTTCTTTTCTTCAGCATTTTCTTCTTTTGGTTTCTTCTCATCGAATGAACGAGGGAAACGACGTTCCTCATCTTCGATATTGCTCATATGGACTTCATTACCGTCATCATCAAGTAATTCTACATCTAAGGCAATGGCCTGTAATTCCTTGATTAAGACACGGAATGATTCAGGTAAACCTGGTTCTGGTAACTTCTGACCCTTAACGATCGCTTCATAAGTCTTAACACGACCAACAACGTCATCTGACTTAACCGTTAAGATTTCTCTTAAGGTATAAGCAGCACCGTATGCTTCAAGGGCCCAAACTTCCATTTCACCGAAACGCTGACCACCGTTCTGGGCTTTACCACCAAGAGGCTGCTGCGTTACTAATGAGTAAGGACCTACGGAACGGGCATGTAATTTATCATCAACCATGTGGCATAACTTGATCATGTACATGACCCCAACAGAGATCTTAGAATCAAATCTTTCCCCTGTCATACCTGAGTAAACCCACTGTTTACCATCAGTTGGTACGCCAGCTTCATGCTGGATATCTTCTAAGTCCTGAGCGTTGATCCCATCGAAGGCTGGGGTTGCAAAGTACTGACCGCCTAATTCACGTGCAGCATAGCCTAAGTGTAATTCTAACACCTGACCGATGTTCATACGTGAAGGTACCCCTAATGGGTTTAACATGATATCAAGTGGTGTCCCATCAGCTAAGTGAGGCATATCTTCGATTGGTAAAATCTTCGAAATGACACCCTTATTACCATGACGACCAGACATCTTATCACCTTCCGAAATCTTACGTTTCTGGACGATGTATACTTTGACAACACGGTTAACCCCTGGCTGGAGTTCATCACCGTTTTTACGGTCAAAGACTTTAATATCATGAACGATCCCGGCCCCGCCATGAGGAACTCTTAATGAGTTATCCTTTACTTCACGAGACTTTTCACCAAAGATCGCTAATAATAATTTTTCTTCTGCTGATAATTCAGCCTGTCCTTTAGGCGTTACCTTACCAACTAAGATATCGCCTTCTTTCACTTCGGCACCGATACGGATAATACCATCACTATCCAAATCACTACGTGCATCTTCCCCAACGTTAGGGATATCGCGAGTGATTTCTTCAGGGCCTAACTTCGTTTCACGGCATTCGATTGAATATTCTTCAATATGGATAGATGTATAGACATCTTCTTTTACTAAACGTTCACTCATGATGACCGCATCTTCGTAGTTATAACCATTCCAAGTCATGAAACCAACGAGGACGTTCTGCCCTAAGGCTAATTCACCATGTTCCATTGATGGTCCATCAGCGATTAATTCATCTTTTTCGACACGCTGACCAGCTTTAACGATTGGTGTCTGGTTTAAGCAAGTCCCGGCGTTGGAAATAGAGAATTTCACTAAACGATACGTTCTTTCACGACCTTCATCGTTTTTAACAACGATCTTCTTCCCATCAACATAAGTAACAACGCCAGCTTCTTTCGTAACGACAGCGGCACCGGAATCGTGCGCAGCCTGCGCTTCCATACCAGTTCCAACATATGGGGTATGAGGATTTAAAAGAGGTACGGCCTGACGCTGCATGTTACAACCCATTAAGGCACGGGTCGCATCATCGTTTTCCAGGAATGGGATACATGAAGAAGCAACGGATACGATCTGTTTTGGTGAGATATCGATAAAATCGATTTCTTCTGGCTTCGCCATGATGTTGTCCCCTAAATGACGAGAAATAACCTGTTCATCTAAGATTCTATTATTTTCATCCGTTTTGACTTTGGCCTGCGCGATGATGTAATTCTTTTCTTCATCGGCAGAAAGATAACGGATATCATTTTCATCAATGACACAGTTATTCACTTTACGGTATGGTGTTTCAATGAAACCATACTGGTTGACTTTGGCATAAGTAGCTAAAGTCGAGATCAAACCGATGTTTGGACCTTCAGGTGTTTCGATTGGACAGATACGACCATAGTGTGATGGATGGACGTCGCGGACTTCGTAACCTGCACGGTCTCTTGATAACCCACCTGGGCCTAAGGCAGATAAACGACGTTTATTTGTTAATTCGGCTAATGGGTTGATCTGATCCATGAACTGAGATAACTGTGAACTAGAGAAGAATTCTTTAATTGCGGCAGTTAACGGACGAATATTGGTTAAAGACTGAGGTGTCACACTATCTGCTTCAGATAAGGACATTCTTTCTTTAACGACTCTTTCCATACGTGATAAACCGATACGGAACTGGTTCTGTACTAATTCACCAACGGTACGGACACGACGGTTTCCTAAGTGATCGATATCATCTAATAAACCAATACGGCTCATTAAGTTAACACGGTCAGCATCCTGTAAGTCGATCGTTTCAAAGATATCGACTAAGTTTAACATATAAGAATAAGCAGCAATCATATCAGAGATTGTAATGAACTTAGATTTTAATGATAAATCTGTCCCGATGACTTTCATCTTTCTGCGACGCGTTTCATCAGTATAGACTTCAATACACTGAATGACTGAGTTAGACTGCATGTTTTCATTTGTCTGCAGGGTTCTCGTATGCGCTCCTGCTTCGAAAACTGGCTTTAATAAATCTAATTCCTTAACGGTAATTTTAGTCCCTTCAGGTAAGACTAAATTGCCATCGACGTCATAGACATCTTCCGCTAAGATACGACCAGCAATACGGTCTAATAATGATAACTTCTTACCTAATTTGAAACGACCAGCTTTTGCTAAATCATAACGTTTAGGATCGAAGAAACGGGTATATAATAAAGTATTAGCCCCTTCCAGCGTTGCTGGTTCACCAGGTCTTAACTTATTGTAAATTTCAATTAAGGCTTCATCAGTATTGGTTGTTGTATCCTTTTCAAACGTATTCTGTAAGAATGGATGGTCACCAAAAACATCAATGATATCTTCATTAGAAGATAACCCTAAAGCACGAAGTAAGATCGTTCCAGGGATCTTCTTCTGACGGTCAATACGTACATTTAAAACATCTTTAGAATCGTTTTCGAATTCTAACCATGTCCCACGTGAAGGAATAACCTGCCCGGTAAAGACAGTTTTCCCTACTTTATCAGTGGCATTACCAAAGTATGCCCCTGGTGAACGTACTAACTGAGAGACAATAACACGTTCTGCCCCATTGATAATAAAAGTACCGGCATCAGTCATTAATGGGAAATCTCCCATGAATACTTCATTTTCTTTAATTTCACCGGTTGAGTTATTTACTAAACGTAAAGTAGCGCGAAGTGGTGCTGAATAAATCGCATCGCGGTCTTTACTTTCATCGACGTCATATTTAGGTTCATCAAAACGGCAATCAACAAACTCTAATGAGAGTGTTTCGTTAAAGTTAGTGATTGGATAGATATCTTCGAATACTTCTTTGATACCTGTTTCCTTAAACCATTTAAAGGAATCTGTCTGGATTTCTACTAAGTTTGGTAGAGCCAGAGACCCACTAATTCTTGAATAATCGCGGCGCACAATTTTCTTGTCTGCGCGTGGTAAATTTTGTTCCAAAGTCCGTTTCACTCCTTTATTCTTCTCAAACTCTTACAAAAAAGCATGCAAAAAAGGATGCTTTTAGATATGAGCTGGCATCTTAGGATGATAGCACAAGACTTCTCTATTGTCAACGGTAAATCAAAAAAGCGCAAAAAACGAAATGCAAAAAAGGATGTTATCATAACATCCTACCACCAGAAATCATCTTTTGGTGTATTAAACTCTGCCATCGCTATTGCCCAGTCATCTTTATATTCTTTAATGGTGTCGATAAAATCATCATAATGCTCGTTGTCAATGTGCCCATGAGCAAGCATGACCTTGTAAAATTTCTTTAAACCGGCAATGGTCTGTTTCACGGACGTTGGCGTTGACCACATGCATTTGTACTGATACCAGCGACCAAAGAAGTCATCGAGATTGCCAAGCGATAAAGAGCCCTCTAAATCGTCTCCACTATAAAATAAACAATAATCAATCAGATAAAAAGAAACATTAAAAAGATGACGGGCAATCGTCTTAGGCTTTAAACTCTTTTCTAGTTCTAAGGTAAATTCTTCTAAATACTCCTTATAGTCATCTAAAATATCCTGATGGCCTTCTTCTTCAAAGAAATCTTCGCTATATTGCGAAAAATCAAAATAACGATCTAAATGATATTCCTTATCCATAATGTACCTCCTGTTTTTATTATCTAAGAAAAACACCTTTAAGACAAGAGAAAAAGACTGCCAGAGACAGTCTTAATCGCGTTTTTCTGATTGTAAAATGTAATAGCCTTTATCTCTTTTTAAGATCGTCACATTGCCAAAAGTCTTCTCCATTAAAGCTTTCGCACTTGGTGCACCCTGCTTCTTCTGGATGACAATGACTAAGCGGCCATTATTATTTAAGTGATGGATACTTTCACTTAAGATCGTTGAGACAATCTTCTTGCCGGCCCGAATTGGTGGATTGGAGATAATCAGATCATAACAACCGGTTACCTGATCATAACAGCTGCTTTCATGAATATCACAAGCACCAACATTGTTGGTTTCCACATTTGCTTTCGCTAGAGCTAAAGCACGCTTATTCACATCCACCATTGTGACCTGTAAATCTGGTTTGTCCCCTTTAAGCAGCATCCCGATCGTGCCATACCCGCACCCTACATCAAGTAAGCTTTGTGCATCTTTAAGATCAATAGCAGCTAATAACACTTGTGTGCCATAGTCAATAAAGTGTTTTGAGAAAACCCCGGCATCACTATGAAATGTGTAATCGCGGCCATGATATGTATATGTGAATGTGGTTGGTGCACTCTTCACATCTTCATTGGTAAAATAATGAGCCATAAAACAAAAAGCCCCGAAGGGCTTTAGGAATCAGATTGATTATTTTACTTCTACAGTTGCACCAGCAGCTTCTAAAGTTTCTTTTAACTTAGCACCTTCGTCTGCAGAAACGTTTTCTTTGATCTTAGCTGGAGTGTTATCTACTAATTTCTTAGCATCAACTAAGCCTAAACCAGTGATTTCACGTACAGCTTTGATAACTTTAACTTTAGATGCACCAACATCAGTTAATGTAACAGTAACTTCAGCAGGAGCTGCATCTTCAGCAGCAGCACCAGCAGCTGCAGCAGCAACTGGAGCAGCAGCAGTTACGTCAAATTTGTCTTCGATTGCTTTTACTAAATCATTTAATTCTAAGATTGTAGCTTCTTCTAAGTAAGCTAAGATATCTTCCTGTGATAATTTTGCCATTGTATTTTCCTCCGAATAATTTTTTTATTTCACATTAAGCAGCTGCTTCTTCAGCAGGAGCTGCCTCTTCAGCAGGTTTTGCTTCTTCAGCAGGAGCTGCTTCTCCCTTCTTATCAGCTAAGGCAGATAAGATTCTTGCCACTTTGGCAACTGGTTCCTTTAAAGTGCACAGTAACATAGAGTACATGCCTTCTCTGTTTGGTAAAGTAGAGATTGCTTTGACTTCATCTGTGTTCAGTAATTTGCCTTCAACGATCCCAGCTTTTAATACTAATGCTTCATGTTTTTTAGCAAATTTTGCTAAAACACGCGCTGGCGCAACTGCGTCGTCGCTACCGAATGCGAAAGCGTTAGGGCCTTTTAAGAATTCATCTAATTCTGTTTTACCTGCAGCTTCTGTTGCACGTTTTACTAATTTGTTTTTGTAAACTTTCAGTTCAACGCCTTCTGCTCTTAAAGCTCTACGAAGTTCAGTAACTTCGTCAACAGTTAAACCACGGTATTCAGCAACGATTACTGATGAAGCGTTATTTAACTTATCAGTTACTTCGTCGATGACGGCCTGTTTAGCGACTAATACTTCTTTAGCCATTTTTTGTCCTCCTATATAAATTTTTATATAGCAACAATATACACGTTATAAAAGCTCTCACGAGGAGAGCTTGTCAATTTCATTTGACAATATCACCTCGGTAACAAATTAAGGATTTCTCCAGTTACTGTCTCCGGTATATTGATTGCAGTAATTTTACGTATTAAAGAGCAACTTTAATACTTGGGCCCATTGTAGAAGAAATAACAACATTCTTTACATAAGTACCCTTAGCTGTAGCAGGTTTAACTCTTAAGATTAAATCTTTAACAGCATTGAAGTTGTCTGCTAAGGCAGCTTCTTCGAATGACACTCTACCGATTGGCATGTGTACATTACCATCTTTGTCAGTACGGTAGTTAACCATACCAGCTTTCTGATCCTGAACAGCTTTAGCGACGTCCATAGTTACAGTACCAGTCTTAGGGTTAGGCATTAAACCACGAGGGCCTAAGATACGACCTAAACGACCTAATTTAGGCATCATGTTAGGAGTTGCGATTGCAACGTCGAAATCTAACCATCCGCCCTGGATCTGTTCTAATACATCGTCAGCACCAACTACGTCAGCACCAGCATTTTTAGCTTCTTCAGCTTTAGCACCTTCGGCAATAACTAAGACTTTCTTAGTTTTACCAGTACCATGAGGTAAGCTTAAAGCCCCTCTTAACTGCTGATCAGCATGTCTTGTATCAAGATTTAACTTGAATACGACATCAACACCTGCATCAAATTTAACTGTAGATGTTTTCTTTACTAAAGCAACTGCTTCATCAATTGGATACTGTTTAGCAGCATCAATTAACTTAGCGGCTTCATTATATTTCTTTCCGTGTTTAGCCATTTTTTTCTTTCCTCCTTAAAGTGGTCATAGCGGCTTAAACCTCCCACTGTTATGACGGAATAAATCCATCTCATGCTTATGATAATTAAGCGTCTAAACCTTCAACTTTTACGCCCATGTTACGAGCAGTACCTGCAATGATCTTCATAGCGCCTTCGATATCATTTGCATTAAGATCAGGCATCTTGTATTCAGCAATTTCCTTTAACTTATCTGCAGATAATGTGGCTACAGTCTGTTTAGAATCACTTGCTGCTTTCTTTAAATTACAAGCTTTCTTAATCATTTCAGCTGCTGGAGCAGTTTTTAAGATGAAATCAAATGATTTATCTTCATATACTGTTAAGACAACTGGTACAGTTTCACCCATACGATCTTTAGTCTGATCATTGAACGCTGTACAGAATTTAGGCATCTGAATACCTGCACCTGCTAAAGCAGGTCCTGGTTTTGCCTGTCCAGCTTTAAACTGGATTTTCATAACTCTTACTACTTTTTTACTCACGCGACACACCTCCTATAAAATTTGTCCGTGTTGTGGTATTAGGACTTGTCCTCCCACATAAAGTACTTAACGTACCTATGTGATAATACAAGATATTTCTCATAAATGCAACACTATTTTTTATTTTTTTATTTGTACCCCCAATTGTGATCATATCGGTAGATCATATAGCCCTGCTGAGAGCTGATCGCCTTCACCAATGAAGGCGTTACCTTTATCTTTTTATAGCTGTACGTCGTTAAAGAAATCTTCTCTTCATCATTATAATGGAGCACTTTCGTCTGTTTCTTATTCTTAGAAATCTTCGTATCTAATAAGTCATAATATTCTTCTTCCCCATTTTCACTGCCATAGGCATAACTCTGATGACCAATAATCTGACTCATCTGATTGTCATCATCATAGACATAATTGACATTATCAATCGAACCTAACTGATTCTCTCCTGACTTATAGACATTTCTTTCTTTACTTAAAAGACCTTCTTTATTATAGGAGAGGGTTACCTGCTGGGAATTATCATCCTCTTTAATCTTCGCTTCAACAATCTGTTTCGCTTTATTCAGTTTCACTTTCGCATAGTAAGGATCCCCTTTGGTCTCCTTAATCCCTGTTAACTTATTATTCTTATAATGCAGGGTCTTATGCGAATACTGCGCTTTCGCACTTTTTAACTGTCCATCCTTACGATATGAAAAAGAGGTCACCTCCGTGACAGGCTTTTCATCTTCATCATATAATATTGCTTTTGCCTTCGTGCAGACATAAACACTTACTTTTCCTTTCCCCTGAACACGCACTTCCTGTCCCATCATCAAAGTCATCACCATCATCAGGCTCACAATCTTCTTTCCCATCGCACTCGCTCCTTAAGATGAACCCATTATAACATACTTTTTCACTCAGACAAAAAGGCATTTCGATTGATTTAGAACGTTTTCATCCCAGCATCTATTTCATCCCAGTTAATAACAGATGTCATATCGTATACACCACCATATTTTCCTTCCAAATATTGTTTAGAAAATTTTGCATCCAACAATATCAATGAATCATCAACAAAAAAAGACGGATTCAACCGTCTTTACTATACATCTACTTTTTCTAAGGCTACAAGATCAAGTTCGGTAGGTGTTAAATTGCCTAACATGTCAACTAATACAGTTGCTCTTTCTTTTTCATAGTCAATAGATTCCACTTTACCTTTTTTACCAGCAAATGGTGCTGTTAAGATCTTGACTTCATCGCCCGGTTTGAAATCAACTTCCAGACTAGTTGTCCGAATCCCCATCTTCTTTAAGATAGGATCGATTTCATGCTTCGCTAATGGGAAAGGTTTTGCCCCGCCCCCAGAAGAACCGATGAATCCAGTAACACCAGGAGTGTTACGAACAACGTACCAAGCTTCATCTGTCATAATCATTTCCACTAAGACATAACCTGGCCATAAGTTCTTTTCCACATTAACCTTCTTACCGTTTTTAATGACGGTTTCTGGATGTGTTGGAATAATGATATTGAATAAGACATCCTGTAAGTTCATGGATGCAATTCTTTTTTCAAGATTTTCTTTGACTTTATTTTCATGTCCAGAATAGGTATTGACAACGTACCATCTTCTGCCTTCTTCATTGATACCTGGCATATTAATTCATCCCCAATGCTTTTAAAATTAATGCAATGACTGCATCGCTGGCATAGAAAAATGCCCCTAAAATAATTGTAAAGGCTAAAACAACGCCGCTGTCAACAGCGAGTTCTTTTCTCGTTGGCCAATGAATCTTTTTGATTTCTTCACGCACACCGCTGAGTGTGGCCCAATCTTTAAACTTTAATGGATCAGTATCAATCTGATCTTCCAGTCTCTTCTTGCGTTCAATTTTCTTAGCAGCACGTAATTCCTTACGTTCCTGCTTGAGTTTTGCCTTAAGAGCCGCTTTTTCTTCTTTGGACATATTGTCGCTCATGAAAAACTCCTCCTACTTTGATTCTTTATGAAGAGTATGCTTGCCACATCTCTTGCAGTACTTTCTCAGTTCTAAACGTTCCACATTGGTCCGTTTATTTTTGTAGATGGTATAGTTACGAGATAAACACTCTGTACAAACTAAAATGACTTTTTCTCTCATACTATCACCCCTTAGCCCCTATAATTTATCACATTCATTCTAGGGAGTCAAATATCTTTTGTCTTTTTGTTGCTGGAAAAATCTACCATTTTTTGATTTTTCCGTTGTTTATATTCACGATACTGTTTTTCCACCCGATAGATAATATTGTAAATATTGCCCGGACTAAAATGTGTCCTTTTCGCAATTTCATCGGTCGTAAAACCTTCATTATGGAGCTTAATCACCATTTGATGATCAGGGTTCACATATTTCTCTAAAAACTTCTGAAACGCTTCCTCATCGGCGATCTTGCTGATATGAGCAAGTGGATTATAAGTGGTTTTCTCTTCCGCCACAATATCGATCATCCGCTTTGACTCATCATCATTCACCGGCTGCTCCAAGGAGATTTCAGCCTGCTTATGCATCCGGTTGTACAACTGAAGCGCCCGATGTTTTAAACAGGTGAAAGCATACGTTGCAAAACTGCTTTGCGAGTATCCTTCATATTGTGATAAAACATACTCAAAACCGCTTAACAGATGATTATAAACATCGATATTCCCCTCCGTATACGTCCGGGTCACTTTATAGGCCAGAATGCGATAATAATGAAATACTTCATCATAAGCATCGGCATCGCCGCAGCGGGCCAAATAGATATATTCGCGAATATTTTGAATGTACATACGTCCTCCTAAAGAGGATGACGTGAATTATAGACCTGATATAACAAAACGGCTGTCGCCACTGAGGCATTCAGGGAAGTGACATGCCCCACCATTGGTAAGACCACATTCAAATCGCAATGTGATTTTAACAAACGGGAAATGCCAAAACCTTCCGAGCCGATGACTAAAACCAAAGGCATATTGTAATCAACCTGACGGTAATCCTGGGAATTTTCATTCTCACAGGCAACCGCCCAGAATCCCTGCTTCTTTAAAGCATCTAAGGTGCGGGTTAAGTTCGTCACCTGAGCCACTTTCACATGATCGATGGCCCCAGTAGAAACTTTTGCGACCGTCGCATTTAAAGAGACCGAACGTTTCTTGCCAATGATGACCCCATCGACACCAACGGCATCACAGGTTCTTAAAATCGCTCCTAAGTTATGGGGATCTTCTAAGCCATCTAACATTAACAGGCACGGTTGTTTCCCCTTCGGAACACTGCTTAAGATCTCTTCAATAGTCGCATAGTCATACCCTTCGGTTTCACAGGCTACGCCCTGATGAGCCACATTGCCAACTAAGCTGATCATTTCTTTCTTCTCGCCAATCCTCATTTTCACATGATTATCTTTACAAAGCTTGATCAGATCATCATTGGTGTTGCGGACAATAAATACCTGACTGGCTTTATGATTTTTAATTAATTCTCTGACCGTATTGCGGCCGTAGATCCACTGTTTCATATTTTTTCCTGCTCTTCTTTTGATTCAATAACTTGTTTGTAATAGGTCACAATTTCATCAATACGCTGCTGATTGCCAATCAGGTAGAGATGCCCAATTAAGGCTTCAAAACCTGATGACTGGTTATGCGTTAAGGTCCGGCTATGCGATTTATTATGCGCTTTGGTATTGCGGCCACGCTTATAAATAGCGAGTTCTTCCGGAGTCAGAAAGCCGCTTTCTCGTGCGACTTTCATAAAGTAGGCCTGCGCCACCGCTGAAACATAAGAGACGGAGGCTTTCTGCAGGTCATTAGGTTTCGTGATGCCTTTTTCTAATATCAGATATTCTCGGATATAAACTTCAAATAAAGCATCACCTAAGTAAGCTAACGTTAAGGCGTTAAGCAGTTCTGGACGCATTATAAAATGCCTCTTTCAGTTAATGTAGCACGCAGTTTATCGGCTTCTTCAAAGTTCTTTTCTTTCTTTAAAGCCTGCCATTTGTTGTAAAGATCGATATCTTCATCGCTCATTTCAACACCTTTGAAGGCAAAGCCCATGACATCCTGCATCTTCATTAACGTTGCATAAGCCGTTGCGATTTTCGCATCATCTTTATCTTTGACACGCATCACTGAGTTAACGACTTTTACCTGATCTAAGATTTCTGTTAAAGCTAAGGAAGTATTTAAGTCATCACTTAATGCATCCACCATATGATCCACCGTCGCTTTATCATAATCAGCGGCTGGGACTTTATGTGTTACTAAGTAAAGAGAAGCCTGACGGACCACGTTTTCCACTTTGCTGACTTCTTTCTTCACATTGGCTAAAACATCATCGGTAAAGTTTAAAGGATTACGATAATGTGTTGATAACATTAACCACTTATACACATTCGTGCCTAACTGCGCTAATAAATCTTTTGCCCATAAGACATTGCCTAAAGATTTAGACATCTTTTCCCCATTGATATTAATCATCTGGTTATGCACCCAGTAATTCGCTAAATGCGTATGAGAGAAGGCTTCTGACTGCGCAATTTCATTTTCATGATGCGGGAACTTTAAGTCATGGCCGCCGCCATGAATATCAATATTGCCGCGGCCGAAGATATCATTAATCATAACCACACATTCCGTATGCCAGCCAGGACGGCCTTTTGACCAAGGAGAATCAAACTGAATCCCTTCATCGGTCTTTTTCCATAACGCAAAGTCTAATGGAGATTCTTTTTTAGCATCATCAGCTGTCGCTGTACGCTGGGATGCCCCATTAACTAAGTCATCAACTTTGATCCCTGATAATGTTCCATAATCATCAATCTTAGGAACTCGGAAATAAACATCACCATCGGCTTCATAAGCGTATCCTTTATCAATCAGATCCGCAATAAAAGCAATGATCTTATCCATCGTCTGGGTAACACGAGGCGTAAAGGTTGGCTTTTCAATGTTTAAGCCATCACGGACATCTTCATAAGCTTTAATATATTTTTCCGTTAATTCTTTTTCACTCACGCCTTCTTCTTTGGCTTTCTTGATGATCTTATCATCGACATCCGTATAGTTAGAGACAAACGTAACATCATAGCCAAGATATTCTAAAGTACGACGTAAGACATCAAAAACAATCATTGGACGGGTATTTCCGATATGCACATAGTTGTATACCGTTGGTCCGCAGACATAAATTCCGCACTTGCCGGGTTCAATAGGTTTAAACTCTTCTTTTTTATTGGTATAGGAATTAAAAATTTTCATAAAAAGTCCTCACTTTTCTGTAAAAAAATCCATGACGAATCATGGCCTCAAGACAATCTGGTCTTTCTACAGTCAAGTTTATCAAAAACACCTAGTTCATACAAGTAAAATGGTTGCACTTAAGCAATTATACGCTATAATTTGAGCGGTGATAAAAATGCAAAAAGTAACAGTAACATTGAAAAAGGGTGAAGGCCGCACCCTCAATCGCGGCGGCCTCTGGGTTTTCGATAACGAAATCGATGCGATTTCCGGTCCATTTACCGACGGTGATTTGGTGAATGTGGAAGCCTTCAACCACTATCCGCTCGGTCAGGGCTATATTAATACCCATTCAAAAATCAGAATTCGCTTATTATCGCGTTCTCTCGATACGACAATTGATCAGGCTTTTATTGATGAACGCGTCCGTAACGCGATCGCTTATCGTCTCCATACCGGCGACACAAGCAGCTGTCGCTTAATCTTTGGCGAATCTGATTTCTTACCAGGCATCACAGTTGATAAGTATGAAGACGTCTGCGTCTTACAGGCTTTAACCTTAGGCGCTGAAAAATTGAAAATGATGGTTGTCAAAGCCCTGCAAACCGTTTTTGCAGAATGCGCATGGCCGTTAAAAGGCGTCTATGAACGTTCTGATGCCAGAGAGCGCGATAAGGAAGGCTTACCACGTGTCAAAGGCTTTTTAACCGAGCCTTTCGAAACCAAATTTGTCATTACCGAAAATGGTGTCAAATACAATATCGATATTGAAAATGGTCAAAAGACTGGTTTCTTCCTTGATCAGAAATACAATCGTTTAGCTATTCATAAGATCGCTCAAGGCGCGAAAGTTTTAGACTGCTTTACCTATATTGGAACCTTTGCCCTCAATGCCGGGATTGCCGGAGCTGACTTTGTACTTGGCGTTGATGCGAGTGATCTAGCCGTTGAACTTGCAAACGAAAATGCGAAACTGAATCATTTAGAAGACACCGTTCATTTTGAAACCCATGATGTCTTTGATTTCTTACCAGAATTAATCGAGCAGGGAGAAAGCTATGACGTTGTCATCCTCGATCCGCCCGCTTTTACCAAATCAAAGAGTTCTATCAAAAAAGCCATGCGCGGTTATCGTGAAATCAATCGTCAGGGCTTAAAGTTAGTTCGTGATGGCGGCTTCTTAGTCACTTGTACATGTTCTCATTTCATGGATAATGAAACATTTAAAAAAGCGATTGATCAGGCTGCTCGCTCGGTCAATAAACGCTTAGCCCAGGTAGAATTCCGTCAGCAGGCTAGCGATCATCCGATTCTTTGGGGAAATGAAGATTCTTCTTATTTAAAATTTTATATTTTCCAAGTCACGGAAGACATGTAGACCGCTTCAAATGAAGCGGTCTTTCTTTAAACAACTTTTACCTCAATTGCATAGCTTATATTATAAACCCCCGCCATTGGTACAATGGTGATGAATTCGCCGCCTTTCTTTAAGGCCGTTAATTTCCCCTTATAAAATTTCACATAGTGTTTATATTTCCGCTCGGATAGCTGGTTCACCTGCTTGTAAGAGATCGGGAAATATTTGTTTTTCACTTTGATATATCCATTCAAAAACACACTTTGTCCCTTTTTTAATGTCATAACATAAGATGGAGATTTATTTTCAGAATCCTTTTGCGGAATTGTTTTCATCGCGCCACTCTTTCCCCCATC
Source organism: Intestinibaculum porci (assembly GCF_003925875.1). Classification (GTDB taxonomy): domain Bacteria; phylum Bacillota_I; class Bacilli_A; order Erysipelotrichales; family Coprobacillaceae; genus Intestinibaculum; species Intestinibaculum porci. The sequence continues at coordinate 722,396 of NZ_AP019309.1, read as the reverse complement.
GAGTTTAGCCTGCGTGCCGCGATAATATAATGCCGTAACATCACTTGGCTGAATACGTTTTTTCCCGGATACAAAGTAATACTTATAAATACCTTTTTGTTTGATCAGATAGGGGGATTTCTTAACTTTAAGAAACCCAAAGGCATTTTTTCCAACATATTCCACACTATCTGGTACCGTGATCGATGTAAGCTTCGTATGGGCGAAAGCATTCGCCCCAATCCTGCGGATATACCCTTTTTGACGCGTTAATTTTTTAAAATCAATCGTTTTCAAACGAGCATCATAACCTAAGACATCGACACCATGAATATAAGGATTGTCTATGGCTGGCGACGTATATAATTTTTTCAGCCGCTCAGGCTTAAAATCAAGATGATAACGATAAGTAAAACCGCCCGTCTTATGTTTCCGCATCAGATAATACAAATAATCACTTTCTTCGTGCGTTGAACGATAGTCTGCCCGAAACATATCAATGTCATAAGCAGGGATCGTTTCCCGATCCTGCTCTTTTTCATTATAGTATTTCCAATACTCCTGATGATCATATACATCATCATAGGCATACACCGGTGAAACTCCCATCACCAAAAATAAAATCAATAAAAGGATCTTTTTCATCATGAAATCACCACCTGCACTTGGCTTGATTTGCCATATTCTTGCGTCTTTAAGAAGGCATTTAATGAATATACCCCCGCTTTTTGAGCGGTGACCTTCCCTTTTCGAATCGTTAAGCCAGGAGCCTCAAAAGATAACTGATCAAGGGAAATCGGATAATATTTTCCCTTCACTTTCACCTGATAGTTTAGGGAAAAAGATTGTCCAGCCTTAAGTATAATCCTCTTTTTTCCCTTAAAACGTAAAGATTGTAAGGCCTCTGGCTTATAGAAATGATGATTGACCTTATAATAAGCCTGAAAGCTGCCATCTTTTGCCTTCTTTAAGAGAGAAGATTTTTTAATTGTCACATTTTTCCCAAAAGCATGCGGTTCACAGTAAGTCACCGTTGCCGGTAAGATCACCGTTTTCGCTTTTGTCTTCATAAAGGCCTCTTTCTCAATCCGTTTAACCGGCGCTTTCGCTTTACCTAAGATTCGTAAATCCACATTCTTATCCTTCCCATCATACAAATAAACACTTATTCCGCGAAGACGATTTTGAATACGTCCATCATATACTGAAAAATCTTTTGATAAGACGTAATAATAGTAAAGACCTTCCGTATGATGAATCCGTAAAAGATAAAACACATAATCGGCTTTGGTATGCCATTGATCCACTCCTCCATTGTCTGGATCGACGATATAATCTTTCATGGTTTTAACTGGCACAGAAAGCTCATCTTCTTTGAGATTAGTACCAAAATCAGGAATTTCTTTTGCTTGCACTGGCATGACACCCATGCCTAAAATGATCGATAAAGCGCATAATAATTTCTTCATCATATGGTTTCACATCCTCTCTTGCCTTTATTGTAAGCGGTTTTATTTCGGCTTACAAGCAATTGGTGCTAACAGCCAAAAAAAGCCCGCATATGCGAGCTTTTGAACCTATCTCATGAGGGATGAGAAGACTTTCAGATATTCTTCACTTGATTTTTCCCAGTCCAGCTTTTCAGCCATGCCACGCTGAACAATGCGGTCCCAGGCAGGACGATCTTCACGATAAACGTGAATCGCATAATCAATCACGTGCAGCATTTCATGGGCATTGTAATTACTGAAACTAAAACCAGTGCCAGTATCCTCATATTCGTTATATGGGAAGACGGTATCTTTTAGGCCGCCAGTTTCACGAACGATGGGAACACTGCCATAACGTAGCGCCATCATCTGGGAAAGACCACATGGTTCAAATAACGATGGCATCAGGAACATATCGCTCGAAGCGTAGATCCGCATTGCTAAATTGGCATCATACTTTAAGTTCAGTGAGAACTTCTGATTATGATAACCGGCAAAGCCTTTGAGCGGTCCTTCATATTTCTGATCACCAGCGCCAAGGATCACAACCTGCACATCACGTTTCATCAGTTCTTCGAAACGGTTGATAATCAGATCGAGACCTTTCTGCCAGGTTAAACGGGTCACGATCCCAATGAGTGGAACATCCGGATTTTCTGGCAAGCCGACTTCACGCTGAAGGGCTAATTTATTTTCGACTTTCTTTTCTTTGACGTCCGTGGCATCGTAGTTGAATGCGATGGCGGGATCCGTTGCCGGATTGATCGCATCATAATCGATCCCATTTAAGATGCCGTATAAATCATAACGGCGCATCTTTAAGATGGATTGTAAACCTTCACCATATGCATCGGTTAAGATTTCTTCTGCATACGTTGGGGATACTGTCGTAATCGCATCACTATAAACAATAGCAGCTTTCATCATGTTCATACAGCCATCATTACGAATATTGCCATTGTAATAGAGATAGTTATCTAAGCCAAAGAGATCCTGTAATAAGAAGGGATCACATTTGCCCTGATAAGCGATATTATGGATCGTGAAAGTAACTTTCACGCCGCCATAGAAATCATAGTAACAATATCTTTCTTTATATAATGGGGCAATCATTGCGGCCTGCCAGTCATGTAAAGAAAGAATATCAGGCATGATGTCTAAACGTGATAAGCATTCCAAAACGGCAAAGTCATAAAATGCGAAACGTTCATAGTCATCATCATAGCCATAGAGTCCAGGTCTTCTGAAATACTGTTCGTTGTCCACGAAGAAATACGTCACGCCATCGACTACGGCTTTAAACACACCGCAATAGCAGCGACGCCAGCCGACCCATAAATAAAAGTTTGTGACATATTCGAGGGCTTCCGGCATTTTCAGATCCTGATATTTAGGCAGAATCACATAACATTCATTGCCTTTGGCCGCTAAAGCCTTAGGCAAAGAGCCTAAGACATCAGCCAAACCGCCGGATTTAATGAAAGGCTGTGCTTCTGATCCAGCGAAAACAATTCTCATTAAACTTTATCTCCTTCTTTGACATAAAGAGGTGCTTCAGGTGTGCCTTTGATTTCTTTCTTGTTCTGGATAATGGCATCTTTATCGATGACTGCATTTTCCACAACGGCACCAGGTTTAACTTCCGCACCGGTGAAAATAATAGAGTTCTTCACAACGGCACCTTTACCAATTTTCACTTCACGACCGATAATACAGTTATTCACTGTTCCATCGATGATCGCACCATTAGCTACGAAAACATTCTTCACTTCGGCGTTCTTCTTATATTTTGTTGGTGGTGTATCGTTGGTATTTGTATAGATTGGCCAGTTGGTCTTAAATACCTGGGTAGACACTTCGATATTTAAGAAATCTAAGCTGACTCTGTAGTAAGATTCAAAGGAATCGATAATATCCGCAAAGCCTTTGAATTCGTAAGCGTCGATCTTCTTTTCATCTAAAGCATAAGATAAGATATCTTTTAAGTTAAAGAAAGCAGAAACATTCTGGGCTTCTTTTAATAATTTTAATAATGCTTCTCTTGAGAAAACATATGTTTCCAGAGAAATGGCGCGATTCTTGGCGTTGCCTTTATTCTTTTCAATTGCTTCAACGACACCGTTTTTCACTTTCAGGTAGTCGGAACCGATGAAACGTTCATCCGCATTTTTGATTTTCTTATAAACCATGGTAATATCCGCACCAGATTTACGATGAGCTTCTACCACTTCACTATAATCCATAGTCGTAATAATATGCGCTGGGGCAATCACGATATAATCTGGTTTATTCTTTTCAATAAACGCAATATTTTCTAAGATATTGTTAATATCGTGGTTGTACATATTATTGTTGGCATACTTTTCATCATAAAGTAAAGATACCCCACCACGTTTAGAGTTGAAGTTCCAGGCATTACCATTTGCCATATGTTTGAATAATGATCTTGGTTTTTCTTTGATCAGAATCCCCACATTATCAATTTGGGAATTAGAGAAGTTTGATAAAACAAAGTCAATAATTCCATAACGACCAAGGAAGCTTACAGATGCCACTGGTCTTCTTTCTGTTAATCCTTTTAATTCGATATCGGAATGTAAATTAACAAGTCCAATTACTTTAGCCATTTTGTAATCCTCCCGTCCTAATCTCTCGTATTTTTACTCAGCAGAGCCACTTCTTTAGCTTCTTTATTGATGACTTCTCCTGATTTTACTGTATAGCCTTCATCGACGATTGCTTTATAGACCTGAGCGCCTTCTTCGACTAAAACGCCTGGCATTAAGACTGAATCAACGACTTTTGCCCCAGTGCCGACACTGACATTGTTGAATAAGACAGAGCCTTCAACATCACCATTCACAGTGCAGCCCTGCGTTACAAGAGAATTCTTAACGCTCGCTTTATCACCGATAACCTGTGGTTTTGCAAGAGTATCTTCAGAGTAGATCTTCCAGTCTTTCTTGATGTTATAAAGATCCAAGTCTGAATCATTTAATAAGTCCATGTTCGCCTGCCATAATGAGTCAACAGTGCCGACATCTTTCCAGTAACCTTTGAATTCATAAGCAAATAATTTCTTATGATCCGCTAACATAGCGGGAATGATATCCATCCCGAAATCGTGATGTGAGTCTTTTTTCTTTTCATCTGCACGTAAGTATTTTCTTAACTGTTTATACGTGAAGATATAAATCCCCATTGAGGCTAATGTTGATTTTGGATGTTCTGGTTTTTCTTCGAACTCATAGATTGATAAATCATCATTGGTGTTCATAATCCCAAAACGGCTCGCTTCATCCATTGAAACATTTAATACGGCAACAGTTAAATCAGCACCTTTTTCCTTATGTGCCTTTAACATTTCCGCATAATCCATTTTGTAAATGTGGTCACCTGATAAAATCAGGACATATTCTGGATCATACTGATCCAGGAATTCCAGGTTCTGCGCAATGGCATCCGCTGTCCCGGCGTACCATGTTGCACCGACTTCATCTCTTTCACGGGCTGGTAAAACAGTCGCTGCGGAACTATTTCCGTCAAGCCCCCATTTTGTCCCTGATCCAACATATGATCCTAACTCTACAGATTCATACTGTGTTAACACACCAACAACATCAATACCTGAGTTGGCGCAGTTACTCAGTGGAAAGTCGATAATACGATATTTTCCGCCAAAGTGAACGGCTGGTTTTGCGACTTTAGCTGTTAAAGCTTTTAAACGAGAGCCACGGCCCCCAGCAAGAATCATTGCAACTAATTCTTTTCCCATGTAAAATAATCCTCCTCTATGTAATCGCTTACTTGATACTCCTATTGTAACACATTCTTAAACGAATAGACAATAAATATTGTCTTTTTAAAAACATTACGGTATTAAGTATGTGCTTTCATTCTACACCAAAATTTTCATATTTTGAATACATCCAGAGAAAAAACTTAAAAATTTTTTTACTCAAAAGAAAAACGGAAGAAATTATTTTTCTTCCGTGATCATTTTTCTTACTTGAGAAATAAAATGCAATGAGCCTGTCACAACCACTGCCTCATATTGTAAGACCGCCTGTTTGATCGCATCTTCAAAAGCTGGCATGTAGGTAGTGCCTCTCGTGACTAAAGCCTCCATATCAATCGCCCGTTCATCTTCAAAATGTGTCAGGATAACTGGATAATGGGCCGCGGTTAATAAGGCGATGCAGTCTTTCGCCTGATCTTCTTTAATGGATGAGAAGATAATGCCGATACGTTCGTCTTTATAATAGCTTAACGTCTTCAGTAATTCTTCAATGGCTGGCACATTATGGGCGCCATCAATAACGACCTTATGACCAAAGTAACTTAAGGTTTCAAAACGGCCTGGCCATTTTGCCCCTTCCACCGCTTTGATCGTCGCTTCTTTATCTAATGTGATCAGCTTAGAGGCAATCGTTAACGCTAAGCGGGCATTGGTCACCTGATAATAGCCCTGATCTTTTAACGTGAAAGCCATATCCCGATAAACAAACCAGAATGGGAAACCAGTATTTTCATATTCCGGCACGACAATCATCGTGGCATCGCGGGCATCACATTCTTCCTGCAGGCGCGCTAAGATCGTGCCTGAAATTTCCGAAGTAATAAACAGCTGATGCGGTTTAATAATACCCATTTTTTCATTGATAATATCATACAGTGTCGGACCAATCTGCTCGGCATGATCCATCCCGATATTCGTAATGGCTGAAATTTCTGGATCAATGACATTGGTCTTATCGTGCTTTCCGCCAATACCGCATTCAATAATCCGATAATCAAGATCATGGTCTTCAAAATAAGCCAGCATAATCATCGTATCGATTTCAAACATCGACATGTCATCGACTTCAATCGTATGATAGAACTTATTGATATACATCAGTAAGTCTTCATCAGAAATCGGGACATTATCAATGCGGATACGATCATTATGACGCACCATATAAGGGGAAGTGAACGTCCCCACACTATAGCCATTGGCATTAAGAATAGCGCGTAAGTAATTGACCGTTGATCCTTTGCCATTGGTCCCCGCAATATGAATCATGTGGGGCTGTTTCATATTGATCCCTAAATTCCGTAAGGTCGTGCGAAATTCATCCACTGTTCTTTTGTTTCGTTTTGATTCGATATATGCAATAGCTTCTTGAACGTTTTCAAACATTAGTCGATCCTCCAGTCAATTTCAGCGATGCCATGTTCCCGTAAAAAAGCATTGGTCCGGGAAAAAGGACGCGAACCGAAGAAGCCGCGATTAGCACTCAGAGGAGAAGGATGCGCACTTTCAATCACTAAGTGACGTTCATGAATCATCGGTGCCTTATTGCGGGCGGCACGCCCCCATAAGATAAAGACGACCGGCTTTTCCCGTTCATTCATCGCTTCGATGATATGATCGGTAAAGATCTCCCAGCCATGTCCTTTATGGGAATTGGCCATACCTTCTCTGACTGTTAAGACCGTATTGAGCAGTAAGACCCCTTGCCGCGCCCATGGCGTTAAATCGCCGGAATGCGGCTGGGGAATGCCAACATCACTCATTGCCTCTTTATAAATATTAATCAGTGATGGCGGAATTCTCACCCCTTTATTGACACTAAAGGCCAAACCATTAGCCTGGTGTAATTCATGATAAGGATCCTGTCCTAAAATGACCACTTTAATATCTTCGTAGTCACAAAAATTGAAGGCATGATAAATCTGTTTATGTGGCGGAAATATCGTATGCGTGGCATACTCATCCTCCACAAACTGATGTAATGCCTGATAGTAAGGCTCTTTCGCCTCGGTATTAATAATCTCCCTAAATGTCCTCATGATAAATAAACTTGCGGATGGCTTCCGCGACAACTCCTTCGTTATTGTCGGCCTGGGTGGTGTAATCACAAAGCGCTTTGACATCATCCACACCATTTCCGGCCGCAACGGCTAAGCCCGCTGCTTTCAGCATCGCTACGTCGTTATAATTATCGCCTATTGCGATCGTTTGTTCAATAGGAATGGAAAGTTTATTTGCTAAAATGGCGAGAGCGGTGCCTTTATTGACCCCTAAAGTATTGAATTCCATATAGCGATTTGAGGAATAGCTCACTTCGACACAGCCTTCTGTCATATCTTTCATCAGCGGTGCTAAGCTTTTGAGATAATCAGTATTGGTATTTTCAAAAAGGATTTTCGCAATCCGTTTGCCCTTTAAAAAATCAACGCTCGGCTCTTCAAAATAGGTGCAAGCTAGCTTCTGCGCGGTTAAGCGCTTGTATTCATCGTCATTGACATGATAGACAAAGAGTTCTTCATTGGCATAAATATGAATGCAGACATCATGCTTGACGCCAAACGCAAAGATTTCAGCCATCTTATCAAAGTCTAATCCTTGCCATGATATCATCTTAAAACCTTTATTTTCAGTGATGGCAGCACCATTATAGGAAATCGTATACTCATCTGGCTGATCATTTAAGCCAATTTGCGTGAGTTCAGGTAAGATCTGATTATAGCCGCGGCCAGTCGCCGCCACAATCCGCACCCCACGTTCTCTCACCGCTTTATTGATCCATTTCATATTTTCTGCGCAGACCTGATGCTCATCATTTAATAATGTTTCATCTAAATCTGTCGCAATCAGTTTATAGTCCATTATTTAACTCCTCCCATGAATTTTTCAATGACTTCAGCCACCGCGCCTTCAGCGTAGTCTTTCTCACAGACATAATCAGCCGTCTGCTTGATATCTGCATGGCTGCTTGCGACGCAGGCCCCTAAGCCGGCTTTTTGAATCATCGAGATATCATTGTAGTTATCGCCAATGGCGATCGCTTCACTGACGGGAATCTGTAAATAATCACACAGGAAAGCCAGGCCAGCGCCTTTAGAAACCCCGGCTGCATTACATTCCATATAACGATTAGAAGAAAAGCTTAAGGCGACATGTCCGGCGAGTTTTGGCTCGACACTTGCTTTGAGATCTCTTAAATAGTCCATGTCTCTTTTCATAAGCAACATCTTGGCGATGTCTTCCTGGATCTCATCTAAGTCGCCATCCATCACTTTATAAGGGGCTTTCTGGTTTTTCTTACGCTCCACTTCATAAGCATCAGCATTGAATATGTAGCAGCATTCCATCGTAAAGACAAGCATACATAAACCACGCTTTTGCCCTTCATCAAAAAGGATTCGGGCATCTTTTTTATCTAAGCCTTTAAAATAAAGGACATGGTTGCCTTTGTTTTCAATGACGAGACCGCCATTAAAACAAAGTGAATACTGCTTTTCACAGTTATAAGTATGGACCTGTTTTTGAATATCATAGATCATGTTATAAGAGCGGCCGGTCGCAATGACAAAAAGCTTATTCTTTTTTTGCATAGCCTCAATGGCACGCTGATTAATCTCTGGGACCTGCCCGTTTTGATCTAATAAGGTTTCATCTAAATCAGAAAATAAAATATTATACATGGTCATCCTCCTCGAAAAGCATCGGCATAAAAAGAGGCAGACGCTTGCGCCAAGCCGCTTCATTATGCGTTGTATGCGCAAAGAAATGGTATTCGTAGGCAATCCCTTTTTCCTCTAATGCGGCCCTAATGTGAGTGTTCGAAGAAATATAAGCCTCACTTTCCTGCGCATTGCCATGCCCTTCATCATCCCCTAAATCAAAGTAAAGTTTCCCTTCGCCCTGATAATGGGCAATTAAATCAAGGAACTGTTTTTCATAGAGGAAAAAAGCTGTGGAGAGGGCCGCTACCCGTTTAAACACCTGAGGATAAGCGAGAAAAGCATAGGCGCTGATCACACCGCCCATCGACGAGCCCACCATCGCGCTAAAACTTGGAAGAGTGCGAAAGCGATGATCAATGAGGACTTTGACATTGTCGATGACAAAGTGAAGATAATCATCCCCCTGACCGCCAACTAAGCGATCTTTTGTAAAGAGCTGGGAATAATAGTCATCTAAGAGCCATGGGCCATACTCATCCATGCGGATCGCATCATCAAAAACGCAGGGAATCGCGACCATGATGATATCAAGATGATGCTCTTTCACATACTGATCAAAGCCCCAGGATGTGCCCATAAAGGACTGATGATCAAAAAAGGCATTTTGTCCATCATTGATATAAAGCACAGGATACCGTTTCTTAGTTTTATAATAGTCCTCCGGAAGATAAATAACGACTTTTTTCTCACGCTGAAATTTTTCAAATGGTATCGATATCGTTAGAAACATAGTTTTTCCCCCCTATATGATAAAAGAATAAGCCATGCTTATTCTTGTTTGCGCGATTCACTATCATCTGGTAAAACGACAGCTTTTTCACTGCCTTTCGTAAAGATGTAATGGTCTCTGGCATATTTGACAACGTAATCGTCATCGTTTAAGTTTTTGACTTCCGTCTCTAAAGCGCTGCGCTCCTTTTTTAAGGCATCACGCTGTTTGACTAAAGCCTGATACTGAGCACGCTGCGTTCGCACCCGTTTCACATTTGATGCAATATTGACATAGATGGCAATGGAAAGCATAATCAGGATGACGGATACAACGGCTTTCTTGCCAATCGCCTGTTTTTTCTTGGCAGTCATTTGACCCACCTCTTTTTTTAGTCTTCGACTTTGATTTCTTCAATAACATCATACAGTTCGCTCGCTTCATCTTTTAAGACGTGCGGACGTAAGTCTTTGACACGAACTTTTAAAATAGAGCGTCCAAACTGGATTTCAATAATATCGCCAACCTTTAGTTTATAGGAAGGTTTGACAATTTTATCATTAACTTTCACCCGCGATGCTTCCGCAATTTCTTTCGAAAGCGTTCTTCTTTTAATAATCCGGGATACTTTTAAAAATTTATCTAAACGCATATCTTCACCTACTTCATTTTTTCATTTGTGAACACAAAAAGAATATCATGACTCCTGAAAAATTGAAAGTCCTTTTCGCGGGTGATCGTCCAAGCCCCTACCGCGATATGATGTTCCTTAAAGTACTGCAGCTCTTTCTCATTTAACTTACTGTATTTCACATGGATCCCATCTAAATGAAAGGTCACTGGATCTAAGCGGCGTTTCTTATAACGCCCGCTCACAATTAAAGCCACATAAGAAGCGGGCAGAAAGCGTCTGATCTTTATTAAACTTTCTAAGGAGACACTGCTGAAAACAACCTGATCTTCTAAATGATGCTGCTTAACGGCTAAAGCGATGGCGCGTTCAATGCCTTCACTTTTTGTATCCTTGATTTCTAAATTGAGAATCTTATGTGTGCCAGCAATCAGTTCTAATAATTCATCTAAGGTTGGAATCGTCACCCGAGTGTCAAACTTATAGTTGAAATTATATTGTAATAACTGCTGGTAAGTATAATCTTTAAGATACCCTTTCCCGGTGCTGGTGCGATTGATTTTCTCATCATGACACAATACCAAAACGCCGTCCCTGGTCATCTGCACATCGGTTTCAATACCATCAAAGCCAGCTTCTAAGGCTCTCGTAAAAGCGAGCATGGTATTTTCCGGATAACTTTTACTCAAACCGCGATGGGCTAATTCATACATAGTCTCACCTCTTTTCCCTATTATAGCGAAAAAGAGGTGGAAAAACCACCTCCATTCTATCCGTTAATAGCTTCAGTTAAAGCTGGAACAACCTGTTTCTTACGAGAGATCACACCTGGCAGTGTCGCTTCATGATCATCTAATGTGACATTGAAAGCTTTTTCTACAAAGTGTGGTTTACCGCCCGCTACAAAGACTTCAGAGTTTGCATTAATAACATCAGTTAATAATAAGACATCGAAGTCATAGTTGTTGTCTTCACAGACTTTTTCCATATAAGCAAGCATTTCTGCTTTATATGGCGCGAAGCCTTCGATATCCATCGTATTGACCTGGGCTACCCCGATCTTGCAGTCACCGATGTTGAAGCTCTTGTAATCCTGATTGAAGATTTCTTCAACGCTCTTGCCGACTAAAGACGTCCCGGCTTTGAACATTTCCATGCCAAATTCAACGGGATCCACACCAGCGATTTCCGCTAAGCGATAAGCAGTTTTCTTATCGAATGGTGTACATGTTGGGCTCTTGAAGATTAAGGTATCACTTAAGATCGCCCCTAACATAATACCAGCGATTTCTGGTGGAATTTCCACTTCCTGTTCATCAAACATCTTTTTGATGATTGTGCAGGTACAGCCTAATGGTTCAGCGCGGTAGTAAACCGGACCAACAGTCTGGAAATCTGCGATTCTATGATGATCGATGACCTGTAAGATTTCCGCTTCTTCGATCCCATCAACAGCCTGACCACGTTCGTTGTGATCGACCTGGATAATCTTTTTCTTTTCCCCTTTGATTAAGGCAAAACGTGAGATTGTCCCTAACACATTGCCGCTCATATCAACAACCGGATAAGAACGATAACGGGTATTGGACATGACTTCTTTTAATGATTCCACCGTATCATCAGTGGTGAAAACAGTTAAGTTGCCTTTCTGCATCGCGAATTCAACCGGGATCGCCTGAACGATCTGCTGGGAAGCCACGAAGGTATTGAATGGGGTAGAGATAACTGAGACATTCTTTTCTTTACAGTAAGCTAAGTCTTCTTCATCAATATCGAAATGACCTGTTAAAATAATCATTCCAACATGGGTATCCGCTAAGTAACGGATCGCATGTTTACGGTCCCCGCCTAAGATGGCAATATCATTTTCTTTGATATAATCACGTGAACCATCCGTCGTCATCGAAACGATATGGACCGTCCCGTTGACATATTTTAAATCTTTTGATAAGAATAAAGCTTTCGCTTCTAAGGTATCAACAACGTTTTCTACTGGCGTATGCGCCTTCTTTAAAGCATCAGAGTCCCATTCTCCCATATAGCCTTCCAAAATGTTCGTTGATGATAATAAGCCTAATAATTTGCCATGATCATCAAGCACTGGGGCACTCTTTAAGCCTTTGGCTTTCATTAATGACCAAGCTGTCTTTAATGTTAAATCTTTTGAGAAAACCGTTACTTTATCATAATCTAAGTCTTCCACTTTCTGTTTGACAGATTTTAATAACATCGGAATCTGCGCATGGAAGCTTTTTAAGATAAATTCTGTTTCTCGATTGACATTGCCTAAACGTACAGGCACAGCATGGTATTTACCAGTTTTGTTTAATAAATACGAGTAACTAATTGCGGCACAAACCGAATCACTATCCGGATTCTTATGCCCGCTGACATAAACTAAATCGCTCATAAATTCTTTCTCCTTACATCTTCTTTAGGTAACGATATATCGTTGGCTCGGAAACGTCAAGCTTTTCCGCAACTAATGCAATCGCACCCTTCACTTTGAAGGTGCCTTTTGACTGTAAATACTTGACTACGCGAATCTTTTCATCAACTTTTAAACGTTCAACAAGAACATAGGATGGGACGCCCATTTCCTGTAAACATTCTTTGATATACTGATCAACCATTTCATCAAGTGGTGAGGAAAGAATTTCAATTGGATTATCCTTTTTGAATTCCACCTGATCCGTCTCTTTAATTCCTAAGATCTTATTGAGAGTTGATGTAATATATTCCAAATCCGAAATATTGACATTGATACACAACATCCCAACTGGATATTCTTTGCCTGGTTCCTTAATAAAATAAGTAGCAGATTTCAATAACTTGCCATCAGGACCAGCAGTCTTATAGTTTAACACATAATCATGTTTCAGATACTGTTTTGTCTCTAAGTAGTGAATAGATAAGTTAGAAAGCTTCGCGCCCACGCTGCGGCCAGAAATCTGTCCGTTCGCAATCGCCACAACTTCCTGATCTGGTGTAGTTAAATCATGCAGAGCAATCTCCACATTGTCGCCAAGTGCTTCGCCTAAAAACTTCACGATGGCACCATATGGCTCTAATAATTTATACATTTTTCGACCTCCATTTATCTCATCTTATCATGATAAGAAAAAAATGCAAAGATTTTGAGGCATGATAAGGAATTTTTCCAAAAAGAAAAGATCCCCTTATGAGGATCTTCATAATTATTTCTTAGACAGCTTTTCATCAATTGCGTGAGCTGCTTTCTTCCCAGCGCCCATCGCTAAGATAACGGTGGCAGCACCGGTTACAGCATCACCGCCGGCATAGACATTTTCACGGCTGGTTTCATTGGTTTCTTCATTGACAATGATACCGCCCCATTTCTGTGTATCTAAGCCAGGTGTGGTCTGACGAATTAATGGGTTTGGTGACTGACCGATCGCTACGATGAATGTTCCTGTTTCAATTTCAAAAGTATGTCCTTCAACTGGAACTGGTCTGCGACGACCTGATTCATCTGGTTCACCTAATTCCATTTCCTGGCAGGTAATTGATTTGACCCAGCCATCTTCCGTGCCGTTGACAGCGATTGGGTTCGTTAAGAACTTGAAGATGATGCCTTCTTCTTTCGCATGATGGATTTCTTCCTTACGTGCTGGTGCTTCTTCTTCACTACGACGATAAACGATATAGACATTTTCTGCGCCTAAACGTTTTGCTGTACGTGCCGCATCCATGGCAACGTTACCAGCTCCGACAACACATACGGTTGGTGAGATCTTGACTGGTGTTGGACGATCAGGGAACATATACCCCTTCATTAAGTTAACACGGGTTAAGAATTCGTTCGCTGAATAAACACCATTTAAGCTTTCACCAGGAATACCCTGGAAACGAGGTAAACCAGCGCCTGAACCAACAAAGACTGCATCGTAGCCATCCTGTTCTAATTCATCGACAGTCACCGTACGACCAACGACAACGTCCGTTTCAAAATCAACACCTAAATCAGCGACAGTATCGATTTCTGACTGAACTAAAGTCTTTGGTAAACGGAATTCTGGGATCCCATAAGATAAAACCCCGCCGGTTTTATGTAAAGCTTCAAAAACATGGACATCATAACCACGTTTTGCTAATTCACCAGCACAGGTAATGCCTGATGGACCAGAGCCGACAACAGCCACTTTCTTGCCGTTTTTCTTAATTTCTGGGACAACCTTTTCCCCATGTTCACGATGATAATCAGCGACGAAACGTTCCAGACGACCGATCCCGACTGGTTCTACGCCCGCTTTACGGCCACGGATACATTTGCCTTCGCACTGATTTTCCTGTGGGCAGACACGACCACAGATAGCTGGTAAGGCATTTTCTTCAGTAATGACTTCATAAGCCTTTTCAAAGTCCCCTTTAACGACCTGTTCAATAAATCTTGGAATAGGGACATTCACTGGACAGCCTTCCACACAGAAAGGTTTCTTACAATTTAAACAACGAGTCGCTTCTTCCATTGCCATTTCTTTGGTATAGCCTAAAGCAACTTCTTCAAAGTTTTTATTACGGACATTAGGATCCTGTTCTGGCATTTTGACTTTTTCAGCTGCCATATTTGGTTTTCTTCTTGCTTCTGCCATGTTATTCGACTCCTCTCATCAGATCACAGATACGATCAGCATGTTCATCAACATATTTTTCTTCTTTCTTGAAGAATCTCTGTCTTTCCATTAACTGATCGAAATCAACATTCAGACCATCAAAGTCTGGACCATCGACACAGGCAAATTTCACTTTGCCATCAACGGTGACACGGCAGCAGCCGCACATCCCGGTGCCATCAACCATAATTGGGTTTAAAGAAACCGAAGTGGCAATATTGTGAGGTTTTGTCACACGAACAACGTTCTTCATCATGATTACGGGACCAATCGCAATGACGCAGTCAATCTGGTCACCAGCATCAATGCGATCCTGTAAAACATTTGTGACAAAGCCTTTTGTCCCGACTTCCCCATTATCGGTCGCAATATACACATGATCACAGAACTGTGCAAACTTATCAGCCCATAAAACATACTGTTTTGCACGGCCGCCGATGATGACATCGACATGAACACCCATTTCTGCTAAGGCTCTTAACTGCGGATAGACTGGGGCACTACCGATCCCGCCAGCCACCCCGATGACATGTTTCCATTCAGGGTTTAATTTGGTTGGTTCACCTAATGGTCCAACAAAGTCAGTAAAGCTGTCGCCTACTTCTAATTTAGCCATCTGTTTGGTTGAAAAACCAACCGCTTGAATAACGAGCGTAATTGTTCCTTTCTCGCGATCATAATCGCCAATCGTAAGTGGAATACGTTCTCCATCTTCACCAACGCGTGCGATGATGAACTGCCCTGGCTGCGCTTTTTTCGCAACTCGAGGGGCATAAACATCTACTTCGAACGCAGCGTCGTTCAAAATAACTTTTCTAGTAATTTCGTACATAGTTTATTTACACTCCTTTATACGTGCTATTTTAACATAACCTTTCACAATTAACAATTGCAAGGTGAGCGTTTTCAGGATAAGATAGCAGGGTAATATTAAGGAGAATACGAAAAATGAATAGAAAAATTGTCTTTTTTGACATCGATGGCACCCTCTCCACAGAGGATACTTTCACCATTCCAGAAAGCACTTTAAAGGCCCTAGCCTTAGCGCGATCAAATGGCCATCTGATGTTTATTAATACGGGCCGCTGTAACGCTTTTATCGAAAAGCAGATCAAAAACCTGGATGTCGATGGCTTTATTTGCGGTCTGGGCACTGATATTTACTACCAGGGAAAAGAGATCTTTTACCATCCCTTACCCCTTGATCTCTGTAAAAAAATCATTGATGTCTCGATTGCCTGCCGTTTAGAAAACGTCCTGGAATCCCGTGATGGGGTTTATTATCCAGAACACTTACGTGATCCCCTGAACATTCATTTCCGCGAGCGCTATATGAATCAAGGCTTCAATGTCAAAGATTATCATGCCCATGATGTTTATTCTTTTGATAAAATGGCCTGCTGGTATTTTTGTGATAGTGATATTGAAACCTTTAAGAAAACATTTGCCAATGATCTGACCTTTATCCAAAGAGCTGACAACTTTGTGGAAAATGCCCCTAAAGGCTATTCGAAAGCAACAGGCATTCAAAAGATTATTGAGTATTTAGGCATTCCTTGGGAAAATACAATTTCCGTAGGGGATTCCACAAACGACCTCGCGATGTTAGAATATACCAAGGAATCCATTGCGATGGGCAATAGTAACCCTGCCATTTTTGATCATGTCACTTATAAGACATCAGATATCAATGATGATGGGATTTATCGTGCCCTCAAACATTTTAAGCTTTTTTAGGAGGTCAATATGGACGCACAAAAATGTCGTTTAAGCAAATATTATGATATCGCCGATAATTGTTATAATATGATCGAATGTTACTACGAAGGATGGTTCTGTTATGTCATCGACTACAACAACGTTGGTCATGGTGATTATCCACTCGCAGAAATTTATGAGCATATCAAGGAAGATATCCCCACGCATTCCATCCCTTGTGCCCCTGGCTATAGTGATGATATGTGGATTGTCGATTATGCCTACTATCTCGATTTTCATCCACGCCATTAAGGTGAATGCCTAGGCATTCACCTCATTGACATGAATTTTATTTTTCTGGCAGTAATCCCATAGCTTACTGCCTTTTTCTTATAGACAATGCTCTCAAATATATAGAAAAATAAGGTTAAGATCTATTCTTTACATAACTACTTTTCATGCGCCAAAAAGCAAAATCATTAAGCATCTTCTTTAATGATCATTTGATAAATTATATAAAAAAAGACCTTCGAAAAGGTCTATTTCTTATGGACATATTTAAAGATAGTACCAATGACTGGTTTATTGATAAAGCCAGTATAGTCTTTATTCATCATCATGGCCCCAGCTTTTTCATAAACAGGGATAATTGGTAAATCCTGTGAGAGAATCTGATCTGCTTTGATCATGGCATTCCATCTTGTTGTCATGTTATCACTGTTTTTCACAATGTTCATCTGTTTGTTGTAAGCTTTCGAATCATATTTACCAAAGTTATTCTGATTCCCTTTTGTTAAAAGGTTGAGGAATGTTGTTGGATCCTGATAATCTGGACCCCAGCGTGTGCAGGCAATATCATATTCACCATTTGGCATTTTATTACCCGTACGGTCTTCTTTTACTGTCGCTGTAACATTAATCTTAACGCCTTTTAATTTCTTTAATGAAGACTGGACAAAGGTTGCTAACTGTTTCATTGTTTCTTCGTCAGAACCATATAAAACATCTAAAGTAATCGATTTCTTACCTAATTCTTTTAAGCCTTTGTTGAGATATTCCTGCGCTTTCTGCTGATTATAAGATAATGTCTGCCAGTTCCCGGCCTGACTTCTGAATTCTTTCCCGCTAGGAGAATTCGCTAAATCAGAAAGGACAAAGCCTTTTGCGGCACTTGAGCCATCTCCTAAGATGTTATCCGCAAAATCTTTTTTATTGATCGCGTAAGATAAGGCATAACGAATATTCTTATTCGCTAAAGCTTTATTCTTTAAGTTTAATGAAAGATAGTATTCAAAACCAGTATTGTAAGTAAAGTAACCTGCTTTCTTCTTATACTTGCTGACTAATGAGCTATCCACATGGAATAAGTCTACCGTTCCATTTTCAAAAGCACTCGCCGCACTTTTAGCATCCTGAGCCAAATGAATGGTCAGGTTATCTAATTCTACTTTATTGGCATCATAGTAATCTTTATTCTTGGCTAAAACAATTTTTGACCCTTTTGTCCATGACGTCACTTTGAAAGGACCATTAGAGACAAAGGATTTGACGCTCTTACCGTAACTTTTGCCTTGTTTCTTCGCAAAAGACGCATCAATAGGTCTAAAGCATGTAAATGTCATCAGTTGTTCAAAGAAAGCCACTTTCTTTTCCAAATTTACAACTACAGTATGATCATCTTTTGCTTTGATACCTAAGCTATTTAAATCTTTCTGTGTTAACGTCTTGCCAGCTTCCTGTTTTGCCGATAAGGCGTCCGCATTTTTAATATTTGCGGCACTTGAACCAAACATATATTCATAGGAACCCGCTTCTTTAAAAATACGCTGCCATGCATAAACAAAGTCTTCGGCTTTGACTTGATCACCATTACTCCACTTCGCATCGCGTAAAGTAAAGGTATATGTTAAACCGTTCTTGCTTTTGGTGATCTTTTTAGCCATCCCAGGAATCGTATTCCCTTTGGCATCATTGACCATTAAACCTTCAATACTCTGCTTTAAAACAACAATAGAACCTTCATCATCAACAGCTGATGTATCTAATGAACTGATATCAGAGTTTAAAGCATAGTTGAATGATTCAGCTTTACTGCCGCTATTGCCACAAGCGGTTAAAGAAAAAGCAGTCACTAAGCTGAGCGTCGCACCAATAATTCTTTTCATAAATATCCTCCTTACCCTATTACTCACTAGGTTAATCTGATAATACACAATATCATCATTCTTGTCAATCTGTGTGCACATCAAAATTTTCTTTTTTCACAAGGTGTATGATGATCATTGCAAAGACAAATACATCACCCATAAGCATCGTCTTATTAAATGTGTTCGTATGCATCTTTATTTTTTTGAAACCATAAGACTGTACTTTTCAACACCATCATATCAAACCAAGAACTTCATCTAAAGAAAAAACGTACAAGCGAAAAAAACTGCCTCTTAAGAGACAGTTTCAACCAATTGACCATTTTGAATAGCAAGAGAGTGATCCATTTGTCGAGCTAACTGGGGATCATGCGTGACAATGATGACACATTTATTGTGTTCATGTGCTAACTGGATAAAGGTATCTATTATACCTTTTGATGTATCCTGATCTAAGTTACCAGTTGGTTCATCACAAAGAATCAAAGCAACATCTTTCGCGATCGCCCTGGCAATGGCAATACGCTGCTGCTGACCGCCAGATAACTTGCGGATATCACGCGTTGCTTCCTCTTTGCTTAAACCTAAGCTTGCCAGAATATCCAACGCTTTCTGCTTTTTATGACTTTCCTGGATATGGGCAATCTCCATCGCATTGACGACATTCTGACACGCATTCATATACGTAATCAGATTATAAGACTGGAAGACAATAGAGACATTCTGACGTCGATATTTATTAAGACCAATCTTTTTTAAAGACTGATCCTGATAAAGAATCTCTCCTTCTTTAGGCACATCAAGGCCGCCTGCTAATGAAATCGACGTTGTTTTTCCGCTGCCCGAAGCACCAACAATGGCATACGTTTTTCCTTTTTCAAAGCGATAGTTGGCCTGACTTAGAATATCGACACGTTTTCTGCCATCCTGATAATAATAGCTGACATCTTTAAACGTTAATAAACTCATCTTTAGCCCTCCTTCTTCATTAAAATTTGTCGTGGTGACAGACGTAAGATATAGCTAGATGGCACAGCGATCGAAAGCAGACAGATGGCGCAACTGACACCAGCTAATTCACCAATGACCGAAGCACTCACAGAGACATCTAACTGCTTATTCGTTGGAGAAGTCATGGCATTTTGCATCATCCGGCCAGGACCGCCTTGAGCGCCCGGACCAGATGGGCCTTTCTGTGATGAAGAGGCAGAAACGGTTGTCTGAGTAGAGGTACTTGTGAGCATTGAGGAAATGCTGTTGGCTACCATCTTGCCAGTTCCTAGTGCTGACTGCTCCCCACGGCAAGCCGTGGGGGTTCTCTGGCGGCATTCTGCAGAAGGCGTACAATCGCACGGCACTATTTCGCGAAGGAAACAGTGCGGACTTCAGCACATCTGTCTTTCTGCCGGAGCAGCTAACCTGACGGTCAAGCATCCCACTGGACACATTATCGGCCGTCTTTGTGCTTTCACACGGGAAACGCAGTCAGGTTCCCCTCGGCACTGAACTGAACATCTCTAAAATCTTATTCCGCTGTTCAACACCCGAATCTTATTCTTTATAATCCAGCTGATCATAGCACGTTCCTTTGCGTACTTGTCACTGAATCCAGTAATGCATTTTGATTTGTCAATCGTCATGTTCACAGTATCAATACTGTAGAGCAGATATGAGGAATACCAGTCTCTCTGAACAGCCGTTCCGTCCGAAAGACTGTACATGCGCTGCGACAGCTCTTTTTTAATATAGCTGTCTGATGTGTGATCGTACTGGCTTGCACGATAGTTATTAGGAACTTCTATATAGCAGGCAAACTTTTGTTCTGCCTGCGTCTGAAAATAGCCGGGGCATCTGTTCTTAACAGACTTTCCAAACCGCTTCTTTCTGGTGCATCTGCCGTTTTTATCTGTGCCATCCTTTGTGGAGCGCTTCTGAAGCTTCTTCGTGTTCTTCGGCTCTGTTACAAAGATATCACCTAGGCTTCTCAGATGATTAACCTCCTCGTTAATAGCAAGATGCCTGTTAACCGCATTGATGCGGCAGAGCTCGGTATGCTTTGCTTTCAGCTTCATATATCTGCGGGAGAACTTCCATTTCTTGGGCCCTTTTCTGATCGTGCCGTCAGCGTTGTAGTTGTCAGGATTCGTAGCTCTTTTCGACCTATCCATTGAGCGAAGGAGCAGACGCTCTTTTCTTTCATTCTCTGAGACAGAAGAGCCTCTTTCGGCAAGATTCCTAAGACCAACTTCAGTATCAGATGTATAGGCAATTGTCTGAGTGCCGATGTCACATCCTACAACGCCATGTCCCAGCTTATGTCTTCTGCATCCGAATCTGTTGTATTTTGTAACGGATCTGCCTTCGATTGTTATGTGAACGAAGACTCTCATTTTTCCTCTGATGACTGAGCATGACAAAGATACGTAACACGGTCTATATGTGCTGATAATTTCGCCGGAAGCATTCATCGCGCTGACTGCAGCTCTGTCGCTGGCTTCAGGATCGTTCATGTACGAAAGAACAGCGCTGACTTCATCGCTTTCGAATCTGTCCTTTACCAGAACGCCAAATGTCATTCCATGAAACGAAAATGTCAGAGAGTCTTCCCTCGCTTTCATGATGATGCCTCTGTTAATCTGTTTTGCTCTGATGCATGGAAGATCCCCACGCTTTGAAAAGTGAATGTCTTTTCCACCTGAATACAGGCATTTTTCAACTCCGCGCCACACATCCTCGGCTTTTGTGAGTCCGAATACTGCATCAATGCCATACTTATTATCAAGAGGAACCATAGCCTTTCTGCAGAAGTCAAATGTAACATTATATGACTGCTGAAGCTCCTTTAGCTTTTTGGCAGCAGCCTTAAGACCGTCCTCGTCTTCAGCCGCCTTGCATTTCCCATATTCCCTGTTGAAATATCTGTATTTCTTTGTGCGTGTCAGCTGCTCAAGATTATTTTTCATAATTCCGACAAGTTCGTTGCCGGCTTTGCGCACAAGATCAGCATAGTGAAAAATTCTGCATCTGTCCTGGTAGGGGATATCCGCCTCAAGGACAAGAACGTGTCTTGGCGAGTTTTTATGGTACTGGCGCAGCTGCTTTTGGTAATCTGTCAGCTTACATTTCTTTCTTTCTCTCATGGCTCTTCTGCTCCTCTATATATTTCTGAACCGTCGTTTCGCTTATATGACCGACAGTTGATATAAAATATCCGTCAGACCACAGTTTCCCGCATTTCGCATAAAAACGCTTCAGTTTGGGAAAGGCTCTGAACATTTCAACTGCACTTAATGATTTGAGGGTTCTGACTATGTCGCACGGCGCTACAGTCTGGGGGCAGTCCACAAAAATATGAATGTGGTCAGGCATGACTTCCAGCGCTTTAATGCTGTAGCTGTATCTGCTGCAAATGTCTGCAAGTATTTTCTTGAGCATGTCTCCGGCTTCATCGCCGAGCACTGAATATCTGAATTTTGGGCACCATATAATATGGTACTGTGTCAGATACCGGCAGTGTGCTGCGCTGTGATACTGATCACCGTTTCTCATCAGGATCACCAAGCTGGTACTTTTCCTGAATGCCTCTTCGCATCAGCTCAAGAAAAGTTACCTTCTTTCCTTCTTCAACTGAATAGATGCGAGCAATATTTTCAAGCTCGTCCTTCCATTCTTTGGGAATTGATATATTAACCTGAACGTTTTTTGATTTAGACATAGCATATCCTCCTTAATCTATCTATATTATATATCCTATCTATGTTTCTGTCTACAAAATCATAAAAAAAAGCGGCTTTCATCCCCACGGCAAGCCGTGGGGTTTTCGCCGCTGATTTATAACATAAAGGCAAGCACCGCAATCAGGCCGACTTCCACTAACTGCTGGGCAATAATAGCGGCTTTTGATTCCCCTAAAGATAAGAACACACCAAATTCATAGAAACGAGAACGTAAAGTTAAAATAAGAATGAAAGCCAGAATAATCGCCCCCGCCGCGATGACGACAACTAAGAAGATATTGGCGAATTTCTCCATGTTCTTTAAAGAAGAGACACTCGCTTCATAAGCTTCATCACTGGTCTGCAGCGCATAGGTATTCCAGTTAATCGAAGTTTTCTTCGCTAATTTAGCGAAGGCAGAAGTATGGGCGGGATCATCAAGATAATACGTTGCACTCGTAATCGTTGTGGTTGAATGATTTAATGTCTGCGCTGTTTTTAATGGTGTATAAATCGTGTTATAAGGATTCTGGCGATCAGACATATTATCCATTGATGCACTTGAAGATTGAATTTTATAAATACCGATAACTTTTAAAGTGACATATGTCTTCTTTCCAGAAGAAGTTGTCGAATACACTTTAAATGACGAACCAACCTTTAAGTCGTTATCACTCGCTAATGCCGACGAGATGACTGCATAATTCTTGCCATCATCATTGCTATTTAACAAACGACCACTGATGAGTTTGTAACTGCCATTAGTGAACGAAGAGATTTTTTTCATCGTCGTATTCCCAGAAACACTAAATGATGTTTCAGTCATTTTATTTTGGGCACTACCAGATGACCTTGCTTTCCCTGGCGATGTTCCTTGCTGGGTATTAGATGATGATGAATTTGATACTTTTACAGGATCAATGGAAGATGAATTCACCCCTACAGAAGTGCTATAGTTATAGCTTTGGACATATTTCAGATGCTTTAACTGATCCGCGGTAGACATCTTCATCGCCTTCATAACAGAAGCCATGGAAGCCCCTTTCTTGCGATTTTGCATTAATTTCTGCATGTTATAAGATAATGTCACCGTGGCTCCCATTGAGCTACGCACCTGCGCCATTGATTTTTCCGTTGCCTTTTTAATCGCTAAGCCGGCTAATACCAGGTTCGCAATTAAAGCCATAATCACCAAGAGAAGTAATGACTTCCCGATGCTCTTTTTAATGCTTAACAAAGCATTTTTCAAAACCATTTTGAATTCCTCCTTTTGACAGTTTCATTGTAGAAGATCATCACAAGAGAAAATTCAAAGGGTTATGGGATTTTCTATGAAATGGCTTTCGTATTATGGGAAAATAAAAAGGGAGAGCAGCGTTACTCTCCCATACTTTGACGATATTTCCAAACCTTATAAATCACTCGCGCTATTGAGGCAATAAGTAAAATAACCATCATCACCATTAAAAATAGTGAGGCTTTATATTTTACGAAACGATAAATCATTAACGCTACGGCTATTACATATAAGATCGCAATGATCACATCAACACTCTTAAAAATCTTCATAAAATCATCTGCTCCTATAGCAAGTATATAACTTTATGAAAGACTTGTCATGACCTTGTTTATTAGTGTCCAACAACGCGGTTCTTCCCCTGCTTTTTGGCCAGATACATGGCCTGATCAGCCAGATCAATCATTTTCTCATAACGGCTATTATTGGTGGTATAGCCAATAGAAACCGTCATATAAATGCACTTATGAGAAGACAGTGGAATGGCGATCATACGGATCTCTTCTAACAGCTCGTGAGAGAGCTCCTGAGGATCACTCTCACTCAGCCCCACTCCTAAAAATTCCTCACCGCCGTAGCGATAAAAACTCATATGATGGGTTTCACCAAACGTAATGAGAAAGGAACCAAGCTGTTTTAAGCACAGATCGCCAACGCTATGGCCATAGGTATCATTGATCTGCTTGAAGTTATCGATATCAAGCATATACATGGCTGTAATGGTCGGAAAAGCCCCCGATAGCGACTTCTTCATTGTTTCAAAAAGATCTAAGCGATTATAAAGACCGGTCAGAAAGTCCACACGGCGATCATGATCCGCCTGGTTATAAAGTTCTTTGACTTCATTAACCTCTTCTTCAAGCCTAGTCTGCTTTTCTTTTAACCGCAGCTCTTCAAGGCGTATTTTTTCATCTGAAATATCGATGCCATAAATAATACATTCAATATGCTCATTACATGGATTTTCAATCAGATTGGCAATAATGCGTGACCATCTGACTTTACCATCATCATAATAAGAATTTGTTTCTAAAAGCACCTGATAACGCTGAGAGGCATAAGCCTCCAAAAGGGCCTGGCGGCAGAAAGTTGCAAAGAATTTTTCCTGACCCGCCGGCTCTGGCACAAAGGAGGCAATCTGATGAATCAGTGCATCGACATTGGCCATATTCTGCATATCTCTGGCATTCTGGGCATGGCCATCAGAACTCATCCATGTATCAGTCGTCAAATCAACATGGAAAACGCCCTGCCCATCAGGAATGTTCGCTAAAATGTCTTTGACACGATTGGTATAGCGACGCTCCGCATTTTTTGTATCGGTGACATCACGGCCGTTTTCGATAAACACACGCCGCCCTGCCCAAGTAGTATAACGGTAAGTCATCTGAAAAATACATTTCCCGTCATCCACTTCCATCTCTTTGACCTTCTCATGGCTCATTTTATGCATTGGACAGCGGCTGCAGGGTGCCTGAAAGCCAAACATATAGTCATAGCACTTTCTCCCTTTGTAAGGACTTTTAGGGTGGAGTGATAGCTGGCGTGTCGCCGTATTGGCGTAAACCATCGTATAATCTTCAGGATCAGTAACCAAAACAAATAAATCCGAATGATCTAGCAGATCCTGCATACAGGCTAATTCCTGATCACTATTAAACGCTCTGCTTTCCCATGTTAAAGGCCATGACAGATCAGCATCTAAGAAATCAAAATAGTCCTTTTCTGATAAAGGCTTAGAAAAATAATAACCCTGGATATAATCACAGCCTTCCTGCTGAAGGAAATGAAGCTGTTGCTCTGTTTCAACCCCTTCGGCCACCGTCTTCATATTGACACTATGGGCCATTTGAATGATCGATGCAACAATCGAACGCATTTTCTGATCCGTCTCGATCTGAATGATAAAACTGCGATCGATCTTGATCACATCAAAAGGATAATTGCCAAGAATACTAAAAGAAGAATAACCCGTCCCAAAATCATCCAGGAGCAGTCTCGCCCCGGTTTCTTTGATCTGTTCCAGTAAATAATTCGCATTTTGTTCAAGGGCAGCCATAGATGTTTCTACGACTTCAAAATTAATGAGCCCTTCAGGCAAATCGTTATTTTTTGTCAGCGTCATGATCTGATCCATCAGATGATCATAATAGAAATCCTGCCATGATAAATTCACTGAAACAGGAACGACTAACTGATGGACATCCAGCCGCTTTTTCTGAAACGCATAAACCTGTTCTAAAACATAATGATCTAGTTCCGTAATCAGACCATTTTTTTCAAAAAGATTAATGAACGCTTCAGGAGAAATGAATCCCATTTCCGGATGCTGCCAGCGGACCAGTGCTTCTGCCGCATGGATCTTTCCAGTATGCAATGAAATAATGGGCTGATAGTATACTTTAAAATGATGCTCTTTGATGCTTTTTTTAAAATCGATCAGCATCTGCGCTTCGCTGATTTGATCAAAGCTCATCTGAGGCTCATAAAATGTATACTGATGCCGGCTATCGCGATCAACATTCTGCTTAGCGGTAATCGCCCATTCCACCATCTGCGATGCACTTGTCGAAGGCGCTTCGACAAAGTAAATTCCACAGCGTAACTGCAGGTGGATCGTGCGACCGTGATACACATATTTTATTTTTAGAAGATCATCTAAGTCTTCCCATCTGAAGTGATCGCGTCTGATGAGAAAAACAAACCAGTCGGATTCCAGACGTGCACTGATCTCTGGTGCTAAGAAGCTGTCATCGATTTTTTCCAGGACAAAGCGTAAAAGCTGATCACCGCCATCGATGCCAAAGATATCATTGATGGCTTTAAAATTGTAAATATCAAAGACTGCCACCGCATAATCCGATGGCGTCTGCCGGTGAAATAAAGCATCCGCTTCTTCAATGAAACCTTCACGTGATAAATGCTCTGTCAGTTTGTCATATTTATGCTGATTTAACAAAGCCCGCAGTTCTTTTTCTGTTGTTGGCAGCTGCCGTGAAACGGCTTCACGCTCCCCGGTAGTACTAAAGATCAAAGCATGACCAATGCTGCCATCAGATAGTGGCAGATTGATGGCATCCACCGTCTCATAAATATGGCGAATCGGATCAAAGTAGACTTTGGGACCTTTCACCTCATTGACAATCGGACAGACATCACATGGTGCCTCACTATCCATTAAACATTTGTAACATTTCTTCCCTTTTATAAGCGAAGGATAAGTCTCTTTAGCGACATCATTAAAATTGACGACATCAAATGTATCATTGATCACATAACACCCAGAAAATTTATTTTTATTCGTCATAAGTCTCTCCCCAAAAACAAAAAATAATATATCTATGACTTCAATTATATCATATCCATATCAGAAAAAGGATGGATAAATAATCATTTTTTGCGAAGCGCAAAAAAGATCGATGCTTCAGCATCGATCCTTTACAATTTTATTTCTTTTTTGCCTGACGAGCTGCGTTTCTTGCATCTCTTTCCTTAGCGAATTCAGGATATAAATCCTTGTAAGGTGTTTCGTAATCGTAAATCTTAGTTAAGATTTCTTCCATATCTTTAACGATAGGCATTCTTGGGTTAGCAGGTGTACACTGATCTTCATAAGCGTTCATAGCCATTCTGTGGACTGATTCCATCCAAGCATCACGGTCGATACCCTGTGATTTAATGTTAGTCGCACCACCGACTTTAACCCATAACTGTTCTACAGCTTCAGCGAACATTTCTACACCTTCTGCATCACTCTGAGGTTTTAAGCCGATTAATTCTGCTAATTCACGATATTTATGGTCAGCTTTGTAATTTTCGATCTTTGGCCATACATTTAACTTAGTTGGAACTGTACCATTATATCTGATTACGAATGGTAATAAGATACCGTTAGCACGTCCATGAGGTACATGCCATTCGCCACCGATCTTATGAGCCATAGAGTGGTTCATACCTAAGAAGGCATTAGCGAATGCCATACCAGCGATGGTAGCCGCATTGTGCATCTTAATTCTGGCTTCTGGATCACCAGTTAAGACTGATTTTTCTAAGTTTTCGAATACTAACTTAACAGCCTGTTTAGCCCAGCCATCAGTATAGTCTGAAGCTAAGATTGAAACATAAGCTTCCATCGCATGTGTTAAGACATCGATACCAGTGTCAGCAGCGATTGTTGCTGGTACAGACATTGTAAATTCTGGATCGTTGATTGCGATTGTTGGTGTTAATGAGTAGTCAGTTAAGGCATACTTAACGTTGTTTCTTGTATCTGTAATGATTGCGAATGGTGTCACTTCAGCACCAGTACCTGAAGTTGTTGGGATCGCTACTAACTTAGCTTTCTTACCAAGTTCAGGGAACTTAATAGCTCTCTTACGGATATCCATGAATTTCTGTTTGATATCATCGAAGTTAACTTCTGGGTGTTCATACATTAACCACATAACTTTAGCTGCATCCATTGAGCTACCACCACCTAAAGCGATGATTGTATCAGGAGCGAAGCTTCTCATTAATTCAACACCGGCCTGAACAACTTCAAGAGTTGGGTCAGACTGTACATCTAAGAATAATTCTAAGTCAACTTTATTTCTTCTACGACGAATAACGTCTTCGATCTTGCCTACATAGCCAAGGTTATACATTGAACGGTCAGTGATAATCATGGCTTTGTTCATTACTCTCATATCTCTTAAGTATCTAATTGAATTACGTTCAAAGTAGATCTTTGGAGGAAGTTTAACCCACTGCATATTGTTATTACGTCTCCCAATTCTCTTAATATTTAATAAGTTAGCCGTACTTACGTTATTTGAAACTGAGTTGTGACCATAAGAACCACAGCCAAGTGTTAATGAAGGTAAGAAGGCATTGTATACTGAACCGATACCACCAAATGTAGATGGGGCATTTTCAATAATACGGATCGCTTTTACACGTTTACCAAATTCTACAGTAATATCATGGTTTGTTGTATGGATCGCAGCGGAATGGCCTAAACCATTGAATTCTACAGAAGCTTCCGCTTTGCTAATACCATCTTCAGTACTTTCAGCACGTTCCATGGCTAAAACTGGAGATAATTTTTCTCTTGTCATTGGTTCGTTAGGACCAATTTCATTACATTCTACAACAATCATCTGCGTGTCTGCTGGGACTTCGAAACCAGACTGCTGAGCGATCCAAGTCGCATTTTTACCAGCTACAACACCATTTAATTTCGCATTTTCTACGCCATCGCTGTAAGCTTCATAACCGAACATGAATTTTTCAAGTTTCTTCTTTTCTTCAGCGTTTGCATAGTATACATGATATCTGCCTAATTCTGCTTTGAATTCATCATAGATTTCTTTATCAACGATAACGTTCTGTTCAGATGCACAGATCATCCCGTTATCGAATGTCTTTGATAAATAAACATCATTGGCAGCCATTTTTAATTTACAAGATTTTTCTACATATGCAGGAACGTTACCAGCCCCTACACCTAATGCAGGTTTACCACATGAGTATGCAGCCTTAACCATCGCATTACCACCAGTTGCTAAGATTGTAGCAACACCTGGATGATTCATTAATGCGTTTGTGGCATGCATTAATAATGAGCCAGCCGCAACGTTAGCTGGTTTCATTGGTAACCACTGGATACAGTCTTTAGGTGCCCCAGCCGCTACTGCTGCATCATACATAACCTTCGCAGCTGCGACAGATGAATCATGTGCACCTGGATGGAATGAGAAGATAATTGGGTTTCTTGTCTTCATAGAGATTAAAGACTTGAAGATTGCTGTTGAAGTTGGGTTAGTGACAGGAACGATCCCGCAGATAACACCAACTGGTTCAGCGATTTCAGTAATTCCAGTTAATTCATCTTCACGGATGATACCAACAGTTTTGGTATGTCTCATGTTGTTAGTTACATATTCGCAGGCGAATAAGTTTTTAACAGCTTTGTCTTCAAAGACCCCACGGCCCGTTTCATTAACAGCTAATTCTGCTAATTTACCATGGTGATCAAGGCCAGCTACTGACATCTTTGCAACGATGTAGTCGATCTGTTCCTGATCCATCTGTTCAAACTTGTCCAAAGCCACTAATGCTTTTTTAACCATTGTATCAATGCAAGCATCAATTTGTTCTTCGGTTTGCCATTCTTTGACTTCTACGTTTTCTTTTTTTTCAGCCATTTTTTATTCCTCCAAATAATTCACGGTTAAATTCTTTTCACTCGCTGATGTAATCATACATGAACGTTTCATACATTGCAATAGTTATATGTGAAATATTAAACGTATTAGTAAATTACTATCGCGTTAGCGTTTACACTTTGTCATTATTCTAAATGTAACATGCTTACATTATCATAATGAACAAAATTTGTTATCATTGCTTTACATTCTATATCATTCTAAATCATGATGCACTTCCTTAATGTAAGCCTTTTTCTTTGCAAATGCAATTCCATAGGCAAGCATATTATACCCCTTTGTAAAAGCCTTTACATATTCTTTGCTTACAATTTGTGCACATGCTGAATCACACATAGTAAAACGATCACTTTCTTTTCTTGAGTACTTACATTCAATAATGATTCCTGTTCCAAAAGGAAGACGAGGAATCAAGGCTAAATCGAAGCGTCCTCTCCCAGCTTCATGATTTGGCTGTAATTCATAACGATCATTGTGAAGTAAGCCAGCTAAAAAGCCATGATAAAAGCTTTCTTTAGCATCATAATAACTCATTGATTCTATTAAAATATTATTAAGCAGTTCTATTGCCTTCATGACATTTTCTTCTAATAATGCCTGAAAGAACTCCTCGCCGGTCTTTTTATAAAGTGGTTTAAAGCAATCATAGAAACAATCTTCATAAACCTGCTTCACTTCTTTATTTGGGATCGTTAGTAAAAAGGTTTGATTTTCCGAAACTTGCACAGCTTTAAGATAGCCCGTATAAAGCAGAAATGAATAAATAGATTCTCTATCATCCATATCTTGACACGTCAAATTTTCCTTAATTCTCTTTTTAATAGAATTTCCTTGCATCAATTGTTCAAAATCATCTTTCATTTGCGCATCGGCATGAGATAAATAGTATCGTATAATACTATTATCAGAGGTATTAACCCAAAATGCTTATGGCTGATGAACACCACCATAAAGAACGTTAAAAAGATATTGAAAGGTACTCCATGGATTATAAATATCCACCCCACCAAAGCTGTAGCCATCATACCATTCTTTAATTAATGGAGAATCCTTTTCTAAATGATAATATCGTAAGGTCTCATCCATTTCTTCTTGGGTAAAACCAAAATCTACTGCTGAAACGGGATCCATTAAGGAGTATACATGAAAGTTATTCATACCAGTAAAAATACTTTCCTTGGCAATCCTTAAGCAGCCTGTGAAGACGGCCCGTTCTAAATATTCATTATCCTTTAGGGCACTAAGCAGAACGCTTCTTAGAAAAGATGTCATATTCTGATAATATGTATTATGATGATCTCTGCTAGCTTCATATGCAGCTTTGAGTGGTACATCATACTCATCAATTAAAATGATCACACGAGCGTGGTAATATTTGGGCTCAATCACTTTTCCTATGGAATAGCTAATTTCCCTATAGCGGATTTCTTCGACTCATATCAATGATTTTCAAGAAGAAATATTCATCATCAGGATAGCCATAACCCATTCGACGTATTGTCTTAATGCGGTTGTTAATTCCTTCAATTTTAGAACTTGTGATTTTGATTGTTGCATGAGCTATGATACCTTCAAAATGATTGGAAAGAAGATTAGCAAACCAAATGAAATGTTCATTCTTTGTCTCATTGCATAGATCAATGATCTCAATAATCTGTTTAGCCATTTTCCATTCATGATCTTCCTGATAGGCTGCTGTTATCTTTTCTTTGATAAGATCAGCTTTGAACAGCAGCTCATTTTCTTTAATAAGAAGATCAAACTTATCGTTCCACCCACCGATAGCCTTGATTTCTGGAAGGTTAAACAGATCTGACTTTTTCTGCTTCACAATGCCTTTCTGAGCAGCCTCATCCTTCCTGTCACGCGTTGCCTTCTTTGAGCATAAAACGTGCTTAGACTTCTTAAGATGCTTAGCAGCTTCCATATTTCCTTCAGCGATAAGACGTGCCTGCTCATCCTTTCTGATTTCATTGATCAGCTTTTCATTCATGTTCTTTACAATATGAAAGTAGTCAAAAACAGGCTGTATATGAGTACATCTTTCCTCAAACGCTTCCTCAAAGTCGCTGTTCATGTCACAGCCGATGGCCTCAACATGATCCATCCATTCCTCACCGACATAGTCAATGAAGTCATAGACAACCTGCTTAGACTTTCCTCTGGCGATCCAGAGAACATTTCCTGTTTCCATATCAATGATGTGAGTGGCATACTTGTAGCCGTTATGAAGCTTGAATTCATCAATTCCAAGGTATTTGCAGAACTTTTGCGGCTTTCTAAGAGTTTTTCCATCAACGGTATAGAGTCTCTTTAGTCTTCTAAGGTCAATGGCCTTAACAATATTCTTACCAACTCCTGTAAGCTCTGAGATGCTCTTAAGAGTGAATGAGGCTCTGCCGAGGAGCTTTTCAATGAATTCTTCAAGAGCCTTAGTAATGCGATGGTGCTTTGACTTGAATGGAACACCCTGCATCTTTGTAGCATTACATTCAGGATTTGTACACTGCATCTGATTAAGGCTGACTTCCACAACCGTGCTTGTTGGGCCGTAGCTGAAGTGCTTGATTCTTGTAGGAGCGCAGATCATGTTCTTGTACATGTGAGCACCACAGCACTCACAGATTCTATCCTCATCCGAAACAGTCTGAATGCCCTTATAGACAATGATCTTGTGATCGGCTTTCTTAGGATCATCTTCAATTTCAGTGTCAGTATTAATAAACCCAGTTAATGTGTTAGGAATCTTCAGATATCCATCATCAATGATTGTATTTTTAGATTGAGTGTTAATAGCTAATTGTGTATAATCCATTTGAGGTCTCCTTGTTAGTTACTTATATCCGCCAAGATACAGTCACTATCATACGGTAGACCTCTTTTTATTTCAATATTTTGGAATTAATTGTGTACAACCTACTCCATAGGAAAAAGTACAGACCCAATATTTGTATAAACATTCTGTTAATAATCTTAATGAGTCCTTAAGCAGTGTCACATCAGCCCTTTGTTCGCGAAGCTCCTTAAGTCGCATTCGATCATATTCATCTAAGTTTTTTAAATCAAGTAATTCAAGATGCGTGCCCAAATAATTAGAAATGAGGTTTTGATACGATTTCAAATTCAATTCAAACGTATCATCGATCATCGTCTTTAATGATAAATTGATCACTGGATAACGATTCTGATGCTTCATTGCTTCTTTCTCAGCAGTGATTTTTAAATGATCAAACAAATGGGCATTGTCTTTTTCTTTGATACTAAAGAAATAATAGAGCATACTCATATTCATTGATTTTCCAAAACGTCGTGGTCTTGTATATAATGAGACTTCATTGATATATAGGCACAAGGATACCTGCGAATTCATTCGCAGGAGGAATTGTGCCATCCTCCTTCTCTATTTAACAGGCATATACCCACCTGCATGAATAATCTTCTCTACTTTCTTAACAGGCACTGACTTCTTGGCGTCTGTCACAACATATGTGCCTTTGTTATGAACGCCCTTTGCCCTATGCTTCTCTCCGCCAATAACAACAGTATCGCCAGGACGCAGTGTATAGTGGCTTCTTCTGATCACGCGTCTGCCTTTCGAAACTTTCCGCTCTCTGAATACGCGAAGGTTCTTCTCGGAGTGTCTTGACTCGCTTCCGCATGACAGCTCTGCACCTTTCTTTGTCTTGCCGTCTCGCGCATCAACGTATTTTGCATCAAAGAATTTTTCAAGGATGCGGTTATTCCGTCTCAGCTTCTGAAAATGCATAAAAGGCGTCCTGCGTCTTGGATGGAATTCTCCCATGGCGTAGGCGTCATTGGCATGCGACTTTTCAAGGTGTAGGACTCTTCTTGCCTCCTGCGTAGCAGCGCCATATGTCATGTGCCATTCTAAATCAGGGTGGGTGCTTTTCAGCGTTCTGAACATCTGCCATCTGACAGCGTTCATGAAGGCTGCGCCGTTAAACGGCTTCGTCCTAGGCTTCAGGTCGTACAGCTTTCCGCCCGGCTTGTGGTTTGCCGAAGTATGGCATTTTGTGCAGACAGTCAGCAGATTGCTCATGCGGTTCGTATGATCGCCTGTTTCGAAGTCGATATGATGCACTCTCAGAATAGCGCCTTCATCCGCGGTTTCCCCGCACACCTGGCATGTGTAATTGTCACGATAGAAAACGGCTTTTCTCAACGTGTTCATGCCGTATCGCGGCCCCTTCTGATAATCATCGCCTTTAAGCACGGTGCCTGTTGCCTCAAACTCATGCATGGCGTGGACGTCAAACGAGCCCATTTCAAACGTGGCTGAGACTATCGGCATGACCTCAAGGAACCGCTCAAAAATACGGATATGCTGATCACGGATGTTTCTCAGCGACGGCGCCAGCCATCCTTCCTTTTTGGAAGCTGTCCGATTATCAAAACGGGGCTTTCTGTAGCGACGCCTGTTTCTTCTTGCGCGGCGCATTTTCCGACAGTCATCGTGCCGCTTCTTCTCATCCTGAAGCATGTCAAATTGGCAGTCAAAATACTCGTGTTTTTCTGATTTGATGGATACACCAATATGTTTGTATCCCGTATCGCAGCAGTACTCGATCGGCTGCATATTCTCGCTTACGATTCTTGTAAGCATGATCGTGAACGGCTTATACTTAAAGATAACAGCCTTACCGCTTTTCAGCAGCTTTCTTGCACGGTACTCGCTTGTCGGCATCAGCGGCTTTTTATCCGGTGCTACAACGCATACGCTCATGGAAATTCCTCCTTTCCTGTAAAATAATAACGTTTGAATATATAAACTTAATCAGCTGAACTAAGATTGATGAATAAGTGTGTGCTTACGCACGCCTGCATACGCTTGCCGGAGGCAGTATATATGCAGCTTCTCCCTTTCAGGGTAGTTCCCATCGCCAAGGTTATCACAGTTATGTATGACATGCACACTTCTCCTGCCCGTCAGAGATGTTTAATGCATGTCACAGAGCAAGGGACGTGGGAAGAATCCCCAGGTGCCTGTATTTTTGCGGATAACATAGTGCCCGAAACACATTAGGCTAATCAGCTAGTACGTATGTACCGACGCCAGTCTTAGGCCTGCGCGAGACAAGCCTGCGACTTTAGTCGCGGGTAGTTGACTTAATCAATCACCTCTCCTTAACATTATCTTTGCAAAGAGAAGAAAAAAAGAAGGAGGACATTCCCCCTTCTTCTATTATCAATGATTAGTCATCTAAAGCAGCAACCATAGCTAAGTAAGAATCTTCTTTTAATGAAGCTCCACCAACTAAAGCGCCATCGATATCAGGCTGAGCAAGTAATTCTTTGATCGTATTAGGTTTTACTGATCCACCATACTGAATTCTTACTTTATCAGCTGTTTCCTGACCATATAATTCAGCAACTACGCTTCTGATATAGCCGCAAACATCCTGAGCGATTTCGTTAGTAGCTGTTTTACCAGTACCGATTGCCCAGATTGGTTCGTAAGCAATAACAGTCTTTTCAACGTCTTCTTTTGCGACGTCTTTGTATGCAGCGACAACCTGAGTCTTTACAACATCATGTGTTTCGCCAGCATCATACTGAGCTTCAGATTCACCAACACAAACGATTGGGTTGATGCCATTCTTTAAAGCCTGTAACATTTTTAAGTTAACAGTTTCATCAGTTTCACCGAAATACTGTCTTCTTTCAGAGTGACCTAAGATTGTCCAGTCAACACCGATTTCCTTTAACATAGCAGCTGATACAGCACCAGTGTATGCACCGCTATCTTTGAAGTGCATATCTTCAGCTGCAACAATTAAATGTTTTGCTTCTTTAGCTGCAGGTAAGTCTAAGTAAGGAGTTGCGATTCCCCAGTCAGCCTTATCATTTAATTTATCATCTACCGCTGCTACGAATGCTTTTGTTTCAGCGATAGTTTTGTTCATTTTCCAGTTTCCAACTACGATTGGTTTTCTAGCCATTATACTGATCTCCCTTAACTCAATTATTTGTCATCAACAGCGGCGATACCAGGTAATACTTTACCTTCCATATATTCAAGTGAAGCGCCTCCACCTGTAGAGATATGAGATACCTTGTCTGCGAAGCCTAACTGTTTAACAGCAGCTGCGGAATCGCCACCACCGATAATTGTATTAGCACCATCTAAAGCTGCTAAAGCTTTACATACTTCGATTGTACCATTAGCGAAGTTAGACATTTCGAATACGCCCATTGGACCGTTCCAGATAACTGTCTTAGCGCCAACAAGAGCGTTCTTGATGTTTTCGATTGATTTAGGACCGATGTCTAAGCCCATGTATCCATCAGGGATGTCACCTTCGATTGTTTTAATATCGCCTTCGTTAGCGAAAGCTGTATTACATACAGCATCAACAGGTAAGAGTAATTTGTCTCCGCCTTTTTCGATGTATTCTTTAGCTAAATCGATCTTGTCTTCTTCAACTAATGAAGAACCAGTCTTTAAGCCTTTAGCTGCATAGAAAGTGAAGGCCATACCGCCACCGATGATAACTTTATCAGCAACTTTTAATAAGTTGTTAATAACACCGATCTTAGAAGAAACCTTAGAACCACCTAAGATTGCTACTAATGGTCTTTCTGGATCATTGACAGCTTTGCCGATATAAGCGATTTCTTTTTCAAGTAAGAAACCAGCAGCTGCAGGATGTAAGTATGTTGGGATACCTACAGTAGAAGCATGAGCTCTATGTACTGAACCGAATGCATCTTCTACGAATACATCACCAAGTGATGCCCAGTATTTACCTAATTCAGGATCATTTTTAGTTTCACCTGGTTCATAACGTGTGTTCTGAACTAAGATAACCTGACCATCATGTGCTTCTTTGATGGCGTTTTCTAATTTTTCGCCACGAGTTGCATCAACGAATTCAACATCACGGCCAAGTAATTCAGCTAAACGAGGTGCTACAACAGCCATGTTGTTTTTCGCTTTGTCTTCTTCTTTCTTAATTTTTCCTAAGTGTGAGAATAATACTACAGCTTTAGGATTGTGATCTAATAAATAGTTGATTGTTGGTAAAGCAGCGACAATTCTGTTGTCATCTGAAATTGCTTTTCCTTCGTCTTTAAGTGGGACATTGAAGTCAACACGAACAAGTACTGTTTTGTTAGTTACATCAATATCTCTGATAGTTAATTTATCCATTTTTATCTGTCCTCCATGGTGCCATTATATCACTCAAAATTTGTCATTTCAATAAAATCAAAGCCTTACCAAAATACTATTTACGTAAACTTTACAGGAAGCACAAAAAAATAAGAAGCCAGGCTCCTTATTTCTTAATCAAGTGGTCAACGTTCGGGCAGCGATCGAGTAAAAAAGCCGCAAAAAGGCTTTCATCCCCTTCCACAAAGCACCCTTTTTTGACAATATAAGTGTTCCGATTCACCTTTAAGACATAACAGGTTTTCAAACTATACACCGCATCGATCAAAGCGTAGTCAATACTGCTTTGCGCACGCGGCAGGGTTAACGCGATATAGTCTTCATAAAAAACAATGGTACAAAGCGGCAGCCCTTCGATGCCTTGATCCTGTGTTAACAGCGATCGCGTGATCGCATCTGGCATCAGTAATAAGCTCAGCAGGATAATCCCGCCAGCAATCCCTTCTAACACAGCTATCACCGGCGAACGTCTGATTAACAAAACGCAGGTAACGTCGGCAATCATAATCAATACAATCCCGCGCACAATATAGCCCCGCATCAAAATTTTGACAACGTATTCTTTATACATCTGACGATTGGGCTGATACTGATTTTTAAACATTATTTAAAGACCATCAGATTCGCAATGGGAATCCGTCGAGCAATAAACTGGGTCAAATCATTATACACCCCGCTGGTTGCCCCAAAATACTGTTTGGCCCGGTTGTGTTCGCCCACCATTGACATCTCCCACATGCCAAAGCCAGGAATAATATTATAAACCGGCTGACTGGCAAAAAAGTTTTCCACTTCCTGGAAGATTTCTTCCACAACTGCGGGATCAATCATCACTTCTTCTTTCCGGCCTTTGCGGTATTTGCCATAGCCTTCACCATATAAAGAACTCGTTAAAACGACCTTTCCGGTGTTCATAATCGACAAGCGCTGTTCCACCTCTTCATTGGCCGCTGCATCAGGAGACATTTTTTCAATATTTGTATAAAGTTTCAGCTTTCTCATAAGTACTCCTCTCTTTGCCTCCATTATATCGCACGATTCTTCTTTTTGACAAGCCGACAAAGCACTTTCCTTTTTTCACAAAAGCGTGTAAATGTTGAAATGTAGAGAAAACGTTATTAAAATAATAGATATATAAAAGGAAGGATGTCTATGAAAAAAACCACTGAAGAAATGGGTCAGCTGATCATCAGTCTCCAAGAGATCTTTGATGTTGTCAGACTGATCAATCCAACTCAGCTTGAGCCATGCATTGAAAATGCTCTCAGCGGCAGTAATGAAAAAAGACACGACTACTGTTTCCGTTCTTTCCAGAAAGATCAGCGGTGCGAGAATTGTATTTCTCTCGAAACGTTTACGAAACATAAAGATGAGACCAAAATCGAATTCATCGGTCGTGATCCCTACTTCGTTTTAACCAAATATGTCGAAGTGGATCAATATCCTTACGTGCTTGAATGTGCATTAAAAATCCATGGTCAGCTCACGGTTGGAAATACAAGCACTGACTTTATCAGTGATATGGTCGAGAATAACCACGAAAAATATACCAATTATGAAACCGGCCTCTTTAATCGTCGCTACTTTCACGAACAAGTCAAAGACTTGCCTTGCAGCGGCGTCGCCATTGTCAATATCGATCATCTTCGCCAGATCAATAAGAATTTCGGTCGCGCGGCTGGGGATGAAGCTATTATTTTCGTTTCTCAGGTCATTAAACTGCGATTACGCCATGAGGATGTCGCGATCCGCTATGGCGGTGATGATTTCCTGATTGTTTTCCGCAATATTGAAGAGATTCATTTTGTCGAACGATTAAAGGATGTCCAAAGTATCGTTCACGCCTATGCGAACGATGATTTCCCCAATTTACGCATTTCCGTCTCTATTGGCGCCTGCTTTGAAGAAGCTGCAACCGCTTCAGCGCTGCTGCCAATCGCCGAAGATGCATTAGAACAGGCGAAAGCGCGTGGCGATGCGCTGATTATCCGCTAAGCATGAACTGATGTTCATGCTTTTATTTTTTTCTTGTGAATTTTTTAATACAAGAATTTTTCATTTCACGAAAATATCCATTATTCTTTTATTATATTCCTATATTTTCTAAACAAAATTAATTATATTTCCAAATGATGTATTTTATGATATAATATCCCTTGTAGGAGAAAAAAGGTGTATACGCTTACACCACATAATTACATTTAGGAGGAACAATATGGATCAATCGAAACGAATCAAATGGTCGACTCTTGCATTCATGGCCTTCTCTACCGTTTGGGGATTTGGTAACGTCTTAAACGGCTTTATCTATTTCAACGGTATTCAGGTCATCTTCAGCTGGATCCTGATGTTCGCCCTCTATTTCGTGCCTTATGCCTTAATGGTTGGTGAACTTGGTTCAGCATTCAAGGAAGCTGGCGGCGGCGTCAGTTCCTGGATCCACGAAACCATGGGTCCAAAAATGGCATACTATGCCGGATTTACTTACTGGGCATGCCATATCACTTATATCGCCTCAAAGGGATCAGGCGGTTTAAAAGCATTATCATGGGTAATTTTCCGCAATGCGGAAACATTTGCGTCTTTTAAACC
Source organism: Intestinibaculum porci (assembly GCF_003925875.1). GTDB lineage: Bacteria > Bacillota_I > Bacilli_A > Erysipelotrichales > Coprobacillaceae > Intestinibaculum > Intestinibaculum porci. The sequence goes on along the minus strand of NZ_AP019309.1, from coordinate 682,587 downwards.
ATGGGCGATTCAGTTAGCCACCTTAGGTGTCTTCTTATTATTCTGTTATATCGCATCACGTGGTTTAACGCCTTTAAAAGCTTTAACATCGATTGCCGGGACATCAATGTTTGTCATGTCCTTACTTTACATCGTGATGATGTTTGCGGCCCCAGCGATCAACCCTGGTGCGCACTTTGCATCATTAGACTTTTCGTTAAAGAACTTAGTCCCACAATTTAACGTCAAATACTTTACGTCTTTATCAATTCTTGTCTTTGCGGTAGGGGGCTGTGAAAAGATTTCCCCTTACGTCAATAAACTCGAGAAACCAGAAAAGGAATTCCCAAGATCAATGATCACCTTAGCGATCATGGTCGCCGTCTGCGCGATCCTAGGAACCATTGCCATGGGCCTGATGTTCGATCCAAAAGACATCATGAAAAACTTTGATGCTTATAATGCGAACGGTTCTTACTGGGCTTTCCAGAAATTAGGTCAGTATTATCATATGGGTGACTTATTAATGATTATCTACGCTATCTGTAATGCCATCGGTCAGTTCTCAACCCTGATCCTGTCCATCGATGCGCCATTAAGAATGTTATTAGATAACGAAGATGCGCGTCAGTTCATTCCAAAGAAATTATTAAAACAAAACAAATATGGCGCTTATGTCAACGGGATCTGGTTAGTCGTTATCTTATCTGGAGCGATCATCTTAGTCCAGGGCTTCGTACCAAATGCGGATGTCATCTTAACCCAGCTGACAAAATTAAACTCCGTCGCTATGACGCTGCGTTACTTATGGGTATTCTTAGCCTACATTGCCTTAAGAAACGCAACCAACTATGCGAAGTTTAAACCAGAATATCGTGCTTTCAAATCACAGGCCGTTGCCAAATTCTTCGGCATCTGGTGTTTTGTCGTCACAGCAGCCTGCGATATTATGGGGATGTATGATACGGATACCTTCACCATGGTATTAAAGATCATCACCCCGCTCATCTTATTCGCTTTAGGTTTAATCATGCCAGCCATCGCGAAACACGAACAAGCTTAATAACATTTGCGATATCCTTTTGGTTTTCCAAAAGGATATTCTTGTTTTATAATACAACATGGAGGTAATAAATATGTATCAAGAAGTTTCAAAACAATTATTAGACTTTTTAGCGCATTCCCCAACCGCTTTTCAGGCTGTAGACAATATGCGCACCATCTTAAAAGATCATGACTTTGAAGAATTAACCGAAGGATCCGCATGGTCTTTAACCCCTGGTCATAACTATTTCGTCACCCGTAATAATTCCAGCATCATCGCTTTCAAGCTCGGGAGAGACTTATCGCAGTATTCCTTCAACATTGCGACTGCGCATAGCGATTCCCCTTCTTATAAGCTGAAAGAAAACTACGAATTAGAAGTAGTGGATCACCACTATATGCAGTTAAATACCGAAGGCTATGGCGGCATGATTGACAGCAGCTGGTTCGATCGTCCCCTCTCCGTTGCCGGCCGCGTCTTAGTGCGCAGCGGGGATGAAATTGTCACCAGACTTGTCAATATCGATCGAGACTTATTAATGATTCCAAATGTGGCCATTCATATGAACCGTAAGGTCAATGATGGTTTCAGCTACAACAAGCAGGTGGACTTATTGCCATTACTAGGCGGCAGTGAAACCAAACCAGGCGACTTACAGGCAATCATTGCAAAGGCTTTAGAGATCAGCGAAAAAGACATCATCGGCACCGATTTATTCTTATACAACCGCCAGCAGCCAAGTATCTGGGGCGCTCATAATGAATTTATCTCAGCTGGTCACTTAGATGATTTGCAGTGTGCCTTCAGTGCCCTGCAGGCATTATTAGCTGGTTATAACGATCGTTCCATCGATGTGATGGCCATCTTTGATAACGAAGAAGTCGGTTCCGGCACCAAACAAGGGGCAGATTCGACCTTCTTATATGATACCTTAACGCGCATCAATAGCGCTTTAGGCAAAACGCCGGAAGATTACTTACGGGCCATTGCCAGCAGCTTTATGTTATCAGCGGATAACGCTCATGCCGTTCATCCCAATCACCCTGAGCATACCGATCAAACCAACTGTGTCTACATGAATGAAGGGGTTGTCGTTAAGCAGCACGCTGGTCAGAAATACTGCTCAGACGGCGTATCTATTGCCTTATTCAAAGAATTTGCGAAACAGGCTAATGTCCCATTACAGTTCTTTGCCAACCGCTCTGATAAAGCCGGCGGATCAACCTTAGGCAATATCTCTCAGGCCCATGTCTCACTTAATTCCGTCGACATCGGCTTACCTCAGTTAGCCATGCATTCCGCCTATGAAACAGCCGGCATCAAAGATACCTACTATATGATTGAAGTGATGAAAGAAGTTTTCAATGCCCACATTGAAGAAATCAGCGCTTCCCGCTTAAAGGTTACCCATTAATGGCTACCAAGATTCCTAAAAGAGAGCGCAAGAAAAACAAGCAGATCACAAAACAGGAAAAGGACAGTTTCTTACTGTCCTTAGCCACTTCGATGATTGCGGCGTATATTGTCTTAAGCTTTATCAAAGCCAGTCTCGCGCATCATTATCTGATTCATCTCTATGTCGATAGCGCCGTGGCTGTGGTCGCCTTAGTCATCTTTCTCATGCAGTTTAAATATCAGCGCAGTCTCTACAAAACCTATCACAATTCCCGCACCCCGATGCTCATCACCATCGCCTCTATCGCCATTGGTCTTGTTTGCGTGATCATCGCCTATCAGACCATTGACTTTTCCGCAGTCGTGTTATTGATCGGTCTTATAGCGACGAAAAAGATTGCCGAAAAGGAGTGGAGTAAATGATTTACTACCTTGTTATTATTAACATCATCGGTTATGTTCTCTTTTACGTCGACAAGCAGAAAGCCATCCGCCACCAGTGGCGCATTCCTGAAAAGACGCTCTTTCTCGCCGCGCTGCTAGGCGGCAGTTTGGGCTGCATCGCCGGAATGTATCGCTTCCGCCATAAAACCAAACACTGGTATTTTGTTTATGGGATGCCTGCGATCTTTATTGCCCAGTGTATCATTGCCTATTATGTCAATATCTTTGATCATTAAAAAAATGCCTGTTTTAGGCATTTTTTATTTTTCCAGGCTAACAGATTTTAAAACGAGCAGTTCTTCCAGACATTCTTCATAAGCTTTCGCTTGCTTAACAAGAGCTTGATAATCATCCTCTCGTAACACAACATAGCGAATACCTTTTTCGCAAAAGCGAACCATTTTCACCGGAGGAGCATTCTGCAGCGCCTCCAAAGCATCTTTCACATTCATCTTTTCTCACTCCTTTTACCCTTCATTATACAGGGTTTTACCGTATTTTAAAATTGTTCCAACAAAAAAAGATGCCTCAGCATCTTTTTTTAAGCACGATTTAAGCCATTCAGGAAAGTATTAGAACGACTATCTGGATAATGTTTAGGGAAAGCACTATTCGATTTCATGAAATAATTCATCGAATCAGTCGTATCATCCCAAGTCACATCCATATTATACCAGGTATCACCATCTTTAACGACATTCCAGGCATGGTTCCCTTCCCCACGTGAACCATAAGCCGTCCCGCTGACAACGCGGCAGTCAATACCGGCTTCCTGACACATTTCATAGAATAATAAGGCATAGCCTTCACAGACAGCACCACCATCAATTAAAGCATTATAAGCAGTATAGCCGCCATCAACATAATCGGTATGATTGACGATGTAATCATGAATCTTTTTGATCTTATCACGATGAGAGCCTGATAAATGTAATGAGGCCATCGTACTCTTTAAACGTGATTTAAAAGCATCGTTATAACTCTTCGTAATACGGTAGCTGATATTATAAGTAATCGTTGTCGTATCCGATGTTGTGGCAGAATAAGAATAAGAACGCAATGAGAAATAATCATAATCATTGACGTAGTTATTCGAAACACCAAATAACTGAGACGTTAACTGCCCCGCTGATGCGGTTTCATTTAAGGCCACGGTAATCGTTGTATCACGATTGGCAATCGCCTGTCCTAACTGCGTTAAAGCTGAGGCGCTGTCGCCGTTAATCGTAACACTATCCCCGCTGCCGCTGCTGACATCTGTCAGACGGACGTTACCGCTAGAAGAAGCGCCATTATAGACAGTAACCGTCGTAATGTATTTTTTGTTGGCGAGTTTACCTGTCACTTTCGCAGTACCTTTCGCCTTAGCGGTGACCTTCCCGCCACGGCTGACCGTAGCCACCTTTTTCTTATTGGTAGACCATTTGATCTTACCCTTTTTCCCTTTAATTGTCAGTTTGTAAGAATTGCCACGCGCAATCTTCAGGGTCTTAATGTAAGTGATTTTCGCTTCTGTATTAAAATGTCCATCATAGACAGAAGTCACGATCACTGCCAAACAGATCAGCGCGGCGGTTATGAATTTGTTTAAGTAGCGACCCAAATCCTTCATAAGTCACCCTTCCTTTCAACCACATTGTACCATCAATTTTACTGTCACACAACAACAATTAATTTTATTTTTATTTATTTTATGTGACACATAAAATATCATCGTTCTTTTAAATTATTCCGTTAATTTCATGATAATAAGAATTCCCAGACAATGCAAAAGTTTTCTTCATCAATTCAAAAAACTGTCAGACGACAGTTTAATGAGCAGTATACATATAATCCAGATCCAAATGCTTATGACCAACCACAGCGCTCTTATAATGATCACCGGTCTGCCATAAGTAAGCGCGTGAACCATCGCTGTAAGGTCCGCTTTTGGCGTAGCCATAGCGGGCATACCAGACTTTATCAAATGATTTGTAGTAATCAGAGGTCAGATAGTTGACTAAGAAATTACGATTGGCATAAATGCCTACATTCTTATAACCGGCCTTTTGTAAAATGCTAACGAAACTTTGGACAATCTTTTCCAGATAGCCGACGGCATCTTTCTGATGAATCAGGGTCATTGATTCCAAGTCGAGAAAAACCGGATATTCCATCGTTCGCCCTTCCATATTATTAAGCATACGGACAAACATCTTAGCTTGTTTTTCTGCTTCTTTCACGCTGACTAAGCTTTGCCGATCTTCACTTGCTAAATACCAGTAAGCCCCCATTCCGACCCCCGCTTTCTTTAAAGCGATGGCCTTTAAGCGGCTTAAGCGATCAACATCACTGGATACCCCTAGTCTTAACATCACAAAATCTAAATTATAATCTTTCACTTTATCAGCATCAAAAGCCGTATTCCAGGCAGAAATATCACAGCCGACTTTCACGCCGCTCTCATTTTTCACCTTCACTGGTAAAACGCGCGTATAGGTTTCGTTTTTATAAGTCCCTTTTAAAACAATTTTGGTACTGCCTTCTTCAATTGGCATAATCATCCCATTGATCGTACCATAGGACACCTGTGCAATCTTTTCATCATGAGTAGAAAAAGACATATTGGTAAAGGCGAGATCAGCCATCAGCTTCTTACCGGAATACATCGTCCCCACTTTTAAGGTCACGGGATCTAAGAGTTTATTCTTTTTAACGGGGCCAAAGATATGAATGCCCGCCACAATTAAACCAGCGACAACAAGGGCAATCACCCCGCTATAAATCAGTTTCTTTTTCATTTGCATCACCTACTTCTTATTATACAAAAGAGAAAGCGTTCTGACTACAAAAAACAAAAGAGCTGCCTAAGCAGCTCCGGTGCAAAGTTTCCTTTTTACTTACATGGTGATGATAAACATATGTGGTCATAACATGGTCACATGAGCATAAAAAAATGGATTTCCAGAATAAGTCCACCATTCTTTTCCTGGAAATCCTGCCCCATATTATATAGACCCTCACTAAGTCTATACTGCAGTGACACACTGTTGCTTGCACATATTATTATGAGTGCAAGCGATCACTACAAGGCGATTATAAAACGCGTCCACACATTATGCAACGGAAAAAAGCGATTCATACTTTCAAATTTTGGAAATCTCTACTTTTTAAGGACATCTTTGTAGACACGCAAAACATTCTTATAGAAAATCTTTTCAATGTCCTCGTCGCTAAAATGCACCTGACGCAGCGCCTTCGCAAGTCTTGGCAAAGCGCTCGCATCTGGCAGGCCGCCTGAGGTGATCCCATCAAAGTCACTGCCTAAGCCAATCACATCAATACCGGCTAAATCGCGAATATAAGTGATATGACGCACTAAATCAGAAACATCCGCCTGGCCGCTCTCATTTAAGAAATGAGAGGAATAGTTGATGCCCATTACGCCGCCGCGGCTAGCTAATTTTAAAATCATATCATCACTCATATTGCGGGCATGATCAGTAACGGCGCGGGCATTGGAATGTGAAGCCACAAACGGTTTTTCAGTTAATTCATACACGTCGTAAAAGCAGCGATCACTCATATGGGATACATCGATGATCATCCCTAATCGCTCCATTTCCTTAACGCAGGCTTTTCCAAAATCAGTCAGGCCATGAACATCATCATAGGTATGATAGCCATCTCCCTCACTAAAGTTAGGATGGGTAATACCATTAGGGAAATTCCAGCTTAAGGCCGCCATCCGCACGCCTAAACGGTAATAATCTCTTAATAAAGCTAAATCGTGATTGAAAACAGCGCCTTCTTCAATCGTTAACATACAGGAGATTTTTCCTTCTTTCATGTTGCTGAGGATCTCGTTATAAGTTGTCACCGGAGATAATAGCTCATACGAGTCCATCAAGCGATAAAAGGTATCGACATTTTTTAACATGTGATACATCGGATTTTCGGAATCCTTTAAATACGTAAAGACGGCAAAATTCTGCAAAGCGTAATCGCCTTGTTTCAGTTTCGCTAAATCAATATGCATATCATTAGCATCAAAAGAGAATGACGGATCCTGCTCAAGACGTCTGGTCATTTCAGTTAAAGTATCACAGTGCATATCAAAGACTTTCATCGAATTTCCTCCATAAAAGGTATCTTCTTTTCCTGATACTCTTTCGTTAATGGCTGACTCGCTAAAAGCCAGTCTAAGCCAGCTTTTAATTCGCTGGGATCTTCTTCAATAATGCCGTAAGCCCCTAGCTGCAGCACATCGAAGATCGACTGCCATAAATCATCTAATGAGCCGCTTTCTTCATCGCTCATTTCACTATCTAAATAAACATCTAATTCATGTCCTAAACGGATCGCTTCCTTGACATCCATTACTCTTCCTCCTTAATAAAGTGAAAATGTAAACAAGCCTTTTCAATGCCATCATGATCAATATCATCGGTCACATAGCTCGCGGCCTTTTTGGTAAGGGGATCACCATTCCCCATGCAGATACTCAGTTTCGCCCCTTCAAACATTTTTAAATCATTCTGACTATCGCCAAAGGCGATATAGCCGTCAGCGCCATATTTCTTCACAAAGACGTTATTGCCAGTCGCTTTGGAAACCCCAGCAATCGTCGCATCCGCATACGTTGACATGCCTGGTGCCACATCCACCCCTTTAACGTGGGTAAAAGGTTCATAATCATAGCCTAATGGGCCAAATAAGCACATCGCATAGACATCATCATGACCGTTATAACGGCCTACTGGCGGAATCACATTGCCAAAATACTTTTGCGTTGTATAAACATATTCATCTGGCTTTTTAGTAATTAACCGTTCTTTCTTTTTAAGGGTCACCGCGTAACCTAACGCATCAGCAATAGCGATTGTCTCGATCACGCTCTGGGGATCGAAGACATGTTCTTCTAGCACATTTAAATTCCCATCTAAAACCAGCTGGCCATTATTAATGACAAAGCCGTCCCATGGGGCAATCTCGAAAATCTGCGTCCGTTTCAGAGAATCGAGACCTCGTCCCGTCGAGACAATTAATTTATGACCCGCCCCGTGCAGCTGTGCGAGAGTGCGCTGCGTCGAGGCGCTGACTTCGTGGGCACGATTATCGCGCAGCGTGCCATCAACATCAAAACAAAATATTTCCATAACTCTTCTCCTCCCCCCTTATTGTAACACAAAAAGAAAAACAGCGCTTCGCTTCGCGCTGTCAGTCATCAAATCAATTCTAACTTATGCATCTCATCCTGAATTTCACGCACAGCCTTGTTTTCATCATAGCCTTCTGCCGTGATCACGACTTCCGCTTTTTTAGGAATCCCTAAAGAAACGACACCCATGAGGGATTTGAGGTTAACTGTTCTTCCCGCATAAGTTAATGAAATATCACTATTAAACTGTTTGACAAAATCAACGAGTTTTTCTGCTGGGGCTGCATAGAGGCCAACAGGATTCGTAATTATCACTTTTGCAGATCGAGACATAATGATTCCTCCCTTTTAAAAAATTTATTTTTTCGACAATTTCATTATAGCACATATTTTTTCAAAATATGCAAATAGAAATATTTTTAAGAAATTTCTTAGTGGTTGTGATCCTTATGTTTACTGCGTTTTCCTTTGACTGCTAAGCCTTCTTCCGGTCCCGTAAAAGCAACCAAGGAACCTAAATCATAAGCCTCAAAGCCTTGTTTGGTTAATCTCTTAACCGCTTCATAAGAAGTTCCTTTCTTATTGGCATACAGATAAAGAATATCCTGACTCTCTAGCTGATCTTTGGCCTGCTGATCAATAATGCGCAGCGGCAAACACTGCGCCCCTTTGGGATGACGCTTTTCGAAAATATAATCTTCATCAGCGCACAGCAATAAAATCCGTTCATCCTTTAAAAAGCGTTGATACCCTTCATTAATATCTAGACTCTTAATCTCCTTTTTCTTTCCAAACAGCATATTCTTCCTCCTCATCTTCATTAAGTTTAACAAGCCTGTTAAACTTTTTCAATTTGTCATTGCATTTTTGATAAGGTCATGATATTATAAACGAGCAGTCAGCTAGGGGCTTGGTCCAATGGTAGAACATCGGTCTCCAAAACCGTTGATGCGGGTTCGATTCCTGCAGCCCCTGCCAGTTGTTGATAACGTCACTTCGGTGACGTTTTTTTGTGCTTGCATTTTCTTCTCATCATTCTATAATTAGATTGTCTAAAATTAGAATAAGAACGAGGAGGATACTTATGTTTACAGCTTATGATGTGCATGCACTCACTGAACTGATCTTAGAAAAATATACCTTAGCGATGAAGCCTTTAAGCAAAGAATTACACATTCCTTTAAAGGCCGTAGAAATTCTGATGTTTCTTGCCAACAATCCAGAACATGCGTCGGCAAAAGAAATTTGTGATTCTCTGCATATGAAATCAGGGATTGTCTCAGTTCATATTGATCGTCTGGTCGAAGACGGCTATTTGACGAGAGAGACATCCCACGCTGACCGGCGACTGATTTCTTTGCGTGTAACCAGCAAAGCCACACCCATCAAATTAAAAGGACAAGCCTTACAAAAGCAGTTTCTAAGCGATGCCTTTGCCGGGATGAGCGAGGAAGAATTAACTGCCTTTCATCAAAGCATCGAAAAAATTGTCGATAATTTACAAGGCATGGAGGGGTGAGCGTATGAATGATCAGAAAACATTTTTAGGTACAGAGCCGATTGGCAAACTCTTACTTAAGCTGGCAATTCCGACAGTTATCGCCCAGGTCGTCAATATGCTTTACAACATTGTCGATCGTATATATATCGGTCATATTCCGCACACCGGCGCCCTTGCTTTAACCGGCTTAGGCGTCTGTATGCCCATTATTTTAATCGTCACCGCCTTTGCGGCCTTCGTCGCCTCTGGCGGCGCGCCGAAAGCTTCGATTGCGATGGGCAAAAATGATTACGACGAAGCAGAAAAGATTCTCGGTAACTGTATCACCCTGCAGTTCATCATTTCCCTTTCCCTGATGATCATTTTAAAATTTACCGGCAAAGATTTACTGATCTTCTTTGGTGCCAGCAAAAACACTTTGCCTTATGCCATGAGCTATATGCGGATTTATATCTTAGGGACGCTCTTTGTGGAACTGACTTTAGGTTTAAATGCCTTTATCACAGCGCAGGGCTTTGCGACGACAGGCATGGCCACGGTTTTAATTGGGGCCATTACCAACATTGTTCTTGATCCGATTTTTATCTTCGGTTTTCATATGGGTGTCCAGGGCGCCGCTTTAGCGACGATTCTTTCCCAGGGTCTTTCCTGTATTTGGGTGGTGCTCTTTTTAAGAAGTAAGAAATCCATCTTCAAGATTAAAGCAAAGTACCTCAAGCCGGAGGCTTCAATCATTCTGCCCTGTTTAGGCTTAGGCGCTTCCACCTTCGTGATGCAGTCGAGTGAAAGTATCATTCTCTTATGCTTTAACTCTTCCCTGCTTAAATATGGTGGCGATTTATCTGTCGGCGCGATGACGATTTTATCATCCATCATGCAGTTTGCCCTCCTGCCTTTACAAGGTTTAGCCCAAGGCGCTCAGCCAATTACCAGTTATAACTTTGGGGCGCGTAATAGCGATCGCGTGAAAGAAAGTTTCTTTAAGCTATTAAAAGCCAGCCTGTTTTACAGCAGTATTCTTTGGCTGCTGATTATGGCTTTCCCAAAAATCTTTGCCAGTCTCTTCTCTTCCGATGCCCAGTTAATGAATTATACCGCTTCAATCTTACGTATTTACTGCGGGGCCTTAATCCTCATGGGGATTCAGATTCCCTGTCAGATGACTTTTGTGTCGATCGGCAATGCGAAAGCTTCCATCTTCTTAGCGGTCTTACGTAAGTTCATCTTACTGATCCCGCTCATCTATCTTTTACCCCATCTTTTACCAAACAAAGCGATCGCTGTCTATACAGCAGAACCGGTAGCGGATATTTTAGCGATGACAACCACTTGTATTGTCTTCTTCTTACAATTTAGAAAAGTACTCAAAGAGCTTAAACGTGACGCCTAAAGCGCCGCGTTTTTAAGTACAAAAAAGGACAAACGGGAACCACTCCGTTGTCCTCATTTCGCGTTATGTGAAGGGAACCAATCCTCACACAACTAAGAGCGTAATGTTGAGGGTCTCTCAACAAACTCATTATAACATAATTTTCCAAAATAGCTAGAAAATAGGCTGTTTCACTTGAAATATTTACTTCTGGGCAAGCAGTTTTTCAGCGCTGACTAACTTTACGACAGTCGCAAAAATTTCCGCTGCCAAGGCAATTTCATCAAGTGGCGGCAGGGTTGGGGCAATACGGATATTGCTGTCATGTGGATCCTTATGATAAGGATAAGTCGCCCCCGCTCCGGTCATCACAACGCCGGCTTCTTTCATCTTTGCGACGATCTCTTGCGCGGTGCCATCTAACCCGGTAAAGGAAATGAAATAGCCGCCTTTAGGATTGGTCCAAGTGCCGACTTCTAAGCCGCCTAACTGTTCATTTAAAGTCTTTTCCACTGCTTCAAACTTTGGACGAATAAGATCCGCATGTTTCTTCATATGTTCCTTTAAGCCATTGAGATCGCCAAAGAAACGAACATGACGTAACTGATTTAATTTATCATGACCAATTGTCTGATGTTTCATCTGATTTAAGATATCTTTCTTATTGTTTGGCGAAGTGGCTAAGGCTGCAATCCCTGCTCCTGGGAAAGTAATCTTAGAAGTTGAACCAAATTTATAGACTAAATCTGGATGACCTGCTTCCTTGCAGGCTTTGAGGATATCCGGGATATCGATTTCTTCATAAAGATGATGAATGCAGTATGCATTATCCCAGTAAATACGGAAATCTTTCGCCGCTGGCTGTAAATGTGCGAAGCGATCAATGACTTCATCACTATACACAACGCCGCCGGGATTCGAATACTTAGGCACACACCAGATTCCTTTCACCGCAGGATCTTTCACAAATGCTTCAACGGCGTCCATATCTGGTCCATCCTCATGCATTGGGATATTGATCATTTCAATTCCGAAGAATTCAGTAATACCAAAATGACGATCATAGCCAGGTACTGGACATAACCATTTAACCGGGCCATCTAACTGACACCATGGGGTATTGCCCATGACCCCGAAAGTATAACTGCGAGCAATCTGATCATACATAATATTTAAAGAAGAGTTCCCATAAACGATGACATCTTCTGGATCACTATCCATCATATCACCAAGCAGTTTCTTCGCTTCAGGCAGCCCATCCAGGCAGCCATAGTTACGGGCATCCGTGCCGTCAGAGGCAGTTAAATCAGAAGCGCTGTTAATGACATCTAACATCCCTCTTGATAAATCTAACTGGTCACTGCCAGGTTTGCCACGGGCCATATTTAATGAAAGGTGACGATCGACATAAGATTGATAAGATGCTTTTAAGGCTTCATATTCTGCTGTGAGTTCTTCTTTACTCATTTCCACATAAGGTTTCATTTTCATTCTCCTTTACTTGCTTTTTGTCATTTTATCATATTTGTTATTGTTTTTTTAGGCTTTTCAAAGCATTTATGAAATTTCTCGCGAACGTATCACGATCCCGCCAATAAGCAGGCAGGCACAGGTATAAAGCAGCGCTAAAAGCGAAGCCAATAAGCCCTGATAGATCGTGACATCCTTCATCAGCTCATAGAAAGTGGCACTCACTAAGACGCCGGTAAGATCGATATTCGTCATATTTAACAAAGTATAAGCGCCCACCGGAATCAGGGCAAAGATAATAATAACAACATTAGCGAAGATTTCATCTTTACATAATAAGTTGACTAACATGCTGAAGGAAGCCACAAACAAATACGTCAGATAGACTTCAATGAAGACCAGCAAAGCATAAAAGGGTTCATCACATTCGATGTGCATGCCAAAGACAATCATTCCTAAAACAATTCCAGTCGTGATGAGCTGGCCTAAAAGCAAACGGAAAGCAAGGGCATAAAAACGCGTAAAAATCAGTTTGCCTTTATCTTTTAGGGTAGAAACCAGCATCGCTGTTTCACCCTGTTTTTGATCTAAATGCATAAAGCTGCTGATATGCAATCCAATCACCACTGTTAACAGGCAGTAAGCCGGCCCGTTATACATCACCGCTAAAAGCTGCGGGAGGGTTTTGAGGGCATCATGGGAGATCATATAATGATAAAAACCACCCATCGTTATAATAAAGTACAGGATGATTGTTAAAAGATGGCCGGGAGCTCGGCGTAAGCGCGCCGCCTCAGTGCTGATCATTTTCATAATGCACACCTCCTCTTTCATGAATGGCCTGCGCATGAATAAACGTCAATTCATCAAAGGCAATGCCGTGACACACGAGTAACTGATTAATCGTATAAGCCTCATCATCAGTGAAAACATCCATCAGAATCAGTCCTTTAAGCAAACGGGGATGATAAGCTTTTAACGCAATCATCGCTTCATCCTGATGGGCGGTATTGAGGGCTAACACAACAGACGGGGATAAGTCGACCTGATGCTTTGTCAGATGACCATCACGCATATAATAGGTTGATGTCTTCATCTTGCTTAATAACGCATCATCACGCATCGTCAGCAGGAATGTCATCTCCTGCTTTGTGCATTCTTCAATAAGCGCTTTGACCTTTTTTATAGAGAGCTGATCTAAGTGGGCAAAGGGATCATCTAAGACGACTAGAGAAGGATAGCCAACAAAGGCTAAGGCTAATTTTACAAGCTGATATTCCCCCTGCGAGAGGCTTTGCACACGCCGTTTTAATAAGTCTTCAATACCTAATAGCGCAGCAAGTTCCGTAATATGTCCCTTGGCTTTTTTCACCTGCATATATGCACATTTCTCTTTGAGTAAGGTTTTCACCTTTAATGTAGGATCAAAGACCATCGGTTCAAGCAAGGCGCCCACCTGGCTGTGGCTATAGGTGTTTTCCACCAGATCATTGATCGTAATGGTTCCAGAATCAGGCGTGATGACATTGGCTAAGACTTTACATAAAGTCGTTTTCCCGGCCCCTTCTTCGCCGATAATAACGCAGACTTCGCCTTGAGCAACCTGCAGATCCACCGCCTCTAAAATGACTTTTTTCTTCTTTTTTAAAGATACCTTTTCAATTTTTAACATGCTGCCCTCCGATTGGCTAGAAAGCCATAAATAAGCGTAACGATCACACTGATGATAAGCGCGATCACAAGATTGGTTAAACGAATCCCTAGACTCTGACTATAAAGCAGTTTCGTCAGAATCGGCTGATTGATATAAGGGCGTCCATAAGAAAGTAGGACGGGCATCAGGCTCATCACGATCAACACATCAAAGCGATAAATCGTCGCTTTCATAAAACTGCTAAGTAAAACAAATAGGGTGACGCCCATAATTTCTAAAAAGGCATAACTCAAACCGATGATCATCATCACCTTGAAAGACGTTTTCGCAATCACCACATTCATAGCAAGAGGCACGATCGCCGCCAGCAGAGCGGTATAAATGACATTTACCAGCAAAACAATAACATCGAGGGCTAATAAGCGGCTGAGCGCGTAACGATTTCTTTGTTTGGTCATAGGAATAATGGCGCACTGATCTTCTTCATGGGTGAGATACGATAAGACAAATAAGAGGATCCCGCCCATCATCACGCCATTACGTGATCCTAATGTCATGACCTCGCCAAAATGTAAGTTTGAAGCAGGATGAGCGATCACGATCAAAAGAATCGCTAACGCCATCGCCACTAAGATATATAGAATCCGCAAGCTAACAAGCGCACGTTTCAGATGGTGAAAGAAGAGTCTAATCATGGCTCTCACCTCCTAAAAAATTTTGGAAATAATGGGCTTTGCTTTCTTTAACGCGTTTGATTTCATAAACTTTTATACCCTGATCTAAAAGCGTTTTATTCACTTTCCCATCATCTTCAATCACGACAAAGCCATCATCTAAGACCTGCGCCAAGGGATAAAGATCGCAAAGACGTTTGACATCATCGACGCGGACATGGAGCTTGTTTGAGAGCTTCTGCTTTAAATCACAGCTGTCCATTTCCACCGCTAATTTTCCTTTTACCAATAAGCCATATGTATCCGCTAAACCATCAAAATCTTCGATGCGCGAAGATGTCATCAGGATACTGGATCCCGCTTTTTTACAATGCTCTAAAACCTTTTTCACCAGTCCTTTCTGAGTTGGTGATAAATGGGCAAAAGGATCATCTAAAACAATCAGTGGCGGCTTTCCAATGATGCTTAAGGCAATCTTCTCTAAAGATAAAACACTCGCCGACTGTGTCAGCCCTTCATGGGCATAACGTTCTAAATCTAACGCCTGTAATAAAGCCACGGCCTGATCATGAGCATCTTTGACTTTCATGAATTTCGCTTTCGCGACTAAATTATGATAGAGATTACCGGCTATCAGGGGACCGAAATCATCTAAATAGATCCCAATGAGATTATGATGTTTAAAAGCATCAAGGCGGCCATTTATCATCACTTCACCGCGAAAACGCACGCCACTATTGCAAAGGGCTTTGACAAGCAGACTCTTGCCTGAGGCATTCACCCCGCCAAGGCCGTAAATTGTCCCTTCTTTGACATGGATACTGACATGATCTAATAACAGCTTTTTCCCTTTTTGAATACATAAATCCTTTGTTTCTAAGATATAAGTCATCGAGCTCTTCCTTTCTACTGAAATTGCACTTCTACATGACAGATTTCGGCTTTCGTGCCGACACGCATATAAGGGCCAAAGATGCCCACCCCGGAGGTGACGATCGAATGCATCGTGCCCTTTCGTAAATAGCCATAAGAGTTAGGCCACAGCATGCTTACCACAATATTTGCGGGGAAACACTGACCATCATGGGTATGCCCGCTTAAATCTAAATCCACGCCGGCTTTTGAAAGCGCCGCTAACTGCCGCGGTTCATGATCTAAGACAATAATTGGTTTGTTTTGATTCATCCCTTTGGTAAGCTGCTTTGGTGATTTTCTGACCGTGATCCCGCGGCCTGGTTTCTCGGCATCAGCGCGGCCAAAAAGATAAAAAGAATGATCGATCAGGACGCCCTGATCGCGAAGCAGATGAATGTGCGCTTTCTTTAAGAACGCATCCATTTGCGGGCTCGCTTCATCCTTCTTACCATCATCAAAGGTAAAACCGGCTAAGATCTTCTCTTCGATATCATGATTGCCATAGACTCCATAGACGCCGTACTTGCTGGAAATCGACTGAAACAGCTGGATCAGTTTTTGATCATCTTCTAAGGCGCTGTATTCGTTATCAAAAATATCTCCGGCAATAACGACGAGATCCGGATGTGAGGCATTGATTTTCTTAACCATCTGGGCGATCTGATCTACCCCGATATTAAAGCCCATGTGTAAATCCGAAACGAGGCAGATATCGAGTTTGTTGAACTTGGCGACGGGCTTTTTGATGGTGACATTGTAATATGTATCACGAATGTGATGGGCATTATAAATGCCATATGTGCATACGCTAGCCATCACTAAGATCGCCGCTAACCCGCTTAAGGCGAGATGGCGCGAGCTATCTAAGAGGGCTAAATTGGCAAAGCGGCGATGCCGCTTATAAAAGCGAATGCCACTGTAAACAAGTAAGACCATTACTTCATAAAGCGTAAAGCCTAAGAAATAGTTACCTAACAGTTTAAAGAATCGCTCTAAAGCGCCATGCGGCAACAGGAAACCGATGAGCATACTGAGGGCAAAAAACCAGTAAATAAGCCCAATGAAAACCTGCATAAAACGTTTTTGAAAAACTTTATGAACGCTTTTAAAAAAGCGTATAAACCATAACATACAAAAGATATGGACAATAATATAAACAGGCGACAAATAAATTGCTAACATGTTATTCCTCCCTGCTTAATCTTAATACAGGGGCAGGTGCAAAACAACTACAAATAAGAGAACATCAATGATGTTCTCTAAGATGTACACGTTAAAATTGTCTCGAGTAATTCCCGTTTGTCAATCGGTTTGCCAATATGGGCATCCATCCCGGCCTCTAAGCTTTTTTCAATATCTTCTTTATACGTATTCGCGGATAAAGCGATAATCGGGATATCCTGGTTGGTTTCGCGAATGGTGCGCGCGGCGGTTAAGCCATCCATCACTGGCATTCGGATATCCATCAGGATGGCATCATAATGATGATGGGCCAACATCTCTAGTCCTTCCTGACCATTGCTGGCATGATCGCAGCTCATGCCATATTTTTCTAAGATATTGATAATGATTCCGGCATTGATCGCCACATCTTCGCAAAGTAACAGATGTTTGCCTTTTAAATCCTCCAAGTGATCATCAACGCTGATCGCTTTTTGACGGAAGGCTTCCACCTGGTTGACGCTGGCATAATCTAATGGCAGATTAACGGTAAAGGTCGTGCCTTGGCCAAGTTTGCTTTGACAATCGATATCCCCGCCGAAAAGTTCGATCGCGCTTTTCACAATCGATAAGCCTAAGCCGGTCGACGTCGCATAACGGGACTCAGTATTCATCGCCTGAGAGAATGGTTCATACATATGACGCATAAATTCCTCGCTCATGCCAACCCCCGTATCCGCTATCGTGTAGGTGACCATAACGCGGCCATCATGCTGATCCTGATAGCGGACCTGCCAGCTGACCTGGCCATCTAGCGGCGTATATTTAATTGCATTATCAATCAGGTTAATAAGGATCTGCGCTAACCAGCGGCAGTCGCTAAACATATAAGGCTGATGCGGAATGGGCGACGGCGTAAAGGTTAACTGCTGACGTTTTTTTAAAGCGTTAGGAGACACCATATTGAGGACCTGTTCATGAAGCTTATTGAGATCAAAGACCTCATCGTATTTGCGCATTTTCCCGGCATCAAATTTCTCAACATCAAGAATATCATTCAGTAATGATAACAGATAACCAGAAGCGGCTCGAATCTGATCGAAGAGCTGCCGATCATGCTCACTATCTGCCCCTTCAATGCCCTGTTCACTTAATCCCATCACAGTCGTGAGCGGCGTGCGCATATCATGCGACATCCGAGCCATAAAATCTGCTTTGGCTTTATTCGCCTGTTCCTCATTTTTAAGAGAACGCACTAAAGCCTGATTGAGCTGATTGATTTCTTCACGCTGCTGATAGTCAGCAGTGACATCTTCAAAGGATCCGACTAAACCAACGATCACGCCATTTAAATAAAGCGGTGATTTAGAAGCTACAATATCACGGACCTTCCCTTTCACAATGCAGGTGCCATGCACGCGATATGTGGATTCACCATTTTGAATCACCCGTAACTCATCATTTTTAAAAGGATCAGGGTTAATATGCCAGCCCATTTCTTCATCCGTTTTCCCTAAGATAACTTCTAGGCCCGCAAAGCCGTAATAATCGAGGAAGGCTTTATTAGCACCTAAGAAACGGCGCTGGGTATCTTTCCAGAAGATGCAGGTCTGGGTCGTAAATAAAATACGATTTAGCAGCATGCTCAAATGATCGGACGTCTGTGAGGCTGTGATGAGCGACTGGTGCTGCTTCGTGATATCACTCAAGTGTAAAAAGAGTAATTTGGTATGACCGCGCATTTGAAAGTCACCGCTGACATTGACATAGGTTTCTTTAAAATGCTCTGGAGCTAAGCGAATAATCGCCTTAAAGAATTTTTCCGGATGCATTTCTAAATGCTGGGAAGCTTTATACAGATAAATGAGATCGTCCTGATGAATCACCCGCTTAGGATTTTCATTAAAACGCATGATAAAATTCTCTGCCTGATCATGAGGAATATGGAAGAATTTTTCCACGCCACGAGAGATTAATAATAAGCGGAAGCCATCATGGCTGATCTGCATTACAAGTAACGGTGAAGGAATGTCACATAAGACCTTCTTTTCCTGGTCATCAAAATGGTAATAATTTGTCATTGCAATCACCTCCTTCTCTCATTATATCATTAACCTTGATCAAACAACAAAAATTCCATATAGATAAGTAAAAAAAGGGATCGAAATCCCTTTAGTGGTGTAAGTAATTGGTGAGGGTTATATAAAGTTCTTCTGGATCGATCGGTTTGGTGATATGGGCATTCATGCCGGCATCCGCCGTTTTCTTGCGGTCTTCATCGAAAGCATCCGCCGTCATCGCGATAATCGGAATGATTTCCGCTTCTGGATGGGTCGAATGGCGAATGCGTGAGGTCGCTTCCAGGCCATCCATCACCGGCATCCGAATATCCATCAGGATCGCATCATAGGTATGCGGCATCGCATGGGTAAACATTGCGACGCCCTGTTTGCCGTCAGCGGCTAAGTCCATCATCATGCCTTGATTAGAGAGAATATTTCTGGTGATTTCCGCATTAAGCATATTGTTTTCCACAAGCAGAATATTCTTGCCGCGTAAAACCGAGTAATCAAGCATATCCTGTTCATTATTCTTATGCGTGTATTTCCAGTTGAGCGTCACGATAAATTCCGTTCCTTCATTAACTTTCGAATGACAGGTAATCTTACCATGTAATAAGCCCATCAGCTGATTGACAATAGCCATCCCCATACCGGTGCCTTCTAAACCGATATCTTTAGGGTCGGCAGAAAGAATCTTAGCGACTTTCGCTTCGCTCATGCCGACGCCATCGTCTTTAATATGAATATGAACAGTAATGGCATCACCATGATCTTCGCCGACAACCTTTAGTGAGACATGCCCGTTATTAGGGGTGAACTTACTGGCATTCGCTAAGATATTCATGATAATCTGCTGGATGCGCACTTCGTCGACTAAGACATAGCGGAACTTATCGACATGTTCATAAGAGACATCAAAGCTGATCTGCTTTTCTTCAAAACGCTTGCGCGACATATTCGCTGCCGTTTCAATCGTTTCAATAATAGTATGGGGCTTTTCATTTAAGGTGAACCGTTTTTCTTTGACATTGCAGAGTGCTAATAAATCATCAATTAAAGTCACCATGTACTTTCCCGAGACGTTGATCTCTTTAAAAGCTTCTTTGACTTGTTTTGGATTATAATGATCCATCATCGAGTCATCACTGTAGTTGATAATCGCATTCATCGGTGTACGCATATCACGTGATGCCCGCGCTAAAATGGTCATGCGGGTATAAGCATCTTCGTCGAGCTTTTCCCGAACTTTCCAGTTCGCCATTAAAGTATAAATACTGATTCCACTTGTAAAGGCAAGCAAAATGATTTCAATTGTCATCACAATCTGTGAGGAGAGCGATGTTAATATCGCCACCAGATAAAAGATCATGGCTACGGCGAGAATCACCACAGTCAGTCCCACAGACATCGTAACCCTTTTTCTATCGATGTTATTTCTTGAATCATTCATATCTCTCACCACCCTTACGATTTTTTAAAAACTAAGCTTTCCACAAACCATGAAGTGAACAATATTCGTACACTTCGACAACCTGATCACCATCTGGCAGGATAAAGTCTGCTTCTGGTTTTTCACCTGGATTGAATTCTTTGAACAGTGTCTGATTATTGGTAACGACCGCAACGAAAACAATATAATGTTCTTCAGTCATTGGATGTTCCACTTCTCCGACTTTAACATTGACCTTCTGACCAGCGACAGTCACAAAAGGCACATGTTTTTCCTTAGCAGCATCAACGGTATTGGCAACGAGCTTTTCACCATCTTCTAAAGCACCCGTTAAACTCGCGACGATACTGCCATCATTTAAACGATAAAAATCCATAATGAAATCCTCCTTTTTTTCTTTTTCATTACTTGAAATTTTATCATATTATGGAACCGTTCACAATTTATTTAACTTAAAATTAAAAATTTTCTTAAAATATAAACATTTTCATGCAAAAAAAGGCCACCCAATCATACTGGAGGGTGGCGTCCAGAGCTAGCTAATGATGTTTTACGGAGCGACTCCGCAAAGCTACAGATCGATCTGGCTTCTATAATTATTCTAACACATTTCCTGACAAGTAAAAGAAAATCAAACGCTTTTCAAAAAATTATTTTGGGGTCCGGCCATCGGCATACACCTGCAGAATTTTAAAGGTATAGATATGATTTTTCGTGGTCAGGATAAGCATCTCATTCGCGGCTTCTAAAACCCCAGGGGTCGTTTTAAAGTTATGCGAAGGCCAGGCGGTTTCTTTAAAGACCGCGAACATTCGGGTATAGCGGGAAGAACGGCTCCATAATAGTTCCACCATGCCGACATGACGGGCATAGGCGCTTAAATCTTCACCTTTTCTTTTATTGATGGATTCAATACTGACAACGATCCCTTCAAAACGTAAATATAGTCGCTCTTTATCCATAAACCGAACCTTTCAGATAGCGATGATCGGCATCGCTGCTCATAATTTTATAGTTCATATGAAAAGTCTTCACAAAATCTTTAAAGTAGGCATAGCTTTTCGCATCAAGAAAGCGGATCTCCACCGGCAAAGGCC
The DNA here is from genome assembly GCF_003925875.1 of Intestinibaculum porci. Taxonomy (GTDB): domain Bacteria; phylum Bacillota_I; class Bacilli_A; order Erysipelotrichales; family Coprobacillaceae; genus Intestinibaculum; species Intestinibaculum porci. The sequence goes on along the minus strand of NZ_AP019309.1, from coordinate 661,230 downwards.
GCTGCCTGAGAAGATCGACAAAAGCTGGAAAAATCATTTTCTGCTCCTCTAAATCAAAGCAGTGGCGATAGATCACGCGCTTTTGTTTATCATCAGCGATGACCACTAATAACGGATACTCCGCTGCCTGCTTACGATACAAATACACACATAAAATAGCTAAACGGCCACGTTTGACTTTCTCATCTAAAAAAGACACATCGCAGGGCATGTGCGGGCGCGTTTTAGGCGAGAAGCACGGGACATCTTTGATTTCTAAAAAATGATCTTTGACATGATAACGATAATACTGATGCGCATCTAACTTGCGAAAGTCTTTACGTGAAAGCAAATTTAAAGCAGCGATCGTATCCGTCATCAGGGTCGCTAAAAGATCTTCTTCATCATCCTGCATGCCGCGTACCCGACGTCCTTCCTGAAAGACAAAAACAGATGTTTCCTGGGGCAATAAGTCCTTAAAAAATGGCTGCTGATCACGTAAGACCATAATGCCCGTCATCAAAGCCATCGTATCCCTTAACTGATGTTTGAGGGCATCACGATAAAGCAGGAAATCTTCCTCCGCTTTAAAAAACAGTAAGCCATCCGCTAAAATATGCACATAATACTTATGCCCCTTTTCATAAAAGCCTAAATCACTCTCAATACCTATTTGGGACATTTGTCGATAGGCTTCCAGTAAGCCTTGTAAAGGATCCCGCATCTTTCTCACCTCTTCTCCCTTATATTTTATACAAAAAAGTTTGGCAATGACAGGGATTTCCTCTAAAATAGTAAAAGGTGATAAAAATGCTTTTTACAATTACAGATTTACATTATGCCATTGGTGATAAAGTCATCTTAGATGGCATTAATATGACAATGGAAGATAAAGATAAGATCGCTTTAGTCGGCCTTAACGGAGCGGGCAAATCGACCTTATTAAAACTGATTGCCAAAGGGGACAACCCGGCGATCAGCTACCGCAAAGATTTACAGATCTCCTACTTACCGCAGTATAGTGATTTTGATGAAGCTTTGACGGTTTATGCCCAGGCTACAAAAATGGCGCCGAAAGCTCAGGATTATGAAATCAAAGCAACCTTAACGCGCTTTGGCTTAGATGATCCGGATCAGAAAATCAGCGTCTTATCAGGCGGACAGAAGAAACGCTTAGCCTTATCAATTGCTTTATTAAAAGAATGTGACTTACTGATCTTAGATGAACCGACTAACCACTTAGATACGCCGATGATCGAATATTTAGAAAAGTATCTTATCAAACGTAATAAGGGCTTACTGATGGTCACACATGATCGTTACTTCTTAGAGCGTATTACCAATAAGATTGATGAAATTGATCGTGGCAGCCTCTATGAATACGTCGCTAACTATAGCCAGTTTTTAGAAATGAAGGCCGAAAGAGAAGCGCAGGCGTTAGCTGCTCAGCACAAGCGCAAACAGTTCCTCAAAAAGGAATTAGAATGGGTTCGCGCTGGCGTGCAGGCGCGTTCGACCAAGTCGAAAGATCGTCTCCAGCGCTTTGAAAAACTATCGGCGATAAGTGATATTAAAGAAAATGAAAATCTGACGATGATTGATGTGGCGAGCCGCATTGGCAAGAAGACCATGATCCTTGATCAGGTCTCCGCCTATTATGGTGACAATGTGCTTTTTGCCCCCTTCTCCTATACCTTCAAACGTTTTGATCGAATTGGCATCTTAGGCAAAAACGGCTGCGGGAAATCAACGCTGATGAATATCATCGCTAAAGAAAATCCCAACTATACCGGCACCGTCACCTATGGTGACACGATTAAAATCGGTTATTTCAAACAGGGCGTGGAAGCGATGGATATGTCGATGCGGGTGATTGATTATATCAAAGAAACCAGTGATGCCTTAATAACCAGCGATGGCGTATTAACGGCCACCAACATGTGTGAACGCTTCTTATTTGATAAAGGCATGCAGTATACTGCCATTGGCCGCCTCTCAGGCGGCGAGCGGCGGCGTCTCTACTTGCTGAAAGTCTTAATGGAAGGTCCTAATGTCTTATTATTAGATGAACCAACCAATGACTTAGACATTGAAACGTTAACGATCTTGGAAGATTACCTCGACTGCTTTGCCGGCATTGTGGTGACAGTGTCCCATGACCGCTATTTCTTAGATAAGATTGTCGATGGGTTGTTTGTGTTTAAAGACAAACAGATCACTTATGTCAACGGCGGTTATAGCGCGGCGATTGATATTAGTGATACGCAAAAAGAAAAAGCTTCTAACTATGAAGCTTATAAAAAGCAGAAACAGGCTCATAAAACGCGTAAGTTAACCTGGAATGAAAAGAAAGAATTAGAAGGCATGGATGATTTATTGCTTTCTTTAGAAGCACGCATTAAAGCGATTGATGAAGAGATGGGCAGCCTCGATGATTTTAAAAAGATGGATGAACTCGCCCAGAAGCGCGCCGCGTTAGAGCAGGAACTCGATGAGAAAAATGAACGATATTTAGAATTAATGGAAATTGAAGAAGGTCAATGACAGCTGTCATCGACCTTTTATTTTACTTGAATAAATCCATAATTTCTTCTGTTGTCATGCTGGTAATGCGGCCATCATTGCCTTCCACAAAGGTATCGGCAAGATCTTTCTTCGCTTCCTGCAGTTTCTGAATTTTTTCTTCAATTGAATCCGCCATAATCAGTTTATAGACAAAGACGGTATTCTTCTGCCCAATACGATGCGCACGGTCAGTCGCCTGCGACTGCGCGGACATATTCCACCATGGGTCAAAGTGAATAACCCCTTCGGCAGCGGTTAAGTTTAGACCTGTTCCGCCGGCTTTTAAGGAAATAAGGAAGACTGTTGAATCATCACTCTGGAAGGCATCGACGTACTCTTTACGTTTGAGTTTATTCGTTGCCCCCGTTAACATGTGATATTTCGTTTGACTCGCATCTAATTCCTGAGCAATCAGCTCCAAAGCACTCTTGAAAGAAGAGAAAACGATAATCTTTTTGCCATTTTCTTTATAGTTTTCAATAATATCTAAACATGCCTGCATCTTTGAAGAGATGTGTTTCACATTATCAAAAGCCATTCTTGGTTCGCAGCAAATCTGGCGCAGCTTCGTTAACATGGCGAGAATCTGAATGCGGTCTTTCTTGCCATCTAAGCTCCTTAGCTGTTTATTGGCAGCGGCTAAATGCGCTAAATAGAGTTTATGTTCATCACTGCTAAATTCGATGCTAATCGTCTTTTCCACTTTTTCTGGTAATTCTTTTAAGACCTGACTCTTGGTACGACGTAAGACAAATGGGGAAATCAGATTCTTTAATTCCGCCTGTTTCTTTTCATCATGTTCACGCACGATTGGTGATTCATACGTCTTTTTGAAGTAAGTATAGTTGAATAAGTAATCTTTGTTTAAGAAATCAAAGATTGACCATAATTCCGCTAAAGAGTTTTCAATCGGCGTTCCGGTTAAGGCAAAGCGATGAATCCCTTTGAGTTTCTTCACCGAAATGGCATTCTTGGTCTTCTGATTTTTAATATACTGCGCTTCATCTAAGATGATGAAGTCGAAGTTATAATCTTTATAAAGATCCACATCACGACGCATATAATCATAAGATGTAATCAGGGAATTGTAGTGATGGGCATTTTTAATAATGGCTTTACGTTCACTAGCGCTCCCCATGACAGCGACAGCAGAAATGGATTCCGAGAACTTCTGGAATTCATCTAACCAGTTTAAAACCAAAGAGGATGGGGTCACAATAATAGAAAAATTATTTTTGGTATTCTCTAATAAAGTCACCATCTGCAGAGTTTTCCCGAGCCCCATATCATCGGCTAAGATGCCGCCAAAGTGGAGATCGCTCATCGTCGCTAACCACTGGTAGCCATCTTTCTGATAATCACGTAAAATCTTCTGATAATGCGCAGATAAAGGATACTGATGGGATTTATAGTCTTTTAAACGGTTTAAGACGTCTTCAAAAGCCTCCGAGCGTTTGACCGTTACATGAGACATCTTTTCAGCATCCTGCTCTAAGGCAAAAGCGCGGTTTAAGTTCATATCAATATGACCATCTTTGAGATCTTTGGTCGCTAAATGATAACGATCCATCATCTCTGATAATTCACCTAATTCATCAGATTCAATATAAAGCATTTCCCCGCTTTTTAACTTATGATATTTCTTCTTTTTCTTATAAGACGCTAAGACCGCGGCTAATTCCTCTTTAGGAATATCGATGGAATCAACATCGATAGATAATAAATCATTTTGTACACTGATGCCGACTGAGACATTAAATTTATTTTTAGTACCGACTTTCTTTAAGGCATCAGAAACATAAATATCAGCGTAAGAAGCTAAGAAAGGAATACCTTTATTGAGGAAGTCCATCGTTTCTTCATGATTTGTATCAAAGTAATAATACTTGTCATCAACATCCGGATTAAAGGAATCTAAAAAGCCTTTAATCATATCGACATGCGGAGAATGCGGCGTCTCCGGTTTGGTAATGAGATTGATTTTCTCCTCACCATAGACCCCTAATATATTGAAATAAGCCACTTCATCTTCATCAATATCGCCATACATGACAATTTTATCTTCAGCTTTCGCAAAAGCGCTGAAGTCAAAGTCATGGAAATTGATATAGTCTTTAATCGGGGCAATGACATACTGATAGAAATCCGGCATATGTTCATGGGCAATATACAAGCGGCCATCATTCTGCTGGAGTTCTTCGAGCAGTTTAATCGCAACACCGCCCTGATCTAAAACTGTATCATATAAAATATTGGCTTCTTTATCGATTTCATAGATATTATTCTTGCCAAAGCCATAACTAAAAGCATAATGTGTCTCATCTTTTAAGATGAAGTCATATTCATCAGCTTCCACCTTGATCGAAGGACGCTCATGGCCCGTCTGATAACGAATATTGGAATAGCCCTCTGGCAGCTGCTGCATGAGCTTGACAAAGGCGTCCCATAAGGTGCCATTTAAATTGATCAGATTCTGCTGGGTATAATAGTAATCCGTCGCGCCCTGCTTAGAGGCTAAAACCAGATAATCATAAATCAGCTGTGAAGGTTCATCGAAGTCTTCCATATGATGGTTCCAGGCAAAGGATTTGCCATAGCTTTCATAGCTGCGATCATTGATATTTTCAATAAAATGATCAATATTTTTAATAAAATAGAAACGCTCACGCCCTACTTTAAAGCGCAGATTATAACGATAACCTATTTCCAGGATAACCTGCATTTTCACAGGAGTGGGATCAGTCATTTCAAAAGCTCTGACCATTTCATCACGAATGGCATTGGTTAAACCAACAGAGGCGCTTTCTAAAGCATTGCGGCGACGCATCTCCCGCTGTCTCTGCGCTTCTTCTTCTCGTTTTTTCTGTTCTTTCACGCGCTTTTCTCTGACCTGGCGATAATCGGCTTTAAAATCAAAAGGAAAACGCGTTGGCGATAATTCCTGGACTGCCAATAAGAGCGCGCCAGTATGCGCACATGAGGTATATTCATCAGAATAAATACAGTCACACTCAGTGGAAATAATTTTGGAATTGTGGTTGACTTCAATCCTTGGCGTATAGATCGTCCCATCGACACTGACCTGACCAATGATTTCATAGCCGTTTTTTGTCTCTTCGACATGGACTCTTAAGACTGAGCCTTGATCATAAAACTTACGAGCCAGCGCCCGGTTGCGTGCCCGAGAAATAACTCTTTCAAATTCTGCATCTGTAATAAATAACATTGTTAATCTCTCTCCCTATTCCGACATTATAACACATCATTTCGTAATTGAAATATATTTACGGAAAAGCAAAAGAAAAACTGGCCGCAGCCAGTTTCTTAGTGATGGAATAATCTTAAATTCGTAAACGCTAAGACCATATTATATTTATCAGCCGTTTCAATGACATTGTCATCACGGATCGAACCGCCGGCTTCGCCAATATATTTCACCCCTGAACGATGCGCTCTTTCGACATTATCACCAAATGGGAAGAAAGCATCAGAGCCTAAGACAACATCGGTATTACCGTTTAACCATGCGCGCTGCGCTTCTTCAGTGAAGACTTCTGGACGTTCTTCAAAGGTATTCATCCAGTTATCATCACCGTTGACATCGGCCCAGTCTTTCGATAAGTAAACATCAATCGCATTATCACGATCAGCGCGGTGCAATCCTTTGCGGAATTTAAGATTTAAAACCTGCGGTGCCTGACGTAAGTACCATTTATCAGCTTTATCACCAGCGAGGCGGGTACAGTGGATACGTGACTGCTGACCTGCACCAATGCCGATCGCCTGCCCATTTTTCACGTAACATACAGAGTTAGACTGAGTATATTTTAAAGTGATCATCGAAAGGATTAAGTCATTCATAATATGATCTGGGATCTCTTTATTAACGGAAACGATATCCTTAAATAAATCAGCGGTAATTTTTGCATTATTGCGGCCCTGTTCAAAGGTAATGCCGTATACCTGTTTCTTTTCGATCGGATCAGGAACATAATCTGGATCAATCTGTAAAACGCAGTAATTGCCTTTTTTCTTCTTCTTTAAGATGGCAATCGCTTCATCGGTATAACCTGGTGCGATGATCCCATCAGAGACTTCGATACGGATTAAATCAGCGGTTACCGCATCGACAACTTCACTCATCGCACAGAAATCACCATAAGAACTCATACGGTCACTGCCGCGGGCCTTGATATAAGCATTCGCTAAAGGGGTTAATTCTTCGGGTGATTTTTTCACAAAATACATCTGACGTTCAACATCGGTAAGTGGCGTGCCAATGGCAACACCAGCAGGAGACACATGTTTAAAGCTTGCCGCACAAGGCACGCCAATCGCTTCTTTGAGCTCTTTGACTAACTGCCAGCTATTGAGGGCATCAAGTAAGTTGATATAACCAGGACGACCATTCACGACGGTGATTGGTAATTCCTGTCCGTTTTCCATATACACGCGCGCAGGTTTCTGGTTAGGGTTACAGCCATACTTTAATTCTAATTCGTTCATCTTATCCTCCTAAAATAATGAAAAAGAAGCCAATGATTCCAGGCCTTCTTTTGCCCAGACGGTCGGCTTCATACAATTATACTTCATGTGGTCTATTCCACTTCCGTCAGTCGTATAACTACTATTATAATAGGAGAATTCTCCCCAAATAGCAAGTAAAAACGAAAAGCTCTCAAAATTAATGGGTGGTAACCGCCTGATCGATTTCCTGATACGATTGATACCAGATCAAAAGCAGGAACGCGCCGCTTAAAACAATAAACAAAGCTCCGTAATCAGCGATGGCATCATAGAGCGCATGTGAGAGGATGGCGGTGAGAACATAAAAAATACCGCGTTTATAGTGATGCGCATAAAAGATTTCATAGACCCCGATCGCCATGACACCACTATAGATCATATGGCTCACTAAGCAGCCAGAAAGGCGGTCGGCTAAGGTATATTTCAAGGCATGTAAAGGATGATGATCAATAAAGCCTGCCAGATAATCGATGTCTTCACAAAACTGAAAACCTAAACCGACGCCCATGCCGGCAATCATAAAATGTTTTTTGAGACGTAAGCCTAATAAAGATAAGAGCCAAATCACCACTAAGACTTTCAGCATCTCTTCGACGACGCCGGTTTCAAGTGATGAGGCGATATTCGTCACCAGAACGCCGCTATGTTTAAGCAGCTGATCAGTGGCATCATTGCATTCACCAGCGATCCAGCCGGGGATAAAATAGCCGCAGACAAAGCTCAATGGTAATAATTTTGCAGTGACCTGCCAGCGTTTACTTATGTATTTGATGCCTAAGGCAAAAGGAATCGTATAACAGAGTAACAAGCCCAGACATAAAAAGACCAAGGATACCTGCAAAGAAGCTTGCTTGGATGAGAGGGTAAAGACCTCATCATTAGAGAATTCCTCTAACATCCCAGTTATTAAAAACGCAAAAATAAGATATAAAGATATTGATTTTTTCATAAAAATTCCCCCTAACACACAAAAAAAGATGAGCAGGTTATTCATCTTTCTGAAAACCCTGCTCATCTTCATCGTTATACACGATTGCTGAATCTAGAAGTTTTAGTAATTCCAGTGTTGATCTGAAAGTTTCTTTTTTATCTTCGTCCACCCAGCTAATCACGCCCTGCCATGTGGCATTTTGTGTATTCTTGATGGTAATCAGAAAACTCTGATCTTTTCTTTTCACTTTCATAGCATCACTTCTCCTATATTCTATCGACTTCAAATATAGTATAACACTATTTTGTCATATTGCGGTCACAAATTTAATAATTTGTTGATGGTTTTTACAATTTCTAAGACCTCTTTGAATTCATAGGTCTGATCTTCATAGAAGAGATAGCCTTGCCAGCTCGACAGATGACGGGTTAAAACAACGAGATCTAAAGTAATAACCTTTCCTTGCTGCACCAACAGGTCACGATATTCACAGACCTGTGCTGGATGACGCTGATAGTAATGCGGACGCGTTTCATCGCGTGGGGTGAAACTGCGTTTTAGACTTGATGGCATCGGATTTCCGTTACGATCAAACAGCTGATCGGCTTTCAAAAACAGTTCATTCACATCGCGAAAGACGATGTTTTCTTTTATTGTCGGATTATAAACCCGTCCGGCAATATGCCCTTCACTCGCTACATCGACACAAATATGTAACATATTATAAGGGGCGCTTCTCATATATCGATCCATTCTACCCCCTCCTTTATTTTGGCGACGTTACTTCCTGCACCGCCAAATCAATCGTAATATTCTTATTGTTTAACGTGTGCATAATTTTCTTTAAAACACGTTTCATAACAGCATGGGCATCTTCATAGGTACATGATGGCAGTAAAACAAGATACTGATTCGTACTAAAACGGGTGACAATATCACCGATACGTAAGCCATCGACTAATGAGCCACGCATTCTCTGCATCGTCTTTTCGAGATACTTACGTTTCTTTTCCGGATTATCCTCATCATATGATTCACTGTCATTAACCGTTAACAGACATAAATGGGTGCTGACGCCTAAGCGATCCATCATTCGCGCCTGCATCGAATATAATTCTCTAAAAGTACCATATTCACAAAGCAGCGCTCCGGTTGGTGCATCGGCATCTAAATTCTTTTGGATTTCATAGATGCTGGTGGAATCTTCGTGGGTTTCCTTTTGAATCTGATCATAGAGTTCCCGCATTTCTAAAGATGGATTGGTCCCTAAATAACGATACAGCAAATCGACGGCACGTTTATACACATCCGTGGCCTGTTTATAATGTTTTTCTAAATAGAGCGCGCGCACGAGCAGTTCATAAGAATCTTCTTCAAGTTCATCTAAGCTGACCGCATAGCTGGCCACTTTCTCCATCTTTTCATAATTTTCTTCTTTTTCTAATAAGGCGCAGTACTGTTTAATGACATTCATAATCGTTGAATGATAGTAAACGTTACGGGTCATGACAAACTGATCATATTCAATTTCTGATAAATACTTACCTTTATAGACCCTTAATAACGCATCATAAGTCTCTTCAGTCGGATCCTCTTTAAGCTGCTCATAGAGTGCTTCAAACTTTTCGGCATCCAGACTCACCTCATAATCCTGGTTGATGGCATAAGCGGCCTTCCCCGTGACCACTAAGTCAGTCAGGTTTAATTTTTTCTTTAATAATGTACGTAAGCGATACACTAAGTTCTTGAGTGCCCCAATAGGATTATCGACATCTTCCATAGACCATAAAAAGTCGATCAGTTCATTTGAAGGAACCGCCCGATCATGGTGATATAAACAATAAGCCATCAGTTTTAACAGTTTATCTGATTTGATATCATCGGCCGTAATCGTTTGTCCATCATATGTTAAAGAAAATGTATGGAACATTTTCACATCAATCTTTTTTTCCGCCATAGTTTTGCACCTCTCCTCATTTGATATTATATCAAACTCTTCCCTAAATAGCTAATATCTTAACTTTAGACAATTGATCATTATCAAGTATAAATGAAATCTATTACATTGTAAATATAAGAGCAGCCGCGAAACTTCAATTTTTTGCAGTCCACTTCAGGTTTGTTCCTCCCTTTTATTCCATTTTACTGTATAATAAAAATGTATTGAACAACAAGGGGGTAATTTATTATGGACAAACAGCTCAATAATGATCAGATTGCGTCCTTCACCCATCAGATGGCCCTGATCCTTCATGCTGGTATTTCACCTTATGAAGGTATGGCAATCATGAAAGATGAAGAAACAACCGATCTGTCCACACTTTATGCATCTATCGACGCATCTTTAGATGCTGGGGAAAGCTTAACAGCGGCCCTGAAACAGACCAGCGCCTTTCCCGATTATGTCATTTCGATGGTCAACATTGGGGAAACAGCTGGCCGTTTAGAAGAAGTCATGAATGGTTTAAGTGACTATTATGAACGTTTATATGATATGGAACAAAACATCAATACGGCGGTTAGCTACCCGCTTATTATGATCATTATGATGTTTGCGGTCATTATCGTTTTAATCACCCAGGTGTTACCAATCTTTAACCGTGTCTTTGAAAGTCTCGGTTCAAACGTTTCTGGTTTTGCCTTGTATTTATTAAATTTAGGCAAAGGTTTGACTACCTATTCCTGGATTTTCGTCGGCTTGCTCGTTATCATTTTAGTGCTCTTTTTCTATGTGCGCTTTTCTAAAAAAGGCCGTCAGAGCTTTATCGATTTCTTAGCGACCAGTCATTTTTCCCGCAATCTTTCGCTAAAGATGGCTTTATCGAAGTTCAGCAGCGGGATGTCTATCGCTTTATCAAGTGGTCTCGATATGGAAGAAGCCTTAGACTTATCTAAGCAGCTGATTGATCATAAAGTGCTAAGAGCTCGCTTAGAAGAAGCCGAAAAAATCATGAAAGAAAAAGATATTTCAACCGGTTTAACCCAAGCTCATGTCTTAACCGGCATGTATGGCCGCCTGATTAAATTAGGATACCAGACTGGCGGCATGGATACGATTTTCAGAGATATTGCCAATGCCTATGATCAGGAGACAAGTGAAGCTTTATCTCATGCCATCAGTATCATTGAACCAACCTTAGTGATCATCTTATCGATCATTACCGGGATTATTCTTTTATCCGTGATGCTGCCATTATTAGGCATTATGGGGAGCTTATAATGCGCTTAAAACATAATGCCTTCGGGTTAGTCTTCTTTATCCTGATCTTTGCCTTGTTAACGGGCGGTCTGATCTCTATGAACGCTTCTACCAAAGCCCATACCAAAACTTCTTTAGAGCAGGCTCTGCAAAGAGGCGTGATGGAATATTATATTCTCAACGGTTATTATCCCTCTTCCCTAAAGGAGCTCAAAACGGTCTATCCGCTCACTTATGACAAAAAAGAATACAAAATTACGATGCATTATCAAAACAAATCAACCCTGCCTCACTTTACGGTAGTGGAAAAATAAAGGAGGACCTTATGAAAGAATCACATACGATGGATATTCTTTTCGTCCTTTGCCTCTTTTTAGTTTTTACCGCATCGGCGATCAGTGTCGTCATGATCGGATCACACGTCTATTCGCAAAGTGTGAATACGATGGAGACAATGCATAACAACGAGACGGCCTTAAATTATCTCGTTGAAAAAGTCCGTCTCCATAACGACGGTCATGTCACGATTATGCGCCAGGCGGACACGGATGTCTTATGTCTGAAAGAAGGGACACAGACGAATTATCTCTATGTCCAGCACCATTATCTTTATGAATATACCGGCTCATCATTCGCCGCTCAAAAAGGCCAGAAACTGATTGCCTGCGATCGCTTAGCACTGCAGAAAAAGCATCAGCTTTTAAGCATTACGCTCACAATCAAACACAAAACGCAAAGCGCTTATGTCGCTTTAGTGGGGAGGGATCAGGCATGAGAACCCATGATAAATCAAGTCTCTTTTTAATGGAAATGATTGTGGCGATTCTCTTTTTCGCCTTATCCGCAGCGATCTGCGTCCAGCTCTTTGTGCGCAGTCAGCAGCTCAATGAAGATTCCACAAATCTCATTGCGGCGACCAATCTTTCCCGCAATATTGCGGAAACCTATAAAAATGATTCACTCAAAGATCATTATCCTTATGATGGCAAAGGCAATCTTTACTATGATGCCAGCTGGCAGAAAGTCAGTAAGCCAGCCCATTATACAATCCATTTACATTTTCAAACAAACAGCCTGACGATCACGGTCAAGGATTCGAAAACAACCCTTTACACATTAACCGTCAGTCATTATCAGCCAAAGAAGGTGAAGGCATGAAAAAACGTCGTATTAGAATCACAATGAATATCGGCATCATCTCCTTCATGGTCATCTTTATTATCTTGTCCTTAGTGACGTTTGCAATTCTTTCCATCGTCTCAGCCAAAAGCAATATGCGAGATGCGGAAAGCTACGCAACGCACGCCAGTTATTACTATACCTTGGATACCATGGCGAATGAGGAACTTGAGAAAATTGATACCCAGTTAGCGGCTAATGCGAAAAACAGCACCTCAGCCAAAGACTACTTTGCACAGTTATCCCATGTCAAAGCCATCAATGACAATATCACGATCAAAGATCATCAGATTTCTTACACGCTCACTTACCGTGAAGCCAAGATGGATGTGACTTTAACCGCGTTATACAACGCCAAAACATATTACAAAATTGATGTCTGGAAAACCACTTCATCAGCGCTGGGCAATTCTGGTCAGGTCAATATCTATCCAGATACCGAAAAATCAGGCACCATTGAAGTTTGGGGGTCAAATGAATGAAAACACTTATTGAAATTCTCGAAACCGCGAAGCAGCAGCATGCTTCCGATATCTTTATCGTCGCCGGACAGCCGATTACAATCAAAGTCTACAATCAGCTGATCACCTTAGATGAAGAACGGATGGTGCCGCATCAGACCCATGCCCTGATTCAGGAAATTTATGACTTTGCCAGTCGCGAAGAAGATCATCTCCAGAAACATGGCGATGATGACTTCTCCTTCGCCGTGCCGCATTTATCGCGTTTCCGCGTCAGCACCTACAAACAGCGTGGTTCTTTAGCAGCGGTGATCCGCATGATCAGTTTCACTTTGCCCGATCCTAAGGATTTACATATTCCCCAGGATATTATTGAATTAGCTAATATCAATAAAGGAATGGTCTTAGTCACCGGCCCGGCGGGCAGCGGAAAATCAACGACGCAAGCCTGCATGATTGACTATATCAATAAAACTGAAGCCAAACATATTATTACGTTGGAAGACCCGATTGAACATCTGCATTCGCACAATAAGTCCATCGTCTCCCAGCGCGAAATCACGATCGATAGCGAATCGTATATTTCTGCTTTACGAGCCGCTTTAAGACAGGCGCCGGATGTTATTTTATTAGGGGAAATGCGTGATTATGAAACAATCAATACCGCCCTCACCGCCGCCGAAACAGGCCATACCCTCATTTCGACACTGCATACGTTAGGGGCTGCCACGACCATTGATCGTATTATCGATGTTTTCCCGGCCGAAGCGCAGCATCAGGTCGCAGTTCAGTTATCCTTAGTCTTAGAAACGGTCATTTCTCAGCAGTTACTGCCCACAATCGATGGCAAACTGATGCCCGTTTTTGAAGTCATGACCTGCACCCCAGCGATTCGCAACATGATTCGTGACAATAAAGTGCATCAGATTGATGGAATGATTGTCTCTTCGGCGGATGCCCATATGCGGTCAATGGATAACAGTATCTTAGACGCCTATAAACAAGGCTTGATTACCAAAGAAACGGCGCTGATGTATGCCACTAATCCCGATTTACTTAAAAGAAAATTACGCTAAAAAAAGCAGAGAATTATTTAAAATTCTCTGTTTTTTGGTCTTCAATTTTTTGAATATAGGTAATGTAAATAATAAACGCCACCCGATTGTCTACTGTACTGATGACATGAACAAGCGAGTTCATATAAAAACCCTGTTCTGGGGAACGGATGATGCTCTCCCATTCATGGGTTTCAAAGCAGCGATGCAGCCCTTCCATAAATGGCTTCGACAATGGTCTGATCAGCTTATGGCCATCCGCACTGAAATCCACATCCTGAATTAATTTATAGTATTCCTTATTGCCTCTTAAAACATAGAACGTGGTATCATCGACCAATTCCACCACCGCTCTTGGAGGCACCTTAACTGCGAGCTGTTCGTTAAGCGGATAAAAGGTAAAGGGATCATTGAGATTGACCTGACTGACGGCATCGCAGTACTTGGATTCTTGCGCACTTTCTAAAGCAATGGTTTTTTGTTTTTCCATCAGGTGTGCTAAATCAACAGGCTTAGAAATATAATAGCCCTGTATTTTCGCACAGCCCATCATGCGCAAAGCTTCAAATGTCTCCTCACTTTCAACCCCTTCCGCTAAGGTTTCACACCCCATCCGGCTGGCAATCTGAATCAGATCAGCCACCATCAGGCGGTTGCTCTCATCCTGATCGAAATCTTTCATAAACTTCATATCAAGTTTGACTAAATCCACATCAATGGACTTCAGCATGTTCAGTGAGGAATAACCGGAACCAAAATCGTCCATCCACACCTTAAAGCCGGCTTCATGGAACGCCTTCACATAATCGTTCATGCGCTCGCTCGCGACGAAGATCGATTCGGTGATTTCAATAACCAGAAGTTCATGGGGCAGATGCGCTGCATCGACACGTTTGATGATTTCCGATACGATATCGCAGTCCTGAAAGTCATATCCTGATAAATTGATGGAAACCGGCACCACATCCTGGCCTTTTTGTCGTTTGTCATTCAGATCAGCAATCACCTGATCAACGATATATAAATCAAGTTTATAGATCAGATGCAGTGATTCCAGCACGGGAATGAAGTGGGCGGGCGCAAAGATCTGATCGTTCACCTGCCAGCGCGAGAGCGCTTCGGCATTACACATCGCCTTGCTGACGGCACGCACGATGGGCTGATAGTAAACTTTGATCTGATGCTGGGCAAGTGCCTCTTCAAAATGGGCATTGATATAATTATAAGTTTGTTTCTTTTCGGCGAGCTCTTCATCAAAATACCGCACGGTAAGTGTCATATTTTCTTTGATCGAATCACCGGCAAATTTCGCATTATCACAGCCTGTATATAAATTTCGTTCTGACGTAAAGACATAAACGCCAATGGCGAGAGAAGGTGGGGCAAAAGCAATTGAATGCATACGATCGATCAGTCGCTCTAACTGATTCTCTAGATGCTCTTTCTCACACAAAATATAAAAGTGATCGCCATAAAAACGGCTAGAGAGATTTTCATCAAAGATTTCGTGAATACGACTGCTTAAGGTCATCAGGAGCTGATCGCCCAATTCACGGCCATAGCGTTCATTGTAACCTTTAAAATTACGGAAATTGAGATAAATCAAAACCGGCTGGATCATATCTGGCAGATATTGGGCACCGAGTTCATAGAAATGATTCATCTCTAACATATGGGTCAGCTTGTCTCCCTGATAAAGCGCAAGACGCTGCTTCAGATACTCTTCGTTAAAGCGCTGTTTCGCTTCTGCCAGCGTATAGCTGACAAGTTTTCGATCTCCTTTTGCTTCCTTGAGTGCAAAATCCAGGTTTCTTAACATCTCACGAAAATCTTCATGGTCATGAATATCTCCATGTAAATAACAGGCAGAGAAAGGAATCGCAACAGGCTTGTCATCAATTTTCAGCGTCTTTAAAGAAGACTGCATAGCCTGATAAATCTGTGTCGCATCACACGCCTGCTCATCGACAAAACCAATCAGCAGATCATCATGATAGCGATACGTATGTTCGTGCCCTAACAGCGAGATAAACGTATCACTGAAAGATTTCATCACCTGATCACCAAAGAAATGTCCATACATTTCATTGATCATTTTAAAATGATCAATATCCATACCGATGACGCCCTGATGGTCATGATAATAGGAGGCACGATCCTCATCTAACGCCGTGATATTGTGCATACCAGTTAAAACATCGAGACGGCTGCGGTCCTTCATTTGTGAAATATTGGAAATATTCTTACGACGACTAGAAAGACCAATAATCGAAACACCTAACGCTAAAATCAGTAAAATCACGACATAAACGGCATCACTGAGAAAGTGTGCAAAATCGCGCTGCGGATAATCACAAAATAAGAAAATGATCCCCACTAGCACACTATACCCCAGACATGACTGATCTCATCGATAATCAGCATTGGAAAATAAACCATCATCAGTAAGAAAAGAACCAGATTACGGGGATGATTAAGATAAATCGCCTGAATCATCATCATAGCTACACAAAGCGTCTGATACAGATAAATCAGAGCTTTCGCATTTTTAACGGGTTTATCTTGTTTTTTAATAAAAAGCGTCATGAACACTGTCAAAAAGATAAACAGAGTCCCAACAAGCATATTTGTAAACTGATGACCACGAAAGAACTGGATCAGCCAGTTACAGACAGCAATATAAAATGTCACACGAATCAATTCAACCAAAAGATGACTATTCACGCGTTTATATTCTTTTTCCATATTTTAACCCTCTTATATACTTATTAAATACGTGGCTGACGACGATCATGATCACTTTGTTCATAATAGATTTGCTTTTTCCGATACATAAGCGCTTCTGCTTCTTGTTCTAATTCTTTCATACTTTTCTCATATCTCTTCATCGTCACAAAACCGAAAGAGGCACTATAGGCGGTCTTGGATAAAGCCTTTTGCGCCTGTTGAATCTCACTTTTAATCATTTCATCATCCTGATCTAGCGCCACAATAACAAATTCATCACCGCCAATGCGATAGATATCTCCGCGAAAGCAGGTCTGTAAGATGCGAGCGATCGTAATCAGCATCATATCACCCTCACTATGACCATATGTATTATTGATTTCATGCAGCGAATTGGCATCAATATAAACAAGACTGATGACACGTGATGCTTGTAGCGGATAGCTGTCACGCTGCTCTTCATATTTGGTGCGGTTATAAAGCTTAGTTAGAATGTCACGTTCACTTAAGTACTTCACATTAACATGCGCCATCAAAGACTGTAACCGTATATGATTGCTGGTATAATCTTCAATCAGAGCGATAATGATAAAACAGATCGTATAATACATATCAATTTTTGATGTACTCCCTGTTTCGACCCACATCGCATTACAAAAGCTAATCGTCCCCACGAGCAGCGACAGGATCATCATTTTAAAGGGCTGTAAAATAAACAGCAACGGCATCAGGATGACTAACGACATTAATACAACCGTTGGATAATTGCTATGCTGGAGCATGATGCCAATACCCATCCCATACATATTGATGAGAAAAAGATAAACCAGACCATCCACCTTTTTATGATCAGAAGGTTCGATCAGATGCGTTATGAGATTGATGACCAAAGTGATCACGATCGCAATCCAGTAGTAAGGCTGATTGCTGTCCATTTCATGAGACACAAAGAAATCTAGGATGCTCATAAAAAGGAAAAATAAAACAACAAGGCGCGTATACTTTCGTAAATGCTGATAATTGTCTTCAATACCCTCTTGAAGAATATTCTGAAACTCTTCTTTGCTCATTCCTGCATAAAGCAACATGTTTTTGATTTTCTCTGCCATCCTTTGTACCCCGTCATATATAAATATATCTTATGATTTTTAATCATTATATTATGACCTATTATAATCATTACCGGTTCTTTTTTCACTCTAAACGACTTTCAATTTTTAAAAACACCTTATAATAATAAAATTTTTACCCTGACAACTTTTACATATTACCTCTCTATTATAGCATTCTTTTTTATAATTTTTCAAATTTACGTTATTTTTAAAAATTAAAAAGAGGATTCTTATAAAGATCCTCTGCATTTTCTAATTAGAATGAATGAAAGACCACATAACAGCACATAAACCAAAATATATGTCTGATCTCAGGTGGCAACACCTTTGGTCTTTATCACATGATGATGGTCATCTGTCTCATCATGCGTCGTCACACGCGTTTGGGTTTGCGATATACGCATCGCTGGAGCGTTTTCTTCCTCTTCTTGTGTTTGAGACTTTTTGATGTCTTTGCCTTTTGTGTTCCCTGCTTTTGCGTTGCCTGTTCAGGGGCCTGATAAGAAGGGGTGCTATCTGTCTTTGATGCTTGACCAAAAGTCAGCGCTGAGTTTTTTTCTCCTTGGGCATTATAGGCGAAACGCTACGTTTGTCCCTCCTGATTACACAATAGAACAATTTTATACGTTTGCCCTTTCGATGAGCTCAGCGTGTATGTGTAACAGCCGGCATGAGGGAAAGTAAATGACAGCACTTTGCAAGCCTGATCAACTATAGTCTTCAGGGGATCATTCCGGAAAGTCATTATTATCCGACAACAAAAAATGATCAGCTGTCGCTGACCATCTATCAACAGATCAAGGATATCTTTGACGCCTGGAATCTCGCCCACCATTTTTCGACATCTTTTTATGAACGGACCCTTTTAAAGCTAACCGTGGAAATCTCCGGGATTATAAAAAACAATATGCCCAAAGTGCCCGTGGTGCTGATCTCTGATCAAATCTCTGATCTGATGAAAAATGAACTTTATATCAAACGTTCCTTTTCTGATTTACGTATCACGTATACGCATCATCTGTTAACAACTATGGATCTCAGTATCTTGCAGACGTATAAAAATGCAGTCATCATTTTATCCACGCGTTTAATCACACCGCTTAGCCAATCATGTGCTATTTCCCATTCCTCGACACTGATTCCCATCACCTTTGAACTCAATGATCAGGATATACAAGCGATCGATCAGGCGATCAAATTTTATGAACGACAAATCCTGCAGAGTTTTCTCGACCACACAAAAACGTCATCTTAGGATGACGTTTTACATTAAGTGTGATAAGAATAATGTGGCTAAGCCCAGGAAGAAGAAGAACCCCATACAGTCCGTGACAGTGGTAACGAAGACCCCACTGGCTAAAGCTGGATCAACATGACACTTCTCTAAAATAACTGGGACAATAAAGCCGGCAATGTTGGCACAAATCATATTCAGCAGCATCGCAAAGAAAGCAACGACACCAAACCATGGATTTCCACCAGCATAGAAAACGGAACCAAGAGCGACTAAGATCCCAATGACAACGCCGGATAAGACACCGACTAATAATTCCTTAAAGAAAATACGTAAAGCATTATCTTTATCGATTTCTTTTAAAGAGAGACCTCGTACTAAGACGGTTAAAGACTGAGTCCCGGCATTGCCGCCCATCCCGGTAACGATCGACATGATCGCTGATAAAGACACGACTTTTGAGATCGTCCCTTCAAAGTTAGCAACGACAGCCGCCGCCATAACCGCAGTTAATAAGTTAACAATCAGCCAAGGAATACGTGATTTAAAGGATTCCCCTACCGTGGAATCAACACGTTCTTCAGAAGAAACCCCGGCCATCAAGTTCATATCTTCGGTTGTTTCATCTTCGATAACATCCATGATATCATCGATTTCGATAACCCCGAGCATACGCATTTCATCATCGACAACGGGCATCATAATAAAGCTGTACTTTTTGAAGGTATTGGCCACGACTTCCTGGTCTTCTTTATAGTTAATAGTAATGACATTTTCATTAGTGATATCTAAGATCGGTGTATCAAAAGGTGAAGCAACGATTGCGCGTAAATCTACCACGCCTTTTAACACACCTTGCTTATCAACGACATATAAATAATACTTTGGCGTATCTTCATCGACCGCTGTATGTAAATAGTTTAGAGTATCTAAAACTGTATTTTTCGCATGAATGGAAATAAAATCGGTTGTCATCAGACCACCGGCTGTTTCCGGATCGTAATTTAATAACTGTTCGACATTCTGTTTATCATCAATATCGAGCTGCGCTAATAATTCATTTTTCTCTTTCTCATCCAGTTCCCCAGCGATATCGGCGATTTCATCATCGCTCATTTCATCGAGGACGCCTCTTTGACGATCTTTAAGGACCTGTTTTAATAAGTCGTACTGATCATCTTCATCGTCTTCTTCTTCAATGATATCCGCAATCGTATCATCAGGAAGCTTTTCCAAAATAAGTTTGGTATTATCAGGATCCTCATGAATGACTTCGAGGATATCCGCGGGGTGTATACTATCAATCGCTTCCTGAATCTGATCTTTAGAACCTCTTAAGAGTAATTCTCTTAAGGCATTATACTTTCTTTTCTCCATAGTATCACCCTCCTTGCCTTTTCATTGTAACACTTTGAAAATAGTCATGAAAGCATTACGAGTGTTAATTTTTGGTTAAATGAAGAAGAATTTTATTTGATGAACGCATACTTTTCTTGCAAGCGGTTACCACTTTGATATAATGAAGAAAAGGAGGCATAGTTATGAAGAAAATGATGAAAGTACTTAGCATGCTGGTGCTTGCGCTGCTTTTAAGTATCGGCACGGTAAGTGCGAAAACGACGACTTCAGTATATGAACTCGAATCGCTATATACTAGTCGTTTTACCATTAAGGGATCGCGGCTTTATGTCACGACCGTTTATGAGCCGATTAAAAAGTTAGGGAAAACCAGATGGGATGGTACAAGACTGTGCGGTTTTAAAAAGACTTTTAAGATTGGGAAAGGCTGCAAATGGGGTGACGCGAGTGTCCCAAGTAATGAAAAACATCTCTATGAGCCTGGGACATTCCATAAAACGTCAGCGAAAACTGTGAAAAAGAATATCAATAATTATTACAATACATTCAAAAATAACCGGGATGAGGCCGAAGATGCCTTCAGCATTCTACTTTATACAAAAAACGGTAAACTGACGAAAGTTGTCACGATTTTCTCTTAAAGCCAAAAGATCAGCGAAAATAGCTGATCTTTTTAAACAAGCGGATAATCATATTGAATAACGCATTCATAAGATGGATCTAGGTCATGAATGCCTTTGACTAACTGTTCATTGACTTCATGTTTATGTAAACCTTCACACATGAGGACATCAAAAATAAGTTTGGTGTGATCCCCTTTGACAACGCGGAAATCATGCATCGATAAATGTTCATCAATACCATGTAAGATGCCTTCAACCTCAACATGCAGTTTATTCGTAAACGGATCATTGAGCTCAATCGGATCCATATGAATGGTTGTAAAAATATTAAACTTCTTCGTAATATCTTCTTCAATGCCATCAATCAGGTTATGAGCTTCCAGGATGTTATCTTCTGCCGATACTTCTAAGTGAGCAATGAGATAACGACGGCCTGGTCCATAGTCATGAATCATCATATCATGAACGCCATAGATGCCCGGATAGCTTAACATCGCTTCGCGAATCTTGCGAACAATTTCGGGATCTGGCTTTTTCCCAAGTAAGTTATCAACAGTGTCAGAAAGAATATCCCAGCCGGATTTTAAGACGACTAATGAGACTACTAAACCAATAATCCCATCGACGGGAAGCGATGTCAGCGGCGCTAACACCAGCGTGGCTACCGAGCCACAGGTCGTAATGACATCATTTAAGGAATCCTGAGCAGCTGCGAGTAACGGCTGAGAGTTAATCTTTTTACCGGTACTGTGATTAAAGCTGTACATCCAGAACTTAATGCCCATGGTAAAGAGCAAGATCACTAAACCTAAAAAGGAGAATGTCACTTTATTAGGTTTGATAATCTTTAAGAGCGATTCATACAGCGCACTCAAACCAACAATTAAAATAACCATGGTAATAAATAAGCCGGATAAATATTCAAAACGGCCATGACCGTAAGGATGCTCCGCATCAGGATGACGGGAAGCTAATTTAAAGCCTAACAGCGAGGCAATATTACTGATCGCATCCGTAGCGTTATTAAAACCATCAGCGATGATCGCTGTGGAATGGACAACTAAGCCCATGGAGACTTTAAAAGCCACACAGACCAGGTTAGCGAAAATCCCCACAATGGAGCATAACATCCCATACTGTTCACGAACTTTGGGATCATTCACATCATGGGAATGAATCACTTTCGATGCAATAAACGAAAACATAAAAATCCCCCCTATATATTAAAAAGCACACGTAACGTGTACTTTAAAAAATATCAACGATTCTTCTTAAATAGATATCACGGCCCTGATGTTCAATCAGTTCGTTTTCTTCCAGTTCATTGAAATAACCAGCAATCTTTTCGCGATCCACTTTCTTATTCGCTAAAGCTTTTAAGCTTTCAATAATAGCCGGTGAATCATCTTTGATGAAAGCCTGGTTTTCATGATTGTACTGCGCATTTTTTAACATCACATTTAAACATGCAACATAGGCCCATTTCACTTCTAAACGCACCAGTTTGTACTGCATGCCATCAAATAGTTCAGCTGGTACAAAATACTGATTTGTTTTTGATTTATTCATTTCTGCGATATCTGTTTTTGTAAATAATTCCATGATCGTCTACCAATCCTTTCGGATTCCATTATAACATCTCATCAGCTATCTTTCACCCTTTTTGTGAAAGTTGAAACATCACTGACGCCTAAATGAGCATAATGCCCCATAACATCATAAACATGTTCTCCCACGCGATCACTGGTATGAGCATCGGTGCCAATCGTTAAAATAGTCCCGCCTAATTGGAGATAACGTTTAATGACATCAAAGTTTGGAAAACCACAGCAGC
The DNA here is from genome assembly GCF_003925875.1 of Intestinibaculum porci. GTDB lineage: Bacteria > Bacillota_I > Bacilli_A > Erysipelotrichales > Coprobacillaceae > Intestinibaculum > Intestinibaculum porci. The sequence goes on along the minus strand of NZ_AP019309.1, from coordinate 638,445 downwards.
CATTGACTTTATAGCCGCTGGTATTGACTTCGATACCTTTCCCTTTTTTAATTAAGGTTTTGAGAATCTCATCAATAAGAGATTGCCATTTGCCATGATCAACCCGTTTATCAACGTAAGGGCCATAACGCATAATGTAGTCCATATGACCTAAAACATTGAAACAGTCAAAGGCCTGAACGCATTTCAAAGTTTCTTTAAAGAAAGCTTCATGCGCCTGATCTTTACTTTTCCCATGAAAGAAATCGCCATAGTAGAACTCCGTATGATGAATAACATGAATCGAACCAATGACAAAATCATAAGGAGAAGCGTTAATAAAAGCTTCAATCTCTTCTTTATGATCAAGATCCAAACCGATTTCAACGCCAATTTTGATCTTGATGCGATCAGCGTATTCTTTTTGTAAAGCCGTTAATTCCTGAAAGTAAGCTGGCGTATCGAGCGCAAATGTATCAATCGGATAATCAAAATCCCGATGATCGGTAAAGCAGATTTCATCTAAGCCTAAAGCAATCGCCTGTTCAATATGAGCCCGGGGATCCGCTTCGCTGTCCCCGGAAAATTTAGTATGCATATGATAATCAATAGCGCGCATAATGACCTCCTAATAATGTCTTATAGTCTCTTCAAAAAGAAGAGAGAGATGATGATTCTTACGATGACACTTCTTCAAAAGATGCCGCATTTCATCACTTAAAGGATGCTGTTTAAGATTGAGAAAGATCAACGTGACATGTTTTAAAGATGTCAGCGCTTCTTTAACCTCTTCTTCACTTGTCAGATTCATACAAAGCATCCCTGATAATGCCTGCAATAGGTCCTCACGCGAGGATACGTACTGCATATCAATATAAATATCCATTATATTCACTCGTAAAAGATCTTTTTGACCTGTCCTTTTAGTGGATATTTTGCTTTCATCTTCGCTTCAAAGTCTCGTAAGTCCACACCTTCAGCCTTTAATTTGGCGATTAAGTCAAAATAAAGATCTTCTAAGGCTGCTTCATCATGCGCATCCGCTTTCTTTTTTAAGTCCTCTTCCACTTTAGATAAATGGATTTCCTGATCTTCTAAGACATCATAGAGACGATCATTAAGATCAGCGAGATCATAAGGCATAATGGTTTTAAAGAAGCAGGAATAACTGCCGGTATGGCAGGCGGCACCATCCTGTCTGACAATAATTAAGAAAGTATCATTATCACAGTCTAAATACATCCCGACAATATGCTGGAAATGGCCGGACGTTTCCCCTTTATGCCATAACTGCTGACGGGAACGGCTATAGAAACACGTCTGCTTGGTTTCTAACATTTTTTGATAAGCTTCTTCGTTGACATACGCTAACATTAAGACCTGCTTGCTTTCAACATCCTGGACAATGGCTGGGATAAGACCGTTGCCTTTCGCAAAATCTGGTTTGATCATTTTCGATTTCTCCTTACTGGGATGCCCCGCGCTGCGCAGACATCTTTGACTTCATCAACCGTCGCTTCACCAAAATGGAAGAGCGAAGCCGCTAAAGCAGCGTCACAGTTGGTCTTTTCAAAGACTTCCGCCATATCTTCTTTACCGCCGCAGCCGCCGCTGGCAATCACCGGCACATCGACAACATCCATCACGGCATTGAGCATATCGATATCAAAACCATCGCGGGTCCCATCCGCATCCATGCTCGTCAAGAGAATTTCTCCAGCTCCTAAAGCTTCGGCTTTCTTAACCCATTCAATCAGGTCAATACCCGTATTTTCCCGGCCGCCGGCAATATAGACATCATAACCGGAATGATCTTCACGTGCTTTCGCATCAACAGCTAAGACCACGCACTGGACGCCAAATTCATCAGCCGCCTGTTTGATGAGATCAGGATTTTTAATAGCGGCGCTATTGACGGATACTTTATCAGCCCCCGCCGCTAAGATGGTGCGAAAATCATCTAAGGTGCGGATGCCGCCACCCACGCAAAGCGGAATCGATAATTCCGAAGCAGCGCGCGCAATCAGATCTTTAATAATATCACGATGTTCATACGTCGCCGTAATATCGAGGAAGACGACTTCATCAGCGGACTGACGATCGTATTCTTTGGCGAGTTCAACAGGATCTCCGACATCTTTGAGCCCAACAAAGTTGACCCCTTTCACGACTTTCCCATCTTTGATATCTAAACAAGGAATAATTCTTTTAGCCAACATGCGCAATCACCTCTTTCAGATCCACTTTTCCTTCATAATAAGCTTTTCCAACAATGCAGCCGTAATAACCTAAGTCATTGACTTGATAGATATCCTGCGCATCTTTGACGCCGCCGGATACGACGAAGTTCATGTCGGAATGTTTATGAATATTTTCATACACTTCATAAGATGGACCAGTTAAAGTCCCATCTTTGGAAATATCGGTGCAGACAATCGTTGTCACACCTATCTTTTCTAATTCTTTAATAAAGTCGAGATAATACACCTGACTGTCTTCTAACCAGCCGGAAGTGGAAACATAACCATCTTTAATATCAACCCCTACGACAATGCGGTCAGCGCCGTATCGATCGATGCAGGCTTTGACAAATTCGGAATGATGGAGCGCCACCGTTCCTAAAATAACCCGGTTCACACCCACTTCATTAAGGTAGAAATTGACCGTTTTATCATCGCGGATACCGCCGCCAAGTTCCATTGGAATGGAGATATTTTCACGAATTTTGCGAATCGTTTCCGCATTGGTGGCCTGAGCGTCTTTGGCCCCATCTAAATCAACGACGTGGAGATACTTAGCCCCCATGTCTTCAAAACCTTTGGCTAACTCTTCAGGATGCTTGGAATAAACCGTTTTCTTGGCATAATCTCCTTTATAGAGGCGGACCGCTTCGCCACCTTGTAAATCAATCGCTGGAATGACAATCATCGTTCAATCATCTCCTTAAAGGCTTTTAAAATACGGGTTCCCACTTCCCCGCTTTTTTCGGGGTGGAACTGACAGCCAATGACATTATCTTTTGCGACAAGAGCAGGTACTTTCGCATGTCCATACTGCGCATATGCCATTAATTCATCATCTGGACAAACGGCCCCATAAGAGTGGACAAAGTAGACATATTCCCCTTCATCGACATATTTCAACAAGGGATGTTCATGATTGAAGACAAGCTGATTCCAGCCCATATGCGGGAGCTTGGCATCTACTTCCATCAGTTTGACTTCCCCTTTTAAAAAGCCTAAACCTTTCGTCGGAGTCACTTCATAACCCTGTTCAAAGAGGATCTGCATGCCTAAACAGATCCCCATCATTGGGGTGCCTTTTTCTTTCGCTTTCGTTAAGGGCTCAATAAGACCCACTTTCTGTAAATTGTCCATCGCAACTGGAAAAGCGCCGACACCTGGTAAAATAATGCCATCAGCACTTAAGAGATCCTGGGGATCTCTGGTCACTTTAACATCCATGCCTTGTCTTTTAAAAGCATTAGTAACACTCGCTAAGTTACCGACATTATAATCTACAATTGCAATCATTACAGGACCCCCTTACTTGATGAGATTTCATCTTTATATTTTTCATCGATCGCCACGGCCTGCTTTAACGCGCGGCCCGTCGCTTTAAACATCGCTTCAATAATATGATGTGTGTTCTTGCCATAATGTTCATTAATATGTAATGTCATTTTGGCATGATCAGATAACGCTCTAAAGAACTCTTCCGTCATCTCTGTTTCATAGTTGCCTAACACTGGCGTATTGAGCGTCGCATGGTAAACCAGATAAGGACGACCGGATAAGTCTAAGTCAACAGTCACTAAAGCTTCATCCATCGGAATCGTGAACGAGCCATAACGGACAATCCCGCGTTTTTCTCCTAACGCCTGAGTCAGGCAGTCGCCTAAGGCAATCCCGATATCTTCAACGGAGTGATGAGAATCGACTTCTAAATCGCCATCACAGTGCACCTTTAGATCAAAGCGGGAATGAAAAGATAGCAGCGTTAACATATGGTCGAGAAAGCCGACGCCGGTTTGAACATCCGCTTTCCCTATGCCGTCTAAGTTTAATTCACAGGTAATTTTTGTCTCCTTAGTATGACGAGAAATCGTAGCCTGACGCATATTAATCCTCCTCAAAACGAACTTTGATACTGTTAGCGTGCGCATCTAAACCTTCTAAGTGGGCAAACTTCTGCACATCATCTTTGAAGGCTGCTAAAGCTGCTTTTGGATAGTAGCTGTAAGCTGAATGCTTAACGAAGTCGTAAACGCCTAAAGCACTATAGAATTTCGCAGTCCCGCCAGTTGGTAAGACATGGTTCGTTCCAGACATATAATCACCTAATGGTTCTGGGGAGTATTCTCCTAAGAAGATCGAACCGGCATTTTTAATATATGGCAGCATTTCTAACGGCTGTTCTACTAACACTTCTAAGTGTTCTGGCGCTAAGGCATTAGAAACATCAATGGCTTCCATAATATCTTTGACAATGACAGCGCCGCCATAGTTTTCTAAGGAAGACTGAATAATCTCCTGACGTGGTAAAGTGACGATCTGACGTTTTAATTCTTCTTCGACTTTTTCCGCTAAAGCGCGACTTGGCGTAATCAAAGTGGCACTCGCTAACTTATCATGTTCCGCCTGTGACATTAAATCCGCCGCCACATATTTAGGATTAGCATGAGCATCAGCGACGATGAGGATTTCTGATGGTCCGGCGACCATATCGATATCCACAACCCCGTAACATAACTTCTTCGCGGTCGCGACGAAAATATTCCCTGGCCCAACAATCTTATCGGCTTTTTGAATCGTCTTTGTGCCATAAGCCGCCGCCGCTACGCCCTGGGCGCCGCCAACTTTATAAATAGTCGTGATGCCCGCTACTTTCGCGGCTGCTAAGATGACATCAGAGACCTTACCATCAGCTTTCACAGGGGTAATAATGAACATATTTTTAACGCCAGCTAACTGGGCGGGAATGGCATTCATCATGACCGTTGATGGATAAGCGGCGGTTCCCCCTGGCACATACAGTGCCACATTTTCAATGCCACGCACTAATGAGCCTAAGATGACACCGTCATCTTTCACCATTGTCCAGGTCTTTTCAACCTGATTTTTATGATAAACGGTTAACTGCTCTTTGGTACGCTCTAAGATCCGTAAGAAGTCCTCGCCGACACGCGCGCAGGCTTCGTCCACTTCCTGCTTTGTAACTAAGAAATCTTCTGGCTTCGTAATGGTATAACCGTCAAATTTCTGACAGTAATCAATGACCGCCTGATCGCCTTCCTTTTTGATACGATCGACAATGGCGCTGACTGCTTTATTGACTTCATCGGTCACTTCCTGTTTACGGGTATGTAATTTATTTTCCAGTTCGGTTAAGTCACCGGTATAATCTACAATTTTTAACATTTTTCCTGATCCTCCTTTTTGAGTGCATCGACTAATTTAAAGATTTCCTCTTTCTTATATTTCAGAGAGACTTTATTGACTACCATACGGGTAGAAATATCCGCTACCTTTTCAATCACTTCCAGGCCATTGGCTTTTAATGTAGAGCCCGTTTCGACGATATCGACAATCGCATCGCTCAAACCTACAACGGGTCCTAATTCTACCGAACCTTCCAGTTTGATAATTTCCACATCTTCCCGCTTAGAAGCGAAATATTCTTTCGCCACAGTGGTATATTTCGAAGCGATACGTTTACGACGGTTAAAGGTTTTGGTGCGGTATTCAGGATACGCTGCCACCGCGAAGTAACATTTTCCAATCTCTAAATCTAATAATTCGTAATAGTCATCAAAGTCCGCTTCCATTAAGGTATCTTTGCCGACAAAACCGACATCGACAATGCCATGTTCTAAAAACGTTAAGACATCATTGGCTTTCGCGAAGATCATCGAAATGCCATCTTTGGTTTCAATGAGTAATTCACGATCTTTATTAATAATGGGATCCATATCGAATCCTTTTTCCTTCAACATTTTGACCACTTGTTTTTCAATACGGCCTTTGGTAATGGCAATCTTAATCATCCGCTTCGCCCTCCTTCACATAGGCATTGAGTAAAGTATTGATATGATATGAGAAACCGATCGCTGGGACCTCATTATCAAAATAGCTTAATAACTTATCATAACGGCCGCCTGATAAAATTGGATAAGCGCTATAATAAGAATAGCCTTTAATCATCACGCCCGTATAGTAAGGCTGTGATGGGACCATACATAAATCAAAGATGATATCCTCTTTATGCTTTGAGCCTTCATATAAAGCAGCCATGCGATCAATCGCATCTAATAATTCAAAGTCTTTGACATAATCCTTAAAAGCCATCAGTTCTTCATAAGAGCCAAAAGCGGTTGGCAGATTTTCTAATAAGCGACCTAGTGAGCCGGTAATGCCTTTTTCCTTAATGAAACGTTTCATTTCGGATAACTGTTTCTTTTCTAAGATGCCGCTTAAGCGATCATCTTTCACAAGTTCCATTAACCGTAAATAGAATTTGGCAGAGCCTAATTCTATCTTCAAATCCTTTAAGTCTAAGGAAGCCATCGTTTCTTCAATCAGCGATAAACATTCCTGATCACCGGCTTTACCACCTAAACCGATTAACTCGGTGCCGATCTGATAAAGCTCACTGGAACGGCCTTTATGACGTTTAGCTAAACGATAGACTTTCCCAAAGTAACTGTAGCGTTTGACTTCATTGGTTCGTTCATTGTTGTAAATGCGGGCAATCGGCAAGGTAAAGTCTGTTCGCAAGGCAATGCGCTTGCCATCACTGTTGACAAACTGAAACATTGAATCTTCCGCCTGATCACGGATGCTGGCATAGAAATCGACATATTCAAATGTCGGCAGCATCAGTTCTTCATAGTTATGTGCATCGAAGATCTTCCGTAAGGATCCTTCGATTAATCGTAATTTTCTGGCATCTAAAGAAATGGCATCACCGCTTTCTTCAGGAATCAGATATTTAAATTCTTCCATAGCTCCTCCTACAAAAAAAGCGAGTCCTAATGACCCGCGCTTCAAACAAATCATTAGATACACCCGAATATGCATAAAATGGGCTGTATCATGAAGATATAACCCTAAGTGTGTCTATGATGATGGTGGCGTAATGAATACCCTAAAAATAATGCAGTTGTATTTGTCTTTTTCATAACTACCACCTCGTTTTTTCTATAATACCATAAAAAGTATAAAAAACAAATATTTTCTTGATATTTTTAAGTTAAGCTCATATAAAACATATTCAATAGCGGCATCGTAATAATACACAAAAGCAGCGATAAAACATTGATGACGCTCGCTTCAAACGGCTGATGATCATAAATCTGGGCAAACTGGGTCACGGTCGAAGCCGCAGGCGCACTCGCCGCAAGTAGTGAAATCATTAAAATGGACCGGGCATTAGGCAAAACCTTATAAAGACCGCTGAAAATAAAGATCAGGGCGACCATAAACGGTAAGACAATCAGCCGTAAAAAAACGACTAAATAAGCCCGTTTATTATGAGCCTTTTTAAGATCAATGCCGGCTAAAAGCATTCCTGCCACAAACATGCATAATGGGCCCATCAGATTGGTCATTGAGGTGAACGCACTGGTGATTAACACCGGCAAATGAATTTGTAAGATAAAAAGCAGTACCCCCACACCGATGGCGATCATATTAATATTCGAAAGAATAGCTTTGAGATCAAAGTCCTGCTTTTGACTAATAAGCGACTTACAGTGGGTCCAGATCAACACAATCTGAACGATCATATAAGCGGAGCAATAGAAGACCATCTTTTGATTCATAATGAGAATCACTAAAGGAATAATCAGATTCCCACAATTGGAATAGATCAGTGACGCCTTCTCAATCGGTGAGAAATGAAAGATCCTGCCTAATAGCGCCGTCATCGCCATAAATAATATATGAATGCCAATTGCGACGAAGATCGCTAGTAAAAAGCCTTTGACTTTATTTTCACTGATGGTTAACTGGAAGGCATTAATGATTGCACAAGGACCAGAAACGTATAATACAATGCGCGATAACGCATTACAGTCGCGCAGACTTAAAACACTTTTGCGCACTAAAAGAAAGCCAACGAAGATCATCACAAACATCGCACCAATCTGCGTCGCTAAAGATAAAGATAATGCCACAATGATCACCTCACCCCTCTATTATAAAACGTGACAGTTTTGAGACTGTCTATTTTACGAAAAAGAAAAAAATGGGTTAACCCCAATGTCATTCAATTAAGCTGAAATTGCGACGAATGATCTGAAAAAGCTGAGACCGGCTATTCAGTTAACCAAAGTTTCAGACTGTGAGAATGCGAAACATGATCCAATTCTCATGGTCTGTTTTTTTGATTTTGCTCATTTAGCTTTATCCTAAGTAAATTGATGTAATTTGGCATAATATCCCTATATTTATTAATTTCCTAATTATTCTTGAGATTTTGAAAAATTATGATACCCTAGTGTTCAGAGGAGCTAGTGACTGGGGTCTTATTTTTCGAGTGAATGATCTTCCAGGTCTGATTGGGATTACAAATTTCTTGATTCTATTTATGAGTCCTTTTTCAGAAATAGTTCCCTTAAGAAAGAGATGTACATTGGTGATTGCGACGGCAAAGTTTGCCTTCGTTTTGTGTGCAACTCTTTTTTTGTTTTTCTCATACTCTTCAGCTTTCATATCAGGAATATCAACACTATTCGTAATAACACTTGTTACGTTAAACATGATAAGTTTCGAATATACTTCTTGCAGTATGCCATCAACTTTCTTTGAATTGAAATATTTTAAACCTATTCTATATTTCAAATTAAAAAATGATTGTTCTTGAGACCATCTTAAATGGTAGAGCTCTTTCATATACTCAAACGGTATTTCTTCCTTGCTTAAATTAGTGACAAGAGTTACAAAGTTTTCATCATCAAGCTTTATGCGGACAACTCTGTAGCTTATTACGTAATCATCATTACTCCATGTATCAATTTGTGGGAAATCGATATTTGAATTGACCAATGCATATTTTTTTCGATCGCTATTATAACGTTTATTGCTTCTTGTCAGTGTAACGCTGACTTCCTGGTCTAATTCCTCATCTGGCAAATCAAATCTTTTTAGGATTGAACTACGGATATTAATATCCTTAGACCTAATCACAAATTTTTGTCCTTTCTCAATAAAATCAGCCATCAGTTTGTATGAAACATATCCTCTATCACATACAATAATTGATTTTTCTGGGTAATACTTTCTTTCAGTCATAGTAATCAAAGCACCAGGTTCTCTTTTTTTGTTAGGTGTTGTCATTTCTGCGTCCCAATAGACTCCATTAAGGCAGTCATAAAGAGCATTGAGGTGGATCTGACAAAAATCCCTTCCTTTTTTGCTTTTAACGATTAACTCAGGATGATCCTTCATAAAAGGAATGTTCAAGTCGGAGCCATCGCAGGCAATGATATAGTAGCCATTAAATGTGTTCTTAGGTTTGATAGTCTGATTGAAAAGCGTCATTACTCTGTTAAATGCATTAGGCTTTATTTTATATCTCTGCATGCAGAAAGCTGAAGCTTGAAACTCCATACCTTCAGGCATCTGCTCACAAATCTCAGATCTGATGGATTTTCCTTCCTTGTGAATGAGAAATCTAATAATCATATCAGCTGGAACTTTACGGCTTCTTGTCATATCAGATACAGGATCAATAACATAACATGCAATATTGTCTGTAACCATCTTAATCGATTTTTCCAATGCCAAATTCACCCCTTCGGGGGTAGTATTAAAAGCACAAGCCTCCGTTTCATAATCAAAATTTCGTTCTTTATCTTGTTTAGAAATCATAAGTAAAAATCCTCCTACAATTTCCTTCGGATTATGAATTTATTCCGGAATTTTGCTTGTCAAGTCTTTTTTGCATTATTTTAAAAATAAAAAAGCCAGGCCACTCAAGTAGAATTGAGTGAACTGGCTCAAAAAATGCTTAACTGAATGACATTGGGTTAACCCATTTTATTTCTTATGTTTGCCATGGCGTTTCTCACTGCGTTTCATGCTTTTGAAACGTTTTAAGTCCGTGGTGAACCCTTCCGGATCAAAGACATAGACATTAATCTTTTTTTCTTTAGCGCTTTTTGGTGTGATCGTGACTTTATGCTTGCCCTTCACTTCCACGCGTGAGATTTCATGATAAGCGATCTCTTTAGTCCACATCATAATGCCATACCATTTATAATACGTTAAGGTGTCTTCACTTAAGATATTATTATAACTCATGGAGATCGCAAACATACAGGCAGCCGCGATAATAAAGCCCATCACCATATAACCATAAGAATGCTGGATTCCTAAAAAGAAGGAAAGAGCCACCATAATAACAGTAAAGATGGACATTTCTACCACGCAGCGAAATTCTTTATATTTTTTCATTATTCCAACGTTCCTTTCACATAGTGCAAATTATATCATAATTAAGGGAAAAACATAGATGAGAAAGGCAACTTTCAAAAAATGTAACGGTTTTCACCCATTTGACAAGGACCCCTGCTTTGGTTAAAATGCAGTGCTATAGGAGGAAAAATCATGGAAAATTTACGTAAGTACCTGGCTGAATGTATCGGGACGTTCTTTCTCGTCTTTGTCGGAACAACCACAGCAGTTATTTTCAACCCGAAAGCGGGTATTCCATCAATCGTCGGCATCGCATTAGCCTTCGGTTTAGCGTTAATGATGGTTTACTACACTTTTGGGCGATTCTCAGGAGGGCATGTCAATCCTGCCGTATCACTCGCCAAATTCTTTGATAATCAGTTAGATTTACCTGAACTGATCGGTTATATCATCGCCCAGATCGTTGGCGCGATTCTTGGTTCACTGGCTTTATTTGTTATTTTAAAGAATATTCCAAATGTCCAGATCAGCGTCTATGGCTTAGGCGCGAATGGTTTTGGTTCGCAGTCAAGCACAAACTTCACCTTAACTGGTGCACTCTTTACTGAAATCATTTTAACTGCAATGTTTGTCTTAGTTGTCTTAGGTGTGACTTCAAAAAGCGAATACAACGGCATTGGCGGCTTCGTCATTGGATTAGCCTTAACAGTTGTACACTTAATTGGCATCCCATTAACGGGTACATCAGTTAACCCAGCCCGTTCTTTAGCCCCAGCTTTAGTTTTAGCGATCTCCACTGGTAAGACAGTTGCGTTATCTCAGGTTTGGGTTTTCATCGTCGCGCCATTAATTGGTGCGCTATTAGCGACGATTATCTGGAAAGCTTTCAACTTAGATAAATAGAATACATGACAATTGCGAAAACGCAATTGTCTTTTTTTATTTATCGAAATATGCTTTTCGATATTTGGTTTTACCCAACATTTTAGATATTATTTATAACTTTGATAATTTATTATCATTTTCTTTATTTCTCGAAATGTAAGCCCTATAATAGGATGTACTAGGAGGAAAGAAAATGGATTACACACAAAGAGTCATTGAAGATTTAAGAAAGAAATATCCAGATCAGCCAGAATTCCTGGAAACAATTACCAACGTTCTGACATCTCTGGAACCGATGATTAAGGCCCACCCAGAATGGGAAGACAAGGCGGTCTTAGAAAGATTAACAGAACCTGAAAGAACCTTACAGTTCAAAGTCCCATGGACTGATGATAACGGCAAAGTGCATGTCAATATTGGTTACCGTGTTCAGTTCAATAGTGCTATTGGCCCATACAAAGGTGGTTTAAGATTCCATCCTTCGGTAAAATTAGGGACGATTAAATTCTTAGGATTTGAACAGATCTTTAAAAACTCCCTGACCACTTTACCAATTGGTGGCGGTAAAGGGGGATCAGATTTCGACCCACAGGGTAAATCAGATGCCGAAGTCATGAGATTCTGTCAGTCCTTTATGACGGAATTATATCGTCACATCGGACCAAATGTCGATGTACCAGCCGGTGATATCGGTGTTGGCGGACGCGAAATCGGCTATTTATTTGGTCAGTATAAACGTATTAAAGACGCTTATGAAAATGGTGTTTTAACGGGTAAAGGTTTAGCTTTCGGCGGTTCGCTGATCCGTCCTGAAGCAACGGGTTATGGCGCTGTTTACTACGCTAAAGAAGTTTTAAAACATTTTAATGAAACCTTAGAAGGCAAAACAATCGTCATGTCTGGTTATGGTAACGTTGCTTGGGGGATTGCGAAGAAAGCAACGGAATACGGCGCTAAAGTAGTGACGATCTCTGGTCGTGATGGCTATGTCTATGACAAAGACGGTATCAATACCGAAGAAAAATTTAACTTCTTATTAGACATCCGTACAAAAAATGATGTCAAATTAAAAGACTACGCAGAAAAATTCGGAGCTGAATTCCATGCCCATGAAAAACCATGGGGGAAAGTAAAAGCTGATTTAGCATTCCCAGCTGCAACGCAGAACGAAATTGATGAAAATGATGCCAAAGCATTAGTAGAATCAGGTGTTAAATATGTCTTTGAAGGCGCCAATATGCCAACGACTCCAGAAGGCATTGCCTACTTCAAAGCCCACAATGTCATCTTAGGCCCAGCTAAAGCTGCTAACGCTGGCGGGGTTGCCGTTTCTGCATTAGAAATGAGCCAGAACTCACAGCGTTATAGCTGGAGCGCTGAAGAAGTAGATGAAAAACTTCATAACATTATGATTTCCATCGTAAACAACTCTGTCGCTGCCGCTGAAAAATATGGCTTAGGCTATGACTTAGTTGCTGGTGCTAACTTAGCGGGTGCTGAAAAAGTTATTGAAGCGATGTTAGCTCAGGGTGATTATTAATCAACAGAAAGGGGCTGTAACATTAAAGGAAAAAAATGATTCCTAAGGTGCTACAGCACCTTTTTAATTTCAAAATATCTAGATTAAATCCAATTAATTCCATTTCTGCGAATAACTGTTCAAGTAACCACAAAAAAAGGGCGTAATAGCCCTATCCATTGTGAGTAAAATTTTTTGACTGGTTAAAACTGTGAATAACTTTTTAGAATTTAATTGAGCAGTTTTTCCCTCTTTTTCATAGCTCTATCTTTTAATTCTTTTGTATATTTTCGCAAATTAAATCCTATGGCCATTAAAGTAATCTCTTCTTCAACACCTGATAGCCCTCTGCGGTAAACTCGATCATATCCATAATCTTGCTTGAGGATGCCAAATGTGCCTTCACTATAGATTCTTCTGGCATTCATTAACTCTTTTCCGACAGGGGTATCAAGTTTTGCTCTAATATTATCTTTATAAGATTCCAGTTCAGGACTGATAGAGATTTTTCTATTTCCTTTTGCTTTAGTACATTTAGACTTATTTGGGCACTGACCGCAATGCTTGTTTTCAAGCTGTTTTATAATTCGATCGTATACCCCTCGTGTTTCTTTACGTTCACCGACTTCTTCAAAACTATAACCTTCAGGACATTTATATGAATCGTCATCCTGCTTCATATGTATCGTTTTATACTTATTTTTTTCAGTTATACGCTTGTTTTCTTCAGTCATACCGACATATTTGGTATAAAAGTCAATACTGTGAATTAAACTGAATTTATTGTTATCAAAACTGCAGTATCCTGCATCTGCAACTGCAATTTGAGGATAATGACCATAATCTTCTTTAAAGCGATCCATAACAGGAATATAAGTTCTTAGATCATTAGCGTCAGAATTAATGAAAATTTCACTAATAAACCCATATGAAATACCAAATTGGACATTATATCCAGGCTTAAAAGTATTATTATGACAATAATAATCATATTTCATATGAAGCATCGAGGCATCAACATCTGTTTTAGAGCAGCTGTTGCGACCATCCAGCATATCAAACATAATTGTATATTTAAAAAGTTTAAGGGCTAATTCATCGTATTCCTCGTATAATTTCTGGATCTCACTCTTTTTGTGTCCTCGTCCGTCAACAGGTTTAATACCTAATGAAAGCATAAATTGCTGAAGTTTTGTTGAAATTGCTAAAAGATAGAGAAAATCAGGTAGTTTAAGAATAGAATACCGAACATCAATTCCATGCTTTTCAAAATACTTATTTGTACGTATTATCAGCTTGCATGCCTTTTTCCACGCTTGAAGACGATAGCGTTTAGTTGCTTTCGCCCAAATGTGGGTATTTTTATTAGCATTCGCTTCAAATTTAGTTCCATCAAGAGTCAAAATTGGGAAATATATGTCCAAATTTTTTGCTATAGTTTTTGAAATATCAATAAACAATTTATGAACGGAAGGCTTTAGCCGTTTTATGAATCTGGATATAGTCATATGCGTAGGCTTAGCACCACATGATACATACATATATCTGATATTATACTTACACAATTCGGCAGTTTTTCTGGTGGATTTATAATCACCGTCTGAGTTAGAAAGTAACACAATTCTAAATAACTGTAGATCAGAATATTTAGAAGTTCTGCTATTTTTGTCAGGAGCTTCAATATAATCGTAAATATTCATCCTTTCTGTTATGCTCTTAACTGTACGGCAAACATCAAATTCATCAATGTCGTTATCGAAAGAAATACAAACATCAGATAGAAAAGAAAGCTGATTTGTGATACCATAAGTTTGTGTATTTTTTGAATAACTGATCATATAAATATTATACACCAAAAAAGGGAGCTGAATTCATAATTCAGTTCCCTATTTTGATATAATCAGGACTGTTATAACGTTTTGATCATCGAATTTCACTTTTTATCATTGTGATAGTTATTTCTTAATGTTACAGCCCCTTTTTTTGCGTGTAAAAGAAAAGAAGGGTTGCCCCTTCCCTCTTATTCTGAATCATCACCAGATAATTTTTTTAATTCATTTTCGCCAGTTAAGTATTTCAGGATCGCAATGGCGGCATCTTTCGGACCGGTATGTTCATTCCCCTTAATACCTAAACGCGTATGTAACTGACCGACTTTCACACCCTGCGCAAACATCTTATCGAAGTAGCTGCGTAAGATTGGTTCGGTCTGTTCCTGACGCTGAACAGGACCAAATGGGTTGGCAAAGTAAGAACCTACTAAACCATATTCCGTCGTTGTCCCTTTCGCCATACGCTGACCAGCACGGAAGACTTTTAACGCTTCTTCTTCATTATCGAAGAATTCTAGTGGTTCCCCTTCGGCATCATAGTTATTCGCATACAGGAAGAGATCCACATGATGGGAAGCGACCACATCTTCCCAGTCAGTAATAGGAATAACCACGCGGGCATTCTTCTGATCTGGGTTCAAGAAAACAGAACGGTCTAATTCCTTGAAGGAATAACCAGCATCTAAGTCATCGAGTCGCACAAAGGCGCCGACTTCTGTCCCTGAAGAGACAACTTTACCGTTATCATCAATATGTAAGAGACCCATATCATCATAGACGGTCATAACATCTTCAATATAAGCAGCCCCTAAGCCTTTGATCTGTTCGATTGTTTCGGATTTACCAGCGCCGCTATCGCCCATAACGACGATATTCTTTACGGTATCATCATGGAGTTTCATGCGCACCATCGCGCCATGGATTGGCAGATTGCCATGATTTAACTGATAAACATTGTGCAGCGTCAAGCACATTTTCTTCATATAACCGAAGTAATCGAAGTAATCATTAGCGGATAATAAAGCCACTAACATATTATTCTTATCATCCTGGTAGAAAGCCTGGTTCATTTCACCATCTTCATAACCATAGACATAAACTAAGTCTGGTTTACGGCCGCGGTATTCATTTTCATTCGCTAATTCAAATAAGTTACATAACGCAACCCCCTGCGCCATGAATTTCACATTGAAGTAAACGAAAGCTAATAATGAGCCGATTTTAGCGGGATAACAGAACCACTGTTCAGGATCAAATTTATGATCTTCGATTGGGTTGTAGTTGATTTCTGGGAAAACCCCGTCACGTTTATTACGTTTAGAGTAAGCAATGAATGGTGGATGGATAATGACTTCTTCGATGAATGGAATATCATCTAAACATCTGTATTCGTAAGGAAGATTTGTGCGGAAGTTGGTTAAAACTAAACCCGCATTTACCCCAGCGGTAATCTGACGATAGACGTTATTCTTATTGCCTAAGGCTGTTTCTTCAATAGAACGATACGTCTTTAAGACTAATTCTTCAAAAGCTGCCTGGGCACTGGTGAAGTGCACATTCTGGAAGCCGCCGCTCTGTTCACGGTTTAAGACAACGGCATAACGCTGCAGTTTACGCCAGAACGTATAAAGATTCTCGACAAATCTCTTAAACATCTTTGGCTGATCAAAGTATTTGGCATAAGGACTGCCGCTTTTGATAATCATATTGTCCGTCATCACTAAAAGTAAACGTAAAGTATACTGTAAATCATGGGTTAATGAAACGTCATCATCATTTCTTTCATGAAAATACTGATAAAGAGTCGTGTCGCGACGGGCATTGTCTTTCACAAACTTCGCTAACACTTTACCGAAAGAATCACTTTCAATCAGTTCGCATCTGCTCTGACAGTATTCTTCAGAGAAATTCATAATCGCATTACCGCGTGTAATTTTAAATTTATAGGCCATTTTTTCCTCTCCTCTCCTACCTGTGACACTATAGTAGCACGTGTTTTCATGTAATGCAAAAACATTTTTTCGTGATAGCGCTTGTAATGATAATTCTTTTTAGTATTTTTGAAAATAAGAAAGATCAATTTATGATAATGACACGATTTTTATCAAAAAGAAAAGATCTTCTTTTTTTAGAAGACCTTGAAAAAGACTTTCCCGACAATCCCGGTTTTAAAATCGATCGCCCCAATCTCACGGGAATCGGCGGAGTTGTTGCGATTATCACCCATACAGAAGAGGCAGTCCTGTTTGACCGTTACTTTCCAGTCATCATCATACATCTCTTCTTTAATATAAGGTTCATCGAGTTTTTTGTTGTTGCGATAGAGGGCACCATTCTTACAGGCAATGACATCGCCGCCTTTGCCAATAACACGTTTGATGATCTGTTCTTCCCCATCACCAAAGTCTGCTTTGGCTACGACTACATCACCATACTTGACATCTTTGTAGTTATAGAAACGTTTATCAACTAAGACGATATTGCCATTTTTATAAGTCGGATTCATCGAATCCCCCACGACTCTAGAGATCTGAACGAAATAGAGCACTGCATAGGTTAGTACAACGGTCACTAAAATGACTTTAATATATTCGATAATTGTATTTTTCATTGACGCTTGTTTTTCATTATTTTCCATATTTTTCACCTATTGCCATTATAATACAAATTTTCCACAATAACACCTAATATTTAAAAAACATATGATTTGTGCTATCCTAGGAAGGAAAGGAAGATCTTATGAAAACAAAAAAGTACATCCTCATCCTGTGCTTAGTCTTTATGCTTTTTGGCTGCTCCGCCAAAAAAGTGCACAATCCAACATTACGCATTGTCTATGGCATGAAAACCAAACAGTTATTATCTATTAAAAAACATTATGATGTGATGGTCATCAACGCTGCGAAAGTCTCACGTCAGGATCTCACGCAGCTTCATAAAAAAGCCAAATATATTTATAGTTACCTTGATATTGCAGCCTTAAATCCAAAAAGTCCCGCTTTTAAAAAGCTGAAAAGCTTAAAACTGATGCCAACCGTATCCGGGAAAAAGTATTATATGAATGTCGCGGATAAGAAGTGGCAAAACTATCTTACTAAAACGGTTAAAAGCTATGAAGAAAAAGGGATTGATGGGTATTTCATCGATCATAGCGATCTCTATGAAAAGCGTCAAAATAATACCATTTATACGGGCTTAAAGACCATTTTATCGTCTTTAAAAAAGACCAAGAGTCCCCTCATTCTCAATAATGCCCAAGCGCTTGTTGAAAAAGATCCTAAGATTTTAAAGGGCATTGCCATGATCAGTCAGGAAGATGTCTTTACCTACTGGAATCATCAGACAAACAAGCGTGAAGATGTGCCAGAAAAAGAAAGTTTGAAAAAGAAAAACTACCTCAAAAAGATGGCCGCCATGCATAAACATGTCTATGTCATTGATTTTACTAAAAAATCAGACTGGCAGGCAGTCATCAAGGCTTATGACAAGAAATATGGCTATAGCACCCTCTTCCCATTAAAAACCAATTATTCCAAATAAAAAACGCCTATTTGGCGTTTTTCTTTTGGTAAGTTCGAATAAGTGTTTGGACATGAGCGTCAATAGAGGCAATAATACGTTTAAAGGTCTCATCATCATGACCGCTGGGATCTTCTAAGCCCCAGTCCTCATCGAAATCACGACCAATAAACGGGCAGATCACACCGCATCCCATCGCAATCGCTACATCGATCGTCGGCAGCTCGGCAATCGTTTTTGAATACTGCGTCTTTTCCATATCGATCCCATAGAGCTCTTTCATTAAGCGCACAGCGTCCTGATTGATCTGCCTTTGCGGCTGTGAGCCGGCAGAATAAAAATGCATGCCGATAGGATGATAATAATGAGCTAAAGCTTCCGCAATCTGCGAGCGACAGGCATTATGCGTGCAGATAAAGGCAATATTCATTCTATATGGACTCCTTAATCAGCTTTTCCACATCTTTGCGTTTAAGTACGTGGCCGCTCGCAGCGACTTGCCCATTAATAACTAAGGCCGGCGTACTCATTACCCCATAACTCATAATCTTTTCTAAATCATCCACATAACTCACTTCTGCGTCGCAGCCTAAGCTTTCTACCGCTTCCTTAGTATGCGTTAAAAGTGCTTTACAGTTACGACAGCCAGTTCCTAATACTTCAATTTTTAACATTTCTTTTCCTTCCTCGTATAATATGTTTGTAATTTGATTAATGAATCATCGCTAGTAATTGATGATTCTTTAGATTTGAATATACACTTCAAATCCAGGATAATAGATTCTGTTTTGAACCTAAGGTTGTATTCTTTCCTCCTGCGGCCCCTATGGGATGTCCGCTTCAGAAAGACTTATTCCTCAGCCAAAACAGTTCTTTATACCCTAATGAGTTTGTTGAAGCTTTGTTTGCATTGTCTTCTTATTTTCGAGGTCGCGTTTGTCTTGGCTTAGAGGTGCAGTTCAAAACAAATTACTATCAATTTATGAAATGAGGTACTTATCGTGAAAAACAATATCTTTTCAAAACAATATGATTTATTTCTCGGTTTAGACGTTTCTAAAGGCAAAGCAGACGCTGCCATTTATAAACGTAACAGAGATAGAAATGTTAAATCCAAATTTGTTCGAAAGGCGATAAAGTTTAAATTCACCAAGCCAGGTGTCGATGAGTTCCTCGATACCGTTAGACATTACAAAGATGAAGACTGCCTGAGCGTTCTTTTCGCAATGGAAGTAACAGGCGTGTACTCTGACAATGTCTACATGTATATACGCGATCATCTCCAGGAAAGTGAATCAGTTAAGTTTCTGGATACTAAATTCGTTGACAGGTGGCGCGATGCACACGGATATGCCAAATCCGATCCACTTGACGCTAAGACTATTGCACAGATGTGCGCAACTGATGATGATGCACGTTATGTTGAAAAAGCTCCTAATTACAACGAAGAAAACAACAAAAAAGGACATGCGAATCTAAAACTTCTGACGCATCGCTATCAGCAGCTGAATAAACAGCTAAATGCTGAATATAATCGACTGAGTGCACAGTGTGAAAAGTTCTTCCCCGAGCTTACCGCTGTTTTCTCAATACGTTCTGCGACTGCGCTTGCAATCTTAGAGGCATATCCTACTGCACATCATATCATTAAATCTTCTAAAAATGAAGTCTTTAATGTGGCTTACGAGGCCTCTAAGCATCGCTGTAAGGAAGCTAAAATAGACGATTTGTTCGATCTTTGTGAAAATACCATAGTTACTCTTAATGTTCCTGAGGAAGCTGAACTGGTCACCGCTGAAATGGTCAGCAGTATCAGAAATCTGCTTCAGACAAGGAGAAACTACAAGAAAATGATGGTTAATCTTGCTTCAGAACAGCCTGCATTTAAGCGTCTTCAGACATTAATCGGCGTTGGTGAAGAATCCGCAGCTATGATTCTTGGTGAGGTATATGACATAGCTCTTTCCAAGAAAGCGGAAAACTTTGCATCATACTGTGGATTAACGCCAAGAAATAAGAAATCAGGTTCATCAGTTGATACCCATGGGAAGATTTCCAAAATGGGATCGCCTATCCTCAGACACGCTATATACCTGGCATCAGAGTATGCCAGACGGCATAATCCATACCTTGCCAACCTGTTTGCAAGGGTTAAAAACGGCAATAAGAAGCGCCATAAGCTTGCAATAGTAGCTGTTGCCAATAAGATGGCACGTTATATTTACGCTATTCTTAAGCATGATAGTGATTTCGTACTGCTTTATGAGGATCTCATGAAGCTTCCGGAAGATACCCGAGCCACGTTCTTCCAAAGTATTACTACTGACATTCCAGAAAAGACAAGAAGATGTATTTACAAATATTCTGATGAGAATGGTGTAGTACATGATTTTACCTTTACTGGAAATGACTCAGAAGAGTGATACTGTATGTAGATTTTTGATATAAAACACATATGTTTCAATAACTTGTGACAACTTTCACATTTATACACACTAAGACGTTTTCTTTTTGCAATTTTTAATACTACATATTTGTAGTACTCACCTCTAATCCGAGACAAACTCACTTGGCTTTAGAATCAGAGTAAACAAAGATTCAATTAATTTATACAATTAACAAAATCAACTCCTTTCATATTTTCTATTGACATTTAATAGTATGTCTTTCTATAAAATAAGCGGCGCTAAGATATTAAATACATAACCTACAGCAATAATACCAACGCTGCAGATACCTACAAAAATGCCTAACAGTTTTGGTTTGATCGCTTTTCTTAACATCACCAGTGAAGGCAGTGATAAAGTGGTCACAGCCATCATCAATGAGAGCACGACGCCAAGTAAAGCACCTTTACTAAGAAGCGCCTCAGCGATCGGAATGGTGCCAAAGATATCCGCATACATCGGCACGCCGACAATTGTTGCGAGAATGACGCCAAAAGGATTATGCGAGCCCAGCAGCGTGACAATGAAATGTTCAGGGATCCAGTTATGAATAAAAGCACCAATGCCTACCCCGACTAAAATATAGGGGAAGACTTTGGTAAAAGTGGAAACCACCTGCTGCCCGGCATAAGCTATCCGATCTTTAATCGTCAGGGACGCGGCCTGAGTGAGCTTACCGACATGGTTATAGATGAAGTCTTCGACTTCTCCTTCTAAGTGCAGGTTTTCAATGATCAGACCGCCAATCACGGCGACGATCAAGCCAAAGATGACATAGATCACCGCGATCTTCAAGCCAAAGATACTCATTAATAAGACGAGTGATCCTAAATCCACCATAGGAGATGAAATCAGGAATGAAAAGGTCACCCCTAAAGGAATCCCGGCACTGGTGAAACCAATAAATAAAGGTATTGATGAACATGAACAAAACGGCGTGACCGTCCCGATCAGGGCGCCAATCAGATTGGCCCATAAGCCATGAAAACGACTTAAGATTTCGCGTGAGCGTTCGGGCGGAAAAAAGCTTTGAATATAACTGACAATAAAGATTAAAACACATAAAAGAATGGTAATTTTAATGACATCAAAGAGAAAGAATGAAACACTGCCGCCAAGGCGGGTGCTGACATTAAGACCAAGATGCGTGAGTAAAGTATTGATCAAATGAGCGAGCCATTGCATTTTAAGAACCTGATTCATGAAGACATCCATAATATCCCCTCCTGACTTCATCGTATCATACATATAGATATTAGTCTATATGTTATGTAAAAAAGATAACGAGAGAAGCTCTCGTTAAAAAAGCGTGCGCAATGCATCGAAGATGACAAAGATCCCAAAGATGATGAGAATGGTCCCTAAGACTTTATTTAAAGTGGTATAGACACGATCGGTGATCCGCTTACGTAATAAACTCATTAGGCCGCTTAAGATGATCCACCAGATAAAGGTACCGACAAAAGCGCCGATCAGTAAAGGAATCGCGCTCGCGAGCGGATAAGGAGAATGCGTATGGGTCAGATTACAGGCAAAGAGAAATAAGAGAATCATCCCTGGATTCATAATGGCGATGCCAAAGCCGCTGCCCAAATCAGATAGATAATTCTTATTGCCATCATTAACGCGCATCCCCTGCTTACGCACGGTAAAGATCCCTAAGGTCAAAATGACAATCCCGCCAGCAATTGTGATCGGGGCATTATATATTTTTAAAACGCCGCTTACCAGACGCGAGCCTAAGACGCATAAAGATGCATAAATAGTATCTGCAATCGAGGAACCTAACCCCGTTAACAAGCCAGCGATGGGCCCGTGTTCCAGCGTGCGCTGAATGACTAACGCCCCTAATGCGCCGGCAGGAACACCAAAGATAACACCAATGAGCAAGCCCCGTAAGAGATATTCAATCGTCATATGTTTCACCTCGCGCCTTCACGATAACATGTGTAAAAATCATTGTAAATAAAAATGGTGCGAAACACACCATTTTTATTATTCGAGTTCAAAAGCACCAGTATAAAGCTGATAGTATTCACCCTTCTGGGCAATCAGCTGTTCATGTGTCCCGCGTTCAATAATACGGCCATGTTCCATCACTAAGATGACATCAGAGTTCTGGACCGTCGATAAACGATGGGCGATGACAAAGACGGTACGACCATTCATGAGGGCATCCATTCCGCGCTGGACGATGGCTTCGGTACGCGTATCGATCGATGAAGTGGCTTCATCTAAGATCATGACTGGTGGATCAGCGACCGCTGCGCGGGCAATCGCAATCAGCTGACGCTGACCTTGTGATAAGTTGGCACCATTATTGTATAATGGCGTATCATAACCAGCTGGTAAACGGTTGATGAAGTCATCGGCGCCGACTAATTTAGCGGCCGCAAAGCATTCTTCATCGGTTGCATCTAAGCGGCCGTAACGAATGTTATCCATAACTGTGCCGGTAAAGAGGTTGGTATCCTGTAAAACGATCCCTAACGAACGTCTTAAATCGGCTTTTTTGATTTTGTTGATGTTGATGCCGTCATAACGGATCTTGCCATCAGCGATATCATAGAAACGGTTAATTAAGTTGGTAATGGTTGTTTTCCCGGCTCCGGTTGAACCGACTAAGGCCACTTTTTGACCGGCATGGGCATACATTTCGATATTGTGAAGAATCATCTTATCAGGATTGTAAGCAAAGTCGACGTCGTCGAATAAGACGGTCCCGCGTAATGGCTTGTAGTCAACCTTACCAGTATCCTGATGCTGATGACGCCACATCCAAGGATCGTTTTTATCATTGGTTTCCACCATCTGACCGTTTTCTTCTTTGGCATGGACAAGAGTGACATAACCATCATCCGTTTCACTTTCTTCATCTAATAATGCGAAGATACGAGAAGCGCCGCCTAACCCCATGACTACGGCATTGATCTGCTGGGAAACCTGGCCGATTGAGCCGGTAAACTGCTTGGTCATGTTGAGGAATGGCACGATAATGGCAATGGATAACGGCATCCCGGAAATGGATAAGTTTGGCGCTTTCGCTAATAAGAGAGCGCCGCCGACAATGCCGACAATAACATAAAGCAGGTTACTCATGTTATGTAAGATTGGTCCTAAGATATTTGAATAAATATTCGCGCTGGTGGCGGCTTTCGCCCAGTTATCATTGACTTTGTCGAAGCCTTCTAAGGCTTCTTCTTCGTGGTTGAAGACTTTGATGACTTTCTGACCATTCATCATTTCTTCAATATAACCTTCGGTTGTTCCTAAGGTCTGCTGCTGCTTGATGAAGTAACGGGCACTGCGGCCGCCTAAAACTTTGGTCACTACTAGCATCACAATCATTCCGGCAATAACGACCAAGCATAATCCTACGGAATACCACATCATTACGCAGAATAAAGTGACTAACGTGATAAAGGTTGAGAATAACTGTGGGAATGACTGAGAAATCATCTGACGCAGGGCATCGATATCGTTGGTATAAACAGACATGATATCCCCATGAGCGTGGGTATCGAAGAAACGGATTGGTAAAGTTTCCATCTTCGCAAAACATTTTTCACGGAATTTAGCCAGAGACCCCTGCGTAATAACAGCCATCATACGGTTGTAAGTTAATGAAGCGGCTAAAGCAATGATATATAAGATAATGAGAAGACTGATTGTCTTGAAGACTTCACTGGAAGCCTGAGCAGCAGTCCAGTGTTTCTTAAGAGCGACTTCGATAATGGCAATAACTTTCTGCATAAAGATCGCTGGAATCGCTCCGAAGATCGCATTAAGTAAGATCAGTAAGAAGGTTACTGGTAATAATACCGGGAAGAATCCCATTAAGGTTTTAAGGAGTCTTGAAACGGTGCCTTTTTTAACACGATTTGGTTTATGTTCAGCCATTATTCGTCGCCTCCTTTCTTATTTTGTGAGTTGAAGACTTCCTGATAGATTTCACTTGTCTTCATTAATTCATCATGGGTGCCCATCGCGCTGATCGTCCCTTTACTCATAACGAGAATGAGATCCGCATCCTGCACAGATGCAACACGCTGCGCAATAATAATTTTTGTCGTTTCCGGAATAAATTCCTTGAAGCCTTCACGGATTTTAGCATCCGTTTTGGTATCGACAGCACTTGTTGAATCGTCAAGAATGAGTACTTTTGGTTTCTTTAATAAAGCACGGGCAATACATAAACGCTGTTTCTGACCACCGGAAACGTTTGTCCCGCCCTGTTCGATATAAGTATCGTATTTGTTGGGCATTAATTCGACGAATTCATCTGCGCAGGCTAAATGGGCTGCCTGTTTGATTTCTTCATCGGTGGCATTTTTATTCCCCCAGCGTAAGTTCTCTTTAATTGTACCTGAGAATAATTCGTTTTTCTGTAATACCACAGCGACCTGATCACGCAAAGTGACTAAATCATAATCTTTGACATTATGATCACCAACGAGCACTTCGCCTTCGGTTGTATCATAAAGACGGGAGATCAACTGAATCAGCGATGATTTAGAAGAACCAGTGCCCCCTAAGATCCCAATCGTCTGACCGCTCTTAATCTTCAGATTAATATTGGATAATGCGTAACGTTTGGCTTTTTCTGAATATTTGAAAGATACATTTCTGAATTCAATATCCCCATTAGGCACATCATAAAGCGGATGAGCAGGATTTGATAATGTCGTCTTTTCCTGTAATACTTCGCTGATACGATGTGCTGATTCGGTAGCCATGGTGACCATCACGAAGATCATCGATAACATCATTAAGGAAATCAGAATCTGGAAAGAGTATGTCAGTAATGAAGATAACTGTCCAACATTTAATGAAACGGCATGGGTGGAGATGATCAGATAAGAACCAAATAACAAGGTAAAGATCATCACCACATACAGGCAGAACTGCATCATTGGCATATTGAAGGCCAACAGTTTTTCTGCTTTAGTAAAGTCCTGACGCACATCTTCCGCCGCATTGTAGAACTTCTTGTTTTCAAAGTCTTCACGGACAAAGGATTTCACAACGCGGATCCCGGTAATATTTTCCTGGACCGATTCGTTTAAGCGGTCATACTTTTTGAAGACGGCTTTGAATAAAGGATTGACCTTACGAATAATAAGAGATAAACCAATACCTAAAAATGGAATGGTAAATACGAAAATCAAGGCTAAGCGACCGCCCATGAGAATGGCCATCGTAAATGAGAAGATAATCATTAATGGAGCGCGGACGGCAATACGAATGATCATCATAAACGCCATCTGGACGTTGGTAATATCCGTTGTCATACGGGTTACGAGTGATGACGCTGAGAATTTATCGATATTAGCGAATGAGAACGTTTGTACGCGGGCGAATAAATCATGGCGTAAGTTTTTCGCTAAACCAACTGAAGCGCGTGAACAGGTAATACCTGCCCAAGTCCCAAAAAATAAAGATAAACAAGCTAAAGCAAATAATAAAAGGCCGTAGAACCAGAGATCCTGATGGGTAATTGTCCCCTGCTGGATCTTATTGATAAAGCGGGCAATGACAAATGGAATAATACATTCCATAAGAGATTCCCCAGCCACAATAATTGGTGTCTTAATGGCATCTTTTTTAAATTCGCGTAAACTGCCTGTTAATGTCTTAATGACACTATTCATGTATTTTTCCCCTTTCAATGTTTTTAAATATTTCATCATCTTTCAGTTCATCGAAGTGCACATTTAATTTTTCCAGGATCCGTAAGAACTCATTACGTTCCTGATCATCGAGAACTTCAAAAAGGCGTTCAGTGAATTGATCCATTTCCTGAATAGCCTGCAAAGCATATGTTGACCCCTTCT
Organism: Intestinibaculum porci; assembly: GCF_003925875.1. GTDB lineage: Bacteria > Bacillota_I > Bacilli_A > Erysipelotrichales > Coprobacillaceae > Intestinibaculum > Intestinibaculum porci. The sequence goes on along the minus strand of NZ_AP019309.1, from coordinate 612,012 downwards.
GAGTTAACCGCACATAAATGACACGGCCATCACTGTCACTGCGGCGTTTTTCGATCAATTCCTCGCGCTCCATTTTCTTAAGCAGCTCAGATAATGAGCCGGATTTGATCTCAAGACGCTCCTGCAGCTCCCGCTGCGTCATTTCCCCATGTTTCTGCAGCTTGTGAAGAACCCGTCGCTGACCAGAGCGGTCACCTGTGTAAAAATAGAGAAAGCGCCCCATCTTACGTGCATTGACGTAAATATCTCGCTCTCTTTCAGAAATCATTCTATCACCTGCCTTTTTAATTGCTAGGGACCTAACTATTAGGTACCTAGCGATATTATAGACACTTTTTTCCTAAATGCAATAAAAAATGTGAGAACTCGCAAAAGCAAACTCGCAAAAGCTCTCACAACACGTTAAGCCTGCATGCTTTTCATAATAGTACTGATGACTAATACAATAAGGCCAACGGTTATCAAACCAAAACCGACAGGTAATAAGAAGAATGGTTCGTGCAGAATCCCCTGCGCATCCACGTAAGATTTACTCATCGTTTTGGCGATCAGGCAAGCTAAGCCTGATCCAATGCATACGATCGTGATCAAATTTGAAATTTTATTTGTCATAGTTATGTCCTCCTTTTGACACCGCCTAGTATAATCAGGTTTCCTGCAAAAGAAAGAAAGCAGCCATGACATCACGTTTTGCCAGTGAAACGAGCTATTATTTCCTGGGAAATGTATGCTTATTATTTCTGATAAATAGAAATTGAGATAGGATAATCAGTATTCCTATGAAAATAAGACCATAGCCAACCGGGATCAGAAAGAAATTCTCATGGAGCACCCCTTGCGCATCCACATATTCAATACTTTGTGATTTAATCATAAAACAGAGCATTCCCATAAGAATCACGAGGGCGCCCGCGACGTTGGACACCATGGCCAGGTGCGCTTGCCGCGTCACTGAGCCATCATGAATCAGCTTTTTCGTTAAATCTTTCTCTCCTAAGATGAGTTCATCTAAGGATATGTCAAAAAGCTGGGCTAAAGCGATGAGTACTTCGATGTCGGGCATATTTTTATCATTCTCCCAGTTGGAGATCGCCTGCCTGCTTACATGCAAGTCATCCGCTAAAGCCTGCTGGGTTAAATGATGCTGCTGGCGTAAAGTTTTTAACTGTTCACTAAATTTCATATTTTTCTCCTTAAAGAAAAAACTCTGCCAGAGCAGAGCTATTCATCCCATAACTGATTGCTTTCAATATATTCGAATTCCTGCACAACAGCAGCGAATTCATCATCATCTTCGATATCAAAAGCTTCAAAAGTGCCATCTTTATGTCCCTGATACTGATAGAGATAAATATTTTTATCTTTGACCAGGGCAATATAGTCTTTCTCTTCAACAGTGAAAATTCCAATCACTAAGAATTCTTCACCATCCATGGTAATCGATTGTAATTTTTTCATTGATATATAGGCACAAGGATACCTGCGAATTCATTCGCGGGAGGAATTGTGCCATCCTCCTTCTCTATTTAACAGGCATATACCCACCCGCATGAATAATCTTCTCTACTTTCTTAACAGGCACTGACTTCTTGGCGTCTGTCACAACATATGTGCCTTTGTTATGAACGCCCTTTGCCCTATGCTTCTCTCCGCCAATAACAACAGTATCGCCAGGACGCAGTGTATAGTGGCTTCTTCTGATCACGCGTCTGCCTTTCGAAACTTTCCGCTCTCTGAATACGCGAAGGTTCTTCTCGGAGTGTCTTGACTCGCTTCTGGCTGTGCGTCCGCATGACAGCTCTGCACCTTTCTTCGTCTTGCCGTCTCGCGCATCAACGTATTTTGCATCAAAGAATTTTTCAAGGATGCGGTTATTCCGTCTCAGCTTCTGAAAATGCATAAAAGGCGTCCTGCGTCTTGGATGGAATTCTCCCATGGCGTAGGCGTCATTGGCATGCGACTTTTCAAGGTGTAGGACTCTTCTTGCCTCCTGCGTAGCAGCGCCATATGTCATGTGCCATTCTAAATCAGGGTGGGTGCTTTTCAGCGTTCTGAACATCTGCCATCTGACAGCGTTCATGAAGGCTGCGCCGTTAAACGGCTTCGTCCTAGGCTTCAGGTCGTACAGCTTTCCGCCCGGCTTGTGGTTTGCCGAAGTATGGCATTTTGTGCAGACGGTCAGCAGATTGCTCATGCGGTTCGTATGATCGCCTGTTTCGAAGCCGATATGATGCACTCTCAGAATAGCGCCTTCATCCGCGGTTTCCCCGCACACCTGGCATGTGTAATTGTCACGATAGAAAACGGCTTTTCTCAGCGTGTTCATGCCGTATCGCGGCCCCTTCTGATAATCATCGCCTTTAAGCACGGTGCCTGTTGCCTCAAACTCATGCATGGCGTGGACGTCAAACGAGCCCATTTCAAACGTGGCTGAGACTATCGGCATGACCTCAAGGAACCGCTCAAAAATACGGATATGCTGATCACGGATGTTTCTCAGCGACGGCGCCAGCCATCCTTCCTTTTTGGAAGCTGTCCGATTATCAAAACGGGGCTTTCTGTAGCGAAGCCTGTTTCTTCTTGTGCGGCGCATTTTCCGGCGGTCATCGTGCCGCTTCTTCTCATCCTGAAGCATGTCAAATTGGCAGTCAAAATACTCGTGTTTTTCTGATTTGATGGATACACCAATATGTTTGTATCCCGTATCGCAGCAGTACTCGATCGGCTGCATATTCTCGCTTACGATTCTTGTAAGCATGATCGTGAACGGCTTATACTTAAAGATAACAGCCTTGCCGCTTTTCAGCAGCTTTCTTGCACGGTACTCGCTTGTCGGCATCAGCGGCTTTTTATCCGGCGCTACAACGCATACGCTCATGGAAATTCCTCCTTTCCTGTAAAATAATAACGTTTGAATATATAAACTTAATCAGCTGAGCTAAGATTGATGAATAAGTGTGCGCTTACGCACGCCTGCATACGCTTGCCAGAGGCAGTATATATGCAGTTTCTCCCTTTCGGGGTAGTTCCCATCGCCAAGGTTATCCGCAGTTGTGTATGACATGCACACTTCTCCTGCCCGTCAGAGATGTTTAATGCATGCCCGCAGAGCGAGGGACGTGGGAAGAATCCCCAGGTGCCTGTATTTTTGCGGATAACGTAGTGCCCGAAACACATTAGGCTAATCAGCTAGTACATATGTACCGACGCCAGTCTTAGACTTGCGCGAGACAAGCCTGCGACTTTAGTCGCGGGTAGTTGACATGCAATACTCCTCGCTTCAAGTATAGCGGAAAGTCTTTCTTTTTCCAACAGGATTCTTTTATAATCTGACCTTATAAAATAAGTGTAAACTGGATATTACACTATAGTCAGTTTAAGACTACAATAGGAATCACTTAAAGGGGGAAAAGAAATATGTCAAATTCAAAAACATTACGCTTAGCCTTAACCGCTTTAATGGCTGCCTTAGCGTATATTTCATTCACATTCTTACAGATTAAGATTCCTACACCGGGCGGAGTGACATCCTTCCATTTAGGAAACACCTTCTGCGTCTTAGCGGCTTTACTTTTAGGCGGCGTGCCGGGCGGCATCGCCGGGGCGATTGGCATGGGGATTGGTGATTTGCTTGATCCAACCTATGTCCTCTATGCCCCAAAAACATTCTTCTTAAAATTTATGATTGGCTTAATCGCTGGTTTATTAGCGCATAAAGTCTTCCATATTGAAGAAAAGAGTGGCAAGGCTTTGGTTTGGGGCGTCGTTCTCAGCACTGCTGGCGGCATGCTCTTTAATGTCATCGCCGAACCTTTAGTAGGTTATCTTTATACGACAATCTTCTTTGGCGCCAGCGCTCAGGCCGCGAAGGCCCTGGCGTCATGGAACTTTATTACCACCAGTGTCAATGCGATCTTAGCGGTTGTTATTGCCAGCCTTCTCTATTTAGCATTAGTGCCAAGTCTGAAGAAATCGGGAACATTAAAAAAGTTAGCGCGTGCTTAAATGCGATGAATACGCGTATCATCGAAGCGATCTTTCGCTTCGCTTTTTTTATTGGGATAACCAACGGGAATTAAGGCGAAAGCGGTGACGCCTTCAGCTAAATGTAAGACATCACTGACGGCTTCAATACGTTCACGCACTGGGGCAATGCCCATCCAGACCGCTCCTAAGCCTAAGTCCTGGGCGGCTAATAAAATATTTTCGACCGCTGCTGACATATCTAACGGTGCACACTCAGGAAAACGCATATTATCTTTCGCGCGCATCACTGGCACGATGACTAAAGGCGCACTCTGGGCAGCTTTAGCATAAGGCGAACAGGCCGCTAACGACGTAATGACATCACGATCTTTGACGACGAAAAATTCCCATGGCTGCTGATTGCCGGCACTTGGCGCCTGCATGGCAGCTCTTAAGAGTGTTTCAATCTTTTCTTCTTCAACTTCCTGATTCGTAAAAGCACGCACACTCACGCGGTTCATAATAGCATCCATTTAAGCGACCTCCAGTTCTGGGATATGTTTGATTAAAGCTTCCGCAATACCGTCATGATTGTTGTCAAGAGTGATTTCATCGGCAGCTTCCTTCACTTCATCAGTAGCATTGCCCATCGCCACACCAATCTTCGCAAAGCGAATCATGGATAAGTCATTCTGAGCATCCCCAAAGGCGATGCAGTTGTCGCCGCTGTAACCTAATTTTTCTAAGGCAATCGATAAAGCGCGGGCTTTATCAATCCCTTTAGCGGTGAATTCAAAATAGAAATCGGCTGTAAACATACAGTTAAGTTCATCTTTGAATGGCGCCATCATCAGCTGATAGTTTTCCTGCAGATAAGCCGGATCCCCAGAGGTTAAGATTTTATTAGGGCGCCACGTTAAATAGCTTTCTAAGTCATCCACTTCACAGACTTTTAAACGACCTAAACGCGATTCATATTTCACTTTATAAGCATAAGCATCATTGACATACAAATAAGCATCTTTATACACCATCGGATTGACATCAAATGATTTCATATGATTAAGGACACGTTTGCCCATATCAATACTCATTGGCGAATTGAATAACTCTTCTGTTGTCGTACAGTCAACAACCTGAGACCCATTGAAGCAGCAAAGTAATCCGTGATGTTTTTCCATTTCTAATTCATCCGCAATATACCATAAGCCGGAAGCGGGACGACCGCTCGCCAAGACAACTGTTAAGCCATTTTCCTGGGCTTTTTGTAACACCGCTTTGGTTTTTGGTGTAATCTTCTTTTCATCATCAAATAAAGTCCCATCGATATCAAGTACGATTACTTTTATATTTTCATTCATCATTCTCATTCCTTTTCTGTTTTTTCATTATATGGCTAGTGCCCTCACAGATTGTCTTTATAAAAATAAACATGGGATAAAGACAATCACTGATAAACTTTCACCACAATGAAAAATCATCTGTAAACATTCCATCATCAGGGTGTCGTTAGTCACGGCATATCAAATCATGCGAATGACTTTTCACACTTCTTCACCTAAGAACCTTGCCATAATCTTCTAAAGAGAACGGCATAAAATGTGAAGAATGCCCTAACACCACATCTATAATATCATAAATATCACTTAATGAGACGTATTTCTTTATAATATCTTGCGCTCTTTTAACATCGTTTTTCAAATTAACCGCCCTATTATACAATGAAAATCATCAATAGATAAGGAAAGAAAAAACTGCCTCAAACGACGCAGTATTTTGAAAATGATTAACGAAGAGCTGAAGCGGCCATCGTATGATAGGTCCAGCGCTTTATCGCGGATGGCAATACTTAATGTCATGATATTTTCTGGTAAAGCAATACCCTGCCAGCCGGCATCACCAATATGCTTGATGTCGGCACCACATCTTTTATTGATCAGACCAATTTCACGAATAGTCTGACTATCGGCGCCTTCCTGCGAAGTGCCGATTGTCGTCATCGCTAAAGCCCCTTTCCGGTGGATCAGATCACAGGCCTCGCGGACTTCTCTTTCAGATAAACCAGGGACCGTGTTTACCGCCGGCATCAAAATAATATCCGCGCCAGCATCGATAAAATCACTGATCGCTGAAAGTGACACTAAGGGTTCATCAACCCCCGCACTATGCATTTTACCGGCGATAATCAGCCCGCCAAATAACTGTTTGGCTTCTTTAATCGCTTTTAAAATAGCTTTATTGGTAACACCGCTGCGAGGATTCCCAGTTAAGGCAATAAAAGATAAGCCTAAGGCTTCAGCCTTGGCGAAGGTTGCGGGGATCGCGCGACGGCCTTTGGGAATATCCAGACGCGTTTCCATCATCATCGCCTCTTCATCAATCGGTTCTAAGTTACAGCCGACTGGTCGACCAATCATTTTCTTTAATGTGGCAACGGGATTTCCTTCATCTTTGATGCCGGCAATATGGGGATGCAGGACATCAAAAAGATTAAGCAGACAAAGATCACTGCCAAAAGCAGCGGAAAGCTCCGGGTTGGAAATATCATCTCATAATGGCGTAACGGCAATGACATTTTCACTCATGATGACACGCCCTTCACAGGCTTTGATTGAAGCTTTTCATTCTTCTCCGTTCATCGCAAGTTTTTCACTCGCGCTGCAATTTAGTAAACGTTTCATAATAGGCCTCCAATTTTCAAATATTGTATCCTATATGATCTCTATAAGCATGACTTTTTTGTTCAAAGTATAGTTTTATAAATATGGGAAATTTCATTGATTCTATCTTCTTTTTCCCCTATAATGCCTTTATTAATGAATGGAGGAAGAAAATGAACCAACACCATCAAGTGATCATTAGCAGCGACGGTGAACCTTACATCCGCAGCGGCCAGGCAATGATGTTCGCCAATAATGTCGTCAGTGTTGATCAAAATACCAGGACCGGTGATCTCGTTGATATTGTCACGACGAATCATCAGTATTTAGCGACGGGTTTCTATCATGCTACGTCGCATGTCGCGGTGCGTATTTTAACGCATGACCAAAAGGAAGCGATCGATGCTGATTTTTTCAAAAAACGCATTCAGTTCGCTTATGATTTTAGACGTACGGTTGAATCACGTAACTTAAGCAATTGTCGTTTAATCTTTGGTGAAGCCGATGGCCTGCCAGGTTTAACGATTGATCGTTATAATGATGTCTTAGTTTCCCAGATCACCTCTTATGGCATGGAAATGCATAAAGATTTAATCTATGACAGTTTATTAGAGATGATGAAAAAAGACCGCCAGGAGATTACGGCGATCTATGAACGTAATGATGTCAAAGCTCGCGAAAAAGAAGGTTTGCCTTTATATAAAGGCTTCTATCGCGGCAGCCATGATACGATTATTACAATTAAAGAAAATGGTATTCTCTTAAATGTAGATATTGAAAATGGGCAGAAAACCGGCTATTTCTTAGACCAGAAAAGTAACCGTGTATTACTTAGAGAAATGGCCCATGGCAAAACCGTCTTAGACTGTTTTACCCATACCGGCGGTTTCGCCCTCAATGCGGCGAAAGGCAATGCGAAACATGTCACGGCTGTGGATGTTTCGCAGACTGCGCTAGATGAAGCCTTAGAAAATGCGAAGCTCAATCATTTAGAAGACAAGATTGATTTTGTCCAGGCTGATGTCTTTGATTACTTAGATACACTTACATTGCATCAGTTTGATATAATCGTCTTAGATCCGCCAGCTTTCACTAAATCCCGGGCAACGTTTTATAAAGCTTATAATGGCTATAAACGTATTAATACGGTAGCGATGAAGGTCTTACGCGGCGGCGGTTACTTGATTTCCTGCTCATGTTCGCATTTTATGGATCGTGACAGCTATGAAAAGATGTTAAGAGAAGCGGCTCAGGAAGCGGACGTAACGCTCAAGCAGGTCTCCGTGACCCAGCAGAATCATGATCATCCGATTTTATGGAGTCATAATCAGGATACATCTTATCTTAAGTTTTATATTTTCCAAGTCATTTAGGAGGTTCTCATGGGAATAGTAGTCATTGGCGCTGTTTTTGTGGATATTAAAGGTTACCCAACAGCGCAGTATATACCAGCCGGTCGTAATGCCGGACGCGTCACTCAGGTACATGGCGGCGTGTCACGTAATGTCGTCGAAGACATTGCGAATGTCGAATTACGACCAACATTCATTAGTATTGTCGATCAGACAGGTATTTCAGATGATGTCATTCATAAATTAGATCGTCATAAAGTCAATACCCAGTATATTCGTCGCACCGAAGATGGACTAGGCACCTGGTTAGCGATCTTTGATAATGAAGGCGACGTTGTCGCTTCCATTTCTAAGCGTCCTGTCTTAGATGTCATTGGGGATATCTTAGATGAACAAGGTGATGAAATCTTTAGTGACTGTGACAGTATTGTGGTCGAAATTGACATGGATCCAAAGATCCTAAACAAAGTCTTTTACTTTGCGGAAAAGTATCATAAGAATGTTTATGCCATCGTTTCTAATATGAGTATTGCCGTAGAACGTCGTGATCTGATCAAGAAAACTGCTTGCTTTGTCTGCAACCAGCAGGAAGCAGGGATCTTCTTCTCCGAAGACTACGAAGGGAAAACACCCGCTGAAATGGATGATATCTTACAAAAGAAAGTGGCTTTAGCACAAATCAATCAGATGATTATTACGATGGGTGGCGAAGGTGCTGTCTATGCCAACAATAAAGGGGAATCAGGAATCATCCCGGCCACGAAAGTCAATGTCATTGATACCACCGGCTGCGGCGATTCCTTCTTCGCCGGCGTGGTCATTGGTTTAACTTATGGCAAAACAATTGCCCAGGCTTGTGAAATCGGGACCCGTTTAGCAGCTTCCGTCATTGCGACGAAGGAAAATGTCTGTCCGAGATTTCTGCCTGAAGAATTCGAATTAGACGTGTAAAAAGACATGGGCTACAAGCTCATGTCTCTAATTTTCTCCATTAAATGGTCATATTCTTCTTTAGATAACTTGCCTAAAGCCAGAAGCTGATCATCAATCTGCTTTAAGACATCTTTACGATCTTCTAAGTTATTCACAAAATCATAGCGATTACCATCAATAACCATCTTTGGTGAAGCATCATATTCCTGATACCAAGGTTTATAGTGGTCTAATAAATTCTTATAATAGTCCATTAAAGAGGCATCATTTTCCACCTGTTCATAATCGCGGCCGCGCATCTTAATATGATCTAACATCGTTGATAAATTAACGTCGATATGAACGAGTAAATCTGGGGCTTTCTTATAAGCACAATAAGGCAGCTCTTCCATCATATTCGCTAATAATTCGTCATAGACGCCGACTTCTTTATCACCGCATCGTCCCATTTCCGCGTTCATATGGAAGAATAATGAATCTTCATAAATGGAACGGTCTAAGACGTTGTTGTCATGCACCATCGCTTCTTTAATCGTTTTGAAACGTTTATTTAAAAAGTAAATCTGTAATAAGAAGGCATAACGATCAGGATCCGCATAAAAGAGCGGTAAGATCGGATTGTCTTCAACGGGTTCATAAAAAGGCTGTGTACCTAAATGATCAGATAAAATTTGTGTTAAATTGGACTTTCCAGCGCCAATAGCTCCTGACATGATAATCATCACTGAGATTCCCCCTTTAGTAACTTCACTAGTTTAGGGGTTTTTGAAGAAAAATGCAAGTGAATTAATCATTAAGAAATAGCTTTCGTGACATCAATCCACTTGGTGTTATGACCATAAGCAGCGAGTTCATCAAGGGTTAATTCAATAGCGGAATGACTATTGCCGGCCGCCGGAAAAACGGTTGAAAAACGTTTTAAGGAATCATCCAGATAAACATGAATATCATCGCTTAAGGCAAACGGACAAACACCGCCAACCTGATGACCAGTCTTTTCTTCAACCTGATCGTAAGGAACCATCTTACACTTTTTATGGAACACTTCTTTATATTTGTGGTTATCAATCTTGACATCACCAGCCATGACAATCAGATTGACCTGATCATCGACTAAAAAGGACATGGTTTTCGCAATCCGCGCCTTTCTCGTATGCAGCGCTGAAGCGGCTTCTTCAACAGTCGCACTCGAATCTTCTAAAACGATAATGCGATCTTCCATATGATACTGTTTAAAATAGTTTTGAACTTTCTGTAATGACATTTTTTCCTCCTATTGAAAAGAATCCCTAAAAAGGGATTCTTTCTTATTCATTATTTTTGACATCATCGGCATCAAAAGCGCTGGCAATTGGCGCACCTGGTGCAACCATTGGATAAACCTTATCATCATCATCGATGATTGCATCGATGACAAATGGCCGATCGCTCTCTAAAGCGCGCGCAATCGCTTCTTTGGCTTCTTCTTTGGTCGTGACCCGCACTGCTTCACAGCCTAAGCCTTCAGCGACTTTAACGAAGTCTACCTTATCATGTAAAACGGTATTGGAATAACGTTTGCCATAGAATAAGGTCTGCCACTGACGGACCATCCCTAATACATGGTTGTTAAAAACGATCTGAATGATTGGCACACCATAACGAGAAGCAGTGGCTAATTCATTCATGTTCATTCTAAAACAGCCATCACCGGCGATATTAATGACCGGTTTATCAGGCACGCCATATTTTGCACCGATGCAGGCGCCTAAGCCATAACCCATCGTGCCCAAACCGCCAGATGTTAATAACTGTCTTGGGTGACGGAAATGATAGTACTGCGCCGCCCACATCTGATGCTGACCAACATCTGTCGAAATGATCGCTTCAGAATCTGTCTGTAAATCTAACTGTTCAATAATATAAGGACCCGTTAAACGATCCGTATCATATTTCAAAGGATAACGTTCCTTTAATTCGCGAATCTGTTTCATCCAGGCTGGATGGTTCTGCTGTTTTAAGAAAAGATTGAGGGCTTCAAGGATCGCTTTAGCATCACCAATTAAGCCTAAATCCACGCGGATATTCTTATTGATTTCTGCTTCATCGATATCGATGTGAATCTTTTTCGCATTGCTGGCAAACTTCTTTGCATTGCCGGTGACACGGTCACTAAAACGCGCCCCAATCGTGATTAATAAATCACAGCGAGAAACGCCTAAGTTACTTGTCTTCGTCCCATGCATACCAAGCATTCCCGTATAACGTGGATTGAGGTTGTCAAAAGCCCCTTTCCCCATCAAGGAATCACAAACTGGAGCATCGATTCTTTCAACGAAGGTCTTTAACGCTTCACTAGCGCCAGAGGCAATTGCTCCGCCGCCGACGAAGATAAAAGGCCGTTCGCTTTTTTCAATCATCGCAATCGCTTTTTCAATATCTGCTTTTTTATAAGAGCCGACTTTCTGTTCATCGACTTCTTTTTCGATCTTTTCTGGCGTATATTCGCCTTCTTCTACCGTCGCATTTTTGGTGATATCGACTAAGACTGGACCTGGTCGACCGCTCGACGCAATCTTAAAAGCACGGCGAATAGTTGGTGCTAAATCATCGGCCTTTTTGACGATGAAGTTATGCTTAGTAACGGGAATCGTCACGCCTTTGATATCAATTTCCTGGAAAGAATCTTTCCCTAAAGCGCCCGCTGCGACGTTCGCCGTGATCGCGACTAAAGGAATCGAATCCATATAAGCAGTCGCAATCCCAGTGACTAAGTTAGTTGCCCCTGGTCCTGATGTAGCCATACAGACACCGACTTTACCAGTTGCTCTGGCATAGCCATCGGCTGCATGTGCCGCCCCCTGTTCGTGTGAAGTTAAGACATGATTGATTTTGTCCTGATATTTATACAAACTATCATAGACTTCGAGGATCGTCCCTCCAGGGTACCCGAACACCGTATCAACACCTTGTTCGAGCAAGCATTCAACAACAATATCTGATCCTTTTAACTTCATGTTTGCCCTCCTTTTTTTCTTTTATTTTTCTTTATTGACTTTTAATATAGCCCCAGTATTGGCACTGGTAACCATTGATGCATATTTCTTTAAGTACCCCGTGTTGATGCGTGGTTCTCTTGGCTGCCATTTTGCTTTACGGGCAGCTAATGTTTCGTCATCAACTTCTAAGGTAATTTCATTATTTGGAATATCAATTGAGATCATATCGCCTTCTTCAACTAAAGCGATAGGACCGCCAACAGCTGCTTCTGGCGAAACGTGACCAATGGAAGCGCCACGTGTTGCTCCTGAGAAACGACCATCAGTAATTAATGCGACATCTTTATCTAAGCCCATTCCGGCAATTTCACTTGTTGGTGACAACATTTCACGCATCCCAGGACCGCCTTTTGGACCTTCGTACCGAATGATAACCACATCACCTTTCACGATCTTGCCTGCACGAATGGCCGCAATAGCATCTTCTTCACAGTCGAAGACACGGGCTGGGCCACGGTGTTTCATCATTTCTGGCGCCACCGCTGACTGTTTTACGACACAGCTATCCGGCGCTAAGTTTCCTCTTAAGACTGCGATACCGCCAGTTTTTGAATAAGGATGATCGATTGGACGAATGATTTCTGGATTTAAGTTCTTGCATCCTTCAATGTTTTCCTTAATCGTCTTGGTTGTACAGGTAATACCTGAGGTATCTAAGACACCGATGGAATCCAGTTCATTCATGACCGCATAAACGCCGCCGGCTAAGTCTAAGTCCTGAATAAATGTTGAACCAGCTGGTGCTAAATGACATAAGTTTGGTGTTTTCTTAGAAATTTCATTAGCGATATCTAAGTTTAATTCAACGCCTGCTTCATGAGCAATCGCTGGTAAGTGTAACATTGAGTTAGTTGAACAGCCCAAAGCCATATCAACGGCCATCGCATTGCGGAAAGCAGCTTCAGTCATGATATCTCTTGGACGGATATCCTTTTCGATCAATTTCATGATCTGCATCCCCGCTTTTTTCGCTAAGCGGATACGTGCTGAGTAAACAGCTGGGATTGTCCCATTACCTTTTAAACCCATCCCTAATGCTTCAGTTAAGCAGTTCATAGAGTTAGCGGTATACATACCAGAACATGAGCCGCAAGTTGGACAAGAAACTTTTTCCGCGTATTCCAATTCTTCTGCAGAAATCTTTCCGGCATTATACTGACCAACCTGTTCGAATAACGTTGATAAGCATGAGCGTTTGCCATTGATTTCAGCCCCCGCTAACATTGGTCCGCCAGAGACAAAGATCGTCGGAATATTCAAACGAGCAGCGGCCATTAATAAGCCTGGCACGTTCTTATCACAGTTTGGAATCATGACCAAACCATCGAACTGATGCGCGGTCGCTAAACATTCAGTAGAATCAGCGATCAGCTCACGGGTTACTAAGGAATATTTCATGCCGGTATGGTTCATAGCGATCCCATCGCAGACAGCGATGGCTGGGACTTCAACAGGCACCCCACCAGCTAAATAAACACCTTTTTTCACGGCTTCAGAAATTTTATCCAGGTTCATATGACCAGGAACGATTTCGTTATAGGAAGAGACCACGCCGATCAATGGTCTTTCCAGTTCTTCTTCGGTAAAACCGAGTGCATTGAATAATGATCTGTGCGGTGCTCTTTCAACACCCTTTTTTACGTTATCACTTCTCATAAATTAAATGACCTCCTATAATCTATTCACAATTAAGTCGCCCATTTCACTTGTTGATACCTTATGATTACCCTCTTTATAAATATCAAAAGTGCGATAGCCTTCAGCGATCACCTGCTTAATGGCAGCTTCGATCGCATCCGCTTCTTCATCCATATTGAAAGAGTATCTTAACATCATCGCCGCTGATAAAATCTGGGCAATTGGATTAGCAATATTCTTTCCGGCAATATCTGGTGCACTGCCGCCTGATGGTTCGTACATACCAAAACTATCGGCGCGTAAGCTGGCACTCGCTAACATCCCGATCGATCCGGTCACCATTGACGCTTCATCACTTAAGATGTCGCCAAACATGTTTTCCGTCAGGACAACATCAAACTGTGCAGGATCTTTTACGAGCTGCATCGCCGCATTATCAACTAACATGTTTTCAACTTCTACTTCTGGATAATCCTGTGCAACTTCTGATACTACTTTACGCCATAAGCGTGAAGAATCCAAAACATTTGCTTTATCAACTGAAGTGACTTTTTTACGACGTTTCATCGCAATTTCAAAACCGCGTTTCGCAATGCGACGAATTTCACTTTCACTATAAACAAGGTTATCATGAGCGACTAATTCGCCATTGATTTCCTTGGTTGTATGTTCACCAAAATAAAGCCCACCCGTTAATTCACGGACAATGACCATATCAAAGCCTTTGGCACTCGTTGATTCTTTTAATGGACATGCCTCAGCTAATTCTGGATAGAGATAAGCTGGACGTAAGTTCGCAAATAAGCCTAAGGCTTTACGAATTTTTAATAAGCCCGCTTCTGGTCGATGATCAGGCGGCAGCTTATACCAGGGACTGGTTGTCGTATTACCACCGATCGATCCTAATAAAACCGCATCACCGCTTTGGGCAGTCGCAATCGCTTCATCCGTGAGTGGGACGCCATAAGCATCAATCGAGCAACCGCCCATTAAGATATCGGTATAATGAAATGTATGATGATATTTTTTGGCTACGGCATCTAAGACCTTGATCGCTTCATTAACGACTTCAGGACCGATCCCATCGCCTTTAATAACCGTAATATTCTTTTCCATGCTTAACCTTCTTTTTTCTCATTGACATAGTTGACCAGGCCGCCAGCCGCAATAATCTTCTGCATAAATTCAGGGAAAGGCTGCGCTTTAAAGGTCTGATTGGTAGTGACATCCGTAATCACACCCGTGTCATAATCAACTTTCACTTCATCGCCATCATTAATTGCGGCGGCCGCTTCTGGACATTCCAGAATCGCAAAACCGATATTAATAGAGTTACGATAGAAGATACGAGCAAAAGAGTCCGCAATAACGCAGGCTACCCCTGCTGTTTTTAAAGCTAAGGGCGCATGTTCACGGGAACTGCCGCAGCCAAAGTTACGGCGTGCCACAATAATGTCCCCGTCTTTCACGCGTGAGGTGAAAGTAGGATCAATGTCCACCATTGCATGTGATGCCAATTCTTTGGCATCGAAAGAGTTTAAATATCTTGCCGGAATGATAACGTCGGTATCGACGTTATCGCCGTATTTGAATACTGTACCATGTGCACCGTTCATTAATGTTCTCCTCCTACTTTTTCAGGATTGGCAATATAACCTGCAATCGCACTCGCTGCAGCGGTTTCTGGGGATGCTAAATAGATGAGAGATTCAGTGTCACCCATACGACCGACGAAGTTACGGTTAGTGGTAGAAACACATTTTTCTCCTTTCGCTAAGACACCCATATGTCCGCCCATACATGGACCACAGGAAGCGGTATTGAAAGCACAGCCCGCTTCAATGAAGATATCTACTAAGCCTTCATGCACCGCCTGTAAGAAAATCTTCTGGGTTGCTGGTACGACCATAACACGCACATTTGGTGCGACTTTATGGCCTTTTAAAACAGCCGCTGCTTTTTCTAAGTCTGATAAACGACCATTCGTACATGAACCGATGACCACCTGATCGATATAAATCTTATCCATCTGTTCGACTTCATCAATCGTTTTCGCATTACCAGGTAAGTGTGGGAAAGCGACTGTTGGACGTAATGCACTTAAGTTCACGTTAACCACTCTGATATACTTTGCATCATCATCAGCGGTATATTCTTCCCAGCTTTCTACACCGGCATTTTTCATATATTTACGCGCCTGATCATCAACTGGGAAAATACCATTTTTCGCACCGGCTTCAATAGCCATATTACAGATCGTAAAACGATCATCCATGGACAATTCGCCACAGCCATCACCAGTGAATTCTAAGGATTTATAAAGGGCGCCATCAACGCCGATTTCACCGATAATATGTAAAATAACATCTTTACCAGTTACATAGCGTGGCAGTTTCCCGGTTAAACGCACCTGAATGGCTTCCGGAATCTTGAACCAAGCCTGGCCGCTGACCATCCCCGCGGCGATATCGGTTGTCCCAACCCCCGTTGAGAAAGCACCTAACGCACCATATGTACAGGTATGTGAATCCGCGCCGATGACACACATGCCGCTGTAAACAAGACCGCGTTCAGGTAAAATCGCATGTTCAACCCCGCATTTGCCTTGTACCATAATATTGGTAAGCCCCTGCTCGTTTGAATAATCTAAAATGGCTTTCGCATTTTCAGCGGATTTTATATCTTTATTAGGCGTGAAATGATCTGGCACAAAAACAACTTTGTCTTTGTCGAATACATTTGTCCCCATCTTTTTAATAATTGGTAAGGCCATTGGACCCGTTACATCGTTGGCCATCACCAAGTCAAGTTTCGCTTCAATAAGCTGACCAGGCACAACGTGATCTAATCCGGCATGCGCTGCCAGAATTTTTTGTGTCATTGTCATTGCCATAAATTGTGTCCCCCTTTACATATGACTACAAACATTTATATGTTGTCATAAAGGAGTAAGGAATCCTTACTCCCTGATGACAACACACAAAATTGTGTGTTGTTTGTATATGAAATGACGTGATTAGTTATTTAATAACTTGTCATCTTCAGCCCAGCTGTATAATGAACGGATTTCAGCACCGACTTTTTCAGATGGATGTTCTGCAGCTAACTGACGTAATGCTCTGAAGTGAGCCTGTCCACCAGCTGACATTTCAAGTAAGAAGTCTTTAGCGAAAGTACCATCCTGGATGTCTTTTAAGATACCACGCATAGCGTTCTTAACATCTTCAGTGATTAATTTAGGTCCTGAGATATAATCACCATATTCAGCAGTGTTAGAGATAGAAGTTCTCATACCTGCGAAACCTGACTGATAGATTAAGTCAACGATTAATTTCATTTCATGGATACATTCGAAGTAAGCGTTCTTTGGATCATAACCTGCTTCACATAATACTTCGAAACCAGTCTGCATTAAGGCTACAACGCCACCGCAGAGGACTGCCTGTTCACCGAATAAGTCAGTTTCAGTTTCAGTTCTGAAAGTTGTATCAAGTAAGCCGGCTCTTGCTCCACCTAAGGCAGCACCATAAGCTAAAGCATTGTCATGAGCTTTGCCTGAGTAATCCTGTTCTACAGCGACTAACATTGGAGTACCTTGACCATCTACATAAGTAGAACGTACAGTATGACCTGGAGCTTTTGGCGCGATCATAGAAACATCAACGAATTTTGGTGGTACGATCTGACCGAAATGGATGTTGAAACCATGAGCGAACATTAATGTATCGTTTTCTTCAAGGTTAGGAGCGATATCTTTCTTATATACAGCTGCCTGTAATTCATCTGGGATTAAGATCATGATGACATTAGCCCATTTAGCAGCTTCAGCTGTAGGTAATACTTTTAAGCCCTGAGCTTCAGCTTTTTTAGCTGATTTAGAACCTTCGTATAAACCAACAACAACATCAACGCCTGAATCTTTTAAGTTTAAGGCATGTGCATGTCCCTGTGATCCATAACCGATTACAGCAACTCTCTTATCCTTTAATAAATTTAAATCACAATCTGAGTCATAATAGATTTTAGCCATTTTTAATTTACCCCCTATATTTTTTAGCTTTAATCTTTTCTATATCAAAATCATCTGCGCCTCGTGAGATGCCAGCAATGCCAGTACGGACGATCTCAGTGACTTTGAAGCTGTCTAACATGGCCAAGAGGCCATCGATCTTCGATTGTGTACCAGTCGCTTCAATAACTAAGGAATCTGGTGCCACATCGACGATATTACATCTGAAGATATCGACAATAGATACAATATCCTGTCTTTCCGCGGAATTCGCATTGACTTTAATCATTACTAATTCACGATATACGGATTTGGCATCGTCTAAGACGATGACGGAGAAAACATCTTCAAGCTTTCTCACCTGTTTTTCAATCTGTTCAAGGGTGTCAGGCTCACCCCGGGCCGCAACGGTCATACGCGAAATGGTAGGATCATTGGTTTCCCCAACGGTCAGGGAATCAATGTTGTAACCACGACGCGAGAACAATCCTGCGACACGATTCAAGACGCCTGGGGTGTTATCCACCAGGATCGAAAGGATCATTCTTTCCATAGGCTCCTCCTATTTACTATCATCTAATCGTTTATAGATACGGTTCATAGCAGAGATCATTGCTTTGATTGTCGCAGTGGTGATATTGGCATGAACCCCAACACCCCATTCGGTAATTGATGTCCCCTTCGCTCTTAAGCAGACATATGCGGCTGCTTTAGAAGAAGAACCAGAAGTCAAAGCATGTTCACTATAGTCTAATAAGTGCATGTAAGGATAACCATTGCGGTTGAAAGCATCCTTAGCGGCATCGATTGGACCATTGCCATAACCTTCAATAATTCTAATATTGCCATGATCATTTAATTTAATGATGGCTTCACGTTCAAAGTCATTTGAAGAATCTTCAGAAATATCAATCAGTTTCTGAGAGACAAACTTGAGTGGCTGTTCATTTTCGATGTAATCCTTATTAAAGGTATCGAAGATTCGTTCTGGTGAAACTTCCCCTTCTGCTTCAGAAATCTTCTGCACATCACTGGCAAAGTCTGCCTGCATTGCTTTTGGAAGATGATAGCCGAAGATTGTATCCATGACGTAAGCCACGCCGCCTTTACCAGACTGGGAGTTAATACGAACGATCGGTTCATACTGACGATTGACATCAGCCGGATCAATTGGTAAGTATGGTACTTCCCAGTATTTTGATCCTCTTTCACGATATTTGTGAATACCTTTATTGATGGCATCCTGATGAGATCCAGAGAAAGCGGTGAAGACTAACTGCCCAGCGTATGGCTGTCTTGGTCCCACTTCCATCTTTGTACATTTTTCATAAACATGTTTCACATCATTAATATGTGAGAAGTCAAGCTTTGGATCAACGCCCTGAACAAACATGTTCATCGCTACGGTAACGATATCCACGTTACCAGTTCTTTCACCATTACCAAATAATGTGCCTTCTACACGATCCGCGCCAGCTAATAATGCCAATTCCGTTGCGGCTACGCCAGTACCACGGTCATTATGTGGATGAATCGAAAGAATCATGCGGTTACGATCTTTGAAGTGACGACCGACATATTCAATCTGATCGGCATACACATTTGGCGTATCCATTTCAACCGTAGCGGGCAGGTTGATGATCACTTTATTATCAGGAGTGGCGCCCCAGACATCCATCACGGCATCACAGACTTCCACAGCGTAGTCCATTTCGGTGCCGGTAAATGATTCTGGCGAATATTCCAGGATCACTTTGCCATCAAATTCACCACATAAATCTTTAACGAGCTGACAGCCATCGGTCGCAATCTTTTTAATTTCCTCTTTAGACTTATTGAAGACGACATCTCGCTGTAAAATTGATGTTGAATTATAAATATGGACAATCGCTTTATCCAATCCTTTTAAGGCCTCGAAGGTTCTCCGAATCAGGTGTTCACGACACTGCGTTAATACCTGAACTGTGACATCATCAGGAATCAGATGTTCCTCAATTAATAATCGTAAGAAATCATATTCAATCTGACTGGCACTTGGGAAACCAACTTCAATTTCTTTGAAGCCTAAGTCTACCAAGGTCTGAAACATCTCTACCTTTTCTTCGATCTTCATTGGTGTGACAAGAGCCTGGTTCCCATCACGTAAATCGACTGAGCACCAGATTGGCGCTTTCTCGATATGTTTGTCTGGCCAGGTACGGTCTGGCAGGCTGATGGTTTCAAATCTCTTGTACTTCTGATAATTCATCATTTCTCTTTGTTCTCCTTTCCAACCTTATAAAAAAACTCTCGTCTCTACTACATATACTATAGCAAGAGGACGAGAGAGATATGCTTCGTGGTTCCACCTCAGTTTATTGACACCTCACGATGCCAACCTTATCGAGTACGCTTTCGAAAAAGTTATACTCTAGCGTGATAACGGTCGCAAGTTCCGTAGCTACCTACTGCAATTTCAGTGCTCCACTCCAGGATGAGTTCAAAACGTCGTCAGCATGTTCTTCGCACCATCCAGAACTTCTCTTTACCTGTCCTTCGCTTTTACTACTTCCCTTCAATGTATTTGTTTCATCGGTTGTTGACATTACTATATACTTTTACTTTAAAGCTGTCAATAAATCCAAGTCATTTTTTATACTTTTCTAAACATTGTATACTTTCTGTCGTATTATCCGATCTGACTAACGCTTTCTTTTTAGGCTCTTACCATATACCTTTATTATAGAACTTAATGTCATCTATTTCATCATCTAACACACCTTTAAAAAAATAAAATAGCGGTGGACAATCCATCACTAGCACCAAATACACAAAAAAGACTGCACATCAGCACAGCCTCCAAAAAAATGAGAGCCATGTTCTACCATGTTCTACCAAAGGGAACGATTTCCAAAAAGACCCATACAGGATAATTTGGAGAATACTTACGTACCAAATCACCACAATAATAAGATGTACGATTACGTTCTAACTCTCCTTTACATCGATCATACTGTTTTAAGTTATTTTTTTTGAAGATCATCCAAGAAATCTACTACAATTTTATAGCCATCTTCGTGATGTACTTCAATGACTTTGAGGATCTTCATCTTAGCGTAGTATTCAACATCTAAAGATAACTGGAATAAGACACTTCTTAAGAAACGATCAATTTCTGTTAAATCTTCCAAGTCACCAAATTCTAAATGAATGTACTGACCGACATGATCCCCATATTCATATTTCTGATAATTTTTACGATAAGCGATGAGTTTAAAGAAATAACTCTCATTTTGGAGATAGGAAAAGGCATCCTTTTCACTGACTCAGTCAAAAGTAATGCCTTTGCTTTTTAAGTGTTCAATCTGCTTTTCAATCGTTAATAAGTGTTTCTTTTGATCAATCATAAACGCTCCTTTCACAAACACATTAATGAGATCAAAAAAGGTAAAGAAAAAGACCACGAAAATCGTAGTCCTTAAGGGTAAAGAAAAGTGGCGATTGATTCACCACTAGTGCCGTTTTATCTTTCAAAAGCTAGCGCTACTAAACGATCAATTAATTCAGGTGTATCAATACCTAAGTCCTTCATTAACTGAGGATACATAGAGATATTAGTGAAACCTGGTAAAGTATTAATTTCATTCAGGTAAACTTCATTAGTATCCTGATCTAAGAAGAAGTCACAACGGGCTAAGCCATGTCCATCTAAAGCTTTGAATGCTTTGACCGCATTTTCACGGATATAATCCTGAACGCTTTGAGCAACGCGGGCAGGAATGCAGGTCGCACTCTGCTCATCTTCATATTTTGATTCGAAGGTATAGAATTCACCATGTGGTAAAATCTGACCAACGCGTGAGGCGATGACATCATCATTGCCTAAAACCGCACATTCTAATTCAGTTGCGTTAATGGCTTTTTCACAAAGAATCTTAGAATCATACTGACCAGCTTCTTGTAAGCGAGGCATTAACTCAGATACTTCGGAAACTTTATAACAGCCGACACTTGAACCAGAACGAGAAGCTTTGATGAAACATGGTAAACCAATTGTTTTTAAGATGACATCTTTCACGTTTTCATCTTCTGTTGTATCATCATTCACAACGACAAACTTACCATCAAATTGCTTTTTCACATAAACACTTGGGGTTTGTTTAATGCCCGCCGCATTGAATAACTTCTTTGCCATGACTTTATCCATGGCAGCCGCACTATCAAATACACGACAGCCGACATAAGGCACATTCGCCATTTCTAATAAGCCCTGAATCGTCCCGTCTTCCCCGTACATACCATGTAAAACTGGGAATACACAATCAAATGATTTTAAGAAAGCAAATGTTTCGGTAACGACCTGCGCATGATCTAACCAGTTTTCTGATGAATAATCAGTAACGTTCTGATCTAAGATATACCAGTCTCCTTCTTTTGTAATTCCTAAGACGGTCACATCGTAATGTTCAGGATTCACCTGTTTACGGATATTTGTACAAGACATACGAGAAATACTATGTTCAGTAGACATCCCGCCGCATATTAATAGTAACTTCATGATTTATAAATCTCCTTTAACTCTTCGACAACTTCCTTCAGATGCATGCCATTAGACGCTTTCACTAAGATCACATCACCTGGCTGAATAGTATCTTTCAGGGCGTTTTCAAGTTCTTCATTATTTTCAAAGTGGTGTCCTTCTCGGCCTGTTTTGACCACTTCATCGATAATATACTCCGAAGCTTTT
The DNA here is from genome assembly GCF_003925875.1 of Intestinibaculum porci. Taxonomy (GTDB): domain Bacteria; phylum Bacillota_I; class Bacilli_A; order Erysipelotrichales; family Coprobacillaceae; genus Intestinibaculum; species Intestinibaculum porci. The sequence goes on along the minus strand of NZ_AP019309.1, from coordinate 589,690 downwards.
CCTACCGCAAGAGTTAAATCAATATTCTTTTCACATAATGCTTTACCAACTTCCCGGTGCAGCGCTTCTTCATAACTGCCCAGTTCCAGCATATCGCCTAAAACGGCGATCTTCCGTCCTTCGTACTGTGATAAGACAGCGATCGAAGCTTTCATGGAATCTAAGTTGGCATTATAAGTGCCATCAAATAGAATAATGCCATCACGTAATAAAAGACGATCGGCACGATTCTTCGTTAATTCAAAGTTTTCTACGCCGGCAATGCACTGCTTTATTGGAATATCAATGGATAAACCAACTGCCATTGCGACTAAAGCATTATACACGAAGTGCTTTCCCGCCACCGGTACATGAACATCATAAGTCTCTCCATCAACGGTGACCGTAAAATCAGAACCGTCTTCTTTTAAGATGACATTCTCAGCCTGTAAATCAGCTGGATCATCAATCCCGATAGTCTTTAATCTGAAATTTCCTTCTTTAACTGTCGCTAACATATCATTATCATGATTGATTACTAAGATGCCATTGTCTTTTAAACCATGAGTAATTTCCATTTTGGCTTTGAGGATGTTTTCGCGTGATCCTACTTCGCCAATATGTGCAGTTCCGACATTAGTAATCGCAGCGACATCAGGTTTAGCGATATTGGTTAAATAATCAATTTCACCCAAATGGTTCATCCCCATTTCGATCACCATCGCTTCTTCATCCTGATAACGTAAAATCGTTAATGGCAAACCAATGTTATTGTTATAGTTACCTAAGGTTTTTAAGGCTTTGTATTTCTGACTCACGACCGAATAGATCATATCTTTGGTACTCGTTTTACCAACTGAGCCAGTAATACCGACAACAATCGCCTGACTCTTTTTGCGCACATAACGAGCCATATCGCCTAAAGCTTTTAAAGTATCCTCAACTAAGATGACATCTTTATCGGGCGCTTCAATCACTTTGGACGTGATAATCGCCTGTGCGCCATGATCAAACGCTGACTGAATAAAATCATGTCCATCATGGTTAGCCCCGATTAAAGGAATATACATACTGCCTTTCACACAGGCTCTGGAGTCCTGGGTGAAATGGGTAATTTCATCATTGACTGATCCCGAAAGCAGCTTCCCGGAAGTTGCCTCCATAATTTCTTTTACTAACATATTTACTCCTGACTAAAGATTGCGGCTGCCTTCTTATTAGAAGTGTTGATCCCAATCCATTTTTTATTTGATTTCACGACAAGGTTGTCGTTAATAAGCTGAATATCTGTACTTGTTAAGGTCAAGCCATCATAAATTGTTTTTACCTGTTTGGTTTTTAAATCCACGCGGTAAATAGATCCGCCTGAATACTGCGAAACATTATAGAAATAAATGGCTTGATCATTCATGACATAAGTGCCTACATTGATCACCTGATTCATCACATTCTGGGTCGTTGAAGAAACGATCGTTTCTGGTGTCTTGGTTGACACATTCACCCGCATTAAAGAGGCATTGTTAATGTAATAAACATAACCCTTATAATACTGCACAAAACTATTGCTGGTCTTTAAAATCAGTTCATTCTTTTGGCTATCAAGATGATAGACATAAATCCCATCTTTCGCATTATAATAAAGATCGTTGCCATTAAAAGACATGTTATAGACATGTAAATCTACCAGACGCGTTGATTTCTTGGTTTTAATGTTATAGTCATAAAGACTTTCATTATCCCCATCTAACTGATAATAGAGATGATCACCATGCAAGGTGAGATAGTAAACTGCCTTTTTAATAATGGTGATCTTAGCACCGCCATCACTCGTTGTCATACACAAGTAATGGTTGGCATCAGTAAAGTAAAGACTCTTTTTATAAACATTAATATACTGTACTGCTTCTTTGACTAAGACGGTCGCATTTTTAAAGTTCATATCGGTCTTAACCAGATAACCATTATCATTGGTTAAAAACACATTCTTACCATCACTCGCTAGCGTTCCATTATTCGCTAAGTTGGAATAGTTTTCCATCGCCGTCGTCTTGGCCGCTTTAAACGTTGCCCCATTGGCCATTTCGCCATTAACCGCCGGACGATTGGTGACCTTTAATGCTTGCGAGTGGCGCAAGTAATAATAACTGCCGCCCGTCACGACAAGCAGTGCAAGAACCCCGGAAAGAACGCTTTTCCAGTGCACTTTCTTATCAACTTTTTCAAAAGCGACCTGATCACGATCTAAGCTTGAGAAGACATCCGTATTTTGTTTGGGGATATCACTCTCAATGGGCACATAATGATCATATTTGGCCGTGCGCTCGACGCGATCGCTCATATCTCTTTCAAAAGGGCGGCCGCAATGGGCACAAAAGAGTGCATCCATATCGTTTTCGGCGCGACAGGATGGACAGATCTTTTTCCCTAATGGGGTGCCGCAGTACTGACAGTATAATGCATCATCACTAATTTCTTTATGACATTTTGGACAAATCAAACCAATCACTCCTTCTTATGATCTTCATCATCAATGACTTTATACTCCACATCGATGACATCGGGATTATCATCCCTATCATAATTCCCCTGATCCTTAAAATCATGATCATTCACTTTCTTATGTGAATCGATCGCTCTTTTCACCGCGTAAGCGATTAATAACACCAATACGACTGGCCAGAAAAACAAAATGGTTTTAAAGATAAAGGCCAGAATGGCAATGACTAAAATGATCAATGCCACAACTACTAATAATTCCATCAAAACTGCTCCTATCTTTCAAAGTGGAAGAGATCTTCAATTCTGACATCTAATCCCTTTGCAAATTTTTCAATGGCTTTCAGGGAGACATTCCGGGTTCCCCGTTCCACATCAGAAACATAATTTTTCGATAACTGGCAGCGCCAGGCTAATTCTTCCTGCGAGATCTCCTGCATCATCCGCAGCTCACGAATGCGCAGGCCAAAGCGTTTTTCGATATTCATGATTCTTCCATCTGCCTTAAGCGCTGCGCTTCCTCTTTGATCTTTTTAAAGCGATGATGGAGTCCGGATTTAGAAATGGTTTTCCCGGTTTTGACGAGATAGACCTCGGCGAGTTCACTTAAGGAAAGCTCGGGATTTTCTAACCGGATTTCTGCCACCTGGGCGGTCTTTTCATCTAGGACTTCTAAACCTGCTTTATCGATGACATAAGCGATATCCTCAATTTGTTTTTCAGCCGCGCTCATCGCTTTCATTTCATTGGCAATATCACAGTTATTCCAGCGATTCACGGTATTGGCCATCGAGCGATCAATTCTTGTCATTTCAAAGTCCATTACCGAAGCACTCGCCCCAATAGCTCGTAAGAAATCGCCAATCTTTTCCGCCGACTTCAAATAAATCACATATTTATTACGGCGCTGAATCACTTTCGCATTGAGATGAAAGCCATTCATCAAACTGGCAATATAATTGGCGTGGTCTTCATCGATGACACTCATCTCTAAATGATAATTCGAAGTATCCGGATTATTCACCGAACCGCTCGCGAGAAAGATGCCGGCTAAATAAGCACGCCTGGTTTCATCATCATAGATGATGCGGCTGCTGGGAATAACATGAAAGCCAAAGCCATCCATCAGCTCTAAGTCATCTAAGATCTCTTTCGCTTTTGAGACTTTGAGAATATAGATATTGTTTTTATTGAGCTTCATCTTTTTCGAAACGCGAAACTCTAACTGCGGCTGATAGATTTCCTTTAACATTTTATGCATCTTGCTGGCAATCTTCGCATTTTCTGAGCGAATCGTTAAGGACATGCCGCCGCCTAAATGCAGCGTCCCGCTGACTTTGATGAGCGCACAAAGCAGCGCTTTGGAGCTGGCGACATCAAAGTCATTGAAAACAATTTCTTCTTTAACTTTTCGGGCAAAAGAAAGCATAGTGAACCCCCTTAATGGTCAGCATCACGATGCCACTTGTACACCTGATAATACTGACTGAAGTAAGATGCAAAGTAATTCGTTAAAGTGACTGAGCGGTGCTGCCCGCCAGTACAGCCGATGCCGACAATGACCTGCATCTTACCTTCATTTTCATATTCTTTAAGTAAATATTCAAAATATTTGGTCGTCTTCTCCACAAAGATCTTGGTCGCAGGTTTATCCATCACATAGTTATAAACTTCTGGATCGTTCCCGGTTAATGGCCGCAGCTCTTCAACGTAAAACGGATTAGGAAGGAAACGCACATCCAAAATCAGATCCGCATCTTTAGGGACGCCATATTTGTATCCAAAAGAGACAAAGCTGACGCGGAAAACTTCTTTATCGCCTTTATTAAAAGCGGATTCCAAAACATCCTGCAAGCCTTTAGCTTTTAATAATGTCGTATCGATAATCCGATGCGCCTGCGATTTGACACTGTCAAAATCCCGGCGCTCTAACTGGATCGATTCGGTCAAAGTTGACGCCTGATGAGCGATCATCATCGGATGGGAACGTCTGGTCTGTTTATAACGTTTTAAAATCTTTTCATTATCACAGTCAAGGAAAACGACTGTCAGTTTCGCACAGTCTAAGTTTGAGAGAATGCGAATAGCTTCCATGGCGTCATTGAGACGCACGGCCATGGCAATTTTCGTATAGTCAAATGATGCTTCTCTTAACATATCTGAGAATGCATCCAGGATTGCGACAGGATAATTATCAATACAGTAATAGCCCATATTTTCAAAGACAGCCATCGCTGTGGTCTTACCAGCTCCTGACATACCGGTTACTAGAATCACTTCATAATTGATCATAAAAACGTGCCTCCTCCCACTATACGTGTATTATAGCATAAACTCTCTTAAAGTCATCCTCTACAAATCGAAATGTGAAATTATGTGTTTTCACATAAAAAAGCTGAGGAAATTATCCTTCAGCTTGCTTACTTAAAATCTCTTTTAAGGCCTCAATGAGGACTTCCATCTGCTCAGGGGTTCCGATGGTAATACGTAAATAGTTATCAATGCGCGGTTTATTGAAATAACGGACAATAATATGGCGCTCACGTAAGGCTTTAAAAAGCACGTCAGCTCTTACCGATTCATGAGTAACAAAAATAAAGTTCGCGCTGCTTTCTGGCATAGTAAAGCCTAAGGCTTTGAGCGCTTCACAGGTCTTTTCACGCGTTGCGATAACCTTCTGAGCATTCGCTTTAATATGCGCACTATCCTGAATACTCGCTTCTCCGATCTTTTGGGCTAAAGCATCAATCGGATATGAGTTAAAAGAGTTCTTCACATCATAAAGATGAGAAATCAGTTCTTTTTGTCCAAAGGCCGCGCCTAAACGGATTCCCGCTAATGAGCGGAATTTTGAGAAGGTATGGACAACAAGTAAGTTTTCATACGTATCAATGAGACGCATCACACTTTCAGCGCCGAAATCGACATACGCTTCATCGATCACGACAACACTATTTTGATTGTGTTTGAGAATTTCCTCAATTTGCGCTTTGCTTAAGGCAGCGCCGGTTGGGGCATTGGGATTAGGGAAAATAATCCCGCCGTTATCTTTCATATAATCCTTGATATCAATAGTGAAATCATCTTTTAATGGGATCGTTTCATAATCAATGCCATAAAGCTCACAATAAACCGGATAGAAAGAATATGTAATATCCGGGAACAGGAGTTTCTTCGAACTGTTAAAGCAAGTCAAGAAAATAATCGCTAAAACGGCGTCTGAGCCATTGCCTAAGTACACCTGATCATCCGCTAAACCATGATACATCGCTAACTGATGACGTAAGGTTTCCGCATCAGGATTCGGATACAAATTTAAGACCTCGCTATCGAAGTCACGAATCGCAGCTTTAACTTTCTCCCCTGGACCATAAGGGTTTTCATTGGTATTGAGTTTGACCAGATTGCGCATCTTTGGCTGTTCTCCAGCCACATAAGGTTCTACCTGTCGTAAATGATCTCTCCAGCTCATTGTCTTCCTCCATTTCGCTTTTATACAAATATTATTTCCTATTATGAATTTTTCACAAATTTCATTAGGATGTCTCCATTATAGGAGCGCCAAGGGTTTATTGTAAAGAAAAAAGTCTCCAAGAGACTTATTTCTTATGGGTTAACGCATTGATGACGGTGCGCATATTTTTAACTGGTACCGGCACCTGATCACCCGAATGCATTTCTAAATAGTTTTTCCCAATCAGTTTGACGCATTCCCGCTGTACGACATAACTGCGATGCACTTTGATAAAACGGTTATCTAACAGCGCCAGAAACGTTTTCCAGCTGATTTTTGCCTGAATCGCTTCATCATGCATGTAAATCATCGTATCATGTCCTAAAGCTTTTGCATATTCAACGGCTGAAAGCGAAATAATACGAATATGTTTATTGGCATCCTTAATAGAAATCAAATCATCCGCATTCTGCACTTTGACATAGTCAATATCATTGGCTTTTTTGGCACTCGAAAAAACTTCAAAAAAGCGCGACTGAACAGCTGGCGAAGAGTAATGGATATGAGAGATTGACAGTTCTCCCCGCTTATCTAAATTCCAGACCAAGGTCACAGCCTGTTCCATGTAATTAATGTCTTTATCTTTTTGAATCGTTTTTACGACAAAATGACCAACAATAACACAAGTATGCAATTCATTCGCTACCGGATAGATCTCTTCGTTCAGAACTTCGCTGATGAAGATCATATCGCATAAGGTCTCAAGTGTGTCCATCAATTGTTCTTTCGTATGATAAAACTCTCCCTGATAAGGCCCAATGCCGACAATATCATCAGTGAAATACTGATTCGCCAGCGTCGTATCTTTATTCCATAAATTGTCAATAATTTCTCGCGATAGCATCATCGCTCTGCTTAAGTATTCCTTCTTCATTTTTCCCACCCTATCTTACTCTATAGGATTATTTTATCTATATTTTTAATGAATAACAAGCATCTATCACAAAAAATTTTGACATAAGATACAAAAGCTGTCTTATAATGCGACTTTTTTTAATATTAAAAGTCACAGAAAACGCTTTTATGACAGATAATAGTTTTTCATAAAACGTTCAAACTTCTTTACAAACTCTTTTTGTTGCTTAATTTGTTTCGCGCGATCTTCAATTTCATAATAGGCTTCATCTAAATACTGATACTGTTTGCCCACCTTGCCATTTGTAATCGTATCAATGGTTGGGGTCCAGTCAAAGGCAAAACGCTTCCCTAAATTCTGATAGAAATCTTTTTCTTTTTGACTGGCGCCTTTCTTTTTAGCGGCATCACGATAAGTCTTGATATTGAGGTAATAAACCCCCTGTTTAGGATGCTTTTTGAGATAAGCAGTGAGAATCGGTTCAAAAGCCATGCAGTCCCCGCAATCCGGACGACCGATATAAAGTAAAAAAGAGACATTCTTTTTCATCAGACTATTCAATTGGGTATAGCTGACTTCCTGGACGCCTGTCACATTGACCCGCTTGGCGATTTGATGCGCGCTGCAGGCGGTTAAAAATAAACATAAACAAATCATGAGTAATTTTTTCATACGTCTTTTCCTCCTTAAAAAAAGCCTATGCATAGCATAGACTTGTTCCAGTTGGGTTTTATTTTCTGATTACTGGAAAGAATCAGGATCATTTTCGATTAAGACATCACCAGTCATTTCGGCAGGTACTGGCTGTCCTAATAATGTTAAGATGGTTGGCGCTAAGTCACCTAACTTGCCGCCTTCTTTTAACTTGATATGTGAATTTGTGACGATTAATGGGACATCATTTGTCGTATGTGCAGTAAATGGATTGCCTTCTTCGTCTAATTCACGTTCTGCGTTACCATGGTCAGCAGTAATTAACATTGTTCCGCCTAATTCTAAGACTTTGTCATAAACATCGCCGACACATTCATCAACGGTTTCAACAGCAGAGATGGCTGCTGGGATAATACCAGTATGACCAACCATATCGCAGTTTGCGAAGTTCACGATGACAACATCGAATTTACCAGAGTCTAATTCTTCAATTAATTTGTCACGTACTAAGTATGCTGACATTTCTGGCTGTAAATCGTAAGTGGCAACTTTTGGAGAATTGATTAAATCACGTGTTGCGCCTTCGATATCTTTATCAACACCGCCATCCATGAAGAATGTAACATGAGCATATTTTTCAGTTTCCGCAATTCTTAACTGTGTTAAACCACGTTCTGCTAAGTAATCACCTAAAACGTTAGTTAATTCAAGTGGTTTGAATGCGACATGACCTTTAACGCTGTCTGCATAGTGCATCATACATACGAAGTAGATGTTGTTTAATTTTACTTTTGGTTCATAACCTTTATCTTTATAGAATTCAGGGTTTGTCACTAAAGTAGCGAGCTGGATCGCACGGTCAGGTCTGAAGTTAGCGAAGATGACCGCATCATTATCTTCGACATTACCATCGATGGCACTATTATAGCCTGGCACAACGAATTCATCATAAACATCATCATTGTAAGAATCAGCAACGAATTTTACTGGATCAGTGAAGCTCTTGCCTTCTTTTGCGACGATCGCATTGTATGCTAAATCCATACGTTCGAATCTCTTATCACGGTCCATTGCATAGTAACGGCCAGAGATTGAAGCGATTTCGCCCACACCGATTTCTTTCATCTGTTTCTGTAATTCTTCAACGAAGCCTTTACCTGAATCAGGAGCGACGTCACGACCATCTAAGAATGCATGAACATATACTTTTTCAACTCTTTCACGACGTGCTAATCTTAATAATGCGTAGATGTGTTCATCTGATGAATGCACCCCGCCGCTTGATAATAAGCCGAAGATATGCAGCTTGCTGCCATTGTCTTTCGCATGTTTGATAGCTGCTAAGAATTCTGGGTTTTCATCGAATTCACCATCTTCAACAGCTTTATTGATTAAAGTTAAAGACTGGTATACAACACGGCCTGCACCAATGTTCATATGACCAACTTCTGAGTTCCCCATCTGTCCTTCAGGTAAACCAACAGCTTTACCAGAAGCATGAATTGTTGTCGTTGGGTACATTGCCATTAAATCATCAAGGTTAGGTGTATTGGCTAATTTAACAGCGTTGCCATCAACGCGATCAGTCAATCCATAACCATCCATAATACATAATACTATAGGTCTCTTTTTCATTTTTTAATCCTCCATTTGACATCAAAATCATAGCATTATCTTTTTACAAATTCAATGAAAAGAACCTCACTTTCCTTTTCTCTGCTTTTTAAAGCGCTTTCCTTGATAAACTGCCTCTTCCTGGGCATTTTCATCTAAGATGGCCGTGCCGAAATCTAACAGTTTACGGAGGTTGACATTCTCCTTTCCGCGCGCCGAATAGACGACGATATGCTGCTCAAAGTATTCAAAGCGATTGGAATGAATAATGCTATTGATATCATGATGAAGCTCTTCGTCATAGTCAATCAGATTATTTTCATGCATCTTCCGCAGTAATACGCAATACGTCGCTAACGCGAGCTCTAAACGCAGGATCGTTTTAATCCGGTCACGTCTTAAAATATGCGCCGGGATAATCTGTTCCTGCTTATCTAGCTGACTGAGACGGTTGCGGATCATTTGGACATTCGTTAAGCTATCTTCCAGCATTTCTAAATAACAGGATTCTTTTAATTCACGACTTGGCATGATGATTCCCCCTCTCTTTAATTATAATATATCGCCTGCCAAGTTGTATGAAAAAAGCCAAGTCTTAAAAAAAGACCTGACTTAAAATTCCAAGAATTTACGCACTGAGAAGAAGGAACCGATCAGACCGACCCCGCAGCCTAATAATACCAGGACGCCGCTCATATGCCAGATAAATGGGAATGGGGCTTCTAGGACCATCACCGAAGAGCTCAGCACTTTGGTAAACTGATCATAGGCAAAAGAGTAACCATAGTAGAGAACAATAATGGGAATAATCGATCCAAATAAGCCGATAAAGACCCCTTCTAACATGAATGGCAAACGGATATACCAGTTGCTCGCGCCGACCATGCGCATGATCGCAATTTCGGTTGAGCGTGAGGTAATGGCCATTTTAATCGTATTGGCGATCATAAAGAGAACAACCACTGTTAAAGCGAACGCAAAGATCGCGCCGCCATTACGAATATGCTCTAACAGATTGACCATATCACTTGTCGAAGAGCCGCCGTAGGTCACTTCATTGACATTGGGGATATCTTCAATTTGCTTGGCGATCGTCGCAATGTTTTTCGCATTTTTGACTTCGACCTGATAGGCATCCCCTAAAGGATTGTCTTTCTTATATGTCGCAAAAAGCTTCTTATTTTCTGAAGACTGCGAGTTAATCAGTTTGTTTAACTCCTGCTCCTTGCTCGAATAAGTCACTTTCTTGACACCTTCGATCATATTCAGCTCTTCGCCAATTTTTTTGGCTTGTTTGTTTGTCGCTTCACGATCCACTTTGACATAGATCGTTAACGAGTTTTCAATACTTAAAGTGATCTTATTGACGTTAATGGCAATAATCCCTAAGATCGCAATGAGCAATAGGGTAATCGTCACCGCAAAGATCGAAGAAATCGACATAACGCCGTTACGCCAGATATTCTGCAGCGCACTTTTACAATGGTTTGGTAAATTACGAATTGAACTCAAAAATTCCATTATTCTTCATACCCTCCTAAACTTGAATCGCTGCGGATACAGCCATCTTCGATCAGGATGGTACGTTTCTTATGCGACTGCACGATAATTTTATCATGGGTCACGACAATCACTGTCGTGCCATTAATCTCATTAATGCGCTCTAATAATTCAATAATACCTTCTGAGGTATCCGGGTCTAGGTTTCCCGTTGGTTCATCCGCAATGAGTACTTTGGGCGAATTGACAATCGCTCTCGCAATGGCCACGCGCTGCTGCTGCCCGCCGGAAAGTTCATGCGGAAAGGCATTGGCTTTATCTTCTAAGCCAACGAGTTCCAACACCTTACGAACACGATTACGAATCTTCCGTCTCGGGGTATCGGTGACCTGCAGGGCAAAGGCCACATTTTCAAACACGGTTTTTCGTGGTAATAAACGATAGTTTTGGAAGACAACGCCAATCTTACGACGGAAATAAGGCACCTTGCGATCTTTAATCTTCGCCACATTAATGCCATCGACAATCACTTTGCCGGTCGTTGGTTTCTCTTCGCGATATAATAATTTAATAAAGGTTGATTTTCCCGCCCCGGTTGGACCAATAACGTAAACAAACTCGCCGGCATCAATGTTGAGGTTCATATCATTGACCGCGCGTACGCCTGTTTTATAGACTTTGGTCACACCTTCTAGTTTAATCATAGAATCACGCTCCTATCCGAATTATATCATAATCCCTTTAGAATGATACTGCTTTTTTAGCGGGATTGCGTTACAGCTTATGAGAACTATGATAAAATAAGCACCGAGGTGAAAATGATGCGACTTTGTCCCCGCTGTCAATGTGAAATGGAAACGCAGACCTATCTGGTTGATCAGGCGCTGCAGATCAGTGATTTACACATTATTCGTAAAAATAAAGATTATACTAAAACGGATTACCCGCTTTTGGCGGCCCTGTGCCCAAAATGCGGGCACATTGAATTTTTTGTAGATCTAAAAGACGAGAAATAGTTTCTCGTCTTTTCTCATAAATATTCATCTGGCAGCGTGAAGCCACGGCCCCGCACACTATGCACATCACTGACGATTGTGAAAGCGTATGGATCAATCTGGGTGACGGCCTCATTTAAAGAAATGTACTGTCTTTTCGACACGACGACCATAATGGCTTTGGTATTATCACGCAGATAACCGGTGGTAATATTTAAAAAAGTAAAGCCGCGATCGAGTTTTTCACTGATCATATGGGCAATTTCTTCATATTTCTTTGAAATGATAATGAGCTGGACATTACTTTTACCCAATAACATCATCCGATCGATAATCTGGGTTGTCAAAATGACGTTGATTAAGCCATAAAGAATTCCCGATGGGGAGCTAAAAGGCATCTGGCCAATCAGCGTGGCAATATCAATAATATTGATCAGGGTGCCAAGTTCAATCCCAGTTTTCTTATTGATAATAATCGGGGGAATATCCATCCCGCCAGTACTGTAACCTAAGCGGAAGACAATCCCTAAACCAATGCCCATGCTGACACCGGCAAAGATCGTACATAACATCGGATCATTAGTCAAATGGGTATACTGCGGCAGCTTATCAAAAATCGCAATGAAAAACGGATAGGCAAAGGTCGACACTAAGGTCCCGATAATAAACTGTTTGCCTAAAAAGAATAAGCCGACGATTAAGGCGGCCACGTTGATCACTAAGACCGTGACGGAAACCGGAATCGGGGCAAAGTTCTGGACAATTAAGCCGATTCCGGAAACCCCGCCGGTAATAATATGATGACCGACGATGAAGGCATCAATACCCCAGGCCATAATCGCATTGCCGACTAATACCAGCAGCATGTCTACTAAATAAGCACCATACTTGCGTTTGATCACGCCTCATCACCTTGGGCTTTCGTTTTTAAATACGCGTAAATCATATCATCAAGATCGCCATCTAAAATGCGCTGTGGATCATGTGATTCATAGCCGCTGCGATTATCTTTGACCATCGCATAAGGATGCAGCACGTAAGAGCGAATCTGTGAGCCCCATTCAATGGCTTTCTTTTCGCCGGCGATATCGGATAACTGCTGCGCATGCGCCGCTACCATTAAGGCATACAGTTTACTTTTTAACATCGTCATCGCCGCTTCCCTATTTTGCAGCTGGGAACGCTGTGACTGACAAGTCACCACGGTGCCTGTGGGAATATGGGTAATACGCACTGCTGAATCGGTTTTATTAATATGCTGACCGCCCGCACCGGAAGAACGATACGTATCGATACGTAAATCTTTCGGATCGATGTTGACTTCGATATCATCATCAATTTCGGGTAAAACTTCCACTGACGCAAAGGACGTATGACGGCGTTTATTGGCATCAAAAGGCGAAATACGCACTAACCGGTGGACGCCTTTTTCACTTTTCAAAAGACCATAGGCATGACTGCCCTCAAAGCGTAAAGTCACCGATTTCACGCCCGCTTCATCCCCTGCCTGATAATCTTCTACGGAGACTTTCCAGCCTTTCTTTTCGCCATAGCGCATATACATCCTCATTAACATTTCCGCCCAGTCCTGCGACTCGGTGCCGCCGGCGCCGGGATGGATCTCTAAGATCGCCGGAGAATTGTCATATTCATCAGTAAAGAGTAACGTTCTTTCAAACGCCGCTAAGTCTTTTTCAAACTGCTCGTAATCTTCTTCTAAAGTGGTCCGGAATTCTTCATCTTCTTCATTGTCTTTGACATAGTTGTAGATTTCCGTTAATTCTTCTAATGCCGCGGTTAACGCTTCATAGTTTTCCACGACTTTCTTCATCTCGCCGAGCTGATTATAAATTTTGGTGGCTTTCTTCTGGTCATCCCAGAAGTGCTCATCCATTGTTTTAACTGTCAATCCTTCAATTTCTCGTTTTTTTACATCAATGTTGGCACTCTGATGTAATTCTTCTAGCAAAGAGCGAGCTTTTTCAAGCCCGCTGTTAATTTCATATAATTCCATTATTTAAAGTCTAACTCAACTTTAATTTCTGGGATGTTCATTGCGGTTTCATCACCTGGACGAATACCCATATGAACGATAGTACGAGAAATATCCTGACTGATTGACTTAGTCATCTCTTCAAACATATAGAAGCCTTCTTCGGTGTATTCCTGAAGCGGATCACGCTGCGCATAGGCTCTTAAATAGATCCCATTACGTAACTTGCTCATGGCATCGATATGGTTGATCCATGAATGATCGATGACCCCTAAAAGAACACGGCGTTCATAGTCTGTCCGGACAGACTGTGGTAAGTCTTTATTGAAACGGTTGTTATACTGAAGAGCGACGATTTCGGTTAAGGCATCAGCCACTTTTTCTGGATCATGTGCAACCGCTTCTTCGTTATGTGGTTCTAAAGTTGTTAAAAGCATATAGTTCTTAGCCACATACTGGGTTAACTTATCGACATCGACAACGGCTTTCTTGCCATCGTTTTTCGTATAACGTTTGGTATCTAATTCAATCGCTGTCTTGAACATGCCTTTGACAACATCGCTTAAATCATCAGAAAGCATAATATCATCACGTTCTTTATACATGATTTCACGCTGCTGTCTCATGATATCATCATATTCGAGAAGCTGTTTACGAATATCGAAGTTCTGCCCTTCTACACGTTTCTGAGCTGATTCGATCGAACGTGTAACCATCTTTGATTCAATCGCTTCATCTTCTAAGAATGATTCAGTGAAAGCTTTTACTCGTTCATTGGCGAAACGCTGCATTAATTCATCTTCGAAAGAAACGAAGAACTGTGAGCAGCCAGGGTCACCCTGACGACCGCTTCGGCCTCGTAACTGGTTATCGATACGGCGTGATTCATGACGTTCTGAACCGATGACCATTAAACCGCCGATTTCGGCTACGCCTGGGCCTAACTTGATATCGGTCCCACGACCAGCCATGTTAGTGGCGATCGTTACCGCCCCTTTAACGCCGGCATTAGCGATAATGGCTGCTTCTTTTGCATGGTTTTTCGCATTGAGGACGTTGTGACGGATCCCGCGTTTCATTAACATCTGTGATAAGATTTCTGATGTTTCAACGGCCACGGTCCCCAGCAAGATTGGCTGACCATAAGCATGACGTTTCACCACTTCATCGCAGATTGCTTTATATTTTGCTTTCTTTGTCGAGAAGACTAAATCTGGTTTGTCATCACGAATAACTGGTTTGTTGGTTGGAATGACCACAACACGCATATTATAGATCAGACGGAATTCTTCTTCTTCCGTTTTAGCGGTCCCGGTCATCCCGGCTAACTTATCGAATAAACGGAAGAAGTTCTGGTAAGTAATCGTCGCTAAAGTGACGGTTTCTTCTTTAATTGGCACACCTTCCTTAGCTTCGATCGCCTGATGTAACCCATCTGAGTAAGCACGTCCTGGCATAACACGACCCGTGAACTGATCAATGATCATGATCTGGGCATTACGAATATCATGAGAACCATCATCGGTCGCAATCATGTATTCAACATCTTTGGTCATCGTATAGTTAGCTTTTAAAGCCTGGTTAATATAATGCACTAAAGCAGTATTAGAAGGATCAAATAAGTTATCGACTTTGAACGTCTTTTCGGCTTTATTAATGCCTTCAGGTGTTAAAGTGACACTCTTGGATTCAATATCCACTTCATAATCTTTTTCTTTCGTTAAACTCTTGGCGAATTTATCCGCTGAGACATACATCGCAGCGGTATGTTTCTTTCCGCCAGAAATGATCAATGGAGTACGTGATTCATCGATTAAGATGGAATCGACCTCATCGACTAAAGCATAGTGTAATGGACGTAATACCTTTTCTGAGTATTCGGTCACCATGTTGTCACGTAAGTAATCGAACCCTAATTCAGAGTTGGTTGTATAAGTGACATCGCAGGCATGCATCCGGCGTTTATCATCCGCATCTAATTCTCTTTCGTTTAAGCCGACAGTTAAGCCTAAAAACTTAAAGACTTTACCATTTTCTTCACAGTCACGACGCGCTAAGTATTCGTTGACAGTAACGACATGGACACCCTTGCCTTCGAGGGCATTTAAATAGACTGGGAAAACAGATGTTAAGGTTTTCCCTTCACCGGTTTTCATTTCGGCGATATCACCATTATGTAAAGCAATACCCCCCATTAACTGAACTTTGAAGGCTTTTAAACCTAATACACGCCAAGCCGCTTCACGCGCTACCGCAAAAGCTTCTGGTAAAATATCATCTAAGGTTTCACCTTTTGCTAAACGTTCTTTGAAGAACACTGTCTGGGCAGCTAATTCTTCATCACTGTACGAGCTGACCTGTGGTTCTAAGGCTAAGATTTCATCAGCCTGTTTCCCTAACTTACGTACAATAGCATTATCCTGGGAGAAAAGTCCCTTCAGTTTTGAGGCAAAGCCCTGTTTATCTTTTTGAGGTGTTGTCGAGAAAGGAAGAGGTTTGGCGTCATATTTGACATCGTCAAATGTATCGACAATGATATCTTCGCCTTTATGATCTCCTAAATCGACGATTTCTGCATCCTGGTTTAATTCCTGATGCTCAACGCCTTCTTTTTGTATTCTTTTTCTAACTTTCTTTTTAATTTCCTGTTTCTTCTTAGGCATGAATAGTCTCCTTTCAAAACATACGCAAGGACATTATAGCATAACCATTAAGAAAAACAAATGCAAATAATGCCGGCTTTTTGCCCTGCTTAAGGTTGAAAGTTATCCGGCGAATGAGAGGCTAAAACAAGCAATTCTAAACATTGCGGATGACTATCACAAAGCAGCTTAGTGCAGGCGCGAAGCGTGGCTCCCGAAGTGATGACATCATCAAAAAGGAGCAGTTTCTGATGCGCGGGCAGCGCCTCTTTTAAGGCGAGCACCGACGCCACCTGATCTCGCGCCGCAAAAGGCTGATCGCTTTGTTTATAAGGTTTCGTTTTCATAATCGGCATGATCACCTGGGCAGAAAAGCTTTGGGCAATCGCTAAGTTGGGAATGAACTTTCGTTTTTCATTACTGCCTTGATCACTGGGGACAATGACGACCAGATAATCGCGATAACGCGCCTGCAGCGCGCTTTGATAGCCTTCTAAAAAGGCATCTTTAAGGGCATAGTCATATTGCCCTTTATAACGAAAGAGCAAAGTTTTAAAAAAGTCATTGTAATAATAGAGAATGGTTAATGGGTACGCATCTAAATGGGTGTGAAGATCTAAGCGGGCAAAACTATGAAAACAGTCACTGCAGATTTTACGCTTTTGCAGGAAATAACTCAACGTTGTTTCAAGGCCTAAGTTTTGGTGACAGATCAGACATCCATCCGATTTAATTTTTTGATTGTGGAAATACATAAAATCATCGCCTTTGATACATAAGAATCACAAAAGATCACATCCCCTTCTTCATAGCCAATCTTTCGTCCTACCCGGCCGGAAATCTGCATCAGCGTACGCTCATCAAAAATCGGATGTGAGGCTTCCATGACAATCGCCTGGGCATTGGTGACGGTGACGCCGCGCTCTAAAATGGTCGTGGTGATTAAAGCATCTAACTGCCCCTCTTTCAGGGCTGTTAACTGCCTGGTGATATCATCGCTATGCGAAGAAACGGCCGCCACGCAAAAGAATGGTTTGAGGTATTTCAGATAGTAAGGTAAACGATTAATCGTGGGGACATAGATCAAAACCTTCGCGCCAAGCTTTTTATAGTGTCTTAAGCGCGCATAGAGATAAAGCATGGCGAGCGGTTTGATAAGTAAGCGAATGTGCGGGACGGGCAGGTCATGGCCATGATAACGGCGGTTCATGATCAGCACTTGTTCATCATGAATATCAGCGCTCGTTAAGGTGGCACTCATCTTAATAAAGACATGACCGACGCATAAATCGAACATATGTTCTAAAACGGGATCCCCATAGTAAGGAAAGGCATCTGCTTCATCCATCAGGATCAGATCAAAAGGGGTCGACGTGAAGCGATACAGCTGATGGGTCGTGCAGATGATGAAGGATGCTTCGGGATGCTTTTGCATACCGCCATAAAAAAGACCAATAGTCAGATGGGAAAAAGCTTCCTGAAAGCGGGTATAGAGTTCCTGACATAAAGCTTTCCGCGGAATGGTAAAACAGACCCGGCCGCCATGATTTAACACATAGGCAATAACCGCAAACGTAATTTCTGTTTTACCGCTGCCGCAGACTGCCATAATCAGGGTGCTCTGATGATTTTGATAATTGGTAATGAGTTTGTCACTGATCGCCTGCTGGGCGGGAGAAAGCGTAAAGTCTAAGTGATAAGAGACCTTTTGCACAGATGTCTTAACGACTCTTTTTGTTAAAACATCATCGCAAAAGATCCGCCCAAAGGCAATGCAGCGGCGACAGTAATAGCGCTCACCAACTTTCGCAAAGTCGGTGGTATTACCACAGCGAGGGACAAATCATTCATCTCACCTCCTGGCCCCCTCTATTATAATTAAAGACTTTAAAAGGTGGTTTTCTCACAAAAAAATGAAAAAAAGTGATATTTTTTTCATATCACTCTTCATCATTGTCTAAATAGACATAAAATTGTTCTAATCCGTCTAATGAAGCGACATCTTCCGCCGACAAACGCGCCAGACAGGTGCGTTTCTCCGGGGTAATGTCGACATCATCTTTCATCAGGCACAGCGCTTCTAAACGATCATCATAATAGAGACTATTTTTCGCCAGTTTGGATGTCATTGGCACATGCGCTACGTTTAAGGCATGACGCCCCATCGCCCGATATTCATGAGCAAAGGCATGAAAGTCAAGTCCGGTTGGCAGGACGCGCATCAGATTCTCTGCTGTGGCCGTCTGATATAACGAAATAGAAATTTCTTTTCCCGCAATGATTGCTTTCATCATAAACCTCCCTTTAAATGATAAGCCATGAAACGCTATTTGTAAACAAATTAACGATTATCGATTTTTTCCGGATAGAGGTCATGATTTTTGAGACGCTCCCAGGCCGCTTCCTGCCATCTGGTCCCCGGCTTGCCATAATTGCAGTAAGGATCAATCGATAAGCCGCCGCGAGGGGTAAACTTTGCCCAAACTTCAATATACTTGGGATCCATTAAGGCAATCAGATCATTCATGATGATATTGGTGCAGTCTTCATGGAAGGCGCCATGATTGCGAAAGCTAAAAAGATACAGTTTTAAGGATTTGCTTTCGACCATTTTTTGGCTTGGCACATACGAAATATAAATCGTCGCAAAATCGGGCTGGCCGGTAATTGGACAAAGAGAAGTAAACTCCGGACAGTTGAATTTCACAAAATAATCATGTTCCGGATGTTTATTATCAAAGGTTTCTAAAACATGGGGATCATAATCAGTGGGATACTGCGTTTTCGCTCCTAAGGCTTTTAACTGTGTACTCATAGTTTACTCCTTTACTAACAGGGGATCAGTAACCCCATTTTTTTCAAACGCTAAAGCGCGATCCCGGCAGGTGCCGCAGACGCCGCAAGGCGTATCGCCGCCTTCATAACAGCTCCAAGTGAGTTCATAAGGGACTTTTAAGGCTAATACCTGGCGCACGACTTCGGCTTTATTGACGCCAACAAAAGGTGCTTCAATGCGCACCTGATGCCCGCTGCCTTCCACGATCGCTTGATTCATGGCATCATTGAACACCGATGAACAGTCGGGATAGGCATTGCCGGCCGCATCATCAGCGTGGGCGCCATAATAGATCACCTGACAGTTCAGTGATAAGGCAAAACTGGCAGCCGTTGATAAAAAGAGGCCGTTACGGAAAGGCACATAAGTCGAAACCGGCCCTTCGCTTTCCGCCACCTGCTCACTGTAGGCACGATGAGGAATGGTATCTTCATTGTGTGCTAGTAAATTACAGCTGGAATATGTAAAGATCCTAGAAAGATCACATTCATATAAAGGAACCTGATAATAATCGCAAATCTTATGCGCGCTTTCCATCTCTTTCACATGGCGCTGACCATAATACAGGCATAAGCCTTTGACATGGTCATGACCATACTTTTCCACCGCTAAAGCGAGGCAAGTCGAAGAATCAACGCCCCCGCTCACTAATACTAATGCATTATCCATGGTAAAATCCTCCTAATTGTTCGGGATGTTTCGCAAAAACCCCGCGTAATGTCTGGGTATAGGTTTTGGCCTGGGTCTTTTTGATGCCCCGGGCACTCATGCAGCTATGATGCGCTTCGATCAACACCGCCACATCTTCACTGCCGGTAATCATCGTCATGATCTCGGCGATATCACTGCCGATGCGTTCCTGGATTTGGAGACGCCGACAGACCAGATCACAGATCCGGGCAATCTTTGAGAGCCCAATGACTTTCCCTTGCGGATAATAGGCGACAGAAATTTTCATATCATACATCAAGGCCATATGATGTTCGCAGAAAGAGAAGGTTTCAATGTCTTTCACAAAAACCAGATCCCGTCCCCGCTGGGTAAAGGTCTTATCAAACATTTGTGCGACCTCTTCATTACTGTAATGTATTCCTGCAAAAACTTCCGCATACATTTTTGCGACGCGCTTGGGGGTTTCCACTAAGCCTTCTCTCGTCACATCTTCCCCTAACGCTTCCAAAATGCCTAAAACATGCTCTTCAATCGCTTTGGTATCAATCATCTTACACACCTCGTTTCATTGGATCCCAGATATATTTATGCAGCTGCAGCTGGACTTTGGCTTTTAACTTATGTGCTAATAAGAAGTCCACAATATCCCTTGGTGCTAACTGATTGAAGACGGCAGAAAAATAACAGTCTTCTTCGTTAAGATGATAGATGCGAATAATGCGCAGAGCTTCCTCGAGATCATCCTTTGCGCCGCAGACAAATTTCACAATATCGCCATCCTTTAAATACTGATAGTTCTCCGTTTTCATAAAAGCGCTCATGCCGCTGCCGGGCAATTTATAATCTAAGGTAAAAGATGGCCGATGCGCTAGCCTATGAAAAGGGGCAATGTCAATGGAACCATTGGTTTCTATTTCGACATGTTTGCCCATCTCGCCAAGTTTTTCAATCAGCACATCAACATGCGGCGTAGCTAACGGTTCCCCGCCGGTTAAAGTCACTAAGTCAAGTGACGCCTCTTCAATACGCGTAAGAATCTCAGCTAATGACATCAGCGTATATTGAGGGTGGTCATAAGCATAACGTGTATCACAGTAATGACAGCGTAAATTACAGGACGCGAAACGCACAAAGGTTGAAAGTCTTCCCGCTAACGGACCTTCACCGTTGATTGAATCGAAGATTTCGACGACTTTATAATTCATAATGCGCCTTATTGCCGGGCGTTTCGTAAACATCCACGCTTAACACCGGATACTTTTGTAAAGCTTCAAAGAAATAGCGGGAAAGATGTTCTGCAGTGGGACGGAAAGGAACAAAGCTTAAGGCGAAGTCTTCTTCCTGTAACGCCGCTACAGTTTGCGGCTTTAAGCTGCCTTCTTCAATGATCAGGGTATGATCGAAGGTCTCGCATAATGCTTTCAGATCTTTTTTAATAATTCCAAAATCGATGACCATCCCCTCAGCGCCAAGTGTTTCCGCCTGCAGGCTGACTTGCACTTTCCAGCGGTGCCCATGGATATTATGGCATTTCCCGGGATAGTCTTTTAAAAAGTGGGCCGCATCAAATGAGGCCTCGGTTGTAATGACATACATTGTTTATCCTCCAAAAAAAAAGAAGAGCATTGCACCGCGATACTCTTCCAACTTAAAAAAATTGTCTTAGTCCTAGTTTTGTTTAGAGACAGGATGGTGCAAACGAACTGTCTTGATTACGAAAAATCGATGTGATTATATCATAGGCTGTACATGGCCTCAAGAGGCTAAAAAACGATTAGCCTCCTGACGCAGCGTTTCATAACGTTTTTTGACCTCTTCCCGCTGTGGGTGAATGCGATCAAAAGAACGATTGATATAATCCTGCTTGCGGATATAGTCACGTGATTCAGGAAAATTAAAATCATAAATAAAGGCCGCTAAAGAAATCCACATATCCAAATGACTCTGACGATCAGGCCCATAAATGAGTTTATGAGCCATAAAGTCATCATAGACTTTCGGCGTAATATCTTCTAAGACGAGATCTTTCATCTCACAGCGTAATAACGTTTCGACTTTTTCCGTTTCTTTTACCCGGAAGTTGTCTAACTTATCGGTATCACGAATCATATTGATATAAAAGAGCGTCTCTTCATCATAGCCTTCTTTGACTTTAAACTTGTTATGTTCATAAATCGCATCATAGATGATTTGATCATAGTCATCCTCCTGGACGAACTGGCGAATCAGACCTTCCTGAAAAAGAATGTCACAGCCAAGCTTCGCATGATCGATGCTTTCGTAATCGACAAAAGTGCCATAACGAACATACTGTTCAAAGCGGCCGATATCATGTAATAAGCCAATCAGCATCGCTAAAGATGTTTGTTTTTCCGTAACATGTAAAGCGTCGCATAAACGTTTTGTTAAATCCATTACGGCATACGTATGCACGATCTTTAAACGAATCAGATCCTGAGAAGGATCATAATGAGCGACATAGTTTTTGAAAGCGATGCGCGCCTTATTGAAATCAATCATGATCTTCTCCTTGTGATTCATGTAAATCTTTCAGTGATTTAATCATGCGGGTAAGTGGAATCTGCCCTGGGGCAGAGACTTTTCCAGCATTAGCGAAGGTCATTACGGAGCCATACGCTTCGCCGCTGACCCTCGTGATTTCCCCTAATTCACTCATCGCCATTGTAATGAGCGGTTTAGGCAATTGCGTAGACATCTCATCGGTCACTTTTAATAAGTTCATGACATCAAATTTATCCTGCGGCATAACCGCCAATTTATAGATGTCGCCATCTAAACGATCCATATGTTTTAAAATATCTTCCATCTCTTCAACGGATGGCGTCTTTTCAAAATCATGTTTAGAAAGGATCACTTTTAAGCCATGAATGTGCGCTAAGTTCACACATTGAGTGACAAGTTCATCACCCTTACTTAATTCAATATCAATCAGATCACAGCCGCCACTGTCACAAATCGCTGTAATCGCCTTTAAATAGTCTTTTGGTTCAACATATAACGTGCCGCCTTCTTCACTGGTGCGAATCGTCACTAAGACAAGCCGCGTCGTGGCAGCGCGAATCGCTTTTAATAATTCTTTTACTTTAGTGTCATCTTTTAAATCTTCATAGAAGTCTAAACGTACTTCTAAGACCTGCCAGTCGCGCAGCTGCTCATAAGCGGCTACGGTCCCGACGATATCTTCATAACTTCTTTCTACTTCCGGCAGACAGATTTTTGGCATACCTGTCCCAAAAGTGACATCCTTAATCGTTAGTGTTGGTCTGGTTACTGGCATATAGATACCCCCTTATCTTTTTGAGAACCTGACGATACGCGTCATGCAGCGCATCATGTGAATCATAAAGCTCTTCCTGCACACAATGCGGTAAGCATTTGGCGATTTTCTCGGTCGCCGCCGGTTTGATCTTATCACGATCCCCCGCTAATACTAATATTGGCTGCTTGATGCTGGCAAACATTTCTGAGGAAAAGTGAGGCTCCCGAAGCAGCCACTTTGTAAGCTGAAAACGTCTTCTCGCCAGCTTGTTGTATAAACAAAACGGCACCATAAAAATCAGCGTCATCACAATCTGAAAATAGTAAAAACCTTTGAAGCTCTGCGGTGAACTATAAGGCGAGATGAGAACGGCGCTTTTTAAACGCTGATCCCGCACAGCGAGGGCTAAAGCGGTATTGGCCCCCATCCCCACGCCGATCACATCATAACTTTCTAAACCTAAGTCAGCGATGACGCTTTGCACATCTAAAACGTTTTGTGCGATAGACAAAGGACCGCTTTTCACTGATTTGCCGTGGTAACGGGCATCGATGAGAATCAGCTGATAATGTTTTTGTAAATCCTTGGCAAGTGCTGCAAATACTTTTCGGTTTTCAAAGACATCATGCAGGCAGATCACTGCGGGGCCCTGGCCCCATGTTTCATAATAAATATCCATCAGGCATCCCCCCTCTAGTCTACAACTGCGCTGGTTTCTAGACAAGGAAGAATTTCATCGATTTCATGCACATAATATGTGCTTAACTGCTTGATTTCCGGCTGATCTTTTCTACTGTAATCATCATAGCAGCCAACCGTAATAAAATCCGTCTTAGATAAGGTTTCAATCGCATGCAAAGCGTCCTCAAAGACGAGGGTATGACTTGGCGTGGCATGCAAATGATCACATGCCGTTAAATAAATCTGCGGTGATTCTTTGCCTTGACCAACTTCATCAACAGTTGTCACATAACGAAAATAACGTTCCATCTGATGGGCCTTGAGGATCTGATCGATGACATCCTTATGATTAGAAGTACAAATCGCCATCGGTAAGCCCTGTTGATAAAATGTATTGAGCACTTTTTTCACACCTTTTTTCACCGGCACATCATGTAAGTAATAGTCATTCGCCAAAGCGACGAGCTCCGCCACAATTGTCTCAACGGACTTAGACAAATGAAACGTCTCCTTAATAAAACGCGCTCCTTCTTCTAATGAATAGGTAAATAACTGACGGCTGATCTCTTCACTCGCCTGGCATCCCAAGGAAGAAAGATACTGCTGATCGATCTTTTCCCACATTGAAAGGGAATCTAACAGCGTGCCGTCAACATCAAATATGGCAGCTTGAATCATGAAATCACCTCTTTTTCCTCTCCACTTTACCACAACTGCACTGAATATTCAAAAAGAGCATCTCGCTAGATGCTCTTAAAATCGCTTTGTTTTATGGTTAAAGTCGTCTTCATAAAGACGCGATGATGACTATTGTCATAAAAAGTGATGCCGGCTTTTAAGTCACCAACCGTCGCTGGCGCGTGATATTCGCAAATCATACTGTTTCCCGCCATAACGATCTGCACCGGCGCTTTGACAGAAACGGCCCCATTAGCGGCCTTTAATGATGTCATGACAACTTGTAAGTTATGCGATGTCGTATTCATGACACGTAAATAAATGCGATCAACCGCATCATTTTGACAGCAGTAATCTAACGACGCTTTAAGCCCCTTTTTATTCACAAATAAGCGATTGATTCGTTTCTCTGACTGATTATTGCCAACATATGTGCAGGATGACTGATCGGCATGATGAAACTTCGGCAGCGGCAAGCCTACAGTCTCTTTTTCTAAAACCTGCGCGCCCTTTATCGCCCTGAAAGTCATACTGGCTCCGCCAAAGGTCACATTCGCTTTTTTCAGAGCTTTTTCATAAATCAGGAACGAAGCCGCCTCCTTTTTTCCCGCTTTAACCTGATTATGATCCGCTTTAACGGGAATCTGATAGCCGTGCACCAGGGCATAAGAGGATAGTACCTGCACAGTTTCTTTGGTACGATTTTGTAACTGGGCATAAATCACAAAAGCTTGTTGCGTTTGATCATAGTCACACGAAGTGATATGCATTTGTACATATTTACCCAGCAGATCTTCATGATAATTGTCTGCTAAATGAAAATCATTCGTCACAGTTGCTTCACTGGTAATTGCTTTCTTCTTTGTCGTGGCGCATTTCTGCTGGCATCCAGAAAGCATGATACCAACCATCAGCACACTGATCATCAACTTCTTCATTTATGTCTTCCTCTTCATAATTCCTTCCATTTAGCCAAACATGTGACCATGCATATTATAATGTTTTCATCATTAGAAATCCACCCATCTCGCCAATCTTTCCATTTCCCACAATCAAAGCGTTTACATAAAAAGACATACTTCTTTAAATATATAACCATGAGCTATTCCAAGATATATTTTATGCAAAATAATTCTTTTTCATGCAAAAATCCATCAATTTATGAAAATTTCATTTACTAACCTACTAGCTTATGGCATAATGTTGTTCGAGTTAGGGGAAAAAAGCTAATAATAACGTTTATCTCCCAAATAAACGTTGCTGACTGTTCAAGCAGTCATTTCTTCTTGTTATGTTTCTAATTAGAAATAACTCCCATATCCCAATTTCTTACAACATAACTTATATGTGAAGTTTCCCGCTCACATGTATACGGTCATTGTCCAGCCCACTGGTAACTCAATTAAATCCCTACAATGACCTCAATCATCGAAAAGAGCGCCTACCGCTCTTTAGAGAAAAAGGAGAGGAACCTAGCGGTTTCTCTCCTTTTCAAATGCCTGATGAATTTCTGATAATTCTTTACGTCCTTCAATGTAATCGTCATACATCTTTGTAATCCCACAGGCGCAGCCATCGCAGAGGCCATCCGTATTGCCAAGGGCATCACTGACGATTTTTTCGCGTTCTTCACGCGTTGTTTCGCTAATCAGGATTTTCATTACGTCCACGGATAAACATACGCGCCATAAAAGACATATTGATGTCTTTAATTTCACGTTTGCCTTCGATGTAATCACGATACATTTCAAACGGATCACCAGCGCCAAAGACGCCGCAGCCGCTGCAGTTTTCACAGCCAGCAGAATCATCACAGTTCAAGCTATCCTGAATAATTTTCAAGCGTTCTTCACGAGTGGTATCTTTAATTAAAATACTTTGCATACGCCTCACCTCTCTACTTACATAGTAGTTCAATGGGTTGAAAAAGTAAACAATTATGCATGATTATATCAACACTTTTAATAATGCATCTGGCACGCTGCGGGCACTGCGAACAGCTTTCACGCCATAGCTTTTTAACACCTCTAGTGACCATTCTCCCCGTTTGTATTTCTCTACTTTCTCTAAGATCATCTCTTCTCCAATTGATACGACCTGGCAGTGATAAAGCAGGCAGGAATAAGGGGCGCTTAAATAAACAAACACCTGATCCCCTTTTTTCATCTTATTGCGGGCATGCCAAGCGACACGCGTAGCGTGATCAAAGTAGGCTTCGACATCGAAATACGTGCTATTGGCTGGTAATAGCCAGGCTTTGCGCGGCGAAAGGGTTTCATAGCTTTTTTGCATCAAAGCTGCAATCACTTCATCACTATAAGAATCATCCAAGATTATGCTGATCCAGGTTTTCTTATTCATATGGTATGCCGGATAGCCAATCCCTTCCTGGGTCTTTTTCACATTGAGCACTTCACATAAACGATCCTGTCCATCTAAGACTTTGGTATTCATGCGCATGATGAGGCCAAACCATTTGCCGTCTTCGTTACGAAAAACATGACCAGAAACTTTTTGAAATGGTTCATCCGGTTTGATGCCATAAGTATCGAAAGTCCACTTAGCGAGACGATTGGCCTGAGGGCTATCAAACATCGCCTCCTCAAAGCATGTCTTCGCGATCGTTTCTAACAGCTGCCGATAATCCTCACGAATCACCGCGCTAAAGCCGCTTGTATGCGCCACATGGACCAAGGCGTATTCTTCCTTCGTATCACGATCATAAACATGACCGTGCACCTGCTCATCAATTGTGATCACGGCATAAAAATCATTCGTTAAATCATAAGTCTTTTCATAGCCGCGCGCTGTTTTGAGAAAGCCGGCCTGCTTTAATTTGTCTTCATTTTTTACCTTATAGGCAAAGACTTCTTCTTCGATCGTCATTTTTTCCTGCCCCTCCCCTTTTTTTGCTTGTCTTTCTTTTATTCTAGCATTATACTAAAGCTTGTCAAAAGGGAGTAACTGGCAGGCGACTGCACCTTCAGCGACAGACCCGGGAGCAATCCCCGTTTGAGGTTTAAATGGTGAGACTTTTGCATTCATGTGAATGCGAAAGTCTTTTTTTACTCCCAGAATTGGAGGAAAAATATCTATGAGTAAGTGGTATCAGCAGGACTCTGAAACCGTCCTAAAAGAGCTTGATTCACGCGTAACTGGCTTGACTAGCCAGGAAGTGACAGACAAACGTGCCCGCTATGGGGAAAACAAGCTCCAGGAAACGAAGAAGGAATCTGTCTTACAGGTCTTTCTCAAACAGTTCGCCGATTTATTAGTCATTATTTTAATCGTGGCGGCGAGCGTGTCTCTCTTCACCGGTGATATGGAAAGTTTCTTCGTCATCATCTTCGTCTTAGTGATGAATGCGATCTTAGGAACGATCCAGCATGTCAAAGCGGAAAAATCACTGGAATCCTTAAAATCATTATCATCTCCTCATGTCAAAGTTATTCGTGACAATACCAAGATGGAAATTGATAGTGTCGATGTCGTTCCTGGCGATATTGTGAACTTAGATGCCGGCGATGTCGTCTGCGGAGATGGCCGCGTCTTAGAAAGCTATTCACTGCAGATCAACGAATCTTCACTCACTGGGGAATCAACCAACGTGGAGAAAAACACCGATGTAATTGCCGGTGATGTCGCTTTAGGTGATCGTCATAACATGGTTTTCTCTGGTTCTTTAGTGACTAACGGCCGCGCGTTAATTGTCATTACGGAAACCGGCATGAATACCGAATTAGGAAAAATCGCGACTTTAATGAATCAGACCAAAGATCGCAAAACGCCTTTACAAAAATCCTTAGATCAGTTCAGTGCTCGTTTAGCCACTGGCATTATGATTATTTCAGCGATTGTCTTCGCCTTAGAAATGTGGCGCCATATGGCGTTAATGGATGCCTTATTATTTGCCGTCGCCTTAGCCGTTGCGGCGATTCCTGAAGCCTTAAGTTCTATCGTCACCATTGTCCAGGCGATGGGTACTCAAAAAATGGCCAAAGAAAATGCGATTATCAAAAACTTATCAGCCGTGGAATCCTTAGGCTGTGTCAGCGTCATCTGTTCGGATAAAACCGGCACCTTAACGCAGAATAAAATGACCGTCCAGCAAATCTATATTGATGGTGAACTTATTAATATTGAAGATCTCGATATCTCCAGACAGTCTCATCGTTATTTACTTTATGATTGCGTTTTAGCCAATGATTCCAGCATCGTCGATGGTGTCGGAATCGGTGATCCAACCGAATACGCTTTATTAGAGATGTATAATAAGGTCAAAGGCATTCATGATATGTCAAATGACTTATTAAGAGATGTCCTGCCAAGAGTGGAAGAATTACCATTTGACAGCGATCGTAAGTTAATGAGTACCAAACATATCATTCATGGGGAAATGACAATCTTTACTAAAGGGGCGATCGATGTCTTATTAGAACGCTGCACTAAGATCCGTTTAGGTGATGAAATTCGTCCAATTACTGACGAAGATAAAAAAGAAATTATGGCGGTCAATGACCACTTCTCCCGCAATGGCTTACGTGTCTTAACCTTTGCCTATAAAGAAAGCCGTGATCCTTTAACCTTAGAAACAGAAAATGATTATACGTTTATCGGTTTAATTTCAATGATCGATCCGCCTCGTGAAGAATCCATGAAAGCTGTCGCAGATGCCAAAGAAGCCGGCATTCGTACCGTGATGATTACCGGTGACCATAAAGTCACCGCGACGGCAATTGCGAAACAGATTGGTATCTTCAATGAAGGTGATGAAGCCGTCACCGGGATGGAATTAGATGCGATGAGTGAAGAAGAACTCGATCAGCGCGTGAAACGTATTTCTGTCTATGCCCGTGTATCGCCAGAAAATAAGATCCGCATCGTCAATGCCTGGCAGAAAGCCGGCAAGATCGTTTCGATGACCGGTGATGGCGTCAATGATGCCCCAGCATTAAAGAAAGCTGATATCGGGGTTGCGATGGGTATTACCGGAACGGAAGTATCCAAAGATGCAGCGAGCATGATCCTCGCTGATGATAACTTTGCGACGATTATCAAAGCCGTAGCGAACGGCCGTGTCATTTTTAACAACATCAAAAATGCCGTGCTTTACTTATTATCCGGCAATATGTCAGCCATTATTGCCGTGCTCTATACTTCATTACTGGCTCTGCCAATTCCGTTTAAAGCCGTCCAGTTACTCTTTATCAACTTAGTGACCGACTCCCTTCCAGCTTTAGCGATCGGTATGGAACCCGGTGATGATTCTGTCTTAAAACAAAAACCAAGAGATCCGCATCAGGGGATTATGGATCGAAAGTTTATTACTTTGATGATGTCTCAAGGTTTACTTATTGCGATCTGTGTTATTACCGCTTTCTATCTTGGCTTAAAACAAAGTGCGACGATGGCGTCTTCAATGGCTTTCACCACTTTAACGTTAGCCCGTTTATTACACGGCTTTAACTGCCGCTCCGAAGAATCCCTCTTCACTTTAGGCTTTAAGCGTAATATGTGGAGCTTATATGCCTTCTTAACAGGGATTGTCTTATTAGCGTTAGTGATGTTTGTCCCAGCTGTTATGCATATGTTTGGCGTCGCTTCCATGAGCACTACCCAGGTTGGCTGCGTCATTAGTTTAGCCCTGGTTCCAACCATTATCATTCAGATTATTAAAGTTGTCCGTGAACATCGTTAAAAGCATCCATCACCTTTTGGTGATGGATTTTTATCATGCAAAAAAAGGAAGAAGGCCTTCCTTAATCTAACATCTTAATCATTTTTGCGGGCACTCCGCCAAATAGCGCTTGCGCCGGTACATCTTTCGTCACGACAGCGCCGGCGGCGATAATCGCCCCTTCCCCAATCGTGACCCCTGGCGTAATCGTCACATTGGCCCCTATCCAGACTTTATTTCCGATATGAATCGGCGCCGGGATCAAATCCGCTCTCTTTTCTGGAGACGGATCATGATTCAGCGTCGCAAATGTCGCATGATGGCCGATCAGCACATCATCCCCGATCTCAATACCACCCTGATCCTGCATGGTGCAGCCGGTATTGATAAATACATTTTTACCAATATGAATATTCTTTCCGCAATCGGTGTAAAACGGCGGAATGAGCCGCAGGGTTTTATTGACTGGGGTATTTGTGAGCTGAGCAAATAGTTTTTGTAATGCCCTCGGGGGCTGATAGGTATTATTCATCTGCATCGTGATCTTTAACGCTTCCTGCGTATAAACATCACTCATCGCCATCGCCTCTGAACCAGCTTTAACAGGCTCACCTTTATTAAAAATGTCTAAGTATTCTTTCAGTTCCATAACCATCCTCCTCCCTTTCATTATAGGAAGAATTCATCCATTTGAATAATACTTAAGATGGATATGCTTTATGCCTGTAAGGTATAATTGACCAAATAAAAAATGATACCGAGGTATCATTCATGAGACGTATAATTGCCATAGATTGCCATCACAATTAAAACGATAAAAAGAATCATAGGCACCGTATTATGATAAGCGATCGCTAACGCTTCGCCGATCACGCCAATCGCTAAAACAACTAAATAGAAGTTGCGATAAAAGGCTAAGCGACGCTTTGTCTTACTGGCCGGATCAGTATGATTGCCAACGCGATCATTAACGGCATTACCTTTATAAAGTGAACCCATTGAACGTGTTGCTTTGAAACGAATGCCTTTGGCACTGTCGGTTTGCGGTTTCTTTTCTTTATGCGTATAAAGACTTTTACGGGCCTGCCGGCTCATATCATTTATCGTATATTGTTTTTGTGGTGCTTTTTCTTTCATTTTTTCATGCGGGATTTTAAAGTTAATCGTATCCACATGTTTTTCCTTCGGCTGTTTATAGCCATTCGTATAAAAGTTTTTCAGCTTTCGCGATGTCCGCGTTTTATAACGTTTTGGTGCACTTTTATACTTTACACGCTCTTTAGCGTAACTAGGCATGTCTTTTTTGCCAAACATATCATCACATCCTATGGGTTACTATAATCCAAACAGACCTAAAAAACAACTATATTATTTCTAGTGAAAAAGCTATTTTTATCTCATTTGCACGAACAAATTGTCTTTTTGCATAAAAATCAGAAACACCTTTTTTTCCCTGGGAATTCGGGTGTTTCAATTGATTTTTCTCGATTTTATATTATAATGATGTTGTCCTCGAGAGAGGGCAATGGAAAAGGTGGTTGAGTACGACTGGTTATCGTACTCAAAAAGAAGAAGGACAGTATAACAATATGTTATACGGAGAAAGGAACTGTTGGAGTAAAATGGTACCATAGAAAGGAACATTACATTGACAGTAATGTCACCTAACCTATGGTGCCATTTTTTGTAATGAAGGTAATAATTGTTATGTCTAAAGGAACTGTAATATCTGATGAAGCCATTAAAATACTTTCAGCCAATAAATTCGTCAAACTGGTGAGATCAAATCGTATTTCATTTACCTATGAATTCAGGATCATGATGTGGGAGAGATGGATTAAATATAAAAGCATTTCATCAATTAGAGAGGTCATGAAGGAAAATGGCATTGACTACTCTCTCTTTAACGCACAAATTATTAGTCGTATTCAAAGAAATTTTAAACGCGATGGGAAACCTACTAACGGACGTATGGGTAACTCTGCCAAACGTAATAAAACAGATAAAAACTATGATCAGTTCCTCGTCTCGACCGGAAAATTCATTCGCGCACGTCGTGGCATTTCATTTTCAAAAGACTATACTGAAAAGCTCTATAGCTTATATCCTGATCAGGCAATCGAGGATGTCCTTAAATCAGATGGCTTTGATCCAGAACGAATTGGCTATCAGCGTATTCATGCGCTAAAAAGAGTATTTGACGGGGATATTGAGCCGCATGAAAAGCAAACGTTTGATCAGAATATAATCGAAGAATATACAGACCACCCAATGGTTGAAAGGATAACTGCACATAGAATCAAACTGACGGATGTATTCTACAGCGAGGCATCAATTTTCTCTGATATGCACATTAATGATATTCTCAAAATCTTTGATATTGATTCTGCAATTCTTACTATCTCCACGAAACAGCGCATAAAAAAGCAAATTACTCAATCTGATCATACATGTTCCATTCATTTAGAGGCAGGCTCATCTGATCGATTCAAAGCCATTGCCCTAAATCTTTATGAGGCACTATACAATAAAATGGCTTGTTTTCTGAAGTCTATATCCCAATGCATATGGGATCTTAGCGCCAGCCTAAGAAGAGAAGCCTTCATAATGCTTGACTCGTTAGCGGACAGTCACATTATGCCTTTAAGCCAAATCATTAGTGAAGCAGGCCTGTCAAGATCCACCTTCTACTCTATTTTAAGAAACGATGCCTACGGCAGATATGAAGAGCTAAGGAATCAGAATGAAGAAGAAGAGGTCAGGGCCATTATTGATACAATGAATTACAAAGGCTATCCCAAAGGCAAGAGAACTATCCACATGATGATGCCTGAGATTACAGGCAAAAGCTTTTCAATTAAGAAAATAGCACGTCTGATGAGAAAGCATGGACTTAATTCAGGAGTTCGAGCTCCCCGTCAGTCCCTTAAGGCTGCTCGTGAGCATCTTGAAAAATACAAGTGCCCTAATCTTCTTAAACGAAAATTCAGACTGGCCATGCCTTTTACGCACATTCTCACTGATGTTTCCTATCTGTTTTTTGGAGCAAATGGCAGAGGCTATCTTTCAGCAGTCAAAGATGCGGTAACAGGGCGCATATTAGCTGCCGTGGTGAGCGAAAACAATGATTCGGCAATGACTATGGAGACGCTGAAGCAGCTTGAACGCTACACCTTTCGCGATAATGCCATCTTCCATAGCGACCAGGGGGCACTGTATCTCAATGAAGCATTTCAGAAAAAGGTAAAGGAGCTGGGATTCAGAGAATCAATGTCCAGAAGAGGCATCTGTGAAGACAACAGTTCACAGGAAAGCTTTTTTGGCCATTTCAAGGATGAATGTGACTATACCAGCTGCAGTTCCATTGAGGAGCTGAGGGAAATGGTGCTTTCCTATGTGGAATACTACAACAACGAGAGACCACAGTGGACAAGAAATAAAATGACACCCGTGAAATACGAATCGTATCTTGAAGCCATGCCGCCTGAGCAGTTTGATTTATACATGTCCAAGGAAACTGATAAGTATGAAAAAACGAAGGCTCTTGCAACAAAAAGAGCTAAAGCGCGTGCCAACCTGATACTGTCATGATATACTACAGACACCAATAAATACATATCAGGCGGAGGAAAGCATTATGGCAAAAAGAAATAAGCAGATTAACCTGGAAAAAGCTTTAGAAGAGGCTTCTAAAAACCAATACACTGAGAAGGTAACAGATGGCAGAATCTATTACACAAGGGAATTCTATGCCCGCATGAAACAGCTGATGGATGGCGGCATGTCACCAATTAAGGCATACAAGACACTCGGATACGATGTAAACACGTTAGGAGAAGATCGCGCCTACGCAGCTGCCGGTCGCGCTGCCAGCGGACAGGCACGCAAGCCCAAGAAGGTCAGCGGCATGGTTCCGCGTGATCAGGTTGGCAATCTTTCCGATCAGGAAATGGTTGACTATCTTAATTCACGCATTGACTATCTGGAAACAGTTGTTGGAGTCGTAAAAAAAAAGGGCTCAAAACTGCTGGTGAAGGTATCATCATCGAAGAACGAGAAATAGCGGTAGATAAATGTCTTCTCGCAGATACGTATATAAGAGATCATCCTGATGTCAAAATCAGTGAGGCCTGCAAGATATTTGAAATCACTTCAAGAAAATACAGGTGCTGGAAGAAAAAACGTGAAAATCCATCTGCCAGCCAGATTCAAAAGGCTACCGAAGATGAGATGATAAAGGATAAGATGATTGATATCGTCAAAACCTTTGGCTTCGTGCCTGGGCGAAGAACATTCTGTGCTCTTTTTACTCGCATGCATTTTAATATCAATGGTCAGCCGGTTGGTGAAAAAAAAGTAACGCGTCTGATGCAGGAATTGAATTTGTTCCCCAACCTACGCCATAAGGATGCCTACAAGGGACAGGCAACATACAACCATCCTTATTATAACGTTAACGATTACGTAAAAAGATACTTCAGACAAGACCCGCGCAAGGTTATTCTCACTGATATCACTTATATTTCCTATAACGGCAATAAAAACATCTCTTATCTATGCGTATTTAAGGACGCATTTACCAATGAAATTCTTGGATGGCATATTTCTAAAAGAATGGACGTTACCCTCGTTGAAAGAGCTTATTGCATGATGATGGATCTTCATGAAAAGGAAATTGAGAAGGCATGCAAATACATGAAGGAAAATGGAAAAAAGCCTTATGTCTATATTCATTCAGACAACGGCTCTCAATACCTTTCCACCGAATTCAGAGAAATTCTAGAAGATGACGGCTTCATTCAGTCAGTATCCAGACGCGGAAACAGCCTCGATAATGCGCCAATGGAAAGCTTTTTTGGAAGAATGAAATCTATTCTAAATGAATTAGTTGAAAAATGTCCTAACTTTGATACGGTTGAAACCATGATCAAAAACTTTATGGAACAGTATAATACAGTAATACCTCAGTATGATCTGGCAGGACAGACTCCTGAAGAATACTATCGCTATATTACTGAAGGCATTTATCAGACTGATGTTTATTTCGGCGTCTCAGCCAAAGAACTCATCACCCAGGAAGAACTGGAATCCAGACGCGAACAAGCGCGTGCTGAAAGAGCTCGACGCAGAAGCAAGCAAAACGAGTCTGGTGAATCATCTTATGAGTATAAGAGCGAACAGCATCCTTTCAAAGTGGTACAGAAGGATCAGAAGGTTATTCTAGCTCGAATCAATAAGCTACAGAGACTGATTGACGAAAATACGAAAGAAGTAGAAAAACTGGATACGCTATTGGCTGATACGAATACAGCACTCAAGTTCCTAACCAAGGCATCCGATTCAGTGATCAAGTCACTGTACTATCCTAGAAACTGGCAGAATTATCCAGAGCTATCGTATGTGAACAGAACAGGAGCAATCTATTAATAATACATCAAGTCATCCACTTCTTGTTTAAAAAATCACGTAAAGTGGTTCTTTTTGTCGTACAATAAAACTCCTGATATGGATGAATAGAAGCGAAAAAATGAGGGCAAGATTCAATTGAATCTTGCCCTCATCCTTTGTGAGCTGAAAACAAGTCGTCACTGTCAATAAATAGTCCTTGACAATGGTACCAGTTTAGAGAGCGGTTCCTTTTCTCTTTTTTACGGAGATTTCTCCGCATGCTATACATCAAATAAAATTATTTTTTTAATAATTGTCAAATAAGTGTTCAAAGCGCTTAAAATTATGTATAATAACTATAGCAAAACAAACAAAAGAGGTTAAAAGTATGGATGAAGATTATCGTTTAGGAGAAACAATCAAAGAATTACGAATTCAAAACCACCTGACTCAGAATCAGGTCGCACAAGTCCTGGGCGTAACCCCAGGCTATGTCAGCAATGTCGAAAATAACCGCATTGCCATGAGTTTACACAAGTTGGCGGCTTATGCTAAACTTGTCGGTGTATCCATTGATTACTTAGTGGGAACCGCTGATGAAAACTATTCCGCTAACGGCATTGATTACGAAATTCTCAATGAAGTGCGTAAGCTTGAAGAAAAAGACAAAGTCAAGTTATTAAAGACAATCAAACTGTGGAGAAAAAAATAATTCTCACAAAAAGGATAGTAGGTATGTCCCTATTATCCTTTTCATTTGGCATCAATAAAGATTTGGGCAATAATCTCTTCAACTTCCGCGCGGCTCGTCCCCTTCTCCACAAACTTCTGAATAATACTGCTCATACCTCCCGCCATAAACGAAGCAACGTATTCATTTTCGATATGACAGAACGATTCATAAAAGGTTGTATAAAGCAGATTACCGCTGTCATGATCAATAAGCAGCTGAATAAAGCGCGCATTCTCATCTAAATAATCACAGATCTGACTGCTTAGATGACGCGGTGAACAATCCTTTTCACAGGTTTGAAAAGGATAATGACGAGAGATTTCATAAAGCAGAATATTCTCCTTCTTGCCAAAAAGCGAATAATACGTCTGCCGGGATACCCCCGCTTCTTTACAGATCTCACTCACTGAGATCTCATCGAAAGACTCTTCTTCTAATAAGCGTAAAAACGCTTCACTGATCGCCTGCTGGGATAAGCAGGCGGTTTTATTATGTCCCTGATACATTTTCATCACCGCATTAATTTTATTAAAAACATTGACAAATGTCAAACTTAAGAGTATTCTTTAAGTAACCTAGACAAATGTCAAGGTTGTTCCGAGAGGAACATTTATTTATCAATGCGATTAGCACTCGTTATGTGGAGTGCTAAAGTGTGCTAAAAGGAGGATTTACAATGTTAACAATTCCCGTATATGATGTCGCCGTGATCCCTCACGCAACCATCTACTTAAGCCGTGAATACTATAAGAGAATGACCGGTGTCGAGGCCAAGGCTGGTGCTGAAGTGGTTTTTCTCTTTGAAAAGAATGATACACCTTATAATGAATTAAATGCCGATAGCTTTGAAGCGATTGGCGTCAGTGGCGAAGTCACTGAAAGCAATGTCAATGACTACGTTGCTATCAAAACCAGTGATCGTGTCAATGTGAAAGCTGTCACTGTAGAAAATCACATGATCTTTGCAGAGACGACAGAACGTCCCGATCTCGATGATCTGACACCAGATGAAGAAAAAGCTGCCTTAAAGAGAGTTAAGGATGGTTTACTTAATGCCCTGCAGTATTTCCAGGGCGGACAGATTTACCGCAGCTGGATTATGCGTTTAAAATCAATCGCTGATGTCATTGCCATGTCTTCTTCCTGGTTAGCGATTGAACCGGAAGATAAATATGCCTTTGTGGCTACGGATTCTAAAAAAGAGCGAACCAGTCTTTATGAAAAAGCGATTTTTGAAAACTTAGAGATCTATAAAGTCACTTCTGAAGCGGAAACCGCTCAGGAAAATGAAAACCAGAAAGTTTACCGTGAACAGGCGATCAAAAAACAGATGGAATTCTTACAGAAAGAATTAGATGAGATGCATCCGGAAAATGTCTCTGAAGTACGTAAGTTTGAGATCAAATTAAATGATGCCAAGATGAATAAAGAAACGGATCAGGAAGCGCGTAAAGCGTTGAACCGTATGAAACAGGAAGGTGAAAACTCCCCTGAATATGGTCAGCTCTATAACTACTTAGACTTTATGACCAGCCTGCCTTGGAAAAAATCACGCTTCAAAGCGATTGACTTAGATAGCGCCCAGAAGATCTTAGACGAAGATCATTATGGCTTAAAGAAAGTCAAAGAGCGTATTCTCCAGCAGATTGCGGTTATGAACCTCAATAAGAAACAGTCTGGTTCGATCCTCTTATTCGTCGGTGCTCCCGGGACTGGGAAAACTTCGATTGGTCAGTCGATCGCGAAAGCTTTAGATCGTGATTATGTCCGTGTCGCTTTAGGTGGCGTCCGTGATGAAGCGGATATCCGCGGGCATCGTCGTACGTATATCGGTGCGATGCCAGGTCGAATTATGGATGCCATTAATAAAGCCGGCTCTTCTAATCCCGTTATGGTTTTAGATGAAGTTGATAAATTATCCGCTTCGTATAACGGTGATCCGGCCAGTGCGTTACTGGAAGTCTTAGATCCTGAGCAGAACTTCTCTTTCACTGATCATTATATGAATGTCCCTTATGATTTATCTGATGTGTTCTTTATCTGCACAGCCAACACGGTTGATACGATTCCTGAACCATTATTAAACCGTATGGAAGTCATTCAGTTTAATGGCTATTCCCCATTAGAAAAGAAACAGATCGCGCGCCAGCACTTATTACCAAAAGCGCGCAACGAAATGGGCTTAAAAGAAGATCAGTTAGTCATCGATGATGACATGATTGCTGCGATTATCTCTGACTATACGATGGAAGCCGGCGTCCGTGGCCTCAAGAAACGAATGGATACGATTTGCCGTGTCGCCGCGGTTGATATTGTGAAAGGCGCAGACAAAGTAGAAGTCAAGCCGGATAATATCCGTCATTTCTTAGATATGCGGCCAATTATTCATGATCATATTCTCGATACAAAGCAGCCAGGTATCGTAACTGGTTTGGCCTGGACCCAGGTTGGCGGAGAAATTCTCTTTATTGAAACAGCCTTAACCAAAGGGAAAGGCAATGTCATTATTACTGGTCAGTTAGGTGATGTCATGAAGGAATCGGCACAGATTGCCATCTCAATTGTGAAAGAGAAATTTCCTGACAAGGCCGATCTCTTCGAAAATCATGACTTACATATCCATGTTCCAGAAGGCGCAGTGCCAAAAGATGGCCCATCAGCTGGTATTACTTTAACCACTGCCCTTGCCTCTTTAGTCAATGATAAAGTCGTTGATCCAACCATTGCCATGACTGGTGAAGTCTCATTAAGACAGAAAGTGATGCCAATTGGCGGATTACCAGAAAAACTGATGGCTGCCCAAAGAGCCGGCGTCAAAACCGTCTTTATCCCTAAAGATAATGTCTTAGACTTAGAAGATGTTGCGGATGAAGTGAAAAATGCTTTAGATATTCATCCGGTGGAAGATGTCGATGAAGTCTTAAAAGCAGCTCATATTATTGATTAAATCCTGATATACCTTTTTTACACAAAGGGGCCTAGTTCACAAGACTAGGCTTTTTCTATTGATATAAAAAAAGATCAGCCTCCATAAAGACTGATCTGAAAGCACATTATTTATAGGCTAAAGCCTCTTTCCCCTGCGCTCCTGAAGAGATGCGAACAACGTCTTCAACGGCGTAGACGAAGATCTTGCCATCACCCATATGACCGGTGTAAAGAGCTTTCTTCGCCGCATTGATGACATCATCAACCGGAATTTCTGAAACGACAACTTCACACTTCAGTTTTGGCAATAACTGGAGATCTACTTTTGCCCCGCGATAATAGTTGGTGCGGCCACGCTGAATACCGCAGCCCATCACCTGCGAAGACGTCATACCGGCAATACCGATCTTGTCTAACGCTTCTTTCAGTTTCGCAAAACGTTCCGGTTTAGTAATAATAACCACTTTGGTAATTTTACCTTCACTATAAACCTTTGTCTCTACTGCACTGTCAAGGTTGACATGGGTCACTGGCAGATCAACAGGTTCTTCAGCAGCCCCATTGACTAATTCTGAATCAAAGGTAAAGCCAGCATAAGCAGATTCCATGCCATGTTCTAACTTATCTAAACCAGTGACTTCTTCTTCCTCAGTCACTCTTAAACCAACAGTTGCTTTGATGGCCGTGAAAGTAATAAACATCGTCACCGCTGTCCATACCCCAATAATGAGTAAACCAAGCAGCTGCATGCCTAATAACTTGAAGCCGCCGCCGTAAAATAAGCCCTGCGCTTTAGGCATCGTATCAGTGCCGCAGGCAAATAAGCCCACACAGATGGTGCCTAAGGCCCCATTCGCAAAGTGAACCGGCACTGCGCCAACAGGATCATCGACATGTAATTTGTAATCTAATAGCCAGGTAAAGAAGATGACATTAAAGCCCGATAAGATCCCAATGAGACAAGCCCCTAAGACATTGACAGCATCACAGCCCGCGGTAATAGCGACTAAGCCGGCTAAGGAGCCATTCAGACACATCGCCACATCAGGTTTGCCATATTTAAGCCAGGTCACAATCATCACCGTTACCGTCGCTAAGGCTGGCGCTACGGTCGTGGTCGCGAAGATCGTCGCTAACTGTAAACCGTTTTTCGCTGCGGCGCCGTTGAAACCATACCAGCCAAACCATAAGATGAAGACCCCTAAGGCCCCTAACGGAATATTGTGACCAGGAATCCCGTTTGGTTTCCCGTCTTTATCAAACTTGCCAATACGAGGACCAAGCATCCAAGCCCCGATCAAAGCGGTAAGACCACCGACATAATGAATCGCTGCACTGCCGGCGAAATCATGGAAACCATTGCTTACTAAGAAGCCGTTAGGCCCCCAGACCCAATGCGCTTCAATGGGATAGACGACTAATGAAATAACAAAGGAATAAATACAGTAAGATAAGAATTTGGTACGTTCCGCCATCGCCCCCGAAACGATCGTAGCGGCGGTCGCACAGAAGACTAAGTTGAAGACAAATGAGGACCAGTCTGTTTTCGCAAAGTTGGTTAATGGTCCATTGCCGATGCCGACCCAGCCTAAGATGCCATGAAAAGCATCAGCGCCGCACAGCAAGGAGTAACCAATAATCAGGAAGGCTACTGTCCCAAGACAGAAGTCCATCAAGTTCTTCATAATAATATTCCCGGCATTTTTAGCGCGGGTGAAGCCCGCTTCGACCATCGCAAAGCCAGCCTGCATAAAGAAGACTAAGGCGGCCCCAATCAGGTACCAGATGCCAAAGATTTCTTTAATAGCACTACTCATATACATTCCCCCTTCTTACTTTACACATCTCTTGTGTATGGGGTTAGTATATCGATAAGTCTTTATTGTGTCAATAGAATATTATCATTTAGATAGAATTTTCTTACTTAAAAGTCTTTTTATACAACAATTTCTTTTAATATTTGTTTTTATCATAAATAGTGAATATAGAAAAAAAGCGGGAAGACTAAGCTTCGCCGCTTTGTGCACGTTCTTTCTGTCCTTTGATGACCTTCTGTCTTGTGAATTCTTCTCTTTCCTTTTCTTCGAGCGCTTCGGAAATCATCTTCACGGTTGCTTCGAACTGAGGAATAGAGATATTCTTCAAGGCATTGGCACGCTTCTGGGTCTGACGGATGGCATTGGCTAAGCGGTAAACCGAGTTTTCAATTTCCGCTAATTTAACCGTCAATTCCTTGACTTCACTAAAACAGATATAAGCGTAGTCAATTTTGGAATTGGCTCTTTCAAAGCCATAGCCGACACGAATAGGCGTATGTTCATAATCAATACGTGGTAATTCTACCCCCATGACAGAACGGTATTTAACATGTAAGCCATTATCTTCAGGAACGTTTTCAACGAGGTCGCTGATAATCCCGGAAGAGACGTTCGCGTCTTCGAGAGCGCGATACGCTTTGGCATAGGAATCGGTGATCTGATCGCGGACTTCTTTAACTTCGCCAAGCAGACTCATCATTTCCTTAATGAGAACGTTACGCTTTTTATCGAGCAGATCATAACCAAGTTTGGCAAGAGCAAGCGAACTCTTTGTGGCCATTAAGTTCGCTTTTGTTGGGAATACCTGTTTTGCCATTATTTCTGTAATTCCTTAATAATGTGATCTTCTTTGAGGCCAAAAGTCTTCACGGCCTTTTCGTGATCATAGAACTGATCTAAGACCTTGTTGTCAACACGGTCTAAGGCTGATCTAGGTAAGACGGATAATAAGTTCCAGCCTAAATCAAGTGTTTCCTCAATTGATCTGTTTTCGTCCCCTTGGTTAAGGAAATGCTGTTCAAATAAACGTCCAAATTCCATATATTTCTTATCAGTATCAGACAATTCATCTTCACCGATAACGGATGTTAAGGACTTAACATCCTGAACATGTGCGTAGCAGGCAAATAGCTGGTTGGCACAGTCCTGATGGTCGGCGCGGGTAAAGCCTTCGCCGATCCCATCTTTCATTAAACGTGATAATGATGGTAAGACCCCAACTGGCGGATAAATACCCTGGGCATTTAAGTCCGCATCAAGAGTGATCTGACCTTCGGTGATATAACCCGTTAAGTCAGGGACTGGATGGGTGATATCGTTGTTAGGCATTGTCAAAATTGGAATCTGGGTCACTGACCCTTTCGCATATTTTGAGATACCAGCTCTTTCATAGAGAGAAGCTAAGTCTGAATAGAGGTAACCTGGGTAACCTTTACGACCTGGGATTTCACCTTTTGATGATGAATATTCACGTAACGCTTCACAGTATGAAGTGATATCCGTATAAACAACTAAGACATGCATATCATGTTCGAACGCTAAGTATTCAGCGGCGGTTAAAGCACATCTTGGTGTTAAGGTACGTTCAACGATTGGATCGTTGGATAAGTTTAAGAATAAGACGGTACGATCCATAACGCCGGCTTCTTCAAAGGATCTTCTAAAGTAGTTGGCAACATCGTTAGTAACCCCCATGGCTGCGAAGACAACGGCGAAGCCTTGGTCATCGTTCGCAACACGGGCATTTTTGACGATCTGCACGGCTAACTGGTTATGTGGTAAACCAGAACCTGAGAAGATTGGTAATTTCTGACCTCTGATTAATGTCGTTAAGGCATCGATCGAAGAGATCCCGGTATTGATATAGTTCTGTGGATAGACACGAGAAACAGGGTTTAATGGCTGACCATTGATGTCCGCTGATTTTTCAGCGTAGAGATCGCCTAAACCATCGATTGGTTTCCCAGCCCCATTGAAGACACGCCCTAACATTTCCATCGAAAGAGGCAGCTTCATTGGTTCCCCGATCAAACGGGTTTTAGTATTGGTTAATGACAGACCACGAGTCCCTTCAAAAACCTGGATGACACATTTTTCGCCTTCAATTTCAGCCACACGGCCTGTTCGCTTGGTGCCATCTTTTAAGACGAATTCGACCATTTCCTCGTTAGATGCATTTTTTACGTGATCTAATACGACTAATGATCCATTAATATCGTCTAATCCTACATATTGTAGTGCCATATATTAAAACCTCCTAGTCAATAGATGCACATGCTGCATCGATCTTTTTATAGTATTCGTCAAATTTAGATAAATCTTTGTTTGGAACATCGTATTTCATCTTGACAACATCATCGAAGATACCCGTTTCGATTAATTCACGCACTGGTTTTCCTTCGGCAACGACTTCCTGACATTTCTTATTTAAGTAAACGATGACTTCCATCATGTCTAACTGTTTTTCTAGTGGAACATACGTATCATCAGGATGGAAAGCGTTCTGCTGTAAGTATCCAACACGGACAACGCGGGCTACTTCCATTGTTAACTTCTGATCATCTGGTAAGACATCAGAACCCATTAACTGGACGATTTCCTGCAGTTTCGTTTCTTCGGCTAAGATCGTCTTTAATTCCTGGCGATCCTGCATGAATTTCGAACCGACATTCTTCGTATACCATCTTGTTAAATCAGGAATGTATTCTGAGTAAGACTGGTTCCAGTTGATGGCAAAATAATGACGGGCATAGGCTAAGGCTTTATCCAAAGCCCAGAATGTACGAACGAATCGCTTCGTGTTCTGGGTTACTGGTTCGGAGAAGTCACCACCCTGAGGGGAAACGGCACCGATAATCGATACAGAACCCTTTGAACCATTTAAGTTTTCCATGTAACCAGCACGTTCATAGAACTGTGACAGTCTTGATGGCAGGTAAGCTGGGAACCCTTCTTCGGCTGGCATTTCTTCCAGACGACCAGAGATTTCTCGTAAGGCTTCGGCCCAACGAGACGTAGAATCGGCCATGATGGCTACATGATAACCCATATCACGATAGTATTCCGCTAAGGTTACACCGGTATAAATAGAGGCTTCACGAGCGGCTACTGGCATGTTGGATGTATTGGCGATTAAGACGGTACGGTCAACTAATGGTTTGTTTGACTTTGGATCGACTAATTCACGGAATTCTTCTAGAACCTGTGTCATTTCGTTGCCACGTTCACCACAGCCGACATACACGATGATATCGGCATCACACCATTTGGCAAGCTGATGCTGGGTCATTGTTTTCCCAGTCCCGAATCCGCCTGGAATGGCAGCGGTCCCGCCTTTAGCAATTGGGAAAAGCGTATCGATGACACGCTGACCAGTGACTAATGGCATCGAGATTGGTAAACGTTTATTCACTGGACGAGCCTTTTTAATTGGCCATTTCTGATAGAGTTTTAACTCTAA
The DNA here is from genome assembly GCF_003925875.1 of Intestinibaculum porci. GTDB lineage: Bacteria > Bacillota_I > Bacilli_A > Erysipelotrichales > Coprobacillaceae > Intestinibaculum > Intestinibaculum porci. The sequence goes on along the minus strand of NZ_AP019309.1, from coordinate 545,297 downwards.
ATCAACACCGTTATCCTGCGTTAGGATAACGATTGTATCTTCTAATTTATACTGACCATCGGCTTTGACATCTTTGATTGTTCCTTTGACATAAGGCGGAACCATTAAACGATGTTCAATGAGATCCGTTTCAGGAATCGTCGCATAAATGTCGCCGCCCTGGACTCTGTCCCCGACTTTGACTTTCATGGTTACATCCCATAATTTATCAGTTGGTAAAGGATCAACGTGTGCCCCTGTTGGAATAAAGGCATCCGCTTCCTTGGCAATTTCTTCAAGGGGTCTTTCTACACCATCGAAGATGTTTTTTAAGATCCCTGGACCTAAGGTAACTGAGATTGGCTGACCAGTTGAGTAAACTGGTTCGCCAGGCATAAGTCCAGTTGTCGATTCATAAACCTGGATAGTGGTTTTATCTTTGTTGACAGAGATAACTTCCCCCATCAGTCGTTTATTGCCGACATAGACCATTTCCTGCATTGAGAATGTTTTTGAATTCCGTACAGTCACGACTGGTCCATTAATTGAATAGACTACATCTTTCAAAACTTATACCTCCTATCTTATTTGATCATTAAGCCTGAGTTATTCGCAAACCAGGTTTTCTGGTTTTCTAAGGCAAATTCTAATGTTTCGTTGACGACTAAGGCATCAGCGGTGTTTTCCAGGATGAAACCACCTAAGGTGATTTCATCGCTGGCTTTCACTTCCACAGTTTTGCCATAGGCTTTCTTTAATTCTTCGCTATACTGCATATCTTCTGCGCGTACTAACATCACTGCATCGACAAAATCGTTATCTGCAGCGGCTTTCGCTTTCTTAAGAAGATAATCTTTATATTCTGCACTCTTGGTAAACGCAACGAGTTTTTCACGGGCTGCCTTGAAGACTTCAGCGACGTATTCATCACGTTTCGCAATTAATTTTTTCGTTCTCTGTGTATGAGTTTCAGAAATCTCTGCGGAAGCTTCAGAATGAATTTCTTCAAGTTCCTGTTTTAATTTCAGATCAGCATCTTTCTTTGCTTCTTCCTGCATTGACTGTAATGCTTCATCTTCCATTTTCTTTACTTCGGCATTGATCGCATCAACCTGCTTTTGCGCAGTGTGTTCGATTTCTGCTTTCATCGAGAGAAAAACATCTTTTTCCTGCATATTCTTTTTCTCCTGTTATAATTTAACGCCAATGGCTTCAGAAACGTAACCATCGATGGCTTCCCCAATTTTGGAATGACCATGACGATCAGGAATTTCTGTAATCAGTGGTTCAGGCTGTTTTAATTTAAGTTCAGAAATAACATCTGGAGCTAATTCGATCAGCTTCGTTGTCACGAGAATGACAGCAACCTCTTTATCATGCATCTTTTTATCGAGAAGTTCTAAGAACTCCTGGCGTTCATGGACAACCTGACCATCTATGCCAACCAGACGCATCGCCGTTAAGGTATCGATGTTATCGCTGATCAAGTAGAATTTCATGGGAATACTCCTATAAGTTATTGATGATTAAGATAGAGATTAATAAACCGTAGATGGCAACCCCTTCACCTAAGGCAACGAAGATTAAGGATTTACCAAAGTTTTCAGCGTTTTCAGAGAAAGCACCGATGGCTGCAGGAGCAGCTGCGGCAACGGCAATCCCGGCACCAAGAGCAGATAAACCAGTCGCTAAAGCAGCCCCGATGAAACCTAAGCCCTGAGCCATTGTGCCAGTAATAGAAGCGCCGGCAGCGAAAACTGGTGAGTTAGATAATGCTAAGAAGAAAGTTAAAGCAGCGGCCCCGAAAACGCCTGAGACATGTAAGCCTAAACGTGCTTTGGCCCCTTCTTTAGTTGCTTTTCCTTTGAAGACCTTTACTAAAGGTAATGTTAATGCTACGACTACAATAGCTGGTAAAATAAATGTTAACATAGAATTTTTTCTCCTTTTATTTTTCTAAATTTTCTTTCATGCTGATAAATGGTTTTCCGTTACCTTCATAGTAACGAGAGAACATTTCATAGAATTCAAGACGTAAGACCTGGATCCCGACGATCATACCTTCCAAACACATAACGAAGGCATTTCCTAAGACTAAGGTGATCCAGTAACCGACACCGCCGATCATTTCTGCTAAGGTGTAGACAACTAACATCATCCCGGCATGGGATAAAACGAAGCCGCCGACACGCAGGAAGGACATTGTGTTGGTAATAAATGTTAAGACAACATCGAATAATTCGAAGAAGCCTTCTGTAAAGAAGGAACCAAATCCTTCTGGGAACATCTTATAGCCCTGCATCTTACGATTTAATGGTTCTTTTAAGAAGATCAGTAAGATTGGTAAGACAATGCCGACTACGATATAAGGTGTGCCAAGCGGCAGCCCTAACTTGCCTAAGGCATTGATGGCTAAAAGAATGACACAGATATAGAAGGCTAAACCAGCAACCCCGTTTTGGGAGAAGAGGAATTCGCCCCAGTTCTTCTTTTTCGCATTAATGTAAACATTGAATGACATCGAAATGATAATCAGTAAAACCCCAATGCCGATTGCGGCGAGCAGTAATGGCATCGTGTTGGTTGATTTCATTGGCATAAAGAATGGTGTTAAGATTTCTTCTGAACCGAAGACGGAACCGAAGAGACAGCCAAAGATGATCGAGAAGACCCCGATTCGTGTCCCGACTAAACCTAAACGTAATTTCTTTAACTTCCAGGCTAAGAACCCAACGAGAATTAAGACAGCCCCCTGGCCGACATCACCAAACATGATCCCGAACAGGATACAGTAAGAAATGGCTACGAAGTTGGTTGGATCCATGTCGGTATAAGCCGGCACCCCGTACATTTCCACGAACATGCCAAACGGTTTTGAGAACCAGTTCTCTTTCAGCTTGGTTGGCGGCGTTAAACGGGAGTCGCCCATTGGCGGCTTGATTTCCACTTTCACATCATCGCGCACTTCAAACTCTTTCTTGAGTTTCTTCGCATATTTGTCTTCACAGAACCCATAAATCGCAGCCTGCTGGCCAAAGACAACAACATATTTCTGCGCTTCACTGGTTTCCGCATTCTCTTTACAGGTCGCATAAATCGTTGATAAATCAGCTTTATTATCGGCAAAGAGTTTTTGCTTGCGGCTTTCATATTTGTCAATATTCTTTTTCGCCGCATCATTTTCTTCTTCTAACTGGCCAATCGCTTCTTTTGGCGTGCCATGAACGAAAGAAGGAATATGAATTCTTTCAAAATAAAGAGATGAGAAGATATTATCGACTTCTGGTGCATGGGTTTCTGTCGTCATATACAGACAGTAACAGTACTTGCCATCCTTGAAGAATGGTTTAAATAAGAACACCTGATCGTCATAATATTTGAGTTTGTCAAGATTCATTGTGGGCATATAACCATAACGAATCTGTAAGTAATGGCTTGTGAACAATTGATCCAAATTGAGGTGATCATCCTGCATATTTTTTAACTGGGTGATCGCTTCATTGTTTTCATTGATCATCTGCTGCAGATCTTTCTGCAGTTTGTCAATTTTGTTTGCCTGATCGACAACATCACAAAACAGTGCATCCGCCTGAGCGATATCAAGCATTTGAGACTTGGCATCGTCTAATGTTAAACCTAAATTACTTTTGGCTTCATCCATGCGGGCTAATAAATCCGCATAAGGATTAGGACGGTTTAACACTGTTAAGCCGCGTACACTATCGGCAAACTTTGAAGCAGGTTCAGGATGAAAATCTTCCGAATCAACAAGTTTTGATAGGATGACATCACTCTGATCTTCTGGAAATTCAATTTCCACAAGCTTCATTTTTGCTATTGCCATGATGAGCTCCTTTCTTTAATTTTGGTTTTTCTTATGAATCGCATTCTTAAAGAAAATCAGGAGTACGCCGATCACTAAAACAACAAGTAATGGCAGATAGTTCACAACAATATGTGTTTCAATACTGATAGCTAAATAAGCTGCTACCATTAACGCCATGATAATGCCGACGATCCCTTTCATTGAGAATACTTTGTTCACCATCGATTTCTCATTGTAAATGACTTTGACGGTATTAATGCAGTAAGTGCCTAAAACAAGTAAGAGCGCTGCATTAATAAATCTATGAATAAAATTCCCCTGAGGAATCAATGAATGATAAAGATCCACAACATAGAATGCATTACCATAGGCTAAGCCGCCAACAAGGGTAGCGACACCTAAAACTGTTAACAGCTTACCATTTTTCTTATGTAATAATAACCCGAGGACTACGAGGAGCGCCCCTAAGCCTAAATCACCAAGTAACAGGAAGAAGGTTAAGATATAAAGCACGGCAAAAGCCAGTGTCATATCAACATGATCCTGCTGTTTGACTTTGGCGATGGATTCAAAAGGTTTCGCCCAGACTGGGTTATAGGTAAGGGTTGGTGCGATAATGCCACGATCTTCGTAGATATCGCAAGGATAACTCTTAAATTCCACTTCTTCCCCGTTGAAGTGATTAACCATTTCCCCTGCTAATCGTGAAGGAATAAAACCATAAATCGCATAACGTGAAGAATAATCCACAACGAATGATTTTTCATCCTCCAAGCCCTGCGTATAAGCTAAGTAACTATAGATCTTTAATAGTTCTTCCTGGCGCAGTTCTTTGATGGTACGAAGCTTGTCATCAGCAACCTGAATATATTTCTTCATACCGGCAATCTGCTGCTGCAATTCACGTTTGGCATCTTCAATCGTGCCATGAACGAATTCCGGAATTGCCACATCCTTGAAGCCCATTGATGAGAAGACGTTGTCGACCATCAGATGGTGTTCATTAGGAGTGATGTATAAACAATAAATATGTTTTTTACTTTCCCCGAGTTTCAGAAACATTGCCATTTCTGATTTGTAATAATCTAACTTATCCTCATTACGTTTACGAATGCGGCCAATGCGCGTCGTCAGATAAGTGGTACTCATGAGTTCTTCTAAGTTTAAAGATGTCTGGCTCATCCCATCTAATAAGGCATAAGCATCTTCATCTTCTTCCATTTCCTTGACTAACTCTTCTTTGTTGTGAGCAACCGCAGTAATTTCTTCCGCAATATCTTTCAGAGCTTTTTCAATGTAATCACGATTTAACATCGTGACTTTGCCCTGAACTAATGGGAGGCTGATCTTGGCAGCTAATTCTTCTACCTGATCTAACATTACTTTAATATCTGAATCCGCTTCGATCGTCACCACGCCTTTGACGTTGTTGACAATCTTACGGGCCGGCTGAGGATAAAATGATGTCTCTTCTTTCACTTTATCAAGGACGCTATTTAAATGCGGCTTGCTAAAGCTTAAAGAGAGCATTTCCATTTTTTCAATAGCCATATGTAATCCCCCTACTTCTAATAAATCAGCATTGCTTTAATGCGTTCACTGTCTTCGCCATAGCGCAGACCTTCAATAATATGTTTCAGATTGGTTATTTCGCATTCGTGAACAATCAGAAAAGCCATGTAGACGCATGCTGGATCGGTTGAGAACCGCATGTAGCGTTTGGCGAGATGATAAGAAATCTTGGTAGCGTGATATTCAATATACACGAATTCCTGATCATCTATATACAGATGATATGGTGAAGCGGCTAATAGCTTCAGAAATTCCTTAACATCCTTAGCCTCGATCAGTTCATCCATCATCTTACGTGGAATACGTGAGTATTCCATGATTAAGGACTGTTTGATCACTTCTGGTGAAACTTTGAAATATCGTTTTAAACGATAGATCTTAGTGATATTTTCTAACTCGATACTGGTATAGATCATCGTTAGAAGATCTTTTTGTTTCTGACCTTTAAATAATGATTTTACGGTTTCAACTTCATAATGATAATATGTCCGTTTTAAATCATATTCCAACAAATTCAGATCGACTTTTTCATCATCATCTGTTGGCATATGCTCAACAAGATCGTTATAGTACATCGTCTTCTTGAGATAGTCACATAACATCGGATAGGAGTCGATACTTAACAAACCATAAATATTAAAGGATGCATATTTTGCTAAATAAGCAGGAAGATCCATATCATAGTTTTCATGGTTATCGCTATTAAGCAAGCTTACTTTTGTAAGAATTAGACGAATTTCTAACCGTGTGACGCCTAATGAATAGAATTTAATGTCTTTTTTGGGTACATAATGAATGAGTTTTGAGGACTTCATGAACGCTTCTTCATCGAGCAGCGCTTCGAGTTCTCCACGGTGAATGTTGGTCCCTTTGACATCTTCAAGAGCTTCCGCATAAGCTGTTTCACTCTTGAGATAAGTCATGACATCATTCACACTGCGTCTTTTTAAGAGTTCTTCGTATTGCGCGTCAGTTATATGATGCGCATACATTGCTTTTGCCTTAGACGCAACGGCATTGGTTGAAAAATTCATTATGACGCTTTACATCTTTCTACGATTTCTTTCACCCATTCATCTTTATGCTGCGCATAAAGATCAGAGAGCTTCTGTGATGAGGCATTGTATTCTTCTTCATCACTTTTCTTCTGCGCTTCAATCTGTGCGCGAAGCTCTGCTTTCTTTTCATCAAGTGTCTTCTGGTACTGAGCTACGAATGATTCATAAATTTCTTTTTTCTTATCGCCCATATTTAAAGATACATCCTGTTTTTTCTTTTCCGCATCTTTAACAGCCTGAGCGCATTTATGGTCAATCGCAACGATTTCCTGAATCAACTCTTCCATACAGTTTCCTCCTTACATTCTTATTTACATATGCAGTGTAACTCTTTGTTTTGGAAAATTCAAACCCAAAAAACCATGTAAACGATAACAGTCAAACCTGCTATATTTTTTACGTATGTTAAAACAATAAAGTCGATATGAGACATAATTATATGCGTGATATTTTATTCTCATTTCTAATGATTCATCCTATGTTATAATGATTTCGAGGTGAATCTATGAAAATACTTGCAAGTGATTTTGACAATACATTATATTTCCACACTGGGTTCAAGGCGGAAGATCTCCAGGCTATTAAGACTTTTCAGGCCGCCGGTCATAAGTTTGGCGTCTGCACCGGCCGTTCTTATAACGGTATTGTGGCACCGAGCACCAATGTCGATATCCATTATGATTTTTATATTTGCTTAAGCGGCGGCCTGATTCTCGATGAAGATGGCGAAGTCCTTTTTGAAAAGCAGTTTCCCTATGCAATCGTCAAAGAGATATATGCTCGTTATCCAGTGAACGTTTCAGTGGTTTATGGCAATGCCATGTATTTGCTCAATGACAAAAACAATCATTTCAAACAAAGCATCAAAGCGCTCTATAAGAAAATGAAGAATCAGCCCAAAGAGAATATCCGCTTCATTGATCAGTTAGATGATCTCAAGGCCCAGCAGATTCCTTCCTTTTCGTTCCATTATCGCCGTGGTGAACATAATCAGGCAGTCAACCTTGCTACCTATATTAATAAGACTTATGGCGACTATGTGAATGCCTATGTCAATGATATCCATATTGATGTCTGCGCTAAAGGCTGCTCAAAGGGTCATGCCCTCAAACAAATTGGTGATTACTACCATATTAATAAGGAAGACTTATGCGGAATTGGTGATAACTTCAATGATCTCCCGCTATTACAGGCCGCTTATGATTCCTTTACTTTTGACTACGCGCCAATCGCTGTGCAAAAGCAGGCTAACCATATCGTGCCGCAGTTGTCTGATGCTATTGATGAATTACTTTTTTAGCATTCTTTTTTAGCTTTTTGATAAATTAATGAGATTAATTATTTAATAATAAGGAATTCACATGAAAAGAAATTGACAAGTGTGTGCATCTTTGTTAATGTTACAATGAATCAAACAAGTAAATACGCAAAGGGGGACTTGTATTATTATGATTATAGGTATCGTTGGTCTAGGTACAGTTGGTTTTGGTACATTAGATATCCTGACAAAAGAAAAAGAAAGACTTGAAAAAGAAATTGGTGAAGAAGTCGTTGTCAAATACGGCTGCGCCTTAGAAAACCCTGGTCTTCCTGAAGGTGTCATTTATACAACTGATTTCCATGATGTCTTAGATGATGAAAGCGTTGATGTCGTCGTTGAATTAATCGGCGGGTTAACCTTCGCAAAAACAATTATTATGGGAGCCATTGAAAAAGGCAAACATGTCGTAACCGCTAATAAGGCATTGCTTGCTCATGATGGTCAGGAAATCTTTACCGCAGCCAAAGAAAAAGGTGTCAATGTTTTCTATGAAGCATCCGTTGGCGGAGGTATTCCAGTTGTCGTACCGGCAAAAGAAAGCTTAATTGCGAATAATATTAAGAAGATTGAAGGGATCCTCAACGGCACTACAAACTTCATCTTAACCTTAATGGAAACAGATAACTTAGATTTCAAAGAAGCCTTAGCGATCGCGCAGGACTTAGGTTTCGTGGAAGCTGATGCATCCTTAGACTTAGATGGCTTTGATGCCGCGCATAAGATTGCTATTTTAGCAATGAATGCTTTCCATATCTTCTTTGACTTCGATAAGATCCATACCACGGGTATCCGTCAGGTCACAAAACAGGATATGGATTATGCGAAAAAACTTGGTTACCGTATTAAACTGATCGCTCAGGCAGAAAAGTTAGACAATTCGATCGGCATCGATGTGTCACCTACTTTAGTGCCTATGAGTGATATTGTTGGTAATGTTATGCAGGCTTATAACGTTGTTGAAATTACCAGCGACTATGTCGAAAACGTCTTATTCTATGGCAAAGGGGCCGGCCGTTATGTGACTGCCAGCGCTGTCGTATCAGATATCATGAAAACCCATAATAAAGAATTATGGACCCATGATTATACCTATACAGATGCCATTACACCAATTGAAGACTCACGTTTCTATGTCCGCTCTTCTCAGCCATTAGATATTGATTATGAAGAATCTTATTCGATGGATGATCAGTATATCTACATTACTACAAAGCAGAATTTAAATGCTTTAAAATTACAGCTTTCAGGTGTGAAATACACTTTATTAAAAGTCAGAGACGAAAAATAAGACGGTGCGTCAGCACCGCCTTTTCATTTGTAATGTTTTAAGGTTTTCTCGACTTCTTTGCGAATATCCTCACGGATACTCTTTGGTGAAACGACTTCAACCTGAGAGCCTAACATAAGTAACCAGCTTAATAAACCGCGAGAATAACTTTGTGCTGTAACCACCGCTTCATACCATTCTCCGCTTAAGCTTTCAATAGTGATATTTTCACCAAAGCGTGAAACGACTTCTCGTAAAATACCTTTATGGAAATGTAAGACTAAATCGGTCTCCACCCCATTGACAAACATATTGAAACTGCGGCTGATATAGTCATCAATATCATAAGAATCACGAATATCATAGAAAGCGCCTTTGCGGGTTAAGACCTTGCGCATGCGATCGATCCGATACATTGATAAGGAATTTTTACGTAATGAGAAGTAACCAATCATATAATAATGGTTATTGGATAAGACAATCGTATAGGGCGAAACAACATATGTTGTGCCATGATTGCCATGCGTAGAAGCCACTTCATAAGGATGGCGATTCTCATCAATCTCATAACTGACATACTCAAAGGCAATATTCGTCTGGGTCGCAATGGCCTTCATAATGACGGATAAGTTTAACATTAAAGAAAAAGGTTTTTCATCTTTTTCCACATGGGTAATCAGGCGTGATTCCTGGGAAGCTGATGAAAAGTATGTGAGCTTATCAATCAGTTCCTGCTTTTCATTATAAGATAAGTCTTTATTATAAGTGATGGCATCGATGAGCAGCTGCAGCTGCCCATCTTCAAAGTATTCTTTTCTTAACTGCCAGCCGACCTTGCGGATCGGCACAAACATATCTTCCTGTAAGACTGGATAAAAGAAGGCATTGATTTCCCTGATTGTTTTATAGATTGTCTTCATATCCATATGCTTACCTTGGGCATCCAAGGCTTTGGCGATATCTTTACCAGCCATCGCTTTGCCAGGTGACGAAGCGATGATCGCAAAGATGACAGCCATCTTTTCCCCCATCGTGATCCCTCCTTAATAAGTGCCGAGTGATAAAGACAGTTTTGCGGATTTCTTAAAGTGTTTCTTCAATGCATAATAGCCCGTCGTCGAATAAGAGTGGAAATAATCAAGCAGGGCTTCTTTAGGCATCGTATCACAGGCCATTAAATATGTATAGGCTAAGTCAATATTTTTCTCGACCAGACATAAGTAAGCCGCCTGCTGTAAAGTGAGATAGCCGGCCTGATATAAGGCATCAATCAGACTCGCACAGTCTAAGTCCATAATATGACGTAACAAGCGATAAATGGCAATAGGTTTCTGGGTCGCTAAGATGAGTGGTTTTAAAGCCGCCTTCATCTTCTCTACCACTTCTTCACCATGAAAGAAGTAATTGATCATCACAAAATGATATTCCATTTCACTCGCCCCTTGAGCGTTCATCAAAGCCGTTAAGGCGTAGGCTAAGTATTCTTTTTTATGTTTCTCGACAAACGCCTTTACCTGACGTTCTAAGAAGCAGTCTTCCACCTCTTCACTGCCACTGATCTCTTCTAAATAGTCCTTCATATCTTCTAATGTGAAATGCATTAACTCTAAATAATTTTCGATCATTGTCGTCACTCCTTTTCTCTTTGTGACTCCATTATAGCGAAGAAGCGTCAGACACGTTTTTCAAAACCGCATTTGAAATCCGTTTTTCTCCCTTTCATTTACTTTTCCAACATTTCCCTCCCCCTCTGTATATTTTCCTTAAAGAAAGTACGCAATTTCCTTGTATTTTGCGTCTTTTTTATGTATGATATTGCATAAGATATCGATTATTCGTCTTTACCGAATATCTCGATATATTCTTTTCTATTTTTCGAAATAAAGGAAAGAAATTTTATATTTATGAAACGGAGAGTAAAATGAGCGAAAAATTACGAGTCGGTATTCTTGGCGCTACTGGTATGGTAGGCCAGAGATTCATTGCATTATTAGAAAATCACCCTTGGTTTGAAGTGACAACCGTTGCTGCCAGCCCAAGAAGTGCGGGGAAAACTTATGAAGAAGCAGTCAGCGGACGCTGGAAGATGGATACCCCTATTCCAGCCGCAGTCAAAGATCTTGTTTGTTACAACGTTAATGACGTTGAAGAAGTCGCAAGTCAGGTTGACTTTGTTTTCTCAGCAGTTGATATGAGTAAAGATGAAATCAAGAAAATTGAAGAAGCGTATGCGAAGACAGAAACACCTGTTGTTTCTAACAACTCCGCCCATCGCTGGACCCCTGATGTTCCAATGATTATTCCTGAAATCAACCCAGACGCAACTGATGTTATTCAGTATCAGAAGGAACGTTTAGGCACTAAACGTGGATTCGTAGCTGTTAAACCTAACTGCTCTATTCAGTCTTATACACCAGTCTTAACAGCCTGGAAAGAATTCGAACCTTACGAAGTTGTTGTAACGACTTATCAGGCTATTTCCGGGGCTGGTAAAAACTTTAAGGAATGGCCAGAAATGGTTGGCAATATTATTCCTTATATCGGCGGTGAAGAAGAAAAATCAGAACGTGAACCATTACGTGTATGGGGTCATGTCGATCATGAAAAGAAAGAAATTGTTCCACTTGGTGAAGATACCATTACCATTACTTCACAGTGTATCCGTGTCCCAGTATTATATGGCCACACGGCTGCGGTCTTCGTAAAATTCAGAAAGAATCCTACAAAACAGCAGTTAATTGATGCGATGACATCATTCTCTGGTGAACCACAGCGCTTAGGTTTACCTAATGCCCCAAAACAGTTCATCCAGTACTTAGAAGATGATAATCGTCCACAGGTTACCTTAGATGTTAACTATGAAAATGGCTTCGGTGTTTCCGTTGGTCGTTTAAGAGAAGATAAGGTTTATGACTGGAAATTCGTCGGCTTATCTCATAACACCATCCGTGGCGCAGCTGGTGGCGGCGTCTTATGTGCTGAATTATTAAAAGCTAAAGGCTTCATCACTAAAAAATAAAGTACTTTAAAGAGATCTCAACACAAAGAGATCTCTTTTATTGTCTTCATTTATCTTTAAAGTTACTACTTTTAAAAATCACTCAATTTTTTCTATTTTTGCCTAAATAAGTGGTTTTATATTAAATACATTTATAGCAACATTTTTTTGATCTAATAGAGATATAACTATTTTTTGTTTTCTTCATCTTTCTTAAAACGAATTGGTACCACAATCAATGAAATAATACTTGAAACCACAATTGGCCAGTAACTGCTTATAATACTGACATAAATTGGTGTATCCCCTGGTTCATATGCATTATAAATAGCCCCAACACCGACAAACATCATAATAATCAGGACACACATAATAAAAATAAAGGTTGGATGGGATAAAATCTTATACCACCAGAATATTAAAGCGACGATCATCATGACCGCTCCTGTAAGTCCATTAATGAACATCTGCATTCCCCCATTTCTTTTCTATTGTATCATGTTTTATTGTCTTTTGAATACACTTTCATTTATGATAGAATAAGAGACGAGGAGGAATAACATGAAAATTTCCATTAAACGACTTATTATCTGGTTTGCCTTTTTAGGGACTTTAATTATGACTTTTTCCGTCTTACATAATTCAGACTTTGCGAAGATCTACTCTCCTGCCGTGGCCAACGCTATGACGATGGCGGATCGCATTCTTTTTAAAGTCTCTTCAGTTATTATCTATATTATGATTGGCTTTGGTTTGTTTGTCGAATTAGATTATGGCGGACTTAAAGAAAAACTACCTTTATTTAAAACGCGTAAACTCGCTCACCATATTGCAGCCTGGGCGATCATTATTGTGACTGCGATCATTCTTTCCAATGTCTCAGCCTCTGCCATGAGTCCACAATTCAAGAAAGCCTACAACGAATACAATAAAACAAGAATCGCTGAAATGAAGAAGAAAAAATAGTTTTTTCTTCTTTTTTTGTACTATCATAAAAGTAATATAAGTTCTTTCATTCGCAATCACAAATATGAGGAGCATCTCTATGAATTGGGATCATTTCAAAAGTTCAAAACGAATTTTAAAAACTGTAGTCGCCTTCGCTAATGGCATTGACGGGACATTGGTTTTGGTATTAAGAATAATCCATGGGTAGTCGTTTTTTTCTAAAGATCAAGTACTCGAATCCTAGGGATCCGGTATCCCCCGTATTGCTCTTCCTATCACATTTTTCCGACGTCCTTTTGAGACAGATCAATTTGGTGTCATCGATCCAGCGACAAGAGGAGAAAATACACATACTATCCCTATTAAAACAGAAACACATCATAATTCCATTATATTAAACTGATAAGGAAAATGAGATTTTAAGTGCCTTAAAAGTACATCCAGAATTCACTCAAGCTCTTCTTGCAAAAGAATTAAATTGGACTATCGATGCAGTGTAATATCACATTAGAAAATTACAATCAAAACACTTAATTGAACATATCGGTTCAAAGAAATTTGGTCAATGGATTATTAAGTAAGTCTTATAAGAGGCAGGAATCTTTCCCGCCTCTTTTAAATAACGTCCTATAACACATTATAAGGACCCAATAACACATTAAAACACCCAATAACACATTAAAACACCCAATAACACATTAAAACACCCAATAACACATTAAAACACCCAATAACTGCCTAATAACTAACTATACAAACAAAAGAGTCTCTTTCATTTTCTAGAAAGAATGATATACTTAATTGTGCACAATCATTAGGGAGGAATGCATATGCAAAATCGTGATGCGATTATTATTCAAACAAGTATTATTGGTATTCTTACAAATATTGCTTTAGCGGCTTTTAAAGCTTTTGTCGGCGTGATTTCTCATTCGATTGCTATTACTATGGATGCAGTGAATAACTTATCAGATGCCTTATCGAGTGTGATTACTATTGTCGGAACGAAACTCGCGAATAAAGCGCCTGATGCGAAACATCCAATGGGTTATGGACGTGTTGAATATTTATCAGCTACTATTATTTCCTGTATCGTTCTCTATGCTGGTATTACTGCCTTTGTGGAATCAATCAAAAGTATTTTCCATCCAAGCAGCCCAGACTATAAAACTATTGCTTTAGTCATTGTCAGTGTTGGGGTCGTTGTAAAAGTACTTTTAGGGTTATTTGTAAAAAAGAGAGGTCAGAAAGTGAATTCTAATTCCTTAATTGCCTCTGGAGAAGATGCTTTAAATGATGCCATTATCTCTGTAACGACTTTAGTAGCGGCGATCATCTATATCTTCTTCCATATTTCTTTGGAAGCTTATTTAGGGGCGATTATTGCGGCGATCATCATTAAGAGTGGTATTGATTTGTTGAAAGATACCTTATCACAGATTTTAGGGGAACGTATTGATTCACACTTATCGAAAGAAATCAAGGAAACGATTAATAGCTTTGATGGTGTCAATGGCAGTTATGACTTAGTCTTAAACAGTTATGGTGTTGATCGTTTCTTAGGGAGTGTTCATATTGAAGTTCTTGATACGATGACCGCCCGTGATATTGATGAATTATCACGTAAGATTTCCCACACTATTTATGAAAAATATCATGTGCTCTTAACGGGGATTGGAGTTTATTCAATCAATACCCTTAACAATCATATCAAAGAGATGGAAGATAAGATTCATGACTGTGTGATGGGGCATGATCATGTATTACAGATGCATGGGTTCTATGTCAATGAAGAAGAAAAAACGATTCAGTTTGATATTATCATCGACTTTGATGCCGAGGACAGACCGGCTTTATTCAATCATATCCATGGTGATGTCGAAGAGTTATATCCTGATTACCGCATTATTATGGCGATGGATAGTGATATTTCAGACTAAGAAAAAGGACAAGATTTTGAGATCTTGTCCTTTTTAAATTAGTCTAATGGTTTAGGGCCGGCATTTTTGATTTCTTCAGGCATATGTGGATACTTCTTTTCAAAGTTTTCCATAAACATTCTCGCTAATTTATCAGCCTGCGCATCGTACGCCTGACGATCCTGCCATGTTGATTTTGGATTCATGATATGATGTGGAACATTTGGACATTCCTGAGGAATTTCTAAATTGAATCGCTTATCATGAATGAATCTTGATTTTTCAATATCGCCATTTAAGGCTGCAGTGACCATTTCACGGGTATAGTTCAGACGCATACGATGACCGACACCATATGGACCACCAGTCCAGCCCGTATTGATTAAGTACACGCGAACATTGTTCTTTTCAATCTTTTCCCCTAACATCTTCGCATAGATATCAGGTGATAATGGCATAAATGGTTCCCCAAATAAAGTTGAGAAGGTTGGCTGTGGTTCGGTGATGCCACGTTCTGTTCCGGCAACTTTAGAAGTAAAGCCAGTCACGAAGTGATACATCGCAGCTTCTTCACTTAACTTAGAGATTGGTGGTAAAACACCAAAAGCATCAGCGGTTAAGAAAATAACGACATCAGGAGCAATCCCGACCGATGGGGTAATGGCATTATCGATATATTCTAACGGATAGCCGACACGGGTATTTAAAGTGATGGTGCCATCGAAATAATCAGGGATTCGAGTCACTGGGTCAACGATGACGTTTTCGACTTCAGCACCGAATTTAATGGCGTTATAAATATAAGGTTCGCCATCCTGAGTTAAGTTAATACATTTTGCATAGCAGCCGCCTTCAAAGTTGAAGACATGATCATCTGACCAGCCATGTTCATCATCACCGATCAATAAACGGTTTGGATCAGCAGATAAGGTTGTTTTACCTGTTCCTGATAAACCAAAGAAAACAGCGGTGCCTCTGGTTTTCGGGTTCATGTTACATGAACAGTGCATTGGTAAGACATTTTCTTCTAATGGCATGACATAGTTCATGACCGTGAAGACAGATTTCTTAATTTCGCCGCTATATTCTGTTCCAGCAATTAAGACCATATGATCCGCAAAGTTAACGACAATGGCTGCTTCAGAGTGCGTTCCATCTCTTTCTGGGACACACTTAAAGCCTGGGACAGCTAAGATGGTGTAATCCTGATCACCATATTCTTCCAATTCTTCTTCGTTAGGACGAATCAGCAGCTGATGAATGAATAAGTTCTGGCAGGCGCGTTCATTGACAACCATGAACTTACGTGAGTAACGCTGATCAGCTCCCGCAAAGCCCTGGAAGACATATAATTCCTTATCTCCCAAATATGTCATAATACGTTCTTTTAAAGCGTTATAAGCGTCCACGCTCATCGGACGGTTGACATCACCCCAGTTGACATGATCATGATCTTCTGGTGTATCAACGATAAATTTATCATCAGGCGAACGGCCTGTATATTTTCCTGTTTTAATAGAAAGAGCGCCGGTATCAGTTAAGATCCCTTCTCCTCTTTTGAGGGCTTCTTCGACTAAGGCAGCCGCACCTAAGTTATAATGTACTTTCCCGGTATCATTGTAGATACCGAGTTTTAATAATGTATGATCCATAATATCCTCGCTTTCTTCTTTTATGTAAGCACTATTATAGCACAAATGTAAGCGTGCACAAAATACTTTCATACAATATTCAAAAATTTCACATGACTTTTTGTATATTTACAAACAAAAAGAGTCAATCTTTTCAGATTGACTAAAAGTTATTATTTTTGTCCTATGACACAAATAAACTGTCCTGGGCCTTTATCATAAGAGGCAGCCTGATATCCGCTTTGCGCTAAGAGCGTAACGAGTTCTTCTGGACGATAGATCGTGAGCGGTGTATCAATTTCAGGCCAGTCTAAATGATCAGGATCACTGCCTTCACAGAGGATCATAAACTGGCCGCCAGGTTTTAAGACACGCAGAATCTCTTTCATCGCTGCTTTGATATCTGGCCAGAAATAAACAGTTTCCACGGCAGTCACTAAATCAAACGTGTTATCTTCACCTGGCAGATGGGCAACATCAGCCTGCTGAATGAAGACTCTTGTCCCTAAATCTTCGGCATTATAAAGCTTCGCCTGTTCAACAGACTTCTCGGCATAATCAATGCCTTCAATAATACTGCCTTTTGAATAGCCAAGCATATCCTTAATCGTAGCGCCACCGCCACAGCCGACATCTAAAATATGTAAATGGTCTTGCCACTGATAATGTGGTAATCCCCAATCTCTTAATGGGGCATGGGATGTATTCATCCTTTTTAACATTCTCTCTCCGACTTCCCCTTGTGGGAAACCTGGATCTTCTCTTTTTTCACTCATATCTCTACTCCTTTGTTAGTATATCGAGAACATGTCGGGAATACCCTAACAGTTCTGGTCTTTCACAGTTTTTCAGATGATAATCCATCACTAAGGTGAAGGTTTCTTCATCCATTGTATTGATCTCTTTTTTAAGATATTCAGCCATTCCGTCCTGGACAATGATCTTATAGCGAGAAAGCTGCGCTTCCGCTTGTAAACGATTGATATCTTCTAAACGCACATAGCTATAAAGATCTTCTGGCGCCGAGAGGACATGATAGGTCTCATCAACCTGGTTGTCTTGAACAGACGCTTTTAAAAAGCCTTCTTTAATGCCATGAGTAATAATGGCATATTCATTCATACAATAGCTTATTAATATAAAGCCATCTTTTTTGATCACTCTTTTGGCTTCCTTTAAAGCCGTCATCTTATCTTCATGACTAATCAGATGATACATCGGGCCAAACATTAAAATGACATCAAAACTGTCATCCGCAAAAGCGCTTAAGTCCATTGCATTGCCCCACCTGGCATCTAGCTGCGGTGCTTTCATCTGCATTGTCCGTAAGTTATGTTTAACCAGTTCAACGGCTGTCACATCATAGCCTTCTTCAAATAAGGGCAAGGCATAGGCGCCTGTTCCGGCCCCTAAGTCTAAGATCTTCTTACCGCTTGTCTGTCTTAAACATTCATGGATATAATGCATGGCTGTTAAATATTCCACGCGGGCATGTTTTGTTTTTAAACGTTTATCTTCGTTAAACTTATTGTAATAAGTAATCAGTTGCTCTTCATTCATTGTATTCACCGGTTTTTAGTTTACCAAACTCTTTTAAAATTACAAGCCTATTGCTTGTTTAAGCACTTTTTCATAAAGGCATCATAGATGCTGATCATTTCTTCACTCCAGAACGCTGCGCCACCATGATCAGCGCCATCAATCAGATAGAGATCGACATCTTTTCCTTCTTTTTTAAGCGCTTCATATAAATTAACCGACTGCTGGCAGAAAACAGAGCGATCTTTGGTTCCATGGGCAATAAGCATCGGCACATTTAAATCATGGGCATAGGTTTTCACATTGGCTTTGATCGCCTCTTGGTAATGATCACGAATATCATAGCCGACATACTTGCCTTCATAAGAATCGGCCTGCTGGTGATTCAGAGTGGTAGGAAAACCATCTTCTAAGGTTAATTCGACCGCGCCATATAAATCAACACAGCCTTTAATGGAAACTTTCCCGCCAAATAAACCCGTATTGGCTGTTACTGCAGTCATAGCTGCCGTATGACCGCCAGAGGAATCACCCGCCACGATAAAATCATCGGTTAAATGATAAGTATCACGATTGTTTTGTAAATAGCGAATCGCCTTTTTTGTATCTTCTATGCAGCAAGGGAAATGGGCGATTGAAGAATCGCGATATTCAACGATTGCAATCATGTAGCCACGCTTCGCTAAAGCACTTAAATACGGCACTTTTACCTGGGTGCGCTGCTTATGCCAGGCAGACCCCTGGACATAGACAATACAAGGAAAGCGATGATCAGGCTTCTGAAAGACACCAGGCATGATCATATAAAGATGTAGGTTGTTGTCTTCATCATAAATAATATCCGGTACATATTCTAAGGATAGTTCCTTTTTATTCATGATGATATGATGAGCACCAGGAATAACATCACTGTATTCAGGCATCTCCTCATAAGTGTAATTTTTGACGTCGATGTGCATTGTAAAGACCTCCTAGTAAATGTAAGATTCCCCCTGCCGCCATCATGCAAAGCAGATAAAAGATAATGCCTAGAGGGCGGCCAATAAGCTGATCAATATGAGAAAAGATAGGCTGTGAGCTTAAATGGTAAGGGGAAATATAAAACATATCGCAATCCCCATAGGGATGAGCCATGATATTAATGACTTCGGCGATTGATGCTAATAGTAATAATAACATAACGGCATGACCATAAGCTTTGAAATGAAAATCTCCCTTATAAAGAATGAGTAAAGCTTCTAAGATCATCAGACTATGCCAGAGATAGCCGTGAATGGTAATATACAGATAAGGGGTATCGGTAAACCCGCTATGCACGATTAAGGCCGCTATGCCCCCTAATAAACCATAATCTACTAACCAAGTTGGAATACACTTTATTTTATGCGTCAACGCATAAAACAGGTTCAGATAAATCGGCATCGAGCAGAGCTGAAAGGGAAAATACCAGATGTTATAACCGACATGAATCAGTAAACATTGCTTGATCATTTCTAACATAAAAAAGATCATACCAAAACATAAATACATAAGCCTCACCTGTTTCTTATTATAATCTTTTCCTATAGCGAAAGCTAGTTTATATGTATTATACATATTTTCCTACCTGGTTTATAATACTTTCGAAACAGAAAGAAGGTATGTCCATGAGTCAGTATTATAAATATGATTTTGTCGGCAGTTTCTTACGTCCGGCCTATTTGAGAAAAGCACGAGCTGCTTATAATAATGGAGAACTCTCTTATGAAGAGCTTAAATTACAGGAAGATAATGCCATTCGTGATTTAGTCGCTAAAGAAAAGGCAGCGGGCTATCACGTCATTACTGATGGAGAATTCCGTCGTGCGACCTGGCATTTAGACTTTATTTGGAACTTTAACGGGATTAATCATCAGATTGAACGCGGCAATGAAACATTTAATGGCGAAGTCGCCATTATTGATAGCGTTCATATCGATGGCAAGATCTCTGTGGATCATCATCCTTTTGTGGATCATTTTAAATTTGTCCAGGCCTTATGTGATGAGCAAACCCAGGCTAAGCAGACGATCCCTGCCCCAGGTCAGTTCTATGCGATTTTTACCGGACAGGATGAAATAGAAAACACGAAGCAGTATTATCCTGACTTAGAAGATTTACGTCAGGATATCATTAACGGCTATACCAAAGTCATCGAGGACTTATATGAGGCTGGATGCCGAATTGTGCAGTTTGATGACTGCACCTGGGGCGGCTTTGTGAATCCCCAGATCGCCTCATCCCTCACCGGATTAAGTCAAGAAGAATTACCAGCTTATATGGATACGCTGATTGATATTAATAATGCCGTGATTGATCAGGCCCCTGATGATTTAACGATCAATACCCATATTTGTCGCGGGAACTATCATTCTACCTACTTCTCTAGCGGCGCTTATGATGCCGTAGCCCCTTATGTCTTTGCGAAGCAGCATGTGGATGGTTTCTACTTAGAGTTTGATGATGAACGCTCTGGCGGTTTTACGCCACTTCGCTATATCCCCAAAGATAAACATGTGGTTTTAGGGTTAATTACCACGAAATCACCATTCTTAGAAAATGAAGAAAAAGTCATTCAAAGATTAACGCAGGCAAGTGAATATGTTGATCCTGATCGATTATCTTTATCCCCGCAATGTGGCTTTGCCTCATGTGAGATTGGTAATAAGTTAAGTGAAGCCCAGCAGTGGAAGAAGTTAGAGCTAGTCAAAGAGATTGCCTCAAAAGCATTTTAAAAGCGGAAGTTATTGGACTTCCGCTTTTTGACGTCTTCTGATGACATCTTCTTTTAATAAGGTATAAAGACCGCTCGTAATTGGCACCCCGATAAGCATGCCAACAAAGCCAAAGACGCCGCCAAAAACCGTGACTGCCCCTAAGATCCAGATGGCTGGTAAACCTAAGGATGAACCGACAATACGGGGATAAATGATATTATCATCTATCTGCTGGAGGATCACATAGAAGATTAAGAAATAGAGCGCTTTGATAGGATTCGCGATAAAGATCAGGAAAGCTGAAATAGCGGCTCCGACATAAGCCCCAATAATTGGTACTAAAGCTGTGACACCAATAATAACCCCCACCATGATGGCATAAGGAAAATGGAAGATCAGACAGCCAATGGTCGTCATAACACCTAATGATAAGCCATCAATGGCTTTGCAGACAATAAAGTTAGAGAAGGCATGATTGAAGACATTGGCGACATGTAAGATGCCATCATAGCCTTTTGGAATGTATGTCTTGATTAAGATGCCTAACTGATGCTGAAGCTTTTCTTTAGAACCTAATAAATATAAAGAAAAGATGAAGCCAAATAGGCAGGCTGATAAAACAGAGAAAACCGAACTGATCGCTTTGACAACATTCGAAAAAGCACCAGTTGCCCCGGTTAAAACGCCATGAATAATATCCGAAGACTGCTTAGAAACAGAACTTGAGGCATGGGTTAAAGACGCCTGCAGGCTTTGGGCATATTGCGCAATTTGCGGATACTTTTCTAATTTTTTCAGATACGGCGTAAGTGAGGAAGCACCGTTTTTCACAATGACCGTGACGGCATTGATAACCTGTGGCATAACAATCGCCGTGACTAAAGCAATGACGGCAATGACACTGGCAAAGGAAAGAATAATACAAAGCGGACGTCTGGCGCCATCACATTTGCCTTTGAAAATCTTTTTGTATAAAGCTTCAAAGCGAATCATCACGACATTGACGATATAGGCAATAATTAAGCCGATAAAAAGCGGCGTGGCAGCGCCTAAAATGGTGCCAATAAAACCAATAAGCGGTTTCCAGTATAAATAAACCAAATAAAGCAAAAATACGACAAAGCCGGCTGGCAGATATTTTTTGACTTCTTTCATCTTAGCCCTCCCAGATAATATGAGGATCAATCTCATCAGTTGTTAAATAGACGCATAATTCTCTAAAAAGGTCCGCATCAAAATGCGCATCAAAGCAAAGTAATTCAAATGAGAGATCCCAGAAATTCATCGAATAATGGGTTTCATAAAACCCATTATGTAAGTAAAACTCCTTTCTTATTTTTCTTTGGTGGGCATTATCAGCTTTGGGGTCCTGTTTTTCTAAGTCTAAACAGATTTGTTTGCCTTGATAGTGCTCGCAAATACATTTTAAAGCCTTTGAGCCATAACCATGCCCACGTAAATCTTTGTGAATTGCCAGATAACAGACATAGACAGCTTTCTCATTAGACAAAGCCATATAGAGGCCTACTGGCTTGCCTGCATCATAGATGCCCATGACATCAGCGGGAATGGGATAATGCAGAGCATGATGCAGATCCCAGCGTTCTTCATCAGGGAACGCTTCCTGATTGAGGGCATTGAAAAAGGCATAATCTTGATTGTGCTTATTTATTCTTAGTAATTCCATAGGAGACATTATACATGAACAGCTCCATAAAGGCAAAAGAGCATCGCGGTGCGATACTCTTCTTTATTACTTAGCTGCTTTCTTCTGATCAGCCATGTATTCTTCATAGAGATAAGATTTGCTGGTTGCATAATCATCTCTATTTTCTGGTTTGTAGTTTTCATACTTAGGCTGTGGATGTTTATGTGTCTTCCAGTATTCTTCCGCTACTGGTGCCCAAGCCTTAGCATATGGTTCACATTTAGCTGTTAAGTGTTCAACTGATTCAGGTGATTCTAAGTTTGTATCATGAGCCCCTGTTTCATGAACCATCTTTCTTAACTTATCTGGGTTTTCCAGCATTGGACAAGGTCTTAAATGATCTCTATTGAATGGCTGGCCATCATAATAAGCTTTGAAAATCGGACTCTGTAACATTTCCAGAATGGAGTTTTCATGGATGTTGGTATTTGAGTAATGGATGAAGACACAAGGTTCTGCATCACCATTGGAATTAATGTGGAAGTAGTTACGACCACCGGCGATACAGCCGCCAACGTATTCCCCATCATTCTGGAAGTCCATTGGATAGAAGTTGATTGGGTAATCTGGTGAACGCACTTCACGGATACGATCAATCATATATTTACGCTGCTGTGGCGTAGGCATTAATTCTGGTACAGCGTTTGTTCCGACTGGCATATAGTGGAAGTAGAAGCCATAACGTGCGCCCTGCTCAGTAATGAATTTGAAGAAGTCATCACTAGTAACGGCATCGATATTCTGGCTTGTATAACATACGGAAGTCCCGAAGATAATCCCGTATTTTCTCAGTAATGCCATCGCATCTAAGACTTTCTGATAATGACCGGCACCACGACGTTCATCGTTGGTATGTTCATTACCTTCAATGGATAACAAGAAGGTTAAGTTCCCTAAACGCACAACTTCTTTACAGAAATCTTCATCGATTAAAGTAGAGTTAGTGTATAAGGCAAATTCAACATCATTATGTTTTTCTGCAAGTTTTAAGATATCTTTCTTACGTACGAGTGGTTCACCGCCCGTCATCATATAAAGATAAACGCCGAGTTCTTTCCCCTGAGTGACAATCTTATCCATATCTTCGAAAGATAAGTTGTTTTTATGTCCATAAGTCCCTGACCAGCAGCCGATACAGTGCATATTGCAGGCTGTGGTTGGATCAAATAAGATCAGCCAAGGAATATTACATTTATAAACTTCACGGTTATGACGAATCATCTTCGTACCTCTGAAGAACGCTTCATAACCTAAGTTTAAAGCTGTCATCTTGGCAACGCGTGGATTGGTTTCATCAATCACCTGATTGATAAAGTTAATCCAACGGTTGTTTGGATCATTCACTGCATCTCTCGCTGCCTGATACTGTTCTTTCGTAAAACCGTCCCCATAGAACTTCTCAGCCATATCGATGAGTTTAATGTATTCTTTATTACGATCCTTTTTAAGACCTGTTAAAACGTGATCAATAATAAGACTCATAGCACGTCTTTGTGCTGCATGAGAGATATTCTCCATAGTTTTCATAATATTACCGCCTTTCCAATCTTTACACATTCATTTTAAAACTTCCTTTTTTAGTATTCAACAATTTCATTCATAATAATCCGACAAAAGCGCTTGCTTTCCTTTGAATTTCAAGTAAGTTAGACATTTTTATTTGAATGTCTAGAAGCAATTTCCTCTTACTTTGCCATAAACTTATTATTGAAAAAATTGTATAATAACAAGTTGAATCATATGCGAAAAAAGTATGACAAAAGTCTTTACTCCCCTATTTAAAGGCTTTAAAAAAGCTTGTTATTTTTTCACAAACAAAAGTAGTTGCATTTTCAACTATTATGCGTTTTAATGGGTATAGCGATAAGCAAGGACTGTTTATCACTGTATTTATAACAATTATTAATTTATTTTTTATATACATTTTAAAAAGGAGAAATACGTATGGAAGTAATTAAAAGAGATAAGTCAAGAGTCCCATTTGACGCCAGCAAAATTGAGAAAGCGATCTTAAAAGCAATGCGCTACGGCAGCGGTATGGTCGATGAAAAGATCGCTCATGAGATCGCTAGTGAAATAGAAGAATGGCATACTAACAATGGTGCCAAAGCCATTGATATCACACGTATTGAAGGTCAGGTCTTTGAAAAGTTAATTGATAAAGGCGCTGTTTTAACTGCGAAAGCTTATGAAGGTTATCGTAAGGTACGTGAATTCCAGAGAGAAGAAAACACTATTGATAAAGAAATCTATGGCATCGTTAAACAGACCAATAAAGAAGCGATGGATGAAAACTCCAACAAGGATGCCACCGTTTTAGCCACTCAGCGTGACTTGATCGCCGGAGAATTCTCCCGTGACTACTGTCGTCGTATGATGTTGCCAACAAAGATTGTCCAGGCGCATGATGATGGCATTATCCATTTCCATGATATGGATTACTTTATTCAGAAGATGTTTAACTGCTGCCTGGTGAACTTAAAAGATATGTTTGCCAACGGCACAGTCATTAACGGCAAGTTAATTGAAACCCCTAAATCACTGCAGACAGCAGCCACCATCGCGACCCAGATCGTTCAGCAGGTAGCCTGCGGTCAGTATGGCGGACAGACCATCTCATTAGCCCACTTATCACCATTCGTACGTGTTTCTTATAATAAGCATAAGAAAGCTGTCGAAAAAGAAGGCCATGAAATCGGCATCAGCTACAGCGATGAACAGATCGAAAAGATTGCTCAGAGCCGTTTAAAGGATGAAATCAAAGCTGCCGTGCAGACGATTCAGTATCAGATCAATACGTTCTCCACAACTAATGGTCAGGCACCATTCTTATCGATCTTCATGTATTTAAATGAAGAACCTGAATATACCAAAGAAACCGCGATGTTAATTGAAGAAGTCTTAAAGCAGCGTTATGTCGGCATGAAGAACCCTGTAGGCGCTTATGTTACACCAGCTTTCCCTAAGTTATTATATGTCTTAGATGAAAACAATGTCCCAGATGATAGTGAATATCGTTATTTAACAGACTTAGCTGTTAAATGTGTTTCTAAACGTATGATGCCAGACTTCATCTCTGCTAAAATCATGAAACAGAATTATGAAGGTCAGGTTTTCGGTCCGATGGGCTGCCGTTCTTTCTTATCTCCTTTCAAGGATGAAAACGGAGAATACAAATGGTATGGCCGTTTCAACCAGGGTGTTGTGACATTAAACTTAACCGATGTTGGTTTATCCGCACGTGGTAATTTAAATGCCTTCTGGAAGATCTTAGATGAACGTTTAGAATTATGTTATGAAGCTTTAATGTTAAGACATGAAAACTTAAAAGGAACCATCTCTGATGTTTCCCCTATTCACTGGCAGTATGGTGCCATCGCTCGTTTAAAACCAGGAGAAACCATTGATGCATTATTAGATTCTCGTTATTCTACTATTTCATTAGGTTATATTGGCTTATATGAATGTGTCGAAGCATTATTAGGTACTTCTCATACTTCTCGTGAAGGTGATGAATTAGGGACTGCTATTATGAAACGTTTAAGAGAAGCAGTTGATACCTGGAAAGCAGAAACTGGTTTAGGCTTCGCTTTATATGGTACACCAGCTGAATCTACCACTTATAAGTTTGCAAGAACCTTAAAACGTCGTTTCGGTATTGTCCCTGGCGTTACTGATAAAGACTATATTACTAACTCTTATCACGTTAATGTTCGTGAACATATCGATGCTTTCTCTAAATTAGGCTTTGAAGCAAAATTCCAGAACATCTCTTCTGGCGGTGCTATCTCTTATGTCGAAGTCACAAATATGACAAATAACTTTGAAGCCATGAAAGAATTAATCAACTATATGTATGACACCATCCAGTATGCGGAAATCAATACTAAATCTGATTACTGTCAGGAATGTGGTTTCGATGGTGAAATCTTACTTGATGAAAATGGTGAATGGTACTGCCCTAACTGTGGTAACAGAAACCATAAAACATTAAACGTATGTCGTCGTACCTGTGGCTATCTTGGTGATAACTTCTGGAATAAAGGCCGCACACAGGAAATTGGAGAACGTTTCGTTCATTTAGACAACCGTGTATACAAAGGTAATTAGTACTAATTAATTAGTTTCCTGTACAATTATTAGTTTCCTATCATAAAAGGAAGGGCAATTATTGCTCTTCCTTTTTACTAATTAATTAGTTTCCTCAACTTTTTTATTAATTTCGTAGAAAATAGTGCTATACTACAATCGAAAAAAATCAAGCGCTTACAGGAGGTACTGCGTATGTCTATAAATTATTCAATAGGCGATCATATTGTAGACATTCATCATAATAAGTACGCTATCATTTACGTATCAACCGACATCACTATTCTTTGTCTGGATACCTCACCAAATTTCACTCTTACCTTAATACAACAGCCAACTGAAACCGTGTTATCATCACTAGAAAACGGAAGCTTTCGTAAAATCGAGCCTTCACAAGTGATAGTAAACGTCGATGATCTCTCTCCTAAGCAAAAACAAAGATACGAAAGAAATCTAAATATAATTAACGAAATCAATGAATATTACGGACCAGGTTATTTAGAATTAACAGAAAAAAGTAATAAGCATTTTCTTCAAGAATTATCTAATAAATATGGGATTTCAATTCAAAATCTAAGAAAAATAATTATTAAATATCTTCGAAGCGGTTGCCAACTTTCTAGTCTAATTGACCAAAGAGGTGCTCCCCTAGGACGCAAAAAATATTCAACGCCTGCAGGCAGAACAACAATCAGCGGCGAGAAGTTTGCCATTATTTTAACGGAAAAAGATATTAAAAACATGGATGAAGCGGTGGAATCCATTCGCAAAAATCATACCCATAGCGGAACAAAAAAAGATGCTTATGTAGAAATGCTCAGAAAACATTACTGTAACATCGAAATTGATGAGGATGGCAATGCCCATCATGTGCTTTATCCGATGGGAAGATATCCAACTTTGAGACAATTCTATAATTTCGTTAATAAGAAAATTTCCAAAAATGAATATCAAATTATCAGAACATCCGCACGTGAATATCAAAATAATCATCGCGCAATCATTGGAACAGAACGTAATGACTTAACTTATCCTGGAGAACTCTGTGATATTGATGCCACCCCTACCGATATTTACTTAGTAAGTAAGAATGATCCTGAAAAATTAGTTAATCGTGCGCATATGTATTTGATTATTGATGTCTTAACCGGGATGATCATCTCTGGCAGCGTCTCTTTTGAGGATAATTCTAACGCAGCAGTTTCTAATGTTATGATGAATCTTAAAAGAGAAGGAAGAGATCAATTACTTGCAGAGACTCATTTAACACTTGAAAGTGATGACTTATGGCCAACAGATATTCTTCCTGGAACCCTCAGATGCGATCGTGGCAGCGAATTTACCTCAAAAGAATTCAGAAGAAAATGTCATGAATTAAATATTGCAATCCAGCTAGTTCCAGCTGCGACTGGCTCGATGAAAGGAACCGTTGAAAAAGAGTTCCACCAGTTTAATTTAGCAATGGGAGATACCTTTGAAAAACGCGGACTCATCCTTAAAAGACATGATTCTGATCACAAGAAAACAGCATGTCTCAATATTGATGATATGCGAAAAATCATGGTTAGCTATATCATTTATCACAATAATCGCGTCATTGAAAGTCGTTTTCGTTCTCCTGAAATGATAGAACGTAACATTTCAGCTTCACCTGTTGAATTATGGAAATTCTATTCTGAAAAAAATTCTCCACGATATATCCATATGAATGTCAATCAATATATTTGGACTCTTATGAAGCCTGCCAAAGCTAGCATGGGAAGACAGGGTATTGTTTTCAAGGGCCTTCATTACATGTGCAATTCCGATAATTATCTCATCAAATATATGAGAAACAATTTGGAAACAGTAAAGATGGATATTCGTTATGATGAAGCAAGCATGAGGAATATTTACTACATTCGCGATGGTGTCCTTTTTCAAGCCCATCTTAATCCCTTATATCCTGAGCAAATGGATTATGCTAATATGTCTTATGATATGTTTATGAACTATCAAAAAAGAAGTCGTGAACAAATCACTAAAAATAGACATGATAATCTTCAAAAACGTATTGCCTATAACAAACAGTTAGAGGATATTAGAGACCAACGTAATAGTACACCATCGCCAACAGCTTCAAATGCAATCAGAAAAAACTCTCAAACTGAAAAAGAAATTGATAATAAAGAACACAGTTTTGCAAATATTGTTGGTTTATACGAAACAAGTCCCGATTCTAATGACAATCCCACAATCGAAGATAATAATAGTGAATACTCAAAAGAAAATAACAAGAATGATAATGATTTATTTCAGGTTATTGATGAAGAGGATCCTGAAAAATTCAAAGAAGCATTCCTGAAGAAATTTGGATATAAAGATTAACATGCAAGGATGTGACATTCCATGAAATATCATTACAAGGATCTCAAATCAGATAGCAAATTATATGAAGACTATGATTTGTCCCAATCTACTGCAGTCTATGCTGAATATATGGATTTAAGTGAAATGAATGATGTCTATCACGGCAATCCGCTCATTGAAGCATTACCATTATATTTATCTCAAAACGAATTAGCCATGGATAACTTTCGTATGATTACAGTCCCATCACCCAAAAAGTTAGCCTCTATGCCTATTCAATTTAGGCTTAGTTCCGTTAATGCTCTTGACCGATTGATTATTCCAATGCGGTGGCATTATGAACTGCAGCGAGAAATTTATTGGTGTATGTTAAGAGCTTATGAAAACAGAAAACTTATTTTTGATCCTTTATCTGGCGGTATCAAATTATCAATCAGCGGACAGGAGCGATCAGAAAAATATCGCGTTCGCTTTCCCATTAGTGAAGGTAACCCCGGCTTTTCAGTACTTGGACTTTCTGGCTGTGGAAAGTCCAAAGCTGTTGAGTTAGCACTTTCTCATTTGCCTCAAGTTATTATCCACTATCCTCAAACACCTCAACAGTTCATCCAGCTTCCTTATTTATATATCGTTTGTCAGCCTAATACAAACATGTCCGCAATTTGGGATAGTATCGCCCAGGCAATTGACCTTGCTATCGGCAACGATGAATCTATGGCTTACTATCTTCAAATGAAAAAATGTCGAAAACTCAATGAAAAACTCGATTATGCAGTGCGACTTTGTACCCTTTTTAAAGTTGGCATTATTATTCTGGATGAAATCGAGTTTATTAAAACCTCGACGCGAAAGGAAACACTCGAAAGTTTGCTTTCATTCAATAACCGCACTGGCGTTGCATTAGCGATTGTCGGAACACAATCAGATAAAGAGAAACTTTTCCCTACCTGGCAAATGTGCAGGAGATTCGGACGAGATATTGATGCTTCAGAATATTGTCAGAATCACGATGAATATATGAACATCCTTGCTCAAATCACCCAATTCCAATGGTTTACAACAAAAGTTCATTTCACTAGCGAAATGATGGAGTTATTTTTTAGCCAAACCAAAGGCACAATCGGCTTAACAATTGCTATTTATAAAGAAATGAATAAGCGTTATCTGGAGCTTTCCAGCCATGGAAATCCACCTGAAATCTCTTCTGATTTTATTTATCAATGTGCACAGTCATGTTCTTTAAAATCAAATCAAAGAATTAAAACTGATTATAATCCTTATATTTCTGAAGAAATGTATGAAAAGGAATTGCCACTTCAAGAAGAAAATAAAAGTTCAATTCTGAATCAAGATCCTCCGTCTATTCCTAATAGAATCAATGACATTACTGACAAAATTGCGAGTGAAAATGATATTCCCTATAAGGATATCCAGAGCGCTGTTAGCAGTATCCTTCTCAACAACCCTAACTCAACCGATGATCAAATCATTAAACTTGCCTTAAGAAAACTCAACAATCGCAAAGGAAGCGTCAAACCTTCTCCTAAAAAGAAGCCATATTTCGATATTAATAATGCCTATGAAGAAATCGTGAAACACGTGGAGGAATAGTTTATGGGATTTATGCTTTTGAATCCAAAACGAATGGATGATGAAATTCTTTATTCATATATTTTACGCTTATCAGCCACTAACGGCTTTCCTGATGCCAGCCATTTCAAGGACTATATTAATGGCGGGAATATGATGGGACGACCATCGTATTTCCGATACGATACCTTTGAGTATCTTGGCCATATTTTTTCTCATATTGACGGACTCGATTGGTCAGTATTCTTCTCTAAATCCACAATCTATCCCTTAATTGCACCATTACTTGTATCCGCAAAACAAGGTGCACTCTTAGGCAATTGCTTTCACCAACATAATCCTCTGAAATACACTCCCAATAAATTTATCACTCAGTTAAAAATTTGTCCTGAATGTTTAAAGGAAATGAAACAAAAATATGGCTTTTGGTGGTATTTAAAGTCTCAAAATCTTCCCTTTGTTACAACGTGTGAAAAGCATAATTGTAAATTAATTACTTATACAGGGCCAAAAGGACATGAGCTTGAATACGAGCTCTTCGCGCCATTAGAAGCCCCCGCTAATCCACAATTTGACAATTTTATCAGAGAAATGTCTAACCAACAACTTGACTGTGCACTTGAAGATTTAAAACCTGCCTTAGTAAATGCTTTTGATTCGATTGGATTAAATGTACTACAAGATCGTCTAGTGAGTAATCACTTAGATAAACTCATTCATAACTCGTTAGAGTATACCCGTAAAAGAATCCTCCCCTCTTATTCTGAATTTAATTGGGCTGATGCACTTATTTTACTTTATATTTGTTTTCCTGAACCGGAAAACATTCCTATTCCTGGTTATAAGCAAGAAGAGATCAGAGAATTACAAGTTGCTTCTCAAGGCTATCATGTGTTTTATCCATTTCGCCGAAACTTAATTGAAATGGAACACATTTGCTGCAACACCCATTTTCTTACCACGCCAAAAGCTTTCTTAGAAGGCTGGGAATGCCCAACTTGTCTGCAAAACCTCTCACCGAATGAAATGTTCAAACGAATGGTGGAAATCTCAGGCTATGGAGAATATAAGGTCTTATCAACATTTGAATCATTAAGCAAAAAAGTTACTATCAAGCATACTATTTGTGGTCAAACTTATACCATTTTACCGCGCAACTTCCTTTTTGAACATAAACGCTGTCCTTGCAATTCACAAATCAGTATTGATCAAGCCAGGCAACGTATTACGCCCATGAAACTAATCCGTTTTAATAGCACTGAGACTGATGCTACATTCCGTTGCCCTGAATGTGGTAAAACATTCACCACAAAATATATCAACTATACCAGGCATCCTTATTGTCGCATTTGTGGTAATCAAAAAGCACCAAGAAATAGATCAAATCAAGATTTCAAACAAGATTTAAAAAAACTCGTTGGTACAGAATATACATTGATGGGAAATTATACGAATATGAATACCCCTATCACATTAAAACACAACAAGTGCAAAAAGGAATTTACCATCTTACCTCGCGATTTCTTTCAAGGTACCAGATGTCCATTCTGCCGGAAACAAATGCCTGATCCAACTTTCTACACCTATGTAAATACGGTATCAATTGGTGTTTACAAAGTGATCGAAAAATCAAAAGAGCGTTACAAAGTCATAAACACTCAAACCAATGAAAGCGTTACTCTTACCAAGGCGATGATCTTACAGGAATTAAATAAGCCAACACCATCTACTGTTCTCCCTCTAGAGCGGAAAGATAAATACCAAAATACCAATAGAGAAGATGAACTAAAAAGATATATTCAAGGTCACTATAAAGCCTGTGACATTATTTTTATTGAAGATTTAAAATCATTCAATCAAATCCCATCTAATCAGTTGAAAAGCTATCTCAAGAAATTAATAGAAAAGAAATTTTTAAAACGAATAACCACTGGTGCATACGCTTACTATAATAGCTATATCACAGTTGATGATATCATCAATCAAAAGTACATTAACAGAAAGAATCAGCATATTGGCTTTAATTATGGCGATGAGCTAGCATATAATTTAGGAATTATTCAGAAAAAACCTGTTATATCAATGATCATCACTAATAAAGAATCACAATTGCACGGGCGCAATCTTAAAATTAATGGAAAAGCAATAAAAATTAAAGGATGTGCCTTTACTATTACTGAAGAAAACTGGCAAATCTTACAAATGGTTAGTCTTTTAGAGAGTTCCTATCGCTTTGGATGGGATATCGACCAAACAATCCTTACATTCATGAAAAATCATAACTATTCAGCAGATGATTTTGAAAAATATATAACTAAGCCTCAAATTATCAAGAAATTCAGGAGGATCATTAATAATGCCAAAAAAGATGAGCGAAGAAGCCAAAGAAAAAGCAAAGAGGAATACAATAGATGAATACTATCAGGCTTGGATTCAGTCCCAGGAATACACTACAGCTTCACATACAACATGCAGCTTTACTGACTGGAAATCAGGACGTCTTATGCATTTCTTAGGTTTAAATCAGTTTTATGCATACCTTATCTTGCGCTACAAGGATTATGTTTTAGATGTTTACGAACAGTATCCACTTAATCTTGATGAAACAAATAATATTGCTGACTCACTTGGTTATAAAAGATTTAACCACGGAACAAAACGTATGCTCACTCATCTTCTTGTAAAGGATAAAAGCGGTCACTATATCGCTTATTTTGT
Source organism: Intestinibaculum porci (assembly GCF_003925875.1). GTDB lineage: Bacteria > Bacillota_I > Bacilli_A > Erysipelotrichales > Coprobacillaceae > Intestinibaculum > Intestinibaculum porci. The sequence continues at coordinate 512,050 of NZ_AP019309.1, read as the reverse complement.
TACATCATCACGTAAATCCCTCGATCCCGTTAAACATCGAAGAGTAGTTGAAAAATGTTATATTGAATATCAGTATTGGAAATCCCATAATATTCCTTGGAGAATCATTTTCACTGATCAATTCGTAAATAAACGAGAAGCAATAAATATTAAAATTTGTTCTGAATTTTGGAATAAAGATAATGTACGAACAAAAGAAGAGCTCTTAAAGCATTTGATTATTCACAGGGCGATCATTTTCCCATTATCCCAAGTGATTAACTTTAACGAAGAAGCTTCTGAAATCATCACCGATGATTTATTTGAAAAATACTTGGAAAATAAAAAATTTTGATAGGTAAACTTTATAAGGAAACTAATTATATTGTTGTTAAATCACAATAACGTTATATAACATAAACTAATAAATTAGTTCTAATGCCTAAATTATTGGACAAAAGCCGCATATATTGGTGTATATAGGAAACTAACTAATAAATTAGTCGTATACAAAAGGTGATTCAGCCAATTAAAAAATTTTAAATGCAATTTAATTTTTTAAATACTTTTTAGAGAGGGTGAATAGTTCCACGAAATAATTTAATATACCGCGATAAAACTTAATATCACTCATTTTTAGGAGCTTTTTAGCTCCTTTTTCTTCCACGAAAAAACTTAATGATTATTTTAAAAAACTTAATATGTTGCAAAATGGAGTAAATACAGAAGCTATGATAATCATTTTAAATAAATATATCCTATTCTATCTTCAAAATACTTTATAAATTAAATACAAGAAAGATCTCATTTTTTAATCAAGGTCATAAATTTAAAATACAATGTATAATCAGCATATTTTCCAATAAAACAAATAGACTGATCTCCTTTTACAGGAAAATCGGTCTATTTTTCTTAAGTTAGATGTATGATGATATGTAATCAACAGTATAATTATTTTGAGTTTCATGATCTAAAATGATATCTCAAATTCTAATCTTTTAGATATTATAGCTACGTTTGTTATCGCTTTAATCAAACGATTCATACTCTCTTTTTGTTCGATATTAAATTTTTTCGTGGTACTCACAAAAATACAATTTTATCCAATATTAAGTTTTTTCGTGGAAATAAGTGCTTCAAATATCGCAAATATAGCCGAATATATTAAATTTTTTTGTGGTATAAATCATCAAAGTATTAAACGAAAAATGAATGATTCAGCTAGTGCAGATTTGATTTATAAATACGATAATCAATGGCCTATATGGGCATTGATTGAAGTGCTATCATTTGGAGAGTTTATAAAATTGTACTCAATGTATTATGAAATCTATAAAGACGGAGCGTCAAAAGAAATAATAGTTCCTAGAAAGTGTCTAAAATAATTGATTTCCTAGAAAGTGTCATGTATAATGCCGTTAGTGAACAAAAACAATAGTTTTTAGCGGAGTACAATGCCTGCGTTGTACTCCGCTTTTTTATCAAATCCAAAGAAAAAAGATAAAGTGTTTATCCTTCACAAGTTATCTTAGCTATGATTATACAAAAAATAGATGTACATGCAAGAATAGTGAATAAATAAACAGTAGATCTATTATTGCCATTTTTTAAAAATTAACTTTTTAATTAAACCTGTGTTTTTGTTAAAATTATCAAATATTAACTATTAAATTAAACCAAGCATAACAAATAAAAAGAAAAACAACCTTTTTCTAATTAACTTTTTAATTTGATGAAGTCAAAAGGTAATTAGTTTAAATTAAAAACTTAATATTCGTTGACAGTGAGTGGTATTTTATCGCTCACTGTTTTAAAAATTAGTACTATTTAATTAGTTTCCCCGACTTTATTATTAATTTCGTAGAAAACAGGTAATTATTCATAAATTGATCATTTTCCTATTATTCCTTGCGATTAATTTTAATGAAGAGATTCCTGAAATCATCACTGATTTTTCATTAAGAACCACTTGTAAGAAAACACTTCCGACAAGTAATTGTTAAAAGGAAACTCATTATATTGTTGTTAAATCACATCACATTAGACAATTTAAACTAATAAATAAGTTTAACACTCAAATTATTAAGCAAAGCCACATACATTGGTGCATATAGGAAACTAATAAATTAGTCGTATACATTATAAATTGACTTTCTTTGTTGCAGGAACAAGTCTTATTTGCTTTCCAAGCCCTTGAGCCATTTTTTTCACAGTAGAGAGACTTGGATTTCTTAAGCCTTTTTCGATTCGACTAATATCAGCTTGAGTAATTCCAGTTCTCATTGCAAGCTCTTTTTGAGTCAGATGTTGTTGTTTGCGGGCATCAATCAATTCCTGAATAAGATCATACTCTTCTTGAAGCTTATCATATTCAGCTTTGAAATCAGGGTCCTGTAAAGCCATTTGTTTATAGTCTTTATAGCTAGTCATGACAATTCCTCCTATGTAATCAGATCGATATTTCTTTGCCTGTCTTAACGCGGCCCTAGGTGTTTTTTGAGTTTTCTTTACAATCCCGTTTGTCAGAATTGCTTTCTTTCCAGTAAAGAAAAAGTAAAATATTCTAGTTGTATTAGAGCTTTGCTTAACCCTTAACTCAAAAATACCATCATCTAAAGCTTTTGAGTATGGTTCACGAAGTTCAGGGCCATTATTTTCAAGTAAATCAATTGTTCTAAAAGCTTTAGCACGCATTTTGTCATCAAGTGACTTTAAAAAATCCTCAACAGGACATTTTCCATCCGCAGTATCGTAGAAATCAATTGTATACATTGTTTTTCTAATCAATTATATGTTCTATTAAACATATTGTCAATTTCAACACTAAAATTGCATTTTATTATTTTCGCTTTTGTGAATTATTTTTTGCTTTCTCTAGTTACCATTGATTTTATACTTCTTTTTCCCATTTTGGTTACAATCGACGAAACGCCAAAGAATGCATCTCATTATTTACTAATCTCATAATAGTGGCCAACTAAATGTCTCCACTTAAAAGCACTCATAATCTATTGATGATAAAGATCAACAGGACAGATAGATAAGAGAACATTTATTAATTGTAACAACCACATACAAAAAAATGCCTGGATTTACCAAGCAAAAGAAATTGATTCTAATCCCTTAATAAGGGTATAAAGTTTTACCTTTAAGAAGACTAAGCCTGCCGGGTTCTACCGGTATTCAACATACTTGTTTGACGCCTATATGTCACTAAGTTAAAGTTATTTTCAACAAAAAAGACCAGCCGGTTTGTGCATTCTTCCATAAGAAAGACTAAGCATGGCTGGTTCTATTGAGGTTATTATACTTAAACCACATTTCTATGTCAATAATTTAGTGAAATTTTCTATCTAGCCTGAAATACACTTATCTCCACTTCAACCATGAAAGCAAGGTGAAGCACACGCAAGATGATGATCTATCCATAAGAAATAAATTAATGACCTCTCACAGTGATCTTTTTATTAAGAAGAGTATCATATAAATAAGCATCATCATCTTTAAAGACATTAAAGATAACCTTTTTAATAGAAGTATGAGGATGATTATCTAAATATTCTTGTACACTTGCAATAGCAATTTTAGCAGCCTGATCCTGTGGAAACATAAAGACACCAGTACTTATGCAGCAAAACACAATACTCTCTAAATGATAACGATCTGCTGCATCTAAACATGATGTATAACAGCTTTTTAATAAATCTTTATGCGTTTTAGTAAGACGTCCTCTCACGATTGGACCAACGGTGTGAATAACATACTTAGCTGGTAAATGATAACCAGGGGTAATCATCGCCTGCCCCGTTGGTTCTTCATAGCCTTCCGGCTTTGAAGACATATAATCAAAGCAGGTTTCTCTTAATTCAATACCGGCAAAGGTATGAATGCAATTGTCAATGCAGGTGTGGTTAGGGGCGAAGCACCCTAACATCTGACTATTAGCCGCATTGACAATAGCATCCGCTTTCAGTCTTGTAATATCCCCCTGATAAAGAGAAAGACGAGGATCGCTATAAGAACCTGGTAAATCATTGACATCAACAATTCCTTTGTCCTGAGTCATTCTTTCTAATAGTTCCCCTTCGATCTTATAGAAAGAGGAAGAAGCTTTTTGCGGTGCTCGGATATTGAACAAAGCACGTAATAAATGCCACTGATCTTCAGGATCCTTAGGGATGGTGAGTTGCTGATGAGCTTCCTGTAATAAGTATTCAATTAAAAAGATTCTTCTTTCTTCCTGATTCATGTTATTCACCTCCCAAGGCATGTAAGATATCATCATTAATACATAATGACTGTGATGCAATCTCTGCAGGGGCATAAGCCTCCCCCTTGTTAATGGAAATATAACGAGCCTGAGGATTGGCTTTGGTCATCTTCCAGAAAGGATATTTGATAATGATCGGGGTATTCATCCCTACCCCTAATTCTAAATAGAGAACACGTCCCTGCTGATGATGATCAATAAAATCATTATACCGTTTGCAGGCTGCATGCCAGCCGGCATCTTCTACAAAGGTATCATCACAGCGTAAGTTCGTATTCATTGGTAAGCCATCATCAGGACAATAAGGAATTAATTCCGTTGGGATTCTCATCTTTAATGGGGTTTGAGGAACTTCATAGATTCCATTCACTTTAATGAAGCCCTGGGCTTCTAACATCTTTTCAATAATTTCCTTATTGTCATAAGTCTTCATAATAGTAGGATTGGAAGACTGGAATAAGCCATAATCCCCCTGCGTATAAAATAAACGCTGCTTATCAAAACCATGTTTCTGGAACTGATGATCCACATTAGTGGTTAAGACAAAATAGTCTTTATCTTTAACAAGATCATATAAAACACCATAAGTGTTTTTCGGGGCATCTAAGTAGCGATTGATATAGATGGCTCTGCTCCACCAGGCCCAGAAGGTTTCTAAATCCTCATAAGGATAAAAGCCTCCTGAATACATGTCCTGAATTCCATACTTCTTAGCGAAGTCAGAAAAGTATTTATAAAAACGTAAACCTGAATAAGTAAAACCAGCAGCGGTGGATAACCCGGCTCCAGCACCGATGACAACAGCATCAGCTTTGTTGATTTCTTCTTGAATGCTCATAAGATCACCTGCTTTCTACTTGTAATATATATTATTACATATTAGTTGTCAATCATTTTATTACATTTTTGTTTAAATAGTTGATGCCATCATAAAAAAGATGCCTCTATAAGCGTACAACTTAGCTTATAGAGGCTAATAAAACAAACAGGTATAATAAAACTGCATCATTTTGATGCAGTATCTTTGACAATTTCATGTAATTCTTTCACATGGTGATGACCAATGTGTAAGGTTTCCCCATGGACTATAGCTTCATTATATTTCACGGATTCTAAGAAGTCTAAGGAGATATAAGTGGTATGATTGATCTTAATAAAGCGATCATCTAAATCATGTAAATAGTGTTTACCATCTTTGATTTCTGTATTCTCACCATCACTTAAGTGAACCACTAAATCTTTATGGTTTCTTTCAATATAAGTGATATTGGTAAAAGGAACATCACCTATTTCGTCAGTTTTGAGATGTTTGAGATAACCGGATAAGGTTTTCTTTAAATGATCATGTTCTTTTGATAAATACACAATCGGTGTATTTCGCTCACGTAACTGATCTGATAAAGAGATTTCTGCGGTATCCGGTGATTCAATATCTAAAAGAATCATATCAAAAGTTTGTTCACAGCCTAGGAAATCCTGAGAAGAGTGAAACTTATAGGTTGAGTAATGGCCATTCGATAAGACCGCCCCTTCTACTTCATTACAAAAACTTTCATCCTGATCAATAATTGCGATATTCATGTTTACACTTCTTTCTTATATCCTCTTACTGCTTATAAAGTAACAATAGCCATTAGTTTGACAATAAATCGTTAACCCTACTGAGGTTAAGTTTTTATAGGGAATACGTCCGCTATCAGTGACTTTATAAGTGACCTTTTTGCCATTGACTTTATGTAAGATGATGGTTTCTCCAATACTGACTTTCTGCAGATCCCCTTTGAGGTAATCTGGTAAAGCAATCATCTTCTTATGATAGTATGGCAAATCATGGTCCTTGGCGACAACACATTGGAGATGAGCACTAGAAACAGTCGCACGGACCAAATAGCCATAGATCGAAAGATCCCCTGATGTACTCGATATATACACCGGTGGTATCAATGCCTCAGCCTTCTTATAGATGTTATGGGCATTGGTATAATTCTTTTCTAATAAGTGTTTATTGTAGACAAATAAAGTCGCCGCAATGATAATACATACACAGCCTAAACACATAATAATCCGATTAACAGCTTTTCTCATAGCACTCACTTTCCCATTGATGTTTTCCTTCCTTATTATAATGAGATTGAAAGAATACTTCAATACATCTCCTGTGAGCGGTGGTATATTTTTGACAGCATCTCTTCCCAAGAACTTAAGGTATCCTCATTAGGGAAATAAAAATGAAGAAGTTTACCACACCGTTTAATGATTCTCTCTTTAATGACTTGCTTAATCGCAAGATAATATTCATGATCACTATCTAATAACAGTTTATAAAAAGATGATAAATAAGCAGAAGGTGCTTCCATCTCCTGATAATACTGACAGAGATCCGCTAAATGTTTAGAAGCTGATGTAGCATGAACACGCTGATAAAAAGCATAAACAATGTAACCCATATAAAAGGTAGAATGATCATAAGACGCAGCAGGAAAGGCATGTAAAAAGCGTCTGATGATTTCTTCTTCAACAATATTAATCATCGTCTTTTGAATATCATAAGCTTCATCTTTTAAATCAGGTAATTCTAAGATCAGAATCTGTCGATAAACAAATAAAGCATAGTTATTAATAATCATCGCATAGTGTTCCATATCACTGGCTACATAACTGATAAACTGAGGAAAGGGGCATTGTATAGTTTGGTATTTTTTGAGATAGAGGGTATAATCTCTTCTTTCTGGGGTATCTAGATATCCCTGGTGGATGTGGATATCCTGTTTACTTAAGATACAGGTATGATGGTAATTTCTAATCCTATCAGCAATGTGATCCATTAGTAGACCTCTTTCAGACAGGCATGAAAGCAGATATTATGCAGGTAATGCAGATCACTTAGCATTACCGTTTCCACTTCATTTAATAAACAAATAAAGTAATAAGCGCCATAAGTAGTGTCCTGTGAAGCTGAGGCCAATCCTTCATAAAGCAGACATAACTGTTCTGGCTTCAGTTTACTGATAAAGTCATTACGAAAGCTATGAATGACATGCTGCAGAAAGACATTTGCAAACTGAAGCTGCTTTTTATGAACATATTCCATATAACGATCATAGTGATCCAATAAAGGATAATCCCATTCCTTTAAAGGAATACGTTTATGATAGTAATCACATTGTTCAATCAGATAACGATTAATCAATTCATGATCAATAACTAATAATATTTCAGAAGCTAACTTAAAAGCCTCCCCTTTGGCTTTCTTCTTCTCTCTTTTGATCTTATCTTCATAGAGGATCAGGTCAAAGCAATTGTATCCCTTCAATTCTTCTTTGACCTGATCCTTTACTACTTCTAAGTAATGATCAAAATCTTCGTGCATCCGCTCTAAATAATCCTTGGTAGAAGTAAATATTTCAACATTCACTTTCCCTAATCTTTGGGCATTACGATATGCCTTACTCGTTCTATTAATATAGCTTTTCCTCATAATTCCTCCCATCGTTCACAACAGGATCTATTATAATGATGTTTATTTCATTTTAAATACTTTTCAATAATTACATTGTTATATATTTCATTTCTATGAAGATATTAAATCTATTACTCATTTCATTCGCTTTCCTGCGGTAATTACCGCATATGCAAGCACACAAAAAGAGGAAGCTTATCACTTCCTCTCAAATCTCCAAAAACAATTAATCATTTCTCATAAAACGACCAACCAAGATTAACAGAACACCCGCCGTTGCCATTAAAATTACATAGATCGCAATGTGTGTTTCATCACCGGTCTTCACTCTCTTATTAGCATACGTATTCGTTGTTCCACTACCGTGATCACCAGTTGTTGAAGTCGTAGCTTTTGTAGGTGTAGTGGTCTTTGTCTTATACGTTGGCGTGTTATCTTTTCCATTATTACTTGTTGTGGTAGTTTTCTTACCAGTCGTCGTTTTCGTTGTATTGTTATTAGGGGTGTTATAGTTAGGTGTATTGCCATTATTTTCTGTTGTGGTAGTTGTATTCTTAGTATTCGTTAAAACAAAATACATTATGCCATCACTTTCAGAAGAAGCAACACTCGCACTATAACCAGCTACTTCATGTTCCTTGATACTATAATTCTTAGTCGTATCAGTTGTCCATGAATAAGAGTAGTTATTACTATTTGATAATGTAATGGTCTTCTCTAAAGTCGAACCATTATATAAATCCACTAAGATAGAATCAGGTGTATTCGTACTATTGACCCAATGCTTAACAAGTGAATACTTATGGATCTCAGTCGTTGAATATTTAGATAACTCTACCTGCGTAGTTTGTGGAATCGCAATGAGATATGGCAAGTATGTATAAGTGGTATTCCCACTTGTATAATCATCAACCAGTAAGAGATATAATCCTTTACTTAATGAAGAAAAAGTTAAGCTTTCTCCATCAGCTTTAAGATCATTTCCTTTCACATTAGCTGCATATCCTTTTAAAGTCTGTGCAGCCACTGCTAAATCTTCACTCGTCTTGAGATTATTTAAATCAATACTTGTATTCTTTGCATCACTAAATTCCTTTGTATAGCTATATTGATCATTGTCAATACTTGCGATTTGGTAAAGATGCACATTCATCCCTGACTGTGTTTTAGTAATTGTCAGGGATGAAAGATCTTGAGCATGTAAGAGTGACTGACTATTCAGTACCACAAGTAACAATGACAATAAGATACTAAATAACCTCTTCATGATTTGTCATTATTTATTAGTAGAATGTTTTCTACTCATTACTACATATGCAGCAGCACATGCTACTAAGATACCACCTGCTACATATAATAATGTTGTACCCATACCACCTGTTGAAGGTAAGATTGAACCTTTCTTATCTACTACATCAGCTGTTAATAAACCAGCACTTGTATCAGGTGTAAATGTAAATGTAGCTTCACCAGACTTTACGTTACCACCAGTAAGTTCAGTTAACTTAGGATCATCAGATGTTGTATCATGTTTTGCACTGATTGTAAATTCTTTAGCATTTTCATAAGTTGTTGAACCAAATTTCACTGATCCATCCATCTTGTTATAACCATCTGGTGCCTTTGTTTCCTGTAAGATGTATACACCATCATCAAGACGTACTGCGCTATAAACTTTGTTAGCTTTAGTTAAAGTTACCTCGTTTACACTATCAGGTTTATCATTTGTTCCTTTAATTTCCTTGTATAATTTGAATTCAGCTTCATCTGTTTTATTATTTACATCATTTTTGTTATCTTTATATTTATTTACATCTAACTTATAAGTGAAGACGATGTTCTTATCTTCTGGAGTCTTACCAGTTTCACCTTCGCCACCCTTGTTAGGGTTATTAGAATAAGTTAAATCAACTTTATTAGGGTTCCCTGCAGCACCGATTGCAGCACCTTCATTTAATTTTGCTTCATAATAAACTACAATAGCAGAATTTTCGGTAAGCTTACTATTACCTTTTTCATCTTTTAAAGAATTAATTGATTTTAAGTCACTGCATGTCCAAGTAAACTTTTTGCCACCATTATATTTAGCATCGCTACTGTTTGTTACAGATTCTCCTTCACCATTGTCTTTAAATGAATCAGTAATATTAACGCCTTTAACCTTAGCATCTTTAGCTGCATCATCCTTGTTTGCATAGAAGTAAATCTCATAGTTTTTAACATTGTTATCTGAATCTGAAGCCTTGTATGTTAAACCCTTTGACATAGTATCTGTAAAGATATACTGATAAGATGTATATGAGCCAATGTTGCTAGGCATTGTCCCAGTGATTTTATATTTAACATTATCATTAAAATCAGCATCAGCTGAATCCTGCCAATTAGAAGTTTCACCAGTTGAATCATTTGTATCTTTTACTTTCTTTTCTACAGTAGGTACACCTGATTTGATGTCTGATTCTGCATTACCAACAACCTGGACGATAAATTTAGTATAAGCATCTGACTTTCCATCCAGAGAACCATCTTTATCTTTTACTAAATAATAACCAGCAGCTAAACCTGTAATCTCAGTTTTATTATCATTGACAGTAGATGATTTGCTTGTACTTGTAGTAGATAAATACTGTCCAACAACCTGAGCAAACGCATCCATTTCAGCAGAATTGCTTGCTACACCTTCTAAAGCTTCTGCAACGCTTGCAGCATCTGTAACACTGCCAAATTTATCTTTTAATGTATTATCTCCCTTTAAAGCACTAATTAATTTATCTTTCTTAGTGCTATCAATACCAGTACCCCACTGAATGTTTGATAAGGTATCTCCGCTTAAATCACCTTTGAAAACCTGGTAAGCTTCATAGGTATGATCCTTTGCAGTTCCTTTTAATGTTAATGTGTAAGTAGTAGCTTCAGCAGCATTTTCAGCATGTACTTTCACACCAGTGAATGCTGCTAAAGACAATACCATTGTCAGTGCAACTAAATAACTAAAGAATTTCTTGAAATGTTTCATAAATTTGTCCCTCCTATTTCATAAATTATTAAATCTTTTCTTCTTTAATCTACATTTCTTTTAAATAATTTTATTTTAAGAATGATCTTCTTTTCTAAAGAGTCCTCCTTTTCCCAATTTCATTAATATGTATATTACTCCTAGCATGCTTAGCAGCGTTCCAAGTAGATAATATTTCTTAGTACCTATACCACCAGTTGATGGTAGAGTATATTTCTTATCACCAGTTTCCTGGTTTGTAACATTAATCGTACCAGCTTGTATATAGTTACCCATATAAATAACTTTATAATCACTCATAGATTCACCTTTTATAGATGTTTCCTTAACTGCATATACATATTTATTTCCTTTGTCATCTTGGGAAGGTAAATTATCATCTGAATATATCCAATTTTTGTCTTTCAATAATTTGATATTTCCTACGAATTCACCATTATTTTTATCTAGTATAGGAGAAGGAGCAACGGATTCAAACTTAAGACTATAACCACCATTTTCAATTGAAATATTCACATCAGTATCAGAACTAAACGGTCCCATCACATATGTCTTACCATAATTAATACCATTCTCATCTTTAATAGTTCCCAGATCATTTATATCTGTGATCTTCGCAATAATTTTACTTCCTTTTGTCAAAGTAAATGTCTCGTTTTTATATTGAAGATTTGTGACATTCACTTTTACATTAACAGTAGAATTTTCGTTTAAGAGCTTATATCGATAAAGGCTTAAACTAACTTCATTTGATGTAGGAGTTATCACATTTCCATCTTTATCAACCCACGATTTATTAATAGTCAATCTAGCATATTTATTTGATACATAGAATGAACCACCAGTACTCTCAAAGAAATTGATTTTGCTTTTAATTTTATTCTGATCTTGACTCGCATCAATTTCTTTTTTTACATCTGTATCTAAGTTATTTATTAAATTATCTTCGGTTATATTACCATCTTTTTCTTTTTTTATTACATAATAATATTGATCACTTAATCTATAACCCTCTGGAGCAGACACTTCTTTAATTCGATACAACGCATTTTCACTAAGCTTTGTAAACGAAATTTTACCTTTATTCTTATCACTTCCAGTAACCAATACATTTTTCTTAACTTGACTGTCTTGATCAATTGTTACTTCCTTTGTTGGAGCCTGAGTTGACGCAACATCCTTTGGATCTTGCCATACCCAAGTCCATTTTCCATCGACTTTTTCTCTTTTTTCAATACTAAATCCAGCATCAGATAACAGTTTTGTACTGTTGTCCTCATCAACTTTAGTTAAAACAACTTTACTTTGGCTTCCTGATGCTGAGGACAAATTAATATTAAAGTTATCTCCATATTGAGTATCGAATACACCTGCAAGATTAGCATTATTTGAAATATAATAATTGCCATTCTTGTTAGCAACAATAGTATACGTATAAACTAACACACACGGCATTCGATCTTGCAGTTCTACATGAATCTTATGATTTTTGCTATCATATTTAAATTTATATAAGCTTGGAGATATAATTACACCTCTATGCTTATCTTTAGAATGATCAAATCTGTATAACTTGATGCTTTCTAAATCCAAATAAGCTTTCACATCATTAGGAATAGTTAATGTATCATCCAACGTCAAAGTATCTGCACCAGGATTAAGATCTTTTCCTGCCGGATTGATCTCAAGGGAATATTCTAAATTACTTCCGTTTTGTTCAACACCTTTACTAATTTCTTTGACAGTTCTTGTAACTGTTGTTTCCTGAGAAGACTTTGAATCTCCCCATGTTGCAGTATTAGTATAAGTTTTTTCAGTATTAGTCATATCATTCCAATAAGACTCATCAGATATCTGAGCTTGATACTTTATAGCAATTATTTGGTCTACTTTATTTTCTTTGTCATCTACCTTTTCATATCCATCTTTAATTGTGATTTTTAAGCTTTCTGTTCCATCAGCATTTTCGATAACTTCAACATTTGGAGCATCCAGCCCTGGAAGGTCTTTTCCCGAATTATTTGATACAAATTCATAATTACTGTTTATTTTTTATTCCACCTTGATTTCTGATACGAATATTCATTATCAAAGAAATACGCTAAAAGTGACTTATCTACATATTTCATTCCAGAAGGCAATTGATCTTCTACTACAAAATCTCCACTTTGATCTTTATCAATAGTTAACAAAAGGCGATAGAAGAGTACTTTCTTTCCATCTATTTCTTTCATTTCGTCAGCAGAAACATTAACTGGCTTTGAACTATAACTAGCGTTTTCTCCAGTTTTACTTACCGACTTCACGAATTTACCATAATATGTATATGTATATTTTTGCTCATCGGTACTCTCAACAGATTTACTATTATCTAGTGTTATGTTACCTTTGTTAGGAAATGTGTATTCAATTCCATTATTCATCGTTGATAGATCACTATAAGTTGTATATTCATCAATCTTAAACTTTATTGGATTAAACTCCTTACCAGGTTTAGCTGAAACTTTTATTTCAAAAGATTTAACTTTTGTCGTTGTATTTTCATTATTAACTGTATTTCCATCTTTATCATAACAAGTCAGTGTCCATGTATAATCTTCACCCTCGTTATAAGTTTTCGATTCTGATACAGTCATTACACCCTTTTTGTGAAATTGCTCATAAAGCTCTTTTGCAATCGCATAATGATTCACATCTTTATCGTCTACTTTATCATTCCCATTTTGATGATAAACAGTTCCAATCACATCTTTATAGGTAAAACTTTTTCTAGATTCACCATCCAAATCAGCCTCTGCTTTCCATTTAAATGAAACCTTATCTTTATTCTCATCTGCTAATTGTGGATTTCCAACTTTTGATTTTGTCAAAGATAAACCTACTTTAGCTTCTCCTGTCGAATGATAATCGTGTCCATCTTGACCATAGAATTGCCCGGTGTTTGATACCGTAATTCCAGTTTCACCATTAGGTACTTTTGGTGCATTCGTCTCATAATAGATAGCAAATTTCTTATCTTTTAAACTTTCATCTACTTTTGAAAAATCAACTGTAATGTAAGTATTACCTTTATAAGCAGTCTCTAAATTTTTTACCTCAATTAGTTTATTATTTTGACTTTCATCAATATAATAAACTTGAATTTGGCCCTTTAATTTTAGACCTTCAGGTAGTTTATCATAGAATACATATCGATTATTCTTAAGATCTCTATGATCATCATTAAGTGAAACTACCCATTGAATTGTATCAGCACCACTAAGATATCCATATTTATTAATCATTCTTTCATAATGCATTCTCTTATAAGCAGAAACTTGAACATTTCCAGAATTAGCATATGCATTGTTATCAACATATACATCACCATTTGAATTCTTCTGATCAGTAAGATCCATTGTGTAAGTGAGAACATAGGATTCACCAGCACTTAATTTAGGTAAACCTTTTATCTCAAAATATGGTTTGTTGTTTTCATATATTTTTTCCCCATATGAAACATTATAATTCACACCATATTCATATCCGTTCGAATCTTTTCTTACCAACCTCAAATTTTTTCTATAGTTTAAATCAACATTTTGAAACGAGCCAACCTCATCTATAATATCAACGGTATCAGCAGTTCCCTTTGTAGTTGAAACAGTAACTGTATAGTTGATAGACTTCTTATCATCAGAAAATTCTCCATCTTTTTTTACATTAATGTCACTGGTATTTTCTGATGGCTTATCTTCTTTATCTTTAATTGTAATGGTTGAGCCAGTACTTGCGCCTGGAAAGTTTACTGAACCCTTGTTTTCATTCGAACTTTTATCTAATTTTCCTTCAAATTCTATGGAACCTGTAAAATATGCCGTAGGATCAAAATTATCATCATTAAAAGTAACGGTAACTAGACCAGACGTTGAAATCTTATATGTACCAAAAGGATGAGCTGGATCATTTTTATTCGCTACAGTACCATTCTGTTCAGTGGAAACGTTTATACCTTTTGGCATCTGATAAGTGATCTGTTTTGGTGTCTCCTCTTCTTTAAAAGTATCATCAGGAATAAAGTATGAAAGTTCAAATTTAACATTGTCACCATCAGTAAATGTCGTGGAAGGATTGTTTTCATATTTACCATCTGCCCCCATTTTATATGTATTAACAGATGTAACCCAATCTCTATCATTGTCAACTAATGCATACGTACTAAAACTTTTCGTATCAAAAGCAGTCGTATCTTTTTTCACATTCGTTTTAGCATTCAATGTCTCCTCGTATAATATGTTTGTAATTTGATTAATGAATCATCGCTAATAATTGATGATTCTTTAGATTTGAATATACACTTCAAATCCAGGATAATAGATTCTGTTTTGAACCTAAGGTTGTATTCTTTCTCCTTGCGGCCCCTATGGGATGTCCGCTTCACATAGACTTATTCCTCAGCCAAAACAGTTCTTTATACCCTAATGAGTTTGTTGAAGCTTTGTTTGCATTGTCTTCTTATTTTCGAGGTTGCGTTTGTCTTGGCTTAGAGGTGCAGTTCAAAACAAATTACTATCAATTTATGAAATGAGGTACTTATCGTGAAAAACAATATCTTTTCAAAACAATATGATTTATTTATCGGTTTAGACGTTTCTAAAGGCAAAGCAGATGCTGCCATTTATAAACGTAACAGAGATAGAAATGTTAAATCCAAATTTGTTCGAAAGGCGATAAAGTTTAAATTCACCAAGCCAGGTGTCGATGAGTTCCTCGATACCGTTAGACATTACAAAGATGAAGACTGCCTGAGCGTTCTTTTCACAATGGAAGTAACAGGCGTGTACTCTGACAATGTCTATATGTATATACGCGATCATCTCCAGGAAAGTGAAGCAGTTAAGTTTCTGGATACTAAATTCGTTGACAGGTGGCGCGATGCACACGGATATGCCAAATCCGATCCACTTGACGCTAAGACTATTGCACAGATGTGCGCAACTGATGATGATGCACGTTATGTTGAAAAAGCTCCTAATTACAACGAAGAAAACAACAAAAAAGGACATGCGAATCTAAAAATTCTGACGCATCGCTATCAGCAGCTGAATAAACAGCTAAATGCTGAATACAATCGACTGAGTGCACAGTGTGAAAAGTTCTTCCCGGAGCTTACCGCTGTTTTCTCAATACGTTCTGCGACTGCGCTTGCAATCTTAGAGGCATATCCTACTGCACATCATATCATTAAATCTTCTAAAAATGAAGTCTTTAATGTGGCTTACGAGGCCTCTAAGCATCGCTGTAAGGAAGCTAAAATAGACGATTTGTTCGATCTTTGTGAAAATACCATTGTTACTCTTAATGTTCCTCAGGAAGCTGAACTGATCACCGTTGAAATGGTCAGCAGTATCAGAAATCTGCTTCAGACAAGGAGAAACTACAAGAAAATGATGGTTAATCTTGCTTCAGAACAGCCTGCATTTAAGCGTCTTCAGACATTAATCGGTGTTGGTGAAGAATCCGCAGCTATGATTCTTGGTGAGGTATATGACATAGCTCTTTCCAAGAAAGCGGAAAACTTTGCATCATACTGTGGATTAACGCCAAGAAATAAGAAATCAGGTTCATCAGTTGATACCCATGGGAAGATTTCCAAAATGGGATCGCCTATCCTCAGACACGCTATATACCTGGCATCAGAGTATGCCAGACGGCATAATCCATACCTTGCCAACCTTTTTGCAAGGGTTAAAAATGGCAATAAGAAGCGCCATAAGCTTGCAACAGTAGCTGTTGCCAATAAGATGGCACGTTATATTTACGCTATTCTTAAGCATGATAGTGATTTCGTACTGCTTTATGAGGATCTCATGAAGCTTCCGGAAGATACCCGAGCCACGTTCTTCCAAAGTATTACTACTGACATTCCAGAAAAGACAAGAAGATGTATTTACAAATATTCTGATGAGAATGGTGTAGTACATGATTTTACCTTTACTGGAAATGACCCAGAAGAGTAATACTGTATGTAGATTTTTGATATAAAACACATATGTTTCAATGGATTGTGACAACTTTCACATTTATACACACTAAGATGTTTTCTTTTTGTAATTTTTAATACTACATATTTGTAGCACTCACCTCTAAGCCAAGACAAACTCACTTGGCTTTAGAATCAGAGTAAACAAAGATTCAATTAATTTATATAATTAACAAAATCAACTCCCCTCATATTTTCTATTGACATTTAATAGTATGTCTGTTTATTCACATCATTATCCTTAAAATGAATAACCTTAAGATCATTATTATCCTTTACATTAAGATCATCAGATAACTGCTGATCTTTAAAAGACATAGACACTTTGACATTTCCATCAGTTGGTTCTACTTCCTTACCATCTAATATAAATGAGATATCATAGAGTAAGACATTACTATAAAGATTAGACTTCTTATTTAATGCTTCCTGATATTTTTTATATTCAGTTGTAGATTCAGGAATCTCTTTGACTCTTAATTCAGCCTGATCACTAATAGCGCTTGCATTAGCAAGCACTGCTTTCACACTGATTTTCTTATCTTCATAAGTATAATCAGTTTTCTTATCAGTTGTTTGATCAGTTTGTCCTTCCTTGTCATCTGATTCCTTTGAGGTAGTTGTTTTCTTTTCTTCGTTTGAGATCAGCTGATCAGCTGTATCTTCCTGGCTATCACCAGTATCTTTTGTAGTTCCCTTATTTTCCGTAGTAGTACTACCCGTCTCACTTGATGTACCACTCTCTGGTCCATTCGCCCATGCATTCATACTCATGAGTGAGAAAACCATCATAATCGCCACAAAATACTTGAAACCTTTGTTTACCAGGTTTTTCATAACGATCATCCCTTACTTATTTAATTTTTTCCCGTATTACAACGTAAATGTTAATCAAGTAAGGTCACACCAAGGTCATAAATATCAAATTTCTATGATTTATATCAAATTTTTATGTTATTTGTGACTTTAGTGAAATCATAATATTTTGTAGTTTTTAACGTATATGTGTCTATTTTCTACAAACGCGTTACACTTTCATTCGTAAATAAATGGTAATTATACTGCATGTGACCAAAATCACGGATTATTCTCCATTTTTATATGTTCTATGCAGAACATTTGCACGTCACACATATAAATATCTAAATATTTACAAATAACCCGTTAATTAGATTTGTAAATCATCACTTCATTCACAAAATATTCATATATGCGAAATTAACTAAGTGTATTTAATATATTTATGTATCATATCCGTACAAGTTTATATTAACTCATTATAGAAACCCATTTAAGAAAGCAAGTTTTCATTTTTCTTTAAGACTTCTTTAAGATATACCAGACCATGTCATACAAGTAATAAGTAAGAGTATCATCAAGTGTTTTTTATTGAGATCTATCTTTAATCAGGGACTAGTACCCTGATAATAATCTTCTAACATATGATTATCCCCTTTCATTCAAATGTTTATATCTTATGATAAGCAAGAAGCTTGCTACTAAAATCAGTAATATCCCAGCCACATAGAACATCGTTGTCCCTTTACCACCAGTAGACGGTAAAACTGTTTCTGGTGTTTTAGGTGCATCTGGATTCTTTTTATTTGCGACAGTAATTGTTCCTGATTTAGCTGTGTTGCCATAGTATTTTGTTTCATAGCCATCTAACTTTGTAGTTTCTTCAGCTACATAGACATATTCATCATTACCGTTTCGGGTCAGCAAATCATTAAATGACTTAGACCAGTTTTTATCCGCCTGTAACGTGAAGCTAACGACTTCATACTTTGAAGATTCATAAACTACTGTTTGAGGTTTCTTATATCTATATGTCGGATCATTAAACCAATCTTTGCTTGTAACACGAATTGTTGTATCACTTGTGAGAGGTTGCGAAGTAAACTTATGATCATCTGTAACACTCGCTTCTTTACCATTTACTAAAGCACTTTTAATACCACTTGTATCATATTGCCCCCACTCAACTGTAAAGGTTGAACCGCTATCAACAGCAAACTCTTTTGATATATTTTTATAACTATTATCAGTTATTAGCGTAACCTTAACGCCATCAGACTTCTTTATATAGCGATAGAGTTTAACGTCCACAAAATTTTCTCCAGGTTTATCAGCTTTCGAGCCATCCGCATTTTGCCACGTTTTATTTACTGTTAGCTGAGTATATTCATTTGACACAATAATCTCTTCACCATTTTGACCAAAATAATGAATTTTACTTTTATCCACATAATTCACTTTATCATTTGGATCTTGCATATTAGCAGGAAGATTTTTATAATCATCGTCTAAAGCGCTTTGTGCAGTACTGTTATCCTGATTACTTGTAATCATGAAATAGTAATAGTTTGAATCCCCTGTATAATCAGCAGGTGCTTTTGTTTCCTTAATACGATAAAGTTTTCCCGGTTCGTAAGTATTTAGTACCGCTTCACCTTTGCTGTCAGTAACTTGCTTGTTTCTATAAGCCTCCGGTGTAATCCAACCGTTTAAATATTCTTCAACGCTAAATTCAGCGCCTGGAAATCCCTTTGCATAGTTGTCCGCATCCACCTCCCGAATCGTAACTTTTGTTGTTGAATCAGTCATTTCAGCACTATTCGACTTCATTTTACCACTATCTTTAGCAGTATAACTTCCCGCTAGCTCTACCTCATTAGAAATAGTTGGCGTACCTTTATTGCCTTTGTCAATATTATAGCGATAGACAAGAACACAAGGTGTTGCATCTGGCAACTCGCCAGAAATCTCATGTGTCTTTTCATCATACTTTAAGCTATACGAACTTGAATCAATTTCTGTTGAACTACGGTGATTTTCTGCATTTGAGTCAAACTTATATAGCTTTACATTTTGTAAGTCTAAATAAGCTTTCACGCCATCTTCAACCGTTAAAGCATCAGAAAATGTAACCGAATCACCTTTAGGATTAAGAACTTTTCCAGCCGGGTTAATTTTAACTGAATATTCTATCGTATTTGTGTATTGACCATTTGCATCTTTAAGCTGTTCACCCTTCTTATGCACAACCTCCACTGGTCTTTTCACATTTGTAGTCTGAGAATCTTCGTGATTATCCCATTTTACACTATTTGTATAAGACTTCTTTTCTATAGTCATATTTTTCCAGGCTGGATCATCAGTAACAATGCCCTCATAATCAATCACAATCTTTTGATTATCGCCGTTTTCATAGCCATCTTTGATGTGGAACGTTAAAATCGTTTGATCATCTTTCGTGGCTACATCAACAGTTGGTTTATATTTGTCATTTGTAAAGTCATAAGAACCGCTAGATGAATACATCCACCATTCACTTCCATAAAACATCACATTCATTGAACCTTCTTTGTAGCTCATACCTTTAGGCAAAGTATCTGTAACTGTTATAGATCCCGATTTATCTTTATCTACATTCAACATAATACGATAATGGATTGTATCATTAGTCAATTTATCTTTTTCTACATCTAAAATACCATTTGTATATGTTGTTTCTTTTCCTGTAGCACTAGCCAGCTTTGCTAGTTTTTTTACATTCTCATATTCATATTGAGATTCGCCTTTTGTTGTGTGGCCTTGATCTATATCATGTCCATTATAATTTGTAATAAGACCACTATTCTTGAAATCCCACTTCTGACCAGGCATTACTTTTGATAAATCACCTATCATCTTATATTGGATAGATGCACTTGTTGGTCTAAATGTATTTGAATCATTAGCATTAACCTTTAAAGTAAATGACTTTACTTTCGCATCATTGTCATTTTCATTAATTTCATTACCCTTAGCGTCGTAACATTTCAATTCCCATGTATAGGCATTACGATCATAATCAACTTCATTACCATGATCATCTTTATCTTTCATGCAATAATAAATACCTTTCATTATTGTATTACATGATATTACATTAAATTCATCTATTCTTACTCTATACGGCAGATGTCTAACTGTAGTAAAAACGTTATATGGAAACTATTTTTAAGACTTTAGTTTCCTGTATTTATCCCAGATGATTCTATTTCAGTTATCGTTTCGTCTTTGACACTTTTAATCGTGACATCACATCATTCATCAATTTATGCCAAACAAAAAACTGGTGAATATACATCCACCAGCTTAATACTTATTCACTTTTAGAAACCTTTGGTTTCTTATATTTCTTATAACGACGGACATTAATAATAACCACTATTAAGGCAATGACTGCCCAGATAGCATCAAAGATAACCGGATCAGCTTTGACAAGATCTCGATGGACTCTTGTAGATAAAGTAGGAATACGATGACCTCTCACTAATAATCGATGAGTATTCACCCCATAAGGTGTACAAGTCATTAATGTACATAAATCTTTCCCTTGTTCTATTTGTAAGTACTTAGTATTGGTCGGTAAAACAACTTTAATCTGATCCACTTTATATGTTAAGGTATTATCCAACGTCTGTAACATAAAGGTATCACCAATCTTCATCTGATCAATATCGGTAAATAACTTAGCACTTGGTAAACCACGATGTCCAGATATAACACAATGCGTACTATTTCCGCCAACTGGTAAAGAGGTTCCTGGAATATGCCCGATCGCTACCTGTAAGATGGCTGCATTATCCCCATGATAGATTGGTAAAGAGATATTCACCTTAGGAATTTCCACATATCCCATAATACCAGTACCCGTAACATCAAGAGTTTTATTATAAACTTTCAAATCAGACTTTGATAAATTCATATTTGTGGTCTTTAACTTCTTATTGTAGTTAACAGCACCATCCCATAATTTCTTATACTGTTTATCTGTTAAGTTTTCAACTTTCTTTTCGTAAGATGCAATGACCTGTGATTTATGCTGCGCATTCCACCAGTCACTAAACGTTGGATAGGCTAATAAACCAATTCCAACTAAAAAGACTAAAGCCACCACGACATTCATTATTTTCCTAACCATAGAGACCTCCTAATGCACACCAAAATGAGGAAGCGGCCAGATTGTTAAAATGACCTTTCCAATAATCTGTTTAGAAGTGACACAGCCTAACGCTTTCACCCTTGAATCTACACTTCTTGAACGATGATCCCCTAAGACAAAATATTTATCCGCATCCACGGTATAAGGATACACAATATCACGATTTTTCAGATCTCCCTTATCAGAAGTATAATCTTCCTTAATCTTCGTTCCATTGACACTGACATTACCACTTTGATCAATCGATATCTTATCATTAGAAACACCAATCACTCTTCTTACCAAAACCTTATTATTATAGTAGAAAGCAATCACATCCCCTTTTTGGATATCTTTCGTCTTATGCACACAAACCAAATCACCATTATTCATAGTATTCGCCATGGCATCCCCTTCTACATGGTAGAAGGGTACAAACGTTGCTACCAATATCATTGCCACGGCGAATACCACAACAATAATCGATACAATCGTTTTCTTCTTTTCCTTACTGATCTTCTTACCTTTCATCGTTATCCTCCACAAAAAAGAACTAAGTGTAAACACCTAGTTCTTAAGAAATCTACCAATAATTATCAAAGCTATACCAGCTGTTATAAAGATCATTATTAATACATTAATATTTGTTTCATCACCTGTTTTCACAGACTGTGTTGATGTTGGTTTCACATTTGAACTTTCAGCATTGGTCTTAGTCTGACCACTATTGCTTGTCTTTACATTACCCTTGCCTCCTTGAGATGTAGCCGTATCAGCTGACTGATCCGCATTATTCTCATTATCAGTAGGCACATTATCAGCATCACTTGTTACAGTAACAGGATTCTTTATATTGGTTAATATAAAGCTTTGTGTATCATTACTTTCACTCACATCAACACTTGATGAATACCCTTGAACCTGATGTTCTTTAATACTATAGTCCTTATTCTCTGTTGTTGTCCAAGAATAAGCATAGTTATTTTCTTTACTCAGTGTCAAGGTTTTTTCTAACTTCTTACCGTTATACAGATCAACTTGAATACTTTTTGGATAATTACTGCCACCATTCCAATGCTTTACAAGCAAATATTTATGAATACTAGTACTAGAATACTTCGTTAGAGCTACCTCATTTGTCTCAGGGAATGCAATAAGTAAGGGCAGATAACTATAGGTTGTGTCTCCACTCGTATAATTATCAATTAATAGAAGGTATACACCTTTAGTTAGAGACGGGAAATAAAGTACATTCCCTGTGGCAATCAGGTCAGTTCCAATCTTACTAGCAGCCAGACCTTTAAAGGTCTGAGCTGCCTGTAAGACATCTTCTGTAGTCTTTAAGTTATTTACATCAATACTCGTTTCCTTCGCATCACGAAATGCATCAGTATACGTATATCCATCATCACTTTGATCCGCTATTTTATAGAGATGTACATGCATACCATTTCTCGTCTGATTCACCTTCAGTGAATCAGTACTCGCATGTACGCCTTGTATGTTTATTACAAGCAGCAGGGTTAATACAAAACTAACAATCCTAATCCATTTCTTCATACATCTTAAGCACGTTTTTTATTTAACACTACATATGCAGCAGCACATGCTACTAAGATACCACCTGCTACATATAATAATGTTGTACCCATGCCACCAGTTTCAGGTAATGTAGAACCCTTCTTGTTGACAACATCAGTAGTTAATGAACCAGCATCTTTATCAGCTGTAAATGTAGCTTCACCAGATACTTTGGATACTGTTAACTCTGTTAACTTAGGGTCAGCTGATTCTTCATCATGTGTAGCTGAGATTGTGAATTCGATTGGAGTAATTGTGTTATATCCAGCTGGAGTTGTTGATTCGATTAACTTATATTCACCATCATCTAAGCCTGTGAACGTGAATGTTGTAGCTTCACCAGCAGTGAATGATTTAACATCTGTGTATGCACCATTAACTTTCTTCTGTAATGTGAAGCCAGCACCAGCTAATGATTTCTTGTCCTGATCAACCTTGTTGACAACTGCTTTATAAGTGAAGACGATATTCTTGTCATCTGGAGTCTTACCAGTTTCACCTTCGCCGCCCTTGTTAGGGTTGTTAGAATAAGTCAAGTTAACTGTATTAGGGTTACCTGCAGAACCGGTAACTGCCTTTTTATTTAATGTTGCTTTGTATGTTACAACAACCTTTGTAACTGAAGTTAATTCAACACCAGCAGTTTTTAAGTCGTCACATGTCCATGTTACTGTAGAGCCATCATCATTTGTTGTGACGTTTTCTGTGAATTTTCCTGTAACCTCAGTAGTACCAATCATGATTTTAGCTGAACCAGTTTTGAAAGATAAGCCTTTGCCCATTGTATCAGTGAAGACATATTTGTAAGATTTGTAGTCGCCAATGTTAGCTGGCATAGAACCTGTGATCTGGTAAGGAATTTCATCACCGATATCATAGTCAGCTGAATCCTGCCAACCAGAAGTTTTACCAGTTGAATCATTTGTATCTTGAACTTTCTTTTCAACAGTAGGAACATCTAATTTAGTAGTTGCTGTAATGTCTTTTACAACTTTTAAGATATATGAAGTATAAGCACCATTTGTTTGGTTCTGAGAGCTAGCTTTATCTTTTACTAAATAGTAACCAGCAGCTAAACCTTCAATTGATGCAGTTTGATTTGCTGCAACTTCTTTTTCAGTACTATTTTGAAGGTATTTCTGTAAATCTTCAGCAAAAGTCTT
This sequence comes from Intestinibaculum porci, assembly GCF_003925875.1. Classification (GTDB taxonomy): domain Bacteria; phylum Bacillota_I; class Bacilli_A; order Erysipelotrichales; family Coprobacillaceae; genus Intestinibaculum; species Intestinibaculum porci. The sequence goes on along the minus strand of NZ_AP019309.1, from coordinate 487,587 downwards.
AACAGGTAAAGAGTCGTTATCTGATTTTGCTAAATCTTCAGCTTTTTTAGCAGCATCACCAAGAGTAGTCTTACCTTCTTCTGAAACACCATTACCCCATTGAACGTTTGATAATATACCTTCACTTAAATCACCAGTGAAGATCTGATAAACTTCAAAAGTATGCGTTGTTTTACCATTGTTTTGTAGCGTAAGTGCGTATGTCTTTGCGTTCGCTGCATTAACAGCACCACCGGCAAAGGCAGTTAATGTGAAGATCATTGCGATCGCAACGATATAACTGAATAATTTCTTAGTTAAATTCATAATTTTCTCCTTTTTCTTTAATATGTTTTATGAGTGTTGTATGTTGAATGTTTGTCTATTACACAACCCTCCTTTTGATATAGCGTACTAATATTACTAGCAAGCCTAATGCGATGAAAACAAAAGCTGCTTGGTAATATTGCTCTATACCACTGCCACCAGTATCAGGCAGTTTGTACTTGATAGATGTATTCGTTATTTCTTTATTGAATACATAACCAGTTTTATCTAAAACTATTTCGCTCTCTTTATTAACGAATAGTTTAGAGTCATTTCTTGTCAAATTTGTTGTATTTTCATTCTCTGTACAGTCTGCATCATAGAACTGAGCTGTTCCATCTTTATTGACTTCTATCACCCAAGGTCCTGATGATTTATATTGATCAGGAGCTTTTGTTTCTTTTAAGTAGTAAAGACTACCACCTCTTAGTGATGAGAATGTCAATTTGCCATCCACATCTGTTGTCAGTGTTGCGACTTCACTAATATCGATTGAATTGATACTTTTATCTACATAGTTGTCCGCAAATTGATAGAGCCTAAACTCTGCGCCCGCAAGAACACGACCATTTTCCGCATCCTTCTTTGTAAGCTGTAAGCCATAGGACTGCTCTGTATTCTTAAAGGCCGCTTCTGAATTACTTAAGAGTGTTAGCTTTGAATTTTCACTATCATATTGATGATTAATATTCTCAGTTCTTGTTCCATCAACAATACGATTTACTTTTATATCCTTAATTGAATATGTTGTTGTTTCAACATTGTTTACAATTTTCGTACCTGAAGCATAAACCGTGAATTGAATCTTGTAGATTGTATGATCATAAGTAATACTTGTATCATCCGAATCTTTTTCTACAAGATAGAATGTATAATCACCAGCATTATCATAGAGGAAGTTTGGAATTGATGCATATATTCTTCCAAGCTGATCTTTGTCTGCATCTTCATTACCCATTTCGGCAACAAATTCATTTGTGCCTGAACCAGCAGTAAATTCATTGCCATCCCATTGAGGTAGAGTTGTTGAATCACCAGTATGTTTATAGATAGCAAATTTAAACTGTTTGTTATCCATTGGCAGATTTGTAGCCGTATTATCAAGTGCTGATTTTAACTTAAAGGCTTTATAGGCTTCTACATGGAATGATGGATAAATCTCATTTGATTCACCCAAAGTCAACATACCATTGGTCATAATACCACCACCATGGTTATGGGAATGGTTACCACTAATATATGTTGAGGCAATAGCTAAAGCCTTCTCAACATCTTCGTTGCTAGGATGAGCACTTAAGCCAATAAACTTTGCTTCTACTCCACCTGCATTATAATGTTGTTCATAAGACTTATTATTATCGAAGGTTCCTTGGTATTCTTCACTACCACCAAGCATTCCATTCGTGATTGTATAAGAGCCAACATTAGCTGCATGGGCTAAGAAATAATCCTGATAATTAGTGCGTTGATTATTTTTATAGAATTCATGAGCTACATAGTCTTCGTTCTTCTTTTCACTTCCAGCGCCAGAGCCTCGTGAATAGTGTTTCCCATTAGCTGTATTGTCATAGATAGCAGCACCCTGATCCGTATTGATACTTGTGTTCCCTGTTGGACAGGCACTGACACCAGCACCAAAGCCATCAGCTGTATTAGTAGAGATAATCGCATTCATGATATTCAACATACCATTTTGCTGGATGAAGATACCTCCACCACCCCAGTCACCACCTGATTCATTTGTTCCTTCTTTAGAACCAGTATTGGTTGTATTGTTGGTGATATAGATAGGATTATCCTTTGATGTAGCACGAATGACACCACGACCAGAGCCACCAATTCTTATGCCTCCGCCTTCACCAGTTTCTGCGATATTAGAAGCAATAACACCACCAGTCAATGTCAGCTTTGCAAGACCATCTTGTGAATAGTAGCCAATATAGAGACCACCACCTGCTTCATTCGATTTGTTACCAGTGACATATCCACCAGACATATTGACCTGTGAATTATTGTCAGCAGCAACACCGCCACCACCATGAACGCTGTAGTGATTAAAAGTTGAGTTACCAGAGGATTTTGTATTATTTGTAATGTAAGCATCACCAGAAATATTCAATATTCCTGATTTCATATAAATGCCGCCACCACTAAATCGGTTAGCTGTAGAATCATTACCATCATGATAAGCTTCATTACCGGTAATAATACCGCCAGTCATATTGATGGTTCCACCACCAGTAGCGCCATTGTTTGTACCATTATTGTAGACGCCACCGCCATTTTCAGCACATCCATTTGTGATAACACCACCACTGATACTTAGAACGTTTCCGGCATTATTCCATATAACATTACCATTACGATTACCAATGAGATAACCACCTGATAAATTCAATGTACCTGTTCCTGAGCCATTACTACCATGCGTTGCGACGACATGAGGTCCAGTGTTGTAGGCTACACCACTCTTGAAATCAAGTGTGCCACCTTTTTCAATCATGAACGTACTATCTTTTCCACTAGTACTTGATGTTTCACTATAGATACGTCCGGCATGAGAAAAAACAACTTCATATTTCTTTGTGGTATCAGTCGTTGTTGTACCATTCACATTAGGTTCTGTGACATAGTAATCAAGGATACTAGGAATATTACGATTATCTTGTGAGTCTTTTTCGGTTGTTAGGCTGCTGAGCTTGCCAACGCCCTCTGCATCAGTAGCAGTAGGCTTGTAATTATCAGCTTGTGAATCAATAATGGTAAGATGCTTGCCTGATTTGATATAGAAATAGGTTTGATCATAGAGTTGTAATTTATTCCCATTTAAATCAATTGTGACATCATTATCAATATTGATTGGGCTACCAATGTTACCAATGTTCTTATCCACTGTTGTTTTACCAACCAATTGATAAGATCCTGATAAGCCACTCTTGACTAAGTCATCAATATTGCCACTTATCTTATTAGGAGCATCAGTGTTAGGATTAGCTTTTAATGGTGCTCGCTTAACTGTTTTAGGTGTTGTTTGTGTTTCATTTGTTTGTGCTTCAGTTGTTTCTGTAGCTTTCTTAATTGTGATTGTTGTTGAAGGTGCACTGAATGCTAGCGTTACTTCATTATTTGTAAAAGTAAGCTGATTTAAAGTTGTATTGATTTGAAGATATACATTTAAGGGATCATCCTGTGGATTATTGATTGTCACCGTTATCTGGTGATCCTTAACTGTGTATGAGCCAATTGGTCCATCACGACTATAATCATGACTTTCACCCGCATAACTATAAATGGCACTAACTGGTGCAACAGTATCCTCAAGAGCAAGATGATCAGGCATTGTCAGACGAATACTATTGTTAACGTCCAAAGATGTCTTAGGAAGTGCTGCCGTGATATTAAAGCGTAGCTTTGTCTGATCGGCTAAAGCTGATTGGTCATAAGCTATGTAACTTCCATCCTTTTCATATTCTAATGCAACTTGAGAAATATATTGAGACAAATCATAATCCGTAGCCTTTGTTGAAAGTGTGAAATTCACAAAGACCATCGTGATTGTCAGTAGGCAAAGAATGATTTTTCCTACTTGCTTCTTCATGCTCGTATTCCCCTTTCCCAAATATTTCCTCACGCTTGTAGCGGTTTCATCATACTATACATAAGAAAGCTCTTACATATAAGAAAACTGCTTTTTATATTATTTTTATTAGACTTACGTTACATATGTATTTATTTCATATCATTATGTCAATAATTATTATATTTTTGTTATATATATATGCAACTTTAGTTTTGCTATTTCTCTTGGCGTTAAAGATGTTTTCATGTCATGCTAAAACTTCTTAATATTTCAAGAACTACCAACATATTTTTATATGTATTAACACTTTTATGAAAAGTGCTATATTGTTAAGTGAAGGTGGTCGTATGAAAAACAAATATGGTTATTATGAAAAAGAAGAAGATGACCTGATTACTCAGGAATATAGGACTGGAAAGCCTGCCTATACTGGTTTGTTGTTAATACTTGGTTGTATTCTTGCTGGATTAATGATTTATATTATATCAGGTCATTTTCATGATCTTCATCATCTCTACTCTTTGCTTGTAGTCATTAGTATTGGTTTGGTTTCTATTGTGATTGATCATTATCTTCATCAAAGGAAAAGTAAGGATTGATAATATTTATGTTGTATATCATACATATTTATTTAAAAATCTAAAAAAGAAGAGTGTCTGCTCTTCTTTTTTATTTGAAGAATGCTAGAATAGTACATTATGAAGGTAAGGGGGGATAATATGCATTATGCACAAATCAGGGAGATTGACGTCGCTAATGGTGAGGGTATACGTGTTTCGCTCTATACACAAGGCTGTCATGTTCATTGTCCTGGTTGTTTTAATGAAGAGACATGGGATTTCAACAAGGGAAAGCCTTTCACCCAGCATGAAGTTGATACTCTTGTAAATCTCATCAACAAGCCTCATATCAAAGGTTTCACACTCCTTGGAGGAGAACCAATGAGTCCTGAAAATAAAGATGTTATTGATGATCTGTTAAAGCAGATTCGTGAACGTTGTCCAGGTAAGGATATATGGGTCTACTCTTCCTATACTTGGGAAGTGCTTTTAGAAAGAAGACCCGAAGCATTATCCTATATGGATATTCTTGTTGATGGACCATTTATTGAAGATTTGAAATATGCGTCATTAAAATTTAGAGGATCATCTAATCAGCGTATTATTGATGTTCAGGAAAGCCTGAAGAATCATACTGTAATACGTCATCCAATTTATGATCCTGATTTAGGAGAAGATTATTATGGAAAGAATTAAGAGTTTTAGTGTTGATCACAGACAGTTAAAGAAAGGTATTTATGTTTCTAGAACTGATGGGGATATTCTTACTTTGGATGTGAGAATGACAGAACCAAACAATGAGCCAGCAATGGACCCAAAGGCTGCTCATACGATTGAACATATTGGTGCTACATGGCTTAGAAACAGTGAAATAGCTCGTCATGTCATCTATTGGGGACCAATGGGATGTATGACTGGTTTCTATCTTATTGTCAGGGATCTTGATTTTGAAGCTGCAATTCCTTATGTGAAAGAAGCATTATCAGTTGTTAGAGATTGGGAAGGTCCTATTCCTGGGGCTGCACCTGAAGAATGTGGCAACTACACATATATGGACTTACCAAAGGCAGAAAGTAGGTCTCTGCATTACTACAGAGACCCCTTATCTTATGCGGAGAAAAACGTTATGTGGATATAATTAGCTTTTTGGTATTATTTTAGGCATTTATCCATAAATAATCTCCGCATAATATTTATAGATCTTGAACTTTAAAGTTTGAAAGAAACTTCAAAAGATCATTTTCTTCAGCCAGTTGTGGCATATATTTGCTTTCTGAGTCAATCAAATTACTAATTTTTGATATTTCCTTCTTTTTAGTTTTTAAGCTTACCTTCGCATAGATCATTGTGGTTGAAATATTCTCATGCCCTAAAAAGTCTCTAATGTATGCAATGGGAATTTCTGCATCTACCATATGAACCGCTCGACTGTGTCTAAACATATGTGGGCTTACCTTCGAGCAAAAAAACGGATCTTTGAGGCATATCAGTTCAACATATTTATCTATAATGTATTCTATGCCGCTTCTTGTAATCTGATCATTTTGTTTATTGACAAACAGGTAATCATCAGACTTTCTATCAAATTTCTTTATATATGATTTTAGAAGTGGCTGAATATTCTCAGACATTGGAATTATTCTAATCTTGTTCCCTTTACCATAAATCTTTACCGTGGGAGCTGTTCCAAATGAAATATCTCTTACTCTTATGTTGCAAGCTTCTGAAACTCGTGCAGCGGTATCATAAAGAAAACAGAGGATTGCCTTATGCCGTAGACCATTCCTACTTCTAATATCTGGCTTATTGATTAGCCGACTCATATTTTCCTGGCTGAGAAAGCCAACTTCCTTACTTTTCTCTCTCATAGATTTGATGTTAATTATACCTTGAAGAGTAGCCATGTTTTCAGGTGATTCAATTTGGCAGAATTTTGCAAACTCTTTCAGAACGGAAAGGCGATGGTTAGCAGTTCTTAATGAATTATTCTTTTTTCTCAATTCTTTAAGAAACTCCATAACAATATCACGATTGAAATCACTTATTACGAATGAGTTAATATCGGTACCATTTTCACTAAGAAAAACAAGAAATATTTTCATTGCATCTTTATAGCTAACTACAGTGTTAGGAAGATAGCCACGCTGATGAGGAAGGTAATCAGTAAGGAATTTGGTTAAGCATATTGCAAAATCAGTAAAATTCTTCTTCATTTTCAGAAATCACATCCTTTATTATGAGATTCGGATATTCCTCTTCCAGCTTAAGCATAAGCGTTGGAAACATTACACGAGTAAGTTTCAAATAATAAGCAGTTTCTATAAATGTCTTATGCCCCATCATTGTTTGTAGGTAAGGGAGATAATTCAAAAGGTTCTTACCTTCATCAACCCACATTTTGAGAACATTGACTGCATAAGTATGACGAAAATCATAGATGCGGGGACCCTTTCCCATATGTCTAATTCCGGCTGCTTTTAAATACTGTCTAAATTTAGTGTAAAGAGAAGCAGCTGATAGAGGTTTGGTGGCTGTTCTTTTAAATAAGTAGTCATCATCATTTGAAAAAACATGGAGATTATCATCTTTAATCATTTCAATGCATCTCTTAGTAAGATCTGGATGTACTGGGACGACTCTATCCTTGTTGTTTTTCCCGCCTCGTATTATTATGTATGATTCAGTGAAATTAAAGTCTCTTATTTTTAGATTTATAAGTTCTGACACTCTCAGCCCACTCGTATAAAGAATTTTAAAAAACAGCGGGTAGTATTTAACTGTTCCAGCAACGCATGAATCGGCAGCTTTAAAGAAATCAAAAATCTCTTGATCAGTATAAATATAAGCACTATATTTTGGCGGATTCCGTACTTGGATGCCGGTCATTGAATAAGTCGAAATTTCTTTCCCACTAAGCTGTTTGGTCAGCTCCCTCATTGCAGTTACACGCTTTTTTTGAGTTCCTAGAGACTCTCCTTTCCGTCTTCTACACCAGTCTTCACAAATATCCTTAGTTATGGCCTTTTTATCCAGGCCAATTGAAACAAGATAATCATCAAGCATGTGTAAACAATCTTCCTGAGTAACGTATTTATATCCCTGTTCATGCTTCAGCTTTAGAATTTCATAAAATTCCGTCTTAAATATACTTTTGAAAATTTTATCAGCCATAACCATCATCCTCCTCAAAAGATAATGGAAGTATACATTCTCTCAGCTTATTAATATCAATCTTTAGATAAACAGTTGTGGAATCAATACTGGAATGCCCCAAAATGCTGGCGATAGTAGAAAGTGGAGCACCTTCTGCTAGAAGTATTGAAGCGCACGTATGCCTCAATGAATGAAATCCATAATGTCTGTTTTCATTAATTTTCATATTGGCTTTATGTATATTATCGGCAATTGTCCTATAAAGTGAATCGCTGCCAGATAATGGTGTAAATGGTTCTTTATGCCTGATAAATACTGTGCTGCATTCAAAATTTTTTGGTCGTCCATTTTGCAGGTAATCTAGAACTGCATCAATTACATTCTTTGGTAAAGGCGTGCAAACATGTATGCATGTCTTACTCTGAGTATAAGAAACCGTATTTTCTTTCCAGTCAAAATTTTGAACCGTAAGCTTTTTTATATCACCAATCCGCATACCAGTGACAGCGGCAAGCATTATCATTGCATACTGCCTTTTGCCCATTGGGGTATTCCGATCTATTGCCCCGAGCAATAGATTGAGTTCCTCCAGAGACCATGCTGATGGAATTTTATCTGTGACAGCTTGGTTTGCAGTTTTTAAATAAATTTTTGGAACATTGTCATTCATTCCGGAATCGCATAAAAAGGAATAGAAATCATTTGTATAAAGAAGATATCTTTGCATGGATCTTATTTCAAGATCATCTCTTAAGATAAAGTAATTATAACAGTCCTGAATAGTAATACAGCTGATGTCGTTCACGTGATGGCTTTGAAAATGAGTAAGTAAACGTCTTGCAAAGCTAACGTATTTTTCACTGGTAACATGTTTTAGACACCTTAAATCAACGTGAACCGAATAATCTTTTAGTATATCCTCAAATTGTTCATTCAGCAGTTGAAGAGATTTGCAACTTGGATGGATACACATATGTTTAGGAAGAAGTGTCTTTGTTTTATCATATGTGTCTAAAATTATTATTGCGCGATAAACTCTTCTCTCTCGAGAAGTTCTCATTTTATTAGTATAAACATTATATCTGTAATGCTTTTCAAGAAAATCAAATGCAGATTCCAAGCTAAATTCTTCAATATTATTATCAGCATTAAAACTCATTAAAGCATTCCAAATTTTGTTATAATCGCCAATGGTTCTATAACTGTAGTTCTGAAGAATCATCAGTTCTTTAACTTCATTAATGATTTGACGGCATAACATAAAATCACATCTCCTTTCTCTCTCACAAGGGGAAGTCACCAAATCATCTTTTCTAATCCTATAGTGACATATTATGCATTGAAAGTAAATAATTATGTTGAATTTATCGAATATATTTCATGAAACAGCACATAACATTTTTCTCCGCATAAGATAAGTTATGAGCACATCTACATAACTTATCAAACCGTACGTGCACTACTAATGCATACGGCTTACCAACTTGTTACAAATTAAAACATAAGAACGAACAAACTATTTAGCATAAGCATTGTTCCAAAATTCCCTTCTTTTTGCCCATTGCACAGAGGTTAATTGAGAATTGGATTTTGATTTAGACCTGCGCTCTCTGAGGATAGAGACATATTCTTCAGGTGTAATGTCTTTATGACACCAGGAATATAATTCAAGGCCGCCTGTGAATAGCCCTATGGTTGAGACAAAGAAATCTATTCCATACTTAACGTGGAGCATAAATCCATCTTTGATTTTAGCTGACTTCTTGCCTCTGTTTGCAAAGTTAACTCTTAAGCGCCCTCTGACATATCCGTCTAACGAATTTGGTTTGAAGATTGCTTTTCCACGGAAAACCTTGCCAGCCTTGGCCGCAAAGACCCTGCAGTCTCTCAGAATTTTATGAGGGATAAGAAGATAATTGAATTTTCCTCTTAGAATCGGATTAAGTATGCTGACCCATTCTTCAAAGGAATGAGAGAAGGTTTTACATGTTTTAGCCTTGATGTCCGATTTAAACTTCTTAATAGAACTTTTACTAGGTGAGTAGGTGAAATACCTTTCACCGTTTTTATTTAGTCTCCAGTGACCAAACGTAAACCCAAGATAATCAAAGTCATCCTTGTCAAAGTCAATAACATAAGTCTTTTCCTCTGCTAGTTCTAAACCAAGCTCATCCAGGACTCTATGTACCACCTGTATCGCTCGCTCAAGATCTTCCTTTGTTCTACATAAAGCCAGAGAATCATCGGCATAACGCACTGACTCTATTTCAGCTTTATGCAGTTCCCAATCCAATTCATTGAGATAAATATTTGCACATAGCGGTGAAATGACACCACCCTGCACAGTACCTTTTGAAGTCTCATACTTGATGCGATCTTCCATGTACCCAGCTTTGAGACTTTTCCAAATGATATCCAGGACTGTTCCATCTGCAATGTACTTATTTAACACCTTCATTAATTTCTTATGAGGGATGTTGTCAAAGAACCCTTTGATGTCAAAGTCATAAATATATTTGAAACCTTTATTCAGCCTATTGGCTACTTTGTAAATAGCATCTTGCGTACCCATGCCAGGTCTGAACCCGCATGAATTTTGGTGGAACACATTCTTCTCAAAGAATCCCTGCACTCTCATAACAATGGCCTGCTGTACTATTCTATCTTTGATAGTTGGTATACCAAGCGGTCTGAGTTTGCCGTTTTTCTTCTTGATATAAACGCGTTTCACCGGCGAAGGCTTATAAGTCTTATTTTTGAGCTCAATTAAGAGTTCATCAATATACTCATCCTCATGTTCCGAGAACTTCTTGATCGACATTTTATCAATGCCTGCACAGCCCTTATTAGCTTTGACGCTCTTCCAGGCATCCATGAGCACTTTCTTATGAAGAATTTGCCCATAGATTGTAAATAGTTTGTGTTTTAATGGGTCGTTCATTTTATTTGCATATCTCCTTTCTACTGAGGCATACGTCTCCCTGGTTGCTTATACAATTTAACTTGCATATACCTGAGGATTTACATTATTGCCCCTACATTTACTTAGAGCCCAAGAGGCCCCCTCCCTTCCGTCCTTCTGACTTTCATCAGCTATCAAACGTACTATGGCATACAGGATTGCCTGTATCGTTACCGTTTATAGGTAACAGGAGTCTGACTTCTGAGTACACCTTGTACCATTTCGCTACGCTTATAGATCAAGGTCCATTAAAGTACCCAGACATCACTGGGTCATTACAATCTCCCTTGTTGTCATGCTTTGTGCTATCACCCCTGCATGCTGACTTGCTAGCTAGTAGTCTATAGTAAGTCACATAGGTCTTCCGCATGGCTTCGCAACGTCGACGCTATACAAAGGCCATATTCACCTTGATTAGATTCAGGCCTGACAACTCGCATCCGGGCCCTCTCCACAGTCCCTCACGAGACTGCAGTGCCCTTCGCTATCCACCTGGCTACTCCCTTGGATGGACAGGGTCTTTCACCCTGTTAGGAGAAAATCTTTCGTGCCATGTTCACCGAATCCTGCCTTTGGGGCTACCTTGGCTAAAGCACTAATTAATAATACGCGATTGTAACTGCCAATCGCACAAAAGAAAGTGCTAAGCACTTCTTAGATGCAGAGTTAGAATATGAATATCATTATCTTGAAGGTAATGAAGAAGCAAAATAGTATTTTATAAAGCAGTTAATGAAAACTGCTTTTTTGTTTAAACAATGCTTTATTAATATACTTATATCCTACGTACAATATAATCTTTTAAAAACTAAAATATATAGAATTTATCATATAAATTAAGATTTTCTTAAGAATTCTATATTTAACAAAATATGCCTAAAAGTATTTATGCAAATGTATTGTAAATACCTAAATAAATGTTATAATTCGTGTTGTCATATATAAGATTGCATCTTAAATACAATTTTATGAAATATGATTTGTTGAAATATTCGGAGGTTAGTATGAAAAAAAGCTATATTGCTGCGATTGCTGCCGGAGCTGTTGTAATTGCCCTAGGTGCTTACATTTATCTTAACTTCCAATGATATTTGCACTAAATAGGTATTAAATCTTTATATGGAGAAATATTTCACTTTCTACAGTATGATTTGTGCTATCTTCCTTCTTCACCATGCAGGATAGCCTCTTTAATATATATTTCATCTTATTTCGATACATGTTCTAGAATTTCGCATAAACTGCGATTTCGTCTTTTCATAACATTTGCATCAATGTCAAAAGACTTCAGAATTGTTTTCTGCGTTTTGGTTGGCGCATGATCAAGAATATAGTTTCCCTGAGAACATCTCATCAGTTCTATTTTCTCAAGTTCCCTAACCGCAGCTGGTACATTCATATAATTAAGCCTTTTTTTCAGGTTTTTCTGTTCCTTTTTCAGTTTTGTATGCATCCTGTTTCTTATGATCAGAGCTATAAACTCAACGAATAGTTTTGTTCTCACAGACTTACTGCTATGAACCCGTAGTGCAGCACCACCCAGATAAGACTTATCTCCTCTAAAAAGCTTTTCAGAAGCATCTCTGCTCTTATAAATGGTAAGAGCTTCTTCTGCAGTCATAGGATCAGACGATATTATGCAGTAATATCCAAAAAGAGAGATTTCTTTCTCTATTACTGATGTTTTTTCGCTCGCACAAACAAACGTCCCATCTTTATGATATTCGATGTGAAAATATTTACTATACTTTTCGGATAGCGTAACCTTCTCACCTGACAGAGAATCCAAATATTTCTGCATTTCCTCAATCTGATCCTCGAATACTGCCATTTCAGCTGCTGCCTTCTCATGGGAATAGTACAGATGAAAATACCTGTGCTTTGAATCTGAAGGATAGAGCTTTCTGGCTACCGTTTTTCCATAGCATCTGTATGGTCTGATTAGGCTGTTTCTGTCACTTTCAAAGCTTCCCTTACAATCAAGAATAATCTCTCTGACAAGCTTCTTTTGGCCCTTCACCATAATTATGAATGGATATTCTGCCTTATCCATATCATGGATATTGGTGCGACTGAAATAACCCCGATCCAGAATAAAGCCAATGTTTCTGTATCCATATCCTGATGCCTTCTCTACCATATATCTTAACTGTGAAACATCAACGATACTGCCTGGGTATTCTTCATAAAACAGCGGAATCTCATTATTTGTATCATAAGCCATAGCAATATTGACAACCGGCAGCCCCTTGTCCACCTTAGGATGTCCAAATTCAACCATATCTATATTCCCTGCCTGACAGTTTTTATTGGTTGAATCATAAGAAATATATATTCTTTCACCATGATCACGATCATGGTTCCAGTCATCAAGAAAACCCTGAATCTGATTATAATCAACTGATGAAAGAAACTCTGAAATCTTAGAATCACTGTAAATCTTCATATCTTCAGTCATCAACGGATGATTATATGCATAATCCGGATAATACTGAGACTGATTTCCTTCCGTAATGATTGAGTAAAAAGCAAGATCCAGAATAAGTGCAGCATCCCTGTCATCAAACCGGTTTTCAAGTATCTTCTTAAGATTGAGCTCTCTTGCCAGCTCAGAAAGGACCATGAATGTGCCGCTCCTGAGGCAGCAGCTTCTTTCAGACTGTGATTCCTCAGAGAACGCCTCAGGCCCAAAATATCTCACATAGTTTTCATTAGGGAACATCATACCGGGGTCATCAGACAGCTTGCCAATGATCGCAAATTTAGGAATTGCATACTTTTTTTCAGGCACATATCTGGTCTCCAGAAGATAACGAACATAACAGCTTTTACCCTTCTTCATAACATTAATTTTACCTTTTTCATCAGGCACTCTGACAGTTTCCTTGTAATACATATTATCACCCTTTTCTTCAAAATATTTAGTGCAACTTTACACTAGTATTATATCATAATTTTAGATGATAATACAGAGAAAAAAGGACAAAACATCATGAAATATTCATAATATTTTGTCCTTTGATCATAAAAAATATATTACTTAGTGCAATTTTTTCTGGAAGTTAAGATATAAGATTTCTTAGCTTTATGTGAATTTTTCTTCTAATGTGTTTTAATAATTTTAGAGATTTCAGTAATATTATGAAATTTTATTTATGTTTTATAGAATTATTGTATGTATTTTTTGAGTTATTTTTATATAATGAAAACTTTTTGCATCCTTGTAATCCCTTTATTAATAGGCTTTTCATTACGTTTTATCTCATAAATGCCACAAAACAAACTTGTATGTTTTTAGGAATGTAAATGTTATATTAATTTTATGTAAAAATATCATGAAATTTATTATGGACGCTTAAAGTCATATATAATCCTATTTATTGTGTATTTTATTCTTAAACAGGTTTCTGCCAATATCGTTAAATATACTGTTATAAAAGGCTTTTCATGCAATTTTTATAGAATTACGTATTTTCGTGAATTTCGTTTTTCTTTCATTTTATGTCATTCATGTGACTTTCCTTCCAAAAGAAAAATGCAGATGTGACTCTGCATTTATTCATGAATTTCTAATGGTAAACCATCTGGATCTTTAAAAAATGTCATCTTCTTATGGGTGTAGGTATCATAACGTAATGGTTCACAGGCAATACCTTTACCTTCTAGTTCTTTAATCGTTGCTTCGACGTCTTCGACGTGGAAAGCTAAATGGCGTAAGCCGCAGGCTTCCTGGGGATAAGAGACACGTTTAGGAGGATTCTCCTCAATAAAGATCTCTAATTCACTATCCCCTAGTTTTAAATCTAATTTGATATCATGACGCTCTTCTCTTTTGTTTTCTCGGATGATCTTAAAACCAAGTTTATGAACATAAAAGTCCATGGTCTTGTCATAATCAGAGGTAATAATCGCCACGTGATGGATTTTCTGTAACTGCATAAAATAAGCTCCTTTCTATACAAAAGTATAATATTTTGTATAAAGAGATACAATTATTTGTGCTACACTAGTAAAAAGAGGAAGTGAAAGACATGAAGCTTTTTAAAATTGGTGAACTCTCAGAGCTTTTTAACATCGGTGTTGATTCTATTCGTTACTATGAAAAAGTAGGTTTATTACATCCCATCCGCAGTGAGAAAAACAACTATCGTCTCTATACCTTAGATGATGTCAGGGTTATGAATACGATCAGAGAATTATTAGACTTAGGCTTTCAGACCAATGATATCTTACAATTTGAAGAAGATCGTTCACTTGATCATATGATGCATATGTTAGAAGATGAAGAAAAAGCGATCCGTAAACAGATCGCTTCTCTTAAAACAAAACAAAAGGGGATAAAGGCCCGTCTTACATCCTTACAGGAAGCGTTAACGTTAGATACCTCAGAAAATATCACGTTGAAACACTTTGATGAAAGAGCAGGCCTGAAGATTGTCGATGGCGATATGCCTGATGTCATGATCAATTATGCTTTAGCGAATTATACGAAAGCTGATGATGATCAGACATCCACCATCGGGGTCTGTGACTGTTATATTCTCAACCCTAATGAAATTAATGAGGAAGGCAATGATTATAAAACCAAGGGGGTATTTTTCTATGCCCCTCATCTTTCTATGCACACCAATTTCACCCTCCCGGCAGGGGATTATTTAACATTATGTTACCGGGGCGGGTTTCATAAATCTTTGCATCTCGTCCCTAAGATGATGAAATATGCAAAAGCCCATCACTTAGAGATCATTGGTGATCCGATTGAGTTTTGTCACATTGACCGCTACGAGACCAGCAATATCGAAGAATATCTCATCGAATTACAGCTGCCCGTTGCCTAGAAGTTATAAAAACGTTCATAACGTAAGGCACTTAAATCTAATAATGGCTTTTCATCCATCGCTAACTGCGCCATCATATAACCAACTGCTGGCGCTGTCCCAAAGCCATGTCCATTAAAGCCGCAGGCGAGAATTAAGCCTGGGGCTTCTTCCACTTTCCCTAACACGCAAACCCCATCACTTGTACAGTCACACCAGCCCGTCCATGATCGCACAATCTTTGCTTTCGCTAAATCTGGAATATAGCCTTCAACCGCGCGGCACGTTGCGCCAAGCGTCGCTGAATGGGCAAAGTTCGTTGTTTCGGGAGGCACATCCATATACGCTTCCGGACCAGCGACCGCGCCGAAGACAAAGGAACCATGATGGGTCTGATGACCATAGAAATCAGCACCCGCTGTCCCCAACATCTGACCAAACATCTTTGGCTGCATTTCCGTGACGATACAGCCATCAATCACATCCTGCATCGGCACATCTAAGCCAATCGTATTCATGATCACCCGCGAATGATAACCAGCGGCTAAGACAATCGTGTCGGCGGCTAATTCTTCACCATCATCCATAATAACTACTGAAACTTTGCCTTTGACTTTCTTTAAAGCTTTGACTTTAGCTTTGGTATAGAACTTCACACCTAATTCTAAAGCTTTCATATAATAGCCTAAGGTGGTGGTCAATGGATTGGCATGACCATCGGTTGGGCAGAAGCTGGCGCCAATAACATCATCCGATAAATAAGGATTGATTTCATGGGCTTTTTCTTTATCGACCATATAAACATCAAGGCCCATTGCCTGGCAGTTAGAAGCTAAAGTATTCAGCTTTTTCATATGCGCTTCATTCTTGCCCAAACGTAAGTTGCCATCCTGGGTATATTCAGTATCGACGCCTAATTCTTCCGATAAAGTCGGCCAGAATTTCTGCACGGCACACATCGCAATGGGTAATTCACGAACATCACGGCCGCTTTGACGGACGCCGCCGCCATTACGACTGCTGGCACCATGACCGATCGAAGCGGAACCTTCTAACACCATCACATCAGTGACGCCGCGTTTCGCTAAATAATAAGCCGTGGCGCTGCCGACAATGCCGCCGCCAATAATAATTACTTTTGCATGTTTCATGAATTATTCCCCCTCTCCTAAGTCATCACCGCAGGTCGCCATCTGCGCTGGGCGCATTGGTGAACGGGAGGTGGCGACTTCGATTTCTGTCATGGGCACATGTAATTCTTTCGCTACTAAACGTCTCGTCAGCAGACCGCAGGTCTGCCCCTGGCATAAGCCCATGCCGCAGCGTAAGAATCGTCTTAACTCTTCAATGGTAAACAAACCGGAATGAATAGCTCTCCGAATTTCTCCTTTGGTCACCTCTTCACAGCGACAGACTAATAAGTCATCATCATCTTCGGGCAGATAAGGACCAATTTCTTTTAATGCTTCCTGGATATCAAACATATTATTCATCCCCCTTTTTATAGAAACGTGCGCGATCAACGTAGGCCGCTGGCACTTTCATCGTTACTAATGCGGTATGATCATAAGCTTTGACGCTGCGGACATTAACAATTTCAGCCTCGCATAAAACGCAGCCATCGCGTCCTAATGCGACGCCCCTGTCGCCTTTTGCTGGCAGCGGCAGAAATTCATAAGGTAAAGTGACTAAACCAAAATCCTCATGTTCTTCAACTAAGAAGATCGCCTGCCCAGGACAGGACGCCACGCACATCCCGCAGTTGATACATTCGCTTTCACTGACGGAAATCGGCAAAGACGTCATATGCTTGCCAATCGAGATACAGCCTTTATGGCAGGCACTCTGACATGGGTTACAGGGAATATTCTGGGTACATTCAATCACTGGATGCACTTTGGCTTTATGAATAAAGCCAGGGAAACGTTCAATTTCATCATCGGCCACATAACCATGTTTGAGCAAGTTTGTCGAAATAGGAATTTGTTCTTCCGTTTCGGTAATCTTTTTGCCTCGATTTTTCGGAGCGAACATCCCCTGACGTAAGGAATCCAGGGACGCTGCGAGTTCGCTTTCACGCTCCTCCTTCGCTTTTTTTGAGGTATAGCCTAAGTATTCAGCCACGGCGATCCCGCTCATGCGGCCTTCAATCATCGCGGATGAAGCTTCTTCAATGCCCGCCACATCACCGGCAGCGAAGATGCCTGGAATGCTTGTCGCGCCGCATGCATCACAGTCAGGGACAAAGCCGCCGCGGGTATCTTTCATGCCGACACCATCCATCTTTAATAACTGCGCCATTGGTGATAAGCCAACGGCTACGCAGATGGTATCGACATCGAAATGTTTCTCGGTACCTGGAATGAACCGAAAATGTTCATCAACTTCCGCAATGGTGACACCTGTCACATGATCATCACCTTCGGCTTCTTTGATCGTATGCGATAAATAAAACGGAATACCTGTTCTCGCTAATTTAGAGGCATGGACGCCATAGCCGCCAATACTTGGCGCCGCGTCAACTAACGCCACAACGTCACAGCCTGCCTGTAATAACTGGAAAGAGACCACTAAGCCAACGTTTCCGGTTCCTAACATTAAGATCTTATTGCCGGGTTTGATATGATGGAGGTTCATCATCGTCTGAGCGGCCCCCGCGCCGATCACGCCAGGCAGCGTCCAGCCTCTGAAGTTCACCATATTTTCACTCGCCCCCGTCGCCACTAAAATCGCATCACCTTTGACATGATGGACTTCATTCTCGATCATGACGGTAATTTCTTTTTCTGCAAATAAACCCATAACGGTCGCATTGAGGACAACTTCGACACCTTTTTCCCGCGCTTCATTGAGCAACTGTTCGCCAATTTTGAAACCGCGGATTTTGGCGCGATGTTCTTTGGAGCCAAAGAACTTGTGAATTTGTTTGAATAACTGTCCGCCAGGACGGGCATTTTCATCGTAAACGGTCACTTTAATGCCATGGCTGGCCGCTTCAATGGCTGCCGATAGCCCGGCAGGACCCGCCCCGATCACGATCAATTCTTTATGTTCCATTTTCATTTTGACCCCTCCTTATTCGTGACACCATACTGTGTTTCCACGACCATATTTGCTTTTAATGGTGTAATGCAGGTACGGACATTCGGCACGCCATCGACGATCATGACGCAGTCAGTGCAGCGGCCAATGGCGCAGAAGACGCCTCTTGGTTCATGTCTTTTGGCTGTGTAACGATGCACCATGATGCCGTTGACACGCAGCGCGGAAGCGATCGGCTCGCCTTCATAGCCTTCTAATGTTTTGCCATCACAGGTAAAGGTCACAACTTTCCCTGCTGGCCTTTCCCCTAAGATGGGATGCATTGAAATTCTATCCATATAAGTTCCCCCTGAGAGTTATTTCCAGATACCTCTTCTTTTTCTGATTTTGTAGTACATTGTATTTTCCATCGCCAGGACTTTTTCCATTGGCACTGGTTTAAAGATGGGTATGCGCATCTTGACTTTCGTCCAGATGATCGCATAGACAAAGAGAATAACAAAGATGACCCCGGTCAAAGCCCAAATATGATGACGTTCTACTGGATCAATCGAGATGTTCATAATCATGTACACTTCCCCTAAGATCCCAATGATTGGTAAGATGGGACCAAAAGGGACTTTAAAGCTTCTTGGCGCATTGGGTAATCGTTTACGGAATACGAGTAAATCGATATGTGCGGTAATATAGGAAGCCATCCAGAACACGGATCCGACTAAGATTAAGAAACTGATACGATCAGAAGAATCCTGGGATAACCAGGCAAATAATAAGATTGATAAAGTAACTGCCCAAATACCGATATAAGGCACTTTATGTTTGTTTAACTTCCCAAAAAACTGAGGCATCAGATTCGTTCGCGACATCCCCGCAAAGATGCTGGATAGCCCCTGCACAGTTGAGTTTTGGGTACTGACAACCGCTAAGGCGGCCACGAAAGCCATCCAGATCTGGCCGGCTTTGCCTAATAAGTTTTCTCCATAGAGTAAATGCGGGGCGGCACTGGCCGCTAAAGCATCCCAGTAGGTATAGTTTTTAAAGCCCATAATAAGAATCGACTGGACTAAACAGATAATGCCTAAGCCAATGAACATTCCTAAAGGAACATTACGCTTCGCATTTTTGACATCCTTGGAAATGGGAATCGCATATTCGGCACCAATAAATAACCAGAAGGCCACAGCGGTCATCGACACGACATTTTTGAAATGCGGATGCATGATGGCCGGCTGATGAATGACCGTGCCGGTGCCTAATTTGAAGACGCCGATAAGCCCCATCAGAAGCATCGAACCAAGTAATAAATAAGCAACCAAATCCTGAATCTTCGCAAACATATCGACACCGCGTAAATTCGCAATCAGGATGACGATTGAGGCTAACACCGTCCAAAAGAAATTGGGAATCGGTAAGCCTAAGACTTTCCCCATCGCATAGGCGAAGATCGAGGCTTCTACCCCTGAGGAGAGGATATTCGAAATCATATAGCCGCCCACCATCAGAACGATCGTTGGCACCGGGCCAATGCCCGCTAACGTATACTGAGCCAGACCGCCGGTAACGTTGGGCATTAAGGCATTGAGTTCACTCATTGTGGCCATCGTCACCATGTTTAACAAACAGGCAATGATCATCGCAAAGATGAACAGCTCACCGATTTCCCCAGCCCCCTGGCCTAAGGAAATCAGACAGCTGGTCGCAATGACTAAACCAACGGAGACGGAGACAACGTTACGTAAGCCGAGTTTCTTTTCCATAAAAGTTCCCCCTTTCCTTTAGGAAGATGTTTATAAAGCTTTTTCTCCGTGATCTCCTGTGCGGACGCGAATGACATCATCTAAGCTCATGACAAAGATCTTGCCATCACCGATATGACCGGTATACAGCGCTTTTTCCACACGATCGACAATCTCTGCCACACGTTCACTTTCGACGACGCACTGCACCTCTATTTTTGGCAACAATTCCATTTCATAGTTTTCATCCACTTCATATTCTTTCGTGCCCTTTTCAGCGCCACAGCCTAAGACCTGAATGAAAGTCATTCCTCGGACACCCAACTGACTTAGTTCGCTTTTCAATAGACTGAATTTGGACATGTCACAGATAATTTCAATTCTTGATAGTTTACTCATACGCTTTTCCCCCTTTATGCCATTTCTGGTTTGTCCCAGAGATTTAACTTCACGCCAATGCCTAGCTCTTTAGCTTTCTTATAGACGCTGCAGCCCCAGGCGACATCTTCGACCGGCATTCCGCCAACGGAATAAATAATGATTTCATCATCACTTGTTCGTCCAGGTGTTTTGCCTAAGATGATATCCGCCATTTCGGCGATGTCTTCTTTCTTCTTTTTGCCTTCATGAATCAAATCGGTAAATTTCGATCCAATAATGGCAATCTTAGGATAAGTCGGATAGGGATATTCCTCTTCCCAGGCTTCATATAACATCATGTTATCAACGACGCATTTGGCTTTGACAACCATCTCATCATCAAACTTCGCCGCTGATGGCATCGAGATAAAAGCCCCTGGCTTGACCCATTCTTTTGCCACATAAGGATAAGTATCCACAATGGCGATATCATCACCGCACTGAGCAACCGTGGTGAAAGAAATAATATCGGCATCGCGGACCGCTTCTTCTTCCGTTTCACACACTTTGATTTCATCAAACTGTGGGAATTCTTTCTTCACAAAATCAATAAAACTGTCAATCGACTTGCGGCCGCGCCCTTTAATATGCAAACGATGCAGTTTGGGGCAAGTCACCGCAAAAGCGGCTAAGCTCGTTTTGCCCATGACCCCAGGACCAATAATCGCAACGGTTTCACTATCTTTCCGGGCTAAGTACTTCGCCCCCACACCCGGCACCCCGCCGGTTCGGTAAGCGGATAATAAGTTCGCTGACATAAAGGCTAACGGTGCCCCAGTGTCTTTATCAGATAAGGTCATCATCAAGATACTTCTTGGTAAGCCTTTTTCTTTATTTTCAATATTGGAGCCATACCATTTGACTCCGGCCATCTGATATGCCCCGCCAAGATATGCTGGCATCGCCATAAAGCGACGATCCTGAGTATTTCTGGGCATTCCCGGAAACTTCGGATGATCTGGGAACATGATCATACAGCCATGGGAGTTGCCATTTTCCCCGCCCATGCGGTAGTCCCCTTCTTTTAACAGCAGTAACATCGATTCCATTGATGCCACGCAGGCTTTCATGTCTTTAACCCCGGCTTTGATCATATCCGGTTCTGAGAGATATAAGAAATCGATTTTCGTATCCATAACTATACGCCCCCTTGTGGATTTCTTTCTTGTATGCTTCACAGTATAAACTCTAGCATTATACTAGGGTCAATAACTTTTTATCATTTTGATTGTATTTTATTATAACAATAATGATTCTCTCTTAACTTCCTAGAATTTTCTCACTATTTCAGTTAATAATTATACGTTTAATATATTCTGTTAAATGTAGATATACAAAAGCATCCTGATTAATGGAATATCATCAGGATGCTTTTTAAATTAATTTATTATACTATATCTAAACATCGTTCAACTCTTTGCACAAACTCGCGTTTCGCTTTTTCAGAACATTTGCATCAATGCCAAATGCCTTAAGAATAGCCTTCTGAGTTTTTGTTGTGGCATGATCTACTATATAATCACCTTGACCATCTCTAATTAATTGCATCTTCTCCAACTCTCTAATAGCTGCTGGTACTGTCATATAATTTGGTTTCTTTTTCATCTTTTCTTCTTCACGCTTCAATTGAATGTGCATTCTGTTTCTTAATATCAGTGCTATAAATTCCACAAACATCTTCGTTCTCATTGATTCCCCTGAATAAACTCTGATCGCATCCGCCCCCAAATAAGATTTATCTCCTCTAAATAATTTTTCGGACGTATCTCTGCTTTTATAAATCTCAAGAGCTTCTTTGGCAGTTAACGGTTCTGATGTAATAATACAGAAATATCCAAAAAGTGATAATTCTTCGATAATAACATTATTTTTTTCACTTGCACAAATAAATGTCCCATCCTTATGCATTTCAAGATTGAAATATTTACTATATTTGTTTGATATCGTCGCTTTCGTTCCTCTGAGACTATCCAGAAAATCTTTCATAGCTGCTATCTTATCCTCAAAACATTCTGTTTCCAAAGCATTTCTTTTATTAGAATAGTAAAGATGAAAATAACGATCTTTTTCATCAGAGGCATAAAGTGTTCGCTTAACTGTTTTTCCATATACCCTATATTTTGGTATAAAACAGTCTCTATCCTTTTCAAAAGTATCCTGGTTTTCCAAAACAATGCTTCTTACTAAGCTTTTTTGTCCCTTGACCATAATTATAAAAGGATAGTCTGCATGATCCAAGTCATGTATATTTGGTTTACTAAAGTAGCCTCTGTCCAAAATAAACCCAATATTCCTGTACCCATATCCCTGAGCCTTGCCAATCATATATCTCAGCTGGGATACATCCACAATACTTCCCGGATACTGCTCATAGAAAAGAGGCTGCTCATTACAGGTATCATAGGCCATAGCTATATTTACAATAGGCAATCCCTTATCAACCTTTGCATGTCCAAATTCCACCATATCTATGTCTCCAGCTTGACAGTTTTTATTGGTTGAATCATAAGAAACATAAATGCGCTTATCGTGATCTCGATTGCAGTTCCAGTCATTCATAAAGCCTTGAATTTGATTCGGTTCAACCGATGCCAGAAAGCTTGAAATCTTTGAATCGCTATATATTTTCATATGGTCCGTCATCAGAGGATGCTCAAATGCATAATAGGGATAGTACTGGCCCTGAAAATTTTCAGTTATGATCGCATAGAAAGCTAAATCAAGAATCAGATTTGCATCTTCAGATGTAAATCTTTTTTCGAGTATCTTTTTTAATTCCATCTCTCGCGCCAATTCTGATAAAACAATATAAGCCCCCACTTTAAGGCAGCCGCTTCTTTCTGAAGAATGATCTTCGGATAGCTCGTCCCTTCCAAAATATTTAATATAGTTCTGATTTGGATACATCATGCCAGCTTCATCAGCCACTTTGCCTATATTGACAAATTTAGGAATAGCATACTTTTTGTCCGGATAATACTTAGCCTCTAAAAGATATCGAACATAGCAGTTTTTACCTTTCTTTGTCTGATTGATTCTTCCTTTTTCTTCTGGAATTTTAACCAGTTCTTTCAAAAACATAAAAGCACCTCTTTTCAACGATTTTTTAGTGAGATTCTTCACTAGTATTATATCATAACTTCATAAGAAAAGATATAAAAAATAGCAAAAATAGCATGATTTTTTCAACTATTTTTGCTCTTTCGAATAAATCGATTAAGTTTTAGTGATCATTTTTCAGGAAGTTAACATTCTCATTATTTGTCTATTAACGAAATCAATCGTTTAAACATAGAAAAAGACTAAAAGATTAGTAAATCTTCTAGCCTTCATGAGTGAATGTATAAGATGTGGATGCCTGATAACTCTCCCCTGGTTTTAAGATCGTCGGTGAGTCTTTTTCCAAGTGGATGCTATCGGGAAGATACGATGTTTCTATGCACAGCGCACTTTGCGCGTTCATCGGATATTTATGTTTGCCTAAGCGGCCATCTAAATAGTTAGCACTATAAATCTGCGCCAAAGGCAGAGATGTCGATACTTTCATTGTGATCCCGCTCGCTTTTGAACGTAAAATCACCTGATCATGATTGTCATCAAATAAGAACGGATGATCTAAGCCGCGGGCAAGGATAATCTGGGGATCATCGCTATGTAAAGCTTCCCCAATCGCTTTTTCCTTTGTGAAATCAAAAGGTGTATGGTGGATATCCCTGATTTCACCAGTGACTAAGCCATCACCATCAACGAGGGCATAGTGCGAGGCTTTCACCGTAAGCAGATGATCATCAATAGGACACGCGATGCCATCTAAGTTAAAGTACGTATGATTAGTGAGATTGACTAAAGTCGTTTGACTCGTCACTGCCTGATAATCCATCGTGAGGGTTGTTTTGTCTAATGTGTAGGTGACATAGACATCTAACGTGCCGGGATAGCCTTCCTGGCCATCAGGCGATAAGTAATGGAAAGTGACCTGATGATTGGTATAAATGTAGTCAAATAAGCGATAAGAAAAACCTTTGAGACCGCCATGCAAGCTATGAGGACCATTATTGATTGGCAAATGATAGGTTTTGCCGTCTAAAGTAAAGCGTCCTTTCGCAATGCGGTTAGCGCAGCGACCAACACTAGCACCTAAGTAGCCATCATAACGCATGTAATCAAAGACATCACCATATCCAAGTACCACATCACGGATATGCTTTTGCGCATCAGAAACATAAATATTTTTGATCGTGGCTCCCAGATTGAGGAGATGGACTTCCATCTCCTCATTACGGAGAATAATTTCATCAATCAGATTATTGTGAGCAATCACTTTTGTCATAACAGACCTCCGTTAAATCACTGATGACCCGCACGACGCCAGGCAGTTTTTGGTAGGTATCTTTCTGCCCTGCCGTATCAATGACAATGATTTCATGACAGCCCGCTTCATAGGCGCTTTGAATTCCAGAGATGCTGTCTTCATAAATCAAACAGTCAGAAATATCTACGCCAATATTGTGCGCCGCCTTAATAAACATCGCCACTTTATTTTGATAAGTGCCATCATCATAAACAATTTTTGAGATATCAAAGTAATCATCTAAATGAAAGGAAGAGATAAAGAAATCAATATTCTCTTTAATCGATGCACTGGCAATAGTAAATGGGATATGCCTTTTCTGCAAGGATTGAAAATAGTCATAAGCCCCATTAATCAAATGAAAGGAAGCCGGATCTTTCTGACAGTAAGCGCGGTAGTATTCTTCCTTTAAGGCACTGTATTTTTGAATCTGCGGCTTCGTCCCTTTCCCCGCTAACATCTCGCTTATAATGACATCATTAGGAACGCCATTGAACTTGGTAAAGAGCTCTTCCTTAGTAATAGGACAATGACGAAGCAGCTGAGAGATCTGATTCCAGGCTTTGACATGTTTATCATGATCGAGAAAAAGTGTCCCATTAAAATCAAAGATCACCCCTTTCATTCGATCACGTCCTTACGGTCAATGACCATCTTATAGTAATAAGCAGAACACTTTGGATAACGTTTCTGGGTCTCAAAGTCGACATAGAAGAGGCCATAACGCTTGTTGTAGCCATTTGACCAGGAGAAGACATCCATTAAAGACCAGACAAAGTAGCCTTTCACATGAGCGCCATCAGCGATGGCTTGTTTTAAAACTTTTAAGTGTTTATTGATATAATCACAGCGTGGCGTGTCATCAATAAAACCATCTTCGAAGGTATCTTTATAACCCATGCCATTTTCGGTAATATAAATAGCTTTATACATTGGATACTGCTTTTTAATACGCATGATCATATCATACATGCCTTGCGGGTAGATGAGCCAGTCCCAGTCCGTCGTTTCAATGCCTTCTTTAAACATTCGTTCACCAATACCTTTGAGACGGAAACGGTTGGTGCCTTTTTCACCAGTGCCATTATGGAAGATATCATTCTCCCCATCATAGCTTTTAATAAAATGACTCTGATAATGATTCATGCCCAAGTAATCAATCATAGAAGCTGCTTTTTTCATAATTGCCAGATCGGCCGGATCAGGATTAAAGTCACCGCCATTAAGAGCGGCTAAGTCCCGAATAACAGCTAAAGTCTCATCGGTATATGTCCCTAAGAAGGTCGCATCTAAGACAAACTGATTGGCTAAGATATCTTCCTTCTTCGCGGCTAAGCGATCTTCTTCATTATCTTCATAAGGATATTTCGTCTCTAATGAGTGAATGACACCAATTTGACCAGGATAGCCGCCTTCTTTAAAGGCTAAGACCGCTTTAGCATGAGCGAGCATCATATAATGCATCGAGAGAATCGCTTTGGGAATATCATATTTGATCCCTGGCGGGAAAGTCCCTTCAATATACTGATTGGTAGCCACCGGCCATACTTCATTGAAGGTAAACCAGTATTTGACTTCCTGATGGTATTCTTCAAAGCAAAACTTTGCATAAGCGGCATAGGCTTCAACCGTGTCTTTATTGAGGAAGTCCCCGGCTTTATGAAGGGTATCGGGCGTATCGAAATGATGCAATGTCACATAAGGTTCAACGCCGTTTTTATGGCATTCCTGAAAAACGCGATGATAAAAATCCACGCCTTCCTGGTTGATGCTGCCTGTTCCTTCAGGGAAGATACGGCTCCAGGCAATAGAAATACGAATGGCTTTGATGTGGAATTTACGACATAAATCTAAATCCACGGGATACTGATGGTAAAAATCACTGGCGGGATCACCGGATAAACGCCCCTGGGCGGCGAGAAAGTCGTCCCAGGCGACTTTCCCCTTTCCATGAGTGCGGGTTTCTCCTTCACACTGATAAGCAGCGGTCGCGCCGCCAAAGACAAAATCATTAGGAAATTTCATGTTATGCTTCCTCCAATACGCTAAATACAAATTCTAATGCTTTCTGTGGGTTACGGGTTAATTCAATATACTGTTTCCCCTGACAAGCCACCGACTTAATACCTAAACGATCGGTATCTTTCTTTAAATCCTGATAGTATGAGGCCACCTGCGGGGCTAAGATGACCAGATCATAGTCTTTCATAATATCGGTGTGTGCGCCATAACTGCCCGCTGCCGTCACTAATGGAATGCCTTTTTCCTTAGCGCCTTTGGCTAAGGCATTGGCTAATAAACCAGACGTTCCGCCGCCGGCACATAAGACCAGAATCTTTTTCGAATCTAAGACTTCGCCGTCGACATCGACTTCTTTTTCCGCTTTGACTTCATTCGTCGCATTCTTTTCTTCTTCCACTTTTTCAGCGTCATACACTTTAAAGAATGGATAATACATGACAAAGTCTAACGCCACCACAGCCGCTAAGAAGACACATGGTAAGAGTTTCATGCCACAGCCTAAGATAATCCCAATGGGACCAGGGGTTGTCCAAGGTAAGGTATAAAGGAACCCATCCATACCTAAGAAATCAATAAAGATTTTAAGCAGCCAGATATTGAAGACTGGTGTTAAAATAAATGGCACAAAGAACACTGGGTTTAAAACCATTGGTGCCCCAAATAAGAATGGTTCATTGACATTGAAGAATACCGGAATGGCTGAGGCGCGGCCAATCGCTTTTAACTGTTTAGACTTCGCTAAGAAGGCAAACATCAGACAAGGCACTAAGGTAGCTCCGGTACCGCCAAGGCAGACAACGAAATACTGCGCGCCTAATGATAAGACATGTGTCGCATGCTGGCCCGCCTGAACAGCGGCTAAGTTTTCCGACATGCCCAGTAATAAAGCAGCCGAGATCGCTGGTTCGACGATCGATGGACCATGGACGCCGACAAACCAGAATAAGGACATCGCGCCATAGATAATGGCTAAACCGATATAACCGTCAGCGGCGCCAAATAATGGCTGGAAGACATTGATCACGCCCTGGGCAAAACAGTAACCAAAGATATTTCTAAAACCTAAATCAAATAACCAGAAGAAGACAATCGCTACCGAGAAAGGAATAACATCCTTGAAAGTCTGTGAAATGTTTGGTGGAACCTGTTCTGGTAATTTGATGGTGATATTGCGTGAGACAAAGAACTTATAAATCCCGCCGACAATAAAGGCTGAGATAAAAGCCGTTAATAAGCCTTTTGAGCCAAGCAGGGCATTGCCAAAGCCGGCGGCGCCGTCTTTCGCGGTTAAGGCATCACTTGATAAAAGTAAGAACCCAACCATTGAAGCGACCATTGTGGAAATGAAGTTCAGCTGGTTGTTTTCTGGCATATCACGATTTAAAGCATCGGTGAAATGTTTCGCCGTCGTGGCCGAAACGACTAAAGCCATAATGCCCATTGAATAGTTATAAGGTTTCATTAAAATGGTTTCAATCGATTTTGGCCAGTTGTAGCCCCAGATATTAGGAACGTAAGCAATTAATAAGAAAATCGATGAGAAGATAATGATCGGCATCGCCGATAAGAAACCATCACGAATAGCTTTTAAATAACGGTTACGGGCTAACTTATCAAAAAATGGTTTACCCTTTTCAATTGTTCCAATAATTGTATCCATACGCTCACCTACTTTTTGTACACATCAACGAGGGTACTCATAATATCTTTTAAAAGCATCGTGGTCATCAGATGATCCTGGGCATGCACGGTAATAAAACCGACTTCCACGCCCTGACCGCGGGCTTCTTCCTGTAATAATTCAGTCTGGGATTTGTGGGCATCAACCAGACACTGATTCGCTTCTTCGATCAAAGCTTCACATTTTTCAAAATTCTGCTTTTTGGCTTCCTCTAGTGCCAAGAGTAATTTGGTGCGAGCATCGCCGGAATACGCGACGATTTCAAATCCTACCATGGTTGCTTCTTCTTTTGTCATAACTGTCTTTCTCCTTTACCTTTTCACAATGTGAATGAGGGTCGCAACATCTCCTTCTAAGAAAGAAATGTGGAAATAACGCGCGATCGATTCTAAAGACTGAGTGAGGGCTTTGGTTTCCTGAGGATACTTCTCAATGATCTTATCGGAATCAAAGTTGACAATCGGCGTTTTGTTTTTCATCAGCCGATCCACTAAGCAGGCCATGTGGACCATTAAGCCAACATAAGCATCTTCATCTAAGTCAATCGATAAAATCCGTTGGAAGTCCTCCATAAAGGGGACAATTGTCTTTTCCAGATCGGCTCTGGAAAAGGCTTCAAACTGTGATTCCAGGTAACCAAGAATATCGAAGGATTCTTCTTTTTCTAAAAGCTCTCTCATCGAAGTCACGTTTTCTAAACGCGTCGCTTCGATATAGCGAACATTGAAGAAATGGGGATCATACGTGCCAATAACCGCTTCTAACGACCCAATCATGAGGAGCGCATCAATTTGCCTTGCAAAATCTTCCGGGCCATCCGCTTCAAAGCTGTACACTTCATAATCAGCGGCGCCGTCTAAAGCTTTCAGCTGCTTTTTGATATCCTCACTCGCCTTTTCTTCTCGCGTCGAAAACGCCACAAGAATTTTGCCATTAACGTTTTTCATCACGCTGCCGGCATTGGCATAATCCAATAAGCGATTGTGGACTTCTTCCAAGCGGTAACCCTGATCCGCAAGCTTTAAGGCGCTCATGACTAATAATGGCACCGGCATCTCCAGGCAGCGAATGGGCACATGCACTTCTTCGGCGATACTGTTAAGCATCACTTTGAAAGAGCCCATATCATAAATCACCTGGATCCCCATCCCCTGATCAATCGTCTGCACGCATGTCTTTAAGCGCTCATAGGTCGCATTGAGATCTTCCTCTAAAGCCATATCGAAGCTATACACTTGATTTTTTGGCATCAGATGAAAAACAACGTCTTGAACCGCACTGGCGGCTTGCCCATGCATGGCAATGAGGACGACCACCTGCTTCTCTAACTTCGTTTCACTCACCGAGGCGAGAAATAAAGAAAGGAAGAGACTTTCATCAAGGACTGTCTTCTTTCCGGTAGCTTCCTCAACCTGGCGTAAAAACTGACGACTAAGCAGATATTCCTGATTATAGGCATCCGCTAAATCCATCATCACCGCGTAGCTGAGAAGCGGCTTCTGATCAATAATGAGCCCGCTTTGGATATGCAAAGCGATACTGATGACATATGCATGATCGTAGTGACGATTAAGCTTCTCGCCCGCTTCTTTAAGAAAACTGCCCGTTAATGTCTGTAAATCTTCATTGATGACATTTTCCTCGCTGTTTTCCTGATACAGCTGATAAAGATCATGCAGATAGTCCTGAATGTTTTCACTGATGTGATGATCAGGCGCTGCATTGAGCATCTGCGCTAACCGTTTTCGCTTCTCATAAACAAGCTGATAAAGATCTGTCTCAATTTCCTTCTCCCGCGTTTTTAACGTCGTCTCAGCCGTAAAGATGAACAAGGCGGTATGCGCGAGAAACTCCCGCACATCCTGACGATTTTTCATCTCCAGAAGGCTGCGGCGAATCGCTGCCCCAAAGTCATTGAGCTGCAGAGTAAGGGCTCCGCTTTTTTGTCGCTTAAACGCATTAGCGACGCCTTTTTCGACATCCAGTCGTAACTGCTTGAAGCCGCCCTGACAGTTATACACCAGTAAGCACTGCATCAGACCGCTATTTATGATCAGACGATCATTAAGCCGTTTCGCTTCTTTCTGGCAGATTTGTTCAATAAAGCCAAAGCGATCAGGTAGCGACAGATTATTCACATCAGGCAGATGGACAATAAAGCGCACATCCTCCAGTAACGATGACACTTCCTCACTGGCCTGAAAGAAGATCACGCCCCGCCGCTCATTAAGCAGTTTTTCATAAGCACTATGACTTAACAGCTGAGCATTGCGAATCAGATAAAATCCTTCGTTTGATATAAAATTGTCTTGTGAATCATCGCGTACATCATAGATCTGTAAATCTTCTGACCCGATCATTCGTTTCGCATATGCATAGCGCATCGCCGCCTGGGCGAGATCCGTCGTTCCACTGCCGTCTTTGCCAATGAGCAGGACTTTCTTCGTCTCTTCGGGAAAGTTTAACGCCGCATTGATCGTTTCGATCGCTTCCTTAAAAAAACTTTCCTTCCCATATAAGCTGTCAAAAGCATCTTCGGCGCTATCTGGCTTCAGGGCATAGAGAACGGGACGTCCACTATACTTGATGACTTTTCCCTCACGCACTAAAGCATTGAGGATTGCCGAGAGGTTACTGCGCTGCATCGCGAGCTGCTCTGATAGAAAGGTCGTGGTACATTTGGGCACCTCTTCTTGATCTTCTCGACTGTAATTGACGAGGAATTCATAGACGCGTTGTTTGTTTTTCATCGTGGCCTCCTTGTCACAACTTCTCTATCCGCCATCCATCATAGTCAAAACCATTGCTCATCTCAAACGTGTCAAAAGTCCAGTTTTTATACACTATCAGCGCATTTCTTTCAGCAATCGCACCTTGTGTATAACTGTTTATACAGTAACTTATACAGATAGAGTCATTATGATCCTTATTATCATTTGTGTATCCGTTTACATTGTTATTATAACCTATTTTATACACTTGTAAAATTTTAATGAAATTGTAAAAAAAACATTGCCCGGGCAATAAGCAAGGCGCCATTCTTGAATGCGGGGGCAAAAAACACTATAATGAGCACTTGAGGTGAACATTATGAGATATGCACAAATACGAGAGATCGATGTCGCCAATGGGCCAGGCATCCGCGTCTCTTTATATACCCAGGGCTGTCGTCGTCACTGCCCTTTCTGTTTTAATGAGGAAACCTGGGATTTTAACGGTGGCCTTCCTTTTACCGAAAAAGAAGAAGATGCGATTATTACTTTAGTCAACAAACCCCATATTGCCGGTTTAACGATCTTAGGCGGCGAACCGATGGAAAAAGAAAGCCGTCCCGCGATTCTTCATTTATTGAAGCGTGTACGCAAGGAATGCCCTCATAAGAATATCTGGTTATACTCTTCCTTCTTATACGAAGATTTCAAAAACTTTGACGAACCGATTCTTGATTATGTCGATGTCTTAGTCGATGGCATGTTTATTAATGACTTAAAAGATCCGCACTTACATTTTCGCGGCTCTTCAAATCAGCGACTCATCAATATTCCGGAAACCAAAGCCAAAGGTGAGATCGTCTTATTTGAATAAGTCTTTACATTATCCTTTTAACCATTTATTATAATGATGAAAAAAGTGATTCAGGGGGAATACAAAATGGAAAGAATTAAAAGCTTTTGTGTGGATCACACAAAATTAAAGAAAGGCATTTATTTATCACGTTTAGACGGTGATCTCTATACCTGGGATATCCGTATGACGGAACCAAACAACGAACCAGCTTTAGATCCAAAAGCAGCGCATGCGATTGAACATATCGGGGCCACATTATTACGTAACTCGAGCGTGGCTGATAAAATCGTTTACTTTGGGCCAATGGGCTGTATGACAGGTTTCTACTTAATCACCCGTGATTTAGATATGTTAGCGAGTGTCCCAGTCATTATGGATACCTTCAAGAAGATTGCCGACTGGGAAGGTGAAATCCCTGGTGCGAAGCCAGAAGAATGCGGGAACTATACCTATATGGATTTAGAAGGCGCCAAAGCCGCCGCGAAACATTTCTTAAATGCCAGCTTAGAATTTGAATATCATTATTTAGAAAAATAAGTCTATACGACTTATTTTTTTCACAAGGTGTTATGACAAAAGATTTAACCAAAGGAAAACTCTTCCCCCTGATTATTGAATTTACCATTCCTTTAATTCTTGGAAATTTACTGCAATTACTCTATAACGCCATCGATTCGATTGTCGTCGGGCGTTTCGTCGGCAAAGACGCCTTAGCGGCCATCGGTACCGCCAATCCCATCACCACTTTATTAATTCTCTGGCTGAACGGTATTACCTTAGGCGCGGGGATCTTAATTGGTAACTTATATGGTGCCAAAGACTACAAGCGCCTCAAAAGGCAGATTTCCACCGCGATGATTGCGGGTGGAATCTTCTCTCTGATCGTTTCACTCTTAGGCATCCTTTTTGCATCGCAGCTGTTAATGCTCTTGCAGGTCCAAAAAAAGATCCTGCCGATGGCTACGATGTATTTACGCATTATCATGGCAGGTTTGATCTTTACCTTTATCTACAACTACTTTGCGTCTGTTTTACGAGCCATGGGCGATAGTGCTTCTCCGCTTTATTTCTTAGCGGCATCCGCTCTTTTTAATATTATCGGTGATCTCTTTTTCGTCATCGTCTTACATATGGGCGTTCATGGCGCCGCCATTTCCACCGTTGTTTGTGAAGCCTTAAGCGTCGTTATGTGTCTGCTTTATATCAAACATAAAGTGCCGATCTTACGCTTAGGCAAAGCCTGGCTCGTCTTTGATTTCAAGATGCTCAAAAAGACCATCACCTATGGTATCGTGACCGCTCTTCAGCAGTCCACCGTCCAGATCGGTAAACTGGGCATTCAGACCATCGTCAATACTATGGGTGTGCCGGAAATGGCGGCTTTCAACGTCGTCAATCGACCCGATGACTTTGCGATTCTGCCTGAGCAGAACATCGCTCATGCCATGACCGCCGTCATGGCTCAAAACAAAGGCGCACAGGAAACCAAACGTATGAAAGATACCTTCACCATTGGCATGAAAATTGAAATTGTCTATGGTTTCATTAGCGGAATCATCTTCCTCTTATTAGCGACACCAATCATGCACATTTTTACCTTAGATGCACAGGTAGTACGTTTAGGAGAAGAATATCTTCATCTGATTGCCTTCATGTATATGATTCCAGCGATCACCAATGGCGTACAGGGCTATTTTCGAGGCATCGGTGATTTAAAAATCACCTTCTTCTCTTCCCTCATCAATATGACGGGACGATGCCTCAGCTGTGCTTATTTTACCTTTGTCATGCATTTAGGCTTTAAAGCGGTGCCGATTTCTTATTTAGTCGGCTGGATTGTGATGATGGCTTTTGAAATTCCTTTTCTCATCAAATGGTACAATAAAACAGATATATAAAAATGAGGTATCGCTGTGATACCTCGTTTTCTTATTCACCTAATTTGTGTTCCATCGTGACAGACACGTTTAAATTTTCTTTGTTTTTGGTAGTATAAACATGAACGATGAAAGGACAGTCATGACCTTCATCTTTCGTCATAGAATACATCTTTTCAAAGACTAACTGGGCCACTTCTTCCGGGAAGATGGTCTTCTGAAGAATTGTGGATTTAATCCACTGATCAAGCATTGAATAACTGAATTCAATCGGATTGTAATCGGTGAATTCCACTTCAATCATCATTTTATATTTTTTGTTTTTGATATCGAAACAGCTTACTTCTTTAGCGAGTTTCGTATTGACAGCATGAACATTAAGCATAAGCTTTCCCTCCTTATTGTTGACTAATATTATTGTAATCTCATCAGAAAGAAATTTCTACTGCTTCCGGAAAACTTTTGCATAGGCAATCGCCAATAATAGTGCGATTAAATTGATAATGACAATCATCGCTCCGGTGGGCAGAGAATAAAAATACGATAACACTAAGCCAATGACAAAACAAATGACGGAAACCACCGCTGAAGTGATCATCACTCCTTTATATGATTTCACTAAATAACGCGCGGTAATGGTTGGGAAGATTGTTAAGGAAGAAATTAATAATGCCCCCATCATCCGCATCCCTAAAACGATCACTAAAGACGCTAAAGCCGCTAAAATGGTTTCATAAAACTGCGTATGGACGCCCGTTGAAGACGCAAAATCCTTATCAAAAGTTAAGGCAAAGATCTTATTATAAGAGAGAATATATAAGGCTAACACAATCAGACAGGTGATAATCGAGACAACCATATCACCTTTGGTAATCGATAAAATTGAACCAAAAAGATAAGCGTTCATATCGACATTCACGCCATTTCCTACGGAAATAGCGACGACCCCAATGGCTAAAGCACTCGATGAAATAATCGCCACGGCACTATCCCCATGGAGACGGCCATCATTTAAACGCAGGATAAAGATCGAGGCGATCATCGCAACCGGAATGGCTACATAAAGCGGCGTTAACCCTAATACCACGGCAATCGCAAAAGCGCCAAAAGACACATGGGATAAGCCATCGGAAATCATCGCATTACTGCGTAAAACTAAGGTGACACCTAATAAAGCAGCACAAATCGAGACTAAGACGCCGGTCACTAAAGCGCGGACAATAAAGCCATAGCTTAACATCGTCATAAGCTCAGACATGGTTTTCCCTCCTTCTAAAGATGACCTGATCATCTTCAAACACTAATTCTTTATTACCTAAAGTTTCTTTGCCATGCTCATCATGGGTGATGAGCATAATCGCAATATGTTTTTCCTTATTGAGCTTTTGAATCAGCTCATAAAATTCGGCTTTTGATTTGAGATCTAAGTTATTCGATGGTTCATCTAAGATTAATAGCTCGCGCGTCGCACATAAAGCGCGGGCTAATAAAACCTTCTGCTTTTGCCCGCCCGATAACTCTGAAAAAGCGCAGTTTTTAAGATCTTCAATGCCTAATAAAGATAAACTCTCTAACGCTAAAGCCTTTTCTTCGCGATGGAAGAAAGCCCGTTTACCTAAACGATTAATCGCTCCCGATAAGACGACTTCAAACACCGTGGCGGGAAAGTGAGCATCCACTTTCGTCACCTGGGGCATATAGCCGAGACGATTTTGTGAGAGATGATAGATAATCTCCCCACTCATCGGTTTTAATAATTTTAATAACCCTTTGACTAAGGTACTTTTACCCGAGCCATTTGGTCCTAATACGACAATAAAATCACGTTCTTCAATTTGAAAATTCAAATGTGAAAAGACTTCTTTGCCCTCATAACCGAGTGCTAAGTCTTTCACTTCCACTAAGCTTTTCATGCATTTAATACCTTCCTTAAGACACTGACATTCTTTTGCATCAGATCCACATAAGTCACTCCGTCTTTAAACTGCGTGCTCGTCACATTATGAACACTATTAAATGTTAACACCTTGGCCCCGGTTTCCCCGGCAATCGTCTGAGCGACTTTCCCATTAGACAGTTCTAATTTAAGCACATAATGGAGATGATGCGCTTTGACATAATCAATCAGATAAGAGAGCGTGGCCGCGCTCGCTTCTGTCTGCTCCGCGCAGCCGGCAAAGGCCGCGCGGTAGCTTAAGCCATATTCTTTCACAAAATAAAGGAATGGGAAGCGATCCCCAAAGATCAGTTCTTTTCTTTTTGCGTGTTTCACCACATCTTGAAACGCTGCATCTAACGCTTTGACCTGTTTGATATAAGCCTGCGCATTTTTCATGTAGGTCGCTTGATGACTAGGATCCATCGCAATGATCTTTTTTTCTAAGTTTTGAAGAATATCCACGACATTGGCTGGTGACGTCCAGACATGTTCATCATATTCTGTTTCTTCTTCCTCTTCGTGGCCTTCGTGTTCCTCCTGCATCCCTTCAACGCTTTCTTCTTCCCGTTTAGAAGAGACGAGATCTAACATCTTGACCACTTTGGTTTTCTTCTGATCGATATCATGAAGAATCCCTTCTACCCATTCATCCGAATCCCCGCCAACATAAAAAAACAGATCCGCATTTTCGACCGCAATAATGTCTTTCGGCGTCGGTTCATAAGAATGCACATCTGTGCCGGGCTTGATTAAGACTTTCACCTTATAGCCGCTATTTTTTCCAACAATTGCACGGACAAAATCATAAGCCGGGAAATTGGTGGTGACGATCGTTTTCGTCGGCGAAGAAGACGTGCACCCAGCTAAAGAAAGAGCGCAGACGAAAACTAATAATAAA
Organism: Intestinibaculum porci; assembly: GCF_003925875.1. GTDB lineage: Bacteria > Bacillota_I > Bacilli_A > Erysipelotrichales > Coprobacillaceae > Intestinibaculum > Intestinibaculum porci. The sequence continues at coordinate 450,676 of NZ_AP019309.1, read as the reverse complement.
GAGACTAATTTTTTCATCGCTTCATCTCCTTCTGACAGTCAGCGCAGTACCCCACTAATAAGGAATCACTGCAATCTAACAGAAACCCATGTTCCGCTAATAAATGATGTTTAATTTCATCCATAAAATCGCAATTGAGATGAAAAATCTTACCGCAGCGTTTGCACTGCATATGTAAATGCGTATCACAGTGGGCCTGCCGATCGACATAGCGATAATAACTGACATTCTCATCGGCCAATTTATATTTCTTTAAAACGCCTTCGGCTTCAAGCTTATCTAAGTTCCGATAGACGGTCGTCTTATTCACGTTACAGTCTTCTTCGCGCATCATATTATAAATATCAATCGCTTTGATGCGATGTTCTTCATGATTTTTTAAATAATCCGTAATGATGTCTTTGTACTTCTTCATGAGACTCTCTCCTTTTTGCAACTCATTTGCATTATACACAAAAAGAATGAAATTGCAACTGAATTGCAAAATCATTCTTCGAAATAGTGCTTATAAGCGTCCTGAAACGTCGTCCGATAGGTAATCCCAATAGGCAGGCGTACATCATAATTCAAGAGAAAAACATCATGGTTATCAAAATCATAGAGGTATCTGAGATTGATCGCATACGACTCATGGACACGCACTAATGAAGCCTGCTCACAAAAAGCCGGCAGATGCCCTTTGATGGTATAATGCGCTTTTGCAGTATAGATATGCAAAGTATTTAAATAAGACTCAGTATATATTATTTCATGTTTTTCAAGTTTAATTTCTTTCATTTGATTCATATCAATTATTTTCATCATAACTTACACTCTGTTCGCGGACATCTCCGCAACGTTCTTTGTTAGGTTGAAGAAAAGGAGGTTAAACAATGAAATTTACAGAATTAGGACCGTATTTTAAAGCGTATCGTGAAGCCTTGGGGATCAGTGCCAATGCCGTTGCCACCAATGTGCATGTCAATCATGAAACCATTACAATGCTGGAAAATGGCGAAACCAATATGAAGTTTCTCGGCATGTTAGATGACATGATGAAGTTCTATCATATGGAAGTCATCCCGATTGGGGATCATGAACATCAGCCCTCATTGCATGTTGATTTGAGTCACATCTCACCAGCGCATCGCAAAGTCGTGAAAAAGATCATTGAAGATGAAAACGCTCGTAAACTCGCCCTCAATACGCTAGAAAAGAAAAAGTAATACCACTCAAAAAGCCAGGCATGTGCCTGGTTTTAAATTGCATAACCTTTTTCTTTGATTTTATTGACAACCTTCAAAACATATTCGTGACATAATGCATCGGTAGACGCTTCCACCATCACACGAATCACTGGTTCTGTCCCTGAAGCTCTTACTAAAGCGCGGCCATCACCTTTTAACGCTTTTTCGACGTTATCGACTTCCGCTTTGATATCCGGATCATCTAAGACAACCTTCTTATCTTTCACGCGGACATTAATCAGTAACTGTGGATAGATCTTCACCGGTTCAATTAACTGCGCTAAGGTCTGTTTTTCTTCCATCATCGTTTCGACAATCTTTAAGGATGTCAAAATCCCATCACCAGTAGTGGCGTGTTTAGAGAAGATAATATGACCGCTCTGTTCACCGCCGATGACATTGCCTTCTTCCACCATGTTTTCATAGACATATTTATCACCGACCTGAGTTTTCGCATAACCGATGCCCGCTTCATCTAACGCTTTGTATAAACCGATATTACTCATTACGGTCGTAACGATCTTATTATTGTTTAATTCGCCATGTTTCTTTAATTCCTTGCCACAGACATAAAGAATTAAGTCGCCATTAACGACGCGGCCAAATTCATCCACCGCGATGCATCGATCGGCATCACCATCATAGGCAAAACCAACATCTAAAGCATTGCTGGTCACAAATGACTGTAAGCTTTCAATATGCGTAGAGCCGCAGTTGGTATTGATATTTGTGCCATCAGGCTGATTGTTAATGACATAGGTTTTTGCCCCTAAGGCATCAAAGACTGCTTTCGCAATGGAACTAGAAGAGCCGTTGGCACAGTCTAAGCCCACCTTTAAATCCTTGAATGCTCTGGTTGGAATCGACATTAAGTAACCGATATAACGGTTACGGCCCATCGAATAATCTAAAGCGCGGCCAATATCTTCGCGCTTCGCAAAAGGAATTTCATCGCTTAAGCCATCAATATAGCGTTCAATGCCAGCTTCTACTTCCCCCTGCAGTTTTTTGCCATTGCCATCAATAACTTTTAAACCATTATCATAAAAAGGGTTATGTGATGCGGAAATCATAATCCCACAGTCAAAACCATCACTGCGAACAATGTAGCTTACTGAAGGTGTCGTTGTGACATGCAATAAGTAAGCATCTGCCCCGGAAGCTGTTAAGCCAGATACTAAAGCATATTCAAACATATAGCTTGAACGTCTGGTATCCTTGCCGATTAAGATGCGGGCTTTATGGTTTTTATTGACACCATAATACCAGCCTAAATAACGGCCTACTTTATAGGCATGTTCTACTGTTAAGTCGACGTTCGCTTCCCCACGGAAGCCGTCGGTACCAAAATATTTTCCCATAATTTTATTTTCCTCACTTTGTCTTGTCCATTATAGCATTTATCATGTCATTGTGAAGACTTTTTGATAAAAAGAAAACCCGCCTAAGCGGGTGATCATTACCAGGCTACGGCAATATCTGTCATGCGTGGGTTACCCGCTGCGAATGAACCAGTATCACAAACAATCCCTAAGCCTAATGATGTTTCATAGATGGTGCCGCGTGGACGGACATTGTGGTTAGATGCTAAAATAATATAGTTACCAAACATCTTTACGCCGTCACTACGAACCCAGTAGCTGCCTTTATAACCTTTAGCTTTCATCACTGAGACAACGCGACCCATGTTTAAGTTATAATATGTTTCTTTGCCGTTAGGGCCAACTTTTGTCCCCGCTGAACGCGTTAAACGACCGCCGCGGTAAGAAGCTGCGCGCTGCACTGCTTTGTATGTCGATGTGCCTTCCACATTACCGCTTGTTTCTGGAGCTACAAATTTATAGAAAGAAGTCCCATTACGACGATAAGTCTTTTTATAAGAAGCCGCTAAAGCTTTGGCTTTTGCTTTGGCTGCTTTGGCTTCTTCAGCTGCTTTTTTCGCTGCCGCTTCTCTAGCCGCTTTTAATTTTGCCATCGCTTCTTTAGCGGCGGCTTCTTTTTCTTCCACAGTTTCCACTTTATGGACATCATCCACCGCTTTTAATAACTTTTGAGAACTTGCTAAAGCTTTGGTATCCACGCTCTGAGCATAAGCAGGATTTTTCGCAATAGAGGCATCAGCCACGCCAACCATTGTCATCACTGTTAATACGGCAACTAAAAATTTCTGTTTATAATTCTTCATAATGGAACCCTCACTTTTTATTTCTTAAGCATTTCTTTCAATGCTCTTAAGTTTTTCTTTCAAATTTCTTAAGTATTTCTTAAGATGCCTCCATTGTACCCAAAATCTTTGATTCGTCAAGCAATTTTCCCACATTTTCATAAAATGTTGGCATTTTTAGCCATTTTTTTGCATTTTCATAAGCAATTTTAGGGTTATTTCTTAATTTTATCTTAAGAAGTTCTTAAAAAATTAGTATTAAAAAAGTGCTATTTCTTAAGAATTTCTTATAAAAAAGACCCTAATTCTTAAGAATTGAGGTCAAATCTTATCCTAATTTCCAATTTTCATTTTCTTCCATGATGGATGTCTTAATCAGTTCCATCACAATATTCTGGTTCTCTCTTGGGAGCAGTAATTCGGTATAGAGTTTCCATTCATACCGTCTATTTTTTTCATTGTACGTGCGGAAGCGATCACTGATCGTGCCATACTTGGCATCACGAATGCGATTGACTAAAGAATGACTTTCCACAAAGTCCAGATACCGCTTTTGATCATCAGGATGAACAAAGCGATGGGCATAAGATAAGCGGAAATCATCCACATTTTGTTTACGGTTAATACCTGATTCAAAAAGCGCGCCTTTTTCGATAAAGCCATCGACATAATTTTCATTGAGATGGACGATATTTACAATATCATAAAGCTGGACCATCTCCGTCACAAAGCTGTTTAAACCTTTGATATAGTGATGACGATCATCCATGTAGGCTGCATCAATACTTAATTCAAAGATGGATTTCTCTTTACAGCTGACCACCTTCCGGACATTGAGGAAAAGCATATAGCCTTTTTCCATAGAAACCGTCGTAATGGTGCCATCACGACTATCCTGAGCTTTTAAGCTATCAAAATAATTTTGCAGAGCATCATAATCCTCAAAGCTTTGACTATAGCCAAACTGCTTAGCAAGATCCATATAGGCTTTATTATAGTAGAGATAATGATAACCATGCGCTTCTTTTTCTAAGAGCGCGAGCGCATCGGCTTTGGTGAGTTCGATTGCCCCAGCCTGGCGATAGTAATCCATTTCTTCCCTCTTTTCGATGGTGATCTGATGGTGTTTTAAATGTTCACGCAGCGTATTTTTCGGCATCGGCTTGCCAAAATAATAACCCTGCACTTTTTCACAGCCGATTTCTTTTAAGAAATCAAACTGCTCTTTGGTTTCCACCCCTTCGGCCAAGGTTTGGATCCCAATCTTTTTCGCCATCGCGACCACTGAGGTGATAATATCCTTTGAACGTTTCGTAAAGCTGGACATAAAAGCCATATCTAACTTTAGCTCATCAAAGTCATAGTCTTTTAATAAGTTCAGGGAAGAGTAACCTGAGCCAAAGTCATCCATCCATACCTGATAGCCTGCATCTTTAAAACGTGTAACCTGATCCCGCACATAACTGCTGTTGGCAATGATTGATTCGGTGATCTCGATATAAATCATCGAACGCGGAATCTGATACTGGGCTAAGGTTCGCTCCACTTCAGTAAAAATATCACTGGTGATAAAGTCTAAGCGGGATAAGTTAAATGATACTGGAACAACACTTAGCCCTAGATTCATCGCATTACGCATATCCATACAGATCTGTTTAATAACATAAAGATCTAAATGGACAATCTGATGGGTTTCTTCTAAGGCACTGATAAAATCACCTGGATTGAGCATTCCATAATGGGGATCATCCCAGCGGCTTAAAGCTTCCATTGAACATAACTGCCCGGTTAAGGTGCGAATAACCGGCTGATAATAGACTTTTATGTCATGATGTTTCAAAGCGTCATCAAGATGTTCAATAACAAAATCATAGATCTCGGCATGTCTGGTGAGTGATTCATCATAGATACGGAATAACTCATTAGGTTCTGATTTGATCGCGTCACAAGCTAATTTTGCCTGATCACAGGCACTCATAATATCTTTGACATCTTTCGTTAAATAACAGATACCCCCACGGACATTGGTCGATAAACCGCGTCCTGCCGTTTCTATCTGTTTTTCTACTTGCCTCAGTCGCTCGGTTAGCTGATCATCCCCCGTGATCACGACAAAGTGATCTTCCGAGAACTTAAAAACATAATCCTGCGGAAAAGTTCTTTCAATAATGCGGGCAAGATCGCTTAATAAGCGATCCCCAGCCGTAAAGCCATAGGTATGGTTATACCCCTTCATAGCGCGCACATCTAGAAAAAGAACAATCGGATGCGCGTAGCGATCAAAAGCCTCATTCAAAATACTCTGACTCTCAGAGCGTAAATACGTCATATTCGGTAATTTAGTCATCGCATCATAGTAGTAGAAATCAAATGGCCGCAAATGAATCATCAGACGCGGCTGATGATGCCAGGTGATCGCACTGACATGAAGAATCATATCTTTATCATAGCCGCTTGCCGAAACAATTCCCCCATGATGATAAATCACATTATGCAAATCAATAGGCTGCCCTTTTGCGTCAATAAGGACATTTGTGAAATAAACGGTATTATGATGTCCTTTCTTAAGCAATGTATTCATGGCCTGATTGCTTATTTCGATTTTAAAGGTATCCGAATTGATAATCGCAAAGGCATCCACCCGGTTATCAACAACCTGAAATAAAGACTTCTCATATGCCCCCTGCACACTTGATTCTTTATCTAAAACAGCAGTCATATCATCATAACCGATCAAAACAATGCGCTGCCCGTTAATAATCTGATCAGAACCTTTGGCATGTAACATGGCATAAGCATCCTTGCCATACAGACGCTTACGATAAATAATATCTAAACCATTGCTTTCTCCACGGATATAAGATTGAATTTCCGCTTCCACACGTTCCTGATCATCAGGATGCGTATGCTTTTCTGCATTCATCTCCATTCTTTTGACAGCTTTTTCTCTTGTCATTCCCGGCTCCATCAGATGAATCAAACCATTGGATACGACTAAAACACGAATCACTCCGTCATAATACTGATAAATGGCAAATGCGGAATCTAGTTTTTCTAATGTCTCTTTCACTTCTGTAGGAAATAAACTGGTTGCACTTTCCATAAGTATTCCTTTCCGGGCCACTTTTTGGTCTCATATAAATCATATTTATGAATGTAATAATTCTCATGAACTCTATATTTATTTTAATCTATTTATGAAACAAAATCCATGTAAAAAAACTTATAATTCTATTATTAAATCAATATAAAAAAACTGCCGGAAACCCAGCAGTTTATCACTAAGATGGTGCTCGAGATGGGATTTGAACCCACACGGCATAAACCACTAGTACCTGAAACTAGCGTGTCTACCATTCCACCACTCGAGCAGCATAAATATTCTACCATAATTCTCCCTCAAGTCAATCATTTTCCCAAAAATCATGCTCAGCAGCCTGAAATGCAGACGCTATTAATAACGTGTTATAGTTTATAGAAATAGTCTTATTCATTGACGAATGTGTCATAGCTTGGTACTATAGCCATATTAATGGTTATGATACATACAAAGGGGGAAATTTGATATGGCAGAAATAGATATTGTCAATGTCTCGAAAACATTCTCCACTGAAGAAGGACAAGTTCATGCTCTGAAAAATGTCAATCTTTCTATTGAGAAAGGTGATATTTTTGGGATCATTGGGATGTCAGGAGCGGGGAAAAGTACGTTAGTACGATGCCTCAACTTCTTAGAGCGTCCAACTTCTGGGGAAGTGATTGTCCAAGGGACAAAACTCAGTTCATTGAGTGAAAAAGAGTTACGCAGTGAACGTAAGAAGATCTCAATGATCTTCCAGTCATTCAACTTATTAATGCAGAAAAGTGTTTTAGATAACGTTTGTTTTCCATTACGCTTAGCCGGCGTCAAAAATGACGAAGCAGAGAAAAAAGCGAAGGATTTACTAGCGTTAGTGGGTTTAGCGGATAAAGCCAAAACCTATCCAGCGAAGCTTTCTGGCGGCCAGCAGCAGCGTGTAGCGATCGCCCGCGCGCTCGCAAGTGATCCAGAAATCTTACTGTGTGATGAAGCGACCAGTGCCTTAGACCCAGCGACAACAACGCAGATTTTAGAATTATTAAAAGATATTAATGAAAAGATGGGCATCACGATTGTGATCATCACCCATGCGATGAATGTTGTCTCTGATATTTGTAAACACGTCGCTATCATGGAAAACGGTGAAGTGCAGGAATGTGGCCTGGTATCTGAAATCTTCGCGCATCCACAAAGTGATGTCGGCCGTCGTTTGGTCTTAAAAGATGTCAAAGGAGCAGGTTTAGAAGAACTCAAAACCAAAACGATTTATCGTCTCACCTTCGATCATCAGTCAGCCTTTGAACCAGTTATTGCCAATGCGATTCTCAAGTTCAATACCCCGATTAATATCTTAGGGGCAACCACGAAAAATGTGAAAAACATTGCCGTAGGAGAAATGATCGTTGGTTTACCTGAAGAGCAAGCGAGTGATATTGTGGCTTACTTCAAAGAAAGAGGATTAGCAGTTGAGGAGGTGCAGATCAATGGATAGTTCTACCATTAATATGATTATTCAAGGGGTTGGAGAAACCCTCATCATGGTTATTGTCTCAACCGTTTTAGGCTATGTCATCGGAACGCCATTAGGAATTGTCCTGACTGTCACGGATGATAATGGGTTAAAACCTAATGCCAAAGTCTATCGCGTCTTAGACTTTATTACGAACATCTTACGTTCGGTGCCATTCTTAATTTTATTAGTTGTCATTATTCCTTTAACCCGTATTATTGTGGGAAAATCTTATGGAACAATGGCGACTTGTGTCCCATTAACTGTCTCAGCCTTCCCATTTATCGCCCGCATGGTTGAATCTTCTTTAAAAGAAGTCGATCCCGGTGTTGTCGAAGCGGCGCAGTCCATGGGTGCCACCAACTGGCAGATTATCATCCATGTCTTAATGGTTGAAGCAAGAACTTCCTTAGTTTCTGGAGCAACGATTGTCTTTGCGACGATCTTAGGTTATTCCGCAATGGCTGGCGCTGTCGGCGGCGGCGGTCTTGGTGATATTGCCATCCGTTACGGTTACTATCGTCGTGAAGAATTAACGATGTGGGTAGCGGTTATTCTGTTAATGCTGCTGGTGGAAATCTTCCAGATCATCGGTAATGCGATTGCGAAAAAGATTGATAAAATTAATTAAAAGACGATTCCTAACGAATCGCCTTTTTCATTTGGATATGTGGAACGCCTTCATCATCATAAGGTTCGCCAAAAGCACTAAAGCCATTATTTTCATAAAAAGCCTGCGCTCTTACCTGAGCAGATAAATACACTTCATCCGTCTCTTCTTTTAATGCCTCAATGGCATAGTCTAATAATTGAGAGCCTAAATGAGCCCCGCGGTATTCGATCAGGACGCAGATGCGGCCAATATAATACTTCCCATCTTTTTCATAGAAACGACAGGTGGCAACGGGATTATTCTGCGAATAAATCACGATATGCTTCGCTTTTTCATCAATATCATCGAACTCATTTTGAAAGCCCTGTTCTTTCATGAAGACCATTTTACGAATAAAACGGGCATCGGGATGTAAGTAATCATAAATCTGATGATCCATCTTTCTTCCTCCTTATACCCCTATTATAACGTACTAGATCTCTAAAAGCACTGCTTAATGCCTTCTTCAAGAAAGGCTAACTGCGTGAGCGTTTCTTCTGGTTTGACTAATAATGGTGCCTCATTGACTAATGAATCATAAACGGCATCATAATAGCGGGCATAATCACCATTCACAGGTTTAATGACTTCTTCATGATAATCCCCATGGTCATCATAATAATAAACAGTGCCATAATCACTTGGTAAATCAATGCCAAAATCAGGATGATCAGGGGTTGGCATATAGAATCGTTTAAGATCAAATTCCTGACGATCTTCGCTTTGTTTAATAAAAGTTCCCTTCGTGCCATAGACGGTGAAACGTGGCCGCGCTTTGACGCGGAAATAAGAAGACTGAACTGATACTTTTAAGCCTTTATCATAAAATAAATCTAAATCAAAGTAATCATTCATCCGCCCTTTGCCAAGTAACTGACGCACTTCAAAGTGATGATTCTTCGGCATGCCAAAATAAGAAAGGGCCTGATCTAAGGTATGGCAGGCATGACCATAAAGATAGCCATGATAAGGATCAAAATGATGCGCGTTTAAAGGGACATCAGGGCGATAGTAGTCATAGCACATATTCACTTCTAAAATATTGCCTAATAAGCCTGATTCTATAACCTTTTGCGTGGTTAAAAAGTCACTGTCAAAGCGACGATTCTGAATAGCCATGCAAAGCAAATGCTTTTCCTTAGCGAGATCAAAAAGTTCTTTAGCCTGCTTATATGTATCTGTAAATGGTTTTTCACAGACAACGTTTTTTCCATGTTCTAAAGCCATCTTAGTATATTCATAATGCATGACTGGTGTCGAAACGACAATCAGATCAATATTCTCATCCGCAAGCACAGCTTCTAAGTCATCGGTGTAAGTGACACCAGGAATCTTTTCCCACTTTATATGATCTAAATGACGGGCAAAGATTTTGGTTATAGTAAACTTCTCTGGCCGTCTTAAAATAAAGGGCGCCTGGTAACGGTGGGTACTTTTCCCAGCCCCAATAAATCCCACATGGATTGTTTGCATAATATCACCTCACTTTTATTTTATAGAAAATAAGGAAGAAAATGATATTTTTCCAGGGAAAGAAAAAAGTGTTTCGAAAAACACTTTTTATCCAAGGTATGCTTCACGGACACGTGGGTTGTTAGCCACTTCTTTGGCATTGCCGGAAACGGTAATATTCCCTGTTTCAAGAACATAGGCTTTATCCGCAATTTGTAATGCTTTAGAGGCATTCTGTTCTACTAATAAAACAGTTACGCCTTCTTTTTCATTGACGGTTTTGATGATATCAAAGATTTCATTGACTAAGATTGGTGATAACCCCATTGATGGTTCATCAAGCAATAACAGCTTTGGTTTTGACATCAGGGCACGCCCCATCGCTAACATCTGCTGTTCCCCGCCGGACAGGGTCCCCGCTAACTGTTTGCGACGTTCTTTTAAACGTGGGAACAGTTCATAGATATGCTGGATATCGGCATCAATCTTATTATCATTTCTTAAGTAAGCGCCCATTTCCAAGTTGGTTTCAACACTTAACTGCGCGAAGACACGACGGCCTTCAGGTACCTGGGCTAAGTGTAAGCCGACAATCTTATGCGCCGGCATTTTGGAAATATCTTTGCCATCAAATTCAATCAGACCGCTTTTAGAGTTCAGTAAGCCAGAGATCGCATGCATCGTAGACGTTTTCCCGGCACCGTTCGCACCGATTAAGGCCACGATTTCTCCTTCGTTAACGGAGAAGGAAATGCCTTTAATGGCTTTGATGACACCATAATGGACTTCCAGATCTTTTACATTTAGCAACATTTTTTTCCATCCACCTTTCTAGTCATCACTGCCCAGATAAGCTTCAATGACATCTGGATTGTTTTTAATCTTGTCAGGGGTATCGAAAGCTAACATCGTTCCGAAGTTCAGAACGGCAATCTTTTCACAGATCCCCATGACTAGTTTCATATCATGTTCGATTAACAGAATTGCAACATTGAACTTTTCTCTTACTAATTCAATGGTTTTCATTAATTCTGCCGTTTCCGTTGGGTTCATCCCCGCAGCTGGTTCATCGAGTAATAATAACTTTGGATTCGTGCCTAATGCGCGGGCAATTTCCAGCTGACGCTGTTTCCCGTATGGTAAGTTCGAAGCTTTTACATCTGCGTATGCTTCTAAGCCAAAGACCGCTAAGAGTTTACGCGCATCCTGATCCATCTTTTCTTCCCCTTTGAAATAACTTGGGGTATGGAAGATGGCACTTAATAAGTTGTATTCTTCAGAATGATGCAAGCCGACTTTAACGTTATCAATAACGCTCATTTCTTTGAATAAACGGATATTCTGAAAAGTACGGGCAATGCCTAATTCGGTGATTTTGGTTGGGGATTTATGTGCTAAAGACTGACCTTCAAATAAGATCTGACCACTTGTTGGTGTATAAACCCCAGTTAACAAGTTGAAGATGGTCGTTTTCCCAGCCCCGTTAGGACCGATCAAACCAAATAATTGACCATGATCAATTTCAAAGTTGAATTCATCAACGGCTTTTAAGCCCCCAAACTGGATGCCTAAACCTTCTGTTTTTAATAATGGTGTGTTACTCATTATTCACTCACCTCCGGATTCTTTCTGTGGAAGCTTGGCAGCTTAGCACGTAAAGCGATCCCGGCATCACTATGCTTTAATAACATCGCAGCGATTAAGACGATCGCATAGATAAGCATACGATACTGCGAGAAGCTCATTAATAATGATGGGATAATCGTTAATGCGACAGCCGCAATGATGGAACCCGTTAAGTTCCCCATACCGCCTAATACGACCATAACGAGGATTTCGACAGATTTATTGTAGTCGAAATATTTCGGTACTAAGACACCGATATAGTGTGAATATAACCCGCCTGCTAAGCCGGCAAATAAAGCGGAAATAGCGAAGGCTAAGATTTTGTAGTAGACATTGTTAATGCCGGATAATTCAGAAGCCGTATCATCTTCACGGATGGCGATGATGGCACGACCATGACGAGAATGGACAATGGAATAGACAACGAAAATCGTTAAGGCCATCAGCCAGAACACCCAGCCAAATGTTGTTTCATTAGGAGTCCCAATTAAGCCTTTAGCCCCATTGGTGATGTTTAAGTTGACCATGATGACACGGATGATTTCGTTGAAAGCTAAGGTGATGATACAGAGGTAGTCACCTTTTAATCGTAAGATTGGAATACCGATTAATAACCCGACAACCCCCGCCGCTAATGCGCCGATAATCAGGGTAATAGGGAATGGTAACCCTAAATGAATAGATAATAAGGCACTCGTATAAGCGCCGACAGACATAAAGCCAGCATGTCCTAACGTTAACTGTCCTAAGTAACCAGTCGCTAAGTTCAGGGATACGGCTAAGATAATGTTAATGCCGCAAAGTAAGAAGATCCCCTGCCAGAAGCTGTTGATCACACCCGTTCCCATGAGAACCTGGAAAATGATGAAGGCAACGACATAAATGACAACCTGCATAATGATCTGACGTACTAATTTCTTTTTCATCATTTACACCTTCTCTCGGACATTTGAACCAAATAAACCAGCTGGTTTAATGATTAAGATTAAAATTAAGATTCCAAAGACAACGGCATCAGAGAAATCTGATGAGATGTAGGCAATGGTTAAGGATTCGGCAACCCCGATCATTAAGCCCCCGATCATCGCCCCAGGAATCGAACCGATTCCGCCTAAAACGGCTGCGATGAAGGCTTTGATCCCTAACATCTGACCGATGTATGGGTTGATTAATGAAAATTTACAGCCATAGATGGTCCCTGCGACAGCCCCTAAACCAGAACCGATCGCGAAGGCTAAAGAGATTGTCGAAGACACGTTGATCCCCATTAAAGAGGCAGCGCCATTATCTTCCGAAACAGCTAACATGGCTTTTCCTAATTTGGTTTTATTAATGAATACCAGTAATAAAGCTGTACAAATAGCTGATATAATTAATGTAATAATAGTAATGTAAGAGATTGATAAGCCACCAAATTTAATATCACCAGATGGCATAATCTGTGGGAATGTACGTCCGCTAGACGTGAATGCTAATAAGAAAATGTTCTGCAGTAAGTAAGAGACACCGATGGCGGTAATTAATACTTCCAATGAGCCTTTACCACGAAGTGGCTTATAGGCAACCTTTTCTGTCACAACCCCCAGTAATGCCGTTAAAACGATCGAGATTAACACTGCGACCACTGCTGGCAAATGGAATGTCGAGATACAGATCAGGGCAATATAAGCCGAGACCATGATGATTTCACCATGGGCGAAGTTGATCATTTTACCGATCCCGTAAACCATCGTGTAACCAATGGCTACTAAGGCATACATGGAACCAGTTGAAAGACCATTAATGATCTGGTTTAAAAAGTCCATACTATTTCCTCCCCTAATATTTAAAAAAGGAGAGATGAACTCTCCTTTCATCAAAACATTGCGTTATTTAACTGTAACGTATTTACCTTTCTTAACAGTAACGATTGCCATATCCTTGATTGGGTTATGATATTTGTTGTAAGTGAAGGCACCGCAGGCTGCGCTTGTGACTTTGATTTTTGCAAGAGCATTGCAGATCTTTGTAGAATCAGTAGATTTAGCATTATTGATAGCTTCCATCATAACGTTTAATGCATCATATTCCATAGCTGCGAACATGTTAGGTGTAGAACCATATTCTTTCGTGTATGCATCAACGAATTTCTTTGCTGGACCAGTTGTCGCATCTTTATCGAAACCTGATACATAGTAAGTGTTTTCGAAGTTCTTCGCATTCACACCTTTAACGCCAAGGACACCATCCCAGCCGTCACCACCGAATAATGGTAAGTTGATACCAGCATCTCTTAACTGTTTTGTGATCGTCACAACAGTTTCATAGTAGTCTGGTAAGTATACAGAATCAGCACCAGAAGCTTTGATCTTTGAGATGAATGTAGAGAAGTCTTTTGTATTGGCATTATAAGCACCATTGTACTTCACTTTGACATTCTGATTCTTTGCTTCTTTAATGAAGGCATTATTTAAACCAGTAGAGTAGTCAAGTTCCTTATTATAAAGGATGGCTACTTTCTTGTAATGGAATTTAGTCTTACATAATTTTGCTAAATAAGTACCAGCATATGAGTCATTTGTACAGATTCTGAAGACGTTAGAATAAGCTTTATCTCCATCCATAGTGATCTTATCACCAGTTCCTGAAGGTGTTAAGATTGGTGTACCCTTAGTTTTTGCAGCGGAAGCGACAGCTAAACATGAAGCAGTTGTAACTGGTGAAAGAATCGCCGTTACTTTATCTTCATCAACGAGCTTGTTATAAGCATTGACGGCTTCAGTGGCATCAGCTTTGTCATCATAGTAAACAGCAGTAATTTTAGTACCATGAGCCTTGTTATATTCTTTGATTGCTAATTTTAAGGCATTCTTTACGGCAGTACCATACTGAGAAGCATCACCAGTTAATGGACCAATAAAGCCAAACTTAGGTGCTTTGACAGTACCGTTGGCACTGCTCTTAGTTCCAGAGTTACTGCAGCCAACCATCATTGAGGCTACTGCTACGCAAGTAAGAAGATTTTTGAATTTCATAGACATTTCCCCTTTCAATCTCCCTGATTGATGACTCTTATTATACCGTGTATCCACTTTATGTCAACTATAATTAGCTTTTTTTAAAATATTAGTTACGATATTAATCAATTATCGAAATGTGAAACAGTTTTCAAAACAAATATTGTCTAAATAAAAAGTGTAGTCAAATTATTGACTACACCAGCAATTTTTATTCTTCTGCCGGGGATAATTTACGGGCACGCACCATTTTCGCAAAGTAAGCTTTGGTCTCAGCTACAACCTCTCCATTTAAGGCATAAATGGCAATCATATTAGGAATCGCCATCAAGCCATTAAAGATATCCGCAATCGTCCAAACCGCTTCCACCGTCATATAAGGACCGGCGAAAACACATAAGATATAGGCATAACGGAAGATCTTTAACGCGATCTTCTTATTCCCCACTAAATATTCTAAACATCTTTCAGAGTAGTAATCCCAGCCTAAGATCGTCGTAAAGGCAAAGAATACTAAACATAACATTAACAGGAAGCTTGCCACTCTTGATGGAAATGGTAAACCATGGGCAAAAGCATAAGTAGTCACCTGAACCCCTTCTAAGCCTTTAACTTTCCAGGCTCCCGTTAAAACAATTGAAATACCCGTCATGGTACAAATAACAATCGTATCAATAAAGGTACCCGTCATCGATACTAAACCCTGACGAACCGGTTCTTTTGTTTTAGCCGCAGCCGCCGCAATCGGAGCCGAGCCTAAACCCGCTTCATTAGAGAAGATCCCGCGAGCGATCCCTTTTTGCATGACGATAATCATCGAACCAATCGCCCCGCCAGTTATTGCGCTAGGATTGAAAGCCCCCTGAACAATAATGGATACAGCTTCTGGCACTTTAGAAATATTCGTTACGATTAATAAGACGACACAGATGATATAAGTCGCTGCCATAAATGGGACAATGACTTCAGAAACCTGCGCGATGCGTTTAAGACCGCCTAATAAGACGCCGGCCACGCAGATCGTTAAAACAATGGAAGTGATCACAATGGCAATAGAATAAGTGCCCACAAAAGGAATGGTAATGGCATGGGCGTTTTTAGGATCAAAGAAGTTTTGCACAGCACTAGAGATCCCATTCACCTGAGAGAATGTCCCAATGCCAAATAAACCAACACACACGCCAAAGAAAGCAAACATCTTAGCGAGCGGTTTCCACTTTTCTCCCATTCCGCGTTCAATATAATAGAAAGGGCCCCCTAAGCTATGGCCATCTTTGTCCACTTTACGATATTTAACGGCTAAGAACCCTTCGGCATATTTCGTTGCCATACCAAAGCAGGCTGCGACAATCAGCCAGAAGATCGCACCGGGACCGCCAGCCATGACAGCTGTGGCTACGCCGACAATATTGCCAGTCCCAATGGTCGCTGATAAAGCGGTACATAATGCTGCAAAGCTGGTGACTTCGCCTTCACCGTCTTCTTCTTTTTCAAACATGTACTTAAAAGCTAAAGGCAGTCTTTTAAACTGCATTCCTCCCATTCTGACAGTCAGTAAAATACCGCCTACCAGAATCAGGGCCATCAGGGGGATTCCCCACACGAAGTTATCAATAGATACTAAAAAATTGTTAATTGTACTCCACATAATAATTCCTTCCTGAACTTATTGCCCTCTTGAGAATAACATGAAATACAATAAACAATGATTGCTTACCATATGACTCTGTCCTTTGGCCTGAGAGATTCAGCGTTTAACGCGTTGCACCTTCGGCACTCATTTCCTGAGATTCTCCAGAGTTGTGATCCATTCATAGTCCTCATCATGACGATACCTGAGAGCGTTACTCCTTCGGTAGGATTTCTCCATTTCCTATGAACTTCATTTCACTTATTAAATTCTTATTCATCCTATCAAATTATCTTCTATCCGTCTAGCTATTTTTTGTGAAATCTTTTCCATATCGTTAAAAGACCGTCGAAACGGTCTTAAACATTAATGAATGGTTGTTTTAGAAGTATTACAGATATTTTTACTCATCTGATAGGTGACAAAGATATAGCCGCCATAGATGACAGCTAACGCCGCAAAGACGAGCCAGGTTGTATGAATATCAGCTTTAAAGCCGCTGCTAGAAAGAATGACACTGCTAAACTTCATCCCGGCAACGGAATGAATGATGGCTAAAATAAGCGGGAAGATGAATAAGACTAAGACCTGTTTTAGGATTGAATGATTCATCATGCTTTCTTCTGTTCCCATCTTCCGTAAGACTTCATAACGTGAAGTAGAATCAATCATTTGAGACAAGGTCTTTAAGGCCAGAATCGCTGCAGAAGTAATCAGGAAGACAATTCCAATATACATTCCGACAAAGGTCACTAAAGCCCCAATGCCCACAGTATTTTGAATATTGATAATCTTTGTTGAATAGGTATAATCAAAATTTTTGGTTGTTGTTTTGCTCTTTTTAAGAACAGCCATTAAACGATCTTCAGTGGCCTGTTTATGCTTCCCGGCATAGTTGCCAGCTAACACCTGTTTATAGTCTGAGCCCGTTAATACATGATCAGGTACAATTAAAATACCGATGTTATAACCAGCAGACATTTCAATAAATCCAGTCTGATAATGATCATAAGCAGCCTGTAATGAATGCCCTTTGATGGTAATGGCAGGTTTATATTTTAATCCTGCATTCAGCACACGACCAGAAGGTTCATAATCACAAATCATCATGTACTGATTTTTTCCTAACGTATACTGTTTATGATGATACATTTTGGCTAATTTATTGTAATCAGAAATGCTCATGGCATTCCACTGCATCAACATCTTCGTCCATTTTTCATAACCTTTGGTATGACTGCCTAATAGCTGCTTATAACCAAATTCCTGTTCTGACAAATTATATGCACGGACATTGACATAGTTTTTGAATTCTTTATTGACGTCAAAGCCATTCTTCTTTAAGACCGTCGGAAAGTCAGATTTGGCATGCCAGGCTGTATAAGAGAAATCCGCCACGGTATTTTCTTTATAACTATTGTTAAGGGAGGCGGTCATACTTGAAGCGGTCCCTAAGATTGTAATCGTAATAAATAACAGAATCGAAATAATCGATAAAGAGACGGTCATCGTATGGATCTGCGAAGATAACTGTTTAAAAGTAAAACTGTTTAACCCTTTCCAGTAGCTCTTGGTCTTCTTAATGAACTGCGTCGCTAAAGAAGAAACCGAATAGAAAATCATGAAGGTCGAAACCATCCCCATCCCAATCGGAATAAGTAAGCCGCTGCCAGTATTACCAGTGGCATCTATCAGTTTCACTAAACGATTATAGTCAATAACCATCGCATACGCATAACCTAAGATCATAGCCCCCGCTATAAAGATCATCGTACAAAGAAGCGGATTACGCATTTTCATACTCTGATTTTCTTTCTTACGTAATAAGGTAATAATCTGCGCTTTGGAAATAGAAATTGTATTAAAAATCATGACGAATAAATACATAATTCCAAAGTATTCTATCGTTTTAAGCATTGCGGGAAATGAGAACGTAAAGCGATAAGCAGTCATATTCGCCGCAAACATTTTAGCCACGGCTAAGCCCATCAGCTGAGATAATAAACCGCCAATGACCAAACCAGCACCTAGTGAAATCAGCCCAACTAATAAGGTTTCAATAAACAAGATATAAGACACTTTCTTCTTGCTCATGCCAAGAATCATATAGACCCCAAATTCTTTTCTTCTTCGTTTGATTAAGAAAGAATTGGCATAGACAATAAGGAACCCTAAAACAATCGATACCAGGACACTGACCCCCGATAAAATACCGGTCATCATCTTAATCATATCGGAAGAAGACTTCGTAATCTTTAACATTGCACTCTGACTGCCAATGGCATTGAAGACATAGAAGACCGCCACCCCTAACATAACTGTAAAGAA
This sequence comes from Intestinibaculum porci, assembly GCF_003925875.1. Taxonomy (GTDB): domain Bacteria; phylum Bacillota_I; class Bacilli_A; order Erysipelotrichales; family Coprobacillaceae; genus Intestinibaculum; species Intestinibaculum porci. The sequence continues at coordinate 432,013 of NZ_AP019309.1, read as the reverse complement.
GTATACGGCATAGTCTTTGATACTTTTTTTCATATTGTTGTAGGCAATTTTATAAATCATTGAGATCACCACCAAGAACACTTTCTACTTCAATAATCTTATTAAAGAATGTTTTACGATCATCATTTCCTTTATAGATTTCATGGAAGATCTGACCATCTTTGATAAAGATGACACGGCTGCCATAAGAAGCCGCTAAAGCATCATGGGTCACCATTAAGATTGTGGCTTTATGCGTTTTGTTCATTAATGCCATCTTCTCTAACATCACCTTAGAAGAACGAGAATCTAACGCACCGGTTGGTTCATCCGCTAAAATCATCGATGGGGAAGTAATCAACGCCCTTTCGGCGGCGACACGCTGTTTCTGTCCCCCTGACATCTCATAAGGATATTTGTCTAAGACCTGTTCAATATCTAATTCTTTCGCTAATGCATGAATCTTTTCTTTCATATCTTTTTCTTTATGCTGAATGGATAACGCTAAAGAGATATTTTCATAAGCTGTTAAGGTATCAATTAAGTTGAAATCCTGGAAGATAAAACCTAACTGTTCTCTTCTGAATTTTGATAACTGTTTCGGCTTTAACGCTGTAATATCATGATTATTAATAAGGATATGACCGCTGGTGACACGATCAATCGTAGAAACGCAGTTCAACAAAGTCGTCTTCCCGCTGCCGGAAGCACCCATAATGGCCACAAATTCGCCCTGTTCTACATCAAAGGATAAATCGTTTAAGGCTTTTGTTACATTAGACTTCGTACCATAGTATTTCTGAATATTTTTAATTTCGAGTACTTTCATTTTTTATCTCTCCTTTTTTCTTCACCCCTATCATAGAAGAAAAGACCTCACTTGTCCTGCGCCTAATATTTCTATATGTGACAATTTTGTCACATATAATGAGAAAATGTATAAAAAAAACATTCCCGAAGGAATGTCGTTTTAGGAATGGTGACTCGCAGGGGATTCGAACCCCTGACCCTCTGATTAAAAGTCAGATGCTCTACCAACTGAGCTAGCGAGTCATAATATGTTGTGAATGGTGCGGGTGACAGGACTTGAACCTGCACGCCGAAGCACTAGATCCTAAGTCTAGCGTGTCTGCCAATTTCACCACACCCGCATAAAAAAAGATGGTGACTCGCAGGGGATTCGAACCCCTGACCCTCTGATTAAAAGTCAGATGCTCTACCAACTGAGCTAGCGAGTCATTGTGGTGCCGGCTATAGGACTTGAACCCACAACCTACTGATTACAAGTCAGTTGCTCTACCAATTGAGCTAAGCCGGCTTGCTTAAAAATAATGGTGGAGGCTAACGGGCTCGAACCGCTGACCCTCTGCTTGTAAGGCAGACGCTCTCCCAACTGAGCTAAGCCTCCATTTTGTGGTGACGGATACGGGATTCGAACCCGTGAATGCATGCGTGAAAGGCATGTGAGTTAACCGTTTCTCCAATCCGCCACTGGCGCCTGTTGTAGGACTCGAACCTACGACCCCCTGATTAACAGTCAGATGCTCTAACCAACTGAGCTAAACAGGCATCACCCTTGGTGCTCGTATATATTACCATGGCCCCAGGAGATATGCAATAGTTTTTTTGATTTTTTTTGACAGTTTTGTTACTATTCACAGTGCTGAAAGATTAAAAATTGAATAATGTCTTTATTTAGGGGTATATCCATATATGGGATACCCTTTTATTATAACTTTTAAAGTGATTTATAGTCATGTATTAACAATTCAAGTGTCTTATTCCTGACAACCAAAAAAGTATTCTCTTTTTCTTGATAATTTCAGCAAACATAGTCTCTAATAAATTTAAATTATATGTAAATTACTATTTATTTTAAGCTAGTTATATGATATACTGTATATAGTAACAAGGGGGTGAGAAAAGATGGCAATTGTTTATGTGACAAACAAGAAAACTGGCAAGAAATATGCTTATGAATCTGTTTCAGTTTGGAATCCTGAGCTCAAACAGCCTAGAGCAAAACGCAAATACCTTGGCGTTGTAGACGAGGAAACTGGAGAAATTATTCCTTCAAGCAAAAAGCGAGGGAGAAAGCCTAATCCTGATAAAAATACAGCTGAAAATGAAGAAAAAGCAAGCGGCAGAAGAACCTATAAAAAGATGGTTGAGGATATGCAAAAAATTATTGCAAGCAGAGATGATGAGATCAAACAGCTTAAGGCGGCTAATAGAAAGCTTACCAGCAAGATCAATAGAATTGAATCAATTCTTAATAATGATGATTAACAAGGAGTAAATCAATGGATTCTTTAGGAACACTATCAGTAAAATATGATAAAGCATGCAAAAAGATTGGTGACCTTAAAACAAGACTTTACGATTGTAATGAAGAACTGAAATCCAAAAAACAGAAGCTTGAATACAGGGATAACAGAATCGCAAAATTAAAGCAGCTTTGTCTTGAAAAAGATGAAATGATTAGAAATCTTAATGATGAAATTAACAGACTGAAAGACAAGATTGAATATCTTAATGCCATAAGCAATCATGACTCAACTACCGTTGGTATTCCTACTGCGTCTACTCCTATAGGAAAAGCAAAATATAACTCAAGCATCAATTCCAGAGAGCCTACTGACAGAAAAATTGGAGGTCAGCCAGGACATTCTAAAAGTGAACTCGGTATTCCTGATGATATTGACGAAGAAATTGAATATGTGGCAGATGATGCAACTGAGTGTCCGAAATGTGGTTCTCATGAACTTGTTTTCACCGGCAAAACTAAAGCTGTATATGAGAAAACTATTAGCATCAAGCCTATAAACCTCAAAAAGGTTTTCTATCAATACAAATGCGGAAGCTGCGGGACTACATTTTTTCTTGGCCTGAAGCCTAATGAAAGATCAGCCTGTCACTATGGGACGGCAGTACAGGCCGTTGGCTTATCGCTAATGAATACCTGCAATGTTCCTATTAACAAGGTTAAAACCTTTTTTGAGGGGATCACAAACGGAGAAATAAGTCCGTCAGAAGGCTACCTTGCAAAACTTCCTATGATTGCATCAAAAAAGTTATCTGAGTTCCGTATAGTTTTAAAGAATCTAATGCTCCAAAGAACTCTCGTATATTGGGATGACACTGTTATCAATATTAATACAAAGAAAGGCTGCCTGCGCTTTTACGGAGATGAAACACTCTCATATTATACGGCTCATGAGAAGAAAGATCTTGAAGGGATTGAAGAAGACAAAGTCCTAACACTACTCACTGAAGAGCAAAAAACGATGCATGATCACAATAAAGTGAACTATAACGCTAAATTCAAGTTTGGCAACCTTGAATGCAATCAGCACCTTCAGCGTGACCTCAAAAAAATCGCTATTGATACAAAACATGATGAGCTTATGGAACTGAAAGATCTTATTTCCGATACCATCCACAAACGCAAAGAAGCCATAAACAAGGGAGAGACTCGCTTTAGTGATGAATTTATTGAAAACTTTAACAAAAAAGTTAATGATATACTCAACCGAGCGGAAAAGAGAAACAAAAAAGATTATGATGCATACTTTGGAAGATCCGAGAAGACGCTAATTAAGCGTATACGTGATTATTATGATAATTACTTTGCTTGGGTAAATGATTTCACTCTTCCGACAACCAATAATTGCGCAGAACGCGGACTTAGAGTCGTAAAAAGCCATATGCGATCATCAGGACAGTTCCAAAATATTCAAAACGCTCAGTATTACGCAGATGCCAAAACGTATATAGAAACCTGCAGGAAAAACGGAATAAATGAGATCTATGCAATGATACGACTTTATGAAGGTGATCCAATAACGGTAAAAGAAATATTCTCAGGGGAAGATCTCTCCTGAGAATCGACAAACCGTTATAATGGTGGAATAAGGTATCATAGCCATTACCTGAAATCAGATTTAACATCATGCTTCATTTCGCTGTGTATACATTTTACATACCTCTTTACTACAATTAAAACAAGGCCGTATCACGGGCACCGTTCCGTGCTCTTTTTAGGTACAACTTTATATATCAACTATATCTAACCGTGAATAGTAACACAGTTTTGTCTGTTACGTCAATTGATTTCCGAAATTCCAGTTAGATATTTCTAACGTGAATTCTATTATTCACTTCTAAACTCTTATCTTTTTCATGAATTTTAGTCTTATCCCGCTTAATCCATGCATCCAGATGGATGTTAATGCAGACTATATGCATGAAGAATGCTACCTTGGCATAGTCTCTTACTCTCATGTCCTGCAGGTGATAGTCATTGAGAACACGGTTATTGATTCTTTCTGTGCAGGTACGGTTCTTATAGATGTCCTTGAATTTCTGACTTTTTCTAGGAACCGACCCAAAGTATCTTGGGTTATCCTTCATGCAGGTGTAGACAACGCGTCCAAATGATGAATCACTGCAGTTGTCATACGGGCATCCTTCAATTTTTTGGATCCGCGGTTATGACGCCACATTGGGCATCTGAATTTGTTTCTCATGCGACTGTAGTCACAGCCGTGAACCTCCCACGGCTAAAGCCGCGGGAGGTTCACATTTATTTCTTCTTTATATAATCGCTAAAAATTAAAGCACTGTGAGCAGCAATATAAGGCTGATTATAATTAGCTTCCCGACTTGTGTAGGATAAAATCAATAAGATCGTGAATAATAGCACGTCTGCTTGATTTACTTATCTTTTTGTGTATTTATTGCTTTTTATACCGAAACCAAAGAATAGAGCGAGTGAAGATCATTTATTTATCAACGGTGCAGATAGAATTTCATACCACTCCGACGGAAATCCTATAAATGAAAGAACGACTACATCTCTATATTTATTCATGGTTTTGTTTATATCTTTCAGGAAAGATTCCCATTGCTCATTAGCACAAAGCATTCGCTTTATTACGAGAACTATTGGAAATACTTTGTTTTGTTCATTACGATATTTACGGTTTTCTCTATAAAGGAAAGGTGTTTGCTTTAATGGCATGTTATACAATCGGTTATAATGAGCACAAATATTTCTGATTTCAACGAGAGCCAATATCCAACTTTTTAAATGACTTGGTGACGTTCCAAATAATATAGAAATTTCTTTCTTATCTTCTGTCTTCATAATATCAAAGAGAGAGGCAATGTTGCCAAATGTCATGATTTCAACAGCTACCCAAATCGGAAAATGTCCACCATATGTTTCCAAATGGTGTTTCACCAATGGTAAATTCTTATTGTGCTCTATCTCTCTTTAATGATTCCATTATTTTACTATGGATAGATTGTCCTTGTCGATCCTGCTTGTCAATAAAATTTCTGACATCAGTATATCCTTCAGGACCGTATGTAATTCCAAGATAATATGATATTCGGGTACGTAGCATAATCTCTAGTTGTTCAACAATATGAATTATGTTATTGCGGAACTCACTATCAAAACAATATAATCGGAAAATATGCTCCAAAGTAATATCATCGCGGTACTCCTCTGGGTTTGATGCTTTCTTTAAGCCAATACCATAAGCACTGAGACGATAGTAATTCACTTGTACAAGGATACGTAGGGCCAAAGCATCATCTGAAATTGTTAGTTTGTGTATTACTTTAAGTCGTTCTATCTGCTGATTGTAGGTAAGTGCAGGTTTTAAAGGTTGTGAAATGCTTGTAGACATAAATTTCTCCAAAAAAAAGTCCCAACCGTGGTCCGCAGTACGTCTCCGCCTTATGCGTGGTGGGCTCTATCGCCTATATTATAACTAAAATCATTAAAATTGCAAGTACTTGTTAATGCGTCGTTTATGTCCTGAAATGCCGTCAATTGATTTTCGAAATTCCAGTTAGATATTTCTAACGTGAATTCTATCATTCACTTATTAATCCTTATGTTTTTTATGAATTTAGTTATTCAGTTATTTTAAAATGTGATAAAATTATCATGATATTAAAGTGTTAAACTAAATTCGATTTGGAGGTAAGGACAAAAAAAGATGATGAGTTAATGCCCTGGAAAAGCTTCTCATCATCTGTCCAACAAGACAATATGATAGTAATACACACCACGCCTGTTTTCAAGTATAAAAGTTTAAATATGAATTTATGTGATGGTTCCTTTTCCTTCAATGATAAGATTTCCTCATGCTTCAAAGCGCTCATTAGAAATTCTTCTAGTGCAGAGCAGAAGCCTGAGCACGTCTTTCCTGACTGCACAAATAACCACTTATGGAACAATAACTTTTCCGTTGCCCTTTTAGTGCGCTCTGATAACAGATTCTTTTCCAGACTGGTTAAAAAGCTTTATGAAGCTTGCCTTTCATCAACTGAACTTGCTTATGACATCATGCTTTTCATCAACGCCACCTATTCATATATCATGAACACCTTCTCTGCAGAGGATATTGTGAGAACAATACCCGATTTTTCTGATGAGAACGCACATGACTGGATAAAATTCGGGCATTACAAGAAGATCGTAAACATTAACGATACTCCTTATGAATTTCAGCTTCAGCGCATCTACTCCAAAAGCCTTCATAAAACTCATGCCGTGTTTCCGCTGGGAATTATCCCTTTTATGCGTGAAAACCTTTTTGATATCCTTCTATACCTGCATCAGATCTTTCACGGCGACAGCAGCCTTGAGGATTTTCATGGTCGGCTTAGAGCACTCCTGGAATATCTTTATGCAACCCCTAAGATCAATAAAATGAGTGATAATTTGCTTTCTAATCTTATATGCTCATTTATCGCTGATCACTTCAAAGATTTCTATCAAAACAGTTTCATGACCGTTACTAAAGGTCTCACCAAAGATTGCGTAAAAAACAGCTTCCTCCGCGATGATGTTGCCTGCCCATTACCAACATGGGAAAAATGTGAATCAGCCCTGACGGTGTTAAACTTCTTTGTAAAGAAGCGGGAAACCGCCAAAAAATAGGAAAAATATCAAGGAGGTGGCATTAAACATGTCAAATATCACAAAGAAGGCGGCTATTAAGAACAATAGCCGAGAAATCAATGGGACTATGCGCCCTTCGAAAGGCAAAAAACGTTGCAGAAAGCTTTCAGAAGTCGAAGAGGACGCATTAATGAGAAGACTCTATCCCTACACATTAATTGATTACTGCTACCAAACAGTAATGCAGGAAGGTGATAAGAATGGAAAGAGCCGCTAAAAAGCCCATAGGATATCAGAAGCACATAACTTATGAGCTTCGAGAAAAGATTGAAGCAGGTCTCAAGAGCGGCCTTAATAAGGCCCAAATTGCCAAGACCATTCATAAAGATCCAACTACCGTCGCTAAGGAAATTCGGAATCACAGAACTCCTTCAGGATCGCCAAGTAAGGCACCCTTTGACTGCGCCAACTACAAAAAGTGCACAAGAGGACGGGAGTGCAGAACCAGCCATGAGGTGTTCATGGAATGCACTGACTACACCCTGTTTAAATGCAATCAAAGGGACAGATCACCGGGCGTCTGCAACGGCTGCACCAAAGCCCCCAGCTGCAGATTCTCAAAATACTACTACAGAGCAGATGTGGCCCAAAGAGCATACGAATATATGCTTAGGGATTCGAGAATGGGCTTCAACCTCACCTATTCAGAGGCTCAGTGGATGGCTGATATCATCAAGCCTGAGCTTGAACAGGGCAAGTCACCGTATGCAATTCTTAACGAGCATCCTGAGCTCAAAATTTCCGAAAAGTGCCTGTACAACTATATTGAGCAGGGTGCATTTGAACAGTTTGGAATCAATAGCCTGGCGCTCAGAAACCAGGTAAAGAGAAGAAAGATGCCTAAGGTACGCGCTAACCAGTACAGAAAGCGCAAGGACAGCGGCTATTTAACCGGAAGAACATTCAAGGACTTTCTTGAATACAACCCCCTTGTGGCCGCACAGTACAGCATCAATCATAGCGTTAAGCTCTATGATGGTGCAGAACGGCCTGATAGCGAGCAGGCAATTGATCATCCTGTCGGCTATATCCTTATGGATACCGTTTATAATGATGTTTCTAACGGCCCGTTTATTCAGACTTTTAAGATCATGCCAGGCGGTGTATTTCTTGCCGTCTATCATGATGAAAAAACAGCTGAGGAGATGGTGAATGGCCTTGACTATATTGAAAAACTGCTTGGCCCGGATGTATTTATTAATAATATAGGGTCTATCCTGACTGACAGAGGCAGTGAGTTCTCACTGGCCGATGAATTCGAAGACAGAGAGTCAGGAACATGCCGAATCTTCTACTGTGATGCGATGCATTCAAATCAGAAGGGATCACTTGAGAACGAGCATCTTGTTTTAAGATATATCTGCCCTAAGAAAAAGGATCTCCGCAAGCTTGGGCTTGTAAGTCAGGAGGTCCTTAACAGAGCCGTTAATAATATCAACTCCTACTCCCGCAAGCTTTATGGCGGCAGAAGTCTCTATGAAAACACGGCTTTCATGATGCCGGAGATCTATGAGGCTCTAAAGTGCAAAGGCTATAGCCAGATCGATAAAGACAAGGTGGAGTTAAAGCCTTCAGTTTTAAAGAAAAAGTAATCAAAAAAATGTGGAAATAAGTCCTTCACAGAAATGTGAGGTGCGAAGTTCCACATTTTTCGCTACAATCTTTTTTCATGATTAGCAATCAATTTAGTAAAATCAGACATGTTTTGACCTCTGAATTTCTAATAAGCGCTAACGAATTCCTTTAATAAAGGCATTTGTAAGACAAAACTACACAAAACCGGAATTTAAATTTAAGCGGAATTTACTTTTTCAATTGAGCTTTAGAAAAAAAGTCTACAAATGATTTGCAGACTTCTATTTCTTATAACTGATGGGTCATTTCACCAAGGATTTTAACTCCTTTGATAATATCTTCAGGCGCTGGCGTAGAGAAGTTCATCCGGAAAGAATGACATTCTTTCGTATCATCGGTTAAGAAGGCATTGCCTGGTACAACCGCCACTTTCTTTTCTAGCGCTTCTTTAACGAAGGCATTCATATCTGCTTCTTTAGGTAAATCCACCCAAATAAACATGCCGCCTTCCGGGCGGGTATAAGTGATACCATCCGCAAATTCTTTGTCCATCTCTGCTAACATCAATTCGCATTTCTCTTTATAAATCTTTTTGATTCTTGTTAAATGGGCATCCATATCATACGTTTCTAATAAACGGGCAATGACTTTCTGAGACCATAAATTAGTATGGACATCAGCCCCCTGTTTGGCCACAACCATCTTCTGGACAACTTCCTTCGGACCGATAGCACAAGCGACACGCATCCCTGGCGCCATAATTTTTGACATCGAAACGGCATAGAGCACTAAGCCATCACGATCTAATGATTTAAGCGAAGGCACATCTTCTCCGCTAAAGCGTAAAGCGCCATAAGGATCATCTTCTAAGATCATCACCTGATATTTTTTGGCCAGGGCTAAAACCGCCTGACGGGTTTCTAAGCTCATCGTAAAACCAGTTGGATTCTGGAAGTTAGGAATCAGATACATAAACTTTGGTTTAGGCTCTATCTGTAAAGCTTCTTCCAGTTTTTCTAAATCTAACTGACCATCTTTAAATGGCACCCCTCTTAATACACAGCCATTTTCTTTAAAGGAGTTTAAAGACCCTAAGAAAGAAGGTTCTTCAACCACGACAACATCGCCTTCATTGCAGAGACATTTCGATGCTAAATCCATAATCTGCTGGGATCCGGTTGTGGTAATGATCATATCACTTTCAAAAGTGACTTGTTCATGACGGTTGAAAAACGCATTGGCAGCCTTTAAGAAATCAGGATCCCCTTCGGTTAAGCCATACTGCAATAAGGCAATCGGATTTTCTTCAAGAAGATCAGCGGAAGCCTTCTTGATCGCGTCTACTGGAAAAGCAGTTGAAGCGGGGTTCCCCCCGGCAAAACTGATAATTTCCGGATTGGTTAATGCTTTAAAAATTTCTCGGATGGCCGATGCTTTGACATGGGTCATCTTATTAGAAAATTCATAGTTCATCATGTTCACCTCGCCTTCATTATACCACCGGCCTAAAAAGATAGCGAGATACAAAAAAAGAGAATCACATGGGGTGTCATTCTCTTTTCCAAATTGGAAGGTGTATTGTTGTCTTCCGACATGTAAACGTTATCACTCATTTGTGAATTTTTTGTGAACTACTTCGTTAAATCATGGTTACAGTAAGGACAATGATCAACATAAACATCCGGCTGATACGATTCCGCCCCACGGCTAAAGTTAGCAGAGCGACACGGCAGAATCTGACCACAGTTAGGGCAGCGCCAAACGCGCGGATGGGCTTTTGCGCGAATACTGTCAACCGCTAAGAAAACAATTGCGAAACCACAGTAAGCCACCAATAAAACGGAGGCGACATCGCCCCATGTTTTCTTGCCTGATAAAACATTATCTAAGCCAAAGAAAACAAAGAACAGCACTAAAGTCATGATATATTTCAAGCGTGAGCGATCAGCCTCTTTTTTCCACGTCTTGTAAGCTTCTCCCTGCTTCACCGCATGCGCCACAGCTTTGCGTTCTTCAACGCTCATTTTCATATATTTTTCTCTTTGTTTATCCATGGTGAAACCTCACTTTCATATAGAAGCCATTATAACACAAAAGAGGGTTATGAAACCCTCTTGCGATGTTATTTTTTCTTGTTGCGGTTAAAGTTGATCAGACAGCCTGCTTTGACAATTGCACGTTCATCAGCAGTCATATCCTGGATATAGAGATGAATCTCTTTCGCCTGTCCATCTTTAATGACATAAGCTGGAATATCTTTTAAGTCACCATCTAAGGCCTCTAAGATATGAGGCACATAGATATAGTCATCAACATCAAAATCAGTTGGCTGACCTTTTAAATGGAATGGCACCATGCCCCAGTTCATACAGTTGCTGCGATAACGTTTTGTCGCATATTCCTGCGTAATATTGGCTAAACCACCTAAGACACGCTGACATGAAGCGGCCTGTTCACGGGCTGACCCATCCCCTGGTTTATTGGCATATAATACAGAACCAATTTCCACTTTTAAAGGATCGACATCATGATCAATGGTCTTGATCACATCAAAGACGCCCTGTAAGCTTGCATCGATCTTACCAGCTTTTCTTTCATCCTCTAAAGCACGTACTGCTTTGGCTTTCCCAACATAAGCAGGATCTCTTCTTGATAAAGTGAATTCTGCTAAACCTAATGGATTAGAACGATAAGAAGATGTTTCTCCTGAAGGAATTAATTCATCCGTCGTGGTGACATCATCTTCAATCTTAGAAGCCACTTTCAGTAAGATATTATCTGCTAAAGCTTCCTGTTCTGGCCAGTCTTTAATATTAGGACCAAAACGTAATGATTTGTCTTCATCCGCATGATTAAAGCCGTTATACACACGATGCACATAAGAACGATCATCATAGTTATATTCAGGGATATCACCCCAGCAGTCTAAGCTTTCGGCACTCGTTAAAATACCACCATTAGCTGCTGTTGCGGCAATCGAACGGGCATCCATTAAAGCGACGGCAGCCATCTGGCCCTGACCTGGTTTAGAACCTTCACGGTTCGGGAAGTTACGGGTTGTATGACGGATTGATAACGCATTATTAGCAGGTGTATCGCCAGCTCCGAAACATGGGCCGCAGAAAGCTGAACGAATCAGTGCCCCAGTATCCATTAAATCAGCTAACAGACCTTTACGATCAAGGTCGGTATAAACCGGCTGAGAAGATGGATAAACAGATAAGTAGAATTCATCATTACCGGTACTCTTGCCTTTTAAGGCATGGGCTGCTTCTACGATATTAGAATACGTACCACCGGCACAGCCGCCAATGACGCCCTGCTGAACTTTTAATTTTCCATCAGGAGTGATCTTATCTAACAATGTGAAGTGAGCACGATCACCAGAGATCTTAGCCGCTGCTTCTTCCGTTTTCTTTAAGATGTCTTCTAAGTTGGCATTCAATTCATCAATTTCATAGGCATTGGATGGATGGAATGGTAACGCAATCATCGGTTTAATCGTTGATAAATCCACATAGACACAACCATCATAGTAAGCGACATCAGCTGGATCTAACTGTTTATAATCATCTTCACGATGATGTTTTGATAAATACGCCTTCGTATCTTCATCAGTGCGCCAGATCGATGTTAAACATGTTGTTTCTGTCGTCATAACATCCACACCATTACGATAATCTGTAGGCATAGAGGAAACCCCAGGACCAACAAACTCCATCACTTTATTCTTCACATAACCTTTGGCGAAAACTTCACGAATAATCGCTAAAGCGACATCATGTGGTCCTACCCATGGTTTTGGTTTGCCATCTAAGTAAATGGCAATAACCCCTGGATAAGCCACATCATACGTGTCTTCAAGCAGCTGTTTAACTAATTCACCGCCGCCTTCACCAATGGCCATTGTTCCTAACGCTCCATAGCGGGTATGAGAGTCAGAACCTAAAATCATTTTTCCGCATCCAGCAAAGTTTTCTCGCATATACTGGTGGATAACGGCAATATGAGGAGGTACATAAATACCACCATATTTCTTCGCAGCGGATAAACCGAATAAGTGGTCGTCATCATTAATCGTACCGCCGACCGCACATAATGAGTTATGACAGCATGTCATAACATAAGGTAGTGGGAATTTTTCCATGCCTGAGGCACGGGCCGTCTGAATAATACCCACATATGTAATATCATGAGATGCCATCGCATCAAATTTAATTTTTAAATGATCCATATCTCCTGAGACATTATGATTTTTCATAATGCCATAGGCAATGGTTCCTTTTTTCGCGTCTTCTTTTGAAAAAGATTTTGCCTCGCTCTCTTTGACAATCTCTTTTCCATTTACTAAGTAGATCCCTTCATCATACAGTTTAATCATGAATACTTACCTCCTTGTGTGCCTTCATTATAAACAATTACTAACCTCAAAACAAGCTTTTGTATACAATTATGCATGATTACAATATCTTATAATCTTTAATCATCTTAAGCTTAGTCAGCTTTCCTTCCCCTTCACTTCTTCTTATGATAAAAAGCAGTACACAAAGAAGAATGAAAACAACTTGAGCAGATGATTCTTAGATCTACCTAACATTGTCAATAATGGAACCAAAAGACTTCTATGATTTTTATATTGAAGAAGACTTTGAAAGCCATTTTCAATGTTAAGGTCAGAAAAGTGTTATTGTTAACCGTTTGAATGTTCTTAAAAGTGTAATAAATAGTCATTTGAACGTTCAGAAAAATGTAATAGATAGGCATTTTAACGTTCATAAAAATGTATAGTCATATCAAAAAAGGTGCTCGAGCCAAAGAATTTGAAGATGCTATTCAATAGCTGATCGATGCCGGATTAGTATTCAAAGTCATGCGGGTCAATAAAATCGCCAAACCTTTAAAATTTTACGAAGACTTGAGTGCTTTTAAACTTTTTACCCTTGATGTCGGCCTACTCAATTGTATGGCTGAGACAGATCCGAAAGATATTTTATTAGGTGAATCTATTTTTGAGGAATACCAAGAGGCATTTACCCAGCAATTCATCGCTTCAATCACAAGATCTCTAGGGCTTATTCCCTATTATTACACGAAAGAAAATGCGAAACTTGAAATTGATTTTCTTTGTCAGCTCGGTAAAGTCCTACCTATTGAGGTGAAATCCGGAAAAAATGTCTATTCTAAAAGCTTAATGACATTGCTTCAAAAACATCCTGATCTTACTGGTGTACGTTTCTCATTAAAACCTTATGATATGCAGGAACAATTCACTAATGTCCCCTTATATCTTGCCGAAGCGTATTTACATGATCTCATGTCACATGAAGGACATGTTTGATGCGGTTACCATTGAGTCGGTTGAATCAAGTAAAGAATAAGGCAAAAAAATATCCATACCATTGCTGGTATGGATTTTTTATATTATTTAACAGCTTCGAAAGCCTGATCTAAGTCACCGATGATATCATCGATATGTTCTGTCCCGATTGATAAACGGATAGAGTTTCTATAAATACCTACGGCATTTAATTCTTCATCATTTAATTCAGCATGTGTTGTTGTTGCGGGATGGATCACTAATGACTTCACATCAGCTACGTTCGCTAATAATGAGAATAACTTCAGATGATCGATGAAATCTTTCGCTTTTCTTTCATCACCTTTGATTTCGAAAGTGAAGATTGATCCACCGCCATTAGGGAAGTATTTCTTATATAATCGCTGCTGTTCTGGATCAGTTGATACAGATGGATGATGAACAGCTTCGACATTTGGATTATTCTTTAAGTAATCGACAACTTTTAAGGCATTTTCTACCTGTCTTTCAACACGTAATGACAATGTTTCAAGACCCTGTAAGAAGATGAATGAATGCACTGGTGATAAAGTCGCTCCTTCATCTCTCAAGATGATCGCACGAATCTTTGTCACGAAAGCAGCGGCGCCGACATCTTTAGCGAAAGAAACACCATGGTATGATGGGTTTGGTTCTACTAAACCAGGGAATTTATCAGCGTGAGCAGCCCAGTCAAAAGTACCGCCATCAACGATGACACCACCAATTGTTGTCCCATGACCACCAATGAACTTAGTAGCGGAATGAACAACAACGTCAGCCCCGTATTCAATTGGACGAATTAAGTAAGGTGTACCGAATGTGTTATCGATGATTAATGGTAAACCATGTTTATGAGCGATATTAGCAATCGCTTCAATATCAACACAGTCACTATTAGGGTTACCTAATGTTTCAATGAAAACTAACTTTGTATTTTCCTGAATCGCATTATCGAATTCTTCAGGTTTTAACGCATCAACGAATGTTGTATGAACACCATCATCTTCTAATGTATGCGCGAATAAGTTGAATGTTCCCCCATAGATGTTCTTCGCTGCAACGATATGATCGCCAGCTTTTGTAATATTCTTAACAGCATAAGTCACAGCGGCAGCGCCAGAAGCGACAGCTAAAGCCGCAACCCCGCCTTCTAAGGCAGCGATACGTTTTTCAAAGATATCAGTTGTTGGGTTTGTTAAACGGCCATAGATATTGCCGGCATCCTGCAGGGCAAATCTTGCCTGGGCATGATCAGAGTTTTTGAAAACGAATGAAGATGTCTGATAAATTGGGACTGCTCTTGAATCCGTTACTGGATCTGCTTCTTCCTGTCCTACGTGTAATGCTAAAGTTTCGAAATGATATTTATTGTTTGCCATAATATGTTATTCTCCTTGTTTTTCCTTAAATATTTTTGTTTGTGTATGTGATTATTTTAGCACATCATAGTATGTGCTTTCAATTCACTGCACATTCGATTTAAGGCGAGAACAGAATGAATTGAATGAAGTTTAAGTTTTTTCATTATTCATCCTCCTTCCAATTCCTACTAGGTTAGTAGGCTTTTCTTTCTACATGCATTACTATACACGTCTCTTATTATTTCGTCAACAAATATCAGTCATTTCGTTATATGGTAATCCTATAGCACGCTATAACCCAAATCAGGGTATAAAAAAAAGAGCTTGCGCCCTTTTTCTAATACGATTTATTTGTGCCCTTATAATGGATGTAAATCATCCCCGCAATACCGACGGCTAAGAAGACGACGGAGGTTAACTGAGCCATCCGAATCGACCCTAACATTAACGAATCCGTACGTAATCCTTCCACAAAGAAGCGGACAATGCCATAACCAATAAAGTAGGCAAAGAACTGTGCGCCATTATGTTTAGCGAAATGACGGACAACGAGAATGATAATCAGGAAGACACATAAGTTCCCCACTGATTCATAAAGGAAGGTCGGATGGTGATAAGCCCCATCAATATACATATTGTTAATGATGAAAGCTGGTAAGTGCAGACGCTTTAAATAGCTTAAAGAGACAGCTGAGCCAAAAGCTTCACGGTTAAAGAAGTTGCCCCAGCGGCCACAAGCCTGAGCGATTAAGACGCCCGGCATAATAGCATCGCCAGCCACTAAGAAAGGAATGTTCCTTTTTCTAAAGAAATAGTAACTGTAGATGAGACCTGCCACAATGCCACCCTGGATGGCGAGGCCACCATGCCAGATCATAATAATCTCTTCAGGATGAGCAGCATACTGCGGCCACATAAAGATGACATACCAGAGACGCGCCCCGGCGATCCCAAGGAGCAGTAAACCAAAGAAATAATCGGAAAGAATACCTTTATCATAACCTAATTGTTTAAAGCGGTACTGACCTAAAGCATAGGCCATTAACGCCCCCGCTAAAATCACAATGGCATAGTAATGGATCGATAACGAACCAATAGTGAGAAAGGTTTTGTAATCAGGAAATAGCTGCATTGTTAATGCTCCTTGCTCTTGATATTAGAAAGAATACGATTAACGAATTCCTTGCTGGAATCAAAGCCCTGAGATTTTAGCTGCATATTCATAACAGCTGATTCAATAATAACAGACATTGAACGACCGCCAGTAACCGGAACGACAATCTTGGGAATAGATACATTTAAAATCTCTTCGGTGACGTCATCTTCTTCCACCCCGATACGGGTGTATTCACGCGATGGCAGCCAGCGCTCTAACTGGATGATCAGATCGACGTTGTTTTTTGAAAGAACAGAGCCCGCCCCAAACATTTTTGAGACATCGATGACCCCGATCCCACGGATTTCCAGTAAGTTACTTAAAACTTTTGGGGCTTTTCCAACAATATTCTGACCAATATGATACAGTTCCACAGCATCGTCAGCGATCAGCTGATGACCACGTTTGACTAATTCCAAAGCGATTTCTGATTTCCCGATGCCGGAATCACCACGGATGATGACGCCTTTCCCATAGATGTTTAAGAAAACACCATGGATCAGTGTTTCTGGCGCCAGCCATTCGTCTAAGCGCGCCTGCAAGTCGATAGAGACACGACCGGTTGCACTGTCTGTTTCAAAAACCGGGAAGTTACGTTTTATTGCGATATTTTTGAGAATATCCGATGTTTTATACCCTTTGGCAACGATAATACATGGGGTTTCATCATTAACTAACTTAGAGAAACAAGCCAGCTGTGCTTCTTTGGTCATTTCTTCAATAAATGCATTTTCTTTTTCACCAAGGAGAATGATACGACGGAAGTCACTGTGTTTGAAGAACCCAGCTAACTCGAAGCCAGGACGGTTAATATCTGCCACAAACACTTCACGTTCCATCGAAGATTCATCTCCGGATACACGTTTATATTCGGTTGGTGAGAGAAGATCTTTGATTTTTACAGATTTTGCCATATTCTTACTCCTATAATAAGTCTTTCAGGAATTTACCCGTACGGCTTTCTTCGCATTTAGCGACCTTTTCTGGGGTTCCTTGTACTACAATTGTACCACCCATATCGCCGCCTTCCAACCCTAAATCAATGATCCAGTCGGCAACCTTGATCACATCTAAGTTATGTTCGATGACTAAGACAGTATCCCCGCCATCGACAATCTTATTAAGCACCTGAATCAGACGATTGACATCATCGCTATGTAAACCAGTGGTTGGTTCATCTAAGATATAAAGCGTCTTGCCCGTAGCCCGTTTCTGCAGTTCGCTTGCCAGCTTCACACGCTGCGCTTCCCCGCCGGATAACGTGGTGGCGGACTGACCGAGTTTAATATAGCCTAAGCCGACATCATAGAGGGCTTTCAGTTTATTGTAAATACGTGGTAAGTTTTCAAAGAAACTTAAGCTTTCTTCTACCGTCATCTCTAAGACATCATAAATATTCTTATCTTTATAAGTGACCTGCAGCGTTTCTTCGTTATAACGTTTCCCGCCGCATTCTTCACAAGGTACATAAACATCTGGTAAGAAATGCATAGAGATCTTCTTCACGCCATCCCCCTGGCAGGCTTCACAGCGGCCGCCTTTCACATTGAAAGAGAAACGCCCTTTATCATAACCGCGCATCTTCGCTTCTGGCGTTTTCGCAAACAAGTCACGAATATCATCAAAGACGCCAGTATACGTCACCGGATTGGAACGTGGGGTACGCCCGATCGGTTCCTGTGAAACTTCAATCAGTTTATCAATATTTTCAATCCCCCGGATCTCTTTATGCGCTCCTGGTTTTTCTTTTGCTTTATAAAGCTTTTCTTTAATCCCTTTAGCTAAGACATCATTGACTAAGGTAGATTTACCCGAGCCGGATACCCCCGTCACGACAATCAGTTTACCAAGCGGGAATTTCACATTGATATTTTTTAAGTTATGTTCCTTCGCGCCTCTCACTTCAACATAAAGGCCATTGCCTTTACGACGTTTCTTAGGCACTTCAATCTTCTTTCGACCAGATAAATAAGCCCCAGTAATAGAATTTTCATTATTCATCACTTCCTGTGGCGTGCCCGCGGCCACAATGGTGCCGCCATGAACGCCCGCTCCCGGACCGACATCAACGATATAATCGCTGGCCATCATCGTTTCTTCATCATGTTCGACTACAAGAACCGAGTTGCCTAAATCACGCATATCACATAAAGTCTGAATCAGCTTTTCATTATCACGCTGATGTAAACCGATCGAAGGTTCATCTAAGACATAGAGAACGCCCGTTAAACGGGAACCGATCTGCGTTGCTAGACGAATACGCTGCGCTTCCCCGCCAGATAAGCCAGCCGCCCGTCTAGATAACGTTAAATAACCTAAACCGACATTATGTAAGAAGGTTAAACGATCTTTGATTTCCTTCACAATCAGGCGCGCAATCTTTTCTTCCATCGGTGATAACTTGAGATTAGTGATCCATTCTAACGCCTGATCAATGGATAAATCAGTGAAATCACTAATAGATAAATCATTGACCTTAACCGCTAAAACCATCTCATTAAGACGTTTACCATGACAGGTTGGACACGTCTGCTCACGCATGAATGAGGCATACCATTCTTTTGACCAAGCGGATGTTGTTTCTACATAGCGGCGGGCAATTAACGTCTTAATCCCTTCAATGTAGCCCGTCGTTTTAGAAATATTTCCGCTGGAACTTTCAATCGTATATGAAATTGGTTTATCAGAACCAGAGAAGATAATCTTCTTTTCCTTCTTCGTAAAGTCTTTCAGCGGTTTATCCATATCAATACCATAGGTCTGACATAAGATTGTGAATCGCTGCCATTCAATACGATCCGTCCCCACGGCCGTTTTGAAATAACGGATCCCGCCTTCATTAATTGATAAGCTTGGATCCGGGATCAGCAAGTCATCATCGACAACGCTTTTCGTTCCTAACCCTTTACAGTCTGGACAAGCCCCTAAAGGATTGTTAAAAGAGAAAAGACGCGGTTCTAACTTCGGCACACTAAAGCCGCAAATTGGGCAGGCCTGATTGGCAGAGAAAAGTTTTTCTTCGCCTTTGGTTAAGTTTTCCACAATTGCTTCGCCATCAGCCAGCTTTAAGGCGGTCTCTAAAGAGTCCGCTAAGCGACTGCGGTAACCTTCCTTTTTCACAATTCGGTCAACGACAACATCAATCGTATGTTTCTGATTCTTTTCTAAGACAATGTCATCATCAAGTAAACGTAATTCCCCATCGACTTTAACGCGGACAAAACCATCCTTGCGTAAAGCATCAAAGGTATCTTTATGCGTTCCCTTCTGATTCATCGCTACGCGGGCTAAGACCTGCAGTTTATCACGATCATCGTAGCCATCGACGATATCACACATTTGTTTGATTGTCTGGGCTTCAATTCGGATATGATGATTAGGACAATACGCATGACCGACGCGGGCATACAGCAAACGTAAATAATCAAAGATTTCCGTGACTGTCCCAACCGTTGAACGCGGGTTATTGCTAGTCGTTTTCTGATCAATGGCAATCGCTGGCGATAAGCCTTCAATCGAATCTACATCCGGCTTTTCCATACCGCCTAAAAACTGCCGGGCATACGCACTTAATGATTCGACATAACGGCGCTGCCCTTCGGCATAGATCGTATCAAACGCTAATGACGTTTTCCCGCTGCCGGATAACCCCGTTAAAATGACAAGTTTATTTTTAGGGATCTCTAAATCAACATTTTTTAAGTTGTTTTCTCTTGCCCCTTTGATAATAATTTTATCGTTCACCTTTCAGCCTCCTTAATATGGCATCACGCTGATAACCAGCTAACTGCAGGTCATAAGCCTCTGCTAATAATTGTTTATAGAAATGATGATCAGAAAAGCCGGCTTCAATAAGGGTTTTCCCATCAATCAGCGGCTTTTCTGCCTGATCGCCGCATAAGGCGATCATCTCATCTAAATAGTCATTAAACATCGCAATCTGCGATGATGCGATATAGCCTCGTCCCATCTTATCACAACGGGTAAACCAGGCTAAATCATCAAGCGGGAAGATCCCCTCAAGCTCCTTTAACAAGCGTTTAAAAGTAATGGGACGGGCATGATGGGTCGCCATATTCATGAGCTGCATATGATGCGCAATCATGCAGCGAATATATTGTTTTTGTTTTTTACTTAACTGCATATGCACGTCCTTTTGAAAGACGGTGACGCCCATTTCATCATGACGGTAAGAGTGCTCCCCTACCGTCGTCGCTGGTTTCCCGATATCATGAAGCAAACCGCTCCACATAAAACTTAATGGATCACTCGTATGCTCTTTCACATGAGCACATAAATCAATGACTAACATCGTATGATTCCAGACACTGCCTTCCGGATGATAATCTCTTCTTTGCATCGTGGTTACTAAAGCCTGTAAATAAGGTGGTAAGCCATGGACTTCTTTTAAGAAATTCAAGCCTAAAGAAGGCTGCGTGCCCATTAAAATCTTTTCATATTCAATGGTGATGCGTTCAATACTTAACGCTTCAAGTAACCCTTCCTGCACCATTTGCTTGCATAACTGCTTCGTGCCTTCCTCCACTTGAAAAAGCAGGCGCGACATAAAGGAAGCAATCCGTAAGACGCGTAATGGATCTTCCCCAAAATGGAGCGGATCCACCGCGCGGATGATCCCGTTTTGTAAATCTTCATAGCCATGATAAAAATCATAAAGGGTGCCATCCGCGTAATCGACCATCAAGGCATTGATAGTCAGATCGCGGCGCTTCGCCGCCATCTGCGGCGCTAAATCAGGCGCAATGGTAACGGTAAAATCCGTATGCTTTGGGCCGGTTTTCGTTTCCCTGCGGGGCAGGGCAAACTCATACCCCGGCAGTTCATCAAGATGCACCACCGCAAAGGATGCCCCAAAGGTGCGGACATGACCAAAATGTGAGAGTCTTTCTACTAATAAGTCATAAGGCAGATGATAGACTTCGACATCGAGATCTTTATTGTCTCTCCCTAATAGGGTATCCCGGACAATTCCGCCGACAAAATAGATCGTCGCGCCATGCTCAAGCAGATCATCAAAAAGCGTCTTAGCGAAATCACTTATTGGAATATTAAGATGCATCGCGTAACTCCTGAATAGCATCACGCAGGGCCATTGCTCTTTCGAAGTCTAAGGCCTTTGCGGCTTCGCGCATCTGTTTTTCCAGTTCTTCGATCGTCTGTTTCTTAGCCTTCTTAGAGACTTTCTTCGCTTTCTTGACAATCGTTGCCGCCTGATCTAAGGTTTCCTGACCGTGGATCGCTTCCCGGATTTCCTTCTTAATCGTCTTAGGGATAATATGATGTTCTTCATTATAAGCCATCTGAATCGCGCGACGACGATTCGTTTCATCAATTGCTGATTTCATGGAATCCGTCATATTGTCGGCATACATGATGACCTTCCCGTTGGCATTTCGAGCAGCACGGCCAATCGTCTGAATAAGTGAACGATTAGATCGTAAGAAGCCTTCCTTATCAGCATCTAAAATACATACTAAAGACACTTCTGGTAAGTCCAACCCTTCTCTTAATAAGTTGATCCCAATTAAGACATCATATTTACCTAAACGCAAATCACGTAAGATTTCCGTTCGTTCCAAAGTTTTGGTATCACTATGCAGATAAGCCACTTTTAAGCCAAACTCTTTAAGATAATCGGTTAAGTCTTCCGCCATCCGCTTGGTTAATGTCGTAATCAGCACACGTTCATTCTTTTCAATGCGGTCCTGAATCTCCGAAATAATATCATCGATCTGATCTTCAATTGGCCGAATTTCAATAATTGGATCTAATAAGCCCGTTGGACGAATGATCTGTTCGACAACTTCCCCTTTGGTGCTTTCTAGTTCATAGTCACCTGGTGTCGCCGAAACATAAATCGCCTGGTTGATAAGCTTTTCAAACTCTTCAAAACGTAATGGTCGGTTATCTAAAGCGGAAGGCAGACGGAAGCCATATTCCACCAGCGTTTCCTTACGGCTGCGGTCGCCATTATACATGGCCCTGATCTGTGGCAGCATCACGTGTGATTCATCGACGATGAGCAGGAAATCTTTAGGGAAATAGTCAATTAAGGTATAAGGACGTTCCCCTGGCTTACGGCCATCAATATGGCGGGAATAGTTTTCAATTCCGGGACAGATTCCCACCTCCCGTAACATTTCTACATCATGACGGGTGCGGTTATCTAAGCGTTCGTATTCCAGTGGTTTGCCGGCTTCTTCAAAGTATTTGAGGCGATCCTGCAGCTCAGCTGTAATGGTATCACAGGCATGCTGCATATTCTCGGCACTGGTGACATAGTCATCAGCAGGATAAATAGTGTAAGTATTAAATGCGCCTAATACCTTGCCAGTTAAAGGATCCACTTCGGTAATGCGATCGACTTCATCACCAAAGAGTTCGATACGGATAATATAAGATTCTGAGTGACCCGGGACAATTTCAATGACATCCCCGCGCACCCGGAAGGTCCCTTTGACCTGATCGATATCATTACGGGTATACTGACGATCTACCAGATAAGTCAGCAGTTCCCGGCGGTCAATTTCCTGACCAACGCGCAAAGAAAAGATCATTTCTTTATACTGTTCAGGGTTTCCTAACCCGTAAATCGATGCCACTGACGCCACCACAATTGTATCTTCCCGTTCAATTAAGGAGTTCATCGCTGCACTTCTCAGCATTTCAATTTCATAGTTGGTGGTTGCTTCTTTATCGATATAGGTATCACTTTTAGGAATATACGCTTCTGGCTGATAAAAATCGAAGTTAGAAATAAAGTATTCCACGCGGTTATGCGGGAAGAATTCTTTTAACTCGGAATATAACTGTCCAGCTAAGGTTTTATTGTGTGATAAAACAAGTGTCGGTTTATTCACTTGGGCAATCACATTCGCAAAGGTGAAGGTTTTCCCGGTCCCGGTACCCCCTAAGAGGACCTGCGTCTTTTTTCCTTCACGCACACCTTCCACTAATGACTTAATGGCCTGAGGCTGATCCCCCATCGGCTGAAAGTCTGAGACTAATTCAAATTTTCTCATGATACACCCCCTAAAGCTTTCTTTAATTCGGGATCATAACGACCTGATTTCAGAGCTTTTAAATAATCCGATAATAAATAGTAATATGTTTTCTTATTGTATTTTCCTTTACCAGGAAGCTTCTGCTTTTTCTGATAAGATGTTAGGGCTTTTTTCACTGCTGGTGAAAAATAGCCATCAGTGCGATCGACCTTATATCCTAATCCCTTGAGCATCGTTTCCATCGATGCAATATAAGCATTGAGATCATTTTGCGTATATGTTTTCTTCGGCGCATTGAGTTCCATTGGATCTAAATCCGCCCCTTTGACATAAAGATTTGGCTGAATACCTTTTTTAGAAATAATCTTGCCTTTGGCACTCATCCATGAGGCATAGGTGTACTTTAAGACACCATTATTAGAAAGCGGAACTTCCACCTGAACCGTTGACTTGCCATAAGTAGGTGTTCCAATCACCTGGAAACCATTGAGTTCTTTTAATGACTGAGTCAGAATCTCCGAAGCACTGGCACTATGGTTATTGACTAAGATATAGTTATGGGCAAAGTGATAAGCCGTATCCGTCGTATCTTTCACCGAAGTCACCTTCCCCTGACGATCTTTTAACGAATAAAGCACCGTTCCAGCTTTATTAAAGAGGGCTAAGCAGTCTTCGGCCGCATCAATATAGCCTCCGCCATTATTGCGGACATCCATAATTAAAGTATCTACATGATCATTTTGCATTTGTTTTAAGGCTTTCGCTACTAATTTTCCCGTTGCATCACTAAAGGCACTGATCGTAATAACTCCGGCTTTTTTCTTCTTTACGCTTACTTCCTTATAGAATACATCAGACTGCGTTGCTTTTCTCTTAATATGCTTATTGATTGCTTTTCCTTGTGATAAGTACGTAAAGTTAGAAAAGCTTCCTTCATCGCCGCGAATCATCGTATTCATCGCATCCGCATTCTTATGCGCTAAACTGACCCCATCGACATGGGTTAAGATATCTCCCGTCCGAATGCCCGCTTTATAAGCATTAGAATTTTCAAAGCAGTTAGTAATCAGCGCCCCTTGATTAACAACTAAGTAGGAAATACCAATACCGACATAACTGCCCGCTAGCGAGCTGTCAAACTGCATATATTCTTCTTTTGTCATATAAGCTGTATGGGGATCACCTAACCCTTTGACTAAACCAGCAATCATCCGATCACTGAGGCTTTTAGAAGAATTGGTAGTATCTTTAAACTGATCTTTTAAGATTTTATAGACCTGTCTTAAGGTTTTATTATCAACTGTCTGTTTAACACTCACCGCCGGCACTTCCGGGGTCTTAAACATGACATACCCTAATCCTAAGCCTAATGATAGACACACAAGGCCAATAATAACAGCACTATACGGTTTTAATCTCCATTTTTTATGTTCCTTATGCATCTTGAATCACCCGCAAATATTCTACCATAATCGCTCCTTCTTTGATATATGCATGCAATATTTTCATGACTTCATTCATCCATTCAAATCATGAAAATCACCAAATTCTTAAGTTTTTCTTAAGAATTCTATTGACATCTGATTTGAGTATGATATGATGCCCTTGTAGAAATTAAGATTTTCTTAAGAATTTTGTAAGAGATTCGTAAGAAATAGAAAGAGGTCACTATGAAAACAATAATTAAAAAATGCTCACTCATCGTTATGATCTGTTTACTTTGTGCAGGCATCTTTACTTCCCATACATCTCATACAAATGCGGCATCAAACCGCGCTAAAATCTATAGCACTTTACGCAGCTTAGGATACTCTAAAGCTGGCGCTGCCGGGATTATGTCTAATATCAAATATGAATCAGGTTACAATCCTCGATCTGGCGGTGTCTGCTATGGCTTAGTTCAGTGGACTGGCGGCCGTAAAGCCAACTTAAGAAGATATTGCGCCCGTCATGGCTTAAGTGCTTCTTCAATTAAAGGGCAGGTTAAATTCTTAGATCATGAATTAAAAACATCTTATCGCGGTGTTTACCGTTCTATTAAAGGTGCTGGCAATTCTGCCTCAGGCGCCTACAGAGCCGCTTACAAATTCTGTTATGACTTTGAAAGACCAGCCGCTCGCAGCAGTGCTTCTGCTCGTCGTGCCAGCTACGCACGCAGCTTATATCACATATTATAATAGTTTAAAAAGGCGAAATCCTCGCCTTTTTTCATACCCTAAAGGGTAAAGGAAAACCTCCCAAAGCGGGAGGTTTCATTTCATTAAATTTTTCTCTAATTATTGCAGTATTATAATTCAGCGAAATACTTAATAGTTCTAACCATGTTAGAAGTGAATGAGTTTTCGTTATCATACCAAGATACTACCTGAACTTCTGATTCATCATCAGAGATTGGGTTAACCATAGTTAAAGTAGAATCGAATAATGAACCGAATCTCATACCTACGATATCAGAAGATACGATATCGTCTTCGTTGTAACCGAATGATTCAGTAGTGTTAGCTTTCATCTGAGCGTTGATTTCATCAACAGTTGGGTTACCTTTTACAGTAGCTGTTAAAACAGTGATTGATCCAGTAGGAACAGGTACACGTAATGCTGAACCGATTAATTTACCATTTAATTCAGTAACAACTGAACCGATAGCTTTTGCAGCACCAGTAGAAGTTGGAGTGATGTTGACTGCACCAGCTCTAGATCTTCTTAAGTTACCTTTTCTCTGTGGTCCATCAAGGATCATCTGGTCACCAGTGTAAGCATGAACTGTTAACATGATACCAGCTTTAACTTCCCATTTGTCGTTTAATGCTTTAGCCATTGGAGCTAAGCAGTTTGTAGTACATGAAGCTGCAGAGATGATCTGATCATCAGCTGATAATGTTTCATTGTTAGTGTTGAATACGATTGTCTTTAAATCGTTTCCAGCAGGAGCTGAGATAACAACTTTCTTAGCACCAGCGTTGATGTGAGCCTGAGCTTTTGCTTTTGAAGTATAGAAACCTGTACATTCAAGAACTACATCTACTCCTAATTCACCCCAAGGTAAGTTATTAGCATCTGGTTCTTTGTAGATAGTAATTTCTTTACCATCAACAACGATTGAGTTTTCTTTAGCTTCTACTGTATCAGCTAAAGCATATTTACCCTGTGAAGAATCATATTTTAATAAATATGCTAACATTTTAGGTGAAGTTAAATCGTTGATAGCAACTACTTCATACCCTTCTGCACCAAACATCTGTCTGAATGCTAAACGACCAATACGGCCAAAACCATTAATTGCAACTTTTACTGCCATTTTATGACATTCCTCCTTAATTAAATTTCTATAGAGATTATAATTCATAAAATTTCTAAAATCAATGGTTTCCATCTTTCTTTAGAATATTTTTGATAACGGTTTACACTATTCTAACAATTGTAGAAAATTTTTTTCATATTCGTTAACATATGCTTGGAAGCCATTGCTTTTTCTATGTGAAATTGTTATTCTTAATATTTGAATAAAGAATTTTAAAGGAGCGATGAAACATGACATATGATGAATCACCAGTAGAAGTTCAGTATGAACGCTGCAAGCAGGCCATGGAAATCTTACGTAATAACGTCAAAGATGCAGCCACCATGGCAGCGATCGACGATGCCTACAAAAACTGCCAGGAAAATGGTGCTACCCAATGGAATGTCGGACAGTTACGTTTAACCATCATTGAAACCAACGCCATGCGTGGTTATGATGAATTTTGTCCATTAGATGAAGTCACATCATTATTTGATTAACGGAATCTCGTATTCCGTTTTTTTATTTTATTTGTCAAAAGAAAAGCACGCTGGGGAAAGCGTGCGTGATGTCTATTATTATTGTTGACATCTTTTAAGGAAAGGGAAATTTTTATGTTTGCTTTATCCGTCAGTTCTCACCTGACACCTACAATATAAAGAATCTTTATGAATTGATTATGAACCCTATTATGAATTTGTACTTGTATCGTAAAGATCTTCTAAAGAATAATACTGATAGGGATCAGTTTTATTAGTTCCGTGCCACCTAAGAATTTTTTTATCTTGTAAGTTTTTTAGTCGCCTTCTAGAATATGTATCTCCTTTGCCAAGTATTTTTTTTGTCTTTTTTATATTAATCCGACCATGTACTGTAACATATTGTATAATTTTCATTTCTGATTCATCAAGACTTCTCAAAAGTTCAGGTGTCAATAAATGAGTTATTTCTTTTGTTGTTTTCATCTTACGATCTTTGCTATTATTTTCCAAAACCAGTAAAACCGCATTATTGTTTGGTTCAGAATAAATAGGCTTATTCAAAAAGTAATGA
The DNA here is from genome assembly GCF_003925875.1 of Intestinibaculum porci. Taxonomy (GTDB): domain Bacteria; phylum Bacillota_I; class Bacilli_A; order Erysipelotrichales; family Coprobacillaceae; genus Intestinibaculum; species Intestinibaculum porci. The sequence goes on along the minus strand of NZ_AP019309.1, from coordinate 404,264 downwards.
TCCATTTCTTCATATATTCTTTTGACACCTTCATTTAATTCACGTACAAAGCCAAATTCATTTAAGACTCTAGCAATTCGCGGATTACGTGAATATCTAGTTTCGATCATATTATCTAGCGTTACAATATTAGGTAATTTTCCCGGACTAAAGACTTCCAGCCGATCATCGTAGATGGACACACGAATATAATCACCTCGAAATGAATAATCCCGATGTGTTACACTATTCACAATACCTTCAAGCCATGCAAATTCTGGATACTCAGAAACAGTTTTAAAAATACCATCACGATCTAAAAACTGGTATTCCTTTAACAATGTTGTAATAAATTCTCTAATATTCTTTAAAAGCGTTGGAAGATTTTCCTCAAAATTTTTATCCTTACTAATATTTAGCCTTTCTCCGGTATGCATTTTGTTCCCATCAAATTTTAAAACCCTTACTCGTGCATTTGGCAAAAACTGTGTGGGATATTTTGCAAAAAGAAGAGCACCTGCATAAGTCAAATGTCCATTTTTCAATAAGTTTCTTGCCTTAAGAATTTCTTCGCCACTTAAACTCGTCTTTAAGATTGAACGATATTCATCAATTGTATTCATATCTACATCATCATAGCTCGAGTCTTCAAGAATCAAATCTTCAAAATAACGTTCACCTTTGTCAAACTCCAATTGTGTAATTTGATCATGGCTAAGCAATTTCGATTGATCTCCTACCCTGAGGTAGACTTTATTATCAATAGTTTTTATAACTTTATTTTCACTGGGGTTCACTTCAAAAACTAAAACTTGATCTTTCCTGTCACCAACCTCTACGTCATAAATTTGATACTGATATCTAAAGTCTCCTTTACAATATGTAAAAGGGATATCTAAAAAATCATTCAATGGATTTGCTTGAGGATAATCAAAGCCTGAAATTTCACCATCATCCTCAATACCAATCACTAATTCTCCACCATTCCCATTAGCAAAAGCAACCAGATGTCTCGCAATATCCTTAGGTTTAATCCTGGCACTCTTACGATCAAAATATTGTCCTTCTTCATCATGAGAATAATGTTCTAATACATCGAAATTATTCATTTTATCAACAACGCACCTCCTCAACCAATATCAGTATAACACCAACGCAAATCTTCAAACAAAAAAACTTAATCACACGATAAAACATCTTACAAAAAATATAATTTTCGATTTTATATTATTCTATAAACATACAGCCGTTGTTCCATTCATCCCCATCAGAGCCCTTGCAAACACCTCGCAAACCCCTCACGAACCCCTCGCGAACCCCTCGCGAACCCCTCACGAACCCCTCACGAACCCCTCGCGAACCCCTCACGAACCCCTCGCGAACCCCTCACGAACCCCTCACGAACCCCTCGCGAACCCCTCACGAACCCCTCACAAACCCCTCACGAACCCCTCACAAACCCCTCACGAACCCCTCGCGAACCCCTCGCGAACCCCTCACGAACCCCTCGCAAACCCCTCGCGAACCCCTCACGAACCCCTCGCGAACCCCTCGCGAACCCCTCACGAACCCCTCACGAACCCCTCACGAACCCCTCGCGAACCCCTCACGAACCCCTCACGAACCCCTCGCGAACCCCTCACGAACCCCTCGCGAACCCCTCGCAAACCCCTCGCGAACCCCTCACAAAAATTTCATAAAGTATGATCCTGACAGAGTAAGTCAATGAAAGCAAAAGAAAAAGAACACCGGAGTGTTCTTCTTAATCATCGCTATAGCTATCTTCGATTGAACCGTCGTCTGTTTCTTCTTCTTCCTCTTCGTCATCAGAATAAACATCATTCATATCAATATGAACATCTTCAAATTTATGACGTTCTCTTAAATCCCATCTGTTTTCACCAACAGTGATCATACGACCATCTAAAGTAATATTGGTATAGAATACAGATTCGTTTTCATCTCTTTCTTCTGTTGTGAAGTTTTTCTTTTCTGCGACCTGTTCCCATAATTCATAGAAATCGATTGGGGCTTTCAGGCCTTCCATGATGTCGTAAGCAACATCAACCATTGAAGTCTGTGAGTAATCCATAGTTTCCTCCTACATTTTTTCTGGTGCTGATACACCAATGACATTTAAAGCATTCGCTAAAGTTGTTTTTGTAGCCAGGCATAAAGCGATACGCTGGTTAGATAATTCTCTGTTTGCCTCGTCTAATACATAACAATCATTATAGAATGAATGGAATAATTGCGCAAGTTTCTGAATATAGTTCGCCACCTTATGTGGTGCACGCGCTTTTGCTGCATCAATAATGACATTTCTGAATTCACCGATCTGTTTTAATAAATCCACTTCTTTTGGATTTGTTAATAATTCATAATGATCAGCGCATGCGTAGCCCTGTTCTTTCGCACTGCGCATGATTGAACATAATCTGGCATGAGCGTACTGAGCATAGTAAACAGGGTTTTCATTGGACTGAGATTTGGCTAAGCCTAAATCAAATTCAAATGGTGTATTAGCAGCTTTAGAAACGAAGAAGTAACGGGTTGCATCAACACCGATCTCTTCAATTAAGTCTTTAATGGTAACGGCATTGCCAGTACGTTTACTCATCTTGACAACTTCACCATTTTCCACCATCTGGACTAACTGCATAATATCAATATTTAACTGATCTTTATTATAGCCTAAAGCCTGCATCGCCGCTTTCATACGATTGATGTAACCATGATGATCAGCGCCAAATAAATCAACTAAGTAATCGAAGCCACGATCAAATTTATTTTTATGATAAGCAATATCTGGTGTGAAATATGTATAAGAACCATCTTTCTTAATTAATACACGGTCCTTATCATCATCAAAATCTGTTGATCTGAACCATAAAGCACCATCTTCTTTATATAAGTAGCCTTTTGCATCTAAAGCATCAATAACTGGCTGAATCATATTTTCACGATAGAGTGATGTTTCTGAGAACCAGTAATCAAAATGAACTCTGAATTCCTTTAAGATATCTTTAATCTTCTGTAATTCATGTTCTGTTCCTAATTTTCTAAAGAAATGAATAGCTTCTTCTTCATCAATATGAAGGAATTCATCCCCATGTTCTTCTTTCACTTTCGCCGCAATGTCTTTGACATCCTGACCATAGTAACCATCTTTAGGCATTTCTCTTTCAATACCAAATAAAGCTAAATAACGCGTATATAAAGATAATGCTAAATTCGTAATCTGGTTACCAGCATCATTAATATAGTATTCTGCTGTCACATCATAGCCTGCTTTTCTCATAATACGGACAATACTGTCACCAACAGCAGCCCCTTTAGCATGGCCTAAATGTAAATCACCGGTTGGATTGGCAGAGACAAATTCTACATCGTATTTGATCCCTTTCCCAAAATCACTGGCACCATAGTTTTCTTTTTCCGTTAATACTTCTTTAATAATAGATGTTAACGCATCATTCTTCATAAAGAAATTTAAGAATCCTGGTCCGGCAATTTCAACCCGATCAATAGATCCGGCTTCCTTATCTAATGCATCAACGATCTGCTGTGCAATTTCTCTTGGATTACGGTGTAAAACTCTTGTTAACTGCATCGCAATATTAGATGAATAATCGCCATGCGATTTATCTTTAGGAATTTCAATATTAATTTTTGAAGCCTCAATATCATCGCTGAGACCAGCTTTGACAATGGCATTTTTTAAAGCTTCCTGTAATGTGCTCTCAAGCTTATTCGCAGCCATAATTACCTCCTGTTAAACATTTTTATACATTGTAATACAATATCATATTTCTCGCTCCTGTCAACGTTTTTTACGTTGACGCCACGGAAAAAGGAGATTTCCCAAATGAAATCTCCTCATAAGTTTACTTCTTTGAAATTTCTCTTAAGAGCAATACCTGTTCAACCCACAAAACAAGGCCGCAGATATACCGTCCCACGGATGAAAAGTAATACAAATTCAATAATACGACGCTCATATCACGATAGTAAATCTTTGTCCGATAAACATGACAGTAAATCATCATAGCCACAAGTAAGATCGTAAAAATAATAAAGATTGTTCCATATTTTTTAGTCTTCATGACAATCACCCCGAATTAAATTTCACTTACATTAAGCGAAATAATACTCAATAAAACTAATACAGCTTTGCTAATATTTTTTAATTTCCTATAAGGCCTTTCAAATATCAATTATTGAACTTCAATAAGCATTTCGATCATTCCTCTCATAAGTAATAGAATCTATCTTCTACCTTAATTATACCACTGTTCCATTTTAGAATACATTTACGCTAGACTAATGATGTCATCACAGTATTGCGCTACTTCTTGATCATGTGTGACGATAATAATGATACGCCCTTCTTTAAGCTTCTTAAAATATGCAAGAATACGATCACGATTTATTGCATCAAGATTTCCTGTTGGTTCGTCCGCTAAAATAATCTTTCCTGGACGTAAGAGAATACGAGCTAAAGCAACGCGTTGCTGCTGACCGCCAGAGAGGGTAAACACTTTCTCTTTTAGTGAAAGATCTAATCCCACCTGATCTAATACCTTTAACATTTTCTCTTTCTTTTGCTTGTCATGACGATCTAAGACTAAAGATAAATTGTATTGTACAGTTTCTTCGGGAATCAGCGCATAGTTTTGAAACATATAAGATATCGTTTTTCTTCTTAATACCATCGCTTGCCTAGAGGAAGGCTTTACCTGACTATGACCATCAATGGTTAATGTTCCTGAATCAGGCTTTTCTAACAGTCCAAACATATTCACTAAGGTGGATTTTCCACTGCCTGAAGGTCCTACGATCGCATACATACGTCCTAACTCAAAATGATAAGAAAAGTCTTTAATAACCTGATGCTGCCCATAGCTCTTTGAAATATTGCGCACATCCATCATCTAGTCCTCTCCCTTCAATATTAATGTCACATTCTTTTGTTGTAATTTAATAAACATGATGATAAAAATAATCAGATCCACACAAATGGTTAAGGTATAGAAGAGATAGGCATTAAAACTATGATCCTTCACTATCAGGAAAAGATCAGCTAGCAGTAATTCCACGAATAAGTCACCATACTGTCCTATAATCCCCTGTCCCAGCAAGTACTTAACAGCACGTTTTAGACGATAGACCTTACTATACATGTACATATATTCGACTGAAATAAGGACCAGTACTGTTAATGGTAAAGCAATCTTTTCTACCTGTCCGTATAAATCATTTTTAATAGAGGCTTTATAGCTTTCTACCATATCCTTTGTTTTAGTGATTTCCACTTTATTTTCATAATGCGCATAATGAAGTACTTTTTGTAATGTCTTTTGACGGTAGTAGACATTTACAAATAAGCTTTTATTGATTCTTTCTGCCTGATCTCCATAAACTGCAAAATAAGGATGTTTAATCGTTTGTCCTTGAACAGCCGCAAAGTTAGGATATTGATCTATTTGATGATGCACGACTTTGATTGTCGCCTTGGTATCATTGATATTTTCTAAGATTGTTTGTTCACTGATATCTGGTGGTACAATATAGGTAATAGCCTGCTTATCAAAACGCTGCTTCGGTAAGACAAGTTTCATGTAATTTTGATTGACTAAGAGGACATCATGGGGCTGATCATGAATCATCATCGTCGATACTTCAAAGTAAAGAGCGCCATTTTTATTGGCATAATCATAATTTCTTTGATACATATCATACATAGCATCAAACTTACCCTCATTGTATTTCTCAATATTATAGCCATCATTCACATAGGAACGTTTAAGTCCGTTTATCATATAATAGCCTTCCACTTGATCATAAGAGCCTAGTAAGAAACGGCCATCCTGTTTAATCTCCCCAATACTATTGACAATCACGCCCGCAAACAGAAATAAACAGAGTCCTTTCAAAATGTAATTAACTGCTAATAATCCCTTATGGGTTTCTTGTCCTTTTAACTGATTGAGAGTGTTGAGATGATACATAACCCCATTAGCAATCATGATCAAGATAATCGTACAAATGATTTCACCAGTTCCAAAGACTGCGAGGGATCTCAAAAGAGAAAGCGTTGCTTGATTCAAAACATGAATAAAAAGGATGAACAGGATCACCAGTGTAAGTACTGGCACAATGATGCAAACACTCAATTCAAAGGAAAAGACTTTCACCAAGACGGTATTTATACTAAGTCCCACACTTTTCATTATTCCAAAGGTTCTTGAACGTTTAAAAACATCAATCATTAAGATGAGAAGTGTACACACACTCATCAAAATAAGCATTTGTTTTAAGTTTCTTCTTAATTCCAGATCTCCATGATACTGCTCCTGAGTCACCTTTTCAAAACTTAGGAACTGTTTTGGAAACCCTTTGGAAAGCGTCTCTTCTATTTGTTTTAAGACTTCAAAATCCTGAGTAACTACCGTAAACTGTGTTCCTTTTAACTTTGTCAAATGATGTAAAGAAACCTGATACTCCTTGTTTAAGGTATAAAAGTAGTACCCCTTTCCTTTTTGATTGCTGTAATAATGATCACCACTTAATACCTGGTGATGATTTGTAATGAGATGTAAAGACTTTAAAGAGTGAGCATAGAGGATATCATAGCGGATCCTCTTTTCTTCATCATTGGCCTCTTCCTGATAGATCATACAATCATACTTTTGTGACAAATGATGCAAACAGGCAAGAAGCTTCGCTTGATCCACATCATATTTCATTTCTGCATGGTAGACATACTTACCATCCTTATAGCCATAAAGATGGTAAGCATCAGAAACATCCTGTTCTTGATAAATATTGACAATCATCTGAAAGCCTAAGATATTAACTAAAACAACAAATAATACAAGAATCTTACGCATAGTCACCCCTCCCTGTATTCGCTTTCATTATAAAAAAAACAATATCCTTATGCAATTATTTCAGAACTTTGTAAAAAAATAGGAGACTCAAAAAGTCTCCTGTATTAGAGCCTGATTTGATGATCACAGCGCGACGCTAAGGATAAATCATGAGTCACAATAATGACAATGCGATCTTGTGAAAGACCTTGAATAAGCTGAAAGATTTCTTCCTTGTTTTCTTCATCAAGGTTAGCAGTTGGTTCATCACATAAGAGCACATCTCCTCCATGCAGAATAGCTCTGGCTAAAGCGACACGCTGTTGCTGGCCACCAGAAAGTTCATGAACTTTCTGATGTAACGTTTCTGTGATATGCAGTTTTTCAAGCACTGTATCTCTCTCCTGCTCAGTAGATGAGGTCATTTCTGATAAGTTCTTTTCAACGCTTAAATGGTTAAGCAACGCATAATTCTGAAATAAGAATGCTACTTTTTGATAATATAAACGTTTCTGTCTAGCATTTTTTAGAACTTGTCCATCTACCTTTACACTTCCCTTACTGCATTTTTCTAAGCCGCCAATCATATTTAACAGAGTTGTTTTCCCACTGCCTGATTTCCCCGTAATAGCATAGAGACCAGGATGATCGAAGGTATAAGAAAAATCCTGAATCACGATATGGGAACCAAAACGCTTTTGTAAATGTGTGCATTCAATAATCATGATGATATTCCTCCCTTCAACGTTGCTACAATATGTGATGAAACAATCTTATTTTGCATGAGCATACTAAGTATGCTACTTATAATAAGTAAAAAAACTGTAGTGATGATCGCCATATTACTATGCAAGACAAATCTTAAGATGATCATGACAATGATAAAGAAGCCAATCAGCTGGGTATAATATCCAGCATACATTTTTAGTGTTTTTTGACCATGAATTCTCTTTAATACAATCTCTAGCGCATGATTGATAAAATAAACATAAACCAGTTCATATAAGGTAAAGAACGCCAAGACAAGATATAAGAGACAATAAGCAATTGTCTTCATTAATAGTGTTTTAGTCTGGGTAACGTACTGTTTCATTTTAGAAGCGGGCTGTTCATAGTTAATGACATTGCCGATGCCATAATGAGCACAAACTTCTTGAACACTTTTATAGGGAGTGATCGGAACCATATAGTTATTAAAGTCTTCACGGCTATCAATCACCATAATTGGATCTTCAATCCAGCCATCTTCTTTCACATTCACATCAGTATTAAAACTATAAATCTTCTGATGATTAGGAATGTAATCCACTTCCGCATGATAATCCTGAATGACATTATTGAGCCATACCTGATCTTTATACTTTTGCGGAATTAAGAATAATGGATGCTTCTGATAATTTCTTTTCCTATCCAAGTGTACTATTCCTTGTTCATCTTTGATCGCAAACAGCTGAATCATTGCCCCATTCACCCGGATTCCTTTAGGGATTCTCTCTAAGATTTCACCTAAACCTTTTTCTCGGCCTTCGCTGGTATAGTTGTCCGCATCAATATATAAAGCGCCTTGTTTTTGGACCATTTCATTGGTTTGATCCACTATCTTTGACCAGCCTTTATGTGATAAGTTCACCCCTTGTTTAAAGCTATCAATACGAAACATACCTCTGGTTTTCTCTTCAATCACCGATAACGTATGAACCTGTTTTGAATAGCGATAAGCTGTCGCGACAGATACTGTCAGCTGCATTGCAAGAATGACCATGACAACAGCCATGATCGGTTTAATAAGTAAATCATAAAGACGATACTGATAAATTTCTTTCATTTGTGACAAGATTGATAAGCGAGAGGCAAAAAGTATCATGATCACATGAATAAGGGCCATCAAGGCCAGCAATAATCCTAAAAGTGCCAATAAATATTTTCCCATGATAATATTATCATTATCATAAATCAGTAAGATACGGGTCAGTAATGAGGATATGATAAAGACCACACTACTTAGACACAATGATCTTAAGCTTTCCTTGATCATATAAACCGGCAATGCATACCCATGCAGCTTCTTGAGTGCATAAAATCTTTGTCTACGACAAAAGAGATCGCCCATACAGAGGATCAAAACAAGGATCATAATACCTAAAAGTAACGGCTCTTTCTTTAAGATATCCGTTAATTTTATCGCCGGAACTTCATTATGCACTTCCCGGCTATCGACCATCACCCCACGCAAGCTTTTTAATTTGTCGGATAGCGGAGCAAGATTTTCTCCGTTGACAATGATTTCATCATATTTTTTTGCGTCATCAAAAGGCTGAATAGTAATCGTTTCTGTGGTTCCAAACTTTTGTCCATACCGGTAAGTCACGACTTGATCAAATGGGTGTCCAAGGACTTCTTCTTCATTTTGCATGCTTGCAAAATGAATATGATAAACAAGATTATTTTCATTTTGGTAAGACAAGCCATAATATGTCAGCTTCTCTTTTTTTAAGACCTTCAGGATGCCCAGGTAATCAGGATGCTTGATGTTATAGTCAAGGGTCACTGATAATGATTCATTGTTTGCATCAATACGCCCCAAAAGTTCTGCTTTGGACATATACACACTCATATCCCCAATAATGATTGTAAGAGTGAATGCCAATACGCACACTAATGCATATTTAAGTTTATGCATACAACCACCTCCTTCATATTCCCAATTTGTTATATCTGAATACGCTTTCATTATATCAATTCATGATATCATTCACAATAATATAGACAAAAAAACAAAAATATATTTAGAAGCGATTCTGTTTTTCCAATTATGAACAGACTTTGATTTTTATAAGCAATTACGTTACCGTTAAGAGATAGAAAGGAGTTTCTATGAAGATTATTGAATATCAGGCATGTTACAAAAAACAGGTTGAACATATAGCCATGATGACCTCATCAAAAGCTATGGTGGACCCTATTCATGCAAAGTTTACTTTAGCAATGTATGCAGATCCTTATTTAGATCATGGCATTGCCTATCTCATTGAAGATCAAGGATCTATTTATGGCTATATCCTTTGTGCCTCCAATTATTTATCCTTTATGTCTCATAAAAAGGAAATATTAAATAAGATGCCTCCAGCTTATCATAAACGAGCCTTAAAAGAATGGAACATCTATGCAAAATATCAGGAACATTACCCCGCCCACTTGCATATTGATTTACTGAAAGAAACTCGTGGTATGCATTTGGGAACACAACTGATGCAGACCCTGATTCAAAAACTCAAAGAAGAACATGTAGAAGGTCTGATGCTGGGTGTATCCTTAGAAAATAAAGCAGCAATCGCCTTTTATACCAAAAATGGTTTCCATATTCTTGAACAGGATGAGGTAAGCGTAGTGATGGGATTATGCTTAAAATGAGGAAGGATCATCCTTCCTCATTTTAAGCAAGATCTTGAAAGCTCGCTTCCTGAATCTGTTTTAAGAATTCTTTGTTTGTCCCTTCTTTCGTGATGTGTTCACAAAGCTTTCCTTCTTTCATGAAATACACTTCTTTCGCATATGCTGCTACCATTGGATCATGGGTAATGACAATTAAGGCCACCCCCTGTTCATTCATCTTTTGCAGGGTATGCATGAAGCTTAGACTGTTTTTATAATCTAAAGCCCCCGTTGGTTCATCACAGAAGATCATCTCCGGTGATTTCATCAACGCTCTGACAATCGCAGCACGCTGACATTGACCGCCAGAACATTCATAAGGATACTGATCTAAGATTTCACTAATCCCAAATTCCTGAGCCATACTTTCTAGCTTCTCAATCGCAGAGATCTTATTTTCTATCTTTAAGGGTAAAATAATATTATTCCTAATGGTTAAAGAAGACATCAGGTTATTTTTTTGAAAGATAAAAGCAAATCGTTTTAATCTTGTTTGTGTTAATTCTTTTTCTGTGAGGGTGGAAATATCCTGACCATCATAGTAAACATGTCCCTTAGTAGGCTTCATTAACGTTGAGATGATATTCATGAACGTAGTTTTACCACTGCCGGAAGCGCCCATAATCGCACTAAAGCAATGATCATCAAAAGTAATATCAATCCCATCGAGAACATGATTCGTATGACTACCTTCACTAAAGCTCTTCGCTAATCCCTTCGTTTGTATTTTCATAATACTTGTGTACTCCTTTCACATTGATGAATAATGAGATCAGTAATGGTCCCACGAAGCTGGCAAGAATAATGAGCATCGCTAATTGATGATGCCCTCTCACGGTATAGAGATGACTAAAGATCACCGCTAAATAAGCCGCATTAAAGAGAAAGAAACAGCTATAAAACAAAATGATTTCATGTTTAATCATCCCCAGCAGCGCTCTTTTCTCTAAGCCTAGCGAACGCAGTAAGTGATACTTAGCCGTATCACGGGAAAGGGTTAAGCGGAAACTTAAGACAAAACCGATATCCGTCATAATATTAATAATCGCTAAAGCAATGAGCAGTAATTGGGTTAAGACATGATAATGGGGAAAGAAATAGATAAAGTTGGTCATAAAAATAAGTGTGATACAGACATAAAAAACACTGAGTTTAAAACGTTTGAGATCTTCACTTAAGGCCGTAAGGGTAATCACCTTGGTCGCTGAGGTTTTGATTTGATTGACGTATTCTTCGATAAAATGCGGCAATACCTGGACAAAACAGCCATAAGCGCCAATGGCACCAACCATCGCCACAAAAATGATGCCGATCTCCTGAGCGCCTGGCATAAAATAGGCATAGAGTCCTAATAAAAACATCAGGATGTATAAAAAGTCTGGAACTGTAAAATGGGATGTATGGCCTTTAAGTTCATGACTGACGCCTAAGATTTCCAAATCATATAAATCATAACTGAAAAGCATATACCACATGGCGATGATCACGAAAAAAAGCAGTATCAAACCGCTTAATAAAATCCCCAGAAGATTATCAGGACGTAAGATCAGATACGTGAATAACGTATTTGATAACGGCATGAAAAGCAGGCTTAATCCCCCTAAAATCAGAAAGTCAATGACAAAGAAACCGATAAATTTGAGTATTTCCATAATAATCAGCTGATTGATGCCAATGCCCATACTGCGCATCAGAAACATCTCATGAGCATGAGAGGTGAAATAGAGATCAAGTAGATGCTTCATATACACTAAGATCATGATCATTCCCACCATTGATAATAAGGCAATATAAAAACGTTCATCAAAGATTTTATTGTAATCCACTTGGATGGCAGAATTCTTTAAAGTCACAAAATTAAAGAATACAGTTGTCCCTAATAAATACAAAAAGAAACTGCCAAGGATCATGCGTGATGAAGCATGATCCTTTTTCATAAAATCAACATAGATAGAAATCATCGGATCACCTCCAAATTCTTTTATGACTTAATAGCCTTCTTTCACCAAAAAATGATCATCATATGCACAATATAAAGATAAAAATGCCTTTTGTTTACGACGACTAACGCAAAATCGCCTGCCGTCAATCAGATCCAATTCTTTTCCATTCGTGCTGAGAATATAATCGAGATTGACTACTTCTGAGCGATTGATCAAAAAGAAGCGATACCCTAACTGATTTTTTAAAGTCCCAAGCGAGGCATGAATCACATTCACCGTTCCATCACACATGGTAATTTCTGCGAAGTGATCTTTTTGACTGATCGATAAGATATTTTTGATGGGCAAAGCGGTCTCTCTTCCGTTTTGCTTACAAAACAATAGCCCTGTCTGCTTTTTAACTTCCTGAAGGCAGCGCATGAGCTCTTCTTTGACGTAGCTGTAATCATATTTCACAAAAAATGAGGCAGGATGATATTTAAATATTTTAAACACATCATCCTTGTAATGACTTACAAATATCTTTTTAATGTGTTCACAATCTTTATAGTACTCCGCTATGCTTCTACTTCTGTCGCCTAAATCCAGATCAATAATCAATACATCGATATGAGACACCTTCTTATGAATACCACATTCAATTTTAAAACAAAAATTGCAATCTTGCTGAAGATCATCCAATATCTTTGTGAGTTGATGAATGAGCCCACGATCAAGACTGTATATTTCAATCACCATAACATAATCTTCCTCCCATCACATTTTTATACAATCCCCATCATTCTGTTACGAATTTTCTTTTTCCCACTGTTTCATAACGGCGGTGATTTCCTTCGTATCATAAGCGAAATGAACAATCTTTTTCTTATTGATTTCTAATAATGTTGGTCCTCCACCCAGCGTTAATTTTCCTTTTTGATATTGCCGATAGTTAATCCAAGGACGCGTGATCCGCGCGTAAACTTTACCTGGTCTGGCCTTGATATTATATGTTGCATAATCTTTGGTATATTTCTGAATGGTATAAACGATCCGATCGCCATAGGGATCCTTTTTCGTTGTTTTGATATAGCGATCCGCTGATTCCCCTTTGTTGTAAATGATCTTGCCATTAACAACCTTGCCAATCTCACGATCATTTTGCGTATTGAAGGTTTGCCAGTCAAATTTTTTAATTGCATTGAGGTTCTCATTGACATTTAAAAAATATAAACTGCTGTTATATTGAACAGCATCGTTAACCGTTTTTTCTAAGGCTTGAGAGCCTTTTTGCTGAGGGTTATAAATATAAACATAATAGCGATGCTTTGTTGTTTGATCCATCATGGAAGCGACATCTATTTTTCTTTCCGGAAACATTTTAAATAAACTCTCATAGGGATCCTTATTCTTATGCGCCTTTTTTCCTAAGACCGTAATGAGTCCAACGACCACTACGACAAATAATACAATCATTAATGTTTTCTTGGTATGTTTCATAATATTCTCCTTAATCATCCATTATTATCCATTATTATTTAATAAGTCAATCTTGTTAAGGAGCGCATAAAAATGTATATAACTCTATCTTATTTGAAAAAAAATATTTTTAAGATACCATGACATAATATCGCTCCTCTTTCTAAATAAAATTATAATTTCACAAAGTAATTTATTCAATCTTTTTTTCGTAAACGGTCAAAAACGGACGTGAACGGAAAAAAGCACACAAAAGTGTGCTAGAGGAGCGGGGCTGCTAAGCGTAAGAACGCTTCAATAACCCCCACTTTATAATGCCAGGTTTCTTCTTTATTCATCCGTTTGGAGATCTGATACATACGGTTGAAATCAGCCTGGATATTTTTAATACAAGGCGCCTGGTATAAAAGGACATTACATTCAAAATGAAGATAAAGAGAACGATAATCAAAGTTAATGGTTCCAACTGTCGCAATCTTCCCATCAATGAGCATAACTTTCGCATGCAGGAAACCCGGCAGGTATTCATAAACCTCAATGCCGCTGTCAATTAGCGAGTAATAATAGGAACGCGTCACTCTGAAAACCGCTCTTTTATCAGGTACATGTGGCGTAAATAAGCGAACTTTCACACCGCTTTTAGCGGCTAATGTCAATGCTTTTAACATTGTATCATCGATAATGAAATATGGGGTCATAATATCAATAGACTTTGATGCATGAGTAATCAGATTGAGATAAACATCTTCTCCAACGGTTTCATTATCTAATGGTTCATCGCCATAAGGTAAAACATATCCCTGACCCTGAAAGGGTTCCGGATGATAGACATGCGGTTTAAAGGCATTAATATCTTCATGACTCATCTCTTTATGATAAGGATAAAAGTTCGAGAGGAACATTGTCGTTAAGGACCAGACCGCTTCCCCTTCTAAACGGATGCCCGTATCTTTCCAGTGACCAAAACGCATCTTTGCATTAATATATTCATCCGCTAAGTTAAAGCCGCCGGAATAGCCGATATAACCATCAATGACACAGATCTTGCGGTGATCACGATGGTTCTGGGAAACGGAAAATAATGGAATAAAACGGTTAAAGGCAACGGTTTTGATACCTAAATCTTCCATTTTTTGTTTAAAGCGGAAAGGAATCGTTGAAACGGAACCAAAATCATCATAGATGAAACGGACATCAACGCCTTCTTTTACTTTCTGACTAAGGATTTCAATAATCGTTTCAAACATCATCCCTTTAGCCACAATAAAGTATTCCATAAAGATGAAATGTTTAGCATTTTTTAAATCCTTTAACATATCATGATAAGAATAATCACTTAATTCATAATATTTGGCATCGGTCTGATTATAAATAGGGAAATGCTGATGAATGAGGTAGTCCATGGAGATCGCTTTCTTATTAATAATACGCTTAGTGATCTCAGGATCCTGATACATATTATCCTGCATCTTTTCAATCGCTGGCGTTAACTTCCGTTTTAACCAGAGTGATGGTCTTTTATTGCCTATCAGCAAGTAGAAGACCCCGCCAATTTCCGGGAAGATTAATAAAGCGATAATCCAGGCGATCTTATAGTTGGTATTCTCTTCTTTGGAAACAAGATAAATGACGACAATATAGGAAAAGAGGACACAGACCCAATGAACGATATTATTGTAGTCAATAAAACGCATCATCAGAAAGGCTAAGTAAACAGCCTGCAGGGCAATCAGGGACGCATAGGCAAAGAACTTACTTAAAAAGATTTTTAATAGCTTTTTCATGCATCTTCACTCAAATCACTCATGCGCATCATGATATACACATGAGAGACCAGCATCTCGCCCTGATATAAACAATAAATAAACTTCAATGTCTGATCATCCCCGCTTAATTTTTCCACCTTGGTGCGTAAAGGAATCATGCCATGGGCGCTTGAATAGTCATTATCAATCTCCTGGACAATGGAAAACAGAAGATGCGAAGCATCATGATGCAGAATCACTTCTTCTTCATTATACTGTAAACGCATAGCCCCATCTTTGGTCGTAAAGCGGACCACATGAAAGTTATTTTCAAAACTGTAGTCCCCTAATTCTTCATAAGTTAAAGACTCCTTATGACTGCCATAGTCAAAGACGGCTTTATAATAAATTTTCTTTCTCATAAGTGCCTCCTCTACACAAGATTCTTAATTTCTTTCACAAAGAAGACTTTCGCATCTTCTTTAGCTTTCGCATGAATAATCGCGGATACGATCTCTGATCGCTCCGGCAGTGAGACGACCTGACCATCATCATCTAAGATTTCAATTTCTGCCGAATGATCGGAAATCTCATAGTGCCGATAAGGCACATTCTTCGCAAAATCACTGGTGACATAATAGCGATGATCAAAACCCTGGGCGTCAGAAATCGCTTCGATATGATGATAAGCTTCCGGGGATGTGAGTGATTTATATTTGAATAAGTGGCGATTGAGGAAACGCTCTGATAAATCACTCAAAATAGGATCTTTCTCACGCATAAAACAACTGAAGTGATACATCATGATACTTTCATCTAATCGCTCATATTCTTCTACGGTGCACTTTTGCGTGATCACTGGAATCAGATCGCTGATATCACTCTGGAAGTGATAACCGTCCTGATATAAATCAATAAAACGGCGCATAATTGCCTGTAATAAATGTTCGTAAGCGCGAATGGTCGGATGATAGTAAACCTGCCAGTACATGTGATAGCGGGCTAAGATGTAATCTTCAATTGCCTGCACACCTGAGGCTTTAAAGACAATGCGATCATCCTGAATACGTAAGGTCCGAAGAATACGAGACATATCAAATTCTCCATACGTTACGCCGCAGGAATAGGAATCCCGTAACAAATAATCCATGCGATCGGCATCTAACTGTGAAGAGACCATCGACACGAGCAACGGTTTGGCTTTCTTTTCAATGATCGCCGCCACATCAGCGGGCATCTCTGGATCGATCTGCGAAAGGATCGAGACAATCTGCGGATCTTCTTTAATGATCCGAATACTCATCTCTTCATGATTCCCGCCAATACTTTCAAAAGAATGAGAGAAAGGACCATGGCCGACATCGTGTAATAAGCCCGCACACATGACACATAACTTTTCATAATCACTGAGATGATCACGCACCTGTTCTAAGGAAAGGATCTTACAAACCACTTCATAAACACCCAGGGAATGGGTAAAACGAGAATGTTCAGCCGACTGGAAGACCATATACGTGCCCCCTAACTGCTTAATGCGACGTAAGCGCTGCATGGCCGACGTATTAATAAGGGACCAGATTGGTAAATATTCGACATGAATATAACCGTGAATGGCATCACGAAAGACTTTGCTTTCAAATAACCGCACCGCTTCTAAGCGAAATGATTGTTTATTCATCTTACCACCACCTTTTTTCATTATTTTATCAAATTTTCAAGTTGATGCCAAATCATGCTATACTTTAAGAAAAGGACAAGGAGTGATTATTTTGTATAGCGATGCTATTCATGAAGCGACCCGCTTCATTCAAAAACGTTTTCCTAAACCCATAGACACAGCCATTGTGTTAGGTTCCGGCTTAGGCCCTTTAGCGGATCTGATCGAAGATCCGGTAATCCTCGATTACCATGAGATTCCACATTTCCCTACTTCCACCATCGAAGGGCATGAAGGGAAAATGTATCTTGGCACGTTAGGAGACAAAACGATTCTCGCCATGAAAGGACGCGTTCATTATTATGAAGGCTATGATATGAAGGAAGTCACCTTCCCGATTCGCGTGCTCGCCTTATTAAAAGTCAAACAGCTGATTCTTACCAACGCCTGCGGCGGCATTGATGACTCTTTAAGTCCTGGTGATATTGCCTATCTCACCGATCACTTGAGTTTCTTTTGTCCCTCGCCATTACGTGGTCTTAACTTAGATGAATTTGGTCCCCGTTTTAAAGATATGTCAGAAATTTATACCCCTGCACTGATCGAAAAAGCCCTCGCTGCCAGTCAAGCTACCGGCATTCCTATTAAGCCATCCATTTATGCCTTTTTCCCTGGGCCACGCTTTGAAACCCCCGCAGAAATTCGGGCGTTAAAAACCTTAGGCGCGACAAGCGTCGGGATGTCCACCGTTCCTGAAGCCATTGTGGCCAGACACAGCAGTCTGCCGGTTTTAGGCATTTCCCTGATCACCAATAAAGCAGCTGGCTTATCTGCATCAAAGTTATCTCATCAGGAAGTGCAGGAAGCCGCTTCACAGGCTTCGCAAAAACTCGTGACCCTGATCCATCAGATTCTCATCACGCTGTAAAGGCATCGCTTGCGCGATGCCTTTTCTCTTAGAAGTTTTCAATCATTTCTTTTAAGTGTTCAACCGTAAAGCCTTTTTCTTTGAAGACTTCATCAGCGGGAGCGGATGTCCCAAAGTCATCAACGGTTAAGTATTGTCCTTTATAACCGACAAATTCACCCCAGGACATTCGTGAACCGGCTTCGACCGCGATGCGGTTTTCCACTTCATCTGGTAAAACTGAAGTGATATAGTCTTTGCTTTGACGTTTAAAGACATCAATTGATGGCATCGAAACGACGCGCACTTTCACTTTTGCCTCGCTGGCAGCGGCCACCGCCAGAGAAACCTCTGATCCGCTCGCCATGACAATGACATCAGGTGTGCCTTCACAGTCTTTTAAGATATAACCACCTTTAGCGGCTTCTTGACTGCCAGCTACTAAGGCTAAATTCTGACGGGATAAGATGATCGCCGTTGGATGATCATCCTGAGTAAAAGCTGCTTCATAAGCAACTTTGGTTTCCATTTCATCACATGGACGCCAAACATCGAAATGCGGAATACTTCTTAACATTGTCAACTGTTCGACCGGCTGATGAGTTGGGCCATCTTCACCGACACCAATCGAATCATGGGAGAAGATATATAATGTTGGAATACGCATTAAAGCGGACATCCGGGCAATTGGTTTTAAGAAATCAGAGAAGGTAAAGAACGTTGACACATAGGTGCGGCTGCCGCCGTAAAGCGTGATCCCGTTTGCGATCGCCGCCATACCGTTTTCTCGTACACCGTAATGAATATTACGTCCTTCATAGTGGGTGCTGTCAAAATCTTCTTCTCCGTTTAAATAAGATTTGACTGATGAACCTAAGTCAGCACTGCCGCCCCAGATAGATGGATAAGCTTTGGCTAAGCCGTTTAATACTTCGCCGGAAATATTGCGGGTGGCAACTGGCTGATCATGGGTAATGGTATAGTAATCATCATTGAAATAGGCTTTAAAATCAGGCTGGAAGTACTGATCCCATAAAGCTTTCATTGCTGGATAGGCCTGCATATAATCATTAAACATGTTTTGCCATTTATCATAATAGGCTTTTTCTCTTTCATTACGCGCTTTGGCATGATCATAAACATCCTGATCGCAGAAGAAATGATCATCAGGATTGAACCCTAAGTTTTCTTTTAACGCACGGACATTGTCTTCGCCAAGCGGTGCCCCATGGCTTGCTTCGCTGCCTTCTTTAGGAGAATGGGCACCGATTTCGGTTTTGATTTCCACAAAGGTTGGCCGATCACATGGTGTCTGCGCTTCTTCTAAAGCGGCTAAGACGGCATCAAAATCATCGCCCTGAGCAACTTTGATGACTCTAAAGCCTAAAGCTGCCATCTTCGCTGGGACATCTTCCGTGAAGGTAATCTTGGTATTGCCTTCAATCGAAATATGGTTGTTGTCATATAAGATGACTAACTTATCTAACTTTAAGTTGCCAGCTAAAGAAAGCACTTCACTGGAAATGCCTTCCATCAGACAGCCATCACCGCATAAAGCATAAACATGATGATCAAATAAAGGATAGCCTTCTTTATTGAAGATAGCCGCTAAATGGGCCTGCGCCATGGCCATCCCAACGGCCATGCCAAGACCGGTTCCAAGTGGACCAGTCGTCGCTTCAACGCCATCAGTGTGGCCATATTCTGGATGACCAGGCGTTTTAGAATGTAACTGTCTAAACTGTTTCAGATCATCCATGGACACATCATAACCATAAATATGTAATAAACTGTAAAGTAAAGCAGACGCATGACCGGCTGAGAGAATAAAGCGATCACGATTCACCCACTTAGAATCTAAAGGGGTGGTATGTAAGAGGCGATCCCATAAGGCATAAGCCGTTGGGGCTGCTCCTAATGGGGTACCGGGATGTCCGGATTTCGCTTTTTCGATCATATCAGCGCTTAACGCTCTGATCGTATTAATACTTTTTGTATCAATTGTACTCATTGTATGACTCCTTTGTCTTTATTTACCTTTAGTTTAAAACAAACAACCGCCACGCTCAACAGGAAAAGGACCTTTTTCAAAAAGGTCCTAAGCAATTTTAGATAATGTGGTATCAGGGAAATATTTCTGCAGCTTGGTTTTGACCGTATCTTCATCAAAAACATTGCCAGCTGAATAGATCCGATTTTCCGGTGTTCGGTAATTAACCGAAGATTTAACACGCATGTAATTGGAATTCACCCCGCCCACATAGGTATAAAGATCATAAGAGATCGTCCGCGGGATAAAGTAGAAGGCTTTATAACTGCAGGTGACGCGGAAGACGCCAATCGCATAGTCCCCTTCTAAACTCTTTTTATTGCCTTTCGCAAACCATAAAGATTCAAAGTCATAAGAGTAGCTAGACGCGTTATGATAACGGCCGATAAACGCTTTATCAAAGGCTTCTTTAGCATCACTCTTAATGGCTTTTTGAATAGCTTTGGTGACATGTGAACCATCCGCAAAACGATAAACTAATCCTGATACTTTATAGGTTTTGGAGTCTTTTAAGATATGGATACGACGACGCTTCGCTAATTCTTTGTTGTAAGTCGCACTCACGGTGATCTCATCACCATTGGATAAGTTCTGACGCGTATCATAATGATATTTAACACTCTTCATAAAAGCCTGCACATCAGGATTATCATTATAAGCAATATTGGTAGTAAAGTTGGTAATATAGCCGCTGCCGCTTTCGCCGGCATAAGCGAAGGTAAGGCCGCTGATCAGATCTAAGTTAATATAATTGAAGTATTTATCATAGGCTGCATAGCCGCCCATGCAGGATAAGACAATGCCAATGCTGACAATGACCGCGACAACGCTTTTCTTCATCACCCGCACTGGTGCCTGGCTCGCTGCACCTTGGCGATAGGCAAAGCTTGGCCGTGGTTCATAGTAATGCGGAACATCCTTTAAAGACGCAAACTCAATGGTTTTGGCATCCGCTTCAGAAGTTGCAGCCGGTTTAAAGGTATGCCGATCGATCTTAATCTTTTCATCCTGTTTTAAGAGTTTCTCAATGCGGGTCATTGATAACTTTAAGTCATCAGACTCTAAGACGACATGATGCGCGCTTTCTAGTAAATAGATCGCATGTAATGCTAAATTACTAAAGCCAATAAGGCCCGAAATGACAAAGAGATTGGCCCTGGAAAGCAGGGACGCAAAGCCGCTGCTTTGAGTAATTAAAGAGACGATGTAATCATATTTGACGCGCAGTTCAGAGATCTGCTGCGTATTGAGGTCATGGGTAAAGAGGCCTAAGTTATGCAGGGTCACCATAAAGTTTAAACATAAGATTAAACTTGTTAATGTCACTAAGCCAATAATTGTTGTGGTTAAATAAATCTTGCGATGATTCTTGCGGTACATCGTTAGTGATTTGATGACATATATGCCCGCGACTAATAAAGCTGCATAAAAGCAGAAACGAATGATGTTGACATAAATATTGACCATCTTGAGACGAGTAATCTGATACGCATAGATATGCGAAAGATCGAGAGATGAGAATAATGAGGTAAAAGTGGTGTACATCAAGAAGAAGACAATCACCATGACACTCATGAGGATCCCCATCGTTAATCCGATCAGGGAACATTTCTTTTTATCACACATATTACTCACCTACTTCACTGCGTGGGAAATAAAGCTTGCCAGCAATCTGCAGCTGTAAGACTAAAGAAATCAAAGCCATCCCTAAGGATAAGTAACCACAAGTTAAATACCCAAAAAGCATACTCATTAAATGCGATAAAAGGGTATTATCGTTATAAGCTGAGACCATCACCTGCAACGCTGAGGTTTTGCCAATTAACAGATACGTGCACATGCGCACTAAATCAAAGCCATGGATCAGTAAAACAATGATCAGAATGGCATAAATCAAATGAATCAAAAACATCTTATTCTTGGTATTCTGACGAAAACGAAGCAGACTTAAGATGCCTAAAAATATCGTTAAAAGAAAGATCGCACCATAGACAAATGGGAAAAACGGATATT
The DNA here is from genome assembly GCF_003925875.1 of Intestinibaculum porci. Lineage (GTDB taxonomy): Bacteria > Bacillota_I > Bacilli_A > Erysipelotrichales > Coprobacillaceae > Intestinibaculum > Intestinibaculum porci. The sequence goes on along the minus strand of NZ_AP019309.1, from coordinate 382,208 downwards.
GTGCTAATGCCTTGATGAGCGGCGTCGCCGCATTATAGGGCAAGAGTGAAAAGCTCATCATAAACATAAAAATAATATTGAGAAGACAAACCAGTAAGGTCAACTTACCGATAAACTTGTAAGAACTGATTCTGTTCATCATGATCCCTTCCTTTCATTTCATATCCTCACCTTATAGGATAATCGTTTTTCAAACTTTCTCAATAATTTATATCATCTTTTTTTCTTTTTACAAGAGGAAAAAGACACATAAAAAGGGAATTTTTAAGTTCTTAAGCGTTCTTTAAAATTCCCTTATATTTCTCTTATAATTTTCTTAAAATTAACTTAATTTTTACGCAATCGTAAAAGTTTTTGTCACTTTACCATAGTAGTCATTAAGTCCAATCAGATGGATTTTCCCCTTGCCGGTTGTTTTGTTGGAAGCGTAAGAAAGATAATAATCGACATTCTTCTTAAGCACCTTATTGCCATCTTTTAACGTTACTTTAGGGGTAATTTCATTACCGGTATATTTTTGCGAGGCATGATAAGAAACCTTCACCTGTTTTAAAGAATTGTTTTGCGTAATAATACTTAAATCAGTGCGCAGCGTCGCAATCGGATACTTAACTGGGTCAGGCATTTTCTTATACACCGGAATACTTAAAGCACGGGAGATCCCGGCACTATTTGTATTGACATAACCATCCATCATATGACGCGCTTCTTCAATCGGCGCAGTAATATTGGTCATATAAATATTCGTATTAAGCTTCTTCCTTAATAAATCAAAACGCTGCAGATAGAGCGTGATCTGATTTTTATTGACATAATGATGACAGATATAAGCCACTCCGCCATAGATCGCTTTTTTACGCGTTGTCCACTTCTTTTTCGAAGCGTAGACAATCCCTGAACGCGCGCCGGTATTAGCGCCAATATTAAAAATGTTGTAATAGGTCTTGCCTTTGACCTGACCGCCTTTAAGGCCTAGCCCGCCCGCACCGTTTTCCTGCTTGGCACGCGCCGCAATATTCGATAATGAAATATTGTATTTCAGACAGGCAGCCTGTAATAATTCCGCATAGCTTTTCCCGCTTTGCGGATCATTGCCTTCTAATGCCGTCCCCTTTAACATCTGTTTGATCGTATCTAATGATTCTGCAGAGTTATAGACCATCTGTTCAAAAACAACAGCCCGGTCGGCATAAAGCGCATTACGCGGATCTAAAACATAACGCGTTAAATCCAGGGAAGCGCGACGCCAGACATTACCTTCGACAATCTTATTGGAAGCGATCATCTGGGAAGCGGTAAAGCTCGTTAAAGCTTTTTTCTGATACGTTTTCGCGGTTTTATTAAACTTGCGTTTAATCGTCATCGGACTAAAGACCCATTGAGGATAGAGGGCATGCAGGTAGCGTAACTGCATCCGATAGCTCTCAGGGAATAAGGCAATATTGTTTTCAAAGGAAGGGTCAAAGTGATAGACCTGTAAATCTTTGATTGGTAAATAGCCTTCGATCTTTTTCTCATGATAATAGCTATAGACATGATACGTGTCTTTATTGACGCCATCAGCGATAAAGCTTTGTCCTAAATATGTTGTATAACTGATTTTTTCACTCGTTAATTTGCATACTTTTTTGACTAAGACAACCCTGGTAGAAATGGGATGCTTTTCTTTTTTCTTCTGGATATAGAAAGCCCCTGCCCCCACTAACAGGCAGACGACTAATAAAATCAATACAAATGATCTGGTTTTAGTTTTTTTCTTCTTTGCCATGTTCTGCACCTTCTAAAAAATCAAGTTTGACCCAGCCTACTTCCTGATGGAAAGAGACATAGGCATAATCCCCATAAATTCCTGCCACTTTCACCAAATCACCTTTATGCAAAGTCATCTGATGATCGCAGTAATCATCCAAACAATAAAGCTGTCCGTTTCTTTCATAAAGAAACTCATTTTTAATCATTAATAAAGCACTGGTATCTTCCTGATAACACTGACTAAACTGCTCGCCTTCATGAATCATCTCCACCTCATAGTGAGGAAAGGCAATCTTATGATCAGGACCAGGATCGCCAGCTACATCGCAGCGCACACGCATGGTCGGCAGCGGCATCACGTTCTCTTTCTCATAACGCCTCTGGCCATTTTCAAAATGAATAATCAAGGCATTGAGCTGTGAGATCATCTTCACACCAGTCCCGCCATCGATGGCAATAATCCGTTTCTTTTCATCGATGATGATATCATTACAGATATGCGCGGGATCATAGTTAGAAGTTGGTAAATGACCAACCACCACTGTTTGTTTAAACGGATGACCCATTTCTAAAAAGCGCTGCATCTCTAAATAACTCGAGAGGCCACATTCTTTATAGTTATCACGATTTTCTAAGCCCGCATGGACAAAGATCAGCTTATTATTGACATTGAGGGTCACTGGCAGACTTTCGATAAAGGCAAACTCTTGGGCAACCTTCTGGACCATTTGTTTTTGCATGCCTAGCATCGTTTCATGCCCATCATCATAATGGCCTTCATGATAAAGGGTGCGAATTAAGCCATTAGCCGAAACACGTTTGAGATAACGCGGTATTTCAATAGCGAGTTCCGGAATATGTAATAAGGCATCTAAAGCCCATTCACAGTTACCAAGTAAAATGATGCATTTGGGAAACTGCGAGAGATACATCAGGTAATGAATCGTTTCTAACACCTGATCTCCTTTTTCCACAAAGTCACCAATAATCACCAAATAATCCTCCAAGGGATTATAGTGAACTTTCCTTAAAAGAGCCTTAAAGCGATCTAAGTGCCCATGGATATCGGAAACGGCAATCAGCCGGGCTGAGCCTTTGATCGTTAAGGTTTTATGTTTGGCTCTCGTAATCATACGTTTCACCTCACACACAGTATACGCTTTTTCAAATAAATGAAAAGAGCGACTAATGATCGCGCTCTTTTGCATAATATTTTCTGACTAACATCTGTGTTTTCGCAATATGCCGACGCACCAAGGCAGCCGCTTCATCTTCGTCCTGATCTTCAATCATTTCCAGAATCGCCCGATGTTCTTCCAAGGCGGTATCCATTCTTGAGACATCCTTTAAACAGTGCCGGGAGGTCACTGAAACATAATAATGAATATCTTTTAATAACTGTTCAAAGTAATTCGACTGGGTCGCCTGATAAATCGTTTCATGATAGAGAATATTGAGTTCATCCACCTTTGCCTGATCTTTTTTAGCGGTGTAGAACTCCATTAAATCAAAGACATCTTTAATCTTCGCAAGATGAATTTCATCCATCCGGGCAATCGCCATTTTAATGGCTAAAGCCTCTAATTCCTTACGAATTTCAAACATATCATCGATATCACGCGGTGAAAAGCCTTTGACATACACCCCTTTATTAGGAATGCTTTCCACCAGACCTTCTAACTCTAACTGTTTTAACGCTTCCCGAATCGGGGTCCGGGAAATATTGAGCTCTTTTACTAAGGTCAGTTCATTGAGTTTCTCACCTGTATGATATTCTTCGTTAAGGATACGATCGCGTAATAAGTCAAAGATTTTATTCCCCAATGTGCCATGCTTGGCAGATTCAAATAAATTATGTGATGGCATAGAAAGCCTCCTTTCATAAGTGTTTCTTTGTATACAATTATACTTTATACAACTGTAAATTCAATGAAAATTCAACTTTTTCTCAAATATTCATACAATTATGATAGAATACTCTTCGGTGATGAAATATGATACTCTCTTGTTCCTCTTTAAGCAAGTCTTACCTTAGTCAGGACGTCTTAAAAGATGTAACATTCAAGATGGAAGACCATGATAAATTAGCGATCATTGGGGTCAATGGGGCTGGGAAATCCACTCTGCTCCATATTTTAACCGGTGAAGAAAGCTATGACAGCGGCTCCCTTTCCATCGCAAAACAAGTAAAAATAGGCTACCTCTCACAGGAACATGCCTTCGATTTAGACAAAAGCATTTATGAAACATTAGAAGAACCCTTTGCCCAGTTAATGGGGATTGAAAGACGTTTACGCGAACTTGAAAATCAGATGGCTAATAGCACTCATCTCGATGAGATCATGCATGAATATGATGCCTTAAGCGCACAGTTTGATGCCGCCAATGGCTATGAGATGGAATCGCAGATCAAAGGCGTTCTCAACGGGTTGGGTTTCCCCGAAGAAATGTGGTCGTCGCCGATGCGGATTCTTTCCGGCGGACAGAAAACCCGTATTGGCTTAGGCCAGTTATTACTGCGTAAACCAGATTTATTATTACTTGATGAACCGACCAACCATCTCGATTTAGCATCGATTGAATGGTTAGAAACTTATCTCAAGAACTATCCGAAAGCCCTCATTGTGGTGTCCCATGATCGTTACTTTGTCGATCAGGTCACCAATTCCATCATGGAAATTGAGCATGGCAAATCCACGATCTATAACTGTCATTACAGTGAATATGCGCGCATTAAAAAACATAATCGCGATGTGGAACTCAAGCATTATCTCAATAACCAGAAAGAGATCAAACGCATGCAGCAGTCGATTGATACGCTCAAATCTTATGGCCGGGAAAAACAGGTGAAACGCGCGGAATCCAAAGAAAAAGCGCTCGCTAAAATGGAACACTTGGATCGGCCCGAAGCTTTGCCGCAAAGTATTCGCATTGCCTTTGATCCAGAAGTTGTGTCGGGCTTTGATGTTTTGAAAGTGACAGATTTGGCGATGGCCTTTGATCATCCGCTTTTTGATGGCATTTCCTTTGAGATCAAACGCGGTGATAAAGCAGCCTTATTAGGTCCTAATGGAATTGGCAAAACAACGATGTTCCATCTCATTTTACATGATTACACGCCAACGCATGGCAAAATTAAAATTGGCGTCAAAGTGATGATCGGCTACTACGATCAGGAACAGACATCATTGGATATGAGCAAAACCATCTTTGATGAGATTTCCGATACCTACCCACGTATGACTAATACCGAGATTCGTAATATTTGTGCGACTTTTCTCTTTAAAGGCGAAGATGTCTTTAAAACGATCGGTGATCTATCCGGCGGCGAAAAAGGTCGTGTCATTCTGATCAAACTGCTTTTAAATAAAGCGAACTTCCTGATCCTTGATGAACCAACAAACCATTTGGATATTCAGAGTGAAGAAGTATTAGAAGATGCCTTATTAGATTTCCCGGGAACGATTCTCTTTATTTCCCATGACCGTTATTTTATTAATAAAATCGCGACTAAAGTCATTGAGATGACGCCTCATGGGGCCCATACCTATGAAGGTGATTATGACTATTACATGGCTCATAAGCATCCAATCATTGAGGAAAAGAAAGACAAACCGGTAACGATTACCAAAAGAGAAATAGATCGTAAAACGAAAAACCGTATCAAAAAGCTAGAAGAAGGAATTTCTGCTTTAGAAGATACGATCAGTGAAAAAGAAGCCTTATTAAATGAGGAAGAGATCATCAATGATTATGAAAAGTACAATGCTTTAAATGATGAAATTGAAAAGCTCAATACACAATTAGAAGCTTTGATGGAAGAATGGGAAAATCTGCAGGAATAAAAGGTATAGACGTGAGCCTATACCTTTTCTAATACGCGATTTTCCCTTTTTTGACGATGCGTTATGAAGTACGTGATACTTAAGAAGATCAAAGCGCCGGTGGTATCAATGAGCGCATCACGCAGTGATGGCGAACGCCCAGCGCTGAAGCGCTGATGGAATTCATCCAGACAGCCGCAAACAAACACCAGTGCCAGAGAGACTTTGTATAAGTGCTGCGAGAAGCTATGTGAGAAACCATACAAGAATGATAAGCCTAACAGCCCAAACTCAGTCATATGGGCACATTTACGAATGACAAAGGTCATCGTATCCTTGGCGAAAGGCAAAGGTACATGAGCCTGTAAGAAATAGTAAATACTATCTGATAAATGACCGGAATCATTGCCGTTTTGGGCAGAGAAGCCAAAGATCACACACAGCATAATCATCGCGGGAATATAATATTTTATCTTTTTCATGACCCCCATTATAGCGATCATGTGCATTTTTGCAAGGTTATTCGCTTAAATCTTCACCGTTTGAGGCGATGACTTTCTTATACCAATAGAAGGAATCTTTGCGATAACGTTTTAAAGAACCTACTTCTTCATCACTGGTATCGACATAGATAAAGCCATATCTCTTGCGGATCCCTTCATGGGTAGAGACTAAGTCAAGTGCTGACCATGGGCAGTAACCCATCATTTCAACGCCATCAGTAATAGCTAATTTCACCTGTTCAATATGCGCTTTTAAGTAAGCGATACGATAATCATCATGCACTTTGCCATCTTCTAACTTGTCATAAGCACCTAAGCCGTTTTCGGTGACAATCATTGGTAAATGATAACGAGAATAGATTTCACGCATTGTTGCTCTAAAGCCTAATGGATCAATTTCCCAGCCAAACTGTGTTTTTACTAAGTTTGGATTATCGACAGCTTCACAGTAGCCTGGTTCACTTAAGCCTTTCTGCTGATCCGCATGTTCGTCCTTTTTCACATCTAAGCCAGCGCGTTTGACGGTTGCAGTATTATAATAGTTAAAACCGATAAAGTCAGGATGTGCTTCCGCTAAAGCTTCTTTGTCCCCTGGGGCAAAGGAAGGCGTGGCATCATGTTCTTCTAAATAACGCCATACTAAGTTGTTATAACGGCCATACACAGCCATATCTAAATAGAGCCAGTTACGAATGGCATTGAATTCCTGAGCGGCCAGAATATCTTCTGGTTTACAGCTTGCTGGGTAAACTAATGAGATATTAGGAGCTGGACCAATCTTTGCACTTGGGCACATCTGATGACATAATACCATCGCTTTGGCCTGCGCAACTAACATATGATGATTCTGCTGGTATGTTTCCTTAACGACATTCTTGGTGCCTTCAGGAATACGCAGCGTGCCAATCATTGGTCCGACTAACGTTAACATATTCTGTTCATTGATCGTTAACCAGTATTTGACTCGATCACCGAAGTTTTCAAATAACACACGCGCATAGTTTTCAAACCAGTCCACTGATTCGGGATTAGACCATGAGCCTTTTTCATCTAAGGCATTAGGCATATCAAAATGGAACATTGTGACTAATGGTTCAATATTATACTGTAAGCAGGTATTGATCACATCATTGTAATGATCGATCCCCTTCTGATTCACATCGCCGATACCATTAGGTAAAATACGGGTCCAGGCGATGGAGAAACGATAAGTCTTAAAGCCCATTTCTGCCATTAACTGAATATCTTCACGATAATGATGATAATGATCGGCGCAGACATCTAAAGGAGCCGTGCCTTTTGGCAGCTCTTTGACATCCTGGCAGGAATCGCCTTTGCCATCTTCATGGTTGGCTCCTTCCACCTGATAAGCACTGGTAGAAGCGCCCCATAAGAAATCTTTTGGAAATTTTTTTAAGTTCTGATCTAACATTTTTATTCTCTCCTTTTCGTTTCCTATTATAATTGAATCTTTGTAATCGCTTTATATTTTTCTTTTTTAGAAAAGAAAATAGTCCCTGCGGGAGGGACTAGAATTTCTTTTCCATAAGATATTTTAAAATACGCACACCTTTATGCTCACTGATCGCTTCTTCGATCAATGCATAGCCATGTTTTTCAAAAAAGGCCTGAGCAGTAATTGGTGAATACACATTAATAATGTGATTGCCTTTCGCTTTGGCATAGTTTTCCAAGTGTTTTAACATCGCCTCAGCGACCCCTTCATGAAGATGATCGACATCGACATAAAGACAATCGAGAAAACCGGTACTGCCAATATTCCCAAAACCAAGTAAGCCTTCATCGCCTTCGGCAACGATGGTATGATTCTTCGCTAGACTGGCTTCCCAGTGATAACGATCAGCAGTCTGCGGGGCCATGACATCTAATTCATCATCAGAATAGTCCTGCGCATTAATGTTATGAACGGCATTGTAATATAACTTCATAATATCATCGAGATCATCTCGTTTGTATAATCTAATTCGCATATTGAGCACCTCCACGCTGTACGATAATTATATCATATCCTTTCAATAATTGAAAACAATCTCACCTGAATGAAAAAAATAGTCCTCGCGTCACTCTAAACAAAATAGAAAAAATCCACGAATAAACGTGGACTTTCTTTGCACCGAGTGCCATCTACAGGAATGATTGTATCAAATTATTTAAAAAAACCAACTACAAAATGATAAATAATGAGTACCCCTGAAATGCTTGATCCTGAAAACAAAAGAAGGGGTCATCCCCCTCCTTTCTAGATACCGAACATTAAATCAACGTAGTTAGGCATTGGCCAATCTTTTTCATCAACTAATGTTTCTAACTTATCAGCAGTAGCTCTTAAATCAGCCATTGCTGTTAAGACTTCATCACGCCAGAAAACAGCGGTTTCCTTGACGTCTAAGTCTGCAGATCTGACAGTATTGATCTTTTCTTCTAAGGTAGCCATCTGGGCATTCATCTTCGTTGCTAAAGTGGTTAATTCTTCTAAGTTTGCTTTTAAGAAGCTGTTATCAACGCCTAATTCCGCTAAGTCTTTTGCGTCTTTAGCGACTTTACCGATGTATTTAACAACGGCTGGATAGATTTCATTCTTCGCCATCTTTAAGGCCGTTAAACCTTCAACCTGAAGGGTATTAGAATAGTTTTCTAACATAATTTCATAACGTGAGTCTAATTCGACTTTTGTATAAACACCATGTTTAGAATATAATTCTACATTCTTTTCATCTAATAAGCAGTCTGCCGCATCAACGGTATTCTTGTTGTTTGGTAAGCCACGTCTTGCCGCTTCTTCTTCCCATTCCTTAGAATAGCCATCACCATTGAAGATGATACGTTTATGTTCAGATAAGAATCTCTTGATGATATCCATTGGTTTTTCACCAGCATCAATGGCATCACTGATCTGATCAAATTCTTCAGCTAAGATGGTATTTAAAACAGTGTTTGGACCAGCGACTGACTGTGCTGAACCAACGGCACGGAATTCGAATTTATTACCTGTGAAGGCAAATGGAGATGTTCTGTTACGGTCAGTTGTATCTTTAGAGAAATCAGGTACAACGGCAACCCCCGTTTTGAATCTTTCTTTCGTGTTATCACTTAACGCAGTGCCATTCACGATGGTATCTACTAAGTCATCTAATTCTTCCCCTAAGAAGATTGAGATGATAGCTGGTGGTGCTTCATTCGCCCCTAAACGATGATCGTTACCAGCGCTGGCAGCGGACATTCTTAATAATTCAGCGTATTCATCAACACCTTTAATAGTTGCTGCTAAAGTAGCTAAGAAAGGTAAGTTTTCAATTGGGTTTGGACCTGGATTGAATAAGTTCACACCAGTATTTGTCGTAACTGACCAGTTGTTATGTTTACCAGAACCGTTCACGCCATCGAATGGTTTTTCATGTAATAAGCATCTTAAACCATGTTTCTTAGCGATATCCTGAGCGATCTGCATTAATAAGTGGTTGTTATCAGTAGTGATATTCACCTTTGCGTAAACACAGGCAACTTCATGCTGTGCTGGTGCCACTTCGTTATGTTTTGTCTTTGAAGGAATACCATATTTCCATAATTCACGGTCTAAGTCCTTCATGAAAGCACCGACTTTACGTTTGATTGAACCAAAGTAATGATCTTCAAGTTCCTGTCCTTTAGGAGCCATTGAACCATATAAAGTACGGCCAGTTAAACGTAAGTCCATACGTTTCTGATAATATTCATCAGCGACTAAGAAATATTCCTGTTCAGCCCCTACTGAAGCAGATACGCTTGTCACGTCTTCCAAGCCTAATTTCTTTAATAAACGTACTGATGATTTCGATAAAGCATCAACAGATCTTAATAAAGGTGTTTTCTTATCCAATGCTTCACCAGTATAAGAACAGAATAATGTTGGAATATATAATGAACCATCTTTTACAAAGGCTGGTGATGTACAGTCCCAAGCAGTATAGCCACGCGCTTCGAATGTTGCACGTAAACCGCCTGAAGGGAATGAAGAAGCATCAGGTTCACCTTTTCTTAATGTTTTACCACTGAATTCTAACACCGCACTACCATCGTGAGTTGGTTCTAAGAATGCATCGTGTTTTTCAGCTGTTAAACCAGTCATTGGTGTAAACCAATGTGTAAAATGGGTTGCCCCATGTTCAATTGCCCAGATCTTCATGGCATTGGCAATTACCGTTGCCACTTCTTTAGGTAAAGCTTCACCATTGTCTAATGCTTCATGGAAAGCTTTGTAAGTAGATTTTGGAATACGTTCTTTCATGACATCATCACTGAAAGTCATGCAGCCATATTCATCGAGTAGGTCTTTCATCTCCATATTTGGGTTCCTCCTTAGCGTTTCAGATAAAGAATTCTCTTCTTTATGGGTACCATTATAGGTAAACATGTCTCCCATGTCAATAATATGTGATAAATTTTTATCATTTTAAGTTTTTATTATTCTAGAGTTATGACGCGCTTTGCTTTATAATAGGTTTTAGAGGTGAATATTATGTTAAACCAATTAACCGTGACCCTGATTCATGAAGATCCCAAATTCAGTGCTCAGCTAAGCGCTTTATTAGAAAGTCATCAGATGCCCGTGACCACGATTAGCACTATTGATGATCTTGATGAAAACAATATCAACACATCGATGATCATCATCCATGAAACCTTTCCGCGTTTAAATCTCAAGAAGCTTTTGATTGCCAATAAACTGCATCGCAATGCCTTAACCTTAGTGTTAACCAATGCTGTCTCTGGCAGCTATTTAGAAAGCCTCTTAGATAGCGGTGCCGATGATTATCTGACGCGTCCTTATACGATTGAGGACATCTATCAGAAGTTACTCTCAGTGTACCGCAATGGTATCTTAAAGCCAAGAAATATCTATCGTTTTAAAGATATTATTTTGGATACAACAACCCGCAGCGCTTTCATTAATGATCAGGTTTTATCTTTAACCGAAAAAGAGTTTAAACTGCTCACTGTCTTAGTTAAACAGCCTTACCAGCCACACTCTAATACAGCGCTTTTTGAAAAGCTCTGGGGCAATGCAATCTATGAAGATCAGACATCCCTGATCGCCATTATGAACTCACTCATTAATAAATTAAATGCAGCGGGATCATATGATCACTATATCCGTAAATTTGGGGAAGAAAGCTATATGATGGATGTCAGATAGCATCTTCCCCTTTTCTGTATTTAAAAAGATACACCGCAGTGTATCTTATGCTTTGCGACGATCGCGTCGCGCTCTTTTTTTAATGGTCCGATGATGATCGGTATACGCAGCCACATTGCAGTGAATACGTTTGTTCTGTGCTAATACTGCTCCCGTAAAGCCTTCTACATCCTTTGGGAAGTATTTATAACGTTTCTTATTTTCATCATAAATTTCAATGGCATGCGGACGCGTAATCAGATCGGCCATCCGCGGCACGGCATCGGTAATATTTTCGGCTTTTAATAAGTCCAAGTGACTAGCTGGGAATAATCGTTTTTTCTTAATGACTTCCTTATTCGAGACAATATACTGATAAGGACGACAGCCTAAGAAATAATAGAACATCCCTGCTAAGAATACGATATATACCCAAAATGACGCTGCAGTCATGAAACCATAAATAAACTTGTAAAGATAATAAACCCCCATTAATGCTAAAATAGCTAGAAAAATACCAACCGGGGTATTGGGTTTGACATCAAATTTCTTTTCTTCCATACGCTTTCTCCTCTTGCATATTATATCATGATTCCCTTTCTCTCACCACAAAAGTATGGTATTTTTCATGGCCCAGGGGTATAAGAAAAGGAAGGCGAACCTTCCTTTATAGTTTTTTGTTATTCTGCAGCTGCAGATTCTTTGTTCTGCTGTCTTTCGTAGATGAATAAGAAAGGTGTGTAAACTAAGAATGATACAGCAATGACGATTAACTGTGAGATGGCACCGAAGATGTTGCCGCCAGTAGCGATAAAGCCGAAGATGACTGGTGGACAAGTCCAAGGAACTTCCACAACGATTTTTGGACAGAAGCCAATGTTAATTAAGATATAACCAACAATTAAACATACACAAGGTGCTAATAAGAATGGGATATCTAAGATTGGGTTTAAGACAAGTGGAATACCAAATGTCACTGTTTCATTGATATTGAATAAACCTGGAACAAGAGAGATACCAGCGATTGTTCTGTTATCTTCACGTTTAGAGAAGATTAAGATCGCGATAACTAAACCGATTGTAACCCCAGAGCCACCGAATTCACCAAACATCTGTAACATTGTTAAGTTGAAGACATAAGGAATCTTTTCGCCTTTTCTGAAAGCTGTTACGTTAGCGTAAAGTAATGGTCTGAAGATTGGTTCCTTAACACCAGAAACCATGTTGTTACCATGGATCCCAACGCACCAGAATAATGAGATAATGATATAAAGTACACATACAGCCACAATATTGTTACCAATGATGTTCTGTAATGGTTTTTGTACTGAGTTGAAGATTAAAGCATTTAATTCAGAGCCAGTTAATAACTGAACAACTAATTCAACCAAACCAACAACGATACAAGTTAAAACAGTAGGAATTAAAACTTCGAATGCTTTCGCAACTCCAGGTGGAACCTGTTCAGGCATCTTGATCTTTAAATGATCATTTTTACGGAACATGTTATAAATTTCCAAACCAATGATCCCCACTAATAAAGCAGTGAACAAACCAGTTGCCGCAATGTAAGAGGATTCAATTGCTGAGAATGAGCCAACCGCTTTACCAAAACTCTTGGTCGCGGCATCGATCGCGCCCGTTCGATTGGCAGCGATATAAGAAGCTGCTTTCTTCTTTGTATCATAGAAGATTGAGAAGTTTGTAGGTGTTACCATTAATAATAAGATAAAGCTTAAAACTGCTGGATAAGCACCTTTTTCACCGTTAGCTTCGGCAATTTCCTGCCCTACTAACATACAAATACCAATTGAAATACATCCAATTGTGGCGAACTGCATAGCGGAGAAGATCGGATTTAAAACTTCCAGAACCATAATTCCGCTCCAGAATTTTCCTAAACCTGTCTGATTGTTAACTAATACGTTACACCATAATACGCCAACTGCACCGGCAATGGTCGCTGGCATGTAGTTTTGGAACGCGTTCTTAATGGCACCCAAATATTTGTTTTGGCCTGCCCAAGCACCAGCACGTCCCAATGCGTCTGCAAAACCGTCCATATTCTTTTTTCCTCCCTTTGAAATATTTTCGACAACCATAGTATAAAATCTCAAATGACAAATGTCAACGCTTTCTTTAACAAAAGTACGGTATTTTTATTTTAAACATCTATGTCTCATTAACAAAATAAAAAGCAAGGCAAATAAATGCCTTACTGACTGATAATATTGGTTTTGAACTCATAGCTTTTATAGTGGAATCGATCCATCGTATACTCTAACACTGAGCCATCGGATAAATAAGAAATACAGGCCTCCTGAATATAAGGTTCGACAGCTTTTAAGCCAAGAAACTGCTGCTCATTATCCCCTGACACATCCGCCGTGATCACCACGGAAGTTGACTGCACTTTTAGCTTTAATGCAGAGACAACATATTCATACAAAGAATGACGCAAAATATCAATTTTTAAGTTTGGTATCAGTGCTAATGGGATATAAGAGATCTCGACAACATAGGGCACGTCGTCTAAAGAGCGGTTACGAATAATATGGTAGACAAAATCCCCTTCTTCAATATGCAGTTTATCTGCGAGAAACGCATCACAGGGAATAACCTCAAAGGTGATCACATCGGTCGTCACCTTTTTGATACCTTTATAGCGAATCGTTAAAGAGCGATTATTCGTCCGCGTCGATAAATTTTCCGGTTTCGTATCCTTGACAAATGTCCCCGCTCCGCGGCGGCGGATAATATAGCCTTCCTTAACAAGGATATCCAAGGCCTTTTTCATCGTTTCTTTATTGCAGTGATAAGTTACACAAAGAACATATTCATAGGGGAGCTTCTGCCCTAATTCATATTCGTGGTTTAAGATTTTCGCTCTGATCTCATCCGCGATTGTTTTATATTTAGGCATTTTCCCTCACCTCATAAATATAAAATACCATACTTTTAAAGCGTTTTCACCATTTTTTATTGATTAGTCAATTTTTCTTTGTTCCAAAATCTCATGAGCGAGGTTATAACGGGTAAAAGTTTCATTTTCGTAGATGAGAAAACCATTCTCTCCCTGCTTCGCTAGGGAAATAGAATTCGGATTCACTTTATAATAGCCATGATCTTCAAAGACCGGAACATGATAATGACCATAAAGATACACATCACCTTTTTTAAGATATGGCATATGCTTTTCATCATAAAGATGACCATGCGTGATAAAGAATGTATGCCCATCAATATTTTCTAAGGCATAATCACTACGCATGGGGAATGCTAAGACCATCTGATCCACTTCCGCATCACAATTCCCCCGCACCGCTAAAATCTGGTCCTTATAACTGTTAAGCAAAGGAATACATTTTTTAGGCGCATAACCAGCTGGCAGATCATTGCGGGGACCATGGTAAAGCAGATCCCCTAAAATAATCAGCTGATCACACTGCTTCTCTTCATAGAAATCTAAGACATTTTTGAGACAGTCATAATCCCCATGAATATCAGAAATAATCATTATTCTCATAGATTAACCTCCAAAGACACCGGGCAATGATCACTGCCCATCACATCGGTATATATTTTAGCATCGCGGCAGTGTTCAATAAACCGTTTTGAGACAATAAAATAGTCAATGCGCCAGCCAGCGTTTCTTTCTCTTGATTTAAAGCGATAGCTCCACCAGCTGTATTCCACTTGATCAGGATAGAAGTAACGATAGGTATCAATGTATCCATGACTTAATAAACGCGTCATCGCTGAGCGTTCTTCATCACTAAAGCCCGCATTTTTATGATTGCTCTGGGGATTTTTTAAATCAATTTCATGATGTGCCACATTTAAATCACCGCATAAAACAACTGGCTTTTTTTCATCTAAAGCATCCAAATACGCTAAGAAATCCTTTTCCCACTGCATCCGGTAATCCAGTCTGGCTAATTCAGTTTGCGAATTAGGCGTATAACAGGTCACAAAATAGAAATCTTCAAATTCACAGGTAATAACTCTTCCTTCCTGATCATGTTCTTCCTTGCCAATGCCATAAGTCACGTTTAAAGGCTCTTTTTTAGTAAATACGGCGGTCCCGCTGTAGCCCTTCTTCACGGCTGAATTGGTGTACATATGATAATCTGGAAAATCTAAAGCGATCTGCTCTGGCTGCGCTTTGGTTTCCTGGATCGCAAAAATATCTGCATCCGCTTCTTTAAAGAAATCTTCAAAGCCTTTCTTAACGGCGGCTCTGATGCCGTTTACATTCCACGAAATAAATTTCATAGGATCACCCTCCTCTTACCTACTACTTTACCAAAGATTTTACCCTTTGAAAGCAATTATGCAAATAAAAAACAAGAGACTTACATCCCTTGCTCTTCTTCAATCGCATATCTGATGATGGTTTTTAGTTTTTCTTCATCAACTTTTTCTTCATCCTTCAGATAAATTTCATGATGGAAGCCTACGAGCTTCATATTCTGAATTGTGATATATTCCATCAGCTTCTTCGTATCTTCAATCTCGGTATTATAAGGACCGCGGTGGAGAGTCTGGACACATTCGCCTTCACAGTATTTCTTCAGATACACATCAACGATGTAAGGATTATCCTTTTTAATAGCCGTACGCTGTTTGATCATTTCGAAGGTGGCTTCATCAAGCAGTTTTGGCTGGGCCATCATTAACGTAAAACGAATCATCTTTTTACGGGTCACGTCAAAGCGTGAATTATCATACGTATCCCATAATCCTTCTAAAGGGGAAATAAGATACAAAAGGTCTTTTTCTTTTTTGAAATATTCACGTATCTCCTGTGAGAGAATTTTTAAAGCATGTTTCTTTAACTTAAACTCTTCAACCTTCGGGTTTCCGATTCCATCGACCATAATAAAGTTAAACTCTGGGACCTGGACAATATCAATCCGCTTTGAAGAGGCATCGTAGACCTTTTTATATTCTTTACGAATTCCTTCTTTCATCAGAAAAACCTCCTACTGTTTAATTATATAGAATTTGCACATAAATTTCTATAAAAAGCTTGCATATTATCTATAATTTTAAACTCAATTGATGGGATTTCCACAAATATAAACAATTACATTTATATTTAGTCTACAATTCTTATTTCTTTAATAACAACATCTGTCAATGGTTTATCATTTGGACCAGTTGGCACGTTCGCAATTTTATCCACTTCTTCTAAACCTTCAGTCACCTGACCAAAAGCTGCATAATCACCATCTAAGAATGGATAATCAGCATGCATGATAAAGAACTGTGAGCTCGCTGAGTTATAATCCATTGCCCGCGCCATTGAGATAACCCCGCGTTTATGTGATAAATCATTCTTGAATCCATTAGCATTGAATTCACCTTTGATCTTTTTCTTGCTGCCGCCGGTACCATTTCCTAATGGGTCACCGCCCTGGATCATAAAACCAGGAATGACACGGTGGAATGTTAAACCATTATAAAATTGTTCATGACATAAATTAACAAAGTTATCGACAGTTTCTGGAGCTACTTCAGGATATAATTCCCCTTTCATCACAGCTCCATCATTCATTTCAATTTCGAAATTAATTGTTTTCATCTGTTTCTCCTTTTATTTTCGTTTTTTTCTCCAGCTTGCGCCGCAATAGCCATCGCACAAGCACAATCGCAATCACGATGACGACCGCCACCCCTAAAAAGATCATAATACTTTTGATCTGATCAAAGGTATAAGCTAAGGCCACGGCAAGACATAAGCTTAATATATTAAATATGCCGGAAAATTTAGCTTTATCATTATACAGGAAATCTAATGCCATTGCATTAGAAACAAATAATAAAATCAATAAAATCACTGCAGGATAATTCATATTTGTTCTCTCGCTTTCTTATATAAAGCTTATTGTATCACTATTAGAATGGTCAAAAAAGCATTTTCGTCTTTCTTCAAAAAGTCATAAAAATTTTTTAAGAAAATGCTGGAAGCGTTTTCCTTTTTAAATCATTGTGCTAGAATGGAATCAGAAAGTTTCTTTATTTAGTAATAAAGCAAAAAGGAGATGATAACATGAGAAACTATCACTCCAACGAAATGGGCACTGTTGCGGTTCTCGGACACTCAGGAAGTGGCAAGACATCCGTAATTGAGGCCATGGCTTATCGTAGTGGTCAGATAGGCCAAGTTGGAACAATTCAACGCGGAAACACGCTTTCCGATTATGATCCCGAAGAAGTCAGACGTCAGTCTTCAATTTCTTTGACCCCTATTCCTGTGGAATGGAATAACTGTAAAATCAATTTACTTGATACTCCGGGTGCTTTTGATTTCAATGGTGAAGTCGATGCAGCCTTAGCGGTATCAGAAAGTGTTTTAATCATCGTCCCAGCCACCAAAGGCTTGACCACCGGAACTAAAGAAGCGATGTATAAAGCACACGATAAAGCCCGCATGATTTATATCAACGGCATCGATAAACCAAATGGCAATTATCATGAAAAGCTGAAAGAATTACAGGATACCTATGGCAAAGTCATCGCCCCAATCCAGGTGCCAATCATGGAAGGCGAAAAAATGGTCGGCTATGTCAATGTCGCGAAAATGGAAGGCCGTCGTTTTGAAGGTGATCAGACCCATCCTTGTCCTATTCCTGAAGGTATGGATGATCTCATTGAACCGGTTAAAGCGATGATCGATGAAGCCGTCGCTAACACCAGCGATGAATTATTAGAGAAATATCTCAATGAAGAACCATTTACACGTGAAGAGATTTCTCAGGCTTTACGCCTTGGCGTAGTCAATAAGACCTTGATTCCGGTGCTTTGCGGCACTGATCAGATTGGTATTTCCATCATTTTAAATTCGATGGTAGCGTTCTTTAGCGCCAGCGGTGATATGAGCAATTCCTTCATCATTCATAATAATCTGACCGATGAAGATGAAATCATCGGTTTCGATGAAAAGTTGCCGCCTGCAGCGCAGGTTTTCAAAACTTATTCTGACCCATTTATCGGTCGTATTTCATTAATCAAGGTGTTAACCGGGACGATCCGTCCGAATATGACACTCATTAATCAGCGTAATAAAGGGGAAGAAAAATTAGCGAAGCTGTATATTATGCAGGGCAAGAACATGATTGAAGTTGATGAACTCAACGCCGGTGATATCGGGGCCATTCAGAAACTCGATCATACCAAGACCAATGATGTCTTATCCGATAAAAACTTCCCAATCGAAGTCGAACCGATCAAATTCTCACAGCCATATTATGGCCGTGCTATTCGTCCGCTTGGCAAAACGAACGAAGACAAGATCTCGGCAGCGCTCGCGCGTTTCCTCGAAGAAGATCCTTGCCTGCGTTTTGTAACCAATGCCGAAACATCTCAGCAGTGCCTCTATGGTTTAGGTGATATTCACTTAGACTCAGTTGTCTCTCGCTTAAAGAATAAATACAAAGTTGAAGTGGCTTTAGATGATATTATCATCCCTTATCGCGAAACCATTCGTGGCGAAGTCACCCATCGTACAAAATACAAGAAACAATCTGGCGGTCATGGCCAGTATGGTGATGTCGAAATTAAATTCGAACCATCTCATGACTACAGCACCGCTTATGTCTTTGAAGAACAAGTCTTTGGCGGCGCCGTCCCTAAGAGCTATTTCCCAGCTGTTGAAAAAGGCTTACAGGAAGCCTGCAAGCATGGTGTTTTAGCCTCTTATCCAGTTTTAGGCTTAAAAGCCACTTTACTCGATGGTTCTTATCACTCTGTCGATTCTAGTGAACAAGCCTTCAAGACAGCCACGATTATGTGCTTCAAGGAAGCATTGCCAGAAGCGAAACCAGCTTTATTAGAACCATATGTCACGATCAATGTTTATGTACCAGAAGAATTCATGGGCGATATTATGTCGCATTTCAATAAACATCGTGCCCGTGTCATCGGTCAGGAAATCTTAGATGACCGCATCATGAAGATTACCGCTGAAGCGCCACAGACAGAAATCATGAACTATGCGATTGACTTACGTTCGATGACGCAAGGTCAGGGCTTCTTCGATCAGGAATTCTTAGATTATGAATTCATGGATTCCACTTTACAGCAGCGCGTGATCGCCGCTCGTAAACCAAAAGAATAAAATGAAAGGCTGCCAATAAGCAGCCTTTTAATGTACTAATTTTTTAGCTTCATTTTTCATCACTTTCATCAGAATCGGGGCACAGATGAGATAGAAAAAGAAATTGCCTCCAGCATGCAAAGCATCAAAACTCAGCCCGGCGATGTAGTAAGGAATAAAAAGACCCCAGCCGCCATAAACAAACTGTTCAAAAGAGACGACAAAACCAAAGACAAAGCCCATCGCGGCACTGTAAATGGCCATCGGTATTAACGGCGGTCCATGTTCTTTCCGACGATAAGGAATCATTAATAAACTCGTCAAAAGACAAATCACGCTCCAGGCCAGAATCTGAAACACCGTCCATAAGCCAAGGCCTAAAAAGACATCAGAAACGATCGTTGTGACAATCGTCAGTTTTAAGCCAAAGGCTAAGCCAAAGAGCATGACTGATAAAATAATAATCGCGGTCACCGGTTTAATATTGGGCAAAAACTGCAGGAATAATCGCGAAGCGATATTCACTGCAGCTAAGATCCCAATTAACGCAATTTCTTTAACCGACGGGAATTTAATAATTGACATAATACCATGTGACTTTCATATTAGCCTTCAGCTTATAAGCATTCGCCCCCACATTAGGCGCTTTTTTCCCAACTTTATACATCCAGCCTGAAAGATTGCCATGCGTCTTTTCCGCCAAGCCATTGATCGATGAAACATAGAGGAACGGCCCAAAGCCTTTGGTTTTCAGTTTAAGCTTACTGCGCTTTAAAAGCGTATAAGCTGTTTCTCCTTTTTTATAACTCAGTTTTTTGTTGTAAAAAGTTTTATGAATACCAATAACTTTTAGCGTCACCATAGCCTTTTTCTTTTTCGCACTGACCGGACTGATCACTAAGCCGAGTGCTAACATCAGGCAAATAAGAATCTTTCGCATTAAGCTTTCACCTGAACACTCTTAGACCAAGGTCCATAAACCCCATTCTGTAAAGCACGGACTTTCACATCGTATGTTTTACCAGCTTTTAAAGCAGAAACTTTTAAGACTGATTTAGTCGTCTTTTTATAGGTTGTTTTCTTGTCTAAAGTATAAGCCACCTGCACAGTTGTTTTAGGCGCTTTCTGATAAGATACAACAAAGCCTTTCTTGACGCCTTTCACGCTCTTGACTTTCACCGCTGCCGGAGTGATTGTATAAGTGACTTTAACAATGCCCTTATAATCTTCCTTTCCTTTGACCGTGATCGTATATTTGCCAACTTTCTTAGCTTCTTTTGGTAATGTGACAACGTAGTTTTTCTTATTAAGAGCTTTTTTGTCATAAGTGACTTTGACGGTTGGCTGCTGGCGTTTACCATTATAAACATAAGTCGTCTTTGATAACTTCACGTTATCTTTTGTCAGTTTATGATATGAGGCATTGAAAGCAGCAGCTTGCTGATAAACAGAGCCATAAGTATATGTACCTAAAGCGCGCGCTGCTTCAACCGTTGTATAAGCGTTGCTTTCTTCCTTACCTGTTGTATAGTTAAGAGCACTAAATGAACCATCATCTAACTGTTTTGAAAGCAGATAATCTACCGCTTTCGTTTTCATTGACTTTTTATTGTAAACGGCATAAGCCTGTAAGACGCAAGATTGCGTATCCGCGTTACCACCAAAACCGCTATTGTCATAAGAGCCATCCTGCTTATAGCCGCCTTCTAAATAGGCAAAAGCTTTATTAATAACAGGGGCATATGTTTTTTTATTGGCTAAAGTTAATGCTTCAATGACCCAGGCCGTCGTTGCATCATCCGCAAACTTGCCATTGTAGTTATACCAGAAAGCTCCGTTATCCATAGCCTGTGAAGCTAAGTATTTAGCGGCCACAGAAACTTTAGATGAATTAACTGACTCTAAAGCATAAAGTGCATAAACAGATTGGTTAGGGCCAGTTGTTCCTTTGATGGAACCATCTTTAGCGACTAAGCCTTCTAAGCTTTTGACATAATTCTTGCCCTGATAAGAAGCAGGATTATCACCTAATAAGGTAATGGCTACGATTCCTTTCGTAAATTCACCAATAGATTTTGTTGATAAAGATGCCAATGACTTTTTATAATCAGGATCCAATTTGAAGCTTTTACTTGAGGCATCTAAGCCTAAAGAAGCTACAGAAATAACCTGATCACTCGAAGAGAGGGTGTTATTTTTGGTGTAGTAGCCAACCACTTTGTTTAAAGCTGGTTTCACCTTCGTCTGTGAATTGGCTGCTAACGCCACCGTTGTCGCCATTGACACCGTCATTGCGGCTGACAGTAAGCCGGTTAAAATTTTCTTCATATCTTTTACTCCTCCACATGAAAAACTTTATTGGCATAATGCACTGTTTCCATTGCATCATTACAATACGCATCTGCACCGATTTCATCGGCATAATCCTGGGTCATCACGGCCCCGCCAACACATACTAACGTGTCTGGCTTCTTGGCTCGTAGCTGTTTAATCGTTTCTTCCATTGAGACAACTGTCGTGGTCATCAAAGCACTTAAACCCACTAAACGAATATTTTCATCTAACGCCACCTGAACAATCTTTTCCGGCGGCACATCTTTGCCTAAATCTAAGACTTCAAAGCCATAGTTTTCTAACATGACTTTCACGATATTCTTCCCAATATCATGAACATCGCCTTTCACTGTCGCTAAGATAATACGTCCTTTGACTTCACGCGCTTGGCCCTGCATTGATTCTTTAACGACCGCAAAGGCTGCTTTGGCAGCTTCGGCGCTCATAAGAAGCTGCGGTAAGAAGAGTGTCCCTTTTTCAAAGCCTTTCCCTACTTCATCTAAAGCGGGAATTAACTCTTCATTAATCAGCGTTAAACCATCTTTGGTCTTTAACCCTTCTCTCGTCGCCGCGGCCGCATTTTGATCCATCCCGCGTTTAATACTTTCATATAAGCTCATCGCCTGGGATTCTTTCTTTACGGACGCCGCTTTGACATCCGCATAAGCGGTAATATATTCATTAAAGTTCGTATCTAAATTGCATAAGGCAATATAAGCCCGATAGCTATCCATCATCGCACTTAAGTTCGGGTTGACAATCGCGCAGGATAAACTATTCTGCATCGCCATGGTAAAGAAGTTCGCATTTAAAACTTTACGGTTCGGTAACCCGAAAGAAATATTGGAAACCCCTAAAATCGAATGACCACGTAATTCATCACGAATCCGGCGGATTGTCTCTAATGTTGTTAAGGCGGATGTTGGATCAGAGGAAACGGTCATGGCTAAGCCATCAATGACAATATCATCTTTTGAGATCCCATATTTCGCCGCTTCTTTGTAAATCTTCTGGGCAATTTCAATACGTTCATCACTGGTTTGCGGAATGCCGCGTTCATCTAACGCCAGCGCCACAACGACGGCGCCGTACTTTGCGACTAATGGAAAAACGGCATCCATCGTTTCCTGTTTGCCATTCACACTGTTTAACATCGGTTTCCCGTTATAAGCGCGTAAGGCTTTTTCCATCGCCACGACATCACCGGTATCAATCTGCAGCGGTAAAGCGAGCACGCTCTGCAGTTTCGTCATCACTTCAACTAACATTGCCGGTTCATCAATGCCCGGTAACCCAACATTGACATCAAGAATATGCGCACCTGCATCTTCCTGCTCTAAACCCTGCGATAAGATATAGTTGATATCATGCTCTTTTAACGCCGCTTTGAATTTCTTTTTCCCGGTTGGGTTAATACGCTCCCCAATAATAACGGGCTTTTTCCCAATCTCAACAACCTGCGAGAAAGAGGTCACGCGACTATGATGTTTCACCGTTGGCTTTCGAAAAGGTATCGCGAGACACTTCTCTTTTTCTAAACGAATATAATCCGGCGTTGTCCCGCAGCAGCCGCCTAATACGGCTACATCACAAGTGCGGGCAATATCCGCCATATAATCGGTAAATTCCTCTGGCCCCATATCATAGTAATCCACACCATCTTTGTTTTTTGGTAAGCCAGCATTAGGATTGACAATAATTGGCAATGAAGAGGCGTCGCATAAGCGTTCCACAAATGGCTTTAGCTGATTAGGACCAAGGCCGCAGTTGACGCCGATGGCATCAACACGCAATCCTTCAAGCATTGCGGCCATCGCTTCCGGAGTGCCCCCCGTTAACAGTTTTCCCTTTTCATCAAAGGTCATGGTCACACAAACGGGTAAGTCGCTTTCTTCTTTAGCCGCTAAAACGGCAGCTTTCATTTCATAAGAATCCGTCATCGTCTCAATAAGGATGAGATCAACACCAGCTTTTACGCCGGCACGCACCACTTCCTTATAAAGATCAATGGCTTTTTCAAAAGGCAAGTCGCCAAGCGGCTCCAGTAATTTTCCCGTTGGGCCCATATCTAAGGCAATATAGCCATCATTATCACGCCCCGCTAATAAGCGGGCTTTTTTCGCATTTTCCACCGCGGCGGTGACAACCGCTTCAACCTCGCCAGGGAGTTTTAAACTATTAGCGCCAAAGGTATTGGTATTGACGATATCACTGCCCGCTTCGAAATACATTCTATTAAGTTCAACGATTTTTTCAGGATGTTCGATATTCCAGCGCTCTGGCAGTTCCCCAGCTTTGAGACCCCAGCTTTGTAAAATCGTACCGGTACCGCCATCCCAGAATAGCCATTCTTTTCCTAATCGCTCTAAAAATGTCACTTTATTCCCTCCTTGCCGGGCAATCCAGACGATCACACGACGCGCATCCAGATTGTCGTTTTTGTTTTTGCTTGGTGATCCCAATAAAAGCGGTCACGCTTTTAGAAGGGACCATTAAGAGTGAGGCATTTAAATGAATGCCAATCTCCGACATATGTAATAACCGCTCAAAATCTTTTTGCAATTCCAGGGTCGTATCCCCATAGCCAGGAGAAAAGCGCGGTTTCAGGAAGTACCCCTCTTCCTTCACTTTCGCGGCTAGCTTTTCATTCAGTTCGTCGCAGATACATTCAACGATTTCAGCCCCCGCCGCCTGATAAATGGCGGCTTTAGCCATATTGGTTAATTCCGCTCGTTTGATCATCCGGTCAATACCGATTCCCGCCGTCGCCGCAAACAGATAGACTTCCTCACAGTTCTCTAAGTTCTTCGATAAACTTTGAGAAGATATTTCCATGCCGGAAATATCCAAGATTCCATCATGACGAATAAGAGGAAAACGCTGATAAGTCATTGACGGCTGAATCACTTTTTTCAAGTCTTCAATGCATTCATCGACAAGCTGATCGGTTTCTGCGGAGATATCCATATGTTTCTTATAGCCCAGATAACGTAAGACTTCACTTTTCCGAATAGGCTTCATTACTTCAAAATCTCCGATAAGTTATCCATAATGCCTTTGGCCACATCTGGTTTATTCATCGTATAAACATGAATATGTTTAACCCCGTTAGCGATCAGATCCGTAATCTGCTCGGTCGCATAGATAATACCAGCCTGTTTCATCGCTGGTTCATTGTCGCCAAAGGCATCAACCATGGACACGAAACGACCTGGCACACTGGAGCCAGATAACTGGATCGCCCGTTTTACTTGCTCTTTTCTAGTGATTGGCATAATGCCCGCCACAATCGGCACTTGGATGCCTGCTTCCCGTGCGCGGAATAAGAAATTGTAGAAGATGGCATTGTCAAAGAACATCTGGGAGGTTAAGAAATCACAGCCCGCATCGATTTTCTTTTTGAGATTTTCGATATCCACATTTTTATTATGTGCTTCTGGATGTCCTTCTGGATAACAGGCTCCGCCAATACAGAAATTCGGATCAAAGGCTTTGATTTCTTTAATCAGTTCTGAGGCATGTTCATAATGATGCGGTGTTTCTCCATCTGGCAAATCACCACGTAAGGCCATAATATTTTCAATGCCATTCGCTTTAAAGATCTCTAACATATTATGCACTTTCTCTTTGGTGGAAGAGACGCATGTTAA
The DNA here is from genome assembly GCF_003925875.1 of Intestinibaculum porci. Taxonomy (GTDB): domain Bacteria; phylum Bacillota_I; class Bacilli_A; order Erysipelotrichales; family Coprobacillaceae; genus Intestinibaculum; species Intestinibaculum porci. Next base: position 356,871 of record NZ_AP019309.1, on the reverse strand, counting down.
ATGGGCTAAGACGTCAACGCCTTCCCTTTGCTGGATCTCTTTGGCGATATTCACGGTATATTCACTCGTTCCGCCGCCGGCGCCGTAGGTCACGGACATAAAATCCGGATGCAGCTTGGCAATCTCTAAGGCTTTCTGCGAAACAGCGTCATAGTTCTTGGAATATTTTGGTGGAAAGACTTCAAATGATAATGTGATTTTGTCTTCCTGTAAACGATCAATAATTTTCACTTTGTATACCCTCTCTTTGTCTTTTTTATTATAAAACATAATTCCCTATAGAGGTTATAGAAATTAGTGCCTCTTAACTATAGGTTAAAACTATATCTTTATTATACTCCAAAAAGAGAAAAAGGAAGCTTTAAGCTTCCTGAAAAATTATTTATGGTATGTTTCACCTTTCATGATCTTGAATGAACGATAGATCTGTTCTAATAACACTAAGCGTGCTAACTGATGAGGCATCGTCATTCTTGACATGCTTAAGCGGTAATCTGCTCTTTCTAAGACATCTTCACTATTCCCTAATGAACCGCCTAAAACGAAGGCAATAGTAGAATGACCATCTAACATCTGCTTTTCGATATATTTGCTTAAATCGACAGAATCCAATTCTGTTCCAGCAACGTCTAATAAAATCATATAATCAGACTGTTTGACTTTATCTAAGACACGGCGTCCTTCTTTGGCTTTGACCATAACTTCCTGAGCTAAAGAAGGGTTCTTAGGAATCGGTTCATCTTCCACTTCGATCACTTCTACATCAGCGTATGCAGAAATTCTCTTAATGTATTCTTCGGTTCCTTCCTTGAGATACTTTTCTTTGAGTTTGCCAACTCCAATAATCTTAATTTTCATTTCTTCCTCCTGAAACGATATCGACCTGATCGGCCACTTTAATATTTTTGTGATCAAATTGAATATGGTGTTCATCAAAGACCTGATAATAAGTCTTTAATGCCAATTCCTTTGTATTGGCTTCCTGTGAGAGATGCGCTAAGGTTATTTCTTTAGTATCCTGACCCATCACTTCACACATCAAAAGCGCACTATACTCGTTATTGAGATGTCCCATATCTCCTAATATACGGTTTTTAAGAAATAATGGTCTTCTCGTCTTCATTAACATTTCGACATCGTGGTTAGCTTCAATGATATAATAATTTAAGTCATGAATCAATCCACGATTCTTCTTAGAGACATAACCAGTATCCGTCATATACAGTAATGACTCTTCGCCTCGTAAGATAAAAGCCATCGGATTGGTCGCATCATGAGAGATCTTTAAAGTCTCTACATCAAAGTCTCCAAACTGATAATGGGTATAAGGTTTTAAGATATGCGCTTTATCTAAGTCCTGAATATTGTCCTGTCCGCTATAGATTTTCTTCGCATCAAAGGTATGAATATTCTTCTTATGATCATAATGATCATGCGTTAAAAAGACATAGTTAATATCATCTTCACTAAAGCCTAAGCTCGCTAATTTGTAATTGAGCTGTTTTCTGGTGATCCCGCAGTCAATGAGAATCCCGGTATGTCCTTCATGGACAAAGGTCGCATTCCCTTTGGAACCACTCGCTAAAACGTAATAATTCATATTTTCACCTGCTTCCTTATTATATCATGAAGCGCCTTTCTTGGGTGGATTTTTTCCTTCTTGTTTATTTTATAAAGATATGCATGAAAAATATGGTAAAATAAAGAAAAAGGAGGGATGATTATGCCTAAAATCATTACTATTGCAAGAGAATACGGATCAGGCGGTCGCCTGATCGCACAGAAAGTAGCCGATATGCTTGGTCTCGTATATTACGATAACCAGATTATCGATCTCGCTGCCGAAGAACTCGGTTTCGATATTCGCACCATTCGTAAAGCGTCACAGGAACGCAGTTCCGGTTTCCTCTATACGATGTCGGGCGGAACTTTCCAGATGCCCCTTAACGATCAGGTCTTTGCGACCCAGTCGAAAATTATCAGACATCTTGCTTCGCATGATTCCTGCATCATCGTCAACGGCTGTGCCGATTACATCCTGGAAGATTTTTCCCAGGTTTTAAGAGTCTTCATTCATGCGCCAATCGAATCACGTGTCAAACGGGTACGTGATGACTATAAAGAAGTACATGATAATGAACTCAAATATGTCAAATCAAGGGATAAGAAACGTGAAAACTACTATAATTACTACACCACTAATAAATGGGGTGCACTCAAAAACTTTGATTTGACAATCAATAGTGATTTCGGCTTAGATGAAGCCGCAAAAATCATCGTTGAAATGTATAAACAGCTATAAGATCAGCGGATCCGCTGATCTTTTTGATGAAAAAAAATAGAGAGCACTGCTCTCTATTCCCATCTGTCATTATTTTAAACCATATTTCTTGTTGAACTTTTCTACACGTCCATCAGCACTAGCAAATCTCTGTTTACCAGTATAGAATGGATGGCAGTTTGAGCAAGTATCAACACGAATTTCATCTAAAACTGAACCAGTTTCGAATGTGTTACCACATGATGTACAGATTACTTTTACTTTTTTGTAATTTGGATGAATTCCTTTTTTCATTTTGATTATCTCCTTCCGCCTTGAAATAATGTGCTACTTCAAAGTAAGTTGCTCATACATAATAGCATCAATAATAGGGTTGTGCAACCCTTTTTTAAAAAATTAATCTTCTACCATATAACGGGAAATCTGAGCTCCTAAAGCTGTTAATTTACGATCGATATTATCGTAGCCGCGGTCGATATGATAGACATTGGTAATCTCTGTAATGCCTTCCGCCATTAAGCCGGCAACCACTAAAGCAGCTCCGCAGCGTAAGTCTGTCGCCTGAACGCGTGCCCCATGTAATGGCGTTGGTCCATTCACGTAGCAGCAGCCATCCCCTAAAGTGATATCAGCACCCATTTTGTTGAGCTGTTCACAGTGTTTAAAGCGTGCGGTATAAATGGTATCGGTCACCTTTGATTTACCGTGAGCCTGGGTTAATAAAGTTGTCAGCGGCTGTTGTAAATCCGTCGCAAAACCAGGATAGATCTGGGTTGTCACCTCAACTGGTTTAAAGTCATGGAAACCGCCCCAAACGAGAATACTGTCGCCAATAACTTCCATCCGGACACCTAATTCACGTAATTTAGAAAGTAAAGCATCCAAGTGCTGAGTGATCACATTCTGCACTAATACCTGTTCACCAGCTGCCGCCGCAATAATCAGGAATGTTCCCGCTTCAATACGGTCAGGAATGATTTCATGGTTGGTTCCATGCATTTCACTTACGCCATCAATCGTAATCGTATCTGTCCCGACCCCGCGGATGCGAGCGCCCATTTTGGTTAATAAGTTCGCTACATCGATGATTTCTGGCTCTTTCGCCGCATTTTCAATAACCGTCCGGCCTTCCGCCTGAACCGCCGCTAACATAATATTAATCGTTGCGCCAACGGAAGCGAAATCAAGATAGATTGGTGCTCCGACTAAGTGCTCCGCTTTTAAAGTATAAGTCTGATCTTCATCATTATAGCTGATATCAGCGCCTAACGCTTCAAAGCCTTTTAAGTGTAAATCAATCGGCCGAGGACCTAAATAACAGCCCCCTGGCATTTTGATCGTGACATGTTTATAACGGCCTAATAAAGCGCCCATAAAATAATAGGAAGCGCGCAGTTTATCAACCGCTTCACTGACTAAAGGGACATTTTTTAAGTGTGTTGGATCGACTTTTAAGGTATCTCCTTCTTTTTCTACATCACAGTTCAATTCTTTTAATAATGTGGATAACGCCTCAACATCAGAAATTTCTGGGACGCCATAAATTTCAACCGGGGAAGATGCTAAAACGATCGCTGGGATTAATGCGACTGTCGCGTTCTTCGCGCCGGAAATACGAACGGTTCCGCGAAGTGGATGTCCGCCTTCTATTGCAATGCATTCTTGTGCCATATTGTGTAATTCCTTTCTATGAAAAACTATTCCTAAGCATCTTTGTGCTCTCCCCTAGATTATAACCAATTCCCTATAAAAAGGCAAAACTATTGACTAATATGGCAATTTTTGGAAGAACTCGGTCAGGGCACAAAAAAGACTATTGTTTTGAAAAGTAAATGTGTTATACTTATGCATGGAAATGGTCCGTTGGTGAAGTGGTGAACACACTTGGTTCTCATCCAAGCATTCAGGGGTTCGAACCCCCTACGGACTACCATTTTTTTTGTAAACTTGTCGAAGGTATAAAAAAAAGAGCTTTCGCTCTTGAATTTCAACTGGCTGGGGTAGCTGGATTCGAACCAGCGCAATGACGGATTCAGAGTCCGTTGCCTTACCACTTGGCTATACCCCAATCGGCATGTATTACTATATCATAATTTTGGGAGAAGTAAAGAAAAAAATGAAAAAAATTCGTACAAGATTTGCACCTAGCCCAACTGGCTACATGCATATCGGTAATTTAAGAACCGCCCTCTACTGTTATCTGATCGCTAAACATAGCGATGGTGACTTTATTTTGAGAATTGAAGACACCGATCAGAAACGTGAAGTCGAAGGTGCTGTCGACATCATTTATGATGTTCTCAAAGAAACTGGTTTAAACTGGGATGAAGGACCAGATCGTCCTGGTAAAGTCGGTCCTTACGTTCAGTCAGAAAGACTGCCTCTTTATAAAGAGTATGCCACTAAGCTTATTGAAGTCGGTGGGGCGCATTACTGTTTCTGTAAAGAAGAAATCGGCGAAAACGAAAAAGATCCTTGTCGCCGCTTATCAAAGGAAGAAATCCAGAAGCGTTTAGATGCTGGGGAAGAATATGTCATTCGTCAGACGACTCCAGAAGAAGGCATCGCTGATTTCGATGATGAAATCTACGGTCATATTGAAGCGCCTTGTGATTCTTTAGATGATCAGGTCTTACTAAAATCAGATGGTTATCCAACTTATAACTTTGCCAACGTTGTCGATGACCATTTAATGGGCATCAATGTCGTTGTCCGCGGGAATGAATATTTATCATCAACCCCTAAATATAACTTATTATATGATGCTTTTAACTGGGAAAGACCAACTTATATCCATTTACCACCAGTTATGAAAGATGAAAATCATAAGTTATCAAAACGTAATGGTGATGCTTCATTCCAGGACTTAAAGGCCGAAGGTTATTTACCAGAAGCGATCTTAAACTACATCGCTTTATTAGGCTGGGCTCCTCAGGATGAAGAAATCTTATCTTTAGAAGAATTAATCAAACAATTTACCGTTGATCGTATCTCTAAAGCGCCAGCCATCTTTGATAAAACTAAGTTGACTTGGATGAACGGTATGTATTTAAGAAATATGGACTTAGATACTTTCCATAATACCGTTAAACATTTATATGCCGATACTATTACCAGAGATGTCGACTTAAAAGAAGTTTCATTAGTCTTACAGCCACGTCTTGATCGTGTCAACAAAGAAGACGTAGCACCAATGGTTGACTTCATCAATGAATGTCTACCATTTGATGCAGCTATTTATAAGCATAAAAAGATGAAAACCAATCCAGTCAACTCTTTAGAAGCTTTAAAAATTGCCCTGCCAGCCATGGAAGCCTGGGAAGATTACAGTGATGATGATGGTATGATGCATATGCAGATGGATTTAGCCAAAGCGCATGAATTAAAGAATGGCCGTATTATGTGGCCAATCCGTGTCGCTTTATCAAATAAAGCCATGACTCCTGGCGGATCTGTCGAAATCGCTCATATCTTAGGCAAAGAAGAAACCTTAAGACGTATGAAACAGGCTATTGCCGATTTAGAAGCATACGTTGCCCAAAATCCAGAAGCCTAATTTTTAGGGGATATTCACGTGAATATCCCCTCTTTTTTATTCCCCTATTAATTTTACAGCGATATAGTCATGCTTCACATAAGGTAAAAAGATAGTGATCACATCATCTTTTTTCATCTTTAACGTTGATGTGTTAAAACAAGGATGAGCGCAGATATAATCATCCTGAAGCAGATCTTCATCAATCAGCAGCTGCACCTTTCCTTCCTGATCATTAAGCAAGCCTAAAATACTTGCTGAGCCAGGATGACAGCCTAATAGTCTTTCCATATCTTCCCCGCTGCCAAAAGATAAGCGAGCACTATTGATCTGATGCGATAATTCCTTCGTCTTAAACTTCTTATCTCCCACGGTTAACAAGAGATAGAAACGCGTTTTCTGACGATTCGTCAGAAACAGGTTTTTCGCTACACGATGATTTAACTGTTTTTCTACTTTATCAAGACCATCCATCGTCTCAATCGCTTCATGATCCACTTTTGTATAAGTGATACCCAGTGTCTCTAATGTCTGTAAAACCTCTTCTTTTGTCATGCTCAATACTCCTTTTTTGTCTTCCATTATACAAAAGCCTAAAAAAAGGTCAATGGCACAAGCCATTGACCTTCAATTGATTAGTCCTGGAATAATGGTGTTGATAAATAACGATCACCAGTATCTGGGAATAAGACAACGATTGTCTTACCAGCATTTTCTTCACGCTGAGCTAACTCAATCGCAGCTTTTAAAGCAGCCCCTGAAGAAATACCTACTAAGATACCTTCTGAATGACCAACAACTTTCCCATAAGTGAAAGCATCATCATTATCAACAGTGATCACTTCATCATAAATCTTAGTATCTAAGACTTCTGGTACGAAACCAGCACCGATCCCCTGGATCTTATGTGGTCCGCCATGACCTTCTGATAAAACTGGAGAAGTTTTTGGTTCTACAGCGACAACTTTGACATCAGGATTCTTTTCCTTTAAGAATTTACCAGTCCCTGTTAAAGTACCGCCAGTCCCCACACCAGCTACAAAGAAATCAACATTGCCATCAGTATCTTCCCAGATTTCTGGACCTGTTGTTTCATAATGTGCTTTAGGGTTAGACGCATTTGTGAACTGTGAAGGAATGAAGCTATTTGGATACTGCGCAGCTAATTCATTCGCTTTCTTGATTGCTCCAGTCATTCCAGTAGCCCCTGGTGATAAGACTAATTCAGCACCGTATGCTTTCATTAAAGCACGTCTTTCAACTGACATTGTTTCTGGCATAACGATGATAATACGATAGCCTCTAGCGGCAGCGACTGATGCTAAACCAATCCCTGTGTTCCCTGAAGTTGGTTCAATAATTACTGTTTCTTTATTGATCTTACCTGCTTTTTCAGCGTCATCTAACATCTGTTTAGCGATACGATCTTTCACTGATCCCGCGGGATTGAAATATTCAAGCTTCGCTACAATTTTTGCTTTTAAGTTATATTTTGCTTCTACGTGTGTTAATTCTAATAATGGTGTATGACCAATTAACTGGTCAGCGTTTGTGTATACTTTTGACATTTTTCTTTTCTCCTCTTATATCACATAATTGTCGGCTTCATTGCCGGTGTTTGCTAAATCCTGGATGGTAATACCCCCAAGATAATCTTCGATTACTTTTTCTAGCCCCATCCACATCGGTAAGGTCTTACAGGATGCTGCCCGATTACAGGTATTGGGATCATCACTGAGACAGGCAATAGGGGCAAGACTACCTTCGGTAATCTTTAATACACTTGCAACCGTGTATGTGGAAGCGTCTCTCGTCAATCGATAACCCCCACCCTTTCCTCGTAAACCTTCAAGGAAGTGAGCCTTCGTTAAAGACTTGACGATAACTTCCAGGTATTTCTCAGAAATTTCTTGCCGTTCCGCAATTTCTTTCAAAGGAATATACGATTCTGGGTCATGTTCAGCTAAATCAATCATTACCCGCAAAGCATACCGTCCCTTTGTCGATACCATCATCATTATCATCTCCTTCTTTACTACAAACCCATTATACATATAGGTTTAAGGTTTATCAAGAGATATGATTAAAAAAAATAAAAACCTACCAGGTTATATGATATAACAGCGCAAATACTTTTTGGTTTGCACAGTTAACTATGCCAAGATGCAACACCATCAATTCCTTTATCAGTAGTGAATGAATCGCCAAAGATTAAAACGTTTTTCTGACGTTCCGCTCATAATGTGGAAGTTATTTGCTAAGAGGTTCTAAAGAGAGCATTTTCCCACTTGCCATTAAACATCTGTCTACTTACTGCCATTATATTTAGTCTTTCGAATCAAAAAATAGCGAAACTAAAAAAGGTGCCGAAGCACCTTTTAAAAATAGAATAATTAAGCTTTTCCGATTGAGCCGAAGCATTCAAGTCTGTTCTTAACGCCAGCTTTGATAGCTTCGAAACCTGGAGCTAATAACTTACGAGGATCGTAGCCTTTGCCCTGCTGATCTTTGCCAGCTTCGATGTATTTTCTAGTAGCGTCAGCGAATACTAACTGTAATTCAGTGTTAACGTTAACTTTAGATACACCTAAAGAGATTGCTTTCTTAACCTGTTCATCAGGGATACCTGAACCACCATGTAATACCATAGGCATCTTAGGTCCGATTGCATCTTTGATTGATGCTAATACGTCGAACTGTAAACCAGCCCAGTTAGCAGGATATTTACCATGGATGTTACCGATACCACATGCTAAGAAGTCAACACCTAAACCAGCAACTTCTGCACATTCTTTTGGATCTGCACATTCACCAGTTGAGATAACACCGTCTTCTTCACCACCGATGCCACCAACTTCAGCTTCGATAGAAGCGCCTTTTGAATGACATAATTCAACTAATTCTTTTGTTTTAGCAACGTTTTCTTCGATTGGATAATGAGAACCATCGAACATGATTGAAGTGAAGCCAGCAGCTAAAGCAGCTTTAGCACCTTCATATGAACCGTGGTCTAAGTGTAATGCAACTGGAACAGTGATGTTTAATGCATCAACCATAGCAGCAACCATTGCATGTACAGTGTTGAAACCAGTCATGTATTTAGCTGCACCTTCAGATACACCTAAGATAACTGGAGCTTTTAATTCTTCACATTCAAGAAGAATAGCCTTTGTCCATTCTAAGTTATTAATGTTGAACTGAGCGATAGCGTAATGGCCTTCTAAAGCCTTATCGATCATTTCTTTTGCGGATACTAATCCCATTTTTTAATCTCTCCTTTTTCTTAATTATCTACACATATAATACACTTTTTCTAAAGCCATGAAAAGGATTTACCTCTTTTTTTTAATATTTGATTTTAATTTTTACATCGTTTTTAAACGCGTTTTTAAACGGTTTTCACAAAACGTTTAGAAACCCTTTTGATGGGAGCGTTTACCTATTATAATAAGCTATAGGAGATGATTTTATGAAACATATTTTACCGGCTGTTTTAAGTGCCTCATGTCTATTATCAATGGGCTATGTTAACACTTACGCCAAAGCTACCAAGGCCTTCAAAACAGCGCAGCCCATTATTTGTAATAAGACTTACAAAACCAAAGTCAAAGGAGAAAGTCAGAAGTATTTTAAGTTCACCCTGACGCGCAGCGCCAAGATTGCGATCACCTTCAATGGTCAGGTCAATGTCGAACTCTCTTACTTAAACAGTAAAGGAAAAGCAGTAAGCACCTATGACCATTACAATCACTATCTTAAAAAAGGCACTTACTATTTCAAAATCAACAACTATCTTGGAAGCAGCTATCCTTATTCTTTCAATATTAAGAAGACCAGCTATCCCCTGGCGAAAATGAAAGTCTTCCCGAAAACAAAGATCAGCCACTTTCAAAAGAAAGGGACGAGGATCACTGCAAAAATAAATGAAGCGAAAGATATCACTGATTATCAGGTGCTCTGTTCGACTTCCAAAAACTTCACCAAACCGATGCCTGCCTACGTCCATTTCGGAAAAATCATCGTGGATGATGTTCCTGATGCGTCTTCTTATTATTTAAAAGTACGACCTTATCGTCAGGGCATTACTGAAAAATATTATGGACACGACTCAAACGTGCTCACCTTCACAAGTTAAAAAGCTGTCACATGACAGCTTTTTAACGTAAAACTTTCTTATTTTCGAACTCCGCAGAGGTAAAATGATAAAGACCAATACCTAAGGACTGAGAAAGATTTAATGAATCAATGCGATTACTATGGGGAATAAAAACACTTTGTCCATAATGTAAGAAGGAATCATCAAGACCGCTGCTTTCATTGCCAAAGATTAACGAATAAGCGCCCGTTGGTTTTACCTGATGGATATTCTTTGCCCCCTTTAACATGAAAGGATACATTTCATGATCATATTCCTGATAATAATCTTCAAAACGATCATAGTACTTGACATGTAAAGAGAAGATTGCCCCCATTGAAGCGCGGACAACTTTAGGATCATAAATATCCACCGCTGGAGTGACAATGGCTAAGTTCGTGATGTTAAAGCCTAACATTGTACGCATGATCGTTCCCATATTACCCATATCCATCGGATTGACTAAGACCACATGATTGCCTTCTTCTAAATCTTCATGGAAGATTTCAAATATCCCAATCGCATAACAGTTGGCTTTAGGTGATAACTTTTTAATCGTTGGATCATGAATATCAATTGTAATATGATGTTTCTGACATAATTCTTTAATGAGTGGATAGCCGCGATTTTCTTCAATTTTTGAAGACACAACCACTCTTTTCACAATCTCCGGTTTATTTTTTAATAATTCAATGGTTGGAAAAACACCTAAAGTATAAGATGTCTCCGCTCCTTTTTTATACAGCTTCATAAATACTCATAAGCTCCTTTGCTTTTTCACTGCCCATATCCGCAGCCTGCTTTAATAGCTCTAAACCGCGGCCGACATTTTTCTCGACGCCTTCGCCTTTCACAAACAGATACCCTAAATATTCAGTGGCATCTTCATTACCGGCATAATAGGCGTAAGTAATATATTTTAAACCCGAATGTAAGCCACCAGAGCGCATATAAATCTTGCCATAGGCATTCATACATTCAGGATCTAACTGTTTAGCGCCCCGGAAGTATTCCATCATCGCTTTCGCTTCATCATGATGACTAAGGTAATAATTACCAGCCGCAAAGGCCGCGGCCGGCAGATCACTCTCATCATAATAAGGAATCGGATCTACCTGATCTTCTTCCGCTAATAAGCCTAAGCCATAAGCATTTTCATGCATTTCCGCTTTTTCACCTTTAAGATAATACGCTTTGGCCTGCTCTTTGTCTTCTTCAGTGCCTAAGCCATACTGATTCATCTTCCCTAAGTAGTAACAAGACTGCATATAGCCCTGCTGGTATGATTTCTCAAAAAGGTCATAAGCTTTTTCAAAATCCTGAGCCACACCTAAGCCATCATAAAAACCCAAGGCTAAGGTATAAAGAGCGCGGCCATCCCCATGATCTAAGGCCGTATCCACGGTTTCATCTAAATTCAGAATCATGATATCCCAGTCAAACTGTTCAATAATCTGCTGAACCATACATACCATATATAAGGCATCTTCTTCATCGATTTCCTGAAACTGTGAGAGCACACTGACATGATCATAAATAGAAAAATGACGATTCAACAGGCGCACATCAAAGAGCCCTAAGTCAACAGCCTGCTGCATCAGATACACTTCTTCTGGATAGATGGTAAGATAAGGCGCCAGAGCCTGACTGAAAGCTTCCGGATCCCATAAGAGAGCCTGTCCCTGCGCTTTAACGACCTGCATAATATCTTCTTTTAAAGCTGTATTATAGATCTTCATCCGTCTTCAACTCCTTCAGTTTCTTTTCATGTTCTTTCTTGAGATTGGCAAAGTGGTAAGCACTATAGTGTGCACCATGACGCACGCAATCAATACATTCATCATACTTTTCAATAATCACTTTCATTAAAGCTGCTTTAATAAAAGGATCTTCTTCATCTTCAGCCTGTTTTTCTAAAACTGCCACAGACTTCAACTGCTGTTTTACAAGCAGATTATAATCAATCGTATGCTTACTAAACATGCCGTCATCTCCTTTTCCCCATTATACGAGATTTTCATTAGAAAATAAACATGATATAATCAACGCGAAAAGTGAGGAATATATATGAACTATTTAGCATGTCCGAAGTGTCATGAACCACTTCAGCGCATTGATAAAACTTATCAGTGCGTGAATCATCATAACTATGACATCTCTAAACGAGGCTATGTCAATCTCTTATTAAATCCTGATAAAGCCCATAACAATCCTGGTGATTCAAAAGAATCCTTAATTGCCAGAAAAGCTTTCTTAGATCAGGGTTACTATGATCCTATTCTTTTTGAATGCACCAATTATATCAAAGCGCATAGCTCTCAGCCTTTACAGATCTTAGACTTAGGCTGCGGGGAAGGCTATTATACCTATCGCGCAAAACAGGAATTAGGTAATGAAAATACCTACTATGGTTTAGATATCTCAAAAGAAGCCATTAATATGGCTACCCGTTATGATAAAGATATTATCTGGATGGTGGGTAATTCGAAAAACATCCCCGTTTGTGATCATTCAATGGATGTCATCATGGCCTTATTCACCGTTGTTAATAAAGAAGAATTAGCGCGCTGTCTCAAAGAAGATGGCTATATTATCCACGTCACCGCTAACCGTAATCATCTGATTGAAATCAAACATCTCATTTATGATGAAGTCAAAGTCAAAAGTGATGAACATATCCGTTTACCTTTTAATGTCTTAGAAAGTTATGACTTCACCAAAAAGATTTCCATCCCATCCCACGAAGATGCCTTAAACTTATTAAAGATGACCCCTCATTATTACCATATCAAAAAAGAGAAGAGAGGCATCTTAGATACTTTACCATCACTTGATGTCACGATTGATTTACGGATTACCGTTTATCGCCCATGAAATTCATCAAACGCGCTGATCAGCTCATTCTAACGATTGATCATACCTGGGATGGTAAACACTTATCAGATTTCTTTGAAGCTTATCACTTCTCCAAAAAGAATAAACATCTCTTACATCAGTATAAGGATTACACCCTTAATCATGAATATGTCTATGACGCACCCTTAAAAACGGGTGATATTCTCAGTCTTAAAGCTTACGAAAGAGATGATGGCATGTATCGTCCAGTTTTTGAAGAGCTTGATATTGTCTATGAGGATGACTTACTGCTCATCGTCAATAAGCCGCCCTTTTTACCAGTCTATCCGGCCCATCAGGAAGATACCCATTCATTAGCCAATTATGTATCCGGTTATTACGCTTCCTGTGGTCTTGATTTACCAGTTCGCTTTATTCATCGTTTAGACGACGACACCAGCGGACTGGTGATCTTCTGCAAATCCTATCTCTTTCAGTCTTACCTGGATGAGATGTTAAAAAGGAAAGCGATTCATCGTCATTATTTAGCATTCACGAAAGGCACCTTCCCTGATCAGAAGATCCATACGATCGATGCAGATATTGCCAGAGATCGCCATAATGCCAAAAAAATGAGGGTTGCCCCTCATGGATCGCATGCCATTACGCATTATCAGTGTTTAGAAAATCATTCAAACTACGCCTTAGTAAAATGCATTTTAGAAACCGGCAGACGTCATCAGATTCGTGTCCACATGGCTTCTATTCAGCATCCTTTACTTGGCGATCCGCTTTATGGAAAACCTTTTGGCTCTTTGCACAGACAGGCTTTGCACGCCTATGCGATCGCCCTCATTCATCCCCTTACGGGTGAACAATTACTTGTGAAGAGTAATCTTCCTCCGGATTTACAAAGCTTAACATCTTTACGACATTTCTAAAATGTGGCTTAAACAATGTCTCAGCCTTCATAGTGATCCTTTCTCCAACCGAAGAAATGATCACTTCTTTTTTGACATCATCATACCCCGTAATACACATCCAGTGCCAGGTTTCTTCATCAATCGCCTTTGCCGTATGCGTTAGTATTAACATTCCCACCGGGCGCCCATCATCAATGGCGTTCTTCACAAAAGACCAGCCTTCTTCAACAGAAGCGACGCCCTTCTTCATATCCACCTTTAAAGAAACATGGCGATAAGCCATTTCTTCTAAAAAGTTATGGGTAAACTTCATAAAGTATGGGAAACCAATCAGACCTGGTTTATTCTTTTCAAACCAGAAATCCATCGTATCCCGGTAAGCGGGATACAAAACATTCAAGTGATCGGTATAATAGTAAAAAAGATTGCTCGCCAAAACAGCACTACAGCCAGCCATTTGGGCAAAACGGTTATCATACCATTCCTGACTGCCGCCATAATAGTCTTTCCCATCAATTTGAAAAGTGACAAAAGGTACTTCTTTAATCATGATCATGCGCCTCCCTAAATGTCAAACGAATAAGGAAGCAAGATTCCTCCTGTCGCCCTTCAATCATAAATGTATCTTTCTCTCGTTTCATCGCTAATTGTAAAGCTGTACAAGGTGGAACTTCTTTCTCATAATTAATGGATAATTCACATAAACGATGATTTTTTAAATAATCCATTTCCAAAAGATCATAAGCAATGCGAATATACTGGGTATTATTGAGATGTCCATTCATATCAATATCACTATAGCGGACATGATATGTTTGCCCACTTTCTTCTTCTAACGGCATCAGCCTTTCTGGCGGTGTCATCTTCTCCGTTAACTCCGGAATCACAATGCCGACACTTTTCGGACGGGCAACGCGACGTTTCACTAAATCAAAAAGCGTCCACTGTGAGAAACATTCACCAATCAGTTTTCCTTCTTTTAGGATCTTGTAATATCGTGGAAAAATAACAGCACTCGGCTTCATATATTGCGTTGTAATAGTAATCTCATCGCCTAGACAGATATCCTCATAAAGTTTTAATGTCTGCTTTGTGACAATCCAGCCACATTGCCCCTGCAGATCTTCACGCCATACCCCAGTTTGTAAAGCATCCGCTGTCGCTACCTCCGCAAACAGTTCAAAAAGGACATTCATCTTGATCCTTGACGCAAAATCACAGTCTCTAAATTCTACTTTATGCTTTTTCTCTAACATAGTTTCCACCTCTTTTTCCCACTATTATACTGATTCATAGTAAGGAAATCTATAGTCAAGAATTTGTAATTGTATATTAAAGCGGTTCCATGTATAATTAATGACATAGGAAGGAGTCTCATCATGGATTCATTTTATCAATTTATGACATTACTGATGATCATCATTGCGGCCTATTTTACTTATATGATCATCAATGTTTACGTTACAATTTATAAAACAAAAAAACGAGATCACTCATTAAAATTCGCCTTAACCAACGCTGGAAAAGTTTTCTACATTGTCGGCAGTATTTTACATATCGTGATCCTCATTGGCTGTACCATTTTAGCTATTCTCTTTGCAATGAAAGGCAAAGCGGTCTATTATCTTAATGCCGTTACCGCGATTGCTCTTTATTCACTGATCTATTCTTTCCAGGTCGCCAACATCACTTTAGTAGGACAAAAGTCAATGTTAGTGGGAAGAATGTTAGTCGATTATCGTAAGATGAAAAAAGTCGATCTCAACTATCATCATGAATTGTCTTTTGTCTATTCACAAAAGTCATTTAAATTCTCAACCCGTTTTGTGGATATCCCTGTTTTAAGACGAGCAATCTCCAGACGCAGTTAAGAGGCACATCATGTGTCTCTTTTTATTTTGTCTAGAACTAGACAGCAGTTTTTCTTCTTATTTACCTCGTGGCAGACAAGTGAACTACCTCGCCAAAACGTGCTGACGCACGTTTGAACGAGGCCTCTTTTCCCTTTCACCCGAAGGCTAGTCAGGCGGACCACCATGCGAGGTCACTTTGGCGTCCCTTTGCCTCTGACACCGGCTCCCGGCTTAACATTCTGCCGCGCTTCAGTCCATACGGTCATTCACGCTTCAGAATTGCGCAGGCAAGCCTGCGCCTAATATTTCTATATGTGACAGTTTTGTCACATAATAAAAAAAAAAAAAAAAAGAGCTTTCGCTCTTCACTTGTAAAATGGTGCCCTCAGCGGGATTCGAACCCGCACGTTCGGCTCCGGAGGCCGATGCGCTATCCATTACGCTATGAGGACATGTCCTTATTGTAACATATTTTATGAAGTGGTTAAAGGATTTCCCCTTCTCAACTCCTGCTTATCCATTATAACATATTCTTTTACGACAAGCGATATTTAATTATCTATACGCCACTTAAAAATATGAAACATTTTTATACAAGAAAAAACTGTAGTGCCCGAAGGCATTACAGTTATTCATCTTCATCAAAAATATTCTTATTGCAGGCTGGACATTTCGTTATCTTACCGGCATTTTTAGTAGGAAGATATTGATGACAATGAGGACAGCGCCAAGCTGTCAGGCAAAGAATAAGATAGATGACAAGTAGTACGGCAATCGCCCCAATGACAATATAAGCACTTGCTTTCATCCCAATCAGATAAAAGATACAGGCAATAACCGCTAAAGCCATACTGACTTTGGGCGTGATCGCTACCATCATCTGAACACGTTTTAATTTTTTCAAATTTGTCACCTACTTAAGAGGAGTCAACACTGTTGACTCCTAAATATTATTCACCAATTAATGCCATCATTGCTTTCTGAAGTTTTTCAGTCTTAGCCGCTGCATCATCGGCATCTTTACCTTTAATTGAGAAATAGAACTTACATTTTGGTTCTGTTCCTGATGGACGAGCGGCAATCCATGAACCATCTTCTAAGTAGTATTTTAAGACATTAGATTTTGGTAAATCGATTGTTGTACCATCACTGCGTTTAGATTCCTGATAATCTTCTGCTAAAGTGACTTTGTAATCACCAATCTGAGTTGGATGATCAGCACGTAAAGTAGCCATAATTTCCTGGATTCTCTTAGCGCCTTCAACACCAGCTTTTGCTAAAGCGATCTGTGATTCTTTGAAAGTACCATGTTTTGCATATAATTCATTTAAGACATCGATTAAATCTTTGCCCTGTTTCTTATAGAAGTTACCACATTCAGCAGCTAATAATACGGCCTGAACGGCATCTTTATCACGAACGAATGGTTTAACAACGCAGCCATATGATTCTTCATAACCGAAGATGAACTGTTTTTCACCAGTCTTTTCGTATTTTCTGATCTTATCACCAATGAATTTGAAACCAGTTAATGTCTTTTCTACATCAACACCGTAGCTGCGGGCAACTAATTCACCTAAATCAGATGTAACGATCGTGTTATACATCACCGCATTGCTTGGTAATTTACCTTGCTTCTTTAACTGCGATAAGATGTATTCCAGATAAACCGCAGCACTCTGGTTACCTGACATTAAGACATATTCACCATTATGTTTAGCAACAACACCTAAACGGTCACCATCTGGGTCAGTAATAGCGATGACATCAGCATCAACTTTCTTAGCGACTTTGATCGCTTCTTCATAAGAAGATGGGACTTCTGGGTTTGGTGATTTGGTGTTTGTATAATCAGGATCTGGGGCACACTGACATAATACTGGCACTAAATCATAACCTAAATCACGAAGTACGGTACGAACTGGCCAGTTATCAGCACCATGCTGTGGTGAGTAAACGATCTTGAAATCTGATTTATCTAAGCCAGGGTTGATTTCACAAGTCTTAACGGCATCATAGTAAGCTTTGTCAACTTCTTCGCCAACCCAGTTGATGTAATCAAAAGCTTCATCACTTGAAGGCACTTTAACTGTTAATTCATCTTCTACTTCATTGACATATTTAGTAACCTGATCAGCCCATTCAGGAATTAACTGACAGCCTGTATCATCATAAACTTTATATCCGTTGTATTCAGCTGGGTTATGAGAAGCTGTAATCATAATCCCGCCAGCACATTTGAAATATCTTACTGCGAATGATAATTCAGGTGTTGGTCTTAATGATTCCATTAAGTAAGTCTTAATACCGAAACCAGCTAATACTTTGGCAGATTCATTAGCGAAGATATAAGACATATGGCGGTTATCATAAGAGATTGCAACGCCACGGTTAGCTCCATCAGGCTGTTCCAGAATCCATTTTGCAAAACCAACATTAGCCTTACGGATCATGTAAATGTTCATTCTGTTAGTGCCGGCACCAAGTAAGCCACGCATCCCGGCTGTACCGAATTCAATATTCTTATAGAAAGCATCTTCCTTAGTGCTTTCATCCATGCTCTTTAATTCATTTTTGAGGGAAGCATCTAAACCCTCGAAGTTTAACCATTTTTCATAATTTGCTTTATAATCCATTATTGTCACCTCTACGCCCATTATAACAAAATTTAGAAACGGTTTGTATATAAAACGCTTCCAAGTCGAAAAAATTTTTTTCTTCGTATTTTAAATGATGTAATTAATCTTCTTTTAGCACATCACCAACCGTCGCTTTTGTATAATCCACAATCGTTAAAGAGTTAACAATCATCTGATAACCACGTTTGCCTGCCGATAAAGCAATCTCACGATTCTTTGTAATGGTCGCATCAAAATAAGTTGGAAACTGTTTTTTCATCCCCACTGGCGAACAGCCGCCACGGATATAACCAGTGGTATTAAGTAAATCTTTCATATGGATCATTTCCACTTTCTTATGTCCGGAAAGCTTAGCAAGTTTCTTTAAATCAATACTTTCTAACACCGGAATGCAGCAAACAAGATACTGATGATCATCATCCGCCTGTAAGACCAAAGTCTTATAAATATCCGGCGCCTCTAAAGAGACCTGATCAATAATATGTTCCCCGCTTAAATGTTCATCATCATATTCATATTCTTCAACCCGATAAGGAATATGATCACGATCTAATAAGCGTAATGCATTTGTTTTAATCTTTTTCTTTTTACTCATTATTATCACCCACGACAATTGTACTCACTTTTTAAGATGATCACAATACTAATGAGATAACATGTCTTTTATGCTATACTTAGGTGAGGTGAAAGATATGGATATCGAAAAGAACAAAGAAAGATTTATCTCGTTATTTGAGACTTATATCAAACGGCGTAACAGTGAACATCTTTTAAACTACATCATCAATAAATCAGACTTCTTTACCGCCCCGGCAAGTACCCGTTATCATGGCGCTTATGAAGGCGGCTTATGTGAACACTCTTTGCAGGTGTATGACTGTTTAAAAGACTATTTATCACGCCCCCGCGTGAAAGAAATCTATGAACTTGATGTCAGTGAAGAAACCATTGCGATCATCGCTTTACTGCATGATTTATGCAAGTGTAATGTGTATAAAACTGATACGAAAAACAAGAAGATCAATGGCGCGTGGCAACAGGTCCCTTATTATGTGTTTGAAGACCCCTTCCCTTATGGTCATGGGGAAAAGAGTGTCTTTATGATCCAGCATTATATTCCTTTAACCGCTGCCGAAGCGATGGCGATCCGCTATCATATGGGCTTTTCTTCCACCGAATCAGACAGTCAGGTTGGTCAGGCCTTTAATAAATATCCATTAGCCTTTGCCTTAAGTACTGCCGATATGGAAGCAACGTATTTTTTAGAAAACATTCAAAAACATGAGGAGAACAATGATGAATAAACAATTATTAAATGAACTCTTAACAGCGGTCAATGAACAGATTACGACCGAGAATCCAAAGGAAGCAAAAACCGTTTATGAAACTTTATTAACCAGAGGATTAGATGAAAAGAAAGCAAAAGAAAAGATTGCGAAGGTCATCTACCAGGAATCCATCAATATTATGACGACTCAGGAACCATTCAGTCGTGATCGTTATGTTCATAACTTATTAGCATTACTTGATGATGTGGAAGCAGAAATAGAATTCTAACAAAAAAGAGGGGCCTAAGCTCCTCTTTTATCATTATGTCATTGTATAAATTATTCTACTTCTTCAGCGACTTTCTGTTCAACAACGACTTTCTTGATTGAATCGATTGCATCTTTTTCGTCGTCGCCTTCAGCCTGAATTTCAACAGTAGCTTTAGTTGGTACACCTAAAGACATAACACCCATGATAGATTTTAAGTTAACTTCTTTTCCGTTATATAATAACTTAACATTAGAAGCAAATTTGCTTGCCTGGTTAACTAAGATTGTTGCTGGTCTAGCATGTAATCCAACTGGATCGATAACTGTAAAACTAAATTTTTCCATTGAATAATTCCTCCTTGAATATGAATTTATTATATCACATTTTCGTTTGCTATCAACACTTTTTTAAACGCTTTCAACTTCTTTCTCAAGTTTTTTCACGTTCACAATTTAACAATTAAATTTATACTCTTAATATGGTCATAATTCCACTTTCTACTATTTTACATTTGTTATACAAAATCCTTATAGTTAAGCTTAAAAGTATACAATTCCGAATATTGACCACTGATCAAGACGCTTTTTAAAGGCTAACCATTCATCCGGATTACGGACAAAATAGATCGGACAAAGCTTCCCGGTAATATCATAATGACGAATCACATCATTAGCATCTAAGTGATACTGATTCATCAAAGCTTTCACTAATGCAATAAGTGAAGTATAAGTCGCTCTGGTGAACTTGCCGCTATCATCCTCGTAGCAGCATTCAATCGAAATGGTATCCACATTTCTTGAATTGGAAGCATAAGAGATTTCTGTTAAGGGAATACATTGAAGAATTGAGCCATCACTATCAATAATAAAATGACTTGAAGCATGGGTTTTATGATTTGTGGCTAAGGATTCAAAGTAATCCCGATTCTCTTTAGCTGTAGAGTTTTTATTAGCAGTATAATGGACAACCACCCCATTGACTTTTCTTAAAGCAATGCCTGGTCTGGAATAAGCATTTTTCGTTAAATAGTTTTGAGTCACTGTATAATGATTCATTGTTAAAGCGCCATTAGTGATCGTATACTGGTACTGGAGAGTACTAAAATAGCTATAAGCATAAACTAAGGCAATAACGATCGCCGCCACGAGAAAAGGCTTGATATTGATGGTGCGCGCTCTTTTTTTACGTACTTTATTATGTTTCATATCTTCACTTCCTTATGATTACTATAAGACCTGTTTATTAAGAAAAAACACAGCTTTTCCTTAAATCAGTCTAAAGAAAAGCGACAGGAATTCCTGTCACTAATGTCTGGCTACGACTAAGAAACGATAAGTTGTTATCTGGAAGAAGTTCTTCTCTTTAATATCGTTGATTGCTTTGGTATAGAAAGCTTTATATTTATCAGGATTCTCCGCCACATCAGGCACCGCCTGTTTCATATAAGTATGAAGCTGAGAAATATTTCTAAATCTGATATAGCCATAATCTTCATAGCCTTCTAAGATCTTGAAGCCAACACTTTCCAGTGTTTGTTTACAATTCGTTAAATCCCATGAACCGCTCATGCCTAAAGGCATAAACATCGAGATAAATTCTTTAAGATTATCGGTTCCATACTGATTGACAATGAAAGTGCCGCCAGGTTTTAATACCCTCGTAATTTCATTTTTATCATAGTTAGCGTATTCATCAAAGATGACATCCATACGATTATCTTTGAATGGCAGCTGCTGGGTTGGCGTTAAGGTGGTGGCACGCACGGGCGTACTGCTTAATGTCGCTTCCACCTGATTGGTATCAACATAAGGTTCAACATCGAAGGTAGCGGCTGGATAGTCACCAAAGTTCTTCACATACTGCCCGCCATCAACACTCATAAAAGCCAAATGATCTTCGGGCTTAATATACTGTTTGGCAATCAATGTCTCGTTATAGCGAGGCATTGAGACTTCATAATTTTCATCATCCGTTAAGCCTTCTTTGATTTTATCAAATTCAACATCCAGTTTATCTGCCGTTTCTAACTGCTTCTTACAGCGAATCTGTCCATATTTTTGTAATAAGAACTGGGTCACGGCATCCGCAATAACGCCGCAGGCACAGAAAATGATCAGATAGATGACCCATTCTAATGTCGAAGAAGTATCACTTCCGCCAAATAAGTAACAGATAAAACAGATAAAAATCATCGTTCCGGTTCTTGTATAATTAAAAGGTTTATTGAGGTTAGCGAACCATTCGTAATTGCCGACTTTTAAGGCACGGCTGCGGCTAACTTCAAAGAAAATAATCTGAAATACCAGCAGCATCACAATAAAGATCGCTAAATAAACAAACAATGTAGCTATCATAATCGTACTCCTTTCTTTTAAGGCTCAAGCTCATTATAGCATGAAAAAGAAATAAAGAAAATGCCAGCGAACGCTGACACATTCTTATACTTTATGTGGGGCAATTGTTAAGGAATAAGGTAAAGTATAACCCGTATCATCATCATTATAAGCATCGCCATAAGAGAGATAATGCATGGTTTGGGAAGTATGCGCAGGGCTTTGATCAAGCTTGCGATAGACTCTGCCAGAGGTGGTCAGTGTTCCATCAATCTGTAAACCGGATCCCGTTTTAGGATAGGCATAGCTGATTAATGTCGAGAGATCACGATTATGATGATAAAGATGCATGTTGACATTGTTTTCGATATGAACGCTCTTCATATTTCTTAAATACAAACGTGCAGCGCGACTGCCAAAAAAGACATCCTGCTGATCATCACAAAGTAATGTCCCATTCTGCTTAGCAGCTATTGTCAATGCAGCCTTTTTATTTGCAGCAATCACAAATAAACTGCGTAAACGATTCGTTCCTTTGAAAATAATTTTAAAGTCACCAGAAAGCTGGGAGATCATCAATTCATCATGTGGTCTATTAACATGATCAAGGGTTAGGGTTTTGCGATCCTTTGATAAAGTGATCCCTTTAATCTTAGCTAATTTGCCATTGGTATAGACATTCTTTTGGATTGGATCTGTTTTCACTTTACTTGTAGGTAACTGCCCTTTCTCCCACTTTTTTACTGAAGTATTCACTTGCGCGTATTGATATAAGGCAATGTTCATTTGTTTTTTTACCTGCACTGGGGTTAAAGAAAACGTTGATAAGACAATGGGAATCATTAATAAACTGACTTTCTTCATGGTCACCTCTCCTTTCAGTCTCATTATATCAAACGCTCTCATGTAATTGAATTTTTACTGTTTTTTCAATATTTTTTCGTTTTCTTGATGTTACTGTAAAGGGTTGCTATGCTTATTTTAAGAAGAAAGGATGATCCTATGAAAAAGACACTATTACTAATGACAGTCGCTTTGTTTTTATCTCAAGCCCCTATTAAAGCGTATGAATTTACCGATCAGGAATTAAGAGAAGATCAGATGACGCTTCTTACTGAAGATGACTTTGATTACGATATTGAAAAAAATGGTGAAGGCAATAAGCAGGCAGCGCATGATTATTTGCGTTACCTCACTCGTTTACATCAACGCGATTTCTTCCAGTATCGCTTTCTCTTAGATGATTCATCAAAACATGTCACGGTGACAGGAATTTCTATCACCCGTTACTTAGGCACAGCGAATACAGTGAAACTCTCTTCGCTTAACATCTCTGACTTGCCAATCAAAAAAGTCGAAGCCAAAGCTTTTACTAAAGCCACGAAAGTGATCGTTCCAGCAAGTGTTACCTACTGTGCCAAAGGTGCCTTTGGCAAAGCTAAAGTCATCAAAGACAAAAATCTGATCAAACTAAAAAATGGCGCTTATCAGTATTACTATCGTTTAGCTAATAAGCGCGTCACCCCAGCGATGATCAAAACTGTAGTCAATGGTAATAAGGCGAAGAAAAATACTTTGACACTATCTAAGGGAAAAAGTGTACGCCTGATTTCGCAGGCGCAAGTGGGTAAGAAAAGATATGCCCTTTCCTTATCACAGATCCGTTATACAAATAGTGATCCGCAGATTGTATCTTTGAAAAATGATGTTGTAAAAACGAAGAAGAAAGGCACTGCCACCATTAATGCAAAGCTGGTAACTAATGAAATGAACAAATACTATACCCTTACCATCAAAGTCAAGTAATAATCAAGAGCAAGGTGATGCACCTTGCTCGTTTCATATAAATAAAAATGCCAGCAGGCAGCTGGCGGATTTTAGATGTGTAATGGCTGATCATCTACATCGTAAACTTTGTTGTCTTTAGTCGTTGCAACGTAGTAGATAGAACCATCTTCTGGTTTGTAATAAACATCTAAGTTTGCAAGAGAGTTAATTTTAACTTCTCTTGATTTTAAATCTTCTTTCACTGTCTTTTCAATATCAGCTACATTGACATCTTTGTCCATAAACTGAACCTGAATCTTTGTTTTCATTACGCGATCCCCCTGAAATTAAGATAACGAAGTCAATATACCATCTTTTATTTATGATTTCAATATAGAAAGCTAAATAAACTTGTGTTTAAGGGCTATTTTTCGTAATCAATTGTTAATTTTTCAAAGGCATGACGATGATTATGTCTTTTCTTATAGTTTCTATACAAAACAAATAAAGTGATCAAAGTGAACATCAATGCTGGAATAATATAAGTTAAGGCAACGCCTAAAAGATCTGCACCCCAGAAATCCGGCAAGGCGGCGAAGCCTTGGGAAAGTGAAATCGTGACTTTAAAGTTGGTTTGAAAAACCTGCGTAATTTCAAAGGCAAAGGCAAACAACTGAGCGATCGATAAAGTGATAACGACCGCCAAAAAACTAAGGCCTAAACCCTTGCGATCGATATTCTCCCCTAACAGAAGAAAACCTTTAAAACTGCATATGCCAAAAAGGATGCCATCTAAGATAATAGGATAACCTAAGTCATGTAAAACCGGCCATACAATAGCTGGAAATATGCAAAGGACAATAGCGCTTAATAAACCTAAGCTCTTCACGGGATAGGATGTTTCTGTCAAAGAAGTGAAACAGTCATCACAAAGCAGATCGATCGTTTCCTCATTATGCACATAAGAAAGCGGCTTAACTTCATGACAGTGATTGCAGACCTGCAGTAAATGATGCACATCAATATAGTCATGGAGTTCTTTCATAACTGCAAGAAAGTTTTCTTTGGTTGTGTCAGCTTTAAAAACAATACAAAGTTCCTGATGATCAACATAAGAGCGTTTGACAAAATCGCTATGATGAATAAACAGATGATCGACAAAAGAAGCTGTTTCGCGATCAGCCTGGAGGGTTGTCAACAGACTGAAACGACCAAATGATAACTTTTCAATAATGCACTTGAGGGTCCCTGTTTCATAAATGTAATAATGGTGATCCGGGGTACTTACAAATAAGGGCAGTAATTCTTTTCTCATCCTGTTCTCCTTGTATGAAAAATGGGGGATTTGCTCCCCCATTCATTTATGCTTTTTCAGCGGCGTTTTTCGCACGGTATGCGCGTTTACGATCCATTTCTGTTAAGTATTTCTTTCTTAAACGGACATTCTTAGGTGTTACTTCGACTAATTCATCTTCATTGATATAGTCTAAGCAGCCTTCTAAGTTGAACTGTCTTGGACGTTTTAAGACAACGGTAGAATCCTTTGTCGAAGAACGAGTGTTGGTCATCTGTTTACCCTTTGTGACATTAACCACTAAGTCATTGTCTTTAGAGTGTTCACCAACAATCATACCTTCATAAACTTCGACACCAGGGCCAACGAACATAACCCCACGTGATTCAACTGCGCCTAATGAGTAAGCAGTCGTCTGACCTGAATCAATAGAGATTAAGACACCTAACTGTCTTTCGCCGACAGTATCTCCTTCAACTGGACGATATTCACGGAAGGTATGGTTGATAATACCATAACCTCTTGTCATCGTTAAGAAGTTCGTCATGAAACCAATTAAACCTCTTGAAGGAACGATGTAATCGACTTTTGTCATGCCGTTTTCTGAGTCCATGTTTTCCATGATCCCACGTCTTAAACCTAATGATTCGATGACGGAACCGATGCAGTCATCAGGTGCTTCGATATAAACATCTTCGAATGGTTCCATCTTCACACCATTGATTTCACGAATGATGGCATGAGGACGAGCAACCTGTAATTCGTAACCTTCACGTCTTAATGTTTCAATTAAGATCGATAAATGTAATTCCCCACGACCTGAGACAATCCATTCTTCTTTATTAGGGACACGTTCTACTTTTAAAGATACGTCTTTGTTCGTTTCGCGAAGTAATCTCGCTTCTAACTTGCTGGCAGTAACGAATTTTCCTTCTTTACCGGCAAATGGTGATGTGTTAGTACCAAATACCATCTGAATAGTTGGTTCATCAACATGTAATAATGGTAATGGATCAATGTGGGCATTGTCACATACGGTTTCACCAACACCGATATCCGCTAAACCAGCGATCGCACCAATATCACCAGCATCTAATTCTTCGACTTCAATACGATGTAAGCCTAAGAATGTGAATAACTTCTGAATTCTGAATTTGGTTAATGTCCCATCAGCACGGACACAGGTAACATTGTCATTGACATGGACTTTACCGCGTTCCACACGACCAATCCCAATACGGCCAACATAATCATTGTAGTCTAATAATGATGGCTGGAACTGTAATCCATCAGCGGTATCAACGATTGGGGCAGGGATTTCTTTGACAATCATGTCAAATAAACAATCCATATTATGGACCTGAGTATTGATATCAGGATCTAATGAAGATGTCCCGTTTAACGCAGAAACGTAAACTGTTGGGAAGTCTAACTGATCATCATCAGCCCCTAATTCCATAAATAATTCTAAGACTTCGTCCATTACTTCTGAAATACGAACGACAGGACGGTCTACTTTATTGATGACAACGATTGGTTTGACATGCGCTTCTAAAGCTTTCTTTAATACGAAGCGCGTCTGTGGCATGGTCCCTTCATAAGCATCAACGACTAATAAAACACCATCCACCATATTCATGATACGTTCTACTTCGCCACCGAAATCGGCATGGCCAGGTGTATCCATGATGTTGATTTTATAGTTTTTATAATGAATCGCAGTTGTTTTGGATAAGATTGTGATCCCTCTTTCTCTTTCAAGATCATTACTATCCATTGCTCGGTCAGCGATTTCTTCATGAGCATCTAATGTACCAGACTGTTTTAATAACTGGTCGACTAATGTTGTTTTCCCGTGATCGACATGGGCGATAATTGCAACATTTCTAATTTCCATCTTGCGCACCTTCCTTTTTTTCCATTGTGATTATAACACAATCAAGAGACATTACAATAAAAATTTTTCTCCTTGAAAAATCTTCAAAAAGTCCAAAAAGCATTCATTTTATGCAAGGAATTTCCATTATATAAAAAGCCTTTTCCGGCTTTCTTCATTTCGCCTAAAGCGACACGAATATGTCAACTTTTAACTATTATACAAATATTAATACGAGATTAAAGCTTCTTTGATTTTTTCTGCGATCAAGGCGTATCCTTCTTCATTGACATGCAGCGAATCAACATAATATCTTCGCGCCACCTGACCATCATAAAATAAAGAAAACAAATCCAGATAATGATAAGGCAGCTGTGATAAAAGAGTATTAAGAGCCTGGATCATTTCATTCGTGCGAATGCCTCGATTCATCGTATGCATATCAATATGCGTGTGATCACAAGGCAAGAGAGAACACAGAATGATGTCGCAATCCGGGCACGCTTTTTGAATCATGGCGAGCGTTTCCTGAATCGTCGTCGCAATCGCTAGCGGTAAGCGTTTATTGTATTCGTTAAAATCATTAGTCCCTGCCAAATAAATAAGGCGTTTAGGCTTTTGCCTGATCACATCCGGGATAAACGCTTTTAATTCTAATGTTGTATACCCCGCATATCCCCTATTGATCGCCTCTTTGAAAAAGTAATCTAAAGGGAAAAATTCAATAATAGAATCGCCAAAAAAGATTGTTTTATTCATTAATAGCCCTCCTTAATGCCGTTACTTTTGATAATGAAACACGTTCGTAATTGTTGTCTAAATAGGCAAAGCTGACATGCTGCCCTGAAGTCGTTGGATCATTCACGAATGCGCGACAGGAGGCATGCACCTGCGTGATCCCAATCTCTTTAAAGGCCTGGACATTTTCTGCGCTAATGCCTGATCCAGCTAAGATTTCCACGTCATAAGATAAAAGCGCTGCGAACGTCTCAAGGCCATCAATAGCCTTAGGATAACCGCCGCTTGTTAAAATGCGATCAACGCCTAAATTCGTTAGTATTTTCGTATTTTTTAGCAGGTTGTCACTCACATCAATAGCCCGATGAAAGACGGCTTCTTTATGATACCTGTGAATAAGCGTAATCATTTGACGAATTTTGGGAAGATCCAGACGAGCATCTGCCTGTAAAAAACCAAAGGCTAAGCCATCAGCGCCGTGTTCTAACATGAGCTTCGCATCAAGCATCATTTGCGCAAATTCCTCCCTGCTATAACAGAAACCCGCCCCACGGCAGCGGACCATCGCGATCACTTTTAAACCTGGCAGTTTTTTCGTTAAAATGAGAGATCCTAAACTTGGCGTTAACCCGCCTAAATAAAGCGCACTATTGAGTTCAACGCGGCGTGCGCCGCCCTGATAAGCAATCAGGGCATCTTCATAGCTCCCGCAACAGATTTCTAATTCCATAATCCTTTCCTTTCTCAAAAAAACAGGCGCTAGGCCTGCTTAATGGTCACTTTGTAGTTGTTATTTAAAGCCTGAATATGGGTGGTGATTAATAAGGAAGCCTGTTTATAAGCTCTTTGGTAAAGGCCATTTTGAATAGCTTCTTTTTTGGCTTTGCCTTTTTCTTTCAAGGCAAAGGCTTTATAATCACTGACACTGATACTATTGAAGATATTATTCTTCTCATCATAGACTTTAATGCTTTTTTCACTGATCGTATTTTCTAGGACTTTCACTTTTGGTAAAGTCACGGTAATCCGTTTATTACTAACAGATACTTTCGCATCACTTAAATCATAGCCGGCTTTTATATCCCCTTCATAGGTTAATAAGAAAGATTTTTCCGTAAACGGAATGGTCCAGCCATTGAGTTTTAAAGAATTGGTGAACTTCCCGACTTTTGTATAATGATAATCTGATGTCGCTAACTCCGAAATGGAAACCAAGGCATTTTTTACAGTTGTATCACTGACCTTTGTCCCATTACCGCGATAATGCGTTTTCGCATACATGACGCCAGCGAAAAAGATGACAGCCACCAGAATGACGGTGATGACAATACTTTTGATATTACGTACAAATTTTTTCATATCCTCACATCCTTGATGGCATTATACCTAGAAACACGTTATTTCACAATCATTTGGATCGCAATTGCGCCCGGTCCGCCATGGGTAATAAAGACTGGTGATAATTCGATAATTTCCATTTCTGTCTGTGGGAAAGCTTCTCTTAATAATGCCTCATAACGTTTAGCTTTCTCTAAATCACCAGCATGGGTAATGTAAATCTTATAGCGCTCATCAACCCCGCGTTCACTAAAGAATTTAATAACGGTTTTGAGAGCTCCTTTTTCGGTTTTCTTAATTGCAAACTTTTCTAATGTTTTGCCATCTTCGCTTAATTCTAAGACGGGCACAATCTTTAACATGCCCCCGACTTTCGCCGCCATCGGCGATAAACGGCCGCCTTTCTTTAAGAATTCAAAATCTGCCGGAATAAGAAAAGACTTGGTATCGGCAATATGTTTATGAATGGCATTGATAATCTCCTGCGTGGAAGCGCCAGCATCACGCATCTGAATGGCTAAATCAACTAAATAACGATGTGGTCCACACAGGGTCATGGTATTAATCACATGGATGGCATCGGCATGATCCATACTGTTTTTAGCAGCTAAGGTTGAGGCATACGTGCCTGATAAGCCATCGGCCATATTTAAAACAATCATCTCTTCATCAGGATATTTTTCAAATGTCTCCATCGTTTCCCCAATAGGCGGCTGAGAAGAAGACGGCATCCCGCCTTTCTTGATTTCTTCAATAAATGCCTCGGGCATGATATCGACATATTCTTTATATGTTTTCCCATTGATTGTGACACTTAAAGGTAATAAATCGATGTCGTGGGCTTTTGCCTCTTCTGGTGTATACATTGCACTCGTATCTGTAATAATTCTCATGTTAAGACCTCCGATCCACACTTTCCATTCCTAAACTATCAAATATAGACATTTATGTCAATACATTTAGTATTCAACACTAGATGAATTGACAAGTATTCTTTTATGATGTATGGTGATGGTGGTGATGATTAATGAGTGAAAAATCTATACATTTATTACGCTGGGAAGAAATCCCGGACTTTCCTCTTTATATGGACCAGGTCATTAACCTGGTTGAAAGCAGTCTCTCTTTTATGAAACTCGATGACGATGATAAGATCGTAACGAGTACAATGATCAATAATTATGTCAAAAGTAAAATCGTGAGCGCTCCCATTAAGAAAAAATATGTGCGTAACCATGTTGCTTACTTTATTGTAATATGTCTTTTGAAAAAGGTCTATTCTTTAGAAGATATTTCCAAATTAATTAAGGTTCAGTTTGACCATGCGCCAACAGCCATGGCTTATGATCAGTTCTGTGATGTCTTTGAAGAGCTCTACCGCGGCGTAGATGAACCGCATGACTATACTGTCTCACTGGAAATCCAGAATTTATTTCGCAAAACCATTATGTCAGTTGTTTATACAATTTCGGTCGAACAGGCAATTCATAACGAAAAGACGATTGCGGAAGTGAAAAAAGAAGAAGAAAAGAAGCGTAAGAAAAAAGATTAGGCATTCCCTAATCTTTTAATTATGGCTGAATTTATCAATCACTAAGATCTCTGGATAAATATCCTTAAAGCTTTTGTGATCAAAGATCTTCGCCTGCATCATTTTTTCCCGTGCTTCATTTAACGTTTTCCCGCGATAGCTGTATTCCTCGTCTAAGCTTAAGCGTTTGGCTTTAAAGTTGATCTTCTTTTTCGGGCAGAGATAGACATGTAAAAGATAGCCTTTCTTCTCTTTCTCCCCCTGCAGGATATAAATATGCGAAGCATATTGCATGGTCCAGTTAATTTGTGTGGTTTCCTTAAAATCTAAAAAATCTTTCTCATTCATAAGGCCATTATATAAGAGAAAAAGAGCTTAGACAAGCTCTTTTAGTTATTGACATGATGATGGTAAACATGCGGACTGTTTTCCAGGGTTTCAAATTTATAATGATGTTTCTTATAATATTCGATAATCGCTGGTAAAGCTTTGACTGTCGTATGTTTAGCTCCCGTATCATGCATTAAGATACATAAGTTGTTGGAATATGTTGAAGTGCCGTTAGCGACTAATTTCGCAACCGGAACATTATTACCAGAGGCATCGGTAGAATCTAAGTTCCAGTCAACATACTGGTACCCTTTCTTTAAGACATCTTTCGTTAATTTGGTCATAATGCCATTAGCGAAATGTCTTGAAGCGGTATTCGAAGAGCCGCCTGGGAATCGTAAGACTGGTGAAGTCTTGCCTGTATATTTCTTAATGACAGCTTCAATCTTATCTAAGTCATCGAAATACGCTTTTTCACTGCGATAGATACTAAACTTATGGGTATAAGAATGGGCGGCAATGAAGTTGCCCTGATCATGAGCCTGCTTCATATATTTGAAATAGCCAGGTTCCTGGGCTGTCACAAAGAATGTTCCTTTGACTTTATACTTCTTTAAAATCTTTAAGATTTTTGGTGTATTTTGTGAAGGTCCATCATCAAAAGTTAAGTAAACAACTTTTTCTTTCATTAATTTTTCTAAGTCGACAACTTTCACTTTTGTACTTTCACTTGTCACATTACCGGCTGCATCTTTCGCCTTATAGGTAATTGGATAGGTGCCAGCTTTATTCAGTTTGACCGCTTTACTGTCAACCGTTAATTTCACTTTTCCAGCAGCGTTATCTTTAACGCTCACACCTTTGGTGTAATCTGGTTTGCTATTTAAATCAACGGTTAAGGCGCTCACGCCCGTTAAGGTAGGTTTTGTATGATCCACAACTTTTACCGTTGTTGTATAGTCATGTCCTTTGACCGTTACAGTGATGTTATGTTCGCCCACGGTTTGTAACTGCTTCGCTGTTAATCCATTTTTAATGGAAGCTTTGTATTTATCATTTTTCACAAAGTCTTTCACCTTTAATTTTGTTGTGCCTGCTTCTATTTCAACACCTGATTTCAATGGACTTGAAAAGAAGTTGAAATAAATCACGTAACCACATGTAATAATCAGCGCGACAGCCACAATCACGATGATGATATTTCTGGTATTATGTGGTCTTTTGTACTCATGTAGGTTGTATTTATTCTCCATAGTTATCACTTCCCGTGTCGAATCATACCATCTTACTATCTTAAACACAACCAAAAAACATGGATTTAACGTATAATTAAGTAATTGTTAAGATTTTGTTAAGAAAAAAAGCATCCCATTTAAGAGATGCTCATCCCGCTATTTTCCAGTGTAGCCAACAACTGCACCTTTGAAACGTTTTTGAATCCATTTCTGCGTTGATTTTGATTTTAAGACTTTCACTAAGGCTTTAATCTTTTTTTCATTCTGATTGCCCTTCTTAACCCCAATGATATTAGCATAGGTAGAAGCAGCCTCAGAATCGGCTTTTTCTAAAGCTAAAGAATCTTTTTCAACACTGTAACCAGCATCTAAAGCGTAGTTCCCATTTAATACCACGAAAGCAACTTCCTTATTGACACGTGAAACCTGGGCAGCTTCTAATTCTTTGAAATCAATCTTCTTAGGGTTAGAAGTAATATCTTTGGTTGTCGCATTGATGCCGGCACCCTTCTTTAATTTGATGATACCCTGATCCTGTAATAACAATAAAGCACGCGCTTCATTTGTCACATCATTAGGTACTGCCACAACATCCCCTTTAGCGATCTTCTTTAAAGACTTCTTAGTACCTGGATAAATACCAAATGGTTCATAGTGGATCTTCCCAGCAGAAACGATATCTGTTTTGTTTTCTTTATTAAAGTTTTCTAAGTATGGGGTATGCTGGAAATAGTTGGCATCAAAATCGCCATCATTCACAACATTATTAGGCTGTACATAATCAGAATATTCCGTCACCTGTAAGTCATAACCCTGTTTCTTTAATTCTGGTTTGACATGTTTTAAGATAATCGCATGTGGCGTTGGTGAGGCAGCCACCTTGATCACTGTATTTTCACTCTTTGATGAGCATCCGGTTAATGCTCCTAATGTTAAAACGCCGGCTAATAAACTTCCTAATACTTTTTTATTCATTCTATGAAATCTCCCTTTAATTAATAATCTTTATTATATTGATGAATGTATCTTAGATACACATGTCTCCTTTACTCATAACGATCACCCTTTCCAAATCCCACGTAATTCCTATGTGGTTTGTGGGTTTATCATAATCCACTTATATCTATTTGTCAATCTTATAACCATCATTCTATTATAAGAATTACCTATATCAGGCTATTAAGAAGAGAATAAACGCGATGAATACGAAAAAAAAGAAGAAATGCCGAGGCATTCCTTCTAGAACGAATCCGCGATGCGGCGTGCTTCAATGGCCCGTTCACGCGCTTCTTTCGCTTCTTTCTCTAACTGTTCTGCTTCTTTTTCACGCATTTCCGCTTCTTTACGCGCTAAGATCTTTGCCCGATCCCCCGCTGGTAAAAGAATGGTATCCGCAATATTCTTCATTTCATCATAAGAAGCAGCTCTAAAGACATAAATATGATCCCCCATCGCTTCTGCTAAAGCTTTAGGCACATCGGTTTCAAAACTGATGTTATCTCTAAAGAGATCATACAATTCCTGCGAGCGGTATGCATAGCCTTTCGAATTACGACGGCCGGCATAAGCCACCCAGTGTTTACGTTTGATCTCATAGTAACATGTATCATAAAGAATCATGTCTGCCCAGATCGTATACACATCTATGTCGTAACATAAGTTCATCATTTCTGGAATATAAGCACCTGGGGCACGCATATTGACTTCTAATCCTAATAAGTCCCCCTTCTTGCCTAATTCCGGATGATCTTCCTCTAAGCGCATGAATTCAAAATGGAAGAAACGGCCATAGGCTTTAAAAGCCTGAACGGTCGCATTGCCGACGGTGTAAATATCCTTGCCTTCCACTTCCTGAGAGTAGAACAATGTATCTTTCTGTTCATTGACATTATCCATGACCTGATTGACCATCACATGAGAGGTACAGACTAAGATCTTGCCCTTAGAATCCGTGATGCCTTCAAAGGTTTCTACCCGACCAGGGATACATACTTCACAAATATAAGAGATATCTTTCTGCTTATTTGCATAGAAATCAATGAAGTCTTCATCACTGGTGAGTTTATGCGTATCACTCGCGCCCATCCCATTATCCGGTTTCACAACCAATGGATAGCCATGATCACGGGCAAACTGCAAGCCCTGATCTAAAGACGTTAAGACGATGTAAGGTGCCACTGGAATATTGGCTGACTTATAAACATCTTTCATCTTCGATTTATAACGTAATGGTCCCATCGCTTCATACTTAGGACCGGTATTGACATTAAAGTCACTGCGTAAATGCGCTTCTAACATCAGCCAGTATTCATTTTCTGACTCAATCCAGCTGATGCGGCCATATTTACTAATATAGAAAGCCACCGCTTTATAAACATCATCATAGTTTTCTAATGATTTGACATAGTAATACTCATTGAGTGCATCTTTCGTCTGCTGGGAAATATTGTCATAAGGCGTATCACCGATCCCTAAGACATTAACGCCCCGCTTTTTCAGACGATCACAGAAGTTATAGTAGTAATACGGAAAATGTGGCGAAATAAAAATTACATTCATATCATGGTTCCCCCTAATAGTAAAACTTAATCACGTAAGATATGCGCTAAGAAGTATGGCAGCTGAATACGCCACCAGTTCCAGTCATGATTGACATCATAACCCCAGAAGTCAATCCAGGCAGGAATATCTTTCGCATCGAACAATTCGCGCATCCGCGATGCAGAACGAATCATTTCCTCTTCCCAGGCTCCCTGCCCGCAGCAGAGAATGATCTTGCAATGACGATATTTTTCAGCATATGGATGATCATAACTCATGCCATTAATATATTCTACCGGCGAATTGCGATAGAGAATATCATTATGGTAATCGCCAAAGAAGAGATCACTATCATAATACCCACTTAAAGCAATACATCCAGTAAAAATTTCTGGATTTCTTAACATGAAATTCAGGGCGTGGGAAGCACCCAGGGAACAGCCTGTGGTATAGATGCCATCGGCATAGTCCCCGCCATTGGCATTGATTTCAAAAATTCTTGGCACCACTTCATTCACAATATAATAATAGTACTGTTCGATGATATAGCAGCGATGTTCATTGTCTAAATTGCTGGGACTCCAGCCTTCTTGATCCATTGAGTCCACGCAGAATAACTGGACTTCTCCCTTTTCAATCCATGGGGCAATGACATCCACCATCCCCTGATTTTCATAATCATAGAAACGCCCATCCTGCGTTGGGAAAACGAGGAAAGGACGGCCGCCATCACCATAAACCTTGAAGGCCATATCTCGTTCCAGGCATTGGCTATATTCTTTATAATATTCGACTTTCATAGCTCCTCCTATTTCGTGCACTCGTTAATAAACGAGCGCACTTCCTGCATTGTTTTAAATTTCGCCACATAGCTAGTATCCCCCAAAGCATCAGATAAGACGGCTGGCACATGTTCCACCATCACCAGCTGATCCTGATACTTATACTTAATTTCACGACTCTTATAATGATATTTCCCATTATTGCGACGACCTACATTGACCCCATAATAATCACGCTGCGCTTTTTGCGTGGTGGTATCATCCTGAATCATCTGGGCATACATCTCATATAAGTCAACATGATGAATATAGTTCATCACTTCTGGAATATGACCGCCCGGTAAGCGCATGTTCACTTCCGAGACAACTAAATCTCCTTTATGATAACCGGCACAGTCTTTCTTTAAGCGAAAACATTCAATATGGAAGAAACTCCCTTCACTAGGAAAAAGACGTAAGATCTTTTGCCCTAATTGTCTTAAATCCTTAGGTACATCTTTTTGGATAATGGAAACACTGGTCTTTTGCCCATTAACAATATCCATTAACGGTGTCGGAAAAATCATACTGCTGTCAAATAAGACATCACGCTTACTGTTACATAAGCCATCGTATGTTTCGACAATGCCGTCGACATAATCTTCCATAATATAATTATAATCATGAATCTCCCCAAAGAAATGCGCTAACTCTTTTCCATTGTGGATCTTATGCACATGCATGGCACCCATCCCATTATCCGGCTTGAGGATGAGCGGATAATGATGGTGCTTCGCAAAGGTTTTGGCTTTACGAAA
The DNA here is from genome assembly GCF_003925875.1 of Intestinibaculum porci. GTDB lineage: Bacteria > Bacillota_I > Bacilli_A > Erysipelotrichales > Coprobacillaceae > Intestinibaculum > Intestinibaculum porci. The sequence continues at coordinate 320,569 of NZ_AP019309.1, read as the reverse complement.
AGTGGTGACCATTTCATAAGGAGCGGTGGGAATCTCTTCCTTAATAAACAAATCCTTCATAACCGATTTGATTTTCACTTCTTCAATGGCCTCACCGCGAATGCCTCTGGCAATATTGAAATCATCACGCAGTTTTGCTTCACTTTCTAACCAGTATTCAATATTGGACGCAATAAAATCAATTCGGCCATACTTATAAATAAAATAAGCCGTCGCTTTCATCAGATCATCATAATTTTCTAAAGAAGGCAAATACTGGTATTCCTGAAAGCTGTCTTTCATTTCCTGATTCATTTTTTCAAGAGGTGTATCCCCGATTCCTAAAACAGTGATTCCCTTTTTCTTGAGGGCATCGCAAAAGTTATAATAATATTTAGGAAATGTCGGAGAAATATACAAAAAATTCATCAAATCCACCTCTCTTTCTCCCATTATAACATTATTTTGATTATCATTGTGTATTTTTCTTTGTCAATGACTTAGCAGTTAATAAATTTATTTGTCAGTTTTTATAATTTATTTAGCACTCTATGCTTGACATTGCTAATGAGAGGACTATAATGAAGGTGTACTAAGAAAAAGAAAGACGAGGCGTTGATATATGAGATATTTAACAGGATTTGATGATTTATTTAATAATTATTTTGATGATGATTTCTTCACACCAAAGCGTAACGATGTGATGAAATGCGATGTCAGAGAAACTGCTGATCATTACGCTTTAAGTATTGCATTGCCTGGTTATAAAAAAGAAGATATTCAGATGCATTTAGATCATGGCTATTTATATATTGAAGCGAAAGCCCATCAGGAAAACAAAGAAGAAAAAGATGGCAAGATCATCCGTCGTGAAAGATACACCGGTGATATGAAACGTAGTTTCTATGTCGGTGATGCTCTTAAGGAATCAGATATTAAAGCATCCTTTGATCAGGGTGAATTGAATATTATTATTCCTAAGAATGTAAAACACGAAGAAGAAAAGAAGTATATTGACATTTTATAATCCCCTATATGAAAAAGAACTAAGTTTTCACACTTAGTTCTTTTTCTTATTGGATCGCTTTACGATGCTGATGAAGCGGTAAGGTAATAGTAATGCGAGTCCCTTTGCCAAAAGTAGATTCTAAATGAATATGGCCATGGTTATAAGCCGTCACATGTTTGACAATCGCTAAGCCTAAGCCGGTTCCGCCTTTGGCGCGAGAACGTCCTTTATCCACGCGATAAAAACGTTCAAAGACATGTTTCTGATCCTTTTCCGGGATGCCAATCCCATTATCTTCCACTTCCATCACCATATTCTCATTCTCTTTGTAAATGCGGACAAAGATTTTACCGCCTGGATTATTGTACTTGATGGCATTCGAGATCAGGTTGCTTAATAAGGTAGAAATTTGCTGGTGATTGCCAACATAAGTCATATCTTCGACTTCTTTTTCGATGGTGATATTTTCCTTCACCATCATTCCTTCATAGTTTTCTAAAACATCATCCACGCAGGTGCGCATCTTCATTGGCACCAGTTCCACCATCAGATCATCGTTATCTAATCTTGATAACATGAGGATATCATTGATCAGGTTGGACATATTCGTAACCTGGGTTAATATTTTTCTTAACATTTCCTTTTCCTGCTCTTCATCAGTGATGACGCCAGCAAGTAATAATTCCGAATAGCCGCGAATGGATGTGATCGGTGTTTTCATTTCATGAGAAACGCTCGAGAAGAAATCCTCACGCATCTGTTCACTCTTTTTCACCGCGGTGACATCGACAAAGAATAAGGCAATGCCAAAAGGAAACTTCGAGATATAACATTTATAGTAGTTGTGATGGATCTTTAATTCGATCTTCTCACGATCGTGAGTGGAAGATAAAGCTTCAATCAGATTAGGATAATCGACATAATCTTCCAAGTGATCTTTCTCTTTAAGGTCACCAATAATTTTAATGGCTGATTTATTAATGGAAAGAATATCATGATGTTCATCAAGAAGGATAAATCCTTCTTTCATCCGATCGATGATATCATCGATCTTCTTTTGTTCAAATTTCGTTTCGCGCATAGATTTTCGTAAGCGATGGGATAAATCTTCAATCGTGTTCATAATATGATTGAATTCCTCATAAGGGTATTCATGCAATTCAAAACGATAATCATCACTCATGTTACGTAAAGAATCATCGATTTCCCGTAATGGTCTGGTGATCAGACCACTTAAGAAACGGGCCAAGAGAATAGAAATGGCAAACGCTAAGGCAAAACTCGCCGCTAAAGCAGGAATCAGAGAAGGCAAATACTCACGCACGCCGCCATAGTGAACACTTAAACGTAAAACATAATTGTTGTGGAAATACGCCACATAAAGCATTCGTTCACTCGTCGTATCACTCGTACGCACCGAAAAGCCGGTATGAGACTTGCTGTAAATCGCCTGATGCACTTCCTGACGATTTAAATGATTGGCTGAAATATAACGGCGGTATGTATCAGCCACGACTTTGCCTTGGTGATTAATAATTGAAATACGTGTCTGCTTGCCATCTAAGGTAATCCGCTGCAGATGATCAACCTGTTTTGATAAATCTTTATGGAAATCAATGTTGTCATCCATCAGTTTAACAGCATAGATCATCTCCCGCTGGGTATGATTGAGTTCACTTTGTGAAATGAGTAAAAAGCTGGTTAATGATGTGATCGCTAAAGACAATAAGAGGACAATGACGAATGACTTGATAATAGCTCTCGTCATTCCTGCTTGTCCTCAATGTAACGATACCCGACACTGCGGATTGTCTTAATATATTTGGATCCATCATCATTCAGCTTCGCACGCAGAGAGCGAATATGCACATCCAAAGCGCGTGATTCGCCGACAAAGTCATAGCCCCAGATACTGTTGAGCAGTTCCTCTCGTTCGACCACACGGTCGCGGTTTTCTACCAGATATACTAATAACTGATATTCCTTATGGGTGAGTTCTAACCGCTTGTCATTGAGTAAGACAATATGTTTGGCCTTATCAATTTTTAAAGTTGGGGTCTCTAACACCTTGACAGTTTTCTTCGTCCGTCTAAGCAGTGAACGTACTCTGGCCGAAAGTTCGAGCACGCCGAAAGGTTTCGTCATATAGTCATCACAGCCGCTATCTAAGCCACGGACCTTATCGATTTCTCGATCTTTGGCCGATAAGACCATAATCGGCATCGATGTATTGGTTTCTCTGATTTTCTTTATTGCGGAGATGCCGTCAAGTTCAGGCAACATGATATCAAAGATGGCTAAATCGGGGGGATTTTCATGAATCGCCACGATGGCATCGATGGCGTTATCAAAAAGGGTAATTTCATAGCCACTTGACTCTAAAGCCAGTTTGACAATCTCCTGAATATTTTCATCATCTTCGATGACAAATACACGTTCATTCATAAATGTCACTTCCTTGTCTCTATTGTACCATATTATCTTAACATGACCTTTAGAAACATCTTAATTTTATGTTTATTAAGTTAAGATTACGTTAAGAATGACATTCATCCCTACTGTACGTCTTCCAGCTTTCCGTTTGTCATAAATTCTAACCACTCATAAATATTCGTGGCATGATCGCCCGCCCGTTCTAAATGTTTGGCGGTCATTAATAAATCAATCGCTTCATCGACATCAATGGTATTCTCTTTTAACGCCTTAATCAGTTTATCCTTTACATCGTAATAGTAGGTATCGACCTGATCATCCATCTTCGCGGCGACTTTCGCCGCGTCTAAGTCTCGGCCGACATAAGCGTAAAGGACATTATGGATCATCACCTGAGTGGTATTAAATAATGGCACTAATAAGTCAGCTTTGGTATAATGACGACCTTCAGATAACAGCTCGCATAAATCAGCGACCTGATCACCGATTCGTTCCAAATCCGTGACCACTTTTAAATCCGTCGTAATCACTCTTAAATCCGTTGCCACTGGCGCTTCTCTTAACATCAGATGGAAACAGAGGGCTTCAATTTCTCGTTCGTTCGCATTGATTTTCGTATCTTTGTCAACGACTTCTTTAGCCAGTTTGACATCACCATTTAAGAAGGCTTCTTTCGCCCTCTTAATGGCTTTTTCAACACGATTACCCATCTTGACGAGTTCCACGTCAAGATTGCGTAATTCTTCTTCATAGTTTGATCGCAGAGTCATAAGCTTATCCAAACCTTCCTGTAATATAATCTTCGGTACGTTTATCTGAAGGGAATGAGAAGATCTTTTCTGTTTCTCCATATTCGATAATCTCGCCCTGTAAGAAGAACGCCGTATAATCGGCGATACGTGAAGCCTGCTGCATATTGTGAGTGACGATGACGATTGTATAATGATCTTTTAGCTGCACTAACAGTTCTTCGATCTTCAAGGTTGAGATTGGATCTAAGGCACTGGTTGGTTCATCTAGTAAAATGACCTCCGGATGAACGGCGAGACAGCGAGCAATACAAAGACGCTGCTGCTGACCGCCAGATAATCCTAAAGCTGATTTCTTTAAAGTATCCTTGACTTCGTCCCATAAAGCCGCCTGCTTTAAAGATTCTTCAACAATTTGATCTAGCTGATCTTTGGCTTTGATGCCATGGATTCTTGGGCCATAGGCAATATTGTCATAAATTGACATAGGGAAAGGGTTAGGCTGCTGGAAAACCATCCCGACTTTCTTTCTTAATAAAGTCGTATCCACTTTAGGATCAAAGATATCTTCATCATCTAAAGTGACTTTACCTTCAATGCGCACCCCTTCATTAAAGTCCTGCATGCGGTTTAAAGTTTTTAAAAAGGTTGACTTCCCACATCCAGAAGGACCGATAAAAGCGGTAATTTTATGTTCCTGAATCGTTAAGTTGGTATTCTTTAAAGCATGTTTCTCACCATACCATAAGTTCAGGTTTTTAATATCCATTTTTGTGTTCATGATTTATTTCACCTTGTTTACATCAAATTTTGTAGAAATCCATTTGGCCAATGCATTCATTAAGAGAATGATGATAATCAGAATCATCCCGATTACGAAAGCCTGACCATATTGCGCATTACTCATACGCATATACAGATCAATCGTTAAGGTTCCCCCACTTTCAAATAAGTGCGAGAAGAAACCGCGGGGCATAAAGTAACCAGAACCAGCGGTAAATAAGAGAGCTGCAGATTCGGCAATGATACGTCCCATCGCCAGAATGACACCCGTTAAGATGCCGGGAATTGCACTTGGCAAAATCACTGTACGAATCATATACCACTTTGTTGAACCCATCCCCTGGGCTGCCTCACGGTAACTTTTTGGCACACATTCCAAAGCCGTCTGGGTATTACGAATAATAATCGGTAAGATTAATAAGGTTAAAGTCAGACAGCCAGTGAGAATCGAATACTGTAACTGTAATAACTGCCCAAAACAGATCATCCCAAATAACCCGAAGATAATCGAAGGAATCCCAGATAAAACTTCGGAAGTAAAGGTAATGACATTGACAACCTTCTTATTGTTTGCATATTCATTTAAGTAAATCGCGCCGCCAATACCAATTGGACAGGCTAATAATAAGGTACCAATAATAATGTAAAGCGTATTAATAAGCGAACCTAATAATCCATTAGGATGGAACAGTTTTGACTGCGCCACTAATAGGTTACTGAATTTAAAATGCGGGATCGCTTTTGCAAAAACATAGATGATAATAAAGACGACCAGCGCGCAAGAAAGGATGGCGCAAAGATAGATGAGCGATTTCATAATCACATCACTTGGTCGAGCATGTTTTTGCATGAGGGTTGTATGTTGACTACTTTCCATCTTCGGCTCCTTTCTTCATGATGCGCTGTAAAACAATATTGATGATCATGATAAAGATGAATAAAACTAAACCAATCGTAAATAACACCTGACGATGCAGGCCGCTGGAATAAGACATTTCAGAGACAATCGCGGTCGTTAAGAAACGGACTGAGTTAAACGGTAACGGTAAGTTAACGCTGTTCCCCGCGACTAACAGAATCGCCATTGCTTCCCCGATCGCTCTGCCAACACCTAAGACAATCGCTGATAAGATCCCGTTTTTAGCGGCAGGAATCACAACTTTGAAAATCGTCTGAATCTGCGTCGCTCCTAAGGCTCTTGAACTCATACGTAAGTGCTGAGGCACGGCATCAATGGCCGTTGATGAGACATTGATTAAAGTTGGTAAAATCATAATGACTAAGACTAAGATCGCCGCAATTAAGTTGGATCCTCCCGTAAACTGATGAGAGGAATCATGAGCGAAGATGAGCTTTTCTAAAGAATACATGGCGGGGTTAATAATCAGAATCCCTAATAAACCATAAATAACGGAAGGAATCCCGGCTAATAACTCAATAGCGGCTTTTAAGATGCGTTTTAAGCGTGGAGTGCACAACTCACTTAAGGCCACCGCCGTTAATATACCAATTGGGACACCAATTAAAACAGCAAAGGCAGTCCCGACAATAGAGGTTAAGATAATGTAGGCAATCCCGAATTTCCCCGCGGTTGGTTCCCAAACCGTATGGAAAAGAATTTCGGCGGGACCGACTTTGAATAAAGCCGGTGCGCCAGAATAAATCATATACCCGGTGATGGAAACAACTGCCACAACCGAAACGGCTGCGCAGATCGCAAAGATCACGGCTGCCGCTTTTTCGGTTGCGGAGCGACTACTGCGCGAACCAAAGACCGAAGTATTTTTAGTCACTGTTGTATCTAAATGCATACTATTACTTCTTTGCACTGATTAAGCCCACCTTTTTCAAGATCTTCTGGCCTTCATCAGAGTTGACATATTTGAAGATTGCCTGGACTTTTTTATTCTGTTTTGAGATTGCCCCTTTCGTTGCCATAACAAATGGACGAGATAATTTATAAGTACCAGCTTTGATGTTTGATTCTGTTGCCTCAACACCATTAAGTTTTGCTGTTTTGATTGTGTTATCAACGGCGTCTAATGAAACATAACCGATTGCACCGGTTGTTGATGCACATTTTGCTACTACGGCACCAGTGTTATCAAGTTCCTGTGCATATTTACATTTGTTTTCCACCTTTAATAATTCTTCAAAGGCTGCACGTGTACCAGATGCTGATTCACGGCCGATGACAACGATCTTTTCATCCGCGCCGCCAAGCTGTTTCCAGTTAGTGATCTTACCCGTATAAATATCCGCTAACTGTTTTGCAGTAACGTTATTGACTTTGTTTTTCTTATTTAAGGAAATAGCGATCCCATCGATAGCGACCACATTTTCCACTAAGCCTTTCTTCTTTTCAGCTGGCGTTAAAGAACGTGAGCTATCCGCGATATCACACTGCCCATCAATTAAAGCCTGCAGTCCAGCTGATGAACCAGTGAACTGTGTTTCCACTGTCATATCAGGATATTTTTCCTTAAAGCCTTCGCCTAAAGCTGTCACATATTTTTCCATTGAAGTAGAACCGTTTAAGGAAACTTTACCAGATAAGCTTTCTCCCGAGCTACTTGTAGAGCCTCCTTTGCAGGCTGTTAACGATAACGCAGCCGCTAAAGCTAAACCCATAGATAATACTTTTTTCATAAATTTATTTCCTCCTGTCGTATGTACTTTTCCTTTCTTCGACGACTCCCATTATAGGAATCACCTTATGGGTTAAATAGCATGCTTATGTAAATTTGAATGAATATTAAGTTAAAAGTATTAAGAAAAAATGCGAATGTAAAGATAAGGTAAAATTATCGGCTTTTAGAATCAAATGATCGTTTACTATGTAAAGGAACGTTAAAGTTTTCTCATGGTTATGGATATGAAAAGATAAAATTTACACATCGGAGAGATTTTCTTGCATTAAAATGTACATCCGTTACAATAATTTTGGTGATATAAATGGAATACATGAGATTTAAAAGAAAATTTGGACGCGAGATTAGTTTTGCCCGTTCGGCTCTTTTCGTTGTCATTTCAGCCTTGATCATGGCTGTCAACATCAAAACATTCGTCCGGGCAGGCAACTTAGTCCCGGGCGGAATTACCGGGCTGAGCTTATTAGTCCAGCGAACTTTAATGAAATTTGCTGGGATCCACATTCCTTATTTTCTGATCAACATTTTACTTAATGCGATCCCCGCTGCCATTGGTTTTAAGTTTATCTCTAAACGATTTACCACTTTCAGTGTCTTAATGATCGTCCTCAACTCCTTTATGGTTGACTTGATCCCTTCCTATAAAATTACCACTGATCCTTTATTAGTGGCCGTCTTTGGCGGGCTGATCAATGGCATTGCGATCTCCATTGCCTTAAAAGGACGCGCTTCTTCCGGCGGCACTGACTTTGTGGCCGTTTATCTGAATCGTAAGTTTAATATTCGTTCATGGAATATTATCTTAGGTTTTAATGTCTGCATCTTATTAATTGCGGGCGCCTTATTTGGTTTTGAAGCCTCCCTTTATTCAATTATTTTCCAGTTCGTTTCAACCCAGGCCATTAACACGTTTAATAAAAACGATCATCAGATCACAATGTTTATTGTGACCAACAAACCTGATGAAATCGAAAAAGAGATATACAGTCAGACCAACCATGGGGCTACTCGCTTAAATGCCCAAGGCTCTTATAAGCATGAAAACCGGACAATGATCTATACCGTTATCTCAGAAGATGAACTGAATGATATGACCAGTAAAGTCATGGCGATTGATCCTCATGCCTTTGTCAATGTGACCCAGTCGATGGCCGTTAAAGGCAACTTCTATCAGAAGCCATTATAAAAAGGATCCCTTAAGAGATCCCTGATCTTTGTTTTAAACGACGGCGACGCCTTTCCCTGGCTAAGCGCCGTCTTCTTTTTTGTTCATTGCGATACACCCGACGGGCTCTTCGTAAAAAATCAAACATCGTCGGTAATAGACATAAGCCCATCACTGCTGGCATCCAGCCCAGCAGTTTTAATTTTGTGGTAATGACATAGGTCTTACGATAAGAGCTATCAAAGTAAACCATATAGGAAGACTGAATCAGACCAATCGCAAAAATCAGCAGGACCAAAGCGCCCGCAAGATACAGTAAGATCTTTGCTTTATAGGTCAGTTTTCTGCGTTTTGCCATGGCTTGTCCTCCTTTTTGATGTACTCTATCATTATATCACAGCCACCGCAAACAAAGTGCAAAAAAACTGCGCTTTTACACGCAGTTCATTTTTAGAATAAAGCTTTCGCGATGATACGCGCTTTAATGACGCCTTCCTGTTTTTCAATCGCTTTGGTGATATCTTCGCTTAAATCATTCGTATCAATGATCGTATAAGCATAGTCGCCACGTGCTTTGTTCACCATGTTTTCGATGTTCATATCTTTCTTCGCAATCGTCCCAGCGAACTTCGCTAACATATTAGGAATATTCTTATGGATGATACATAAACGATAAGTTGTTGTACGTGGTTCCACAACTGTTGGGAAGTTAACAGAGTTACGGATATTCCCGTTTTCTAAGAAATCCATTACTTCTTCAACTGCCATGGTAGCGCAGTTTTCTTCTGATTCTGGTGTCGAAGCCCCTAAATGCGGCATCACAATCGCATTGTCTGTATGGGCTAAAGCTTCGGTCCCAAAGTCTGTGATATAACGCGCTACTTTGCCTTTCTTTAAGGCATCAATCATATCATCAGTATTGACTAAGGCATCACGTGCAAAGTTCAAGACATGGACGCCTGGTTTCATTTCATTGATCGCCTTCGCATTGATCATGTTCTTCGTTTCATCATTAGCTGGCACATGAATAGTGATATAGTCTGCTTCCTGGAAGATTTCATCCTGGCTTGCTGCTTTCTTGACCCATTTAGAGAGTTTCCAAGCCGCATTGACAGAAATATAAGGATCATAACCAATGACATTCATACCTAATTTAACTGCTGCATTAGCGACTGCCACACCAATAGCCCCTAAACCGATAATCCCTAATGTCTTACCTTCGATTTCTGGACCGACAAACTGTTTCTTGCCGGCTTCGACCTGCTTGCCAAAGTCATCGCCCGTTATTGTTTTAGTCCATTCGATCCCTTCCAGGACACGTCTGGAAGAAAGGAATAAAGAACATAATACGAGTTCCTTAACGGCATTGGCATTCGCCCCTGGAGTGTTGAAAACAACAATCCCGCGATCTGCGCATTCCTTCACTGGAATATTGTTGGTGCCGGCACCAGCGCGAGCAATAGCCTTTAAGTTTTCTCCCATTGGATAATCATGCAGCTTCGCACTGCGGACTAAAATCGCATCTTCATCAGTGATCTCATCACCAACTTCATAACGCTCATCAAATAATGCTAATCCCTTGTTAGAGATTTTATTCATTGTTTTAATTTTAATAGCCATGATCTTCTCCTTATTTATTTTCTTCTGCGAATTTCTTCATAAAGTTCACTAAATATTCAACGCCTTCATAAGGCATTGCATTGTAAATAGAAGCACGGATACCGCCAACTAAACGGTGACCTTTTAAGTTCGTCATTCCCGCTTCAATAGATTCTTTCACAAATTTCGCATCTAAATCTTTATTCGGTGTGGTGAAAGCCACATTCATATTAGAACGAGAACCTTTTTCAGTTGGATAGTTATAGAAATCACTCTGATCCAAGTAATCCTGCAGTAATTTTGCTTTCTTAATATTACGTTTTTCCATTGCTTCCAGGCCACCCTGGTTTTCAATCCATTTCATTACTAAGCCAGCCACATAGATCGCATAGGCTGGTGGTGTATTGTACATAGAATCTTTTTTGATCATCGTATCGTATTCAGATAATACCTGGATATCAGGACGATGTGGTTTGACTAAATCTTCTCTAATAATAACGATCCCTAAACCAGCGATCCCCACATTCTTCTGAGCCCCAGCATAGATCAAGCCGTATTTTGTCACATCAACTGGACGTGATAAGAAATCACTAGACATATCCGCTACTAATGGTGCCCCTTTAGTATCCGGTACATAATTCCATTCGGTCCCAAAGATGGTGTTATTCTGGCAGATATGAACATAATCAATATCATCACGGATATCTAATTCATCCTGCGTAGGAATATGGGTATAGTTATTGTCTTTGCCATCATAGGCAATATGAACATCGCCAAACTTTGCAGCTTCCTGAGCGGCCTTCTTAGAGAAGTTGCCTGTCACAACATAGTCCGCGCGTCCTTTCTGTAATAAGTTTAAAGCAAGCGTCCCAAACTGCTGGGTTGCTCCGCCATGTAAGAATAAGATTTTATAGTTATCAGGGATATTTAATAATCTCTTTAAAGTTGCTTTGGTTTCATCAAAGATAGCCTGATATGTGGAGGATCTGTGACTCATCTCCATAACACTCATGCCTGAGCCTTTATAGTTAAGCATCTCGTCGCGTGCTTCTTCGAGCACTTCTACCGGCAGCATAGATGGGCCAGCACTAAAATTGTAAACTCTTTTATCGGTCATTTCATGACTCCTCCTTTTTTGATTTAATTGGATTATATGTCTTATCACTAAATTTGTAAACACTTATTATTATTTTTTACAAATCAATTTCAATTTATTTTATATTGTATACAATATACCTGGTTATGCTAAATTCTTAGCACGTTTGCTTATGCTATTCCTAATTTGATAATCATACTAATAATTTGTTATTACTTTTATCTTTTTCATACATTCTCCCCTTTTTTGTTTCCGTTATACAAATTTATAATAACAATTGACGTACGTTGCTTCCTGTTATATAGTGTTCTCGACATATGGATATGCAGAGTAGATAACGAGGCGTTAAGTGCCTAGGTGAACGGGGAGTTGTCACCAGGACGAAGAGCGACGTCTTGCGGTTTCGTTATCGCATCCCGCTGCTTTTAAGAGTTGAGTTCACCTCTTAAGCGAGATTTCTGCGTAAGGAGGTGTTTTTATATGTCTCAATTAAAGAACATGAAAGTGATGACAACAGCAGCCATGTTATGTGCCGTAGCAATTGTACTCGGTTTCTTCAAGCTGCCCATCAGCAATGTCATTGAGATCCGCTTTGCCGGTCTCCCTATTGCGATTGCTGGTTACTTATTTGGCCCTGTTGTCGGTGGCCTGGTTGGCGGCATCGCCGATATCGGCGGTTATCTGATTCGCCCAACTGGCCCTTATGCTCCCGGTTTTACTATTGATACGATCTTAACTGGGGTCATCTTCGGCTACTTCTTATATAAGAAAGAAGTCAGCCTCAAACGTATTATTGCGGCTTCTTTAGTTAATAAGATCATCGTCAATATCTTATTAAACTCTTTCTGGTTAGCGGTGCTCTATCACCTGCCATTTACGGCAACGGTGATCAGCCGTTTACCAAAAGAAGCGATCATGCTGCCAATTCATGTCATTATTTTATTAGTGATCATGAAGCCAATCAGCAATCTTTCAATCGCCAAAATCACTGCTGCTAAGTAAAGATCTCTTCCTGAGATCTTTTCTTTTTGCACTCTCAAAGAGAGATTGCTAAAACGATTGTGCATTAATCTTTTAAAAGTTAAAAAACGTGCTATAATAGCAATGATTTGTAAAGGAGTGTATAAATAATGAGTAAAGTTGATATTATTTCCGGCTTCTTAGGTGCTGGTAAAACAACATTAATCAAGAAATTATTAAAAGATTCATCTTTAAAAGATGAACAGGTTGTCTTAATTGAAAATGAATTTGGTGAAATCGGGATCGATGGCGGCTTCATGCGTGATGCTGGCATCCAGGTCAATGAATTATCACAGGGCTGTATTTGCTGCAGCTTGGTTGGTGATTTTGAAAAAGCTTTAAAACAGGTTTTAGATACTTACCATCCTGATCGTATTATTATTGAACCATCAGGCGTTGGTAAACTTTCTGATATTATCGCCGCCGTTAAAGCAGTACACAGTGATGACATAGAATTAGACGCTTTCTACACTGTCGTTGATGCGAAAAAATGTAAGATGTATCACAAAAACTTTGGTGAATTCTTCAATAACCAGATCGCTAATGCATCAGTTGTCGTCTTATCAAGAACTCAGGATGTTGATGAAGATAAGTTAGCTACTGACTTAGATATCATCCAGGAATTAAATGATCACGCTGCCGTTGTCACTACCCCTTGGGATGAAATCTCTGGTGATGCCATCTTAAAAGCTGCTGAAAACAAGGAATCATTAGAAAAAGCCTTAATGCAGGCAACTGAAGAACACGAAGTAGAAAGTCACCACCACCATCATCACCATCATGACCATGATCACGAACATGAAGAAGAACATGAACACCATCATGATCATGACCACGAACATGAAGAAGAACATGAACATCATCATCATCACCATCATGATCACGACCACGATCATAGCGGTGCCGCATTAGAAGATGAAGGTTCAAAAGCTTACTTCGATGAAGAAGATCTCCATGATGCAGATGAAGTCTTCAATAGTATTGGTATTGAAACAGCACATGCTTTCACAAAAGAAGAATTAGAAAGCAAATTACAGACCTTAGAAAACGATGAATCTTTAGGTCATATCTTAAGATCTAAAGGAATTGTCAAAGGCGCTGAAGGCAAATGGTATGAATTTGACTTCGTGGCTGGTGATTATGAAATCCGTGAAACATCTCCGGATGTCAACGGTCGTTTATGTGTCATTGGTGAACATATCGATGTGCACAAGATTTATGATTTAATGAAAGGATAATACTATGGATTTTGAAACAAGAATCTATCTCTTCGCTGGTTTCCTGGAAAGCGGGAAATCAACCTTCATCAACGATACTGTTGTCAACACCAACTTTTGTGATGGTGAACGCAGTGTCTTAGTGATTTGTGAAGAAGGCGAAGTTGAATATAAAACTTCAGAATTAGAAGATCATGATACTCACTTAGTCTTAGTTGAAGATCAGAGTGAATTAACTTTAGACTTCTGGAATAAAATCCGTGAAGAATACCATCCAACTCAGGTCTTAGTAGAATACAATGGTATGTGGAATACGGATGATTTCATCAACAGCGATAAACCAGCAGGCTGGGAAGTTGTTCAGATTTTAACAACGATTGATGCTTCTAAGTTCACTTATTTCGTCAACAACACAAACATGCGTTCCCTGCTCTATCAGCACTGTTATCGCAGTGATGTGATTATTTTTAACCGTTTCCCAGAAGGTTCTAAGAAATCACCATTCAGAAATAACATTCGTGCGATGAATCAGCAGTGTCAGATTATCTATGAATTACCTGATGGCACAATTGATAATTCTCAGAATGAAGAATTACCATATGACTATAAACCACATGATTTAGATATCCAGGATCATGACTTCGGTGTTTTCTGTTATGACTGTATGGAACATCCAGAACGTTATGACAATAAGCATATCCGTATCAAAGGTAAATTCATCGGTAAAGACAGTGTTCAGGAAAACGGCTTTATCTTAGGTCGTTATGCGATGGTCTGCTGTGAACAGGATACATCCCTGATCGGTCTGATCTGTATCTCTAAAGAATATCGTGATAAACTGATTCCTGATGAATGGATCATCGTTGAAGGCGATACCCATATTGCATATGATGAAGAATATGGTCAAAACATCGTTTTATTAGATGTCACAAAACTTGAAGGTACAAAACCTTTAGATTATGAATATGTCACTTTTGACTAACGAAAAACCGCTAGATTTTCTAGCGGCTTTTTGCTTCTCACATATTCTTCCATCATTCTTTGATTAATATACGTTATGTCCCTGATATGATCTATGTGTACTTAGAAATAAGTACTTCTTCATAAATTTCCCTTCATAATTAAAATCCCTATTTATAGAACCGGACGTCCCATCCGGTTCTATTTACATTTTCAAAATCATACGCTTATATTGTCGGTTTTTAAACAACGTTGTATGATGAATATAAGGAGGGATTTTCATGCGTTTACATGCAAAGGAAATGAATATGTTAGAAGGACCGCTATTAGGAAAAATCGTTAGCTATGCCATTCCTCTCGCTTTAGCGAGCATCTTACAGCAGCTCTTTAACTCCGCCGACTTAGCGGTTATTGGTCGTTTTGAGGACTCTGTCGCGATGGCCGCGGTCGGAGCCAACAGTTCCTTAGTTTCATTATTAGTCAGCTTATTTAGCGGCTTATCATTAGGATCCAATGTCACCATTGCCTCTTTTATCGGCATGGGCAAAAAGAAAGATATTAACAAGGCCATTCATACCACTATCGCCCTTTCTCTTGTCAGCGGCGTGATTCTCTGCATTGTAGGAGAAATTGTCGCCCCGCAGATCTTAAAACTGATGTCGACCCCTGATCGTGTTTTAGCCTTAGCGGTGGTCTATTTACGTATTCTTTTTATTGCTTTACCATTTTTACTCATCTATGATTTTGGGGCTTCGGTCTTAAGAGCTAAAGGTGATTCGACAAGACCGCTTTATATCTTATTCCTATCAGGAATTATTAATGTCATCCTCAATATCATCTTTGTTGGCGTCTTCCATTTAAGCGTTGCTGGTGTTGCCTTAGGGACCCTCGCCGCTAATGTATTCTCGGCTTTTATGATCATTACCTTCTTAAGACATGAAGAGGAAACATATCGTTTACATCTTAAAAAGCTCAAGATTGAGAAAACCTACTTATCACGGATTATTTCGATTGGTGCCCCAGCGGGTATTCAAGGGATGGTCTTTTCATTATCAAATGTCATCATTCAAAGCGGAATCAACAGTTTTGGTGCGAATGCCATCGCTGGCAATACCGCTGCTCTTAACTTTGAAACAATGGGTTATTATGTCATCAACGCCTTTGGTCAGGCAGCTACAACATTCACCAGTCAGAACTATGCTGCCGCATTATATGATCGCTGTAAGAAAATCTATCGTGTAGCCATGATTGTCGGGATGTCTGCCACCTTTGTGTTAAGTATGATCTTCTGGTTTGCTCGTTACCCATTAATGTCTATTTTTACCACATCACCAGTTGTTATGCAGTATGGTTTTATACGTCTCTACTATATTGATAACTTAGAATTATTAACCGGGACCTATGAAATTGCCGGTGGCTGTCTGCGCGGTATGCAGCATTCCCTTGAACCTGCCATCATCACCATGATTGGTTCCTGTCTTTTTAGAATTATTTGGGTTTCAACAATCTTCCAGCACAATCATATCCTCCCTGTTTTAATGATTGTTTATCCTATTTCCTGGGTTATCTGCGGAACGGGTGTGCACATCGCCTACTTTACCATTCGTAAAAGACTCTTCAAAAATGCCTAATCACATATTTTCACAATTGATTTTGATCAAATTACCACTGCTTTAAGATATGATCATCCTGTACTTAAAAGTAAGTACTTCTTCATAAATTTCCCTTCATAAATTTTAAATCCTATGGCCGAACATTTGTTCGGCCCCTTTCATTTTCCATCTTTTTAAACTTTTTTTCATTTTTTTGTGAGATTCATGCCTCTTCTTGTCTTTAATATAATAGAGGGGGTGAATAGATGAATCCACACGAAGATAAATTTGAAATGTTTTACAACTTACTTAGCAGCCGCACGTTAATGGATGACATTATCGCCAGAACAGTCTTTAAGAGCCCCATCATCGTTGCTTATGTTCTGAACAAGATTTTAAAGCCCTACGGTGAACTCATTAGTGACGGCTATTCCACAACCCAAAAAGATATTACCAATATCTTCAACAGAAGCGTATGTTTTGATGTCTACTTTGAAAACAGCGACTATGTCATTGATCTGGAATTCTCAAAATATCCTGGTGATGTCTCCATTAAGAGAGCACGCTATTATTCGTCTGCATTGGATGCATTAGACTTACCAAAAAATGAACCTTACCCAAATATGCGTACAAGCTATGTTATTTTCATTGTCAATGGTCCAATCTTACCAAAGCAGTCCTTCATTGAAAGAATTGAAGGATTTTCAACCGAAAAAGCTCTTCCCATCAAAGGAAATGCGCGCTATATTGTATTTGTAGATACATCACAATGTGATAACAGTGAACTTGGGCGCATGATTCATGATCTTAACTGCGCTGATCCTGATCATATGCAAGACCCTGTATTAAGAAAAGTAATGCGTGATTTAAAGATGTCGAAGGAGGACGAAACTATGTTAGTAAAAGATATGATGAGAATTTTCAACGAAGAATTTAAAAGTCAGATGGAACATGACCGCAATTTAGCACTCCAAGAAGGTATAAAAGAAGGCAAAAAAGAGGGCATGAAAGAAGGCGAAGAAAAAAACGCAAAAAGTATTTTGGAGATGTTCGATAGCGGTAAATCTCCTGAAGAAATCAAGGCGTATTTAAAGACGAATTTCAGTAAATGACAAATAAAACATCCTAAAGATAATATTTAAGGGGCAGTGCGTGCTGCCTCCCCTAATCATATGCAAGCTCTCCGTATTAAAAAAGTAATGCGTGATTCAAAAAATTAGAAGGACGAAAATATGTTAAAAGAAGATATGATGAGAATTTTTAACGAAGAATTTAAAAGTCAGATGGAACATGCCCGCAATTTAGCATTCCAAGAAGCTAAGAGAGAAGGCATGAAAGAAGGCATGAAAGAAGGCAGAAAAGAGGGCATGAAAGAAGGCGAAGAAAAAACCGCAAAAAGTATTTTGGAGATGTTCGATAGCGGTAAATCTCCTGAAGAAATCAAAGCGTATTTAAAGACGAATTTCATTAAGTAACAAATAAAACATCTTAAAGATAATATTTAAGGGGCAGTGTGTGCTGCCCCCTTTATGCTATGAAATTGCTTTTTCTGTTTCTTTATCAAATAAGTGAATCTTATTTTTATCAATCGCCATTGAGATCTTGTCACCATCTTTATAATCGAAACGTGATGGTGTTTTTAAGATCATGTCTGTGCCATGATAATTGAAGTATAAGTTCATTTCTGAACCAGTATTTTCAACTAAGTCTAAAGTAGCACTGAAGACTGCATCAGGATAAGTATCAACCATGATCTTTTCGATGTGAAGATCTTCTGGTCTAATGCCTAAGGTAACGGTTTTACCAACATACTGATCAAAAGAGGCATTAACTTTACCAGCTGGAACTGCGAAGTTTAAGTCATCATTTTTAACGTAGTAAGTGTTACCTTTCTTTTCTAAAGTAACATCAGTTAAGTTCATTTTTGGTGAACCAATGAACGTTGCAACGAATAAGTTAGCTGGATGATCATAAATGTGTGCTGGTGTATCGAACTGCTGGATGACACCTTTATTCATGACAACGATACGGTCAGCCATGGTCATGGCTTCGGTCTGATCATGAGTGACATAAACGAATGTTGTATCTAACTGTTTATGTAATTTTGCAATCTGGGCACGCATTTCTGTTCTCAGTTTGGCATCCAGGTTAGATAATGGTTCATCTAACAGGAAGACTTCTGGGTTACGGACCATTGCACGACCTAAAGCGACACGCTGTCTCTGACCACCGGATAAAGCACGTGGTTTACGATTTAAATATTCAGTTAAGCCTAAGATTTCAGCTGCATGTTTAACTTTACGATCAATTTCTTCTTTAGGTGTTTTCTTTAACTGCAGCGCATAAGCCATATTTTTATAAACAGTCATATGCGGATAAAGTGCATAAGTCTGGAAAACCATGGCGATATCACGATCTTTAGGTTGCAGATTATTAACAACCCGATCACCAATGTATAATTCACCAGAAGTGATACTCTCTAACCCGGCGATCATACGTAAGGTTGTGGATTTCCCACAGCCTGATGGACCAACTAATACAACGAATTCTTTATCTTTAATATCTAAGTTTAAATCTGGAACAACTGTAACGTTATTATCATATGTTTTTTCCACATGCTGGAAACTAATTCTTGCCATTTTCTTTTTCTCCCTCTACTTTTGTTAAATGTATTGTATAAGCCTGGTACTCACCAGCATCAATGATGAGTGGCAGACCATATGTTTTTAAAACATTGGCGTCATAGATTTGACCCTGATCATCCTGATAATGAGCATTGTCTTCAAGGCCTTCAATTTTGATAAAGTGGGCATAGGTTGCCGAATGGGTGATAATTCTTACTGCACAGATCAGCGCTTCTTTTTGATCTTCACTGACAAATGCATAAGCCCCGACTTCATCATGTAATGGATTGCTTAATCGATAGTAGCGGCCATTATGAATTAATGGCTGATATTTTCTAAAGGCTGACACCTGTTCTCTGATCGTCTGTTTCTCTTCTTCACTGCAAGTCGTGATATCCAGTTCATAACCGAAGGTACCGCTCATCGCCACGAGAGCGCGAGTAGACATAGGGGTAATACGGCCGGTCTGATGGTTAGGAACGGCAGAAACGTGTGAACCAAAACTGCTGATCGGATAGATAAAGGATGAACCATACTGGATCGCTAAGCGATCGATGGCATCGGTATTATCGGATAACCAGATTTGTGGTGTGTAGTGTAACATGCCTGCGTCGAAACGTCCGCCGCCACCGCTGCAGCCTTCAATAAGCAGATTTGGGTAGCGTTCAAGTAAGCGATCTAAGAAACGATAGAGACCTAAGACATAATCATAAGTGACACGCCCCTGATTGGTAACGCTAGAATAAACATCAGAAATACTGCGGTTGAAATCCCATTTGACATAATCGATCGATGCATGATCTAAGATGTCGCACACCTGATCAAAAATGGCATCCACCACTTCCGGACGTGAGAAATCAAGAACCAGCTGGTTACGTGCACGAACAAACTTACGATTCGGCACTTTAATGGCATAATCGGGATGCGCACGATAGAGATCACTGTCTTCATTGATGCATTCTGGTTCAAACCAGATACCAAACTTCAGACCTAAATCGTGAATGCGCGAAGATAAAGATGAAAGTGATTCACCGAGTTTATTCTCGTTGACATACCAGTCACCTAAACCGGCATTATCGTTTTGGCGCTGACCAAACCAGCCATCATCCATAACGACCATATCAATATCACATTCTTTTGCAGCTTTGGCGAGCTGATAAATGGTTTCACCAGTGAAATCAAAGTAAGCGGCTTCCCAACTGTTGATCAGAATCGGCTTTAAGCCAGGCTGTGGATCACGAATCAGGTATTTTTTCATGCCTAAGTGTAAGTTATGCGATAAATGAGATAAACCTTGTGCAGAGTAACTCATCATGACTTCTGGTGCATAGAATGTCTCACCCTTTTCAACCGGATAAGAGAAGTAGTCTTTTGATAAGCCCATTGCCATACGTTTCTGACCAAACTGGTCTTCTTCGATGACGGCTTCAAAATTACCGCTATAGACAAAGTTCATACTGTAAGCTGAACCCGTTGTTTCGGTCGCATCCTGATCACAGAGGATCAATGCTGGATTGTACTGATGACTTGACGTACCACGTTTAGAACCGATGGTATACATGCCATGACTGACATGTTCCCGATCAGGCTGTCTTTCCATCGTATGACGACCATAGAAACTGATGCGATCAAAATCACCAGAGACAAAGTCTAAGTTCGCCGATTTGATATTTTCAATGGTAATGGTTTCACCTTGATTGATGACACGCACGCTACGAGTAATGATATCAACATCTTCATAAACGCTGTAGGCTAAGACGACAGCCACATGAAGGAAGGAGTCTGCCAATGTGATTTCTAATGATTCGACATTTTGATCACTCATCGCCGGTAAGCCACGTAAAGGTGTTTTCCCTTTAACGACTTCAGCTTTCTGGAAGCGAAGATCACAGCCATAAACGCCTTTTTGTGTACGTAAGGAAAATGAAGATGTTCGGTAATCTCCGCTGCCATCAAAAGGAAACTCCTGTGGCAGCACATCTAATGAATAAGTACGATCATTTTCTGCATCGTAAGGATTTCCGCTAAAACCACGGTCTTTTTTGACAAGCAGATAGTATGGAGGTAAATCTGCGCATGGCCCATAGTAAAGATGAAGCAGATAACCCAGATCATCCGCCTGCATCATATACGTTGTATTTCTGGTATTGAGGGTAAATGTTTGATCATGTATTACAATTGACATAGTGAAAACTCCTTCAAATTCATTTATTTAACTGCGCCGTTGACTACACCATTTAAGATTTGTTTCTGAGCGAAGATATAGAAGATTAACATTGGCAGTAACGCTAACAGGTAAGAGGCAAAAGCTAAGTTGTAGTTTGTCCCAAACTGTGTTTGGAAAGTTAACTGGGCTAATGGTAAGGTATTAGCACCGGAACCAGACATGATAACTAATGGTGTCATAACATCATTCCATGTACTTAAAGCGGTTAAGATTGCTACTGTTGCATGCATTGGTTTCATGATTGGGAAAATGATTGTCCAGTATGTTGACCATGTTGAACCGCCATCCACTTTGGCAGCTTCTTCTAACGCTTCGGGAATGTTGGTCAGATAACCGCTGTATAACATTACGTTGATTGGCATAAAGAACACTAAGTAACAAATGATGACACCCACAATGTTGGCAATATGTAAGTCGGCTGTTTCTTTAACCAATGGCATCATTAAGATGGCAAAAGGAACAAACATCCCGGATACGATATAGAAATAAGCACGATTAAACCATTTATGACGTTTCTTCATACGGCCGATGGCATAACCAGCCATTGAATGTAAGAGAACCGATAAGATCACGGTAACCCCAGTAATTAAGATAGAGTTCAGTAAAGTATGCCAGAAATCAGTAACTTTCATCGCCTGCGCGAAGTTTGAGAAGCTCCATGATTTTGGCAGTGATAAGATGGATGATAACGTATTGCCCATTTCACTTGGCTGCTTGAAGGCGATGACCACAGTGATATAAAGTGGAAATAAGATGGTCACTAAACCTAAGATTAACAGGATGGTAACAGGCCAATTGTATTTCTTTTTCATTATAACTGTTCCTCCTTTTTACCCATGAATTTTAACTGGAAGACAGAGATCAGCACGATGACAATGAAGAATAACACGGCATTGGCACTCTGGAAACCGAACTGACCGCCGGACATCCCGTTGTTGTAAATGAGGTAGGAAATGGATTCCGTTGACTGAGCAGGTCCCCCTTTGGTTAAGGCCATGATCTGATCAAATACCATTAAGGCATTTTTCATTGTTAAAACGAGGTTGATGGTAACGAATGGTAAGATTAAAGGTAATGTTAATGTTTTGAATCTTGTCCAGCCAGTTGAACCATCGATCGCCCCTGCTTCATAGATATCTTCTGGAACGGTCTGCAGACCAGAGATATAAATGATTGTCTGCATGGCTACAGATTGCCATACACAGACGACAACGATCGCTACCCATGCCCATTTTTCTGAAGCGAGGATGGAACTGCCGCTGCCAAAGACCATCTTTTCGAAAGCTGGCAGAATGTAAGTAAAGAAGTAGTTAAAGATATAGCCAACAACTAATGCACCTAAGATATTTGGTACGAAATATAAGGCACGTAAGCCGCTCTTGAACTTGATTTTTGAATTTAAGCCCATGGCTAAAATCAGGGAAATCACATTCACCAGAACAGTCACACAGATGGCGACCCCAAAAGTGAATAAGTAAGAATGACCAACACGGGCATCAGTAAATAAATCCATATAGTTTCTTAAACCGACACTCTGATACGTTCCGTAACCGCGGAAGTTTGTGAAGCTATACATAAACCCTTTAATCAGAGGGAATGTATTGAATAAGAAGAACAATACGACAAGAGGAATTGTCATCCAGACGTATGTTCGATCGAAGTCCAGCTTGTTTTTTTTCTTCATAACGTTTCTCTTCCTTTCCTAGCTTTGATGTGTTTTATTGTATTCCTGAACCTTACGGATAATATCACGGTTGTAACGTTTCCAGTCCTGATCCCATTTCGCTAAGAAGGCTTTCTTATCACCTTTTAAGAGATAACTCTGAACGATTGCATCACAGCCCATCGTTGATGGATAGTGGTGATCCTGATAGTCGACCATCTTACCACTATCAATCCAAGGTTTCATATCATCAAACTGCTTAGGTAAAGTGAAGTTACCAGTACGGCAAGGTAATGACATCTGGGCATTGATATATTTCTGTAAGTTCTTTTTCGCTAATAAGTAATTTAAGACCGTATAAGCTGCTTTTTTATTCTTGCAGGCTTTCGTCACTCCGAACATCAAGTCGATCCCAGAGTTTAAGTTATTCTTGTTTTTATCATTATTAGCCGGCATGACAAAAGAGCCGATATCCATCTTTGGATTGGATGATAAGACCTGAGGAATGGCATAAGAACCGATCGTGTACATCGCTGACTGCCCTTTTGCGAAAGCCGTGCAGGCATCATTGTAGCCATAGGCTGCGACTTCTTTTTCGCCATACTTTAATAACGTCTTAATCTTTTCAGCGGTTTCATCATATTCCTTTGTAAAGGTTGTTTTCCCCGCATTGACATTTTGGGTGGTGTTCGCTGGAGCTAAGGAAACAGCTAAGGAGTTCCATGGCGCCATCGTTGTCCAGGTATCCTTATACCCAAAGTAGAATGGTAAAACGCCATCTTTTTTCATCTGTTTACATAACGCCATCAGTTCGTTCCAAGTGTTTGGCACTTTATAGCCATACTTTTTAAAGATCGCTTTGTTGTAAAGGATCCCTGAAGCATTCGCTACATAAGGTACTCCGTATGTGCCTTTGGTTGGGACATATTCCAGCTGATCAAGCATATCAATATATGCTTTTTTGATCTTTTTGATACCTGAGAAATCAGAGACATCCGCTAAAACACCAGCATCAACAAATTCTGAGAATGTCGCATCCCCGCCAATGCCGATAATATCCGGATAATCTTCACGGATAAAACGTGTTTTCATAACGGTTACTGCATCATTTGGTGAAGAGATCTTGAGTTCAATATCACTATGTGTGGCATTGAATTCTTTCGCAACTTTGTCAAAATAAGTTGCGGCTTCCTGTTTGTAGGAAACAATTTCGATGGTTGTTTTCTTCGATGACGATGATCCACATCCAGCAATGGATAAGCCCATCGTCAGCGCCAGAAGAAAACGCATAACTTTTTTGAGTTTCATATTGCCCTCCCATTCGTTTTTTACCTAAACAGCTGTTTTTTCATTTGGCACCTATAGTGTAACATCTCATTATGCGACATAGAATATCTTGAAAGCGCTCTTTTTATCCCATTATGTGATTATTCCCTCGAATATTGTGATATTAGGACGCTTCATGATATAATGTCATGTGAGGTGATACACATGCAAGATTGGCAATTTTCCATCTTCCCCAATGAAACATTTATCGATTTAAGTCTCTACCAGTATGGCGGAGAAGTGTGCAAACCATCGCATCTTTTTGGTCCCGCCACCAGAAATCATTATCTTTTCCACTATATCTTAAGAGGCAAAGGTGTCCTTTCAGCTAATAATGATAAAGGAGCGGAAATCAAATACCATTTAAAAGCTGGCGATGGCTTTATGATCTTTCCTGGACAGGTGACGATGTATATTGCCGATGAACAGGACCCCTGGGAATATATGTGGATTGAATTTGACGGCTTACGCGTGAAAGAAGCCTTAGATACCGTAGGCTTAACGATTTCTTCGCCCATCTATCACTATATGTATGAAGATTTGCATAAAGAGATGGTAAAAAATATGGTCTATATCGCCACAAGTAAAAACGCCACCCCTTTTGATCTGATCGGCCATCTCTATTTAGTCTTAGATAATATGATGCGCTCCATTAAAGTCACTGAGCAGCATTCCGGTAACCGTCTCGCTGATTTTTATATGCATGAAACGATGGTTTTTATCGAGCAGAATTATATGTATAATATCTCGATTGAAGATATCGCCAATAATATCGGTCTTAATCGTTCTTACTTTGGAAAACTCTTTAAACGCGAAACCGGCAAAACCCCACAGTCTTTTTTACTTAATTATCGGATGATCAAAGCCAGTGAATATTTAAAGCGGACAGAGATGCATATCGCCGATATCTCCCAGGCCGTTGGCTATGAAAATCAGCTCCATTTCTCCCGCGCTTTCAAAAATGTTTACGGCCTCTCGCCCATGCAGTGGCGCAAAGCAAATCGGGAACGATAATTTTGTCATAATGAGGAAAAATGTGTATAATAGACAATGCAAATTTTGGAGGTAAATATGAAAGATTTTTGGTATGAATTAAAACATGTAGATGCCCAGACGGGAGCTCGTTACGGCATTTTACATACCCCCCATGGCGATGTAGAAACCCCGATGTTTATGCCGGTCGGCACCCTTGCGACCGTCAAAGGGATCTCCCCTGAACAGTTAAAAGCGATGGGATCCCAGGTTGTCTTAGCCAACACTTATCATTTATGGCTGCGCCCTGGTAATGACGTTGTCAAAATGGCGGGCGGTTTACATAAATTTATGAACTACGATGGTCCGCTCCTCACTGACAGCGGCGGCTTCCAGGTTTTCTCTTTAGGGAAAACACGAAAGATTGAAGAAGAAGGCGTCACCTTCAAATCGATTGTCGATGGCTCTAAGCTCTTCCTTTCGCCAGAAAAATCAATTAAGATTCAGGAAGACTTAGGGGCTGATATCATCATGTCATTTGACGAATGTGCCCCTTATCCAGCCACCAGAGAATATATGGAACGCAGCGTCGATCGTACTTTGCGCTGGGCTAAACGTGGTTTAGAAGCGCACACCAGAGAAGATCAGGCGTTATTTGGTATTGTCCAGGGCGGCGAATATCCAGACTTACGCGAAAAAGCCGCTAAAACCTTAGCGGCGATGGATTTCCCTGGTTATTCGATTGGTGGAACATCGGTTGGTGAACCTAAAGATGTTATGTATAAAATGATTGAAGACAGCGTGAAGTGGCTGCCAGAAGATAAACCACGTTACTTAATGGGCGTAGGCAATCCGATCGACTTAATCGAATCAGCGATACGCGGCATCGATATGTATGACTGCGTCTTACCAACCCGCGTGGCGCGTCATGGCGCACTCATGACCCATCATGGCCGCATGAACATCAACAATCAGAAATTCAAATATGATTTTTCTCCGGTTGATGATATGTGTCACTGTTATACTTGTACAAATTATTCTCGCGCTTACTTAAGACATCTTCATAAATGTGATGAAATCTTTGGTAAGAGTTTATTATCCATCCATAACGTCGCTTTCTTATTAGACTTAGCGAAAGACATCCGTCAGGCGATTCAGGAAGATCGCTTAGCCGATTTCAAGGAAGAATTCTTAGATCGTTATGGACGAGATGTTTATGAAAGGGCCTTTTAATATGGAATCTATGGATATTGAATTATTTGATTATGATCTGCCGCATGAACTCATTGCGCAGACCCCGCTTAAAAAAAGAGATACTTCCCGGTTAATGGTTTTAAATAAAGAAACGGGGGAAGTCACTCATAAACACTTTTATGATATTATCGATTATTTAAAACCCGGTGATGTGTTAGTTCGTAATAACACGAAAGTCATCCCCGCACGTTTATTTGGGACCAAAGAAGAGACCCATGCGCATGTTGAAGTCTTATTATTAAAGAACACTCATGATGATGTATGGGAATGTTTATGCGGTAATGCCCGGACGATTAAAGTGGGCACCGTAATCTCTTTTGGTGATGGCCGCCTCAAAGCGAAATGTTTAGAAGTCCGCGAAGAAGGCATCCGTATTTTAGAAATGATCTATGAAGGCATCTTCTTTGAAGTCTTAGATCAGTTAGGGATTATGCCATTACCACCTTATATTAAGGAAAAATTAGATGATCCAGATCGTTATAACACGGTCTATGCGAAAGTCGAAGGCAGCGCCGCTGCGCCAACGGCTGGTTTACACTTCACCCCAGAATTATTCCAGAAGTTACGTGATAAAGGAATTGAAGTCGAAGATGTTACTTTACATGTCGGCTTAGGCACCTTTAGACCAGTCAAAGTGGAAAATGTCTTAGAACATCACATGCATAGTGAATACTATGAAATCAGCGAAGACGTCGCTGAGCGTTTAAACAAAGCCAAAGCGGAAGGCCGACGGATTATTGCCATCGGTACAACCTCATGCCGCACCCTTGAAGCGAATGTCTCTAAATATGGCAAGTTTACCGCTGCCCATGAAAATACCAATATTTTCATCTATCCTGGTTATACCTTTAAAGCCATTGACTGTCTGATCACGAACTTCCACTTACCGAAGTCGACTTTAATTATGTTAGTCTCAGCGTTAGCTTCCCGGGAAAAGATTTTGCATGCCTATAACATTGCAGTAAAGGAAAAGTATCGCTTCTTCTCATTTGGCGATGCGATGTTTATTACCAATGAAACAGAATTATGATCTCCTGATGCAGGAAGAATTAAAGAAGTTAGATGGTCGTAAGACGCTTCTGCTTCATGTCTGTTGCGGCCCTTGCTCAAGTAATGTGATCAAAGAACTCAGCGAGTACTTTGATATCACCATCTTCTATTCAAATTCCAATATTTATCCGGAAGAAGAATATCTGCGTCGGCGTGATGAATTATTAACATTCATCCCAGAATTCAATGCCAACAACAATCGTCATATCACAGTGGTGGAAGATGATTATGACTTACAGGCCTATACGGCTAAATTAGCGCCGTTAAAGGATACCGGAGAAAAAGGCGAACGCTGCCATCTCTGTTACGAAATGCGGATGACGCGGGCCCATGATTATGCTTTAGCGCACAACTTTGATTACTGGACTACCGTCTTATCCGTTTCACCACATAAAATATCCCGCTGGATCAATGAGATTGGTCTTTCCTTTACCGATGATCATCTCAAGTTCCTGCCTTCCGATTTTAAGAAACGCAATGGTTATCTGAAATCAGTGCAGACGGCTGAAGCTTATCATATGTATCGTCAAAGCTACTGCGGCTGTGTGTATTCCTATCAGGAAAGTTTAGCAAGAGTGCATCAAAAAGAAGATCATCAATGATCTTCTTTTTCATGGGACATGCTAGGATTTTTAGCTTTAGTACGATATAATAAAGCAATGAGGTACATTTTATGGATAGACATTACAACATTTATCAGATTAACTGTTTTTTACATGATGCCAAAGTCTTTTATATTAGCGTCGGCTCAATGATTGAACCGCTGCGCATTCATATGTACTATGATCACAAACTGATGTTTGGCATCAGTGATCAAAGTCCCCTCTATCCATATTTATGTCATAACCCGGTGGTATCCTTATTGGCTTATCGGGAAGATCATCACTATTTTTCTTATCACGGCACACTCGTCTTTGATGAAGAAGAATACAGTATCCTCGCAAAGAAACGTTCACCGCGTCTTTGTCGTTACTTTAATGAGACAACCCATTTTCAGTTAAAAATGTTTCACCTGGAAAAGGCGGAGGCTTATATTTATGATGCCTTCCATAACAGTATAAAAGCAGAGATCGATTAGGATCTCTGCTTTACTTTTTGAGATGTTCTAAGAATAAACGCATCTTACTCATGGCAATCTTTAATTCTTCTAAGGAATAAGCATAAGAGATACGAATAAACCCTTCACCGCCTTCGCCGAAGGCTGAACCTGGAACACAGGCTACTTTCTGATCTTTTAATAAGGCTTCACAGAATTCTTCTGAGGTTAAGCCTGTCGACTGAATCGATGGGAAGACATAGAAAGCCCCTTGCGGCTTAAAGGTCTTTAAGCCCATATCATTAAGCTCACGCACTAAATAGTTACGTCGCGATAGATAGGCATTGCGCATTTCTTCCACTTCATCAGCGCAGTAACGTAAACCATCAATGGCCCCATACTGTGCACCCGTTGGTGCCGACATAATAATGTACTGGTGAATTTTCGTCATCGCTTTCGATAAGACCGGGTTGGCTAAGACATAACCTAAACGCCAGCCAGTCATCGCAAAAGCTTTCGAGAAACCGCTGATCGTAATAACCTGATCACGAATTTCCGGGAATGAGGCAAGAGCACAGAATTCCTGTTCATAACTTAATTCCGCATAGATTTCATCAGAGATGACAATAATGCCGGATTCTTTGATAATCGGCACTATCTTGGCATAGTCCTCACGGGTCATAAAGCCACCCGTTGGGTTACCTGGGTAGTTGATCAACATCAGCTTCGTATTGGGAGTAATCGCGGCTTTGAGCTTTTCTGGGGTCAGTTTAAACTGATCTTTTTCTTCCAGATGAATCCGTACTGGTACCCCGCCAGATAATAAGACGGCTGGTTCATAAGCCACATAACCAGGATCCAAGATGATCATTTCTTCCCCTGGATTTAATAAGGCCCGAACGGCAATATCGATCCCTTCGGAACCACCGACCGTGACCGTACATTCTGTTTTCGGATCATATTTAACGTGCCAGCGCTGATCATAATACTTACAAATCTCTTCCCGCAATTCGATCAGACCACGATTGGCGGTATAAAATGTGCGTCCTTTTTCAATGGAATAGATGGCCGATTCACGGATTTTCCACGGCGTGGTAAAATCGGGTTCCCCTACCCCTAAAGAAATGACACCTTCAATCTGATTCGCCAAATCAAAGAAACGACGGATCCCTGAAGGTTTAATTGTTTTTGCTTTATCGGATAACTTCGCTTCAAAATCCATTATGGTGTCACCACCAATCGATCATTTTTGCCGTCTTCATCTTCGACCATCACAATCCCGCTGTTCTTATAATTCTTTAAGACGAACGTCGTGACAGTTTCCGTAACTCCAGAAATAGGCGCTAACTTGCTGGCCACAAAGTGTGCCACTTGCTGCATAGTATGTCCACGAATAATGAGGGCAAAATCATAGCGTCCCGCTAATAAATACATCGTTTCTACTTCTTCAAACTTGTAAATACGTGAGGCAATACGATCATAGCCAAATTCTCTTTCTGGTGTGGCTTTGATTTCAATCAAAGCCGTGACGATATCGGTATTCGTCTTATCCCAGTTAATGACCGTATGATAACCGCAGATCACTTTCTTATCTTCTAATTCCGTGACCTTATCGATGACGTTTTCCCGCGGTTCATCTAATACCGCAGCGAGATCACGCATCTTAATACGGGCATTTTTCTGCATGATAGACAATAATAATTTATCTTCCATAGCTCGTCTCCTTTGCTTGTTTTTCTTATTATATGCCAAATGATAAAATGTGTAAAGAACACGAAAAATTTCCTAATTTTTCGTGAGATCCGATTTTTTCTTTCTCTTTGCGAAAGAAGTTGGTCAATAAATGATCCCTGTGATATCATAATAATAAGATAAGAAAAGCAGGTGATAAAATGAATATTTATATTGCAAGTTATGGCAAAGGAGAAGAAAAAGGCATCTATATTGTCGATTTAGATCAGGCTAAGCTGACCTTAACATGTAAACGGCATGTCGCAACGCCGGATTTTCCTTCTTACATGATTACCGATGACAATGTTTTATATGTGGCTTATAAAAATGCCAGTGCCAAAAATGATGGCGGCGGTCTGGGCAGTTTCTCGATCGTCCATGGTGATCTGATCTTGAATAATAATTATTCTTCCAGCGGCCGCAGCTATACCCATTTATGCATTTCCCCCGATCAGCGCTACATCTTTGCGGCGAACTATCATATCGGCGCAACCGCTGCTTATGCCTTAAAACATAAGCTCATTGATCATAAAATTGGTGCTGTCCGCCATCAGGGCTTTGGGCCTGATTTATTAAAGCGACAGACCGGACCACATGTTCATAATGTCGGTTTCACCCCTGATCATAAGTTCCTCTATGCCGTTGATTTAGGCAGTGATAAGATTGTCATGTACCGTTATCAGGATGGACATTTAGTCGCTGATGAGAAACATAGCGTCAACATTATTCCTGGTTCCGGACCACGTCATATGATTTTCTCTAAAGATGGCCGCTATGCCTATTTAGTTAATGAAATTGCCAACAGTGTGATGGTTTTCAAAATCAATGATGATCGTTTCTCACTCGTCCAGAACGTCTCATGTATCCCTCATCATTTCAAAGGCTTCTCCGCCGCAGCCGCCATTCGGATGACAAGCACCGGTGATCACTTGATGGTTTCTAACCGCGGTCACGATTCGATATGTCTGTATCGCGTCAATAAAGAATCTGGTAAACTGTCTTTACTGTATATGGTTCATACCGCAAAAGGGCCAAGAGATTTCAATATTATTGATGATCAATATCTTGTCGTAGCTTGTCAGGAAGATAATAAACTGCAGTTAATGACCTTTGATGAAACCAATGAAAAACTGCTCATGACACCTTACGAATGTGCTATCCCACAGCCTGTCTGTGTGACTTTAAATGATTAATGGATCGGTATAAACCGATCCATTATTTGATAATAACTTTTTGTATCCGTTTGGTTTCACGACGATCTAAGTACTCGTAGCTGCATCTGGTTTGCGCAAGCAAGGTTTGATCCTGCTTTAAAAAACCATGCGTACTATGATAATAGTAATAGGTCATCTTGGATTGTTTGCTGGTCTTCACCGCAAAGCGATCTGATGCTTTCACCTGATGGGTGCGATCTAAGGGCAGCTTTGTCATATAAGTGACTTTTAACTGATTGATCTTTAAGCTGTCATCTTTAGGCATCGTGATCTGATAACCAATGACATAGGTATGATGTTTAATGTGATGCACATAGGCATAAAGACCATCAACATTGAGCTTACGAGCCTGCATGCAGCCGACAAGCAAAAATAAGATCAGCAGACTACTTCTTAATTTTAATCGTGATGACATAAGCATCATCCGTCTCCTCTTCATCGACATTGGTATCAATACCAAAATCATTGATTGTTTTAACGGCTTTATTAATATCTTTTAAAGGCAAGGTATTTAAAGCAATCTGCACATTCTGGGACAGTGCTTTGCTGGTCCCTTTTTTCTTTTTCTTCGGCGGCTCTAACGTTGCTTTCACCAGCCGTTCCGTCTCTTCGACGGTTAGGTTATTGGCGATAATCTTCTTAAGCAGATTATTCTGTTCCGAAATATTTTCAATCTTTAACAACGCCCGGCCATGGCGTTCAGAAATTTGTTTTTCCTTTAACGCCTGCTGAACCGTTGGCGAAAGTTTTAATAAACGGAGTTTATTAGCAATCGTTGATTGTTTCTTGCCCATCTTTTCCGCCACCTGCGCCTGCGTTAAGTTCTGGCTATCCATAATGGAGGCATAAGCCAAAGCTTCTTCTATCGGAGATAAGTTCTCGCGCTGAATGTTTTCTACTAAAGCCGCATTGGCCGTTTCTTCATCATTCAGTTTCTGAATGAGCACGGGTACTTCTTTGATCCCAGCTAATTTACAGGCGCGATAACGCCTCTCGCCAACAACGATCTGATACTGTTTAAAGCCGCCATAAGGACGCACGACAATCGGCTGTAATAATCCGTTCACTTTAATCGATTCCGCTAACTCCTGAATCTTTTCATCTTCGAAATGGGTACGAGGCTGATCTTTATTCGGAGAAATCCGATTAATATCAATAAACTTGTAAGTATTCTTCTTCATAATAGCCTCCTAGAGCGGTTTCTTCTTGATTGCTCCAAAAGCGCGAGGATATTTTGCAGGCGTCTTTTTCACCTTATGGATAATGAGGTTATGACGATGATCGTCATCCCCATCTAAGGTAAAGGCTACATCTTTCACTAAGCGCCCGCCTAAAGTTGTGATGCCCTGGGCTGCTTCTTCATATTCCTCAGCGCCTGCTTTGCCTTTTAAAACTAAGAAATCACCATCTACTTTGACTAATGGCAGACATAATTCATCTAAGATATTGAGTCTGGCGACGGCGCGCGCGGTCGCAATATCAAAGCTTTCACGATGCCCTTTCGCAAATTCTTCGGCGCGGCCATGAATGGCATAAACATGATCTAAGCCTAATGCTTCTATGAGATGATGGAGGAAAGTGATGCGTTTGCCTAAGCTATCGACAATGGTCACCTTTAAAGAGGGATAAAGAATCTTTAAAGGAATGCTCGGAAAACCAGCGCCGGCGCCGACATCAACGATACTCTGATCCGTAAAATCATAATCAAAGGCAATTGTTAAGGAATCATAGAAATGTTTCTTATAAACTCCCTCACGATCAACAATAGCGGTTAAGTTCATCTTCTCATTCCATTCAACGAGCATGTCGTAATAACAGGCAAACTGTTCTAACTGATGGGCAGTTAAAGTGATATGCTGTTTTTCTAAAGCTTCCTCAATATCAAACATATTATTCTCCATATTCTGACTTCAGATAAATCAGTAAGACGGAGATATCAGCGGGGTTAATCCCGGAAATACGCGAAGCCTGACCAACGGTTAACGGGCGTACTTCCTTTAACTTCTGTTTCGCTTCTAACGCTAAGTTAATCACCTGATCATAGTCAATATCTTCCGGAATATGTTTTTCTTCCATCGCTTTGACTTTCTCTACCTGTCTTAATGCTTTATCGATATAGCCTTTATACTTAATATTAATGGTCACGCGCAGTCTTTCTTCATCCGTTAAATCAACGTTGCCCAAATAATCTTTGATCTTATCATAAGTTAATTCCGGACGCTGCAGTAAGACTTTAGCGGAGATCCCTTCTTTTAATTTCGTTGACCCTAATTCTTCAATACGTTCATTAATCTCACTTTTAGGCGTAAAACGTAAGGTACTTAAACGCGTAATTTCCTGATCAATATGATCCATCTTCGTTAAGTATTCCTGATATGTCTCTTCTTTGACTAAGCCCGCTTCATAACCGTATTTCATTAAACGTTCATCCGCATTATCATGACGTAATAATAAACGGTATTCCGCGCGACTCGTTAACATACGATAAGGTTCTTTGGTGCCTTTGGTGACTAAGTCATCAATCAGGACCCCGATGTATGCTTCATTTCGTTTAAGAATTAATGGCGCAATGCCATCCACTTTCTTCGCCGCATTAATGCCGGCAATCAGGCCCTGCCCCGCCGCTTCTTCGTAGCCGCTGGTACCATTGATCTGCCCTGCCGTATATAAGTTTTTAATGACTTTGGTTTCTAATGATGGCCATAACTGTAAAGGATCAATGGCATCATATTCAATCGCATAGGCATACTTTAAAAATTCCGCATGTTCTAAGCCCGGCAGCGAATGCACCATCTGTTCCTGAATATCATGAGGCATAGATGTAGAGAAGCCCTGTAAGTAAATAGAGTTCGTTTCTCGTGATTCTGGTTCTAAGAATAACTGATGACGTTCCTTATCTGCAAACTTGACGACCTTATCTTCAATCGAAGGGCAGTAACGTGGTCCGACCCCTTTCACGATGCCTGAATACATCGATGATTTTGATAAATTATCACGAATTAGCTGATGAGTTTTTGCAGTTGTATACGTTAAATAGCAGACATCCTGCTCTGCTAGAGGCGTAAATGTCTTGGTGCTATAAGAGAATGATAGTTTCGCATCCGTTCCAGGCTGAACACTGGTTTTTGAGAAATCGATACTTTCTGCTTTAATACGTGGCGGCGTTCCCGTCTTTAAACGCTGAATACGGAAACCGTAATCACGTAATTTATCAGATAAGAACTTAGAATAACGTTCCTGATCAGGACCGCTAGGGGTCTTCTGATCGCCCACTAAGATTTCTGCTTTTAAATAAGTCCCCGTTGTTAAAATAACCGTTTTCCCTTCAATCCGTTGCCCGTCTTCAAGAATAACCCCTTTACATGTATTCTCTTCGACAATCAGATCTTCAACCATCGCTTCAATAATATCGAGGTTTTCCTGCTCTTTAAGCACTTTCTGCATATAGCGTGGATAAGTTTTTTTATCTTCCTGCGCACGAAGAGCCCAGACCCCTGGACCTTTCGCCGTATTTAACATCTTCATCTGGGTATAATTCGCATCGGCGCTTTTCCCCATCTGTCCGCCTAAAGCGTCCACTTCACGCACGATAATCCCCTTTGCCGGACCGCCGATGGCCGTATTACAAGGCATCTGACCAGCATTTGCAAAATGAGATGTGACTAATAATGTTTTTTTACCAATTCTTGCGGGTGCTAAACATGCCTCAATACCGGCATGACCAGCCCCAACAACGATTACATCATACATAGGCTACCTTCTTTCCGTTTGATTTTAGCATAATTATCCTGGCTTGACAATTAGATGCATGAAACCATGAAAAAGCCAAAAAGATGCCCTCCTAATTAGGAGGGCATCGTGATTATTCATCTTGCGTCGCTGGTTTTTCTAAGGTAAAAGTTAAGGTCACCTTAAACATATCACCATCGATCGCTAAGGCAAAGGTTCCGCCTTGCACTTCAGTAAAGCTTTTCGCAATCGCTAAACCTAAACCAGAGCCAGCGACATGGCGTGACTTATCCCCGCGGACAAATCGTTCAACGATTTCTTCGGAGGTGAAGTTCATTTCCGCTTCAGAAATATTTTTCAAGGCAATGGATACGTGCTCTTTATCGTGTGTCACATCAATATAGACGCGGGTCTGAGGCATTGCATATTTCGCGATATTGCCAAGTAAGTTATCTAAGATCCGGTAGGTTTTTTCTCCATCTAAATAACACATCGCTTTCTCTAAATCCGCTTTTTTAATCACACGTAATGATTTACTTTCCAGTTTTTCTTCATTTTCTACAACCGCCTGATCTAATAACGCTAATAAATCAAGAGAGGTTTCATGCAAAGTGACATTGCCGGAATTGACTTTGGATACTTCAAAGAGATCTTCAATCAGTGTTGATAAACGGTTGGTATAATTTTCAATCTGCGTCGTGTATTCCTTGGTATCTTCTGGGGTTTTCGCATCCTTTAAGAGAATGACATAATTCTTGATACAAGTAAGTGGGGTTTTTAAGTCATGGGAGACATTAGAAATCAGTTCGGTCTTCATGGTGGTCGACTTCACTTCTTCTTCAACGGCTTTCTCAAAACCTTCTTTCACATGGTTCATTTCATCACGTAAGCTATTGAACACGCCTAAGTCATCTGCAACTTCCACAAATTCACCACGCGATAAATCCTGAGCCTGTCTGACTAAACGCTGATAGCTTTGTTTGATGGATAACATCTTTTTAATAATGGTATTTGCAACAACAAAGCCATAGATCACCATCATGATTAACCAGATCATAAAGAGATTGCGATAAGGATGAAGGGTGTACATGGTGTACATATAGAAAACAGACGAGAAGATAAAGAGCAACATCGTTAAGCCGATGATGACACCTAAGTGTAAAGCAAACAGTTTGACAATGGCTTTATTATGGGGATCATCCATTGTCTCTCTGATCAGGACATCAGACTGTTTCTTCACATGGCGGATCATCGCTCCAATAAGTGTATGATCTTTAAAATATGTCTTGATATGCACTAAGATATACTTAAGGCCAAAGCCGAAAACAGAAACTAAGAAATAGATCACTAAGGACGGCAGGGCAAAGATAAAACCAATCAGAGCTGTATTCTCTGGCTGCTTCATACTTAAGCCAAGGAGGAAGGTATTGCTCATACTCTGACCATTATAGAGATCGATCATTCCTGCAAAGAACTGACGGATAATCAGACTGCTGAAGAATACACCTAAGGCAATAATCAAGGCATTCGCAATGAAATACCAGTTTTTCATAGTTTTGAAAGGCTCGATCGTTTCACTAATCTTCAATGGTACAATGATCATAAAGAGAATAATGATCAAGCCGGATAAAAGAAAGGCCGTTTCAATAAAAGACTCAGCCTGATCAGACAGATTTAAAATATAACGCATATAATTAGTCGTGATCTTTTGTGGAACCTGAATGGTAATGGTCATATTACTTGGATTATTGATAGAGACTTTCCCTTGTTCAATAGCCGCTGTTAATTTCGTAATTTCATCTGAACCAATCGTCGTATTATAACCAATCGAGGTATATAAATTGACATAGTCCCCATCAAATTCATCATAAAGCGAAGTATATTTCTTACCAGAAATGCGTCCTTTCTGATCATAGGTAAGCGTCATATCTAAGCTCTTGTGATGGAACTGTTCTGGAACATGGGCTTCCTTTAAATCACCATTCTCATTTTTTGTGACATAGCTGATATCATCATTACTGCGCATATTCTTTGTGTAATCTGCCATAATCTTTGTGATCGTTTTCTTATAGGCAGCGCGTTTCTTTTTCGAAACACTTTTATCAAACGATAAATACTGATAGTGTGGATCAGCCTGTTTGCCTTCATAAAGAATCAGCTGACCAATATTATAGCGTAAATTACTTTTATCTAATTCAACCCGATCAATATGAGTCGCATTAAAACAGAAGCCTACGGATGTGATAACTGTCGCGGCCACTAATAAAACAACATAAATCCCAATGATTACTTTTTTCTTCATTTCAATCACCTACATTTTCTCAATCTTATAGCCAATCCCCCAAACAACTTTTAAATATTCCGGTTTGCGAGGATTCACTTCAATTTTTTCTCGCAGTTTGCGGACATGAACAACCACCGTTTCGGTATTGACCGCCGCTTCCTGCCAGACATTTTCATAAATATCTTCAGCACTATAAATACGTCCAGGACTTTCCATTAATAATTTGAGAATATCAAATTCCTTTTTCGTTAAACGGGTCGTTTTTCCATTCACATGCACTTCATGGGCATATAAATCTAATTCTAAGTCCCCCACAATCAGTCTAGAATCATCACGATCCTCTTTGGTCTTTAAAGAAATAATTTGTTCATAACGACGCAGCTGCGCTTTGACACGCGCCATCAGTTCCATCGGTTCAAAAGGTTTGGTGACGTAGTCATCCGCCCCTAAATTCAAACCAGTAATCTTATCAATATCTTCGGACTTCGCCGTCAAGAAGATAACTGGCATATCATAGCTTTCTCGTAACTTACTCACGAATGTAATACCATCCATCACCGGCATCATAATATCGACAATCGCTAAATGGATTGTCTCATCTAAACGCTCTAATGCAACTTTACCATTTTCCGCTTCAACCACTTCATATCCCTGATTTTTTAAGAAAATCTTGAGCGTGGCACGAATTCCTTCTTCATCTTCAACAACCAATACTTTGTGCTCCATACTTCCCCTCCTCGCACTTTTATTCTAGGTGAGAATCATTAAATAATCATTGGTGTAATTCTTAAATAATTCTAAACAATGACATTATAACGCAAAAAAATCCCTTTCGGGATAAAAGCACTAGCCGATCAAATATCTTTCAAATGACTTTTGATATTCTTTTACTTAAAAAGCCGTGTCTTGAAAAGACACGACTTTTAGGATTTCGATTGATTATACTTTGTGACTTCTTTGGTAATCTGGTCACCGCCATGCATTTTCCATTGTAAGACAAAGTCATCAAAGCTGTTTACTGGAAGTTTCCCGGAAATAATCTTCAGATAGGTATCCTGCTCTAACTGGGAAAGATAATAGCCTTTCTTTTCTGAAGTTGGCGTTGAGCCGAAGAAGACGCATTGTACCCGTTGAATCTTCTTCGTATCTAACAGTTTTAAAGCTTCAATACGTGTGGTATAAGCTGCCCAGTTCTCTGCTCTGTTTTCGCGCTTATTAGCTAAGTAATCCTGGCAGGCCCCGGCATATGACACATCACTGGAAGAAATATCATCGGTGATTTTACCGCCTTCTAAGATATGGGTGATACTCTGATAGCTGCGGCTTAAGGCATTGGCATAATCGACATTAATGGCGATTGGTCTAGCTGTTGGATCGACATTTAAGGCATAGTAACGGTTAATGCTGCTGACATCTTTATTTTCATAACGCAGGTAATCAAAGATGACACTGATGATTTTAAAGATCACTTCGGGATGTTTAAATCCTTTTCGGACAACCACATATTTCGTTGATGGGTTAATCGAATGATACGAAGTTGTCCCATCTTTACTGGTGGCGATCCGATAAGGGGCCCATTTCGCCTGCGGATTTTTCTTAACCGCATCCACTAAGGGGTTATTAGGCACCCACCAAGGGCCAAAGAAAGCGCCACATTTCTCATCGATAATCTCCTGCGTAATATTGGCTGAAGTTCGTAATAAGAAATTCCGATCTAAAATGCCCTCTTTATACAGTTTATGTAAATGCGCTAAAACCTTTTTCGCATTAGGATTGATCGATCCATAAGTAATCTTGCCATTGCTTTTCAGCCATTGTTTAGGATATACATTGGCCCTGGCAAAATAGAGATTCAAAAGATATTCGCTGGAATAGCCTGTTCCTGCCGTTAAGGAAGTATCTGCTAATAACCCATCTGTATGTTTCTTCTTTTGGAAGACTTTCACGATGTGTTCGACATCACTTAATGTTTTGGGCGCTTTTAAGTGTAATTCCTGCAGCCAGTCAGAGCGGCACCAAAAGAGATTGGGGCCATCATCAATATTGGTTTCCGGCATCGCATAAAGCTTCCCATGATAAGTCACCATATCCATAATAGAAGAACCATAGGAATTGTACATCGCTTTGATCCGATCAGTTGTACAGTTGCGATAAGCGGCTGTTAAATCCTGGATCATATCATGTTCTATCAAATAATCCAGATCATCAGTATTTTCGACGATCATGACATCCGGAATCTTCTTACTTAAAATGGCATGTTCAACGGAAGAGGTATAGTCCTTATCATACGCTTCAAAGACATCCTTGTTTTGCACATTGAGCATCTTTTTGAGATAACGGGTATAAGCATTATTTTCATAGCTGTCACCACTTGGCATATTGGAATTTTTATCCCCAGTCAGATTCCCTAACGTATATGTAATGGTTTTTTCATATTTTCCATATGGCGTGGCGGAGGCATCTTTAGACGCGACAAAGGAGTCGCGTGGCGACCCCGTTGTACAAGATGTAATTGTCATTAAGGAAAGTATTATAAAGAATACTTTTCGTAACATAACATCATCCTTTCACTGCCCCAGACATACCTTCGGCATAGTACTTCTGCATATAGATAAATAATATCGCAATTGGGATAGAAACGCAAACGGCTCCGGCTGCGAATCTTGTAAACCACTGGTCGATATATTCTTTTTGCAGCATGTTCCATAACCCGATGGAAACAGTGAAGTAATCGGCATTCGCACGGCAGATGACCTGTGCAAAGATGAAGTCTAGCCATGGTGCTAAGAATGATGTTAAAACAGTGTAGACGATGATTGGTTTAGAAAGTGGGATGGTGATCTTAGTGAAGACCTGCCATTTTGTGGCCCCATCGATATAAGCCGCTTCATCAAGAGCCTTTGGAATAGTATCAAAGAACCCTTTAGCGATGTAGAAACCAACACCACTGCCGGCACTATAGACTAATACTAAAGCGACACGAATCATCGCTCCTTCTGATAAACCAACTGCTTTTAAGATGTAGTAAACAGCGACCATTGACATGAACCCTGGGAATAATCCTAAGATCATCGCAATATTCATAAATGGTTTTCTGACTTTGAATCTTAAACGGCTCATACAGTAAGCAACTGATAAGACGAAGAAACAGCTGATGATACAAGAAAAGATGGCAATAATCAAAGTGTTCAGGAACATCTTAGGGAAGTTTAAGATGTTGGTATCAGTAAATAATTTAATGTAGTTATTGAATGTGTAAGTCTTAGGGAAGAATGTATCTACATAAGAACCTGGTTCTGCTCTGAAGGATGTTAAAACAACCCAGAAGATTGGCAGCAGCCAGATGCAGGCTAAGATGGCCAGGCAGACATGCACAATGACATTCACGATTCTCTTTTTTGTTTTGTAAGACTTAGTGATTGCTTTTCTAGCCATTACATGAATCCCTCCTCATTCTTATAACTGCCGGAGTTACGATAAGTAACTAAGGCAACGATTGCTAAAACGATGAATGTTAAAATACCAATGACGGCACCAATGTTGTAATACTGTTTATCAATAGTTAACTTGTATAACCAGGTAACCAGTAAGTCGGTTTTCCCGGCTGTACCGCCAACAGGCGTTGGATCCCCGCCTGATAACAGGTAGATGACGTTGAAGTTATTGACGTTACCAGTAAAGGTTGTAATCAAATAAGGTGTTGTCACGAATAACATATAAGGTAAAGTGATTTTGAAGAAAGTCACAACTGGACTTGCCCCATCCATCTTAGCAGATTCATATAATTCAGCTGGGATATTCTGTAAGATCCCGGTTACCTGTAATAAGGTATAAGGAATACCAACCCATAAGTTGATGACGATAACAGTGACACGAGCCCAAGTGGTATTGGTAAAGAATGGTAAAGAGGTAGAAATAAAACCAGCATTCTTTAATAAGACATTGACCGCACCCTGAGGCTGTAACATTGTACGCATGATTAATAAAGAAACGAACTGTGGAACGGCAACTGATAAAACGAAGCAGAATCTCCAGAATGATTTCGCATGTGTTTCTTTACGGTTGATGACGATCGCTAAGATCATCCCAAAGAAGTAGTTCAGGAAGGTTGCGAAGACAGCCCAGATTAAGGTCCATCCTAAGACACCCCAGAATTCCTGACCGATACTAGATTTTAAAGATAAAACAGTCGCAAAGTTCTTTAAGCCAACCCAGTCAAAGAGGATCAGATGGTTCCCTTTGATACTGTAGTTTGTGAAGGCCATCGAAATCATGAAAACCAGTGGTAAGATCGTAAAGATCAAAACCCCAGTGACTGGCCCAGCTAATAACAGTGAATGTAAGTTTTCATCAAATAAAGTACTAACATCCTGTTTGAAGGTATTTAAATGTTTTCCTTCTTCCATCAGTTTCTGCGCTTTATAACAGCTCTTTACGGAAGAGCGCCATAACAGAATGAAACCAATGACGATAAACAGTGTAGCAATACCATATAACAAGATCAGTAATGAATTATCCCCCTGGGAATATTCATAAATTCCTTTGGCATCATTCCAAACCTGTTTCTGAGCAACACTGCCCAGTCCTGGTAAAGCGCCGATATTTGCAAAGCCCTGAGCGAACATGAAAACTAAGAAAGCAACTTCAATGCCCAGGTAAATCAAACCTTTTACATATCTTCTTTTAGCCAGTAAGCCAAGACCCATTACACAAAACGATGCTTTAGTGACCCCGTCACCTTTTTTCCAGGCATCAGAGACGGTATAAGGGGTGGCAAACTCGCTCACTCTTTTCTTTTTGAATTTCATATAGAATCTCCTTCTCTAATAACGATAACGGTCTCTAGAAGAGACCGTTCATCTTATTTAGTGACATCAGTGTTTAAAGATTTCTGGAATGCATCGGTTTTCTTCTTGTAGTTGCTTGCATTAACCTGTTTTGCAACTAAAGCTTTACCAAATGTTTCTACTGGTGTCCAGTAGTTACCCATTTCAGTAATAGTAGGCTGTAAGATTGAAGTATTATTAATTGTGTTGTTCTGAGCTGCAATTAATGGATCACTCTTAATGTCTGATTCTTTTAATAATTTAGTATTACATGGGATGATTGATCTTAAAGTATAATGATCTTTCTGCGCTTTTTCGCCGCCTAAGTATGCAGCTAATTTAACAGCAACTTCCATGTTCTTAGAGTTAGGGTTAACACCGATTGCTTTAGAACCTGCGAATGATTTTAACTGCTGATCTTTACCGTCGATCTTAACAGTTGGTAACTGCGCAGCCCCGAAGTTCTTGCCTAAGGCTTTCTTAACTGCATCATAATCCCAAGAACCTGAGAAGTATGCATCAACTTTCTTATTACGTAATGCTGATAAACCAGAACCGTTTGCATCATCTGAGAAGTTCTTGTTGTTCACCAAGTCAACTAATGTCTTAGTTGTAGCATAACCTTTATCGCCGCCGAACTGGATGCCTTTCTTAGCCTTGCTGCCATCACCGAAGATTGTTCCGCCGTTAGCAACGTAGAATGAACCTAAGTACCATGAGTTAGATACTGGGAAAGCAACTTTACCTTTCTTTAACATCGTGTCTAATGACTTGATATCTGATGAAGAGAATTTTGCTTTATTATAGTACATGAACCATGTATTACCAGTGAAAGGAATACCATAAACTTTACCATCAGATGTTACAGATTTTAACATTGTAGATGAGTTTGTACTCTTAACTTCTGATAAAGTATCCCCACCTAACTGTGCTAAAGCTTTGGCATCAATCAATGTACCTAACTGGTCATTTGCATACATATAAACATCGGCAGATCCAGAAACATCCTGAGTAACTTTCTTACCAGCATCAGCTTCTGAACATACACCATATTTGAATGTTAATTTCCACTTTGGATGTTCTTTAGCGAAAGCTTCGCATTCTTTCTTTAACCAGTTACCATTTGCTTTAGACTGATCTTCCTGTGGTGACCAGACTGTCATCGTAGCTGTTAAAGCTTTATCTTCTGCTTTCTTAGTAGATGTTGTGTTTGAACTTGATGAGCTGCCACAGCCAACAAGACCAAACATTGTAGTTGCTGCAAGGGCTGCAGCTAATGTTTTCTTTGTGTTCATAAAAATTCCTCCTGAGTTGTTGTGACTCTTTTTTCTTTACAAGCTTATTATAGATTTATAAACGCTTTCATCACATATCACGAATTTTTGAAACATATAAGATTTTTGAGAAATGAAAATGAAGATCATCATAAATTGATATAAAGATTATGTAAAAAGGAGGAGTCTCTATATTAATTTGGGGTTTTGACCTGCTTTAAAAGTTTTTGGGGGACCACTCCCAGAAACTTTTTTCTTTTCCGACAAAAAAAGAACCCCATTAAGAAGGGTTCTTCTTCACAAATTTACGTTTTGGTAAGCGGATCATGACAACGGTCCCTTGACCGATGATACTTTCAATATGGAGACCATAGTCTTCACCATACAGCAGTTTAATACGCTGATTGACGTTACGCATACCATAACCTTTAGAGTTTTGAGACAACATTTTTTCCATGGTTTCTTCATCCATGCCGACGCCGTTATCTTCGACCATAATATAAATTTCATCATTTGTGGAAGTGGCGTAAACGCGTAAGATACCTTTACGATCTTCTAATAAGTCAATACCATGACCGATCGCATTTTCTACAATCGGCTGTAAGATCAGATTAGGCGTTTCATAATCTTTAAGCTCTTCATCAATGACGACGTCGAGTTCGAATTCATAATCATGCATCATCTGCTGGATATCCAGATAAGCATTCATGTTCTTTAATTCATCGCCTAATGAGCAGGTGTTATTGCCTTTATTGAGGGCGGTACGATAGAAATCAGATAATGATAAAGTAATCTTACTGATAGCATTCTGCCCGCTTTCTAAGGCCATGAAGTTAATCATCGATAAGGTGTTATAGAGGAAATGCGGATTGATCTGCTGCTGGAGGGCACGCATTTCATAGTTCTTTTCATTGAGTTTTGATTCATAGACTTCTTCAATCAGGAACTTAATCCGTTCCACCGTCTGCCCGAAAGCGCGGATCAGAGTCCCGATTTCATCTTTATCATCACTGGTGACATCAACTTCCAGTTTGCCATCCTGAATCGCTTTCGCATTCTTCGTTAAGGCTTCGATACGATCGACGATAAACTTAGATGTCCAGCGCAGCGATAAAACGGAGACAACGACCATAATGAGTAAAATGGTTCCCAGAAAAACAAAGTCTTTCTGCATATGAGCACGGGCGAGAGACATCGTGGAGCGATAGAAATAGACATGCCAGGCGGTTTCACTAGAAGTCGCCTGAATAACTCTGCTGTCCTGCTTCTTT
The DNA here is from genome assembly GCF_003925875.1 of Intestinibaculum porci. Lineage (GTDB taxonomy): Bacteria > Bacillota_I > Bacilli_A > Erysipelotrichales > Coprobacillaceae > Intestinibaculum > Intestinibaculum porci. The sequence continues at coordinate 275,835 of NZ_AP019309.1, read as the reverse complement.
GCATCCGCTTTGGCGGTTTTAAAGCTGAGCTCATCCTGTGGATTGATCATCCCATCATAATGATAGATCGCTTGCCCTTCCGCATCGACATACACCCCATAATTGTACTTGCCAAGGGCTGAAAAACGTTTAAAGAGCTGATTGTAATCAAGGGCAATGACAAGGATGCCGACCCTGTTTTTACGTTCTAATGTCGGCATACGTCGGACATTCAAAACTGTTTTGTTTTTCGCATCCACCACCCAATAGGGGGTATCACTCGCTAAGGCTTTTTTGTACCAGGATTCATGGGCAATAGCCGTAATGGGCATTAAGGTCGTGCCATGAGCCACGATATCTTTACGGGTATAAATGGTGACCCGATCGATATCGGTATGAAAATTCGTTGCACTCGTAATCATCGGATCAAGGGTACTGGTCAGTTTCTTATAAAAGTCATAATCATTGCTGTAATCGCTAGAGACAATATCCGCAATGGTTTCATTGTAAGCAATATAATTAGATAAGTTGTTATAAACCTTAATGTCACTATCCATCGCTGTTACTGTTAAGGAGAGCACATTCTGATAGTTTTCTAATTCTCGCTGGGTGACCAGATTATTGATATTCACATAAGCAATCACACCAACGGCTAATAAAGGCACAAGACCTACCGCCATATAAATCATAATGATTTTATGGCGGACTTTCATGTTTCTTGCCAGAGTAATCAGACGTTTCATCAGCTTTCTCCCTGACTGCGGTATTTCTGTGGTGAAATACCATAATATTCTCTAAAGCTCTGACAGAAATAAGAAACGTTCGCATAGCCGACAGCCACGGCAATGGACACGATCTTTTCGTTGCTGGACTCTAATAACTCTTTGGCTTTTTCCATACGGACGCGTTTAATAAACTTACCTAAGTTCTCTCCCGTTTCTTTTTTAAAGATATGCGACAGATAACTTGGTGCTAAGCAGACCTGTTCCGCTAAGGAATCCACGCTTAAGTCTAAATTATAATTATTGTAGACGTAGCGGATGACATCTTTGATTTCCTGATGGTTCAGGCTTTCTGATTTCTGGAATTCTTTTTCCAGCAAGGCAATGAATTCATCCATAATACTGCGGATCGCTTTAAAGTCATTGGCACGATAGAAACGGACAATCATCGCATCAAGATCTTTTTCTTTCGTTACCGTTAAAGCATTATAAATATCTTTGATCATCCCCGAGAATAAGAACTTAATATAGTCATTTGAGAAATCATCCTGGGCATAATATATAGCGTAGAAGTTATCAAAGTCTTTTTTAAGACGATTGATATCTTTCAGGTTAATATCATGTTTAACTCGTTTGGTTAAGTCTTCAATATCTTCATAAGGGGCAACGGAAATATTGTCTTCATCTAATTCGGAATAGATGTATTTATCAGGATGATAATACATTCCTTCGAGGATCTCTTCTAATGTTTCTACTTTATTTTCAATTTCACTTAAGTCTTTAATACTTTTAGAGATGGCAATATACCCTTTGGTATGATACTGAATTTGTAACATATTGAAGATATCATGGGCAGCCGCATTGATGGCATCAAAAGCGTCTTCTTCAAAGAAGAATAATGACTGGGATAAGTTCAGGTTTAAGTAATCAAAAGGTAATCTGATACACTTCAGGAAGTCCTTCTGAATATCTTCTTTATTGCCAAAGAAGTTTTCAGGGAACTGCAATAAGATCAAGCGATGATAAGGTTTAATATAATCTTCCACTGTTGATCCTAAATGTTCTTCAATGGCTTCATCGGAATTACCGTTGACTAAGTTATAAAGAATATGTTCCTTGATTAAGTTTTCCGTTTTATCTTCTTTTTCTGCGGTCGCTTTTAAATCATCGACCTGGGCGATGACTTTCGCCATCGTAGCTTTGAATTCTTCCGGATTGACCGGTTTTAAGATATATTCAAGAACCCCTAAAGATAATGCTTTTTTCGCATATTCAAAATCACTGTAGCCGCTAAAAATGGCAATTTTTAACTGGGGCTGCACCTTTAAGGCTTCTTTAATCAGTTCAATGCCATCTAAAAAAGGCATCTTAATATCTGTCAATAAGATATCTAAGGGATGGTTCTGAATATAAGCTAAGGCTTCTTTACCATTTTTCGCTTCAATAATATCTAAATCTTCATCCATCTGATTGAGTAAGAAGTGAACGCCTTTACGGCCAATCTTCTCATCATCGGCAACCAGAATACTATACATAATTTACGCCTCCTTACGCAGAGCATGAGGATATCGTAAAGTCAAAGCATTGACCAGTTTGTCATTAGCCTGTAACATCAGGCAGGTATAAAGTCCACCCGCTTTTAACATCAGACCATAAACCTGGTCATCGTTATAGCTGGAATAAAATCTTCTGACTTTGACCTTTTTATCTTTGTAGTCTTCAAAGAAGTGAGGCTTCGCAACTTCCATCGCTTCTAACTGATCCATATTAAAGGTCTCGACATGTTTTCTTTTGGCCTTGTTAATGATGCGGTCAATCTGCAGTTCATTATCACAGAGAATGTACTCGTATTCGCAATTGAGACTTCGCTGATAATAAACGGCTAAGACGATCCATAACAAGGTGACTGGAATAAAGATCGGCACAAAGATGCTGTAAAATCCAAAGATCACAGCTAGGGCAATTAATAATGCTCGAAAGAGCTTCTGGCGTAATGACACATCCATTTTGTAGCTATACTCTACATACGTATCCATTTTACATTCCTCCCATTCTATTTCTTATTATAAAAAATAAAGCGGTATCATGATATATGTGTTTCATTAGAATGATATAAGATTTTTTAGATGGGATTGCTTTTAGATTGAATATTCCTAGAATGAAAGCTAGGAGGTATTCGCTATGAAAAGAATCACGAAAAACGATATCACATCGCATGATCCCTTTACCATGCCGGAGTGGCTGCTCACCAATGGTTTAGGTGGTTACGCTTATCTCAGTGTGCCTTTTATTCATACCAAATCCTATCATGCCCTTTTTAATGCCTCACTGCATCCGCCCGTTGATCGCTATAGCGTGCTCTACGATATGCTGGGATGCTGTCGTATTGATGGTCAGGATTATGATTTACAGGACTATTTTGACTATATCCTCATCGGTGATGTTATCACCTATGTTTACACTTTACATGATATCACAATTAAACAGACAATTTCATTAGTACACAACAAAAATACTTTTGTGATGAATTATCATATTTTCAATCCATCCGCGAAAACAATCGAATTCTATCTTCGACCGATCTTATCCCTGCGGATTCCTGATCAAGTCAATGAAAAAGCCCCAGAATACGCGATCTTCCCTTATCGCAATCGTTTATCCATTGTCCCTCTCAACCGTAAAGATACGCTCATTCATATGAAAATCAGTAATGGTGTCTTTACCCAGGAACACCAGGATTACACCCCTGCGCCTTATACCTTCCATCAGAAAATGGGCGGCGGGATTCAGGATCATCTCAGCATTCCCGGTTTTTTCGAAAGTATCATTACCGATCAGCAGGTCAACATCTCTGTAAGCTGCACATTAGAAGAACATATCGATGATCCGATTACAGCCATCGGCAGCGAAATTGCCCGTAAGGAAGCTTTAACATTCTCTAAAGATGCCCTTTTTAATCGTTTAGTGAAAGCCGCAGATAACTTTATTGTGAAACGCGGTGATGGTCATTCGATCATTGCTGGTTACCCTTGGTTTACCGACTGGGGCCGAGATACCTTAATCTCCTTAGAAGGACTGACCTTAGTGACGAGACGCTTTAATGATGCCAAAGATATTCTCACGACCTTTATTGAAACGCTGAAAGATGGCTTATGTGTCAACATGTTCCCTGATGGCAATGGAGATGCTCTCTATAATACGGCTGATGCCTCTTTATGGCTCATTCATGCAACGTATCAGTATTATCAGTATACCCATGACTACGCGTTTATTAAAAAGTATTTTTCGGCTTTGCAAAATATCATTTTTACTTATATTAAAGGCACCAAGCATAACATTCATCTGAATGATGACTTCCTGCTTTCGGCCGGCAGCGGAGAAGATCAGATCACCTGGATGGATGTCCGCATTCATGGTAAAGCGGTCACCCCGCGCCATGGCTGCCCCGTGGAACTGAACGCCTTATGGTATAACGCTTTATGTATCATGGATCAGTTTGCGAAACTCTTAGGCGAAGAATCGTTCTTTGATATGTTAGCGGGAAAATGCAAAGAAAGCTTCACCAAATTCTTTGATACCCACAAAGGTTATCTCTATGATGTCGCTTATGAAGATGCGACGATGCGTCCTAATCAGCTCTATGCCTTTGCCTTGCCGTTCCCGATCATCGATCAAAAACAGGCCGCCTCAATGGTGGAAAAAGTGTATGAGCAGCTGTATGTTGGTAAAGGTCTAAGAACCCTGCCAGCTGATCATCCTGATTATCATGGTATTTATACCGGCGTCGTCGAAAAACGCGACCTTGCTTATCATCAGGGCACAGCATGGGGTTATCTGATTGGTCCATTCTTACGCGCTGATTATGCGTTATATCACAATAAAGCCCGCACCGCTTTACTGCTCAAGCCACTCTTAAACAGCCTCGATGAACAGTGTATCAACGGGATTAATGAAATCTTCGATGCCGATGCGCCGCATATTGGCAAGGGCTGCGTCACCCAAGCCTGGAGTGTCGCTGAAGTGTTATGTATCTATGCCAATATTCTCAAGAGCGATTAATTTCGTTCTTGTTTTTCTTATACTTTTCTAAAAATACTGATATGGAGTGAAGGGGCTTACAATGTTAAAATTCACTTGTACAAAGGAGATATACATTATGGCAAAGTTATCATTAGAACATATTTATAAAACATACCCTAATGGCTTTGAAGCCGTTAAGGACTTTAATCTCGATATCAAAGACAAAGAATTTATCATTTTCGTCGGTCCTTCTGGATGTGGGAAATCAACCGTCTTAAGAATGATCGCCGGTCTGGAAGACATTACCAGCGGAACATTAACAATTGGTGATACAGTTTGTAATGATGTTGAACCAAAAGACCGTGACATCGCAATGGTTTTCCAGAACTATGCCCTCTACCCTCATATGACCGTTGCAGAAAACATGGGCTTCGCTTTAAAGATTGCTCATGTCGATAAAGCCACAATTGATCAGAAAGTGCATGAAGCCGCAAAACTGCTGGATATTGAACACTTATTAGATCGTAAACCAAAAGCTCTTTCCGGCGGGCAGCGTCAGCGTGTAGCCATGGGCCGTGCAATCGTCCGTAATCCTAAGGTCTTCTTAATGGATGAACCATTATCTAACCTGGATGCTAAATTACGTGTGCAGATGCGTGTTGTCATTTCACGTTTACACCAGAAATTAGGAACAACTTTCATCTATGTCACTCATGACCAGACAGAAGCCATGACTTTAGGAACGCGTATCGTTGTCTTAAAAGAAGGTGTTGTTCAGCAGATCGATACACCTCAGAACCTTTATAATAAACCTGCCAACTTATTCGTTGCCGGCTTCATCGGTTCGCCACAGATGAACTTCTTAAATGCGAAAGTTGTCTTAGAAGCTGATGGTGTTCATGTCGTCTTAGATAACGGCATTAACATTAAAGTTGATAAAAAACGCGAAACTGCCTTAATGAATGGCAGCTATATCGGTAAGAATGTCATCTTCGGTATTCGTCCAGAAGATATTTATGATAAAACTTCATTTGTAGAAAAGCACAAGGATACACAGTTCACCGCTCATGTCGATGTTTATGAAACCTTAGGTGCTGAAGTTTACTTATATTTCAACATCGGTGATACGAAAGTCACTGCCCGTGTTGAACCGACGACACAAGCTCGTCAAGGTGATACGGTCAAATTCGCACTTGATCTTACAAACTATCATCTTTTCGATAAAGACACTGAAGTTGCTATCTAACTATACATTCGCATTCACATTTCCCATTAGATATATGCAGTGTCGCAAAGATCTTACCCTGATGGTAAGATCTTTTTTGGCGCTTAATTACATAGACATCAATTATCCACACGATTATAATAGAAACATATGAGGGAGTTCTTATGAGAAGAAGATTAGACTTACAATTTAAATGCTGGATTATTCTCCTATCATCATGCTTAATTATGCCAACGCATGTGATTGTGCACAAACAAGTATTTGTTCCGCAAAAACAGACGGTTAAGAAAACGATCGTTCAACCTAAGACAGTTATCAAACCCGTCTATGCAAATATCACTGCGGTAGGTGATACGATCTGTCATGATCGGATCAATGCCCAGGCTTATTCAAGCATAAACAGACAATATCATTACAGTTCTCTCTTTACCAACATTAAGAGTCACTTTCAGGGTAAAGATCTTTGTATTGCCAATTTAGAGACAACCATCAATCCCCGGTTACCGGTGCATGGCTACCCTAACTTTAATGCCCCAGCTTCGTTAATTGATGATTTAAAGGCTTTAGGTATTCATATGGTATCCACTGCTAATAATCATTGTCTGGATACCGGTTATAATGGTTTGGTTTCCACCATTGATACGCTCAATGCGAAAAAGATGGATCATACGGGAACTTATAAGTCTGCTTATGATCGTGATACGATTCTGATGAAAAATCTCAATGGTATTCAAACAGCGTTTCTTTCTTTTACTTATGGCACGAATCATGCGTTAGCGAAGAGTCAGTCGTACAGCGTGAATGTTATTAATAAAGATGAGATGAAAAGACAAATTGATTTAGCGAAAAAAGCTGGTGCCCAGGCGATTGTAGTGAGTATGCACTGGGGTGTTGAATATCAGCTAAAGGAAAATCAAACCCAGGATGACTTAGCGCAGTTTCTCATTCAAAATGGCGTCAATGTCATCTTAGGATCACATCCTCATGTCTTACAGCCAATGAAGCGTTTAACAGTGAAAGATGCCCAGGGCCAAAGTCATGAAGGCTTTGTCATCTATTCCCTAGGGAACTTCTTTTCTTCACAGGTGGCGCCACATACCCATGAATCCGTGATTCTGGATATCCGCTTAAAAAAAGAGAAACAGGTCACCGTAGATCAGGTCCATTATACGCCTTTGTATAATGCCCAAAACGGCCGCTCTTACACATTATATGATCTTGATCAGGTGATCAGCAGCTATGAAAAAGGCAATGCGCCACGCTATAGCGCTGCCTTCTATAATCAGGCTAAAAAAGAAAAAGCACAGATTGCATCAATAATGGGAGGAGATTTATGATGAAAAAAATAACATGCAGTTTCTTATCTGTCATGACCATCTTAGGACTCAGCATGACGGGTATTCAAGCGCAGGAGAGCGCCACGATCGTGGCCGTGGGGGATACAATGTGTCATGACAGTGTCAATAACACCCACTACAACAAAAAGACCAAGCGTTATGATTATTCACCGATCTTTAAGAATGTCAAACATTACTTTAAAGACAAAACTATTGCCGTAGCGAATTTAGAAACGACAATGAATCCAAAACGTAAGGTATCCGGATATCCGCAGTTTAATTCCCCGTCGCGTCTCGCGAAGGATTTAAAAGATTTAGGGATTGATCTGACGACAACGGCTAATAATCACTGTTTAGATACGGGTTATCAGGGCATTGTCTCAACGATTAAGATCTTAAATCAAAACAAATTAGCACATACCGGCACCTTTACCAGTCAAAAAGCGAGAAATACTATTTTAATGAAGAACTTAAATGGGATTAAAACAGCTTTTCTTGCTTTCACATATGAAACCAATGGATTACGTACAAACAAATCTTATGCCGTCAATTACATTGACAAAAAGGAAATGAAAAGACAAATTGGCTTAGCTAAGAAAGCCGGTGCACAGGCCATTGTGGTGAGTATGCACTGGGGCATTGAATATCATACCCAGCCAAGTCGTGAACAGAAAGATTTAGCAAAGTTCTTAGTAAAAAATGGCGTCAATGTGATCTTAGGCTCCCATCCCCATGTCTTACAGCCCATGAAACGTATCACGGTAAAAGATCATGGCAAAGTGAAGAAAGGATTTGTCATTTATTCGCTAGGAAATTTCTTCTCAGCCCAGCGTAAGCCACATACCCAGGAAGCGATTATCTTACGTTTAAAACTGGTGAAGGATCAAAAAGGCGTCCATGTGGGAAAAGTATCTTATGCCCCTATTTATACTGGTAAACACTATCAGCTGCAGGATTTAAAAGCGCCAAAGAGCAGTTTTGCGAAAAAGGAAAAAGCCGCTATCCAAAAGATTGTTGGACATGTTTAAAAGGAGTCAAACGACTGGTATATAACAAATCACTGTCATCATGCTTAGACCAGCAGTAGTTACGATCGTCATAATCACTGTGATAATCCGCCCTTGCTATGTAAGCTGCCTTTAACATAAGCTCTGTATGATGGAGTGTCTTAACAGTTGCGCTCTGTTCCATTTTTGATTATTCCTTTTGGTTGGGAGGTCGGGGTTGGGAAATAAAGGTGGTAGAAGATTTATCGCTCTACCCCTAGTATGAGCCTTCCCAACTTAGCCTCTTTATATACTCAACAATCTGATTGATAATTGCTTTCATCTCATTTGTCAGTTCATTATTTTCTGAACTCTGCATAACCTGATCATAAGACCTAATGCCAAGTGCCTTATTTGCTATAATTGCAGTAATAATTTCAGCACCAACAATACATTTGCACTGTGTCTCATGGCGATATTTGGCATCAGTAGCCATTCGTTTCTCATACATTTTTGTCTTGCCCGCATAGACTCTTCTGCATTCACTCGTTTCAGCCTTTTCATCAGTTTATTAAGTTCATCATCAGAAGCATATGTGGTCAAAAATCGAATATCTTTGCTGTCACATTAATAACACGCCCTCTCGAATACATCATATTAAACTGAGCAACGTCACTTTGATTGCATCACCTTTAACTGATGCGTGACTTAAATGTTAGTCTTCAGCTAAAGGTGATACATTCTATTTACATCACCTTTAGCTGAGCAGTCTACTAAACTTTTAACTCAGCTATAGCTGAAGATTAGTGATTTTTCTAGTGTCAACTCATTTTCTTGGTCATACCTTTTACCAGCCCATTTGTTATCGATTTCGAAAATCTCATTTGTGTATCTTTAGCTTCTTGTGAAGTGAGACTTCTTAAATTTTCTCCATCAGTGCCAATAACTATAAAAGTTCCACATATCACATCGTTTTTAAAGTATCTATTAGCTGCTTTTCCTTTAAGTTTGCCCTCATCATCACACAGGATAACCGTGTGATCACTTACAGGCACCACCTCAATATTGCCGCCTACAATGCTTTGATAACATTCCAGTTTATTAGTTATCGTTGTCATATATGGGGCTTTACCTCTTGCGATTACAACGACATTGATTAGATCCTTATCGTTCTTTGCAAAATCCAGATGATAATCTCTTAATGGCATTTGACGCTTTTTACAGTCATTAACAATGCGATCAAGCAATGCTTCATCTTCACTTGCAAAGCAATAATTAATGCTCACATTACCCGCACTATCGTATGATGGCTCAATTCTGGTAAATACTCGTACTCCAGCATCACTGATGTAAGCTCCGATTTCGTGGTCATCATTAAGCATTGCTATATCTCCAGCTGTGTAAAGAACAATTGGTGGATTATCAATATCTTTGAGATAATCAGGATATTCCTCATCAACAATCGTAACTACGTTACTGTGCACACTAGCATTTGCCACTTTAACCTTATCCTCTGGAGCTTCTTCTTTTGCCTTAAGAGCCTTAAAAATATCATTGTTACAGCCATGGTACTTTTTGGATAAATACACAAGTACTTCATTCATTTCTTTATTTTTCATACTTTATCACCTCTTCATATATATACATGAACTTGTATGACGCATACTGAACTAAGCTGATCATTGCTGAAAAAAGAACTGGCGATTTAATCGTCAGTCTTTTTTCCAGCAATCTCTTGAATAGCCTTACGTATAGATTTGTAAACCCACCTGTCAGTACGCTCCAGGTCAGAAGCAATAGCTTCTAATGATGGTAATCTAAAGATAACCAAAAAAGATCACATAACTTACCAATTTGGATCATTTAAAATCACCAAAATTGGTAAATCTAAATGATCCGAATATGGTTATCTTTTTTCGATTTATTGTAAAATCATCTCCGAAAGGAGGTGATTTTACATGAAGAATCTTGTAGGAGTAATAATGATTATGAAAGATATGAATGTTAAGCCAAACTATAGTGAATTAGAAAGAATATACGAAGTCGACAGACACTTGATCAAAGAAATCTATGTAACAGAAATTATGTTAAACTTAACATAATTTTGTTTATGAATGTCATTAGCCGTTTCAGCTCCATTTTAATTTAAAATGAGATTTCCCTGGGTATTTTAAATTGGGGGGGCTGATTTTATTACGCTTACTGGAAATGCAACTTTATTTTGGCTTTTTTTGCTTTTCTTGTTTTTCTTATATTTCTTGAAAAGAACATAAAAAGGGGCTGTAACATTAAGGGAAAAAAATGATTCCTAAGGTGCTACAGCACCTTTTTAATTTCAAAATATCTAGATTAATTCCAATTAATTCCATTTCTGCGAATAACTGTTCAAGTAAGCACAAAAAAAGGGCGTAATAACCCTATCCATTGTGAGTAAAATTTTTTTGACTGGTTAAAACTGTGAATAACCTTGAATTCCCTAGAACAGTTTTTAACTACACTGATTTCTAGATGGATTAATATATAGAATTATGTTGTTAACATCACTATAAATTGAATTTTTACATTGAAATAATTAGCACGATATAGTATAATGTAGTTATAAAGAATTAGATTTATAACTACTCATGCAAAAGAGGTGCTAATATGAAGCTCAGTTATCAGACAATTAATGGAACACTTTATGCTAAAATCCCTGGCAAATCAGTCCGCAAAAACGGCAAGATCGTTAAGCAAGGTGCTAAACATTTAGGCAAGGTTATCGATAAGGAAAACAATATCTTTTTCAATAAAGAAAGAGGCATGTTTACCTATGATCCTGAAACTGGTGAATTCGGTGAAGCTGATGAATCCTATGTATCTGATGTTCAGCCTGATAAGCGCAAAAGACAGCGTACTATTCTTGATTATGGCGATGCCTACTTCGTAGATCAGCTTATTCATCATATGGGATATGACAAAGTCATTGATGAAATCAGCTATAAAAACAAAGATACCTTATATGCAATGGTTGCCTACTATGTCATTTCCAACGCTGCTAACTGTCATGCCAATACCTGGTATGAAGGGAGCTTTGAAAGCATTCTTTATCCAAAGGCTAATCTCACATCTCAGAGAATAAGTGACTTTATGAGATCAATTGGCAAATCAGAAAATGTCCTTAAATTCTTTGAAAATCATATGAAGTGGATCAAAGAAAACATTTCGTCTGATAAAGCTATAATCATTGACAGCACAGGGCTTCCTAACAGTATTCATATGCCATTAACTGCAATCAGTAACCACAATGGGAAGGTTTCCAATGAGGCTAGAATGATTACAACACTTCAGAGAGATACAGGCTATCCCCTAATGTTTAGAATTATTCCAGGCAATATCGTTGATATGAATACACTGATCAGATCAGTAAATGTACTTGATAATTTAGGCAATATTGAAACAGACTATATTCTTAGTGATGCTGGTTATTATACCCTTGAGGATATTAATGAGCTTTATCGAGCTAACATCGATTTCCTGATGAGACTGCCTGAGAAATATAGACTATATCGTGATTTGATCAATAAATACGGTCCCGAACTAAAGCAGGAAAGAAATATGGTCAAATATAGTGATAGAGTCGTCTATATCAAACAGATCGAAGTTAGCATTGGTGATGGACATAAGGCTTATGCTTTTCTAGGATATGATCTAGATCAGGTAGATCATGAAATACATAAGTGTCTGAATAAGAGCAAAGAAATGTCAACTATGCAGATCCAAAAAAAGCTTGAATCAATGGGATATTTTGTACTGATTTCAAGTCTTCCATTCCCAATTGAAGAAGTGCTTCCTGCCTACTATACTAGACAGCTGGTTGAGCAGTACTTTGATTTAAGCAAGGGATCATCTAAGCTGACACCACTTCGCGTTCATAGCGAAGAAGCAGTAAGAGGTCACCTGTTATTATCAATGATTGCGGCAACCATTAACGTGTATATCCAAAAGAAAACAAAGAAAACTGCAACCAACCAGGAAGGCATATTCATGGGACTCAGAAATCAGAAGTGCCTCGTCTACAAGACAGTCACTTCAGTTGAAGAGCCACAAAAAAGAGCTAATGATATCTATAATGCGTTTAATATTTCATGCCCACTTTCATACACAAAAAGAGGCAGTGATTGGGTACCAAAATTTCACCTAAAAAGGCATGAAGATGAGGTGTAGTTATAAACTATACCCGGGAATTCAAGATAACTTTTTAGAATTTAATTGAGCAGTTTTTCCCTTTTTTTCATAGCTCTATCTTTTAATTCTTTTGTATATTTTCGCAAATTAAATCCTATGGCCATTAAAGTAATCTCTTCTTCAACACCTGATAGCCCTCTGCGGTAAACTCGATCATATCCATAATCTTGTTTAAGGATGCCAAATGTGCCTTCACTATAGATTCTTCTGGCATTCATTAACTCTTTTCCGACAGGGGTATCAAGCTTTGCTCTAATATTATCTTTATAAGATTCCAGTTCAGGACTGATAGAGATTTTTCTATTTCCTTTTGCTTTAGTACATTTAGACTTGTTTGGGCACTGACCGCAATGCTTGTTTTCAAGCTGTTTTATAATTCGATCGTATACCCCTCGTGTTTCTTTACGTTCACCGACTTCTTCAAAACTATAACCTTCAGGACATTTATATGAACCGTCATCCTGCTTCATATGTATCGTTTTATACTTATTTTTTTCAGTTATACGTTTGTTTTCTTCAGTCATACCGACATATTTGGTATAAAAGTCAATACTGTGAATTAAACTGAATTTATTGTTATCAAAACTGCAGTATCCTGCATCTGCAACTGCAATTTGAGGATAATGACCATAATCTTTTTTAAAGCGATCCATAACAGGAATATAAGTTCTTAGATCATTAGCGTCAGAATTAATGAAAATTTCACTAATAAACCCACCTGAAATACCAAATTGGACATTATATCCAGGCTTAAAAGTATTATTATGACAATAATAATCGTATTTCATATTATCAGGATATCGTGATAATATGAATTATACCGATAATTTTTTTATGCCGATAACTATCGGCTTTTTTTGTGTTTAAAGCGAAATTTAATTAATATATCGTGATAATTTTGTATACTAAGTATGGAGGAAAGGCCTATGGAAGACCATTTGAGATTATTATTTGATAAGTTATTTGAATGCCTAAACGGTTATTATAAGCTTGATGATTATAGTATTTTTAGAATTAATGAATTATTGGTGAATTTGATGGATTTTTCAAAGGATTCAATGAATATAGGTTTATCTGTCAATGACCTTTTAATCTCTTTCAGAGATAAGGTTATCCCTGAAATGCATATTTCAGAAGCTTTTATGTTTTATAAAAAAAGGATTATTAATATTCTCATTAAAATTGAATCAGGTGAAAACACAAAAATCTGGAAATATGAAAGACATTTAAAACGTTATCCCTTAAGTGAATATTATGAGAATCTGCTTGCTGAATATTCTTCTGTACTTTATGGATTAACAGACTCGAGTAAATATTGCTACCTGACTAACGTAAGAAGATTTATTTCTGTTCTGGAGAAGAAAGAAATCAACACTGTTAGTTTGCTTAATAAAAAGGATGTATATCAAACACTTTATGAAATGATGACAAGCGAACATGGACTTGATAAATCAACATTTAAATGTATAAGAAAATTTATTGAGTTTCTCATTTCAAGTGAAAAAGCACCTCAACTGGAGGGAATTCTTCTTGATAGCAGAGCATCTAGCCCAGTCATTTATAATAAGAAAAACTTTACTCAGGAACAACTTATGGAGATCATTCAATGTATTGACAAAAATACGTCAATTGGTAAAAGAGACTATGCAATCATGATGATTGCATTGAATACATTACTTAGAAGTGTTGATATTGCATCTCTAACCTTGGAATACTTTTATCCTGATAAAAAAGAAATAATGTTAAAATGCTCTAAAAATGGGAAAATACAACGTTTTGAGTTATCTTCCAAGACCGTTGATGCAGTTATTGATTATATTGAAAACGGGCGCCCTGAAACTGAGGATAGACATCTATTCATCAGATCTAGGCGGCCTTATATCGCTATATCAAGAAAAGGCACCATCCAAAGTATCTTCTTAAAACTGCGTAATATGACTTCTATTGATCACGAACTCAAAGATGGACTAACGTTTCATGGCATCCGAAGATCTGTAGCTTCTCTGATGGTCGGCAATAATGAAGATATTTATTTGGTGGCTGAAATTCTTGGACATAATGAAATTAGTGCTACAAAACTTTATACACAGCTTGATGCTTCGTTACTAAAAGAATGTTCTTTATCGTTTGAAGGAATTGAAATTAGGAAAGGAATTTATAGTAATGAACCAGAATAATATTTATAAGTCATTTTTAAAAAAAGAGTTTAACAGTTTTTTTGAATATCGTATTGGTCTTGGGTATTCAGGGGAAAGATACAGGAGCGTTGCTTTAAAGCTGGATAATTATTTGTTTGAAAATCATCCTGACGAATTAGTTTTGAGTGAAGAGATGTTTAATGGATTCATCACTAATATTTCTCATTTATCTGACAGCACTGTAAATGATTATATTAGATTTGTCAGACTGCTTTCAACATATTTAAAATCCTTGGATATTCATTGCTATTGTCCCGATGAAAATATGGGCAAGAGGATGATAAATAGATATAACCCATGCTTGCTTAATGAGAATTCAATGAGAAAATTATTCAATACAATAGATGCTTATAAAAGCCCCTCAACTTCTCCTTCATTATTTCATATTGTATGCCCAGTATTATTCAGAATGATGTACTGCTGTGGTTTGAGGCCTAATGAACCTGGAGATCTGAAATGCAGTGATGTAAATCTTGAAAATGGTGTTCTAACAATTAGATATTCCAAGCGACATAAAACAAGATCAATACCTATGTCAGTAGACTTGGTAGAATTATGCCGTAAATATGATTCTGTCATTTCAGGTATTTTCCCTAACCGTGAATATTTTTTCGTTATTGGTAATGGGCAAAAAGTCAAACCATCAAATATTCGGTTCTGGCTTAATAGAGTATTAAAAATAAGCGGATTGCAATTATCAAAAAAAATGAGACCGTATGATTTTCGACATAACTTTGCGACAAGATCGATCCTCAAAATGCATAAAAAAGGCGTAAATCCAGATAATTATATAGCCAAACTATCTGCTTATATGGGACATGATTCATTTGAGGAAACCTATCATTATATATCATTAATGCCCGAACTATTACTTGATTTAGAACTGGAAATAGATTGGGACTATGCTAATAGTGCATTGAATGGAGTTGAGATTGATAATGAATGAATTTTACAGATATATCAGAAAGTATCTTGTAGTGTATCTTCCAACACTGAGAAAAATGAGCAAGCAAACAATAAAAACATACAAAGAATCAATAAATCAATTTTTGGACTTTGTTTCTGAAATAAAAGAAGTCAATATTGAAAATATTAATTTTGAAACTATAGATTCTGCAACACTTCAAATGTTTGTTACTGAATTAGATCGTTTAAAAATGAAAAGTTCTTCCATTAATGTTCGTATTTCTGCGATCAGGTCGTTTTATAAATATGTTTCGTCAGTCGATCACTCTTTAATGGTGTATCGAAATGAAATAATGAAAGTTCCTCTGAGGAAAAACAAAAACCAGGGCCGAGAAATGGAATATTTGACTGTCGAACAAATAGATGAAATTTTGCATATTCCCAATCCATATAATCCAATCGGATTAAGAGATCTAATGATATTGATGGTACTTTATGATTCTGCAGTTCGTGTCAACGAACTCCGCCACATTCGAATTAGGGATATCTATTTCGGAAGAGTATCATATATAAGGGTAACAGGAAAAGGATCAAAAGTACGAAATACGCCAATCACTTCAAATACAGCTAAAATAATAAAAAAATATCTAAATACATATCACTGCAATCCGGTGTCCGAGTGTTTTCTTATTTACCCATCCAACACTAATGCTACAATTACGATGTCTGATGATAACATAAATAGGATAATAAAAAAGTATGCATGTATGACAAGCTCAATTGAATACGGAAATAAGATACATGCCCATATGTTTAGACACTCAAGAGCGATGCATTTAAGAAAAAGCGGAATGTCATTAGAACTGATAGCTGAATTTCTAGGACATTCAGACTTATCTACCACTTTAATCTATTCCTCAGCAGATGTAGAAATGAAGGCTAAAGCAATAAACAAAGCTATGGAAAATTTATTTTCAAATGAGAAAGAATCAGAGGAAGAAACTAACAGTGATTTTAAAGTGCTGGTTGGTCTAAAATAATTTATCCCGATAAAATGACTCTAATTATGGGCAATTATAGTTATTAATTGTATTTATCGGCATAAAAAAATTATCGGTATAATTCATATGCAGCATCGAGGCATCAACATCTGTTTTAGAGCAGCTGTTGCGACCGTCCAGCATATCAAACATAATTGTATATTTAAAAAGTTTAAGGGCTAATTCATCGTATTCCTCGTATAATTTCTGGATCTCGCTCTTCTTGTGTCCTCGTCCGTCAACAGGCTTAATGCCTAATGAAAGCATAAATTGCTGAAGTTTTGATGAAATTGCTAAAAAATAGAGAAAATCAGGTAATTTAAGAATAGAATACCGAACATCAATTCCATGCTTTTCAAAATACTTATTTGTGCGTATTATCAGCTTGCATGCCTTTTTCCACGCTTGAAGACGATAGCGTTTAGTTGCTTTCGCCCAAATGTGGGTATTTTTATTAGCATTCGCTTCAAATTTAGTTCCATCAAGAGTCAAAATTGGGAAATATATGCCCAAATTTTTTGCTATAGTTTTTGAAATATCAATAAACAATTTATGAACGGAAGGCTTTAGCCGTTTTATGAATCTGGATATAGTCATATGCGTAGGCTTAGCACCACATGATACATACATATATCTGATATTATACTTACACAATTCAGCAGTTTTTCTGGTGGATTTATAATCACCGTCTGAGTTAGAAAGTAACACAATTCTAAATAACTGTAGATCAGAGTATTTAGAAGTTCTGCTATTTTTGTCAGGAGCTTCAATATAATCGTAAATATTCATCCTTTCTGTTATGCTCTTAACTGTACGGCAAACATCAAATTCATCAATGTCGTTATCGAAAGAAATACAAACATCAGATAGAAAAGAAAGCTGATTTGTGATCCTATATTTTACAGTTATAAAGTAATTAAAGGCGAAATATATTGATGAAATCAACGTATTTCGCCTTTTCTTCTGTCATTTCAATTTAGTACTATTTTTAGAATTTACTACTCTTTGAAATTTTTTTAAATTTTTTTGTTGAATGATCTTTCTTGATGGTTGAAAGCCGAAAATTTCGACTAAATCGTCAACTAGCGGTGTTCTGTTGAATGCTGGAACATAGTATGTTCCGTTCAGGTGAGATATGTTAAGGTCGCGAAGCGTGCTGAATATTTCAGTACACGTATATTTTTCATTAAGGAACTTCTTCTCAAGAAGTCTGTAGACCAGCAGCGCAATGAAGCATGTTAACAGGTGACCGCTTATGGAATCCTCCTGCTGCACATACATCGGTCTTGTTCTCAGCTCGCTTTTCATTATTTCGAAGCTTTCCTCAATTTCCCATCGCTGCTTGTTGGCATTGATGATTAGCGACAGGTCATCATCCTCAAGATCGGTTGTTACTGCATAGAATCCATCATACTTTTCCTCTTCTGCTATTTTGGACTCGTTAATTTCATACACTTTTTCCTTCGCCACCTCGCCATCTTTGGTAATGGCCGTTTCGGTAATGTAGTAGCGGGGATCTCTCTGATTGGTTTTAGTGAGCTTGCCGGGATTTTTAAGAAGCTTTCTGGCTCTTTCAAGTTTCTTGTCCCTTATGTGCTTCTGATAGACCGCAAATTTTCTCGAGTAGGTGACAATAATCTGCTCTTCCAGGATGTATTTTGTCTTTGATGATGCTGTTTTCTTTGTGGTCTTTTCCCATCGCTGCTTGTAAAAGACGAGATCACTGATCTTTCTTTTCTTTCCCTCTATTTCAATGGTTTCCTTGTCTGCAAGATCATCAAGATTGTATGTATCCGGATATCCCTGAAGCTTCCATCCGTCATGAGATACGGCCCATTCCTTAAGTGGCTTTTTCAGCTTTTTTATAGGCTGGGTGACTATAAAGGCGCCATTTTTCTTCATGTCATTGTAGACCTTGTTTTCCCACCCGTTTAATCCTGCATCAGCGCATACCACGAACTTAGCGACTTTAAATTCATCCTCGATCTTTGCTTCCAGCTCCCTGAGCGAGAACTGCTCATTCTTGTTTCCCTGGAATACGTAATCAGCTAGCGGAAGCCCGTCCGCATCCATGAACAGTCCATACTGCACGATAGGATTTGGTCTGTTTTCCTTGCTTTTCCCGTATTTTCTGAAATCGTCCTCTTCCTCTATTTCAAAATAGAAGTTGGTGCAGTCGTAGTAGAGAACTGAAGTGTTCTTCTTGAACATCTTAGAGCTGTTTTCATAAAGCTTCTTTTCTATGAGGTAGCGCTCATTGCACAGCGGCTTCAGGGAGCGGTAGACATCTGCAAGGGAATAGGTCGGCTCCTTCAGAAACTTCTTGGCTGATTCATAGGAAGACTTCTTTGATGACGGATAGATGACTCTGGTGCAGACTAGGTCGACAAGAATGTCTGTCAGATCGTATTTAAATCTGTACTTCTCGGAAATTTGTCTGCAGATGTCAGCTATTCCCAGGGAACACAGAATATTTCTTATATAGAGATAGCCGATGTTGAAGACGTTCTTTGAGTTCAGATCAATAAGGTCATTAGCGCCGATGCTTATGTTAATGACACTTTTGTCTTCCTTGTCTTTCTTTCTAAGCTCATTGACGTAGGCTTTCAGGTTCTGCATTACCACGTCGCGTGAATCAGTGTTGTACTTCTCCATTAGCGACTTAAGATTGCCCAGTCTTTCAACGATGAAGGTGGTGCTCTTCTTGGTGTCGTGATTGTAGTAGTCCTCAATGATTGTGAACGATTCGGAATATTTTGATTTTGATACTTTCAGTCGCTTAGCCATGATGTCGTCCTCCTCATCACCAATTATATCATAATTACCGAGATAGTACTAGATTAAAAAATGAAATATTTGACAAAAAAGTGTTCAAAAAAAGAGCAAAAATTGAATTTTGCTCTACTCAAACTGTAAAATACCCGAGTTAGAAAGTAACACAATTCTAAATAACTGTAGATCAGAGTATTTAGAAGTTCTGCTATTTTTGTCAGGAGCTTCAATATAATCGTAAATATTCATCCTTTCTGTTATGCTCTTAACTGTACGGCAAACATCAAATTCATCAATGTCGTTATCGAAAGAAATACAAACATCAGATAGAAAAGAAAGCTGATTTGTGATACCATATGTTTGTGTATTTTTTGAATAACTGATCATATAAATATTATACACCAAAAAAGGGAGCTGAATTCATAATTCAGTTCCCTATTTTGATATAATCAGGACTGTTATAACGTTTCGATCATCAAACCTCACTTTTTATCATTGTGATAGCTATTTCTTAATGTTACAGCCCTTTTCGCCTTATCTGGCTTTATTTTCTCCCTTGTGGCGTTTTTTTAGTATGTACCATGCAGCTGTCAGCAGTGCGATAATCGCTGTGCAGACAAGAGCTATTGCCTTTTTGTGCTGCGTTACGCCTGTCGGAAGAACAGCTGTGTTCGTGTTGGTGAATACGATGACATCCGGTGCGACTGGCCGCTCTGATACGGAGTCTGCCTTTTTGCCGTTGATCGTGATGCTTGGCGCATATTCGCCAGGATCTTCAGCGACTGAATATTTTGCTGACAGAGGAATGTTCTTTATGACAACAGTGTCGTTATGCTTCAGCCAGATTTCAGCACTTCCGTTTCCGTTTTCATCAGTCGTGATGGAAGCGGTGTTTTTAGTTCCGTCATGAGAACTGCTGCCGTTTGTGTAGTCAAAGCTGTAGCTCTGCTTCTTGTCAGCGCCACTGAGTGAAACGGTGAATTTGAAGAACTTATTTCTGTCTGCAAATGCCCCTGACACCTGCTTCTTCAGCGTCACGCTTGTCGTTTTTGGCATGTCGTTGAGGAATGTCACTGTTGCATTTTCGCCTTCATCTACTTTTTCTTCCGCTGTAGACAGGTCCTTCATGGCTTCGGTGTTTCCGTCGGCTGATTTTTCAAATTTTCCGTTTGTTACGCCATCTGGTGCATCAGTTCTGATCGTGTATGACGCCTTTCCGGCATTTGCCTTTTCTGTAATTTTGTATTCTGCATTGACAGGAATGTTCTTGAATGCAATCTCGTCTCCTGCATTCAGATAGACATCCACATTTGCATTGCCGTCATCGTCTGGAACAATAGTTCCTGCATCAGATGAGACAGTCTCATACAGTTTCTTGAATTCAACAGTAAATCTGAACTTTTCTGTTGCCTTTCCGCCAGTTACTGCCTTTTTCAGAACAAGTTTCTGGTATTTCTTTACAGTGTTCGTGTAGGTGACAGTGATGCCTTCACCGCTGTCTGCAGTTTCCCATTCAGTTGAAAGCGATTCGTTCTTTTCAGCTGATCCAGCACTCTGTGCGATGTCGCCTTTCTCTGTGCTGTTGGTGATCCTGTATGCGGATGACCAGTCTCCGCCTTCCTCGGTCACTCTGTACTGTGCACCGGCAGGAAGACTGGTGAAAGTGACTGATCCCTTGTCACTGAGCTTTTTCTGCACATAGCCGTATCCGTCAGCATCAGAAGTAAACTTCGTGCCGTCTGACAGCGAGTATTCCGTGCTTGGATCGAGCTTTCTGAATGACACATTGAATGTGTAGTTCTGGGCACTCTGGAAGAAGCCTGTAACTTTCTTCTTCAGCGTGAAGCTGCTGTACTCCTTCGGCGTGTCAGGCGTCTTCGGCTTCTGGTAGTGGTTGATGAACTTAGCTTCAGCTGTGCCGCCTTCATGCAGCGTGCCTGATGCATTTTTGCTTTCCGTGTAGAAGTCATCATACTTCTTTTCTGTTATGGTATATGTCGTTCCGCCCGGCAGGTTGCTGAATGTCTTTGTTTCACCGGCTTTTACGCCGACTTCTGCCTTCCCGTCAGTGAATACCGCATCGCCGAATATCTTGGTACCTGACAGCTTTGATGAGTCGCTGTTCTTCAGCGTGACATCGAACATGTACGTTTTGTCGGAATAGGCTGATGGAATATCAGCAACATCAGTGTCGCTCAGTGTTTTTACCTTTTCTGTTACGGCATTTCCGTCTGCGTCATATCCTGTCACGATTGCATAGTAGCCGTAGTATCCAACGCTACCGTCGCTTCTAAACCCGAATGTGACGGTATCGCCATCTATGTTGCCTTCGATTGATGTGATATCAGACATGGATGTTTTCCGCCCGTCGCCAATCTTCCCTGAAGACGATCCAAGCTTTGAAGATGAATAGTTTCCGTCTGCCGTATAGTCAGAATGGCTTCCTGCCCATACGCACGCCCAGTCCCAGCTTACTGATTCAGTGCTGTAGTACAGTTTGACATGCAGCTTTGAAGCACCTGGAATGGTTACGATATCATTTGTGCTCAGATTGTTGCTGTATGTGCCGGTTGCTTTCCCTGTATCATCAATATTTGACGTGTGCGAGTACTTTTCGGCAGGCTTATCAGATTCGACAAGCTGTTTGCCGTCTGCTGTCTTTGAAAGCGAGAGGGAAGCCGGTTTAGGTTCTTTTGGAAGCTCATTCGCTGTATTTGTGATAGTCAGCGGTTCATCCTTTGTGACTATGCCGTATGAGTTTACATCATTGGAGCTTGTATAGCCTTCCACGCTCTCTTCATATGCATAGTACTTAGCTGAATCATCTGTAACTTTGAACTCATAGGTCCATGTGTCGCCGTCTTTAGTGATTGTACAGTGATCTTTGTCAGTTGAAACATATGATGCCGAATCAGCAGCATGAACCGGATCAGCAGCATGAACCGGAACAGCCAGACGTGACAGGATCATGGAAACAAGCCGTGATGCGAAGCTTGTATTGGATGTATTCGCTTTTGCAGTAGATGCGGCTTTGTATGTCAGGTATCCGTCTGTACCGTAGTTTGCGTGCGTCTTGTCAATGGATGATGAGCTATAGTTTGGAAGTTTCCAGCAGACAGAGAACATGTCGTCTGAAGATGTAACTTTGTCTGTGTTCCATCTGTCAGAGACATAGATGTTTGTAAGACCGGAGCAACCAGAGAACATGCTAATCATGTGCGTCACATTTGACGTATCAAAGTTTGAAACATCAAGTGATGTCAGCTTGGAGCAGTCAGAAAACATGTAGTTCATGTACGTTACGTTTGACGTGTCAAATTTTGACAGATCAAGCGATTCCAGACTGGAGCAGTCAGAAAACATGTAGTCCATGTACGTCACGTTTGACGTGTCAAATTTTGACAGATCAAGCGATGTCAGGCTTTTGCAGCTAGAAAACATGCTACTCATGCTTGTCACATTTGACGTATTCCATCTCGACAGATTAAGCGATGTCAGGCTTTTGCAGCTAGAAAACATGCCACTCATGCGTGTCACATTTGACGTATTCCAACTCAACAGATTAAGCGATGTTAGGTTGTGGCAGCTAGAGAACATGTAATCCGTGTCCGTTACCTTCGACGTGTTCCAGCTCGACAGATTAAGCGATGTCAGGCTTTTGCAGCTAGAAAACATGCCACTCATGCTTGTCACATTTGACGTATTCCAGCTCGACAGATTAAGCGATGTCAGGCTTTTGCAGCTAGAAAACATGCCACTCATGCTTGTCACATTTGACGTATTCCAGCTCGACAGATTAAGCGATGTCAGGCTTTTGCAGCCAGAGAACATGCCGCCCATGTTCGTTACACTCGACGTATCAAAATTCGACACATCAAGCGATGTCAGGTTGTGGCAGCTAGAGAACATGTAATCCGTGTCCGTTACCTTCGACGTGTTCCAGCTCGACAGATTAAGCGATGTCAGTCCGGAGCAACCCATGAACATGTAGCGCATGTCCGTCACCTTTGACGTATTCCAGCTCGACAGATTAAGCGATGTCAGGCTTTTGCAGCTAGCGAACATGTAATACGTGTCCGTTACCTTCGACGTGTTCCAGCTCGACAGATTAAGCGATGTCAGTCCGGAGCAACCCATGAACATGTAGCGCATGTCCGTCACCTTTGACGTATTCCAGCTCGACAAGTCAAGCGATGTCAGGCTTTTGCAGCTAGAAAACATGCCACTCATGCTTGTCACATTTGACGTATTCCAGCTCGACAGATTAAGCGATGTCAGTCCGGAACAGTCAGCGAACATGTAGCGCATTTCTTCCACTTTTGATGTATCAAAAGAAGATAAATCAATCGATTTTAATTTGTAGCATTTTTCAAACATTCCGCCCTGACTATCGTATCCAGGAGAATCTTTTCCACTGTATAGATATTGGCCACTTTTTGATTCACGTCCCATTTTTTTTACCGCTTTTGTATCAAAGCCTGAAAGTCCTATAATTGAAGAAAGGCTGGTGCATGAAAAAAACATTCCATCCATACGTTGAACTTTAGAAGTTTTAAAAGATGACACATCAATAGACGAGAGTGAAGAACATCCGCAAAACATACCACTCATGTTCTCTACTTCAGAAGTATCAAAGTTAGAAAGATTAAGGGAAGTTAGTTTTGAACAGCCATACACATCGCTGGAATAAACCTCAGCGTGTCCAAACATGTTTGCCATGTTTTTTACTTTTGCGGTTTTAAAAGACGAAACATCAAGAGAAGTCAAAGAAGCACATGCATCAAACATACTGCTCATGTCAGTCACATTCGACGTATCAAACTTCGACACATCAAGCGATGTCAGGCGTAAACAGCTCTGGAACATGTGGCTCATACTCGTTACCTTCGACGTGTCAAACTTCGACACATCAAGTGATGTCAGTCCGTAGCAGTCTTCGAACATAGAGTTCATGTTCGCCACATTCGTCGTATTAAATTTCGATACATTAAGTGACGTCAGTTTGTAGCAACTTTCAAACATGCAGCTCATGTCCGTCATCTCTGACGTATCAATCTTGCTTAGATCAATTGATTCTGCTTTCTCCATTCCGTAAAACAGCAAATTGCTCCCATTTGTCAGCCTTGTTGTCTGCGCATTCGTCCAGTAGTACATTGTCCCATCGTCAAGCCATCCCCAAATCTTACATTTCGCATTCGGATCATCATAATTCTTGTCCAGTCTGACTGCGTTTTCAGGAACCTTATCGGCTGATGTGATATCCTTCGCATATTCCACCTTTTTAGTTTTGTCTTTATAGCCAGAGTCAACATAATAAAATGGTCCTGCTCTATAGATATAATTATTTCTCCACACCGCATAAGTCGGCACCTTATTTATATCCGTCGTGATATGAATAACAGGCGGATCGGTAGGTCTTTTTGTCTCGTCAGTATCTTTCCATTTCTTTTTTACGATAATCTTTCCGTTTTCTTCCGGCTTGTTGTTCATTCTGTAGTAGTGCGAGTCGTTCTTTGCCAGTCCGTCAATCGTATAGGTATCATCTCTGTTTACCTTTACGATATGCTTTGTTGAGTCAAGGAAGTAATCCTTCGGCGATTTCGTCTCCTGTATGATATATGTTCCTGCTTCAAGTCCGTCAAACTTAGCCAGACCATTTTCGCCAGAAGTGGCTGTTTTGTCATAAGGTGTTCCATAGTCCGATGTGCCTGTCAGTCTGAACTCGGCACCGGAGAGAGGGGCGTTGTCATAAGATGACTGTTTTGAAATCTCCACTGTATGATACGGCTCATTTCTGATGACGGCTGATCCTGTCTTCAGCATTTCAGCATCCTCGATGCCGCCTACGCCTGAATCAGAGATCACCGCTGTGTACTCTGTGCGGTCAGTAATGTAACCGTCAGGGGCTTTCACTTCCTTCAGCTTATAATTTCCCCATTCGATGTTTTCAAACTTCACCTTTCCTGCAGCATCAGATGTTGCGTATTCCATCACATCCGTGCCGTATTTTGACTTTCCTGACAGGCGGAATTTTGCACCTGTTACAGCTCTGTTGTTTCCTGCAGTCGAGTACTTCATAAACGAGATGTCGCCATGAATACGTGGTGAATCCTTCAGTGTGATTTTTTTTGTCTTTTCGATTTCTTTTCCGTCGCATGTGATCTTTCCTGCACCGTCAACCTTTACTGTGTATTCAGTCCGGTCAAGCAGCCAGTCGATCGGCGAGTAGCTTTCCTTGAGCGTATAGGTTCCTTTTTCTATGCCTTCAAACACGGCATCGCCCTGCTTTCCGGTTGTGACTTCCTCATTCACCTCAGTGCCGTAGTCGGATGTTCCCTTTAGCGTATACTTTGCGCCTTCGATGGATTCGCCTGAATCTTCAGTGCTCTGTTTATGAATGCTGATGTCTGCTGAGACACGGTATCTGATTTCCGTGTAGTCCTGATGGATAAAGAAGTCAGAAGAGGTTTCACCGCTCATGATGGTGTCCTGAATGTAGATGTTGTTGTAGGCTTTTGGATAGGTCTTTTCAAATTGACCTTCTTTTTTTTCAGTTACTGATTCAGGTGCCTGCATGTAGACGACTGCTGAAATAGATTCGCCCTGATTGAGCACGAAGTCTTTTCCGTCAGATGTCTTTCGGCAGTCGATGGCAAAGGCGTGCATCTCTGAAAGATCGGTGCTTTTTGTCACCTTCTCCCATGCAGAAGTGTCAGTCAGATCATGGTGAGCATCAATAGACAGATCAGCGGTCTTTGAAACGTAAATGACAGGCTCAATACCCTTCTGCTTCAGCTGAGAGACATCAAATCTCTTCAGGAACCCGTGCCAGTCAGATTTCTTGCCGTTCAGATTATAGTTTTCAAGCGAGTCAAAGAAAATCATGTTTTTTGCCTTGCAAGTCATTGTATTGGCGAATCTGATCTTATATGAGTAGCTGCCGTTAGTTGTTGTATATGTTTCATACGAATAAGAGGCATCGTGAGAATCCTTTATTTGCTTCTTCAGCCCTGAAACAGCAGCTGTCAGAGTGTCAATATCATGCGGCTCTTCATCATAGATGAAGCGGTTTGTCGTGCATTTCGGATCAAGCTTTGTCATATAAGCCTTATTAACGTCTGACAGAGGCAACTTATGGACAGTGCCGGAACTGTCAACATAGTCATCGTCAGGATAGCCGTTATAGATCTCGTCATTGCCTGTCTCATAGGCTACCGGGTTATTGATTTTTGTGCCGTAGTCGTGAATGGCATCCCATGACATTTCAGCGTTGAGATACAGATTATAGTATTTTGCTTGCACCGGAACGCTGACCTTTATCAGATCACGTCCGCTCCCCTTGTAGTCCTCTTCAACGGAATAGCTGAATGATGAATGCGAGAGCATGCCTTTTTCTGTCTCGACATCTATGCTGCCCTTCTGCAGATGTGTTCCCTTTGGCAGAAGATCATAGAATGTGCCTGAGTCCTGCACAAGATAGTCAGTGCCTGAATCAGTTGTCAGCGTCTCTCTTGGTGTGATCTTCCATCTGATGACGTATCTCTTTTTTATCTTGTTGGAGCCTGTTGAAACAATGTGCTTGTGGATCTCTGACTCCTTCTTTGGCCTGATGGCTCTGTCAAAGGCATAAACCTTCACCCCGTATATTAAGTTGTCGTCTTTGACATCAGCATCTTCTTCAGCCTGATAGACATTGCTCTGAGCAAAATTGTGCAGTCTGATCAGGCTCTTGCAGTTGTTTTCCGTTACATTTTTCGGATTTTCATCTTTGAAGAGTTTTTTCATGACGTAATCGGAGTTTTTCAGTCTGACCATCGGATAGGCTTCAATTTTTGTGTAGTAGTATGCGTTTGATGTGGTAAATCTGATGCCGGTGACGCTTGGGTCATCCTTATCGCTTTTGAATGTAATACGATCGCGCGTCAGCTCTTTGACAATGCTGCTGTCACTGATTGAAGCTTTTTCGCTGCCGAGATTGTATGAAGCAACTTCTTTGTACTTACCGTCATGGCTGTCCTTCTCGTTAGTCTTTACCCAGAAATGAATAACATCAGATGATGAGTATTTTCCATCCGGATCAGTGACAAACTTCTTCTCGGTGTCATCGTATTTTCTGAACTGTGATGATATATTCCAGTCCGCATACAGGAACTGATAGTCACTACTGTCAAGCCTGCGTGCACCTTCCGGAATGCCGAATTCAAGCTGGTCGGTGCCGACATCCTTTGTCGTGATCTTGTCTTCGAGATACAGCTCATCATCAGAAAGCTGATATGTTACTTTCTTTCGTCCGTATGATGAAGGATCGTCAGCATCTCCATCTCGCGTCCATGGAAGGGGATACCCGTAGGAGTCGATATAATATCTGAACGTATCAATGCTGTTTATATCCTTTTTCTGCATTTTATCGAGCGAATAGGACGAGTAGTCGTGATAGTAGCCGAACTTTGCATGCCAGTTATTGTCACCGTACTTTTCGCCATAGAAGTGACCTGTAGGATGCACAAACTTAGGCGTATCCCATTCCCACACTTTTGACGAGTTTGCGCTTGTCGGAGCGTCTATGCCGTCTTCCGGCGTGACAGTCGCCTTTACTGAGTTCTTCAGCTCATAGTAGTCCTTGCCCTTGAATTCGGCAGGGTCATAGTATGTGAGCACATAGTCATAGCGGTCCCTGTCGCTTCGCTGACCTGTCACCTGATTTCCCTTTTCTTTCGCTGTTGTAAACGGTCCGCTTTGTGATCCCATGCTGTATCCAAGAAGATGCAGTTCTTTCGAAACAGGCGTATCTTCCAGCGTGAACGTAAAAGGCTGTGTCGGATCCTTTTTGATTTTTGACACGATTTCCCATACAAGGAAATATTTGTCTTTCGCTTCATCAGGCTGCTTGCCCCATGATGACTGCCATTTACGATACATCTTGTTCGGATAGCGTTTGTCAGTAGAAGAGATTTCTGCTGTCGTATTGATATAGACAGGAATCTTGTCAGATGATGCTGTTACGGTCTGAGGCTTCCCATCAGATATGTTCGTTACGGAAATATTCGCATAGAACGGATCGCTCTGAGGCTTTTCATTAATTGTATACTTATTCTGGTCAGCATCGTATTTCACTTCATCCTTGTATTCGAATGTCTGTTCGTTCGTGACATAGGCGACTTCAAAGTATCCGTTCTCGCCTGCTGTCCTTTGCTTCACATTGGTGATCTCAATGCAGTTTTCGTGATCCTTGTATGAAGGATCACTCTCTTTCAGCTCCTTCCAGACATAGTTGACGTCTTTTTTATCCTCTTCAGAAGCTGAATTGTATTCATCCTCTGACGGAATGGAAAGATCCATGTAGTCAGCGTATTTTCCGCTTCTGTCCTTCAGGATCGTCTTTGGGATCCATATCTTTATGGCTCCCGGTTCAAGCTCTTTGACGCCTGACATGGAGTAATCTACACGGAACACAAACCGATGATCGTCCGCATCTGTTTTTGTGTTCCAGATGTATTTGCCGTTTTCAAGCGTTGCACCTTTTTCAAGTGTTGCATTGAATGATTCAATCTTTTCAAGCTGCTGATCACCTGTGCCTTCAGCTTTTACAACCGGTGACGGCAAAATCAGTGAAAATATTACTGCCATCACTGTGAAGACTGCAAGAGTTGACCTCATGCAGTTTTTAATCTTCTTCATATTATGCATTCTCCTCCTTCTATAAGTGTTTTATTTTTCTGAGATTATTTCTCATTGTTTTTGACCTTTTTTAAAAGAGTAATAGCAAGAACGGCAGAGATGCCAAGCCCTGCACACCATTTTGCAATTTCTGTTGGATCGCCTGTGTTGACCACAGAAGTTTTTTTCTTCTTTACAGGCTTTGGCTTTCTTGTTGGTGTTTTTTTGCCCAGCTCTTCAAGCATTGATCCGTCGTTGATCACAGAAGTTTTTTTCTTCTTTACAGGCTCTGGCTTTTTTGTTGATGTTTTTTTGCCCAGCTCTTCAGGCTTTGATCCGTCATAACTGTAGATAATGTCTTTCTTGTATTTTCCGTCTTTTGTTGCCGTCAGTTCAGAAGAAAGCTTACCGCTTTTATCTGTTGTAACAAGCACACTTACTTCATATGTATCTTTCTGATCATCAGTAATGGCATAATGATAGTTCTTTGGCTCGCTTAATATCACAGTAAAATTTCCCTGACTGTTGTTGAGCGTCATCTCTGTTTTTTCCGGAAGAGGTGCATCATTTGATGAAATTGTAAATGTATGAGCGTTTTTGTCTGAACAGGTGACAGGAATGTTTACTTCAAGTGATGGCGTTTCTGCATGAACAGGAGCACACATCAGGCACATTCCCGCAATACATGCAAAGACTGCATTTCTGATAAATCTCATGAAAAAACTTCCTTTCTTTTTGTATTATGTTTTCTGCTATTCGTACGTCGCAAACACGACTGTTCTTTCGTCTGTTTCCGTATCCTGACAGGTTGAAAGCGCAAGTATCTTCTTATTTCCTGCAAGCTCAGGCGAAAGTCTGATCAGTTCTTTTCTCTTGTCGCTGATGTTCTGCTGAACGTCAAACACTGTCTGATTTTTTCCGCTTATGCTGATGCATGAAACAATCTTCAGGCTGTATGTATTTCCTTTTCTTGTTTTGAGAATCCCTGTCGCATGTTTTTTCAGATAGCCGTTATCATGGTAGGCGTCAAGAGCGCCGAACATCTTTCCCTGAGCCATATGATGCCCGTAGATAATCGAATACGGATCAGAAAAATCGCTTTTTGATGCCGAATCAAGAAAAATGCTTCCTGACAGCGACATTTCCCCAAGCGGGTTTCTGTTCATGTATTCAGTATTTGTCTTCCCCTGCATGATCGGATAGTCAATGTCTGTATGATCAATCGTGATCCATCCCACTGCTCCAAGCTGTTCCATTGTATAGCCTGTATAACCGATGTCTGCTTTGTGAAGCTGACGCTGATAGATGTAGAACGAATATCCGCCAATGATCATTGCAACAACAATAACTGCCGTAATAAAGAAATCTACAACATGGTTGACGATGGCATACGCTCTTTCCTCCGGCGTTCTTCCGTCGTATTCGCCAAGCTTTTTGAGAAAATTCATCCCCATTATGAAACGCCTCCTGTCCGAAGTGATGCAAAATACACGCCTTCCACATTCTTCAGCGAAATATCTCCATATTTTCTGGAATCTGACGTATCAGTACGGTAGTCATTGACTACAAATATTTCACCGCTTTTTACTGTATGTTCCGCAACGTTTCCCGGCACAGTGTAGAATGACTCCTGCTCATATCCGTTGACATAAAGCTTTTCATGATCAATGCTTACTCTGTCTCCGGCGATGCCGACCGCTCTTCCGATCTTTATGCCGGATGGCGTCTTATAGGAAACGATATCTCCTCTTGCCGGTGTATCCAGACGATAGAAAAGGCACATGTCTCCATCGCTGATTGTCGGATACATCGATGATCCATCGCATACATGAAAGCTGAAGACAAAAATCAGAACAGCAGAAATGGCTACAGCCAGAATGACTAGCTTTTCAAACGGCCATAGCCACTTATAAATGAGCTGCTTTCTGCTCATTATTTATTCGAATTTTTCAGTGCCTGTTCAACGTTTTTTCTGCGCTTTCTGATGACAATGGCAATTGCTCCGCCAGCTGCCGCAATGCCCATGATGTTGAATGCTGCACGGTTATTGTGATAAATACCAGTTGGAAGAACGCCTTCACGGTCATTTGTATATGCAATGGTTTCGTCCCCTGCCAATGTCTGCGTAGCAATTGCATCGGTATGATCGTCTTTGCTATGCGTCAGATCGATAGCCTGAGCATTTTTTGTAGCGGATGCAGAATAATCTTCACTTGTTTCCGTTACAGTGTATTTTGCGCCTTCAGTAAGACCGTTGACTTTCAGTGATTCACCGTGTTTCAGGTATACGTCGAAGGATGCATTTCCGCTGTCGTTAGCGGTAAGTGCAAGTCCTGACATGTCGGCATCTGCCCCAGCTGGAGCGGAGACATCGGCGAACGATCCTTTTCCTTCTGTTGCCACAAAACGTTTCTGACCGCCATCTCTTTTGCCTGTACCTGCATTGTAGGCATAGGCAACTGTGTCTGTGCTCTTGTATGGCTTGTGGCCGTCCTTATCAGTCAGGAATAATCGTGCTCCTCCGTCAAGATCTGTAATATCTACATGAAATTTGAAGTACTGATCTCTGAACCCCTGATTTCCTGTAACAGTTTTTGTAAGTGTAAGATCCTGTGTTGTATAGGTGTTTGTGAATCCTTTGTTTTTTTCTTCAGGATTTGTGCCATCCTTTTTTTGTGCTTTATTTGCTGTATGGAAGACGTATCCTTGAATGCTCAGTTTCCCATTATCGTCTGATTCCACATAAACGTCCAGATATCTTGCTGTTGAGTCCTTTGTGATGCCCTTTTCACTGGTATCATTTTCTGTGATCTTGTATCTGTAGACACCCGGTTCGCTGAATGTTACCTTTGAAAAATCAACTGTAGATGTCTGCTTTGCGTATTTATGATCTTTGTCTAATCCAATAACCTGATCAGCTGTTTTTTCATCATATGTTTTTGAGTCTGTGTTTGTTCTTACTGTCTGTGCTGAATCAAATGTCTGATCACCTGCTTCAAACGTTGTAGATGATGCCGTTGGTGAACCAATACCCTTTCTTATAGTAAGATTTGTTCCATTTGTATCTTCCGGATTAGGAAGACTTTTCATTTCATCATCTGTTGGAATAGACACTGTATAGCTGAATGTAGCATTTGGAACGTTTGCGTTCTTTTTCATTACCAGATACTTGTCAAATGTTGTTTTAGTTGTCACAGTCGCTGATGGATCTGCAGTAGCTCCCGTGTTGTTCGCTGCAAAAGCAGGCACTGCATTCATAATTGCACCAGCCATCAGGACTGCTGACAAAGCTGAAGCTGTGCTTAATTTTTTTCCTTTTTTCATATCAAAATCTGGTATATTCTAATTAGCTCATCGAGCTAATAGAAATATACATTTCCTTTCTATCAACTTTATATCCGTAGTTGATTACGGTTTAGAAATAGTATATGTTTGAAAACGTGAATGTGTATGTGGATTTATTACAAAACCTGTAGCTTTGACTACTTAGAGAAGTCTCATACCACAAGCTTATTCAACGAGCAAACATGAGTTAGATGAGTCTTTGAATTCGCATTTGGCACCAGATTTTACAGTTTAAGTCTTGTGGGTTCAACGCAATCACAAATATCGTAATGAAAGGATCATTTACTTATGATTTCATTAGGAATTGACGCCTAGAAGAATAAACATGTCTTCACTATCGTCGATCTAGAAACAGGCAATGTCATTGGTAAGCCAATGACTATCCAAAACAACATTGATGGTTTCAAAAAACTTGAAGAAACAATCAAGTCTTATTCGAAAGACAACATTAAAATTGGCATGGAAGATACCGGCCATTATCACTTTAACCTGCTGTGGTATCTGATAAATAAGGAATACAACGTTTATCTCATAAATCCAGTTACAACAAACGCTGACAGAAAATTGACACGTAACATCACTAAAAATGATGAACTAGATTCGGTACAAATCGCAGAAATACTAGATTACCCAGAGAGGAAGAAACTCTACAGAAAAGTGGATAAATCTTTTTTCGAACTGAATGAAATGAAAAGTCTTACCCGCTTGCACAGTGATCTTTACTTTTCGTTCAACCCAGTAGGTCATAAAATCCAGAAATCACTAGATATGCTTTTCCCGGAATTTAACAGCCTTTTCAGCTTCCATTACGGAAAGACATACATGAATATCCTAAAAGCCTTTAAATAACTGCAAGCATTGCAAAAGTCGATATAAGGGAGATCAGAAAAGTCATGAATCAGTGCTGTCGAGGAAGACGTGTAAGGTTCACAGCAGAGGATCTTAAAGCATGAACGCAAAGATCTGTAGCCATGCCTAACATAGGTGAAGAGTATGCCCTGGAAAGTCATTTAAACCAGTACATGTTGTTAAGTAAAGGGCTTACAAAAGTGGATAAAAAAATAGAAGAGTTTTCTAAAAAGACCAACTCTCCTATCTTAACCATTCCAGAAATTTCACACACTTCCTGTATCACTATACTAGCTGAAATCCGCTGCATTAGCAACTTTAATTCAGTATCAAAATTGACAAAATACATTGATACTCCCATGCACTATGAATCAAGCCAATATGAGCAAAGACATAGCGCCATTACTAAAAAAGGGAATAAATATCTCAGGAAAATGCTTTATCAGGTCATAACACCCGTTATTAACAACAATAAAGTATTTAAGGACTTTTACGATAAGAAAATAAGTGAAGGTAAAAGCCATAGGTGTGCGCAAGGACATTGTGTGAGAAAGCTGATTAGAATTCTCTTTCACATCCTTATAACCGGAGAATTAATTGATTCAGCAAAACTAGTATAAAAACCAGTTCATTAAAATTCCCATAATATATCGTTATGACATTTGAAGGATCTTTGCATAGTTTTGTTGTGAATAAATTCACGCACATATCAAATTTTCAAAGTTCTACTATACTTTAGGTAAACCAACTAAAATCTCGTAATATTTTCAAACTTTTTCATAAAATTACTTGATTTTTATATAGTTAGCCCCTTTTTAAATACGATGTGATTTTTCTAATAATAAGTGAATACGATGGATCTTACGATCATAAGCATCTAAGGTATTTAACTTATAACACCAGTTTGGTTCACCGATGGTTCCTGGCGTATTGATGCGGGCTTCATTACCTAAGCCTAATAAATCAAACATTGGAATAATCGCTTTGACACATGGTGAATCTAATGTAAAACGCACTAACTTATTAGCCATGTCGCCATGATATGGATAATGCGACATAATCTTTCTTAAGCGACGACGTTCATTCTTTGGTAAGTCATGATACCAGCCATTGACTGGAGCATTATCATGAGTCCCGGTATAAGCGATTGCAAAAGCTGGTAAGACGAAGTTATGTTTTTCTTCATCAGGGCCAAAGCTGTATTCTACGATACGCATACCTAACATATGATAATGATCTTTTAATTCTAAGACTTCCTTACGTAAGTCACCTAAATCTTCGGCAACGACGTTTAAGTCAGGGAATTTAGCGAATACCGCATCGAAGAAATCATAGGCTGGGCCTAAGATCCATTCGCCGTTTTTGGCGGTCGTTTCTCCCGCTGGAACTTTCCAGTACGTATCGAAAGCACGGAAGTGATCGATGCGGACAATATCGAATAAGTCTTTGTTCCAGCTTAAACGTTCCATCCAGAATGAGTAACCATGGTCTTTCAGGTAATCCCAGTCATAGAGCGGATTGCCCCATAACTGACCATCTTCACTGAAGTAATCAGGTGGGACACCAGCTACCGCTGTTGGTTTGTCATTCTGATCTAATAAGAAACATTCTTTATGACTATAGACATCTGCACTATCTAACCCAACGTAAATAGGCATATCCCCCATTACCTGTAAGTGCAAGGCATGGGCATAGTCTTTTAAAGCAGCCCACTGTTTATCAAAAATAAACTGTAAGAACTTAATATAAGCCACTTCATTGTCATCGACATCAAAGGTTGTCCATTCGTTCCACTGCTTATTGCCATTAGCCTTCTTTAAGGTCATGAATTTTGCATAATCATCGAGCCAGAAAGCCCGTTTGATGAAGGCTGCGTAGTCTTCATCTTCTTTGAAGTGTGCGAATGCTTCGCGTAAATACTTTTCTTTAAATTGTCTCACGCCTTCATAATCAATGTGATGATTCATCGCATTGAAATGAGGGACTTCACCAATTAATCCTTCTTTGGTGAGTTCATCTAAAGAAATATAGATTTCATCTCCCGCAAAAGAAGAATATGGCTGATAAGGTGAGTTTCCATAGCCCAAAGGATTTAATGG
Source organism: Intestinibaculum porci (assembly GCF_003925875.1). Taxonomy (GTDB): domain Bacteria; phylum Bacillota_I; class Bacilli_A; order Erysipelotrichales; family Coprobacillaceae; genus Intestinibaculum; species Intestinibaculum porci. The sequence goes on along the minus strand of NZ_AP019309.1, from coordinate 240,476 downwards.
CAGCAGTTGCCAGATGGCAAAGCCAGCTTTAGCTGTTGATCTTAAGAAATGGCGTGCACATTCCCCAAAATCACCAATACCATGTGGTCCATTGAGCATAGAAACAGGCATTAAAATGCCTGCTTCTCTATTTAAGTTTCCAGATGTCTTCATTGTACTGACGGATCGTTCTGTCACTTGAGAAATAACCAGCTGCAGAGATGTTGATTAACATCTTCTTAGCCCATGCATAACGATCATTGTAGTCCTTGATAGCACGCTCTTTGGTTTCAATGTAGTCTTTGGCATCAATTAAAGCCATGAACCAGTCTTTTGTACATAAATCATGATGTAAACGTTCTAAGCATTCATGATCTCCGACTTTAACCATTTCATCAGAAACGATGAAGTCGACTAATTTCTTTAATTCTGGATCTTTTGCTAAAACATCTGCTGGATGGTAATCCGCTTTTTCATAATGTTTGATAACTGTATCAGAATCAATACCGAAGATATAGATGTTCTTGTCACCGACTAAATCATGGATTTCGACGTTAGCCCCATCATCGGTACCAATTGTTACGGCCCCGTTCAACATCATCTTCATATTACCGGTACCAGAAGCTTCTTTAGAAGCTAAAGAGATCTGTTCTGATAAATCACAGGCTGGGATTAACTGTTCCGCATAAGTGACGTTGTAGTTTGTAACCATGACAACTTTTAAGTATGGTGATACTTCTGGATCCGCATCGATGATCTGCTGGAGGCAGAGAATCGTGTGGATAATATCTTTAGCTAAGATGTAAGCAGGTGCTGCTTTAGCCCCAAAGATGCAGGTAATTGGGTGAGCAGGTAAATGGCCTGCTTTGATCTGTAAGTACTGATAGATGATGTATAAAACATTCATCTGCTGACGTTTGTATTCGTGCAAACGTTTGATCTGGATATCAAAGATGGATTCTGGATCAACTTTGATGCCTTCTTTATCATAAAGCACTTTCGCTAACTGATTCTTCTTTGTCTGTTTGATGTCTAATAAACGCGTTAAGGCATCATGATCATTTAAGTAATCTCTTAACTTTGTTAATTCATCAGCATCCGTCTTATAATCTTCACCGATTAAGGAATCGATGAAATCCGTTAATTCTTCATCACAGTCCATTAACCAGCGACGGAATGTAATACCGTTAGTTTTATTGTTAAATTTCTTTGGATATAAATCATAGAAGTCTTTTAATTCTGACTGTTTTAAGATATCCGTATGGATGGCAGCTACACCATTGATTGAGAAACCGAAATGGATATCCATAGAGGCCATATGAACAAGTTTATTTTCATCGATAATGGCAGTCTTAGGATTATCGCTGCGTTCATTTGCGACCGCATCTAAGGCTTCAATAATTGGGACTAACTGTGGCACGATCTCTTCTAAGTAGTACATTGGCCATTTTTCCAACGCTTCCGCTAAGATCGTATGGTTAGTATAGGCACAGGTACGAGAAACGATCTGTACACATTTCTTGAAGGTTAAACCTTCCTTCATTAATAATCTGATTAATTCTGGGATGACTAATGATGGGTGGGTATCATTGATCTGGATACATACATATTTGTCTAATTCTGTAAGTGGGATTTTACGTCTCTTCAAATCTTCTAAGATCATCTGAGCGCCATTAGACACCATGAAGTACTGCTGGTAAACACGTAATTTCTTACCATCTTCATCCGAATCATCTGGGTATAAGAATAATGTTAAATTCTTTAATAAGTTTTCTTTATCAAAGGCAATGCCATCATGAACGATAGATTCATCAACAGTATCGATATCAAATAAGTGTAATTTGTTTTTATCACCTTTATAACCTAAGACATCAATATCATATAATGTTGACTTTAAGCAGAAATCTTTATATTCGACCATATAAGATTTCTTCGTCTTATTTAACCATGAGTATTCCCCGATCCAAGGGTTTGGTGTTTCATACTGTTTATTGTCTTTGAATTCCTGTTTGAATAAACCTAAGTGATAGTTTAAACCAATCCCATCACCAGGTAAGCCTAATGTGGCAATAGAGTCTAAGAAGCAGGCTGCTAAACGGCCTAAACCACCATTTCCTAAAGATGGTTCATTTTCGATTTCTTCAATTTCACTTAAGCTCTTGCCATTTTTATTTAAAATCTCTTTGACTTCTTTACGAATTCCTAAGTTGATTAAGTTATTACTCATTAACTTACCAATTAAGAATTCAGCGGAGAAATAGTAAACCTTTCTTTCCCCTTCAATAGTCTTTTTATCTGCTAAGAGTTCTTTAACGACGCTTAATAATGTAATATAAGTCTGTTCGTCTGTTAAATCACGTAATGTGCCATTAAATAACTGCTGGGCTTTTTCTTCCAACATTTTTTCGAGTTCCATAATATTAACCTCCGTTCAATGATACTATACATGGATCATTTTTAGGTTTCAAGCGCATCCAACAAACTTGATATAAACCTAAAAAAAGCAACACATTCTATGTCTATTGTAATGTCTTGTTAACAATGAAACAAGCTTTTTGGATCTCTTTCTCAATATTCCAAGAGACAATGTACATCATTTCACTTTGTCCGAAGAAAGATCTTTTGAAGTCCCTTCAATAATAGATAAATTTGCGTATAATGGTAAGGAAGGTAGGTAAATAGATATGATATTAAATCAAATAGATCAAGAGCTGCTCGCTCTTGCCAAGCAGTCCGACATGGACTTAGCAGACATCTATGCCCAGATTGATGATGTCTGTCTGAAAAATTCCAATAAAGTGTTATCCGCTTTTATTGAAAACAATGTCTCTTATACAGACTTTGCGGATATCAATGGTTATGGCAATTATGATGAAGGCCGTGATAAATTAGAACGTATCTTTGCCCGTGTTCTAGGCGCAGAAGATGCTTTAGTGAGACCGCAGATCATGAGTGGAACGAATGCCATCTATCTCACTCTTTCCGCTTTATTAAAACATGGTGATACGATGATTTCCCTCTCTGGAGATCCTTATGATTCCCTTCAGGAAATGATTGGTCTTTATGGCGATTCAAGCCAATCATTAAAAGCCAATGGTGTCGCTTATGAACAGATTGATCTCATCAATAATGCTTTTGATGAAGAAAAGATTGTCCATCGCCTGAAAGAACATAATGTGAAACTCGTAGAAATCCAGCGTTCCCGCGGCTACTCTGCGCGGGATTCTCTATCCATTGCGAAAATCGCTCATGTCATTGAAAAGATTCGTGAAGTTAATCAGGATGTCATTATTATGGTGGATAACTGTTATGGTGAACTGGTTGAAGAATTAGAACCTTGTGATGTCGGCGCCGATCTTGTCGTTGGCTCGCTCATGAAAAACTTAGGCGGCGGCATTGCCAGTACCGGCGGCTACGTCGCGGGGAAAAAGGAATTCATTCAGATGGTTGCAGAACGTTTAACCGCGCCCGGCATTGGCAAAGAATTAGGGGCTAACTTTAATTTAAACAACTCTTTCTTTAAGGGGATCTTTATGGCTCCTAATGCCGTAAAGAATGCTTTAAAGACCGCGGTCTTTGCGTCTTATATGTTAGAAAAACTCGGCTACCAGAAGATCTGGCCTGGCTCACGTGATCACCGTACGGATATTATTCAGACGGTAGAACTTGGCAGCAAGGAAGCCTTAGTGAAATTCACTCAGGGCATTCAGTCCGCTTCCCCGATTGATGCCTTTGTGAAAGTGTTACCGGCACCGATGCCTGGTTATCCTTTTGACGAAGTCATGGCAGCCGGCAGTTTCACTCAAGGCAGTACCATTGAATTAAGTGCTGATGCGCCTGTGGTCCCTCCTTATACGCTGTATATGCAGGGTGGTCTAAGCATAGAATATGGGAAGTTATCCATTCTATTAGCTTTATCCAACTTAAAAAAATAAAGTTTTGTTAAAAGGGAAATGAAAAGATGGCCGATGCGATTGCATCTTGCCATCTTTTTTACATTTCTTTATCACTTGTTAAACGACAAATAATCCATATTATATAAATAGAACGATCGTATTTTCTAAGGGTGTCCTGACCCTATTTATTGACAAAGCAGCTAAAAGGGCCGGCAAAACATTTCAGCTTTCTCATCAGTGAACACCTTAAGATTTTTAATCTTTTTTCTTTTTCATCATAAAGTTCCACATTGAACTTACTGATGTACTAGGTTCTCGTCTTGATATTTCTGATAAGCAGCTTAGACCACTTGGCGAGAGTTCCTGTTTAACTGATAACGCTGAAAGAGTGGCTTTTAATGTCAACAGTGCACGATTGATATCAGTGCCTTGTTCAATCTCATCAGCGCATTTCTTAATCACTGTATATTCCTGAGGATTGAGTGATTGATCATCAAGGACTTGATTTAAAAATGAGAATACGCTCTTTTTTCGATTCATCATAAGACTCCCCTATTTATTTCTTTTCTAGCGTGAACTTAAAGTATGGATACATCGCTTCCGAGCCATTGGCTAAGACTAAGTAATACGTGCCTTTCTTTAAAGTAAAGGTCTGTTTGCTTTGTTCAATATTCACCGCTGCGACTTCCGCTAGCTTCCATTCATCCATTTCATCAATATCTTTAGCATGCAAAATGCGTTCCGCATTTTCTAAGTCAAAGGTGCCAGTGATTTTGGTCTTTTCCTTAAGCGTGAATTTAAAATAGACACGATCCTGCGTCGTCTGTCCTTCATAGGTATGGCCAAACTGCAGCGGATATGCTTTTGACGGCTGATTATACTTCTTGACATCCATCAGATGTGAAAGTGTGACTAACTGATCCTGCACCTGCAGTTTACCTTTAGAAAGAGCTTCTTTAAAGACGTAGTAAGTCCCTGGTTTCAGGATTCTCTTCATATTGACTTCTTGACGTGTTGATGCACTCATGACATAGCTATTAGCTAATAAAGTTGTCTGGGCTTTTAAATAGCCTTTATGTTTAACTCTTACCTTATAGGCAATCACTTCATGTTTTTTCACATTGAAACTCTTATACGTATTGAGTTTTAATGCTGGCATCTTACTTTTACGATGCATCACCATTTTGATCTTTCGACTTTGCTTATGATCTTCTCCATGATAAGAAAGCTTATAAGTGCCTCTTTTTAAATAGATCACTTTAAACTGCTGATCATGAATCTTATAGCTTTTCTTCTTACGCGTCAGCTTGATATAGCCATCTTTACGATCCTCATCTTTCCAGCTGAAAGAGACATAACTTGTTTTTGGCACTTTCACCTGATAGGTAATCTTTTTCTTTGGATCCCCTTTGACTGTTTGCCATTTATTCATTGTTAATGATGATTTCGCATAAACTGATGATAGTGGCATCAGTAATGCGACAGTTAACATCATCGCAAGACATTTCTTCATAAACATCCACCTCTCATTTCCTACTTATATCATAAATAAGTAAGAATGGTATTGCAATGTTTTTTACACACTGCCCATTTGTCCGCCATCTATACGAATGACGGTATTATTAATATAGTTAGCCTGCTCACTGATCAGAAACATCACTAAGTAAGCCACTTCTTCTGGCTCACCATAACGTTTGACCATAATCTTTTCGGTTTCCTCTTTGAGGAACTCTTCATCATAGCCATCTAATTCATTTTCAGTTCCAATAAAGCCTGGCGCAATGGCATTCACCAATACATAAGGACTGCCTTCCACGGCTAAGTTATGAGTTAAAGAAATCAGCGCTGCTTTGGAGGCATCATAATCAATACACATCGGATAATAGGTATTGATGCCATTAGTCGAGGCAATATTAATAATCCTCCCCCATTCCCGCTCAATCATCCCATGTAGTGCGGCTTTTGCACAGTTATAGGCCCCTACCACATTAACGTTGAGGGTTCGACGAAACTCCTCGGCCGTTTTTAAATGCCAGAGATTGGAGAGATCGATCGCCGCATTATTGATGAGAATATCGCAATGCATTCCGGCTTCTGCAATCTTTTTAAACATCTCTTCCACTTGTTTTTCATCACTGACATCTGCCTGAACGGCTAGACAATTGATATGATATTTTTCGATCAGTTCTTTTCGCAGTGCTAAAGCTTCTTGCTTAGAAGTATGATAATTAATCACCACATCATACTGCTTCGCACAAGCGTGACAGATGGCTTTACCGATGCCTTGCGCGCCGCCTGTCACTACTACACATTTCTTCATAGATATGAAAAAAGAGCTTGTTTAAGCTCTTCCTGCGTATTTACCATCAGCGGTATATACGACAACTTTTTCGCCTTCAGCGATGAACTGAGGAACTAAAATCTTTAAACCAGTATCAGTAACGGCATCTTTGGTCTGGTTTGATGGTGCCCCTTTGATTGCTGGAGCAGTTTCCGCAATCGTTACTTCCACTTTTTCTGGAACTGATAAGGTTAATAAGTCACCTTCGAAGAACAATAAGTTAACTTCCATACCTTCAGTTAAGAAGTACTTTGTGAAACCAACCTGTTCTTCTGATAATTCATACATATCATAGGTTTCGGTATCCATGAAGTAGTATGTTCCATCAGCTGCATAAGAATATGAAGCCACCTTTTTCACAATAGTTGCTGGTTCAAACTTCGTTGACGCATTGAAGTTACGTTCCTGAGTTGCTCCTGTTTTCAGGTTTTTCATCTTTGTTTTTAAGATGGCTGCTCCTTTTCCAGGTTTAACATGCTGGAAATCTAAGACAACCCATGGGTCGCCATCAATTGTTAAAGTTAAACCGGTTCTAAAATCACCTGCTAAAATAGCCATAATATTTCACTCCTATTTCTTTCATTTTTCTTTTACATTGTAACAGTTTTATCGCTGTTTCTCAATTTTCCATGCATAAATTAAAAATCTTTTTTTAAAACATTTTCAAAAATTATTCTTTCAGGCCAAAGATATCTAACGCATTGTGGTATGTCGTTGAAGCGACGTCTTCAACTGAGATGCCTTTAAGCTCCGCAATCTTCTGCGCAATGTACACACAGTTAGCGGGTTCATTGGTCGTGCCGCGTAGTGGCACCGGCGCCATATAAGGATCATCGGTTTCAATTAGTAAACGATCTAATGGCACATTTTGGGCAACCAATTTAGGCATCTTCGCATTTTTGAAAGTCACTGGTCCGGCTAATGAGATATAGAAACCTAACTTGATAAAGCGTAAAGCCATCTGATCAGAGCCTGAATAACAGTGCATAATGCCTTTTAAAGAAGAGGATTCCAGCATCTGAAAACATTCTTCATAAGCATCACGGCAGTGAATGACAATGGGTAAGTGATATTCTTGCGCAAAAGCCATTTGCTTGGCAAAGACATCTCTTTGTTTATCTTTGGGCACATCATAATGATAATCTAAACCGATCTCACCAATCGCCACAACTTTCGGATCCTTGGCTAATTCTTTAATGATCGCTAAATCTTCGTCAGTGGTCTCTTCACAGTCATTAGGGGAAATGCCTACAGTGGCCACGATGCCTTCATATTCATGCGCTATCATAACGGCTAAACGCGAAGAGGACACATCATAGCCAACGACTGTCATTCTTGTCACGCCGGCTTCATGGGCATGGGCAATATAGGTATCACGGGTAGGATACAGCTCCTTAGCGTTTAGATGAGTATGTGTATTATAATACATTGTTTCCTCCTTTTTAAAAGCCATAGGTGACCTATGGCTTAATGATTAGTCCTGGTTCCAGCCGTATCTTTTTACGACATCAGAAACTGGTAAATTGTTTTCGATGTTATCAATCGTATGGGCTAATAAATCAGCGACAGTAACGACTTTCATACGATCGAACTGTTTTTCTTTTGGTAATGGAATGGTGTCAGTAATAACGATTTCCTTGGCATCACAGCTTTTTAAACGATCAATTGCAGGTCCGCTTAAAACCCCATGTGAGCAAGCGATGTAAACATCTTTAGCGCCTTTTTTCTTTAACATATCCACCCCGGCAGTAATTGTGCCAGCAGTATCGATCATATCATCAATTAAGATACAGTTTTTGCCTTCAACATCACCAATGATGCCCATAACTTCGGCCACATTTGGTTTAGGTCTACGTTTATCGATGATCGCGATTGGACAATCGAAGAATTCAGACATCTGACGCGCTCTGGTTGCTCCGCCATGGTCTGGAGAGACAACGCATAAGTCTTCTAAATTCTGTTCTTTGAAGTATTTACAGATTAATGGTAAAGCCTGCATTTCATCAACAGGGATATCGAAGAAGCCCTGAATCTGACGGGCATGTAAATCGATCGTTACCACGCGATCAACACCAGCAGTCGTTAATAAATCAGCTACTAATTTTGAAGTGATTGGCTGTCTAGGTTTCGCTTTACGATCCTGACGAGCATAACCGAAATATGGGATAACCGCAGTGATCTGACGCGCAGATGCACGTTTTAAAGCGTCACATAAGACTAAGATTTCCATTAAGTTTTCGGTAACTGGATTACATGTAGACTGCACGATAAAGACATCCTTACCACGAACAGATTCTCCGATTTCAACTAAGATTTCACCATCAGCGAAATGATGTACCTTGCTTTTTCCTACTTCTGTTCCTAAGATCCCGGCGATATCTTCAGCTAACTGCTGACTAGCCGATAAGGCAAAGATTGTAATTTGATTTTTCATGTGTTTTTTGACCCCTTTATATTTATCTTTTTGTAAAAGCTTCTACCACCGTATTGTCTTCTAATGTCACGTCATCAAGGACGCAATACGGACCAATATGACAATTCTTTCCAATAGTACTATGACCGCGAATAATACAGCCTGGTTCAATCACGCTATCTGCGCCGATCACCACATCACGACCGATATAAGTCGTGCTCGCATCGATGATGCTGACGCCGGCTGTAAGCCACTGCTGATTGATACGTTTTTGTAACATCTTGGTTGATTCTTCCAAAGCGACACGATCATTGACCCCGCCGACTTCATTGAAGTCTTCAATCTTATACGCATCAACTTTCTTGCCTTCGTCATTCATAATGCCGATGACATCAGTTAAATAGTATTCATTCTGAGCATTTTCGTTAGAAACCTTTGATAAGGCTTCAAACAGTGCCTGATTGTCAAAGCAGTATTCACCAGTATTCATTTCAGTGATATCCATCTGATCGCTCTGCAGATCCTTGAATTCCACGATTCCTTTGACCTGACCATTTTCTTTCACAATACGACCGTAATGGGTTGAAGGATCACAGTCAGCACTCATCACGGTAGCCATGTTATGAGCCTGCTGATGTGCTTCGATCATTCCTTTTAAGGTTTCTACTCTGATTAATGGTGCATCACCATTTAAGACGAGTGTCATCCCTTCTTTGTCGCCTAAGACATCTTTCGCCATTAAGACAGCATGACCTGTTCCTAACTGCTCTTTCTGATAAACCGTTTTGACATCATCATTTAATAATGCCTTCACTTCATCAGCCTTATGTCCGACGATCACGATCGTTTCATCCACACCAAGTTTCTTAAGTTCATCCACCACATGATTGATCATTGGTTTGTATAAAACTTCATGAACAACCTTTGGCTTGTCTGATTTCATACGGGTACCTTTACCCGCCGCTAAAACGATTGCATAGACATTCATTCTCTAAAAATCTCCTATTCGAGCATACTATAACAAACTTTAACGTAAATTTAAAGAGATGGACATGGATTCCTAAGAAAAGTCATGCATATTTCTAATATTTTTACAATTTTTATGCAAAAAATCTTAGATGTGGAATTCATCTAAGATCTCTGTCCGTCTGACAAACGGGTATTTCTTTCGAAAATAAGGAATCGCTTCATCAAACAATGATTCATCTTTGGTAATGCCAAAGACACAGCTGCCGCTGCCGCTCATTAATGCCCCATCAAAGCCAAAATCTAATAATTCCTGTTTGATCGTCGCAATATCTTTGACCATTTCTAATGATGGCGTCTCTAAGGTATTGCCTAAAGAGGTAATGACTTCCTCATAGTTAACAGTGCGGATGCCATGCGCCATCTTTTCAATATCTGGATGAGACGCATGGGGAATATCTAAGGATTCAAAACAGCGTTTGGTGGAAACCCCCTTCTTTGGTTTCACTAAAAGCAAATGCGCAGAAAAATCATGGGTTTTGATAAAGTCTAATTTTTCGCCGATCCCTTTCACCACTGCCAATTTGTTGTAAATGCAGAAAGGGATATCGGCCCCGACTTCTTTGCCTAAGTCGGCCATTTGGGCCAACGATAAGTGCAGTTTATAAAGTTTATTGATAGCCCGAATCACCGCAGCGCCATCAGCGCTGCCGCCAGCTAAACCAGCCTGTGAAGGAATATGTTTATACACATGCATTTTCACTCCGCCATGAATATGATAACGTTCAATCATCAAAGCGGCCACTTTATACATAATATTACGTTCATCAGTAGGCACGCGATAAGTATTGGCGGTGAGAGCGATGCCTTCGGGAATCTTTTCAATAATAATCAGATCATGCAGCGTAATGGGTGACATGATCATCTCCAGATCATGATAGCCGTCTTCTCTTTTACGGACAACATCTAAAGCCAGGTTGACTTTGGCATAAGCTTTAACTTTCATGGTTTCTCCTTTCCTGGTTGAGGGCTACATAATCCTCAATCGATAAATCAGCGGGGCGCTTAGTCGGATCAATACCGCACGCCGCTAACGCCTTTCGCACATCATTAAAGAAAGGCTTCATATTATTGAGAATGGTTTTGCGTTTTTGTTTAAATGCGCCTTTGATCAGTTCACATAAATCTAATGGAATCGTTCTTTCTTTCGTGATCGTGAAGACCGCACTATCGACATGAGGCGCGGGAATAAAGACGTTTTTAGAAACAGTCATGGCATAATCAATCGATCCGACATAATCGATCATTAAAGTCAACGGACTTTTATCGCGCGTTAACTTGAGCGCGACTTCTTTTTGCACCATCGCCGCCATATGATGAATCTGACTTTGCGCGGTAACGACCTTGGTAATAATATCACTGGTGATATAGTAAGGCAGATTGGTAACGACGCAGACATCATCTGAATGTAATGAGGTCACTAAGCCATCTAAATCTGCTTTCATGAAATCTTCAAAGATGATTTCCACATTATCATAATCTGCCAAGGTATCCGCTAAAACAGGTTTCAGGCGCTCATCAATTTCAAAGCAGATCACCTTTTTCGCGCGCAAAGCTAATGCTTCGGTTAAAGCGCCGATGCCAGGACCGATTTCAATGACGTACGTATCTTTCGTAATCGGCGCACAGGAAGCGATCTTTTCAATGATATGGGGATCGACTAAAAAGTTCTGGCCATACTTTTTGGCCGCAGTTAAATGATATTTGTTTAATATGTCTAGGGTATTGGATTTTTTCGCTATATTTCTCATGACTCTATTATAAAAAAAGAAAGTGCGGCAATCAATGATTCTCGCACTTTTTGAAATTAGCCTTTGAAGGCTTCTTCGAATTCTTTCTTTAAGGTATCGGCTGCGATGTCTTCATCGTCACCTTCTACGCGGATGACTACTTCATCACCTTTTTTAATAGGCGCAGACATGAAGGATAATAACTTCTTTAAATCATAAGACTGATCACCAATCCATAAAGAAGCTTTCGACTGATAGTTTTTCGCAATCGCGACAACTTTTCCAGCAGGACGGGCATGGTTGCCTTCAGGATCCTGCATAACGTAGATAAATTCTTTCATAACATATTCCTTTCTTTAAAAAAGCAGGTGCCTTGGGCACCTGCTTAAGGCTTCAATTATTCAGCAGCTTTTTTGATTTCTTTTAAAGCGTCTTTGTTGGTAATAACAACGACAACAGTATCAGAGTAGCCAGCTGCTTTGATTTCTGAACGGTCGAATTCTAATAATACCTGACCCTGAGTGATCTTATCACCCTGGTTAACAGTTGATTCGAATCCTTTACCTTCCATGTTAACAGTATCAACACCAACGTGGATTAATAATTCAATACCTTCATCAGAAACGATACCGATGGCATGTTTCGTTGGGAAGATCATTGATACAGTACCATTGAATGGTGCGTAAACACGTCCTTGAGTTGGTTCAATACCAATTGATGGACCCATAGTTTCAGCAGCGAACATTGGATCTGGGATAGCAGATGCAGGCACGATCTTACCATTAACTGGAGCGATAACTTTACCTTTGTCAGTTTCGAAAGCTACTTCAGTTGGAGCTTCCATCTTTTCTACGGCAGCGTCTGGTAAATCTGCTGGATCTTCATGCCAGAAGACCATAGTACCAGCAAAAGCGATACCGGCAGCAATTGCTAATTCGATTGTATAAACTAATGGGTTGTTGATTGTTAAATAACCAGGAATACCAGTAACACCATAAGCAGATGCACCTAAGTGTGTGAATGAACCGAACCAAGCACCAACAGCACCGCCGACCATACCAGCGATAAATGGTTTCATTAATCGTAAGTTAACCCCGAAGATAGCAGGTTCTGTGATACCTAATGAAGCAGATAAAGCTGAAGGAACTGCGACTGTTTTCATCTTAGGATTCTTAGTCTTAACAGCGACTGCTAAGCAGGCACCAAACTGAGCGAAGTTAGCTGCCGAAGCGATTGGCATCCAGATATTTAAGTTACCAAATTCTTTAGAAGCTAATAAACCAGCTTCGATAACGTTGTACATATGATGCAGACCCATAACAACGGTTACTGGGTAAACAGCACCCATTACCCCGGCACCAACACCGAAGCCGACAGTGATTAAGACTTTTGCGCCTTCCAGTACATAAGTTTCAAGAGTCGAGAAGATTGGACCAATAACAACGAATGTTAATAATGAAGTCACAATAACTGTTGTTAATGGTGTAACGAATAAGTCAATGACAGCTGGTACGACGTCATGTAATTTCTTTTCGATTTTAGACATGAACCAGACAGAGATAATAACTGGGATGACGTGACCCTGATAACCTGTACGACGAATTGAACCGATGACATAGTTACCAATTTTTGCATTACCAAATAAGTTCCAAGTAGGAATGACGCCATCTTTGACACCGAAGAAACTATTGATGGCATCCTTAGAACCGACATTCCAGCCGTTTAGTAAAGCAGAGTGGATCATTAATAAACCGATAACAGCGCCTAAGAAGATATTACCGCCAAAGACGCGGGCTGAAGAAACAGCGACAATAACTGGTAAGTAAGCAAATGCTGTATTAGATACCATATCAAGGAAGTTGTACCAGTCAGTCTGAGCGAAACCAGGGAAAGCTTTACCTAAAGCTTCGACTAACCCCATCATTAAACCAGAAGCAACGATGGCTGGTAAGATTGGTACGAAGACGTCCCCTAAAGTCTTCACCATACGCTGTGGTAATGGCTGGTTAGCAGCGGCCGCTGCTTTTACGTCTTCCTTAGATGCAGCTGTTAAACCTGTAACAGCTAAGAATTCATCGTAGACATGGTTTACAGTCCCGGTCCCAATGATACACTGTAACTGACCATTCGAACTGAATACGCCCTGTACCCCTTCTACGTTTTCAAGTGCTTTCGTATCGACTTTATTGATATCAACAATAGCCAGTCTCAGACGAGTCGCACAGTGTGCTGCAGAAGCAATATTGTCTTTACCGCCTAAGTGGCTGTAAATTTCTTCTGCACATTTTCTGTAATCTAGTGCCATAAAATTTTTTTACCCCTCTCCTACACTAAATAATGTAAATGTATATGAAACACAAAATTGTGGTTTCACCTATTCAAACAAACCAAGCTTTTCAAAAGCTTTGTAAAGACCGTCATCAGTAACGGAATCGGTCACTAAGTCGGCAATCGCCTTTAACTGTGGTGAGCCGTTTTCCATGACGACGCTGGTGCCAACGGTTTCGATCATTTCTTTATCATTCATCGAATCGCCAAAACCATACGTATTTTCAATTGGTACACCGAGTTTTTCGCAGATGCGCTTAATTCCCTGTCCTTTGTCAAATTTCCGATTGACTAAGTCCCCATTCAGACAGTTGTGCGCAGACACATCCTGGATCATGAAGGCGAAATCTTTTTCTAATAACGCTTTCGCTTCATCCAGCTGTGAACTCTGAGTACACATAATTACTACTTTATAAATTGGACGTCCATCATATTCACTGATTGGACGGATGCCTAATCCTTCTGCTAAGGCTTTACGCCATCTTTCGATTTCTGAGTTGCCGCCATCGGCATCTTTTAAGAAATCGCCTAAGCTTTCATCCCCGAATGTAGCATCGCGGGCTTCAATGGTTCTAAATACCCCATTACGCTTTAAGACATCTAACGCGATATCTCGCTGCTCATTTGTCATCGGACAATCAAAGATGACTTCGTCTCCAACGGTTACATATCCGCCGCCAAGTGCTACTAATCCATCAAATCCATATTTGAGAAGTGGCGAAAGCATCCCGACATTGCGGCCGGTACATAAGAAGACCTTATTACCGGCAGCTTTGGCTAATTCCATCGCTTTCAGTGCGCTATCAGGAGGAACATTCGATCCTGCTTCGGTCAATGTTCCATCAATGTCCAAGAAAATTAACTTTTCTGCCATTATTTTCTTGCCTTTCTCTTTGTTGTACTGCTTCTTGGTTTTTTCGCAGCTGTTTTCTTTTTGGCAGTTGCTTTAGGCGCAGCTTTGGCAGCTGGTTTCGCTGTTTCCTTTTTCGCCTTTTCAACTTCTGCCTGCGCTGCTAATTTTGCAGCTTTTTCTTTTTCTTCGGCTTCTACGCGCGCTTTGGCTTCTTCTTCAAGCTTTTTTGCTTTTTCCGCTTCGGCTTTCTTTTTTGCCGCATCTTCCGCTTTAGCTTTCGCGATGGCCGCTTCTTTTTCTTTACGCTGTGCTTCTAATTCACGCGCTTCAGCTTCGGCGCGAGCAGCGGCCGCTTCTTTTTCAGCCGCTCTTTTAGCAGCGGCTTCCGCCACACGTTTCGCTTCCTGAGCTTCATCAGCAGCGCGCTGAGCTTCCATCTTTTTAATGGCTTCAAAATCGGGCGCTTCTTCTTTAATGCTCTTTGGATTAAAGTCGTGAAGTAACCAAACGAAGCTATGTGGAGGCATATTGACAGCTTTCGCTTCCATCATGCGACCAGTCATTAATTCAACATAGTCTTCTTCTTCGTTGATCCAAGCTGTCTGTTCATCATCTGCGAAGTTGAATAAGGCAATCAGCTTCTGATCGTTATAGTAACGACCGATCCCTAAGATATGATCATTCCAAGGTTCAACGATCCAAGTATCGGCATTGGAATCGAAAACATCATAAGACGCACGGATTTCGATTAAACGTTTGATTGCCTGATAAACCTGACCCTGACGCGTTGATAAATCGTTACGCATCGCAACATGTTCCCAGTTCAGGTTACCACGATGTAAGTATCTTGAATCATCCCATTTTACAGGATCATCATGATAAGTGTAATCATTTAACTGACCGATTTCATCACCGCTGTATAAAACAGGGATACCGCTCTGCGTAAACAGGAAGGCATGTAATGTGATGTCTAAATCAACGGCCATCTTTAATTTCCATTTGTTGTCTTCATAAACCGCAGCTTCGATGCCGCATAATGAAGCCGTTGTCCCGCACATACGGGCATCGCCTAAACGTGGGTCATCATTGTATAATTCACCACGTGACTGTGATTCCCATAAAGCGCCTTTGAAGTAATCATTTAAGAACTTCTTATGTGATACTTCTTCAATACCGAACTGTCTTAAGAAGTCAAAATCAAGACCCCAGCCGATATCATCGTGACAGCGTAAATAGTTTAAGAAAGTATACTGCTTAGGCAAAGCGAACACAGATTCCATCTGATGTCTTAATAAACGGACATCTTTCGTCGCTACTGTATGCCATGTTGTACACATCGTCGTAACGTTGTATAACATCTGACATTCTGGTTTTTCCACTGTTCCGAAGTATGGTACAACCTTTGAAGGTTCCATAACAACTTCACCTAATAATAACGTACCCGGGCAAACGATATCCGCTGCGATATGCATAATACGAACTAACGTATGCACCTGTGGTAAGTTACGGCAGTTCGTCCCTAATGTTTTCCAGATATAAGGTACCGCATCTAAACGAATGATGTCGACACCATGATTACAAAGGAATAACATGTTGGCTGTCATATCATTAAATACTGTTGGGTTAGCATAGTTTAAGTCCCACTGATATGGATAGAATGTTGTCATAACGACTTTCTGTGCTTCTTCACACCATGAGAAGTTACCCGGAGCCGTTGTTGGGAAGACCTGTGGTACCGTCTTTTCAAATTCATCAGGAATATTCCAGTTATCAAAGAAGAAATAACGATCCTGATATTCCTTTTCGCCACGACGTGCACGAACGGCCCATTCATGGTCTTCAGACGTATGGTTCATAACGAAGTCTAAGCAGACTGACATCCCATTTTTATGACATTCACTCGCTAAATCAGCTAAGTCTTCCATCGTTCCTAATTCCGGCTGTACTTTGCGGAAATCAGAAACGGCATAACCGCCATCACTACGATCTTTTGGTGACTGTAATAATGGCATTAAGTGTAAATAGTTAATGTGGCATTCCTTTAAATAAGGAAGCTTTTCTTTAACACCTTTTAAGTTTTTATTGAAGCACTGTGTATACATCAGTTCCCCAACCATATCGTTACCGCGATACCAGTCAGGAACAGCTTCACGCGCTTCGTCCCATTCTTTTAATTCCGGACTTCTTTCCTGATAATACTGATGCAGCATAGAGCAGAAATAATTAAATGCCTGTTCATTGTTATTATAAATTTCGGCGTATAACCACTTTAATTCATCATAGTTTTTCTCCAGACGTTCTTTGAACTCTGGTTCCCAGTTTGGATCAATCACTGCATTCACCTCTCCTAAAAGTTTTTAATAAATTCTTTAACATCATCAACCTGAGGCATTACTCGTAAGGCACCTTTCTTGGTGGTAATCATACTTGCTGCACCATTAGCGAAAGTGATGATGGTTTTCAGATTGTCTTCATTTAAATGATCGATACCATATTCCAGTACACCATTTAAAACGCAGGCACAGAATGTGTCCCCAGCTCCTGTGGTTTCAATGGTTCCAGACTGCAGGAAGGCTGGAACAGTAATATCTACATCTTTGTAAACAGCACGGCTGCCGTCACCGCCTAATGATAAGCAGATCAGCTTCAGATTAGGATATGTTTCTCGTAAATAAGCTAATCCTTCATCATAGGTTTCTTTGCCGGTAAACCATAAGATTTCATTATCGGAAATCTTTAAGACTGAAGCATGTTTCATGCCATAGTCAAAGGCTTTTTTCGCATCATCCAGACTATCCCATAAAGGTTCTCTTAAGTTTGGATCAAAAGAAATGATTAAGCCATTTTCTTCTGCGCATTCCACTGCTTTTTTCGTTGCACTGCGCACTGGTTCATCAGTTAATGATAACGTTCCGAAGTGGAATAAACGGGCATTTTTAATCATCTCCGTATTCACTTCTTCAGGTTTCAGATTGACATCTGCCCCTGGTTTACGATAGAAAGAAAAATCACGGTCACCGTTAGGTAACTTGTGGACTAATGCTAATGTCGTATGAATTTCTTCATCGAAACATAAGCCATCCGTACTGATTCCCTGTTCCTTGATCGCTTCGGCTAACTGTGTGCCAAAGCCATCTTTACCAACCTTGCCAATGAAGCCTACTTTTTTACCAAATCTTGTCAGCATTGACAAAACGTTACATGGCGCTCCGCCAGGATTGGCTTCAAAGAGTGGATTGCCTTGGTCGGAAATACCATTTTGTGTAAAGTCGATGAGCAGCTCTCCTAAAGCTACAACATCATATTGTTTCAAATCGCTCATTTGTCTTTTCTTCCTCTCTCTCTTGACTATGAAAACTCTATCATATTTTTGAAAAATATGAAAGCGTTTGCTCTTTCATAAAATAAAAAAGCCGGGTTTTTTTTATTTTATGAAAATGGTTGATGCTATTTAATGCATGAAATCGAAAATAAAAAAGCGTCTTTTTATGGTATAATCTCCCCATGTGAGGTGACTTCTATGCCCGGACTCGGAACTTTGATTAACGTCGGCGCCATTATCGCCGGCGGACTCATCGGACTCATTTTCGGTTCCTTTTTAAAACAGCGTATTCAGGAAACATTGATGCAAGCCTGCGCCCTCGGTACCCTCTTTTTAGGCATCGGCGGGGCTTTGTCAAAGATGTTAGTGATCAGCAACGGCTCCTTAACAACCAAGGACTCGATGATGATGATTTTATCCTTAGTGATTGGCGGCCTCATTGGTGAACTGCTTAATATTGAAGCGCTTTTTGGACGCCTAGGCGACTTTCTCAAAGAAAAGAGCGGTAACGCCAAGGATCCCGATTTTACCTCTGCCTTTGTCAATGCATCCTTAGTCGTCTGTATTGGCGCGATGGCAATCGTTGGATCGATCCAGGATGGGATTGCCCATAATCCCGATACCCTGATTGCGAAATCAGTCTTAGACTTTACCATTATTATTGTTATGACGGCCACAATGGGCAAAGGCTGTTTATTCGCCTTTGTGTCAGTTGGGTTACTGCAAGGCAGTATTACCCTATTAGCGAGCTTACTCGCGCCGTTAATGACAACGGCCGCCTTAAACAATATCTCATTCGTCGGTTCGATTCTGATCTTTTGTGTCGGTATCAATTTGCTTTCGGATCGTCATATCCGCGTTGCTAATTTTCTGCCCTCATTAATCGTCGCCATTATCTTTTCATTATTTTAGGAGGTGATATTATGGATCGACGCCAACAAGTTTTCAATCTCATCGCTCAAAGCAGTCAGCCTTTATCGGCCGCAAAAATCGCCAAAAGCTTACATGTTTCACGTCAGATTATTGTCGGTGATGTCGCACTTTTACGCGCTGCTGGCCATGCCATCATCGCCACGCCGCGCGGCTATATGATCGAAAACAGCCAGGGTATTATACACACCATTGCCGTTTGTCATCAGCCTAGCCAAATGGAAGAAGAGCTCAATCTGATTGTCGATTATGGCGGCTGTGTCAATGACGTGATTGTGGACCATCCCCTTTATGGCGAAATCAAAGGGAATCTGCAGCTGCGTTCCCGTCATGATGTGCAGATGTTTATGCAGAAAGTCAAAGACAATCAGGCTAGCCCTCTTTCTTCACTAACCAACGGTGTTCACTTACATACGATCACCGTCGCTAGCGAAGATGTCTATAACCTTATTGTTCAGGCTTTAAAAGAGCATGGCTTTCTCTACCTTGAATGAATATAAATTTGCTTTTCAGGAGATCAGATAAAAAGCAAAAATCAATTATCAAGCATAAAATGTGAAGATATTATATTTTCAACAGTGCCCCCCACGCTTCAGTTTTAAAACAGCGACCTAAGTGGGGACTTTTTTGTATTGAAAAGGATCCACGCGAGTGGATCCTTATTGACGTTTAGCGAGTGCTTCTTCTATTTGCGCTTTGGTAATGCCGACCATATTAAGACGTTTAAAGAGCGTCTTCACATTGCCATAACCTAAATGGAAATACTGATAAATATAGAGACGTTTGGCTTTATTGCCCATAATATCTAAATCAATAAATTCACTCCAGGAAAGTGATGGTTCACTTTCTTCAAAGGTTACCGCATTTTCGATTGCTTCAATAATCGCATCATGACGGGCTTCGGCGATCCCGAGTTTCTTTTTCCCGCGGGCATCCTTCTGGGCAACGAAAGCATGCTTCGCATTAGGCACCGCCTGAACGATTTTATCGCGGATGCGTTTGCCCGGTCCATCTGGATCCGTCAGAATAATAACGCCACGGTTTTGCGCGGTTGTTTTAATCAGATCAATCGTTTTTTTATTAATCGCACTGCCATGGGTTTCAATCGTATCGACATCAAATAACTGTTTTAACGTGGCCGTATCGGTCTTGCCTTCAACGACCACAACTTCTTTAATTCTTTTCATCTTATCACCTCCCCCACTATAAGCGATTCAAAGCATTCCTGCAATATTTATTGGCTGAACTGAAAAGTTAAATTCTCGATATTTTTTAATTCCATTTTTAAGGAACTTACTCTTTCACCTAACGGTATTTAGTTGATTTGCTTACTTCAAAATGCCCTAGAATTAAGTGATTCCTGTTTATAATTTTAATATTTTCAGTAACAGCGAAAATATGGACGTTAGCACCACTCCCTTAGGAGTAGGACTAACTTCCATTTTTATTTTTGATGTTTTTTCTTATAGTCAAGCAAACAATGCTTAGTCAAATTGATCTGGTTTTTGTCCAGCTGATGATAGCCATGTTGCTTGAGTGCCTCATAGAGATCTGGAGCGGCGAACTGCACGATTTCATATGGTGTTTTACCGTGTTTATCCTTAAGCACATAAGAGTTGATGTTATTAACAGCTATTCTTAACGAATCCTGATCGATCAGTCCTAATTTTCTTAAATCTTTCTCTGATTTTGGAAATATATATCTGACTTCATGATGCTTATTTTCCAGTGATCCTTTCTGGTTGGAACGCATAGGATCACAGTAGAAGACCGGGCATCTAAATGAACCATCAGGTCTATGCTCAAGATGCTCAGCGTCTGTAAACTCAGAGCCTCTGTCTGTCTTAACCCGGATTCGGGTTAAGACATTATTACCCGATAAAAGGGTCCTCCCACTGCTTGACATACTCCAAACCGAAGTCGCATTCCCTTACTTCAATAAACTGTGTTTCCCTTCTACATCTAGGGCACCACATGGTTTTGATATGCCCATTGTTTCTCTGCTTGTTGCGGGGTCGAGGAAGTGTCAAACGAATGCCACAATCCTCACAATAAAAATCTGATAAGGACACCTTTCTGTTATCATCCCTCAATGACATTCCTCCTCTCCTGACACGAGCTTAGCATAATATTTTGGTCTATTCAATATTCCATTGATTTTAACCTTCCTATTTGCCCCTATTAATCCTCAAAAGCTCGGCCAGTTTCCCGACCGAGCTTATATGGATTATTTAACTTTAACTCGTTTCTGCTTAGACCACGCTCCATAATAAGTCTCATTACCGACCTTTTTGTATGTACGGACCTTCACATAATAGTACTTCTTTGCTTTTAATTTCTTTACCACCTTTTTGTTTTTCGTGGTTGTCTTGTACTTCCACTTGTTAGTTCCTTTCAGCTTATAAGCAATCTGCATATACTTTGCGCCATATTTAGCAGGCTTTTTCTTTGCAGTAACCGTTATACTCTTCTTGCCAGCCTTAATTGACTTAATTGCAGCCTTAGCAGGGTATATTGCAAAGGACTGATTAATGGTTCCGGAAAAATCCCCTCTGAATGAGATAGTATAAGTGTATTTACCAACGTTATTCCTACCAGACGGCTCTGTGAATGAGTAGTTAGCTGTACTAATATTTCTTCCTGTTGAATCATTCACATAAAGTGTTGGTGTTTTAACTTTACCATCCCAGATATATTGTGTGTCAGACAGACCAATATTTGATGCCATGGGGATGCTTATCAAATTTATAACGTTTCCACAGCGTTCACATTTATCAAAATGTTTTCCATCGGTGGTGACAGTCGCTTTGATGGTTCCCGGTACATACGAATGCCCAAATGCCAGTATTTCTGTTACGTCAGACTTTGCATCACACCTTGAACAATGATGCGATTTGATTCCATTCTCTGTGCAAGTTGCTTCACGATCGATTGTCCACTCATCGGAAAAATCATGACCGATCGCTTCGATCTTTACTGTTTTATTCTGGGTTTTGAATACCTCATTACCAAAGTTCGCAGTGTAGATCGTCTTTCCAGCTGTCTCGCAGGTTGCTTTTGTCGTCTCTGATGTTGTACCTACTGTTTCAGCCTGCTTATGACTGTTGTCATTCTGACAAATTCTGGTCGCCGTGCACTTGCTATTGTCATCTGACCAAACGTAGGAAACATCACCCCATTTATGGCCGATTGCCGCAATGTCCACTAACTTCTTCGTATCAGAATACTCTTTTCCATCAAATGTGACTTTCGCAGTATAAGTAGTTTCACCATTTTCTTCACAGGTTGGTTCCTTCGTTACTTGACTAGTAATAGTAGTATCTTTGGTATCTTTATGAATTGAATTGTTAATGCATATTCTTGTTGCTGTCGCTGTTTTACCATCAGAACTGAAGTCAAAAATTGGATCACTCCAAGCATGACCAAGTGCAGGTATTTCAACTGTTGTACCCTCTTTAATAGCATTACAAACCGAACAATGTATAGATTTACTTCCAACCTCTGTGCAGGATGGTTCTTTATCTACGGTGTAATCTTCCCTCCATTTATGACCGAGCGCCGGGATGGTTTCTGTCTTAGTCTCGCCACAGCTTAAACACGTATACGTCTTCTCCCCATCCTCAAGACACGTTGGCTGAACCGTTATTTCGCCATCATTATATAAATGTTCTATATTAGGAGAATTAGGATCTGGCTCTGTAAGGAATGGTTCGTACTCAATGGTTTCTTTCAAGTTCAAATTTGTGTTTCCATCACTAATCCGTGATGAAATGGAACTAGAAGAAGTTGTGTTCCAAAAATTGTTTTTAGCTATCATCTTCCCATCTGAGCTTAACTTCAGAACCAGGGAATCATCATAAAAGCTGTTTTTTTCAACATAAAGATTGGAGTAATATTGTGCCCAGTCCTCTATAATATATTTATCGCCATTTGATAATGCATGCATATGATAAAAGGTGTTGTTAGTTACATACACATCCTCTTCGCTACCTATGCTTAGAGCACCACAATTTTCAAAATAGTTTCCCGTAATATAAGCAACATCTGCAGGATACCATATGTAGCTGTACCCTTCCAAGTTATAGAACCTATTATTTGTTAAATTCAAATAGACGTGAGCAGAGTATCCTGTTGGATACAATAGTCTTCCGCCAATATATGTACTTTTGTTCATAGTAATGGTACATGGATCAGATCCTGTATTATCTGCCTCCAACTGTACATTATTAAAATTAGCTTCATTAATGTCTATTTTCCCATAAACCCTTATCCTGAAATTATTTCCTTCAACAGTTACACCTGGTTTAATTGTTACTGTACTGCCATTTTTGATTGAAACATCACTTGTAATTACGTATTTCCCATCCGTTTTATCTAAAACAGTATCTTCAGCAATTATACCACTAAGTTCATATGTTTGTTCAGTGCTGTTATCTGATGCATATACCGGAGTATACAGCATTGTAATCATTATCATAACAGACAACACCATTGTCATAATCTTGTTCATAGTAACCTCCTCTCAATTTATCAATGTTTGTATTAATATAAATACATTATACTACATCTCTAATAAACTGAAAATGAGGGAGGAAGATAAATTTAATTATGAATATATAACGTCAAATGATTTTCGAAATTCCAGTTAGACATTTCTAATATGAATTATGTCATTCACTTCTGGAACCTAATGTCTTTCATGAATTTACTCGTTCAGTTATTTCAAAATGTGATAAAATTAACATGTTTGATAATTGAAGGATTAAATTCAGTTTGGAGGCAGAGGACAAAAAAAGATGATGAGTTAATGCCCTGGTAAGCTTCTCATCACCTGTCCGATTAAGACAATATGATAGTAATACATGAATCGCCTGTTTTCAAGTGCAAAAGCATCAGCAGGCTTTTAGCCAAGAACGCTCACAGGAGCGAAGATACAATCAAAAGTAATGTTATGTCCATCTTCAGAAGATCAATAAGAAATCAGAGCAGCGCTGACTGCGGATCTGATGACAGCTTTTTTAGCTACAGTTCAGAGTGCCTATGGAACAACAGCTTTTCTGCAGACCTTCTAGCACGCTCTGACGGTTCATTCTTTTCCGGGCTGACAGAAAAGCTCTACAGCACCAAGCTTTCATCAACTGAGCTTGCTTATGACATCATGCTTTTTATCAATGCCGCCTATTCATATATCCTTGCCAGCTTCTCGGCAGAGGACATAGCTGAAATGACTCCCGGCCTTTCCGATGAGGGTGCCAGCGACTGGATAAAATACGGCCACTATAAAAAGACCGTAAACATCGTCGACACCCCATATGCGTTTCAGGTACAGCGCATCTATTCAAAAAAGCTCGGCAAGACCCATGCAATATTTCCTCCTGGAGTCATACCCTTCATAAAGGAAAATCTTTTTGACATCCATTTATGCCTGCATCTGATTTTTCATGATCATGTTCGGCCTGAAGCCTTTCACGGCCGTCTGGGCAGGCTTCTTAATCATCTCTGCTGCAGGCTTCAAGGCGGCAAGGCAAGTGACAGCTTACTTTCTAAACTCATCTGCTCATTTATCACCGGTCACTTTGCCTTTTTTTACAGGAACAGATTCATGACGGAGAAGATCGGCCTCACCGGCAAGAGCCTAAAAAGTTGCCACCTCGGGCCTGAAGGGGTTTTTGCCTCACCAACATGGGAAAACTGCCTCCACGCCCCTAAAGTGTTAAATTTCTTTGTAGAGAAGCAGGAAACTGCCTGAAAGCAAGAAGAACATCAAGGAGGTGGCATTAAAAATGTCAGATATTAGTGATAAGCTGACCGCTTCAAAAGCAGGTCAGGAAGACAGAGGGGCCGGTCACCCTTCAAGCGGAAGGAAACGCAGCAGAAGGCGCTCCGGAATCGATGAGGACTCATTAATGAGAAGGCTCTATCC
Organism: Intestinibaculum porci; assembly: GCF_003925875.1. GTDB lineage: Bacteria > Bacillota_I > Bacilli_A > Erysipelotrichales > Coprobacillaceae > Intestinibaculum > Intestinibaculum porci. The sequence goes on along the minus strand of NZ_AP019309.1, from coordinate 215,735 downwards.
CTATACGGTATTTGAGTACTGCTACCGCATGAGTCTGCAGGATGGTGATAGTAATGGGAAAAAGTAACAGCGAGACCTGCGGCTATCAGAAGCACATGAACCTTAAGGTTCGTGTGACGATCGAGGACGGTACCAAGAATGGCCTTAACAAGGCTCAGATTGCCAAGGTCATTAATAAGGACCCGACAACCGTCGCCAAGGAGATCAAGAATCATAGAATCATTTCGGGATCCCCCTGCAAGGCTCCTCATGAATGCGCCAACTACAAGAAATGCAAGCACGGCAGATCATGCGTAAGCGTTAGATTAAATATCCATAATTACAAAATTATGATAATTTAAAATCTATATAAGCATGATTTTTGATTTTAAACCGGTTACTCTCTAACTTGAATAAATATAACTTTTAATGGAAATCCCCCAGCTACTGCTGCTAACAGTGTTGCCGGGGGTGTTTAATTTGGCTAAGTTATATTAATGACATCTTATTCAGAGTATTGATTTTACTTTTTTGTTATGCCTGAAGGCTGCTGCGGGCTGGATCAGTGTAATAAAGATATAACTTCATAGTCTGATCTGCTAGCGGTACTATGTCTGGTTAGTGTTTGCATAGATTTATGATCTTTCAGCTGTCTTCAGCAGGCTGCATATTAATCGATTAAGGCAATTCTTTTTGCCCGGGATATTAATAAAACCCAAAACAAGCACTCCTAGGCCGGCGGCTGTTAAGCCGCTGGCCTGGATGTTGTGCTATTTATATTTTCTGTCATCATTGCGTGTCGTCTTTCAGCTCTTGCAGTATCCACATCAGCTTTAACTGGCATTTCAGGCTCTTCAGTGCAGAAGTCTGGTATTTTCCCTAACGGTCTGCTGAACCTCTCTTCCTCGAATTTTTGGTATTCGCTTGACCAGGGCATCATCTCATCGATATATTCGCTAATATCGACGCTGGCATGGGCAAGTGAGCTTTCGAAAAGATATTCCAGATACGTATGCGGATCGCAGCCGTTTGACTTGGCAGTTTCAATAAGCGTCATAATGATGCAGAGCGTTTCAGCGCCGCCGATGGAATAGCAGAACAGACTATTGTTTCTGACCATGGCTATATTACGAATCTTGCGTTCGCATTCACCGTTATCGATTGGAACCATTGGATCATCAAGAAACACTCTGAATGCATCCTCATGATTGAGGCTGTAGCTCACCGCATCCTCCATTTCCTCACTAAAAGTGCCGCTGCTGATATCAAGGGACTTGATATAATCAAAGTATGCATCGACAAGCGGTCTTTCGATTTCGTCTCGGACTTTAGCTCTTTCCTTGGCGGTAAGTTCTTTGGCATCATCATCAGCGCTGTAAAGATCACCGATCATATCGAGACACTTTTTTTCGGGGCTTTCCTCAAGAAGCTCTTTATCCTTTACCGCTTTAAATTTCACTTCATATGCCTTGTACAGTCTGCGTCTCAGATGCATAAAGCACCCGCCGAGTATTACATGATCCTTTTTCTCCGAAGCCAGCTTATAATAGGCGCTGTAGGCATCAGATGTCAGATGGATTGTGCCGTCGTTAAGATCCGCATAGAACTCAAGAAGGTGATCCGCTGATCTTGTCAGCTCGAAGCAGAAGACTGCCAGCGGCCGCTCTTCTTCAAATTCGCCAGTGATATGACACCATATGTAGCTTTTGCTTCCCGCATTTCTTCCGTCATTGATGACTTCCAGATAGGTTTCATCAATCTGGGTGTATGTCCGGCAGGCCATTTGTCTCATTATCTCGCTATAGACTGGCTTTAGATATCTGTCAGTGCATTTAATGACCCAGTCTGACATTATCTCTTTTGACAGGTTGATTCCCTGATATGACAGAACCCTTGACAGCCTTGCCAGGGGAACTCCCAGCACAAATTTGAAAGACATGATAAAAGCCAGCAGTGAAGGCGTAACCTTGCTCCTTAACATCAGCTTATTAACCGGCAGTGCCACTTCGCGTAAATCATTAGTATCATCATCGTCATAGACTCTGATCACTGGGCGTTTGACATATACCCTGTAGAGATTTCCTGGAATAAACATAAATTCTTCGGATATGTTCCAGCCTTTTAATGTCCATTTGCCGTAGCCGTATTCTTTATCGATACGCTCCCTGTCAAAGTCAATAATCGTTATTTCTGGTATCTGTCTGGTCTTCTTTTTCCTGTTTAGCTGCCTGCAGGCAGGTCTTTTTATTTTCCTGGATTTTTGGCTGTCATTATTATTCTGTTTTTTACCATCACAGTCGCTTTCATTCATTTCTTCCGAAAGAGGGTCGCTAAACTCATCATCGTGGATTTTGCCATTCATCTTTTCAGACTTTCTTCCAAAGCGATTCTTTTTGAGCTCATCCGTCTGATTCTGAAGTCTGGTATTCTCATGATTAAGAGTGTTAACTCTTATAACTAGATCTTCGCATTCGGCTTTAACCTTCTTAAGCTCATCGGCTGTGTAGCTGAATGTGTTTTTTAATTCATCCAGTTCGGCACGTAATCCGCAGCACTCTTCATAATATTTTAAAGCAACCGCAATCAGGTCCGCATAACTCATTTTATTCAGTTGCTGTTTAAAATATGCGCTGTCTGCCTTCATAGTGTTACGTTTAGATCTCCTCTGACGATACGGTTAGCTGTCTGATCTCACTAATCAGCTGCTTTAATTTTGTGTTCTGGCTGCTTAATGATTCTATCTGCTTGCGAAGATCAGTGATTAATATCATCTGATCCATATTTTCCTTTTTCAGTCTGGCTAATTCGGCTGACTGTCTCCTCTCGGCAGCTGAAGGTTCTCCGCTCTTTTTCTTCTGTGGACCTTTTTTGCCGGTGGGGACCATTTTGCCGGTTTCGGGATCAATTTTTCCGATCAGCTTTCGCTTGGAGCGAGCCTGCTTCTTTTCAGGATCCCAGTAGCTCTTAGACTCGTAGACATAGGTAATGCCTGTAGTCTTGTTGGTCTGTTTGATGATAGCCATTCCATCACCTCGTCCTATATACTATTATAACACTATGAAGACTAAAATTCAAGATAATAGTGATATTAAGCGAATATAATATCACTATATTGTTCAGTTTTGAATTACCATCAGAGGAGTGATATTTCCTTTATCAGCGCTTATTTATTGTACCATCCAAAGTAAATCCGTCCAACAGTCTTTCGTACTGTTCACGCGTTATATCACGAGCTTCCTGATCATCTCTAGGCCACTGAAAGGCACTTCCTTTTGAAAGTCGGACATAGATAAGAACCCATCCGCCTTCTTCGTAAAGAAGCCCCTTGATACGATCTCTTCTGCCACCGCAGAAAAGATAAATGGTTCCTTTTTCCATCGGATTCATATGATATTCAGCGGCTATAACTGAAGCCAGACCGGTAATGCCTCTGCGCAGATCAGTCTTTCCGGTTCTTATTACAATTCTTTTGATGCCTGTCAGTTCTCTAAGCATTTTTAACCACCGCCATAACTCTTGTCAGCGTTTCTTCATCAAAATGTGAATCAATCTCAATGACAAATCCATTCTTCTGAAGTCTCACTCCTGACGATTTGGAGACGCTATTACCGGTTTGAGGAGAACTGTCATTTAAATCAACAGAATAAAAAGTGCCGTTGCCGTCACCCCGATACGGGTCAATATTATTGTTTTGGCAGCTGCGCTCTGCCAGTGATCTTAAATCACTGTAGGTGCTGATTCCGTGTTTTATCATGAGATCCCTGATAATCTTTTTATAATGTGACAGTGTACTTAAACCAACATTATTTTTGGTACACCATTTAGCTAAGGAAAGACCGCTTTTTCCCTGATTTTCAATAATGCCAGTCCATTTAATGATCATTTTGCAATCCTTTTCCGAAAAATACATATGCAAAAGCCTCCCTATTAGAATAATTTGATACATTAATAATTCTAATAGAAGGCATAACTAATTTCATGGATATTACCTCATACGCTTACGATCATGCAAGGCCGAGCGTCAGGATCCTCCTGACTGTCCTGACTATGAGAAGTTCAGGTGCAACAGAAGGGACAGATCGCCTGGCGTCTGCAACGGATGTCCTAAGGCACCCAGCTGCAGGTTCACTAAGTACTACTACAGAGCGGAAGCCGCCCAGAGGGCGTACGAGTACACGCTAAAGGATTCAAGAACCGGCTTTAACCTCACCTATTCAGAGGCTCAGTGGATGGCCGACATCATCAAGCCGGAGCTTGAACAGGGCAAGTCTCCATATGCCATTATTACTGAGCATCCGGAGCTCAATATTTCTGAGAAGTGTCTCTACAACTATATTGAGATGGGTGCCTTTGAACAGTTTGGAATCAACTGTCTTGATCTGAGAAACCAGGTCAAGAGAAGGAAGATGCCCAAGGCACGTGCCAATCAGTACAGAAAGCGTAAGGACAGCAGCTATCTTATCGGCAGAACGTTCAAGGACTTTCTTGATTACAACCCGCTGGTGGCCGCACAGTATAACATCAATCATAGCGTGAAGATCCATGATGATGACGGCAAGAATACTGATCAGGTGATGGATCATCCCGTTGGCTATATCCTAATGGATACTGTCTATAACGATGTTTCCAATGGCCCATTTATTCAGACCTTTAAAATTATGCCCGGTGGCGTATTCCTGGCAGTCTATCATGATGAGAAGACAGCTGAGGAAATGGTGAAGGGCATCGACTATATTGAAAACCTTCTGGGTCCTGATGTATTTATCGATAATATAGGTTCTATATTAACAGATTATCACGCAAAAATATTTAACCCGAAGATTTAGAAAAGCGATGAATTTATCGGCACTTTCAAAAATATCTTCGGGTTAATCAATTTATCATATTGTTCAGTCCAGCGTACAGAGATATTCTTCAATATCCTTTACATTGTATTTAACAGGCTCTTCCGCAAGATCAGAATTGGCTTTCTTTACTGCATTCACCATCATGTCATAAGTCGCAAATGCGTAGAAACCTGTTGTTGTAGAAACCTGTTCATGGCCGAGCATTTGGGATATAAGAATAAGCGGTATTCCCTGCTGAAACAGATGCATTGCACGTGTCTTTCTTATAAGATGCACATGGATTTTCATAGGAATTGACTCACATTCTTTTCTTGCGACATCAGCGGCTCTTTTTAAAACACGTTCAATGGTGTCATCAGAAAGCTCTCGCTTATCACCCCTGTAATAAGAATAAAATAAAGGCGCCTCCACATTATCAGGATGATATTCCCTGATGTATTCATTCAGATGATCAATTGTATTATCAAATATTGGCACATGTCTCGTTTTATTTCCTTTACCATGAACGACTACATATGGGTCATTACAGTTCAGGTGTAATGATGATAGCATGAGGCTGGTAATTTCAGATACTCTGCAGCCGAGAGCATAGAGAAGGATGACAATGATCCTATCTCTTCGATGAAGTTTCGTATCGCCATCCGTAGCAGAAAGGATTGCCTTCATTTCTTCCTTTGTCAGATATAAAATTGGTTTCTTCACCTTTCGGGGAAGCTTAACTTTGGCAACTGACACATAATAATGCATCAGTTCAATATCCACAGATCCGGCATATTCAAGAAAGGATCTAATGGCACTTATTCGCAGTCGGACTGTGTCAACAGAATATTGCTTATCTGTCTTCATCCATTTGATGTATTCCTCAAACTTATCACGCGAGAAGATATCGAATGTCATTTCAGTCCTTTTAATTCCGTATGTTTTCTCGATGAAGTCAATATAATTGTTCATCGATGTCTTATACGACCTGAGCGTCTCTTTGGAGCACCCAGAAACCAGGCTGATATAGCTGTGAAGATAGTCACGTGAAATCTTCCAAAACTTTAACGAATCATCAGAAATTTTCATCATATTTGATCACCTCTGGAAACAGATCTTCGAGTTCTGAACACTTTTCTTTAATCATTCCATAGTGCTCCTGGACCAGATGCACGTAATAATACGTAGCCTCAATTTCACTATGTCCCATGGCTCTCATCAGGTATGGGAGATGAGCATGAACATCCTCGCCGTTGGAGGCCCATCTAATAATGTTGGCCGTTGCAAAATGGTGGCGCAGCGAATACGGCGTCGGATGCTTGGCACCTTCAATGTAAAATGGCGTTTTTTTCCAAATTTTATTGAAGAATGCAGCAAAGGCTCCAGCATTTTCACATTTCATTCCTTCTACAGACGGGAAAAACCATTCCGTATCAGGAAACATTCTAATGATCTGTTCATGATACTTGATAAGATAGTCAGCAAGATCATCTCTGATGTAGAGCCTTCTGTCCCTGTTTCCCTTGGAGTTCATTATATCAATGTACTTCTGATCAAGATTTACATCAGATGACTTCAGCCATCTGGCTTCAAATGTTCGAACACCTGTTGCATGGAGAAGACGAAAGTATGCTGGATAGACAAAATTTCTTCCACAATGACAGACGCTCTGATCATCACGTTTTTCATAGTAGTATCTATCCATCTCACCAAAGAAGGCGATAATTTCCTCTTCTGACATTACGTAGACGTTCTTTACATGCCTTTTGGTCTGAAATTCCTTGCCGGGAACATAAGCAGATGAATTACCTGTGGCACGTAAATAAGATCCCATTTCCCTCAGTGTGCTGATGAAGTCACATTTTTTAAAATTTCTCTTTTCCTGAAAATGGATTATAAAGCCGGTGACAAGCCGCTCGCTGTATTCAGTCGGGTTGCCATGAGTGAGGCAGTATTCATCAAAATATCTAAGGGTGTATATGGGTGCTACATCATACTTGTATCCCTGGCTGCGCTTAAACCTTATGAAGCCTTCAATCTTCTCGGCCATACTGCTTTTAAAAATAACTTCACTCATCCGTAACACCACACTTGATCATTGGAAGCATGCACTCCGCAATTTCCTTGTCATCGGCGCTCATGTAAATGCTCGTTGTATTAACATCTGCATGTCCGACAACTGATGCGATGACTTCCTGGGGTATTTTCTGTCTTAGCATATGGGTGGTGACGTTATGACGCAGAAATGTCGTACCGCATATTCTTTTATCAAATGATATTTCGGCTTTCGTAAAGACTCTTTTGATGATGCCGTAAATCGCTGAATGATCAGTAAGCGGGCGATAGGGTGCAAAACTTCTGAGAAAAATATTTTTGCATGACACTCTTGGCCGCTCATTGACGATGTAGTCATAAATGGCATTAAGAACGGCTGCAAGTCCTGGATCATTGACGGGATTATTTGTTTTCTCCTGAACAAATGAAATTGTACCTGAATGCCAGTCAATATTATCAAATTCAAGGGCAATAATATCGCACGCTCTTATGCCAATCGTCAGAGAGAGAAGAACGATAGCCTTGTCACGCAGAAGAATATCGCCTGAATATAGGACATCCACTAATGATTCACGCTCTTCATTATTCAGGCAGGGAATGATCTTCTTTTCAGATCTTGGCTTCAGCGTGCTGAAGAATGAAAGAAGATCGTCACGCTCGGCATATCTTGCATAAGCTCTTAGACCGCATAAAGCGTTTTTCAGCCCTCCATGCGGACTGAAGAACCGATTAAGGTATTCGAACAAGTCCGGCATGCTTTCAACAGTGATCTGTGACGTGTCCATTATCTGATTGATCTCATAGTATTGAAACATCCTATATACTGGAAATCTATATGCAAGTACTGTATTTTCTTCAATGCCGGTAGCATGAAGATAGCGTACAAACATTTCCAGCTCATTGCGGTAGTAATCGGTGTCAGGTTCAAGTCTGGTCTTTCCATACACACGAAAAATTATCTGGCCTTCATAAACTTGTTCACGAAAGAGATTCATAAAGCGAAGCCTATCACGTTTTGAATATCTTCCATCCTTATAGCAGCCGTAATTATCAGAGCCACCATTAGCGATATAATCTTCAGCAAACTCTTCGCTGAATTCAACGTATCCATGATTCTCGGCAAATTTTAAGATTCGTTTTACCGTGCGTTCATAGCGTGTTCTGGTGAGCTCGGTAAAGTCTTCACTGATAGCTGCCTGCATACATAGTTCGCACAGTTCAGCAACTGTATACATTTCCTCACCTGTTATGAAGTGACCTTTGTCAAGAGAAAATTTATACTTCATATCGAATCCACATTTTATTCTGCAGTAAGCCCACTTGACCATTGTGGATAAAGCTTTAATATCTTAATCATACTGTGAATAACTTTGCAGATTCTTATTCAGTTTTTCCATCAATGACATAGAAGAATCCCAAAAGTAGATCTATTCGACAGTTAACCAACCTGTTATTCGTGGATTAAGCATGTTAATGGTCCAGTCGAAAAGGCCCTATAATCTCCTAGCGCGGATTATCAGCGTCTATGGGCTCCATATGGCCGTATATCACCCAATGCTGATCCTTCAGAGGTGAAACGTAGATAGCCAGACCTGCTATCCATTTTGAGACTCATCTATGTCATCGATGTTTTATTTTCTCTGACTGCACTTCATTCCTTTCTTTTAATATTTAGTCTTTTCCTATCCGATATGTTCACCAGACAGGCAATAAGTAGATTTGTGAATAACCATTACTAAGAATAGTTCCTTGTGTGAGTAACTTTTTTGCTAATAGATGTTTCCAGTCATCATTCCCCATACAAAGCATGAAAACTCTCTTGCACAGGCTGTAATAACCTTATTTAAAGGCATACCTCGGTTTAAAAGTTTGTGATATTTCCTTTGAATACGTTCAGTCCCTTTATCCGCATAGCCGATAATTTCTGCACTCATACCTGCCTGTCTTGCCTTTAATGCTTTGCCTTTATAACCAATTTTACCTTTAACACATGCTCTTGCTGCTTCTACCATTGCTTTTCTCATATAGCTGTTTCCCATCTTGGTGATCGAGGTATTGTTCTCCTTTTGACCACTGGAATTCTCACCAGGCACTAAACCAAGATAAGCAGCGAAAGCATTGGCACTATTAAATCGGTCAAAATCAAAGGTGTTGGCAATCATAGTCATAGCAGTCTTCTCCTTAATACCCTTAAAGCATTTAAGCTTATCAGCTTTTTCCTTGTACTTTTCATCTTGTGAAAGCTCAACAACACTCTGTTCAAGTCTTTCCAAGTTATTTTTGGCTGTCTCATAATCGTGTAGATATTCTTCAAGAGTCAGCTTGTTATAGCCATCCAGATCTAGCTCGCGAAGCCATTTAATATGCTTTAAAGTCCATGTACTCTTGCCAGGGAATCTAAAGCCTAAGCGAAGTACGAAAGCGTTTATTTCCTGCTTAATAACTTTTAGTGCATTTTTATGCTGATCAACCATTTTCATGTAATTAGCAACTGCTTCTTCTTCAGGTGTTGGAATGTGAACTCTTTTACATTGTGAGTTATTGATATTGGTTGCGATCATACGCGCATCCATTCTATCGTTTTTAACTACTTTGTTTTTAGCGGCTCCCTGGATCGTTGAAGTTGCTAAAATAACACATTCAATTCCTAGATCCTTCAGTTCTCTACAAAGTGAATAACCTAAGCAGCCGGACTCATAGCCAACAATGAAATCAGCATCATTAAGATCAACTCTCATGCCTTTGATTTTGTCAATAAATCCTTCAATCTTCTTTGCACTAGCATTTACTTTATTTTCTAAAATAATAGCTCCAGTAGCGCCTTCTACAGCCGTGTTGTTAACAAATAAGTGACTTTCACATATAAGCTCCGTATTTATCCCTTTCAAGCGATGTATTGAACATCAGGATATATGTATATTTGCTAAAATATATAGTACCTGGAGGTATTAATATGGAAATTCAAAACATTGCTGCTAACTTATCTAATATTAAACTAGATCAATTTCAAATTGAACAGATTCTTGATATGGTTGAGGAGTATATTGAAGCTAATGAAACTGCGTCTACACCTATCATAGAGCATTGCCCAAAATGTCCTGAAAAACATCCTAAAATGATCAAAGCAGGACACACAAAAAGTGGCAAGCAAATGTATAGATGTAAAAGCTGTAATAAACGCTTTGTAGCGGATACCGGTCAATTAACTTTCTATTCACATCAGAGCCTTTCAAAGTGGAAAATTGTTCTTAAAGATACACTCAACGGTTTAGCTTTACGCGAAACTGCATTCAAAATCGGTGTGCATTATGTAACTGTATTTAGAATGCGTCATAAGCTACTTCATTTCATTGAAATGATCCTAGCTAATGATTCTGTAGGTGATGTAGCTGAAATAGATGAGAAGTACATCCTGGCGAGTCATAAAGGGACCAAGCTGGAAGGCGTTGATCCTCGAAAACATGGATCAATAGCACCGAAACCAGGCATAACTGATATTCTAGTATGTATTATGACCGTAGTTTCCCGAGGCGGAAATACATTTATTCACACCTATAATACCGGTCGACCTACTGACGTGAATGGCTATGAATTTTGTCAGCATATTGATAAAGAAAGCTACTGCTTTATAGATGGTATCAATATTTATGACTGGAGTCTGAAAAAACGAAATTGCGGCGTAAAGCATCTAAAACTCGATGAGTATACAAAAACTGATCATTTGAATACTGTAAATGGACTTCATTCATTTATTGAATCAGAAATCATCTATTATAGAAATATATCTACAAAGTATATAAATAGATATAACTCGTTATTTATGATCCAATATAATTTCAGAAAACTCAATATCAGCGAGAAAGTTACAAAGCTTTTAGGGATGCTGAGACAGCATCAGCAATATTTCTACATTCGCCAACTCAGTAAAGAAAGTATATTTAAGTTTAGCAATAGTATATTTGATCTGTAAAAATAAAGTTAATGGAATTTATGACTCGTAGAGAGATATTAAATTGTGCGCTATCAACTAAAAATCATACCAAGTCACTAAATTGTTAACAACACGTCTACAGCACATAAACTATAGGTATCCTTATGGACATCTGCTCCAATATAAACTATACTTTTCATGGTGACCTCCTGTTGTTATCCTGTGATAACTCTTTTATTTTTTGCTACTATTTATTATGAGTATAAATTCACAGTTTGACAACTCTTAGGGAGGTCACTTCATATTATCTCCTGTTTGTATGCTCCCTTCTTTAATTTCAGTATACAGGAAAAATTGATTAACCCGAAGAAATTTATGAAAGTGTTGATAAATTCATCGCTTTTTTAAATCTTCGGGTTAAATATTTTTGTGTGATAATCAGTAACTATAAAGGTCACATACTTGCTAAATAGATCTCTTCCAATGATACCTTCCAAATAGTTAAGGCCGTCAACCATAGCTTGAGCGGTCTTTGTATCGTGATATACCTCCATCAGGAGTCCAAAATCAATAAACTTGAACGTCTGCATGAACGGTCCATTCGTTTCGTTTGAATAAACTGTATCCATCTCAAGGATTGAAGCGTCAGGGTTCTCCTTCAAGGCCTCCTGAAACACATCCCATGTACGGCCTTTAAGATAAGATCTATCTTTTCTCTTTTTGTACATTTGCTTACGTTTCTTGGTCATTTTTCTGCCGGTTTGTCGTCTTAGGCAAGTGCAGTCGATTCCGTCTTCCTCAAACACTCCTTCTTCAATGTAGTTGTAAAGAGTTTTTTCGGAAATGCCAAGCTGAGGATTGTTAGTGACAATGGCATAAGGGGACATTCCCCGCTTAAGCTGAGGTCCGATAATCTTAGCCATACGATGAGCCTCTGAATACTTCATGTTAACGCCTTCTCTGGGGACTCTCATGTTTACACGGTAATTGCTTTCTGCTGCTTTAGCCGTATATGTATACTTGGTAAATCTGCAGTGAGAATACTTAGAGCAGCCATTGCAGGCACCAGGTGATCTGTCCCTTCTTAAGCATATATACTGAACGAAATCAGGGCAGTCATTTTCACAGGTGCGTCCGCGTTTACAGTGTTTATAAGCTGCACATTCCCTTGGAAGAGTGAATCTATGAGTAATGTGAAGGTTACGCTTGATTTCCTTTCCGACGGTTGATGGACTCTTGCCGATTCTTTTGGCTATTTCAGCCTTGGAACAGCCTTCTCTAATGCCTGATTCGATCACAATACGATCGCTTAGTGACATATGTTTATTCTTTTTGGTCAATGGACATCGCCTTCTTTAGGATCATCAATAAAGTCATAAATGGTTGTAAACTCATAATGAGGCAGATTCTCTTCAGACTCATTTTCTACAAGCTTAGATACATCAGTGTCTAGCTCTTTGACCTTAGCCTCCAGGGAGTGAATACAGTCCATTATCTGCCTGTAGTCAGCCATATAAGCCTCTGAATGCAAGGATGTCTTATTTGATTTGTTCATACTTACACCACCTTTTCCTTTCTTTAAGACATAATAGACTATTTTTGAGAACGGAATGATCATAGGCGTGTTGGTACATATATAAAACAGAAAAAAAGACCTTGAACTGTCTTTTTTTACGACTAACAAGGATCTTATAGAGACTTTTAATCAGTGCAAGAGGGATCATAGTAGAGCTGCTTTGCTTTATGGTGTTAAAAAGATTATTAAATAAGCTCGGCAGCGTTTTTAAGGCTGCAGGGAGCTGGCCGTCCTGTTTAAGGGTATCAATAACAGCTTCGGTAGATAAGCGAATAAAGGGCAGTAAAAGGGATATATAGACCATATGAGACTCATTAAGCTCTTTGGAGTATATTCTCTGGATGTTAATATGAAAGCTGTATTCATAGCATGATATGATTCTTTTCTTATGGCCATTTCTGATCCAATCATGACCATGTCCGTTAAACAGCTGATTGAAGTCAACAGAATCCACAATTGTGTCATACAGTTTCTGGATTTCATGGCTAATAAGAGATTCCAGCTCGCTGCTGGTAAGGTGGCTGACAGACTGTTTATGCTCGCATCTAGCGATGATCGATTTAAAATTGCAAACTATTGAATATTTTGTCTGAAAGTAGTTGCAGGCAGACTGATTTAGATATATATTTAACATGTTCTTTGGAACATGATGAGTGATACTTTACCAGAGCTTACACTCATCATTTTTTTTCGCTTCCTTTTGATGATCTTCATTACATTTTAACATCTTTTAGATAATTGTTAAGTGAAGGACTTACTTCCATACATTTTACTCCCTTCAGAAGTGAAAGACTTACTTCCAAATCACTCACTACAGGCTGTAAGTTAAGTTTGCATTTCAGGGCAATATTTATTGGCGTATTCAGCTTGTTTTTCTTGCTGAATCCGCGTATCATGGAATAAGGATAGAAAAAAGTAAAGGGTTTTCTTTGTATATTGATATGTAAGCGGTTACTATCAAAAGGAGTTTTTGAAATGCATGAGAAGAAACGATTAGGAATCCTCATTGAGACAACCGATGAATATAATTTAGAGCTCATTCGTGGTGCCCAGGCAGCCGCTGATGAAAGCGATGCGGAGTTAGTGGTCTTTACCGGGACAGGCGCCCAGCGACGCACGCACTTTGAGGATTTTCTAAACAAAAATAATATGGCTTATGATTATGCTAATATCGCCGGCATTGATCAGCTGTTAGTACCGGTTTCTAATATTATTCTTGGTTCTCATATGACGACTGAACAGTTTTTAGCGCGTTATGATATTCCCCTAATCACCCTCAACTATTACAATGAACATTACAGTTCAGTAATGTATGATGCCGGGAAAGGCGTAATCGATGAAATCAGTTTTATGATTAGCAAGGGCTGTCGGCATATTGCCTTTATCGGCGGACCGGCTGATCGTCAAGGCACGAAAGCGCGCTTTGAAGCTTATAAAATGGCTTTATCCTATCATCAGATATCCCTGGATTTCTCATTAGTCTGCCACTGCGCTAACTATACCAGCTATAATCGTGATATTATTGAGCCATTCCTTAAGGCCCATCCAGAAATCGATGGCATCTTTACCGTTACTGATCGCCTTGCTTACTGCGTTTATGATATTCTTCATGATCTCAAGAAAAATATTGGCAAGGATATTTTAGTTGGCAGTTTTGATGATGATTCCCACTCTGCTTATACTAACCCACCACTAGCGAGCGTTCACGGTGACAGTGCTCTATTAGCTTATCTTGCTGGTTTGGAAGCACTCGCGCCGCATACCGATATTTTTCACTCATCGGTGCCGACGACATTTGTCTCGCGCAGCTCGCTAGGCGCCCACTTTGCGATGGATGATACGCTATCTGAATACCTCAATCAGGCTTACCGCAATCACTGTGATGCGGATGAGATCGCACACGTTTTAACGATTTTCCTTTTTGACGATAAGATCGTTTTTGATAATGTGCTCAAAGAAGAAGTGACAACTTTCTTTAGAAAAGTTATCAGTATCCAGGAGATGCCAGAAAGCTTCCATCAATTCTTATTTGTCCAGTTAGGACACATTATCACTTTTACGAACATGAAGTTTATTGACATCGATCGCTTCAACGCCATTTTGGTCGCTCTCTTTAAAGCGCGCCTCCAGTATGAGCCAGATCAAATCCCATTACTTACAGCATTACAGAATGATTTATTCAATCATATCATTTTATCTTATAGTGCCATGGCCGCGCAAAACAGCACAGACTATGATGAAGATAAATTATCACTCAACATCAGTTCCCGCATTACCATGGGCGTCAATCAGGGCCAAAGCATTTATGATCTGATTGCCGAATCATTAACGATCATGAACGTCAAAAATGCGATGCTGCTGGTCTTCCCAGAAAAGATTTACTTCAATCGTGAAGATGACTTTATTCCGCCATCAATGGCTTTTTTGAAAGCTCATATCAAAGATGGCAAACCGGAGAAAACGCTCAATACCTTTTATAGCCTCGATGATTTATTAAATCATTTCCCTGGCAATTATAAAACTGTCTCAACGATTTCGTTCAATGAAGAACAGTATGGCATTTTATTGACCGATTATCCGTATGAGAAACTCTCTGATATTGAGTTCTTACTATCGCAGTTTGGCACCGCGTTCTATATTACTGGTATCTTAGAGAAGCTCAACATTCAGTCGATCACCGATGAATTAACGGGCGTCTTCAATCGCCGCGGCATCTTAGAAAAACTCGATGAAACGATTGCGACGCTGCGCTTTGATGAATTTGCCTATATTTTATTTGCGGATTTAGATCGTCTCAAAAAGATCAATGATCAGTATGGCCACGAAGCGGGTGACCAGGCCATTATCGGCGCTGCCTCCATACTTACCAATGCCTTCCCGCGCGACTTAGTCGGACGCATTGGCGGTGATGAATTCATGGTCATTATTAAGACACGGTATCCCGCTTTTATTAAAACCGTTGATGATCGGATTGTCACGCAAAGTGAAAACTTTGCCTTAGAACATGATTATCCATTTACGGTATCGATCGCCTATGGGATGAGTGTCTTTGATCACAATGCAACACCAGGCGAAATTAAACATCTCATTGATAATGCGGATAGCTTCATGTATGAAAGCAAAAAACGTCATCATCAGTTGATGGATGAAAAACTGTGATATAATAGTAAGCGAAAGGATGCTTATGAAAACAATTATTACGCTTACGTTGTCTTTAATGGTTGCCGGCTTTCTCCTGATTGCCTTTGCCTCAGCCTTCTGGATGGATATGATCGGCGTCATTCTTATTATCGCCGGGATCTTCCTGCTTTTCAGCTATATCTTAGGAGATCGCGCCAGTAACGGTTTATCTCGTATTAACGGTGTTACGAAAGCGCCTAAAATTCATACGAATACAGCTGCGGAATTAGACTTACTGCGGCAGGATATTCGGATGGTCACTGATGTTCAGGAAAAAGTACAGCTGATCTCCCGCTGCCATATCAGTGACTGTGCCATGGCTGCCCAGGATATGTTAAATGAGGATCTGGAAGAGGAAGAACGCTATCGCAATGCGCATCTTCTCATCGATCGCGGCATTATGACCAGACAAGACATCCAAAACTTTAAAAAGCAGATGAAAAAAGCAGGTTCCTAATTAGGAATCTGCTTTTTCTAAGTTCTTGAATGCGGTTGATAACATCAGTTTAATACGGTTTAACTGGTTCGTTTCGGAAGCCCCTGGATCGTAATCGATGGCCACAATATTCGATTGTGGATATTTCTTACGTAAGGCTTTAATAACCCCTTTCCCAGTCACGTGGTTAGGCAGACAGCCAAATGGCTGCATGCAGACAATATTACCAGCCCCTTCATTAATTAATTCGATCATTTCGGCAGTTAAGAACCAGCCTTCACCTGTCATGTTTCCTAAAGAAACAACTTCTGAAGCAGCTTTCGCTAAGTCTTCAATTGGCGTTGGTGCTTCAAAACGTTTGGATGCTTTGAGCGCTTTGATCATATCTTTTCTTAAGAAATCAACTAACTTGATGGCTAAGTTACATAACTTTTCATTCTTCCATGTCGTATCGAAATGTTCATGTTTGAACTTCGCATTATAGAATGAATACTGGAAGAAGTCGATCAAGTCTGGCATCACAGCTTCCGCCCCTTCGGCTTCAATTGTTTTCACAATTTCATTATTCGCTGTTGGATGGAATTTAACTAAGATTTCTCCAACTAAACCAACACGTGGTTTTTTAATATCTAAACAAGGCAGTTCATCAAATTCTTTAACGATCTGGTAAACGTTCTTCTTAAATTCTTTCATATTGCCATCTTTGACGTTTTCCTGACACTTATCAATCCACGACTGATAGAGTTCATTGGTTGAACCTTTGATCGCTTCATATGGACGTACCCGGTAAAGCACACGCATGAATAAATCCCCATACATTGCTGCCATCGTGGCTTTTTTCGCCACGTTATAAGTAATCTTAAAGCCTGGGTTAGATTCTAAACCAGCTAAGTTTGCGGAAATGACTGGAACGAAATCTAAGTGCGCATCTTTTAAGGCTTTACGGATAAAGGCAATATAGTTGGTAGCACGACAGCCCCCGCCAGTCTGTGAAATAATAACAGCGGTTTTATGAACATCGTATTTACCTGACTGTAAAGCTTCCATTAACTGCCCGGTAACCAGGATACTTGGATAGCAGGCATCGTTATTGACATATTTTAAGCCAGCATCAGTAGCCCCTTTATCAACCGAAGGAAGTACTTCAAAGTTATACCCTTCAGAACGCAGTGCTGTTTCGACGAACTGGAAATGAATGGGTGACATCTGTGGACAGAGAATCGTCCAGCCTTTGTCTTTCATCTCTTTGGTGAATGGCACTTTCTTTAACTCATAGTGTTTTGATAAATCAATATCATCCATGCGTTTACGCACCGTTGCTTTTAAGGAACGGATACGGATACGAATAGGCCCTAAGTTTGAGGTTTCATCAATCTTGATTAATGTAAAGATCTTCCCTCTGGCCTGTAATAATTCCTGTACCTGATCGCTCGTTACGGCGTCTAAGCCGCAGCCAAATGAGGTCAGCTGTACGAGTTCTAAGTCTTTCTGGGTAGAGACAAATTCCGCCGCCCGGTATAAACGAGAATGGTAAGTCCACTGATCGACAACGCGGAATTCGGTTTCTTCTTTGTTGAGGTTGCAGACAGAATCCTCCGTTAAGACCGCAAATCCTTCCGAACAGATCAGATCCGCAATCCCATGGTTGATTTCTGGGTCGACATGATAGGGACGTCCGGCTAAAACGATCCCATGTTTATGGTTCGCATGCATCCATTCTAAGGCTTCTTTTCCTTTTTCCTGGACATCACGTTTGGCTCTCGCTAATTCATCATAGGCTTTATCAATAGCGGTATGTAATTCCTGATCAGAGATATGAAATTCCGCTAATGATTCTTTTAAAGTCTTAAATAAAGTTTTTGGATTATTTAACGAAATAAATGGATTCTTGTAATTGATATGATTCAATTCTAAGTTATCCACATTGTTTTTAATGGTTTCCGGATAAGAGCCGACAATCGGACAGTTATAATGGTTTCCGGCATCCTGATATTCCTGTCTTTCATAAACAACAGAAGGATAGAAAATAAATGAAATATGACGGGCAATTAAGTTTTCAATATGACCATGTGCTAACTTTGCTGGATAACATACGTTTTCACTTGGAATTGATTCAATCCCTTTTTCATATAACTGCTTGCTTGAACGGGCACTTAAGACCACTCTGAAGCCTAAGTTTGTGAAGAAAGTATGCCAGAATGGATAGTTCTCATACATGTTAAGAACACGAGGAATACCAACGCTGCCGCGTGGCGCTTCTTTTGGTAATAAAGACTTATAACCAAAAATACGTTTGTATTTATAATCATATAAGTTTGGATACTTCTTTGATGATAATGGTAAACCAGCCCCGCGTTCACAGCGGTTACCGGAAATAAACTGACGATCATCATTAAACTGCGTTACTGTTAACATACAGTTATTCGTACATAACCCGCAGTTACGCATCGATGTGGTATAAGTTAACTGTTCTAATTCATCTTTTGTAAGCAAGGTTGTTGGCTCGCCATCATCATTTTCAATAGCGATACGCGCCATCCCATAAGCGCCCATTAACCCGGCGATATCTGGTCTGGTCACTTCAATGCCGGTTTCCTTTTCAAAGGCTCTTAAGACGGCTTCATTATAGAACGTCCCGCCCTGAACGACGACATGCTTACCAATATCTTCTTTAGAACGTAATTTGATAACCTTGTATAAGGCATTTTTAATAACGGAATAAGAGAGCCCGGCTGAAATATCTTCAACAGTAGCCCCTTCCTTCTGGGCCTGTTTCACTTTAGAGTTCATGAAAACCGTACAGCGTGAGCCTAAGTCCATCGGATGACGTGACTTTAAGGCTAAAGCCGCAAATTCTTCAATCGTATAACCTAATGATTTCGCAAAGGTCTCTAAGAATGAACCGCAGCCCGCTGAACAGGCTTCGTTTAAGGAAATATTCTGAATGACATTATCACGAATCGTGATTGCCTTCATATCCTGACCGCCGATATCTAAGATGAAATCAACATCTGGATCATAAGCTTTGGCAGCGGTGTAGTGGGCAATCGTTTCCACTTCCCCATAGTCTACTTTAATGGCATTACGAATTAAGGCTTCACCATAACCAGTAACCCCCGCTTTCGCAATATATGCCCCTTCTGGCAGCATTTCATAAACATCGCCCATAATCTTAATGATCAGTTTTAAAGGATTCCCTTCATTAGATGAATAGAATGACCATAAGATCGCTCCCTGATCATCGGTTAAAATCACTTTCGATGTCGTGGAACCAACATCGATCCCAACATAAACTTTCCCTTTATATTTCGCTAAAGAATGTTTCTTCGTAATATGAGAAAGATGTCTTTCGCGGAATGCTTTTAACTCTTCATCATTTTTAAAGAGCGGTTCAATTTCATTAGTAATTTCTGATGTTTTCCCTTTTAAAGCTTCTAACGCATTTAATAGATCAGAAATTTTAAAAGCCTGTGTGGCTTTTTCTTTCGCATTCAGACAAGCCCCCATGGCTACGAATAACTGCGAGTTTTCAGGGAAGATGATTTCATCATCCGTCAGCTTTAACGTTTCAATGAAACGCTGGCGTAATTCGGACAAGAAATAAAGTGGTCCGCCTAAGAAGGCCACATTCCCGCGAATAGGTTTCCCGCAAGCTAAGCCAGAAATCGTCTGGTTGACAACCGCCTGGAAAATCGATACGGCGATATCTTCTTTCGATACCCCATCGTTAATGAGCGGCTGCACATCGGTCTTCGCAAAGACCCCGCAGCGTGAGGCGATCGGATAAATCGTCTGATAATGTTTGGCTAATTCATTTAAGCCCTTGGCATCGGTTTGTAATAACGTTGCCATCTGGTCGATAAAGGCCCCTGTACCGCCGGCACAGGTTCCGTTCATACGCTGTTCTAAGGCACCGTCAAAATACGTGATCTTGGCATCTTCCCCGCCTAATTCGATCACGACATCCGTTCTTGGAATATATGTTTCAACGGTCTTTGTACAGGCGATCACTTCCTGAATAAATTCAATATTTAATGATTGTGCTAAAGATAATCCGCCTGAACCTGTCATGGCAGGATAGATCTCAATGTCCCCTAATTGGTCTTTTACCTCTTTAAGTAAGGTAAAAATTGTGGCTCTTACGTCAGAAAAGTGTCTGACATAGTTTGAGTACAGACAATTATCCTGCTCATCTGTCAGATACAGTTTGACAGTCGTTGAACCGACGTCAATTCCTAAATAGTACTTCACTGCTTGGTAACCTCCTTACCTTCCCGTATAGTAATGGAATATACGAAATTTATCAATCTATTTGCTTATTTGCTTACTTTTGCGACTTCTCGCAAATCTCTTTCATTGTTAAAAATAATATTTTGGCCTTTTCATCAGAAAAGGAACGGCCATTGTTTTTCCACCCGCGATAGGTTGAATAATTAATGCCGGCTTTCTCACAGACTTCGCGCATATTGAAATATTTACATTTATTAACGACGAGTCTTTTATAATCCGGATCTTCCATCATCTCACCTCATACTACTTATTTGTATTACTAAGCATTTGTATCTTACTCACCATCTCAAATAATGTCAATGATGAAACTTTAAAAATAATGTCTATATTGACATGTTTTATATGTAAACGACAAAAAAGACAGACAACATTATGTTATCTGTCTAAAAAACTATGCTTCTTTAAATAAGGCATGGCCTAAACGCACCATCGTTGAACCTTCTTCAATGGCGATCTTGTAATCATTGGTCATTCCCATGGATAACTCAGTTAACTGATACTGTGGATACTTCTGCGTTAGAGCTGTTAATAAGTCTTTGGTGGCTTTAAAATACTGTCTCGTTTCTTCTGGTTCAATATGAGGAGCCATCATCATCAAACCGCGCGGATGGAGATGCGGTTTATCTTTTAAGTAATCCATCACCTGATCCATTTCCTGCGCCGCAAAGCCATGTTTGCTTTCTTCCTGGGCAATATTGACCTGTAATAAAACATCCATTACTAAATCATGTTTCTTGGCCTGCTTTTCAATTTCATCAATCAGCTTATAAGAATTGACCGAATGAATCAGTTCGACCTTATCAATAATGTATTTCACTTTATTACACTGCAGTGTGCCAATAAAATGCCAGTGGGCGTTTCCATGGTACTTTTCATACTTCTCCAAAAAGGCCTGAACGCGGTTTTCCCCAAAGATTGTCACCCCTAATGCCTCTAACTTATCTAATTCCGGCGCATCGACATATTTCGTGGCTGCCACTAAGGTCGCTGGCTTGACATCATTTAATACTTTTTTGACTGCTTCTTCATTTACAATCATTATTCTCACCTCATCTTTTATGATAATCATAAATTTCCATAAGTCCATGATTTTTCCATAATTAAGTGCTACTATTGTTCTCAAGGAGGTTTTCTTATGGAGACGATTCAAAAAAATTATTTGGCTTATGTCTGTTCCTACTTCCACCTTGGAAAGAAAATCCAGGTACGCAAGGAACTGATCCAGGAAATGGCTGATCATTTACATGAATATGATAGTGTTGAAGATATGCTTATACATTTTGGTCATCCAAAAAGCTTAGCCTATACGATGGGCTATCGGCCGATCCTCACACATCAGTTCCATCCGGATTTACAGAATGCTTTTACATATACTTTAATGATCTTATTTGATCTCTTTTTATTACTCTCGTCTTATCTTTATTTAGCCGCCTTTGGCTATATCAATGCCCCCACTTTGTTCGCTAAGATTGCCAATCATCAGTACTTATCACTGCTTTTTGAACATCCTTTTGTGGCTTCCTGCATTCTTTTTTCTTTGGTCATTGCGCTCTTCGTCGTTCGTGACAATATCCGTAAAGACAAAGTCGAAGAAGACCTATCCTGGAATAAAGAAAAGCTGTATGCCATTCCCAGCTATCGGACCTATTCCCATCATTTATATGAGACGATTCTGATGGGCATTATGACATTATTCTTTATAGCCTTTGGCGGTTTCTTTATTTCCAATGTCGTCTCTTATAATACCAGCGCGCATGCGACGATTGATGTCATCTTTTACTTCATCCAGCCGTATGTGGCTATTATCTACTTATCTTACTTTCTTGATCTCGCGAAAAGAAATTATACCAAAGGCTATCTGATTTTATCGTTTATCACCAACTTGCTCACCTTTATTCCGGTAAATATCGCGGTTATTCAAAGCAAGTTTCTTACCGACTTCATGTTGCCAGTAAGAGAGCGGTCAGCCAACAGCGTTATTAATACCTTCGTCGTCAGTGCGGTGATCCTCATTGAGGTCATTATCATCTTTAAACTGATCAAAAATGCCTTTAATATGTTCCGTCTGTATCTTTCGACAAAGACGCGATAAGACTTGGCAGAGTCGCTTCAAAATCCACTCCATACCATGGTTTGCTAGGATTTTCTAAAGTCTTCTGGATCGTTAAAGCGGTATAATCACAGGCTAACTTAAAAGCCTTCGCTTCACTAAGACCGCGCATGAGCGCGCCGACCGTGACACTCGAGAATAAATCCCCGGTGCCATGATACATCGCTTCAATCTGCTGCGTTTCATAAGAAAAATACTGTTTGCTGCGGGTGTCATAACCATAGACACCCGTTTTTCCTTTGGTAAAAGCGATGCCCGTGATCGCCACGACTTTCGCCCCTAACGCTGCAAGCTTCTGTAATAAGTCTTCAATATAAGGACGATCATAATCTTCCTGATAAGGAGTATCCGTTAATAAGCAGGCTTCCGTTAAATTCGGGACAATATAATCGGCTAGGGCACATAATTCTTTATTCTTTTTCGCATAAGCATCATCAAAATGCGGATACAGTTTCCCATGATCCCCCATCACGGGATCGACAAAAATAAAATTCTCTTTGGTTTTAAAACGTTTAAAGAGTTCTTTCATCAGATCAATTTCTTCAATTGAACCTAAATAACCAGTATAAATCGCATCAAAACTGATCCCTTCATTTTGCCAGTGATCGATAATGGGATGAATCTGATCACTGAGATCTTTAAAGGTAAATCCTTTAAACATGGTATGCGTTGATAATAAAGCGGTTGGTAAAATCGCCGTTTCCACCCCCATCGCCGAAATGACTGGTAAAGCAATCGTTAAAGAACATTTCCCCACACAGGAAATATCCTGAATAGTTAATACACGTTTCATAAGCTTCCTCTTTCTTTCTTAGGATGACCTTATTATAATGTAACGTGACCTTATATAAATAGCCAGATTTAATAAATTCAATATAGTCAGGAGGATCTATGATCACTTATTCATTTACCAATGAGGATACCCTCACCAATCAGTTATATGAAGCCATTAAAAACGATATCACCAATGGCACTTTAAAAGATAACGAAAAACTGCCTTCCAAGAGAGCCTTAGCCAAGCATTTAAACATTTCTACGATTACCGTGGAAAATGCCTACATGCAGCTGCTTTCCGAAGGCTATATTTACTCGAAACCCCGCAGCGGTTACTACGTTGCCCATATTTTACATCGGCCAAAACGTCAAACAATTCCCCTGATCCATGAAGAAAAAAAGGAAAAGATGAAAATCGACTTTTCCTCTAATGCGACCAGTCCTGATCATTTCCCATTCACATCATGGGCCAAAGTGTCCCGCTATGTTTTAACGAATAAACAAAAACAGTTACTCGAGCCCATGCCTTCGCAAGGTCTTGCGGATTTACGGGAAGCGATCGCTTTGCATCTGTTAGACTTCAAAGATATGGCCGTCTCCCCCAGTCAGATCATCATCGGGGCGGGAACCGAATATCTCTATGGCTTATTAATTCAGTTTTTTGGCTTTGATGTGTTCTATGGCTTAGAAACGCCAGGTTATGCAACCTTATCCCATGTCTATGAAGCCTATCATGTCACCAGCATTCCTTTGCCCATTGATCATGAAGGAGTCAAGATGTCCGCTCTTTATGATTCTCCTGTAGATATCTTACATGTCACTCCTGGTCATCATTTCCCCACTGGCATTACCATGCCAATCAATCGCCGCGTAGAACTCTTATCCTGGGTTAATACCTCCCGTTATATTATCGAAGATGATTATGACAGTGAATTCCGAATGATGGGCAAACCATTACCCTCATTATTTTCGATCGATACAACGGATCATGTCATCTATATGAATACATTTACCAAGACCTTATCATCTACGGTCCGTGTCAGCTATATGGTTTTACCGGTGCATTTGGTCGAAGCTTTCAAGAAAAAACTTTCTTTCTATAACTGCAGTGTCTCTTCCTTTGAACAGGAGATTCTCGCTTCCTTTATTCAGGAAGGCTATTTTGAAAAGCATATCAACCGGATGCGGACAATTTACCGTCGTAAACGTAATGAGGTACTCCATTTATTTACCTCTCATCCTTTATCATCATGTTCGCATATTTCTGAAGAAAATGCCGGTCTGCATTTCCTTTTAACGATTGACTGTGCCATCGACGTGAATCATTTTAAAGAGATCCTGAAAAACCATCAGATCAAAATCAAATCGTTAAGTGATTATGGCGGAGATCCGACACCCACCTTCATTATTAACTATTCTTCTTTGTCATTAGATGATTTACCAGGTGCTTTTGATATGATGTATGACATCATAAAAGAGGAACAGTCACGTTCCTCTTATTAACGGACGCCGCCTCCGCCCCCTCCGGAGAAGCCGCCGCCCCCGCCGCCAAAGGAGGCCCCGCCTCCGCCGCCGGCAAAAGCAGACCCGCTATTAGCGGTCGTATAAGCATGGTTGGCACTGGTGATGCCCGATGGGATGAAGGTGTCCATAATGTACCAGGCTCTGAAATAAGCATAGTAATCACTCTCTGGTGAATAGAAATGCGGCTGAATATTTTTCAGCTGTTTTTCCACTTCATCAGCAATCCCTAAGATGCTCGCATACATCAGATATTCCTGCCAGAGATGCACTTCAATGGCTTTCTTTTCTTCCATATTATGCTGATCAAGCAAGAACTTTTTCAGCCCCATAATATGTTCCACATCATCTCTGATTGCAGTTGGATAAATTGAATGATTCGTATCGATATCAAAGCATAAGACTTTCTTATAATCTCTTTTGATGCGTAAATGCTGATCAGTTAAGACCTTACCGCCGGCCGCTAAGGCTTTTCCAAAAAAGCCTCTGACCTGCTCATAATGATCACGGCAGTAGCGATCAAATTCTTTCGTTTCAAGAATTTGATTGGCTCCAGCCGCTTTTCTAAACATCTCATAAAGTTCTTTTTCTACTTTATTGTCCGTATTTAACGGCTTATGAAAATCAATGTTAAAAGTCTGTTTTTTAAAGAGTCCTTCTTTGCTTTCAGTTAACTGAATTTGCTCATCTTTGATCCACTTTAAAACATAGGCGGACATAATCCCGCCATCTTTAAAGGCAATGCCCATCTGATAGGCTAAATAGTAGAAGTAATTGATATCCTTAGTAGGAATATCACGAAATGGATGCACTTCTTTCGGATCAAAGACACTGCCGTCATCGAAATGATCTTTACTTGTTTTACGCACTGACATCTCAATGATCTTATAAATAATCACTAAGAGGGCCACAATGACAATAACCCCGAAAATGAGAAAGAAGAGCCAGTCGTTTTCATCATCGGATGCTTCTCCCATTTCATAAGAGACATTATCATTCTCTTTTTTAGAGAAAGAGGCGCCCTCCATGGCATCATCATAAACATCTTTCCAGCTTTGATCACTATAGCTAGTATCGGGAGAGCCATAAGCATGTGAGAGCTTGGCTAATAGCTGTAATTTATGAATACGGCCATTGGTGGTCATGTAGATTTTACCATCCTGCATAAAGTCGCAGCGGCCATCATAGCCAAAGCCCCAGATCTTATCTTTTGCGGCGCTAAAGCGCTGCGCTTTTGACGCGATTAAGACAGTCGCTTTGCCAACATCAATAGACATATCACTCATGAAGGCATAATTGATAGCATAAGCATCTTTATACTTGTTAACTAAGTGGGTGATCTTATATTTCATGGTATAGGTTTTATGACCATAATTCCCTATTCCGAAACATAATTCATAACCGCTGTCCGTTTCATTGATTCCGCATTTATAAGCCTTTTCCGATCTTGAGGCATCGACGTCCCAGTCCCCAATATTTTCATAAGTCTTATGACCATCACTGACTGAGATAATAGATAACTTCTTCTCTTCCATTTGATTGAACGTTTTATACACTTCCGTCCCGGAAGAGACATTCATATCCCAGGTTTCGGTAAAGGTGCCGGTCCCCTGCGCATCAATAGTGCATTTGATGTCCATTGATGCAATGGCATTTTCTTTTGCCATAACGCTTTGGGGCATCAGCAATGGCAAGACAAGCAGCAGGCTTAAAAATAATTTTTTCATCTTAGAAAGAAACTTTTGGGGCTTCTCTAGAAGCTTCATCAATTTCATAAAATGGCATGGCTTTAAAGCCGCCAATCCCGGCAATAATGTTTGATGGGAACATCTCACACTTGTTTTTATACTGTGTGACATCATCATTATAGAACTGACGGGCATACTGAATCTTATCTTCCGTTTCCTGCAGCTGTTTCTGTAATTCTAAGAAGTTGGTGTTCGCTTTTAAATCAGGATACGCTTCCGCGACCGCAAATAAGTGTCCTAACGCTTGCGTTAACATATTGGACGACTCAATCTTATCTTCCGCAGTCGTTGCTTTCGTATAACGATTACGCGCATTCATCACTTCCGTTAAAGTTTTTGATTCGTGGCTAGCATAGCCTTTGACCGTTTCCACTAAATTTGGAATCAGGTCAGCACGACGTTTGAGCACCACGTCCACCTGGGCCCAGGCTGCCTGGGCTTTATTACGCAACTTCACTAAGCCATTAAAGGTGGCAATTCCATAAATGACAAGCAAAGCCACAATCACAATAACAATAATAAGAACCATTTTCATTCCTCCTCTTTCTTCCACTATAGCACATTTCACTTTTTTATTATATGAAAATCATCTTTATATAAAGAAAATATTTATTATTGTCACAATGTAGATTACTGCAACTTAAAATGAGTCAAAATAAGACAAAAAAACTTCAGGAACCCCTGAAGTTAGACAAAGATTTTATATATGCGATAGAACTTATAATAGATATACGTGAAGACTTCCTTTTTGAGGAACTGTTCCTGCGATGATTTACTTTTATACATCGTTGTCGGCGTTGGTGATGAATAGGCGTCAATTCCTTCATCTTTCGCCATTAGCATCGCCCTTTTCATATGTAAAGGATCGGAGACAATAATGGCTGTTTTATAACCATAATGGTCCATAATCTCTTTCGCGTATTTTAAGTTTTCCACGGTTTCCGTGGATTTCTCTTCAATGAGAATTGCGGCGCTTGAGACACCTTTTGACAAAGCATAAGAACGGGCGACAGACGCATCGGAATACTGCTGACCAGCAATCCGGCCGCCCGTTAAGATCATCCTGCTGGCATAATGCTCATTAAGAAGGGTAATGCCATGATTGATGCGTTCTCGATATACCGGAGAAACCCGTCGATAGGAGACCGAAGCCCCTAAGACGATAATGACATCGGCTTTCTGAGCATGATCCTGTTGTCCATACATATAGATTGAAAAGGCATTAAAACCAATATAGCCCACAACAATCATTATGACTAAAATGGGTGTCAGAATGATTTTCTTTAACATGCTCTCCCTCCTTGCTGTGCATAATAGTATCACGGATTAATAAGCGTGTTAAGACTATATTTAATCATAAAACCCTTTTTCATGATGATGTAAATATAAAGCGATTGCAACGATGGCAACGGATAATCCAATAATAACTTTTTTTATTTTATTCACCTCGGTGATAAACATAACATCTAAATCTAAAAGAAATATGGGTGCATTTCTTAAGAAAAACAAAAGACCCACATAAATGGGTCTGATGTGATTATAATGTTGTGATATCCACTAAAGACATTTCGCCTTTATGTTTCGCTTCTAAGGAATTAATTAAAGCCTGTGCCGTATCTAATGAAGTATAGATTGGAATCCCTGCTTCTACTGCGAAACGTCTGATTAAGAAACCATCTTTCAAGTTATCATTACGGGTTGGAATATCGATGACTAAGTCAACCGTATCCGTTAAGATCAGATCGAAGATAGTATTCTTCTTTTCATTGATCCGATTGACTTTATGAACTGGGACATCATGTTCTTTTAAGAAGTTGTATGTCCCGCTCGTCGCATATAAGTCATAACCGAACATATAATACTGTTTCGCAATTGGTAAGAATTCTTCTTTCGCAGAATCTTTAATAGTACAGATAATATTCTTGCGTTTTGGTAAGTCTAAACCAGTCCCCATGAAAGCTTTGTAGATCGCTTCATCAACGTTTTCTGAAATACCTAAGACTTCTCCTGTTGATTTCATTTCTGGGCCTAAGGCAATTTCCGCACCTTTGATCTTTTCGAATGAGAAGACTGGCATCTTCACTGCGACAGTTTTCTTTTCTGGCGCTAAGCCATATTCGTAGCCCTGTTCCTTAATGGATTTCCCAATAATAACATTAGTAGCGACATCGACAAGTGGAATACCAGTAACCTTAGAGATATAAGGAATGGTACGAGAAGATCTTGGGTTTACTTCGATGACATAGACTTCATCTTCATAAACGATGAACTGGATATTCATTAAGCCTTTGACCTTTAAGGCTTTAGCTAAACGTTTAGAATATTCGACAATGCGATCTTTCATTGCCTGAGAGATCTTCTGTGGCGGATAGATAGAAATTGAGTCACCAGAATGGACACCGGCTCTTTCGACATGTTCCATGATCCCTGGAATCAGGATACCTTCATCATCACAGATAGCATCGACTTCACATTCTTTACCAGCTAAGTATTTATCGATCAGGATTGGATGATCCTGGATATCAAACTGACTGGTGATGTGGCCAATGAAACGTCTTAAATCACCATCATTTAAGGCAATTTCCATACCCGCTCCACCTAACACATAAGATGGACGAACTAAGACTGGATAACCTAAGCTGTTAGCTGCTTTTAAGGCTTCTTCAACGGTGAAGACCGTCTGTCCTCTTGGACGGTCAATATGACATTTCTCTAAGATTTCATCGAAACGTTCTCTATCTTCAGCCGCATCGACAGAATCAGCTGAAGTTCCTAAGATTGGCACACCCATGCTTAATAAGTCCTGAGATAACTTGATAGCTGTCTGACCACCAAACTGTACGATCGCACCATCTGGTTTTTCTAATTCAATAATGCTTTGAACATCTTCTGGGGTTAATGGTTCAAAGTAGAGACGATCAGCAATATCGAAATCGGTTGAAACGGTTTCTGGGTTGTTGTTTACGATAATAGTTTCATAGCCGGCTTTCTTTAACGCCCATACACAGTGTACAGAGCAGTAATCGAACTCGATCCCCTGACCAATTCTGATTGGTCCAGAACCAAAGACGATAACTTTCTTTTTAGCCTGATCTGGCTGAATTTCATGTTCGCCACCATAAACAGAATAAAAGTATGGCGTCTGGGCATCAAATTCTGCCGCACAGGTATCTACTGTTTTGAAGGCTGCCGTAATATTTAAACCTTTACGTAAGTAATACACTTCTTCTCTGGTCTTACCATTGAGTTTTGCAATGACACGATCAGGGAATTCACAGCGTTTCGCTAATTTTAATAATTCTGGAGTTAATTCTTCATGTTTGAGGCGTTCTTCGACTTCCACTAAGTGTTTGATCTTATCAATGAACCACATATCAATTTTCGTGGTTTCATGGATTTCCTGCATAGACACACCTTTACGTAATGATTCCGCAATAACGAATGGACGATTATCATCAACATTCTTTAATCTCTTACGTAATTCATTGGCATCAAGTTCTTCTAACTCTTCTTTCCATAAGTAGTAAGTATTTTGTTCAAGAGAACGTAAAGCTTTCATTAAAGCACCTTCGAAGTTATTACAGATACTCATAACTTCCCCAGTTGCTTTCATCTGCGTACCTAATTTTCTTGAGGCATCATAGAACTTATCAAATGGCCATTTTGGAATCTTACATACGATATAGTCAAGGGTTGGTTCATAAGAAGCATAAGTTTTACCAGTCACCTGGTTGACGATTTCATCTAAGGTATAACCTAAGGCGATCTTCGCCGCTAATTTGGCGATTGGATAACCCGTTGCTTTAGACGCTAAAGCGGATGAACGAGACACACGTGGGTTAACTTCGATAACACAGTAATCGAAAGAATCTGGATTTAAGGCAAACTGCACGTTACAGCCACCCTTGATATTTAAGGCTGTAATAATATTTAAAGCAGAAGATCTTAACATCTGATAATCTTTATCTGATAAAGTCTGCGAAGGTGCAACAACGATACTGTCACCAGTATGAACACCAACAGGGTCCATATTTTCCATGTTACAAACAGTAATGCAGTTACCAGCGCCATCACGCATAACTTCGTATTCAACTTCTTTCCAGCCGGCAATTGACTGTTCAATCAAACATTCTGTAACTCGTGATAAACGTAAACCGTTGGAACAGATTTCTTCTAATTCATGTTCATTATGCGCGATCCCGCCGCCGGTACCACCTAAGGTGTAAGCTGGACGTACAACCACTGGATAACCAATTTTATTGGCGAAAGCCACCGCATCTTCAACGTAGTTGACAACGACTGATTTGGCAACTGGTTCCCCTATACGTTCCATCAGGTTCTTGAAATCTAAACGGTCTTCAGCCATCTTAATGGTATCAGTATCCGTGCCGATAACCCTAACGTTATGTTCCGCTAAGAAACCTTCATCGGCTAAAGCCATCGCAATATTTAAGGCATTCTGTCCACCTAATGTTGGTAAGATAGAATCAGGCTGTTCTTTTTCAATTAAGTGTTTCACCACTTCGACAGTTAATGGTTCGATATAAACATGATCGGCCATATCACCATCGGTCATGATCGTTGCTGGGTTTGAGTTAATGAGGACAACTTCCACACCTTCAGAACGTAAGGCACGGCAAGCCTGGGTTCCGGCATAATCAAATTCAGCGGCCTGACCGATAATAATAGGTCCTGAACCAATCACTAATACTTTCTTAATATCCTGACGCTTAGGCATGTTTTTTTCCTCCCATCATATCAATAAATGTATCAAATAAGTAATTTGTATCTAATGGACCAGCACAAGCTTCTGGATGGAACTGCACTGTTCTGATGTTTTCATGAAGGTATTCCATCCCTTCAATCGAACCATCATTGACGTTTCTGAACCAGACTTTAGCAACTTCTGGATCGATAGAATCTTCTTTGATCATGAAGTTGTGGTTCTGCGTTGAGATATACACTCTGTTAGTATATAAGTCTTTGACTGGATGGTTGGCACCATGATGTCCATAAACCATCTTTTCTGTTTCAAAGCCATGAGCCAAAGCGGTTAACTGATGACCTAAACAGATTGCAAAGATTGGAATGCCTGAGGCAATCAGCTCTTTTAATTCATTAATGATGCCAGTACATTCACTTGGATCACCAGGACCATTCGATAACATCACTCCATCAAAATTGCCTTCTAAGACATATTTGGCAGGCGTATTGGCAGGTACAACCGTGACATCGCAGCCTCTCTTCGCTAATTCACGACCAATATTTCTTTTTGCGCCAAAGTCGTATAAAGCTACCTTATAACCACCAGGTGTGCCCAGTTTATAAGGTTCATCACAAGTACATCTTTCTACCACACCACTGATCTTGTAGGATTTGATGCGATCGATGACGTCATCAATTTTATAGTTCTTGGTGGTAATCATCCCGTTCATGCAGCCTTTATTACGGATGATCTTCGTAATAGCACGAGTATCCACCCCCTGGATGCCCGGAATATTGTTTTCAATCATGTAATCATTAAGACTCATATTCATACGGAAGTTAGAAGCTAATCGGGAAAGTTCGTTTACTACGAATCCTTCCACGAATGGATGAGCGGATTCCTGATCTTCTAAGGCAACCCCGTAGTTTCCAATTAATGGATAAGTCATAACAACACTCTGCCCCGCGTACGATGGGTCAGTTAACACTTCCACATAACCTGTCATGGAAGTATTGAAAACAAATTCACTGATGACTTCTCTTTGTGCGCCAAAGCTTTCGCCTTCAAAAATGTGGCCATCTTCAAGTATTAAATAAGCTTTCATCGTATCTCCTCCTATAAAAAAGACATATCAATCAATGATATGTCTCGTAATAAATGAAATATTAAAAAATAGAGAATAAAAAGCCTTAGACGAAATGCACACCTGAATCAAGTTGTCAGTCAATACGTTTGCCATATGCCTCTTCCTCTCTTTCCGTATAAGTATAGAGGATGGATTCACAATATGCAAGATTATTTTTCATTTCTTAGAAAATTCCCATCATAAGGCCTTTTTTGGCTAAATCGTGTGAATATAACCATAATAAAAGTTGGCGAAAACAACCGTTAAAATAGCGACAGCAATAACTGAAATAACACTCTTTTTCAGCTGGCTAGAACGCGCAATAGAATAGCCAAACTCTGCCACATTCAAATAAATAAGCATCCATTGAGCAAACTGCATAAGTCCTGGTAAAACGATATTAAACTGTGCTTTGACATAGTCAGTGGTCACTAAAGTAGTTGTCGTGACAATGATAAGTATAAAAGAACATAGTACTGGAATATATTTCTTCATAAACGCTTCCCCCTTGTTCTTTATTTTATCATTTTAACAACAATTTGTCATACTTATTTCACCTGAATTGCATAGCCAGCAGCCTTTAACCAGCCTGGTGCCATGACACTGATAAGAATCAGATCACCTTTCTTTAAAACCGTATTCTGTTTCCAATTGAAATCTTTTTCCTTTTCTCTTAAGACGCGGACACCATAATCCTTATTGGGATAGAGGACTTTATACGTTATATTCACTTTTTTATTCGCCAGTTTCATATCCATGCCAAAATCACCATACTGATCCTCTTTAAACCGTGATAAGACATTCTTGCCATTCACCTTCAAACACTTCACTAGACCTGGATTCTTTTTCACAGTAAAGCTGGTCTTCATCGGATAAGTACGATGATTGATCACGACATTGAACTTTACCGTTCCCTTTTGTCCAACAAGATCATCACTCACCTTGCCTGAGGCATAAATACCTAAGCCATACTTTGCCATCTGGCTATCATAATAAGCTGTGAAGTTCTTATTACTCGTAGCGATGGTATATCTTGTCCCATCGACCTGAACATTCTTACCAGTGAGCTTCATATCTTTCGTTCTGTTTTTAATAGGCAGGCGAAAAGATTCCGCTGATGCATCACTTTGAGACTGCGTATAGACCCAGACGACCGTCTTTTTTGCAATGCTCGGTACTTTGTTTTCTTTCGCTAAAGCTGGTGACATTCCCGTCACAAACAAGGCGCTCGTTAAAGATACACCAATAATCTTTTTAAACATCTTAATCACCTCATTATTTAACTTTGATATTATAACCCGTATCTCTTTCCCAGCCTGGTGCTAAGACCGCAATACTGATGATATCGCCTTTTTTAACAACTGTATTTTTCTTAAAAGACACTTCATCACCATTTTCCGGCATTATAAATACGCCATGATCCTTATTAGGATACTGAACCTTATAATCCACTTTCACTTTCTTATTAGCAAGCTTCATCGAAATATTAAAGTCTCCGCCCTGATCTTCTTTAAACTTTGAAAGGATATTAACACCATTGACTTTCACATATTTCAAACGTCCAGGATTCTTCTTCGTTACAAAACTTGTCGACAAATGATATGTATGATGATTTTGTACAACATTAAACTTCAGTGTTCCCTTTTGACCAATCAAAGCATCTGATACTTTTCCTTTGGCATAAATCCCTACTCCAGCTTCAGCCATATAACTAACATAACTCGCTTCGAATTTCTTATTAGAAGTAGGAATCGTATAAGTGCCATCTTTCACTTTCACACCCGCTCCAGTAATCTTCATATCCTTAGCTTTGTTTTTAATTGGCATTTCAAAAGACATCGCATCTTTGAACTTAGAAGATGTCGTATCAACCCACACAACCGTTTTCTTAGGAATACTTGGCGTTTTCACTCCTTTCGCAAATAGTGGTGTCATAGTAGACATTGTAATCATGGAGGCCACAGTCAGTGCACACACATTTAATTTTTTCATAACTAACCCTTCTTTCTTATATATCCATTTTATCACAAGTATTATTTAAGATTTATGATTACTTGATGCTCACAAAAAAATTGTGCAGCGATTCGTTCTTCCGTTCCATTTCGCTTTGCAACGAAAAGCGTTGCGTTCCATTTTGCTGTGCAACGAATAGTGTTTTCATTGCCCTTAAGAGTACAAAAAAACTGCAGAATAACTGCAGTTTAGTTTACACGGGTGATTTTATAACCGTCTTCTTCAAATGCTTTAATGATTGAATCGATATGAGATTCACCATTGGTTTCACAAGTAACTCTTAATTCTACTTCACCAAAGTCTTCGAAGTTACGGAACTGGTTATGATCAACAGCGATGACATTGGCATTCAGTTTAGCTAATACTTTTGCAACGTATTCCAGCTGACCTGGTTTATCTGGTAACTGAACAGAGAATGAGAAGATTCTGCCACGTTCAATTAAGCCTTTGTTGATCATAGAAGAAATAGAACGCACATCGATATTACCGCCAGATACGAGGCAGACAACTTTCTTGTTCTTTTCGTTTAATTTCTTTAAGGCTGCTAATGGCAAGATACCTGAGTTTTCAGCGACTAATTTATGTTTTTCAACCATCACTAAGAAAGCTTTCATTAAGTCATAATCAGAAACAGTAATGATGCCATCAACATATTTCTTGATATATTCAAATGGGATATGACCAATAGTTTTTACAGCTGTCCCATCAGCGATTGTATTGGCTTCTTTTAAGGTAACGATACGATCTTCATTAATAGCGGCTAAGGCACTGGCTGCGCCTTCTGGTTCAACCCCGATGATTTTAACTTGTGGATTGATCTGTTTAGCAGCGGCTGCTACCCCCGAGATTAATCCTCCGCCGCCAACTGGGACTAAGATAATATCAGCGTCAGGTAATTCTTCCAAGATTTCTAAAGCGATCGTTCCCTGACCTTCAATGACATCTTCATCATCGAATGGATGAACTAAGGTATAGCCTTCTTTTTCAACTAATTCCATACATTTATTGTAAGCATCATCATACACTTCACCATGTAATACGACTTCAGCGCCAAGCTTTTCCGTATTTTCTACTTTGATTAATGGTGTATGAGCAGGCATACAAATAACGGATTTTGCGCCTAATTTCGTTGCTGCATAAGCAACTCCCTGGGCATGGTTACCAGCACTGGCAGCGATTAACCCATGCGCCCGTTCTTCTTCACTTAACTTACTGATTTTATTATAAGCCCCTCTGATTTTGAAGGCACCAGTACGCTGTAAGTTTTCCGGTTTGATGTAGACTTCATTTCGACAATCAGCTGAGAATGGTTCACTATAAATAAGTGGGGTCGGAATAATGACTTCATCAACTCTTTTCTTAGCTTCTTGAAAATCTTTTAACTCTAACATCTGTTTTTCCCCCTTGTATAAAAGATGAGATTATTATAGCACTGTTTTCATAAATGAAAATGCATTCTTGCGAAATATACAATTATTTCATATACAAATTGTGTTTTCTCCAAGATGAGATATAACTTTATCACATAGTTCATAGCTTATGAAAATAGCTTCTTTAATTTTGCGATGAAGGCATCTCCTAAGGCAATACGAATACGACTTTTCAAGCACGTTTTAGGATCGGACCAGGAATGACTTTTTAGATGAATACCAATGGTATTTTCTGTCATATACAATTCACTGGTTGGACCATCTAAAGGGTCAAAGTAATCCTTTGCATAAACAACTACATCTTTTAAATATTGCGTATTAGAATTTGTCAGGCTGTAACCATATTGCTCGAAGACTGGATTGGTAATCAAGTTACAGGTCGTCATATCCATCTTCCCATCAATAATAAAATGCTTATTATGGAATCCTGGCTTTTGCTCAATTTTTTCTGTCAATTGTGGGATTATACTATATTGTCTCTCTATTTTTTTACTTTTTTTCAAATATAAAAACCACCAAGCAAAGGCAATGTCATTCAGTTAAGCATTTTTTGAGCCAGTTCACTCAATTCTACTTGAGTGGCCTGGCTTTTTTATTTGTTACTATTCACAGTGTTGAAAGATTAAAAATTGAATAATGTCTTTATTTAGGGGTATATCCATATATGGGATACCCTTTTATTATAACTTTTAAAGTGATTTATAGTCATGTATTAACAATTCAAGTGTCTTATTCCTGACAACAAAAAAAGTATTCTCTTTTTCTTGATAATTTCGGCAAACATAGTCTCTAATAAATTTAAATTATATGTAAATTACTATTTATTTTAAGCTAGTTATATGATATACTGTATATAGTAACAAGGAGGTGAGAAAAGATGGCAATTGTTTAGTAAGCGTATGAGGTAATATCCATGAAATTAGTTATGCCTTCTATTAGAATTATTAATGTATCAAATTATTCTAATAGGGAGGCTTTTGCATATGTATTTTTCGGAAAAGGATTGCAAAATGATCATTAAATGGACTGGCATTATTGAAAATCAGGGAAAAAGCGGTCTTTCCTTAGCTAAATGGTGTACCAAAAATAATGTTGGTTTAAGTACACTGTCACATTATAAAAAGATTATCAGGGATCTCATGATAAAACACGGAATCAGCACCTACAGTGATTTAAGATCACTGGCAGAGCGCAGCTGCCAAAACAATAATATTGACCCGTATCGGGGTGACGGCAACGGCACTTTTTATTCTGTTGATTTAAATGACAGTTCTCCTCAAACCGGTAATAGCGTCTCCAAATCGTCAGGAGTGAGACTTCAGAAGAATGGATTTGTCATTGAGATTGATTCACATTTTGATGAAGAAACGCTGACAAGAGTTATGGCGGTGGTTAAAAATGCTTAGAGAACTGACAGGCATCAAAAGAATTGTAATAAGAACCGGAAAGACTGATCTGCGCAGAGGCATTACCGGTCTGGCTTCAGTTATAGCCGCTGAATATCATATGAATCCGATGGAAAAAGGAACCATTTATCTTTTCTGCGGTGGCAGAAGAGATCGTATCAAGGGGCTTCTTTACGAAGAAGGCGGATGGGTTCTTATCTATGTCCGACTTTCAAAAGGAAGTGCCTTTCAGTGGCCTAGAGATGATCAGGAAGCTCGTGATATAACGCGTGAACAGTACGAAAGACTGTTGGACGGATTTACTTTGGATGGTACAATAAATAAGCGCTGATAAAGGAAATATCACTCCTCTGATGGTAATTCAAAACTGAACAATATAGTGATATTATATTCGCTTAATATCACTATTATCTTGAATTTTAGTCTTCATAGTGTTATAATAGTATATAGGACGAGGTGATGGAATGGCTATCATCAAACAGACCAACAAGACTACAGGCATTACCTATGTCTACGAGTCTAAGAGCTACTGGGATCCTGAAAAGAAGCAGGCTCGCTCCAAGCGAAAGCTGATCGGAAAAATTGATCCCGAAACCGGCAAAATGGTCCCCACCGGCAAAAAAGGTCCACAGAAGAAAAAGAGCGGAGAACCTTCAGCTGCCGAGAGGAGACAGTCAGCCGAATTAGCCAGACTGAAAAAGGAAAATATGGATCAGATGATATTAATCACTGATCTTCGCAAGCAGATAGAATCATTAAGCAGCCAGAACACAAAATTAAAGCAGCTGATTAGTGAGATCAGACAGCTAACCGTATCGTCAGAGGAGATCTAAACGTAACACTATGAAGGCAGACAGCGCATATTTTAAACAGCAACTGAATAAAATGAGTTATGCGGACCTGATTGCGGTTGCTTTAAAATATTATGAAGAGTGCTGCGGATTACGTGCCGAACTGGATGAATTAAAAAACACATTCAGCTACACAGCCGATGAGCTTAAGAAGGTTAAAGCCGAATGCGAAGATCTAGTTATAAGAGTTAACACTCTTAATCATGAGAATACCAGACTTCAGAATCAGACGGATGAGCTCAAAAAGAATCGCTTTGGAAGAAAGTCTGAAAAGATGAATGGCAAAATCCACGATGATGAGTTTAGCGACCCTCTTTCGGAAGAAATGAATGAAAGCGACTGTGATGGTAAAAAACAGAATAATAATGACAGCCAAAAATCCAGGAAAATAAAAAGACCTGCCTGCAGGCAGCTAAACAGGAAAAAGAAGACCAGACAGATACCAGAAATAACGATTATTGACTTTGACAGGGAGCGTATCGATAAAGAATACGGCTACGGCAAATGGACATTAAAAGGCTGGAACATATCCGAAGAATTTATGTTTATTCCAGGAAATCTCTACAGGGTATATGTCAAACGCCCAGTGATCAGAGTCTATGACGATGATGATACTAATGATTTACGCGAAGTGGCACTGCCGGTTAATAAGCTGATGTTAAGGAGCAAGGTTACGCCTTCACTGCTGGCTTTTATCATGTCTTTCAAATTTGTGCTGGGAGTTCCCCTGGCAAGGCTGTCAAGGGTTCTGTCATATCAGGGAATCAACCTGTCAAAAGAGATAATGTCAGACTGGGTCATTAAATGCACTGACAGATATCTAAAGCCAGTCTATAGCGAGATAATGAGACAAATGGCCTGCCGGACATACACCCAGATTGATGAAACCTATCTGGAAGTCATCAATGACGGAAGAAATGCGGGAAGCAAAAGCTACATATGGTGTCATATCACTGGCGAATTTGAAGAAGAGCGGCCGCTGGCAGTCTTCTGCTTCGAGCTGACAAGATCAGCGGATCACCTTCTTGAGTTCTATGCGGATCTTAACGACGGCACAATCCATCTGACATCTGATGCCTACAGCGCCTATTATAAGCTGGCTTCGGAGAAAAAGGATCATGTAATACTCGGCGGGTGCTTTATGCATCTGAGACGCAGACTGTACAAGGCATATGAAGTGAAATTTAAAGCGGTAAAGGATAAAGAGCTTCTTGAGGAAAGCCCCGAAAAAAAGTGTCTCGATATGATCGGTGATCTTTACAGCGCTGATGATGATGCCAAAGAACTTACCGCCAAGGAAAGAGCTAAAGTCCGAGACGAAATCGAAAGACCGCTTGTCGATGCATACTTTGATTATATCAAGTCCCTTGATATCAGCAGCGGCACTTTTAGTGAGGAAATGGAGGATGCGGTGAGCTACAGCCTCAATCATGAGGATGCATTCAGAGTGTTTCTTGATGATCCAATGGTTCCAATCGATAACGGTGAATGCGAACGCAAGATTC
This sequence comes from Intestinibaculum porci, assembly GCF_003925875.1. Classification (GTDB taxonomy): domain Bacteria; phylum Bacillota_I; class Bacilli_A; order Erysipelotrichales; family Coprobacillaceae; genus Intestinibaculum; species Intestinibaculum porci. Next base: position 176,273 of record NZ_AP019309.1, on the reverse strand, counting down.
GTAATATAGCCATGGTCAGAAACAATAGTCTGTTCTGCTATTCCATCGGCGGCGCTGAAACGCTCTGCATCATTATGACGCTTATTGAAACTGCCAAGTCAAACGGCTGCGATCCGCATACGTATCTGGAATATCTTTTCGAAAGCTCACTTGCCCATGCCAGCGTCGATATTAGCGAATATATCGATGAGATGATGCCCTGGTCAAGCGAATACCAAAAATTCGAGGAAGAGAGGTTCAGCAGACCGTTAGGGAAAATACCAGACTTCTGCACTGAAGAGCCTGAAATGCCAGTTAAAGCTGATGTGGATACTGCAAGAGCTGAAAGACGACACGCAATGATGACAGAAAATATAAATAGCACAACATCCAGGCCAGCGGCTTAACAGCCGCCGGCCTAGGAGTGCTTGTTTTGGGTTTTATTAATATCCCGGGCAAAAAGAATTGCCTTAATCGATTAATATGCAGCCTGCTGAAGACAGCTGAAAGATCATAAATCTATGCAAACACTAACCAGACATAGTACCGCTAGCAGATCAGACTATGAAGTTATATCTTTATTACACTGATCCAGCCCGCAGCAGCCTTCAGGCATAACAAAAAAGTAAAATCAATACTCTGAATAAGATGTCATTAATATAACTTAGCCAAATTAAACACCCCCGGCAACACTGTTAGCAGCAGTAGCTGGGGGATTTCCATTAAAAGTTATATTTATTCAAGTTAGAGAGTAACCGGTTTAAAATCAAAAATCATGCTTATATAGATTTTAAATTATCATAATTTTGTAATTATGGATATTTAATCTAACGCTTACATTGTTTATGTGACAAACAAGAAAACAGGCAAGAAATATGCTTATGAATCTGTTTCAGTTTGGAATCCTGAGCTCAAACAGCCTAGAGCAAAACGCAAATACCTTGGCGTTGTAGACGAGGAAACTGGAGAAATTATTCCTTCAAGCAAAAAGCGAGGGAGAAAGCCTAATCCTGATAAAAATACAGCTGAAAATGAAGAAAAAGCAAGCGGCAGAAGAACCTATAAAAAGATGGTTGAGGATATGCAAAAAATTATTGCAAGCAGAGATGATGAGATCAAACAGCTTAAGGCGGCTAATAGAAAGCTTACCAGCAAGATCAATAGAATTGAATCAATTCTTAATAATGATGATTAACAAGGAGTAAATCAATGGATTCTTTAGGAACACTATCAGTAAAATATGATAAAGCATGCAAAAAGATTGGTGACCTTAAAACAAGACTTTACGATTGTAATGAAGAACTGAAATCCAAAAAACAGAAGCTTGAATACAGGGATAACAAAATTGCAAAATTAAAGCAGCTTTGTCTTGAAAAAGATGAAATGATTAGAAATCTTAATAATGAAATTAGCAGACTGAAAGACAAGATTGAATATCTTAATGCCATAAGCAATCATGACTCAACTACTGTTGGTATTCCTACTGCGTCTACTCCTATAGGAAAAGCAAAATATAACTCAAGCATCAATTCCAGAGAGCCTACTGACAGAAAAATCGGAGGTCAGCCAGGACATTCTAAAAGTGAACTCAGTATTCCTGATGATATTGACGAAGAAATTGAATATGTGGCAGATGATGCAACTGAGTGTCCGAAATGTGGTTCTCATGAACTTGTTTTCACCGGCAAAACTAAAGCTGTATATGAGAAAACTATTAGCATCAAGCCTATAAACCTCAAAAAGGTTTTCTATCAATACAAATGCGGAAGCTGCGGGACTACATTTTTTCTTGGCCTGAAGCCTAATGAAAGATCAACCTGTCACTATGGGACGGCAGTACAGGCCGTTGGCTTATCGCTAATGAATACCTGCAATGTTCCTATTAACAAGGTTAAAACCTTTTTTGAGGGGATCACAAACGGAGAAATAAGTCCGTCAGAAGGCTACCTTGCAAAACTTCCTATGATTGCATCAAAAAAGTTATCTGAGTTCCGTATAGTTTTAAAGAATCTAATGCTCCAAAGAACTCTCGTATATTGGGATGACACTGTTATCAATATTAATACAAAGAAAGGCTGCCTGCGCTTTTACGGAGATGAAACACTCTCATATTATACGGCTCATGAGAAGAAAGATCTTGAAGGGATTGAAGAAGACAAAGTCCTAACACTACTCACTGAAGAGCAAAAAACGATGCATGATCACAATAAAGTGAACTATAACGCGAAATTCAAGTTTGGCAACCTTGAATGCAATCAGCACCTTCAGCGTGACCTCAAAAAAATCGCTATTGATACAAAACATGATGAGCTTTTGGAACTGAAAGATCTTATTTCCGATACCATCCACAAACGCAAAGAAGCCATAAACAAGGGAGAGACTCGCTTTAGTGATGAATTTATTGAAGACTTTAACAAAAAAGTTAATGATATTCTCAACCGAGCAGAAAAGAGAAACAAAAAAGATTATGATGCATACTTTGGAAGATCCGAGAAGACGCTAATTAAGCGTATACGTGATTATTATGATAATTACTTTGCTTGGGTAAGTGATTTCACTCTTCCGACAACCAATAACCTGAGCGAACGCGGACTTAGAGTCGTAAAAAGCCATATGCGATCATCAGGACAGTTCCAAAATATTCAAAACGCTCAGTATTACGCAGATGCCAAAACGTATATAGAAACCTGCAGGAAAAACGGAATAAATGAGATCTATGCAATGATTCGACTTTATGAAGGTGATCCAATAACGGTAAAAGAAATATTCTCAGGGGAAGCTCTCTCCTGAGAATCGACAAACCGTTATAATGGTGGAATAAGGTATCATAGCCATTACCTGAAATCAGATTTAACATCCTGCTTCATTTCGCTATGTATACATTTTATATACCTCTTTACTACAATTAAAACAAGGCCGTATCACGGGCACCGTTCCGTGCTCTTTTTAGGTACAACTTTATATATCAACTATATCTAACCGTGAATAGTAACAAAAAAGTAGTTACTATTCACAGTGTTGAAAGATTAAAAATTGAATAATGTCTTTATTTAGGGGTATATCCATATATGGGATACCCTTTTATTATAACTTTTAAAGTGATTTATAGTCATGTATTAACAATTCAAGTGTCTTATTCCTGACAACAAAAAAAGTATTCTCTTTTTCTTGATAATTTCGGCAAACATAGTCTCTAATAAATTTAAATTATATGTAAATTACTATTTATTTTAAGCTAGTTATATGATATACTGTATATAGTAACAAGGAGGTGAGAAAAGATGGCAATTGTTTATGTGACAAACAAGAAAACAGGCAAGAAATATGCTTATGAATCTGTTTCAGTTTGGAATCCTGAGCTCAAACAGCCTAGAGCAAAACGCAAATACCTTGGCGTTGTAGACGAGGAAACTGGAGAAATTATTCCTTCAAGCAAAAAGCGAGGGAGAAAGCCTAATCCTGATAAAAATACAGCTGAAAATGAAGAAAAAGCAAGCGGCAGAAGAACCTATAAAAAGATGGTTGAGGATATGCAAAAAATTATTGCAAGCAGAGATGATGAGATCAAACAGCTTAAGGCGGCTAATAGAAAGCTTACCAGCAAGATCAATAGAATTGAATCAATTCTTAATAATGATGATTAACAAGGAGTAAATCAATGGATTCTTTAGGAACACTATCAGTAAAATATGATAAAGCATGCAAAAAGATTGGTGACCTTAAAACAAGACTTTACGATTGTAATGAAGAACTGAAATCCAAAAAACAGAAGCTTGAATACAGGGATAACAAAATTGCAAAATTAAAGCAGCTTTGTCTTGAAAAAGATGAAATGATTAGAAATCTTAATAATGAAATTAGCAGACTGAAAGACAAGATTGAATATCTTAATGCCATAAGCAATCATGACTCAACTACTGTTGGTATTCCTACTGCGTCTACTCCTATAGGAAAAGCAAAATATAACTCAAGCATCAATTCCAGAGAGCCTACTGACAGAAAAATCGGAGGTCAGCCAGGACATTCTAAAAGTGAACTCAGTATTCCTGATGATATTGACGAAGAAATTGAATATGTGGCAGATGATGCAACTGAGTGTCCGAAATGTGGTTCTCATGAACTTGTTTTCACCGGCAAAACTAAAGCTGTATATGAGAAAACTATTAGCATCAAGCCTATAAACCTCAAAAAGGTTTTCTATCAATACAAATGCGGAAGCTGCGGGACTACATTTTTTCTTGGCCTGAAGCCTAATGAAAGATCAACCTGTCACTATGGGACGGCAGTACAGGCCGTTGGCTTATCGCTAATGAATACCTGCAATGTTCCTATTAACAAGGTTAAAACCTTTTTTGAGGGGATCACAAACGGAGAAATAAGTCCGTCAGAAGGCTACCTTGCAAAACTTCCTATGATTGCATCAAAAAAGTTATCTGAGTTCCGTATAGTTTTAAAGAATCTAATGCTCCAAAGAACTCTCGTATATTGGGATGACACTGTTATCAATATTAATACAAAGAAAGGCTGCCTGCGCTTTTACGGAGATGAAACACTCTCATATTATACGGCTCATGAGAAGAAAGATCTTGAAGGGATTGAAGAAGACAAAGTCCTAACACTACTCACTGAAGAGCAAAAAACGATGCATGATCACAATAAAGTGAACTATAACGCGAAATTCAAGTTTGGCAACCTTGAATGCAATCAGCACCTTCAGCGTGACCTCAAAAAAATCGCTATTGATACAAAACATGATGAGCTTTTGGAACTGAAAGATCTTATTTCCGATACCATCCACAAACGCAAAGAAGCCATAAACAAGGGAGAGACTCGCTTTAGTGATGAATTTATTGAAGACTTTAACAAAAAAGTTAATGATATTCTCAACCGAGCAGAAAAGAGAAACAAAAAAGATTATGATGCATACTTTGGAAGATCCGAGAAGACGCTAATTAAGCGTATACGTGATTATTATGATAATTACTTTGCTTGGGTAAGTGATTTCACTCTTCCGACAACCAATAACCTGAGCGAACGCGGACTTAGAGTCGTAAAAAGCCATATGCGATCATCAGGACAGTTCCAAAATATTCAAAACGCTCAGTATTACGCAGATGCCAAAACGTATATAGAAACCTGCAGGAAAAACGGAATAAATGAGATCTATGCAATGATTCGACTTTATGAAGGTGATCCAATAACGGTAAAAGAAATATTCTCAGGGGAAGCTCTCTCCTGAGAATCGACAAACCGTTATAATGGTGGAATAAGGTATCATAGCCATTACCTGAAATCAGATTTAACATCCTGCTTCATTTCGCTATGTATACATTTTATATACCTCTTTACTACAATTAAAACAAGGCCGTATCACGGGCACCGTTCCGTGCTCTTTTTAGGTACAACTTTATATATCAACTATATCTAACCGTGAATAGTAACTTTTATTTTTAAAATAATGCAAAAAAGACTTGACAAGCAAAATTCCGGAATAAATTCATAATCCGAAGGAAATTGTAGGAGGATTTTTACTTATGATTTCTAAACAAGATAAAGAACGAAATTTTGATTATGAAACGGAGGCTTGTGCTTTTAATACTACCCCCGAAGGGGTGAATTTGGCATTGGAAAAATCGATTAAGATGGTTACAGACAATATTGCATGTTATGTTATTGATCCTGTATCTGATATGACAAGAAGCCGTAAAGTTCCAGCTGATATGATTATTAGATTTCTCATTCACAAGGAAGGAAAATCCATCAGATCTGAGATTTGTGAGCAGATGCCTGAAGGTATGGAGTTTCAAGCTTCAGCTTTCTGCATGCAGAGATATAAAATAAAGCCTAATGCATTTAACAGAGTAATGACGCTTTTCAATCAGACTATCAAACCTAAGAACACATTTAATGGCTACTATATCATTGCCTGCGATGGCTCCGACTTGAACATTCCTTTTATGAAGGATCATCCTGAGTTAATCGTTAAAAGCAAAAAAGGAAGGGATTTTTGTCAGATCCACCTCAATGCTCTTTATGACTGCCTTAATGGAGTCTATTGGGACGCAGAAATGACAACACCTAACAAAAAAAGAGAACCTGGTGCTTTGATTACTATGACTGAAAGAAAGTATTACCCAGAAAAATCAATTATTGTATGTGATAGAGGATATGTTTCATACAAACTGATGGCTGATTTTATTGAGAAAGGACAAAAATTTGTGATTAGGTCTAAGGATATTAATATCCGTAGTTCAATCCTAAAAAGATTTGATTTGCCAGATGAGGAATTAGACCAGGAAGTCAGCGTTACACTGACAAGAAGCAATAAACGTTATAATAGCGATCGAAAAAAATATGCATTGGTCAATTCAAATATCGATTTCCCACAAATTGATACATGGAGTAATGATGATTACGTAATAAGCTACAGAGTTGTCCGCATAAAGCTTGATGATGAAAACTTTGTAACTCTTGTCACTAATTTAAGCAAGGAAGAAATACCGTTTGAGTATATGAAAGAGCTCTACCATTTAAGATGGTCTCAAGAACAATCATTTTTTAATTTGAAATATAGAATAGGTTTAAAATATTTCAATTCAAAGAAAGTTGATGGCATACTGCAAGAAGTATATTCGAAACTTATCATGTTTAACGTAACAAGTGTTATTACGAATAGTGTTGATATTCCTGATATGAAAGCTGAAGAGTATGAGAAAAACAAAAAAAGAGTTGCACACAAAACGAAGGCAAACTTTGCCGTCGCAATCACCAATGTACATCTCTTTCTTAAGGGAACTATTTCTGAAAAAGGACTCATAAATAGAATCAAGAAATTTGTAATCCCAATCAGACCTGGAAGATCATTCACTCGAAAAATAAGACCCCAGTCACTAGCTCCTCTGAACACTAGGGTATCATAATTTTTCAAAATCTCAAGAATAATTAGGAAATTAATAAATATAGGGATATTATGCCAAATTACATCAATTTACTTAGGATAAAGCTAAATGAGCAAAATCAAAAAAACAGACCATGAGAATTGGATCATGTTTCGCATTCTCACAGTCTGAAACTTTGGTTAACTGAATAGCCGGTCTCAGCTTTTTCAGATCATTCGTCGCAATTTCAGCTTAATTGAATGACATTGAAGCAAAGGTGGTTTTTATATTTATCTGAACTGATTTAATCTCGCATCATAGGTATAGTCAGCACCTAACAGCTTAAGGACTAACTGATCCTGATCAACGCCCATGTCATCACAGAGGGCATCTAATGAGTCATAGAAATCTCTTAATTTTGTGTTCACAACACTAACAAGTAAATGTGGATCGTTTGGTAATGTATTCATATAATCCAACTCCTTTTCCGATACGTTTTTCATGCATATCATAGCCACTTGGTAAAAAAACTTCAATACTTTTTTATGCCTTTCCTTTTTATGTAAATCGATAATAATTTCTTATAGATTTGATAAAAAACTAAAAATTATTATTGACACTTGCTTTGAACTTGTTTATACTCATGGTGAAAATTGAATAAGGCGTTGACGAGGAGAGTAGCTCTTGACAGAAGTCATAGCGAGCCGGAAGATGGTGAAAGTCCGGCGATGGAGTCTTGCGTGAAGAACACCTTTGAGCCGTCTACCGAAAGGCAACAAGTAGGCTAGACCGTTTTCAATCATGATACGATTGGCGGGTATCGAGTACTCTTTGAAGTATTTCTGTACCATGTAATTACCTCCATTAGCATAGGATTAATGTAGGTGCATGGACGATACTCGCAGTTATGCGAGTTTTTTTGTTAATAGGAGGTATGAAATATGTGTGGTATTTTAGCATTAGACTCAGATGAATATTCTTTAGATACATTTAACGCTTCATTAGGCAAGCTGGGGGATCGTGGCCCTGATATGACAAGAAGTGTTTTCTATCATCATAAGACCTTTGGCTTTGATCGTTTAGCGATCATGGACTTATCCCCAAAAGGCATGCAGCCTTTTGAAAACAAAGGCATCATGTTAGTATGCAACGGAGAAATCTATAACTACCCTGCTTTGAAAAAAACAGTTGGTGATTATCCATACCGTTCTTCTTCTGACTGTGAAGTCCTGATTCCTTTATATGAAAAATTCGGCTTTGAAATCATGTGCAAATACTTAGACGCAGAATTTGCCTTAGCAATGTATGATTCTAACACTGGTAAATTCATGGCTGCGCGTGATCCGATGGGCATCCGTCCAATGTTCTACGGCTATACCAAAGGTGAACATAAATTTGCCGTTGCTTCTGAAGCGAAGGCTTTATTTGACTTATGTGATGATATCTTACCTTTCCCACCAGGACATTACTATGATGGTGAAAAGTTCGTCTGCTACAACGATTTAGGCGATACCAAATTAATGAATGATGATGATTTAGAAACCATCGCCAAAGAATTAAGAGAACGTCTGATCAGCGGTGTTGAAAAACGTTTACAGTCTGATGCTCCTGTTGGTTATTTATTATCAGGTGGTTTGGATTCTTCATTAGTCTGCTCAATTGGTCAGCGTATCACCGACAAGCCAATCCGTACATTCGCTATTGGGATGGAAACCGATCCAATCGATTTAAAATATGCCAAAGAAGTCGCTGAATACTTAGGTACTGAACATACTGAAGTCATTATGACCAAAGACGATGTCTTAAACGCTTTACGTGAAGTCATCTATCATCTTGAAACATGGGATATTACAACCATCCGTGCTTCCATTGGGATGTACCTGTTATGTCACTGGATTCATAAGAATACTGATATCAAGGTTATTATGACTGGTGAAGTCTCTGACGAATTATTTGGATACAAATACACGGACTTCGCTCCTTCCCCAGAAGCGTTCCAGGAAGAATCACAGAAACGTATTCGCGAATTATATATGTATGATGTCTTAAGAGCAGACCGCTGCATCAGTGCTAACGCTCTTGAAGGACGTGTCCCTTTCGCTGATTTACGTTTCGTTGACTATGCGATGGCGATCAACCCAGATAAGAAGATGAACCACTACAACAAAGGTAAATACTTATTACGTCATGCCTTTGAAGGTTTGGATTACTTACCTGACGATATCTTATTTAGAGAAAAAGCGGCCTTCTCTGATGCTGTAGGTCATTCCATGGTCGATTACTTAAAAGCATACGCAGAAAAGCAGTACACTGATGAAGATGTCGCTCACGCTAAAGAAAAATATCCATATGGTACACCATTCACTAAGGAATCTTTATTATATCGTGATATCTTTGAAGAATTCTATCCTGGCGGTGCCAAATGGATCAAAGATTTCTGGATGCCAAACAAATCATGGGAAAACTGTGATGTTGATGATCCATCAGCTCGTGTCTTAAAGAACTATGGTGATTCTGGTAAATAATTCAAATAAGCCTAATCAAGCACTGCTTGGTTAGGCTTTATAGTTTGATCCTTGTTTACTCACGCCAAAAAAGTATAATAGACACTTGCCATCCTATTTTTATCATGGTAAAGTGGACTTACTTGCTCGGAGGCAAGTCGTCCAAAAGAGATGACAAGCCGGATAAGGCAACAGGTGAGATTCCTGTCTGTCTTGTCCGGTTTTTTTAATTATGAAGGAGGATCTAATGCGTACAATTGACTTTACAAAAGGAAAAATCATGAAATCTCTTATTCTATTTGCCGGCCCCGTACTGTTTGCGATGTTTTTACAAGCCCTCTATTCCGCTGCTGATTTGTTGATCGTTGGCAAGTTTGCGACAAAAGCAGATGTATCCGGCGTGGCCATTGGTTCCCAGTTAATGACGACCTTAACGAATATGATCGTCAGCTTTGCGACTGGTGCCACGATATATTTAGGACAGAAAATTGGTGAGAAGAAAGCCCATGAAGGCGGCATCATTATTGGGAATGCCATTCTCTTCTTTGGCTTAATGGGCCTGCTTATGAGTTTAAGCTTACCTTTACTTTCAGGACCACTCGCTCATTTATTAAAAGCGCCTGCACAATCATTCACCCAAACGAAGCATTATATTATGATTTGTGGCGGCGGCGCGATGATGATTGTGGCTTATAATGTCTTAGGTGCCATCTTTAGAGGGATCGGTGATTCTACTACCCCCTTAATTACGGTTGCTATTGCGGCTTTGATCAATGTCTTTGGTGATTTACTTTTAGTTAATGGTTTCCATATGGGTGCTGCTGGCGCCGCGATCGCAACGGTTTCATCACAGACAATCAGTGTCATTATTTCTTTACTGATGATCAAAGGAAGAACATTGCCTTTTACAATGAGTAAGCAAGATATCCGTTTTAAGAGAACTGTCACAAAACAAATTATTATCTTTGGTTTACCGATTGCTTTACAGGATTTCCTAGTGAGTTTATCTTTCTTAGTGCTTTTAGCCATCGTTAACACTTTAGGCGTAACGGCGTCAGCAGGTGTTGGTGTCGCCGAAAAGGTGTGTGCTTTTCTGATGTTAGTGCCATCAGCCTTTATGCAGTCAATGTCTTCTTTTGTGGCGCAAAACAAAGGGGCTGGGAAAGTGGATCGTGCTATCAAAGGCGTGAAGATTGCTATTGGTTTCTCTTCTCTGATTGGTTTGGTGATGTTTGTTTTCGCCTTCTTCCATGGTGATATGCTGGGTTCTATCTTCTCTTCTGATCAGAGTGTCATTGCGGCCTGCGCACAGTATTTAAAGGCTTATGGTATTGATTGTCTGTTAACATGCTTCCTATTTTGTCTGGTTGGTTTCTTCAATGGGATGGGACATACAACCTTTGTCATGATCCAGGGACTAATGAGTGCTTTCCTGATCAGAATTCCTGTGGCTTATATCATGAGTATGATGACGGGTAAATTATTTTTTATTGGTTTAGCAATTCCCGCTTCAACCATTGTCCAGATCATCATTTGTCTGCTGTACTTACGGAAAAGAAAATTCACAGCTTCCGCTGTGAATCTCTAAGAAATCTTTTTCATACTATATGCTGAAGAGATTTTTTTAACCGGTCTGGTTGCTTTTGGATCACGCAAAGCGTTGATCATTGATCCGACATAAACCATCATAAAGACGATCCCCATGATTGTTCCTAAGGTTTCGGAAAGGCTTAAGGACAGTAACCAAATTATTGTCATGATACTGATTGTTAGTATTAATTGTACTTTTTTATTGAACATATCTCTCACCTCTTTACATCCTTATTATAGGAATAAAGAGGCTTTTTTTATATCATGCAAATGTAAAGTCTTGTTAAGAAATGATTAAATTTGTAAAGAAATTTACATATTCTCATTTTCCTTAACATAATCTTTACAAAACAGATGGGCAATGATCCGTCTTTCTACTTGTTTAAGAAAGTTCCACTTCTCTTTTTCACGACGTTTATGAGGACCTTTGTAATGTTTTTTCACTTGTCTTTCTTTCATTGCCAGATACCGAGAAGATAATAATGTTTCGATATTATCTTCTGTAATCCGTTTTCCTGACACGTGCAGAACATCCACACCTTTGATCAAAAGCAAGCTGGCTAAGCCATAATCCTGAGTAATCGCTAAATCATCAGCCTGAGCAAAGTTTAATAATTGAGAGTCAGCCGCATCTTTTCCAACTTCACATTGAATGGTCGTGAAATAATCATCTTCAATGACATGGGCATAATCACAAAAGACATACATTTCAACATGATACCTTTCCGCAATCTCCTTGATCTCACGAATATTAGGTGTGCCATCACCATCAATGAGTAATCTCATCGACCAATCACACCTAATAAATAAAGTAAGAAGGTATAAAGATAGCCGCCTAATAACCCGCCAAAGTGTCCCGTCTTTGAAATATTAGGGGTAAAGAGCGTAAAGGCAATATTGATGATAATCATATAAGAATAACTTGATAACATCTCCATAAACATACCGCCCTGATAGAAGGCTAAACCAATCATGGCACCAATATAGGCAAAGAAGATACCAGAAGCGCCAATGGTAACGGTATACTCTAAACGAGGAAAATACATTGGGGCCAGATAGGTCACTAAGGATGAAGCTAAGCCCCCAAATAATAATAGTCCACAATAGTAAAGTGGTCCTAAAAGGGATTCAAAGAAATTCCCCATATAATACATACAGTACATGTTCATCAGTAAATGGAGCCAGTTTTCATGAATAAAGTTGCAGGCAATCAATCGCCAATATTGATGTTCTTCTCGTATTTTAGGGGGATATAATGCCCCGACTTTCATCACCGTGTAATCACGATCATCTTTTGATATAAAGTTAATATAAATAAACACAGCTACACATATTAAGATATAGGCATTTGTAATTGTCATAATTGTACCTCACTTTAAGGTACATTATACCTAAAGAAACACAAAAAAGCATCCTCAGATGCTTATAAGACGAAAAGATCATGAAAGCTTATGATAATAGGATTCAGATTGCAAAAGAAAAGAGGGAAAAACTCCCTCTTATTCACCATATTTCTTTTTATGAGCCGCATTGATTAATCCCTGGAATAATGGATGAGATCTGGTTGGACGACTCTTGAATTCTGGATGGAACTGGCAGGCAATGAAGTATGGATGATCAGGTAATTCAACGATTTCTACTAAGTTACGTTTTGGGTTGATGCCTGATACAACTAAACCTGCTTTTTCTAATGTTTCACGATAGACATTATTGAATTCATATCTATGACGATGTCTTTCATGGATGATTTCTTCACCATATAATTCACGGGCTTTAGTCCCTTCCATTAACTGGCAGGTATAATTACCTAAACGCTGCGTACCGCCCATCGTTTCTAATGACTGATCTTCCATTAATGAGATTAATGGTGTCATACAATGTTTATCAAATTCTAATGAGTTGACATCATCTAAGCAAGCGACATGTCTGGCAAATTCAATTGATGCTAACTGCATCCCTAAACAGATTCCTAAGAATGGTATCTTCTGTTCACGAGCATACTGGATTGCTGTAATCATGCCTTCGATCCCACGATGACCAAAGCCACCTGGCACTAAGATTCCATCAGCATCCGCTAAGATTTCAGCGACGTTTTCTTTCGTGATTTCTTCTGAGTTGACCCAGTCGATTTCTACTTCGCTATTAGCATAGTAACCAGCATGATGTAATGCTTCATTGACAGAGATGTAAGCATCTGGTAACTGAATGTATTTACCAACCATCTTGATTTTGACTTTATCTTTTAAGTTCTTAACGCGTTCTACTAAGGCATCCCATTCTGTCATATCCGCTGGTGGTGCTGATAAGCCAAAGTGTTCTAAGACTAAATCATCCATATGCTGCTGAGAGAGCATCGTTGATAATTCATATAAAACATCGACATTATAGTTAGAAATAACGGCTTTGGTTGGCACGTTACAGAATAACGAAATCTTGTCTTTTAATTCCTGAGTGATTTCATGATCACTACGGCAGACAATGATATCTGGCTGAATCCCATAACCTAATAATTCTTTAACGGAATGCTGAGTAGGTTTGGTCTTAACTTCCTTACTGCCGCCTAAGTATGGCAGTAATGTTGTATGAATATAAAGGGTATTCTCATAGCCAAGATCTAAACGCACCTGTCTTAAAGCTTCAATGAATGGTAATGATTCGATATCACCGACCGTTCCGCCGACTTCGGTAATTACGATATCTGCATCACTAGAAGAAGCAGCACGATAAATACGTGATTTGATTTCGTTTGTGATGTGTGGCACAACCTGTACGGTTGCCCCTAAGTAGTCACCGCGACGTTCTTTCGCAATAACTGTTGAGTAAATACGACCAGTGGTTACTGATGAGTTTTTATTTAATTCTTCATCGATGAAACGTTCATAGTGTCCTAAATCCAAATCTGTTTCTGCACCATCGGCAGTAACGAAAACTTCACCATGCTGATATGGTGACATGGTACCAGGATCGACGTTAATATAAGGATCCAGCTTCTGCATGAAAACTTTGAATCCGCGGTTTTTTAAAATTCTTCCAAGAGACGCTGCTGTTAAGCCTTTACCTAAGCCAGAAACAACACCGCCTGTTACGAAAATAAACTTAGCCATTGGGATAATCCTCCTTATTATAATAAAAAAATGACCCACATTTGTGGGTGCCCTTGTATACTCTAACAAAAAAGATTAGGTGTTTCAATTCTTTTTTTGTTTTTCTTTTTTTTGCCCCAGGATTCCTTGTAAAAGGAATCCTGATGCTTAATCTTCTTCTAATAAGCAGACGGCCTGTGAGACGATGCCTTCACCTCTTCCGACAAAGCCCATCTTTTCCCCGCGAGTCGCTTTAACATTGATTTGTGAAACATCACAATGTAAAGCCATCGCAATATTTTCGCGCATTTGCATGATATGGGGCGCCATTTTAGGCTGTTCACACATAATAATAGCATCGACATTACCGATATGATAATGATGTTCACACATCATCTGATAGGTCTTTTCTAATAAGACCATGGAAGAAATCCCTTTATAAGCCGGGTCGGTATCAGGAAAATGTTTCCCGATGTCGCCTAAGCCCATCGCGCCAATAATGCTTTCAATAATGGCATGTAATAAGACATCTGCATCACTATGTCCTTTTAAGCCTAAGGTATAAGGAATCTCTACCCCTCCTAAGATCAGCTTACGTCCTGCTACAAGCTGATGAATATCAATTGATTGTCCAATTCTCATAATCGCATCCTCCTAAAAACATTCTAACATGATTTAAGAAACAATATAGAATTATCCTTGACTTTCATGTAAAATAGGGAAAAAAGGAGAATATTCATGGAATTTGTAGATATTTATAACGATGAGCGTGTCCTCACTGGTGAACGTCTGCCACGCAACACCAAACTGCCGGCTGGTAAATATACCCTTTATGTGTTAGCCCTGATTCAAAATAAAGATGGCTATCTGATTACGCGCCGCACCCTTGATAAAAAATGGGCTGCCGGAGCCTGGGAAATCCCTGGCGGCGGAGTTATGGCTGGCGAAAGCTCTGAGGAAGCGATCAGACGCGAAGTCAAAGAAGAAACCGGCTTAGATATTCAGGACCACGCTTTACTGTATTCTTATAAGAATATTGATTTAGAGCGCGGGGATAACTATTTTACCGATATTTATCTTTGTCCATTAGATTTCACGTTGAACGATGTGCATGTCCAGGAGCGCGAAGTATTAGATGTCCGCTGCGCTTCTTTTGAGGACATTACGGAATTAGCGAAAACCCATGGTTTTCTTCATTATGAGCGCCTCTGTGAAGCTCTCAAAAAGAAATAAATAGACAGCTTTCTTGCAGTAAGCTGCAATATTGCCTATGATATAGTATATGAAGGAGGAAGAATATGGATACCAATAAAACACCACATATCTTAGTGGTTGATGACGAAAAAGAAATCTGCGATCTGATCGAAATCTATCTGACCGAAGAAGGTTATCAGGTAGAAAAGCGTTATAATGCTTACACGATCTTAAGAGATATTGAAAAGTTTGGGATTGACTTAGTGATCTTAGATATCATGATGCCAGATATCGATGGCATCGAAGCCTTAGAAATGATTCGTGAGAAGTTTAATATTCCGGTTATTTTCTTATCTGCGAAGGCGACGGAAAATGATAAGATCAATGGTCTTTTAAAAGGTGCTGACGATTATATTGCTAAGCCATTTAATGCCATGGAATTAGTTGCTCGTGTAAAATCACAGTTACGCCGTGCTTCTACCTATAATAAACCAGTCGGCGAAAACAATGCGGTGATTGAAGCGAATGATCTGGTTATTGATACTAAAAAGAAACAGGTATTATTAGATGGTGAATCCGTAAAATTAACACGCATCGAATACCAGATTTTAACGCTCTTAGCTTCTAATCCGGAAACAGTTTTCTCAACTGAAGATATTTTCAAGGCGATTTGGAAGGAAAAGCCTACCAATGCGAATAATACGATTATGGTTCATATTCGTAAGCTGCGTGAAAAGATTGAACACGAACCACGTAAGCCGCGACATGTCAAAACAGTCTGGGGAATCGGCTATAAATTTAGCTTATGATTAATAAACTGAGACATGCTTTTACCACTTCGTTTCGTTATCGTATCCTTATTAACATTCTCATCAGCATGGTGTTAGCCGTCTTATGTTATGGCGGCTTATCGCTTTATTTTAATCACTTTAACGCTTTCCATCTCTCGGTGGCAATGCGTGATATCATTTGTTTCCTGGTGGCTTTAGGGATCTTTATCATTATCTTTATCAAACTGATCAATATGAATTTCCGTTATATTGATGAACTCAATAAAAATATCCAGCAGGTCACCTTAGGTAACTATGATACCTGCTGCGATATTGAATATGATGATGAATTAGGGATGTTAGCGGCGAATATCAACGCTTTATCTAACACCCTCAAACAAAAGGAAGAAGAAAGTAAAATTCTCAAAGAGAATGAACGTTTAGCTTATGACGCTGAACGTAAAGCGGTCAATCAGAAAAATGAAATGATTACCAATGTCGCCCATGACTTACGGACCCCTTTAACGACAATCATCGGTTATATTGACCTGATTGCCCATAAGGATCTCTCCGCAGCGCAGGCTAAAGAATATGCAAATATTGCCTATGATAAGTCATTACGTTTAAAGTCCATGATGGATGATCTCTTTGAATTCACTAAGATTACCGATACCAATATGAAAATGAATCTTCATATTATTGATATTGGAGAATTACTTTATCAGATGGGAGATGAATTCTACCCTCAGTTTGAAGAACATGGGATTAAACTGATCTATAAAATTCCTAATACACCTTTAAACGTTGTTGGTGATGGTCAGCTGTTAGCACGCGTTTTCGAGAATTTGATTACGAACGCCTTAAAATATGGCTATGATCATTCGCCGTTAACGATCGAAGTCATTCCCGATGACAGCACCGTTACCATTAAAGTGATCAATGAAGGTGATACCATCGATAAAGAAGACTTACCATATCTCTTTGATAAGTTCTATCGCACAGATGCCTCACGCGGCACCGCGCAAGGCGGAACCGGCTTAGGCTTAGCGATTGCGAAAAATATTGTCGAGATGCATAAAGGAGAAATCTTAGTCACCAGTCGTGATCATCTCACTTCTTTCATCGTCATCCTCAAAAGATTCAAAAAAGAAACCGATTAAGGGTATGCTCACTGCATACCCTCTTTTTGCATTTGTTTTTTATGGTACATCCGCTCATCTGCGACGCGGTAGAGCGTTTCTAAATCTTTCTCCTGATCGGCCATCGCAACCCCATAAGCGATGCTGACCGGGATATCATGAATGATCTTTTGTTTATTCATGCTCTGCTCAAATTTTTGCAGGCAGGTTTTAATGGCTGCCTCATGACTATTTTTGATGATAACGACAAACTCATCACCGCCAATGCGATAAGCCTGACCTAGCGCTTTAAAGCTTTCCTGAATAAGCTTTGCGCCGCTGGTAATCAGTAAGTCGCCTATATGGTGACCATAAGTATCATTAGCCTGCTTGAGACCATTAATATCAAACATGATAAATGCGGTATTGTCTTTTTGAAGGCATTGCCAATCCCGTTCAAAAGCGCTTCTATTCCCTAGTCCGGTCAAGGCATCAATGTAAGCCATCTTTTCTAACATCTGATTTTGCGCAATCGCTTCAAATTCATCGAGATACTGATCATACCAGGCTGCGATACATGTCAGTGATAAAAGTAAAACGCCGAGACAAATCGTCATCGCATAAAGACGATTATACGGATTGATGTAATAAAGGAGTAATCCTGTGATATAGCACATGAAATAGAGAATACAGCCGAATCTGATCTTATTTTGCTTAAGCGAGCCTTTCGAAGAAATGGCGATGACGACGATGATCATCATAACAAGAATCATAAGATGTTCAAGGATAACATAGCGATAGATGGAAAACAGCCCTGTCAGCTGCAACACAATAGCCATCATAAGATTGATGATAAATAGCAGTTCCATAACCTGAAATGATTTTTGATCAGCCAAAATCTTATCGACAAAGCGTAAGAAGAAAATCGGCATCATAAAAAATGCGATGCAGCTGAGCATAGCGACACTTCCGGCCCTGGTTGTGACTAACTGCAAGACCTGCGCATCCGTTAAAATCCAGACTCCTGAGCAGAAAATAAAGCCAGCCAAATGCAATGCGGTATTTAAACCTTTTGTTTCACTGCGACGATAACGGGCATGAAGATCAATATAGGCAATGGCCAGCGTTACAATAACTGTAAATAAAAAGAATAACATGGCATAGAGATTATTCATAAACATCCGATACTGCAATGAGCCCACCGTCCCAATATAAGCGGTATTATTAAGCTGTTTACGCAAATCTCTCGATCGTCCATGGTCAATGACCGATAATATTTTACCGCCTGCCTGAGAGGGCAGTCTGATCCAGATCGCTGCCGTCGCCGCGTTGGTCCCCGGAGAATGATAAATCTCCTGGCCTGCCACTTCAACAGTAAAAGCATCAGTTAAAGAAATAATTTCTAAGACATTATCCTCTTTGATATTTGCTGGTAAAACCGTTGTATACGTCTGATGATGACGCTGCCAGGATCCTTTGAGACTGATCACCTGTTTGGAAAAGATCAAAGGATCAGTCCGCAGTGACCACTGACTGCTTAATAGGCTTATTGATAAAAACAAGATGAGCGTCCAAAATATCATTTTTGCTTTTTTCATGTCTTTTTTCACCCACTTTGTGAATACTTATATTTATATTATAACCATATCAAAGTAAACTTTCTATAAAAACAAAAAAGATCACCGAAGTGATCTTTCATAAACAGGATGGCGCGCTAGACAGGAGTCGAACCCGTAACCTCTTGATCCGTAGTCAAACACTCTATCCAATTGAGCTACTAGCGCAAATAAAAAACTTACCTAGGTAAGATTAAAAAAATGGAGCGGGTGATGGGAATCGAACCCACGTGATCAGCTTGGAAGGCTGGAGTTCTACCATTGAACTACACCCGCAAAAGAGATGGTGCCTCGGGCCGGAGTCGAACCGGCACGGAGTTTGAAGTCCGCAGGATTTTAAGTCCTGTGCGTCTACCAATTTCGCCACCGAGGCATATACAATTAGGAATGGTGGGGAGGGACGGATTCGAACCATCGAACCAAAAGGAACTGAGTTACAGTCAGCCGCGTTTAGCCACTTCGCTACCTCCCCATCGTGGTGCCGGCTATAGGACTTGAACCCACAACCTACTGATTACAAGTCAGTTGCTCTACCAATTGAGCTAAGCCGGCAAATGGTGGGGGTTAACGGGCTCGAACCGCTGACCCTCTGCTTGTAAGGCAGACGCTCTCCCAACTGAGCTAAACCCCCAAATGAAGTATTTATTATTTCTTTTTCGTGATTCCTGTCGTTCGGAACGAGTCTTAGTTTATCAGGAATGTTTTAAACTGTCAACACTAATTTGAAACTTTTTTATTTTTTTGTTTGAGCCTTTTATCAAGGGGCTAAAAGCAGGGTTAACGTCCCCTGCTTGAGCTCTTGATTGATTTCTTAATGGTCTTCTGACGCAGATTCTCCTGATAGTCTTTTAATCCCACAATCACCTTTTCAAAGGTATCGAGAACCCAGTTAAACTGATCATCTGACATACGTTCTTCATATAACGCTGATAATTCTCTATGGAAACGATCGTGATAAGCTAATGCTTCATAGCCTTTTGAGGTAATACGTAAGATCGTAAAACGATGATCTTTCTCATATTGTTCTTTTTCCAGAAAACCTTTTTTCATGATAGACTTTACATTCGTTGTTAAAGTTCCGACTGTAACCTGTAAGCGACGAGCTACATTGGTCATCGTTGGGAACTTTTCCTTAGAGACCGCTTCAATAACATGAACTTCCGTTAAAGACAGTTCCGGAAATGGTCCGCTTTTCAAAAATTCTTCCTGAACTTTGATCGCTAGATTGAAAGTCTCACTAATTTCACTCATTAAATCTCTTCTTTTATCGCTCATAATAATCACCACTTCTATCTTACATACATTTACAATCAAATTAAAGCTTTTGCGTCATATTTCCTAAATTTATTTCGTTTAGTGGTATCTTTATGACTTTCGTGCCATTATTAAGAGAAACTGTCCCATCACTATTTAAACAATCAAAAGACACATTCCCATAAGGTGCATAGGGAAGAATCTTCCCCTGCAGGTAAGAACACTGATTAATATGAGCGACGACTTGATCAAAATCCTGCCGGCATAACTTTTGAAAAGTCTCATCTATTGATAACATCAGTTTTTCTAAATCAATTTCTTCATCTACGTAATCACTCATGGAAACATGAAGACGATCATAAACATTCAGACCAATGCCAACAATCGTCCCCTGATAGCCGTTTTCATAAAGAGCGGTTGTCAGAATACCACAAATCTTCTGATCATCAACATAGATATCATTAGGAAACTTGATTGAAGCGGCGATATGATAATCCCGCAAAGCTAAGACAATGGCATAAGCAGCACACATTGTATAGACAAAGGGCCGTTTAGGACTTTTTAACAGGATGCTGAAAAGGAGATTCTCCCCTTTAGGAGAATCCCAGATATGATCGCGTCGACCATGGCCAAAACGCTGATATAGCGCTCTCACCAGGGTATGATCAGGTAACGTTTGGATATTTCTTTCGATATAACTATTCGTAGAATCAATCTCTTCGAAAGTAATAATCATTATTTATCTCCGATCGCAAAGGTTAATTCTGCCGTGACAACGACTTTGCCATTCACTTTAGCGGTCGCTTCGCCAATGCCGATTTTTGAACGCATGCGCGTTAACTGGCATTCTAATTCCACGACATCACCCGGAATAACCTGGCCTTTGAATTTACATTTATTAATGCCGGCAAAGAAAACAAGTTTTCCTTTAAAAGCTTCCTGCGATAAGATCGCTACACAGCCAGTCTGGGCTAACGCTTCGACAATGAGCACGCCAGGCATCACGTGATGTTCTGGAAAATGACCCATAAACTGCATTTCATTGACACTGACACATTTGATGCCTTTCGCATATTCTCCCGGCTGATAGTCAGTAATGCGATCAACTAAGGCAAAAGGATAACGATGCGGATTAATCGCCGCAATCTGATTACTGTTGAGCTCCATTTACTTGACCTCCCTAAAGATGATCGCCGCATTATGACCGCCAAAGCCTAATGAGTTACTCATCCCATAATGAATTTCCTGCTTACGTCCCGTATTAGGAACAATATCTAAATCACACTCTGGATCTTTTTCCTGATAGTTGATCGTTGCTGGCAGATAGCCTTCTTCGACAGCTTTGGCTAAGAAGACTCCTTCAATCCCGCCAGCAGCCCCTAAACAGTGACCGGTATTGCCTTTGGTTGAAGACATTGCTAAATGATAAGCATGATCTTTAAAGACGCTCTTAACAGCCTGAGTTTCCCCTAAATCATTTAAGTGAGTAGACGTCCCATGAGCATTGATATAATCAATAGCCTCAGGGCTAATCTGGGCATCATCTAAAGCATTCTGCATCGCCTTCGCCCCGCCGACGCCGCCTGGTGCTGGCGCCGTAATATGATGGGCATCGCAGGAAACGCCGTAGCCAACCATTTCACAGTAAATATGCGCGCCGCGTTTTTTCGCATGTTCGTATTCTTCTAAAACCAGAATGCCAGCGCCTTCACCCATGATAAAGCCATGACGAGCCAAATCAAAAGGAATAGACGCACGATTAGGATCTGTCGCATCACTTAAGGCTTTCATTGAAGTAAAGCCGCCAATACCCAAACGGGTGATCGAAGCTTCACAGCCGCCAGCAATCATGACATCCTGGTAACCATCACGAATATTGCGGAAGGCATCGCCGATCGCGTTAGTGCCGCCGGCACAAGCGGTTACCGGGCAGGTACATAAGCCTTTCGCATGATGGGTAATGGCAATATGACCCGCTGCTAAATTCGAAATCGTCATCGGAATAAAGAATGGGGAAACACGATCAAAACCGCGTTTTGAGCCTTTTTCAAAGTTCGTTTCAATAGAGCCAAGTCCGCCAATTCCCGAAGAAACGACAACCCCGAAACGATCCTGATCGATCGCCTCTGTATCTAATCCTGAATCTTTAACAGCTTCATTAGCTGCAATAAGCCCAAACTGAATGAAGCGATCCATCTTTTTGGCTTCTTTTTTATCTAAGAACTGTGTGACATCGAAGTCTTTAACTTCCGCTGCCAGTTTTGTTTTGAAATTTGTGGCATCAAATAAGGTAATGGGCGCAATCCCATTTCGTCCTTCTTTGATCCCCTGCCAGTTTTCTTTAACATTATGGCCAATAGCGCTGATGGCGCCTAAGCCAGTGACTACAACTCTGCGTTTTTCCATGATTCTTTCCCCCTTACATCACCATACCGCCATCGACGTTGATGACCTGACCGGTAATATAGCGTGCCTGATCGCTCGCTAAGAATACGATTGCCTGCGCTACATCTTCGGCTTCACCAAATTCTCCTAAAGGAATTTGCGCCTGCATCTGCGCGACAATATCGGCTGGTAAATCTTTCGTCATATCCGTTGCAATAAAGCCTGGTGCAACCGCATTGCAGGTGACATGACGGCTACCTAATTCGCGAGCTAAGCTTTTCGTCATACCAATAACCCCAGCTTTGGCAGCGGCGTAGTTAACCTGACCAGCATTACCGATTTCACCAACCACTGAAGACAAGGAAATAATACGGCCGCTTTTTTGTTTCATCATGATTCGCGCAGCCTGTTTCATACATAAGAAGACACCTTTAAGATTGGTTTCAATAACCTGATCAAAATTTTCACTATTCATTCTTAAAATCAGCGCATCACGAGTAATCCCCGCATTATTCACCAAGATGTCTAAACGGCCAAAATGATCTTTGATCGCTTTGAAAATGGCTTTGACATCTTCTTCAACACTGACATCGCCAGGCACTAAGAAAGCTTCTACCTGATATGTTTCACATTCTGCCTTTAACGCTTCCGCTTTTTCTCGGTTTGCAGCGTGATCCCGAAAATTGATGCAGACATCGATGCCCTGCTTGGCTAAGGCTAATGTCGTGGCTTTACCGATCCCGCGGATGGCGCCGGTTACTAAGGCAATTTTATGTGCTGTCATCTTACTCCCCCAATTCTTCGACCACTTTCGCAAGAGTGGCATTATCTTCTACATGATAAGTTTTAATAGAGCGATCAATCTTACGAACAAAGCCGCTTAAAACTTTGCCCGGACCGATTTCAATAATCGTATCAACGCCATGAGCAATCATATAACGAATACTATCTTCGAAATAAACCGGACTCATAACCTGCTTTTCCAGCATCTGAGCGATTGTCACGCTGGCATCTAATTCTTTGCCGGTACTATTGAAGATCACCGGAATCTGCATATCTCCAAAAGTGACATGTTTGAAGTATTCATGTAATTCTTCTGACGCCGCTTTTAAGAGTTTTGTATGGAAAGGACCGCTGGTATTAAGGGGAATGGCGCGGCGGGCACCGTTTTCTAAAGCCGCATTGCTTAATGCATCAACCGCTCTTTCTTCGCCGCCGACAACTAACTGTCCCGGACAGTTATAATTAGCGATCGCCACATATCCTAATGCTGGATCCAGAGCATCGATCGTTTTTTGCAGTGTTTCACGATCCATGCCGATGATCGCGCACATTTTACTATCGATACCTTTTGCGGCTTTTTCCATCGCTAAACCACGTTTACGGACGATTTCAATAGCTTGCGCTGGAGTAAAGACATTAGCACAGGCTAAAGCCGAATATTCCCCTAAGGATAGACCGCACGTATAAGCGGGTGTAATCCCTTTTTCTTTCAGTAATAAAGTCGCCATCATCGCTACCGCCACCATACAAGGCTGCGTATGTGATGTCTGTGATAAAGCCGTCATATCGCCTTCGAACATCATCTGTTTATAATCAAAATCTAATGAAACGCCATCAAGGAGTTCACGGCAAGCTGGTGAAGTTTCATAAAACTCTTTTCCCATGCCGACATACTGACTGCCCTGACCAGCATAAATAAATCCTATTTTCATATGTTTACGCTCCTATTAATTCATCCATAAGTTCTTTCACACTAACAATTTTATCGATCCGATAGCCATTGGCGCCGGTAAAGAAGAGGCCACGATCAAAATGACCTAAAGCCGCTTCAATAAGGGCCTGGGTAATACAGTAAGGGGCATTAGCTACATGACAGCTGCTGATACATTGAAAACAATGTTTGATGGGCTGCTTCTCCTGTGCCACTTTCTGCATAAACGGCGTGTTGATCGCTCGCCCGGGCATGCCAACTGGTGAGGTGACAATCGTGATATCTTCCTCACGGCAGGCAAGAAATGCCTGCTTGTACATGTCATCGGCATCACATTCATGGGTAGCGATAAAACGCGTCCCCATCTGTACCCCATCAGCGCCGGCATCTAATGCTTCAATGATATCTTCATGGCTGTAAATACCGCCAGCCACAAAGATTGGAATGTGACGCTGGTATTTTTCTTCAAAGCCTTTAACGACGTCTTTGACATCTTTAAAGATATCAAGCAGCCCCTGAGTCTGATGACTGAGGATTTCCTCTTTTTTAAAGCCTAAGTGGCCACCGGCTTTCGCGCCTTCAATAACCAGGAAATCAGCCGTTTTATGAAACTTACGATCCCATGACTTTAAAATGAGCATGGCAGCTTTGCCGGAAGAGACGATCGGTGCCATTTTTGTTTTGGCATCACCAACTAATGCGGGTAAGTGTAACGGTAAGCCCGCTCCCGAAATAATGCAGTCAGCGCCGCTTTCCACCGCCTGTCTGACATGCTGGGCATAATCACGCAAAGCCACCATAATATTGACCCCAACCATGCCATGCCCTTTCGCGATCGCTTTCGCTTTTTTGATTTGTAAATCAATAGCGCGCAAGTTGGCTTCTTGCACATTTTTCATAAAATCAGGCTGTTTAAAACCAATCTGAGCCGTTGAAATAATACCCATACCGCCTTCATGCGCAACCGCTCCAGCGAGGCCGCCTAAGGAAATACCAACGCCCATTCCGCCTTGGATAATGGGAACACCCAGATGAAAGGCGCCGATCTCTACGCCTTTCATAAAGCGATCTCCGCAACACGTTTCTGGGCTGCTTTCAGTTCTTCAAAAAGGTTCGCAATGATATGTTCCAGAGAGTCTTCCTGATGGATCATGCCAGCCACCTGACCAGCCATTAAAGAGCCTGTATCAACATCGCCTTCAACAACCGCACGGCGTAAGCCTCCTAAGGTGAATTTTTCTAATTCCATCAGGCTGGCACCTTCTTTTTCTTTCTTGATATATTCTTTAGCCATCTTATTTTTTAAGATACGCACTGGTGTACCGCCAATGCGGCCGGTAACAACAGTGCCGGTATCTTTGGCTTTAAGCACCGCCTTTTTATAATTTTCATGGATCGGTGCTTCATAGCTTGCCAGCAGCATTGTTCCTACCTGGAAGCCATCGGCGCCAAGCGCTAAAGCCGCTAAAGCCTGACGGCCGGAAGCGATCCCGCCAGCCGCAATGACAGGAATCGAAACCGCATCTTTCACTTGTGGTACTAATGCCATGGTCGTGAGTTCACCGACATGACCGCCAGATTCTGTACCTTCCGCAATCACCGCATCAGCGCCGGCACGTTCCATTCTTTTCGCTAAAGAAGCACTAGGTACAACTGGCATAATGATCATTCCCGCCTCTTTCCAGGCAGGAATATATTTGCCAGGATTGCCAGCCCCGGTGGTGACAACTTTGATGCCTTCATCAATGAGCAGCTGCGCCTGCGCATCAACTTCTGGATTCATTAACATCAGATTGACGCCAAAAATCTTATCTGTTTTGCTTTTGGCGATATGAATTTCCTTTTCCAACATTTCACAGGTCATGCCGCCAGAACCGATAATCCCTAAAGCGCCAGCATTCGAAACGGCTGCCGCAAATTCGCCAGTAGCGACTCTCGCCATTCCTCCCTGAATTAAAGGGTACTGAATCCCTAATGTTTCATTTAACCACATAGACTTTCCTCCTGCCATTCTAGTAAGTTTGCCCCATAGGTGAGGCCGCCGCCAAATCCCACCAGCATAATTTTCATGCCGGGATGAAGCAGGCCTTTTTCATTCATTTCAGCTAACGCGAGAGGGACGCTGGCCCCTGAGGTGTTGCCATATTCATTTAAGTTGATATAAAACTTCGCCGGATCGGCTTTCAGTTTTTTATAGACGTGTGAGATAATCCGGCCATTAGCCTGATGCAAGACATAATAATCAACATCATTAACCGCTAACTGCGCCCTTTCTAAAAGCGTGCGAATACATTTTTCAATCGCGCCGGTCGCAAAGCGGAAAACTTCACGCCCCTGCATTGTAAGATAACCATCCTGACGTTTGCAGAAAAGCGCTTCGTCATTGCCGATCGCTCCCTGCATATCGAAATATAAGCTATCACTGCTTTTAACTAAAGCTGCTCCTGCTCCATCACCAAAAAGCACACAGGTCGAGCGATCTTTAAAATCGATAATGGATGATAACGTTTCTGCCCCAATGACTAGAGCATAAGGCTTAGCGCTGAAAGCTAACTGTGCACGGGCGACGCTTAAAGCATATTCAAAGCCGGAACAGGCCGCATTTACATCAAAGGCAAAGACATCTTCCGCTAAGCCTAAGCGTTTTTGTAATAAACAAGCCGTTGATGGCGTGAGATAAGTATTGGTAATCGAAGCCACAATAATAACGCCGATATCTTGAGGATCATAACCCTCTAAAGCTTTGACAGCCGCCTGATAAGCAAGATCTGTCGTATCTTCTCCCTCGCTGAAATGTCGAGCATGAATCCCGGTACGCGAGGTAATCCATTCATCACTAGTATCGAGAAACTTTGTGAATTCATCATTCGCCAGTCTTTTCGAAGGGACATAATAGCCTGTCGAGACAATTGTCAGACCTTTCATGAGACTTCCTCCTTCATTGAATCAAAGAACACGGATAAACGGCTCAACGTGCCAATAAGCATTTTATCAGAGCCGAGTTCTTCATGATTACATACCGCATCGACCATTTCATCAAAAAAGGCCACATGATATTTCACTGCTTTTTTACCATTAGCGGTTAATTTCACCCGATAAATTCTTTTATCATTCGCATCCTGCACGCGATGGGCATAACCTTTCTTTTCCAGCTTTTTGATCGCTGAAGTAATCGTGCCATTGGTTAAATGCACACGGTTGGCAATATCGGTCATCGCCGGCCGCTTTAAGGAAGAAGCGATATCTAACAGCTTCAATTCTGTAACGGATAAATCACCAATACCATGATGTTTCATATAGGCATTTTCTATATCAATAATCTGATAAAACATATTGACGAGAAAATCATTAATGATTTCTCTGTTTCTCAGGGACGTTTTATCCATGGACTTCACCTATCT
Source organism: Intestinibaculum porci (assembly GCF_003925875.1). Taxonomy (GTDB): domain Bacteria; phylum Bacillota_I; class Bacilli_A; order Erysipelotrichales; family Coprobacillaceae; genus Intestinibaculum; species Intestinibaculum porci. The sequence continues at coordinate 148,787 of NZ_AP019309.1, read as the reverse complement.
TCCTGATCTTTTTATAGCGTTCACTCACTAAATCATGCGCGGACTTACGCGTGAGCGTATCGAGTTCGCGGCTAATGATCTGACGAATAGCACGATAAGTTAAGGCAGGGTTTTCCGTAATCCCGCCTAAGGCTTCAGGAATGATTTCATCAACGATGCCAAACTGATGCAAATCAGCCGCCGTCAGCTTCATCACTTCACAGGCTTCCGCGACACGTTCGCCTTTCAGATCCTTCCACAAAATAGAAGCGAACCCTTCCGGCGACAAAACGGAATAAACCGCATTTTCCAGCATTCCCATATAGTTGCCGACACTTAACGCTAAAGCGCCGCCAGAACCGCCTTCCCCAACGACAAAGACGATAACTGGAACCGTCACTTTACTCATAAACATCAGGGACTGACCAATCGCTTCACCAATATTATTTTGTTCGCTTTCAATACCTGGGAAAGCCCCTGGCGTATCCACGAAAGTAATAATCGGACGATGAAACTTTTCCGCCTGTTTCATCAGCCGGATACCTTTACGGTAGCCTTCGGGAGAAGCCATACCAAACTGACAGCGCATATTTTCATCAAGACTGCGCCCTTTCTGATGACCGATCACAGTAACTGGCAAATGATTGAAAGTCGCAATCCCGCCAACCACTGCCTGATCATCGCCAAAATAACGGTCCCCATGCATTTCCATAAAATCATCAAAAAGGTTATTAATATAATCTTTGATATGTGGACGAGCCGGTTTACGCGCTAAGTAAACATGATCATAAGCCGATAAGTGGCGATAAGTCTCTTCTTTGAGTGAGGTAATCTTCTTTTCCACATCACTCACTAATGCATGACTAGCGAGCTCAGGATCATTCTTGATCGTATCCAGTTTTGATTCTAATTCCTGAATTTTCTGTTCTTTTTCTTGAAGTGACATAAGCTCCCCTCCTAGACATGTAACTGCAATAATTTCACAAGTGTCTGACGCATTTCTGCACGATTGACAATCATATCGACAAAACCATGTTCTTCCAAAAATTCAGAGCGCTGGAAGCCTTCTGGCAGTTTCTGCTTCATCGTGCCTTCAATCACTCGTGGACCGGCAAAACCAATCAAAGCATTTGGTTCGGCAATGTTAATGTCACCAAGCATCGCAAATGAAGCCGTCACCCCGCCAGTTGTCGGATGCGTCAAATAAGAAATATAAAGTAAACCAGCATCAAGATGACGCTGCAAAGCGGCACAGGTTTTGGCCATCTGCATCAGCGAGAAGATGCCCTCCTGCATACGTGCTCCGCCGCTCGAAGAAAAGATAATCAGCGGTCTTTTCTTCTTCGTCGCCATTTCAATCGCGCGGGTGATTTTTTCCCCGGCCACAGTCCCCATTGAAGCCATCATAAAGTGGTTATCCATGACTACAACAATGGTTTTAATGGCCCCAATACGGCCGCTAGCCACTACCACGCCATCATCCATCCCCGTTTTTTTCTTAGCCTTGTCTAACTTTACATCATAATCCGGAAAATCAAGCGGATCCTTCGTTTTCATATGACTGTAGTATTCTTTATACTGACCATCATCAAAAAGCGCTGCTAAGCGTTTATGACTTTCGATATAGAAGTGATGGCCGCAGTTTGGACAGACATCAAGAGAATCCCGCAGTTTATTGGTAGGAATCATTTCCCCGCACTGGGGACATTTGGTATATAAGCCATCAGGTATCTCAACATGCGCTGGTGTATTTTTCTTGCCTAAATATGCTTTGAATTCATCCAGCTGATGACGTCTCCTTTTAAGAATCTTATCCATCGTCTCTTAACATCTCCTCTAAGTGGGCATCAATAAAACCAGTATTGAATTTGCCTTTGACATAGTCTGGCTGATGGAAAATATAGAAGAGCACTTTCTGATTGGTCGTTACCCCATCAATAACTAATTCCGATAAGACGCGGCGCATCTTTTTAATCGCCTCTAAACGTGTTGGCGCATGGACAATGACTTTGGCGACCATCGAATCATAGTAAGGAGAAATGGTATAGCCCTGATAGACATAGGTATCAATGCGCACGCCCATTCCGCCTGGTAAATGTAAAGTTGTAATCTTACCCGGACAAGGCGCAAAGTTATGATCAGGATCTTCTGCATTAATACGGCATTCAATCGCATGACCGCGCAGCTGAATATCATCCTGGGTAAAACTTAACTTTAAACCTTCCGCAATACGGATCTGCTCTTTGATCAAATCAATACCAGTGACCATTTCGGTAACCGGATGCTCAACCTGAATACGAGTATTCATTTCAATAAAGTAATAAGAGCCATCTGGCGCTAAGACAAATTCCACTGTTCCGGCATTGGTATAGCCAGCTGCTTTGGCAGCTTTGACAGCATCTTCTCCCATCCGTTTACGTAAATCATCACTTAAAACTTTACAAGGTGATTCTTCAATCATCTTCTGATTACGACGCTGAATAGAACAGTCACGTTCACCGAGATAAACCACATGATCATGTTCGTCCGCAAGAATCTGAAATTCCACATGTTTTGGATTGACAATGAGTTTTTCAACATACATGTCATCATCACCAAAAGCCGCTTTCGCTTCGGCTTTCGCTGTCATATACGCTTCTTCTAATTCTTCCGGCTTATAAGCGCGACGCATGCCGCGGCCGCCGCCGCCAGCGGAAGCTTTGATCAGCACCGGATAACCGATCTTTGCAACAACTTTCTTTAAGTCATCAAAGTCTTTGACTGAGCCATCACTGCCTGGTACGACCGGTACCTGTGAGGCAATCATCATTTCACGGGCTTTTGACTTATTGCCTAAAGCATCGATCACATCACTTTTTGGACCAATAAATTTAAGATGACATTTTTCCACTAAAGCCGCAAATTCACTATTTTCAGAGAGGAAGCCAAAGCCTGGATGAATAGCTTCACAGCCGGTATCCACCGCCACCTCAATAATCGCTTCCATATTTAAATAACTATCGTTTGCTTTAGCAGCGCCAATACAAATCGCCTGAGTGGCTAGCTGGGTGTGTAAAGAGTCTCTGTCAGCCGTGGAATAAACCGCTACCGTTTCAATTCCCATCTCTTTACAGGCACGTATAATACGAACCGCGATTTCACCGCGGTTCGCAATTAATATTCTTTTAAACATTAGGCAATCACCATCAATGTCTGATCGTATTCAACAAGATCTTCACTATGTGCTGAAATAGAGGCAATCGTTCCATCACATGGTGCCTTGATCTCATTCATAACTTTCATCGCTTCAATGATACAAAGCGTATCTCCCTGAGCGACCTGATCGCCTACTTTTACGAAGGGCTGAGCTTCTGGTGATGGCGCATCATAGAAGGTTCCGACAAGCGGTGACTTGACCTCTGTGCCAGCGGCCTTTTCTTCAGATGCAGGCACTGCTGGCATCGGCGCTGCCGGGGTATTAACCGGCATAACTGGAGCTGTTGGAGCAACTGGCGCTGTCGCCTTTTCTAATTCCAGCTTAATGCCTTCCATTTCGATTTTCATTTTACTAATGTCTGCCTGTTCAAAGGCAGTCATCAGTTCTTTTACTAAATCCATGAATTCTTCCTCCCTATTTGAACTTCATAATTTGAATTTCAAATTCTGAGTCTAAAAAAATTAAGCGTTCGCTTCAACGTAATCAACGATATCCTTAACAGTCTTCATTGCGGAAGCTTTTTCATCAGAGATTTCGATATCAAAAGCATCTTCAACAGCCATAATTAATTCGACAGCATCTAAAGAATCCGCTTCTAAGTCATCCGTTAAGCTAGCTTCTAAAGTAACGTCATTTTCGTCACAGCTTAATGAGTCGACAATAATATCCTTTACCTTTTCAAATGTATTCATATTTCTTTTCCTCCTTGTTTTTACACGAGCATTATATCATGTTCAAAGTATTTGTAAATAGTTTGATGTTTAAATTTTAAATTTCTATTTTCTTGCATTAGTTGTTGTTTAACACAATATTTTTCTTTTGAACAACAAATTTCTTAACACGTTTCGCAATAATACAACTGACTGCAATCTTGATCAGATCGCCTGGGATAAATGGCAGAACACAGCTTGATAATGCGGTGATCATACTGCTTTTTGTAACATACATAAAGTAAAGCGTACCAATGGCATAGAGCACAATAGTGCCAGCAAGCATCGCTGCGCTCCAGACTTTCACATCATCACTTTTATAAGCAATCGCGCTGATCATAAAAGCCATCACCGGAAAGCCAAAGATAAAACCGCCAGATGGACCAAACACATGGGAAGCTCCGCCGGTAAAGCCGGCAAAAACTGGTAAACCAATAGCACCCATGAAGACATAAACCAACGTGATCAGTAAGGCATGCTTTTTTTCACACATCAGTGCACACATATAAATAGCCAAAGTTTGTAAACTAATGGGTACTAACGATGGCAGCGGGATACTGATCTGTGCACCAATCATAATCAAAGCAATAAAAACTGCTGATCGGGCAAGTACCTTTGTATCATTTTGCATATCAAAATTTCCTCCTCGGCATTAGGATAGCACTGTAAATTTTATTAGTAAAGCACTCTTTTTTATTTGGTTTTAGAAACTAAATCAATATATTCGGTTTATTCGAGGTTTTATGGCTTCTTTTTGATATTCAAAACGATTATTTTAGACTCAAAAACATTTTTATAAGGACTTTTAAAACTGTATATTTTTATTTTGAATTACAAACAAAAAGAAGCAATATCCGCCCCATAGAGTCGCCTCATTTTGTGACCGCAAAAAAAGCGCAAAAAAAGTTGTCACTTTTTTCATTTTTTTCTTGCCAAAGGAGGAAATGTTTGATATATTATCAATGCACTTGAGTTGCCTGTTTAGCTCAGTTGGTTAGAGCATCTGACTGTTAATCAGGGGGTCGTAGGTTCGAGTCCTACAACAGGCGCCAGTGGCGGATTGGAGAAACGGTTAACTCACATGCCTTTCACGCATGCATTCACGGGTTCGAATCCCGTATCCGTCACCAATAAGTGTGTAACTACCCGTAAGGGTAGTCTTTTTTTGTACCTATATAAGAAAAAATAGGAGATTTCTCCCAATGTCATTCAATTAAGCTGAAATTGCGACGAATGATCTGAAAAAGCTGAGACCGGCTATTCAGTTAACCAAAGTTTCAGACTGTGAGAATGCGAAACATGATCCAATTCTCATGGTCTGTTTTTTTGATTTTGCTCATTTAGCTTTATCCTAAGTAAATTGATGTAATTTGGCATAATATCCCTATATTTATTAATTTCCTAATTATTCTTGAGATTTTGAAAAATTATGATACCCTAGTGTTCAGAGGAGCTAGTGACTGGGGTCTTATTTTTCGAGTGAATGATCTTCCAGGTCTGATTGGGATTACAAATTTCTTGATTCTATTTATGAGTCCTTTTTCAGAAATAGTTCCCTTAAGAAAGAGATGTACATTGGTGATTGCGACGGCAAAGTTTGCCTTCGTTTTGTGTGCAACTCTTTTTTTGTTTTTCTCATACTCTTCAGCTTTCATATCAGGAATATCAACACTATTCGTAATAACACTTGTTACGTTAAACATGATAAGTTTCGAATATACTTCTTGCAGTATGCCATCAACTTTCTTTGAATTGAAATATTTTAAACCTATTCTATATTTCAAATTAAAAAATGATTGTTCTTGAGACCATCTTAAATGGTAGAGCTCTTTCATATACTCAAACGGTATTTCTTCCTTGCTTAAATTAGTGACAAGAGTTACAAAGTTTTCATCATCAAGCTTTATGCGGACAACTCTGTAGCTTATTACGTAATCATCATTACTCCATGTATCAATTTGTGGGAAATCGATATTTGAATTGACCAATGCATATTTTTTTCGATCGCTATTATAACGTTTATTGCTTCTTGTCAGTGTAACGCTGACTTCCTGGTCTAATTCCTCATCTGGCAAATCAAATCTTTTTAGGATTGAACTACGGATATTAATATCCTTAGACCTAATCACAAATTTTTGTCCTTTCTCAATAAAATCAGCCATCAGTTTGTATGAAACATATCCTCTATCACATACAATAATTGATTTTTCTGGGTAATACTTTCTTTCAGTCATAGTAATCAAAGCACCAGGTTCTCTTTTTTTGTTAGGTGTTGTCATTTCTGCGTCCCAATAGACTCCATTAAGGCAGTCATAAAGAGCATTGAGGTGGATCTGACAAAAATCCCTTCCTTTTTTGCTTTTAACGATTAACTCAGGATGATCCTTCATAAAAGGAATGTTCAAGTCGGAGCCATCGCAGGCAATGATATAGTAGCCATTAAATGTGTTCTTAGGTTTGATAGTCTGATTGAAAAGCGTCATTACTCTGTTAAATGCATTAGGCTTTATTTTATATCTCTGCATGCAGAAAGCTGAAGCTTGAAACTCCATACCTTCAGGCATCTGCTCACAAATCTCAGATCTGATGGATTTTCCTTCCTTGTGAATGAGAAATCTAATAATCATATCAGCTGGAACTTTACGGCTTCTTGTCATATCAGATACAGGATCAATAACATAACATGCAATATTGTCTGTAACCATCTTAATCGATTTTTCCAATGCCAAATTCACCCCTTCGGGGGTAGTATTAAAAGCACAAGCCTCCGTTTCATAATCAAAATTTCGTTCTTTATCTTGTTTAGAAATCATAAGTAAAAATCCTCCTACAATTTCCTTCGGATTATGAATTTATTCCGGAATTTTGCTTGTCAAGTCTTTTTTGCATTATTTTAAAAATAAAAAAGCCAGGCCACTCAAGTAGAATTGAGTGAACTGGCTCAAAAAATGCTTAACTGAATGACATTGGATTTCTCCCCTATTTTGTAAACATATTATAAAGCATTCCTTCTTTAAGATCCGCGGGATCTTTACCTAATCTTTCGACTAACGCATAGCCGAAATCAAAGGCTGTGAAAGGACCACGAGATGTGGTGATGTTGCCATCAGTAACAACTCTCTCATTCACATAAGTAGCTTCTTTAAGATAAGATTCAATTTCTTCCCCTGGATAAGAAGTCACTTTCTTTCCTTTCACGACACCAGCTTTTCCTAACACCATTGGTGCTGCACAAATAGCCGCAATCATTTTATTGGCTTTGTCATATTTCTGAACCAGTTCGATCACTCTTGGATCTTCTCGCAGTTTCCAAGCCCCAGCGCCTCCTGGTAAAATGATCATGTCATACTGATCCATATTAACAAATAACTTATCTGCTTTGACGCAGATTTCGCGTGATGAAGTGACATCGAAGCCTTCCTGCACTGAGACGGTATCAATATCAATATTGGCACGTCTTAAAATGTCCACAACACCTAAAGCTTCAATTTCTTCAAAGCCATCAGCTAATAATATAGCAGCTTTCACTTTATACATCATTCCTTTCTTCTTCAATTTTATATCCTTATTATAACAAATTCATAATCGTATCGACACATTTTTCCACGCCAAATGCACCGCTATCAATACTCAGCTGATAGTTTTTCGCATCGCCCCACTTACGTCCTGTATAGTATTTGTAGTAAGCAATACGTCTTTTGTCTTTATCTTCGACACGCTTCTGTGGAGAATCAGTTCTTTCGCCATATTTTTCAACGATGCGTTTTTCTTTGAATTCCATATCCGCATGAATGAAGATATTAAAAACATCATCTCGTTCGCGCAAGATGTAATCAGCACAGCGGCCAACAATCACACAATGCCCTTCTTCGGCAATCTGGCGGATGACATTACGCTGAGCGATATACAGTAAGTCAGAAATAGACCCGCCGGCATTATTCCACATAAAAGAAAGTAAAGAACGGCCACTGGCATCTTCGCCATGATCTTTAATATAATCTTCAGCCATCCCGCTTTCTTCAGCGGCTTTTTTAACCAGTTCATAATCATAGAACTTATAGCCTAAGCGATCAGCGATTTCCTTGCCAATGGTTCTCCCGCCGGAGCCAAACTCTCTGGTAATAGTAATAATGTTATACGTCATTTTAAGCACCTCCTAGCTTAAATATTTTTCTCTACCTCTATTTTAATACATAGACAATAAAAAAACTATCAAAGTCCTAGTTTAGAAAAAAATATTTCATTTGATGGACATCATTTGATTTACGTTAAAAGAAGATAAGTTATAAAATATCTATAAAGTTATAAAAATTCTATAAAGTTATAAAAGGTTATAAAAGGTTATAAAAGGTTATAAAAAGCAGAAAGGATGGTTGATATGTTATTTAAAAAAATCCATATACTCTCTCCTTCGGCCGCAAACCGCCTGAGTTCATTGAAAGATATGAACTTAGAAATCGTGTGATCACAACTTTCACGATGTCGCCTATTACGGATACATTTTTTCTAATCACTGGTGTACGTGGCTCAGGAAAAACAGTACTGATGTCATCAATCGCTAGTGAACTTGAAAAAGATAGCAGTTGGATCGTCTTACGGATCAATCCTCACCACGATATCCTGCAAGCTATTTATGATGAACTGTATGCTGCAATTGTTCAATTGCATTTATCTTTTTCAGCAGAGATCAACTTAGGAATCTTCAAAGCTGAGATGAACCATAACAGCTTACCAGAATATTCCGTATTTAACCTTAAATCATTATTAGAAGCGGTCTCCCAAAAAGAAATGAAAGTATTGATTACCATCGACGAAGTCATCAATACACCTCAAATGGTAGAATTTGCCCATCAATTCCAAGTCTACACGATGGAAAATTTACCTATTTTTTTCCTAGGAACCGGACTTTATGAAAATATTGCAGATTTACAAAACGAGAAGACTTTAGCTTTTCTCTACCGTGCCCCTAAGATTTTTACAACCCCACTAGATATTTCAGCGATGGCTTCTTCTTATCAGTCCGTTTTTCAAATTCCCACTCATAAGGCTTTAAAGCTCGCTCAGCTCACTAAAGGGTACGCTTTTGCCTTTCAGGCATTAGGTATGTTTATTTTGAACGCCAAGACGCTCAGACCCTCGATGAAATCCTGCCTATTTATGATCAGATTCTAAGAGAATCTTCCTATGAAAAATTATGGAGTGAATTATCAGATATGGATCGATTAGTTTGTAAAGCCATTGCAGATAGTCCTGATGACTTAGTTAAGACAATTCGCCAGCAAATTAATATATCCTCACAAAAATTCAGTGTCTATCGCAATCGTCTAAAAGAAAAAGGTTTAATCGATACCTCACGTTTTGGTAAAGTTTCTTTTATCTTACCGCGCTTTAAAGAATTTATTATCTTACAGTATGAACTTGATGCATTATAAAAAGTAGGACTTCCATCCTACTTGATAAACTGGGTTCCTGATCCTTCATCAGAGAAGATTTCAATGATAATCGCATGGGGGATACGACCATCAATGATAACCGCTTTCTTGACGCCTTTTTTCAAGGCATCAGTAATGCATTTTACTTTCGGGATCATGCCCCCAGCAATGATGCCTTGCTTGGTAAGATTGAGGACATCATCAATAGTGACGCTGGAGATAAGTGAATTCTCATCTTCTTTATCACGTAATAACCCAGGAATATCACTAACCACAACAAAGTTTTCAGCACCTAACGCACTGGCGATCGCGGCCGCAGCGGTATCGGCATTGATGTTATAGGAATGTCCTTCTTCATCCATTCCGACGCTGGCAACAACCGGAATATAACCTTTATCTAAGACATCGTTCAAAATTTCTGCATGGACTTCTTCTACTTCTCCAACGTAGCCTAAATCCGCGCTTTCCACCTTTTTTGCTTTTAGCAGCATGTTATCAATCCCTGATAACCCAACTGCTTTATTACCGTGGGTATGAATACGTTTAACGAGGTTCTTATTGACCTTGCCCGCTAAGACCTGCTGAACGATATCAATCGTTTCCTCATCGGTATAACGTAAGCCATTGACGAATTTCGATTCGATATGCATCTTATTTAAGGCTTTAGAGATTTCTGGTCCTCCGCCATGGACGAGGACAACTTTAATACCAACTAAATTCATCAGACAGACATCATTGATGACATTATCAATGAGGACTTCATTGACCATGGCATTCCCGCCGTATTTAACGACAACAATTTTATCATGATATTCCTGAATATAAGGAACGGCTTCCGCTAAGATTTTTGCTTTTAATACTGCATGTTTTGCCATAGTATCCTCCTAAGTTCGATAATCGCCATTAATCTTGACATAATCATATGTCAGATCACAGCCCCAGGCGGTAGCCATATAATCACCATCATGGAGATCGATATCAATGACAATTTCATCTTCGCTTAAGATATCTAAGGCTTTCCCTTCGCTAAAAGGGACACCGGCTCCGTTTTTACAAACGATAATAGAGCCCTGCGCACTTGAGAGTGAAACTTCTACTTTAGTAATATCAATATCCGCTGGGGCATAACCAATGGCACATAAGATACGACCCCAGTTGGCATCTTTGCCAAACATCGCCGCTTTGAATAAAGAAGATGTGATGACGCTTTTAGCAACTGTCTTCGCATCATGCAAAGTGCGCGCATTATGGGTATTGCAGGTCAGCAGTTTGGTAGCTCCTTCGCCATCTTTTGCAATCCCTTTTGATAATGATTCACAAATATAATAAAGAGCTTCCTTCATAATCTGATAATGCTTATCTTTGATGACAATCTTTTTATTGTCAGCTAAACCATTACACATAACGACTAACATATCGTTCGTCGAGGTATCACCATCAACAGAAACCATATTAAAGGTATCATTAACGACATCATGAACCATCATTTCTAACATCTCACGTGAGATATCCACATCCGATGTGACAAACGCTAACATCGTCGCCATATTCGGATGGATCATTCCAGAACCCTTGGCAATGGCACCGATATGACATGTCGTATCACCAATCTTGAAAGCAACGGCATATTCTTTTTTATGGGTATCAGTTGTCATAATGGCATTAGCCGCATCATCAGAACCATCTTCTTTTAGACCTGAGACAAGTTCATGAATATGTTTTTCAAAAGGATCTAAAGTCATCGGCTGACCGATGACACCGGTTGATGCCACGACAACATCTGATGGATCCATATGTAATTCTTTAGCGAGTAAATCACAGGCACCTTCCGCTATTTCAATCCCATTAGCGTTACAGGTGTTCGCATTCCCGCTATTACAGATAATAGCTTGTGCCTGACCATTTTTTAAATGTTTCTTAGTAACTGTCAAAGGGGCTCCTTTGACTTTATTCTGAGTATAAGTAGCAGCGCAGGTACAAGGTACCTGAGAAACGATCGCTGCTAAATCTTTTTTTGTTGTATTGTGCCCTTTGATATTGGCGATTACGCCATTGGCTTTAAAGCCAAGCGGCGCGGTGACGCCACCTTCTATTTCCTGCATAGAAAGCCTCCTTAGAACGACGGACCAACAAAGTTGAGTCCGGTATTTTCTTTTAAACCAAACATCAGGTTCATATTCTGAATAGCCTGACCTGCTGTTCCCTTTACCATATTATCAATGGTTGAAGCGATGATCAGGGTATGGTCACGCGCGTCCATATGTAAAGAGATATTGCAGTAATTCGTATAGGTCACAAATTTGAGATCAGCATTCATTCCTAATGGAAGAACACGGACAAATTGTTCATCTTTATAAGTATCTGTATAGATATGATGAATCTCTTCTAATGTGAGATTCTCTTTGACGGGGATATAAATTGTAGAAACGATCCCGCGATTAACTGGTAAAAGATGTGGAACAAAAGTCACTTGAATCTTTTCATCAGCCATATGAGATAATTCCTGTTCCATTTCTGGCGTATGACGGTGATTCCCTGCTTTATAAGGATGATAAGATTCATTGGTCTTGGTAAAGTGGGTATCTTCGGTCAGTTTTTTCCCTGCGCCAGTCGTTCCCGAAGCGCTATCGATAATCACTTTTGTCCCCGCATTGAGATGATGTTTTAATAATGGATAGAGTCCTAAATTCACGGTTGTCGGATAACAGCCGGGATTCCCGATAATGCTGGCCTTTTTGATCTCTTCACGATGGACTTCTGGTAAGCCATAAACCTGCTTTTCATGCAGAGGCTTGTCTTCATAAGCTTTGCCATACCATTTGATATAGTCTTCTTCTTTTTCTAAACGAAAGTCCGCCCCTAAGTCGATAAATTTCTTACCACTTTCAACGCATGCTTTAGCATATTTTTCTGAAATGCCTGCTGGCAATCCGGCAAACACCACATCAGCTCCAGCAATAACTTCTTCGTCGGTTGTATAAGTCAAATCCGTCACATTATAGAAAGAAGGATAAAGGTCAGAAACCTTTTTTCCCAGGAAGCTGCGGGCGCCAACGCCGGTTACTTCCACCGCTGGATGCATCAGTAATAATCTTAAGACTTCACAGCCGGCATATCCGCTAGCCCCTATAATTCCTTCTTTAATCATCTGCACTCACCTTTGCTTTAACTCTTTCAATATTTTTCTTTTCCACTGCTGGTGATGGACCGCCAATAACCTGTCTGTTTTTCAGGCATGTCTCTAAAGCGATCGCCTGGTACACATCTTCATCGAACTTTTCACTGTACTGTTTATAAACATCTAGTGGTAATGTTTCTAAAGTCAACTGATGATCGATGCAGTAAGCGACTAACTGTCCAGTAACCTTATAAGCATCTCTGAAGGCGGCACCTTTTTTCGTTAAGTAATCAGCACAGTCAGTGGCATTGATGAAGCCGCGGGCCGCTGCTTCTCTCATTTTTTCTTTATGCACCGTCATTGTTTTGATCATATCTTTGAAAACTGGTAAACAGAGTTTCACCTGATCAATGGCATCGAAAAGGTTTTCTTTATCTTCCTGCATATCTTTATTGTAAGCTAATGGTAAACCTTTCATCATAGTTAATAAGGTTGTCGCATCGCCGATCACACGTGCGCTTTTCCCTCTGACTAATTCGGCAATATCCGGATTCTTTTTCTGTGGCATGATCGATGAACCCGTGGCATAGGCATCATCTAAATCGATGAACTTAAATTCCCATGAACACCATAAGATCACTTCTTCAGAAAATCTTGATAAATGCATCATAATAAGAGCTAAAGCATTCGCAAATTCAATGGCATAGTCACGATCACTCACTCCATCCATAGAGTTGTACATAATATCATACATCCCTAATTCTTCAGCGGTAAACTGACGATCTAAAGGATACGTTGTGGTGGCTAAAGCGCCGCTGCCAAGTGGTGATACATAAACTCTTTTATCGATATCTTTAAGACGATCGATATCTCTTAAAAACATTTCGGCATAAGCCATCAGATGATGGGCAAAAGTCACTGGCTGAGCTCTCTGTAAATGGGTATAGCCCGGCATAATGGTTTCCGTATGCTGGATAGCCACATCCGTTAAGACCTTGATCATCTCTTTTAATAACTGATCGATTTCTTTGATTTCATCATGGACATAAAGTCTTAAATCTAAGGCCACCTGGTCGTTTCTTGAACGTCCGGTATGTAATTTTTTCCCTGAGACGGGATATCTTTTGGTTAATTCCGCCTCAATGAACATATGGATATCTTCTGCATTAGGATCAAAAAGCAGGGTTCCTTCTTCAATTTCATGAAGGATATCATTTAAGCCTTTAGTAATTTCCTCATAAGCCTGCTGATCGATAATCCCCTGCTTACAAAGCATCTTGGCATGAGCCAGAGAGCCGCGGATGTCCTGTTTGTACATGCGGCAGTCAAAGGATAATGATGAATTAAATGCATTGACATCTTTATTTATTTCTTTTAAAAATCTTCCAGCCCATAACGCCATTGTGAATACCTCCTATAATGATCCTTCTTTAGCTTTCGCAATCATCTTGATTGGTAAGCCATATAAGTTAATGAAGCCTGCTGAATCAGCCTGGTTGTAATCGTCATCTTCACCAAATGATGCCGTCTGTTCACTATATAATGATGTTGGTGAAGTCATTCCTGCTTCAATAATATTGCCTTTGTATAATTTTAATTTGACATCGCCATTAACGTTTTCCTGTGTCTTATCGACAAATGCATTGATCGCTTCGGTTAATGGAGAATACCAGTAACCGTTATATAAGATATCAGCTAATTCTAAGGATACTTTCTGTTTAAAGTGCGCTGTATATTTATCAACGGTGATTTCTTCTAAGTCCTGATGAGCCTGATATAAAATAGTTCCGCCTGGGGTTTCATAAACACCTCTTGATTTCATCCCGACTAATCTGTTTTCCACCATATCGATAATACCGATGCCGTTTGCCCCGCCGATTTTATTCAGCTTTTCAATTAATGTCACACCATCCATCTTTTCTCCATCAAGAGCTACAGGGATCCCTTTTTCAAAAGTAATTGTGACATAAGTTGGGGTATCAGGTGCTTTTTCTGGTGATACACCTAATTCTAAGATTTCATCATATTTAGGTTCATTCGCTGGGTTTTCCAGATCTAATCCTTCATGGGATAAGTGCCATAAGTTTTTATCTTTAGAGTAGTTGGTTTCTCTGTTGATTTTTAGAGGGATTTTTCTTGCTTCGGCATAATCAATCTCATCATCTCTAGATTTGATATCCCATACTCTCCATGGTGCGATGATTGGCATATCAGGCGCAAAGGCTTTGATCGCTAATTCGAATCTGACCTGATCATTTCCTTTACCAGTGCAGCCATGGCAGATTGCATCTGCCCCTTCTGCTTTCGCGACTTCGACTAACTTCTTGCCAATGATTGGTCTTGCCAGAGAAGTCCCTAATAAGTATTTGCCTTCATATTTAGCGTTCGCTTTGATGGCTGGGAAGATGAAATCTTCCACAAATTCTTTTCTTAAGTCTAATTCAATATATTTAGAAGCACCTGTGGCTAAAGCTTTCGCTTCCAGACCTTCTAATTCATCAGCCTGGCCAACGTTAGCGCTTACGGCAATAACTTCACAGCCATAGGTTTCTTTTAACCATGCGATAATAATTGATGTATCTAATCCACCACTATAAGCTAAAACTACTTTATTAAATTTCTTTTCCATATTTCTAATCTCCTTAAATGTGTTAATTTTTTTGTTTTTTGGTTTATAAATGATTAAAGTCCTTTCGCCGTGATTTCATGATCATTGCCTCCTTCATATACAAAAAAGACGTCTCTAAAATTAGAGACGTCGAATAAACGCGGTACCACTCTAGTTGATGCTTAAAAACATCCACCTCAATGTCTGTAACGTAGACGAAACGTTCTGTTATACTCAAGTTCCAACAGACACTCACGAGGGCGATTCTCCTAGTTTTTCCTAGCGGCCTTCCACTCTGTACCGCCTCGCTAGAGGTAGGACTAAGATACTAATCTCGTTCATCGCTTTGTTTGTATGGCCCTATAATACATTCGTCTTTTTTGAATGTCAACAACTTTTTTAAAATTTTTATTTCTCTTAATACGAACAAAGTTAATTCTTTTTGTTATTTTTAGAAGTTTCCGTGATTTCTTTTAAAGAAGCCACATAGGTATACCCCTTTTGATCTAACGTATTATTGGCAATATAGAGCTTCTTACTCCCCAACAATATGGTCATTCCCAAGGCTGAGCCCTTCGTATAAACGGTATACTTTTTCTTTACATCACCGATCATTTCTTTGTCTGAATCTGTGAGCTTAGCACTCTTATAAGTCACTGAGGAATACTTCAGATTCGTTTCAAAGATAATACTTTTCGGACTGATAACATACACCAGTTCAGGGTCATAAGCAGACTTTTTATCACTGTACTGATCTTTATTCACATAAAGGATTTCATCCTGCATGTAACGTTTATTATAAACATCTGAGAGCTTTAAACTGCTCTCTGTTTTTGTCTTTTTTGTTGTCTTCTTAGATGAGCCGCAGCCGGCTAGGAGAAAGACTGATAATATCAAAATGAGAATTTTTTTCATATGATCACCCTCTTTTATTATAATCGAAAACCATGATAAATACTATAAAAAGCCATTCCCCAAGGGAATGACTTCTTATCTTATTCTTCTACTTTTTCGAACTGATCAGCGCCTACGCCACATACTGGACATACATAGTCTTCAGGTAATTCGTCACCTTCGTAAACGTAGCCACATACTGTACAAACCCATTTCATATTTTTGTACCTCCTTAGCTTTTAGGAAAATTTCCTATTAACACAATAGCATTTCAAAGACACTTTTTCAATACAAATACGCATACTCTCGATTTTTTACAAAGGCTTTACAGAAATTTTAACAAATAGTAATGATTCCTATTTACATATCGTGAAAACAGTGCTATGATAGAGCCATAGAAGAGCTCAGGAAGAAAAAAATGATGAAGTTTGAAAGTGCTTGAATCGCTTTCATCAATTCATCATAATGTATATATAGAGTTCAAATCTAAAGAAAGGTGTGTAATAAAATGAAATTTAGATGTACTGTATGTGGTCATATTTATGACGAAGAAAAAGAAGGAGTAAAATTCGCTGATTTGCCTGATACTTGGACTTGTCCAACTTGCCATCAGCCAAAAGATAAATTCGTTCCTGTTGAAGGTGAATTAACTTGGGCTGCAGAACATGTTGTTGGCGTAGCTAAAGATGTTCCTGAAGATATCAAGAATGATTTAAGAGCTAACTTTGAAGGTGAATGTTCAGAAGTTGGTATGTATTTAGCAATGTCTCGTGTCGCTTTTAGAGAAGGTTACCCAGAAGTTGGTTTATACTATGAAAAAGCTGCTCATGAAGAAGCAGAACACGCTGCTAAATTCGCTGAATTATTAGGTGAAGTTGTTTCTGATTCTACTAAGCATAACCTTGAAGTACGTGTTGAAGCTGAAAACGGTGCTACCGCTGGCAAAACTGATTTAGCTAAACGTGCTAAAGCTCTTAACTTAGACGCAATCCATGACACTGTTCATGAAATGGCGAGAGATGAAGCGCGTCATGGCAAAGCTTTCGCTGGCTTATTAAAGAGATATTTCGGTGAATAATCACCTTTACGGATGTGTCGCTGCACATCCGTTTTCTTTTATATGAACGCAAAATAAAAAGGGCAAAGGCCCTTTTTTAAAGTGTTTCTGTTTTCTGGCGTGCCTGATCACGACGATATTCTTTGACAAGATCTAAATGACAAAGTTCACTATGACAGTCATGACAGCTTCCGCCGCATGATCCAATGGAATGCTTCTTATCAAAGAAACGACGATAACCAACGTAAAGCATCCAGATACCAATTATAATACAAATAATAATTGTAGCGATCATAAGCATTCTCTCCTCTTCTCTATTTATTATAGTTAGCTTTTACTAACAATTCAAGTCAGATACATGGGTGAGTCCCATGGCAGACCATCTCAGTGATTAGTTATTAAGGGATTATTAAGGTGTGTAAATTATTCTTATGTATGAGGTGGTCTGCCACAAGGCTCAGCTAATGCATGAGTCTTGCCGGATAACCAGAACGTGATAACGCTCTTTGGAGCGCAGGTACATCTGGTTTCTGTTTGGTATAAACAGTGACCTGCTTACTTTGCAGGTTCACCGTTGCATATGTATCATCAAACTTATTTAATGTGTTTGCGACGTGGCGGGTGCAGTTTTCACAGATCATATCCTCACAGACAAATAGTGTTTTATAAGGGTAATGATCAAGGTTGCGATCACTTACTTTCACTTCTTTTTCCAGCGAAGAGGACGCGCAGCAGCCGCTAGTCTTCTCTTTTCTCATCCTTGATAAGCCAAAGATCACACCTAAGACAATCAAGGCAAAGATAATTATTGTAGCCATGATAACACTTCCTTAAGCTGTAACTGTCTGCGTATTGACTTTTCCTTTATAGCCAGGACGTACAACCATGAAGATTGCCAAGGCTAAGATCAAGAGAGCAATCAGTGTCATGGCAGTAAAGCTGCCGCCAAAGAATAACCAAGTCCCTAACTGATAGCCAATAAAGGCAACGACATAGCCTAAGACTAACTGATAGCCAATCGCGAAATAGCCCCAGAATTTTGTATCCATTTCACGCATAATTGTAGACATTGCGGCGATACATGGCGGATTGAATAAGTTCAGTAACATGTATGAGAAACCGCCCATAGCCGTAAAGATGGAAGCCACACCAGCTTTACCCGCTAAGACCTGAACAGTTGAGGCAGATAATTCTTTAGCTGATAAGGCGACTAAGACAGAAACACCACCCTGCCAGTTACCAAAGCCTAATGGCGCAAAGATTGGGGCAATGAGTTCACCGATGCTTCTTAAGATTGAGTGTGAAATTTGTGCTGATTCTGGATCAATATACTGGAAACTCCAAGTATAAGACATCAGGAACCAAACGATTACTGAAACCGCAAAGATAATTGTCCCTGCTTTAACGATGAAATGTTTACCACGTTCTACAACTCTTAATAATACCGTTTTTGGCTGTGGTAAATGATAAGCAGGTAACTCCATAACAAACGGTGCTGTTTCGGAATTAAACCATCTTGTTTTCTTTAAAGCAATACCGGATAAAACAATGATTAAGATACCTAAGAAATACATAGAAGTTGCAACCCAAGCTGAGCCATGGAAGAATACCGATGAAACCATCGCGATTAATTCTGTTTTAGCAGCGCATGGAATGAACGTCGCTAACATAATGGTCATCCGACGATCTTCGACATTTTCAATCGTACGCGTAGCCATAATCGCTGGGACCCCACAGCCAGAGCCGATTAAAATCGGAATAAATGATTTTCCCGATAAACCGAATTTTCTTAAGATACGATCCATAATGAAAGCCACACGAGACATGTAGCCACAGTCTTCGAGGATTGCTAAAAAGAGGAAAACTAAGAGGATCTGTGGTACGAAACCTAAGACCGTTCCAACGCCGCCGACAATCCCATCAATTAGTAAATGCTGGAGCCATGAAGCAACATGCAGATTCTGACAAAGTGCAGTTAGCGCATTTGGTACAATCTCACCAAATAAGACATCATTGGTCCAATCGGTCATCCATGTACCAACTGTTGTCACGGAAATATAATACATTACAAAGATAATCACCGCAAAGATTGGCAGAGCTAAAATACGATTGGTGACGATCTTATCAATCTTATCTGATAAGGTTAATGTGCCATGAGCGCGGGCACTATGATAGTTTTCATCAACAACCTGGGCAATGAAGCTATAACGCTGCGCCGTAATAATTGATTCGGCATCATCGTCTTCCGCTTTTTCAACGTTTTGAATGCTGTCTTTAAACTGTGCATAAATGGATTGTAAACTGTTTTCTTCAATCACTTTTTCATCACGTTCGAAAACTTTGACGGCAAACCATTTCACCATTCGCTCATCAATCTGACCACTTAAAGCTTTTTCAATCTCTTTTATAACGTTTAATGTGTCATCTTCGAAAACATCCGGTCTTGCCGGTACATGTTTCTTTTTAGCCTCAGAAATTGCTAATGCTGCTAAGTCATGAGAACCTCTGCCTTTTAAAGCTGAGATTGCCACAACTTTACATCCTAGGCGTTTTTCTAAGCCTTTCAGATCGATCTGATCACCATTTTTCTCAATCAAGTCTAACATATTGACAGCTACAACCATTGGTAAACCTAACTCTAATAACTGGGTCGTTAAATATAAGTTTCGTTCAATATTTGTTCCATCAATGATATTAATGATTGCATCTGGCTGATCATTCACTAAGTAGCGTCTTGAGACAACTTCTTCTAATGTATATGGCGAAAGGGAGTAGATCCCTGGTAAATCCTGGATCGTCACATCATTATGTCCTTTTAACTTGCCATCTTTCTTTTCCACTGTAACACCTGGCCAGTTCCCGACATACTGAGCACTGCCAGTTAAATCATTAAACAATGTTGTTTTCCCACTATTGGGGTTACCCGCTAATGCTATTTTCATCTTTTTCTTCCTCTCTTGTTAGTTTTAACTAACCCATTTCCAAAAAAATAAACGTCTATGCGACTTCAATAAGTTCTGCTTCGCTTTTACGAATTGATAATTCATAACCACGAACGGTTAATTCAATCGGATCACCTAATGGTGCAACTTTCGTAACACGTACCTGAATACCTTTGATCAGACCCATGTCCATAATTCTCTTTTTTGTAGCCCCCTGTCCATGAAGTTTAACGATCTTCACAGTCGAACCTACTGGAACTTCTTTTAATGTTTTCATTTGAATCCCCCTCTACACTAAAATACGACTGGCCATTGACTGATCCAAGGCAATTCTAGAGGCCTTTACTGAGACAATGACACTGTTGTTAACTTTATTAATAATGACTATTTCCGAGCCTTCGACAAAGCCTAATCCTTTAAGATGGGCTTTCACTTCATCGTTTCCTCTGATCTTTTTAATCGTTACACGATCACCTACATGACATAAAGTGATTGG
Organism: Intestinibaculum porci; assembly: GCF_003925875.1. Classification (GTDB taxonomy): domain Bacteria; phylum Bacillota_I; class Bacilli_A; order Erysipelotrichales; family Coprobacillaceae; genus Intestinibaculum; species Intestinibaculum porci. The sequence continues at coordinate 128,355 of NZ_AP019309.1, read as the reverse complement.
CATATGTGAACACTCCTTCCTAAATTAGTTTTGCCTAACTTCAAGAGTTAGTTTAGTATAACTTTTTTGTGAAGTCAATCTTTTTATATTTTCCTTGTAAAGTTATTTTAAATTATGTATTATTTAATTGTCCGCTATTAGTTTGAAATATTTAAATATATAGTGCATTATCATGCTATAAGCAAAATATTCATGATATAATATATGCAATAAGTATGAGGTGAAATGATTATGAGTGAATCTACAGAAATGTATTTAGAAACCATTTTAGTTTTACAAAATCGGAACGGTCATGTTCGTTCTATTGATATCGCCCATGAAATGAACTTTTCTAAGCCAACCATTTCGCAGCAGATGAAAAGACTTTCTAAGCAGGGATTAATTACTATTGATGACAATAATTATATTCATCTAACTGATGAAGGACATCGGATTGCGGCGATGATCTTTGAACGCCATAATGAATTAAGTCAGATCTTAACATATATTGGTGTCCCGCAAGATTTAGCAGCCGATGATGCCTGTCGTATTGAACACTATATTTCTCAGGAAACATTTGATGCGATCAAAGCTTATTTTGATCCTTTAATGAAAAAAGAATCCTAAAACGGATTCTTTTTGTTTACGCAATACTAATTCCAACCATCGTGAGGGTTAACATAATTACGCCAGCTAATAAGACACCTAACATACAAGCCGCTACAGTTTCTTTAAAGTCCATGTCTAAGATACTGGCAGCTAATGTTCCGGTCCAGGCACCGGTTCCGGGAAGCGGAATACCAACAAATAATAATAGAGCCACAAAAGTTCCGCGACCGGCTTTTTCCTGTAGCTTCTTACCGCCTTTTTCCCCTTTTTCGAGACACCAGGTAAAGAACTTACCAATGTATTTCTTATCTTTTCCCCATTCTAATAAGCGACGGGCAAAGAGATAAATAAAAGGTACTGGCAGCATGTTGCCAAGAATACAAACAATATAGGAAGGGACTAATGGCAATCCTAAAACACCAGCCACTGGAATAGCCCCTCTTAATTCAACGATCGGTACCATTGAAATGAAAAAGATTTCGAGATACTTTATTAACATCCTAATTAACTCCTTTTAGTTGATTGTGTAATAATCATATCTAAATTTTATAAGTTTTCAAGGACATTTTATCGTTTTTTTGTATATTTCAATTAAACGATCTAAAGAATAGGAAGCATTAGCCGGTGATGTAGATGGTAAAACTTGTGCTTCAATACCAACATTTTGCTGGTATTTATTGTAAATCCGCAGTGATGCTTTACCATTACAGTATATGCGGGTAATCTTCGTATTTTTTATTAATGACTGGATATCATTAGGAACCACATCCTTGATCGAAGCATCACTGCTTCCGGTAATACGGCAAGAATGAATGGAATCCCATAAAGCGATATGATTTTTTAGCAGCATTGCTTTCTTTTCTTCAGGTGTTTTTGGTACTTCACACTGACAAAGGGTACTCATGACTTTCCAGAAACGATTCTGCGGATGGGCATAGTAAAAGTGATCTTCCCGTGATTTAACTGATGGAAAACTGCCTAAGATGAGAATCTCACAATTCTCATCAATAATAGGATCTAAGGGATGCACCACTCTAGCGCTGACCATTTGTCATTCCTACCATCTTTAACATCCACTTTCTTGGTACAACCTTCACAGCTAAACCAAAAAGTTTCCCAGACAGAGAATTAATCACCAGATCTTTATGATTAAAGTATCCTTTAATGGCTTTTTCGGCCACCTGCTCTGGAGAAGCCGGCGGGGCAAATTTCCACATTGGTGATTCTAAAAGGTCTGCTCTTCTAAAGAAGTCTGTGTTAACAGGTCCTGGGCACAGACATGTCACCGAAACATGTGTATCTCTTAATTCATAAGCTAACGCCTGAGAGAAGGAAAGCACAAAGCTCTTAGAAGCATAATAAATATTCATATATGGGCCAGGCGCAAAAGCAGCTATTGAGGCTACATTTAAGATGCCACCACTGTTTCTTTTCTTCATATCATTGCCAAAAAGGTATGTTAATTCTACTAAGGCTAAAACATTCAAACGGATCATGTTTAACTGTTTATTTAGATTTCGATCTAAAAAAGCTCCTGAATCGCCAAAGCCGGCATTGTTAACAAGGATATCAATATCCAAATCCTTACACTCATCATAAAGCTGACGACAGGTATCCTGAGTTAAATCTTTAGCGATCACACGAATATTGACATTATATTCTTTTTGTATTTCCTGTTTAAGTTTTTCAAGCGGCTCTTTATGGCGAGCTACAATTACCAGTGAGTATCCTCTTTTAGCAAATCCGTAACAAAAGCTTTTCCCGATTCCGCTTGAAGCACCAGTTATTAATACTGTTTTCATTAGATTAATATTCCCTCCAAATGATCACATTCATGCTGTATGATTTCTGCTGTAAAACCAGTATATGTCTTGATCTTTTTCTTCCAGTTTTCATCCAAATAAGAAACTTTAACAGACTCATATCTTTTGGTTTCTTTTGATGATCCCGGATGAGAAAGGCAGCCTTCCTCCGCTACATAGGTTTTCTTTGATGTTTTGATGATTTCCGGATTAAACATCACAATCATCTGATCTTCGTCTAAAATGATGATGATTCTTTTATTGACCCCAATCATATTTGCGGCCATCCCCACACATTCGTGACGATGAGCAGCTAATGTCTCCTTTAAATCAGTGGCAATATAAAGGTCATCCTTTGTGGCAGCTTCCGCTTTTTTACTCAGAAAGAGCGGATCTCTGATAATTGACCGAATCATCTGCAATATAATACTTAAAATAATAACGTATTCTAAGGAGATCAAAAATACGCATTAACTGATAATTAAATTGAATACCATCATATTTTCCTAACACCTGCAAAACATGTTTAGCAGGTATATTCTCATAAGATGTAATCTTAGGATTTTGAGTAATAATCACAATCTGAGCACGTTTAATGTAGTCATCAATTAAACTACGATCGGCTCTTTTCATAGTTCTTCCAGTCTGGGTTAAAAAGAATACAACATCATCTTCATAGAACTCAAAGTCTTGATCACAATGATGATATTCAATGACATTCTTGCCTAAATTAATCATATCCGTCTGAAAATCTACTGCTAAGCAGCTTGGAAAATGTGATCCGACGATCACAATTCTATTAGCTTTATAAATATCATAGACGATATCATCAATTTTTTGTAAGAACTGCGCTTCATTTTCTTTAATCTTGAGATCTTTAAAGTAATCAACCAACTGTAAGCCGATCATTCTTAATTGAATTTCATTGTTTCTTAATTCCAAATCAGCCACCAGCTGGTTCTGAAAATCCTGATATTCCTTAAAGCCTAATAAATGATAGAAGCGTTCCACATCTTCTTTTTTAAATGCCCCTTCAATACAAATATCTTCTTCGCTGTAACATTTCATCTTATTGTAATGTTGCACAATAAATGCTCCAACTCGATACATATCATCTATTACGAGCGCACCATTTAGGAAACGAAGAATCCTTGATAATACGATATCCATTAATTTCACCTTCTTTTTTTCATTATATCATGACATTTAAAAAGTTGGGTTAATTTCCCAACTCATGAATTTTCTTTAATATATTTTTCGTAGTTTTCCCTATGATTTGCGATATAAGTGACCAGTTCATAATATTTCTTATCGCAAGCCTTGTTCATTGTTTTCTGACAATCTTTTAAATTTACATAATCTCTTAATTCATCAATCTCTCTTTTTACAATTTCAGTCATTGTAACAGCCTCCTGATTTATAAGAATATTGTACGAGGAGCCATTCAATTATTCAATGTGTTAAATCGTAAATTTCATTAAGGCTAAAAGGAATATAACTTGTCTTGAATCCCCTGGTATAATTTATTATTTCGCCTCATCTTCATATCTTTTAGTGAAATTTTGGCACCTAATTATTGCCTCTTTTTGACCGGAGTGGTGCTCACGAAAATACACCCGGTGCTTTTACGTGGGAATAATCAATTAGACCTAGAAGATACCTATGCCGGGTTTTAAGTACATATAATATGACTTTTAGGATTTATATAGCTTCAAGTATCCTTTTATCCATATTATATAACTCATATCCAACTCTCTCAATTATATAGATAACTGGAATCGCGCTAGTTAAATTAAAACTATGAGGTACAGCTACATGCGTACAATGATAATTTATTGTCAAATCCGCAAGTGATGTTAAAGTTGACGAAGAAAAATTCGTTAATAAAACAATTTTTGAATTATGCTCTTTTAAAGTTTTAACTTTTTTAATAACAGAAAATGTTTCTCCACTTTCTGAAATAACTATAATAAGATGCTTTGATAATCCCCTTAAAATTGGAGGATAATCAGGATCAGTTATAGCGGTAGCATAATATCCAACATTTGAAAAGAAGCGAGCACCATACTTTGCAATTTCACCACTATTTCCCACACCTAAAAACACTATATATTCGTGTGCTTGAATTAATCTTCTGAATGCATCTATTAATTGATCGAATTTAGCCATTTGAAATCTTCGTATATTTATTTCAATATCTTTTATCTCCCTATCTTTATTCATCAAATAAGGGCCTCTATATAAAATAGAAATTTCTCTTTTAAAATTTTCGAAGCTCTGCGCTCCTATTCCCTTATAAAATCTTACTATTGTAGCTGTTGATGTATGTGTTTCATCGGCAAGTTCTCTCACTCCCATAGTTTTTACTTTTTCTACATTTTTTACAACATATTTATATATTTGCTTATCGGTTTCGCTCATTACCTCAACAGCATGAAAATCTAGCATATTCCTCATCTCTTTCATTAATGTCAGAAAAGAGAACAATTCTTTATATCATAAGCTATAAGCATATCAACCAAATGTCTTTTAAAATATATCACATAATATTTTTACATCTTATTAGCAACAAATTGTTCTCTTTCATTTTTCATATAATATATTTAAAATAAATTCACTTCTTTAATCTTATATATACCCAAAGAATAAGTAAGGAAATACCAAAAACAACTTCCATGTATAAAACATCTGTATTATCTTCCGTGTTCACTTGAACCTTTGTCGAAACCGATTGGTTCTTCCGTTTTTGTGATTTTAATTTATTCCCATTGTCTTTGGTTTTACTTTTGTAATTTGAACTTTCTTTTGAATTAAATCTTTCAACCTTAGGATTACCTGTAATGTCATAACATTTGGTTCCGTCGCTATTTTTCTGAGGTATTGATACAATAAATGGTTTGATTGAATAATAACCATCTTGCGTCTTGCTTTGCCTAATAAAATATATGCCTCTATTAAGTCCATAAAATTTAACCTTTTTATTTTCAATAATGCGCTCATATCTAAAAGCTTTTTTATCTTTACTTGTAATTTTATTAATCAACTGTGAAGATTGTAAAATATAATCAATATTTTTATTCTTAAGAGTTTTTTTATATCTACCATTTAAAGTATATTTATTTTTTTTATAATAAGCGATCGGATATAAAAGTATAATCCCGTTTTCTTCATTTATATTTAACGTAATACTACATTTTTTCTTTCTAATTGTTTCTTCTGCATTTATATCGAAAAAATCAGAGAAAAACATACTAATGAGAAGCAACAAACAAATATAATTTTTTATAAGCAATCACCCCCAAAAAAAGTAAACAAATTAAAAATATTACATAAATATATATTGGTATTATCTTTAATATATTTAATGATTTATTGTTTTTTATTCTAGTATTTACTCTATGCCCCCTAATTACCAATCTTTTATTGTTAATTCCCATTGGAGTACATGTTAACAGACTGCAATAGTCTTTGTTTTTTTCAATTTTAATAACGCTAATTTGGCTTGGATTTACAATACTTATTTTATCTACTTTGTAATCAAGTGTTTTATTTAATATACGTAATTGAAAATATGAGCCTATCTTTAATTCGCAAATTTGGTCAAACATTCTAGCACTTGGTAACCCAGTATGCGCACTAATAACTGCATGCGTACTTCTGCCACCTATTGGCAAAGAACTATATTCAAGATGTCCAGCACCAATTTGTAAAACCGCATCATTACTTCCATGATATATAGGCAAATGAATTCCATAATCATTTATATCGATATATCCCATAATTCCACTATTATTTAGATTTAATTGATGATAATATATTTTTTTCCAACGATATGATTTCAAATTAAATTTATGAAGATAAAGTTCTTTATTGTATTTTTTAGCATTAAAAATTATACTTTTTTTATCTTCCTTATTGATTTTAGAAACCCCTTTATTATAGGAAGCTATCACATATGAATTACCAATTGTACTAGTAATATAGTTAAATGTTGGATAAGCAATAAATGATAGTCCTATCAAGATGAAGAAATAAAATATAATATCTCTTTTCTTTTTATTCATTTTCTTTTTTTATCTTATATAGTATACCTATAACAATCAATAAAGCACCAAAAGTTAATGATAATATAGTTCCTTTTGATCCAGTAGACGGCAACATTACACTTGATATATTTCCTACTTCAACTTTGATGATACCCTTACTTACATTTCCACTCTTTTTATTATCTCCAATAGTTATTGAAATACTTTCTAAGCCTGTAATAGGGTCTTCATTCCAATTCTGAGTATTATTTGTTTTAGCTGTAATAATAAATTTCACCGGTTCATTCAATACTTTATATCCCGTTGGAGCCTGAGTTTCTTCTAAAAAATATTTTCCATCATCCAAACCAGAGACCACAAATTTTCCATCTTCATTCGACTCAAATTCATCGCCATTTTTGCCCCAACCAATAACTTTTTCTCTATCGAGATTAGCGTATTCTCTTTCTAATCCATTCATTCTATATAATTTAAATTTAGCACCAGAAAGATGTACATTAGTTAATGCATCAATTTTTTGACCATCTAGTTCATATGTATAAACAATCACTGTATCATTTGGTGTATACCCTGTACTTTCATCATGATCTGCATTTGGATTATTTGAATACTCTAATTTTGCGGTATTTTCATTTCCTAATTGTCCTATATGAGCATTTGAATTTAGCGTTGCAGTATATTTTATTTTAATAACGGAGTCTGACTTAACTCCATCAATAGTTTTCAAATTGTCAAATCCTACTGTTAATTTATGATTATTATATGTAATCCGAGCATTATCATTGATATTTTTATTATCAATTTGAATACTAATTGAATTTTCATCATAATCAAAAGCATCTGATAATTCATCATGAAAATAGTACTTATACTTTTTATAGTCACTTAAATTAGAAGGTAACGTTCCTATCAATTCAAAAGGAACCTTTTCACCTATACAATAATCAGCAACATCATTATAACCATCATCTAATTTTTCGTCGCGTTCTACCTTTTTTATATTTTCCTTCACTTTTTTTAAAACTGTAGGTGCATTCCCTTTTAATTTTATATCAACAGCACAACAAGAAACTACTTCTACTAAATTTTTAGAAAAAACATCTCCCAGTACATCATCTCCATTATCATCTTTTTTATCAACAATCAAATAGAAACCGGTTGGTAGCTTCGAAATAATATAATTTGAATTAACAGAATTATATTCAGAATCAATATGAATATCGGTTAAATTTCTTGAAATCTCGGTGATGAATCTATCTATATCATCTGTATTCTTATTCATTAAATTTGCAAATTCAACTGCATTATATTTCTCTTTAAGCACATCATTTACACCACTTCCCCACTGGACATTCTTCAAAGTATCAGATAAATTATCACCGGTATCTTCCTTATCTCCAGAAAAAATTTGGTATGCTTCATAGATATGGCCCTTAACTGGATTTTCAATTTTAATTGATCTACCGTTACCTACAGCTTGTACAAAAGTAAGACTATTAGCTAACATCAATAACATAGACATAACAACAAACAATAATCTCTTTTTTAATTTCATATAATTTCTCCTTTTCTACTGAAATACATTTTCTTTCATCTCTTTTTTATTTCAGATTCTAAGGTTACTTTATCATTTTAAATTTGTTCACCGTTACAACTTGTAAAACAGAATTTTGAAATATTTATTTTTTACGGATTATTTAACATATTTCGAGAACCTATCAATATATGCATATATTTAAAATTATTTTCTATCAAAGAACCATTTTTAATAAAAAAGTTAATCACAAAAGACTTTTTTCTAATACAATATTTCAGGACAATAAATTGCCATTATTTAAGCTTATTTTGGGCATGTATTTATTCTTTACGAATACCAAAGGGATGACTGCGTTTGAATTATCTGATGAGCTTGATATCAACTATAAAACAGCTTGTTTATTTGCTAATAAATGCAGATACCTAATGACATTAAGCAATGCAAGATATACATTAAATAGCTTATTCTATGAGGGAGATGTATTCTCCATTGGGACACGTTCCGCTGGTCACCCAGGAAAATCTTCAGAGCAACAGGATGTCCAAATTGTGCTTTCTACAAAGGCAGAAAATCAGTATCCGGAATTTATAAAGATATTACCGATCAAAAGTGAAACCAAAGAACTTTGCAGCAGTAACTTTAGAAAAATGGCATATCTTTCAAAAGAAGCTGTGTTAAATTCTGATGGTACCAGCATCTTCAATCAATTTCAAAAAGAAATCAAAATCAAAAATGATAAGGTTATTTATACTGAAGAAAATCATCGACTTAAATACATTCATATTATCATTGGAAACGTCAAAAATAATATTGATGGTATTTACCATGGTGTAGATAAATTCGTGCTCCCACTGTATTTATGGGAACAGGAATGGCGATTTAACCACTGAAGAAGTGGCTACTCGATCATGAATAAGATCATCCAGTATATAAATGATTCAAAATCTATACTGAGAAAACAAATGCAGTATTTAAAAGCTACTTATGAGAACATGTACTGTCAGTAGAGAAAGTATTTAGTACATGGGTCAAATGGATAGTCAACTAAATTTACGTTTTATCTGATGTTTATATGGTTTTGCATGATGGGTTATTGTTTAATTATGTACTTAAAAGGGCATTTGTTTATAAAATGGTACCATAGAAAGGAACATTACATTGACAGTAATGTCACCTAACCTATGGTGCCATTTTTTGTAATGAAGGTAATAATTGTTATGTCTAAAGGAACTGTAATATCTGATGAAGCCATTAAAATACTTTCAGCCAATAAATTCGTCAAACTGGTGAGATCAAATCGTATTTCATTTACCTATGAATTCAGGATCATGATGTGGGAGAGATGGATTAAATATAAAAGCATTTCATCAATTAGAGAGGTCATGAAGGAAAATGGCATTGACTACTCTCTCTTTAACGCACAAATTATTAGTCGTATTCAAAGAAATTTTAAACGCGATGGGAAACCTACTAACGGACGTATGGGTAACTCTGCCAAACGTAATAAAACAGATAAAAACTATGATCAGTTCCTCGTCTCGACCGGAAAATTCATTCGCGCACGTCGTGGCATTTCATTTTCAAAAGACTATACTGAAAAGCTCTATAGCTTATATCCTGATCAGGCAATCGAGGATGTCCTTAAATCAGATGGCTTTGATCCAGAACGAATTGGCTATCAGCGTATTCATGCGCTAAAAAGAGTATTTGACGGGGATATTGAGCCGCATGAAAAGCAAACGTTTGATCAGAATATAATCGAAGAATATACAGACCACCCAATGGTTGAAAGGATAACTGCACATAGAATCAAACTGACGGATGTATTCTACAGCGAGGCATCAATTTTCTCTGATATGCACATTAATGATATTCTCAAAATCTTTGATATTGATTCTGCAATTCTTACTATCTCCACGAAACAGCGCATAAAAAAGCAAATTACTCAATCTGATCATACATGTTCCATTCATTTAGAGGCAGGCTCATCTGATCGATTCAAAGCCATTGCCCTAAATCTTTATGAGGCACTATACAATAAAATGGCTTGTTTTCTGAAGTCTATATCCCAATGCATATGGGATCTTAGCGCCAGCCTAAGAAGAGAAGCCTTCATAATGCTTGACTCGTTAGCGGACAGTCACATTATGCCTTTAAGCCAAATCATTAGTGAAGCAGGCCTGTCAAGATCCACCTTCTACTCTATTTTAAGAAACGATGCCTACGGCAGATATGAAGAGCTAAGGAATCAGAATGAAGAAGAAGAGGTCAGGGCCATTATTGATACAATGAATTACAAAGGCTATCCCAAAGGCAAGAGAACTATCCACATGATGATGCCTGAGATTACAGGCAAAAGCTTTTCAATTAAGAAAATAGCACGTCTGATGAGAAAGCATGGACTTAATTCAGGAGTTCGAGCTCCCCGTCAGTCCCTTAAGGCTGCTCGTGAGCATCTTGAAAAATACAAGTGCCCTAATCTTCTTAAACGAAAATTCAGACTGGCCATGCCTTTTACGCACATTCTCACTGATGTTTCCTATCTGTTTTTTGGAGCAAATGGCAGAGGCTATCTTTCAGCAGTCAAAGATGCGGTAACAGGGCGCATATTAGCTGCCGTGGTGAGCGAAAACAATGATTCGGCAATGACTATGGAGACGCTGAAGCAGCTTGAACGCTACACCTTTCGCGATAATGCCATCTTCCATAGCGACCAGGGGGCACTGTATCTCAATGAAGCATTTCAGAAAAAGGTAAAGGAGCTGGGATTCAGAGAATCAATGTCCAGAAGAGGCATCTGTGAAGACAACAGTTCACAGGAAAGCTTTTTTGGCCATTTCAAGGATGAATGTGACTATACCAGCTGCAGTTCCATTGAGGAGCTGAGGGAAATGGTGCTTTCCTATGTGGAATACTACAACAACGAGAGACCACAGTGGACAAGAAATAAAATGACACCCGTGAAATACGAATCGTATCTTGAAGCCATGCCGCCTGAGCAGTTTGATTTATACATGTCCAAGGAAACTGATAAGTATGAAAAAACGAAGGCTCTTGCAACAAAAAGAGCTAAAGCGCGTGCCAACCTGATACTGTCATGATATACTACAGACACCAATAAATACATATCAGGCGGAGGAAAGCATTATGGCAAAAAGAAATAAGCAGATTAACCTGGAAAAAGCTTTAGAAGAGGCTTCTAAAAACCAATACACTGAGAAGGTAACAGATGGCAGAATCTATTACACAAGGGAATTCTATGCCCGCATGAAACAGCTGATGGATGGCGGCATGTCACCAATTAAGGCATACAAGACACTCGGATACGATGTAAACACGTTAGGAGAAGATCGCGCCTACGCAGCTGCCGGTCGCGCTGCCAGCGGACAGGCACGCAAGCCCAAGAAGGTCAGCGGCATGGTTCCGCGTGATCAGGTTGGCAATCTTTCCGATCAGGAAATGGTTGACTATCTTAATTCACGCATTGACTATCTGGAAACAGTTGTTGGAGTCGTAAAAAAAAAGGGCTCAAAACTGCTGGTGAAGGTATCATCATCGAAGAACGAGAAATAGCGGTAGATAAATGTCTTCTCGCAGATACGTATATAAGAGATCATCCTGATGTCAAAATCAGTGAGGCCTGCAAGATATTTGAAATCACTTCAAGAAAATACAGGTGCTGGAAGAAAAAACGTGAAAATCCATCTGCCAGCCAGATTCAAAAGGCTACCGAAGATGAGATGATAAAGGATAAGATGATTGATATCGTCAAAACCTTTGGCTTCGTGCCTGGGCGAAGAACATTCTGTGCTCTTTTTACTCGCATGCATTTTAATATCAATGGTCAGCCGGTTGGTGAAAAAAAAGTAACGCGTCTGATGCAGGAATTGAATTTGTTCCCCAACCTACGCCATAAGGATGCCTACAAGGGACAGGCAACATACAACCATCCTTATTATAACGTTAACGATTACGTAAAAAGATACTTCAGACAAGACCCGCGCAAGGTTATTCTCACTGATATCACTTATATTTCCTATAACGGCAATAAAAACATCTCTTATCTATGCGTATTTAAGGACGCATTTACCAATGAAATTCTTGGATGGCATATTTCTAAAAGAATGGACGTTACCCTCGTTGAAAGAGCTTATTGCATGATGATGGATCTTCATGAAAAGGAAATTGAGAAGGCATGCAAATACATGAAGGAAAATGGAAAAAAGCCTTATGTCTATATTCATTCAGACAACGGCTCTCAATACCTTTCCACCGAATTCAGAGAAATTCTAGAAGATGACGGCTTCATTCAGTCAGTATCCAGACGCGGAAACAGCCTCGATAATGCGCCAATGGAAAGCTTTTTTGGAAGAATGAAATCTATTCTAAATGAATTAGTTGAAAAATGTCCTAACTTTGATACGGTTGAAACCATGATCAAAAACTTTATGGAACAGTATAATACAGTAATACCTCAGTATGATCTGGCAGGACAGACTCCTGAAGAATACTATCGCTATATTACTGAAGGCATTTATCAGACTGATGTTTATTTCGGCGTCTCAGCCAAAGAACTCATCACCCAGGAAGAACTGGAATCCAGACGCGAACAAGCGCGTGCTGAAAGAGCTCGACGCAGAAGCAAGCAAAACGAGTCTGGTGAATCATCTTATGAGTATAAGAGCGAACAGCATCCTTTCAAAGTGGTACAGAAGGATCAGAAGGTTATTCTAGCTCGAATCAATAAGCTACAGAGACTGATTGACGAAAATACGAAAGAAGTAGAAAAACTGGATACGCTATTGGCTGATACGAATACAGCACTCAAGTTCCTAACCAAGGCATCCGATTCAGTGATCAAGTCACTGTACTATCCTAGAAACTGGCAGAATTATCCAGAGCTATCGTATGTGAACAGAACAGGAGCAATCTATTAATAATACATCAAGTCATCCACTTCTTGTTTAAAAAATCACGTAAAGTGGTTCTTTTTGTCGTACAATAAAACTCCTGATATGGATGAATAGAAGCGAAAAAATGAGGGCAAGATTCAATTGAATCTTGCCCTCATCCTTTGTGAGCTGAAAACAAGTCGTCACTGTCAATAAATAGTCCTTGACAATGGTACCAGTTTATTATTACGCCCTTAACTGTCGCTTAAAGTAAGCATTCTTCTTATTTTAAGATTTGGTTATTTATGTAGGAATGTAAGAAGATAATGGTGTTATCAATATTTTTTTCAAAATTGAAAGCCATTGGAAAGCACATGGAAATTTCGCTTATGGCTCGACTAATCAGAGTTGATACTTCAAGGTTATTTGTCTGGCTGTATATTATTCTTTTATTTACCGCATCCCTTTATCTTATCAATACAAAAGCATCCTCTTATATTACCCTGAAAGTCATATTATATGTACTCAAAACCAGGCCTAGTTATCTTCTAGACCTAATTCCTTCAAAAACAGCTGATCTCGTGCTGTCATTTCGGTTGACCAGTGCTTTTTAGAAAATTGGCGACAGATTTCTATAATTTCACGCGTATCAAACCACTGGAGTACAAGATAGGGTGGGAGTGTTCAACAGCTAACTTTTCAGCTTCTTTTCCCTATTAATGTTTGTTTTACTATCATGCTTGGGATCTCCATTTTCCACGCCTAGTCTTTCTTCTGGCGAAACTTTTGATTATTGTATTCATAATAGCATAGTGCAACGAACTGGACAAACATGCGTCCCTTAATGCATCGGTATCCCATACTATTGTTCTCATTCCGTCAGCTCATTCTTTTCCAAATTAAAAGAATGACTCGATCGTTTCTCTTTTTCTGTATGCCTGCAGACATTTAAAGTGATCTTTCTCACAGTTCGTTACTAGGGCAAAGTATCCATAGTACTTCTTGGCTTCTCTGACTACTTCTTTATTAAAGAGATACGACAATTTTCCCCTCTTTTTTGTGATTCTAAAGTATTTCTCGATTTTTTCCGGGCATTAACGCTTAATTCATCTGCTTTTCTTCCACTTTCAAGCTCTTTTTTGATTTCAAGAAAGCGATTATCAAATGAAGCTGTAAGGTTGTTTCACTTGGTCGCACTAAAGTAGATATGAACATACACCTTTCTGGTGAACTCCATTTCATCATCTTTACTAAGGCCTTTCTTTTTGACCACATACTTGCGCGTATATTTGAAGATATATCTAACCTTTGAGAAAGCCGCGCGTGTCAGCAGTTCTGACAGACATGATGGTTTTGCTAAGGATGCCGGATACGGTTTTCTTAAGAACGAACACTTTATCTGGCATACATTCATTAAATACATAGCTTTAAAGTGTATTGAACTCTGCAATGCAATAAGGCTCTGAAAAAAAAACAATATGATTTCACGTATCTATGATCATATTTCTCATACATCTTATAATGGCTATCTTCTGCTTACATGAGCTAGAGCAATAGTAATTCCTTTGTTCCTCTAGGTTTCGCTTTCACGGCTTCAAAATATCTAATTCAGGATAACTCTGATGGTATTGATAAACGAACAATTGGCAATAAACTCAAAATGGAAACCTTTATGATCAAGCTAGTTTATGAAATGGTTAAGTGAATTCATAACTTAGGCGTTGAATTTGATTATGTTCTGATGGATTCATGGTATTCTTTTCCTGTGGCTTTTGATGAAATCAAGACCATCATCGTTGACCTCATCGGTAAGGTGAAACGATCAAGCAAGATCGCTTTTATCTTCAACGGAAAGAAAATCAATATTCTAAGTCTTTATAAAATAGCTATGAAGTAGAAATACAGAAGATCTATAGCTGATGTGGGTTTTACTGGTATTTTAAGTATAATTACGGTTCAGACAGAAAGCGGAACAAGGCTAAAACTAGTGTTTGCTATAAACAGAAATCATCCTGATAAGCACATTGTTATCGCTAGCAGTACTACATCTCTGAGTGCTGATGAAATTATTAAAATCTATTCAAAACTCTGGCAGACAGAATGCTTTTACAAAATTGCTAAAGAATTCTCTCTTGTTAAAGAATTTCACTGTAACTCTATGGAAGCATTAGTATCTCATACCTCGATTATTTTCACGGCTATATAACACTAGAATAGGCTTTGAGAAAAGAAAATGATCCACATACTATTGGTATCTCTTCTATATAATGCTTGATGAAACTAGAGATAAGAAGCAATAATATTTTCAACATCTTTTTTAGACTGCCTTAATAGCACTATAAAGAAGTATAAGGCTGATGCACCGCTCATTATCACAGAAGCATTGGATGCAATGATGAAATTAGCTCCTGAATAGTTTAGAAAGTTAATTTCACCAATATAGTCAAATTGAATTTTAGCAACTAATTTTCCTTATAGCAAAAGGATTTATTAAGGTTTTTGAAGTGCGAAAACTAAGTAATTAAATCAATTGGCGAAATTATCCCTCTTTCAAAAAATTCCAACCCACATGATGAGAAAAGCCGTGAGATCCGCAAAAGAGAATGATTTTAATCCATGCATTCCATTAGGAATGCGACGATATGTAGAATACTTTCTACCTTTTTTACCACCTGATTTCAATCCACGCATTCCATTAGGAATGCGACCCAATATGCTGAGCATTTACGCATGCCTCACTATTTGATTTCAATCCACGCATTCCATTAGGAATGCGACCCAAAGCCTTTGCTGATCTCGCTAAGATGTGGGAATTTCAATCCACGCATTCCATTAGGAATGCGACTTGGAACATGGCCAAAAACGAAAACGGACACGCTATTTCAATCCACGCATTCCATTAGGAATGCGACAGCACGTGCTCGAGATCATAAATCAAAAATCCAGATTTCAATCCACGCATTCCATTAGGAATGCGACCAAAGAAGACATTGCAAATACTAAAGGCAGACGCATTTCAATCCACGCATTCCATTAGGAATGCGACTATGAGCTTTGCAAGACACGATATCCGGTAAAGTATTTCAATCCACGCATTCCATTAGGAATGCGACTCTCCACATGTGAGCGGTACGCACTTAATGCCGGATTTCAATCCACGCATTCCATTAGGAATGCGACGCGTAAAGCTTAATGGGATTACAAAACATTATGGCATTTCAATCCACGCATTCCATTAGGAATGCGACAATATTTCCTTAAAAGTATAAAAAACTGTATTTCTTATTTCAATCCACGCATTCCATTAGGAATGCGACGCAAAACAGCTTTCAATTAAATATAAATTGTAGGTATTTCAATCCACGCATTCCATTAGGAATGCGACATAGATGCGATGATCTCGCTTTTCGTGGTCTTGTTAATTTCAATCCACGCATTCCATTAGGAATGCGACGCCTTCACAGGCGCTTATATTATGATAAAAAAGGAGATTTCAATCCACGCATTCCATTAGGAATGCGACTGTATTTTTTATGTTTTTACATATTTTACAAGGAAATAATTTTGGAAAATTAGACATAGTCTTCTTCTGTTTTGATCTTTACAAATATATTTTACTATATAAACAATTTAATTGTGCGAACCTTATAAGAGTTTTATGTTAGCTTTACCTTCGCACAGTTATTTCTGTAAATATTAATACTGTATCATAGTTATCTTTACTAATTTCAAGAATCTAAATACAGTATATAATTAAAATGTTTTATGATTGATTTTAATGATTATCCATCTAATCTATTTAGTAAATACATTTATCACTTAAACTTGAACATTTATGCGAAAGTTATAAATGATATACCTACTTGTCATCAATTTTTAATGGAAATGGTTCTTTTCAATCAAATCACTGATATTATTTAGCACAATTTAATTATTCACCATTTAAAATGAAGATTGGGTCTTTTATCGAAATCCTTATAAGCTTCATTTTCATCGACTGGCAGAAGTGTTTTGCAAATATCCCTTACCAGCGACTTAGCCTTCCCGGGTATATAATGGTTAAACGAGTATACATCTTTGTCTTTAGACTTTTTAAATGTATATCCTAAATAATTGGCTAATACAAACAGGTCGAGCTAACCCTGCAAATGTCGAGTTGATACACCTCTGTATCTCTTTAGAAATATATCTAATTGAGAATGTGACCCATTGACTTCAGATAAGTTAAAATCATGTTCATTAGTGAACTTTGAGGATTTTACTATCTCTATATTCAGATTGTTATTCTTAGCATATGTTTCAAAGGCAAATTTACCATCAGTAACAAGTAATGATCCAGGAGCGATTCGGCCATCAAATACATGCATCATTTCATTTGTTTCTTCACCAAGCCCTGTTATTTCCATGGAGATATGGTCATCGGAATCAATTGCAGTCATGATACACACCTTACGAGCTAAAGGCGTCTTGCTTCTTGAACTTCGCTTTTTAGAAAGTCTAGGCATATTTTCAGGTTTTGTTCCCTTGAAATTCATTGGAACAAACTTGCCATCAATCTGAATTTGTCCACTTAAAATGGTGGAGTCTCTAATATGAGCAATAGCCTTAAACAGCTTATGTCGCATATTGAATGCTGTTGTTTGTGATACATGGATTTCATCAGCTATATTGACAAGTGTCATTCCCTTTATTGTGTAATGAATAAATGAGATCCAGGTTTTATAAACAGATTTTGATGAATCAACAGCGGTATTTGTAGAATACGTGAAGTATTTCTCACAATTTTTACAGTAGAAGGTCTGCTTGCCCAATCTTTTACCGTTTCTTATAACGTTATTGCTATGACAAAATGGACATGATGGTTTTCCAAAAGCCTCCTTATGGAGCATGATATCATTAGATAGAGTTGATTTTTCTTTAGCCTCAAGTTCATCTAACAAAATGTAAGCTCCATCCAGGTAAAGATTTTCAATTATTTTCTTGATAACATTTAAGTCAAGCATCTTCTCCTGTTCAGCAAACCGTCTGCTATTTAAATTGGTTTGGCAAGTAGATTATATCAAGAACCAAAAGGCTTGTGAACTAAATACCGGCAAAAGATCAAATGTTAGTATTATCTAATTAACTGTCCGCAATCAAATCAATAATTTGATTGAAAAGAACCATGAAAATTAAAAAATTCTTCTATACTAAATGAATTTATTAATATTTAAAATTAGGTGTGTCTAATGGATAACTTAATTGATTTTTGATATTTAAAGCTAACATGCAATTATAGTATCTACATAAGTTTTAATCTATATACGTTGTAAATTCATCAATATTAACTCTCTTGGTATGCATTAGACTAGCTTTACAATCAACATCTTTATATCCTGTTGGAAATAAAGCGATTAAATTATATTCTGACATTTGAGGAAATAATTTCTTCATTTTAGGTGCATCGAATGCTGCTACCCATGTTGTTCCTAAACCCTGATTTTCGATTTCTAACATCATATGTGTACCAACGATCGCTGTATCTACATCGCTAAAATTTTGATTATCATATTTTCTAACCCATGCTTGATCTGATTTAGATCCTAGCACAAAAATGACAGGAGCACCAAATGTAAATTTCGTCGTCTGAGATACTTTATCTAAGCTATCTTGCGAGCTAATAACCCAAATGTGAAAAGGCTGTTTATTAACAGCAGTTGGTGCAACTTTTGCAGCATGCAATATAGCTTCAATTTGATCTTTTGAAATCTTCTGACTCTTAAACTTTCTTGATGAATATCTTTCGTTTATTACTTTTTCAAATTCCATTTTTCTTTTCTCCTTTTTTTATGACTTTGAATAACTTTTGTGGTATTGCCATTGCAAAAATAATGCCAAAACATATTGCTAATACCGTTTTAGCAGTGTCCTGAGCAAAACGCCCAGATTGATGCATATTATTCATAAAAAAATAATATGCTGTATAATAAATTCCTGCACCTGGAACAATTGGTATGATGCCGGGAAACAGATATAGTGTTACTGGAGCCTGATTAAACACTGCAAAAATTCTCGCTATGATACTTAATGAAAATGCTGATGCAAAATTACATAAAATTGTATTAGCTCCAAAATCTTTAAAAATCAAATATACGATCCATCCTAAAGCACCTGTTATACTACAATACAACAAGTGTCGTTTAGGTGTACTATATAAGATTGCAAAACTTACTGTCGCTAACATTGACGCTATAAATTGAGCTACCATATACCAAAACCTTTCATCATAGCTATTAAACTAACTAATGTTCCAACACCTACAGCTATACACAATCCCGTTATGAATGCATCCAACATATGTATTGCGCCAGACAAATAATCACCATGAAATAGATCCCGGACACCCGTCGTCAATGCTACGCCTGGAACTAATGGCATTAACGTCCCAATTATTATTGCATTATAATTAAGAATCGGAAATAACTTTGCTGCAATCATTGCAACACCACTAACAATAAACGCTCCAAAAATATTCCTAATAAATTTTGAACCTTTTACTTTATATAAAAAGTATCCTAATATAAAGCCATTAATGAACGATATTAAGCAATCGTACAACGAACCTTTAAACATATATGTAAACGCACTAGCACCAATGCCACAAAATAATAATAAATACTTGTATTTCGTTCTTGGTATTTTTTCAATTTGCGCAAACCGTTCCTTTGCTTCTTCAAAATCACAATCATGATTATAAATATCTCTTGATAACTGATTAATTGCACTAATTTTCCCAGAGTGCATCTCCGCTTTAGTAATATTTCTGATTACTGAACAAGCATCTTCTCTATTTTCATGTGCACTTGCAAAAATACCATTTGATACAACATAAACATCAAATTCTTCAACTGCTAATCCATTTAAAATATGCACAATTGTCTCTTTTACACGATATATTTCTGCTCCACTACTAAGCATAAGAGATCCTACATTTACTGTGAATGTAAGTATTTCTTTTGTATTCATTGCAATCACCACTTATTATTTTATATGAAACCAAGCACCTATACAACATTGATATGATGTACTGATGTACAATATCCGAACAATATCTGATACTTAATTTTAAATTGTACTCTAATAGTCTTAAAGTCAAAAAAAGCAAGAGAAATCATCTCTCGCTTTACCGCATTTGTGTGGCCGCCCACAATGCAAATGCATCTTGTGTGGATTTTCTATAATTTCGACTAACAGGCACAATTTGTCCATTATCCAAAATTATCTCATTTTTTAATAACTCTTTGATCATTGGAATGTAAACTATATAACTATTGTGACATCTTAAGAAATATAAACGAGGAAGGCGTTCCATAATATCTGAAATTTTTTCTTGAACCTCATAAATTTCCTTTTGTGTATGTATATAGGTTATGCGATCCTTACGTTCGATATAAATAATATCATTTTGCATCAATGATAAGAATTCCTCTCCTTTATTAGTAAAAATTAGCTTTTGAGGATGTTGAGAAAGATCGCTCAATTGAAAAAGTAAATTCCGCTTAAATTTAAATTCCGGTTTTGTGTAGTTTTGTCTTACAAATGCCTTTATTAAAGGAATTCGTTAGCGCTTATTAGAAATTCAGAGGTCAAAACATGTCTGATTTTACTAAATTGATTGCTAATAATGAAAAAAGATTGTAGCGAAAAATGTGGAACTTCGCACCTCACATTTCTGTGAAGGACTTATTTCCACATTTTTTTGATTACTTTTTCTTTAAAACTGAAGGCTTTAACTCCACCTTGTCTTTATCGATTTGGCTATAGCCTTTGCACTTTAGAGCCTCATAGATCTCCGGCATCATGAAAGCCGTGTTTTCATAGAGACTTCTGCCGCCATAGAGCTTGCGGGAGTAGGAGTTGATATTATTAACGGCTCTGTTAAGGGCCTCCTGACTTACAAGCCCAAGCTTGCGGAGATTCTTTTTCTTAGGGCAGATATATCTTAAAACAAGATGCTCGTTCTCAAGTGATCCCTTCTGATTTGAATGCATCGCATCACAGTAGAAGATTCGGCATGTTCCTGACTCTCTGTCTTCGAATTCATCGGCCAGCGAGAATTCACTGCCTCTGTCAGTCAGGATAGACCCTATATTATTAATAAATACATCCGGGCCAAGCAGCTTTTCAATATAGTCAAGGCCATTCACCATCTCCTCAGCTGTTTTTTCATCATGATAGACGGCAAGAAATACACCGCCTGGCATGATCTTAAAAGTCTGAATAAACGGGCCGTTAGAAACATCATTATAAACGGTATCCATAAGGATATAGCCGACAGGATGATCAATTGCCTGCTCGCTATCAGGCCGTTCTGCACCATCATAGAGCTTAACGCTATGATTGATGCTGTACTGTGCGGCCACAAGGGGTTGTATTCAAGAAAGTCCTTGAATGTTCTTCCGGTTAAATAGCCGCTGTCCTTGCGCTTTCTGTACTGGTTAGCGCGTACCTTAGGCATCTTTCTTCTCTTTACCTGGTTTCTGAGCGCCAGGCTATTGATTCCAAACTGTTCAAATGCACCCTGCTCAATATAGTTGTACAGGCACTTTTCGGAAATTTTGAGCTCAGGATGCTCGTTAAGAATTGCATACGGTGACTTGCCCTGTTCAAGCTCAGGCTTGATGATATCAGCCATCCACTGAGCCTCTGAATAGGTGAGGTTGAAGCCCATTCTCGAATCCCTAAGCATATATTCGTATGCTCTTTGGGCCACATCTGCTCTGTAGTAGTATTTTGAGAATCTGCAGCTGGGGGCTTTGGTGCAGCCGTTGCAGACGCCCGGTGATCTGTCCCTTTGATTGCATTTAAACAGGGTGTAGTCAGTGCATTCCATGAACACCTCATGGCTGGTTCTGCACTCCCGTCCTCTTGTGCACTTTTTGTAGTTGGCGCAGTCAAAGGGTGCCTTGCTTGGCGATCCTGAAGGAGTTCTGTGATTCCGAATTTCCTTAGCGACGGTAGTTGGATCTTTATGAATGGTCTTGGCAATTTGGGCCTTATTAAGGCCGCTCTTGAGACCTGCTTCAATCTTTTCTCGAAGCTCATAAGTTATGTGCTTCTGATATCCTATGGGCTTTTTAGCGGCTCTTTCCATTCTTATCACCTTCCTGCATTACTGTTTGGTAGCAGTAATCAATTAATGTGTAGGGATAGAGTCTTCTCATTAATGCGTCCTCTTCGACTTCTGAAAGCTTTCTGCAACGTTTTTTGCCTTTCGAAGGGCGCATAGTCCCATTGATTTCTCGGCTATTGTTCTTAATAGCCGCCTTCTTTGTGATATTTGACATGTTTAATGCCACCTCCTTGATATTTTTCCTATTTTTTGGCGGTTTCCCGCTTCTTTACAAAGAAGTTTAACACCGTCAGGGCTGATTCACATTTTTCCCATGTTGGTAATGGGCAGGCAACATCATCGCGGAGGAAGCTGTTTTTTACGCAATCTTTGGTGAGACCTTTAGTAACGGTCATGAAACTGTTTTGATAGAAATCTTTGAAGTGATCAGCGATAAATGAGCATATAAGATTAGAAAGCAAATTATCACTCATTTTATTGATCTTAGGGGTTGCATAAAGATATTCCAGGAGTGCTCTAAGCCGACCATGAAAATCCTCAAGGCTGCTGTCGCCGTGAAAGATCTGATGCAGGTATAGAAGGATATCAAAAAGGTTTTCACGCATAAAAGGGATAATTCCCAGCGGAAACACGGCATGAGTTTTATGAAGGCTTTTGGAGTAGATGCGCTGAAGCTGAAATTCATAAGGAGTATCGTTAATGTTTACGATCTTCTTGTAATGCCCGAATTTTATCCAGTCATGTGCGTTCTCATCAGAAAAATCGGGTATTGTTCTCACAATATCCTCTGCAGAGAAGGTGTTCATGATATATGAATAGGTGGCGTTGATGAAAAGCATGATGTCATAAGCAAGTTCAGTTGATGAAAGGCAAGCTTCATAAAGCTTTTTAACCAGTCTGAAAAAGAATCTGTTATCAGAGCGCACTAAAAGGGCAACGGAAAAGTTATTGTTCCATAAGTGGTTATTTGCGCAGTCAGGAAAGACGTGCTCAGGCTTCTGCTCTGCACTAGAAGAATTTCTAATGAGCTCTTTGAAGCATGAGGAAATCTTATCATTGAAGGAAAAGGAACCATCACATAAATGCATATTTAAACTTTTATACTTGAAAACAGGCGGGATGTGTATTACTATCATATTGTCTTGTTGGACAGATGATGAGAAGCTTTTCCAGGGCATTAACTCATCATCTTTTTTTGTCCTTACCTCCAAATCGAATTTAGTTTAACACTTTAATATCATGATAATTTTATCACATTTTAAAATAACTGAATAACTAAATTCATAAAAAACATAAGGATTAATAAGTGAATGATAGAATTCACGTTAGAAATATCTAACTGGAATTTCGAAAATCAATTGACGGTTGAGAAAGATCCGCTAAGATTTTATCAAAAATCTCATCCAATCGCTCTTCAAACTCATCTTTGATGACAAAAAATGAATGCTTAGTCGCATAAACAGCCGAGGCATAAATAATATGATTTGTTAAATAAACAATCACAGTTCTCGGCCACTTCTTATTAACTAATTTGATTACATCTATGCCATTTTCATTCTTCAAATGAATATCCATAAAAATCACATCTACATTGTCTTGTTTTAAAAGTTCATCTCCTGTCATGCAGTATGTAATATCACCTGCAATATTTCGACTTTTCAAATACCGTTCAATGACCACCTTCGCCTTAGTGCAATATTCTAATTCATCATCACATATTACAATTTTCATCATAGGTGCTCTCCGTTCTATAATATATAGGGCATAATACAAACTTTTACGATATCCCTTAGAACTATAATATAAAAAATATGCCCTCAAAAGCTAACTTTATGCAGAATTAGCAAAAAAAGGAACATAATTGGTATAAACCACACGGATTATTTAAAAATGCTATAAAACAAATAAAAAGAAATACCGACCATTCTCCGTATTCCATAACTAAAATTATATACTCATTAATATTTATATCCTACAATATAATCAAGGAGGAAACTATGGACACAAGATTATTAGAATACTTTCTCGCAATCGCACGAGAAGAAAACATTACCAAAGCTGCCGAAAGTTTACATATTACTCAGCCAACCCTATCAAGACAAATCCAAGATCTTGAAAAAGATCTTGGTAAAACTCTTTTTAATCGTACTGGTCGTAAAACAACTTTAACCCAAGATGGTGAAATCTTTAAGAAAAGAGCAGAAGAAATATTAACACTCGTACAAAAAGCAAAAGATGAACTATCTTCAACGAATACGCAGCTTCATGGCAGCATTCATATTGGCGCTGGAGAAACGTATCAGATGAAACAAATTACCGACCTGCTGAGTACTATTCACCAGGAACACCCATCAGTAACCTATCGCTTATACAGTGGAGTAGCTGACGATGTATTAGAAAAAGTAGACACTGGATTATTAGACTTTGCCCTCGTCTTTGAGCCTGTTCAAAAGGAAAAATATAACTTTATTGAAGTCCCTTCATATGATCAGATGGGAGTTCTGATGTGCGATGATCACCCCTTAGCCCGCAAAGATCAAATTACCTATGATGATCTTTATCAAATGGAATTACTCGTATCAACGAGGAGCGAAATCAATGACACAGCCTTTGTCAGTCGCTTAAAGAATGATTCCGCTATGCATATCATCGGCAGTTTTAATCTCATTTATAATGCTTCTTTAATGGTTTCTTCACATCTAGGACAGGCTATTACCATCAAGGATATAGCGCCAAGGCTCCCCCATTTGATCTGGAAACCTATTACACCAGAAATAAATGCAAAACTGGTACTCATATGGAAAAAATATGAAGTGATGACACCATTACACCAGCTCTTTTTGGATGAGATCCGGAAATTATATAGCCAAGCATAAAGAAAAATGAGATAATAACCCGGAGGTGAAAGCAATGAAAAAGTTAATAACACTGATGTTATCACTTGTATTAATGATGACATTAAGTGCCTGTTCATCATCAAAAAGCAATAATGATGGTTCTAACACAGCAGTGATTACAGTCGAAAACTATGGTAAAATCACCGTCCAGTTAGATCCTAAGCAGGCCCCTATTACAGTCAAAAACTTTAAAAAATTAGTGCATGAAAAGTTCTATGATGGGTTAACTTTCCATCGTATTATTCAGGGCTTTATGATCCAGGGTGGCGATCCTAATGGTGATGGAACCGGCGGCAGTGATGATACTATTAAAGGTGAATTTTCTGCCAATGGTGTTAAAAACACCCTGAAACATAAGCGTGGGGTCATTTCCATGGCACGTTCAAGCGACTATAACAGTGCCTCTTCCCAGTTCTTTATTATGCAAGAGACTAACTCTTCTTTAGATGGGCAGTACGCAGCCTTCGGGAAAGTGACAAGCGGCATGGATGTCGTTGATAAAATCGCTAACAGCGTTCAGGTCACTGATAATAATGGCAGCGTCGCTGCAAAAAATCAGCCAGTTATTACATCTATTCGCATGAAAAAGTAGCTTTCAAGCTACTTTTTATATTGGAAACAATTATGTTCATGGGCATTGATCACACCAATTGCCTGTAAATATGAATAGATTGTAACACTGCCAGCATACTTCACACCGCGTTTCTTTAAGTCAGCACTCACCTCATCTGATAAAGCATTTTTCGTGATATGAGGATCACATGTTATTACCTGACCATTGGTAAAATGCCAGATATAAGCATCAAAACTGCCATACTCTTTTTGAATCTCTCTAAAGATCCGTGAGTTACTAATACTCGCTTTTATCTTCGCCCGAGAACGAATAATACCAGGATTATGACAAAGAGCATCAATTTTCGTTTCATCATATAAACAGACCCGATCTAAATCAAAGTGATCATACGCTTCACGGAAGTTTTCTCGCTTATGAAGAATAATACGCCAGGATAAACCTGCCTGAAAGAGTTCTAAAACAAACATTTCATAAAGCTTCTGTTCATCATGTGTCGGTTTTCCCCACTCCTCATCATGGTACGCGACATATAACGGATCATCTAAAGGGACCCAGGAACATCTGGGAACATAGACCATTTCCTTAGAAATAATACCATCCTGCTTTCTTTCCTCATCAACATCTTCAAAGCCTAAATGATGATAGATCTCATAAGCATTCTTCGCCGCATTGACACTGATCCGCTTCTCTTCATTATCTTTCATGACATGATCAAGTAATGCTTTGCCAATCCCTTGACCAGGTTTTTTCACAAAGAAGAACGAAATATGTGTATTATCTTCATCCGTTCCTATGACCCCTAACAGACTCTCTTCACGATAGGTATAAAAACGCATCTCTGATAAGTAATCATATTCATCGATCGTCGCTTTAAATGTTGAGATACCCTCTTTACTATAATAAGGGGCCACTTCTTTTAAAAAGACCTCCCACATCAGATCATGGATCTCCTGATTATATGTTTCTTTTTGAATCATCATGACCCGCCTTTCTTAATAAATATTTACCTAAGAGAAAAAGCAAAAAGACACCGCCAATCATCACAATGAGAATCAAAGGATTCCATGTTAAACCCGCTTTAAAAGAAAAGCCTTGCGGTCCCTGATAAGCTTCATAGTAAAAAGAATGTAAAATGCCTTCATAATATCCTTTTAAATGAGGGGTTAAAAGAAATGAGGCCAAAGATCCTAACATTGATAAAAAAGTCAAAGTCAAACCAATAATCAGAGAAATCACAAAGCCCTTTTTATTTGAAGCTTGCTGCCAGGACTTCAAAAACTTTTTAAACATCTAACTCACCCTTACGAATCTTTCTTGTTAACGAAAGCAATGTATCTTCTAAATCTAAACGTACAAATGCGACATGTTTATAAATTTTATAATCATCTAGTTTATGTCCATGACGCATCATTTGATTTTGCATCTTCGTGGCTAAAACCATTTTTCCATCATGCGCAACAAGATATAAACCATCATCCTGCTGATCATCTAAAAACATCAGACTGCCAATTGGTGATGGACATTCTTCATCCTGCATATTATACATAATGACTTCAAAATCATAAAAATCATATTCTCGATCAATAAAGCACTGGATCCAGGCTTCCGTTTCCACTATGCCTTCTTCTTCCAGCCGCTTTAATACCTGCACATAAGCCACGTAACGCTGTTCTTCTTTTCCTGCTAAATAACTGCCGTCACAGCCTAAAACAGGAGATAAATCTTTTCCCTCTTCATCACTAGGTCTATCCTGATCATCAATCAGAATTTGCAGGCGATCAAGCGGGATCCCGCTATCCCATGATAGCTTTTCTAAATTGTAATGATTATAAGCAATTAATGCTTTCATTCTTTCTCCGGTTGTACTCATAAATGCTCCTTTGCCATGATCAGTCTGATTTCATTTTCTGAGGCATATTTTTTAGCCTTTTTAGCCAGCTGATCGAAAGTCAGATCAGGAATACTACGAGCGATAAAAAGGACGTTTTCTTCTTTCTGCGTATCGATGCGAATCTCACATAAGCCCTGATGATAGGCATCAATCACTAATGATGTCACTTCATCTTCTGATAAACTGTAAAATATTGATAAGTCTTCGATACTTTTTCCAGCTTTGTAACCATATAAAGCCGCTTCTTTTAATGCCTCCATCTGTTTCTTCTCCTTTTGGATTAATGCCAAGTCGTAAGTATCACCAGCTGCCTGATAGCCTTCATTCACTAGTTTATGTTCTAATGCCCTAAGCATCTGCAAGGTCTGCAGGCAGTCATACGTTGCTCGATGTTTTTGTGATTCTGTAATACCAAATTTCTTACATAAATAAGCCAGCTTATAACTGCGAGACTGATAATAATGAGCCACTAAAGCCTTTGAATCAATCATATCTCTAAACAGATCTTTGACTTCTGTTTCCGCAATGCCATAACGCTTAGCGGTGGATAAGGTCACCCGATAATCATAGGCAATATTATGTCCTAATATTTTGTGGGAACCAATAGCTTTTTTTATTTTCGGCCACTCATCTTTAAATAACGGTTCCTCTTTTAACATCGCATAGTCCAACCCTGTTACTCTGATCGCTGCTTCCCCCATTTTCTTAGTCGGACAAAAAAGCGAATGATAAAGTTCTCGTCCTAACGTATCAATGATTGATAATTCTATGACTTCATCATCTTTATAAAGACCAGTTGTTTCAGTATCTAAGACGACAAAATTATGAATGTTTAAAATCCGGAAATCCATTGGAATCATGGCTGGTGCCTGATAATCATCAATGGTTTGAAACTTCTTTCTAACTACCGTATGCCTAATGGCATACTGATCATCATCAATCATTTGAATCATCTCAGTATCACATTCTAACTGATAAATATCCCGATGATCATGCGGTTCAATGAGTCCCTGATCAATCAACCACTGCTTTAATTTGGCTTTTTCAAAGTGATATTCCTGGTTAACTTCTTTTAGTTTCATCGTTTTTCCCAGTACTGATTCAATGCTTTTTCATTTAATAATTCACCAATGATAATAATAACCTGCTGACCAGATTTCACATCATTAACCGTGATCATATCTTTTGTCGCATTGACTTCCTTCCAGCCATGATCTGTTTCAATAAAACCTTT
This sequence comes from Intestinibaculum porci, assembly GCF_003925875.1. GTDB lineage: Bacteria > Bacillota_I > Bacilli_A > Erysipelotrichales > Coprobacillaceae > Intestinibaculum > Intestinibaculum porci. The sequence goes on along the minus strand of NZ_AP019309.1, from coordinate 99,782 downwards.
GATACGGAAAACATGACCGCACTTTTCATCATGAAAGCTTTCCTGAATATGTTTTTTAATATCTTCCAGACGATAAGGACGATTGTAATAGAAGACCGAATTAAAATGATTGTCTTTAATAAACTTCTTCACAAAGATGCCTAAATCATAGTCGCTATGCATCATTGAGGCATAGTCTGCATCAGTGAAATCCCGCCAGTCTTTCGCCATAATATCCTTACGGATATCACGGTTGGAATGAGAAGCTTTTAAAGCTCTTTCAATATGCCCAATCGTCTCTTCAATCTGCTTGTCAGTTGTTTCCTGAACCTTACTGAAGATGACTTTACCAGCATAAGCAATTTCACTCGCTAAGACATAGTCTGATTCTTTACTTAAATCATCCTCTAAGGATGCATCCACGATCGCTAAAACGTTACCTATTTCATACCACTGATCTAATGGTGCTTCATGGAGCACATCAAAGAATTCATCAACATCATAAATACCTGAAGGTTCAACAATAACACGATCATAGCCTAACATCCCCATCGAAATGAGTTTGGTCTTGAAACGACGAATCCGGCAGTCCGGATCCCCGCCAATCACCATTTCTACATCGACATCATCACCTAATTCATCCTGGAGAATCATACGATCCACATTAATCGCGCCATAATCATTTTCAATAACGGCAATCTTTAAACCTTGTTTTTGTAAATACTTAGTATAATATTTGATAAAGGTGGTTTTACCCGCCCCGAGAAATCCTGTAATTAAATCTACTTTAACCATAGAAGCACCTCCTATAGGGGGATTATACCATTTCTCTTCATTTATGACAGGATAATGACTCTTTAAAAGAGTAAGTAAAAATATTCTTTTGTTAATATTTTATTAACATCTTTAATATTATGGTGAAATTGGTTACAATAGAGACAGGTGAAGGAGGAATTGTCATGTCAGAAGGACAAAACACTGAAGTTGTATCATACGAATTATTTTTGAAAATTAATAAGAAGTTACAGAAAGAAGCACAAATCTTCCATAAAGTATCAGAAGGTAAAGGCTTTACCACTGAAGATGTCGCTGCATACGCGGAATCTCAGGTTCATACAAAAGAAGATGAGCTGGCTTTATTTAAAGCATTACGTGAAGATTATGTCACAAGAGACTTTATGCCTGATGTACATAAAATCCGCGCCTTCGATAACATTATCAATGGAGCTCAGGAAAACATTGATTTCTATTCTATGATGGCTAAAGAATTCAAAGAAAAAAGCAAAAAATAATCCTGGAAATAAAAATGATATTGAGTCCCCTCAATATCATTTTTTTCGTTCCCGCTTTTTCGCATAGTCTTTGACCTGATGAATGGCATTAAACTTCACAATCGTAATCGCGGCGATCAAAATACCAAGAAATAAAAGACCTAATGAAATCATATAGCCTTGTTTACCTAAGGCATTACTCAATAGACCCATACCCGCAAAACCGATGCCGGCAATCATCATGCCGCTGCCCACTAACCGACAAAACAGCGGTTTGTTTTCTTCTTCTACATAACGATGATGATAGTCATGAATCAGATCTATTCTTTCCTTAAAAGCAATCATTATGCCCATATACACAATAAAAGCTCCTAGGCCAATCGTTAATATCAATTTACCCATGGTTCTCCTCCTCATAGCGATCAAGTAGCGGTAAAATCACCTGATCAAAATAGCTTTTCGCATATTTATTAATATCAAAATTTCCCTGACTCATGACATACTGATAACCCATGCCATAGAGGTTACTCAATAAGATTCCGGTCAGTAAATCTACAGGAGTCTCTTTTTTTAGTTCTCGATGAGTCACAGCGAGATTAAGTAAATCTTTTATGGCCTTCTCGTCATAAGAATAACGTGTATGCGTCTCATGATTCAGTTCACCGCTTAAAAATTCTTTCGTCAGATAGACCCCTTGTGTTTTCATTGCCGATAGATACTGCACAAAGAAATAAGATAACTTAATCGCAATCTTCTGATCCATCTTCGATAGCTCTTCATTAATCTTCATCACGGGTCCCTGACCAATCACTTCAATAATATCTTCTTTCTTTTTGAAATACGTATAGAAGGAGCCTTTGGACACCCCAGCTTTCTTAGTAATGTCTTCAACCATAATATGATCAAGACCTTTCTCTTCAATCAGCTGATAAGCAGCTTCAATAATCTTTCGTCTGGTCTCTAAGGCTGCCTGTTGTCTTTTCGTTAATGTCATAATATCACCTACATCATCATACTATAGTCATTGACTTTAAGTCAATGACTATTATAGTAATAGATAAATTTTAGCTTTTTCATAATTCTCAAGAATGGCTATGTGATTATCATCACATAGCCATGAAAATAATTTACATGGATTATATCTTTTTATATCTATACTTTTAGAAGACATGGTCTTCATATATACAATCAATATAGTCCATCAGATTCTTGATGAATATTTCATAATTTCAATTTTAAAACCTAATTTTCATCAATATTATCATATTTATTCAACTATTGGAATAAATTTTATGAATCTGAGTGAGGGAACTGATAAGATTACATACTTACCACCAAATTATTATAATATCTCTAAATTTACATGCAAAATAATTAGGAAAAGTGAAGGACATGTGACTCAGATAGTCAATGACTAAATAGAAAAAGAAGGACAAAATGTGTTAAAAAACCGAAGGATGGCAAAAAAGCAAAACAGAGTAATCGCTTACATTTTAGAAGAAATTGCACTCGTTTCTTTTGCTTTACTTCTTTATAAATATTATTTTATTATTATTTATAACACACAATTTTCTTCCATTCATCCTCTTTATATTAGAGTAAAAAAGCATCTATCCCAATGAACAGATGCTTTTTTACGTATTATTTGTTTGTACCGCCAGCTAAATGATCGACAAACTGCTGAGCCGTACGTCCTGAGGCACCACCATGATTGACCATCCAGATGTTAGCCTGACGTTTGATCTCTTCTTCATCTAACGTGATTGCTGGATCACGTTTTGCTAATTCTAGGACAATATCGATAAATTCCTTCTTTGAAGGTTTGTAGTAACCAATGGTAACGCCAAAACGGGCTGATAATGATAACTTCTCCTGAATCGTATCATTACGATGGATATCTTCACCATTCCCATCACGATCACTCCATGTTTCTCTAATGAGGTGACGGCGGTTACTTGTGGCATAGATCAAAACATTTTCTGGTCTTGGTTCCAGACCACCTTCAATGATTGCTTTTAAATACTTATAATCTGTTTCAAATTCTTCGAATGATAAATCATCCATATAGATAATGAAACGATAGTTTCGGTTTTTAATTTCACTGATAATCTTAGAGAGATATTTAAACTGATGTTTATAGACTTCAATAATGCGTAAGCCCTGTGGATAATACTGGTTTAAGATCGCCTTAATAGAGGTTGATTTTCCTGTTCCTGCATCGCCATAAAGCAAAACGTTATTTGCTTTACGTCTTTCTACAAAAGCTTCCGTATTCGCAATTAATTCCTGTTTCTGCGTTTCATAGCCAACTAAGTCATCTAACATGACATTAGACGTATTCGTAATTGGAATTAAGAATTCCTCTTCTAATGAGTCTGATAAACGGAAAGCTTTATTCAAGCCATATTTACCAACCCCATAATCTTTATAGAAAGTGGTAATCACCTGATACAGTTCATCATCCGTATTTGCCTGTTCAATAGCTTTAGATAAAGCCTGAACCTTTTCACTGACACTCTTATTAAAGATCCGTTCTTCTTTGCCTACGGCATGATAGTTTTCAATTAAACTAAAGCAGTTGAGATCAAGATCTCTTTCAATATCACTAAAATCATAATCAAAAAGCTGTTTAAAGATGTGGAAGTCATTCTTCGCAAAGACATTGACCGTGCCATCATTAGCACCTACTTTTTCACACACTAAGGTAAATGGTGTTTCGGTCATAGCGATCATATACGCTAAATAGTTATGCCATAAATTATCATTAAAGCCATATTTTGTAGCAAGTTTCAAAAGTTCCTGAACAACATCAAGGACTTCTCCTCTTAATGAATTTTTATAATAATCACCATCATGGTAAGCTGTAAAGATGCGAGCGAGTTCTTCCAGAATCTCGCCAGCTTCTGAATTGCGATAAATAATAAGGTTTGATACTAACGATTCCATGTTTTATCCTCCTGTGAGGCAATTCTAGCACAATTCATTATTTTATTCTATATTTTTAGTGATAATCTTAATATCGATATATCTTTTTGTCATAAACAAAAAAGAAGAGTTTAACCCTTCTACATAAAGACATTAGAGATGAAGATCTCTAAACCAATAAAAATCAGGATAATACCACCAAAGATGGTAGCACGATCCGCTAACTTCAAGCCAAAGATTTTACCAAGTTTTAAACCGGCCATACAAATGACAAAAGTCGTTACACCAATAATCACAGTAGAAATCAAAGCACTATACCAGGTATAAGAAGCGATTGTGAAACCAACCGATAAAGCATCAATACTCGTCGCAATCCCTTGAATAAATAGCGTTTTTTTATCAAGGATCGTATCATCTATTTCTTCTACCTCGCCGCTGATCCCTTCCTTTAACATTGATCCCCCAATATACCCTAAAAGAATTAAAGCAATCCATGGAATGGCTTTTTGAAAAGCCGTAAAGTAGCTGGCAATGGTATGCACACATAACCAGCCAATTAATGGCATCCCCGTCTGAAAAACACCAAAGACACCCGCCGTCTTAATCATCTTCACTTTGCGCATTTGCGGCTCTTTCAGGCCATTGGCTAAAGAGACAGAAAAAGCGTCCATCGCTAACCCAACCCCTAATAAAATGCTGTTGAATACAAATACAATCATACTTTCCTCCACGAAAAAACCAGGTAACTATACCTGGCCTGCAAAAGAACTACTCACCCATGTATAGCCTGATCGTTATACATGAGTCTCGCAAATTAAGATACGCCAGACTCATTAGAGTCAGTATGTTGACGTATCACACAGAAGTGCTCGCTACTCCCTCACAGGAGTTAATGTATCACTCATTTCACATGTTAGTCAATTCTAACTGTTGAACTCTTCTTGTTCCTTTACTAAAATAGAAGGATGATTTTATCTTATGAAGAAATTACTTATATTCCCACTATCTTTCATTTTGTGTCTGAACCTGATGGTCCCCATCAAAGCCCAGTCATCTTATCACTTGCTTTTTTCTAGTAATACCGAATATGGACCTATAGTTCCACAGATTCAAAAAGCTGGACGCTATTATTTTTCTCATGATAAAAAAGATAATCTGCTTTGCGGTACTGACAAAAAACATCTTTCGATTCTCGAAAGGGACAGTACTGTAGAAATCCTTTCTAACGGTCAGAACGCTTACTATATAAGACAGACGCCAGAAAAAAATGAAATTTGCTATTTTCAGTTGGTTAAAGTAAACCTCAAGAACCGTAAAAAAAGCGTTAAATGGACGTCCGACCCATTGATGGTTTATCTTTTTGCACAATCATCGGTTCCAATAGCCAAAAGTTCTTTGTCTACTATGACTACGCCGATAAATTTGTAGCAGAATATGATGCGGCAACTGATCGCTTTATATCTTATCAAAAAACTAAAGATACTATCATTCAAAGCCATAATAATTACTTTACTGGCATCGATTCCTATCCTAGTGACATTGGTATCGTACCTATTTATCTTTATGATAGGCAGCTCCATAAAATCACTAAGCTGGCCGATTCCACATTATTACATACACAAAAGATCGGTCGCGATTTCTACTTTACAAAAACAAAAATAAACGTAAATAGACAAATTTACCATCATACGCTGATGAAGTATAATCTTGATACGAAAAAACGAACGCAATATCGCACTTTCACCACCAAATGGTCACTTGATGACAGCTTAAATATTATTCGTTTTACAAAAAAGGATTGTGTTGTTTCCTTTGAAACAAAGCAGGAAAAAATCAAGATCAAACATATTGCTTATAAAGGCAAAGACTTCACATTAAAATAGCCGCATAGGGACAATGCCCCTAGCGGCTTTTTATCTTGTATAGTTGCCATTTATAAAAGCGAAGTCTTCGGTATTAGCATAAGCACGTCCATAGGCTTTCTTACAGGCAATAATAAAATCGACAAGGGTCCAGATACCTAACATGCCGGCCGTAAAGAGCTTAATAAGGCCTAAGGCCACCTGACCGCGACAGAAACGATCTACCCCTAAGCCGCCTAAGAAAAAGCAAAAGATCCAGGTGAATAAATGCTTGTTATAAATACGGGCATTTTGTGGATAATCCGGTGTTTTCTCTTTGACATAATGGGTCGCAATAAGCTTTTTTCCTTGTGGATAAAGAGAAACATGATCATGCACCTGCGGTCTTAAGTAATTAACATCGGCAATAGGAATAATGGCTTCCCGGCCATCCGTTAAGGCAATTCTGACTTTGCCCATATCGATGTGTTCTATGTGACCTTCCATTTTAAGCCCTCCAATCAAAATCCTGATGTGGGCGGTCGCTATCGGCCATTTGTTTAATGGCTTTGGCTTCCGCTTCCATATCAAACGCTTCTGCTGAATCAACCGATTCAACGTAATCTTTAAAGATATGACTAATAGAAATAATCGCCCCTTCAACACTGATCATCGCATTATGCTGCTGATCAGATAAAGAAGATTTGCTTAATAGCTTCTTATAATAGACAAGCTGTTCAATCGTTTTTGGTAAATAGAAAGTGTTGAATTTGTTCATCGCACTTTCTTCAATCTCGCTTTGGAACGTTTCATTAAGCATCAGGTGACAGTCTTCCTGGATGCTGAGAATCGCTCCATAGACCTCTTTATTCTTAACTAATGGCAAAAGGCCATCAATAATGGTAAAGATTTCTGGCTGTTTCTCTTCTTTCTGGACAAAACGTTCTTCTTCGTTTTCTTCAACGACAAACTGTCCCTCAGAGATATTGGCCTGCTGGAAGCGCCCCGCTAAAAGCAGGCTGTTTAAGTCATTAACCACTTGCTGTTCACTTTTATGGAGCGTTTCCATAAACATGGAAAGAGGGGTCGTTTTATAGTTTTCAATAATCGGACTGTACTGGCGATAAAGAGCATCCACCTGCGCCACTTCCAGACCGCCACGTTTGGTATAATCAAGGACCTTCTCCTGGCCTTTTACCTTTTTAAAGAAAACCAGATAAAGAAAGAAAGCCAAAGCGGCCATGGCCCCGACGGTATCACCAAAAGCTGAACTAGCAATTCCGTAGATGACGAGAATCAGGATAATGGCTTTCCCAGTATTCATTTTCATGGTCATCACTCCTTATGATGCGCTTCTAATAATTTCTGCTTGAGCTGCTGCTCAATGGTATGTAATTCTTTTTCTGCCTCCAGGCGCTGGTTAATGCCTTCTTCCTGGATACGTTTGACTTCATCAATGGTAGAAATTAAAGCTTCATTGGTATGCTTTAATGTTTCTAAATCGACAATGCTGCGCTCATTGGCCTGCGCCGCTTCAATCGTTGTTGTTTTTAATAAGTCTGCATTTTCCTTTAACATCTGATTAGTGGTATCCGTGACCAACTGCTGCGCTTTGGCAGCTAAGCTGGCATGATGGACACCTAACGCTAAAACCATCTGATTTTTCCATAATGGTAAGGTATTTACAATTGTTGACTGAATCTTTTCCGCCATCATCGTATCCGCATTCTGCACTAAGCGAATCTGCGGAGCCATCTGCAATGATACGGTGCGGGTTAATTCCAAGTCGTGAATCTTCTTTTCAAAACGATTAGCCCGATCGATCAGATCACTGACCTGCTGAGCATCTTCCTGCTTCCCGCTTAAACGCGCTTTATCCTGCAGAGCTGGAATATCTTTATTTTCCGTTTCGGCAAGCTTTTTCTTGCCCGCTGCAATATACATTGATAATTCTTTAAAGTAGCCTTCATTCTGCTTATAAAGATGATCTAACATGGCAATATCTTTCATCAAGGTAAAACGATGCTGATCTAGCTCATTGGCAATTTTATTTAAGTTTTCTTCGGTTGTCGCATACTGCGCTTTCATCACATCTAACTGACTCTTCTTTTTCGCAAAGAAGCCTTTAATGCCATGCTTCTCTTCTTCACCAAATGATTCAATCTGTCCAGCCATATTGGCTAATAAAGCACCGACTTCATCAAAATCTTTCGTTTGTACGCTTTTTAAAGCCTGGTCAGAGAATTCAACTGAACGCTTCTGCGCCCCTAAGCCATAGTTTAAAATCTGCGTTGCATTCATCAAATCAATTTTAGACACAAATTCATCAATCTGGCGCTGCTCTTCGGGGCTGAAATCTTCAGACTGCGCCAGGACATCTGCCTGTTTTTCTTCAGGCTTAGAACTATCATCATCAAACGTTAATGTTGGTTTATATTCATCCATAGGAACATCTCCCTTCGTTTTTCATTATATCATTATTACGCTTTCCTTACTTAATATTGTACAAAGCTCTCTTAACCTTGCCTAGCGTTAGTATTGCGATTTTTACATCTTTTTCCGCACTTTAGTGCGAAATCACATACTTATGCTTACTTTCATGAAGGCACTTTCTTTGTGATGTCAATATATGATTTTTTAGAATCATTTAATAATTTATTCTTGTTTCTATTAAGAAAAGGTCAATATAATGTAATTGTGAAAAAGAAAACGACGTTTTGTCACAACTTTGCCACATCACACCTTTATGATAGGTGTCGAAAGGATTGATTCTATGAAAAATGTTTATGAATTACTGCAGCGCTCAGCGCGCTGTTATCCTGATGCGATTGCCTTAAGCAATGGTCGGGATACGTGCACTTTTGAGCAGTTACATAACTCTGTCAGACAGCTTGGCAGCGGGATCGCCGCTTACAGCCGGCAATCCCCCGTGATCATTTTTTTAGATCATGACCTGCCAGCCGTGATCAGTATGTTAGGTATTGCCTTATCGGGTAATAGTTACTGTATCTTTAATACTGATTTACCCGATTTACGCTTACAGGCAATGGAGCGGGCCTTAAGCGCGCGTTATGTCATTACTGATCAGGCTCATATTCAAAAAGCGATGGAACTTTTCCCCAATCAGAAGATTCTGCGTTATGAAAAACTCATCAGCAGTGAAATCAATACATCGTTATTACAGGAGTGTTTAGAAAATCAGATTGATCTTGATCCGCTGTATATCAATTTTACTAGCGGTTCTACCGGTATTCCAAAAGGTGTGATCATTAATCATCGCAGTGTCCTTGATTTTATTCCCACCTTCGATGATCTTTTTCATATCACCAATCAGGATGTCCTGGCCAATCAGGCCCCTTTTGATTTTGATGTCTGTGTCAAAGACATTTATACCATGTTAAATGTCGGTGCGACCTTAGTCTTAGTACCAAGAGTGCTATTTAGTCAGCCCGCTCCTTTATTAGACTTCCTGTCAGATCAGAAAGTCACCACAATGATCTGGGCGGTCAGTGCTTTAACTTTAATCAGTGTTTATCACGGTTTGGACTATAGGGTTCCTGAATATGTCGATAAGATTCTTTTTAGCGGCGAAATGATGCCTTATAAACACTTAAAGAACTATCTCGATCATATGCCTGAGACGATGTTTGTGAATCTTTATGGACCAACAGAAATCACCTGCAATGCGCTTTACCATATCATCGATCGTCATCGTGATTATGCGAAAGAACTGCCGATCGGTAAACCATTCCCAAATAAACGCGTGGAATTACGTCAGAACGGAAAACGCATCAGTAAGCCTTATACCATTGGTGAAATCTATGTCAGCGGCAGCTGTTTAGCCTTAGGCTATTTAAATCATGAGTCGCCAGCTTTTATTGAAGAAAATACCCGTGGCTATAAAGAGCGATACTACAACACTGGGGACTTAGCTTATCTCAATAAACAAGGTGAATATGTCTTTAAAGGACGCAGCGATTTCCAAATCAAATATATGGGACACCGCATTGAATTAGAGGAAATTGATCAGATGTTACTGCATCAAAAAGATGTGCAGGCATCCTGCGCTCTCTTTGATCAAGAAAAAGAGAAGCTGATCGCTTATTATATCGGTGATATTGATCATAAAACATTAAAATCACAGCTTTTAAAAGAATTACCACGCTTTATGATCCCAGCGAAACTGATGCAGTTAGACTGCTTCCCGCTTAACAAAAACGGTAAACTTGACCGTAAGAAACTCATGGAGGATTATCATGGGCGCTATCGTAAACACGTATAAAACCCCCTTCTATCTCTTTGATACAGAGATTCTCAAAAAACGCATTGCTTATTTACATGAACAACTGACAGCGCATCTTGTTTATGCGATTAAAGCCAATCCCTTTATTGCTGGAAGTCTGATCAATGCAGTCGAACGTTATGAAATCTGTTCCCTAGGAGAAATGCAGATCTGTATGGATCAGCAGGTTCCTTTTGAAAAAATGGTCATTTCCGGCGTTAATAAAGATGACGCTTTTATTGCCGAAATAGTCAAACATCCAATTAAACGCGTCACCATTGAATCCATGCATCAGTATGAATCTTTAAAGGCAGCCGCCCAAAAAAATAAGCGCTCTTTTCAATGCTTACTGAGACTATCAAGCGGAAATCAGTTTGGTATGAGCGAAGAGGATGTGCGTCAGATATGTACTTTCCATGATCCCGAAATGGAGATTATCGGCTTAGAATATTTCAGCGGTACCCAGAAACATGCCCTGAAGAAAATTCATAAGGAATGTGTTTATCTGCACGACTTTATAAGCGATCTACCGATTTCTATCAAAGAACTAGAATATGGCCCAGGACTGAATGTCTCTTACTTTGGAGACTTCGATGAAGAAGCTTATTTACAAGCGATCCGTGAAGAACTAACGCTCTTTGATATACCCGTCTATATCGAAAGCGGCCGCTCTATCGCTGCCAGCTGCGGCTTTTATGTCACCAGCGTGATGGATCTCAAAACTACGAAAAATACTCATTATGCGATCGTTGATGGCGGGATTCATCAGTTAACGTATTACGGCGGCATGATGGGGATGCATATTCCTAAACTTGAACATTATCCCCATAAAGAAGGTCCTACGCAGCACTATACGATCTGCGGCTCTTTATGTACGACCAATGATATCTTAATTCGTAATATCGCTCTCACCGATTTAGCGATCAAGGATCAGCTGATCTTTAAAGATGCGGGGGCTTATGCGATGTGTGAAGGCATTTCGCTCTTCCTATCTAGAGAGCTGCCAGCCATCTTAATTAAAAATGAAAAAACAATTCAGGTTGTCCGCGACCATACCCCGACAGCCACACTTAATGGAGGAAAATAATTATGGATACACTTTATGAAATTTTAGAAGAATTACAGCCCGATGTTGACTATAAAACATGTGATAACTTAGTGGATGGACGCGTCTTAGATTCGCTGACCATCTTATCTTTGATCTCCGAAATCGAAGATGCTTATGATATCGAAATTCCGGCTGTTGACATTGTGCCTGCAAACTTTAATTCAGCGAAGGCCATCTATGCGCTGATCACCCGTTTAGAAGAAGAATAATGTCTTACTTTAAGCCGTTATTATTAGCGGCGATCGCGCTTGTCGCCCTGATCTATCAGCTTTCTTCACGAAAGCTGCGCCCTTACATCCTGCTTTTAGCGTCTTATCTGTTTATCTATATGGCCTCTAAACAGCTCATCATCTATATTCTGTTGGCCACTTTCGCGATCCACTACTTTGGCCTATGGTTAGAGATGATTGAAAAAGACAAAAAAGACGCCATCAAAGAGGTTGATCGCTCTTTACGAAAGCCCATCAAAGCGCGCTATCAGCGCCGCAAAAAAGCCGTTTTGACATTAGGCGTATTACTGCTTTTAAGCGTCCTTTATACCTTTAAATACGTGCCGTTTTTCAGTTCCATCTACAATGATTTTGCCTATTTGTTTAAACTGCATCCGTTAAAGATTCACCGCCTCATTGCCCCAATCGGTATTTCTTATTATACCCTGCAGTGCATCGCTTACTTAGCAGATGTCTATTTAGGCAAACGTCAGGCTGAAAAATCATTGCCCCATTTAGCCCTCTTTGTGGCCTACTTCCCCCAGATTATGGAAGGCCCCATTGTCCGTGCTAGTGACACACTCGATCAATTATTCAAAGGTGACCCCATCACCTTTCATTCCCTCACATTCGGCCTGCAGCGCATTTTCTATGGCCTCTTTAAGAAGTATGTCATCGCTGATCGTCTCAACATTCCCGTTACATTAGTTTTCACCAACTATACGCACTATCATGGCGGAACCCTCTTTTTAGGAATGTTTGGCTATACGATGATGCTGTATCTAGAGTTCTCAGGTACTATGGATGTTGTCTTAGGCATCAGTGAAGTCTTTCAGATTCATTTGCCTGAAAACTTCCGCCAGCCGTTTTTTGCGAAAAACGTTTCCGATTTCTGGACCCGCTGGCATATTACATTAGGAACATTCTTTAGAGATTATATTTACTATCCCTTATCATTATCTAAGCCTCTCAAAACTTTGACCAAAAAAGCGCGTAAGCCATTAGGCAACCATTATGGTCCATTAGTATCTGGGGCGATCGCTTTATTTTGTGTCTGGTTTTGTAATGGTTTATGGCATGGTGCCGGCTGGACGTATCTTTTCTATGGTCTCTATCACTTCACCTTTATCTTAGGTGAAAGTTTAATAGAACCGCCAGTCAGATGGCTAAGTAAAAAGCTGCATATCAATCGTCAGGCGAAACCTTATCGCATCTTCCAGTCATGCAAGTTATGTATTTTTATCTTTATCGGTGAAATGTTCTTTAGATGTGCAACAGTTTCCCAAGGCTTTGCAATGTTAAGTCGCACCATCCATGACTTTACATTCTCGCTTTCTGAAGTTTTAACATTAGGCATTGATAATCGTGATTTATCAGTGCTCATCTTAGCTTTAGCCTTTGTCTTTGTCATGTCATTACTCAAAGAAAAAGGCATCAATGTCCGTGAAAGTTTAGCAGCCCAGCCCTTGCCTATTCGCTGGAGTCTCTACTATGCCTTAGTGATGGCCGTCGTCATCTTTGGCGCTTATGGCACTGGTTATATCCCTGTAGCCCCAATCTATGCGGATTTTTAGGAGGTTTTTATGAAGAAGAATATTGGTAAAAGCAGTCTTTTCATCACCCTGCTGGTGATCATGGTTGTCATCAGCTCCGTGATTTTCATGCCTCGTAATAACAAAAAAGCCTATGGTGTGGATTATATTACCAGCTCCGCCATTTATTCTGAGCCCAAGAACACCATTGATGCCATCGCTTTAGGAGATAGCCTGGTCTACTCTTCTATTTCCCCCATGAAGATTTATGAAGACTATGGCTATACCCTTTATGATGCCTCAACCCCTGCTCAGAAACTCAATGAATCCTATGAATTCTTATCCCGTATCTATGAGACCCAATCCCCCCGTTATGTCTTTTTAGAAACCGAAGAGTTATTCAAGGATCTCAGCTGGTCAAAAGATTTATCTTCCCGCGTAGAATATCAGGTTCCCTTATTACGTTATCATAATCGCTGGAAACACTTAAAACTAAAAGATCTGCAGAAAACAATGAAATATACCCATACCGATTATATGAAAGGCTTCCGTTACTATCCCCAAGTCACACCTGCTAAGAAGTTTAAGAAACCGTCTGATCAGATCACCACGACGAATCTGAATTACCTGAAAAAAATTATGACCTTAACAAAGGCTCATCATACGAAGCTCATTATGATCTATCTGCCATGTTTAAAAACATGGAGTATCAAACGTCATAACAAGCTAACAAAACTCTTTAAGAAACACTATCCGTTCATTGATTTTAATATGATCCCCACCCTCAATATCAACTGGGATGAAGACAGTCGTGACGGCGGTGATCATCTCAACTATCATGGTGCCATGAAAGTCACCGATTATTTCGGTCAGTATCTGCATAAGCATACAGACCTGAAATCCCATGCGGCTGATCCGCTTTATGACAGTTATGAACTTTCCTTACTCTTATACAAACGAAAAGTAAAAGAGACCCGTGCTCAGGTCCCTAATCACATCAAGCGAACCTAGTGTTCGCTTTTAAAATACTGATGCAGATGATGATAGTATTCTTCCTTCTTTTTAAGATGATTATCATAATCACTGCTAAAGTAAGTCAGATAGATGGTATCTAACAGATACAAAGTCGTTAAACGGCTAGAGAAAGCAGAGAGCTTACGATAATAATGTTCTTCCGGTAACATATACAAATGATAATCCGCTTCTTCCTTTAACCTTGGTGAACTGATCAGTAAGATCTTGGTATGACGGGCTCGTAAAATACCTAATATTTCTTTAATATTAGCACCGCGTCCTTCATAAGTGATGACAATCGCAAAATGGGTTTCATCACTCATGGAAGCCTGTAAACCTTTTTCATACACCAGGTTTGGAACATTGACATTGACCCCTATTTCTAACATCTGCAGCTTAAAATTCTGAGCCATATAATAATTCCCAGCAGTGGCATAGATATCAATAATCTCGGCTTGACGCATTGCCCCAACTGCTTGTCGTAAAGTTTCTAAATCGAGCATATCAATTGTGGTATTAATGGTCTGCAGATAATCTTCTTTCATCGTTTGAACTACTTTAAAAGGTGTTTCTTTGGCCTGAATAGGAAAATTAAAGTTAAACTCTTCCTCTTCTTTTTGAGTAACTAAAGCAACCGATAAAGCCGCTTTAAACTCACTGTAGCCTTTTATTTCTAGCTTCTCTAGGAAACGATAAATCGTCGCAATGGACACAAAACAGCGTTCTGCTAAATCTCTTGTACTTAGTGATAGCACTTCTTCTGCATGCTTTAAAATATAAGAAGCTAATAGCTGCTCACTGCGTGAGAATGTATTTATATTTTTGATCTTTAAAAGTATATTCATGATCTTCTCCTCAAAACAAAAAAGACAGGTCCCACACCTGCCTCATATAAGAACGTCGAAAATAAGAAAAGAGAAGTTATTTGTTCTTACAAAGTCCATTATACATATTTTCTATAAAAATGGAACACCGTAACATCTTTTCGTAACATTTTCTCATATTCAACACCTGTATGGCAGGTTATTTTGCATGATTCTTATCTATTGTACCAAACCATTCTTTTTTTCTAACAACATGAAAAAGCAGGTCGCCCTGCTTATTTCTTAAGTGCATCAACAGCTAATGCCAGTGAGCCGCATAAGCCAGCATTATCACCAAGTTTTGGCCAAACAATGTAGTGATCATCATGTAAGACGGCATCATTCTGGATATAACCATTTAAATCTTCACGCATATACTTCAGAATCCGTGGGAATAAATGACTCTGATGCATAACCCCGCCGCCTAAGATAATTTTTTTAGGAGAGAGAGTTAAAACGACGTTGGCCATCGCCTGTCCAATATACCAGGCTTCTAAGTCCCAGGCTGGATGATCTGGTGCTAATTCTTTAGCGGAAATCCCCCATCTTTCTTCAATAGCAGGACCAGAGCATAAGCCTTCAAAACAGGTGCCATGATATGGACATTTTCCTTTATAAGGATCATCATCACGCACCACTAATTTGACATGTCCCATTTCCGGATGCACTAAACCGTGAAGCAGGTGCCCGGGTATTTTACAGTTGGACAACCTCATATTTTAAATTATACGCTTTAAAAAAGCGTTTTTTTGTCAACTTTTTCCATTTTTAATCTCGTAATGTTCCATAATGTATGTTATAATGGTTTGGGAGGGGTTACATATGGCTAAACGTTTAAAATCAACCAAATCTAAAAATTCTGAATCATTCTATGTTATCGATGACTTCTATGATCCTAACACTAAAAAGAAATCTACCTTCGTAGCTGAAAAGCTGGGCAATATCAGGACTCTTATGGAAAAGTATCATACCGATTCCCGGGATGAAGTAATGAGGCAGCTTCAGCTCTATGTTGATGGACTAAGACAAAAAGACAGTGAGGACAAGGCAGACGTCAAACTAATCCTCAGTCAGGCTGATTTAATAGAAAAGGACAAGGAAAATCTCTTTAACATCGGATACATGTACATAAGAAACATATTATGCTCATTGGGCATTAAGGATATCTGCAAGGAGATATCAGACCAGTACAATTTTCAATACAATTTAGCGAGCATTATTAACGATCTTGTATCCGCTAGGGTTATTTATCCTTCATCAAAGCTGTCTACGTACAAATCAACTAATAAATTTCTCGACTTGTCCGATTATGAGCTGGCAGATGTTTACCGTTCCCTCAAAGTTCTTTCTGAGCAAAGGTATTTCATTGAAAAAATGCTTTATAAAAACAGCTCACAGCTTTTCAAAAAGAACACAGCGGTTCTCTACTATGACTGCACAAATTTCTATTTTGAGATTGAAGAAGAGGATGACTACAGAAAATACGGAAAAAGCAAGGAAAACAGACCAAATCCTATTGTGCAGTATGGTCTATTTATGGATGCAGATGCTCTCCCTTTAGCTGATTATGTCTTCCAGGGCAATATGAATGAGCAAAAATCCATGAGAGAGTTAGAGGCTATAGTTGAAAGAGACTTTGCAGTTTCAAAGTTTGTTGTCTGTGCTGATGCCGGACTCAACGGCTGGGAAAATAAGGTATATAATGACATGAAGAAAAATGGTGCCTATATTGTCACCCAGCCAATCAAGAAAATGTCAAAAGTAATGAAGGAATGGGCAATATCACCAGAAGGATGGAAGCTTGAGGGATATCCTGGAACTTTTAATCTTAATGATCTGGCTGATAGAGAAACTATAGAAATTGAAGGCGTAAAGAAGAAGATAAAAGATCTTGTTTTCTTCAAAAACAAATGGGAAAAAAGAACCAAAAAATCCGAATCATCAGGCGGTAAATACACTCTTGAAGAAAACTATATAGTTACTTATTCAAGAAAATTTGCCAATTACCAAAAACATATCAGAGATAAGAAACTAGAAAGAGCGAGAAAGCTTCTTGATAACCCAGGAAAACTTACAAAAACCAACCAACGCGACCCACGCTATTATATTTCTAAAACATCTTTCACGAAGAACGGTGAAGTAGCTAGTGATGCAATTTATACAATTGACGAAAATAAAATTGCAGAAGAAGAAAAATACGATGGCTTTTATGCTGTAACTACCGATCTTGAAGACAGTGATCTCTCATTAATTATTAGCGCAAACAAACAGCGCTGGGAGATTGAAGAAAACTTTGAAATAATGAAAAGCGAACTAAAAACAAGACCTATGTATGTATCAAAAGAACATTCAATCAACGGTCACCTGTTAATATGCTTCATTGCCCTGCTGGTTTATCGTTTGCTTGAAAAAAAGTATATGAATGAAAAATATACGTGTGCAGAATTATTTGATACACTTCGCGATCTTAACCTAACCTATATAAATGGAACAAACTATATTCCATCCTTTAAAAGGACAGAAATCGTGGATGACCTAGCTGAAGTTTTTGGATTTCAGCCCTCACGAAAAATAATTACTCAAAAATATTTAAAAAAATTTCAAAGGGTAGTAAATTCTAAAAAAAGTACGAAACTGATTTGAATAAAGAAAAGGCAAAATATATTGATGTATTCAATGTATTTTGCCTTTATTAGCTTATCAGCTGTAAAATATGAGATTATACATATTTTCTATAAAAATGGAACACCGTAACATCTTTTCGTAACATTTTCTCATATTCAACACCTGTATGGCAGGTTATTTTGCATGATTCTTATCTATTGTACCAAACCATTCTTTTTTTCTAACAACATGAAAAAGCAGGTCGCCCTGCTTATTTCTTAAGTGCATCAACAGCTAATGCCAGTGAGCCGCATAAGCCAGCATTATCACCAAGTTTTGGCCAAACAATGTAGTGATCATCATGTAAGACGGCATCATTCTGGATATAACCATTTAAATCTTCACGCATATACTTCAGAATCCGTGGGAATAAATGACTCTGATGCATAACCCCGCCGCCTAAGATAATTTTTTTAGGAGAGAGAGTTAAAACGACGTTGGCCATCGCCTGTCCAATATACCAGGCTTCTAAGTCCCAGGCTGGATGATCTGGTGCTAATTCTTTAGCGGAAATCCCCCATCTTTCTTCAATAGCCGGACCAGAGCATAAGCCTTCAAAACAGGTGCCATGATATGGACACTTGCCTTTATAAGGATCATCATCACGCACCACTAATTTGACATGTCCCATTTCTGGATGCACTAAACCGTGAAGCAGATGCCCTTCGACGTAAGCACCGCCACCGATTCCAGTCCCAATGGTAAAATAAACAGCACTGTCTAAGCCTTTGGCTGCGCCAAAGAAGACTTCACCTAAGCAGGCTCCATTGACATCCGTATCAAATCCAATTGGGGTATCTGGAAAAGCTCTTTTCAAATCTCCAACTACATTATAATGGCCCCATCCTGGTTTAGGGGTCGTCGTTACATACCCATAAGTAGGACTCTTAGGATCAGGATCAATCGGTCCAAAACAGCCAAAGCCAATCGCTTCAACGTCCTTATCTTTAAAATAATCTACACATTTCTGCATCGTTTCTTCTGGTGTGGTTGTGGGAAATGATGCACGATCTAATACCTGACCGTTTTCATCACCAACACCAACGACGAATTTTGTCCCGCCGCCTTCAATGGCTCCTAATTTCATAGTCTATCTATCCTCCTCTTTTCATCTTTTATTGTAATCAAAAATATGATTATGTAAACGCTTATAATACAATTTTCATAAACCTGCAAATAATCTTATTATAAATAAAAATAAGATACACATAAGTGTACCTTAGAATGGATTATAGAAACGACTGCCATTATGGAATGTTATAAATAATGAGACAATCGTAAAAAGCAGTAAAAAGATAAGGACCAGATAGTCATTACGGGTTAATGCACGCGCTGAATACCAGGTGCGTTTCTTCTTTTTTCCAAAGCCGCGTAATTCCATCGCGGTAGAAACCACATCAATGCGATCCATACTCGTAAAGATTAATGGGAAGATGATCGCCGCCATACGTTTTGTTCGTTTGAATAAAGATGCTTTTGAAGACATCTCAATTCCCCTCGCTTCCTGAGCATGTTTAATGGTCGTATAGTCACGCTGAACATCTGGAATGTAACGTAAAGCTAAAGCGACAGCATAATCAACGGTATAGCCAATTTTTAAGCGATTGAGTGATGCCGCAAATTCACTAGGATGCGTGGTTAAGACAAACATCAGTACCGCGGGAGCTACCGTGAAGTATTTTAATACGATATTGAGCTCATAAAACAACTGCTCATAAGTCAGATCATAATGCCCGCCTAGAGGCAGTAAAACCGTTCTTGAATGATAAATCTTACAGCCTTGATCAGGAGAGAAGATATAAATAAACAAAACATTCAAAATCAAAAAGAAGAGAATAAACTTAAAGACTGACATCACCTGATCTTTACGAATCTGCGAAACTTTAAAGATCACTAATGATAAGACAAACATAACCGCTAAAACGCGGGTATCATAAGTAACCATTGAGATAATCGACCAAACCAGAAAGAATGCTAATTTCGTCACCCCAGTTAAGCGATCAATCCAGGTATCTTTATGTTCATAACTTAAGATTTTAGCCATGGTTTCTCGCCTCCTCATCATAAGCAATGAATCTTTCCACAAATGCAGAAGGATCACTCAGATCACATTTTTTCGATAAGTCATAGAGTGATGTTCGCTTTAAATAAGCGGCCTGTGTTAACTGCTTATCAGTCAACACTTTAGCTGGTGAAGCATCCGCTAGTAAATGGCCTTCTGATAAAACCAAGGCTCTATGGGTATACTCCAGCATCAGATGCATATCATGCGTGATCATAATGATCGTGACATGATGTTCCCTATTTAACATTTTCAAGAATTCCATAATCTCTGTATAATGTCTGAAATCCTGTCCCGCTGTTGGTTCATCAAGAATCAGAATCTTCGGATTAAGGACTAAGATCGAAGCGATGGTCATACGTTTCTTCTGGCCAAAACTTAAGGCTGAAATCGGCCAGTTTCTAAACGGATAAAGGCCACAGATCCTGAGGGTTTCATTAACTCTTTCTTCAATTTCCACTTTAGGTACGCCACGTACTTCTAAGCCTAAAGCGACTTCTTCAAAGATCATGCTTTTTGAGATCATATGGTTAGGATTCTGCATTACAAAGCCAATCTTTTCGCCACGTTCACGAATAGATAAAGGACTGATATCCTGACCCTCTAAAAGAATTTGTCCTTCTGTTAAAGGCATAAAGCCGCAAATCAGACTCGATAACGTTGATTTGCCGGCACCATTACGGCCGACGATACTGACCATTTCTCCTTCTTTGATATCAAAACTAACATGCTCTAAAACTTTATTTTGTGCATCATAAGCGAAAGAGACATCTTTTACTGATAAAATCGTTTGATTATTATTGTCTTTCACCTTTACAGGTGTCTTTTCATACCATTTCTGTAATGCCTCTTTGCAGCGCGACACATCAAAACTTTCAATATGGGATGGATGCATATCCTGGGTAATCGTCACGCCAGCATATTTGCAGGCGGTTAAATACAGCGGTTCACGAATCCCCGCTTCTTCTAATAAAGAAGAAGCTAATAAAGCATCACTGCTCATATCCGCGACGATCCGGCCATCATTGATCATAATGATCCGATCTACATCTTTATAAAGAACATCTTCTAAACGATGTTCAATAATGATAATCGTTTTATGGGTTTGTTTATGGATCTCATCAATCAGTTCAATGGTATTCTTTCCTGTGGCCGGATCTAAGTTCGCTAATGGTTCATCGAATAATAAAATATCGACATCATCAACCATCACGCCCGCTAAAGAGACTCTTTGTTTTTGTCCGCCAGAAAGTTCATTAGGACGATGATCTAAAAGCTTTTCAATGGATAATCTATGCGCCACGTCATGCACTCGTTTTTTCATTTCCTCCTGCTTGACGCAGTCATTTTCTAAGGCAAAGGCAATATCTTCAGCAACGGTTAAGCCAATAAACTGTCCATCCGTATCCTGTAAGACAGTACCGACGGTTTCGGACATGCCAAAGATTCCTGCCTTTTTCGGATTCTTTCCGTTCACCGTTAAATGTCCTTTCATCTTCCCGGGATAAGAATGGGGAATCAGACCATTAAGGCACTGAGATAAAGTCGATTTTCCGGAGCCGGAAGGTCCGATAATGAGGACCTTCTCACCTTCGTTAATGGTTAAGTTAATATCGTGCAGCGTATAATCTTTCTGGGCCCGATATTTAAATGAGAAATCTTTAAATTCAATAATGGGTGCCATTAATCATCTTCTCTTTCCAGGCTGGAAGATTTGCCAACCGTCTTTGAATAGCCATAAGCTAATAAAGAGCCTAAAATACCAACAACAATAATATCACCAATACCAGCAAATACGCCCTGGACAAATACTTTATTAGCAGGTTCAGCATAAATCAGGATGTCTAATAAAGGCGCTAACACGCCCCAGGCAACAGCGCTGGCAATGACCTGAACAACATTGAACAAAATGACGTTCTTCTTATGGAAGCCGCCTTCTTTTAACGCAAAACGTTTTGCGAATAAACCAATGACAATGCCAAATAAGGCTTCAGGAAAGACCCAGCTCCACCAGACCGAACCATAAAATAATGCATCTCCTAAGGCATGTCCTAATAAACCAATAATACCGCCAGTAATCGGTCCAAAGGCCGCCGCAAAGAAGGCTAAAACCGCAACACGTGGCTGCAGTGCTGTATTAGGAATAAAACCTAATGGAATCTGGACGGTTGTTAAAACGACAAATAAAGCTGTACCGATCCCCGCTGCCACAACTTCTTTAATACCAAATTTCTTATTCATATTTCTTTTCCCCCTTGAATTTTACTTCGTTTTCTTTAATGTGATCTGCCAGTTCGTACCAGTGCCGATATTATAGGCGCGGGCAAAGCTCCCCTGATTGATGGCTACGGCCATATTGTCTAATGAATTGACATAGACAAGAGCTTCCCCGACGTAGACATCCGCAAAGGATTTGGCATAGATCATCGTGTTTTTAAATAATGTGCGATGGCCATTAGATATCGTCACTTCAACACGGTCGCCAAAATGAATATCTAACTGTTTAAATAAAGCTTTAGGGATATTACTCCACAACGAACCAAAACGGACATCTAAGATATCAATGACACCGGTAACCTGTCCTTCTTCTAAGGAAGGTTCTTTGGTTGGTAATTCAATAATATCTTCGACATTCATTAATGGGCCTACTTCTTCAAAAGTGATCACACCAGCTGCTAAACGGGCGCCGGTATAAGCATAGACATCACGGCCATAGAAGGTATAGGATTCATCAGAGTTCGCTAAGCGGTTAATGGATTCATCAATAATCCGTACTTCTTCAATGCCTAAACGTAATTTTAAATGCGTCAGTGTGCCATTATCCGGTGTGACAATATATTGCCCCGTTTTTGTTTTGGCGACGATGCTTAAGCGATCACTGCCAACGCCGGGATCAACGACGGATACAAAAACTGTTCCAGGATTCCAGTAATTGACACTCTGGACAAGACGATAGCTGGCTTCCCAGATATCGTATGGCGTGATATCATGCGTCAGATCATAAATGGATAAGTCTGGTGAGACGCTGTGAGCGACGCCATACATGGCATTCACGGCGCCATCACCTAAGCCAAAATCTGACTGGAAAATAAGTGCATTCATATGATTCTCTCCTCTCTTTCTTTGATTACTACATACTAATTATATCTTTAAGTATTGTCAATCTATATAGATATATTCATTAGGTATATCAGGCTATAAAAAAACAGAGCTTATACACTCTGTTTTAACAATGTTCTATTGATTTCATCAAGACGTTCTAAGTGACCTTCAATCCAGGCTAATTCTTCCGCAATCGCCATGATATCTTCATGTTCATGGGCCTGCTTTAAAAGATCTTCATCCGCCTTGTAATAGCCATGAACACCTAACATCTTCTTGATTTCCTGTTTACTTTTTTCAATCGATGCCAAATACTGATCCGCTACCTGAAAGAGACCTAAAGCTCCTTCAACCTGATCTTTCGGAATATAGATTTCATGATTGGTATTGAGAATATCTTTGGTTAAACTTTCTAAATCATGATACTCTTTTGTGAAGATAACCGTCTTAATACCTTCACAAAACAGCTCCTTACATAAATGATAACCTAATGTATATTCATAACCAACTACAACAACGGCCTCAGGATAGGTTTCTTCTAAACGGACGACTTCTTTTTTAATGGCATCACTGTTTTTCTTAATATAACGATTCATAATGATCGCCTCATCACATATCCCTAGGATATGATATTTCTTGCCATCTTTCAGACCGACTCTAATAATTTGACTCATAAACAACCTCCGCTTGTCATTATAAAGGAAAAAGCGACAGGTGTACACCTATCGCCTAGAGGACGAGCAACTGATTCCGCAGTTCTTCAATCTTTTTGATCGCGAGTAAGATTTCTCGCTGCGTCTTTTTGATTTGACTCTGCACTAAGAAATCCGCGACGACCCCATCAAAGAAATAATCTGCAAAAGTGAGGAAATCACTGGTATTCAGATCTAGCTGGAAACGAGTGTCCACATCATACAGCTCTTTCTGAAAAACCTGCATGGCCCGTTTCGCTTCAGCAATATCGCTTTCCGCATTATTCATTTTATTTCTCTTTAAGAACGTTGTCAGCATGCCGCCGCCTAATATATCAACAATCCCCCAGTTTTTGGCTCCATTTAATTCATCATGGGCCTTTCTTAAACATTTTATGGCATAGTTGGCCGCATCCACTGCTTCATCAATTTCTCGTCTGTACGCTAATGTATTCATATTAATCACTCCCGGCTAAAAATAACAATCCGACAGGGACAATCAGCACCGCTAAAAAGCCCACCACGGAAAATAATAAGACAAAACCAATGATCCCTAAGATCACGGTTATTAACCCTTTTAAAACAAAGCCGCCTAAGCTAAAGAAGCTGACAAATATCCAGCCCACTACCTTTAATAACAGGAAGAAGACGACCAAACCTAATAATAATGTAAGCATATCACTCACCTACTCTTTCATATAGGAAGCATCGCTGATTCCTTGATCGCGACACCAGTTTTTATCATTATTGACCTTTTCTAATAACAGACATAAGGCTATTCTTTCTTGAATACTCATGTTCATCACCTCTTGATTACACGTTTATTGTACGAGAAAGCTTGTGGTAATGACAGGGTGCAAAATGCGACTTTTGGATGCTTTTCCGCGCTGATACGCGGAAAGCTTGTCAGGTCTTACCGAAACATATTATAATGAAGGCAATTGGAGGAATACCATGGAACAAAACAAGAATATCTATGCCGATGCACGTAAAAAAGCCGGCATGACCCAGGCTAAAGCCAGTGCCCTGATGGATACGATCTCTGAAGATCGTTTAGCCCGGATTGAAAAGGATAAAGTCAATGTCACACCAGAAGATATCTTAGAAATGGCCGCTGCCTATAAACGCCCCGATTTATGTAATTATTACTGTGCCCATGAATGTGCAATTGGCAAGCAGGAAGTTCCGGCATTAAAGATCAGCCAGTTATCTGATATTGTCTTAAATATGTTAGCGAGTCTGAATGCAATGGATGAGAAGAAGAATCGTCTGATTGAAATCACCGCTGATGGAAAGATTACGGATGATGAAATTGAAGATTTTGCGAAGATTCAAAGTCAGTTAGATCGTATTTCTATTTTAGTAGATACCCTCAAGTTATGGGTCAATCAAACCCTCGCTAATGGGGAAATCAATCAGGAGAAGTATAAAGAAATTTTAGCGCAATTAAATAAGTAGCGGGAGATGCTCTCGCTACTTTAAATTTTCAGAAGTCTTCTGCTTTTTTAAACTTACATAACCATTATAGCATACTTTTTTACAGCTCTACTTTAAATTAAGAGAAGACTTCTGCTTATTTTAAATAGAAACACTGCTGGTGATATAATCGTATAAATCTTTTCTAATTGGTTTTTCTAGCTTATAAAACAGTTTGACAACACTCTTTTGCGTTTGCGGCATAATCTCTTCCTGCGGTGTCCCAAAGGCATGCATCCGCCCTAAATAATAGAATTCCTTAGCGGTTTCATCATCCTTATTCTTACGCATGAATAAATGAACCTGGATATGGGAATGGGCTTCATCATACACCTTTCTGACTTCTTCAGAAGCCAGAGAACGACCGCTTTTGGAGTAAGCGACTAAAGTTTCCTGATCAATCAGGTGATCTTCATACTTCGTTGTATCGGAGATATCCTCTTCTTTATCATAGTTGATAAAGACGGGGAAGGTATTGGTGCGCTCATCATACTTATAGCCCCCAATATTCAAAGGAACAACGCTCTGATGCCAGTTTAACAGACGACAGACATCATCATAGGTGTATTTGGCATAGAGACACAAATCACTGTCTTTTTCATGATGCGCATAATTCTGTTTATAGCGATGAATACCAAAGTCTAACAGTTCTAAAACCTGTTTCTTGAACTCCTTATTTTCTAGTTCTTCAAGAAAATGACGAGAGATACGGTAATCCCCCTGATCTTCATCGATGAAGATGCTGGATTTATAAGTATTTGCGCCCGTTCCCGTCGTAAATCTTTGAGTCAGGGTATTAATAATCGTGTCATAACTATAATGTGTCATGGAAATATCATACTGATCTTTAAGCGTTTCTTTGAGTCTTTGCATGACATGATCATGATCTTCAATGGCAATCTTAATCGCTTCTAATTCATGAACCCGTTTCCCCGCTGCTAAGCTGCGGGAAATATAGATAAGATCATTGACCTGATCCTGATCAAAATCAATGGTATAGTCTTTCTCATACTTCTTTAAGAAGACATGATAACAGCCTAAGCTTTTGTTTTGAAAGATCAGTAAAGGATCAATCGATTCATAAGTATCAAAGTCTCTTAATGATGGGATATGCCCTAATTTACTCTTTAACTGCTTATAGGCTTCTTTAATGACTCTTACCACTGAGAAGTTGACCTGATCAATCGCTTTGAAGATTCTTTCTTTGGTGATAGCATCAAAGTGAATGGTGGAACAGCCAGGGACAATCGTTGATCCTTCCATCACAAAGTGACGCAAATCATCTTTATTACCAGAACGAACGCCACTTAAGGCAATAGGAATCAGATAGTTCTTTTCATAGTTGCCGATGAAATCTAATACCACAACGTAATCTTTATGCGGATATTTACGTAAACCTCGTCCAAGCTGCTGGATAAAGATAATCGCGGACTCTGTCGCTCTTAACATCACCACCTGATTCACCGCGGGAATATCAATCCCTTCGTTGAAGATATCCACGGTAAAGATATATTGTAATTGACCTGATTCTAAGTCATCCATTGCCTGCTGGCGTCTTTCCTCGCTGTCTTCCCCCGTTAAAGCGGTGGTCCGATAACCACGCTGATTAAATAGCTCTGATAACGTTCTCGCTTCTTTGGTGCGGCTGCAGAAAATAAGACCTTTCACCTGATCGCCGCAATGACCATACTGCTCGATTTTCTCAATAATATAATCCACGCGGACATCAGCGACTAAATCATTAAACTGCGTATGATCATCGATGATCTGATGATCAATCATCAGATCAGTAATCCCATAATAATGGAAAGGACATAATAAATCATATTCCATCGCCTGCGATAACCGTATTTCATATGCAATGTTGTAATCAAATAACTGATAAATATCAAAGTCATCACTACGCTCTGGGGTGGCCGTCATCCCTAATAAGAATTCTGGTTTAAAGTAAGACATCAGACGCTGGTAAGTTGGTGCCCCGGCCCGATGGACTTCATCGATGACTATATAATCAAAAGTACTTTTACGAAACTGCTCATAGTATTCTGGTTTGGCAATTGTCTGCACAGTGGTAAAAAGATAATCCGCCTGAAGATCTTTCTCATGACCAGTAAACATCCCCATCGTTTTATCTTTGATCACCCGTTTAAAAGTCCGCATGGCCGCTCTCGCGATGTTTTCCCGATGGACGACAAATAACATCCGCTTAGGCTGATACGCCGCCACATCAAAAGCGGATAAGAATGTTTTTCCAGTTCCTGTCGCACTGATTAACAAAGCCTTATCTTTTCCTTTTTCTCGTAATAAACGTAAAGAATCTAAGGCTTCTTTCTGCATCTTATTGGGTGTAATCCCTCTTTGCATTACTTCGTGCACAATGGTCTGAGGAATATAGGTTTCCTTATATTCCGCAATCCATTCCTTCGTTAAAACAATGGCAGACTGCCATTGTTTTTCAAAAGCCTCACGCACTTCATCAACGATTTCTCCATTCTCCGTGGCGGTGAGAAAAAGATTCCATTCTTTATTTGTCTGCAAAGCGCTTTGGGTTAAGTTAGAACTGCCAACAATAACATTGTATAACCCCTGCTCTTTAAATAAATAACCCTTGGGATGAAAGCCGGCATGTTCATCTTCAAATAAGCGCACTTCAAGATTCGAAAACTTTAATAGTTCAGCAAACATCTCTGGACTATTAAATCCTAAATACGTTGAAGTAATCAGTCGGCCTTTGACCCCTTTATTTTCCAAATCAAAGAGCGTCTGTTTTAAAACTGCTAATCCTGATTTCGCAATAAAGGCCACGGAAAAGTCAAAGGTTTCACAGGCATTGAGATGATTCTCTAATTCCTTCAACATCTGCATCCCTAATCGTTCATTATTGACTAATAAACGTGGACGATACTTCATATTCGAAGGAATGGTGCGATCAATCAGACTGGTATGAATCGCTTTCGTTAACTCTTCCATCTTAGAACCCTCGCTCAATCAACGTATTGATCACGAAGGTATCCGCTGGACACCATTTGATGGACGGATCATCGTGATCAATCCATTTCACTTCACTATGCGCATCTAATTTCAGATGGTGATCTTCTAAATGACATAAATAGCAGTCCATGTCCAAATGAAATGTCGGATAGTCATACTGGACATTGGTATAGAAACGTTCCACCGCAATGTCGACATGCATTTCTTCCTGAATTTCTCTAACAATCGCTTCTTCTCCTGTTTCCCCGGGTTCAACTTTTCCTCCCGGAAATTCAAACAATCCATCAAATTCTCCATAATTTCTTTTCGCTATAAGGATCTTATGATCCTCATGAATAATTGCGGCGACAACTTTAATAACCTTCATAGCATTCCTCCTCGTATTTACAGATATATTATAGCTGCAAATAATATAGGTGAACAGAGGCTTTTAGAACAAAGATTCATAGCGTTCCACTTTTTGAAGCAACTCGTCTAAACTAAAATAGCCCGCAGCACGAATAGCTTCCTGACCATCAATGAAGACGATGATCGTCGGTGCTGACAGCACTCCATACTTAGCGGCGACATCCTTTTTCTCATCAATAGAAATAAAGTGAACCAATAGATTTTTGTGATCCTGATGCCATAAAGAAAGACGATGCTTAAGTGCCTGACAAGGCGTACAGCTTTCTGAGCTAAAAAGTGTAAGATCAATCTGATGTGTATTCATGATTGTGATCTCCTTAATAAAACATTCAGCCATCTTTCATCTTCGCGATCATGGCGCACATCACCAGTGATCCACTCTTCAATAACTGTCAATCCCCCCACTTGACTTAGTAACGATGCAAATGAAGCTTGAGTAAAGTTCATGAAATAACGGCCATGTCTTTCTCCTGCAAAATCGCCATATTTAAAAGACGTATAGATGATGCCTGAAGGCTTTAAAGCCTTCTGCATTTTCTTTAAAACCTCAACAAGTGCATCATAAGGCAAATGAAGAATGGATGAACAGGCCCAGATCCCATCATATTTCCTGCTTTCCTCAAGTTCTTCAAAATACATATGTTTCACTTCAATCCCTGTATAACGGCTGGCAATCTTACATAATGCCTCTGATCCATCCATGGCTTCAACGCGATACCCATGATCAAGGAAATACTTCGTATCACGACCTGCTCCGCAGCCAAAATCAAGAATAAGATCTCCTTCTTTAAGATAAGACAGAAATTTCTCCTGCGTCACACTAAAATCAAGTGACTGTGTTTCTTTCGCAAATGCATCCGCATTTTTATTATAGTAATCAATTGTATTAGACATTTTAGGCCCTCCTGTTTTTATCTTAACATAAAAAGACGCCAGGCAATACCTGACGCATTGTTTTTGAGATCATAATGTTTATCTGATAAAATCAGTGTATTTTTCTTTCTTCATTTGTGGTTTTTCCTGATTGTGAAGAGCTTTAATCATAAAGGACATATTCGTCGCTAAATTATGAATCGTCTGCAGCCCTTCTTCATCACGATAAACATCCTCACTGCTGTAGCCATGCACATCATTCCAGTACGAAGATGGCGCAATCGGCATACCAGAAATACCAAAGAACTGATTCAGTGATTCAAATGTGGCTGAGTTGCCGCCTCTGCGACAAGAAACAACACTCGCCCCAACCTTCATATGTAAGTCTGCGGTAGTACTATAAAACAGTCTTTGCATAAATGATAAGAGTGTTCCATTCGGATTACCATAATAGACGGGTGAACCAAGAATAATGCCATCCGCTTCTTCTAGCTTAGCGGCGGTTTCGTTGACTAAATCATTGAAAATGCACTTTCCAGCACTCTTGCAGTGATTGCAGGCAATACATCCTCTAATATCTTTTGGACCGATTATAATTTCTTCTGTCTCAATGCCTTCTTTCGCAAAGATCTGACTCGCTTCTACAAAAGCTGTATGAATACAGCCCTTCACGTCTGGCGATCCATTAATCATTAATACTTTCATTTTTATCACCTCTGATTTTATTATATAGGAAATCAGGCCTATTATGCATGAAAATTCTATCTACATAAGCGACACTTTCACTTACGTAAAAACACCATTCATCTTGCCGGATGAATGGTACTTTTCTTATTATGCACGTTTTAATAATGGTTTTAAAGCAAAGACAACCTGGTATGTCTGGGTTGGGAAGGCAAAGATCATAGATGATAAATCTAATGACGTCATCTTCTTGTTAATCACTAATGTTAAGAAGTCTAAAACCATCGCCACTTCAGCACTGTAAACTGCTGCACCGACCAGGTAACCTTCTTTATCTAAAATAAATGTATAATCAGCTTCTGTTTCACGATTATTAACCCATTCATTACTCTTTCCAAATGGAATACGTGCCACTTTATATAATTCAGGATGCGCTTTGGCTTCATCAACACTAACCCCTACCTGAGCGATACGAGGCAGTGTGAAGACTAAGTTTGGAATGACTGGATAAACAATTGGATTATGATTAAGGCCTAAGATTGAGTAAGCAATATAATCAGATTCAAATTCTGCTGTTGGTGTTAATTAGGAATCTTTTTATCTACCACATCACCACTTGCATAGATAGATGCTCTTTTTGCCATAAGATAAGACGTGTCTTTAAAGCCTGACAAGGATGACAGCTCAGTGAGCCAAAGAGTACAATAACAGCCTGATGCTGCTGAATATATAAATCATAGTTCTCTTCAATCATCGTTTTTCCTCCCATAAAAAATCCCGTTACTGGGATACCCGTATACTTACTAGCAATAGTACATAACTCCTGTGAACCATCGATTGCTTCTACCTGATAACCATGATCTAAAAAATACTTCGTATCGCGGCCGGCCCCACAGCCAAAATCAAGAATCAGAGATCCCTCATTTAAATAGCTTAAAAACTTATTCTGTGTTGCACTAAAATCAAGATTTTGTGTCTCTTTCGCAAAAGACTTTGCATTTTCATTATAGTAATCAATTGTCTTAGACATTCTTTCTCCTCCAATAAGTTTAGTACCGGACTTATTTGCCATTTAGTGGGTCACCCCTATTTGCGAAATGTGGGGACAGATGCAAGATCAAGGCATTCATTTCATGGTTTAGAAAAACATTTCCACAGGAAATCCTTCTAACTCCAATAAATAAGCTTTCGCATGTTTCCCTGCTGCATAGCCGGATAAAGTGCCATTGCTGGCAATGACGCGATGACAAGGAATCATAATTAAGATGGGATTATCATGCAGGGCCTTCGCAACGGCACGATAACCACGCTTATTGCCAACGGCAATGGCTAACTCTTTATAGTTTGTGACTGCGCCATAAGGGACATTTTGAAGTGCCTTCCAGACTTTTTGCTGGAAAGGTGTCCCTTCATAAGCTATGGGGAGATCAAAAGTTTCGCGTTCGCCTGAAAAATATTCTTCTAACTGTTTCTGACAGTTTAAACAAAGCTGATGAGCGTTTTCATCTTTATTGAAATCAGATGACTGTACCAAAGAAATTTGAATGATCGCCTGATCTGAGGCCACAATAGCGAGATCACCAATAGGACTTTCGTATGTAATCTGACAAAGTCGCTTTGCCATAATATCACCTCTCATAATATTAAAGACCGGCATTTCCTGCCGGTCAACAAATATTATGCTCTTTTTAAAATTGGTTTTAAGGCAAAGACAACCTGATAAGTCTGCGTTGGGAAGGCAAAGATCATGGATGATAAATCACGAGCGGTCATCTTCTTGTTAATGACTAAAGTTAAGAAGTCTAAAACCATCGCGGCTTCGGCGCTGTATACAGCAGCCCCGACAAGATAACCTTCCTGGTCTAAAATGAAGGTGTAATCAGCTTCGGTTTCACGGTTATTCACCCATTCATTCACTTTACCAAATGGCACACGGTGAACTTTATATAATTCAGGATGCGCTTTGGCTTCATCAACGGATACCCCCACCTGAGCGATACGTGGCAGCGTGAAGACTAAGTTAGGGATCACTGGATAAACAATAGGATCAGTCGTTAAACCTAAGATTGAATAAGCAATATAATTTGATTCAAATTCTGCCGTTGGCGTTAATTTAGGAATCTTTTTATCTACGACATCCCCGCTAGCAAAGATATTTGGCACAGCTGTCTGCAGATGATCATTAACAACGATGCCTCGTCTTGAAGCTTCAATACCTAAGGCTTCTAAACCTAAGTTTTCCACATTCGCTACGCGGCCTGTGCCTTCGACGATATAATCTGCTTTAAAGGACTGATCCTGCGTATAAGCAACATAACCATCCGCTTCTTTTTCCACCTTAGAGACACTCTGATTGAAGGCAAACGTTGCCCCCATATCTTCCATCTTTTTAACCATCATTGCGACGTAGTCTTCTGGATACTGCGCTAAAGCACGTGGTGCAAAATCAATAACCGTGACCTTCTTTCCTAAGGCTAAAGCCATGGATGCAAATTCCATACTGATAACCCCAGCCCCAACGAATAATAAAGAGTCAGGCATTTCATCAAGATCTAAGAAATCCTTGCTGTGGTGCATATACTCTGCACCAGGAATTGGTAAAGAGGAATCTCTCGCGCCCGTGCCGACGACGATATATTCAGCGCTATAAGTTTTTCCATCAACATCTACGGTATGAGGATCTGTTAACTGTCCATGACCTTTGATCACTTCAATCCCATATTTTTCAAATGTCTGTCCTAATAATGGATCAAAAGCACCAATTAATTTCTTTTTATAAGCCATTAAGTTTTTCCAGTTAATTTCCGGTGTCGGCATTCCTAAATCATGATAACGGGCAAAGCCTTCCTGATATTCAAATGGTCCATCCAATAAGATCTTGGCATCACAGCCATAATTTGTACAAGTTCCGCCATGTTTGTCTTCTTCAATCATGGCAACTTTTTTACCGGCCATCTTTAAGGCAATAGCGCCATGGTTGCAGGCATGTCCGCTCCCAATAAATAATACATCATAATCATAGTTACTCATTTCTAAGTCCTCCATTTGCATTGCTTATAATTAAATTGTGTACAACTAATATTGTAATCTCTTTTCTTAATTTGTCAATAAGTATTGATAAAATCCTGGAGATTTTCTCCAGGATCTCATTTTACTTTTTCTTATGTAATAAGGCAGCTAAAGCTACTAACGAAGCGGCGGTGACACCAGCACCGACTTTCACTGCTTTCGAGTCTTTGACTTCGGCAGCTTTTTCCTGCAGCGTATCTTTAATCTGATCGACATCTACTAATGGTGCAAAGTCAGCTTTCTCAGCTGCGCCTAAGTTGATTAATAACTTCGATAATTCTGTATTCGCGATCAGTTTGAATGCGCCGCTGATGGCTGCTTTTTCTGGGGCAGCTAATGGCCAGTCTTTGATCATCTTGCCATCGTTCATCTTAACGCCAGCTTTAATTAATTCACGAATATCAAAGACAGATCCCCAGACTTCAGGAACACCACGATCGACATCACAAAGTGTATAGACAGCTTCCATAGCTGTACGAATAGAATATTCAGTCGTGAAGACAGTATCTCTTGGAGTCTCTGCATACTGACCTAAGAAAGCTAAATTGACTGATCCTACCGGAACCACTAATGGGCGATCACCATAAGCTCTTGGTTCAAAGAAAGAAGTCACATATGGCATCATACATGGTGTCGTATTACATTCTTTCGCTAAGGCATCAATATGATCAACAGGGATACCAATATGATATAACCATTCTGCACATAATTCTTCACCAGTACACTGGAACATTGGTTTATGGATATAATCACCATCATCATACCAGCAGTTCAAACCATAGACCCAAATCAGGCAGTGATCATCAGGCTGATCTCTAAACTGTCCCTGACGGTTAATCGTCCAGCTTAACAGCCATGCTGAGTCTTTGGCAGTAACGATGCCGCCGGTAACGACTTTACCGCTTAATGGATCACGATGACAGATCTTTTCAATCGCTTCTAAGACTTCTTTATTATTCGTATCAACGGTCCAGGATTCCCAGCTGGTTTCTCTGATATCTTTGAAGAACTTATCAGGATGACCAAAGGCTTCATCCTGAGCGGCTAATTTCTTCCATAATTCAACAGATGGACCTTGGCCATTTTCAATTTCAATAACCGGAGCATGAGTCTGATCACCATAAGCACTGCCATCCCCCTGTGAGCCATTGGTTACAAAAACTAAATCATCATCCGTTAATTCAATACGTTTATCTTCACCATCCTGAGTATATTCAATCAGGCGCGCAGCTTTTTTCTCTGGAGTGATTTCACATTCAATATTCGTTACTTGCGTATTGAAGGCAATTTTCCCGCCAGCATCTTCAATGTATTTGACCATTGGCAGAATCATTGATTCATACTGGTTATAACGAGTAAAACGCAAAGCACTTAAATCAGGTAAACCATCAATATGGTGGATATATCTTTGCATGTACAGTTTCATTTCTAAGGCTGAATGCCATTTTTCAAAGGCAAACATCGTCTGCCAGTAAATCCAGAAATTCGTATTATAAAAGTCATCATCAAAGATATCATCAATCGTTTGATCCGCTAATTCTTCATCCGTTGAGAACATTAATTTTAATAACTGTTTTTCTGCATTTTTATTTAAATTATACTGCCGGTCAGTATGGGCATCCTGACCTTGTTTTTCTGTCACACGGCATAAAGAATAGTTTGGATCCTCTTTATTGAGTTTGTAATATTCTGAGAAAATCGTTTCACCAGGATTATCAATCGATGGAATCGATCTGAATAAATCCCACATACATTCAAAATGGTTATCCATTTCACGACCGCCACGCATAATATAACCTTTATGAGGATCATGATAGCCATCGCAGGATCCCCCTGCTAATGGCAGGGATTCAAATACAGTAATGTTTTCACCAGGCATCTGCGCATCTCTGATTAAGAAGCAAGCCGCTGCTAAACCGCCAAGGCCGCTGCCAACGATATAGGCATGTTTCTTGTCAATGCCTTCCGGCTTTTCTGGTTTCGCAAAGGCTTCATAATTACCACTACTATAGTACATAATATTAACCTCCTATACTATAACTGACCGTTGGTCATTTTCTAATATAAGCATAACGTAAAGGCTTACACTTGTCAATGAAAATAAAAAGACATGATAACACGCCTTACTCTGCTAATGATTTAAGTGTTTCTCCAGCAATACGATATACGGTCCAGTCCTTCATAGGCTTAGCCCCTAATGATAAATAAAAATCAATACTGGGCTGATTCCAGTCTAGACACCACCACTCTAAACGTCCACAGCCACGTTCAACGGCAAGTGAGGCTAGCTTTTTGATCAAAGCTTTCCCATAACCTTTATGGCGATACTCTTCTTTCACATATAAGTCTTCTAAATAAATGCCAGCTCTTCCTAAGAATGTAGAAAAATTGTGGAAGAATAATGCAAAGCCTGCCTCTTGTCCCTCTTCACAAACAAATAAAACTTCTGCTTTCTTTTCATCAAATAGCCAATGTTTAAGTGTTTCTTCATCGGCTACTACTTCATCAAGCATCTTTTCATAATCCGCTAATTCTTTAATAAACTGTAATACTAATGCGGTATCTTCTCTTTTTGCAAATCTAAATTCCATTGTGATCTCCTTTTTTATAAGTATAACAAATAAGAGGGCTATTTTCGTTGGCTTTTTGATATAATAAATGAGTAGTGGAACAATAAAGGAGAACTTCAAATGACGATACCAGATTGTCCAACAAGCAGATACCAAAAATATATAACGGTTAATCAATCTAAGAAAGATTTATGATTATATAAAGATTATCCATAATAATTTACTATAGATTTATAATCTAATGAAATATGAATCTATAGTTTTTTCTTATATTTGGAAAAGAAATTCTGATCAAAGAGTATTCCTTTTAATCATAATCTTTACAATACCTTTCATTTATTTTCTTATTTGCTAAGTTTCAATCAATTAAATTTTTGGATTTATGGTAGTAATAATTGAGACAAAATTAAGCACTCAAAAGTAAACTTTTTAGCTATTTCAGCGTCCAACAGTATAAATATTTTCTATTAAAAAGTGCATCTTTATTTATGATGCACTTTAATCATATCTTCAATTTTCAACGTTGACACTAAGATCATACGTTTAATTCGTCGTTCATTCTTCTTATAGACAAGATAGAAAGCTCCAGCTCCTAACAGTAACAAAGCAAACATTTGTCCTGGATGATCATTTGGCATATAAATGCCTGTTTCAGGTACATCACGTACATTATAGATTGTGACAATAGGATTACCGTTCTTCACAATAGATGCATTAGAAATAGCATTATTTGACTTACCTTGCTGATCAATCTCATACTGGGTTGTATATAAACCTGAAGAATATTCTTTAATATCATAAGAACCAATATCAACATTCTTAATAGTCAACTTTTGATTACCTTTTAGACTAATTTTAGCTATCCCATTATCAAACTTTAATGATCCAGTTGTACTAGCACCGGTTGTATTGGCTCCACCCCATATTGTGGCATTGGTTCCTTCGACAGCCTTCTCTCCATTAAAAGGATTGCCCTTACTGTCTTTCAAAGTAACATAGACATCAAATGATTGATTTTGATCTCCCATATTACCGCTTGTAACATGTTTAATTGTTAAATTCTGACTACCATCAAAATCATAGAAATATTTTAGTGTATCCGGTTCAGGATTTGCTCCTGTCTTTTTGAAATGTGTCAGTTTCACAGTACTTGCTTGTTTATTAAATACGTATCCATCATCCGCTTGAGGCGGGATCCCAATAATTGTCTGATCAATTGTTCCTAAATAATCATTAGAAGATACAATCCTATATAATTTCTTAGTAGTTTCATCCTGATATTTCTCATCCTTGTTTAAAGATTCATAATCTTTAGAAGTAACTTGTTTATAAGTCTTAATTGTATAAATATCTTTACCAGCAGGAAGGTTATCTCTATTGACCCATAAAGCTTTAAAAGCAAAATGGTTATCAGCACCATCTTTATCCACATAAACCGGTTTCGACGCTA
This sequence comes from Intestinibaculum porci, assembly GCF_003925875.1. Lineage (GTDB taxonomy): Bacteria > Bacillota_I > Bacilli_A > Erysipelotrichales > Coprobacillaceae > Intestinibaculum > Intestinibaculum porci. The sequence goes on along the minus strand of NZ_AP019309.1, from coordinate 62,717 downwards.
GTTGTTTTGTATACGACTCTATCAGGCGACCATTAGAAACATATTTAAAATAATAAATTGTCTTTTCAACCCTATCAAGTCCATAATCATAGGTTGTACCGTTTATTTCAAATTTGTCATTTGGCGATAACACTTGTCTTAACTGATCTTTTTGGTCTATATATTTGATATTAAGCGGCTCATACTCCCATCCCACGAAAGCATAACCCTTTTTAACGGGTGTCGCTGTTGGCATCAAAATATGATTAGAACCCTCTTCAATCGTATACTCTTGAGAATCTATATACTTGTCTTGACCATTTAATGTTCCGCCATCTAAATCATAAGTTGCCTTGTATTTATAAGGATCCATAGAAATTGCAATATTTCGATGGCGCATGTTCCTACTTTTATAATCAATATAATTTGTATAATCATTTGAAATAGCTTCGTCTAAAGCTTTATTAACCGGATTATCCGAATCCCCATTATAATAGCCTTGCTGCATTCGCCCAATTGGACCATTTGTAACATCATCATTTTGTGCACCCGTTATACTAACATTTATCGTTCGTTCATCATATCCGGGCAAAGCATCATAATACAAATATCTATGCTTACCCTCATAATCGTTTACATCCTCCATTTTTGAATGGGTACCACCTGAGGTCTGCCATGAATCTTGATCTTTTTCGGTAAACAATACTTTTGGCAGGTTATTCGTTTCTTCATCTTGACTTGCAGTATATTCATAATTTGGAGAATCTGTTCCTTCTTTATTCTTTTCTATCCACTTACCAAGTGCATCTTGACGATAATAAGGCTGTCCATTATACAAACTATCCCACCACAATCTACCGTGATGATCTTCATCATAGGAACTTGCCACAATTCTCTTAATACCTTGTGCTTTGGTTAATGTTAACGATTCTGTTTCTTTTTCTACACAGTCAAAATCAACATATATATCACTGCTTGCATGAGAAACCCAACACTCAAATTTCAATCTTTGTTTGCTTCTCCAATTTGCATGTCTTTCATTTCTATCTTTTTCTAGATGTAAGTCCCTATATGAATCAGCATCATTTTCAGAAGAATCGTACTTAAAATGAGCAATCATACCATTCCCTATTGGCGTATCATGAACTTGTCCATCATAGACTGCCTTTAAATTTGTTCCGTTAATTGATAAACGTGAAAATTCCCACTCTGTTCCGCGCTGTGAGTACATCACAAAATAAAAGGTACCACCTGGTGCTGCAGTAGTTGTTGCAGGATGATTATCTGCGGTTACAACATTGCCTGATTCATCCTTTAACTCATGTGTCGTATAAGAGTCAAATTTATCTTGATTATTATATAAGATATCCTGGAACCCATTCGCATCGACTTCTGTATTGTAAGAAGTCTGATTCTTGTTTCCCACATCAGCATAACAAACGCCATGTTCCTTACCATTGGCCTCTTTTACAACCGTAACCGCCTTAGGATCATCTGGATTGCATATTTGAGGAAGGGCGTAAATAGGCATATCTGTGTCTCCATCAGTTGGCCCATCTGTCCAATTTCCTTCAAACTTCCCAGTCGTGCTGTTATATGTCCAGCCAGAGTATCCTTTCCAGCAAATATGGCCATGATGATCCGCAAACGGATTCACTACGTGCATACGATATGTTTGATCTTGATCCACCACTGCAACAATTGTTGTCGCCTGAGTGATATCAGTTTTCCCTGAATCATCACTATCAAAAGAAATAGGCGTCTTTTTAGTTAGATCAGATGTTGGTGATTTATATAGTTTTCGCAAATGATAAGAACCCGTATTTCCACGGATTTTTCCCTCAACAAAATGAATATTCAATTGATTGCCCGTTTCAAGTTTGGTTGTTGGTGTAACAAAATAGCCACCAGTATCTCCTTCCTGTAGTCCATCAGACAATTCTTTTCCTAACTTATTTTCAACGCGATAAGAGATATCATAGGCTGCTTCATATTTCAGCTTTATATATGCATCTCCCTCAAGCAGTACACCTGTTTCAGGTGTTGGTGAATACGCATAGTATGTATAAGTTTTACTTTGATCACCAGTATCTGATTTTTCTGTATAAACGTTCGTATAGTAGATTTGTGTTTCTTTACCAGTGTCCGGAAATTCTACATAAGCCCCAACAAAACGGGCACCTGTTATTTTTGGTACCGTATTTTCATTAATGACACCGACTGGTATGTTTTTTGGTTCTTCTTGCTTTGTATCGCCAATATATGTGGTCACAGGAACTTTCTTTTCAGTATCAATCTGACCATTTGTAACAGCGGCTCTTAAGACTTTAAAAGACATTTTCTTTTGAAAAGTAAATGAAGAAGTCTTTTGATCTGCACTATCTAACTGATCAGCACTATCTAACTGATCGGCACTATCACTTTGGACTGGCTGATTATCTGTCGCATGAGCAATCTGACGGCCGTGAAAAGCACCTATGCAAAAAAGCATACTGACGGCAAGAATAAAGATACAGACATATTTTTTATGACTTAACTTTTTGATTTTCATCGTCTTTTTCCTTCTTCCTCTTTTCCAAAGCAATACACAACAATAAAATAATGAATGAAGACATCATACCAATAACATAGAGCTTAATATCTGTGTTATCACCAGTTTTCACCTTATGGGTAGTCAAAGGGTTATTCTGACTATGATGACCCTTTTCTGGTGGATATTCTTTTTGGTGATTAGGTATGCTATTTTTATGTTTATGTTTTTGTTTTTCCTTATTAGGCGGATATTCCTGAAGCTTTTTAGGAATAGGATTCTCTTTTTTATGAAGTACCTGTTTACTTGGATTCTTAGGCTTCTTCTTGTGATAAGAATTATGGAAAGTCATGGATTCTTCCTTAAAACCTCTTTTATTAACTGGTAATTCTGATTCAGCCAAGAGCTGTCCATTGGCATAACGTACCATTACCCGCACATGATATCTATTACGATCATATTTCATCCCTTTATAATGTGAATGACAATTTTGTGATACATAATAGGAATAAAGACCTGGCTTATTGTAATACATCGTAATGCCCATCTTACGATCACTGAATTTCATTTTGTAATCATGATAATATGATGACTGCGATGATGTTTTTAAACGATACACCATCACCATCCTTGGCTTCTTACAGCCTTTCCAGGAAGACTGCTGATAAATAACAAGCTGCGTACTTGTTCCCCCTTTCGCGTGAACGACGCAGCTGCTTCCCATCAATATTGAGAAGACGATGAATCCTGATAAGATACGATATTTCATGTGCTTCTCCTCTTTTCATGAACTTTGTTATAGATAAATAAAATAAGATATAAGCATAATAGGTTTAGGATAGCCCAGACTAATAATGGACAACGTTTTAATTCATCTAATAAACCATAATGATCAAAGAGATTAAAGATTCCTTGTTTTTGCGCAAAGGGATCTTTATGAATGTTCTTCGTGATTTTAGCCACCAAAACAATTCGTCCATTGGTTAAGTCCCCCTGACAGGTACTCATTAAAATGATGTGATCGGCGGGCTGGACATTTTCTAATCGATGATATTTCGCTTTTGATTGAATATTCTGTATATAAAACTCCCGTTTTTGATCACCGTCGATCCCAGGATTATAAATGCTTGTATCATAAGCATTCGCTTCAATCACCGCATAAATATCAAGTCCCTGCCAATGATGATTGGCATAGATCTTTCCATACTGGTGCTTCGCAAAATAGGGTTGGGTAAGGAAATTGCTGAGATCACCAAACATCATATGCTGGTCCATGTGATGACCAAAAATGATGTTATTAAAGTCTAGAAAGTTGGGGTTATTGCGATAATCGAGGTATAAACTTCCTGAAGCACTATACTTGCCATCAGGTGCATGACTTAAGTATTTCATATTATCCCGACCATGAACGATCGGATAATCGACTCCCGTTCCATACAGGTCCAGCCAACCGATCACATCAGGATTAGCTCTTTGATAATCCTCGAAACTACGGCTATCTCTGATGCGTGGTTTATAGTCTTTATAGTGATTGTGACTCGCATTGCTATAGAGTGAAGCACTATCCCATAAAGCATAGATACCTAATAAACCAAGTAACAGCAGTATGATGAGAAGGGTAAAGTTAAAGGCGGATGAAATACCCTGTACTGCTTTAATACTTCGCTCTTCTCTCATACATTTGCCACCTTCTTATTTATTCATTAAAGTTTTTATCTTACTTCTCTTCTTCTCTTAGAAGCGATATAACCAGCAAAACCAGCTACAACACCTAATACTAATAAGATGTAAGGTAAGTTATTTACAACGATCCCTGTTGGAGAAGTTGAATTACGTGTGTTGACTACAACAACTGTATCTGTACCTTCTGATACATTACCCGTAACATTTGCATTTCCCTGTGATTTTGTTTCAGGATTACCACTATTGAATTTTACATACGTTAATGGTGTATAAAGGTTGTTGGCTTCAGTTTCCTGTGCTTCAAATGCTGTACCTACATATAAATTTTCAAATACTAATTTTTCACCATGTGCTAAATAAACCTTTACTGGATCACTACCGCTAGTAAATGAAAATTCACCTTTATCATCCATATTTGGGTTTTTCGTCTTATCAGTATCCTGTCCACCATTAGCTGCTTTAAAGATCTTAGCTTTATAAGTTTCATTTGTTGTAGTGACTAATGAAGGCTGGGTTACTTTAACAGAGAATTCAAAGTATTTATTTTTATCTGCTAAATCGCCATTTACGATTTTACCTACTGATAAAACTTTATCTCTATTATCTGTGTTTGTTGGATTTTTTGGATCAGGATCTGGAATTTCACCTGGATCTCCTGTGGTTTCAATCTTATCTGTAAAAGTATTGACAAATCTTAATCCACCTTTGCCATCATCAGTACCATCTGGTTTTGATGGGTCAACCTTCTTTTCATTGACTGAAGTAATTTCCGTGCCTGTATCATCTTTTTCTTTAGTGACCTTAATACTTGAAATATAGTTAGTACCATCAGTTTTTGTTTTTACATAAAGCTCAGCTTTATATACAGCTTTTGAATATGTCAAATTCGTAGTATGCTTAACACCATTTTCTGTAGTTGGAGGAACCTGTTGATCTGCAGTTTCAGTAATAAGAAAGCTGTATTGACCAGGGTCTTTCGTTAAAACTTCTTTATCACTATCACTCAAAAGATCCGTATAATGTAAATAGCTGTTGTATCTCTTTTCATTGTTGCTATCACTGTTTCTTACGAAGTGATTGTCTTCCTTCTTGATGGTAATTTCCTTCGATTCTAGTGTTTCGTTTTTTCCGGTCATTTTTGTACCATCTTTTTGTAATTCACCTAGACTGAAATTAAATGTTTTACTTGTAAATTCAGTGCCAACAGGCATATCAAATTCCTTAGTAATGTAAGCTTCCACATTGGTATCTGTAGCCGCAAAAACTGGTGCTGCTAAAGATGCTGCCATTAAACCTGATAAACTTAAGGATAAAAGTCCTTTTAAGTATTTCTTATTCATAAATTTTTCACCTCATATTAGTTTTCTAAATGTTTCGACGACGAATATCACAAATGACTTTGCCTAATATCTCTTTGGTAGATACCGGTCCATAGATACGGCTATCAGTTGCTTGCGTGCGCTGATCGCTTAAGACGAAGACCTGATTTTCTCCTAATCTTATAGGAAATTTCACTTTTGAGACATAGCGCTTCGTTTTGTAATAAATATGATCTTCCTGCTGGTAAGAACCGTTAACCATTAACCCTTCTTTGGTTATGTTCACTTCATCTCCCGCTACAGCGACGATTCGCTGCACCTGAAGGACATGCTGATGACGTAAAACAACGACATCTTTTTGCGCATAGTTGTGGTCGAGTCGATAGAATAATAATAAATCTCCTTCATAAATGGCGGGATTCATATTGTCTGCGTTGTAACGCATTGCACCAAAGATAAATGTCAGCGCTAATGCAAATACAAGTAAGACAAAACCAATTTTAATGAGCAGATACATAATTTCCTGAAAGAGTGTAGGTCTCATGTTCTCCTTTTGTACAGAAGTCATAATTCGTCCTCCCTTTTCTCACAATAACATTTCTTATCAATTAGATAAAAAATATAATGATAGTTGATTATGCTTAATCTCTTAAGCACTTTGTCTGCGTAAAAAATAAGTGATTTCCTGTACATATTTCTCAATGCGTACTTCTATAATTACTGACGAATGAAACGGGTTTCTTATTGACTTCTAATTCGAAAATACTATAATATGAAGTAGCTAGAGAACTTATGTTCAGTAATATAAACTGGCTGTTTCATTTTCCAGGTTCTATCTTTTATTCTCGTATTCAAGAACGTGGAATATTGAGATGCCTCCTTTCTGTTTCGTACCAATACAAACGCTGAAAGATTATTAATGAATATAAAGATCGTTAGCCGATTAAGAATAACTTTTCCCGTAGGTTATTCTTTTGAGACTTATTCATTGCCGTGAGTAAGTCTTTTTTATATTCTTTAATAATCAGAAGATCATAGAAGCAGAGGTCACATTTCTTAACCATAAATGTTCGAATACTGTTTATATATGACCGCTAATATAAATTTTTTTAGGCTCTTTTCCAGGATAAAACATTAATATGGCGGATGAGCCTAAAAATTCATTCTATAATCTCTCATTTTATGATAGGTTATTGAAAATAAGATTATCCAATAGAGAAATTGTTTCTAATTGGTTATACCTCATTCATCACCTATTTTTCTCATGTGTTTGCCCTGTGAGGATTTTTTTCACATTTTTCCTCCGCCGCTTATCCTATCACCGAATTTCAAACGAAAAAAGTCGCAAAAATAAAATAGAGTCTATAACTTATTCTTAGGTCAGTTTACAAGGAACTACACGCAGACCGTGAAACGGGCTGCTGACAACAAACGGCGCTATGCTCCCGGCTGGGTGCATAGCACCTGTTTGTTGCGGGGGTTTCCAAAGGGGGCAGCGCCCCATTTGGCACACGACTTTGCGGAGCAAAGTGTAGTGTGTTATACGCTCTGTCGGCGTTGCCCTGAAAATACCGTTGCCGCCGGGGAGGGCAAGGGCATTTGACGCGGCAGGAAAGCAGGGCTTTGTTTGGGGCTGGTAAGCCGGAAACAAAGGGCTGATTTCAGCAGCAGACAGGGCGTATTATGAAAGCCCCCGTCCCTCGTCCTCCGCCCCCGGCCTATGGGACAAAAAGTCCCAAAGCTCTGGACACCGTGACCAGATGTGTGGCCACACTCCGGGAAAAGTAGCAGGACGGCAGGAAACCGTCAAGGCTGAAATGAATGGGCTGACGCCCGGCCTTGACCGTTCCCCGCCGCCCCGCTGGATGGGTGGACAAGGTGGCCAATCCCTAAAAGTGTTTGGCCGCACTCGTTCATTTTGGGGCCTTTCTTCTCCCAAAATTGAAATGGGCGGGAAAGCCCTAAAATGGCTTTCCCGCCTTGATTACCCATTAGCAAAGACGGGCGAGACTGTCAACGGCGGCGCTGAAAGCGCCGTTCATCTTGACCGTTGACTGGCTCGCCTGGCTTTGCTACTGCCCGTAAGAGATGGAAAAACAAGATGGTTACTATTCACAGTGCTGAAAGATTAAAAATTGAATAATGTCTTTATTTAGGGGTATATCCATATATGGGATACCCTTTTATTATAACTTTTAAAGTGATTTATAGTCATGTATTAACAATTCAAGTGTCTTATTCCTGACAACCAAAAAAGTATTCTCTTTTTCTTGATAATTTCAGCAAACATAGTCTCTAATAAATTTAAATTATATGTAAATTACTATTTATTTTAAGCTAGTTATATGATATACTGTATATAGTAACAAGGGGGTGAGAAAAGATGGCAATTGTTTATGTGACAAACAAGAAAACTGGCAAGAAATATGCTTATGAATCTGTTTCAGTTTGGAATCCTGAGCTCAAACAGCCTAGAGCAAAACGCAAATACCTTGGCGTTGTAGACGAGGAAACTGGAGAAATTATTCCTTCAAGCAAAAAGCGAGGGAGAAAGCCTAATCCTGATAAAAATACAGCTGAAAATGAAGAAAAAGCAAGCGGCAGAAGAACCTATAAAAAGATGGTTGAGGATATGCAAAAAATTATTGCAAGCAGAGATGATGAGATCAAACAGCTTAAGGCGGCTAATAGAAAGCTTACCAGCAAGATCAATAGAATTGAATCAATTCTTAATAATGATGATTAACAAGGAGTAAATCAATGGATTCTTTAGGAACACTATCAGTAAAATATGATAAAGCATGCAAAAAGATTGGTGACCTTAAAACAAGACTTTACGATTGTAATGAAGAACTGAAATCCAAAAAACAGAAGCTTGAATACAGGGATAACAGAATCGCAAAATTAAAGCAGCTTTGTCTTGAAAAAGATGAAATGATTAGAAATCTTAATGATGAAATTAACAGACTGAAAGACAAGATTGAATATCTTAATGCCATAAGCAATCATGACTCAACTACCGTTGGTATTCCTACTGCGTCTACTCCTATAGGAAAAGCAAAATATAACTCAAGCATCAATTCCAGAGAGCCTACTGACAGAAAAATTGGAGGTCAGCCAGGACATTCTAAAAGTGAACTCGGTATTCCTGATGATATTGACGAAGAAATTGAATATGTGGCAGATGATGCAACTGAGTGTCCGAAATGTGGTTCTCATGAACTTGTTTTCACCGGCAAAACTAAAGCTGTATATGAGAAAACTATTAGCATCAAGCCTATAAACCTCAAAAAGGTTTTCTATCAATACAAATGCGGAAGCTGCGGGACTACATTTTTTCTTGGCCTGAAGCCTAATGAAAGATCAGCCTGTCACTATGGGACGGCAGTACAGGCCGTTGGCTTATCGCTAATGAATACCTGCAATGTTCCTATTAACAAGGTTAAAACCTTTTTTGAGGGGATCACAAACGGAGAAATAAGTCCGTCAGAAGGCTACCTTGCAAAACTTCCTATGATTGCATCAAAAAAGTTATCTGAGTTCCGTATAGTTTTAAAGAATCTAATGCTCCAAAGAACTCTCGTATATTGGGATGACACTGTTATCAATATTAATACAAAGAAAGGCTGCCTGCGCTTTTACGGAGATGAAACACTCTCATATTATACGGCTCATGAGAAGAAAGATCTTGAAGGGATTGAAGAAGACAAAGTCCTAACACTACTCACTGAAGAGCAAAAAACGATGCATGATCACAATAAAGTGAACTATAACGCTAAATTCAAGTTTGGCAACCTTGAATGCAATCAGCACCTTCAGCGTGACCTCAAAAAAATCGCTATTGATACAAAACATGATGAGCTTATGGAACTGAAAGATCTTATTTCCGATACCATCCACAAACGCAAAGAAGCCATAAACAAGGGAGAGACTCGCTTTAGTGATGAATTTATTGAAAACTTTAACAAAAAAGTTAATGATATACTCAACCGAGCGGAAAAGAGAAACAAAAAAGATTATGATGCATACTTTGGAAGATCCGAGAAGACGCTAATTAAGCGTATACGTGATTATTATGATAATTACTTTGCTTGGGTAAATGATTTCACTCTTCCGACAACCAATAATTGCGCAGAACGCGGACTTAGAGTCGTAAAAAGCCATATGCGATCATCAGGACAGTTCCAAAATATTCAAAACGCTCAGTATTACGCAGATGCCAAAACGTATATAGAAACCTGCAGGAAAAACGGAATAAATGAGATCTATGCAATGATACGACTTTATGAAGGTGATCCAATAACGGTAAAAGAAATATTCTCAGGGGAAGATCTCTCCTGAGAATCGACAAACCGTTATAATGGTGGAATAAGGTATCATAGCCATTACCTGAAATCAGATTTAACATCATGCTTCATTTCGCTGTGTATACATTTTACATACCTCTTTACTACAATTAAAACAAGGCCGTATCACGGGCACCGTTCCGTGCTCTTTTTAGGTACAACTTTATATATCAACTATATCTAACCGTGAATAGTAACACAAGATGGAAAACAAGGTTAAAAATGGTTGACAAGTCTATCGGATGTGTGTTATAATGTGTGACAGTTTGAGATTGGAAGGAGGCTTACGTGTGTTAATTTGTGTACGCTAATAAGCAATAAAAAGTAGAAGTACCTTTCCACATGATGGTGGGCTTTTTTTGCGTGCGTATGCAAAGGAACACGTAGGTTTGACACGAGCAGTCTTTGAACTGTATCGTGGTGTTTTTTCGTGCTTTGTTGTTATGCAGGCGTCTGCCCTCTCTGTGGGACAACGCCTGCTTTTTATTGCAGAAACAAAGGAACAATGCAATAAAAAAGGAGATTCGCATTATGACCCAAAACAACAATTCATGGAGAAAAACTTATTTTACACTTCTTGCCGGACAAGCAATATCCTTTATTAGCAGCGGTATTTTGCAAATGGCCATTATCTTTTATTTGGTTGCGAAAACTAATTCTGCAATCATATTGACGGCGGCAACACTGATTGGATTTTTGCCGCAAGCCTGTTTAGGCCCGTTTGCAGGTGCTTTTGTTGACCGGCACAGCCGTAAAAGCGTAATGATTGGTGCGGATTTGATAATTGCCGCCGCTGGCGGTATTCTGGCGCTGGTGGCGTTTTACATGGAATTGCCCGTATGGTCTATTATGGTTGTCCTGTTAATCCGAAGTGCGGGAACTGCTTTTCATTCTCCAGCATTCAGCGCAGCAACACCTATGATTGTGCCAAAAGAGGAACTTACAAAATGCGCTGGTTACACGCAGACCATGCAAGCAGTAAGTGCGATTATCAGTCCAGCTGCCGCAGCGTTTTTATATGCTGTTTGGCCTCTTAATGCAATTATATTGTTAGATATTGTGGGTGCAATCCTTGCCTGTGTGACTGTTGCGATTTCGTCCATACCAACGCCTGAACTATGTCCAGAAACGAAAAGACAACAGTTTTTACAGGATATGAAAGAGGGGTATGTGGTATTAAAGCAAAACAGGGGCCTCTTTGCTCTGCTCTGGATTGGTGTAATTTATATGTTCTTTTATATGCCAATCAGTACGCTTTTTCCTCTCATCTGTATGTCATACTTCAAAGGAACACCGGCCCATGCCTCTGCCGCTGAAATTGCTTTTGCGGTTGGTATGCTGCTTGGCGGAGTCATTCTGAGCATTTGGGGCGGTTTTAAGAAACGGCGGTACACCATCGGTCTTTCCGTTCTCCTGATGGGCGTTAGCAATATGCTCTCCGGGCTTTTGCCGCCAGACGCATTTCTTGTCTTTGTTGTGTGCTGTACTGTTATGGGAATTTCCGCTCCATTTTACGGTGTGCAAAATGCGATTTTTCAAGAAACGGTCAAACCAGAATATCTGGGGAGAGTTTTTTCTCTACTGACAAGCGCCGCTTCCCTCGCCATGCCGTTTGGCCTTGTCATTTCCGGGCCTCTGGCGGAGCGGCTGGGAGTTGAGAAATGGTTTGTCATTTGCGGAATTGGCATTATCATCGTTGCGCTTGCCGTATTTTTACTACCCGGTTTGAGAGAGATTGACAATACGCAATAATCAACTGCACCTTTTTCTATTACTAAACAAAATGCCTGGATGGTGGTTCTGAAAAACCAGAACCGCCGTTCAGGCATTTTTTATCTTCGTCCTCTCTGCGGTTTTGGATTCTTCAGCAAGTCGGATTTTTCCGCAATCTTTTTCAGCCACTTCCGTTCTTCTACTGACAGCTTCCTAAAATTCAGCTTGAGCCGTTTGCAGATAAACGCCAAGTACGCTTGTTCCGTGTCGCTGTCCTGGCTGACGATTTCACCAGCAGTTTCCAGCATTTCTTTTAGCGGGTTATCCTCTGGGACGCTGAAAAAATCGTCCTTGTGTGTTGTAGTTCGTCAAATTATCATAGGCTCTAAAATCTTTTTATTTTAGGCAAGTGATATATACAAAAAAGGCTGCTTTTTCCGGTGGCATCACTTTATTTCTAATACTTCCGCACTTTATTTTAGTACATTGTATTAATAATGAATAACTAAAGCATTTCCGTAATATGGCACTTAGCGTCCTCGTTTGACGGCATCAAATTATAAGTAATTCATGCATCATTTTATAATGATAGACAAGAGCACATTATAATCATCAGAAACGTCAAATTATAATAATCATGTTGACGCAAATTAAAAATGACGGCAACCGCAAATTATTTTATGCTTAGCCATCATTTTATTTTAAGCACTGAAGTCACATTATTTTGCGTATTCAAACGCATTTTATTATAGATATGGGCGTCACTTTATATCATTCAGCAGATGCACATTATTTCCTATGCTGGAATAGATTAAGCTTTATTTAGAACCAGCAGTCCTCATTGAACATGTTTTCTACCATTTCCTCATCAATATCATCGAGAGATGACATGATGGTGTTCTTGGCTCTTTCGGATTTATAAAGGTAGTCAACCTTTCCTTCGAGTCTTTCAATCTGGATCTGCATATCCCGAAGCACGACGCAAAGCTCATCAATATAGCATACTTCATCATGAACAGCATATGTCATACTCTTAGTATCTTTGACAAGACTGCTAATCTGATCAACACTCTGCTGAAGAGATCTCATCTTTTTATTGATTTCTTTAATTTTATTACTCATGCTATGCTTTCTCCTCTCTTGTTTTTTTAATCTCAGAAATAACAGCTTCCAGCATTCTGACATTTCTGCTTCCAAGATGTGACTTGATCGTATTATGAATTTCATAATCGTCACTGAACAGCAGATAGGAGAAATTCTGAACATAATGATCAATCAGAAAGTAGAACTGATCATTAGTCATGCCGTGCTTCTGATAAAGGCCAATCGCTGAACGAAGCTCCTCAGTAATTACTTTCCTGGTTGAAGGGTAATAGATAATTTCATCAAGTGTTTTAATCATCCCAGTTCAACCTCCTGCTGTGCCATCAGAATCGTATCTGTTCCAATAGGCTTTTCTTTGCGATTTGCGCCCTCAATAAGGGCCTTTTCAAGAATATTGTTCATTCGTCTTACGGAGCCGTTTCCGATCTCCCAGGCGGCGTTAATAGCTTCAGGAGAAAAGACTGGCTCGCGGCAGCCGCATTCCTTGAGACAGTGCTTTACATAGGCTTCGGCCTCCTTTTTCTGAAGCCCCTGCATATCATAATTAATCACAACGCGCTGTCTGAGGGCATCATGCACTCTCTTGCCAAGAATACCGTTAAAACCTGATTCTCCAACGAAAATAAGAATCATTCTGTTCTTGGAGTCAAAGTCAAAATTCAGAAGCATCTTAATGTCATGAAGAATCGCATTGTGTAAATACTGTGCTTCATCCAGAATCAATACAGGTGTTACTTTGCGGTCAACTGAAAGGCTCTCAATAGTCTCGTGAATCTGCTTAAAAAGATCACACTTGCGGTTTTTTGGCTCCAGCCCCAGCCCATAGGCAACCTGTCTAAGAAATTCAGTAGCCGTTACTGTCGTCATGGCAATATAGATAACATGGTACAGCGATCGGTTAAGCTTGTTTACATAATCCCTTACAATTGATGTTTTTCCGGAACCGGGCGGACCAGTGAAGACGCCAATTCCTTTAATTGTTTTCAGATATTTGAGCCTGTCTGTCATATTCGCAACATCCTCGGATTCAAATGGTTTAGTGTATGTTGTCTCCTTCCGAAAAGGCATTTTACTAAATCCGTAGAAAGTCTTCACATCCATAGCACTATTCACCTCCAATCTTAATGTGCTGACGACGCTTTACTTTGCGGTTGGCCTTGCGGTCAAGAACGCTGACGGGAAGCAGCGCTGCTCCTTCTGCGCTCTTAATCCATGCCTTAGATAAATCAATAGGATCAATGATAAGCGTTACTGATTCACCAATATATTCCATAGGCACTTCGTAAAAGATATTATCGTATCGGATAGTTGCATCAGTGCGCACCTTTCTTTTATACCGATGAAGGAAGATCTGATCAATTTCATCCTCGTCCTTATAAATGAAGCGATCTGCATCCCTCAAATATCTTTCACGCGCATTAAGAAGATTTCCTTCATTATCTGTTTCAGTGGTTCCATGGGATTTTGTGTTATAATCGGTATAGATATACTCGTTGACTCTTAAATTGATATCTTCCAGACTCTTGTACTGACTCCAGTCCTCGCAGTAATAGATGGAATTCTTCAGCGTGCTAAATGATTTTTCAATTTTACCCTTGGCTGCACCGTCACGGACAGGCGCATGAATAAGCTGAATGCCAAGTCTCGCGCAAATCATCTGAAGCTGATGATTAGAATATGGTGTTCCATTATCAACAAGAAGCATGGACGGAATGCCATAGGTCTTTACGGCATTTTTAAGCACCTTCTGGAAATTAACGCCACTATCCGCGAAGAATACCTCAAAGCCAACAGGCATTCTAGAGGCATCATCGATAATCATCATCAGATAAGTCTGACGCCCGTCAATCTTACTAAGATAAGTGGTATCAGCCTGCCACATCTGATTAGCGAATTCGAACTCAAAAGCCTTTCTGTCCTTGCCGTCATGATATTCATCCTTCTTAGGGCATTTCTCATGATAGCCTTTCACAAAGCGATCAATAGTGGACTGCGATGTTAAATCATCAATCAGTTTGTTTTCAATCAGTCTTTTTCTGACAATTGTGTTAAGAATACGGGGATATTTTTCAATCTGTTCAATAATAAACCGCTGTGCATCATCACTCAGCACTCTGAAAGTACCTGCATCAGACCGCTGCCCGGGCATCAGGCCCTCAATTCCAAATCTGCGGTAAAGGGAGAGCCAGTTTTCAAAGGTTCCTTTGTGGTACGTTCGTACGGAATTAGTGACAGGGTTTCTTAAGCTCTTGCCCTCCAGCGACTTAAAATAGGCCGCATTGGAGCTGAAACTGTGAGTATTATTATAAGCCGGTGCAATATACCCAAATTTCCAGAGAGCAATCTTTTCTCTGTCTTCGTATTTCACTTTTTTTCTGCTCCTTTCTCCTTATTCTTCTTTTCATCTTCATGATACCATCGACGCCAGGGACCTTAAATGTCAATATTATTTTTACATAAGGGTGAGCAGCTTTCCAAATGTGAACTTTTTGACATGTAAATTATTTTTGTCAGCCTTTGTTCTAGCTGGGATCAGAAACGGCTTGTCCTCAGCCGCCAGCTTGCATCCCAGAAAAGCAGATAAAAACGCCCTGTATTTAGCAAGGCGTTCTAATAGCTGTCTTCTTATTTGATCAGGATCAGTCCCAGAAAGGGCATTAGCGGTTTCGTTAAAAACATCAGAAATTCTTTTCTTCATATCATGCAGCGAGGCAACAGAGCCGGACTCGGATTCAAATCTTTTAATCCAGTTATGGAGGGTTGATCTGGCAATGCACATTTCTTCAGCTGTTCTTTTCTTGTTTTCGTCATTTTTGAAATAGTAGCTGTAGAGGGCATCAAGCACAAAACGGTAAGTAAAGGATGTAAAAGGAATAAAGCCCCAAGGAATAATAGCGTGATAAGTATTACAGTTTTGGCAATACACCACAACAAGTTCAATATTTAACGGATTATCCAGTTCTTCAACCGTATTAATAACTGAACGTTCATATGTCATTTCAGTATGTTCGAGGACACCAATATGTTCGCAATATGGGCACTGCACTAAATTGATATCAATCTCCTCAACCATTTCAAAGTAGGAATCTTGAGTGATTTCATAGTCATCAATATTCATGTTTCGCATAGAATCCAGATACCAGTAAAATTCATTATCAGAGATCGCAATAAAGTTAATATCATCATTAATTTTTTTGGAAACATTCGAGTTTTTCTTGATTTCGGATACTAAGTGAATTGTCATGAAATTGTAGTGAAAGAGAGAACTGATGATGTAGAGGTTGTGGGTTCTCTCTTTTCCTTTCTTAAATATGGTACATCATCACCATCATAATCTCATATACATAAAATAATTTGAATCAAAACCGCACTTTATAAAAAAATTGTTCAGGAATTCTGGTCTGACCAACCTATTATAAAGTGCGTTATTATTTAAAAACCATATTACTATAAAGTGACGCAATACACGCTTGCATTGCGCAAGACGTTACATTATCTTCTGAAACATATAGCGCACCTTGTCCAGGCGGCTGTTTGGACGGCGGGGCTGGATGACTGGCTTGCCGACAGCGGCCTGATACCCTTTCAGTTCTGTAAGGCATACGCTCTGCCCGTTGGTGTAAAAGGCCAGATCAGTACGGTATGCCTGTATACAGCGGGCGGGAATCTCGCCAGTAAAGACAACTTCATCCTTTTTTACCTGGACCGTTTCGATGGTGGCACAGTATTTCGGTGCATCATGATAAGCCCTGGAAAGATATTCCTGGGGCGCATAGAGGGTGAAGGAGAGATAAGGTTCCAGCAGTTGCGTCCCTGATTCCTTCAATGCCTGTTCCAATACAATCGGGGCCAATGAGCGGAAGTCCGCCGGCGTGCTGACCGGACTGTAATAAAGCCCGTATTCAAAGCAAATCTTACAGTCCGTTACGTTCCAGCCGAACAAGCCCTGCTCCAGCCCGTAACGGATACCATCCCTGACAGCGTTTTGAAAACTCTGGTTCAAGTATCCCAGCGAAACCCGGCTCTCGTATTGTACACCGGAGCCAAGCGGGAGTGGTGTAACAGACAGTCCGATGGATGCCCAAAACGGGTTGGGCGGCACCTCGATATGGATGGTGTGGCTGGCTGCTTTGAGCGGCCGCTCCATATAAATGACGGTGGGTTCCTTTACCACTGTTTCAAGCTTGTATTTTTCCGACAGCAAAGCGGAAACAACCTCCAACTGCACCCGGCCCAAAAAAGAAAGAATGATCTCATGGGTGATGGAATCCACCTCGCAGCGCAAAAGCGGGTCAGTATCCGCAAGTTGCGTAAGAGCGTCCAGCAGCCGTTCTCTTTGCGCTGCCGTTTTCGGCGCAATCGACGTCCGCAGCATGGGGAGGGGGTCCTCACGCCACCTTTTACGAGGGAGCCGGGTTGGGTCCCCTAATACATCGTTTAACCTCACGCTGTCGCTGGGAAGGATAACAATTTCACCCGGATAAGCGGTGTCTGTCCGAACAATTTCCCCTTTGGATGGAATACGCATCTCTGTGATTTTCAGCTTTTCTCTCCCGGCCAGGGCCACCGTATCCCGCAGGCGCAGCGTTCCGCTGTATAGCCGTAGATAGACACGCCGCTGGCCGCAATCTGTATACTCCACCTTGAAAACGCTGCCGCATAGGGCGGCGCTCCCCTGTTCCCCAATCGGTTGGAACAGCCCTGTCACCGCATCCATCAACGGTTGAATGCCAAGGCCCTTTTTGGCGCTGCCATAATAGACCGGGAACAGGGAGGCGTCTTGAACCCGCCGCTGTTCCTCCCGCACAAGTTTTTCCCGGCTGATTGGTTCTCCTGCGATATACTTTTCCAATAATTTATCGTTATTTTCGATGACCGCATCCCATGCTTCTATGTCGGTATTTTCCTCCAGGACTATTTCCGGGGACAGCGACACCGTCTGCTTGATGATAATATCGGCGGAGAGCTTATCCCGAACAGACTGAACCACGCTCTGCAAATCAACGCCAGCCTGGTCGATCTTGTTGATAAAGATAACGGTGGGAATGCTCATTTTCCGCAGGGCATGGAACAGAATACGGGTCTGGGCCTGCACGCCATCTTTAGCGGAGATCACCAAGATGGCCCCATCTAAAACAGCCAAAGAGCGGTACACCTCCGCCAAAAAATCCATGTGGCCGGGCGTATCCACAATGTTGACTTTACATCTGTGCCACTGGAAGGAAGTGACTGCCGCTTGAATGGTAATCCCACGCTGCCGCTCCAAAAACATGCTGTCCGTCCTCGTTGTCCCTTTTTCGACGCTCCCCGGTTCTGAAATGGCTCCGCTGGCATATAGCAGGCTCTCCGTCAAGGTCGTCTTTCCAGCGTCTACATGGGCAAGAATTCCAATATTGATTATTTTCATGTGATTGTTATTGATTATTTTCATGTGATTGTCCTCCCTTTACTGCCCCGAAGGGCATAAAAATCCCCAGCAGTAAAATACTTTTACCACTGGGGATGATAATTTGCG
The DNA here is from genome assembly GCF_003925875.1 of Intestinibaculum porci. Taxonomy (GTDB): domain Bacteria; phylum Bacillota_I; class Bacilli_A; order Erysipelotrichales; family Coprobacillaceae; genus Intestinibaculum; species Intestinibaculum porci. The sequence continues at coordinate 44,528 of NZ_AP019309.1, read as the reverse complement.
GACATACACATATACAGCATACACCTGTTTGTGAGTGCTGTTTTTGGGGATATGTCAAAATTGATAAGGCAAAAGTATTCTTAAATTGGGTACAAAAAACTAAGCCCCTACAAAAGGGACTATCATAATCCTTTGTTCCCACTATTTGATTATAGTTTTATTTAAGAATACCTTGCCGCATATTTATTTCTCCTTTTATCATATAGTCTTATTATACCACATCAGTTTTAGGAAAACAAGTATCTAAAAGAAATTTTTCTTCCCCTGTGAGTCAAACATGATATTGTCTTTATGTACCAAGAAAGAAAGTGTCCTGAATGATAGATTCAAATAAGTATGTTAAAATATCCTCCTAACTTTACTATTAGACGAGGAGGTATTGCATGAGAAAGGTTGAGTTAAATAATATGGAAGAATACAAATACAAAGTTATTAAAAAGCTAGTAGAAACAAACGGGAACAAAAAGAGAGCGGCATTAAAGCTTCATTGCACTGTCAGAAATGTGAACAGATTAATCGTTAGGTACAAGCAAGAAGGAAAGGCTGCTTTCCAGCACAAGAACAAAGATCGTAAGCCTGCTATTGCTTTTTCTCCCGAAATGAAAAAACAGATTATTGGTTTATATAAAGACAAATACAGCGATACCAACTTTAGACATTATACTGAGATTGTTTTTGAGGAACTTGGTGTGAAGATTAGTGATACGACTGTGAATAAGTGGCTTAGAGAGGAAAATATTCTTTCGCCAAAAGCTCGCAAAAAAACAAAGAAGCAGCATAAGAAGCTGATGAAAATGAAGCTTAAAAGCGTAAAAAGTGAAAAAGAAAAGAATAAAATCAAGGAAATGATTTACAAAGTGGAAAAGTCTGAAGCTCACCCAAGACGTCCAAGATGCAAATATGCCGGTGAAATGATTCAGATGGACGCTAGCTCCTACAAATGGAACGGCTCTGATATATGGCATCTGCATGTCGCAATCGACGATGCCACAGGAGAAATCGTTGGTGCTTATTTTGACCACCAGGAGACACTTAAAGGCTATTATGGCGTTGTTTCACAGATCCTTCTGAACAAAGGTATACCAGCCCTATTTTATACAGACAGACGTACTGTATTTGAATATAAACGAAAAAATGCGCCTTTAGACAACGAGGATACTTTCACCCAGTTTGCCTACGCAGCGCATCAGCTTGGTATAGAAATAAAAACAACGAGCGTCGCTCAAGCTAAAGGCCGCGTGGAACGAGTTAACCAAACACTTCAATCACGGTTGCCAGTAGAATTAAGACGCGCTCGTATTACAACGATAGAACAGGCTAATCATTTTCTTCACAGCTATATTAAGAAGTTCAATGATCAGTTTGCTCTACGTCTCAATAGTACCAAAAATGTGTATGAAAAGCAATTGACGCCAGCACAAATCAATAAAGCATTAACCATTATTGAAAATCGAAAAATTGATAAGGGACATAGCTTTCAGTATCATAACCTTCACTATATGATTGTGACTAGTACTGGAGCAGATGTGTATTTTAAGGAAGGGACCGAAGTCATGGTGATTAAGTGTTTAGATGGCAAAATTTATGCCAATATAAATGATAAGCTTTACAATATTCGTGAAATTGAAAACTGGGAAGAATATTCAAAAAACTTTGACGTAAGACCAGAGCTGAAAAAAGAAAAGAAGAAGTATATACCACCAATTGACCATCCTTGGAGACAGAATAGCTGGAAGTTATACTCTTCTTCAATCAGAGCCCATTTATATGGTGCTAATAATTTAAAAAAATCAGGACATTTTCAAAATCGCTTGACAGTATCTAAAAGAAATTTTTCTTCCCCTTATATGTAACAATCATACCGGCTTCCTAACGTTCAGAATGGTTTCTACTGTCTGCTGCGGTGTTTGGTTGGAATTGTCCAGCCAAAAGCCGATCCGTGGTGTTGTCTGCATTTTACTAAATACAAATTCAATGTATACAGAAAGAAATATATAAGGAGTGGGAGGGATTCCGCCGTAGTCGGCATTGTAGGAAAATCCAAAAGTTTAGATTTTCTCAAAATGCTTATCTTTTGGTCTTTGGTTCGGAATAGTGTAGTGCTGGCGGTCTATCTATTGTTTTCGGTTGCTTGCTTCTTTACCGTACATGAGCATTAATTGATTGTATTGTAATCAAGAGATAATCATTACATCCATTAATGTTCTCTACGATATTTCCAGCTTGAACTTAAGCCAGCAATCATACACATAATCGGCGTAAATAATAGGAACAAGATCCCTGCTCCGGTTCCTTTACCAAAGCGTGAGGCGACTTTAAAGTAAGACATAATCTGTAAGATAGCCACAATAATCCCAACTAATACCATGACCATCGCACTGCCGGCGATGGCATTTTCATTACCGCTAGCGGCTGCCCCAATAGTAATAACCATCACTACGGACATACCAATGGTGGCTAGTAAGCGCCCTGCCATACCAAAGCCAGCCATCTTATACCAGTCATAAACATTCAAAATAGGAATAATGGAATGCCAGCCAGGTATTCCTGCTTTCTTATACATCTTCCAGGTCCCAATGAGCTGTAAGATGATAAATATTAAAGCGAAAACCCAAATACTCATTAAGGTACCAATAATGACATTCATATCTGAATCATTCATATCAATTTCCCTTGGTCTTCTTGAAGACTCCCTTTCCCTCCCATTATAATATTTTTCTCTACAGGATTCTATTTCATTATTATATAATTAAAAAAAAGGAGTGATTATAATCAAGATTTATGTATATCTCGATGAATCTGGCAATATCCATCAGAATAGCCCCACACCTTTATTTGCCATTGGCGGTTACTTTGTCATTGATGAGGCACATCATAAAGATAAAATTATTCAACGTTATAAAAAGATTAATAAGAAACAAAAAAAGAAACGACAGTTACCACTTGATCAGGAGCTGAAATCAAGAATGATGCATGATGATGAAAAGATTGCATTACTCTCACGTATTCAAAAGATTGATGGCTTTTATGGCTGTGCCATTCTCTTTGATAAAAGCCATATGATGAAGAAAATTGATCGTTGTAATATCTTCTTTAACTATGGTGTGAAATTACTTTTCCATGACTGTATATTACCGCTTTTACCACCCCATCAGTCTTATGAATTCATTTTAAGTATTGATAATCGTAATGTGAGTGTTGGTGATTTAAAAGACTTAGAGAAGTTTTTAAATACTGAATTCTGTTACTGCGATTATAGCTTTCAGATTACCTATTATGATTCTCGATACCATTATGGTATCCAGCTAGCCGATTTAATTGTCAATACGTTCTATCTCTGCTCTAAAAACTATCCTTTAATCTATCCTGTCTTAAAGATTTTAGATCCCACAAGATTTAGATTGAATATCTTTCCTGGTCATATTCGAAAAGGTAGGACAAAGAAAATCAACTTCATTGACAAGCCTTGATGACAATGGTACCATTGCATTAAAGTAAGACCCAGAACCGGCAGCTAAATGCTAAGTGTGCTTTGTGTACACTGCCCTCTGGGCATTTTTTTTAGGATAAAAAATAGCCATCGGACTTAGCCGGTGGCTTTTCATTTTTGGGCAAACCACATTCACGTTGTGTGGTTTATAGCTTTCAAGTCGTTTACATACTCTGCCGGTCCACACCAAAATCTATAAAAGTGAAGAATCCATCGGTGGCTTACCTATCACCATGGAAGGCTTTTGTCTCTTTGATGCGAAATAATAGTGTATAAAACCATATAATATGCACAAACAGAAAAAATCTCATAGAAATCTTTTTCTATGAGATACTAATAGTTTTTTATATCCTGCATATGTGGTGTAATTATAATCCTAGCTGCAGGTTGAATGGTTTTCATATACCGTTTCATCAGTTTACGGTCAATAGCCACGCAGCCTGCGGTGTATTGATGTCCTGAGTAACAATGCAGGAAGATGGCACCACCAGCCTGCTTAACTTTTGCATATTCATTGAAGTTAATAAATAAGGCATATTCATAAGCCTGCCGGCTTTTTGCCAGGTATTCACCAGGTATTACATGATCACTTTCTCTGTAGGTATTATTGCCGTAATACCAGTAAGAACGGTTATTAAGTTTTTTATACGTGAATGGTGTACCAGGATTATTATGGGTGCCAAAAGCATAGGTAAAACGAAAACAGCCAATCGGTGTCGTATAATCACCACGATGTCGATGCCGTTTCATCCCGTTTTTACCAATATAAGCTTTTGTTGTCCTTAAACTTTCCTGCCAGCTTGCTTTCTTAGTCCATAAACTGACTTTATATCGGCCCTTTTGCAATGGGCCATTAACAATCACTAATTGCCTGGTTTCGCGAGACACTTTTGTCTCTTCGATTAACGAAGAGACTGATCTTTGCAGCTGACAGTCTTTTAAAGAAATATAGCCATGGGCATCACTGCTTAAGCCATATTGGCCATTGATGGCATCAATGGCTAGAATGTTTCCTTTCTTCAGTGTTTTTACAATCTTTGATGAAGCAGAAGGTTTTAAATAAACCTTCTGCGCACTTTTAACCTGGTAAAGACCAGGGACATATTTTTGAACATATATTGGTGAAATGAGTGATAAACATAACAAACACGATAAAATAGAATGCATAAACTCTCCTTAATACTGATCATAAATATGAAGCTGATGATCATGACATATCTTGGTGCGTTTTCTTATGTCCTGACAGATCTCTTCGATCGGTTTATGATCATTATGATCTATCACATACACACCAGCTGACATATCAAGCGGTGTATTTTTTTCAAGTGAAGAGAGATTTTTATATAACTCTTTGATTCGCACTTTGAGCTGAACATCAGAGGTCATAACATAATAGCAGTCCTCAAAACGGCTCAAATTTTCTTTGCCAAACATGCGAATAAAACAGTATGTGATATCATCAGACACAGGGGCGATCTTAATAGCCAGAATAGCCAATTGAGCACCTCCTGCCTCCACTTCTTTACGAATCTCATCTTCGATATGATAGAAATATATAGCTCCAGGTAACTGGGTCTTGGGATCCAAATGGGTTTTATATATTTGTACTAAGCGTTTATAGACTTCAGAGTCTTCCCGATTAAGCAAAGGATCTTCATCTCTTATGAGTTCCTGTTTTTCATGATACATGAGTTCATCCGCTTTGGCGATCAGCTCCCGCACTGATAAAGTCGGATCATCAGATGAAAAGGCATAGCCTGATGAAACAGTGATATGATCGACCAGCTGACCATGCCATGAGGCAATACGTGATAAAAGGTTTTGATAAAACGTTTCAAAATCTTTCTTTTGCGTTTCAAGAATAATTACAAATTCATCACCGCCAATGCGATAGGCTTTGCCTGGCATATTGAAATGATGCATCGTTTCTTGTATGCAGGAAGCGACTCCCTTTAACATTTCATCCCCTGCTCTATGTCCTAAGTGATCATTCACTTTTTTTAGTCCATTCGCATCCATTGCCACAATCGCATAGTCCTTTGGACTATGCCATAAGTTTTGATCTAAATCTTCATCATAAGCTCTACGGCTATATAATCCTGTCAGCAAATCATCATTAGCCGCTTTTTCTGCAAGTATACGTCGCCGTTTTGTATAAATCCATCCGGTGATCGGGATCGTAATAATCATCGCTAATAAAGCGGCTAAGCCTAAGGCCCCGATAAAATGTTTTTTAATGAAATCACCCAATGTGATTTCCTGCTTTGCGACCGTGTGATCCATTAAAGATTCACTAATATTTTCTTGTTTCCAGCTGACAATACCACGATTGATAATATCGAGAAGATATCTGTTTGAAGAGCCGATGGCTAATGTCATCTCGAGAGGTGGATTGACTCTTTTTTCAGAGAGATCTTCACTACCATGGAGATAAATAGAAATCTGATAAGAATTGAGAAGTGTCGCATCAGCCTCACCTGAACGTACTGCCTTTATGCAATCTGAAATACTATTATAATAAACAGTTTTGTAATTTTTATAAGCAAAATTGTGATAAGCCTCTTTCATTGGACTCTGTTCCGTTACGGCAAGAAGATGTCCGTTGGTATGGCCCTTTTTCGTCATCAAACTGACGGTCGTAGAATTCATATTAATGCTCTGTAAAATGCCGATCTGTTCTGATCGCCAGGCATTGCCGAGACAAGGTACAAAGAGATCAATCTTTTCGTGTTGCAGATCTTTAATCATTTCATTCACTTTCTTATAGGCATGATAACGTAGCTTATTATTCAGATGAAAATAGTGAAATGTATGCTTTAATAAATCTATATACGTCCCTGCAGCTTGTCCTTGATCATCAGTATAAGAAAATGGGGCCATATCCGTCAGATAGCCGATATCGATCGTATGATGCTTTTTGAACCAGTTGAGTTCTCTTACAGAGAGTTCTGACATGATAACTGAATGAGAAAAATACTTTTCGGCAAGTGAACTGTCAATCCGCGGTACTGTTGATGTCAATCTTGCCATGGCCTGATTCACATCTTCTACTAAATCAGGTCTTTTTTTAGACGTCACAATAAAAGAACTAGATGAACCAATATATTTAAAGGGTACATTGTTTTTTTTGATTGATGTCCCTAAGCTAAAGCCTAAAGTCATATCCGTCTTTCCCTGTTCATAGGCCTTAACTCTTTGCATGGAATTTTTATAATATTTGAGAATCAGTCCAGCTTTGTTTTTCTTATTCCATGCCTCCAATTGTCCTGTCTGGATCACACCTTTTGTCACCCCAACAGTTTTTCCTTTTAAGGATTTTAACTGGCCATAATCATCCGCCTTCTTTTTAGGCACAAAAAGATAATAGCTTTCCCGATCAAAAGGAATCGTGGAAAAAAGCATGTGCTGACTTCTTTCTTTACTGTAGGAAATATCAGTCATGACATCCACATCCCCTTTAAGCAGCTTCTGATAAATGCTCTGCCATGAACCATAAACATACTGACATTTCCAGCCAGCATAATTAGCCACCTGCTGGATATACTCATAACCTAAACCACTTTTTGGTTCCTTGCTGTTTTTTCCATCCTGATAGCCTTTAAAATAGAAATAGCCAATTTTCACTGTCTTTAAGTGATCTTTTGTTTCTCCATGAAGAGGAGAAATGACAGCTATAATCATCTGTATGACAATGACAATCAGTAAATAGCAAATAAACTTCTTACTTCCATATCTGAACAAGAAATGAACTCCCATAAAACATCCCTCTCAATTCTATTGATCAACATATTCCTTCCCCGAATATGTATGTAAATATATTATAACATAGCCCTATTCTTTGCTTTGATTAAATCAATGAAATATTATAAATTCAATTAACAAATGAAAAAGCGAAAGAATATCACTATTCCTTCGCCTCATTATAGATTTGTTCAAACATGTATCCTGTTGTTATGATATATGTGTTAAATATCTAAAGCTGCATGATAGCCCCAGTAAACAGCATTAGTAATTGTGGATACTTTAGCAGCATCCCCCACAACCCGGACATAAGGGGCACTATTCATCAGCTCTTCAACGGTTTTTGTTGTCGAACGCTGGCCTAAAGCGCAAATGACGGATGTGCCTTTGACAAGAACATTCTTTCCTTCTGAGCCGACACATTCAATGCCTTCAGAAGTGACCTTAACACCTTTTAATCCCGTATGAACATGCACATATTTATTGACTTGAGCCAATAATAATAGACGATGACGGACGTTCGCATCAGGAGCTAATTCGTCTCTCATTTCTACTAATTCGACGTTTTTGCCTTCCATTCCTAAATGAATCGCACATTCACAGCCGGCAAGACCACCGCCAAAGACAACAACCTGATCAGTCACCTTTTCTTTTTCCTTATAGTAGTTATTGACAATAACCACATTGTCTCCGTCAAGACCAGGGATTGGCGGAACTAATGGCGTTGATCCAGAAGCAATAATAAGTGCATAAGGATTTTCTTTTTCAACGACTTCTTTCGTCGCTAAGGTATTCATCTTAAAGGTAACGCCGGCTTTCTTAGCTAACAGTTCATATGTACCTGAAAGTTCATACATTTCATGTTTGAATGGAAGAGCCTGTTCACTTCTTAAGATGCCGCCGACTTCCTTTTCTTTTTCAAAAAGGACGACATCATGACCGCGACGGGCCGCTGTATAAGCTGCGTATAATCCGCCAGGACCTCCACCGACAACAACAACTTTACGTTTGACTGGTGCCAGGGTGATTTCGTCACCTTCAAGTTCACGGCCAATCAATGGGTTCACTGTGCAGCGACGTGTTGATGTCGCGGCTCTTTCTGCCATACAGGTAAAGCAGCGTAAACATTTGACGATTTCTTCTGGACGATTTTCAACGACTTTACGTGGTAAGAATGGATCCGCTAATAGTGCTCTCGCCATATAAACAATATCAGCCTTCCCACTGGCAATGATTTCTTCTAACTGGGCGGGATCATTTAACCCACCAATTGTGGCAACGGGTTTTGAAACATGTTTCTTGATTTCCGCTGCTAAGAAGACGTTACGGCCATGTTCTTCGAACATTGAAGGATGGGTAATCCCAAAAGTCTTCTGATACGTTCCTGCAGAAACATGAATGATATCAACATAAGGTTCAATCATTTTGGCGATTTCTACACCATCTTCTAAGCCATATCCCCCTTCGACAAATTCACTGCCGCTCATGCGGAATTCAATGGGAAAATAAGGACCAACTGCTTCACGTACGGATTTTAAAACACGAATCGCAAAACGACAGCGATTTTCTAGTGATCCGCCATATTCATCTTCACGATGGTTAAATAATGGTGAAAAGAACTGGTTAATCAGCCAGCCGTGACCACCATGAATCATGATCATTTCAAAGCCAGCACGTTTCGCTAAGCCTGCCACATGACCATAAGCTTTAACGATTTCAGTAATCATCTCTTCATCTAAAGCTTTTACTTTAACCCCATCAGCTCTTGTAGTATCACATGGTCCATACTGAACAAGTTCATGTTGTCTTGTTTTATCTGTCATGTATGTCCCGGCAAACATGCCTGAATGAGAAAGTTCTAATGAAGGGATCGCGCCATGTCTTCTGATGGCATCAGCTGTATATGTAGCCCCTGCTAAAGAGTTTAAAATAGATTCATCAAGACGGTAAGCATGAGAGCCATCTGTTTTATGCACCATACATTCAGAAACAGTAACGGCCGCAGCTCCGCCTTTCGCACGTAATTCATAGAAAGCTGTTGATTTAGGACCGATACAGCCATCATTGGTAATATCCGTACCGCCCATTGGCGCTGAGAACATACGATTTCTAAATGTTGTTCGTCCTATCGTAATAGGACTTGTGAGATGTTTATATTGTCTTTCCATTAGTGATTTCCTCCTTCAGTTTTATTAAGCACAACTCGATATAAGAATGTCAGAATAATACCAGCAATATCAAAAACGAGAGCAATTAAGAAAGCGCGCTGATAAGCCCCATCTGCCGCAAAGATACTACGCATAACCGAAGGACCAAAATATCCTGCTAAAGCAAAGCCGATAAACATAATACCGTAGTTTACTGAGTTATTTTTAGCGCCAAAACGGTCAACTGTAAAGCCTGGGAAAACGCCCATAAATGAACCAAAGCAAATGCCAACGACCGCAATTCCAAGATAAAATAAAGCAACGGTGCCTTGATGGCATAAATAAAGCGCTCCCAAACCAAACATTGAAAGAACCAAGGCTCCCGCTAACGTATTAATGCGACCAATACGATCGGAAATAAAACCGGCTGCAATTCTTCCTAAAACGTTGAATAAAGCTAAAACAGAAACAGCTAAAGCAGCGCTGGCTGGAACCATCCCAATCATATTCATCGCGACGCCACTGGCCTGTGAGATGATCATCATGCCTGAGAAAGCCCCACAAGTTAAGGTCAGAATCATGATATAGAAGATTGGTGTTTTTAACATTTCTTTCCAGTTTTTATCATGAGCACTACTTTTGACGTTTACAGGTGGTGTCCATCCTTCAGGAACGAAGTCATTAGGACATGGCTTTAAGAATAATGCTGAACCACAAACAATCACTAAGAATACGATCCCAATAATTTTAAAAGCCATCGTGACATCAGTTGCTGCCACGATTGCAGTAACAACTGGTGGCAGAATGACTGAGCTTAAACCATAAATCCCTGTTGTGATCCCACCAATAAGCCCACGTTTATCCTGAAAAAACTTAACAGCAGTAGAAATGGTACTGCCATAAGCCATGCCTAAGCCAAGGCCGCTAATAATACCATACGTTAAAACCAGCATACCAACTGAATGCACAAAGCCTGATGCTATTAAGCCTAAACCGAACATCAGCCCGCCAGTAAAAATGACGGCCTTAGGACCAAACTTATCATTAAAGAACCCACCACTGATCATTGTGATTGGTCCTACTGCATTGGCAATCGTATAAACGATCGCCAGATCCCCAGTGGTAAGCGTATGATGTGCAAATTTTGTTAAATGCTCTGCCATTGGTGTGGCAAAGACACTCCAGGCATAAATGGAGCCTAAGCATAGGTTTATAAGGCAGCACAATACCAAATAAATCCATCTTTTCTTTGTCAGATTCATAATATTTCTCCTTGTTGTGATAAATTGAACGTGATGATAATACTATATAATTAAAGACATGTCAATATTTACACATAATTTTTTGTAAACCTTTACATAAAAATATTTTTAGATCTAACAAAGTAAAGTAAAAATGTCGGACTAGCCGACACCCTAAAACGTACAATAGATTGTATAATGCATGAATAGAAATAAAAATGGTCTGATGCTTTGTCGTGATCACGCTTTGCAGGAAATATTCAGCCCTTTTTTTAACAAAAGATAATTGATCCATTCATTCTGACGCTTTATGGTGAGTAAAATCTTTGAAGAAGGTAAGAATGTCTTGTGGCAGATCATGCACTTGGAGCAATTATAAATGAAAGTTGTGATCGACAAGAGTTCTCCCACGCTAAAAAAGCGTTAAATAATTTTTAACGCTCTTCAGTCATATTTAATTAGTGGTAATGTTCGTCAAGAAGATAAAAAACATAATCGATTAAGTATATTTGTATGATACAAATAATAAGGGTAATCGTTGCTACTATTATAGTATGTTTCGTGAAGCTCATCAAATAAAAGTAAAAAACGACTGTAATCAACATCATAAGTGATTTAAGAGCGCGATCATGTACTTGACGATGACATATCATATTCCAAATTTTTTTCATATCAATTATCCTTTCAATATTGGGTTACTATAAATAGCTATTTCTATATAATAGAATGCCTTTATTTCATCACGAATGCAAGATAATAAGTATGAACGGTCAAAAAAATGCTTTTAATTTAGAATCAAAGCAAATAACTTAATCATCATTGCTTCGCGCTAAATTTAGTACATAATTAAGACACAAGAAAGAAGCTGATATTATGCAGATTATTCCTATGCGTGACTTAAAAAATACAGTTGAACTAGAACGCCTTTGTACTGAAGAAAACGGCCCTGTTTTTGTAACTAAAAACGGATATCGACGTTTAGTTGTTATGGACATTGATTATTATGAGAGAACTATGCGAAAAATGATTGAAGCTAAAGAAATTCTCGATGGACTTGAGGATATCAAATTAGGGCGCACGGTGGATGGAAATAAAGCAATCAGTGATTTAAAGAGTAAGTATGGAATCTAGCTTTCAATATCGGTTGACATGAAAAGCTAAAGCAGATTTAGACCATATCGCACCGTTTATTGCAATAAATTTATCAAATCCCCAAGCAGCTTCTAAGTTTGTAGATCATTTGTATAATACTATTGAAGATGTATGTTCTTTTCCTGAAAACGGGACAATAATTGATGATACATATATTTCTAACGAGAAGGTAAGAATGAAAATAGATCAATATAATGAATAGGCTGTGATATTCGTAAGCGTTAGATTAAATATCCACACTTCCTCTTTTTTCCCATCGATGACACACTATTTTTGTGTCAAATTGTGTCATTCTCGCCAAGAATACAACAAATTTGTTATTGATAGAAAAAAATCAGACAAATATTTATGATAAACAAAAAAATCTCGGAAAATCCGAGATTGAATAGGCATATGGTGGAGATGAGGGGAATCGAACCCCTGTCCAAAAGCCGTCCCATATTAAGCTTCTACAGTTTATCCTGTCGAATAGATTTAAGTAAGCTACGATCCACAGGCAGTCTTTCACTTACCGATTCTCAAGATTTTCGAGTACGTACGCGAGACAACGCACGCACCTTATCTCACTAGGTTATAGTACAGGGATCTTCGAGTATGAGATCTCAAAGGCCTGCATTCGCGAGTCTATGTCGACTACTAAGCGAAAGCGTAATTTGTTCTGTTTCCAGATATTTGTTGGTGAGTTTAACGTACTCCTACGACTGCGACTTAATTCAAACTGACCCCTGTCGAATCCAAGACATCCCCGTTAATAAGCATTTTTCAATGCTTTATCGATATCTCGCTTCATGTCTTTTTCTTTTAAAGACTGGCGTTTGTCATAATTCTTTTTCCCTTTGGCGAGGGCAATTTCTAATTTTGCCTTCGACGTATTAAAGTATACCTTAAGAGGGACAATTGTCAAACCCTCCTGCATAATTTCTTTTTGTAATTTACGAATTTCTTTTTTATGCAGGAGGAGCTTTCTTATTCTGCGAGGATCCACATTAAAGATGTTTCCCTCTTTGTAAGGAGCAACGTACATGTTCTCAATATAAGCTTCACCATCTTTGATTCTTATAAAAGAATCCTTTAAGTTACATGAACCGCGGCGAATAGATTTAATTTCTGTTCCTTTGAGTTCAATGCCAGCTTCATAGGTTTCTAAAATAAAGTAATCATGTCTGGCTTTCTTATTTTGAGCTACAATGTTCATAACGCTTATCTCCTTCTTTTCTTATTATACTTCTTATTTTTTCTTTCTCTACTGTTATGACCATATTTTTTCTCATTTCCATATATTTTTTTCTTATGGAAATGGCTTCTATGATCTTCCTGTGTGGTTAATTTTTTACGTTTGATTTTCGTTGTAGAAATGACACTGAAATCAACACGTTTTTCCATCTTATCAACATCTAAAACCGTAACTTTAACCTTATCACCTAAACGATACTGTTTAGCGGTTCTTTCACCAACTAACATCATCTGATCTTCAATGAAGTTATAGTAATCATCGGCCATGTTGTTCATATGAACAAGTCCTTCAATGGTATTAGGCAGTTCTACAAAGAAGCCAAAGCTGGTAACTGAAGAGATCACCCCTTCAAAGGTTTCACCAATATGTTCTTCCATGTATTCTGCTTTCTTCATATCATCAACATCATATTCCGTATCGACCGCTACACGTTCACGCATTGATGACTGCTCCGCTAAGTATGGAATTAATTCATCAAAGTGTTTGATGCGATCCATTTTTTTATCAAAAAGGAAGGTTCTAATCAAACGATGGACTAATAAATCCGGGTAACGACGAATTGGTGAGGTAAAGTGGGTATAGAATTCATCTGCTAAACCAAAGTGTCCTAAACACTGAGCATCATAACGTGCTTTCTGCATACATCTTAACAATAATGTTGCGATGACAGTATGTTCTGGACGACCAATCGATTCATCAACGACGCGTGCTAATTCATGTGGTGTAACATGATCTAAGGAGCCATGAATGGTATAACCTAATGGTCTGGCAATAGAAATAAACTGTCTTAATTTCTTTTCCTTTGGATATTCATGAACACGGTAAATAAACGGTAAGTCCATCCATTTAAAATGTTCGGCAACGGTTTCGTTCGCACAAAGCATGAACTCTTCAATGAAGTGTTCTGATTCACCGCGCTGTCTTAAAGTGATGTCTTCAACATGACCATTTTCATCAACTAAGATCTTGGCTTCATTGGTATCAAAGTCAATAGCCCCGCGTTTCTTACGTTTTTCATGTAAGATGCCGGCAACTTCTTTCATTAAGAAGAATAAGTCTTTAGCATCACGATATTCTGGTAAATCTTCACCATTAATAATACGATTGACATTATTGTATGTCATGCGGTGATTAGAATGAATAACGGTTGGTAAGATCTTATGATCCACTACTTTTCCCTTTTCATCTAATTCCATAATACATGAAATAGTATAACGATCCACGCCTTCATTTAAGGAACAGATCCCATTGGATAATTTATGTGGCAGCATTGGAATGACGCGATCGACTAAATAGATCGAAGTCCCTCTTTTGACTGCTTCTTTATCTAACGGGGTATTTTCTCTGACATAATAAGAGACATCAGCGATATGAACACCTAATTCATAATGCCCATTATCTAACTTTCTTAATGAGATGGCATCATCTAAGTCTTTGGCATCATCACCATCGATCGTCACAATAAAGGTATCTCTTAAATCCACTCGATTCTTTAAATCATTTGGATCGATTTCATCAGGAATATTCTTTTCGATATATTCATAGACTTCATCAGGGAAATCAATGGTAATGTCATGGGCTTTAATAATTGAGAGAATATCGACTCCAGGATCATTTTTATGGCCTAAGATTTCAATGATATCCCCTTTTAACTGAGGCTTGTATGTTTTGATTTCCACAACGACTTTATGTCCTGGCATCGCCCCATGGGCATGGGCGGCATCCACGAAGATCTTCTTATGGAATCGTGGATCATCGGTTTCGACATATAAATCTTTACGGCCGGATTTCACTTCTCCGACATATTTATTAGAGCCTCTTTCTAAGACTCTGACGATTAAGGCTTCTTCTTTATCACCTTTTTGTTTATTCAGTTTCTGAATTAAAACTGTATCACCATTAAACGCATCTTTAATATTCTTTTCATTGATATAGAATTCACGTTTCTCATCAATTTTCACAAAACCGAAACCTTTACGGTTGACACTTAATACGCCTTTAAAGAAGTTCAGCTGATCTAATAAATAATATCGGTTATTGCGATCTCTGATGATCAGACTCTCATCTTCCATGGCATTCATCAGTTTGACGAAGTTCACAAAATCATCGGTGTTTTCATCCTGATGTAAAGCATGGGCGATTTCGTTGATGGAACGGGCCTGATACTTCCGATCAGCTAATAGTTTTAATACTTCTTCCTGCATACTTCTCACTTCCTTTCCAAAAAAAATAGAGCACTGTGTGCCCTATTAACTACCCATTCTAATCAGTATTGCAAGTACGAAGAATGCGATGCCTAAGCCGATTGTAATTCTCGTGAGCACTAAATCAATGCCACGTTCCTTTTGCTGAGCAAAGAGGTTAGAGCTTTGACCAGTTAAGGCACTTACGATATCTTCCGTCTTACCTGTCTGTAATAAGCAAACAATAATGAGGGCTACTGATACGATTATTAATAAAATTTTTAACATCTGACAAGCCTCCTTTTTTAGAATATTTTATACACAAGCGTTAGTATAATATCATAATGACCTGGTAATTACAACTTATTTCGCTATTAGGGGGCTTCTACTCATATTATACCACCAAAAATGTGAAATGAATGTAAAGGGATGTTAAGATACAAAAAAGCAGGAAGAACACTTCCTACTCAATTACCTGCATCGTATCGGTCGCCACGACACTGATGCGGTTATCTTTATTAATTAAGGTAATCATGACCGTAATCCCATTACTATTAATAATCGGATTATGACGATTAAACTTTAAGGTTAAGGTAACATCATAATACTTATAATCTTCCAGACCGCTTAATTCAAAGTCTGAACGGTCAGCCTGATCAATCGTATAAGAGGTCACTTCAATATCATTTTGCTGATTAGCGATTAAAGTATTCGCATTTTTATAATACTCTTGTTTCGCATAGTTTTTAAATGCTGTGAGACGGGATTTATAGAAGAAATCAGTTCCGCCAATGACATTCTTATCCTTATTGGATAAAGTGTAGTAATCCGCCGCGAAGTAAGCCGCAATATACTTGCCTAACTCTAAGGTGACATTATTTTGATTTTTGGTAATGTCTTTATAAATTGTCTTTTCCAGTTTGGTTGGATCAGAATTCAGTTTATAAATAATCTCAGGATGTTTAGGCGCCTCTTTGGCCTGTTTCTGATAATAGTAATAGCTTGTTCCCCCGCCAACTACTAAGCATAAGCAAAGGATTGCAAGAATTCTTTTGGTATGTTTTTTTATAAAACGTCGATATGGCTCTGACTCCTTGATCTTTGGCAGTTTATCACTCTTCACAAAGATATTGATAATCGTTAATACCGGTTTATATTTTCTTGAAATCATATCCGTTATTTCAATGAATAACTCAAAGATAAACAGGAATAACAGGAAAAGACCTAAGGCTCTTAACGGATGACGCTGAGACATATATGAGATCAGTGAGAATAAAATAGTAACCCCATAAAGAATCAGGACACTCTTTGTCTGACCAAGGTTTAAACGAATCATCAGCTGATGATGTAAATGACCACGATCGGCTTCATCAAAGTGTTTATGATTCACCTTACGACGGACAATGGCAATAATCGTATCCGCCATAGGCACCGTTAAAACGACAATGGGTGCTGACAATGTAAAGAATGTTGAGGTCTTATAGCCATACCCGAGTAAGGATATAACAGAAATCATATAACCGATAAATAAAGCACCGCAGTCCCCCATAAAGATCTTAGCGGGGTGAAAGTTATAAACCAGAAAGCCGCCAATGGCGCCTGCTAAAATCATTGATAATGAGGCAATATCAAAGCGTCCTGAACGGATTGATGACATCGTAATCGTTAATAAGACAATGATCGATATACCAGCACATAAACCATCTAAGCCATCAATCAGATTGATGGCATTGGTAATACCAACAATCCATAAGATTGTAATGACAATGGCAATGGCGTAAGACAGGTTTGTAGGAATATACGGAATCGTAAAATCCTTTAGCGAGATGCCGCCATAAAAGATGACGACACAGGCAGCCGCAATCTGTCCTAGCAGTTTAAGCTTGGGCGGTAAATCATGAATATCATCATAAAAACCAGTCAGAAAGATAATCAGTCCTCCAATAAGCATGGAGTTAATCTGATTATCGGTCTTCAGGAAAAACGCTGCCGTTAAAATAAAAGATACATAAATAGCATAACCACCAGTTCTTGGAATAATTCCATGGTGAATCGTTCTTTTATTTGTATGAGCGATAATGCCTAGCTGTTTGGTCGCTTTCCCGACGATGGGGACAAGAATCAATGAGATTAAAAAAGCAACACCAAAAGAAAGAATGAAAGTGAAATTCATGGCATTCTCTCCTTTATGGAGTCATTATAACGTAATTAATGCGAAAATAACACATAATATGAAAATAACCTAACCAGAATAAAGACTCATGTTATAATTTTCGAAAACGAAAGGAGTCTATTTATGCATGAATTAGGAATTTCTGTCTACCCAGAGAAAGAAAATTTAGAAGAAACTTACCACTATATGGCATTAGCTGCTCACTACGGCTATACCCGTATCTTTACCTGCCTGTTATCCGTTGATGAATCCAAAGAAAAGATTATGAAAGACTTTAAAGCATTCATGGACAAAGCTCATGAACTCGGCTTCAAAGTTGCGGTTGATACCAACCAGCGCGTCTTTAAACATTTAGGAGCTAATTATGATGATCTCTCGCCATTTAAAGAAATGGGCGTCGATATCATTCGCCTGGATGAATCTTTTGGTTTTGATGGTGATGTCACTATCACTCATAACCCAGAGCATATTATGATTGAATTCAATGCCTCCATGAATCCTGGTGTCGATGTCCTTATTAAAGGCGGTGCCAATGTCAATCAGATGACTGTCTGTCATAACTTCTTTCCGGAACGTTATTCCGGTTTAGACTGGCAGTTCTTTAATCAGATGAATACCTTCTGGAAGTCATTAAACTTACATACGGCTGCCTTTGTCTCTAGTCAGGAGAAAGATACCCATGGCCCTTGGAATGTCTTCTGCGGTCTGCCAACCTGTGAAGATATGCGTAATTTGCCGATTGATTTACAGGGGCGCTATTATTTTGCGACCGGTTTAGTGGACGATGTCATTATTGGCAATGCCTTTGCGAGTGAAGAAGAATTAAAAGCTTTAGCTTCCATTGCACGCGATCAAGTCACGTTAAAGATGGATGAAGAGAAGACGATCACTGATATTGAAAAAGCAATTGTCTATGATTATACCCCTCACTGGACCCGCTTTGATGCTTCTAGCTACTTCTTAAGAAGTTCGATGGTTCGCCTGCTCTATAAGGATCAGTCCATTCCTTATGTGCCTTATGAGAAAGATCATTTCTCGAAAGGCGATGTCCTTATTGTCAATGATAACCTAGCCCACTACCGCGGGGAATTGGAAATAGCTTTACGTGATATTCCCAATGATGGCGAACGCAACTGTGTTGGTCATATCAAAGAAGAAGAACTTGGCTTATTAGACTATATTCATCCAGGTTATCATTTCAAAATCTTAAAAGAACAGTAAAAAGTGTGTTAGAATAAGGCTTAGAAGGTGATAGAAATGCGTACACTAAAATTTGCCGTTTTAGGCATTCTAAGTCTTAAACCTATGAATGAAGAAGAAATTGGTCAAACCATCTCACAGGATATTGGCTGTTTCTGGTCTACAAAGCATATTCAGGTCATTCCTGAAATCAATCGTTTAACCAAAGAAGGACTGATCACCAAAAATCCAGATGGCTATAACATTACTCATAAAGGCAGTGCAGAACTAGATCAATGGCTCGTCAAGGATCAAGCCTTGGATAATACTGCCAAAGATATCTTCTCACTACGAATGTACTTTAGTCATCGCATGGATGATGAAAGAATCTGTGAGCTTTTGCAGAGTCAGAAGATCCAGCATGAAGCAAAGCAGAAGTTCTTGCAGGTTATTCTTCGTCAAAAATATAAATCAGGTCATCCCTCTCATGAAGAGCGAGGTTATTATCTCCTTCTCAAAGGCTCTATAGAGCGAGAAGATTTCTATGTGAACTGGTTAAATGAATGTTTAGACTATATTCAAGAAGAATCGAAAGGTCAGGATTAAGCGTCCTGACCTTTTAAAATAACTCTCTTAATTTACTGGCAACCCCATCATTGGCGACCGTATCACAAATCTGTTCTGCTAAGTCTTTGATCGCTGGAATGGCATTGCCCATCGCAATCGGATGAGCAACCGTTTTAAACATTTCCAGATCATTGGCCCCATCACCAAAACAGTAAGACTCACTTAAAGGAATATTTAACGCCTTTAACGTTTCTAAAATACCTTTTCCCTTATCAACGCCTTGGCAGCTGATTTCCCCTAAGCCCATGCCGCCATCTTCATAGAGAAAATCATAGCCTTCAGTAAGTTTAGTGATATGCGGGATCGCTTTCTGGCTTTTAAATCGTAATTCCATTTTCACCACATCATTGAGATAATCTTCTTCCTGAAAATCACGAATAAACTTTTCCGTTTCAATATTACAAGTCTTGTAGAATTCTTCCATCCAGACATATGATTTTTTCAAATATGCCTGCTTGGATGTGGCAATAATATATTCATAATCATGCGCATCAAAGTCTGCTGCAAACGCTTTGACTTTCTTTTGATCAAAAGTATGCGTGACAATATTATGATCATGATAAAGAACCTGAGCCCCATTAGCCAAAACATAACCATCAAAGCCAATGGCTTTGACATTATCTGCAATAAAGCTATAAGGACGGCCGCTGCAGATCATACAAATATGTCCCTTTTGTTGGATTTCATGAATAGCTTTGATGACATTGGGTCTAATACCCTGGGGATCGCCATCAAAGATGGTGCCATCAATATCAAAAAATAGAATACTCATAATCTTCCTCCTCCCTCTACCTTAACACAAATAATCCTTTAAAAGCTTCGTCTTCCTCATTGCGAAAAAAAACAGTAAGAATGATCTTACTGTAAGTATTCGGTATTTTCTAACATGACACCGCAGCCTTCAGCGACGCAGTTAAGTGGATGATCAGCAACAAAGACAGGGACTTTTAAACCTTGTTCCATGAACTTATCTAAGTTATGGAGAAGAGCACCGCCGCCAGTTAAGAAGACCCCTTTATTAACGATATCCGCTGATAATTCTGGTGGTGTCTGCTCTAACACCTGTTTAGCGCTAGCAAGAATCGCGGCACAAACTTCATGTAAAGCTTCTTCCACTTCCGCTTCAGAAATCTGAATTGTCTTAGGCAAACCGGTCACGATATCACGACCGCGACAGTCAACCTTGTTATCAGGATCACCATCAAATGCACAGCCAATCTGCATCTTTACATGTTCAGCTGTTGAATCCCCAATGAGGAGTTTATATTTATCTTTCACGTATTTGACGATTTCACTGTCCATCCGGTTACCCGCTATTTTTAATGACTGCGAGGTCACGATATCTCCTAATGATAAGACCGCTACATCAGTGGTTCCCCCACCAATATCGACAACCATATTGCCGGAAGGTTTAGAAATATCTAAGCCGGCGCCAATGGCTGCCACTTTAGGTTCTTCTTCAATGTAAACACGCTTTGCCCCACAGCGTAATGCCACATCCTGAATGGCACTTTTTTCAATGGACGTAATATTGCTTGGGCAGCAAATCAGGATGACTGGTCGTGAGAATAGACCTTTTAAATTTAATTTATTAATAAAGTGAGTTATCAATATTTCAGTGATCTGAAAGTCAGCGATCACACCATCTTTCAAGGGTCGAATCGCCTTTAGACGACCAGGGGTTTTCCCTAACATTTCACGGGCTTCTTCACCAACAGCAACTGGTTTATTCGTTTCGGTATTAATGGTGACAACACTAGGTTCGTTGACAACGATCCCTGTCCCCTTTAAATAGATCAGGATATTGGCAGTGCCCAGATCGATGCCAATTTCTTTTGATAAACTCATATTATTTTCCTCCTCTAAGCATTTAATATTGTAAGCTTTTTATTTATATTATTCAAGCGATATTTATGCTTCCCAGCCTAAATAGGAAAATTTAAGATTTTTTTAATAAAATGACCATGTTCCGAAGTTTAAAATGAATGATGCAAACAAATAAGCTAAGCCCACTGAGGCTACTAAATAAAAAACATAAAACTCCCGCATATGACCTTTACGAATAAATCGATCAAAATGAAAACATGATAATCCATACATTGATAGCATCACTGAGACAATATATACAGTAATATTGACGGCTTTATAAATCATTTTACAACACTCCTTTTCTTAGCTCTCTTTAGCTATTATAATATAATTACTATAAAATCATAGTACATGAAAGGAGAACTCTTATGAATATCAGAAAAGCAGAAATGAAAGATATCAAGGGTATTGTTCGCCTGATCGATCAGGCCAAAGCTTATTTCAAAGAAAATGGTATTGATCAGTGGCAGGACGGCTATCCTAACGAAGATGTCATCCGCAATGATATCAGCTTAGGTCATAGTTATGTCTTAATCGATCAAGATCAGATTATTGGTACTTTCTATTATGCAATTCAGGAAGAATCAAGCTATCAGGACATCCGCAATGGTTCATGGCACACTTCTTCCCCTTATGCAGTCGTTCATCGCATTGTCGTGGACAATACGATCAAAGGTCATGGCTACGCCAAAGCTATGATGGATTATGCCTGCCATCAAACATTACAGCAGGGACTTTCTAGCATCCGTATCGATACTCATAAGGATAATCTTTCCATGCAGCGTTTCCTTCAGAAAAACGGTTTCCAATACTGTGGGGACATCACCTTACAAAGCGGTGCGCCAAGAATTGCTTTCGATAAGATTTTATAGTCGAAAGGAATGATATCATGAAAAAATGGATGATGCTCATTCTTGTCTTCACCTTGCTTAGCAGCTCCTTAGTTGATAGCCATGGCGAAGACTTTGCGAAAAAAGAAGATCATTACATTAAACTTTGCTCATCATCTTTAACATTATCACACAAAAAAACATGTCAGTCATTTAATGACTACTTAAAAAAGAAAAATGCGACCTTGGCCAAGTCAATTAGCAGTCAGGAAAGTGATCTCAAGAAAACTAAGTCAAATTTAAAATCGATTGCGAAAAAAATCAACACCTTAGAAGATAAGATTGTCAAACTGGAAAATGAAATTCATTATATTGAATCTTCGATTACCAAGTTGCAGACCCAAATCAATCATAAGAACACTTTAATTGGCAAACGTCTCTATGCGATGCAGTCAGTCTATAATTCTGATTCCTATATCACTTATGTCTTTACCGCAAAGACATTGCCTGACATCTTTTCAAGAGTCGCCTCCCTCACCCAGCTCACGAGCTATGAGGAAGATCTTGAAGAAGAAATTCAGGGACATCAGAAAGAACTCAAAACACAGCGCGCTTCGCTAACAAGCACGCAGGCTGCTTTAACATTAAAAAAAGCAGAAGCGAAAAAACTCCAGGCGCGTGCTGTTAAGCTCAAAGCCAAACAGGAGCTTGCTCTTTCCAAAGCTAAAGACAACAAAGACAAACTCACCGCTGCCCAGGCTTCCATCAACGCTTCCTTAGAAGCAATGATCAGCAGTGATACGACTTCAACAGTGAATTACACTGGCGGAGTGGGCGAAGGCAGTGAAACCGGCAAGAAGATTGCCTCCACTGCTTTAACGAAGCTCGGTGCCCGTTACTGGTGGACCAAAACCGGACCTGATTATTTTGACTGTTCCGGCTTTGTCTACTGGGTTCATAACAAAGCTGGCATCAGCGTTCCCCGCATGACGGCCGCCGGCTATTCTAAAGCTGGTCTACCCGTCTCCGCTGCGTCCTTATCCGCTGGTGATATTATCACCTTTACTTATGGATCTGGCGTTAGTCATGTCGGTATTTATCTCGGTAATGGCAAGTTTGTCCATGCCTCTGGGAAAGGCAGCGGCACTGTTGGTCAGGATCCAAATCAATGCGTTAAAGTCTCTAGTTTATCAGGACGCTGGCTCAGCTATGTATACAACTATCGTCGTCTCTATTAGTGGAATCTGAGGATTCCACTTTTTGCATAAAAAAGAGTATCACCCTTTATGATACTCTTCATACACTTTATTCTTGTTAATCTTTCTGATCTTAGCAACTTCTTTAATGGCATCTTTGGCGGACATACCTTCATCGACAAACTGCTGAACATGCTCTTTGATCGTTGTCTCAAAGACTTCCTCAACCGTTTCTTCTTTAGCGCCTTCGACAACTAAAACCATCTCGCCTTTTAAATCGCCAGCGATCTCTAAGATCTCACTGATTCGGCCACGAATGATTTCTTCATGACGCTTCGTTAATTCACGGCATAACGACATTTGACGATCCCCTAAGATCTCTAACATCAGATTTAAAGTCTTAGTAATGCGATGAGGTGCCTCATAGAAGATGATCGTTACCATCTGGTGTTTCAGCTTCTCTAATTCCTTTTTCTTGGTTTTATTGTCATGCGCTAAAAAGCCATAAAACAGGAATGGCTGCGGGGCAATACCTGATACTACTAAGGCATCCAAAGCCGCATTGCAGCCAGAGATAGGTACGACATTGTAATGCTTGGCAATGGCTTCTTTGACAATCTCATAGCCCGGATCACTGATCGCCGGATAACCAGCATCACTGACAATGGCTACATCTTCCCCTTCTTCTAATAAAGAGAGAATTTTTGGGATTGCCACATTGAGGTTATGTTCGTGATGAGAAATCAGCTTCGCACTGATTTCAAAGTGGTTACAGAGCTTGACAGTATTGCGGGTATCTTCCGCTGCGATATAGTGTACCTGATGTAATACCTCTAAAGCTCGCGATGTCATTTCTGATAAGTTACCGATCGGTGTAGGCACTAAATATAACGTTGCCCGATCATTTTCAAAACTCTTTTGTCTATACATTTTTCTCTCCAAAATATTTCTGGATTTCATCCGTGTAATGATTATCCTCTTTATGCGTATAAAGCGGTGCTTCAATGGTGAGTCCAGTTCTTCCTTTCTTGACACCTTCAATCAGGAACGTATCGCAGTTACGTCCCATCTTTGGATAGACGAGACGTAAACGTTTCGGTTCAATATCATACTTTTGCATTAAGTTCATCGTTTCAATCAAACGGTCCGGACGATATACCATCGCTAGACGACCACTGTTTTCTAACATATGCGACGCACATTTAATAATCTCTTCGAGGGTAATCATTGTCTCATGGCGAGCAATTGTCAGATACTTTGACTCATTGACATTTGAACGTTCCCCTAATTTAAAAAATGGCGGGTTGCAGACAATCAGTTTGACTGGTTTATGAACATAAGCAAAATGCTTAATATCATCATGAACGATTTCCACCTGATCTTCTAAATGATTAATCGCAATATTTCTTTTAGCCAATTCGACCGCTTCTTCCTGAATCTCAACACCGATAATTTTCTTTTTTGTCCGCGTTGAGAGAATCAGCGGAATAGCCGCATTGTTGGTACCAAAGTCAACAATGCAGTCCACCCCTTTCGTAATCTGGGCAAAATGGGCAAGTAAGACCGTATCGAGCGAAAAGGTAAACATATCCGTTCGCTGGATAATCGTCATGTGTTCATAAGCTAATAAATAATTAGTGACTTCGTTCTTCATGGCGATTTCCTTTGCGTCGGTTATTTCTTGGCTTATGGTTATTGGTATTCGTATTGCTGGTATTACGCGCATGGTTATTGCGGTTGCTGGCGTGGGCCTTCTTATTCGCTGGACGACGTTTTGGTCGTTCATTCTTTTCGCCTTCTGCTTTAGCCTTTTCCGGGCGTTTGCGACGCGGTGGTCTTTCTTCTTTTGGCTTGTCTTCCGTGCGCACTTCCTTCTTCGTTTCACCGTCTAACAGTAATTCTGGATGATTGTATTCCTCTAAAGTAATGAAAGAGATATTACCATCCTCATCAATCTTCACCAGATCACTGATGACATTGAGACCAATGACTTTGACATTATGACCGTTAAGGGTCGTTCTTGTACCAATCTTAGGGAACTTCTTTTTCAGTTCACTATAAGCGGCATCTTCATACTTCAAACAGCAGAGCAGTCGTCCGCACGCTCCTGAGATCTTATCAATATTGATCGCAAGCAGCTGATTCTTGGCCATGTTGATGGAAACCCCATCAAACTCTCCTAAGAAACTTGAGCAGCAAAGCGGCAGACCACATACGCCTAACCCACCGATAATCTTTGCTTTATCTCGCGGTCCCACCTGTCGCAATTCAATACGACATTTAAAGACACTCGCTAATTTCTTTAATAACTCTCTAAAGTCGACACGTTCATCTGCGGTATACATGAAAATGACTTTAGAAGCATCTAAGGTATATTCACAATTGATCAGGCGCATATCCAATCCTGATTCGGCAATGATCTCTTTACAGATCTTAAAAGATTTTTCCGCTTTGATCTGATTGATGCCATAGACTTCTCGATCGGCACGATTGGCTAATCTTTTAATTGGTTTGAGTTCAGTTTCTAGCTCGAACTCTTCCATCTCTTTAAGATCAAAAACCAGCTCGCCCATTTCCAGTCCTCTGATCGTTTCGACAACAACAAGGTCGCCTTTATGCAGATCAAGGGTGGTCGAGAAATAATAATACTTGCCAACATTATTAAATCTTACGGCTGCTAATCTTTCCATATTAAACTCCTTTCATCAGTTTATAGACCATACTTTCCAATAGTAATGCCAGATTGGCATTGGTATCGATGGTATAAATTGTATCTAATAATAACTCAATTTTTTCTAATAAATGGGGATCATCCTGAAAACGTTTCAAAAAATCAATATGATTCACAAAAGTGATCGACATCGAATGTTTCACGTGAAACAAGTCTCTTAATCCCAAAACGACCATATTTAAGAACATTCTGATCGTTTCCTTCTCTCCTTTGTATTTCTTCATCAGAGAGATTTCTAAATTAATAAGCAGGTTTGATGGATTCGTATATAAGTCTTCAATGAAGTTCAGGGCATAGACTTTGACATCACGATAGACTTCACTATCCTGATTAGCAAGACATTCCTTTTCCGAGCCAAACAGCTGTGAGAGAATGCGGGCATCCTCATCCGTGATTCCTTCACTTGCCAGATTCATGCGAATGCTTTCTTTTGATTCCGGCAAAAGATGAATCACCTGACAGCGCGACTGAATCGTTGGCAGTACTTTAGTGATGTTCTTGGTTGTCAAAATTGCATAAACACCATCAAGCGGTTCCTCTAAGAATTTCAGTAAGCTGTTCATCGCTGAGTCCGATGACTTCTCGACATTTTTTAAAATGTAGATCTTCCCCTTACCTTCTAACGATGATTTATTAAACTCATTTTGGATATATTCAATATCCTCTTTTTTAATTGATTTCTCTAAACCATCATAAGTAATCAGATCAGGGAAATTGCCATCCGCAATGCGGCGACAGTCTTCACATTCTTCACACGCTAAGTCATCCTGCTGGCAGATCATACTCTGGGCTAAAAAGAGCGTTGCCCGCTCCGTCTGATCCCCCACTAACAAATAAGCATGCGATGGCTTATGCGCCGCAAAGGACCGACTGATAATGCGATAAAAGACGCTCTGCGTCTTTTCTAAGATTTCTCTGTTTTTCATAAGCGTTCCTTCACTAATGCATACACCTGATCATACACTTCATCAGGCGAGAGTGATGCATCAATCTTACGAATACGCTGCGGAAACAACGTGCAAATTTGCAGATAGCCTTCATAAACACTTTGATGAAAAGCGAGGGACTCTAAATCTAAGCGATTGACTTCACGTTCGTTACTCATCACACGTTTGATTGCCACCTCTGGTTTCACATCAAAAAAGATTGTCAGATTAGGCAGCACGTTTTCCGTCGCAAAGAGATTCATCTGATACACTTCATCAATGCCTAAACCTCTACCGATCCCCTGATAAACAAGTGAGCTATCAATAAAGCGGTCACAGAGAACGATGCCTCCCTGCTTTAACGTTGGCAGCACTTTTTCAACGAGATGCTGCCGACGGGCCGCCGCATAAAGCAAAGCTTCCGTTTTCGCATCCATCTCCTTATTATTGACATCGACAATAACGCTGCGAATCTCTTCCGCAATTTTCACACCGCCCGGTTCACGGGTGTATGTCACTGTGTACCCTTCTTTTTCTAATTGTTTCGTGAGGCGGATTGCAGCTGTTGTTTTACCGCTGCCGTCGCCGCCTTCTAAGGTAATAAATAAACCTGCCATGAATGATACCTCCACATACGTATTATATAGAAAATACGGTTCAATATAAAGCAATTTTCTTTTTGCGTCTTAGCTGCAAAAAAGAGAAAGCTTTTTTGTACTTTCTCTTTTTACAAATGTTTCACGTGAAACATTTTGATTTGATTGTATTTTTAATCAAGTTCAGATTTTTTGACGGCCTTCAAATGATCTTAAGAGAGTTAGGTCATCGGCATAGTCTAAGGAGCTGCCTACTGGCAGACCGTTAGCAATACGCGACACATTGACGCCCATCTGATCTAAAAGCTTGGCTAAGTAAAGAGCCGTTGTCTCCCCTTCTCTCGTTGGGTTGGTCGCTATGATGACTTCTTTCGTTTGTTCATTGATGCGTTTAAAGAGCGAATCAATATTCAAATCATCAGCGGTGATGCCATCCATGATCGAAATAGTTCCGCCCAAGACATGATAGAGACCATGATACTCTTTCAGCTTTTCCATCGCAAAGACATCCTTCGGCGATTCGACCACACAGATCATTGAATGATCACGTTCCGGATCCTGACAGATTTCACAGGTATCCCCTTCGCAAATATGACCACAGATCTTGCAGTGATGAATATTCTTTTTGAAATCAATCATCGCATTGGCGAAACGCTGCACCGATAAAGCGTCCATATCTAACATATGATAGGCCATTCGCTCGGCACCCTTATTGCCGATTCCCGGCAACATCTTAAAGCATTCCATCAGTTCTTCAAATGATTTTGGATAGGTCATTATTTATCATCCTCCACAAATTCCACAAGATCCGGGCCAAACATATCTAAAGCATATTTCTGGGCATCACGCAGTTTTGGTTCTTCATGATGTTCTTCAATATGTTTTAAATGGAGTGCTCCCGGCTGTGGCAGTTTATTAGCCCGCTTCAGTTCAATGAAGTGCTGACGCATCTTCAGCCATTCATCATCCTGAATCGCCACAAAGCAATACTCTTCGCCAAAGACTTCCTTTAGCAGTGAAGCGAGCTGTTTATAGTTTTTATAATAATTGACTGCATTGACATCAGGCATAAATTTGAAACCAATAACAAGCCCTCCCGGACAACCGGCAACGGGATGACCATGACTTAACAGGCTGGCCGCTTTGGCCATATTCATATTAGCCATGTAACGTTTAATGATCGGCCACTTCTCTTTCGCATTATTAAGAATATGACGATCAGCCTGCACTAAGATATTCATGATATCAGCCGGATCGACTTGAATATCATCATCATGATTTTCCACCGGCACTTTAGCCTTATGTGTAAACTGCGGTTTGGCATCCGGCTGCACTTTGGTCATTGGTGCTTCTTCCTGAACAGG
Source organism: Intestinibaculum porci (assembly GCF_003925875.1). Lineage (GTDB taxonomy): Bacteria > Bacillota_I > Bacilli_A > Erysipelotrichales > Coprobacillaceae > Intestinibaculum > Intestinibaculum porci. Next base: position 15,849 of record NZ_AP019309.1, on the reverse strand, counting down.
TTCTTCATTCATCAGTTCCCCATCAGGTGCTTCCGTAATTGGTGTCTCTGGTGTCACTGGTTTGCTTGGCTGAGGCTGCACCGGCGTCACCTTTGGTGGCTGCGCCATTGCAGCTTTTTGAACTGGTTTTACCGCTGGGATTGTTTTGGTTTCAACAACTTCCTGTGGCGCATTGTGATCCTGATTACACAGTTTCAAAATAGCGAGTTCAAAATAGATGCCGGGGTTTACGGAACGGGCAAACTTTTCCGTTGCTTCCACTAAGATATCAATAAAGCGCAGCGCATCGTCGCTGGTAATATAAGGAACAATCGTATCCACGTAGCCAGAAGATAGAACGGACAAAATAGATAAGTTCTGGGTATTCTTATAGATGACGACATCTTTTAAGATATCAATCAGATCATATGTCAGACGCTTCACATCAATGCCGGCTGCATCCATAGATTCGATCAGTTCCAAGGCTTTGTTCATGTCTTTTGCAAGAATCACTTTAATGAGTGAGATCTTATCCTGCAGTGAGACGATCCCATAAATCGAGTTGACATCTTCTTCGCTTAAGTGATTATCATTATAAGCTAAGCACTGTTCAAGAATTGATAAGGCATCACGCATCCCGCCATTAGCCAGTTTAGCGATCAAGGCTAACGCCCCTTCTTCGTATGTCTTTCCTTCTTCCTGCATTACCGTCTTCATGCGATCAATCATCTCTTCATCCGTTAAACGACTGAAGTCAAAACGCTGACAGCGGGAAATGATTGTTGGCAGAATCTTATGTGGTTCCGTTGTGGCCAGAATAAAGATGACGTGTTCTGGCGGTTCTTCCAGCGTCTTCAGTAAGGCATTAAATGCTCCGGTCGACATCATATGCACTTCATCGATAATATAGACTTTATACTTACCCATGACCGGTGCATACTTCACCTTTTCAATCAGATCACGAACCTGCTCTACCCCATTATTAGAAGCCGCATCGATTTCAATAACATCCTGATGCATCCCATTTTCAATAGCTTTACAGTTTTCGCATTGTCCGCATGGTTTCGGATCTCCAGTGCAATTGACAGCTTTCGCAAACAGTTTTGCGATAGTTGTTTTCCCGGTCCCACGAGGACCGCAGAAAAGATAGGCATGGGCGATTCTGTTTTCTTCCACCGCATGTCTTAATGTTTTAATAATAGCCTGCTGACCTGAGACATCTTCAAATGTCTGTGGTCGGTAGGCACGATATAATGATTTATATGCCATTTATGTCACCACCGTATTCCATTATACATGATTGCATTTCTTATTGCACACTTATTCCTGATTGCGAATGTTTCACGTGAAACATTCTCTTTTAAAACATTAATTTGCTCATTTCATCTATTTGTGCAAAAGAAAAAAACGTATGAATTAATCATACGCCTGTTTATGTAATAAGTGTCTGGTAAAGAGGAAACCGGCAAGCAAAATAATAATGCCTGTCACCCCTTGTGAGATTGGATAAAGCATCATCAGGTTTTGGAATGTTGGCATGCTTTTAAAGATGGTCATGATCCAGACAACACGCAGACCGCAGATGCCCATCACTGAAATCAGGGTTGGAATAATCGAGACACCATAGCCACGTAAATAACCGGAGGCAATTTCCTGTAAAGCTGAGAAAACATACATCACAGCCATATAGAAAAGCTGGATCTGACCAATTTTCACAACAGCATCATCCTGTGTAAAAAGATGCAGCAGCGGCTGACTAAACACAAGCAAGCCGATACAAAAGATGCCGGTAATGCTCATGCCCTGGAAAAGAGAAATTGCTAGTGTCTTTTGACAGCGATCCAAATGAGCAGCACCATAATTTTGTCCCACAAAGGTCGTACATGCCTGAGCAAAAGCGATCACCACATAAAAGATAAAGATCTCAATATTGAACGCAGCGGATGAGCCAGCCATTGCGATTGTCCCAAGAGAGTTAATCCCCCACTGTACGATCATGTTGGAAATATCAAAGAGCATCCCCTGCATGCCAGCGGGTGCGCCGACATGCAAAATCGCTGATAACTGCGTTGGATGAATTTTTAAATCCGAGCGGTGAACGCGAATGTCTTCATCGATCGTGATCAGTTTTCTCATCAGGAGCATCACGCTGACGCCATTGGCGATCACTGTCGCCAAGGCCACCCCTACGGCATCTAAATGGAAGACAATGACAAAAAGTAAATTCAGGATGACATTAATGATACCAGAAATGATCAAAGCATACATCGGCTCCTTAGTATGACCGGCAGCACGTAAGATTGCGGCAGTAAAATCATAGAGAGCGAAGATCACCAGACCGCCGCTGTAGATTCTTAAATACTTTAACGCATAAGCATAGACGCTGCCTGGCACATTCATCATCGTCAGCAGACTAGGGACAATCGCCTCAAAGATCACGGTCATGATCAAACCGGCAAGCAATGCTAATAAGATCGATGTATGCACAGCGCGATTGATATCCTTACGTGATCGCCTCCCTATCGCTTGGGCGACAGTAACGGTTGTCCCCAGTGATAGACCCGAAAGCAAAGAAATGATAATACCGACAATCGGGGCATCGGTGCCGACGCCCGCCATCGCTTCTTTACCAACAAACTGACCAATCACTGCAACATCGACCGAATTAAAGAGCTGCTGGAGAATGCCCGTGATCGCGATCGGTAAGGCAAACAGAAAAATCTTTGAAAATAATGGACCTTGCGTCATATCATATTTCTTCATAGTACCCTCCCTCACATAAGAAAAGAAGAAACTAATGCTTTCGCTTCTTCTTAAAATATGCTGATAACAGCATAGCACACTTGGTGCCTAAGGTCGAAAAATCAATTTGAATGGTGTGGTTATATGTAAAAGCTTCTAATAAGTGCGTCATCCCCGGCCAGCGGGAATCAGGCGCGCCAATGACAACTCTTTTGATGCGCGACTGCACAATCGCTCCCGTACACATCATACAAGGCTCTAACGTGACATAAAGTGTGCAGTCATCTAAATGCCAGGAACCTAAGGCAGCGTTCGCCTGCTCGATCGCAAGAATCTCTGCGTGTGCTGTCGTCTTCTTCAAATGTTCTTTTAAGTTATGGGTTTGTGCGATGATCTGATCATCTTTGACGATCACACAGCCAATTGGGACTTCATCTTCTAATGCGGCCTTTTTCGCTTCTTCCATCGCTAATGTCATATAATAAGCATCATCCATCACCATCACTCCTCTTAAATATAAAAAAAGTGCCATCACACATAAACAGGGATCCTTAATGCTGCTACCTTCCGGTCCTGACATGGTTCGGATATGTCTATTGTAATGGCAAGGAAAATTATAACATATTCTTTTGTGATTTCAATAGGAAATTTTAAAGCTCTTCCCCATTCGTGGCGATAACTTGTTTCATCCAGTTATAAGACTTCTTAGGGTTCTCTTTAAAGTTCCCTGCCCTTTATCATCCATATCGACATAAATGAAGCCATAACGTTTTTTCATTTCCCCTGTTGATAAGGAAACCAGATCAACTGGTGCCCACATGGTATAGCCGAGGCACTCAACGCCATCTTCCAGAATGGCCTCTTTCATACATTTAAAATGAGCACGTAAATAATCAATGCGATAGTCATCTTCGACATAGCCATTTTCATCCGCCTGATCGATCGCTCCCATGCCATTTTCGACAATGAAGATCGGTTTTTGAATACGATCATAGATCGTGTTCATGACATAGCGTAAACCTAATGGATCGATTGGCCAGCCCCATGGTGTGTTTTCTAAATAAGGATTATCACTGCCGCCAACGTTAAACCAAGGATCACCAGCTTTTGTGGTATTGGAACGATAATAGGAAAAGGCAATATAATCTAATTGTCCTTCCTTGAGAATCTGACGATCTTCATCGGTTATATCTAAGGCATCAAAGCCATGATGCTGCCAAATCTGTTTCGCATAACTTGGATAATAGCCGCGTCCCATAATATCAATGAAATACCAGTTTTCCCGCCTTGCTAATAAGCCATGCATCATATCTTCTGGTTTACAGGTAGCTGGATAGAGTTCGCTCATTGCATACATGGTCCCAAACATTGATCCAGGCATCATTTCATGACCAAGCTTCACTGCTTTCGCACTTGCCACAAACATATGATGTGCAGCCTGATATCGGGCCGCCCCATCACTTGCTCTTGTGCCGCATGGGCCAAAGCCGCGCACGGCATTGATTTCATTAAAGGTCAACCAGTATTTACAGCGATCTCCATAACGTTTAAATAAAGTGCGACAGTATTTGACATAACAATCAATCAGATGACGTGATGACCAGCCATCATATTTGAGGGCTAAAGCCATTGGCATTTCATCATGACAAATAGTAATGAGTGGCTGAATATGATATTTCTCTAATTCACTGATGACATCATCATAGAACTGCAGACCTTCTTCATTTGGTAATTCTTCATCACCATTTGGATAAATACGACTCCAGCAAATCGAGAAACGATAAACGTTAAATCCCATCCCGGCCATGAGTGCGATATCTTCTTTATAGTGATGATAGAAGTCAACAGCCTGATGACTTGGATAATACGCATCTTCTAAAAATACCGGCCACGCATCATCGGGAATAGGATCAGCGTAGAAGAACGAACTTCTTGGCTTAATCAAAGTGCCATCACTTTTTTGCATCGTGTGATGACGCGGATGCTCTAGTGAGCCATCTGTTTCATAATCGTGAGAGAGTAATCCTCTTCCCCCTTCATCAAATCCTCCTTCGTATTGAAAGTCAGCGGATGCTCCGCCCCATAAAAATCCTTTTGGAAATGAACGCATACATCTTCCTCCTTCTTTACTGATCATAGCACTTATTGGTCTGACAAAAGTGATCCTTTCGTGAAGCGAAACAGGATTTCTCTCAAAAAGCTGAAAATCAGGCTTTGAAGCCTTTTAAATTGTTTTGCTATATTTAATCATTTTTACTGCTTTTATCGTTGTTTTTTGATAATTTTCACATTTCCATTCATTCGCTCAGACGCATCGAAAAAATAAAAGATGGATCATTATCCATTTCAATCGCGCAAAATGAGCCTTTTTAAATAATCAAAAAGACATCAAAAAAGACCCAGGAAAACCTGAGTCGAGATAATTAATCTTTAGGTAAGATTTTTTCTTTACCGCCCATGTAAGGCTGTAAGACTTTTGGTACATTGATCGAACCATCTTCATTGTAGTTATTTTCAATGAGCGCGATGAGGCCTCGTGGTGAAGCAACAACGGTGTTGTTTAATGTATGAAGATAATAAGTACCCTGATCATTCTTAGCACGGATGCCAAGTCTTCTAGCCTGCGCATCACCTAAGGTTGAACATGAACCTACTTCGAAATATTTCTGCTGACGTGGTGACCATGCTTCTACATCGCATGATTTCACTTTTAAGTCTGCTAAGTCCCCTGAGCAGCATTCCAGCTGTCTTACTGGCACATCAAAATTTCTGAAGACCTGAACTGTGTAACGCCACATCTTTTCATATTCTTCCATTGATTTTTCTGGTTCGCATAAAACGATCATTTCTTCTTTTTCAAACTGGTGTACACGATATAAACCACGTTCTTCCAAACCATGGCTGCCGCCTTCTTTACGGAAACATGGAGAATATGATGTCATTCTGATTGGTAAGTCTTTTGATGGAATGATCTGGCCCTGGAAACGACCGATCATTGAATGTTCTGATGTACCGATTAAGAATAAGTCTTCTCCTTCGATTTTATACATCATGGCATCCATTTCTTCGAAAGACATAACGCCATCAACGACTGAACTTCTGATCATGAATGGTGGAATCGCATAAGTGAATCCCTGATCAATCATAAAATCTCTGGCATAAGCGATCATGGCTTCATGTAAACGCGCAATATCACCTAATAAGTAATAGAAGCCTTCCCCTGAAGTACGACCAGCAGAAACTTTATCCATGCCGCCGCATCTTTCAATAATATCGGCATGATAAGGAATTTCATAATCTGGCACCTTTGGTTCACCAAATCTTTCGACTTCAACGTTTTCGCTATCATCTTTCCCAATTGGGACAGAGGAATCGATAAAGTTAGGAATCTGCATCATGACTTCTCTTAACTTTTCGCTGTATTCCTTTTCTTCTTTTTCTAATTCAGGTAACTGATTGTTAATGTCTTTAACTTTAGCTTTGGCAGCTTCCGCTTCGTCTTTTTTACCTTCTCTCATTAAAGCGCCAATGCTTTTTGAGATCTTGTTCTTTTCCGCTCTTAATTCACTCGCTTTAGTAATAGCGGCACGCTGTTTCTGATCTAATTCTAATGCTTCATCTACTAATGGAAGCTTGTGATCCTGGAATTTCTTTTTAATATTCTCTCTGACAGAATCAGGATCTTCTCGTAATCTTGCAATATCAATCATGATTTTATCTCCTTTTATACACGCAAAAATTATACAACAATCCCCTTCTTCTTGCAATTCTTTCATGTGTCCTCTAAGTGCTGACAATCGTTTTCTTAGCCGCTCTTCTGATATCCTTCTATTTCTTCATATCAGCGCTTCTACGCTATGTTTTCTCTGTTTCCTTATATTTATACCTCTTTCCCTTATTTCTTCACTCTCGTTTATTCCTGCCTTTTTTCTCTTTTTCTAATCTTTTGTCATCACCAGCCCTTTCCATTTATTCTATTTTTAGATATTTTAATTTTAGACTTATTTATATAATATTTATCTTAAATATATTTTTATAATTTTATATATTTATTAATGATTGATATTTTATTGTTTCATTGGACATATTCTCTATTTTATTGTATTTAATGTGAGATGATAATCAATTTTATATTAATTATTATTTATATACTATTAGATATTTTTAATATACTTATATATTATATATAATATTTTATCTACTATTATTATACTTTTGACTGATGACTTTCCTTTTCGGCATGAAAAAAGCTAGCCGAAGCTAGCTTTTTAAACGATTATTCTTCTGTTGTGTCTTTTGTCTCCTCTGTCGCTGTATCTGACTCTTCCTCAGATTTATCAACGACGGAAATCGAAGAAACTAAAGCCTCATCACTTAAGCGAATCAATCTGACGCCCTGAGTGGCACGACCAGCGGATTTCACCTGTTCCATTGGTAAACGGATAATGATGCCTTCATTGGTCATAATCATCAGATCTTCATCACCATTAACGGCACGAATCGCAATCAGTTCTCCATTTTTAGCCGTAATATTGACGGTTTTTACACCTTTACCGCCACGATGAGAGAGACGATATTCATCGACATGAGTCATCTTGCCATAACCTTTCTGAGTGACAACACAGATGTTTTCTCCTTCACTGCTTGTCGTCATGCCAATGACCCGAGCGCCATCAACGTTCATCCCGCGCACGCCGGCGGCAGTTCGGCCCATAGAACGAACATCTTCTTCCTTAAAGCGGATCGCTTTTCCATTAGAAGCCGCTAAGATGACTTCTTCATGACCATTGGTATGTTTTACAGAAACGAGTTCATCATCATTTTTTAAGCTGATGGCAATCTTACCAGACTGACGAATATTTCTGAATTCATCGACCGGTGTTCGTTTAACCAAACCATTTTTCGTCGCAAAGAAGAGGTAATCTTCATCTTCTACATCACCTGGATGAATGGCAATCATGGCTTTGATGGTTTCCGCTTTATCTAAGTTTAACAGATTGACAATTGGCAGTCCTTTAGCGGTACGGCCAAACTCTGGAATGTTGTAGCCTTTTAAACGATAAACACGACCGGTATTAGAGAAGATTAATAAATCATCATGCGTTGACATATTTAAGAGACTGTCAACGACATCATCACTATTCGTCGCCATACCTTTGATCCCTTTACCGCCACGGTTCTGGGCTTTATAAGTATCAACTGGCATACGTTTGACATAACCATTAGAGGTTAAGGAAATGATAACATCTTCAACTGGAATCAGGTCTTCATCTTCGATATCGAAGGTACCCTGGATGATTTCAGTACGACGTTTATCACCATATTTCTCTTTAATTTCCAACAATTCAGAATCGACAATATCGACGATTCTTGACGGCGAAGCTAAAATATCTTTTAAATCAGCGATCGTTTCTAATAACTGATTTAATTCATTTTCAATCTTTTCACGTTCCAAACCAGCCAAACGCTGCAGCTGCATTTCACGAATCGCTTTCGCCTGTCTTTCTGACATATCGAATTCATCCATTAAACGCTGCTGAATGATTTCCGTGGTACGTGAGGAACGGATCAGTTCAATGATCGCATCGATCTGATCAATGGCTCTTTTTAAACCATCCAAGATATGGGCACGATCTTCAGCTTTTTTCAAATCAAACGTGACACGGCGACGAATGACTTCTTTCTGATGATCTAAATAAACCTGAATTAAGTCCTTTAATGATAATGTTTTTGGTTCATTATTAATTAAGGCAATGTTATTCACACCAAAAGTATTTTGTAATGAAGTCAGTTTATAGAGCTGATTTAAGATCACTTCCGGCTGGACATCACGACGTAATTCAATAACCACACGGATCCCATCACGGTCAGATTCATCACGTAATTCGGTAATACCTTCAATGTTTTTATTTTTTACATGTTCGGCAATCTTTTCGATTAAACGCGCTTTATTGACCATATAAGGTAATTCGGTCACGATAATCGCTTTTTTGTTGTTGCCAATATCTTCAATTTCAGACTTAGCTCTTAAAGTAATTAAGCCATTGCCTGTTTCATAAGCTTTCTTAATCGCTGAACGCCCTAAGATATAAGCGCCGGTTGGAAAATCTGGACCTGGTAAATAGTTGTCCATGATTTCGGTAACGGTTAAATCAGGATTCTTTGATAAAGCTAAAATCGCATCAACAACTTCCCCTAAGTTATGGGGTGGAATATTCGTTGCCATACCGACCGCAATCCCCGTTGATCCATTGATTAACAGGTTAGGAATACGGCTTGGTAAAACGATTGGTTCTTTTTCTTCACCATCGTAGTTAGGCATAAAGTCAACGGTATCTTTATTGATATCACGAACCATTTCCATACAGATTTTTGACATTCTTGATTCGGTATATCGCATGGCGGCGGCGCCGTCACCATCGATCGAACCAAAGTTCCCATGGCCATCAACTAACATATAACGATAAGAGAAATCCTGAGCCATACGAACTAAGGCTTCATAAATTGAGGAGTCACCATGAGGGTGATATTTTCCCATGACTTCCCCAACAATTCTGGCTGATTTCTTATAAGGCTTGTCACTATAACAGCCTAATTCATTCATCCCATGAATGATACGGCGCTGGACCGGTTTCATCCCATCGCGGGCATCCGGCAGGGCACGCGCCATAATAACGGACATCGCATATTCAATGAAGGATTTCTTCATTTCACCCGTCAGATTAATTTTCTTAATTCCACGTTCTTCCATGACGTCCTCCTACTAGATATCAAGATCTGCGAGTTCGACATACTTCGCATTTTCTCGAATAAATTCTCTTCTTGGTTCAACGTTTTCGCCCATCAGCTGATCAAATAACATATCAGCGGTCATGGCATCGTCTAAGTTAATTTGTAATAACACACGTTTTTCCGGATCCATTGTTGTATCCCATAACTGTTCGGCGTTCATTTCACCTAAACCTTTGTAACGCTGAATCGTGTATTTAGCGCCTGCACCTAACTCTTCACGGAGTTTATCTAATTCATAATCACTGTAAAGATAATGTTCTTCTTTACCGTGTTTAAGCAGGTAAAGCGGTGGCTGCGCGGCATAGACATAGCCGCCTTCAATTAATGGTCTTAAGAAGCGATAGAGGAATGTTAACATCAGAATTCTGATATGACCCCCATCGACATCGGCATCGGTCATGATGACAATCTTATGATAACGCAATTTTGAGATATCAAATTCATCACCAATACCAGTTCCAAAAGCGGTAATCATCGAACGAATTTCAGCGTTGCCTAAGATACGTTCTAAGCGTGCTTTTTCAACGTTCAGGATCTTCCCACGCAGTGGCAAGATAGCCTGAGTACGACGATCTCGACCGGTTTTCGCACTCCCGCCGGCAGAGTCCCCTTCGACGATGAAGATCTCGCATTCGCTTGGATCTTTCGACGAGCAGTCAGCTAATTTACCTGGTAAGTTAGAGACATCTAAAGCCGTTTTTCTTCTTGTCATTTCACGGGCACGTTTGGCAGCCATGCGGGCTTTAGAAGCTAAAGTAACTTTATCCATGATGATCTTAGCGACATCAGGATGTTCTAATAAGAATTTATCTAATGCCTGCGAGAAAACTGAATTCGTGATTCGGCGGACTTCCGCTGAACCTAATTTCATTTTGGTCTGGCCTTCATACTGCGGATCCGGATGTTTGACAGAAATAATAGCCGTTAATCCTTCACGACAGTCTTCACCAGAGAGATTATCATCCTTTTCTTTGAGATAACCGTTTTTACGGGCATAGTTATTAATCACACGGGTTAAGGCTAAACGGAAACCTTCTTCATGGGTTCCGCCTTCATGCGTGTTAATGTTATTACAGAAGGAATAAATATTGGGCTGATAGCCATCATTATATTGCATGGCAATTTCAATTTTGACATCGCCATCCTGTTTGAATTTACCGCTGCCTTCACAGTCGATAATTTCGTCATGTAAAGGCGTTTTAGAACGGTTCAGATAAGCGACGTATTCTTTGATCCCGCCTTCATAATGATATTCTTTCTTAACGGGATGCTCAGGATCGCGCTGATCCTCTAAAATCATTTTTAAACCTTTATTTAAGAAGGCTAATTCACGGATACGGGTATTGAGGGTTTCAAAATCATAGGTTGTCGTTTCCGTGAAGATCGTTGGATCGGCTTTAAACATAACCGTTGTTCCGGTATCATCACAATCGCCGACAATGCTTAATTCATCAACTGGAGAACCGCCATTTTCAAAACGCTGGTAATAGATTTTCCCATCACGATGTACGTAAACTTCCAGCCATTCACTTAAGGCATTAACAACTGATGCCCCGACCCCATGCAGACCACCAGAAGTGGCATAAGCTTTGTTGTCAAATTTACCGCCGGCATGTAAGACCGTAAAGATCGTTTCAATGGTACTTAAACCAGTATCCGCATTGACACCGGTTGGCATCCCACGACCATTATCGATCACTTTAATGACGTCATTTTCCATCATCACCACTTGAATCTGGCTGCAGAAGCCCGCTAAAGCTTCATCGATTGAGTTGTCGACAATTTCCCAGACAAGATGATGCAGACCGGTACTAGAGGTCGAACCAATGTACATCCCCGGACGTACACGTACCGCTTCAAGTCCTTTGAGGACTTGAATGTCGGAGTCATCATAAGCATCAATTTCTTCTAATCTTTTTTTATCCATCATATTCCTCCTTAACAAGTTTTCCATGATTGATATACATTTTCTTAGCCCGTGACACAACATCATGATGAATGCCTTCAACGGAAGTCGTCGTAATGAAGGTCTGGACTTTATTTTCAATTAAATTTAAGAGTTTGGTTTTTCTGATGTCATCAAGTTCACTTAAGACATCATCAAGTAAGAGCACGGGGTATTCGCCCACTTCCTGACGAACGATTTCGACTAAAGCGATCTTAATCGCTAAGACGATCGATCGCTGCTGGCCCTGCGAGGCATAAAGCGTCGCATCCTGACCATTCAGATCAATCTTCAAATCATCTTTCTGAATACCATCCGTCGTGGTCGCATAACGGATATCACGTTCATAATTATGTTCATATTTAGCGAGAATGGCTTCTTTAGAAACTTCTTTATACCGAGTCATGTATTGAATCGATAATGATTCTTCCTGGCCAATATAGCCATAAAGGGTATGACTAATATCATTAAGCAGCTTCACAAAAGCCTGACGCCGATGAATCAGATCGACCTGTAACGCTGCCATCTGTTCACTTAAAACTGCTAAATAAGCATCAGCTGATGCATGTTTTTTCTGCAGTGTCTTCAAATACATATTACGTTCTCGTAACAGTTTGTGATATTTGGAGATGTTATACATATAGATCGGGGAGATCTTTGTAATCTCGCTATCAATCAGCTTTCTGCGCAGCTTGGGCGATCCCTGAATCAGGGATAAGTCCTCTGGCTGGAACAGAATCACATTGAGATAACCAATATAATCAGAAAGTTTAGCAATATCTTTTTTATTAATAAAAGCACGCTTGCCTGCATTACTGACCACAACTTTCATCGTTACTGGCTTTTCACTAGAGATCACTGCGCCTTCAACCACACTAAAATCTTGTTTAAACATGATCATTTCCTGATTGCTGGCGGTTTTAAAGCTGCGGCCATTAGCGAGCAGCGCTAATGCTTCCAGGACATTCGTTTTTCCTTGAGCGTTATCACCAATGAGAATATTGATAAAAGGATCAAAGGAAAAAGTCTGGTGCTCGTAATTGCGAAAATGAGTGAGTTTAAGCGTTTGGATCAGCATGAACGACAAACGTTTCCTGATCGTAACTAAAGCTGTCCCCATTACGCAGTTTCTTGCCGCGACGGGTTTCTACTTCACCATTTACTTTAACCTCTCCTTCGGCGATGACAATTTTTGATTCGACGCCGGAAGATGTTAAATTTGCAAGCTTCAGGGCCTGGCCTAAAGTAATATATTCAGTATGAATTTTCAGTTCCTGCATATTTATTTCTCCTTTTATCATATAGTCTTATTATACCATAAAATAATAGAAATTTGTAGGATAGAGGGCATATCAAGACAAATAAACAAAGGAATAGAAAAACATGATTTTAAACAAAATCTTCTTAAATCAAAAAATTTGACGATTTAGCACTATCAATAGAAGAAAACGATATCTCAAGTAAACATTATGAAATAATATACAAATAATAAAAAAGAGAAAGTATTAATAAAGATACTTTCTCCCTTATTTCTTAATACGTACGAACGGGTAAAATAACCTGAATATTATCATCATGATCGACATCAGTAATCATGAACGGACGCATATTTTCCGTGAACTGAATCTTTACAGTTTCGGTATTAATGGAACGGATCGCTTCATTTAAATATTTCGCACTAAAGGAAATATCTAAAGGTGCTCCTTTATAGAATGCTTCTGGTAATTCTTCATCAACGGAACCAATTTCCTGAGAATTAGAAGAAATCCGGACGCGATCAGGACTCATCGATAACGTAATGATGTATTTTGCATCATCAGATAATAAAGCGGCACGATCAATGGCTTTTAATAAATCATTCGCATTAATACTTAAACTGCTGTTAAAGTTATTCATTAATAACTTAGAAACGTCAGGATAAGCACCATCGATAAGACGAGAGAGAATCAGGAAGTTGCCAACGACAAATAAAATCTTATGGTCAGAGACAAAGACATCCATATTTTCATCTTTTTCAATCATACGAGAGATTTCGGATAATGATTTTTTGGGAACCACAATATTGAAAGACTGATTTTCTTCTAATGATGTTGTACATTGCGCTAAACGGTAACTATCAGTAGCGACGGCCGTTAATGTCGTCTCTTTTGCTTTAAAGTTAACCCCTGTTAAAGTTGGTCTGTTTTCTTTATCGCTAGTAGCGAAAACCGTTTTTTCAATTAACCCTTTTAATAACTGTGAGCCAATCGTTAAATGCACACCGTTCTGACTTAAATCAATACGTGGGTAATCAAAAGCATCTGTCCCATTTAAATCAAATTTAGAACTGCCGCCCTGAATACGTGTTAGGGTGCCATCTAAGATAAAGATTGACACGTCATCGGAATCTAAACGTTTAATAATTTCGACAATGTATTTGGCGGATAAGACAATTGCCCCTGGTTCAATAATTTCTAACTGATCCGTAATCGTTGTCTGAATGGTAATATCACTATCACTACCAGTTAAGATCAAAGCTTCATCAGTTAATTCAAATTTGATCCCGGTTAAGGCGGGCAGTGGTGTTTTCTGAGAAACAGCACGAGAGACATTCGCTAAGGCATTTAAGAGAATCGATCTTTTGATTTTAAATTTCATGTTTGTTCTCCTTCTTTTATTTTATTTCTTTTTATATCATTAATAATAATAACGTTGTGCACAATTGTGCGTAACTCAAAATAGCACGTATTGTGGATAACTTTTTGAATTATTCACGGTGTATAACTTGTGCACAATTGTGAATAACTATGAGTGTGACTTACTCAGTTTCTTGCGTAAGTCCTCCACCGCCTGCTTATAGTTTTTATCCTTTTTGATATTCTTTTCCACCTTATCGCAGGCTTTCATGACCGTCGAGTGATCACGACCGCCAAATTCCTTACCGATCTGGATATAAGACATATCATTGAGCAGGTTACGAACTAAATACATGGCAATATGACGAGCCACGATGACATTAGATGTACGAGATTTCGAGTTGATCTGCGCGACAGTCAGATTGTAGTAATCAGCGACCGTTTTCTTAATTTTATCGACAGAAAGGTCAACTTTTCGGACTTTTTCTTCTTTATAATCATCTTCAAAAGCCTGCAAAGCAAACTCTAAGTCAATGACTTCAATATTTTGCCCAAAAACAAGTTTGTAGAAAAGCAGACGCTTCAAAGACCCTTCAAGTTCACGAATATCACGATTAAAATGGGAAGCCATAAAATCGAGTACATCTTCCTTGATGGGATAATCGACTTTTTCAATTTCTAATTTTTTCTTCAAAATAGCTTTCGATGTTTCAAATTCTGGGGTATCGATCGATACTGTTAATCCATTGGTAAAACGAGAAATTAACCGGTTTTCGATCCCTTTTAAGTCCTTTGGCGGCTTATCACTAGTGATGACGATCTGTTTATTTTCGTTCTGCAGGGAGTTAAAAATGTTGAAAAACATCTCAGAACTCTGCGTTTTAGACGCAATAAACTGAATATCATCAATAAGCAGGACATCGATGGAACGATATCTTTCATTGAATTCATCAATCATATTATGGGCGATAGAAGAAACATAATCATTCACAAAGTTCTCCGTCGATGTATAAAGAATACGTTTTACACCCTCTTTATCACGCTTTTTTACAAAGTTTCCGATGGCATTTAAAAGGTGTGTTTTACCAAGTCCGGAATTACTATAGATAAAGAGCGGGCTGTAAGCAGCCCCGGGCTTCATCGCCACGGCCAGAGAGGCATTTTGCGCGATTCTGTTAGAGTTCCCGACTACAAAATTATCAAATGTGAAATCAGGGTTCAGATGGTCATCTAAAGAAGGCTTTTCTTCCTCTTTTTTCTGCTTTTTTCCAGCATATCCTTTTTTATAATCAGCCTCACTCATAACTTTGATCGTGAGGTTTGCGTCGAACAGTGAATTATATGTTTTTTCTAATAAAGGCACATAATCTTCAATCATGCCTACATTAAAAGCATAGGGAGTCGTGGCCAGCAGTTCATCATTAATAATGTCCTGGGCAGTGAGATCGGCGATGAAGGAGTCAAAAATGACTTTATCATCAAACTGATCGCGGAAATCTGCCAGACATTGTGACCAGTTCTCAGCGAGCGACATATAATTTCACCTCTTTCGTCCTCAATTATAGGGCATTTTGTGCATAAAAAGAAGTGAAAAAAAGTTATTCACAACTTATGCACATAGTTACGCACATAATAAAAATGCTTGATATGTCGGTAAATTTTGAGTTATCCACAAATTTCATGGAACAAAGAAAAGTGCATAACTTAAATTGTGCACATTATCAGATGGGCATAACTGTGCGTAACCTCTTTTATGCACCGTCAGAATCACTGCTT